>NZ_AP022872.1:0-2921245 GCF_055379285.1 Thiovibrio sp. Mzg5 | reverse complement strand
GTCAAAACCGGTCTCAAGGAATTTCCCCTCCCCGGCTCGACAAGTTTTCAACAGCCCACAACCCCAGGAAAACGGGCGTAAATCTCCTGAAAACCCTCTAAAAACTGGATATTTCGCCCATTTTGCAACCAGCCTCAAAAACCGCAAAATTCCATGTGGTTACCCCCGCAAGGCAGGAAGAAAAAATCATTTCATTAACCACTAAACATTAAACTTTTCTCTTCATATCTCAATATTACTCCTATTATCTCATTCTATCTTCTTTGTAACTCCGACCATTTTTTCTGTCCCCGGCATGCCCCTGTTCTATCGGATTTTTTCCCTGCAAATCCTTTTCATGCTATACTGAAGAAACTTTTATCCATACGGAGACCAGCCATGGACCCAGCCTTTCTTATCCCAACCCCCGACACCATTCCGGCCCCCTGGGAGTTTTTCCAGCTTCTCCTTATCCTGACCTTTTTCGCCCATCTTGTTTTCATGAACGCCATGCTGGGCAGCGCCATGATCGCCATGGTCAGGGAAATGCGGGCCCAGCCCACCGACCCGCCCCCCTGCCGGGATATTGCCGGAAAACTGCCATACACCATCGCCTTTGCCGTGAACTTCGGGGTGGCGCCTCTTCTTTTTCTCCAGGTGCTCTACGGCCATTTCATCTACACCAGCTCCATCCTCATGGGGGTGTACTGGCTTTCCATCGTCGGGTTGCTCATTCTCGCCTACTACAGCGCCTATCTTTATAAGATGGCTGGTGATCTCCCCGCCACCTCCAGAAAACGGGCTCTGGTCACAAGCCTTGTGCTCCTGTTGACAATCGCCTTTTTCTTTGTCAACAATATAACCCTGATGCAGACCCCGCAGATCTGGGGCGCCTATTTCCACCGGCCGAACGGCACCTTCCTCAACCTGGCCGACCCGACCCTCCTCCCCCGTTATCTGCACTTTGTCGTGGCCTCCGTGGCTACAGGCGGCCTTTTTCTGGCGATTCTCGCCTTCTTTCAACAAAAAAAGGGCGCAACCGGGGCTGAAAAACGGTTGCGTGCCGGGATGCAATGGTTTACCTACGCCACGGTGGTTGAAATCGGCACCGGCATCCCCTTTCTTTTTTCCCTGCCCAAAAACGTGTTCCAACTCTTTGTCGGCGGTGCCCTCCTGCACACCTCCCTTTTCCTCGCCGCCCTGATCGCGGCTTTTTTCGCTCTCTACTATGGCGCCAAGGAGCGGGTCTGGCCGGCCACCGTCGCCATGGCGGCAACTATCCTCTTCATGGTCCTGGTACGCGATCTGGCCCGGCAGGCCTATCTGGCCAAATACTTCCATCCCGCCGATCTGCAGGTCGTGCCGCAATGGTCGCCGATGTTTCTCTTCCTGGCCATTCTGGTGATCGGGGTAGCAGTGGTCATTTACATGCTCAGACTCGCGGCCCGGGTCCCTGAGGAGGTGCGCTGATGAACTATCCGGTCTGGCAGTTGGATTTTTCCGGCGGCGGCCTGCTCATCGCCCTCATCGCCGTCCTCCATGTGTACATCTCCCATTTCGCCATCGGCGGCGGCCTCTTTCTCGTACTCACCGAGATGAAGGGCTATAGGGAAGGCTCGCAACCCATTCTGGACTACACCCGGCAACACACCAAGTTCTTCCTGCTCCTCACCCTGGTGCTAGGCGCCATCACCGGGGTGGGCATCTGGTTCACCATCGCCCTCATCGCCCCGGCCGCCACCTCGATCCTCATCCACAATTTTGTCTTCGGCTGGGCCATCGAATGGGTCTTTTTTCTCGGGGAGATCGTGTCCATCCTCATCTACTACCAGACCTTCGGCCGCATGGAGCGGCGCAGCCATCTTCTCATCGGCTGGCTCTATTTCATCTTCGCCTGGCTCTCCCTCTTTGCCATTAACGGGATCATCGGTTTCATGCTCACCCCGGGGGAGTGGCTGACCACCGGCAACTTCTGGGACGGCATCTTCAATCCCGCTTTCTGGCCGGCCCTTTTCTTCCGCACCTTCCTCTGCCTGATGCTGGCGGGGCTGTATGGCTTTCTCACCTCCACAGCCATCAAGGAAGAAGCCTTTCGGTTACGCATGGTCCGCTACTGCGCCGCCTGGCTCCTTGCTCCCTTCCTGTTGTTCCTGGCCTCGGCCTGGTGGTATGTGCAGGCCCTGCCCGAGCCGCAAAGGGCATGGATCGTTAACTTCAGCCCGGAGCTGGCCCCCTTTCTCACCATCTTTCTCTGGGCTTCGCCGCTTCTTTTTTTCGGCGGCCTGATCATGGTGATCCGGCTGCCGCGCACAGCCACCCGCTCCCTGGCCGTGGTCCTGCTGCTTCTCGGCATCACTTACATGGGCGCCTTTGAGTACATCCGGGAAGGAAGCCGCCGGCCCTTTACCCTGTACGGCCACATCTACGCCAATTCCATCCTGGCCAAGGATGTCGACGCGGTCCAGACCAAGGGCATCCTGGCCTCGGCCAAATGGGTCACCAAGGAGATCACCGAGGAAAACCGGCTGGTGGTCGGCAGACAGATTTACAACATCATGTGCTCCTCCTGCCATTCCATCGGCGGCCCCATTCGCGACATCCGAAAATTAAGCGCCAAATACGAGTCCGTCTACGTGATGGAGAGCGAGATCAGCGGCCAGGGCAAACTCATCTTTGGCTGCATGCCGCCATTCCCCGGCACCGAGGCGGAGCGCCATGCCTTGGCCACATTTCTGATCGAAGGGTTGCAGGGCAAAAAACCGGCAGCACCCCCAGCAAACCTCAACGCCTCCCCGCTGGCCCCGCTGCCCTTTAACCCGGAGCAGGACGGTTACGTCCTCCTTGCCTGGAACAACCTCGGCATGCACAGCATCAGCGACGCGGACGGCTCGTTCAGCCTCATGCCTCCGGCAAACGATCTCTTTGCCCAACTCATCCGGCGCGGGCCAACCCCGGCGGTGGTCACCGAGGGAGTAGATATTATCTTCCGGGTGGAGCCGGGCTTTGAAAAACCAGCCCTGCAGGTGGATTTCTGGAAGCACCTGCCCGCTCTGTTCGGCAGGAACCTGCCTGAGAATATCGGCCTTTCTCGCCAGGGGCTTTCCGGCTTCATGCAGCTTACGCAAAAGGGGAAGTCCTTTGTCGCGAAGAATGTCCCGGTGGTTCCCTATCCCGCCCAGGGGGGATACCAGCCCTATCCGAGCTTTACCATCGAGGCCAGGGACAAGAGTACCAAAGCCCTGCTTGCCGCCACCCGCATGGTGGCTCCGGTGGCAACCGAGATGGGCTGCAAGACCTGCCATGGCGGCACCTGGCGCAAGGGCCAAGCGGGAATCTCAGCCGCCACCGCCCAGGACATCCTGACCATGCACGACCGGTTCAACAAAACCAATTTGGTGTCCATGGCCAAGGCTGGCAAGCCTGTCCTCTGCCAGAGCTGCCACCCGGACCCGATGCTGAATGCCCCCGGCAAACCGGGGTTGCTCAACCTCTCCGCCTCCATCCACGGCTTCCACGCCAACTTTTTGGGCGGCCGGGGGGCCGAGGCCTGTGCGCTCTGCCACCCCAGCAGCCCACAGGGAGGGACCCGTTTTCTCCGCGGGGTCCATCACGAGGCCGGACTTGACTGCACCAACTGCCACGGCGCCTTGGAAGACCACGCCCTCTCCCTCCTCCTTGCCGAAAAAAATGCCGGCAAACCCGGAGCGGCCCGGCTGATGCAGCACCTCACCCCAAGAATGGCGGCGGGCCTTGCCGGGATACAACCCCGCATCCCCTGGGTGCAACAACCGGATTGCCTTACCTGCCATGTCAACTTCGGACCACCGGAAGCAGACAGCGCTTTTAATGCCTGGACCAAGGGCGATGATGACCTCTACCGCAACCGGCACGATGACTCGGGCAGCATCCATTGCGCCGCCTGCCACGGCAGCCCCCACGCCGAGTATCCCGCCAGCAACCCTTACGAAAGGGAGCGGGACAACTTCGGCCCCCGGCAGTATCAGGCCAACCCCTACCCGCTGGGCGCCAACCGCAACTGCAAGGTCTGCCATACCATAAATATGGATACGGACCTCCACCACCCCAACTCCCTGGGCATGATGCGCAACACCCGGGAGTAGCAAAAACCGCTTTTCCGATTTTCCCGGTGCCCCACTTCCCATACAAAGGAGTGGGGCACCGCCATTCTGACTACCATTCGCGCTGCGCCGCCTCTAGCTGTGGCTTCTCCAATCAACCAACGCCGAAAACCCAACCCAGCCTTGCCCCTACAACGCGGAATCCTGAGCAGAAAAGTTTGGGTTGTATAATTTTATTCTATAGCCTAAAAAAGATATTGACTTCTTAACCGCGACTTTTTATTATTGCCCCTCGTCAGCCGCAATCACCACCCGCACCATGGAGAACACGCATGCCAACAATTCCCCTCCGCGAAATGCAGAAAGATCAGGCAGGCATCATCACCGCGGTCAAGGTCGGTGGCGAGCTTGGCCGGCGCATCCGCGACATGGGCATTGTTCCCGGCACCCGCATCACCATCATGGGCCGGGCTCCCCTCTACGATCCGGTGGCAATCAGAATCATGGGCGGCACCCTGACCCTGCGCAACAGCGAAGCGGATTATATTGAAGTGGAAGTCGCCAGCCCCGAGGAGAGCCTGTAATGTCACCCCTGACCATCGCCCTGGCCGGCAACCCCAACGCGGGCAAAACCACCCTCTTCAACACCCTGACCGGCGCCCGCCAGCACGTGGGCAACTACCCCGGCGTCACCGTGGAAAAAAAAGCCGGTGCCTACACCTTTGCCTCCGGCGAGCAAGCCACGATCATCGACCTGCCCGGCACCTATTCTCTCACCGCCTATTCGGTGGAAGAGGTGGTGGCCCGCGACTATCTGGTGCAGGAAAAGCCCGACGTGGTCATCAATATCGCCGACGCCTCCAACCTGGAACGCAACCTCTATCTTTCCACCCAGTTCCTCGAACTCGGGGTGCCCATGATCATCGCCCTCAACATGATCGACGTGGCCCAGGATCGCGGGATCAGCCTGGACGCGCAAAGGCTCGCCGATCTTCTCAAGGTGCCGGTCATCCCCATCATCGCCCGCTCCGGCAAAGGCACCCCCGAGCTGATGGGGGCGGCCCTGGAGCTGGCCCAAAAAAACATCCCCTGGAACCCCCTGCACATCTCCTACGGAGAAGACGTGGACCTCGCCCTGCAAACCATGGCGCAGCGCATCGCCGGAGCCGGATTCATGACCGACAGCTATGCCCCGCGCTGGCTGGCGCTCAAATACCTGGAGGGCGACAGCCAAATCCGGGAAAAGGGGCGCGCACACAATCCGGCCGTGGACGCGGAACTGCAAGAGATCGTGGCCAAGGTCTCCGAGCACCTGCACCAGACCATGGAAACCTATCCGGAGGCCATCATTGCCGACCACCGCTACGGCTACATCAAATCCGTGCTCCGCCAGGAGGTGATCACCCATAAATTCGACATCGACCGGCTCCATGCCTCGGACCGGATCGACAAGGTTCTGACCAACCGGTTTTTGGGGCCGCTCATCATGCTCGCCGTTCTGCTGGGCCTCTACAAATTCACCTTCACCTACAGCGAACTACCCGTTGCCTGGCTTGCGGCATTCTTCGGCTGGCTGAGCACCAACCTGAGCGCCTTGTTGCCGGACGGCCACCTCAAATCCATGCTCATCTCCGGGGTCATCGACGGGATGGGCGGAGTGCTCGGCTTTGTGCCGATGATCATGTTCATGTTTTTCGGCATCGCCATCCTCGAGGACTCCGGCTATCTGGCCCGGGTCGCCTTCATGATGGACCGAGTCTTCCGCATCTTCGGCCTGCATGGCAGTTCGGTCATGGCCTACATCGTGTCCGGCGGCATTGCCGGGGGGTGCGCCGTGCCCGGCGTCATGGCCGCCCGCACCCTGCGCTCCCCCCGCGAACGGCTGGCCACCCTGCTCACCGTTTCCTTCATGAACTGCGGGGCCAAGCTGCCGGTCCTCGCCCTGCTCACCGCCACCTTCTTTTCCCACAGCCAGGCCCAGCTCATGTTCCTCCTGACCCTGCTGGCCTGGGGGGTGGCGCTCACCGCCGCCAAAATCCTGCGGCTCACCGTGTTGCGCGGCGAATCCACTCCCTTTGTCATGGAGCTGCCGCCCTACCGCTTTCCCACCTTCCGGGGGTTGCTCATCCATACCTGGGAGAGAACCTGGCAGTACATCAAGAAAGCGGGCACCACCATCCTGGCCATCTCCATCCTGATCTGGGCCATGATGACCTTTCCGGGCTTGCCGCAATCGGAAGAAGCGTTCTTCGCCCAACAACGCCAGGAGGTAACCGCCTCTGCCGGCCAGACGACGGAGGCGCTGTCCCTCAAGGAAAAGCTGGCCGCCATCGACACCGCCCAGGCGGGCAGCGCCCTGCGCCACTCCTTGGCCGGCAGGATCGGCACGGCCATGGAAACCGTCAGCTGGCTCCCCGGCTTTGACTGGCGGACCAATATTGCCCTGGTCGGCGGGTTTGCGGCCAAGGAGGTCATCGTCACCACCCTGGGCACGGCCTATTCCCTGGGCGAAACCGACCCGGAGGACAATGCCTCCCTTTCCGAAACCCTGGCACAGGACCCGCACTGGAACCCGGTGGTGGCCCTGGCCCTCATCGTTTTTGTCATGTTTTACGCACCCTGCTTTGTCACGGTGGTGTGCATTTCCAGGGAGTCCGGCTCCTGGAAATGGGGGCTTTTCGCCATCTGCTTCAACACCGCCCTCGCCTTTTTGCTGGCCACCCTGGTCTATCAGGGCGGACGGGCGCTGGGGTTTGCCGGCTAACACGAACCGAGACTAAGGAGAGAACACCATGTGGCAGAACCTCATCATCCTTTTCATCATCGTGGCCTGCATGTTTTTCATCGGCCGCCGCATCCGCCGCCAGCTGAGCGGGAGCAAAACCGGCTGCGGCTGCACCTGCAGCGGCTGCGATGATCAATCCGCCAAAACAAAGAGTTGCGAGACAAAGACCCCGCCGCCCTTGCATTGAGACGATAAATGGTCTATATCGACTATAACTATCCCAACCAATAGTCGAGAGGGCCAAATTTCCCATGGATATTCATCGTCTCGAGGTCTTCTGCAAGGTCGTTGAACTGAAGAGTTTTACCAAGGCCGCCGAGGCCGTCTTCCTTTCCCAGCCCACGGTGAGCGAACATCTCCGCAGCCTGGAAGAGCTGCTCGAGGAGCGGCTGGTGGACCGCTTGGGCCGCGAAGCCCTGCCCACCCAGGCGGGACAGATCCTGTACAAATACGCCAAAAAGATCATCCGCCTCCGCCAGGAGACCATGCAGGCCATGGCCAGTTACCGCGGAGAGATGGCCGGCCATCTCTGCCTCGGGGCCAGCACCATCCCCGGCGCCTATGTCCTGCCGCAACGGATCGGCGGTTTCAAAAAACTCCATCCCGCCATCCAGATCACCCTCTCCATTGGCAACTCCCGCACCGTGGCGGACGGGGTTCTGGCCGGCGACACCGAATTCGGCGTGGTCGGCGCCCGCTGGAGCGACCCGGCCCTGAACTGGCTGGAAATCCTTGACGACGAACTGGTCCTGGCTGTGTATCCCTCCCATCCCTTTGCTAAGGAAAAGGCGGTGGACCCCGCCCGGCTGCTCACCGAGCCGATGATCATCCGGGAACGGGACTCCGGCACCCGCCGGGTCGTGACCCAGTTGCTCGAAAAACACCTGGATCTCAGCCGGCTGCAGATCGTGGCCGAGATGGGCAGCACCGAGGCGGTCCGCCAAGGGGTCAAGGCAGAGGTCGGCATCGCCATCCTCTCCCGCCGGGCCGTGGCCGAGGATATCGAACGCGGCTCCCTGGTGGCGGTGCCCTTAAGCAACATCCGTCTCTCCCGCCCGTTTTATCTGATCACCCGCAAAAACCGGCAGCCCTCCCCCATCTGCAGCACCTTTCTCGATTTTTTACAGCAAACGCCGGCGTGATCCGCCGACCTTGACTTGGATCAAGGCCTTCCATTCTTTTCCGCAGTATTGTTGCCAGACAATCAGCTTATGAGGTGAACCATGGAGTGGGACAAGGATGCGGAACAGGCCGTGGCCAAGGTGCCTTTTTTCGTCCGCAAGCGCGTGCGAAAAAGGGTGGAGGCCGAGGCGCAGCAGGCCGGAGCCGCCGTGGTAGCTATGGCGCATGTTACGGCCTGCCAGCAACGTTACCTGCACCATCAGGAAGACGAGGTGCAAGGCTTTGCCCTGGAGAGCTGTTTCGGGCAGAGCGGCTGCCCCAACCGCATCGACACCGGAGAGGATCTGGCTCAACGGCTGGAAGCCCTGCTGCGCGCGCAAAATCTCAAGGAATTCATGCAAGGCCGGGTGTCCGGCCCGCTCAAGCTGCACCATGAGTTCCGGGTTACCATGGCTGATTGCCCCAACGCTTGTTCCCGCCCCCAGATTGTCGACATCGGCCTGATCAGCGCCTCCCTTCCCAAACTGACCGACTCCCCCTGCTCGGAGTGCGGGGCCTGCCTGGCCGCCTGCCGGGAGGAGGGAATTACCCTTGCCGGGCCGGAAACCGGCCCGCAGTTCGACTGGCAGCGCTGCCTGGCCTGCGGCCAATGCGCCAGGGCCTGCCCAACCGGCGCCATCGCCCAGGGGGTCACCGGCTACCGCATCCTGCTGGGCGGCAAATTGGGCCGTCACCCGCAGCTTGGCCGCGAACTTTCCGGAATCTTTTCCGCGGAAACCACCCTGGCCATCATCGAAACCTGCCTCACCCATTTCAAGACGGAGAACAAAGAAGGGGAACGATTCGGCGAACTGCTGAACCGCACCGGTCTCGCCTTTCTCGCCCCCTATGCCCTCAAGACCCCGTAACTATCAACGAAAAATTTCAGCGGGACGATCCTTATAAACTTGTTGCCGAACAAGACAATGTGCGTTATAAATCCCATCTCATTTAGGCGCCCGTAGCTCAGCTGGATAGAGTGTCGGACTACGAATCCGCAGGTCGCACGTTCGAATCGTGCCGGGCGCACCAGAAATAGCAAGGGCTTAGGGGAAATCCTCTAGGCCCTTTTTTTCGTTCTCCGGTCGCCCTCCGGTCTTAACTTGAAATTTCTTGTTCGAAATGGGGGGGTCTACCCATTTTTTTCACTCCTTTTTTCAGGTGTAAGCTCGCACGTAAAATAAGAATTCCTTGCAAGTAAACGCAGAAAAATTCTAAATCAAAAACACCTCCACCGCATCAGTAATTCGCCACCAGCAATTCGGTGCGCGCCTTTCCCCTGGCCTTACAATTTCGGCTCACCGAATACCTCAAATGCACCTCCTCGATTTTGAATCCCTTGAATATTTCCCGCACCTCTGGCGTGTCGTTAATGGTCATCAAGAAGCGCCCCTGGATACCGGAGAGGGTGTTGGCCAGGTCATGGAAGTCCTGCTTTTCAAAGTCGTGGCGATAGCCGGGGATCTGCCAATACGGTGGATCGAGGAAGAAGAGGGTGTGCGGTCGGTCGTATTTGGGGATCAGCTTCCGGAAGTCCAGCCGCTCGATGGTCACTTGGGCGAGGCGCAGCCAAGCATCATGGATGCTGCGCTCAAGGTTGAACAGATTAAGCCGAGGAGGGCCGGAGGTAGACGTGCCGAAGGTCTGGCCAGTGACCTTGCCGCCGAAGCTGTTCTTTTGCAAGTAGAAGTAGCGAACCGCACGCTGAATGTCGGTGAGGGTTTCCGGAACCACTTGCAGCATTCTGGCGAATTCGTCGCGGCTCACCAGGCTCAACTCAAACTGGCGGTGGAACTCAAGTGGGTGGTGTTTGATCACTCGGTATAACGTAACCAGTTCCTGATCGAAGTCGTTCAGCACCTCGGACTTGGACGGCTCCTTGGTGAAAAGCACCGTGGCGCTACCGGCGAACACCTCCACATAGCAGCCATGTGCCGGGATCTTCTCGATGATGCGTTTTGCGAGTCTGGTCTTGCCTCCGAAATACGGTATCAGTGAGCCCATTGTTTCCGTCCTTGAATATGGGCAGGCATTATGCTACGTTCCGCGCTGCTGTACCACAGCATCGGGACGAAAGCAGGTATTCCTGCGGGCCTCCATTCCGTGTGTTCGCACGGATGGATGGTTCGGGGCTGTTGACGCAGCCCCCAGTCCCGTCCTTATTTCTTGCCAGAGTCCGCACCGTTGAGATATCTCAAAAGCACAGCCAACCCATCAGGACCGTGCCGCCACGGATCACCCATGCCCAATGCCGCAGCGAACGCCTCGCTACAAAACCATCTATTTATCGATTCCCGAACCCAGCCGAACAGGAACCTGATATTGCCGAGGAGGTCGTATCTCTCCCCCAGATGGCTCCTAAACCATTCGCGGGCCGTTGCCTCTTTATTCGGCGGCAGGTCGATAAAATCCCAATGTTCCGGATCGAACTCAATCCGCTTAAACCTCACCCCGCCATCCATCCACGATGCCGAGGCCGCGATCCCGTCCGAAAATATCATTTCGCAATGGCTGTATGGCCCCTTATCAATCCAGCGAACCAGACGATTATAAACCCCTGCCAGCCCTGGCCTGGTTCCCTTGTAAAATGCCGCCCTAAATTGCCCCATAACAAGCCCCCTCGTAATGGTTACAGTCCAGCCGCCGTGATAAAGAGCTGGTCAAGCTGTGCTTCTGTCAATCCCAGGGAAGGGGCCAGCAGGGACACGAAACCATTGTGCCGTTGCACTTCCTGGCTGTACTCCCACTCAATCTGTGCGGCCTCTTTCTGCGGGGATGGTAGCGCACCGATCTTGATGTCTACCTGCGAAAGAAGCCCGGCATTGAGAAGGGCAAGCCGTGCTTGACGCATAGTGACAGCACCAGGAACGATAGGCGCAGGTGGCGCGTTCACCTCAACCACCCACACCCCGTCTATAAATCGGCAATTCTCTGCCTGGGGGTCATAGGTGGGTGGTTTTAGGTTCGTACTCGTGGCCCAATCCGCTACAGCGGGCAGCGGGTTTCTAATGTGTTCCAGTGTGTCCGGGTGATAATAGTTCATGTGAACAGCCTCCTTTTGTTATTGCTCTTTCGCTCTGCAATGCGGAGCATCCTGGCAGAATTTATAAGAATTTGCGCCACTCTACGTGGAACAAATCTACTCAAAAACACCAGGACATCTGGTGTTTTTGATGAGGTAACAGCCAGCCAGAAGATTATCAGACACAAAAACAAAACTGGCGCAATCATTGCGGCCGTAATGAACAGGATCAAGCCCCAAAGCAGTTCTAAATTTGGCGGGGCACTGAACCCGGTGCCGACACAATCACTAGCTCGGCGGGGGGTGGCATCGGAAATAGCGTAGTTCATGCAGCTACCTCCAGGCGTTGCAGTAGGTTATGGGTGTTGGCCCATTTTGCGTGGCCGCGCCAGCTGGCCAGGAATCTGGTCAACTGCTCGCGGCATCCGTGTTTTTTGTAACGGGCGATCTTTTTCTTGGCCCGCGCCACCGAGGACGGGCGCAGCAGTTTGTGGGTGTGCCAGATCCGATAGCCCAGGAAGTTAAGGCCCCGCGTAATCGGGGCGATCATCCAGTGGGAAAAGTTCATGCCCATCTCGACCTGGCAGAACCATTTGATCCGAAAGCGCAGCAGTTCCAGGTACTGGCGGCTATAGGCGAAAATCACCGTGTCGTCCATGTAGCGGATAAACCGGCTTTGCTTCACGGTGTGCGCCAGGAACCGATCCAAGATGTGGCCATAGATGTTGGCGCAGATTTGGCTGGTCAGATTGCCGATGGGCACCCCAGTGCCGGTGGGTGGATGGAACAGCGCAAGCAAGTCCAGGGTCTTGCGGCAGGACACCTTTCGCTCCACCTCACGGTGCAATATGCTCCGGTCGATGCTGGCGAAGTAGGCGGCAAAGTCTATCTTGAGAAACCACGGGCTTGCCCCCTTGCGCAGCATCCGCCGCATAATGGCCTGGGCCGCCACGGCCCCACGGTGGGTGCCTTTGTTTACCCGGCAAGCGTGGCTTTGCGGCAGGAACACCCGCTCAAAAATCGGCTCGATTACTGCGGCCAGGGCATGCTGCACCACCCGGTCGCGAAAAGGCAGGGCAGAAATCTGCCTGCGCTTCGGCTCATATACGGCAAAGGTTTGCGGCTCTCCGGGCCGATAGCTGCCATCCTTGAGCGACCCCGCAAGTTGCGCGATATTGGCCGCCTCGTGCTGGCGGAAAGACAGATAACCGCTGCCATTGCGCTTGCCGTTGGCAGCACGGCGGTAGGCGGCCCAGAGTGCATCCGGATCGCAGATTTGATCAAACAGATTTCGGTATTTTTTCCCCATGATTCCCCTCGGTAATGCTGGCGCGGCTTTCGATATTTCGCTACTCACCGCTCTCCAGACCTCGTAATGTGTTTGCCGAAGCCGGTAAAGGCGGGCTGACCACCTTAATAATGGTCCGCTGCCGACGACGTGTCAGCGGCAGCGTGGTGTTGCATTGATCGTCACAGGCGGCACGGAGGCCAATGTTCCAGTTCACGTTCCACGGGTAGTTGTTCCAGTTCGAGCACCGTGAGCCAGAGTAGACGCCGTTCGTCCGATTGCCGCTTTTGCCCCACCCTTACCGTTTTTGCGCCGACTTGATCCAGGCACCAAGCATCGCCCCAACCTCGGCCAAGTGGACGCTGGCCACTTCGTACTGGCGGCGGCTTAATAGCTTGCGGCTTGGATCAGCCAACAGGCGCAAAAATCCTCTGATGGTTGCGAGCCCGGCATCCGCAAGATAGAGCCTGGATGCCTGCCCGCTTTTCGCCGCGTCATGAAACAGACCAAGCTGGCCAAGCAGGGTACGCAGCGCCTCATCGCGCAGCACTCGATGCTTGTGGCTCATGTTGAGCAGCATGGGGTAGAGGTAGTTGATCGCCCCTTCATACCGCTCGACAATCGCTAGTGCCCTTTGGCTGGTTCGTTCCATGGCGGCCTTCATCATAATTTTTTCCAAAGCCGGGCTGTCGCCCGACTACACAAGGGCCAGGTGGTCACAGGCGGCACGGAGGCCAATGCTCCAGACCACGCGCCACGGGTAGTCGCCCCAGCTCGAGCACCGTGAGCCAGAGTCGACGCCGTACGCCCGATAGCCGCCCAAGATAACGCGGACAAGGCCATAGGTGCCAAAGGTGTAAACTTGTCCTCTCCCGCCATTAACATCCTTATAAGAGACAGCTCCGGTTACATCTTGATATGCACTGCTATCATCGCCCCAGGTCCAGTGATGGCCGCTGGCCTGCTCCAACCCATATTTGCTAGTGTACCCGGCATTACGTTGGGTGGTTGGATAGGTAGCAGAGGTGGAGTCGATGGACTGATTCTCGGTTACACCGAACGACGCCTGGACAAACTCCTGCTCGCGGAGCAGCCGTTTTTTATAGGCTGCGGCAATCTCGACAAAATCCCACCACTTGGGAGTTGCATAGGTGACAGTGCCGTTGCCGCCAAACTCCAACGGCTTTTTCGGCAGTACGGTGCCGGAGGCAATATCCGTACCCGCCTTGCTGGTGCCGTTGGTCGTGTGGTTGGTGCCGCAGAAGTAGATATCCACCCAGGTTCGGCCAGCAACCAGGGCCATGCCCTTTGGGTCGCAGAGGGGTCGCCATTTGAGATCCCAGAGGGAAAAGGCGTTGATCCCGGCGATGAGATCAACATCTGCCTGGGTCCAGATCATCCCGTTGCCGGTGGTGGCGAACGAGCCGCCCGCCACGGTGGTGCCTGGAGCCACCAAGCCATAGTGGAATCCGCCAATCATCCGGCTATTGGCCGTGGTGTACCCGGTGGGCGCGGTAAATGAGGCATCGGCCCGTACGGTTCCATCGGTGCAGGCGTAGATGGCGTAGTCGGTGCCTGCGGTGAGGGTGGGCATGACCACGGCGGTGGCGGTGGCGAAGCTCACCGCCACCCCGGCCACCATGATCTTTGTGCCAGCCTTGATGGAGATGGTTGAGGCGGCGGTTTTGGCGAAGGCCACGGAGCCTGAATCGAGCTTGGCGAAGCCGTATGGGTTGTCGACTCCGGCGAGAAGACTCTGCAACTGCGCCAGCGGTACCACGTCGCTAGAGCCTACGGCAGTGGCAGCCCGGAAGAGCTGGGCTGCGGAGCCGCTTTTCATAGCAAACGAGGCGAGCATCCAGTCAAAAATCTGGTTGCCATCTGCCGGGTTAATGGTGCCCCCCAACCCCTCGACTACCGCAGCCAGCTCCTCCTGAACGGCATTCAGCCAATCTGCGGTGACGACCGTGCCCTTGGTATTGCTCGCCGGGTCTCCGGCATTAAAAAGACCGCTTGGCGTTCCTATTCTTCGCATGGTTCCTCCTTATATAATGTAGCTGAAGTAAACAAAGGTGTGCGCAGGCTTCAGCTCCCTGAACAACTCCTCCAGCAGGGTTTGCGAATCCCACCAGGACAACATTTCTCCCGCAGCAGATCCATCTGCACGAAACTCGTAGATCGGTTGGTTATAGATCCCCAGGCCCCACTGATAGACAACCGAATCGCCGAACAGCTCATCTCCGGCCGCTCCCCATCCTGCCATGAACGGCAGCGGCTCCACGATCTTGACCACGTATCCCAGGGACTCGGCCAGCCGAGTAAAGTAAGGGATCGAGAGCCCGCCCTTCTCTCGGATTTTCCGCACGACCTTGTCGCGGCGGTATTGCAGTGGGTCATCCGCACCCGGTTGGAGACCGAGCACCCGCTCCCAATCAACCAACGTGACGGCAGCCTGGTCAGGGAACATCTCCACCAGCAAGGTCTCGGCGCTGGCCTGGGCTGTGTCCAGGTGCTTGGCATCCAGAGCCAGATCCGCGTCATGGTCTCCACCCAATTCAACCGGCAAGAGCAGCCGCAGAGTATCTTTGGCTTTAACTGCTGACATTGATCGCTCCTGGACGCAGCATTTCATACGGTTGTGGCGTGACCGTGGCCACCGGTACCGAGATCACCGGGTTGGCCGCACCGTTTTCCGTGGCGATGGAGAGCAACTGAGGCAGATACAACTTTTGCCCCGGCTCGAACTTGGTCAGATATGCTGCGATATCTGCTTGCACTGCTGCTATCAGAGTGCTGGGCACTCCGGTCATGGTCACCGCCTGGCTCACAACGGTCGGAGCCAACACCCGGACAAAGCGTGCGCCCACCGGCCGCACATCTGCGATATAGGCGGCCACCGCATCAATCAATGCCTGGTTTGGGATCTCGGAGCCGGTGGTTATCGCGTTGGCCACGACCACCACATCTACGCTCTCTGCCCCCTGAGCCAAGGGGAAGGCATACGCCGCATGCACCCCATCGACCTCCTCTGCCCATTTTTCATAATCGTATTTGTTGCCTCCGGCCGGGGGCATGCGGATGTAATCGAGAAGCCTGGCCAGATAGTCGGCGTCATTCTCCCCGGCCGTGCGCGCAATGCCACGCACCCAGGCATGATGCTCCAGGGCCTCGGTGTCGGCGGTGTCCGGAAAGGCCTGCCTCTTGATCCATTCCTGGTATTTATAAAGCCCCCACAAGGCCGAGGCGTATCCTGCCGCCTTCATATAGGCCAGGCTCCCCTGGGAGACATCAACGCTGGGGAAGATATTCTGGAAATCAGTCAGAATACCGTTCAGAATCTCGTCGAAGGTTTTCTCAAAGGCCATCACACCACCCCTCTAAATGTCGTAAACGTCACTGTGCGGCCGTCTGCCTGCACAACTTCGACCAGCAACTTCAGGCGATTCAGATCCTGCCTGCGGTCACGTTCTGACGAGACGTCCACCGATTTGGCCCGGCCTGTATCGATGAGCCATTGCAGGGCATCTTTATAATCGTGGCGGATCAGCGCCGCCGTGGCCTCGGTATTTTTCAGCCTGCCTCGCTGCCGCAGACCGAGGTCGGGGTTATGAAAAAAGGAGCCCTTTGCCACGGTCAGACTGAGGTAGATATTATTGAAGATGTCTCCAGCCTCATCGAAGGTCATCTGGGCCTGGCCATCCTGTAGGGTGATTGCGAAATCCATTTACATCCCCTGAGTCGGTGTGCCGGTGGTGCCTCCGGAGTCGCCTGGATGGGTATGGCCGTTATAGGTGCTACGCATTTCACTCATTTTTTTGCCTGCCGCGATATCGCATCGATCCTTGATCTCCCCGGTCACTTCCAAGAGCGGTGCCTCGATTCTGACTTTGTCGCTAGCCACCAGCCGCACCAGCGGGCAGGTGATCTTGGTCTCGACGCCCACGTCTGCGGTCAGCTTGTCACATCCATATATATGAACCTCCTTGCCGCGCTTCAGCTTGATGACCTGGCCCTGGTCGTCATAGAGCGCGACCTCGCCCTCCGCCAGGGCGATCCGGTAGCGTCGGTCATCGGAGGCGATCATAATGATATGATTCCCCTCCCGAAAGATGATCCCCTCGGCTCCTGGCGTGGGCCGCGAGGTGTACCCGTAATGCTGAAAATACTCTCGATCAGTAAAGGTCTCCCCGGCCCGGCCGGTGGCGCTGAAGCGTTTGATCACCCCTTCAGCCATGGATAAGAGGATACCCCGCACCATTTCATTCATTATTGCACCAACCCCGGAGGCCCAAGCTTCAGCCTGGTTGTGGTTCCATCAGTCCGGGAGCGGTCAAAGGTGCGGCCGTAGATGAGAAACACCCCGTCAACTCCCAAGACCTCGTCGTGGACCTGGCACAGTTCATTGATCTGCCAGTTCTTGCCGTTCTGGCTGTGCCCCTGGACCTTGTAATGGAGCTGATAGCCCTGGTGACGCTGCTGTTCCAACAGGAACCGGGCGTGGAGCGCCGGGCTTTGCGAATCGTTGTTGTCCCTGGTGACAAAGGGCTTGTAGAAGGGGAAGTCCTTGTCTTCAACCACTCCCTTGGTGGTGATCTTGTGGGCATCCATTCCGAAATCTTCCTGGCCCTGCTGCTGGCCGAGCACCGTCACCTTGCTGTACCGCTTTGAGATATCATCGATCTCTTCGCCCTCAAGCACATTGTTGCCGACCCCATTCTTCGTGCAGGTAAGGGTAAACATCGGCTCCCCTTTGGCCTTTGGCCTGCCGAATACCAAAGTGCCGTCCGGCAGGGCAAAGAACATCAGCCCTCGACTGGCTGAATAGGTCCGCAGCACTTCGAACACGGTCATGCCCGGCTCGATCTGGGAGATCTTCTGCGGGGTGTCCAGGAAGCCGATCATGGGGGTGTCAACAGCCTTCTTTTTGCCCTTCAGCTTGCCGACGATATTCTCTTGATACTGGATCTGCTTGCGATTGATGAACGGCACGGTCTTGAGCAGCATCGCCGCCAGCTCCGAGAGCTTTTTGCCCTGCACCGAGACGAACTGTTCGCAGTAGGAGTCCACCAGCAGCCCCATCAGATCACGGCCCTCAATCCGTATGGTCAGCGAACCGCTCTTGTCATATTTACGGGAGCGCTTATCGATAATGCCGGTCAGCTCCAAGTTGCCGCCGACGTACAATTCGCACCGCTGGCCTCGCTTGATCTCTATCTCGGGAGCGGCCACCTCCAGGGAGAAGGCATCGTCCGCCGTGTACAGATCCGCTTCCACCGAGTACGACGCGAACCGCTCGATCCGGTGACCGGCGATCTGAAGAGTGACGTTATCAGGAGGCATACACGCTCACCTCTCCGCTGGTGCTGTTTGGGTTGGGGATAGCGTTGATCGTCAGCAGCCGCTCAGCGGCATTATAGGGCAGGCCATATCTCAGGCAGACCAGGTGCAGCGGCATGGGGTTATCGAGCAGGATCTGGATAATCTTCTCCCGCTCCAGCTTGATGTTGTTCACATGGGTCTGGAGTTGTAGGGCCTGTTGTTTCAGGCTGGTATTCTGCCGGGAAAGATCAATGGCCTCCTGGAGGCTTCCCCGCACTTCGGCCAGGCTGCTCTCCAATTCGTTCACCGTCATCGCTATCTCAGGGGCAGCACCAGTGCTGCTTATCCTGCTGGCCACAGCAGCCGGAGCTGTGTAATTCCCCAGGGCATCAAAGGCCCGGAGCCCTTCGTTCTTTTTTTGGGCAACCCGCAGCGTTTCATCGGCCTTGTAAAGGTAGGCGGTCTGGAGCGCGGTATGGCTCGCCGACGCAATCTTCGTGGTCTTGGAGAATTTCCCCGAGGTGTTCGACAACCCCTTAAGGCCGAAGGTCATACTGTTCACAAACCTGGCCGGGGCGGTTTTGAGAGAGTCGTAGAGCAGGGCATAGCGTTCCACGCAGCGGCTCACGCTGCCGATCACCCGGCCGGGCAGATTGATGCCGTAATTTATGGTGGAGACCAGGGAGTTCCCAGGGTTGGCGATCTTGTTCAGCGTGGCCTCCATGGTGCCGGTATACAACTCAACCGTCTTGAGGTAATTCCTGGCCTTGGTGGACACGTCGCTGAACTGCTCCATGATCCCCTTTGCCGGGTCAAGCACCCTGTCCAGGATGCCTTGAGCTTCAGGCCCCAGCGCCTCCTTCACATCGTCGGCAAATTCTTTTTTCTGATCTTCGATGCCGTCGTTGTATGCCTCCTCGGCAGCGGCCTCGACATCCGTGTGGCTGGTATCGCCTCCGTCCTCGATAAGGCCCTCGACAAAGGTGACATCGATCTCCGCCGTCCGATCGCGATCATCATGCCGCACCGACATCGACTCGACGCAGCCCCGGAGAGGACCGTATTTCGGGTGGACCAGCTCGCTGATCTCCTGAGACGCCAGGTGTTTCACCAGCTCGATGTGGGTGTCGTAGGTTGCATGATCCGCGCCGTCGTCCCAGAAATAGCAGCGGAACTTCACGATCCGCGCCTTTCGGCCCATGTCCTCCAGGAGCGCCCCATCTTTGAACGGGTACTCGTGCCGGACAATGGCTTTCTCGAACGCATCGTCGGTGGTTTCTATCTCCAGGGCGAAACCGTCGAGCTGGGCTGTGTAACGATCAGGCATTCAGTCAGTCCTCTTAATGGGACGAAGCCATCGCTGCCGGAGCAAAACTGCCCCGCCGCATGGTGTTGATCTTGGTGTGGGTGTTGGGATCGCTGGTTTGCGTTACCACCCGGTTGTTGCCGTCGATCGCGATGCTCAGGTTGATGTCGTTCTTTGTTTCACGGCCCTGGTCTGGATGGAAAAAATCGTAAGCCCTTGAGCCCAACCACCCATCGCCACCGTACTGGCCGTTGGAGAGCATGCCGCTCAATTTGCCAAGGCCTTGGTTTATGCCGGTGCCGACTAGATAACCGCCTCCGGCAGATGCCGCCGTCATTGCGGCCACCGGCAAACCCGTCCCTGCAACCCATGGCATCACGCCGCTGGCGAGTATCCCTGCCTTGACAGCCATCTTTTTCAGGACACTGCCACCGGCTGCCCCGGCAGCGACTTCAGCCACCGCGCTTGCTCCGCCGCCAAATCCACCCGGCCAGTTGGTGATAAAGACAGGCTGCACCCCGGTGGCCGCCTGTATTGCCTTACCCTCGGCTACCCCCAGGGCAGTTCCACCAGCGCCTTTCAGCAGCCCCTTGATTCCACCGATGCCCTTGAGCACCCGGCCTCCGGCGATACCACCTTTCAACAAGTGATACAGCCCGTATCCACCAGCCGCAACAACCGCACCGCCCGCCATGTAATTGGCCCCCTTGGTCAGGTCGGGATGCTTGTCGGCAAGCTGCCCGACCAGGTCAACCATGTCATTCAACTTCTTGGTTCCCTCAGTCAACCCACCCAGCATAGGGTCGAACAGCGTGGCCAGGGTGGTTTTGGTGGTACCAGCCAAAGCCTTGACATTGGCGTTAAAGCCTTTCAATCGCTCCGCCATTTTCTCTTCAAGGGTGACGGCTTTCTTGATACCCTCACCAACTTCCTCCCACGACCCAGCTCCTTCATGAGCCAAGGCCAGTGCGGCGCGACCGCCCTGTTCACCAAACATTTTTTCGATGATGTACATCTGCTCTTTGTCGGTGAATCCTTTCAAGGATTGCCGCAAATTTTGGATGATGACAGGCAGCGTCTTGAGTTTGCCCTGATGATCCCAGAAAGCCAGGGGATCACGCCCCTGGCTTTTCAGTTCGGCGTTCACCCCGCTCAACACTTTTCTTGTGATCCGGGAAGCGCCGACCAGGCGAACTAAGAAATCATTGAGCGAAGTGCCCCCCATTGATCCCCGCAGCCCCTGTTGGGCGATAACCCCCTGGGCCTGCAACATCTCCTTCCAGGACAATTTCAATGTGGCGGCGGTGCCGGATACGTATTTTGCCCCTTCCATCAGTTCCGGAACATTGGTCACCGATGCCATATCAACCTTCTGAAGATAGTCCGCCAATTCGCCGAACTGCCCACCTTTGATATTGAACGGGGATGCCATGCTGACCATGGCATCGGCAATGGTCGCTGGGGCCTCACTGGTAATGGTGGCCAAAGCCGTGGCAGCCCAGGCAGCACCGCCCTCAGCAGCGACATCCTTCAAAGAAAGCCCGGCTTTCAGGAACGTATTTTCAATTTCCACCACGTCCTGCGCCGAAAACGGGGCGACCTTGGAAACCTGTACCGCCGTCGCTCGCACCTTGGCCAGCTCGGCATTCAGAATCTTGGCATCCTTGCCCGATTCCATCAGGTTCATCTTTACATTGATCATGGCCTCCTGGAGATCACCAGCCGGGGCGATCCCCTTGGCGAGTTGCCGCACGCCATATAAGCTTACGGCAACCCCTTGCAGCCCCTTGGTGATGTGGGCGTTCATCCGGTCAAAGTCGCGGGCAACAGCCTGGCCAGCCGGACCCAAACTCAGGATGTGCTGTTTCGCCCGATCCAGGACTCCAGACATCATGTCCACGGCGGTCAACTGTAGGGCTAATTTCATGGTATCTGACATGACTATCTGTTCCCTTTTGGCCGCTTGCCTGACTTCACCACATATTTCTTCGCTTTATTCTCGCCGGACACGAGTTGGCTGTACGACCCCAAATAGCCTAAGGCTTCCGCCTCCGACATCGAGAGGACATCAGCCAGATCAAACCCCACCTTCAGCAGGGCCAGCACCTTTTGTCGCCACGGTCGCAGTTTGTCTTCGAAACGTGGCCTCCTGCTCTTCCAACCTCTTCCCGGCCTTTATAATGGCCTCGTAATCGTCTTGATGCATATCTAAGAGCATATCCACCGTGATCGCTTCCTTGGGGATATCTCCCAGCCGGACGAGGCGACCCGCGAAGAGGCAGGCGGCAAAGTACTGGTTGTTTTTCTCCGCTCTTTTGCCAGCAGCCGGGTCTTCAAAGATGTCCACCGTGTCGCGTACATATTGCGGCCGCAGCTCAAACTCCCGGTGAGTCTGGCCCTCAAACTCCACCCCGAAGGGCAATGTCCCTTTTTCCGTCATTACCTACACCCTCCCGGTCGCGCCGAAATCAATCTGTCTGGTCGCTTCCTTTTCGCCGTCGTACTTGGTGCTGCCAACCTTGAGGCAATAGACGCCGGTGTATGTCTCCCGCACGCCGTTGGTCTTGTCGATGGTCAGCGTTCCGTTTCTCACGGCCGGAAAATCGAACTCCGGCCCATCCTTTGGCACCACATACTCCACCTCGATTCCATAGCGCGGGGTGGCGGAAGCAAAGCCGGTCTTGTTCATCAGCTTTACTTCCTTGTTGACCTCGACTTCTTTTTCAGTGACGCTACTGAAGTCGCTGATCTCCTGGCCGTTTACCTCCAGAAGCACTTGCGATACGTATTCAGGCATGGTGTTCTCCTTTGTTTAGCTGACAGCCGTCAGCCGGTAGCCCGCAGTTTTTACAGCAACAGATCAATTCGCCCGGCAAAGACATGCAGGCCGTTGACCACGTCGCAGGGGATCTTCGCATCCAACCGATTGGGATCTTGCAGATCACGCTCCACGATCAGTCCAGCCATGTTGGCCGCTACCTCTTCGACGATCTCCAGTTCCTCCAGCTTGAGCAGTACATCCATCAGCTCGGTTTTAACCTTGGGTGGAGTCTTGCTGGAGAGCTTCTCGCGGGGGAAGCGCAGCGCGATCCGGGTGCGGCACGCCAGCCGGACATAGTCCAGGGTCCGGATGGTGGTCACGTCCAGGAGCGAGATATCGAGAATCCCCTGGGGATCTTTAACGTAGGTGGTAATGGCCCGCACGATCTGCACCTTCTCGCCCGGCCCGACTTCCAGCGGAGCAACCCCGTTGTTGAGGCAGTTCTCCTGTTCGGTGCGGGAGAGGCGCTGGTCGATGGACGGGGCGGAGATGCCCTTCAGCTCCAAGGTGTTCAGGGGCCGGGCAGGATCTTCCTCGTAGGCCATTACCGCAGCAAAGGCGCAGGCGATCTCGTAGGCCGGGCTCTTGGTGCCCCGCAGATATGCTCCCACTACTCGGCCATGATTGACCTGGCCTGCCAGGGTGGTGGCAGTAGCCAATGCCCCATCAATACCGTAGACACCCACCGCCCCCCGCTGCTCCATAGAGCCGGAGACGGCGTCCAGGTGATCACGGAGAGTAGTCAGGTTGGTCTGGTCGTTATACGGGGTGGCCACCACATGGTATTGTTCGGCAAAAACCTTGGCCAGGGCTGTGGAAAGGGTTGGATCAACACTGCCGCCGGTCATGGCCACCACCGTGGCGGCTACACCCTTGGCGGTGCAGTCAGCCAGCAGATCGATCTGGTTGGCCACGGTGCCCTTGTTCTTGGCGGTGAACGTCACCACGCCCACGGCTGCTACAGCCGTCACCGGCAGACCGGGGTACTTGGCCAACTCCGCCACCAGTGCAGCGGCGATGACGGTGGCGGTATCTCCGGAGGCAACACCGAGTTCGACGCGCTGCGAGCCGATGGAGATACCCAAGGTGCCGCTGGTGGTGGCAGGCCCGGCAACAGTAATGCTGCCGCTGGCTGCAACGGCAGAGCCACCATCGTCCAGGGCAATCACGGTCAGATCCAGATAGCGGTTGGCGGTGATCGCCGCCCGGCACATCAAATGGGCCAGAGAGCCATTACCGAAGTAGTCCGCTGCCTGGGCATCACTGAACACCTGAGTCGGCACCAGGGCCGCCACGGTACCGGCGACCAGCCGCTGGCCGATGATCAGCATCCGCTGAAGATTGGAGGGCAGGGTCCGGACCGCGAACCTGGTGTTGAATTCAAAATACTTGCCCGGCTTCCGGATACTGGCCGGGATGGTGTCAAAGCTGATATTCTTGGATGCCATTACTGGTCACCTCCCTTGGTTTTTACCGGGACCAGAACCAGTGAGCCATCATCGAGCAGGCGCTGGTAATAGCTGGTGTCCGGCACGACGACTCCTTTCGGGTCGTCATTGATGTACTCTCTGGGCTTGCCTTCCATCGGGCACATAAGGCCCGGAGCGGCTGTCACTTTCATTGCCTGCCTCCTATAACGTTACGGTGTCACTGGCATCGACGGTGTCGTCGCCAGGCTTGAGATAGTAATTGAGGCCGACGGTCAGAAGATCCGCCACCACCTCTTCATCGAGCTTTCCAATAACAAACGAGGTGGCCAGCTCCAGCGAGTAGACAATGAGTCCTTTCTCCCTGAATTCCTCGGTGGTGACATTCTTCCAGTTGCGCGGCACCAGCTCCTTGATGGCCAAACCCAGATTTTGCAGCAGCAGGGTTTGCACGATGCCTTGCAGGATCAGATAAACACCCTTGCGCCGCTCACCCTCGCTGGCCAGATGCGAAAAGATGACATCGACAAAAATAGTCACCTCCTGGCGGTAGCTCTGCATGGTGACCTTCTCAAACCTCGCTGCCTCGGTGGAGACATAAACGGCAGGGTGCGGAAGGCCTTCTGCCCCTTTCTGCACGGAAACCATCCCGGCAGTGGCAGCCAGCTTTGTTTTTATGCGATCGACAATCGCGTCTTCAATCTGGGTGAGCATCAATAATCTTCCAGGGTATTCCTGCTGAATACACGATCCGGCGCGTTAAACTGCGGGCCGCCAGTCTCTGGTGTCACCTCGCCGCCTGTGTTCTCGGCTCCGAGAGAAATCTTCCCGGATTGGATCTGCTCCAGGAGCTTCTGGGCGTTCTTGTAGCGCTCGGTAACGCCTTCCGGCGGAGTGAGCTTTATCCGCCTGGCGTAGAGCCGATAGATCGCCACGTCAGCGGCTAGGGTATTGATCAGGCCCGGCACCGGGGACAGGGGGAGGGGATACCTCCCCCTGAGATAGCCGTCTATCAGCTCCCCGGCGTCGGTTATGGCCCGGTCCACGTTCACCTGGTTGACAGCCACCGCCGGGGTTGAGTCGTCGGTCAACTGGACCAGGTCGTTCTCCGGCACCGTGGCCCGGATATCAGTCAACGTGCAGTACATGGCCGCTTATGCCGCCAATTCAGTGCGGCGCTTAGCAATAGCCTCCAGCACGCCCTTTCTGGTTTCCTCGGCGGCCAGCCCTTCGAGTTCCTCCACCGTGCTGGCCGCCTGCACCAGCTTGACGGTGTCGGCTACATTGAGCGGTGCTTTTTCACTACCGGGGGTTCCTTCTCCGAGGATGCCGTTGGCAATCAAGGACTCGGCCTCCTCCGGGAGCATGGTGACAGTGTCGCCCGGCAGATAGGGGGTCGGGCGGTCAAACAGCAAGGGTTCTTTCACGGGATAGTTCATGGTCATATCTCCTTATTTGACAGCCTGGATCAGGTAGCCGGAGGTAATGCCGGAAAGCACCGGCACCCGCTCGAAGCCCACACCGTAAATCCAGCTTTTAGCGTTGTTGTCGTAATAGGGCTCTTCCACCAGGGGATGACCGGTCAGGGTATAGGTGTAGCCGTAGGAAGGCTGCTCCATGCCTGAGGGGCTATCCGGCACATAGGCCAGGATGGCGTTATTACCCCAGACGTCGGTCACCACCCCGGCATCATCGGAGACAACCGCCTCGCCCACCGCGATCCGTTGCACGTCGAAGACCCGTTTCAGCATCTCCAGGGTAACGGAGTCGGGGTTCGTGTACTGGAACTGCGCCCGAATTTTGGCGTTGGTCTTGGCCGCCGAAAAGGCCTGGGCTGAGAGCAACAAGGTATTGGGCCGGATGCCGACGGAAGAGCGGATGGCTTCCTTATAGGTGTCCATCTGGGAAATAGGATCGGATGCCGGGTCGGACCATTTCGAGGTACCGGCCAGGGTGACCTTGTGGTTGGCGTCGTACTGGGCGGCATCGGTGGCCAAGGTCGCCTGTGCCGACTCAAGACCCAAGAGCAGAGAGCGCATGACAGTGCTTACCGCCCGCTGGCCAAGGTCGATGCCGGGTACTATCGCGGCATCGCGTAAAAATTCTCTCGGGACCGGGGCCTCAAGAGCGTCATTTAGCAGGGCGAAGGGCTTGCCCAGGTAGCCGAAAGAGATGCGCTTGGTACCACTACCGGGCGCTCGGCGGGAGTTGTAGAGCTTGAAGTGCTCCTTACCGAACTCAAGAATCTGGCCGCCAGAGATCTCGACCGGAACCCGAGGGAAGAGGGTGTCGCCGACCAAGTCGGCCTGTCTGTAGCCCTGGACATAGGTGGAAAGGATCGGGTTGATTACCCGTGTAGCTGCTGCATTCAACATGATGGTCTCCTTGTAGGATAGTGCGGGCTCGATACGTCATGCCCGCCTGGGTTTAATTCGGGATCAGCAATACTTCGACGAATTGACCAGCGGCAGTGGCAACCTGACCGGGCAGCAGTCGAGCCACCGCGACACCGGCGGCCTTGTTCACCGCGCGGCCCGAGGCGTCGGTCTCCAAAAGTCCTCCAGCCGTCAAGGCAGCCCCGGCTTCAACGACGGCAGTACCCAAAACATCCACCGGAATGCAGTCGCCGAGGGCGGCAGCCATCCTGGCAACCCCCAGAGTATTGACCGCAGCCCCGGCCTGAGCGCAGGCCGGGGTGACGAATCGATATTCGCCGATGACGCCAGTGGCAGTGATAGAAAGGCCCATGATCTGTTGTGCTTGTCTTGACATGATTTTCTCCTTGAGATGTGGACTGTTATTATACGGCTTTGGCGGCGTCTATATACGCGGTGCCTGGGTTCTGGCGCTGATAAGCCAGGGCCTTGTGGTGTAACTCAAGACCGGCGGGATCGACGACACAACCAGGCGCTGCGGCGAATTCAACCGTGGTCCTTTCTCCCTCGGGCTTCGCAACCTCACCGAACTCAATGATCTTCGGCTGGCCGGAGAGGAGGTTCTTGAACAACTCACAGGCGGGCACGCTCTTCTTCCCGTCTCCCTCGCCGAACTCGATCTTCTGCCCGTCCTCACGGTCAGCGGCGAAGTCGAGCATGGCCACGGCCTGTTCCTTGAGCGCAGGAAGCATTTTGCCTTCCTTCACCAGTCCCTCGGCAAAATCCAGGTGCGCCTGATGGCGGGCATTTCGCTCCTGTTGCAGCAGCTTCACCTCACGTTCGGCAAAAGCGGCCTCTTTCTGTTGCAGCGCCGCTTCCTGGGCGGCAAGTTGTTCCGGTGTCTGCATGTGGACATCCTCCTTGTTATGGTGTTGCCTCTCCGCAAACAGCGATGTGGAGGCATCTTCTTCCGACGGCTCTGGTCTTGCCGCCTCCTCAGCCAGTATTGTTACCCCGTAATCAGGGACAGCCCGATCTGCCTCTTCCAGTCCGAACTTGCCGATGAGGAAGTCGCGCAGGCTGCGCCATAATCCTGCGTTGGTCCGGTCTTCCCACTGGCCGAACTCAATTACCCCCTCTTCGGAGGCGGCAAAGCTTGCATTCTTGAGCCCCTTCACCGCCGGGGGTTGCGCTCCGAGAAATCCGACATGGCGCAGGTAATAAACCCCTGGCGCAGGGTTGCCCGGCGCGTCCGGCAAGTAGAAACTGGCGCTGATCTTCTTGAACCGTCCTGCGTTGACCAATTCGGCAAAGGCCGCATCAACCTGGTCCGGCTCTGCGGCCATGGCTCCCTCGGAGAACGAGAGGCCCTTTACCCAGCCGTAGGCGGGGGCATCGATTCCAGGATGCCCGACAACCAGAGGGGCCTCGTGCAGCCCAGGGTCATACGCCGCGATGGTGGCACGCAGATCCGCTTCACTGAACGCCAGGGTCTGTCCATTGAGAGCGGTGTGTTTCCCCGGCTTGAAAATTTCCAACGTTTTTTTCATGCTGTCCTCCATTGCCAACCGCGTTTAAAACATCTTTAGATTCTCTTGTGTGAGGCGCGGGCATCTTCGCCCGTGCCTCCAGACGTTTTGTCGACCAAAACGCCGCAACGGGCCTTTATTTACATTTTCATCCTGAGATGATCGGAGACCACCTCCAGTATCCGGTCACGGTCCTGCCGCGAGATCCCCAGAAATGGCCGGGCCGGGATATTGGACCCAGGGTGATTCACCGCTCTTGCCGGGTGTCTTCCCCCTGGCCAGGCCAGGGCCTTCTTGTTTTTCGGCCGGATCACATGCGCCCGAGTCTTGCCGCCGAACTGGTGGATCGCGCCGTATATCCGGTTGGTGCCGATCCGGACGCCATTCTCGTCCGCCTGGTACCTGATCGAGTCCGCCAGGTAGCCCCGCTGCCGCAAAATCTTGTCGCTATGGCCGCGAAGAGATTTGCTGGCAACGGTAGATGCCTTGAGCCGCTGCCAGGGGCGACCGTCCGGATCTGTCTGGTTGCTGAATCGATCCCGGGTGGAGCGCAGCAACACCTCACCGATGTTTTTGAAGGCCGGGGCAAGCCTTCTCGCTTTGGCATGCAGGCGATCGAGAGCCCTGATGATCTCGCGGTCGTCGATCTTGCTGATGATTTTAAAGGCTCCGGCCATTTGACAATCCCCGTGAATTGAGCTACATTATCCAAACGATGGTGCTGGTTGGGCCGCAGTCCCGATAACCGGCACCTGGCCGCCCGCTCTGCTGCGGAGAGAGTGAGGGCCCCATCTGTTTTACTTCCTGCCCCATAACAACTTCCCATCCCGTTGCCTGTTCAGATAATTCCGATCTGAAGTCGGCACCAGCGTCCACGCCTCCAGCATGCCGTTCTTCGCCTGGGCCGTGACCAGCACCCCGCGATCCTTGTCCAGTTGCACCAACTTGACCAACCGCTGCCGCAGCACCACCTTGCCTGTCCCCTTGTGCTGCTCGAAAGACAGCCACGTTTCGTAGGGATCTTCCAGCACCTCCGGCAACAACGGCAGATACGGGGTGCGGTCAAGATCGACATGGCTTGCCAGGCTCTCGGCGTTTACCAGCATCTTGCCTCCGGAAGGCAGCGTATAGATCCGCTCCTCGCCACCCATGATCTCGGTCAACGCCTTGGCCGCCGCGCCGGTGGAGGTGAGCTTGGGGCCAAGAGCCGCCTTTGGGGTGTCCGCCGGGATGCGTTCTGGCCGACCATTGCTTTTCCAATCGCCCGGCGTCAATCTGGCCCATGCCTTTGCGCCCTGCGCCCGCCATTCGTTCATGGTGCTTTCGGAGAGCGGCTTACCCCAGGCTGCCTCGCCCACGTTGTAATCCCAGCCCTTGTCAATACCCACCGGCGTGCCGGTCTTGGGATCGATCACGAGAGGCGGCGCTTTGTCCGGTCCGCTCTTGCCCATCCGTCCCATATCCCGCTCGGAGAGTGGTTCAACCGAGCATTTGCAACCCCAGCCGTTGGGCGGGTAATGGCTGGACCAAAAGCCGTCATCATGCGGCAGCACCAGTCCATTCCAGGCAAGATGCTGGGGCCTGGGCCTGCGGCTGTCGCCATGGCGATACCGCCAATAAGGCTGGTAGGCCAGCACGTCAGGATCGGTCATCTGCTTGTAGCGCCCGGCCATATATGAGGTGCGCAGGTTGGTGTCGTAGATCACCCTGGTGCGCCATCCTTGGCCGCCGTTATAGCTCCAGCCGTAGCGGTCCACGATCTGGTCGAAGTCCTTACGGAACGTCTCCAGGGTAGTGCCCTGCTCTATAGCCTTGCGCAGCGCCACCTGGAAATCGCAAAGCATGTCATCCCGCTGCGCCCCCGCGATCATGAAGCCCCTGGCATGCTGGCCCTTCTTCAGGTCATCCCATTGCCGAGTGGGGATGCGGACCTTGTCGCGGAAGAATTTTTCCGCTTCCTCAAAGGCCAGGCTGCCGTATTCGGCGGTCGTCATTTGCCCGCCTCATCGAGCACTTCGGCACGACCGGTCAGGTCGGCTTGGAACAGTCTGTTGCCCAAGGTCTCGCCGGTCGCAGCCACCGGAATGCGGTCGTAGACATCGAGCAATTTCTCCTGGGCTTCCTCCAGGCTGCCGACCTCGGCCAGCAGCCGGTACACTTCATTCACCATGTTGGAGCCGTCAGCCTCGGCCAGAGTCTGCTCGGTGAGCAGATCTACGGCATCCTGAGCAGCCTCGGCAAATTGCGCCGATGGCGGGCCACCTGTCGCTGACGGCTGGGGGCCGGAGACTGATAGCTTCTTCGTCCATTTGCCGCCGTAGGTGTCGTTGATGTACTGCTCGTCAGGCTCCCACCCCATATCACTCAGGTTCTTGTCCGTATCAGAGCGGGTTTTGAGATCCTCGCCCTCGGAAAAATCACGCCACACCTTGGGCGGGTTGGCATTGGGCAAATTGAACTCCACGATCCAGCGGACCACAGTCTCGTTGATGGTGTCGGACAACAAGTCTGAGTCGCCTTTGGCCAGCTCCAGCCGCACCTCGTTATGGGTCTTAGCCGCCGCCAGACTGCCGCTGCTGCCGATATTGGTGGAGAGCGTCTCTCCCAGCACGCATTCGCTGATCTGCTCGTCCATGTAACGGGCCAGGCGCTCATAGGTATCGATGGAGCCCGACCTGGCTGCCTCCAGAAACTTGACCACCATTCCCTGAGGTACGATGACCCCGGCCTCGGAGGCAATGGCCGATACTGCGGCCAGCAATTTTTTCTGGTCAGCATCGCTGGTGCCGGATGGGTATTCACCCATGGCCGTGGGGCTGGCGAACTTGTCCACGAAGGTGAGCCAGAAGGTGATGTCTTGCCGCTTGAAAAAGACCGGCCAGAAGAGCTTATGCCCGAGGCCCAGGCCGTAGGGGTTGTCATCGTCTTTCTCGCCGTAACGATGAACGATGAACTTCCTTGGCGGCAACGGCTCGCCGGGAAACAGATTGTTCAGAGTGAGCAGGCGCGGCTCCTGGTCCTCATCGAACATAAAGCGCCGCTGCGGCTTTACCTTGACCTTGGCTGCCACGATCTCAGAGCCGTCGGTCTCCCAGAGGATCTCGCCAACGCTGTATCCCTTGAGCGTGGCATCCAGCAGCTTCAGGCACATCTGGTCGAATTTGAGATTGCTCAACTGCCTCTGAACCAGCTCTGCGGCTTTTTTATCCAGGGCGCTATCCGAAGCGGGCAGCACCTGCCATTCGCGGGCGATGATGGCCAGCTTGCGTTTTTGAAGTACGGAAAAAGCGTGGCAGTCCCGCTCGATCTCGTCATAGATCTTGAGCCCCTTGCCGCCGCCCCTGGAGAGCAGGGTGTCGTCCTGGTTGCGCAGCACTCCGCCATAGGCGGGGATCATCGGGTCTTTGCCGATGGTGGCGATCTCTTCTCTCAGTTTTTCTTCAATCGCCATTTAGAACCCCACTGTGTCACGTCGACCAGCAACGCCGGTAAAGTCTGAGTAGCCTGCCGCCGGGCGCATCTGGCCGGTGGAGTGGATTACTGGGTCGAAGCCGGGTGTGGCAGCCGCATTGGCAGCCAGGAACTTGGCCCAGGCCCGGTCGGCGTGGCCAGTAGCGTCCGAGTCAGCCACAAAGCGGGGCGTGCCCGTGGGGCCGGTAATCTTCTTGAGCTTGTGCAGGTCGGCGCGCAGAGCCGGATCACCCATGGGGATGCGGCTCTTGCGGTCCTCGAATGCCTGCTTGCCCAGGGTGGCCATGGCCAGCTTGTTGGGTCCGGTGAAGAGCACTCCCTCCACCCGGCTGGTGCCGTGGCGGCGCTGCGCATCCTCCACCGGCTTTTCGCCCATGCCGGTCTGGTCCATGCAGCAACGCAGCACCCGGTAACGGGCAAACACATCATCGAGCAAGGCGTCTTGCTGGGCAAAGCTGATGCGGCGCTGGGTGATCACCTCGCGGGTCCAGGCAATGTCGCCCACCAGCTCGTCCACCCAGATCACAAAGAGATCATTCCGGGCCGCGATATCCACGCCCACATAACAGGGGCCGCCTGTGTACAGCTCCGGCCTGCCAGCCTGGTCATCCTCGCAACCGCTGATCAACTCAAAGCTGAGCCAGGCCGAGGCCTCGTCCAGCCATTTCAATTCGTATTCCTGTGCCCAGGCATCGTCATCGCCCAGGGCTAGCCGCAGCTCCTCGATGTTGCGGGGCAACCCGTCTTCCACGGCCTGGTAGATGTCGGTGGTCTGCCGGTACCAGACATCATCGCTGCCGGTCATCAGGTCGTAGAACTTGTTGCCCTTGCCGTTGGGGGTGGATACCACCCGCAGCTTGTGCCCGGCGGAGATCACGGGGAAGAGGGCGGTCCAGATCTTGCGGCTGTCGGCATGGAAGGCAAATTCGTCCAGAAAGACATTGGCCGAAAAGCCGCGAGCCGTGTCCGGGTTGGCGGGCAGAGCCGTAATCCGTGAGCCGTTGGGGAACTCGACCTCCAAGGCCTTGTAGCTTGCCCCGGCGGTCTGGTAGTCCGTCTCGAAGCTTTTTACGATGCTGCCCAGAGCCTGACAGTGGCGCTTGACCCCTTCCTCCATGGCCTCCTTGGCCTGCCGCTCGCCACGGGAAAGGATCACCCAGCGGGTTCGAGAGCCTGCCACATCCACAAGCTGACAATCCTTCGCAACCTCATAGGTGGTGGTGAAGGTCTTGCCGGTCTGCCGGGCGAACATGCCGATCTTGAACCGGCTGTCGTTTGCGGCCCAGCGTTGCTGGTATGGGTAGAAGATCTTTGACATCAGGCTCCGTACACCTTCTCGATCCGTTCTTTAAGTGCCTGCACATCCACTTCCTGGGCTGGCTCCGTGCCCGTGCCCTGGGCACCCTTGGCCTTGAGCTTTTCGATCATCTCCAGGGCCTGCTGCATTTCCTTGATCCCGGCAAGCGACACCGCGCCGGGCTGGGTGAGCATGGTGTTGATCTTTCTCTCCACTGTCTCCTGTAGGGCGGCAACCGCATCCTCTGCGGTCTTGATCGGCCTTTCGATGGTGCCCATGGCCGGGTCAGTCTGGGCCATGGCCCGGTTATCCCGCGCCTCTTGCTCGATGATCTTGCCGGAGCTGACCAGGGAGGCGAAAGCATACGCCGTCTGCGGGTCCATGGTGGTGAGCAGGGCATTGACCGCCTTGGCCTTGGCCAGCATTACTCCCCGCCGGATTGTGCTTTTAGCCTGGCGGTACTCCTTGCGCCGTTCCACCCAGCCGTCTTCGCCGCCCCACCGCTTGAGCTGCGAAATCGAAACGGTTGTCCGTTCCGCCGTCTGCTCGTAGGTGAGGCCGTCGATGATGTAGAGTTCCTCCGCCTGTTCGCGGGTCTCCCAGGAGTACGGTTCGGGCATGGATCAGATCCCCAGGGCCTTATTGAGGGCCTTGATCTCTTCAAGCAGGCCACAATACTCGGCATGCTTGCCTGCCAGCTCTACGGCCTGGGTTGCTGCCACCTCGGCATGCAGATCCTCGATCTTGGCGAACGGGTCCAAGAGATCTCGGATGGCCGCCATATCTCCCTGGATTCCCAAAGCCAGGCGTTTTGCTTCCTGCTCTTTTTCAGCCAGGCGGCCCCGATGCTTTAGTCGTTCGGTGTCTATCATCCTCTCGGCCCCTTCTCCCGGATCGCCGGGCAGTACATGTTGTTGTCGATCTTCTCAACCAAACGGGTCTGCACCTGGATGTTGAGGTGGATGACGCTGGTCAGGTCGTTGGCCAGCTTCTCATAGCCCCGGACCAGCAGGACGTTGTCCTCATACATCCGGACAACCTCTTCGAATCGCTGGTTGTGCGCCTCCAGGGTCGCGCTGAATTGTTCCTTCAGTGTCGCAACAGTGATGACGCTCTGCTTGTCATGATCTGCTGCTCGCCGTTCCAGGCTGCGGCTGACCAGAAACAGCGTCAGCCAAGGGCAGACCACCACCAGCAACAGTATCAGTCCGATCGGCCAGGAGCCGACACTGCCCAGGATCTCGGCCATGGCCGTGGCGATTGCAATGTGTTCTCCTGTCACATTCCCCCCTTTATGCGCTCATACAGCGATTGGCATTCAACACATCTGGTGCAGCCCGGCTGTTTCTTGCGACGCTCTTCCGGGATCTTCTCTTCGCAGTCATCGCAGATCTCCAAAGACGGAGCCGCCATCTGGTTTGTCATTTCTGCCCGGTGGGTGGCAATGGCTGCGGCATTGAGCCTAGCCTGATAGTCCTGGGCTATCTCGCCCTCGTCCATTGGTTCACGATCCACTACCTGCACCCCTCCAACGCCTTGAGCAGCGCTTCGTTGTCGCTGTAGAGCTGGTCCAGCTCCTGTTTACTGATGGTCACTTGCTCTCCCCCCGGCATGACCACGTAGCGCTTCGCGCACCCGGTCATGCTGTTCGCCAAGAGCGCCATGCACAGCAGCAGGCTCGTCATCCGCCAGCGCCTCGCGCAGCTCGTTGCGTTTGGTTTCATGGCTTTGCTCCCGCTCCTTTTTTCCAGTAAGTGCGGCGTTGAGCAGCAGGCCAAGGAGCCCGACGATCACCGCCGCAATGGTTTCCGCCATGTCACTTGCCAGCCATGGACTTGAGGCCGTTGACCACCAACTGGAAGATGGAGTTGGCCTTGATGCCCGGAATAAGCGCCAACACTTCGGAGACCGCCAGGAGCGCAGCCAGGAGCACGGCTTTGTTGGCGATGATGGTATCCAGCAAGGAGGCGTTGGTCATGGCCGGAGTAGCGACCACAGCCGCTTCCATAGCGAGGGCTACACCAGTGCTAATCAAACAGGCCAGGCAGGCAGTCAAAAGCATCAACAACTTCTTCATGGTGATTTTCTCCTATGCGTGTGGGTTAATAGGTCCACACCCGAGGGCGCGGATGGATGTTAGGTGGCAGATCGTCCAGATGGATAAACCTGGCTGCGAACGGCCCTTTCTGCTTGATGCCGATCCCCGTAAAGCCGACCAGATAGGCCAACTGCAAGAGCTTGTGGGCGTCTGCCCCGGAGATTGCAATATCCACCGCGCCCACGGTATGCGGCCCTGCATCGCCGGTTTCGGCAACCTCCGCATTGTGCTTGGGGCAGCGGTAACCGGAGTTGATAATCATGGGCTTGTCAAAGGCGGTCCGCAGATCCTCCAGCTTGTCGAGGAAGGGTTGCGGGATCTCCATGCGATCGCAGCCGCATTTGCACTTCAGTTCGTCGCGTGAGAAATGCTTGGTAGCCATGAGGCTCATGCGTTTGCCCTCCGCCAACGCCAGATCATAAGCAGGTTCTCCAGATACTGGAGCCGTCTGGCCTGGCCCATGGTCTGCATCATGTTTTTCTTCATCGTGTCTCCTTGTGGAAAAAGCATCCGGACCGGACAGTCCGGCCCGGATGCGCAAGGGAGGTGGGTGGTGCATTCAGGGATATAATTACAGGGGTTTGGGGGAGGGGGTAAGGCTGAACGGGTTCAGTAGTGGGATTGCAGGGTGGGGAAAAAAGGTGCTGGATATAAAGCGATGAGGCGGGGCGGCGCAGGGGCCGCCCCTAGGGGGAAGATTACTGCTGAGACGGGCCGATTGACCAGGTATCGATCGGCAGGTTGAAGTGCTTGATCGTGCTGTTCAGCCGCAGCCAGTACACGCGGTCTTGCGGATCTTCCAGGATGAGGACAACCCCGGCCCGCTTGCCGGTTTGCAGCGAGTAATAAAGGGCTTGGCCGATGGCCTCGGCCCATTTCGGCCCGAAGTCGTGCTCGACAGCATGGGTGGCCGTGATGCAATCGGCGCGTGTGCTGTCCGGAAGAACCACCTCGGCCTGTCCGCCATGCTCGGAGCACCATTGATCTTGGTACCACTTCTCCTTATGCAGATGCGCAGCGGAGGCGATTGCAGGAAGGCATAGGCAGGCGAACAGGATTATCGTTGTTTTCTTCATGGTTGATTGCTCCTTACAGCGCATCGCGTAGCCCGGCGGCAATCAGCCGCGCTCGCAATTTCTTCATGGCCTGGCGCTCGATCTGCCAGATCAGTGACCGCGAGCAGTCGCACACTTCCGCGATCTCTTGGCATGTCAATCTCTGGCCGCGATGGGCTATGATCGCCAGTATAGCCAGTCCGGCGTCAATCGTGTCGTTTTTTTGCTGGCCGTTCCCTTTCCAGCCTTCCATCACCACATCCTCATCTGCCGTTCATCCGCCTCTGCTGTGCCGAGGATATTCCAGATGTGCCGCTCACTGAGCTTGTATTTGCGGCCCAGTTCGACGGCGGAGACGCCCTTGTCTGAATCCTTACGGATACAGCGATCTCGGTGGCGGCGTAGCCATTTCTGCACACCATAGATGCGGATCGGTGTCCCGCCGAAAGCCTGGGCAATCCGCAAGGCCATTCCAACACCAACCAACTCAGCCAGCAGGCGCAGATCTCCAGATATCTGGTCTATCTCCGGCAGCGCATCTTCCGGCAGTTCTATTACGTCCAGTTCGTCAATCATCCTGGCTCCGGATCGATACCGACATTCATGCACCGCTGACGCAGATCCGTGACCAGGACGAACAGATCGTGGGCATCTTCAAGCCACTCGAACCGCTCCACATTAAACTGCTTTTTGCAGCGGGCATGCAGCTTGGCAACGTCATAGTCCAGGGCGTTCCACAGGGCCAGGATGTAGCGCTTTTGTTTTGCATTCGGCCCAGGCTTGATCTCGATAAAGTTGTCATCCTTACGGCGCTGGGCAGAACGGCCATGTTTTACAACCGCGCTTTTCTTCGGCTTCCAGCCTTTGGCCCGAAACTTGTTGAGCAGCACCACAACCTGCTGGGGCTTGAGGTCTTTGGCGCTCGACACCTGAAAATGCAGGTGCAGCATATCGCGGTATGCCTCATCGGTGAGGCCCAGCTCTTTCTTGGCGATGTGGATCTTGGCAAGATCAGCTCTGTTCATCATCAAAATCAAACCCCATCAGTTTGGCCAGCGGACTTGTGCTGACAATGCGTTCCCTGGGCTGGTTCCCGGCCCGTTCACTTTCGTTGCGCTGCTTCTCTCCCTTGGCATCCGCCTCGTCGGCCAACTGCCAGGCCACCTGGCGCAGGTAGTTGTGGTTCGGCATGGGCCGGGTGATCCGGTCCCGCCGGTCCAACATCTGCCCCATGGCCTCGGCCCAGATCCTGGGCGGACATGGCCGGGAGGGCTTACCCTGCACTTGGACATGGCCGGAACCAACGAGCTGCGCCAGCTCCGCCACGATCCGGCCCGCTTTCTTCCAGCTCAAGGCCCGGTTCTCCGGGCGAAACAGCCCCAGGTACGGCAGGCAGGCTTCCGGTAGCGGATGCGGCAAGCGGGCCACAATCAGCAGCAGCTCACGGGCCTCAGCATCATTGAGCCACGCCTCCACCGAGGCGGTGAGGCCGCAGCCTGGGCAGATCAACCGCATGTGTCACCGTTCAAGGCGTTTCTGGTCATCGCCTCCAGGGATGCAGGGTAGGGGCAGGCAGGACAGCGGGTCGGGTCTTTGGGCGACAACGCCTCGACCATCACGCCAAGCCGGGTGAAAATCAACTCCAGGGCCTGCAATTCCTTCTCTATGGCAGCGGCCCCGGCCAGCTCAGAACCCAGCACCGGATTCATCCGCCGCAGGCATTGCCTGATGTGTTCGATCCTTTCTATGGGAGACATCCGTTGTTCCTCGCACTCCAGTTGTATCTTCACCGGGCACCAATCGCACCAGCCGCCCTGGCAGTTATTCACGCTATTTTCCACTTGCACTTTCCGCAAGCCGTCATCTTGCCTTGATTATCTCGACACCACTCAATGCCGGCCCCGGCATAGATGCCTGTTGTTGGCCAGGCCGGACAACCAACAAGCCTCACCCCGTTGCTACCAGGGCGCAGCTTGACCACCACCGGCTTGTTCCGTGAGGGGCGTTGTTCTTCTTCCTGTTCCAATGGTTCCGCGCTCATTTTTTATCCTTCGGCCGCATCATCAGACCCAGGCAGCCACGCCTGGATGACCGGGCCAGAACCCGGTTTCGCACTACCGCTTTGCCACAAAATAAAGTTGCATCGTTTCCTGGTCGATACTTACCCAACCGATCAACCCAGCCTGGTTCAACCGTTCCATTTCAAGTCTGGCAATATCCACCCGCAGCTGCTGGTTGACGTGGGCGAAAATTGCCGCCCCGGCAACTAGCACAAGAAACATGGCTGTGACTATCTTGTCTGGGTCCACGCCGCGCTTCATCGCTCACACCCCCGAGAAATCCAGTTGAACCTGCTGGTACTCGCCGCGATCGTCTCGCTCATACACCCGGTAGTAGGTGCAGGAACCGGTCACGGTGAGGGCGTCGCCGATGGCCTCCATGGCTTTGAGCCAGGTTGGGTCATCGATCTTGAGCTGCCTCAAGCCCAGGATTCGTTTGGCATTAATCCGGCCCTTCTTGTCCACCTGGAAGGCGTTGTCGATGAGCGCCCGGATCTCGGAGCGGCTGTCCTTGGTCCATTCCCGCAGGCAATCATCGATTAGACTTTTTGCTGCCTGGAGCCGTTCATCAAACTCCAGGCGGTCTGCCACGGCCCGCAGCACCTTGTACTTGCCGTCGAAGCTCACCAGGCTCAGGTTGCCCCTGGCTCCGCCCATGTCGGCCCCGTATCTCTCGGCGGAAAGTTCCAGGAAGGCCTGGATGTCTCCGGCCAGCGCGGCCTTGAACTCGGCGAGCATGGCGCTGATCTGCTCCGCCTTCTTAATCACGCCCAGGACAAACTCATCCCTGGTCAGGTCGATCTCTCTGATGTTTTCGATGGGCACCAGATTGCCTGCCGCATTGCGTTTGTAGCCTTCCGGCACCGGTTTTTCGTTCATTGCCTTGCCTCCGTAAATTTCCAGCACCTTGTCGCGGATCGCGTCGGTGCTGCCGTTGTAGTTGCCGCCCAGCACCAGGCTGATGGTGGCCGCGCTGTAGTCTATTTTGCGGCCTACGGCAGCTTGACCGCCTTCGACCCGTACCGCTTTACGCAGTAAGCTGAGCCAGTCCATTGCCGCCCTCCCGTCGCCGCATCATGTTCTCTGCCCGCTTTACCAGCAGATAATTGTTGATCCGGTTGTGTGCCGCCTCCGCAGCCAGGGCGATCAGATGCAGCTCATCGTCGGTTCTGTCTCCATCCGCCCCGGCTGTTTTGTTGACCAGCGCCGAGGTCAACCCCTGGAGCACTTCAAGTACGTCCAGCCGATAGCCTTGGCCGATTGGTCCGTCCGGTAGTGGTTCTGCCTTCCCTCCAGCCAGCAGCGCCCTGGCCTGAATCTGGATGTTACGCAGCCCCTGCCGAACCACCACCGGGACCATGCACTGCCCGTTTACCGCCGTTTGCACTGCGACCACATCGTCAAGGATGCTGTGAGCCGCATCTTGTACCGTCTGATTCTTGTCCATGGCTATTCCTCCATCTCCGTTATGGCCTGGTGCGCCTTACCGAGCAGCTTCTGTGCCGCCGCAAGGTCCGCCAGGGCCTGTTGTTTTATCTTCTTGCGCCGCTCCCTGAGGTATTCCGCCTGCTTTGTGTCCTCAGGCATCTCCACGGTGTCTTTGATGAGATGCCAGACACGGGGCTTGCTCGCTCCGCCTGGGCAAGTCTTGCGCACCACCTCGCGGCCTTCGAGCATACACAGCCAATCGCGGGCATAGTTCACGCTGGCCCCGGCCATCTCCACCAGATCGTCCACCGTGACCCGGCGGCGCATCCGCAAGATCCGCCACATCACCTCCCGGAGTTCCGGCTGGTTCTCGCGCAGGATCAGGGCATACACCCCCTGGCGCACCCGGACCACCTTGCCAGCATTTTTCAGATCAGAAAGCGTGTTGAGCATGCGTTTGTGCGTGACCCTGGTCTGGATCATCAGGGCACCGGAAAGATCAGTAACGCTTACCTCCCCGCCATGGCCTCCGGCCATCCGTGTCAGGGTATCCAGCACTGTTTTCGCAAAGGAAGCGTGCGCCATTTACTTGCCCCCCATGCCGCATTTACAGGCGATCTTGGCCAGCTCCGCATCCACCTCGCCAGTACGTTGCAGGCTGGTGGCAGCATGGGCCAGGTTGATGGTGTCCCGACGCACAACCCGAAGATCACCGCCGCTGGCCTGGTGCATCATCTCCGCAGCTTGGGCGCTCAAGGCAAGCCCGGTTGTCTGCCCCACATAGGCAACAATGTCGCTGGCTGAGACCGGATCAAACTCCATCTCCCGGTAGGTGCGGGACCACATCCTCCGGTTCTGTTTCATCAGGTGTGGCAGCTCCTCTTCTCCGATCAGTACGATAATGCCGCCGGTGATCTTGGCCAGGTCGCGGACAATCTCCAAAAACCGCTGGCCGAACCGCTCGATCTCATCAATAAAGATGGGCCTCGGCGTAACCAGCATCGCGTCGATTGCCGCCTTGAAACACAGGCCCCGGCGGCCAGGGGATTGCCGGAGGCCCAGCTCGCGGCAGAGCGCCTGAAGAAAATCCAGCTCGCTCCATACCGAGACAGTTTCGAGGTACACGCAGCCGTTTCTGGCCGCCCAGGTCTGCACCGTGCGCGTCTTGCCGCGCCCGGCCCGACCCCAAACGCAGCCCAGCCGCTCGTCACCTTCCCCGGCCCCGCCCTTGCCTATAGCCAGCCCTTTCATCATGGTGTCGAATCCACGCACGTTTTTGGTCTGGACAAATGCCGGGTTAAATTTTATAATCTGCTTTGACATGAAACCTCCCTTTGGTTGGGGTTGATGGATGGCCGGTGCTCGTAACACCGGCCTTTTTTTTATCTTTACTGCGATACCCGCTCCGCCCGGTGCATGATGGCATACGCCATCCGGCGCTGATCCCAAAACTCCGGTGAATCCAGGTACTCGTCGCTCTTCTCGAAAAAGGCCATGAAGCCGGTCCATTCCTCGGCCAGTTCCACACCCTTGGCTGCCAACTCCAGCAGACGGTCATACCGATCGAACGATTCAAGGGCCATCAGATCATCACGGAAGTCTCGTTCGTCAGCCTCTGCTTGGTATCTGGCGTTCTCCGCGACCTCTCGGGCCAGCTTCTCTGCGTCGATATGCACCACTTTTGCCGTCGGAGCCGGGAGCTGTCTTTTCTCTTCACCGTCCGGCAATAGGCCGATCTGTTCTAGTTGCCGCTGATGCTCTGGCAGTACCACCGTGCGCAGCAACTTGCGGGCCGGACCCACGGTCAGGCTCTTCATCCGCTGCTTGGTGGCGGCCTCCTGCTTGAAAATATCCAGTTCATCGTCATTTCCCAGCAGGCGAGCCGCCGGGTGCACCCCTATTTGCGGCTCGGCCCGGCAAATGAACTCGCCGGTCTTTTCATAGAGATACAGGCAGGATCGGTCCCGCAGGTCGAAGCGGGCCACCACCGGCTCACGGCGTCCATAGATGGCCGGGTGGTAGTAAAATTCGCCGAACATCTTCACCCCTTCCTTGCTCACCGACCGGATCTCCACGCTCATCATCAGCTCGTGCAGATCCTCCTGGTCCACTCCTGGCCCGCGCCCCTGTTCGAATACAGCGAGCGGGCTCTTGCCGTTCAGGTGGCCGCGTTGCGGCCTGAGGGCGTAATCGTCAAACCAGGCCGCAAGAATCTCGTGGGCCTGTTCAAGGCTGAGGGTGATCTGCGCCCCGCCGTATTTCTCCCACAGCTGTCGGTGCATCCTCTCGCCACGGTGCAGCCTGGCGGGCTTATTGCTGATCGAGTTACCGGTGTAGGTGGGTAAAATAGACTCCGCCTCCAGCAGGGTGCCGAAAAAGCGCTCAACGGTCTTTGCTTGTCCGTGGTACGGGGTGGCAAAGGTGGTGGCAATACCCAGCCGGGCGTACAGTCCGGCGATGGCCCCATTATCGAAATCGCTTGCGCCGGTAAAATGCTTGCCCTTAAAGGCGCGGCCGTTATCGAGATATGCCACCCGAGGCAGCTTTCCCAGGGCTATAATCGCCCGGCGCAGGGCCGTGTGGATCGCCGCCGTGTTCTCAGTGGGCATCAGCTCCCACCCCAGGGGCATGTTGCTTGCACAGTCGTACCAGAGAATCAACACCGGGCGGCAGGGCTTGCCGGTCCAGGGGTTGATGACTTGGAAATTCATCACATGACCGTCCGCCGTGAGCAGATCTCCCACCGCGATCTTGCTCCAATCGCGCTTTATGGTGTAGCCGCACTTGTTTTCCAGGGCCTGTTCGCCCTCGCGACAGAAGATCCAGAGCGGGTAATCCTTGTCACGCAAGTTCTCTATGTAGCGCTGATAGGTGGCCCCGCTCATGGTGTCGATACCGCGTTTGCGCATCACCAGCCGCGCCCAACGCACCGCATGCGCTGGTTTCAACTTGTTCGGGTGGTGGGCGAAGGTCCGCAGGATGCCCATTTGCTCGATACTGAGGCCGGTCTTGCCGCGCCTGGATACGCCCCGCGTGTCGGCCAGGCTATACGGGTCGCCGGTTTCGCGCAGGGTGAGCTTCCAGGCCTCGATGGTCTTCCAATGCACCTCGCCCAGCAGCTCCCGCAGCGCCTGCCACTCCCCGGCCTGGTACAGTAGAATGAATTCGTCCCGCGCCTGGGTCTTTCTTTTGTGGAGCGCCTTGGCAAGATAGGCCACATACAGCCGCACCATCTCGTATTTGGCCCGCGCTTTTGACTTTTGCTCCTCGCACAGAGCGGGCGCAGGGCCGCATGGTTTTATGGGTATGGCCTCTCCTTTGGGCATTGCCATGGGCAGGTTTGGGTCGGACGGTGAATGGTTTTGATTTGGCTGGCCTATGAGGGAGAGACGGGTTTCTTCCGGGAGTGATTCTGTGGCATACTCGCGCCCGCCGCCACGTCCTGCCCGCTGGCGGAACAACCAGTCGGCCTTTTTGGCGAGACGAATAACTCCACTCTCGGTGCCCGGCATCCCAGGCAGACCTGCCAGCTCCCTGGCGCTACAAAACTCATTCACTTTTCCATCTCCCTTAGAAAAAGTTCCCGTTTTCTCCGTTCGGCGTTGATGCGCCGCGACTCTTCCTCCAACCTTCTGATCTCGCTCCGCAAGGCATCCGGCCCCGGCAAAGCGAAGAGCCCGGCAGTCTCGGCCAGCACGCGCAGCGGCCCGTGGTCTGCCGTCACCAGGCAGAAGGCGGGCAGATACTCGCCGGGCAGCCGGTGGCCGTCCTTGCTCTCCGCTGTCCAAGCATCAATCTGATACTTGCTGATTTCGCAGCCCAGAAGGTGGCTCATTCGCCCGGCTATCTCCCAGCGGGAGAGTGGGCATTGCTTGATCGCCGTGCACAGGGCCAGCCGCAACCGTTCCCGCACATTGGCAGTTCCCTCTTCGCCCGTAGTTTCCAAGCGGGCCGCGTTCTGGACCTGGGTCAGCAGATCCAACAGGCTCATCTGGCCTGGGGCAACGTCTACTTTTTTCGACCTTTTAGCCATTGACCGCTTTCCGCCGCGCTGATATTGTGGGGGAAACGAGGAATTTAGCTTTCAGCTTGCCCTCGTATTCGGTGCGCTTCCTATTGATCTCGCACTCGATAAGCGGCTTGAGGTGGCGGGCCGCACGTGGTCCAAAACACTGCTCAACGGTCAGGCAGAGGTACCCAGCCACCGGCCCCTGGATGAAAGGGTTTTTTCTCACTCCCTTGACGTTCTTTTGCACCGAGTGGTGGTCAAGACACAGGATATCGGCTAGCGCCTGCATACTGATGCCGCGTGCTCTGAAAAGTCTTTGGAGGTCGTTCATAATTTCACCAATTTTGTCGGTTACGTGTCTAACGTAAAGTTATTTTCAGACATAAGTTAAAGTTATTTTTTATGGATGTCAAATTAAAACTTGATGGTCAGAGTTATTTTTTTGTGAAAAATGAAAAGAAAGCCAATAAAAAACAAAACATCAATGAGATGCGTAACTCTGACCATGCCAGACGCAGGTCAGAGTTACGTCAGAGTTATCTTTGAATTATGAAGCGAAACTCTGACCATAACTTTGACGCAGCATGGGATCGGATACGCACGCTCACTGGATGGAAAAACTATGGCGACTTAGCTGATTATCTCGGAATAAAATCCCCCGGCGTCTCTGGAGCTAAAAAGCGCGGGATTATGCCGCTTGAGTGGGCGTATAAAGTTGCCAGCGGCCATTATGGGTCAACAGCCTGGATTCTCACCGGAAGAGACCCCGTGCGCCGTGGAGACACCGGGGGTGCCGAAGCCCCAGCAATCGGAAGCGATTTTGTCCATATCCCCCGCTACGAGGTAGAGGCCAGCGCCGGTGGCGGGGCTATTATCCACAGTGAACAGGTGGTCGATTTTCTTTCTTTTCGGGCGGAATGGGTAAAGAACACTCTGGGTGTCTCGGTACGCGATCTGGCACTGATCAGCGTGATCGGTGACTCCATGGAACCGAGCCTTTCCGAGGGGGATGTGGTACTCCTGGACATGACCACCAAAAGTGTTTTGGATGGGTCAATTTATGCGCTACAATTGAATGGTGGCTTGCTCGTCAAGCGCATCCAGCGCATGCTCGATGGCAGTATTGTGGTGAAACCAGATAACCCTCGCTATGACACGGAAATTATCTCCGAAGACAGCGCTGATCTGCTCAAAATTATTGGCCGTGTCGTCTGGGTAGGAAGGCGGCTATAAAGGTGAACAAAATGAATAGAATGATCCTGGTTGCAGTGTGTTGTCTTTCAGTATTCACCGCGTGTTCGGAAAACCCGATTGACCGCCTTATCCCACTAAGCGCCACAAAAGGAGGCTTGGCAAACTTCACCGTTGCTGGAGTAGAGGTGCAGGAAGGTAAGTCGAGAAATGGCGGCACGCTTGTTTCTGCTTTTGTGGCGGTCCCTCACGACATCAAAAGAGAGCAGGTAAAACCAACTCTTTTGGCTGCAATCAAGGGACTGAAGGATAAATACAGAAAGTGCGAGTGGATAGTCGTCTATGCTATTCCAAGCCCGGCATTAAAAGGGACTGGCATAAATGCTGGAATGGCGGAATATGCCGAAGGGAAAATCAGAATTGATTATGGGGTTCCAAGCGCAACACAACTCGCTGAACCAATCGGAGAAGAATTTAAAAAAACCTTGGGTGCTGATTATGAACCGGTACGGCTTATGAGTCAGGAAGAGTTTGACCTAGCTGTTTCCGTGGATTCAACCTGGCAAGAACTTCATTTAAGGCTGCTTGACGAAGCCCAGAAAAAAGCGACACAAAACAGGGCTAGGTACTCAGAGGTTTATCGTCACGAAACAAAAGATATCTCGGATGCAAAATTACTCAAATTAACATCTCAAAAACTGAATATACCTGAAGCCCAGGCCAAAAAACTGCGAAAACAGCTCCTTATGTATTATGGACCTTTTTGGGGTAATGAAACCATCGGTTAAGGAAATGAATGTTTTGTTGTAAAATTTTCTTAGCTCATTTGCAAAAATCACATAAAGTTATGAACTGACCGGCCAATTTTCTTAACATGGAAATCGCGCCGAAAAATATTTTCTCATCATCTGAAGGTCCGCATAAAGTCTGGCAAAAGTCTCATTCAAGTCTCATCAAATCCAGCAATATCAATTTTCTTATTCTTCATGCCCCCCTATATCAGGGAACATAGTGAACCTCTCGTTGGTCTCTTAAGTTACCAAGATCCCGCAAAGTCCTCAAAAACCACCATGCAACAATGTAGATTGTCGACACTAACCATCTGAACTCAAAAGGAAGTTACGAATATTATGTACAAGAGAATTTTTACCGCAGCTTTTTGCATCATTGCGGCGGTTATGCTCATTTCTATTACTCCTCAAGACTCACAGGCCCGTGCGGGTGGCGGTCGCTCTATGGGGAGCCGGGGCTCACGCAGCTATTCAACGCCAGCTGCTCCTACCCCTCAGTCCAGCCCGTATCGGCAGGGGACACCGCAACAGGATCCCAGGTCGTCAAGCCCTCCACCATATCAAGCACCCCAACCATCTGGCGGAGGATTTTTCCGCAATATGGGTGGTGGCATCCTCGGCGGTATTGCCGGTGGGTTGTTGGGCGGCATGCTCTTTCGCAGCCTTGGCATGGGAGGTGGCTGGGGTGGTGCAGGTGGCGGTGGAATCGGGATCTTTGAAATACTGTTGATTGGCGGCATTATTTACCTCCTCTACCGTTTTATAAAAACCAAACGAGAAGCAACTCAGTCCAGCCAGGATGTTTATTCCATGGATGATTACCGGGAACCTTCCATGTATCAATCGGCAACACAAGCACCAATCTCTCCGCCTGTGGATATGGCGGCCGGTATTTCGCATATCAGGGAGTTCGACCCATCCTTTGATGAACAACGCTTCTCCGATCAGGTTCTGGATATCTTCTTCCAGATTCAAAGCGCCTGGATGAATCGGGACCTCTTACTTGCCGGGGCATTGCTGACACCAGAGGTTAGACGCACACTTCAGGATGATATCGACCGGTTGCTCAAAGAAAAAAAGGTTAATCGACTGGAAAATATTGCTGTACGGAACGTTGAGATCGTGGAAGCCTGGCAGGAATCTGGCCAAGACTATATAACTACGCTGATCTATGCCAATCTGCTGGATTACACCACTGACGACACTACCGGACAGGTGGTTGAAGGAAGCAAGACCGAACCGGTCAAGTTTGAAGAATACTGGACGCTTACCAGACCAGCTGGAAACAATCAGTGGCAGCTTTCGGCCATTGGCCAGAAATAGGACAGCGAATGATTGAGGGGAATTTACTTTCTGCGTTACAAGAACTGCTGGAGGCATCAGATGCTATAATGGATGGACAACCTGCGTCTGCGCGAGCCACGTTGCACGCTATCACCGTGCTCGTGAATGGACATAGCATCTATTAACCGTGCAGAAAAATCACGAGCACTGGGATAGCCATTTTGGACAAACAGTCAGGTGTTACAGACTTCCCAATAAGATCTGAGCCCACAGAAAAGGGCCTCAGAATTGTTGCGTTTTTTGAAGGTGCAAAAGGCGCTATTGTGCTGCTCACAGGCTTCGGGTTTTTCCTGCTTGTTCACAAGGACTTACATCGAGCAGCAGCTGACCTTGTCAGGCAGCTACACTTTAATCCTGCTAGTAAATATCCTCATATTTTTCTCGACCTCGCGGACCAGACCAACGATGCAAATCTATGGGCCATGGCATGTGCTGCGGTCATTTATGCAGCAGCCCGATTTGCCGAGGCTGTTGGTCTCTGGCTTAATCGTAGATGGGCAGAATGGTTTGGGCTTCTGACTGGAGCGATGTATATCCCTGTTGAGCTATTTGAGCTGGCCCAAGGGGTTACATGGCCTAAAACAACTGTATTCACGATCAACGTGATTGTAGTCCTATATCTGCTGTTTGTGCTTCTGGAACGTCGCAAAAATCGGAAACGTCCTAGTCACACATTACAAAAGACCATATCATGACATTGAGACGCTGCAAAAAATCAGGCGGGCAAAAAACACATATGGGGAAATCTGAAAAAGCTTGGCAATGCTGACAACACCCCCACATTGCCAAGGTTATCCAGTCGATGCACTGTCGAGGAAAGGGAAATGCTGAAAAACATTACAAATCCAAAAGATGCCCGGGAAATTATGCTTTCGCTACTGTCGACGAGTGGAACGCTGGCAGGTGTCAGTCTCGTCCTCGTTAGCATAGTTAGCCTGATGGTACACAACACAAAAATTCAAACAATAGCCGACGATCTGTTTTTGTTTGCCTCCTGTGGCTTTGTAGTGGTGTGTTATATTATTTTTTTTGCATTGAGACGTCTTCACTCTACGCGTTTACACTATTGGACGAACTCGATTGACGCTTTCTTCCTTTTCTCGCTTACTCTTTTGGTATTGGCAGGCTCCGTGGTAGTTTATTCGTTTTTGTAGTTAGATCCAGAGCATCAGCAGGGAAACAAGAAACGTAACCGAAAGATTCCCCTCAAAACAGATTACTAACCTCTTGGCGCAGAATTCTGCCTAGCCCCTGACAGAGACCTGGGCTAGCTTATGTAGACCTCCCGAGCAAACGGATTCTCGGTTTAGTGGACGGCCTGGATCTTCAGAACTTTGCTGTCAGTAACCTTGGTGGCCTGGGTCAAATTGGTCGGATTAGGCTTGTGGTCGCTTGCGAATTCCATAGCAAATTCGGGTTCGTTTTCCTCGGCAAAGGTAATTGCAGCCATCAATCGGTCAAAATGAGTCAGAATGGTCTTCATGTTGATTCTCCTTATGCTTTGTTATGTGGCGTAAAATGGAGGAAACTATCGTTCCCTGCCTATTCAATGAGCAACAAGCGTGCCACCCAAGATGTATTTTTTTTTCACGTTATATCAGTGAATTGACGCTTAGACGTGGCACGAGGCAGCGTTTCTAATTTGCAACATTAATCTGCTTAATAAAATAAAATCACATAATATTAGCCGGATACAAAATGCTGCAACCAGTAAGGCAATGTTGCCAAATGCAACGCCTAGAGTTTCCCGGACACAGGGAGTCCTTCTCGCCGCCACCAATGCAACTGACCGTCCCCTGAAAACTGAGCCATTGCGGAGTTTGCAAACCAGATAGAGAGATGTGATGTGCACGAGGTGGACTTGGTGGGCGCTGACAACTCAGCTCAAATGATGTGCTGGGCATCAGGCGGAAATGAAATACTTCACTCCGGCCTTCCGGCAAAGAGTGATCATAAATTTTTTCCGTTTATTGAACGGCCCTACCTGCCATGCGTTTTCGGTTCTGCTCCAATGCCGATGCCTTTAGCCTTGCGTTGCTATGCTCATTTTTTCCCTAACCCCCCGCAGAACTGCCCCGATGAGCCCGACTTTGGGATTCAGGATAACGTGAACGGGGATCTTCTCCAGCTGCAGACGCATGCGTCCTTTGTTGCAAAAGGCCTTCATAAAAACCTCCTGCTGGAGCATCGGCAAAATCTTTGGCGCTATTCCCCCTGCCAGGTAAAGCCCGCCAAAGGGAAGCATCTTCAGGGCAAGATTTCCCGCCTCGGCACCATAAGCTCTGACAAAGAGGTTCATCGTCTGCTCGCATAGAAAATCACCGCCCGCCAGCGCAGCCTTTGAAACCTCTGCGGCCAGATCGACTGTCTTGTCTTTCTTGCCGATTTCCCGTGACCAGAGCTGATACTTTTCAGCCATCGCGGCAGACTCTTCCTTCGGGTTGGCATCCCTGAAAAACTGGTAGATCGAGGCAATGCCTGTTCCTGACACCACTCGTTCAACCGAAACCCGAGGCAGGTTGTTTTTCTCCCGCAGATATTGCAGCAACTGAAATTCAAGGTCGGACTGGGGTGCAAAATCGGTATGTCCCCCTTCGCTGGAAAAGGCGTGATAAGTCCCATCGGGACCCGGGATCAGAAATCCTTCTCCCAGCCCCGTGCCCGCACCGATGACCGCTATCGGCGCCGTGGGATCAGGGGGTGCGTCCTGCAAGGTTGCCGATTCCCCTTTCTGCAGACCGAAGATTCCGTACCCAATAGCAGCAAAGTCATTGATCAGGGTAACCCGTGGAATGGCAAGGGCGTTCTCCAGGCGTTCTCCTGACAAGGACCAACTCAAATTCGTCAATTCCGAGGCGTTAGCGGAGACAGCGCCGGCAATGCCAAAGCAGGCATGGTCCACGGCTGAAACAACTCCGGAGGATTCGGCAGCCTCTTTCATAAACTGGTGCACCATCGGCACCAGGTCGGAGAAGTTCTTGCTCGCATACGTCTTTTCCGACAGAGTGGTCAACACAGGGGCTGAGTGACCAGTGCCACCCACCTCCACACTCACCAGTCTCAAGCTCGTTTTTGTTCCGCCAATGTCTCCGGCAAGTATGGTCAATTTCATCTCTTTACTCCTGTCAGGCAACTGCCCCTGATGTTCGATCCCAACCGCATACTCCGGAATGGTCGGCACACTCCCTCCCAAAGGAGCGTCGACGGTCACGTAGAGTTGCTGCCCATCGCAAGTAATCTTCTGGTAGAATACGTGATTGCTGACAAAATAGCCCCTGGTCGTTGACCGTTACCCTGTAGGGCTTGGAGAGGGAGGGGAGCACGGCGCCAACCGGTGGAGATGTCACCTTTTTTGCTTACCGGAGAGGGTATGCAAGGAGACGAGAGGCCGACTTTTCCCCAAACACACCGATGCTAAGCCTTCAAAAGTGTCCAGCGGAACTTTCCGTCTTTCTTAAATTATAGGGCACCCTCCTCATTAAAATCAAACTCTTTCCGGCGATTTTGGCAGCAGCATGAACAAGGCAAACAGAAACGTCAGGTTGACAATTTTTTACAGGAAGGAGCTGTTGGGGCAGGCCTGTCCGGTGGCCCCGTGGGGATGACAGAAATGAATTCCGCTTCTTTTTGAAGTAACCATAACTTCTACATATGTTTACTTTTTTATTTTCTGCCCCCACCAGATTCCGTATGTGTTGAAAAAAAATAGGCAATTCCAGGCAAATACGGTTAAAATGGTGCGCACGATCCCGGTTTTCTGCGGCGCAGCCCCGCGCTGACCGCACAAACTTTTCCTCAAGAAACCCAGGAGAATCTTTCCATGCATCTTCCCACCAGCAGACGCTCTTTCCTCAAAGTCTCGCTGCTGACAACCTTTGCCTTTCTCCATCCCGGAAAGGCAAGGGCGAATTTCCCCACGGAAAAGCAGCCGTCAGGCCGACTGAATTTGTACAACATCCATACCGGCGAAAAAATCAACACCACGTATCGCGACCCGGACGGTCAGTACAACACCCAAGCCATCAACGAGCTGAACCGGCTGTTGCGCTGCCACTATACAAACGAGCAGCACCCCATTGATCTCCAGACCCTGGATTTTCTCGATCTGGTGAACAGTCAACTGGGCTGCAACAACGAAATTCATATCATCTCCGGCTTTCGCTCGCCGAAATACAACGACTATCTCATCAGCCAGGGCCACAAGGTGGCGAAACACAGCCTGCACATGGAAGGCCGCGCCCTCGACATCCGCATCCCTGGCACACCCCTGTCCAATCTCCAGCGCACCGCCCTCTCGCTCCGCATCGGTGGGGTTGGCTATTACCCAAGCAACGATTTTGTCCATATTGATTCAGGATCATTCCGCACTTGGTAGCCTGGCCGAAGAAATCACCTACCCCCATGTCCCTTGCCAAAAATCTCTTCCGCTTTTTCGGCTGCGTCTTTATCATTGCCCTGCTTTCTGTTCCCGCAATGGCAGAACCCGAAGTCCCCACGGCAAGGGGCGAACTCTGCCTGCTGCCCGCCCTGGAGAGCGCTCTTTCCCACTATCGGCAACTTGCCGCGCAAGGTGGCTGGCCCCAGATTGCTGTGGGCCCCACCCTGCACGAAGGCGACATGGATGAACGCATCCACTTTCTCAGGAAACGCCTTGCCGCAAGCGGAGACCTGGCTACGCCACTGGATCAGGGAGTTTTTTTCGATGAACTTCTCAAAGAGGCGGTACAGAGATTCCAGGCCCGCCATGGCCTTACCGCCGATGGGGTGGTCGGGACCAGAACCCTGACCGAGCTCAACGTCCCCATCAGCAAACGCATCCAGCAGCTCGCCGCAAGCCTCGAACGCTGCCAGCCGCTACCGTCTCTTTTAGAACCGCGCCATATCCTGGTGAACATCGCCGACTTCACCCTCAAACTGTACGAGGATGGCAAACTCCGGCTCTCCATGCCCGTGATTGTCGGCAAGACCTACCGGCAAACCCCGGTGTTCACTGGCCGCATCTCTTCCCTGGTTCTCAATCCGAGCTGGGAGGTGCCGCGCAGCATCGCCACCAAGGATCTTCTTCCGAAGATCAAAAAAAATCCAGGCTACCTGACCCAGTTGCACCTCCGGGTATTACGGGACTGGACAAGCGAAACAGAGCTGGACCCGGCCACCATCGCCTGGGCAAACCTTTCCCAGGCGCACTTTCCTTACCGGCTTCGCCAGGATCCCGGACCAGCCAATGCCCTTGGCCGGGTGAAGTTTCTCTTTCCCAACCCCTACGATGTCTACCTGCACGACACCCCGGCCCAGGCGTTGTTCCAACAAGATTCACGCACCTTCAGCTCCGGCTGTATCCGCCTGGCAAGGCCTATGGAACTGGCCGTTTATCTCCTCCAGGGCACTCCCCTCGGTTCCATGGATGCCCTGAACGCAGCGCTCTCCCTCGGAAAGACGCAGAGCGTAGCAATCCCCTCGCCCATCGCCGTCCATATCGCCTACATGACCGCCTGGGTTGATCGGGAAGGCATCATCCAGTTCCGGCCCGATATCTACAACCGCGATCCGGCTCTGCAATAGTGGGTTTTAAAAAATTGCGGGAAGGGCAGAATGGCGCTGAGAATCAGCCCCTGCTGGAGATGACGATGCCCAGCACGATGAGGATCAGGCCGACAACCTTGTACATGGTGACCTGTTCGCTGAGCAGGATAGCAGAAGCCAGGAATACCAACACAAAGTTGAGGCCCATGAAGGGGTAGGCGTAGCTGAGCTCAAAGGCGGTCATGGCCGCCATCCAGCAGAGCGAGGCGAGAAAGGCCGCGACAAAGCCGCTCATGATGAAGGGGTCGAAAAACAGCTTGAGCAGAAAGATCAGCTTGGGGAGCATCTCGCCGGGCAAGCTCCCGTGAAACGGCACCCGCCACTTGATGACCAGCTGGCCGTAAACCGTGAAGAGTATAGTGCCCAAGATATAGAGATGTGCCATCAGTTTTTCCCGCTCCATTCCACGATCTGCTCGCAGACCGTATCAATCTCTGCCATGGTAATGCCATAATAGAGGGGCAGCCGGATAAGCCGCTCACTCTGGCTGGTGGTGTAGATATCCCTTCCGGAAAAACGCCCGTATTTCAGGCCTGCCGGCGCGCTGTGCAGCGGCACATAATGGAACACCGCCCAGATCTCGTCCTGCCTGCACTGTGCCAGAAGCTCGGTGCGCTCCTCCAGATCCTTAACCTTGACATAAAACATATGGGCATTGTGCTCGCAGGTTTCCGTGACCACCGGCAGCTCGATAACCCCTGCCGCCGTTAGGGGCTCAAGCCTATCGCGGTAGGCGAGCCAGCTTTTGAGCCGGTCGGCGTTGATGGCCTCCGCCATCTCCAGCTGCCCCCAGAGATAGGCGGCCTGGAGTTCGCAGGGCAGATAGCTGCTGCCGATATCCACCCAACTGTACTTGTCCACCATGCCGCGAAAGAACTGGCTGCGGTTGGTCCCTTTCTCGCGGATGATCTCGGCCCGCTCGGCAAACCGCCCGTCGTTGATGATCAGCAACCCGCCTTCGCCGCCGCTGGTGTAGTTCTTGGTTTCATGGAAGCTGTAGGTACCGAGATGACCGATGGTCCCCAGCGGCCTGCCCTTGTAGCGGCTCATCATCCCCTGGGCCGCATCCTCGATGACAAAAAGGGAATATTTTTCAGCCAGGGTCATGATCACGTCCATCTCGCAGCCCACGCCGGCATAATGCACCGGGACGATGGCCTTGGTCTGGGGAGTGATCGCCGCTTCGATCCGGGTTTCGTCGATGTTCATCGTGTCGGGACGAATGTCCACGAAAACGATGCGGGCCCCGCGCAGGGCAAAGGCGTTGGCGGTGCTGACAAAGGTGTAGCTGGGCATGATCACCTCATCCCCGGGCTCAATGCCGATGAGGATCGCCGCCATCTCCAGGGCATGGGTGCAAGAGGGGGTGAGCAGAGTCTTCCGGCAGCCAAGTTGCTCTTCAAACCACCGCTGACACCGCTTGGAGAACGGGCCATCACCGGAGATTTGCGGGCTCTTCATCGCCTCAAGGACATACTGCTCTTCGTTCCCGGTATGCGGGGGCTTGTTGAAGGGGATCATCGTTGTACGCCTTTCATGAATTTCGGGGCATTTTTGCCTTCGTTAAACAGCAGATCCACAATACTCACTCCGTGTTCAAAGGGCGGAAAGAGCTGGCTGTATTCCGGGTAGCCCCTGTAATCCATCCACTCGACCTCTATTCCCACCGCCGCGAAAATCGAGGCATCGAGATAGTCGCTGGCGGCAGGCCCGCTCAGGTAGGTGGTCGCGCCCAGGGTCTTGCATAATTCCAGGAGTCGCTCGCTTTTCCCCGGCGCCAGGGTAAACTCGCTGGAGCAGCGGATGGTGGTGGTAATCCCCAGCAGCCCATTGATGGCCAGGATGAATTTCCGGTTTATCTCGCTGAGATAGGTCTCGGTGGCGCCCAGGTACAGCTCCTCGAAGACATCCTTGTACTCCTTGAAATGCGCGGCCTTGGCGTAGTTCTGGGCGAGCATCTTCCAGTGCTGCTTGTGCCAGGCCGGATTGGCGATCTTGGTCTCCAGGATCGTCTGGGACAGCGATTCCACCCGCACGGGGATGGTGATCCACTCCAGGCCGTTTCTGGTCTTGATCTTGTTGCGATTGCGCCAGTCGTTCTTGGTGTACTGCATGTCGTCGTAGAGCACGAACTCGTCAACGCTGCCGATGATGTCGAAATATCCCTTCCAGGGGATATAGTTGGACTGGAGAATGGCGATTTTCTTCATGATTTTGGCTCGAGATTGACGGCTTCCTGGATGATGTAAAGCGGCCTCCCCTTGACCTCGTCAAAGATCTTGCCGATGTACAACCCCAAAATCCCCAGGATGCCGAAAAGAAGGCCGAACATGAAAAACATCGAGACCATCAGGCTGGTCCACCCCTCGGCGATATCGCCGTAGAGAAAATAGCTTAAAACCAGCCAGAGGGCGTACCCCATGCTGCCCAGGGCAATAAAGAAGCCAAACTGGATGAAAAGCCGCAGCGGCTTGTTGGAGTGGGCCACGATGGAATCGATGGCCAGATTGACCAGCTTGGCAAAGTTGTAGGACGACTTGCCGTACAACCGGTCATCGTGCTCCACCGGAATCTGCGTTCTCTTGAAGCCGACGATCTTGACAAACAGGGGAAAGGAGCGGTTCTGCTCCCGAAAGCGATTGACGGTTGCGATCACCTGGTGCGAAAAGATGCCGAAATTGGCAATGGTCTTGTCGTGCTCCGTGTCGGTGAAATACTCCAGCACCCGGTAAAACATCCGGGAGGCGAGCTTCTTGAAAAAGCTATCCTGCCGCTCCACCCTCTGGCCGAAAACGATGTCGTAGCCTTCCACGGCCTTGGCATAGAGCTTAGCGATCTCCTCGGGTTTATCCTGCAGATCGCAGTCCATCACCACCACCCAGTCGCCCTGGGCATGGTCGAGCCCGGCGGTAATGGCGTAGTGCTGGCCGAAATTACGGGAGAGGTTGATGCCCTTGATCCTGGGTTCCTGGAGGGCAAGCGCCTGGATCTGCTCCCAGGAACCCTGGGGGCAGGCATCGTTGACCAGGATGATCTCAAAGTCGTCGGTGATGGGGGTAAGGGTAGCGGCAAGCCTTTCACAGAGGGCTCCCAAACACTCCCTGCAGCCATACACCGGGGATACCACACTGATCTTTACCGGCTTGGGCACGGGATTCCCCCTTTGTCGTTAACGGTTGCGGTTCGTTCAACAAAAAACACGGTCATTCTCCCTCTCCCTCTCCCTCTCGGCAGGCACGCCCTTTCTCTGCGATCCCAGGCAGGGGATTCTCGGCAAAGACAACCACCGTGTAGTTTCCCTGCGGAAAGGATTCGGCGGGCTGGGGCAGGGAAAGGGTTTCACAACCGTCCTTCCAGTTATCGAGTTTTTCGTTGGGCACCAGAAAGAAAACCTTGCCGTCGGCGTAGCCCTTTTCGTACCACCGATCGCTTGAAAGCCACAGACACAGACCGATCCCGCGCACGTCGATGTCAATGGGCCGAATGCTCACCTTGCCGTTGCTCAACACGGTGTAGACATGCGAGTCCCAGTAAGGGGCATACCCGGAGACAAGCCCGCGGTCCTTGAGGGCGGCGATCAGATCGGTCCGAGACTTGGCCGTTTCCTGCCAGCCCTCGGGGGAGATATTTTTCCAGGTGGAGGCCATTGCCAGCAAAAAGGCCACAACCAGCACCACTTTGGCAACCTGGGGGAAAAAGCGCCAGACCACCACCGGGCAGACCAGCACCATCATCAAATAGGGAATGATGTAGCGGATGTTGTTGCGGGCGGCATAAGCATTTTCGTGCAGGGTGCTCACCGAGTACAAAAAGAAGATCAGGGCAAAGCCGAGGTAGGAGAGGGCGATAAAAAATCTTTGCCCCTGCTCCATGCGGGAGAAATTTTTCATGGCATAGTAGGCGGGAAGAGCCAGAACCAGCGGGTAAAACCCCAGCCTCAGCAAGGAAAACACCCCTTCCACGGAGGCCAATTCCACCTTGTCTTGCCACTCCGCGCCGATAAAGCTCAACAACCCCAGCACCGAATAGGCAGCATGAAAAGGCAGATCCTGGAGCGGGACCAACAACGCATGGTTGGCGCCTTCGGCATGAAGGACTCCGACAAGCAACAACTTGTAGCAGAAGACTCCCAGCAGAAGCACCCCGATAATGGCTGCCGCGGGAATGATGCGCGGGAAAAGCGCCGCCCGCCAATCACTTTTTTCGCTCTCGAGCAATGCCTCCCGCTCCGCATAGAGAAGCAACAGAAAAGCGCCAAAAAACGGCACGATGTAATAGATCATAAAGCGCATGGGATTTTCGAGCACCACGAGGTAGACAAGGACCAGCAAGAGGAGAAACAGGGCTGGTTTCGCATACCTTCCGGAATCCGGCCGATTGGTGCGGAGCAGGAGAAGAAGGAAGGAGATGATAAAGGCGAAGTACCAGGTGTAGGCGGCCTCGCCGTAAACCTCCCGCAGATACAGGGGGGAATATCCCAAGCCGATGATGACACAACCCATCATGGCCGCTGTCTTAGAAAGCCCCAGCGCCCTAAAGAGCAGGGCGAGCACCGCCATGGTGGTCACGATCACGATGGAAACGGAAACGCCATGGGCAAAAAAGCTGTTTTCCCCGGCCATGACCCACGGGATCAGCAGCAGATGCTTGTAAAACACCCAGAGATCATCGTTAACATACCACCAGGTCTTTGGAAAAAGCTCCCCGGACCGGACGATTTCCTCCGCCAGGATATTGGCAATGGCGGCGTCGGAGTTGAAGAAAGCCTGGTACGAACAGAAGATATAAAAACCGAGGGCTCCGATGGTGGCAGCGAGCAGAAGCGCGGCACCACGAAAAAGCCATTTCTGCATGGGGGAAGTCGGTAAGGTAGTCACTGCGCTCTCTAGGTCCGTGGTCGGCAGGAGGGAAACAGAGGCAAGCCCGTTGGGAGATTTAAGGGGAAATAGACACCACCGTCACCTGCTTTGGCAGCGGCGCCGCGCCCCTTGAAAAAATACCTGCCCCAGGCTGGATCGTCGCGAAATAATACAAAAAATTCTCCGGCACTGTCAAGGGGAATCAGCAGGCAGCCAGAGGCCTGCCGCGCCAAGAACTCGCTGGAGCGAACCAGGCCCCGGGCACACACCAACGGTTGCGGAACAATGGCTGTTTCTCCCACAAAAACACCGATATTCGTATCGTTATCGTGCAACTGCCATTGTCATTTTGCGCCATATACTGTATAATGTGCGGTTTAAAATCGCCCGCGCCCTCTCCTCTCCACCGAGGGCGCCGGAAACACCCCCTGTTTTATTCATTGCAGCCAAGGAAATATCATGATCACCGCAGTCAATATCGCCCTCTCCTACGGGAAAAGGATTATCTTCAAGGACGTCAACATCAAATTCGCCCCTGGCAACTGCTACGGGCTCATCGGCGCCAACGGCTCCGGCAAATCCACCTTCCTCAAGATCCTGGCCGGGGAAAAAGAGGCGGACAAGGGCGAGATCGTGGTCGGCCCCAAGGAGCGGATCGCCATGCTGCGCCAGGACCATTTCGCCTTTGACGAAGAAACCGTGTTCGACACGGTGGTCATGGGCCACAAACGCCTCTACGAGCTGATGCACGAGCGGGAGTCGCTCTACGCCAAACCGGAACTCAGCGAAGCGGACGGCATCCGGGCCGGGGATCTGGAGGCGGAGTTCGCCGAGATGAACGGCTACGAGGTAGAATCCGAGGCAGCCGTCCTGCTCAAAGGCCTCGGCATCTCCGAGGAGTTCCGCGACAAGAAGATGAAGGAGCTGGAAGGCGGCGACAAGGTGCGGGTGCTGCTCGCCCAGGCCCTGTTCGGCAACCCGGACGTGCTGCTGCTGGACGAACCCACCAACCATCTGGACCTCAAGTCCATCGCCTGGCTGGAGGATTTTCTCTTCCGCTTCCAGAACACGGTGATCATCGTCTCCCATGACCGCCATTTCTTAAATCAGGCCTGCACCCACATCGCCGACATCGACTTTGGCGAAATCCGGGTCTACGTGGGCAACTACGATTTCTGGTACCAGGCCAGCCAGCTCTTCGTCAAACAGAAGCAGGACGAAAACAAGAAGACCACGGCCAAGGCCAAGGAGCTCACCGACTTCATCCAGCGCTTTTCCTCCAACGCCTCCAAGGCCAAGCAGGCCACCTCGCGCAAAAAGCTGCTGGACAAGCTCACCATTGAGGACATGCCCTCCTCGTCGCGCAAATACCCCTTCGTGGTCTTCAAGCCCGAACGGCCCTGCGGCGACATCATTCTCGAGGTTATCGGCCTTGGCAAGGAACTGGACGGAGTCACGGTCTTAAACGACTTCAACCTCACGGTCCACAAGGGCGACAAAATCGCCTTCATCGGCGCCAACTCCGTGCCCAAGACCGCCCTTTTTGAGATCCTCACCGAAGGGATGGCCCCGGACCGCGGCAGCTTCCGCTGGGGGATCACCATGTCCACCTCCTACTTCCCCAAGGAAAACAGCGCTTTTTTCGACAAGGAAATGACCCTGGTGGAGTGGTTGAGCCAGTACACCCCGCCCAGCGAGGGCGAAAACTTCGCCCGGGGATTCCTGGGCAAGATGCTGTTCTCTGGGGAAGAGGCCCTGAAAAAAACCAGCGTGCTCTCGGGCGGCGAGAAGGTGCGCTGCATGCTCTCCCGAATGATGCTCACCGGAGCCAACGCCCTGATCCTGGATGAGCCCACCAACCATCTGGACCTGGAATCGATCACCGCCTTAAACAACGGCCTCATCGCCTTCCCGGAGGTAATCCTCTTCGCCACCCACGACCACCAGATGGTGGCCTCCACGGCAAACCGGATCATCGAAATCCTCCCCAACGGGATCATCGACAAGAGGATGGATTTTGATGATTATCTGGAAAGTGCGGAAGTGATGGAGTTGCGGGAATCGCTGAGTAATGGAGAGGTGGCGTTGAGTCTGTAGCAGTAGCAGTCAAAATCCCATTGGCCCGCAGCCGAGCACCGGAGAGGCTGCCGAAAAGGGGATTTGCACTGTCTGAGGCGAAGCCGAGTTTGCAAAGCCCCGGCAGCATCGAGGAGCACAGGGTATCCCGCCTTCGGCGGGACAAGGGACACAGGGGGCCCTTTCTTTGGTTCGTTTCTTTGGGCAAGCAAAGAAATGAACAGAAGAGAATGCGAAAGAAAAACGCTATTTCCCTGCACCCTCAACCGCCTCACGGGCCAATTTGGTTATTTTGACCCAATCCCCTTGGGCCACCGCCTCGGCAGACGCCACCCAAGAACCACCCACACAAGCCACATTCCCTAACGCCAAATACTCGCGGTAATTCCCCAAACCAATCCCGCCGGTCGGACAAAAAACCACCTTGGGAAACGGCCCGGCAATGGCCTTGAGCATGGGGATGCCGCCCGCCGCCTCGGCGGGAAAAAACTTAAAATGATCATAGCCCCACTGCAGGCCGGTCATCAATTCGGAAACGGTGGCAATGCCGGGGATCAGGGCAATAGGCATATAGTTGGCGGCCTCCAGCAGCTCCGGGGTAAGCCCCGGACTAATAGCAAAAACAGCCCCAGCCTCGCTCACCGCCGCAAGATCCTCCGCCGTGGTCACGGTCCCGGCCCCCACCACCGCCTCCGGCACCGCACGGGCAATCTCCCGGATAGCCTCAACAGCAACAGGGGTCCGCAGGGTAATCTCCAGCACCCTGATCCCGCCAGCCACCAGAGCGCGGGCCAGCGGCACCGCATGGGCGAGATCCTTGATCACCATGACCGGCACCACCACCCCCTGGGCAAAAACCTCGGCAGGGGCCATTTTCCAATTTCTTGTCCGCGTCATCCTTGATTCCCTCGCAACATATCGTCACACCGGTGGAAATATTTCAAGCACGTCCCCGTGATATTCCCCTCAACCGAGGATAGAGAGAACGACAAAAGGCACCAGATTAAACAGAATAATTCCTATTTTGAAGATGCTCATTCCGGCGTAGTGAACGACGTCGAACTGGTCACGGGACAGATGAAACCATTTGCCATGGAGATGCTGAATCCAATCATGCGCGAACACGAAGACCAGAAACCACACCAGCAATACCCCGTAGTTGATGGCCGTACACCATAAAAGAAAATTTCGGATGACTTCGATGCTCATCTTCTCCTCCCTTCGGGGAAACCAAAGAAATCGGGGGAGTGTCCCTGATTTCTTTGGATATTGCGACTATCAAAATTCACAAAGTCCCTGGATCGCAGGACAGTACACTCTCGCTGGCAGTATTCCCCTCCCTCAAGACAGGTCGTAGCGTTGCCTCCGCACCTTCGTCTCTACTTTCCTCTGTGAAATTTATTCCCGTTTTCTTCTCTAAATAATCTTTCGTCTCTTTTAATGGTTTTGGAATTACAACAGCAACAAATGTGCTCCACCCGCAGCCACGCTCCCCATTAACATCACATACACCAATGTAGATGGTCCTAACCGGAAGCCCCATTACTTGGCTTTTTATCGAGTAAACCCAAGCATTTTTTTCTTTCTTCTTTGGCTTGCCCTCTGCAATTAATCTGTTCATCACCCCATACAAATCTTGGTTCATTTCACATTTATCAAAACCATGAAACACCTGGGGACTTATTGACATAAGATCATTTTCACGGTTTTCACTGAAACCGTTTTGTGCATAAGTGAAAGCAAGGAATATGGTCAGAACAAAAAAACATATCAAAAGAACCTGTTTCATCCACAATCTCTCCATCGATATGGATACACGGGAACATCCGTCATCACCTACGGTTCCGCCGAAAAGTTCACCTTGCATTTCTCGTTCACATAGGTGAACAGCGAGCTCGCCCCTTCCTCAGCCCCCAGCATATCACTGCGCAGGGCAGCAAAAATCTGCCTGCCCACGCCGTACCGCTGTTCACCTAATTCCGTCTCGGCATACTCCCGCTTGGCAAGCTCCACCGCATCCACCAGCAACTCCAGACTTCCGGCGCCCACATCGATGCGGATCATATCCCCGTCCTGCACCTTGGCCAGTAACCCGCCGCACAATGCCTCCGGCGTCACATGGATGGCGGCCGGAACCTTGCCGGATGCCCCGGAGAGCCTGCCGTCGGTGACCATGGCCACCCGATAGCCCCGGCCCATGACCACGGCCAGCGGAGTAATCAGCTTGTGCAGCTCGGGCATGCCCGTGGCCTGCGGGCCCTGAAAGCGGATAACCGCCACGACATCCCGGTCCAGCTTGCCTGCCTGGAAGGCCTCTTCCAGTCCGGTCTGGGTGTGGAACACCATGGCCGGGGCCTCGATTTTGGTGGCCGCCCCGTCCGTCAAGGCAGAAACCTTGATCACCGCCCTGCCGAGATTGCCATCAAGAACCTTGAGCCCGCCGGTGGGGGAAAAGGGCTGGGCCAGCGAGGCGAGGACCTCTTTCTCCAACGATTGCCTCGGCTCCTCGGACCATTGGACCTTTCCATCCACCAAAGTAGGAGTCCGGGTGTACCGCTCCAGCCCCTCCCCAGCCACGGTCATCACCTCGTTATGGAGAAAACCGCCAGCCAGCAGCTCGCCGATCAGCACCGCCATGCCGCCAGCCGCCTGGAAGCTGTTGATGTCGCCGGGGCCGTTGGGGTAGATGCGCACCAGCATCGGCACCGCTTCGGAAAGCTCGGAAAAATCATCCCAGTTGATACGGATTCCCGCGGCCCTGGCCACGGCCACAATATGCATGGTCTGGTTGGTGGAGCCGCCGGTGGCCAGCAGCCCGACGATGCCGTTGACCACGGAGCGTTCGCTGACCACCCTCCCAATGGGGGTATAGTTTTCGCCCAGATGGGTCAGCTCGCACACCCTGGCCGAAGCCGCATTGGTCAGGGGTTCGCGCAGCGGGTCGTCCGGGTTGACAAAGGAAGCGCCGGGCAGGTGCAACCCCATGATCTCGGCGATCAGCTGGTTGCTGTTGGCCGTGCCGTAAAAGGTGCAGGTTCCGGTCCCGTGATAGGAGGCGCACTCCACCGCCAGCATCTCCTCCTTGGTGATCTTGCCCTGGGCGAACTGTTCCCTGGCCTGGGCTTTTTCCCGATTGGGAAGCCCGGTGCGCATGGGCCCGCCCGGCACCAGGATCATGGGCAGGTGCCCGAACTGCAAGGCCCCCAGCAGGAGGCCCGGCAGAATCTTGTCGCAGATCCCCAGGAGCAGGGCGCCGTCAAACACGTTATGGGAGAGGCCGATCACCGTGGACATGGCGATGACATCCCGGCTGATCAGGCTGAGATCCATGCCCGGTTCGCCCTGCGTGACCCCGTCGCACATGGCTGGGACACCTGCGGCCACCTGGGCCGTGCCGCCCGCCAAGGCCACTGCCTTCTTGATCATGGCAGGGTAGTGCTCGTAGGTGTGGTGGGCCGAGAGCATGTCGTTGTACGAGGTGATGATGCCGATATTTGGGGCCTGGACGCCGCGCAGGGCTTGGCATTCCCCGCCCTGGCAAACCGCCAGGCCGTGGGCCAGATTGCTGCTCGGCAGCCGGTGGCGAAACGGCCCAATCACCCTGGCCTCCTCCATATGGCGCAGATAGCTTTGGCGATGGGCCAGACTGCGGTTGATGATCCGGTCGGTTACTTTTTCGACGATGCTGTTCATGACTGCTCCTTGTTCATGGGGCCCAGAAAACCGTAACCGGCGTGGTGGCCTGCCCCAGCACCGCCCGGATGGGCATCTCAGCCACCGGTCCGTTGGCCAGCGCCCTTTCGTACACCGCGCGTTTGCCCGGTCCGACAAGGTGGAGGATGATCCGGCGGCTTTGCAGCAGGGCGGGCAGGGTGAGGGTCATCCGTTCATGGGGCGCGGCCGGCGGGGTGATGGCCATACAGAGCCGGCCGGAGTCCAGGGCAAGGGCCTCGCCAAGCCGCGATGCCTGAGGAAACAGCGAGGCGGTATGGCCGTCGTTGCCCATGCCCAGGATGAGCACATCAAAGGGCCTCGGCAGCAGAGCAAGACGATCACCGCACTCTTTCTCCCCCTGCACTGCGGTGGCTGCCTCGGTCTTGAGACCAACGAAATGGGCTGCTGCCGCCAGATTTTGCAAAAGATGGAGCCGGACCAGACGCTCGTTGCTGTCCGCAGCAGCAGGGTCCACCCAGCGTTCGTCCGCCAGGGTGATCGTCACCTGTTTCCAGTCAAGCGCCAGCTCCGAAAGGGCCGCGAAAAAAGGCACCGGGGTAGAGCCGCCGGACACCACCAGACTGGCCCGGCCCCGCTCTTTGATACCAGCCCGCAGCAGTTCGGCAACCTGGGAAGCCAGCACCGCCACCAGGGTGGAAGAATCCTTGAACTCCTTGAATTCTGGCATGATCCAACCCTCTTTATTCGTCATAATCGCTCACCTGAAACGAAAAAACGCGATCCCATTTCTAACATGTAAACGTTCAGCAGCGCCGCTTCGCTGCTGCCGCAGATGCGCGGAAGAGGCCTGCGAAGTGTGCTGCTGCACATGAGCCGGCCGATGACAGCTAAGCGAGCGCAGCGAGACTGCGAAGCAGATGCTGTGCTGCTGGGCGTTTACTACTCGTCCCAGGCCCGGCCATCCCTTGCCATGAGGGCCACCGAGGCCACCGGCCCCCAGGTGCCTGCCGGATAAGGCATGGGCGCATCGTTGCTGGCCTGCCAGGCATCTTGAATCGAATCGACCCAGGTCCAGGCCTGCTCCACCTCGTCCCTCCGGATAAAGAGGGACTGGCTCCCCTCCAGGGCGGCCAGGAGTAAGCGCTCGTAAGCATCGGCAACGTGTTCCGCCTGGAAGGCCTCGGAAAAACTCAAATCGAGGGTGGTCCGTTGCAGCTTGAGCCCCGAGACAATGCCCGGCACCTTGTTCAGCATCTCGATCTCCACCCCTTCGTTGGGCTGGAGGCGAATGATCAGCTTGTTGGAGGGCAGGTTCTTGTAGCTTTCCCGAAAAATGTTGTGGGGCAGCCTTTTAAAATAGATCACCACCTCGGAGAGCTTTTTGGTCATGCGCTTGCCGGTGCGCAGATAGAAAGGCACCCCGGCCCAGCGCCAATTGTCGATATCCACCCGAAGGGCGACAAAGGTCTCCGTGAAACTCCTGGGGTTGCCTGCCTCCTCCTCGTGGTAGCCGGGCACCGGCCCGCCCTTGAGAAACCCGGCGCTGTACTGGCCCCGGACGGTTTTTTCCTCGACATTGTCGCGGGTGATGGGGCGCAACGCCTTGAGCACCTTGAGTTTCTCGTTGCGGATGCTCTCGCTGCCCAGAGTGACCGGCGGCTCCATGGCCACCAGGGCGAGGATCTGCAAAAGGTGGTTCTGCACCATATCGCGGAGCTGGCCGGACTTGTCGAAATAGCCCCAGCGGCCCTCGATGCCCACCTCTTCGGCCACGGTGATCTGCACATGGTCGATGGTGGTGTTGTCCCAGTTAGTGGTAAAGATGGAGTTGGCGAAGCGGAGCGCCACCAGGTTGAGCACTGTTTCCTTGCCCAGATAATGATCGATCCGGTAGACCTGTTTTTCCTGAAAAAACTTGGCCACCGCGTCGTTGATGACCTTTGAGGAGGCGAGGTCGGTGCCCAGGGGTTTTTCCAGCACCACCCGGGTCTGTTCCGTGATCAATCCGGCCTGGGCCAAGCCCTGGCAGATATCGCCATAGATGGAGGGCGGCACGGCGCAGTAGTTGACCATGACCCGCCCAGCCGGGTCGATAATCTCGCAGAGCTTGCGGTACTGGTCATGGTTGGCAAGATCGAGCTGCACATAGCGCAAACGCCCGGCAAACCGCTCCCAGACCTGGCCATCCACCTCTTCCTTCATGAAGGTTGCCAGGCTTTCCCTGGCCAGGGCGACATACTCCTCAGCACCCATCTCCTTGCGCGCCACCCCGACAATCCGCAGGTCCGGCTCCAGGAGCCCGGCCTTGTCCAACTGGTAGAGCGAAGGAACCAGCTTGCGGGTGGCCAGATCGCCATGGGCTCCGAACAAGACAAAATCACATGGTTGCATTTTTTTCTCCCTGGCCTTCCCGGCCTTCTCAATGGAACAACCCGGCGCTTGCCCCTGCCTCTCTCAAAAGCCTACGGCTGTTCCAAAAATGAAGTCAAGGAAAATATAGGAGGCCAGACCTTGTGGTGGCTGGATATTCAACGCCCATCAGGGGGAGGCCGGAGGTTTCTGCCGCAAGCGAAATTGCGGACGGTCGAGCCAGTACGGGGCAGCCACCCCGCCTCGGTAGGCGTCAAGGGCCTCGGGAGAAGAATTGACCCGGAGATTGCTGTAGCTCCCGTCCGTATTTTCCCAGCGTTCATGCCAATAAACCGCGGCCTTGACCCTGGGGTATTTCGTCGGTAACTCAGCAAAGGCCTTGGCAATGAACTCGGCCTTGTTGGCCGGGGGAAACTCACCCACGCCCCATTCTGCCAGGATTACAGGCTTTTGCAGGTCCAACCGGCAGATTTCCTGATAGGGCGCGGCCATCACTTGATCAAAGGAATTCCAGTCCTCCGAATGGAGCATCTTTCCGTAAACGCTCAAGCCGAGCCAGTCCACATAGCCCGGCCCAGGGTAGTAATTGGCCATCATGTTCCAGGGGGCATGGGGCATGGTGTAATGGTTGGCCTGAAAACCCCAGAGGATATTGTCCGCCTTTCGCGCCCTTACCCGGTCAACCACATACCGGTAAGCCTGCTTTACCAACTCCGGCCCGGCATAGAGGGGCTGTCCGTCTTTATGGCCGATAATCTTGCCACCGCCATAGTAGACGCCTGACCAGGGAAACCAGGTACCGTTCATCTCAACCCCCCAGGCCACCAGCATGGGTTTCCCGTAGTTCCGGGCCGCATCCGCCCATTGGTCGATATAGACATCCCACTTGCCCGCCAGGATATCGGGCAAATTGAAGCGATCCGGCCCGTGGTCTTCCGCGTAGGGCCTGTCCCAGGGCGACCAGTAGATCAGCGGAATCGCCCCATAGCCCGAAACGATGCGCACCGTTTTTGTAGGAAAGGCCTGTTCACCCCAAAAATTGCCAAAGGCCACCACGGCAAGATGCTTGCCGGTCAGCTTCTCAAAGGCCGTTATGGCATCAAAGGTGACATTGTCCTCACCCTCGCCGAAATCCACATACGCCCCGGTGTAGGCCCCCTTGCCGGGCATCACAAGTTCTTGCGGGCCTTGGTCCTTGGCCCGGGCAGCCTCCTCGTGCCGGCAGCCAGCGCACAGCGCCAGACAGCAGAGCACAACAGCGACACAGCCGAGAACTGTTTTTTCTCCGACGATTGAATCTCTCGTAAACATTGGCTTCATGGTTCCTGCCTTTTCCTCAAGCGTTGTATGTGACCGAGGCGGTACGGTCGAGTTTGCCCCAACCGACCAACACCCCTTTGCTCGCTTTGACAATGGCCTTTATCACCGCATAACTGAGCACGGGCCGGTAGATAAACCGCATGGGCAGGACCAGCCAGATCTGGGACAAAGGCTCCCTTTCAATAAGGCAGGCAACTGCAGCCAGCAGCAGGTCGGCCCCGAGAAAGACTAAAAAATAAACATAGAGAATACTGTTGGCCGGGCTCAGCAGCAGCGACAAAAGCAGAATAGCATCGATGATCGGCCCGAGCGCCACCAGCAGGATATTGAAAAACCAGGCGCTTGGCAGACTGAACCAGCCCAGGGCCCTGTATTTTCCATTAAAAAGCATCTCCCGGTGTTTCCAAAGACACTGCAAGGTGCCGAAAGCCCAGCGGAACCGCTGCTTGGCAAAGGCCCGTATGGTTTCCGGCGCCTCGGTCCAGGCCACGGCCTTGGGGGCATAGCAGATTTTAAGCCCCCGCTTGTGCAGGCTCAAGGTAAGGTCGGTATCCTCCGCCAGGGTATCGGTACTGATCCCGCCCGCCGCGAAGACCTCGCTCTTTTTAAAAGCGCTGACCGCCCCGGGCACCACTGTGATGCAGTTGAGTAGGTGATAGGCCCTCCGATCCAGATTAAAGCCGCAGGTATATTCAAGGGACTGGAACCGGGCCACCAGCGTTTTGGCATTGCCAACCCTTGCCCGCCCCGAAACCGCAGCCACTTGAGGATCGGCAAAGGGCCGGACAAGCTCGGCAATGGTGTCGGGGGTAAATTGGGTGTCGGCATCCAGACTGACCACAATTTCGTGGCTGACCGCGTCAAAGCCGGTCTTCAAGGCTGTGGCCTTGCCAAGGTTGATTTGCCTGAGCAGATGGAGGCGGTCCTCGCTGTGCGCCATCCCGGCCACGATCTCGGCAGTTTTGTCCTGTGAGCCGTCATCGACCACCACCACCTCGATTTCGCCCGGGTAGCTGCTGTGCAAGAGCGCCCGCAGTGTTTGGCCGATAACCTTTTCCTCGTTATAGGCGGCGATCAGGATGCTTACAGGCGGCCATACGCCAGGGGCCGGGGGGTAGGGCGGCAGCCCGGCCTCGCCAATCCTTCGGCTCCGGATTGCCAGCCAGGCCACGCTCAAGGTCCTGACCACAACCAGGGCGGTCGCCACGATCATAAAGGCCCAGAAAAATTGCGCCACCGCATGGATGGCCTTGAAGCCGCTTTCGCTCACCACCCTGGTCATGGACCGCTGACTCTTGAGAACCGGCGGCATCAGCTGCTCCAGCGGAATCCCAAGCATGGCGGAGAGGCTAATAATGTTGTCCCCCCTGGCCTGCAGGTAATCGATGATCCTGGGCAGCGCCTCAATGGTCTGGCTCCGGTCCCCGCCCGCATCATGGAGCAGAACGATATTCCCGCCCTGCTGACGGCCCCTTTTGACATTCTCAACCATGGCCGCAACTCCCGGCTGTGACCAATCTTCCGGGTCGATATCCTCGGTCACCGTGATGTACCCCAGTTTCTGGGCAAGCTTGATGGGAACCAGCTCTTCCGGGTCATGGGGGTTGGTGTCGGCGTTATAGGGCGGCCGAAAAAGAATGGTGGAATGATTGGTTATGGCCTCGATCAACCGCTGGGTCGCATTGAATTCCAGGTAGGCCCGCTCCTCGGAGACCAGGGCGATATTCGGGTGGGTATAGGTGTGAACTCCCACCGTGTGCCCCTCGCGGACAATGCGCCGGACAAGGTTGGGATATTTCTCCATGTTCGAGCCAACCAGAAAAAAAGTGGCGCTCACCCCCTTGGCTTTAAGAATATCGAGGATCTTCGGGGTCCACTTGGGATCAGGTCCGTCATCAAAGGTGATGACGGCAGAATCCTTTGCCCCCCGGCCCTGATGCACGATGGTGAGGTAGCTGGGGAATTGCTCATAGCGGGCAATCATCTGGGGCTCGGGATCAGCATTTCTCTCAAGCACAAGCCGCCGCGCCCCGTCGGCGCGTTCATCCGCCATGGTGATGAAATTTCCCCTGCCGATATGGGCTATCGTTGCCCCGGGCCGAATGGTCTCCAGGGAGGCAAGATTTGCCCGGGTAAAGGGCTTGGCGGTATCCAGCTTCAGGACATCCCAGACGCCAGGGTCCTCCGTGCCAAGCCGCGAGATGGCAACGCCCCCGACATGCTGCGCTCTTCCGGCCTTGAGCTGGTTCAAGAAGGTAACCGCGTCCAGAAACCAGAGGGTATGGGGTGCGCCTGAATCCTCATAGTCAAAATGCGGATTATAGGTCGGGGCGTCGAACTCGCAGGCGCTGAGCGAAGAGTGGCCTGCCCGGCTCATCACGTCCTGAAAACGGATGGTCTCCGCCTCCTTTTCTCCCTCGGTCCAATCATAACCATAGGAGCCGAGGGCCAACACCCACTGTGCCGGTTCCCCGTATTCAATAATGGTATCGAGCCAGCCATTGAACCATTCTGCTGAGGCAATCGGGCCGGGCGGGTCGGATTCGGAATTCTCATCATGGAGCATGGCGACGAAGTGGTCGACATGTTCGGCAAGGGTGTCCAGATCAAGAACCTTCAGCTCCCTGCCCATGGGCACGCAGAGCCACAATTCCATTCCCTCGGCATGGAGCGCCGAAGCAATCCTTTTCAGTAAGGCGGTCATGGCGCCTCGATAGGAAGGATCAACCTGTTCCCAGTCGATGACGACCCCGCCCGCACCCATACCCTTCAAGCGCCCCTTGAGGTCGGTAATAAATTGATCCTGCCGCGTAGCCGGCCCGTTGACCAATCCTTCAACCGCCTCGGGCAGCCAGGCCCCTTCCCCGCCCATGTTGCGAAGAAGCGGCAGAAGAACGAGGCCTCGATCCTTCACCAGCTCAAGCACCTTCTGCTCCGTTACGACCTTGAGTCCGCCTCGACCATCCTCAACGGTGAGCCAATCCGGGCAGAGATGGGTCAAGTTATCGGCGTTGGCCTTGAGAGAATCAAAGCTGCCTGGGTCCCAACTTTCATAAAAACCCAGCCGAATCTCCTGAACAAAGGTGGGTTCCGGTCTCGGCGCTTTTTTCAAGAAAGAGACAACGCCAGATTGATTGGCAATGAAGGGAAAAATCGCCGCACCGCCGCTAGTGCCCTTGGCAAAATTCAGCCACAACGGCCTGGGCGCCAGCTGTCTGGCCTGGTGTTCCTTTTTCTGAAGGGTCTTGAGTCGGGACTTGAGTTGCTGCACCCCAGGCGGAAGGGTAAGCTGCGAGGGAAGAAACAGGGTCTGCGTGAAGAGGATCACCCCGATAAAGAAAAGAAGTCCCGCGACAAACAGGATGAGTCGGAGCCTGGGCCAGCGTTTCCCGCGCGCATCCAGAAAGACGAAGGAATCCGTGTTGGCGGCAGAGGGTGGGCTTTTTGACTGGCGAGGGTTATCCGTCATTTTCAGTCACCGCACCCACGGAGCACCCGAACACGCCAGGACTCTCCAGGTGCCGGTTTATTATTCAGCCGGGAGCGGTTCGCCGGAGGTTGAAGATATTTCATACTATAAATCATACGCCAATCACCACGGAAAAGCTAGCTGCCTGCAAGGTGGGAAAGCTTTGCCGGCGAAGGAAAAAATCCTTCCAAACCAGCAATGGTTCCCGTATATAGACTCCATGCACACCATCGACCCTCGCCCTGGCTTTGCCCAGCGGATGACCAAGGAAGAAATCAATACCTGCCCCATATGCCGATGGGAGGGGGTGGTCCACGTGGTCCGCACCCCAGAGGGGTTGGCCCACGCGGTCCGGGCCCTGGCGGAAGAGAGCATCCTCGGCTTTGACACGGAAACCCGGCCCGCCTACCACAAGGGGGAAAGCTACCTGCCCTCGCTCCTGCAACTGGCCGGGGAAAAAGAGGTCTATCTCTTTCAGTTGAAACCACTCGGCCTGCCCGCTCCCTTGCGGGAAATCCTGGCCGACCCCAAGGTGGTCAAGGCAGGGGTATCGCTGGCCTATGATCTCCAGGAGCTGCACAAGCTGGCCCAGTTCAAGCCAGCCGGCTTTGTGGATCTTGGCCATCTCGCCAAGAAGGCCGAGATAAAAAACCACGGCCTGCGGGGGCTGGCTGCGGTGCTCCTGGGCTTTCGCATCGCCAAGGGGGCGCAGACCTCGAACTGGGCCAAGGATGTCCTGGCCCCGGCCCAGATCCAGTATGCCGCCACCGACGCCTGGGTGGGGAGGGAGTTGTATCTGAAATTACGGCAGGACGGGGAGAATTCCTGCCGCTGAAGTCCTTTCGAGCTGCAGGTTAGAAATCAAACAGCTCACCCAGCAACCCCTTATGCTTTTTCTTTTTATAATCGTCGTGACCATGGTGCTCCTGGAACGATTGCCGTGCCCCGCGTTCTTCCTGGCGCGGGGGTTGGGCCTGGAGGCCTGAACGCTCGATGATCTTATCCAACTCCCCCCGATCCAGCCACACCCCGCGGCATTCCGGGCAATAATCGATCTCCACTCCCTGACGTTCAGCCATAACCAAGTTCACCTGCGTGCATACCGGACATTTCATGGTCTCTCTCCGTGGTGTTATTTTTTTCCGTCTTCTTCTTTCTCCGTCTCTTTGCTCGACGGACCATCTTCCTTTTGAGCCTGATCCCCACCACCGTTGACGGCCTTGCTAATCTCCGCGACAACGTCCTGCTTCGCTTTTTCCGCCGCCTGGGTTGCCAGATCCTTAACCTGATCACAACCGCTCAACCCCATGACCGAGAGAAGCAGCAGGGTGGTGATCGTTCGAACATGTTTCATCGTTAGATTCCTTTTGTTGTTTTGGAGTAATAAGCCATCAGACACGAACCCTTGTCTTTTTGTTCCACAGACTCTTTTCAATTTCGACAATCACAAAAACCACCACCCCGGCCACCACGGTCCGACCCCAAACGGCAAGAGTAACCGGCGCGCTCTGAAACAAGCGGTTCATCACCGGCAGATGGGTGTAGGCAACCTGCAGCAGGAACATGGCGACCACCCCGCCAAGCACCCAGAGGTTTGAGAAAAAGCCGAGCCGGAAAACGGATTTTTCCAGGGAACGGCAGTTGAACAGGTAGAACAGCTCGACCATGACAAAGGCATTGACTGCGGCGGTGCGCGCCTCGGCAAGGGTGGCGCCGTCGGAGAGTTCCCAGGCAAAGAGCCAGAAGGCGGTGCCCAGCATCAGGAAGCTCACCAGGGTAATCCGGAAGATTACGCTCCTGCTCAGGATCGGCGAGTTCGGTTCCCTTGGCGGCCGCAGCATGATGCCCTTTCCCTTGGGTTCAAAGGCGAGGGCCAGGCCGAGGATGCCGGCGGTGGTCATGTTGATCCAGAGGATCTGCACCGGCAGGATGGGCAGGGTGACCCCGAGAAAAACGGCGGTGAGGATGACCAACCCTTCGCCAAGGTTGGTGGGCAGGGCCCAGGCAATGAACTTGACCAGGTTGTCGAACACGCCCCGCCCCTCCTCCACCGCCGCCTCAATGGAGCTGAAATTGTCATCGGTGAGGACCATGTCCGCCGCTTCCTTGGCCACCTCGGTGCCGGTGATGCCCATGGCCACCCCGATATCCGCCCGTTTCAGGGCCGGAGCGTCGTTGACCCCATCGCCGGTCATGGCCACCACCTGGCCCCTGGCCTGGAGCGCCTCCACCAACCGGAGCTTTTGCTCCGGACTCACCCTGGCAAAGACCGCGGTGTCTTCAGCCCTGGCGATGAGTTCGCTGTCCGAGAGTTTTTCCAACTCCGGCCCGGTGAGCACCGGGATAGCCTGGATCGAGGCCGAAACGCAAAGCCCAACCTGGCTGGCAATGGCTGCGGCGGTAAGGGGATGATCCCCGGTGATCATCTTGACCCGGATACCCGCGGCCTGGCAAATCTTGACCGCAGCCACCGCTTCCGGCCGCGGCGGATCGATCATCCCCTGCAACCCGAGAAAGATCAGGCCATCGGTCAGATCCGCATGGTGAATCTCCGAGATTTCCGCGTCCACCTTCTTGCCAGCCATGGCCAATACCCTTAAGCCCTTGGCGGCCATAGCCTCCACCGCCCCCTGGATTTCGGCGGTACGCAGGGGGACCGCATTGCCCAGTCCGTCAAGCTGGCTTGCGCATCTGGCCAGAACCGCCTCCACCGCGCCCTTGAGATAGACCCGCCGGGTCGCCGCGCCGGGCCCGGCCTCGTGCAGACTGGCCATGTACTGGTGTTCCGATTCAAAGGGCACCGTATCCAAGCGGGGGCTTGCGGCCACGGTTTCCGGGCCGAGGCCGCCTTTGCGGGCCGAGGTCAGCAGCGCCCCCTCGGTGGGATCGCCATGCACCTGCCAGACCCCTTTCTCTTCGATAAGCTGGCTGTCGTTGCAAAGAAGCCCGGCCCGCAGGCATTCCAGCAACGCCGCAGATGTGCTGGCGGTGCTGCCGGAAGCCGCTTCCGGCCCCTCGATCCTGCCCTGCATGGGGCTATAGCCGGTGCCGGTCACCGTGTACGACAACCCGTCGGCCACGATCTCCTGCACGGTCATCTGATTTTCGGTGAGGGTGCCGGTTTTGTCGGTGCAGATCACCGTGGTGGAGCCCAGGGTCTCCACCGCAGGCAGTTTCCGGATAATAGCCCGTTTTTTGGCCATGCGCGAAACACCGATGGCCAGGGTGATGGTTACCGCCGCAGGCAGACCTTCGGGGATGGCGCCCACAGCCAGGGCCACTGCCGCCATGAACATATCGACAAAAGTCTGACCCCGGAGAAGCCCGACCACAATGGTGAGCGCGGCCAACCCCAGAATCACGTAGAGCAGAACATTGCTGAACTCGCTGATCTTGCGGGTGAGCGGGGTCTCCAGCTCCTTGGCCGCCGAGATCAGCTGGGAGATGCGCCCCACCTCGGTTGCATCCCCGGTGGCGGTGACCATGCCGGTGCCCTGTCCGTAGGTGACCAGGGTCGAGGCGTAGGCCATGTTCCGCCGGTCGGCCAGGGCAGTCTCGCGGCTGTGCTGGCCGTGGTCCTTGGCCACGGGCGCCGACTCTCCGGTGAGGGCTGCTTCGGCGATCTGCAGGTCACGCACCTGGAAAAGCCGCAGGTCAGCGGGAACCTTGTCGCCGCTTTGCAGAAAAACGATATCGCCGACCACCAGTTCCGTGGCCGGAAGACGCCGCTTCTCCCCCTGCCGCAAGACCGTGGCCTCGGTGGTCATGGTTCGGGCCAGGGCGGCCAGGGCGTTGACCGCCTTGGCCTCCTGGAGGTAGCCGATAACGGCGTTGACCAGCACCACCAAAAAGATGACCCCGGAATCCACCCACTCCTGCAAGAAAGAGGTGATCAGGCCGGACGCGATCAGGATATAGATCAGGGGCTGATGGAACTGGAGCAGGAAACGGATCAGCCTTCCCTGCCCTTTTTGGGCGGTGATGGCATTGGGCCCGTACGCCTCCAACCGGTGCTCCACCGCGAACCGGTCAAGCCCTTGTTCCCGGTCCGATTCCAGCAGCTCCGCCACCTCGTCGATGGGCAGGTGGTGCCAGTGCCTGGCGATCAAATTCACATCTTCCATGGCCGTCTCCTCTGTATTGATGCGGTTCGGCTGATGCGCCGACCGATCTGATTCACTTCCATGCCCAAGACGATACCGCAGGAATATAGTTTGAACAATTAGAAAATATGCTTACAATAGTTCGGAATAAACGAAACGAGGCTCCCCATGGAATGGCTCAACTACCACCACCTTTTCTATTTCTGGACCGTGATGCGCGAAGGCAGCCTGACCGCAGCCAGCGTCCGACTCAGCCTGGCCCCCTCCACGGTGAGCGCCCAGCTGAGCCGGCTGGAAGAGACCCTGGGCGGCAAGCTCTTTCAGCGGGCGGGCCGCAACCTGGAGCCCACCGATCTGGGCCGTCTGGTGTTCCGCTATGCCGACGAGATTTTCTCCCTGGGGAGGGAGATGATGGACACCATCCGGGGCAGGCCGGTGGCCGGCCCCTTGTCCCTCAAGGCGGGGGTGGTGGATGTACTGCCGAAACTCATTGTCCGCCGATTGCTGGAACCGGCCCTGCAACTGCCGGAACGGGTGAAATTGGTGTGCCTGGAAGACAAGGAGGATGCCCTGCTGGCGGAACTGGCCATGCACAGCCTGGATGTGGTGCTGAGCGATGCGCCCTTGCGGGCGGGGTTGAGCGTCAAGGCGTACAGCCATCTGCTCGGCGAGTGCGGCATCACTTTTTTTGCGGTGGAGAGGCTGGCCGGAGCGCTGCGGGGAAAATTCCCCCACTCACTCCACGAAGCGCCCATGCTGCTGCCCATGGAGATGACCGCGCTCAGGGGCGGGTTGGAGCGGTGGTTTGCCACCCTCGGTATCCGGCCCGCCATTGCCGGGGAATTCGACGACAGCGCCCTGCTCAATGTCTTCGGCCAGGAAGGCGATGGCGTCTTTGTGGCGCCCACGGTCATTGAAGCCGAGGTACTGCGCCAGCACAAGGTGCAGGTGATTGGCCGGACCCAGGCGGTGAAGGAACGTTACTACGCCATCTCGGTGGAACGGATCATCAAGCATCCGGCCGTGGCCGCCATCTTGGAGGCAGCCCGACGCAACCTCTTCATGATGCGGTAAGCAGCTCCCCAAACTGGTTAAGGCTTTTGCTCCGCTTGAGCTGCCGCGCCAGGGGCACCACCTCGGGATCGTGGACATGGCAGAGCACCTCCTTCATCTTGCAGAGGATCTGGTGCTCGCCGCAGAAAAGGGCCTGGTAACGACCCAGCAGCTCCTGCAGATAGTCGCGCAGCTCGGCAACCTTGGCGTCCGGGGTCGATTCGCTGGGGCATCTGCCCCGCAGCCGTTCAAACAGCAGGGGATCGGCAATGGCGCCCCGGCCCAGCATCAATCCGACCGCTCCGGTATCGACCAAAACCCGTTGGCCAATGGCCGCGCTGAAGATATCCCCGTTGGCGATCACCGGCAAGGCAGTCTGCCGCACCACCTCACCGGTGATTCCGTGGTCCGCCGGACCGGTGTACATCTGCTTCACGGTGCGCGGGTGGACCACGAGAAAATCAATGCCGCTCTCGGCAAACAGGGTCAGCAGGGAAAAGATTTGGGCAGGATCATCAAAGCCGGAACGCACCTTAACGGAAAAACTGCCCCGAATCTCCCGGCGCAACCGCTCAAGCATCCGCGCCAGGGCCAGCGGCTCGCGCAACAGAGCGCCGCCCGCGGTCTGGCTGGTCATCCGGCCATAGGGGCAGCCGAGGTTGATATTGAGATGTTCGGCCCCCAGCTCCTGCACGGTGTTGGCCGCGGCCACCAGGGCCTCGGTGTCGGTGCCGATGAGTTGCACCACCAGCGGCACCCCGCCAACCGTGCTGATCACCTCCTGCCGGTCGTTCTCGGTGATATTTTTTTTGGCGCTCGCCTTGACCCGGACAAATTCGGTAAAGACCACATCGGGGCGGACCCGCTCGATGAACAGGGAACGCAAGGCCCGGTTGGTAAGGCCCTGCATCGGGGCCAGCATCAAGGGCTGGCTCCCTGGCGCCCAGGGCAGTTTGGCGTTATGGTGTTTCTCAGGCATTGGCGAAGAACTCCAAAGGGTAAAAATCCACGAATGAATGTCGGTGAATACCCTGTCCGGGGTCCAGGAGTCAAGGATTGCCTTGCCTTAATGCCCCTGTCTGACTTATAGGTTATAGAAAGGGGCGGGACGCGGAGACGGCGGCGGACTTAACGCCATCATTTCCGTCTGAATAGTTAACAAAATAAAGGAGTTACCATGAACGCTTTTATGGACCGGATGCTTCGCGCGGCAAAATTGGATGCCCATCTCTATGAAGAGGTGGAGGCGGACAAAAGCACCATGCAACAGGCCATGGGGGTTGTGGTTCTCTCCAGTCTTGCCGCAGGGGTGGGCAGTATCACCACCATGGGATTTGGCGGGATTCTGCTCGGCACCCTTGCCGCCCTGGGCGGCTGGTACATCTGGGCCTATCTCACCTACTTCATCGGCACCAAATTCCTGCCGGAACCGCAAACCGAAGCCGATCTCGGCCAATTGCTGCGCACCACCGGCTTTTCCAGTTCTCCCGGCCTGATTCGCGTATTGGGGATCATCCCAGGGTTGGGCACGGTGGTTTTCGTCGTAGCCTCCGTCTGGATGCTGATCTCCATGGTGATTGCGGTCAGGCAGGCCCTTGATTACACCGCCACCTGGCGGGCCGTGGCAGTTTGCGCCATCGGCTGGATTATCCAGACCGCGATCCTGGTGCTGTTGTTTTCTTTGTTCGGTGGCCCCCCAGCACCCTGATGTTTTCTGCGACGGAATTATCATCTTAATCAAGCGATACCCAACCTGAGATTAAAGGGAAACATGTACATCAATATCACCCAAGATCCACCGACCGATGTCGTAGAGATCAAGAGAAAATATCTGCGCATCATCCCGTATCTCCTGGCCCTGGTGTTCTGCGGCATCCTGCTGGCTGTTTTCCAGATTTTTGTTGGTTCATCCCACGGCGACCTCGTGGAAAACACCGCCCTGGTTCTCTTCGTGGGGCCGGGCCTGGCGTTTTTCTATTTCGCCGAGAAGCTCCATGACCATAAGGCCCTTTCCCCCAAGCAGGAAAAGGAGATCGAGGAACTCTGCCGGCAAGATCACCTTATTGCCGCCTATTGCGCCAAGGTCTCGGCGCTGGGCAGAAAACTGATCAAGGCGGAATATGATGCCTGCAAAGCGCGGATTGAAGATTTGTAGCGAGGATATTGCCTGACCCAAGAAGACCATGGCCGCCAAAGGGGACCTCCATGACCACAACCCAATACGTTTTCAGCAAAACCAGCCAAATTTTACAGGCAAAGACGCCCGATTCATGGGCAACCATGCGCACCTTACTCTTGCGGAGCCTAGCCCTGTTGTTCGGATTTCTGGCCCTGGCCATGCCACACCCGGCCCAGGCTGGCAAGGAAATGACCTTCGGCGACTACACCGGCAGCCTTCAGGGTTTGCGCCTCGACAGCATGCCGGCCAACACCCGGGTCGATACCGACAACAAGAGCTACATCAACTTTTTCTGGGAGGTGAAGGACAAGGAAGGGTTGCTCAACACCGCCTTGGTCCAATACAAGGTCCTTGACCGCAAACTCACCAATGGTTACTGCGGCACCATGTTTTCGCCCCAGGTCTGCGCCTTCGATTACGGCGGCATCCGCTACGCCGCCGAGCTCTATGTGCACGAGTACGACTACAACCGGCGGGAAAAGGTCATCGACGCCAACACCACGGCGACCTACGCCTATGACATCATCAAAAACAACGTCAAACGGGAAGAGCTGGGCCTGGTGATCAAGGGTCCGACCAGATACGACCGCAGCCATGTCATGCCGAAGATGATCGGCAACTACCATTACCTTGCCTTTATGAAAAAGCGGGCCGTCCCGCCCGAGGATTGGTATGAAATCCACTCCTTTCTCCATGCCGGCAACGTGCACGTCAAGATCGAGGTCAGATGCAAAAATGGCCTGCTTGATGCCCTACCCGACCGGCTCATGAACGAGATCATCGCCAAGTTGCCGCGCAGCGGACAGGCGGAAACGCCGGTGGCAGCCGTGGAGGTCGAGGAAAAGGCGCCACCCGTTGAAAACCCCGACTTGCTGGTGGAGGCCTACCCCGCGCCCTCTTCGGCCCAAGTGGGGCGCACCGCCTACCTCCCCGCCTCGACCAAGCTGCCGGCCAAGCTGGTGGCCAAAACAAAACCAGGCACCGCCACGACCTTTGAAATCGTCTCCGGCAAACAGGCGCAATTGCAGGCAGGCACCAGCAAGTCCACCCGCCTGACGGTCAAGGCCGACAGCAACGGGGTAGCCGAAGCCCTGTTTTTCTATACCGGCGCCAGCATCAAGGCCCCACTGGCCTACGAGGTGCGAATCTCCACCCCGGGCCGCAGGGAAACGGTTACCGTCAATGTGGGCCTTGGGTTGGCCTTTGACCGCATCCAGGCAATCAAAGGCGACATGCTGGACACCCATGCCTTCACCCTTGGGGTCAAGAGCCGTTTTTATCCCAAGCTCAACCTCGGCCAGTATCTCTACAGCGCCCAGGAATCCGGAATCTGGGGCAACCGCCAGGTCGGGATCAAGCTCAAAACCACCTGGGTCAATGCTCCCGCAGGCGCGCCGCCGGACCAAGCCTTTGTCGGCACCACGAAGATCGTCACGACCCCTGTCGGAGAAAGTGTGCTGGTGGTCGGCAAGAATGAAGCCCCCGGCGAGCCGCAATACTATTTCGGCAAGCACCTCTATCCGGCGGTGGTGATGAAAAGCGACGGCAAGCATGCCTACCAGATCAACGGGGGCATTGTCCTGCTCGATAGCAACGATGCTTTCAGCGAATTCATCCAAGAGGGCATGCAGCAGGGGCAGGCCCTGGCCCTCGTTTCCCGCGATACCCCGGAACACTGGCTCACCAGCCTGGTCTGCTCGCTGGAGGCCCAGGACGAGGTGCAGTATGTGCTGCTCGAAACAGCCAAGATGCTCCCCGGCGGCGATGTGGTTGACGCCCTGACCTCGGCCACCGGTCTGATGTGCAAGTTCGGCAAGGGCGAATACGAATCGCTTTTCTATGATCTTGGCACCATTGTCGGCGGCAAGTACCTGGATCATCTCAACCAACCGGAGGTTCTGACCAAACTCACCCCCAAGCAGCAGAGCGCAGCCAAATTGGCCAAAAAATCTTACGACAAGCTTGACGAGCACAAAAAAGACGAAGAGCGCGACAAATGGATCGGCGCGGCTGCCGAGCGGTTCAGAAACAGTCGGACGGAACAACCGGCAGCGAAAAAGCCCCCACCGCCTGCGCCTACACCCGCTCCCAGTTCAGCACCAGCCCCCGCTCCTGCCGGGCAAGGTGATGATCTGAAGAAGAGTGTCGAGGATCTGCAGAAGTCGTTTGAGGAGCTGGGGAACACCTTCAAAGGGATCTTCAACTAGGAATAGCCTACTCCTCGAGGCGATCCTGGAAATCGCCCAAACCAGCGGAGCAACGCTTACAGAAGGGAATAGAGCACCATACAGGACCAAACACCCATGACACCACCGACCAAATCCGATATGCTGTCCGAAGCCCAGCGCGCGCGGGAGCAACGGGCGCAGACCTATCGGGAGAAAGCGCTCAAGATGTATCCCTGGATCTGCGGCAGGTGCGGACGCGAATTCAGCGGCAAGAAGTTGGGCGAACTCACGGTCCACCACAAGGACCACAACCACGAAAACAACCCGCCCGACGGCAGCAACTGGGAGTTGTTGTGCATCTACTGCCACGACAACGAGCACGACCGCCAGAGCGTTGCCGATGCCTATGGCGCTCTGAAACCTGAGGGAAAACAGGAAGCGATCGCCACCTCGAATCCCTTTGCCGCTCTCGGGGCCTTACTAAAGGATAAAAAATGACGAACAATGATGTGTTGCGCGGGGTGCGATATGCCCTGGCCCTCTCCACTGCTGCCATGGCCGAGATATTCAGCATCTCCGGGCAGACGGTTGCCCAGGAAAAGATTCTCAATCTCCTGAAAAAAGAAGAGGGAGAAGGCTTTGTCGCCTGCCCGGATACGCTGATGGAAGATTTTCTGAGCGGCCTCATTATCCACAAACGGGGCCGACAGGAAGGCAAACCGGCTCGCCCCCCGCAGGCGGCCGAACCGCTCACCAATAACTCCATCCTGAAAAAGCTCCGCATCGCCTTGGAACTACAGGAAAGCGACATGCTCGCTATTTTACAACAGGCTGGCAATCCGGTCTCGAAATCCGAGCTGTCCGCCTTGTTCCGCAAGGCAGGGCACAAAAACTACAAGGAATGCGGCGACCAGTTTCTCCGCAACTTCCTCAAAGGCTTGGCGCTTCGGTATCGAGAGGCTGGCCCCCGCTAGCCGTCTGCCAGCAACAAACCCATGTTGCCGCCGCCGTGCGGCTCAGACGCGACCCCCTTGTGGATGATGAGCTGTTTGCCCTCCTGCTGCCCTGCCTGGTAGGTATCGGCATACACTTGCGGGCCGTTATGCTGCACGGTGCGGAGGCGGGGATAACGGGCCCGGTAATAGCGGATCAGCCCCGGATCGGAGGCACAGACCAAGCTGGAGGAGGTGTTGTCGCCGGTGGCGCGCATGGCCTCTTGGTCTTGGAGGGTAAGCTTTTCCCGAAAACCGTGGAGCACCCCCAGCCGGTAGGAATTCTTCTCCCTCCCCGTTGCCCCCGCGCTTTTCCGAAATTCCTGCCAGAGATACTCCAGCCGGTGACTGAGAAAATGATAGACGTGGTCGGCCACGGCCAGGTTTTCCTTGGCCCCGGTCAGTTCGATCACCCGCAGGGTTTCGCCGCTTTTCGCCTCAAACTGCCGGGCGATGACCACGTTGACATAGAAGAAATCCTTGAGCAGCGCGGCCATGCCCCGTTGGTGGGCAGCGATCCGCTTGGTGCCCGGCTTGATGATCAGGTAATCGTAGTCAGCGGCCTGGCGGTCGAGCCGTTCCAGGTTGTAGCGGCGGAGGATGGCGTTGGCCTTGGCCATGGCCAGGGCGGCCTCGTGCTCGTTGGCGCTCTGGGCCAGGGCGAAAAGCTTTTCCACTTTATCCAGCATCCCCCCGAACCTCTGCCCCTCCCCGCTGAGCAGCCGCGGGATTGCCCCCTGGGCGGTGCGAAATTCAGGATGCACCCCCAGCCGATCGCAGGCCTCTTGAAAGGCCGGGCCGTGCGGCAGCTCATCCCCCCGACCCAGTATCTGCTGGACGTACTGGTGGCTCATCTCGTGCTTCAATACCTCCAGCACCACATCCCAGGAATGCTCCCGGATCAGCCAGGAGGCCAGGCTGAGGGTCTCCAGCCCCGGCGACCAGGAACCGGCCCGGCTCTGACCCTCGCGGATCTCAAAGAGCGGCAGCCGCAGCCGCACCCGGTACAGCCAGCAGAGCTGGCGGTATTCCTGGGCCAACTGCCTGCGCCAGGTCTCCATGAGTCGGCTTTCGTTTTCGCTCACCCGCCCGCCCCTTCCTTTCAGCCCTTGTACCCGGCATCCACCGGCAGATCCGGCTGACGGGCCGAGGCCACAGCCAGTTCATCGCAACGCTCGTTAAAGGGATTGCCGTTATGCCCCTTGACCCAGTTGAAGGTGATGTCCAGCCCCTCGATGAGGTCCAGCAGCTGGCCCCAGAGATCGGGATTGATGGCGGGCTGCCGGTCCGCCTTGACCCAACCCCGCTTCCGCCACCCCTTGGCCCACCCCTTGCTGATCCCGTTCACCACATAGCTGGAATCAGAATAGAGGGCCACCGGCCGGTCCCGATGCTCCAGTTCGCGCAGGGCCACGATGCAGCCCATCAGCTCCATCCGGTTATTGGTGGTCAGACGGAAGCCGCCGCACAGCTCCTTGCGCTGGCCGTTGTAGACCTGGACGATGCCGTAGCCGCCCGGCCCGGGATTGTAGCGGGCGCCGCCATCGGTATAGATGCAGACCACGCCCTCCTTGGGGGAGGTATCCGATACTGCCGCAGGCCCGGATTGAATCGTACTTTTCCCGCTGCCCGGCCTGGACTGACCCGAGGTGGGATTCTGCAGCCAGGCCTCGGCCTCACCCCGGGTGGGAAAGCCCTTGAATCTGGCACCCTGAAAGCCGATGACCTGGGCCTGGGCCTGGGGCCAATTATCGTAGATGCCGGGCACTCGCCCGGCCAGAATTGCGTAAAATTTCTTTGCTGCCATGTTTGGATTATTCCTTTTTTTGTTCATCCGGAAATTCCGGAGAAAGTGGCGATAGCCTTCTTGTTGTTTTCTTTCTTCTTTTGCGTGCCCAAAAGAAGAAACAAGAAAAAGGCACCCCAGCCAGTCCTGGCCCTGCGGGCTTCCCTTACTTCTCGCCGAGGGCGGGACGCGGAAAAACTCGGGCTTCGCCCTCAGACAGTTCCCGCGCCTTTTCCGCCCCCGTCTGCGAGGCGCGGCAGGACAAATGGGGGGGGAGAAAAAAATCCCATTGGCACGCCGCCGAGCACCGGAGAGGCTGCCGAAAAGGGGATTTGCACTGTTTGAGCGTAGCGAGTTTGCAAAGCCCCGGCAGCATCGAGGAGCGCAGGGTATCCCGCCTTCGGCGGGACAAGTGCCCTGGGTGCCCTTTCTTTGGTTCGTTTCTTTGGGCAAGCAAAGAAATGAACAGACTCATTTCTTGCCGCATTCCATAATTTCAACTATGTTGCCCAAGCAAGAATACACCATCGCCGCAAAGCCGCAAATGGCGATGATCCCATTACCCCTCGCCTATTGGTGAAAAGAATGAAACTTTTTGTTACCCCCAAGGGCGACCGTTGGCTCTGCTCCGACTGTGAAGAAGACTTCGCCGAGACCATCAGCGAACAGGGCTGGCGGGTTGCCTTTGAAAAAATCGACCCCATGCTCCGCTGTGCCGAATGCAAACAGGGCGACATCGAAATTTTTGATTGATCCGCTGTCCTTGAAAAAATTCAAAAAAATATACCTCGAGATCACCAACCGCTGCAATCTTTCCTGCAGCTTCTGCCTTCGGAGCGGCCGCGCCAAAGCCTTCATGCGGACGGAGGATTTTGGCGCCATCCTCGGCAAGATCGAGGGCCATACCGCCCATCTTGCCCTGCATGTGCTGGGCGAGCCCCTGCTGCACCCGGAGCTTGGCGAAATCCTCGCCCTCTGCCAGGAGCACCGCCTCAAGGTCAACCTGACCACCAACGGCACCCTGCTCCCCCAACGCCAGGAGCTTTTACTGGCCAGCCCGGCCCTGCGCCAGGTCAACATCTCATTGCACAGCTTCAGCGAACACGATGTCGAGCCAGCCCTTTCCGTCTATATGGCCGGAATTTTCGCCTTTCTCCGGGAGGCGCCCGCCACCGGGCTGCTGATCAGCCTGCGGTTCTGGAATCTGGCTGCCACGGAAAACGGCAGCCCAGGCCCCAACGACCCGATCCTGAAAGCGCTTGAGGATTTTTTCGCCCTGCCCGAGCCGCTTGTCACCCGGCTCACCCCCGGCCACGGCCTCACCCTGGCCCCCAAGGTGTTCCTGAGCCAGAATGCCCGCTTCACCTGGCCCCATGCTCCGGCGCCCGACCTGGGCGACAAGGGCACCTGCCGGGGGCTGCGGGATCATGTCGCCATCCTGGTAGACGGCACCGTGGTGCCCTGCTGTCTCGATGGTGAGGCGGATATCCCCCTGGGCAACATCCACGAACAATCCCTGGCCGAGATTTGCAACAGCCCTCGCGCCACCGCCATCCGCACCGGCTTTACCCAACGCCGCCTCAGCGAACCCCTCTGCCGCCGCTGCACCTTCCGGCAATTCTTTTAACCCTTGCCTGCCAGCTGGCCGCAGGCCGCGGAGATATCCGCGCCCCGGCTCTGCCGGATAAAGGTGTTGACGCCCGCCTCGCGCAGCACCTTTTGAAAGGCCAGGGTCTGCGCCTTGTCCGGGCAGGCGTACTCCGTCTCCCCGGAGCCGTTGTAGGGCAGCAGGTTGATCCGGCTGGGGATGCCTTGCAGCTTTTCCGCCAGCAATCGCGCATCGGCCAGCGAATCGTTGATCCCCTTGAGCATGATGTACTCAAACAAAATCACCTTCTTTTTCCCCAGCGGATACCTGCGGCAGGCCGCGAGCAGCGATTCCAGCCCGTAAGTTTTATTCACCGGCATCAGGCTGCTGCGCACCGCATCATCGGCACTGTGCAGCGACACGGCCAGATTGACCCGGATATCCCGGCCCAGATCGTCCATGCGCGGCACGATGCCGCAGGTGGAGACGGTGATCCGCCGTTCGGAAAAGCCGAGGCCATGGTCATCCATGAGGATCTTGAGCGCGGGGAGCAGGTTGTCGTAATTGGCCAGGGGTTCGCCCATGCCCATGAAAACCAGATTGTTGAGCAACTCCCGCGGCGTGGCGCGGTTGATCCCGTTGGCTACCATATGGGTCATCACCGCCAACACCTGGCCCACGATCTCGGCAGGGCGCAAGTTGCGGACAAAGCCCTGCCCGCCGGTGAGGCAGAAGCCACAACCCATGGCGCAGCCCGCCTGGGAGGAAACGCAGAGAGTATGACGCCCGTCCTCGGGGATGAGCACGCTCTCGATCATTGCCCCGTCCGCGAGCCGGAAGGCAAATTTCTCGGTGGTGTCCGCAGACCTCTCCACCGTTTCAGGGGCAAGGCTACTCATGATGGCATGTTCGGCCAGCAACGCCGTCACCTCCCGGCTGATCCCCAGCTGGGAAAAATCCAGAATGCCGGGTCGGTGCAGCCGGGCAAAGATCTGCTTGGCCCGCTTGGCGGGCAGACCCAGCCCCACGACGAACTCAGTCAGCCGATCCAGGGTGAGATCGCGCAGATCGGTTTGCCCGCCCTGGGGCGAGGCAGTATCCGGCCTGTCGGCAGCCTGTTCTTTTTTCTCTCTATCCATGCAGACTCTGTAACACATTTCCCCCCTGTTTCAAAGGATAGCCCGAGAGAATCCACCCCCAAAAACCCCTTGACGCAGCCGGATAAATAAATCAAATATACATTTAACTTATCCCAAAGGACACACCCCGTGCGAAAACAACGAAGCGACGGTCAGGAAACCCGCCAGAATCTGCTGGAAGCCGCAGGCAAAATCTTTGCCGGCAAAGGCTTCCGGGAAACGACCGTCGCCGAGATCTGCAAGCAGGCAGGGGCCAATACCGCCGCGGTCAGCTACCATTTCGGCAGCAAGGAGGCCCTCTATGTGGAGAGCTGGCGCTATGCCTTCACCCAATCCTTGCGCGTCTATCCCCCGGATGGCAACATTGCCCCCCAGGCCCCAGCGGAAGAGCGGCTGTGCGGGTGGATTCTCTCAATCATGCGCAGGATCATCGACCCGCAAAGCCATGATTTCGACATTTTCCACAAGGAGATGGCAAACCCGACCGGCCTCCTGGCCAAGCCCATGCAGGAATCCGTGGAGCCGATCTTTAAAGGCCTTACCCTCCTGGTTTCCGAATTACTGAACAAGGAGCCCCAGGAACCCGAAGTACAACTCTGCGCCATGTCCATCCGAGCCCAGTGTTTCGGCCCCCTGCTCTACGCCCGCCGCTGCAAGAGTACACAGGAGCTGCCAAACACCTGCCTTGAACCCCTGCTCGAAGATGTGGAGCAACTGGCGGACCATGTCACCCGCTTCAGCCTTGCCGGAATCCGTGCGCTCCGCCCCCGACATCCGCAACAATCCAACAACGAGGTTGGCCCATGAAACACCCAGGCAAGAAATCCCTTATCGTCCTCATCGCCGTCCTGCTTCTCGGCAGCCTGGCAACCTGGGGGCTTACCCGTAGCCAGGGAAATGGCGTTGCCTACCGGACCACCGAGCTCAAGCGCGGTGATCTGGTGGTTACCATCAACGCCACCGGCACCGTGGAGCCGGAAGAGGTCATCGACGTCGGCGCCCAGGTGGCCGGACGGATCGTCTCCTTTGGCAAGGACGCCAAGGGCAAAACCGTGGACTACGGCTCGCTGGTGGAGGCAGGTACGGTGCTGGCCCGGATCGATGATTCGCTCTACGCCGCGGACGTGGCCCAGGCCGAGGCCCAGCTCCTCTCGAACAAGGCTGGATTGCAGAAGGCCAAGGCAGACCTTAGCCGGACGGAACAGGAGTGGAAGCGGGCCCAACTCCTCGGCCCCTCCGAAGCGTTGTCGCAATCGAGCTATGAAGCCTACGAATCAGCCTATAAAAGTGCGCGAGCCCAGGTGGCGGTGAGCGAGGCTTCAATCAATCAAGCCGAGGCAACACTCAAGCGCGCCCAACGCAACCTCGGCTACTGCACCATCACCTCGCCGGTCAAGGGCATCATCATCGACCGGCGAGTCAACACCGGCCAGACCGTGGTGGCGAGCCTCAACGCGCCCAGCCTCTTCCTGCTGGCCAAGGATCTTACCCGTATCCAGGTCTGGGTGGCGGTGAACGAGGCGGATATCGGTAGAATCCACCCGGGCCAGCCGGTGACCTTCACGGTGGACGCCTACCCAGGCGAGACCTTCCGCGGCGAGGTGGGCAAGATCCGGCTCAACGCCGCCATGACCCAGAACGTGGTGACCTACACGGTGGAGATCTCCACCGACAACGCGGATGGCCGCCTCCTGCCGTATCTCACCGCCAATGTCCTCTTCCAACTGCAAAAGCTGGAGAATGTCCTGCAGGCGCCCAACGCGGCTCTGCGCTGGAGCCCACCGGCCAAGGAGGGCGAAAGCGAGGGCGGCCCCAAAAAAGGCGGGATGAAAGAGGGCAAAAAACCAGCCTCCACCCAGGCTCCGGCCAACGGTAAGGCCAGCGGCAGCCTCTGGGTGCTGGACAAGGAGCAAAAGCTCCGGCAGATTGAGGTCCAAACCGGGGCCAGCGACGGCACCAACACTGCGGTGGAGAGTACGGAGCTGCGCGAGGGGATGCAGGTCATCACCGGGATGCGGCTGGCCGACTCCGGCAAGAACGGAAACGGAGGGGGCAACCCTTTCACCCCGCAGTTCGGCGCCGGCAACAAAAAATCCAAGGGAGAGAAATAAAGCCCCATGGAACTCATCACCTTGCGCGGCATTGAAAAAACCTATCAGATGGGCGACATCGCCGTGCCCGTGCTGAAAGGCATCTCCCTGACCATCCGGCAGGGGGAGCTGGTCGCGCTCACCGGTTCGTCCGGCTCCGGCAAATCCACCCTGATGAACATCCTGGGCTGCCTGGACCGGCCGACCGCCGGCGAATACTGGCTGGACGGCCAGGAGATCTCCCAGCTCTCCGCCGATGAACGGGCCCTGCTCCGCAACCGCAAGCTGGGTTTTGTCTTCCAGAGCTTCAACCTGCTGGCCCGAACCAGCGCCCTCGAAAACGTGGCCATGCCGCTCTCCTACGGAGCCGAGCACTTGAGCGAACGGGAGGCCAGGGAGCGGGCCGCTGAGATGCTGAGTCGGGTGGGATTGGCCGACCGGCTGGACCATCACCCCTCCCAGCTCTCCGGCGGCCAGCAGCAGCGGGTGGCCATTGCCCGGGCTCTGATCAACCACCCGCCGGTACTCTTTGCCGACGAGCCCACCGGCAACCTCGATTCCAAGACCAGCGAAGAGGTACTGCAGATGTTCGAGCGGCTCCACACCGAGGACCGCATCACCATCATCATGGTGACCCACGATCCCAAGGTGGCTGGCCACGCCAACCGGGTGATCCGCATGAACGACGGGGTGATCCAGGGCGATGCGCCCCCTGCCGAGCCAAAGCCGAAAACCGAGGGGGGCGCGCCATGATGGTGTATACTACCGCCCGCACCGCCTTTCGGACCCTGCGCCGCAATCCCATGCGGGCCATGCTCACCACCTTAGGGATCGTCATCGGCGTGGGCGCGGTCATCGCCATGATGGAGATCGGCGCCGGCGCCTCGGCGGCTCTTAAGAAAACCATCGCCAGCATGGGGGCCAACGTGCTGGTGATCCGGCCCGGCACTGCGTCGAGCGGCGGGGTCTCCTTCGGAGCGGGCACCACCACCACCCTGACTCCGGAAGACTGCCAGGCCATCCTGCGGGAATGCCCCTCGGTGCGCAACGCCGCGCCCATGGTCCGCGCCCGCGCCCAGGTAGTCTACGGCAACCGCAACTGGGTGCCCAACGCCATCTACGGCACCACCCCGGCCTATCTCGATGTCCAGGACTGGTCCATCCTCGCCGAGGGCGAGCCCTTCAGCGACCGGGATGTGTTGAACGGCAACCGGGTCTGCCTTCTGGGCAAGAGCCTGGTCCGGGAGCTGTTTGAGGGAGAATCCCCGGTGGGCAAGGATATCCGGATCAAAAACATCGCCTTTCGGGTGATCGGGGTGCTCTCTGCCAAGGGCGCCAACATGATGGGCTTTGATCAGGATGACGTCATCCTCGCCCCCTGGACCACCATCAAATACCGGGTCACCGGCACAAGTCTCGCCACCGCCAACCAGAGCGACTCCGTTGCCAGCGACTCGGTGAACACCCTCAGTAATCTCTACCCCACGGCCCAGCGCAGCCTCTATCCGGCACGCTCCGCCGTCCAGCAGGCCGACAACCCCATGCCGGTGCGCTTCGCCAACATCGACCAAATCATGGTCGCAGCCAACAATTCGGCGGAGATCGCCCCGGCCATCGAGCAGATCTCCGGGGTGCTCCGGGAACGGCACCGCATCCGCAACGACGACCCCGATGATTTTAACGTCCGCGATATGGCCGAGCTGACCCGCACCCTCTCCACCACCACCAAACTGATGACTAACCTGCTGTTGGCCGTGGCCATGATCTCCCTGGTCGTGGGCGGGGTGGGGATCATGAACATCATGCTCGTTTCGGTTACCGAACGGACGCGGGAGATCGGGCTCCGCATGGCCGTAGGCGCGCGGGGCCGCGACATCCTTCGCCAGTTTCTGGTGGAGGCGGTGGTCCTCTGCCTCACCGGCGGGGCCATGGGCATCGTCCTCGGCCACGGCGGCTCCATGCTGGTGCAACTCCTGCTCAAGTGGCCGGTGGAGACCTCGCCTGCGGCCATTGCCACCGCGGTGCTGGTCTCGGCCGGGGTGGGGATCATCTTCGGATTCTACCCGGCCTGGAAGGCCTCGCGGCTTGATCCCATCGAGGCCCTGCGTTATGAATAAATTGTTCAGCAGCACCGCATCTGCGTTGTCATCGGCCAGCTCATGTGCAACAGCACACTTCGCCGGCCTCTTCCTAGCATCTGCGGTGCTGCTGAACAATTACAGTTCGGGGTTTATCCTTATTTCCCTGCGCCGAGCTGACCGTTACTATGTAAAAAATAACCGGGCCGACCTCCCGGCCCATCTTTATTATTAAGGAGCATCCCCATGATCCCCACACCGTACCGGACCAGCCTGGCTCTCTGCCTCTGCCTGCCCCTTGTCACCAGCTGCATGATGGGCCCTGATTTCCAGCGCCCGGAGGCCAAGGTCTCCTCCCAGTGGCTGGGGCAAGCACCCACAGTCCCCGCAGCTCCCGAGGCTGCGCCCGCAGCAGAACAGAACCTGGCCCAATGGTGGACAATCTTCAACGATCCCCAGCTCACCTCCCTGGTGGAGCGGGGGATGCGGGCCAATCTGGACCTGCGCATGGCGGAAAGCCGAATCCGCCAAGCCCGCGCCTCCATGGGCATCGCCGGGGCGGACCTGGGCCCGACCGTCAATACCAATGCCTCTCTTACCCGCAGCCGGACTCCGGCTTCTTCGATCCGCAACGAGGTGACCACCGGCAATCTCTACCAGATGGGCTTTGATGCCGGGTGGGAGATCGATCTTTTCGGCGGCTTGCGGCGCGGGGTCGAGGCGGCAGGCGCGGATCTCGACGCAGCCGTGGAAAACCGCAGCGACCTGCTGGTAAGCCTCAGCGCCGAGGTGGCCAACAACTACCTGAACCTCCGCTCCCTGCAACAGCGGCTCGCCATTGCCCGCGAGAATCTCAAGTCCCAGGCCCACACCGCCGACCTGACCCGCCAGCGTTTTAACGTAGGCTTTGCCAGCAAACTCGATGTGGTGCGGGCGGAGGCGCTGGCCGCCACCACGGCCGGGCAGATTCCGCTGCTGGAGACGCAGGAAAGACAAACCATCTACAGCCTCAGCCTGCTGTTGGGCGGCGAACCGTCCGCCCTGCTGGCGGAACTGACCCCGGAGGCACCATTGCCCTCCGCCCAGGCCACCGTGCCTGTAGGGCTGCCTTCGGATCTGCTCCTGCGCAGACCCGACATCCGCAGGGCGATTGCGAAGATCCATGCCGCCACCGCCCGGATCGGGGTGGCCAAGGCCGATCTCTTTCCCAAATTCACCATCTCCGGCGCCTTGGGCCTCCAGAACACCACCTTGACTTCGACCCTCAACCGGGCCAGCAGCTTCTGGTCCCTCGGCCCGGCCCTGAACTGGCCGCTCTTTGACATGGGCCGCACCCGCGCCAATCTGGAGCTGAAAAAAGCCCTCCAGGAAGAGGAACTCCTGGCCTATGAACAGACCGTGCTCAATGCCCTGCGCGAGGTGGAAAACGCCCTGATCGCCTCAACCAAGGAAGAGGAGCATCGCCAGGCCATGGCCCAAGCCGTAACAGCCAACCGCACTGCGGTGGAGCTGGCCACCGCCCTCTATACCGCGGGGCAAAACGATTTCCTCGCCGTGCTGGATGCCCAGCGCTCCCTTTATACCGCCGAGGACGCCCTGGCCCAGTCCAGCCGCACCGTCTCCACCAATCTCGTCGCCCTGTACAAGGCCCTGGGCGGCGGCTGGCAGACGGAAGAAGGTGCACCCCGCGATGGGTCGGGCTCATAACCCGTTTTTTATTTTTCAACTCATGGGGTTACTGCGGATGACCGGGCAATGATGGAAAGAAAAAACTCGGTGCTCATCCAGCCCCAGCAGGCCGGGCAACAGCTCCTCGATTTTGTCAGCCAGCGCTTCACCTACCGAAGCCGGGAGGAATGGCAGGCGGAACTGGCGGCCCACCGTTTCCGCCTCAACGATGGCGCGGCGCGGGGTGATTCCATCCTGGCCCCGGGCGACCACCTCGTCTACCTGATGCCCCCCCTGGTGGAGCCCCCGGTTGACACCAACTACACCGTCCTCCACGAGGATGAAGATCTGCTGGTGATCGACAAGCCCGCCCCCCTGCCCTGCCATCCCGGCGGCCGCTTCTTCGCCCATACCCTCTGGGCCCTGCTCAAAAAAAACCATAACCTAGCCGAGCCTAGGCTCGTCAACCGGCTGGATCGGGAAACCTCCGGCATCGTGCTGGTGGCAAAAAACAAAGCCGCCGCCCGCCTGTGCCAGGAGCAGTTTGCCCAGCACCGGGTGGATAAGGTTTATCTGGTGGTGGTGGAAGGAGATTTCCCGGACACGCCCGTGCCGGTGGAAGCCACGGGCTGGCTGGGGGTGGACCCAAACAGCGCGATCCGCAAGAAGATGCGGTTTTACCCGGAACAAAAGAATGCGCCGCCCGGAACCGTAGAGTCCAGCACCGCCTTCCGACACCTCTCCCGCTCCAGCAACACCAACCTCACCCTGCTGGAAGCGAGGCCGCACACCGGCCGCTGTCATCAGATTCGGGCAACCCTCTTACACCTGGGTTTTCCGGTGGTGGGCGACAAACTTTACGGGGTGGACGAGCAGTTTTTTCTGCTTTTCAAGGAAGGGGGCCTGACCGCGGCAGACCACGCTCGTCTCCGTCTGCCCCGCCAGGCGCTGCACGCATCGAGCCTGCACCTCAAGCACCCGGTCAGCGGAAAAGAACTGGAGTTTTCCGCCCCATTGCCGCCTGCGCTTCAGGGATTGCTGGCATAGATATCAGTTTACTTTCCCTTTGATATTCCATACCCTATCAGGCAATATCGCAGTATCTGAAAATCAAACCCACGAAAACCGGGAAGTGTCTCTTTTTCCTTGTTTTCCTGGCATTGAATTAAGGAGCAAACCATGACCATCATTGAAACTTTACTGCTCAGCGCATTACCGATCTTTCTTGTAACAGGCAGCGTTGCCGGCTTGATTGTCGGTGCCGTTTTGATTTTGCGACCCCACTGGTTGCTGCGCGCGGGTCCGATTGCCAACCGCTGGATTTCCACGGGTTCCCTCGACAAAACGTTAAACATCTCCATCAATGCTGATTCTTGGTTTTACCGTTATCGCCGCGCCAGCGGTTTAGCTACATTAGCGGGGGCAATTTATGTGTTGTATTTTTTCAGCGGGCAGATTGATAAAACCAGTGCCGGTTCAGGCTACATCGGGGTGCTGCTTGATTCAATGGTATTGATCGCGCTATTGGGGGCGGCGCTTGCCTTGTTCGTCAGCCTGATCGTGCTGTTTCGCCCAAGCCTTTTGCGCAAATTTGAATCCGCCGCAAATGAATGGATTTCCTTGCGTGCTGCACTGAAACCACTGGAACTTTTGCATAACAACGTGGATGAATTCACTTTCCGCCACACCCAGCAAATGGGCGTGATCTTGGTGCTGTGCAGTATTTATACGTTGGTGGTATTCACCTTCTTGGCAAGATAAGAAAAAAATTTTAGGCACGGCATTTCTGGACAAAAGGGAGATGGAGTTTCCCACACCTTTGTCGCCTGCACTTTAGAGTTGCTGGCAGGGAGCTAAGTGAGATATCCCCAGAGATGCTGACGAATCATGGAACTTTTTGCTAAAAACAGCAGTCTTATCTGCATAACAAGAACAGGGGCACACCCAAGAATTGTCTGGGGGTATTAATTCCGTGATGGAGGCCACCATGGCGCTGCGTATAAAAAAAACAGAAACAGGGCAATATTTCCGTAGCGCAATCGTGATCACGGCCAATATGGCTCTGCTGCTCAGCCCTTTTGGTGCCCTGGCCGACAATTACCACGAATCCAGACATGACGGCGAACGCTTTGCCGACCGCCGATACGATGAAGGCCATCGTTACGGGGGAGGTCCTTGGCACTACGAGCCGCATAATGGCTGGCGATTTGAACATCGCCGTGGGGTCTGGTCGCCGTTCTACATGTGGTGGCTGATAGACGGTGTTACCGTGCTCCGCCTTGCCCCGACCGTAACCGTGGTGGAATATCCCAACGGCCATTACGAGCTGCGCGGTGATGGGATTTCCGCCCCCTACTACTGGGCCTGGGTTCCAGTGGTCACCGCCCCGCCGCCACCTCCTCCCGGGCCAGCGCCTTCCTCGCCAATCCCGCCTCCTCCCGTAGCGCCACATTACTCGGGAGGAAAAGAGGTCACTGGCACCATTGTCGGAGGAGTCTTGGGTGGCGCGGTCGGCGCAGCAACGGCGGGAAGAGGCCATGGAAGAACCGCGGGCGTAATCGTCGGGACTTTGCTCGGCTCGCTTTTTGGCCATGAGATAGGCAAATCACTTGATGAAGCAGACGAACTCCGCACCGCATATGCGCTCGAAAAAAACAAAAGCGGCCAAGCCTCCACCTGGATAAACCCTGACAAAGGAAGCGAAATAACTGTCATGCCAAACCGGACGTATCAATCCCCCTCCGGCGAATATTGCCGAGAGTACCAAACCGAGGTGCTCATCGGCGGCCAAAAACAACAGGCCTTTGGTACCGCCTGTCGACAGGCGGACGGCCAATGGAAAATCGTGCAATAACCTCCAAGGATCGCACGGAGAGCTACACGACCGGACTTCTGATCGCCGAAGCAACCGTGGAGATTCCCTTAGGGCCGCGATCAATACCAAGACCGCCCTGGGCACAACGCCCGCTAACCCCATCCCCCGACAGACCGCAAACACCTCAAGCGAGCGGGCAAATAATAGTGAAGGTGGTCCCTTGATTGGGGGATGACTTACACTGCATATCCCCGCCGTGATCGAGTACAATTTTCTTGGAAATGGCAAGGCCAAGACCAGTCCCTTGTTTTTTGGTGGTGAAAAACGGCTCGAAGACATGCTTTTGTATTTCATCGTCCATGCCGGGACCATCATTGGTGATATTGATGGCAACACCTTTGTCATGGAGGCTGGTGCTGACCATGATGCTGCATCCTGCCCCTGCAGTTTGCATTGCCTCCACGGCATTTTTGACAAGGTTGACGATGACCTGCTCCATACGCTCCGCGTCCATTCGAACCTGAAGAGGCTGCGGGTGCAACCTCAAGTTGATAGTGATATTCTGCGGTGTAAACTCTGCCAGTTTCGGCATCAGTTCTTCCAGGAAATCGTTGAGTGAGTGAGTTTCTAACTCCAGGTGAATCGGCTTTGAAAAATCGGTTATCCCCTTGAGCATCCGTTCCAGCTTGGCAACTTCCAAAGAGATGATGGATGCTTTTTTGCGGACCTTGTCGGCAGCATCGGCGTCTTTTTCAATGGAGAGAGCGAACCCGCCGAGCATGACCAAACGGTTTTTAATCTCATGCGCCACCTGCACCACAATATTGCCGATGGCGCTCAAACGATGGGCCTGGCTCAGTTCGTGCTGTTTGAGCTCAAGGTCGGATCGAGTTTCTGCTATTTCTGTCATAAATATTCTTAAACCACTGGCAAGCGTTTCGAGGTCATCCTGGTGAGTGGCGCCCACCACCAGGCTACCATTCATGGCAATGCCTTCTTCCATGGTCTGTGTCATGCGCCTGAGTGGAATAAAAAGACTTCGAAAAAGCAACCAGGTGAGGCTGAAACCGAGCACTCCAATCAGCAGAATACTGACAACCACCACCTCCTTAAAGTGTCGGTACTCCATTTCCCCGCGATGCAGCGCGCTGATGATATCGCGCTTGTTTGAATCGACCAAGGTATCGCATATCTTCGAACAATCATGGTAGAGAGTGTCAAGATCATGAAGGACAAGGTGGCGGGCCTTGGCGATATCATTTTGCTCCATGCCAAGAATCGTATCGCGTAAGGCATCGTAGCGGCTGAATGCCGCATTAAGTTCAACGAGCAATGCCTTTTCCTCGGAATCAGTCGTCCTCTCTTCAAAACCTTGCAGCGTTATTCTGAAAATTGATTCGACGCGCTTGCTTTCGTCACTCCACTCCTGAGCGTCAGGGGCGAGCATATGGCGTTGAATAATCTCGCCCTGCTTCAGGAGAGCGATGTCAAGTTCAGCTGCCGCCAGCATCTCCATGGCATTCTTGGAAAGTGAGTTTTCCATCGTCTGCCGCATCTTCCAGGCATAGCCAAGGGCAACCATTGATGAAACAATGGTCACGATGATGATCCCGGCAAGGGCGAATAATGTCTTGGTGGACAGCCGTAATTTCATGTGATTGGTCCTTCGACAGGCATTAAATATTCACAAGAACCACGTTCAAAATGGAAACTAGGGACATCCAGCCCCCCCAAAAAACTAACTGGCCAACGATGCAGCCGCGGTGACAGGCGAAGTCCGCAACGCTGTTTTCTCTTTCTTCTGGGCCTTCTGGGCATACATCCGGGTGTCGGCCAATTCCAGCAGATGCGCCATGGTCTCGCCCTCGGCCCACTGGGCCAGCCCGTAGCTGAAGGCCAGCGCATACCCCTTGCTCCAACTACTGTTCACCTGGGCCACCCGCTCCTCGATGCGCTCGACCAAACGCGCCGCCTCCCCTTCCGTACAATGGGACAGGATGAGCAGAAACTCGTCGCCCCCCATCCGGCAGGCATAATCACTGGCACGCATCTCCCGGATCAGCTGGCCGGCAAAAACCTTGAGTATACTGTCGCCCTCGGCGTGGCCGAAGGTATCGTTGATCTGCTTTAAGCCATCCAGGTCGAGGTAACAGATGGTGAGCGGACTCAACTCCCGCCGGGTGGCGCTCAGGTGCTTCTGGAGCAGGGCCAGGGCCGCCCGCCGGGTAAAAAGATCGGTCAGTTCATCAATGGCGACCTGGCGCTCCAGCTCCGCCTCCTTGGCCTTCAGCTCCTTAAAAACAAGCTGATAGGGCGAGCGAATGCCGGTCTGCACGATGGCCCGATAAATCATATAAAAGGAAATGATTTTGAAGTAGTGGCCCACCATATTGGAGAAGCCGTAATTGCTGATGTAAAAAGTAAAGGCCAGTTCCGACAGGATGGTACACACGAGGGAGACCATGAGGTAGCCGAAGACCTGGGGGGAAAAAAGCTGCCGGTGCCGGTAGGCCAACCAGGTGGCCAGGCCGAGAATGGCGCAGATAAAAAATTCACTCCAGATCTTAAAAGGCGTCTGCCCAGCCCCTTCGATGAAGCAAATGGGAAATATTCGCCACTGGAAAATCGAAAACAGAATCAGGGCGGTGACCACCGCATAACCGGCCTCAAGCACATAGGGACGTAACGTTATCCGCCTCGGGGCCAGGGAAAAAGCCGCCAACAGGGTGAGGCTTTCCAGAAAACGGGTGGCGACCCACAGCTGATTGGCATAGAAATCATAATCGGTAAAGATCTGCATCCCTTTGTAGGAAAGGGTGTGCATGAGGTCGAGAAACCCGATGAAGAGGTAGGCAATTCCTAGAAGATAGAGATAGGAATCCGCCAGATGTTCCCGGGAATTCCAGGCGATGATGAAGATGGTAAAGGCAATGACGATGCTGAAGATCTCCACCAGGCTGTGGAAGAGGAGATAATTATGGAGGCCAACATAATAGAGGGCGACAAATCCCACCCCCATGAGGAGAAACGCCAGCGAGCGGGCGAGCGCACCGCCCGCCGATGGTCGCTCAAGATGTGTCTGTTTTTCCCTCTCCATCATGCGCCTCTGCCTGTTTGCCCCCACGGCACCCACCACATATATTTTAGCGAAGCACACGCCGAATCACAAGGGCAACCCCGCCGTTCGCGGAAACAACAAAAGATAGAGACGGGGAGAAAAAAACGCCTTTGGGGGGGCTTCTATAAAACCGAATCGCACCTGAACTACTTTCTAACCTAGCCGGAATGCTTTGGGTACAACCTTTTTTTCTAATTTCCAGATACCGGACCGCTGCGTTCTTTTCTTGGCGCGGCAAAAGAACTTACCCCTCTTCCCTGAGATGGATGGCGAGTCAACATCTGTGGTAAACTGAATTAGAAATTTGCTTAAAACCGTTGCGCAGAAGCCAATGGTAATTTTCGCGCCCCAAAGACACCAGGCAAGCAGGCTCACAAAAGGAGATGCCATGAAAACGAGCAGGTTATTGGAACCACTCTCCGTCGGAAATCTACACTTGAAAAATAGAATCGCCCTGGCCCCTATGACGAGGGGGCGGGCGGGGTCGGAGCGGGTACCGAACGAATTGATGGCCGATTATTATCACCAGAGATCCGCAGCCGGACTTCTCATCGCCGAGGCCACCGTCGTTTCAAAACAGGGCATCGGCTGGATCGATTCGCCGGGCATTTACACCGAGGAAATGGTTGCCGGCTGGCGGAAGGTCACCGACAAGGTCAATCCGACAGGTGCTCACATTTTTTTGCAGTTATGGCATTGCGGCAGGGCATCGCACAGTGATTTCCATGCCGGCGAGCTCCCGGTCTCCGCCTCGGCGGTGCAACTGAACGGCGACCACATCAACACCCCGCTCGGCAAAAAGCAGTATGAAATTCCCCGCGCCCTGACGGTGGGGGAAATCAAAGCAACCGTGGACGATTACCGCAGGGCGGCGATCAATGCCAAGGCCGCGGGTTTTTCCGGGGTGGAAGTACATGGTGCCAATGGGTATCTGATCAATCAATTCCTCGATTCGAAAACCAATCTCCGCGCAGATCACTACGGCGGCAGCCTGGAAGGCAGATTTCGTTTTTTCAAAGAGGTGCTTGAAGCGGTGCTTGAGGTCTGGGCTCCGGAACACGTTGGCGCCCGCATCTCGCCCAACGGGGTTTTTAACGATATGGGCAGCGAGGACTTTCGGGAGACGTATCTGTACGTGGCCGGAGAACTCAACAAATTCAAGCTCGGCTATCTCCATATCATGGACGGACTGGCCTTTGGTTTCCACGGCAAGGGCGAACCAATGACATTGGCGGAATTCAGGCCGATTTTCCAGGGCAAGATCATCGGCAATTGCGGCTACACCAAAGAACTGGCAGAACAGCGACTAACAGAGGGCACTGCGGACATAATCGCCTTTGGCCGCCCTTTCATCACCAACCCCGACCTGCCCGAACGCTTCAAGAACGATTGGCCGCTCAATCCTGCCGAGGATATGTCGCTGTGGTATACCCCCGGGGCCAAGGGATATACGGATTATGCGCCGTATAAATAATCTGCTGTAGTGTAAACCTAATCAAGAACAAGGATTACCCCCCAATGGCAAAACACGTATGTCCCTGGTGGATGGCCTATACCTTTGACAATCCGTTGCGGCGGATCTTCCACAGGCCGGAAGAGATGTTCACCCCGTATCTCCAGGAAGGAATGACCGCCATCGACCTGGGTTGCGGCATGGGCTATTTCTCCATCGGCATGGCCAAGCTGGTTGGCGAAACCGGAAAAGTGATCTCCGTTGATCTGCAACAAAAGATGCTGGATACCCTGAAAAAACGTGCCGAAAAAGCGGGGGTTGCCAACCGTATCACCACCTTTTTATGCGATGACGACAACATCGGCAGCCACGAAGGGGTTGATTTCGCCCTGGCGTTCTGGATGGCGCACGAAACCCCGGATGAAATGAATTTTCTCACGCAGGTTCATGCGCTCCTGAAAAAATCGGGCAAGCTCCTCTTGGCGGAACCCAAGCTCCACGTCACCGGTGCCGAATTCAAAAAAACACTGTCCAGCGCCCAAAAAGTAGGCTTCAAACACCTTGCTTCGCCTATAATATCCCTGAGCCATACGGCTCTGTTTGAAAAGCCGTGATGCATCACCTGCCACCCAAGGAGTAAGCCATGCCCCGATTCGGCGCCCACATGTCGGTCAGCGGCGGGATCGCCCTGGCCTTTGACCGATTGGCCGAGGTAGACGGCGAAGCGTTGCAGATCTTCACCGCCAACCAGCGGCAATGGCAGCCCAAGACGCCGTCGCCTACGGAGATCGAGGCTTTCAAGGATCGGCGGCGACAGGCGGCTGGGGTTCCGGTCGCCTCCCACGATTCCTACCTGATCAACCTCGCCTCGCCCAACCCGGAGACGGCGAACAAATCCCTCGCCGCCTTCAGCGAGGAGTTACGCCGCTGCGCTGCCCTGGGCGTCGAATACCTGATCATGCATCCCGGTTCCCATCTCGGCGAAGGGGTCGAGGCGGGGCTGCGGAGATTCACCGCCAACCTCGACCGGGCCATAGGCGAGGCCGACATTGGCCAGCAAGTCATGGTGCTCCTTGAGACCACCGCCGGCCAGGGGACCAACCTGGGCGCAAGCTTCGAAGAACTGGCCACGATCATCGCCGCCTCCGGTCACCCGAAGCAACTGGGCGTCTGCTACGACACCTGCCACACCTTCGTTGCCGGCTACGATATCCGCACCCCCAAGGCCTATGCCGAGACCATGGCCAGATTCGACAGGCTCCTCGGCCTGGAACGGCTCCGATTCTTCCATCTCAATGACGCCATGAAAGGCTTGGGCAGCCGGATCGACCGCCACACACACATCGGCCAGGGCGAGATCACCGTGGCGGGGTTCCGCAACCTGGTCAACGATCCCCGCTTCGCCGACCACCCCATGGTCCTGGAAACCCCCAAATCGGATGATCTCCACGAAGACCGGGAAAATCTGGAACTGCTGCGGAGTCTGTGCAAATAAGATCCTGTGGCCGGAGCCCGGTATGCAACCCATCGACAAACTACTGGCTCGTATCAAGTGGGACACGGATTTCGGCAACGCCGCCTTTGAGATCGGCTACTACGACCGGGTGACGGCGCTCATCGTCCGGCGGCCACTTGCCGACCTGCTCTTTGAGCCGGGCAACAAGGAATCCTTTTTGCTCATGGACGAAGAGGGCGTGTACCAGCGGATTCCCCTGCACCGGGTGCGCGAGGTGTTTCGCAACGGGGCGCTGATCTGGCAGCGGCCGGGACCGGCATAAAGATCGGATAACGATCTCCTTGACCTTGAGCCCCTCTGCCGCGTATGGTCAGCGGGGAGGCGGTTTAACCTTGCCTGGTTGCCGGCTTTGCGGCAACCTAAAAACATTCAGGACCAAATCATGAATAAACTCAGCCAATATTTCCTGCAGGGCCTGCTCTTTCTCGTGCCCGTGGTGGCCACGCTCTATGTGATTTATGTGATTTTTGCCAAAATCGACGGGTTGTTCGCCTTTGCTGTCCCGGGCCTCGGGTTTCTGCTCACCATCGCGCTCATCCTGGCCGTGGGGTTTGTGAGCTCCACTCTGCTTGCCAATAGCGTTATGCTCGGAGTGGATCGGATCTTTGCCCGGATGCCGCTGGTGACCATGATCTATACCTCCATCAAGGATCTGGTTGATGCCTTTGTCGGAGACAAAAAAAGTTTCAACAAGCCGGTTTTGGTTGCCCTCGATGCCGACAACCAAATCAGCGTGCTGGGTTTCATTACCCGGGAAGATCTCCATCCCCTGGGCATTGCAGACAGTGTCGCCGTTTACCTGCCGCAGTCGTACAATTTTGCCGCCAACCTCATCATCGTCGACCGGAGCCGGGTCTCTCTCCTGGCCGCCGAGCCAAAAGAGGTCATGAAATTCATCGTCTCCGGCGGGGTTTCCGGGTAAAAGCAGGCCTTGCTCCATTACCGCAAAGGCCTGGAACCGATAGGGGATTGAGCGCATGTGCCAGTTCTGCACCCAGCATGGGGAGGGAAAAAAGTGGTACGAGAACATGGCCAATTATACGGCCGAGGTGTTCCACCAGGTCAATTCCGCCCAAAACCTCACCCATTTCCTGCGCGGCTTCAGCAAATCGCTGCGGGATGATGTCGCCACTGCCGCCCGCTGGCAGCGCCGCTTTCCGCGCATCTACCGCTTCATCGCCTATCCCCTCCTCTCCCGCAAAATGCAAAAAACCCACTTCGGCCAGATCGTACCTCTGGAGGATATCGAGGCGATCCTCTCGCAGGTGGAGCACATCGTACGGTTGCCCTGCGTCTGCCGGAGGATATCCCTCGGCACCGAAAAACGTTACTGCTTCGGGGTGGGCATGGATCTGACCCCGATCCTCAGCCAGGTGCCGGATTTTGCCGCCTTCGAGCACTGGACCAGGGAGCAGGCTATCCGCTTCATCCGCCAGCTCGACCAGGAGGGCAAGACCCACAGCGTCTGGACCTTCAACACCCCGTTCATCGGCGCGATCTGCAACTGCGATCAGAATTGTATGGCCTACCGGGCCCAGATAACCCTGGGGGTAACCCGCACCATGTGGAAGGCGGAATACGTGGCCGAGATCGACCCGTTGCGCTGCACCGGCTGCAACCTCTGCCGCAAGCGCTGCTTTTTTGACGCCATCGCTGTTGACCGCGACAACAAGAAATGTGTGGTCGAGGCCGCCGCCTGCTACGGCTGCGGGGTCTGCCGCCCCGCCTGCCAGCACGACGCCATCCGCCTGGTCGACCGCGCGGCTGTCCCCGCTGCGGCGGCGAATTGGTAAACACGAGACGGATTGCGAATTTTGCCGGTTTCTGCCTGGCGTCCCGTCCCCGTAATTATTCAGTATTGCCTGCGGAATTGCCCCGGTGTATCATAAAATAGTTTACGAAAACAGCGATCGCCTGACCGGATTGGCCCACTTTCCGGTCTCGTTCCCTGGGGAATACCGCCATGCACTGCTGGGATTTTCACAACTGCGGCGAAAAGAAAAAAAACTGCCCGGCCTTCCCCGGTTCGGGCAAGAGCTGTGCCTTGCTGGCCGGCACCATCGGCTCCGGACAACCCATCTTCACCTTCAGCCAAAAGAGTGAACGATGCCTCCGCTGCTCCTTCTTCCACAGCGAACACTACGCCGAGGAATTCGAGGGCGCCATCGAGCACGAAGCCTTTTAACCCCCCCCTGCCAAGGCCACCCGGGAAACAAGTGGACAAACCATTGCCTTTTGGTCATCATAATTCGGGAATAGGATTGTATTTTTGTTGGGGATAATTTCCCCTAAACTTCTTCACCACAATGGGGGTAGCCATGCTGCAGAAAATGATCAAGCCCGTGAGTTTCTTTTTGGTTTTCTCCTTTCTTCTGCTCGATTTTTCCGTGCAGGCGGCAAAGGCGCAGATGATCGACACCAATACCGTGATCGCGGTGCAGAAGGAAGACGCGAGCAGGGAGCGGGTTGCCGCCTTCCTGGGTCGTGAAGATGTCCAGCAGGTCATGGTTCGACATGGCGTCGATGCTGTCGAGGCGCAAAAAAGGGTGGCCAGCCTTTCCGATGCAGAGCTGGCAAAAATTTCCCAGGCCCTGGAGCAGCTGCCGGCCGGCGGGGACGGAATTGGGGCGGTCATTGGCGCTGCTGTTCTCATCTTCGTGGTCTTGCTGATCACCGACATCCTCGGTTTCACCCATGTTTTCTCCTTTGTTAGCCACAAGCGCTAAGCGCCAGGCACAATTGCGTTTCCTTCAGGCCGGCAATCGGATGATTGCCGGCCTGTTGTTTTTCGCGCTGCCCCTTCTTCTCTCCAGCTGTGTCCTTTTGCCGGCAGGACACCTGCCCCAGGTACCGGACGGGCCTGATAAGGCCATGGTTGCCGGGGTACCTTTTTTTCCCCAAGAGGAATTACAATGCGGGCCGGCAGCCCTGGCCATGGCGCTTAACTGGAGCGGGATTGAGATACAACCCTCCGATCTCTCCCCTGAAGTTTTCAGCCCCGGCCTCAAGGGTAGCCTCCAGAGCGCCTTGATTGGCGCAGCCCGCAGGCATGGCCGGATCGCTTATCCCATCACCGGCAGTGAGGCCCTGCTGGCCGAGGTATCTGCCGGCAATCCTGTCATTGTCCTGACCAATCTCGCGTTCTTCTGGTATCCGAAATGGCACTATGGTGTGGTGCTCGGCTACGATCAGGAGCGCGGCGAGATTATCCTTCACTCAGGGCTCACCGCCAACGAGCATCTCGGTTCCAGGATTTTTCTGAATATCTGGCAGCGCAGCGACTGCTGGGGGCTTCTCGTCCTGCCGCCGGAACGGTTGCCGGCCACCGCGACAGAAGAGGCTTGGCTCACCGCCGTTTCCGGACTGGAAAGGACCGGTCAATGGCAGGGTGCCGCAGCCGGCTATGGCGCGGCCCTGAAACGCTGGCCCGAGAGTTTTGGTGCCTGGATGGGCCTTGGCAACAGCCGCTACAGCCTGCACAATCTGGCCGGCAGCGGTGAGGCCTTTCGCCGGGCAACCCTGCTGCAACCGGAAAACGGCATCCCCTTCAACAACCTGGCCCAGGTCCTGAGCGAACAGGGCAAGCGGAAAGAGGCCCTGGCCGCAGCGCAACACGCCGTGGACCTTGGCGGCCCGCTCCTTGATAATTTCCGGCAAACCCTGGAAGAGATTATGGCCATGCCCGCGCCCTGAAACGGCGGGAGGAGAGCAGCGCGAGAGTGTGTCGGCACAGGGAAAAACGCATGTTGCAATGATCCAGATTCGGCCAAAAACTAGCGTTTGCCTTAAACATACTGAACGCATAGGCTGGATGTATGCCGTAATTGCAGAACCCCATCTGTGAATTCGGCAAAAAAGCACGGAGATTGCCCAGGATCTTGCAATGGATACCCCCTGCCCATGATGCTCAACCACCTATGGCAACGAAAATTCGTGGCTTACAACAAAGGCTTTACCCTTATCGAACTCCTTATCGTTATTGCCATTATTGCAACCTTGGCAGGGATTGCCACCCCACTGTTTTCCAGCTACATTGATCGAGTGAAGAATCAAAGAGCCGTGGTTGAAATCCGCATGCTTTCCCGGGAAATTTCACTCTTTTATAATGACAATAACCGTTACCCGGTCAACCTGGCGGAAATTGGCCTCGGCTCTCTGCGCGATCCCTGGGGCAACCCCTATCAATATCTGCCAGTTGCCGGTACCCCTAAAGGAAAACTCCGCAAAGATCACTCCATGGTCCCGGTGAATCAGTATTATGACCTTTACAGCAAGGGGAAAGATGGCAAAAGCCAGGCCCCCTTTACCGCGGCGGCCAGCCGTGATGATATTGTCCTCGCCAATGATGGTTCATATATCGGTCTTGTTTCACAATACTAACGGGATGAAACATGAAGCTTTCCAAACTTGACTCCACTTTTCTGAAAAGCAAAATAGCCCGCAGGATTTTCTTTCTCTTTATTGGCTGCGCGCTGCTGCCTCTCACTGTATTGACGACCCTTACCTTCATTCATGTCACAAGGCAGATTAAAATCCAGAGTCTTGAGCGTTTGCAGCAGTCGGCTAAAATTCATGGCCTGAGCATATATGAACGTTTCTTGTCCATGGAAAGCGACATGCAGTTCATGGCCACAACGCTGAAACAAAGCAAGACCACACCATCTTTCTCCGCTTTTTTTGACACGCTTTTCCAGGAAAGACTCAGCCAACGATATGAAGCGCTCTTTCTCTGGAAAGAAGGGGAAACCCCACAACTGCTCTTTGGCAATGCTCTTTCCAGCCTTGAACCAACCAAAGATTTTCCCGCAAGAAACGGCAAAAACCAAATCCTGGCCAAACAACAAAAAAGCGGGCTGGCCGAGATTTACCTGATTGTTCCCCTGGACAACCATGCCCCACAAGGATCTGTGCTGATCGCCCGGGTCAACACCACCTATCTGTGGGGAATCGGCTACGAAAACATCCTGCCCCCGATGACGGAACTGTGCATTCTCGACCAGAGCCGAGATATCCTTGCCAGCTCCTTTCCGACAAATCCGCGGCTCTTACAGGAAATCGCCTTTCGGGCAGGAGGTGCCAAAGAAAGACAGTTTGAATACACGGCCGAAGACAAAAAGGACTTTCTTGTCAGCTTCTGGCCCCTTTACCTGCAAGGAAAATTCAATTCCCCAAACCTTACCGTGGTTCTCAGGCAGGCACGGGCAGATGTGCTTGCCCCACTGGATGATTTCAAGATAATATTTCCGCTGGTCGTGCTTTTATCGCTCTGGATCGTTCTGCTGCTCAGCATGGTATTCATCAGAAGGTATATGGTACCCGTTGAGAGGCTGAAAGAGGCAACCGTGCATATCGCCGAGAGGGACTTTACCCAGAAGATCGATATTAAGAGCGGGGATGAATTCGAAACCCTGGCCCACTCCTTCAACACGATGAGCAGCCGGCTGAACAGCCAATTCCATACCCTGGAAACCATTTCCGATATCAGTCGGGCCATTCTCTCTTCCCTGAATACGAACCAGATCATCGAGACAGCGCTGAGTCGTCTGTCCCAATTTCTCCATAGCGAGGCAAGCCAACTCATCCTTTTCCAAGACCAAAAATCAAGCCAGGCAACCGCCTTTACCTACTCCGGGGAGGCAAAACTTTTCCGCGAAGAAGAGATCGTTGAAATCTCGCATACCGAAAAAATACCGCTCTTTAAAAAGCCGCACTTTCTCCGCACCGACCACCTCTCTTCCCCCCGCTATCTGACAACCTTTTTCGGGAAACCCCTCCCGACCATTCTCCAGCTTCCCCTGGTAAACAATGGCGAGCTCAGAGGCATGATTAACCTGAGCTTCAACCCCCAGAGAGTGTTGAGCGATGACGATTGCAACCACGCCCGGCAGTTAGCCGATCAGATAACCATCGCCCTGGAGAATGCCAACCTTCTCGAGACCCTTGAGAAACTCACCTGGGGCGCCCTCCAAGCTTTGGCCCGCACTGTTGATGCGAAATCACCCTGGACAGCTGGCCATTCGGAACGCGTCACCGACCTCGCCATCAAAATTGCCAGAATCATGGGCTGCACAAAAAAAGAAACAACCGATCTCCATCAAGCGGCCCTGGTGCATGATATTGGCAAGATCGCCATTTCGAACACAATTCTCGACAAACCGGGAAACCTTACAGACGAGGAATTTGAGCACATCAAGAATCACCCGCTTATCGGGGCCCGCATCCTGCAACCGATTTCCGGTTTTGCCGACGCCCTGAACATTGTTCTCCAACACCATGAGCGCTGCGACGGCTCTGGATACCCCCTTGGCTTAAAAGGTGAGGCGATCAGCCTTGGGGCAAAAATTATTGCCGTAGCCGATGTCTATGATGCCCTCATCTCAGAGCGGCCTTATCGGGGCGGTTGGGTGAAGGACAAGGTGCTTGAACTTATTCAGGAGGAAAGCGGGAGCAAGTTGGACCCCGAGGTTGTCAAGGCATGCCTGTTTGCCGTGCAGCAATGACAAAGGTACCACCATGAAATCATCCAAAAACAGAAGCTTCACCAAACCCATGCTGTGCGTGGCAGCGGCAATCTGTCTTGGCCTCGTACTCTTTTTTATTTTTTCAGCCCAAAAAACGCACCATCTCCCTCCGGAGATTTTGGGTGAATGGTACTCCGATGATCCCCGGTATCAAACCTGCTTCATGAAAATCCGTGCTAACTTTTTCATTATCGGTGGCGCCGATGGCAACATCTATCCCTATGGCATCAGGTCAGTCAGCGAAGAGGCCACGGCCAACAGCAAAGAGCGCTATTACACACTGCGCTGTGAAGATACGGAAGGATTGGCACTGGAATTCCGCCTCTATTACAATGCGGAGACAAGAAGGCTCTCTTACAAGAATCAGCAGAACGTTATCTGGTTCAAGGCAAAAAAAGAAGACTAAGAAAGCAGGGCTGCGCTTGCTTGCCCACCGGAGACACCCAACGGAAAGATTTCGGTATTCCGCGGCCCGTCCTTCCTTGCAGATATTTCAATAGCTAAGGCCCAGTCCTCACCAACCCGTCTCGCCCCCTCCCCAATCCGCCAGGCCTCCGAGCCAGTGCTCCTGCAGCTCAATCGCTGTGCTGATTCGCTCCACAGCTGGCCGATAAGATCAGGAAAGCCCCAGCGCCTTGCGCTTGCTGATGATCCGCCGGTCTAACAACTCGGCTGCCTTGCGCGGATCGGACTCAACGACGAAGCTGGCCCCAACCAAGCCTTCAAGGCCGTTTAAAGCCAGGTCGGTGACCACCTTAGAGCCGAGGATGTTGGGCGGCAGGCCCAGGTGGGTGTAGATGCCGCAAGCCACCGCATAGAGGCCGATGGCCGCCGCCTTTTCCGAATACCATTCGGGCGAGGAGGCGCACACCGGCAGGTCGGAGATATCCACCCCCAGTTCGTTGGCGATCAGAGCGCAGAGCTGGATGACCCGCGAGTTGTCCACACAGCTGCCCATGTGCAGAACCGGCGGGATGCCCAACGCGCCGCAGACCGCCTTGAGACCAGGCCCGGCCATGGAAATCGCCTCGGGCACCAGCAGTCCGGCCTTCCCGGCGGCGGTGGTCACGCAGCCGGTGACCAGAACCATGATGTCCTTTTCGATCAGGGCCTTGGCCAGGCCGACGTTGCAGGAATCCTGCTGCAATTTAGGGTTGTTGCAGCCGACAATGGCGACAAAGCCGCGTACCTTTCCGGCCTTGACCGCATCGAGCAGCGGGGTGAGACTGCCGCCTAAAGCGGAGAGGATCGCCTCGTTGCTGAAGCCGGTCATGATCTCCACCGGCTCGCCCGGAATCTCCACCCGATTGGGGTCGCGCTTGGCAAAGCCGTCCACCGCGAGGCCGACGATCTCCTTGGCCTGGGCCAGGGCACTCTCCGGCCGGACGTTAAAATGGATGGCCCCGGTAAACTTGGCCTTGTTGGCGGTGGTGATAAACTTGGTGTGGTAGCAGCCGGCCGCCTGCACCAGGCTTGGCATGATGCACTGGTAATCGACGACGATGGCCTCCACCGCGCCGGTGACCACGGCCAGCTCGGTCATCAGGTGGTTGCCGGCCATGGGAATCCCCTGGCGGGCCAAAATCTCGTTGCCGGTGCAGCAGAGACCGGCGATATTGATCCCGCTGGCGCCCATTGCCTTGGCCCTGGCCAGCAGGGCCGGGTCCTGGGCCGCGGCAACGATCATCTCGCTCACCACCGGGTTGTGGCCATGGACCAGGATGTTCACCTGGTCTTTCTTGATTACCGCCAGATTCACCTTCGCCCTCTTGGGGGTGGGGGTGCCGAAAATCACGTCGGAGAGTTCGGTGCCGATCATCGAACCGGCCCAGCCGTCGGCCAGGGCGGTGCGCGCCGCGTGGATCAGGGTGTTGGGGGCGTCGTTGTCGCAGCCCATGTGGGTGCGGTGCATCATCTCGACGATCTCCCGGTCCACGCCGCGCGGGGTCATGCCGAGCTTCTGCCAGATCGCTCGCCGCTTGGCAGGCACCCGGCACATGAAGGAAACCTCTTTTTTGCGGCTGCCGAAGTCACCGTAAAAGATATCCAAGACATCGCGGGCGATCTCGAGAATCTTGCGGCCCTTGGTTTCGACCCCGATCTCCCCGGCGATGCGGACCAACTTTGCCTCATCCCGGATTTGGTAATCCTTGGTGGCACCCTCGACAATCGCCTCCAACACCTCGACCAGATCACGGCCGTGATCGGAGTGGCCGGCGGAACCGCCGGCGATAAAACGGCCGAAGTTCCTGGCCACGATCACATCACCGTCGGCGCCGCAGACACCGCGCTTCATCTTGTCGCTGATCCGGCACGGCCCCATGACGCAGTTGCGGCAGGTGGTACCCAGCTCGCAGAATTTGCAGTGCGGGGTCTGCTGTTCCAGCCGATCCCAGGCCGTTTCCACCCCGTCGCGCTCGGCCTTGGCAAGCATTTGCCGGGCATCGGGCCAGATGGATTTCTCCTCGATCGATCGCTTTTCCCGTGCCATGATGTGTCCTCCGCTGTGGTCATCGGTTGTTCTTGGACAGGCTATCCCCCTCAAAAAAATTCTGTGAGCTTTCCAACATTTTTCTTATGTTTTTCAAGGTCCCGTGAACATGCGGGTTCGATGCCTGGCATTATCCTATCACCCCTGGGGGAGATTTTTCAATACTGCACAGTGCACAAGGAGAAATTCCCTCTTTTCCTGCCCGGCGATTGCCAAGGTCTTGAGGAATTATGGGGTTTCGGCGTATCCGGGCGGAGGCGAGACTAAAAAAAGAAGGAGAGGGTGAGGGAACCGAAGGTGTGATTGCCGTCTTGGCCGTCGTATTCCTTGGTGCGGAGCACCTGGGTCCAGGTCAGCTTGAACTGTTGGAAATAGACGGCAGCCCCCCCTGCCAGGTCAGCGACCAATGGTTGCTTGTCAACGCTGTGGCTGTGGGCGAAGGTATTGCCGTCCAGAAAGATGTCCTGGAGCACCGCACGGCCGTTCACCGCGGCAAAGAAATAACCACCCTGCTGCTGCCTTGCGGAAAAACTGGTATTGCCTGCCGGTCGGATCAGGCTTACGCCGAAGTCGTCGGGCAGGTTCCAGCCCAGACGGGTTTCAAAGCCGGTGTTGGCATAGGTGAAGACATTGCCCAGGGCGCAGCCGAGGTGGGTGATGGCATCGATGGCAAAATTGCCCCGGCTGATGAAGGGGGCGAGGTGCCATTTGCGTTCGTAAATCGCGGCCAACCCCGGCTCGTTTTTCAGCTGGTGCTCCCAGCCGTTTGGCTTTTGATTGCCGGTAAGCTCGTGCACCGTTTTCTGCGTCTCCTCGGCAAAGGAGCTCGGCCCGACCATGCCCAGTTGCAGCTCGATGGTATCCATTTGTTTGTTGCTTCTGGTATGAAATGCCGCGGCAAAGTAGGTCCAGCCGGCATAGGGGCGGTCCTCCCTGATTAGGTCGCTGCGGGAGATGTCGTCAGGGGTGTAGATGTCCTGACCAAGGGAGAATTCCACCTTGCGCTTCAAGGCCGGATCCGGATCGTTGATAAAGGGCAGCTGGTAAATGTATTCAAGGCTCCATTCCGGCAGCTTGCCGCTCTCGACAAAGCTGACCAGGTCAGGAGAGATGAGGGAGATCTTGACGCCGTTGGTGTAGTTGCGATCCGTGCCGGTAAAGAGGTCGTTTTCAAAGTAGACATTCACGGTCCACGGCAGCTGCGGTTCTTCCGCAGCCAGGGAGGATGTTGCCGGGGCAAGGCAAAAAAGACCAAAAAGCAGCCCGGCAAGGAAGGCCCGGAGACCGGGACGAACGAGATCTGAGGGTAGCATGTCTGTGTTACTCCATCCTTCCCTTTTCCAGCCGGGAGGTTACCGCTTGTCGCCCATTGTGGGGACACCCCACCTGTCTTTCACCAAACTGCCCAGCCTCAGAGCCAGTTCCCCTCGGGCTCGGGCGCGGTTTTGATCCGCTGCAGCTGGTCGGCAAGATCGCACAGCTCCCGCTGCCAGTACTCACGGGTACCGAAATCAGGCGCTACCCGGCTCAGCCCCTCCTCGGCCACCTGATAACCGCACCAGGCCATGTAGTGGATAAAGCGCATGGCCCGGAGCGGCTCGATCAGCCGCAGGCTCCGCCGGTCAAAATCCCGGAAGGTTTCGTAGCCTTCGAGAAAAAGCTCGATCTCGGTAAAGGTCTCTTCCCGGTAGCCGGGCAGCAGCATCCAGAAATCCTGCACCGGCGGGCCAAGGGCCATATCGTCGAAATCAATGACATAGAAGGATTCGCCGGGCCGGTAGATGAGGTTGGAGAAATGGCAGTCGCCGTGGATGCGGATCATCTCGGTGTTGGCAAACAGCGGGCTGATCTCACCGATCAGAGCCTTGGTCAATTCGGCGAATTGCGCGGCCAGGTCCGCGGGCATGAACTTCCCGGCCAGAAGATAGTCCGCCTGCTGCCGGGTTGATTTTTCCGGGGTCATGGTGATCCGCCCCTCCGGGATCCGGCCTGCGCCCACGGCATGGATCCGGCCCAGCAACCGGCCGATTTCCAGCCACTGCTCCTCGCTGTATTCATCCAGGCTGCGGCCGCCGCATTTGGGAAACACGGTAAAATACATCCCTTCATGTTCGCCGAGACTGCTGTTGCCCTGCAAGGCAAGCGGGGCGATGACCGGAATCTCCCGGCCGGCAAGCTCAAGTAAAAACTCATGCTCGTCCTGGAGCGCGGCATGGCTCCAACGCCCGGGCCGGTAGAACTTGACCACCAGCCCGGCGCCGTCCTCGCCCTCCAGCTCGTAGACCCGGTTGATGTAGCTGGCCAGGGGCCGACAAAGATTGGTGCAGCGGATATCCAAGGCCTTTTCCACCAGACCGAGCACCGTATCCGGGGTCAGATGGTGGAAGGCGGAATGCGCGTGGGGCTTAACAGTTCGGTTCATAACAGCTCAATATAATTTCTACCGTGAAGAATAAATAATGGGGTGAGATCCTGGACCCTGTTCCCCAAACCGCATCGCTCATGTTGCCCTATCATTTTTCATGTCCTTTATTTTTCATTATACACTTTTCATTCTGCATTAAAAAAAGGAGTCATGGTTTTGCCTTGCCGCCTCTGTCTTGGGATTTGACTCTGAACAGCCTCGCACGGCCCCATTGTATTCCAGAAGCGGGGAAAAGTATATGCGGGAAATGGCGCGCCAAATTTCATCCCTGCGGCGAACCAGGCTTGCATTCATCCGCCTATACGGATATAATTATTTTGAAGTATAAATTTTTCACAAAAAGAGCGCCCAATCTGGGGGCGGCCAGGAGGCATATGCAAACAACAGCACAATTCTTCAAAGCCTTATCCGAGGAGCCACGCTTGCGGATTCTGGCCCTGCTTCTGGGCGGCGAACTCTGCGTCTGCGACCTGATGGCCGTGCTCCAGTTGCCCCAATCCACGATCTCGCGGCACCTTGCCTATCTGCGCAACACGGGCTGGGTAAAAGGCAGACGGCTCGGGGTCTGGATGTATTACCGGCTGGCTGAGATGCCGACCCCGCTTGCCAAGGAACTGGTCGAGCTGCTCGGCAAAAGATTGACCGAATTGCCGGACACCCAGCAGGACTACAAAACCCTGGGAGACTTCCAGCGCACCAAGAAAAAATGCGCTTGATTTTTTTGACGCCTTCATCCGCCTATACGGATAAGAAAACAATCGAACCCAGCCCAAATGCCGGCGGCTGCTACAGATAGAAGAGGAGCACCATGCCACGCACCGGGAAAAAATTAAGCTTCCTCGACCAGTACCTCACCCTCTGGATCTTCCTGGCCATGTTCATCGGGATAATGGCCGGCTATCTCTATCCGCCCGTCACCGAGATCATCAACTCCTTTCAGGCCCGCACCACCAACATCCCCATCGCCATCGGCCTGATCCTCATGATGTACCCGCCCCTGGCCAAGGTGCGCTACGAAAAGCTGCACGAGGTTTTCCGCAATGTCAGGGTGCTGGCCCTTTCCCTGGTGCAAAACTGGCTTATCGGCCCGCTCCTCATGTTTCTTCTGGCCGTCACCTTTCTCTCCGGCCTTCACGAATACATGGTGGGGCTCATCCTCATCGGCCTGGCCCGCTGCATCGCCATGGTCATTGTCTGGAACGATCTGGCCGGCGGCGACACCGAGTACTGCGCCGGGCTGGTGGCCTTCAACTCCATCTTCCAGGTGCTCTTCTTCTCGGTCTACGCCTGGTTTTTCATCTCGGTGCTGCCGGGCTGGTTGGGGCTTGCGGGCGCGGTGGTGGACATCTCCATGGGACAGATCGCCGAGTCGGTCTTCATCTATCTCGGCATCCCCTTCCTCGCCGGGATGCTGACCCGCTTTATCGGGGTAAAACTCAAAGGCGACGCCTGGTACCAGGAAAAACTGATCCCGAAGATCAGCCCCTTCACCTTGGTCTTCCTGCTCTTTACCATCATGGTGATGTTTTCCCTCAAGGGCGAATACATCGTGCAGCTGCCCTTTGACGTGATCCGCATCGCCATCCCGCTCACCATCTATTTTCTGGTCATGTTCCTGGTTTCCTTTTTCATGTCCCTCAAGGTGGGAGCCACCTACGAGCAGTCCGCCACCCTCTCCTTCACCGCCGCCTCCAACAACTTCGAGCTGGCCATTGCCGTGGCCATCGCCGTGTTCGGGATCAACTCCGGCGTCGCCTTTGCCGCGGTGATCGGGCCGCTGGTGGAGGTGCCGGTGCTCATCGGCTTGGTCAATGTGGCCCTCTGGTTTAGAAAAAAATACTTCCCCTTTACCAGGGAAACCCTGGCCGGGGTCTGCCATGTTTCCTGCAAACAGTGAGACCATTTCGACCCAGGAAGCAATGAATCCCTTTTACGGAGAAAAAAATGAAAACAGTCATGGTGGAATGGCGGCATCTGGATAAAGAAGGAAAAACCTGTGATCGTTGCGCCCAGACCGGAGAGGGAATCGCGGAACTGATCCAACAGCTGCAGGAGGAATGCAGACCCAAGGGCGTCGAGATCCTTTTCACGGAAACCAAGATGACCGAGGCGGAAATCGGCCAATCAAACCTCGTGCTCATCAACGGTGTCCCACTGGAGACCGTGCTCCCCCAGACGACAGCCGCGGAAAGCAGTTGCTGCTCCTGCGGCGAACTCACCGGCAAGGAGGAATCCTGCCGGACCATAGTCAGACATGGCCAGGTATATGAAGCCATTCCCCGGGAATTTATCAGGGAGGCGATATGCAAGGTCGCCCAGTGTTGCTGACCTCAAAAAATGGCGGCTTGAGCTGGAAAATCTCACGGCAATTTCCGCAGTTGCCTGAAGGGCAAGGAGGAAAATCATGGAAATGGATATCGAGATAAAAATCCTGGGACCGGACTGCAAAAAATGTATCCAGGTCGCGGAGATTGTCCGGCAGGTGATTGAAGAATATGGCCTCCCGGCGCAGATTGAAGAAATTACCGGCCTGGACAAGATGGCGGAATTCGGGGTGTTGTCCACGCCCGCCGTGGTTATCGGCGGAGATGTGAAATGTTCTGGCCGGGTGCCGGAGCGCCATGAAATTCTCCAATGGCTGCAAAAATATCAAGGAACCCCGGAGTAATCTTCCGGCAATAAGGAAACACGCCATGCCGCCCGACAACATGCCCAACCCAGCCGCAAACCCGCAACCCGCCCCGCCGCTTACCGCTGCGGCACTGGGGAAAGTCCTGACCACCCTTGCCGGGCTTGGCCTCTGGTTTGCCCTGTATGGGCAGCTGCACAGCCTGGCCGAATATTTCACCTTTTCCCTGCTCGGCCTGGAACCGGGTAGCCACCTGGGTGAGGCGGTGCTCTTCTTTTTCTACGACACGCCCAAGGTGCTGATGCTGCTCACCCTGATTGTTTACGGGGTCGGGGTGCTCCGTTCCTTCTTCACCCCGGCACGCACCCGGAAAATCCTGGCCGGCAAGCGCGAATCCATGGGCAATGTGCTTGCCGCCCTGTTGGGCATCGTCACCCCCTTCTGCTCCTGCTCGGCCGTGCCGCTGTTCATCGGCTTTGTCACCGCGGGTGTCCCCCTGGGGGTGACCTTCTCCTTTCTCATCTCCGCCCCCATGGTCAACGAAATCGCCCTGGTGCTGCTCTATGGGCTTCTGGGCTGGAAGGTGGCGGCGCTCTATCTGGGGACCGGCCTCCTGATCGCCATTGTCGCAGGGTGGACCATCGGCCGCCTGAAAATGGAGCGTTATATTGAAGAGTGGGTGCGGGAAATACACCTCAATGCCTTCGACATCCCGGATGAAAAACTCACCTGGCCCGAGCGTTTCGCGCACGGGAAGACAGCGGTGCGGGACATCGTGGGCAGGGTCTGGATCTATGTGGTTCTGGGGATCGCGGTGGGCGCCGGAATCCACGGCTATGTACCCGAAGGCCTCATGGCCTCGATCATGGGCAAGGGCGCCTGGTGGTCGGTCCCGGCGGCGGTGCTGGTCGGCATCCCCATGTATTCCAACGCCGCCGGTATCGTGCCGGTGGTCCAAGCCCTGCTCGGCAAGGGCGCGGCGTTGGGAACGGTACTCGCCTTCATGATGAGCGTCATCGCCCTGTCATTGCCGGAGATGGTCATTCTCCGAAAGGTGCTCAAACCGGGACTCATCGCGGTGTTCATCGGCGTGGTGGGTACCGGCATCATGCTGGTGGGCTATCTTTTCAACATCATCATCATCTGATCAGGAGGTCAAGAATGGAAATCAAGGTACTGGGCCCGGGCTGCACGAAGTGCGCGGAGGCGGAAAAAATCATGCGGGGCGCGGTCGAAGAGGCGGGTGTTGAAGCCACCATCGAGAAGATCAGCGATTTTCAGCAGATCGCCAAGCACGGCGTTTTCTCCACCCCAGCAGTGGTCATCGACGGTCAGGTGAAATGCGTCGGCAAGGTGCCATCCAAGGCCGAGGCCCTCGGCTGGATCAAGAAATGACTATGTCCACGACAGACATGGCGATTGCACAAAGACAATAACCCGAGTCGGATTTGCCATGTTTTCATTGTGACAGGTGATTGCGCCGACTCCGGCGGAACACCTATATAACCGGAAAGAAACCCCATGAAAAAAATGTCCCTGCTGACCGCGCTGCTGGCCCTGGCCCTCATGCTGCCGACGCACTCCCATGCCGAGAAACTTGACGACTATATCGCGGGCTTCACCTACCAAGAACGCAAGGATATGAAGATCGACAGCAAGGAGCTGGTGGAGCTGCTCAAGACCGGCAAGGCCCAACTCATTGATGTCCGGTTCCCTGAAGAATATACGGCCTGGCGCATGGGCTTCGCCAAGAACATCCCGCTCAACGAATTGCCCTCCCGGCTGGGCGAACTGGACAGAAACAAACTCATCGTCACCGCTTGCCCCCACTATGACCGCTCCAGCATGGCTCGGCTCTATCTCATCACCAAGGGGTACCGGGCCAGATATCTCCATGACGGACTGCTCGGGCTGGCGGAGTTGCTGCGAGGCGACAAGGCAAGGGATTTTGTCAATGCCGCAGCGCCATTCGCCCAGGGAACCCCATAATACAAGGAGAACGCATGAAAAATTTTATTCGCTTCGCATTGGTGCTGGCCACCCTGGTAGTTCTGCACACCTCTGCCGGTTGGGCGGCAAGCCCGGCTGTGCCGGTGCCGGTTCCCGATACAGTGACCATGATTGATCTCGGCGCCACGGCCTGCATCCCCTGCAAGATGATGGCCCCCATCATCGAGGAGCTTGCGACAGAATACCGGGGCAAGGCAGCGATCATCTTTATCGATGTCTGGAAGAATCCTGACGAAGGCAAGAAATTCAAGGTGAGCATGATCCCCACCCAGATTTTTTTCGACCGCAGCGGCAATGAGATATACCGCCACAGCGGCTTCATGGACAAGAAGACCATTATGGCCCAGCTTGCCCAGATGGGTGTCGCCCAGCCCGGTGTCGGGGGCGAAAAATAATGGACGCTCTTTTTCTCCTGGTCAATGAATGGATGGGTGCAGGCCTCGCCCTTGCCGCCCTGGGCTGTTTTCTCTGGGGCATGATCAGCGTCTTGCTCAGCCCATGCCACCTGGCCTCCATCCCTCTGGTGGTGGCCTATGTGGGCGGCCAAGAACAACTGGTCAAGGGCCGGCAGGCCATACACTACGCGGTGCTGTTCAGTGTCGGCCTTTTTTTAACCATCATCCTGGTGGGGGTTATCTGCGCCCTGCTCGGCAGAATGCTGGGCGATGTGGGGCCGTACTGGACCATGGCCGTTGGCCTGATTCTCATCTGGGTGGCCGTTGACATGCTGGGCATTGCCAAGTGCTCCGTGCCAAGCGGGCTCATGGCAAAATTAAAGGTAAAGGGGGCGTGGGGCGCCTTTGTGCTGGGGCTGGCCTATGGCGTTCTCTCCGGCTCCTGCACCTTCGGCTTTATCGCCCCTATCCTGGCCATTATTACGGTGCAGCAGCAGGTACTGACCGGAGTCTTGTTCATCTTCCTTTTTGCCATCGGCCACTGTCTGCCCATTGCCGTGGCCGGCAGTTCAACCGCCATGGTGAAAAGGCTGCTGGCCAGCTCCTCCTTCAGCCAGGCCAGCGCCTGGTTCCGCAAGGGGGCAGGGGTTCTGATCGCCGGGCTTGGGGTATATTTTCTGGTCAGACCCTTTGTGTAACATCAGGACAATTGTTCTTTGTGTTACAATGAGTTACTGGCGCCCAATTTTCCTTCTCTCTCAACGATGCGAAAGGCGGAAAAACCATGACCATAAAAGACCTGCGGCTCTTCCAGACAGCCAAGTCGTTCCCCAACGCCGACGCCATGGTCCAGCCGGAGGCGACATTCATGGTCGACCGCCATTGGAAAATCAGTTGGCTGAACAAGAGGGCTGAACAACTTCTCCACCTTTCGGCGCACGCCACTATCGGGCAGGAGTTCAACGCGATATTCAGCGAACAACGTTTCGGCGGACTCCATGCCATCCAGCGCTCCCTTGCCAGGGGGCACAGTATATCCAAATACCAGACTGTTTTTTTCGACCCGACCAATGGATCGCCAACGGCCGTGCGGGTAACTGCCCAAGCTATTCCCGATACGGAAGGCAACTTTTCCGGCGCCGTTGTCTCCCTGCGGGACACCTCGGACTCCTCGCAAAGTTTTTCCCTGGTCCTCAAGAATATCGCCGATGGCGTCTTCACGGTGGACAAAAACCTGCTCATCACCTCGTTCAACCCTGCCGCGCAACGAATTTTGGGTTGGACAGAGGAAGAGGTGCTTGGCACCCCCTGCCTGAAAATATTCGGCGGCAGCCTCTGCGGTGCCGAGTGTATTCTGGGGCAAAGCATCCAACACGATAATCCCATTGTCGGCCGGCTCGTTTTCCCCAAGGATAAAGATGGCCGGGCTATCCCGATCAGTATCAGCGCTGCGGCCCTGATGAGCCCTGATGGTGAAGTCATCGGCGGGGTCGGCACCTTTCGGGACATGACCCAGATCATGACCACAGACCTGATCCTGGAGAGTGTCGCCGATGGGGTGTTCACGGTGGATCGCAATTGGCGGATCACCTCGTTTAACCGGGCGGCGGAAATCATCACCGGCTGGAAACGGCATGACGCCGTGGGAAAATTATGCGCCGAGGTTTTCCAGTCCGACGTTTGCGGCCAGGAATGCCCCATAGCCCAGAGCCTCTATGCAGGCAAAGCGGTGGCCAATCGCACCGTCCACATCCGCGACACCCTGGGGAAAAATATACCTATCAGCGTCAGTGCCTCGCCCTTGGTAGACCATGAGGGCACGATCATCGGCGGGGTGGAAACCTTCCGCGACCTGAGCCTTGTTACAATCCTGCGCAAACAGCTATCGCAACGCTACTCTTTTGACGAGATCATCAGCAAGAATTCCAGGATGCAAAACATCTTCAGCATCCTGCCGGAAATCGCCCACAGCGACAGCAACGTCCTGATCCTGGGAGAATCCGGCACCGGCAAGGAAATACTGGCGAGAGCAATTCACAATGCCAGTACCAGAAAAGACAAGCCCTTCGTGGCGGTCAGTTGCGGGGCCTTGCCGGAAACCCTTCTGGAGTCGGAACTCTTTGGTTACAAAGCAGGGGCGTTTACCGATGCCAGGCAAGACAAACAGGGGCGCTTTGCCGCCGCCGAGAAAGGCACTCTTTTCCTCGACGAAATCGGCGACATCTCGCTTGGCGTCCAGGTGAAACTGCTGCGGGTGCTCCAGGAAAAGAGATATGAGCCGCTGGGTTCGAACAAAACCATCGAGGCGGATGCCCGGATTATCGCCGCCACCAACCGGGATCTTCACGACCAGGTGCAGAAGGGTCTTTTCCGGGAAGATCTTTTCTACCGACTCAACGTAGTCCGGATCACCCTGCCGCCCCTGCGGGAACGCAAAGAAGACATCCCCCTGTTGGTGCAGCATATGATCACCCTGTTCTCCGCCAAAACAGGGAAAGACATCGCGGAAATTTCGGACGCAGCCCTGGCGCTGCTCCTGCAATATGATTTTCCAGGCAACATCAGGGAACTCAAAAATATCATCGAGTATGCCTTCATCCTTTGCCCCGGCGGACTTATCCAACCGGCCCATCTTCCCGATCCGTTTGCCCAGCGCAAGGATGACAACTCCCTCCTTCATGACCATCCTGCCGGAGCCCCCTTGACGCTTGAAGAAATGGCATGCCAAACCATCCTGCGCTCCCTTGAGCGGCACAAATGGAAAAAGATGGCGGTCTGCCGCGAACTGGCCATATCCAAGGACACCCTGCGCCGTAAGATCGCGCAATACCAGCTTAAAGACCCGACGGAGGAAAAATGCGCCGGCCCATTGAGCCCCACCCACACAACGGCGGGATTACATGGGACCAAACAGCATCAAGCCGGACAAGACCTTGGACACCAAAAGGAGTGAGCTGCCCCATGTCGTTGCTCAAAACCAAGAAGGCAATTGACGCTATCAATTCCGGAGAGACACTGGAAGTGCTGGTCACTGATCCGGGTTCCAAAAAGGACCGGCCCGGTTGGTGCCACGAGGGGGGCACGAATTTTTGGGCGATGTTGAAGAAGCGGGTTTTACCCGATTTTATATTAGAAAAGGTTAGTTGCGAGTATCAGGCGTAATTCGATTTTCTATGGTGTAACAACAATACGTTCTATGGTAATGGCAAGGCCCGCCTTGACGACCCCGCCGTGGATGACCCTGGTAAAAATCCCTTCCTTGGGCATGATGCAATCCCCGGTGGCCTTCTTAATGGCGCAACCGGCGTTGTGACATTCCTTGCCGATCTGGGTGACTTCGAGCACCACCTTACCGTCGATGACCAAACGGTCACCGATGGCAAGCGTCATCAAATCTAAGCCCCGGCAGACGATATTCTCGGCGAACACCCCATGCTTCAGGTGGGGCATTTTCTGCTTTACCGCGTCGATACTTTCCCCGGCCAGCAGAGATACCTGCCGGTGCCAGTCCCCGGCATGGGCATCCCCGGTGATCCCCCAATTTTCCTTGAGAAGTATCTCCGGCACCTCTTTTTTCACCATACCTTTCTTCTCGCTGATGCAGACCGCTTCGACTACTCCCATAAACCCTTCTCCCTTGTTTAATGGATGTTATACGCCCGGCGCCAACTTCGGTCGGTAGATCACTCAAGGATAAACCCGGCCACCGGCAGCCCTTTGCCCCAGGCCTGCCAGGCGCCGCCGTGGATATCCAGGGTCCGGGCAACGCTGTCGTAGGTGGCCTCGATGTTCGCCTCCAGGCTGCACCTCCGATCATAGTTGGTGTGGGTAAAGGTGAGCCGGTAGGAGGTGGGGCTTTCGGCGACAACCTCCTCGACATAGGCGACATGCCCGGTGGGCATTTTTCTCCGGCCATTGGCGGCAAGGATGAGGATACTGCCTGCCCTGGGCGCAAGTGAGGTGTTGCCGCGCTCTTTTTCACAGGCAAACCAGGTGAGGGGCCCGTTTTCATGACCACTGCGGCAGCTGGCGATCCCGCTCCGGCAGCGGGCAAAGGGAAGGCTCTGGGGTTCGCAGCGTCTGGATTTTCCCCTCTTGTTACTCTTCCCGCCGGGACGCAACTGAAAGCACTCCGCGGTGGCGCGGCCCTGCCCGCCAAGGGCGGTGATAAAATCCCCCGAGGAAATGGCCTGGCCAGGGAGTATTTCGTTTCCCGGGGCAACGGAGATTCCGCTCTTGGTTTGAGCAGGAGCCAAAGGTCTTGTCTCCTTCGTTGCTGCCCGCCCGGAGGGGAGGTCTGCCAGGGGTTCGTGTCGGGCGCAACCAGACGCAAGCAGGACAAAAAGAAAAATTTCGCTGACCACCCGAGTTGTGCTTCGCTGCATGGAAGTTCCGATCTTCTTTGGTTGCTCTGAGGCGCACTGCGCTCTGATCCTTTCGCGCATCATAGCAGACGACCCGGCCCTTGACAATGCCAGGACAGTCTGGCCTTGAGGGTTGCGGCAGAATAGAGTTGCACCCCCTTGGCCATCATGCTATAAAAGACGTTTTTTCGTGGAGATACTCCCCATCATGATACACCTCAGCAACATCAGCAAACAGCATGGCTCGCAGATCCTTTTTGCCAACGCCAGCCTGCAGATACTCCCCGGCCTGCGCACCGGCCTGGTCGGCCCCAACGGCGCGGGCAAATCCACCGTTTTCCGTCTGATCACCGGCGAAGAGGAGGCCGACAAGGGCGAGATTTCCTGCGCCAAGAAAACAGTGATCGGCTATTTTTCCCAGGAGGTGGGCGAGATGTCCGGCCGCTCGGCCCTGGAGGAGACCATGGCGGCGGTGGGCGAGGTGGTGCGGTTGGGCGAGGAGCTTAAGGAGATGGAGGCGGCCATGGCTCTGCCCATGGAAGACGACGCCATGACCGCGTTGCTGGAAAAATACGGCGACGCCATGGAGGAGTTCGAGCATCGCGGCGGCTACGATCTGGAATCACGGTCCCAGGCGGTGCTCACCGGGCTGGGTATCGGGCCGGAGGATTTCAACCGGCCGGTGGAATCGTTCAGCGGCGGCTGGAAGATGCGCATCGCCCTGGCCCGAATCCTGACCATGAACCCCGATGTCCTGCTGCTGGACGAGCCCACCAACCATCTGGACGTGGAGTCTATCGTCTGGCTGGAAGAATGGCTGGCCAAGGAGTTCAAGGGCGCAGTGCTCATGACCTGCCATGACCGTGATTTCATGAACCGGTTGGTTTCGCGGATCATTGAGGTGGCCAATGCCACCATCACCACCTACAGCGGCAATTACGATTTTTACCTGCGCGAGCGGGAGATCCGGCGGGAACAGCTGGCAGCCAGCTTCCGCCGCCAGCAGGAGATGCTGGCCAAGGAGGAGGATTTCATCGCCCGCTTTGCTGCCCGCGCCTCCCATGCCTCCCAGGTTCAGTCCCGGGTCAAGAAGCTGGAGAAGATTGAGCGCATCGAGCTGCCCCAGGAACAGCGGGTGATCAGTTTTGAGTTCAACGAGCCGCCCCGCAGCGGCGACGATGTGGTGCGCCTGGAGGGATTAGCCAAGGCCTGGCCCCTGGACGGGGGCGGGGAAAGACCGGTGTTTTCCGGCATCTCCGGGGTGATCCAACGGGGGGAAAAGGTGGCGGTGGTCGGGGTCAACGGCGCGGGCAAGTCCACCTTTCTCAAAGTGCTGGCCGGCCAGACCGAGCCCAGCCTCGGCAGCGCCACCATCGGGGCCAACGTCAGCCTCGGCTATTTCAGCCAGCACGCCATGGATGTTTTGATTCCGGAAAGAACGGTTTTTGACACTGTACAGGACGCCCTGCCCCAGGCCAACATCGGCACCATCCGCAACCTCTGCGCCGCCTTTCTTTTCCAGGGCGATACGGTGGACAAACAGATCAAACTGCTTTCCGGCGGGGAAAAGAGCCGGGTGGTGCTGGCCACCCTCCTGGCCAAGCCGCTTAATTTCCTGATCCTGGACGAGCCCACCAACCATCTCGACATCCAATCGCGGGAAATATTGCTGGGGGCGCTGCAAAAATTCACCGGCACCGTGGTGTTGGTCAGCCATGACCGGCACTTTCTCCGCTCGCTGGTGAACCGGGTCATGGAGGTGGATCACGGGGAAATGCGGTCCTACGGGGGGGATTACGAATACTACCTGCGCAAGGCGGGCTATCAAGCCGCTTAACGAGGAGGGGATGGGGGCAACCTAAGGGGTGATCCCTTTCAGACGGGCGGCCCGTTCGAATTTCAAGATGATTTGGGTCAGTTGCCGCTCATCGGCAGGGGTCGGCGCAAAGCGGACGCCATAGGTCGCCAGCTTGGTTGTGCCGTTGTCGGCTTTCCGGACAATGGTCGCCCACTCGAACCTGAGCTGAAAGCTCTCCACTGTTCCCGGCGGCACGGATTCGCCGGCAGGCACCGCGTGGTTGAGCTGGAGGCAAACCGCCCGAATCTCCCAGGGCACAACAACCGGGGTTGCCTGCGGCAACCGGACAAGAACCCCCTTGCCGCTGAGGTCTTCGATCCGGCCGGAGAGGATCCATTTGCTCACGGTCTGGAAGATGGCGACACTATCGGCCGTCGGCACCACCCGGTAGGCATGCCGCCGCTGGATGATCATAATCTCCGCGGGGAGGGTGACCTCCAGGTACTCGTCATTAAAGCGCAGGATCCGGCTCTTGCCCACGATATTGCGCCCGAGCACGCAGCGGAACTGAAACTCCACCTCGCCGGGGGTAAATTTCGAGGCCTTATCCCGTTTGGCCAGGATCAACCGTGCAGTCGAGGCCTTGACCACCCAGGCATCGCAGCGATGCCCGTGCTGGACAATGCTCAGGGCTTTGCGCCGCTCGAGCATCAGCTCGAAGATCCGGCTCACCGCCCCCGGATCCCGAACAATCTCCACATCAGAATCTTCCATCCTCTCTATAACTCCCTGCGGCTCAGGCTCTCTCAAGAAACAAACCGGACTCGGTTCAAGGATAAACATCTTTGCCCTGCCCGGTCAACCCAGAGTCTTCCCGCCGGGAGAAAAAATCCTTTTTTCCGCTTGCTTTTCCCTGCCGTTTTCATCGACAATACAAGTACGCCCCGATGGCCGCTTTTCACCCCCTGAAGTTCCCCACAACTTCTCAGCGGCGAAGCCTCATCGGGGCTTTCTTGTGCCCGCCGCTCAGCTGTGCTCGCGGGTCTTGCGAAAGACGATCTCCGGAAACAGTTCCTGCACCCTGCCCAGCCGCCACTCGCTTTCCGCCAGATAGGCCAGATGCCCCTCTGCGTCCAGGGCGAGATGGGCCTGATTCTTGCTCTTGAACTCATCGAGCTTGGTGCGATTCTCGCAGTCGATCCAGCGGGCGGTGGCATAATTCACCGGCTCATACACCGCGTCCACCCCGTATTCCGCCTTCAAGCGGGACATGGTCACCTCGAACTGCAGCACGCCCACCGCACCCAGGATGTAGTCGCTGCCCATGGTCGGCCGGAAGAGCTGCACCGCGCCTTCCTCGGCCAGCTGCACCAACCCCTTGTTCAGCTGCTTGATCTTGAGCGGGTTCTTGATCAGCACCCGCCTAAAATGCTCGGGCGCGAAGTTGGGGATGCCGGTGAACTTGAGGGGCTCCTTGTCGGAGAAGGTGTCGCCGATCTTGATGGTCCCGTGGTTGTGGATGCCGATGATGTCGCCGGGCCAGGCCTCTTCGACGTTGGTGCGGTCCTGGGCCATGAAGATGGTGGCATTGGCAAGGGAAACCTCCTTGCCCAACCGGTGGTGCATGACCTTCATCCCCCGGGTGAACTTGCCGGAGCAGATGCGGAAAAAAGCGATCCGATCGCGGTGGGCCGGGTTCATGTTGGCCTGGATCTTGAAGGTGAAGCCGGAAAAGGATTCCTCCTCCGGGGAAACCATGCGGGTCGTGGTGGCGCGGGGTCCGGGGGGAGGGGCCAGCTCGACAAAGGCGTCCAGCAGTTCGCGTACCCCGAAGTTGTTGACGGCGCTGCCGAAGAACACCGGGCTCTGGCTGGCCTTGAGATACTCTTTCTGGTCAAAGGGGCTGGCCGCCCCGGCCAGGAGCTCGAGGTCCTCGCGGAGCTTGTCTGCCTGGCTGCCCAGCATCTGATCCAAAAGAGGATCGTCCAGGCTCTTAACCACGATGGAGTCCTGGGGCCGTCGGTCCTTGCTGGGGGTAAAGAGATTCAGCTCCTGGCGCATGATGTTGTAGACCCCCTTGAAGCGCTTGCCCATGCCGATGGGCCAGGAAAGCGGGGTGCACTCGATCTGCAGCTTTTCCTCGATCTCGCTTAGGATATCCAGGGGCTCAAGGCCCTCGCGGTCCAGCTTGTTGATAAAGGTGATCACCGGGGTGTTGCGCATCCGGCAGATCTCCATGAGCTTCTCGGTCTGGGCCTCGACCCCCTTGGCGCTGTCGATGACCATGAGCGCGCTGTCCACCGCGGTGAGCACCCGGTAGGTGTCCTCGGAAAAATCCTTATGCCCTGGGGTGTCCAGCAGGTTGACCTCGAAATCCCGGTAGTTGAACTGCATCACCGAGGTGGTCACCGAGATGCCGCGCTCCTTCTCAATAGCCATCCAGTCGCTGACCGCGTGGTGGTCGGTCTTGCGCGACTTGACCGCCCCGGCCATCTGGATAGCCCCGCCGAAGAGCAGGAGCTTTTCGGTGAGGGTGGTTTTACCGGCATCGGGATGGCTGATGATGCCGAAGGTACGGCGGCGCTTGACTTCTTTTTCCAATATACTGCTCATGTGATCCTTTCCTGTGTGCTTTTCGGGCCGGAATCCGACCAGAAGAAAAGCGTATATACCGCAAAAAACGCAGTTTGTCAGCAAGTTCAACACCGCCAGCCCGGCGAAAAGCGCCGCCCAACACCCCTCCCCAGCGCAACCGCACTACAAGCAAGACCAGGTGTCCTCCCTTACACCCCAGGCCATTGGGACGAATTTGCTTTATGCATCACCGGCTAGCGTGTATACTTTTTTTATTTCTTTCCCTTCTTTTCTCTTGGTGATCCCTTGTCTGTAAGCAAAAAAAATCCACCCCGGAAACCAGCCCGCGCAAGAAACAGCAGCCCGGACACGCCCTCGACAACCGCTCGCCCTTCTCGCGGCAAGAATACATCCCCGCCAGAAAGGCCCGTGGGCAGAAAGACCCGCAGGCCCGGTGCTGATTCTGCTCCCGGTCGTGCATTTACCGGCAGCAGAAAGCCGCGGCCGGAACGATCCGAGGAAGAGACCTTCCGCAAACCTGCCTCGGCAACCGATCGCCCATCCAGCAGCAAGAGAAAATCCCCGGCAGAAAGACCCTTCGACAAAAAGACCCGTCGGCCTGGTGCTGCTGCCGCGCCCGGTCGTGGGTTTACCGACACCAGAAAGCCACGGCCGGAAAGATTCGAGGAAGAACCCTTCCGTAAGCCTGCCTCGGCAACCGATCGCCCATCCGGCGGCAAAAGAAAATCACCGTCAGCAAGACCCTTCGACAAAAAACCCCGCAGACCTGGGGCTGCTTCCGCGCCCGGTCGTGGGTTTACCGGCAGCAAAAGGCCACGGCCGGAAAGCTGCGAGTTCGATGAGGAACCCTGCCGGAAGCCTGCCTCAGCACCCGAGCGCCCACCCAGCCGCAAGAGAAAATCAGGGCCAGAAAAAACCTTCGGCCCAAAAACCCGCAGGACTGCCGCTGATTCCTCTCCAGAGCGTGGGTTTAAAAGCGCCAGAAACCCCCAGGAGGAACAATCCGAGGAGCAAAAATTTTGGGCGCCTGCCTCGGCAACTGATCGCTCCTTTGCCAGCTTTCTCAAGCCGCTCATCCCCTCAACCATTGGCCCGGAAGGCCAGGCCATCCTCTACAGCTCTCCTCTGGCCCATCTCGATTATTCCATGGAGCTGCAGATAAAAGACCAGGGGTTGATGACTTTCTGGAAACAGCACCGGCTGCCCGGCCATCCCGAATCGGTAATCCGCTCCCCCAAGGCCCGGGGCTACCGCACCACCTCAAAACGCAAGGCCTTCCTCCATGGCTCCACCCTGTATCTGCTGTTGGGAGACAAAGCCGCCCTGCCCAAGAACCGGCAATATTTCACCGCCTCACCGTTGGAACCCAAAGAGCACGAGGAGATCTACCGCTTTCTTCAGCAAAAACTCAGCGAGCCGGCCTTTAGGCTGATCGCCGGGCATCTCAACTATCTCATCATCCGCGGCGGCTACACGGAACAGGCGGTGATCTTCAATGTGGACCTGATGAACGGGCCGCTGGTCCGCAAAATGAAACTGCTCAGCGAGCATCTCCAGAAACTTCCCGTCGCAGTCTCTGCGGCCTTTGTCTACCTTGACCCCACTCAGTCCGACTACTATCTGGAAACCAAGCGGCCCGCCGAGACCCTGCATTTCAAGAAGCTCTTCGGACCGGACCAGTTGAGCGCAACCTACGGCGACTGCCGCTACCAGTTCCATCCGACCTCGTTTTCCCAGATCAACGAATCCATGGTGGAAACCATGCTGGAGCGGGCGAAAGAGCTGATGGCCCCAGCCCCGGACCAGTCGCTGCTCGACCTGTACTGCGGCTACGGCTTGTTCAGCCATTATCTCGCTCCCGCTTATCGGCAGGTGCTGGCCGTGGATGGCGAAGGTCCTTCCATCCGGGCCGCCGAGGCCAACAGCCGCTTGAACAAGCACCGGGGCGGCCAGACCAAGTTTCTCGCCCACCGGATCACCGTCGGCTATCTGGAAAAATTGCTCCCCCCACCCATGCCCAATGAGGTGATGCTCCTTGACCCGCCCCGCCAGGGCACGCTGCCTGGGGTGATCGCCTCGCTGGCCCGGAGGAAGCCGCAGAAGGTCCTCCATATCTTCTGCGGGGTGGACCAGATTCCGCCCTCCCTCAAGGAATGGCAGGCCAACGGCTACCAGGCGCGGCGCATCGCGCCTCTGGACATGTTTCCAGGATCGGCCAATCTGGAGATCCTGGTGCTGCTGGAGCCAAAGGCCTAATCCCAAGGCAGCATAATTCCACGCGAGGACATCCCCATGGCGCAGAGCCTGTATATCGTGGCAATCGGGCCCCAGAGCGGCAAATCGGTGGTCGCTCTGGGCCTCATGGAGCTGCTCTCCCGCCGGCTGCGCAGGGTCGGCTATTTCCGCCCCATTATTCCCTCGGATACGGTCGCGGACAACAACCTACAATTGATCAAAACCCGCTACCGCCTTGATTTTGACTACGACGAGATGTTCGCCATGTCCCACGACGAGGCCCAGCACCTTTCCGCCGAAGGCCACGCCGACCAAATCCTCAAAACCATTCTCGACAAGTACAAACACCTGGAAAGCAAATGCGATTTTGTCCTCTGCGAGGGCACCGATTTCAGCGGGCTTTCCCTGCCGTTTGAATTTGAGTTCAACGCCGAGGTCGTCAACAACCTGGGCTGCCCCATCCTGCTGCTCTTAAACTCCCATGACAAATCCCCGGAGGATATCCTCGACGCCCTGCATGTGGCCCAGGAATCCTTCCTCAAGAAGGGCTGCACCATCCTGGCCAGCGTGGTCAACCGGGTGGAGCCCGAACTCATGGAGACGGTGCGGGAAAAACTTAGGGAATGCGGCGTGGAATGCGGGCCGGTCTATGTTTTGCCGGAGGAACCGTTTCTGGGAAAACCAACGGTGGGGGAGATCGCCAAGGCTCTGAATGCAAAGATTATCATGGGAGACCCGGAGGAGATGAACCGGGGGGTGGCCGATTTCAAGGTGGCAGCCATGAGCCTCCCCCATTTTCTCGACCATCTGGTGGAAGGCGACCTGATCATCGCGCCGGGCGACCGCTCGGAGATCATCTTAGGCAGCCTGGCCGCCAACTTCTCCAGCACCTATCCGAGCCTCGCCGGGCTGCTCCTCTCGGGGGGCTTCGTTCCCGACCCCCAGATCGCCTTACTCCTCCAAGGATTGCGGATGACCATCCCCATCGTCAGCGTGCAAACCGACACCTTTACCACGGCCATGAACGCCAGCGCTGTGCCCCCCATGCTCACCCCGGAAAACGACCGCAAGATCGCCACCGCCCTGGGGCTTTTTGAGGCGCACGTCAACCTGCCCGAGCTGGAAGGCCGGATTTCCTTTGTGAAATCCATCCGGGTCACCCCGCTGATGTTCGAATACAATCTGGTGGAGATGGCCCAGAGGCACCGACAGCACATCGTCCTGCCCGAAGGCACGGAAGAGCGGGTTCTGCGAGCCAGTGAAATCCTTGTCCGACGTGGAGTCGCGGAGATCACCCTGCTGGGCGACCCCGCGGAAATTCGCGGCGCGGCCAGCAATCTCGGCCTCGACCTTACCGGCATCACGATTATCGATCCGATCACCTCCCCCTTGCGCCAGGAATTCGCCCAAACCTACTTCACCCTCCGCCAGCACAAGGGGATCACCGAAAAAACCGCCTTTGACACGGTGGCCGACGTCAACTACTTCGGCACTATGATGATCCACAAGGGGTTGGCCGACGGCATGGTTTCCGGGTCGGTGCACACCACCGGCGACACCATCCGCCCGGCCTTGCAGATCATCCGCACCCAGCCCGGGGTTTCCATTGTTTCCAGCGTCTTCCTGATGTGCCTGGCCGACCGAGTTCTGGTCTACGGCGATTGCGCGGTGAACCCCGACCCCAACGCCCAGCAGCTGGCGGAAATCGCCATCAGCTCGGCGGACACCGCCAAGCTCTACGGCATTGAACCCCTGGTCGCCATGTGCTCCTATGCCACCGGCACCTCGGGCACGGGCGCCGACGTGGACAAGGTGCGCGAAGCGACCCGGATCGCGAAAGAACTCCGGCCCGACCTCAAGATCGAGGGGCCGATCCAATACGACGCCGCAGTGGACGCCGGGGTGGCGAAAACCAAGCTGCCGGAGAGCCAGGTGGCGGGTAAGGCCACGGTCTTCATCTTCCCGGACCTGAACACCGGCAACAACCTGTACAAGGCGGTGCAACGCTCGGCCAACGCCGTGGCCATCGGCCCAGTGCTCCAGGGATTGAACAAGCCGGTCAACGACTTAAGCCGGGGCTGCACCGTGCCCGACATCGTCAACACCGTGGCCATCACCGCCATCCAGGCCCAGGCCGTTCAGACAAAACAAGAGAAAACCCCATGAAGGTTCTGGTGCTCAACTCCGGGAGCTCGTCCATCAAGTACCAGCTCTTCGACATGCGGGACGAATCGGTGCTGGCCGCCGGCAGCCTCGAACAGATCGGCGAACCGGGCAGCCACCTCAGCCACTCTCTCAGTGGGGGCCAGGCCGGGATGCGCAAAACAATCCGGACCCTGGCCATTGCCGATCACCGGCAGGGCTTTGCCCTGATCGCCTCGGTCCTCCGGGAAACCGGGGCGCTCGCCGACACCGGGGAACTCAGCGGCATCGGCCACCGGGTGGTACACGGCGGCGAGAAATTCAAGGAACCCGCCCGGGTTACTGCCGAGGTCCTGGCCGCGATCCGGGCCTTGATCCCCCTGGCGCCGCTGCACAATCCGGCCAATCTCCTCGGCATGGAGGTAGCCATGGAAAGCGCTCCGTCCGTGCCCCAGGTTGCCGTATTCGACACCGCCTTCCACCAATCCCTTCCCCCCCACGCCTACCGCTACGCCATCCCCAAAAAGCTCTACGAGGCACATCAAGTCCGGCGCTACGGCTTCCATGGCACCTCGCACCGCTATGTGGCGAAAAAAAGTGCCGAATTTCTAAAAAAACCACTGAACACCCTCAACCTCATCAGCCTGCATCTGGGCAACGGCGCCAGCGCCGCCGCCATCCAACAGGGGAGGTGCATCGACACCTCCATGGGTCTCACCCCTCTTGAAGGATTGATCATGGGCACCCGCTGCGGCGATCTCGACCCGGCGATCATCTTTTACCTGGAGCGGGAAACCGGGCTTGCCTCCGGGGAGATCGAATCGATCCTCAACAAGGAAAGCGGGCTCAAGGGGATCTGCGGGGCCAACGACATGCGCACCGTAGGGGAGCTTGCAGCAGGCGGCAATCCGGAAGCGCAACTTGCCATCTCCATGTACTGTTATCGGATCAAGAAATACATCGGCGCCTACCATGCGGTGCTGGGGGGGCTGGACGGGCTGATCTTTACCGGCGGCATCGGAGAAAACGCCGACTTTATCCGGGCGGGGTGCTGCGAAGGCCTTGCCCATCTGGGGTTGGAACTGGATAAGGGGAAAAACCATGGGCGGCTGGAAGGATGTGCCGCCCTGGAAAGCGGAGCCAGCCGGGTGAAAATCCTGGTTATCCCCACCAACGAAGAGCTGGAAATTGCCGAACAGACGATCGCCTGTCTGGAGGCTGACTCATCAGGGAGCGCATTATGTCTCGCAAAACAATGACAACAAAGATCATGGCCGTGCTGTCTGGCTACCTTCTCTTGAGCCTCGTCGGCTGTAGCCTGAATGAAAGGAGCGCCCGGCCTTCTTGGGAAAACGGGGTGCTTCGGGTGGGGGTTACGCCAAATTACCCTTGCCTTATCCATAAGACCGCGGAAACTGGCCTGATTTCCGGCTTTGAAGCCGAATGCGCCGCCCTGCTTGCCAAAAGGCTCCACAGCAGACTCCAGTTTGTTGAGCTGGAATGGGAAGCGCAAATCCCCGCCCTGGAGCGCAGGGAGGTTGACATCATCATGTCCGCCATGTCCATCACCGAGATGCGCAAGCTCCAGGTGGCCTTCAGCGAGCCATACCTCACCATCAGCCAGATGGCCCTAACCACCAAAGACGGGGAAGAGAAGTTCCCGTCCGCCCAAGCGATTCTTGCCACCGGCAAGGCCATCGGCGTGGAAAAGGGAACCACCGGGGATATCTTTGTCCAGCGCTATTGCCCTACGGCGGAACCGTTTTTCTTCTCCTCGCCGGATGCCGCAGTGCAAGCGCTCCGTGACAAACGCATCGACCTCTTCATCCACGATGGGCCGGTGCTCGGCTCCTATGTGGCCCCAACCGTCGCAGACGGACTGGTTCTGCTCCAGACTCCCCTGACCAGCGAAGAGCTTGCCTGGGCGATGCGCCGCGACGATCCTGCCCTGCTCAAGGCGGTGAACTCCGCCCTTGGAGCCTGGAAAAGAGATGGCACCTTGGAGCAACTCCTCAAGAGGTGGTTGCCCCAATGAGCAGCCGAGCCCGCCTCAGATTTGCTGAGCCTTTCGCCACCCCGCCGCCTTGAGGCGAGTGACGCGGTCGATGTTCCAGCTCAGGATCGCCTGAAGATACTGGCGCTGATCCTCGCGCAGAAGGGCCATGATCTTTTCCCTCTCTTCCCGGATCTCCTCCCGTTCGCCGGGATACATCTCCAGCCAGCAGGCATAGCCCTGATCAAAGAGGAATTCCGGGTGCACCGCCTCGGGGTCCAGCTGCAATTTTGCCGTGAGCAGCATGGTGGCGAGGAGCATATCATACTCAACCACCCAGCCGTTGTCGTTGAGCATGGAACGCCCATCAAACGGAGCATCTCCGGGACAATTCGGGCAGAATACCCGCTGGATGACGTCTGCTTGCAGAAGGTTATCGCGGAGATGAAACTGAACGGTTCTGGCGCCGCACTCACAGGTTTTTCGCACATCAATGCACATATCACTCCTCTTTTTTTCTTTGCCTCGCCGCTTTCTCGGCTTCCCAAATAGTGCGCAACCAGGCCGGGGGTTTCAGAACCTTCGCGGCAGAGGGGCAGAATCCTTCCGGCCATCGATTATTTTCTGGAGTTGCTGGCGTTCAGCCCGCGCATCCTGCAGCTCGCTCTGAATCGTCATCTCCTCCTCCGGTGCTGCGGAAAGCAGAAGTTTTTCCAGCCGCTCAACCTGTTGCTGCGCCCGATAGAGTTCCCGTGCCAAATCCCGTAAAGACATGCGGTTACCTGTGTGGATGGTGTTTTTTGTATAATGCCCGAAAGGCGGGCAAGGCCGCGCCATTGAGCCTGCCCTGTCTGTGGTGATAATCTTGACCGGGATGGTGAAAAGGATCCCTGCCATGCGCCCTTTGCCGGCAAAGCGCACCATAGATATCTTGAAATCAAAGACGAAGCAGAAGAGGCCGCACCCCGGAATGGGGTGCGGCCTCTTGCAAAAACGTACAATCTTAAAAAGTCGTCAGGCAAGACGGAACGGTCGCCCCCCGCTACCTCTTCTAATCCCTACTCCCCTCCACCAAGCGGGTAAGATGGCCGATATTATCGCGGAGCATCAAAGTCTGGGAGGTGACTGCCTCGGAGGCTGCTGCCAGTTCCTCGGCATTAGCCGCCATCTGCTGGGTGCCGGTGTCCATCTCGGTCACGGCCTTGTTGATCTGGATAACCCCCTGGGTCTGCTCATGGGAAGCGGTGGAAATCTCTTCCACCAGAATAGCCACTTTCCGAGAACCCTCGACCACATCCGTGGATTCCGCCACAACCTCATTGACCTTTTTCAGGCCGTCATTGACGTTGGCGATGGCCCGTTCAATCAGATCACTGGAGGTTCTTGCCGATTTGGCAGTCCGTTGCGCAAGATTGCGCACCTCATCGGCAACCACGGCGAAACCCGCGCCCTGTTCCCCGGCCCTGGCCGCTTCCACCGCTGCATTCAAGGCGAGGAGATTGGTCTGGAAGGCAATCGCCTCGATCTCCCGAATGATGGTGGCGATGGCGTCGCTGTCCTTTTTGATGTTCTGCATGGAAACCTGCATGGCCGCCACATTGGCGTTTGCCCGGGCACCAATCGCCTCATTCTGCTTCATCCCGGAATTGGCCTCGCCGGAGTTGGCGTCATTCTGCTGGACCATGGCGGTGATCTCTTCAAGGGAGGCGCTGGTCTCCTCCAGCGATGCCGCCATCTCCGAAGCCATTTCCGCCACCATCTGGGAGGTGCTGGCCGTGGCCTGGGCCTCTTCCGAGATGCGATCGGCGCTTTCGTCCAGATCACTGACAATGGCATTGATGGAACGGACAAGCATCTGCACGACAAAAAAGGCGAACAGGCCAACGGCCACAAGAGAGATAACCCCACCAATGATGAAGAACAGGCCGAACATCTTCACCTCGGCCATGGCCTTTGCCTTGGTCAGTTCCTGTCCCCCGCGCAGCTCGTCAACCGCGGCCTTACTGCTTCCCATCAGGCTGTAATACTTTTCAAAAAATTCCCCGTCAAAGGCCTCCAGGGCGGTGGACTTATCCCCTTTTTCCAGGGCCGGCAGGATTTTATTGTTGATGATCTCTTCCATCTTCGGCCAGGAGGCGGTCAACTCGTCATAGGACGCCATAACCGCCGGGGCCTGATCCACCGCGTGGCATGACCCGCAATACAATTTTTTGCCTCCGGGATTAACAAGACTTTCCCGCATTTCGGCAATGGCCTCGTCAAACTTCTTGCTGGTGGTTTTCAGACCACTCAAGGTTTCCGGATCGTAATCCATGATCTGGCCCTTAAGAATGCTGTTGAGGAGGTTGAGATTGAGACGGATCCGGGCGACCTTGTCAATGTAATCCATCTTGAGTTCGATGCCGGTGTACATCGCGCCCCCGATCTGCACCCGCTGGATGATGAACTGGGCAATCGCGACGCTTGAAACCATGGAAAACGCAACAAACCCAACGATAAGAAAAAGCTTTACCCGCAGACTCAAGCCGTCAAACCACTCTCTCATAACCCCTCCCCTTATGCGCACATCATTAAAGCCATATTCAACTATTTTGCATTATATCGTATACTCTTGCTTTTTTTACCACTATTTTTCTCACTTTCCCGTTAGTTGCCAGAAATAGTGACGCCAAGGGTGCCAACCAAAAAAACGAGGCGGACCGATCTCTTTTCATTAAACACCCAAATGGGCCGGAAGGCTTCACTCCAGTTCACAGGCAAAAAAACCGATGGAAAGGTTCCACAACTTGTTTCTGATATTCTGCCCAGACAAGTATAATTTTTTGTACCCCTGTCCAGCAATATCCCCTCCACCTTGACGATCCTCATGGCATTTTTCAATTCCTCCCCAGCAAAACTCTCTCTCCACCGGTACAAAAAAACTTGCACCCATACAACATCCTGAAACAACAACACAAACTGCCTAATCACCACTACGCCCCTTTATTCCCGTTCAAAATTTTGTACCCCGCCCACTTTTTCCCGCCTACAGCCACCCCCCAGAACAGCCCATGATTCCTGCAAAAAACCAAATTACATTAAAAATAAAACCATTGGCACGCTTGTTGCTTTACCAGAAAGACAGTAAAACAACTCTTATCTCCTTTCTCCTTAAAAGAAGACCGACTTTCCCCGCGAAGTCGGTCTTCTTTTTTTTGCGCAGACTAGCAAGCCAACGACATCCCAGTTCGCATCCTTCTCCAACCAAGCACTTTTCTCCGCACAGTCTTTTTTGCTGTTTGCACTCTGCGCCAAAGCCCGATATATTGCGAGCCCTGTGGCCGTCGGCGCCTTGCCCACCATAAAGACCCCGCAGCCAACCCTCCCGAACCCGGCAAGGGGGTTCGGTTTTACCCCGCCTCGTTTTCGGCACCGGCCTATCACACAATTCTCAGTCTCTTGCGGGACGGAGGCATGCCGCTCACGCTGCCCTCCATCTTCCCTGTTGTTTCATTTCACAAAACCAGCCGACACCATGAGCCTGCGATGACCTTTTCCCTTGGGACAATCCCCATTAAAAATCCATTCATTCTCGCACCCATGGCCGGCGGCACCGACCTGCCCTTCCGCCTGCTCTGTAAAGAATATGGGGCTGGCCTCTGCTATTCCGAGATGATCGACTGCCATGGCCTGGTGGCGCAGCAACAAGACTGCCTGGAACTGCTCCTTACCAACGCCGCAGAACAGCCGGTGATCATGCAGCTTTACGGCAACGACCCCACCACCATGGGAGAAGCTGCGGCAATCCTCAGCGAACAGCCCATTGCCGGTATCGATATCAACATGGGCTGCCCCATGGAAAAAGTCGTCCAGACAGGCGCCGGAGCCGCATTGATGAAAAACCCGCGCCTTGCTGAAAAAATCATCACCTCTGTCTATAAAAATTCAACAAAATCGGTGACCGTCAAGATCCGCTCGGGCTGGAACCAGCACACCATTACCGCCCCGGAGATTGCCAAAATTGCGGAAGGCGCAGGCGCGCAAGCCATTGCCATCCATGCCCGCACCTGGAGCGACGGATTCACCGGCCCCATTGACCACAGGGTCATACTGCAAATCATGGAAAGCGTTTCCATCCCCATTTTTGCAAACGGCGACATCACCTCCCATGAGCAGGGGGTGGCCCTGCTTAAAAAAATCGGCTGCGCCGGAGTGATGATTGGCCGGGCCGCCCTGGGCGCACCCTGGATCTTTTCAGGGGGTGTGAATCAGCACCCCTCCATGGCTTACAGGATCAAGGCCCTGCAACGCCACCTTGAACTCGCCGAGATCCACCTTGCCCCGGAACCAAACCTCTCTAAAATCAGAAACCACGCCTGGAAATACTTTCGCGGCACAACCAATGGCGGTGCCATCCGCAAACAGATCGACGCCACCTCCACCTACCCTGAGCTGAAGGCCTTGGTCCAGACCCTTGCCGAACGGGTATTAAAACCCTCTGCCTGAACTACTGCGGGGATGCGATTACACGAAAACAGCCACGGGCTCAAACCATGTCTTCCGGCACCGCCTTTTCCCTCGGCCCAATAACCCTCTGAATTTCATACTATCTCTTCCGGATCACAGGGATAGGATCTCACTCGCTCTGCCTGCATATCAATATATCTGGAACCGGATACCGCAGAAAACGAAGGGGGGTCTTCCCCTGTAATTATATTGTCATATCGACATGTTCTGACATGTCAGGAAATTCCTGATATGTCAGGTAGCGCTCTCCTCAAAAGCATTCATCTCCCCTCTCATTAGTCACTTAAGTTCATATTATTTCAATATGATAGTAGCATATATCCCGGCAAAAACACTCCTGGCACACATTCTGCTATTCAAATAACAACAGCAAACGCCAAGGCCTGTTTCCCTTGGGTGCGATTGGTGCATCATAAAAATGCGGCATCTGCTGCGTTCGATTGTTGTGTTACGACCTAATATCCCATCTGATCGCCAAACAATCTCAGCCAGGGCATTTTAAAAATCCCCTTTATCCCCTAGCCGAGCTCTGGAGATGCTGCCGAAAAATGAATTTGCACTGTTTGAGGCGCCGCCGAGGTTGCAAACCTCCGACAGAATGGAAGGGTACCATCAACAGCTATAAACTTCAGGTGTCCTGTCGGCAGAAAAATGGCGAGGTGCTTTTTCCCGCCATTCTTTTTCTTTGGGTGTAGCAAAAAAATAAAGACTTTTCTTTTTTGAACATCTGGTATGGGTGATATCGATGATAACAGCAAGGGGCAACCCTGTTTCAACCTTGTGGCAACAGATAGCCATTACTGCGGCGATTGCCTCCCTCTTTGCCGCAGGCCAAGCCAGGGCGAATGGCACAAATCCAACCGTGGTTGCGGGCCAGGCCAGCTTCTCCACTCTGGGAAGTTCATTAAACATCAGCAACAGCCCTGGAACAATTATCAATTGGCAAGGGTTTTCGATCGGTGCGGGCGAAACCACCCGCTTTATTCAGCAAAGCGCTGCCTCGAGCGTCCTCAATCGCGTTATCGGTCCCGATCCTTCATCCATCCTCGGCACGCTCACCTCGAATGGCAGGGTCTTCCTGATCAATCCGAGCGGCATTCTGGTCGGGCAGGGCGCACACATCGACGTGGCCGGGTTGGTGGCCTCAACGCTCAACCTGAGCAACCAGGATTTTCTCGAGGGTCGGCTCAATTTCTCGGCCAACTCGCTTGCCGGCAAGGTGGAAAATCAGGGCAGTATCACCACGCCTTCGGGTGGCAGCGTCTATCTGGTCGGAGCAAACGTCACCAACAGCGGCATCATCAACAGCCCTCAGGGCGACGTAATCCTGGCCGCCGGTCAGTCGGTGAAGATCTTCGACTCCAGCACACCGGGGGTGAGGGTAGAAGTCACGGCGAGCGATAATTCCGTTGTCAACCTCGGCGAGATCCTTGCGCAAAGCGGGGAAGTCGGCATTTACGGCGCGGTGCTTCGCAATGCGGGCATCATCGATGCCGACCAGGTGGTGCGCGACATCAACGGAAAAATCGTCCTGCGTGCGAAGCAGGACGTGACCTTAGATTCCGGCAGCCGCCTCAGCGCCAACGGTGAGCAGGGCGGCGAGATAACCATTCAGTCCGAAACCGGTACCACGCAAGTATCCGGCACGATCGCAGCCAAAGGCACGGGCGAGGCGACAGGCAAAGGCGGCACCGTCCAACTGCTGGGCAATCGCGTTGGGCTGATGGCGGCGAATGTCGACGCGTCCGGCACGACGGGTGGCGGTACCGTTTTGGTCGGCGGCGACTACCAAGGGAAGAATCCGTCCGTGCAGAACGCCTCGGTGACCTCTGTGAGTCCTGACTCGAGCGTTACGGCCGACGCGATCACCAGCGGTAATGGCGGCAAAGTGATCGTCTGGTCGGAGGGCGACACGTCGATCGGCGGCACCCTGACTGCGCGCGGCGGCGCGAATTCCGGCGACGGTGGGTTCATTGAAACCTCCGGCAAGCATGTATTGCTTGCCGACGGCACGAGAGTCAATACGCTGGCGCCGCACGGTAAGACCGGTCTCTGGCTGCTTGACCCCTTCGATTGGACAATCGCTGCCGCAGGGGACGAGACTCCGGCCAGTGTGATCGCCAGCTTGAGCGCGACGAACCGCACGATTTTGGCAGACAATGATATCACTGTCGCCGATGCGATTGCCTGGGTTACCGGCCAAACCCTTACGCTGAACGCGGGACATGACGTGCTTGTCAACGCCGCGATGACCGCCAGCACCATTGGCGCCGGGATCGAGTTGATCGCTGGCAATGACGTGATCGCCAATGCCTCGCTCGTCGCCAGTGCCAACACTGCAGTGATCGATGTGAGCGCCGGGCATAATGTGAGCGTTACCACGGTCACCGCCAACGGTGGTGGTTCCGTGAACCTGCGCGCCAACAACAACGTGATCGTAAACGGCGTGATCACCGCCGACACTAATCTCGATTCCGTGATTCTGCGCGCCGACAATGATGGCACCGGTCCCGGTGCCGCCGGGGGGACGGTTACCTTCGTGGGTCCAGGTTCTGTTGTCACCCCTCGGGCAATAATTCGCTTCAATCCGAATGGATACGTCAATACAAGTGCGGAAATTGCAAGTTACGTTACAAAGGTGTCAGCACTCTTGGACGCAAAAGCGTGGGTGTTCGCGCAGGGAAACAATAAGACCTATGATGGTACGAACGCGGCAACACTTTCGTTCAAGGGTACACCCACTGACGGTGGTGCCGTCACACTGGTCGACCCTGGTTCAGGGGCAACTTTCTCGGACAAGAACGCTGTTGCCGGGAAGACGATCACTTATGCCGGTTTTACCCTCGTTGGTGGCGATAGCGGCAGATTTTCTCTATTCGGCAGCGGTTCCGGGACTGCGACGGCGGACATCAACAAAGCCGCCTTGAGCGTGACAGCCAACGCCGTCACCAAGACCTACGACGGCACCCTCGCAGCCATAGGCACGGGTACGGTCGGTGCCATCGCCGGTGCCGGGGATGTGGTGAACAGCGCCGGCAGCCAGGCCTTCCTTGACAAGAACTTCGGTATCGGCAACAAGACCGTCCGTGCTTCCGGCGTCACGATCAAAGATGCGCTCAATGCCGACATGAGCACCAACTACACCATCACCTACATCGACAACCTCGTCAGCACCATCAACAAAGCCCCCTTGAGCGTGACAGCCAACCCCGTCACCAAGACCTACGACGGCACCCTCGCCGCCACGGGCACGGGGACGGTCGGCGCCATCGCCGGGGCCGGGGATGTGGTGAACAGCGCCGGCAGCCAGGCCTTCCTTGACAAGAACTTCGGTATCGGCAACAAGACCGTCCGTGCTTCCGGCGTCACGATCAAAGATGCGCTCAATGCCGACATGAGCACCAACTACACCATCACCTACATCGACAACCTCGTCAGCACCATCAACAAAGCCCCCTTGAGCGTGACGGCCAACCCCGTCACCAAGACCTACGACGGCACCCTCGCCGCCACGGGCACGGGGACGGTCGGCGCCATCGCCGGGGCCGGGGATGTGGTGAACAGCGCCGGCAGCCAGGCCTTCCTTGACAAGAACTTCGGTATCGGCAACAAGACCGTCCGTGCTTCCGGCGTCACGATCAAAGATGCGCTCAATGCCGACATGAGCACCAACTACACCATCACCTACATCGACAACCTCGTCAGCACCATCAACAAAGCCCCCTTGAGCGTGACAGCCAACCCCGTCACCAAGACCTACGACGGCACCCTCGCCGCCACGGGCACGGGGACGGTCGGCGCCATCGCCGGGGCCGGGGATGTGGTGAACAGCGCCGGCAGCCAGGCCTTCCTTGACAAGAACTTCGGTATCGGCAACAAGACCGTCCGTGCTTCCGGCGTCACGATCAAAGATGCGCTCAATGCCGACATGAGCACCAACTACACCATCACCTACATCGACAATCTCCTCAGTACCATCAATAAAGCCGCCTTGAGTGTGACGGCCAACCCCGTCACCAAGACCTACGGCACGACCGACCCGCTGCTGAGTTACACCACCGGCCCCTTTCAATTCGCTGACACGGCGGCCACCGTATTGAGCGGCGCACTCAGCCGCGCGGCGGGCGAGAGCGTCGCGAGCGGACCTTACGCCATCAGCCAGGGCAGTCTGGCTGCGAACAGCAACTACAGCATCGCCTACACCGGCAACACACTCACAATCACCCCAGCACCGCTGAATGTTGCCGCAAATCCCCAGAGCAAAATCTTCGGGACGAACGATCCGGCACTGACCTTTAGCTTTACGGGGGTGGTAAACAACCCGGCACTCGGCATCACCGACACCGCAGATACCGTACTTTCTGGCGCGCTCACGCGCGTCCCCGGCGAAAGTGCCTTGGGCGGACCATACGCCATCACCCAGGGCAGCCTTGCGGCCAACAGCAATTACACCCTTGGTTTCACGCCCAACAACCTCATCATCATCGGTGCTGCTGCCGAGCCAGTTTTGGGTTTCAATCCGGTGCAGGTTGTTTTTGCCGGAGTAATTAATAACGAGTTCTACTACCGTCCCGGCAACTTCTGGCATATCTCTTTGAATCCAAACAACGCTGACCCGGGATTCGACGTGATGCGGGGGACAAACGATTTCAACGCACGCCTGAATCGTTACGATTCTGATTTCGGGGGAGATTTTTTTGAAACCTGGTCATTCCCGCAGCAATTTGAGAAAGTCGATGAGAAATAACTTTTTGTTCAGGATTTACCGGAGTTCAGGAGAGGGGGTGACATGCCGTTAATTTTTCGTTGCATGGTACTTGCGGTGGCGCTGCTGCTGACATCGGCGCCTTGCTTTGCCCAGACACAGACGGAGCGTTTCGATATTGATCGTTTCAAGATCGAAGGCAATACGTTGCTCCAGTCCGATGAAATAGACGCGGTGCTCAAGCCCTTCACCGGCAAAAACCGCGAGTATGCCGATGTGCAGCGCGCCATCGAAGCTCTCCGGCAGCGCTATCGCGCCGGAGGTTTTAGCGTGGTATGGGTGGTCGCCCCCGAACAGGACCTCGACCAGGGGATAGTCACGCTGCGGGTCATCGAATCGCGGATCGGCAAGGTCACCATCCAAGGCAACCGTTTTTTTGATGATTTGAACATCCGCGCCGGCCTTCCGGCGCTCAGGGAAGAAGTTTCACCCAGAGCGGGGGATATCTCAGCGGACGCGCAGCTTTGCAACGAGAATCCGGCCAAACAGGTGGATGTGGTCTTGCGCCCCGGCGAAAAACAGAGCGTGGTGGACGCCACCGTCGAAGTCATCGATGTCCGGCCGCTCAAGGGATTTCTAACCTTTGACAATACCGGCAACCCGCAGACGGGCGACTTTCGTCTCGGCGTCGGCATGCAGCATGCCAACCTGTTCAACCGCGATCACGTTGGCACGCTCAATTACGTCACCTCGCCGGGGAAGGAGGATCAGGTAAGCCTCTACAGCGCGAGCTATCGGCTGCCGCTGTATTCTCTGGGCGATTCCATGGATTTCATCATCGCGTACTCGGATGTAAGCGCCGGCACCGCACAAACCGTTGCCGGGCCGCTCGCTTTCTCCGGCCAGGGCGCTGTTTACGGCTTGCGCTATAACCAGTTGCTGAAGCGGCGAGGCGAATATTCGCACCGGCTCGTTTACGGCCTCGATTATCGCGCCTACGAAAACGACTGCACGCTCGGCGATTTCGGCGTGACCGGCTGCGGGCCGGCTGCGGTGGATATCACCGTGAGGCCCGTGAGCCTGGCATACAGCGGCAATTGGGCAAAGCCCGGGCGGATCTCCGATTTTTATATTACCTTATCGCACAATATACCTGGGGCAGATAATGGAAAAGGGAGTGATTTCGATGCGGCGCGGCCGAGTCCCTATGGCGGGGATGGAGCGTCTTCCCATTACACGATCCTTCGCTTTGGCGCCAGCACGGTGAAGGCCTTTGAGAGCAACTGGCAAGTCCGCGCCGCGTTCAACGCACAGTACACCGATGATGCCCTCGTCTCCGGCGAACAATTCGGCATTACCGGCGCGACTTCCGTTCGCGGCTTTCTGGAGCGCGAAATTGTCCGCGATACCGGCTATTCCGTCAATCTCGAACTCTATACGCCCAATCTGGCGGGTGAACTGATCCCCGGCGAAGGCAACCTGCGCGGCTTGCTGTTTTGTGACCTCGCCAAGGCTGCCAATAATCCGTTGGCCGGGGAAGCCGAACAAGACACCTCCATCGCCAGCATTGGCGCAGGTCTTCGCTGGAACATCCAGAGGAACTTCAATATGCGCTTCGATTTGGCGCGGGTAATGGATGCAGGCGGGAGCAAGCAAGCCGGTGACTTTCGCGGGCACATCTCTGTCTATATTGGCTTTTAGTGCCAGCACTATTTCTCGATCCAATACTTTGTAAAATCTTCTGGAACAGTCCGCACAGTTCCTTTCTGAGCACTTCAGTCACGGGAAATACTTCACGTTGACAGGATCCTCAGGCTATGTTGCGTAAAGGATAAATCGTGGGCGTTGGCATTCTAATTGGTTATTTCGCAAAACCTGATGAAGCTCGCAAAGCCCTTCGGGAGCTGGGGAAACAAGACTTCCACCGCACCGCTTTGGTGCAGAAGAGGACGAACGGAGAGGTTCACATTACGGATCCTTTCCTCTGGCGCCGCGCTTACGGCGTGACCCTGGCTGTCATCCTGTCCGGCGGGATAGCCGAAGTTGCTTTTCTCGTTCTCTCCTGGTGGGGCTTGTTTCCGAGCGGCAACCTTTTTACTACGCTGACCTTGTTCCTCTCGACGATCACCATCGGCGGCCTGGTCGCGCTGTTATGGTTAAGACGCTCCAGGTACGGGGTTGCATCTGGGATCATCCGGGATCACGCCCGCTGGCTTGTGTCCGGGGAATCCGTCCTGCTTCTCCAGGCACCGGTCGAATCTTTACCGCGTCCGGTGGCTCTGCTCCGGGAAAACGGCGATATCCCTCCGGCGCTGTTCGTCATGCACCGCAAATGCGAGCGGCGGTCCGAGGCGCGGATCCCCAAGGTAAAGCTTTCCCCTGCCCAGGTTATTGAGCATGCGCAACGTCATGCCCGGGAGCAGCAGGTGGATCTGAAGCCCCATCGCAATTTTGAATTGCTCAAGCGCCTCAAACAGTCCCGGCAATGGGTCCGTCAGGTCTGTGAAGACCTTGCCGCGGCGAGCCGCTTGGAACAAAAAGCCACGCCGGCGGCCGATTGGATCCTGGATAACGAGTACATCCTGGAAGGGAACACCCGCGATGTATTGCGGAACCTTCCCCGGCGTTTTTACCAACAGCTGCCCACCCTGGCCTCTGATCCCTATCGCGGGTTGCCGTGCGTCTATGGTCTGGCCAAAAATCTTGTTTCCCATACAGAGCTGCGTCTTGATCGGGAGAATATCCTGGCGTTTATCGAAGCCTACCAATCCGTGCGCACGCTGACCATCGGCGAACTCTGGGCGACCCCCCAGATGCTGCGCATCGCGCTGATCGAGAGCATCCAGAATCTGGCCGTGACCGCTCTGACCAATCTGCGCGAACGTCAGTTGGCCGATTTTTGGGCCAACCGGCTGATAGCCGCCAATCGCCGCGATGCCAACCAACTCTTCGCAATTTTAGAGGAACTCGCCACCTCAGAGTTGCATCCCAGTCCGTATTTCGCTACGCAGTTGGTCAGTCTGCTGTACGACGAGGCCGCCGCCTTGGCGCCGATCAAAAACTGGCTTGAGCGCACGCTCAAAACCCCCCTGCACGACCTTAATCTACGGGAACAGAACCGGCAGGCCAGGGAGCAGTTGGCCAGCGGCAATGCCTTCACCAGCCTGCGTCAGCTTGCCCAGCTTGACTGGCGTGAGATCTTCGAGCAACTCAGCCGGGTGGAGCAGGTGTTGCGCCGCGATCCTTCCGGGATTTATGCAAAAATGGATTTCGCAACCCGCGACCGTTGTCGGCGGGCGGTGGAAGACCTTGCCCACGCTGCCGGCCAACCCGAGGAACAGGTTGCCGAGCGCGTTATCACGCTGGCGACGCAGGCAGGGCATGAAGCAACAGGCGATGCACAACGCAGCTACGTCACCACCTGGCTGGTCGGCAAGGGACGGGCCGAGTTGGCCCGGCTGTTGGGTTGCCGCGAAAAGCTCCGTTACCGCACGCTGGAATGGGTCTATTGCCACCACCCTGCTCTTTACGCCTTCGGCATCGGCGGCTTCTCCGCGCTGTTCGTTTTGCTGATCGTCGTTTTCGGCCTGCTCCCCGGCTTCGGCCAGACTGGGCCGTCGCCGGCCGTCCGGGTCGGGCTGGTCCTGCTCCTGCTGATTCCGGTCAGCCAGTTGGCCATCGAGGTGGTCAATTACCTGATCACGCGCTTTCTGCCGCCCCGGCCTTTGCCCAAGATGGATTACGAGAAGTCTGGGATTCCGGATGCCTTCCGCACCTTGGTGGTCGTGCCGATGATGCTGGTGAATGCGGAGACGATCCGAGACGAGGTGGAAAAGCTGGAGATTCGCTACCTGGCCAACAAGGAAGCAAATCTGTTCTTCAGCCTGTTCTCGGACTACACCGATTCCGCCACGTTTTCCCGTGAAGAGGACAAAGGGCTGCTCGAAATCGCGCGAGCACACCTGACAGAGCTCAATATACGCCATGGCGGCGAGCGTTTTTTCCTCTTCCATCGGGAACGCACCTGGAGCGAATCCGAACAGAAATTCATCGGCTGGGAGCGAAAGCGGGGCAAGCTGGAGGAGCTGAATTGCCTGATCGACGGGACGCGGCCGGAAAATGCTCCTGCTTTGGTATATGTGGGCGACCCGGATCAGCTGGCAGACATCCGCTTCATCATCACCCTGGACAGCGACACCCAGTTGCCGCACGCCTCGGCCCGCAGACTGGTCGAAACCCTGGCCCACCCCCTCAATCAACCCCGCTTCGATGCCACGGGCAGGATCATGGACGGCTATACCATCATCCAGCCGCGGGTGAGCCCGACCTTGCCGAGCACGAGCGCCTCGGTCTTCAGCCGGCTTTTCAGCGATGCCGTGGGGATCGACCCCTATACCCAGGCGATTTCCGATGTCTATCAGGACTTAAGCGGGGAAGGATCGTACCATGGCAAGGGGATATACGATGTCCGCGCCTTCAGCCGGGTGCTCTCCGGGCGGTTCCCTGAAGAGTGGGTTCTGAGCCATGACCTGCTCGAAGGGGCGCATGTCCGCGTTGGTCTGGCCAGCGATATTGAGCTTTTTGATGATTTTCCGCAAGGGTATCAGAGCTACAGCAGTCGGGCCCATCGCTGGATTCGCGGTGACTGGCAGATAGCGGGGTGGATTTTCCCGCATGTTCCCCAGGCTTCGGGCGGACAGGGACCGAACCCGCTTTCCCCCTTGAACCGTTGGAAGATCCTCGACAATTTGCGCCGCAGCCTCCTGCCGATCACGAGCCTGCTCCTGTTGACCGCCTCCTGGTTTATCTCCCCGAAAATCGGTGGCATCGCCACGCTGGTGGTCGGCATGCAACTGCTTTTTCACCCCTTGGCGCAGCCCTTCACCATGGCTACCACCCACAAGGGATTGATGTACTTCTCCCCGACCAAACTGTTGCACGACCTGCTGCGGGCCGTTATCGATGGGGCGCTGTTGCCGCACCAGGCAGCGGTGGCCCTGGATGCCATCATCCGGGTCTGCTACCGCCGCATGATCTCCCACCGTAACTTGTTGGAGTGGACCGCTCAATCAACCCATTGGCGCGCCTCCCTTCACCAACCGCTCTTTCTCGCGCACCTGGCCCTGGGGAGCCTCTTCAGTATGATCGTGGGTGCGGCGATCTGGCTTGTCATGCCGACCAGCCTGCCTGTTGCCGCCTCCTGGCTCGTTTTGTGGTTTTTCTCCCCGTTGTTCGGCTGGCTCCTCAATCTGCGCCCCATTGAACAGCGTCGGGAAAAACCGTTACCCGAAACGGACCGCCGTTTCCTCCGGCTGGTTGCCCGGCGGACCTGGCGCTATTTCTCATCCTTTGTCAACGCCGAAACCTCCTGGTTGCCCCCGGATAACTACCAGGTTGCCCATCAGAACAGTCTGGCCATGCGAACCAGTCCGACCAACATCGGCCTCTGGATGACCAGTGCCCTGGGAGCCCATGATTCCGGCTATTTGGCCATTAACCAGGTCGTGGAAAAGCTTACCAATACCATGGCAACCATTGGCCGTCTGGAACGCCACCAAGGGCATCTTCTCAACTGGTACGATATCCAGACCCTGGTGCCGCTCGAACCCCGCTACGTCTCCATGGTGGACAGCGGCAATCTGCTGGGCGCCCTGTGGGCCTTGGAGCAGGGGCTTGACGAGTTGGTGCATGGTCCGCTTTTGGATGGCAAGGCGTTTGCCGGTCTGGCCGATACCGGGGAAATCCTCAAGCACGACGCAGCCTTGGAAGAAAATGCCGATTTGTATCGGCAGACACTCGACCAACTCCTGGCGGAATGGAATGCTCCGTTGTCCGGCATCGTCGATCTTCTCCGTCTGCAGCGGCGGACTGAGGTCAATGTCAGGGCGATGGTCGTTGCCGCAGGGGCGACGCCATGGGGTGCGGAACTGGAACAACAGGCCACGGCCTGGGCCCAAAACAGCGACCGCTATCTCACCTGGATCGAGATTCTCGCGGAAAAAACCGCAGAGGAGCTGGCCCCGCTGGGTTCGGTGGCTCTGCTCGCCATCCGACATGATCTTGTACAGGCGCCTTCGCTGCACGATATTGCCCATGACCGGATCGGCTCGATCACGATTCTTCGCGTGATCCGCGAGGAATCTCTCCAGGCCAGCGCGCCTCTCACCCCTTGGCTCGACCGGGTTATCAAGGCATTCGCCACCTCGCAGTGGCTGGCCGGGGAAACCCTGGGAATGACGACCCGGCTCCGTGAGGATGTTCGGGAGTTGTCCGCCGCGCTGGACATGCGATTTCTCTATGACCGGGAAAGTAAACTGTTTGCCATCGGCTTTAATGTCTCCACCGACGTTTTGGACACTTCCCGTTACGATCTTCTGGCCAGCGAGGCGCGGTTCGGGAGTTTCGTTGCCATTGCCCGGGGCGATATCCCTCTGGAGCATTGGTTTTCCATGAGCCGACTGTATGGGGCTATCGGGAGACAGCGCGTGCTGCTTAGTTGGGCCGGGACCATGTTTGAATACCTGATGCCACTTTTGTTCCAGTACTCCTACGGCCACTCGCTTTTGGACAAGGCAGCCCGGGAAGCGGTGCAGGTCCAGATCACCTATGGCCGCAAGCGGCGCGTACCGTGGGGTATTTCCGAATCCGCCTTCGGCAATATGGACCTCAACAAAACCTATCAGTACAAGGCGTTCGGCGTGCCGCTGCTCGGCTTGAAACGCGGCCTGGAGGAAGAGCTGGTCATCGCTCCCTATGCCACCTTGCTGGCCCTGAACCTGGCGCCCAATGAAACCGTGCGGAATCTGAAACAACTGGCCGGCTTGGGGCTGCTTGCGGATTACGGGTATTACGAGGCCATGGATTTCAGCCGGCAAACGCAGCGGGTTGGCAAGCGCGGGGTGATAATCAAGGCGTATATGGCCCATCACCAGGGCATGGCTTTTCTGGCCTTGACCAACTTCCTGCATGGCAATCCGTTTCCGCGCCGTTTTCACAGCGATCCACGGGTCCGTGCCTTTGAGGCGCTTCTCCAGGAACGCATCCCGACCCTGCCTGCGCTACACCTGACCTCGACGCGGGAGAATGAGCCCACCTTGCTGGGCGTAGACCAGATTGCCCCGGCGGAAAGCATCTTTACCACGCCCCATACCGCCATTCCCCACAGCCTGCTGCTCAGCAACGGCCGCTATGGCGTGATGGTCACCAACAGCGGGGGCGGCTACAGTCAGTGGAGCGGCCAGGAACTCACCCGCTGGCGGTCGGATCGGACCTGTGATGCCATGGGGACCTTTTGTTTCCTTCATGAGCCTGATTCGGATCGGGTCTGGTCCAGCACCTATCAACCGGCCGATGGGAAGCTGGAAGGGTATTCGGTCAATTTCGCCCTCGATCGGGCCGTATTCCGGCGTGACCACAACGGGCTGCACAGTGAAACCGAGGTGATCGTCTCGCCGGAAGATGACGTGGAGATTCGGAGGATTACCCTGATCAACAGGTCAACCCGCGTCCGCCATCTTAACCTCACCAGCTATGTTGAGCTCTCCATGGCCCCCCACCGCGCGGATCGCCAGCACCCGGCCTTTAACAAGCTGTTCATCCAGACCGAAGCGCTCCCCGAACAGCAAGTTCTCCTGGCTTACCGGCGGTCACGCAGCGAGAACGAACTGCCTCTGTTTGTGGCGCACCGTTTGACCTGTGAGCCGGCAGGGGCTGATAGCCCGCCTGAAAAAGGTTGGCAGTTTGAAACCGACCGGAAACGGTTTATCGGGCGTGGCCGTCCCCTGGCCAAACCCATGGGGGCCATGCAAGATCTCGGCAACAGCCAGGGATTTGTCCTCGACCCGAGCTTAAGCCTGCGGCGAAGCATCACCCTGCAGCCGGGCCAACACACCCAGGTTTCCCTGGTGCTCGCCGCCGGTTCAAGCCGTGAAAAAGTTTTGCTGTTGATGGATAAATATTCCGAGCCCCAGGAGATCAACCGGGCCATGGATTTTGCCTGGGTCTCGGCCCAGCAGCAGTTGCAGATGCTGCACATTCAACCGGATGAAGCGCGCCGCTTCCAGCAACTGGCAAGTCATCTGTTGTTTCCCAACCCCCTCTTGCGTGCGGCCGGGGAGCAGCTCGCCGAGAATCGCAAGGGGCAAGCCGGCTTGTGGCCCTACGGCATCTCGGGCGACCTGCCCATAGCCCTGGTTACTATTGGCGAGGCCCGGGATATCAGTCTGGCCCGGCAGATGCTCCAGGCCTATACCTATTGGCGGATGCATGGCTTATCCACCGATCTGGTGATCCTCAACGAGGAACCCGGAAGTTATGAGCGTCCGCTTCAGGAACGCTTGGAACGGTTGATTCAGGCCCATTCCCTGATGAACGCGACGGATCAACCGAGCGGGATCTTCCTGCGCAATGCGGCGCTCATTCCCGAGGAAGATCTGAAGCTCCTCAAGAGCGTGGCCAGTGTCCTGCTGGTGGCGGCCCGCGGCACACTTCCCCAGCAATTGCGGGCGCCGGTGGAGGCTCCTGAGTTGCTGGAAAGGCTAAGCATAAAACGTGCGGTCCGGGAGCCCTCGGCGCCGCTGCCATTCATGGAGCTGCATTACTTCAACAGCCTGGGCGGCTTTACCCTGGATGGCCGTGAATACGCGATCTATCTCGGCCCCGACACCAACACCCCGGCCCCCTGGGTGAACGTCATCGCCAATCCGACCTTCGGCACCATGGTCAGCGAAACCGGCGCCGGCTTTACCTGGTATGGCAACAGCCAGCGCAATCGTCTGACCGGCTGGTCCAACGATCCGGTACTGGACCCAGCCTCGGAAGCGCTGTACATCCGCGACGAGGAGAGTGGCGTATTCTGGTCGCCGACCGCGGCGCCGATCCGTGAGAAAACGGCCTACCGGGCCCGGCACGGGGCAGGCTATACGGTATTTGAGCATAACAGCAACGGGATCGATCAGGAGCTGACCGTTTTTGTACCCGTGGATGAGAGCGGCGGACAGCCGGTCAAGCTGCAACGCTTGCGGCTCACCAATGGTTCCGCCAGAAGGCGCAGGCTCTCACTGACCTACTATGTGGAATTGACCCTGGGCGAGAACCGCGAAACCTCCCAGATGCATGTGATGACCAACTGGGATGACGAGGCCCAGGCCGTGCTGGCGCAAAATCGCTATCACCCCGAATATCCGGAGCGGGTCGCCTTCGTGGCCATAACCCCCCAGGCCGACTCCTACGGCGGCGACCGCACCGCCTTTATCGGCCGCAACCGCACGTTGGTGAACCCGGCGGCCATGGAGCTGACCCGGCTCTCGCAACGGACCGGCGCTGGGCTGGACCCATGCGCAACACTCCGGGTTACCCTGGAACTGTCGCCGGGCGAGCAACGGGAGATCACCTGTATGCTGGGCCAGGCCGACTCTGTGGCCCACGCCCGGGAACTGGTGCTCCGCTTTCAGGAGGAGAATGCCCTGGAGGAGGCGCTCGAGCAGACCAAAGCCTGGTGGGATAACCTGCTCGGCACCATTGAAGTGCAGACCCCCGAGCTGGCCGCCGATCTGTTGATCAACCGCTGGCTACAGTACCAGTCCTTAAGCTGTCGCCTCTGGGGCCGTTCCGCTTTTTACCAATCAGGCGGCGCCTTTGGTTTCCGCGATCAGTTGCAGGATGTCCTGGCGTTTTTGTATTCCAGGCCCGAATTGGCCCGCGCCCAGATCCTGCTCGCCGCCAGTCGGCAGTTCAAGGAAGGCGATGTCCAGCATTGGTGGCATGAACCTGCCGGGGCCGGAATCCGCTCACGCATTTCCGACGACCTGCTCTGGCTCCCCTATGTGGTGGCGCACTACGTCCGGACCACCGGCGATGCGAATATCCTCAAGGCCGAGGTCTCCTTCCTCAACGCCCCCATCCTGGCAGATGACCAGTACGAGGTATTCTCCACCCCCGAGGTCACCCTTGAACGCGCCACCCTTTTCGAGCACTGCCAACGCGCGGTCAGTCACGGCCTGACCATCGGGCCCCATGGCCTTCCCCTGATGGGGACCGGGGATTGGAACGACGGCCTGAACCTGGTGGGCGCAGGAGGCAAAGGGGAGAGCGTCTGGCTCGCCTGGTTCCTCTGCGAGTTGCTGCAGGGCATGGTCGAAATGTCCAATCTCCTGCAAGAACCGGAACTGGGACGAACCTACCAAAAGGCGAGGCAGGACCTGATCCAGAGGGCGGAGCAGGCCGGCTGGGACGGGGAATGGTATCTGCGGGGAACCTTCGACGATGGCTCTCCCCTTGGTTCCGCGGAAAACACCGAGGCAAGGATCGATTCCCTGCCCCAATCGTGGGCCTGGCTTTCCGACGCTGCCGACCCTGCGCGGGCCGAGCAGGGACTGGAGTCGGCCTGGAACCACCTTGTCCGCCAGGATGAAGGGCTGGTGCTTCTTTTTACGCCCCCCTTCGAGACATCCGAACCCTCGCCCGGCTACATCAAGGGCTATCCGCCCGGAGTGCGGGAGAATGGCGGCCAGTATACCCATGCCGCCCTCTGGATGGCCATGGCCATGGCCCGCAAAGGGGATGGGAATCGGGCGGTGCAGCTTTTGCGTATGCTCAATCCCATCGAGCACGCCCGCGATGCCGAAGCGGTCTGGCACTACGGGGTTGAGCCCTATGTGGTCGCGGCCGATGTCTATCGGTTGCCCGGGCGGATCGGACAGGGGGGATGGTCCTGGTATACCGGGGCTGCGTCCTGGATGTACCGGGCCTGGGTGGAAGAGGTTTTGGGCTTACAGGTGCGGGGCAAAGAGCTGCGAGTGAATCCGGTCATCCCCGCAACGTGGCCGGGCTTCAGCCTCCGCTATCGGCATGGGGAAACGATCTACGCGATCCAGGTGGAGAATCCGGACAGCTGCCAGCGCGGGGTTGCCTGGGTGGAGCTCGATGGCCAGCGCGTTCCCGAAGGGGTGATCCCCCTGGAACGCGAATTGGTGAAACATCGGGTCGTGGTCAGGATGGGGTTGCGGCAAGAGCCGAGCGGGGCTGCCAAAAAGCATCCCGGTGGAAAACGAGGCCAGCAGTAGTGCCCCAACTTTGCCTTGTCCCATTGATGGCACGACAAGACTGGTGATTGCTGGAGCGTGACGGAGTTGCTGTCTCCTCTTGAGGACCGACCCCTTCAGGCCTGACCATAAAGAGAGTATTGATTCCGTCCCGCTTGCTTGGCCTGATACATGGCGCTGTCGGCTTTCTTGAGAATGGTGTCGATATCCGCACCATGATCTGGATAGAGGGAGATCCCGATACTGCTGGTGATACTTAACGAGTGTCCCTCGAGCACAAAGGCGCTCTGGAAAACATCGATAATTTTTTTGGCAACCCGCAGTCCATTCTGGACGTTTTTTTGGTCGGAAAGCACAAAAACGAATTCATCCCCGCCGAAACGGCCAACGGTGTCCCCTTTCCGAAGGATTTCCGTCATTTTTTCCGCAACAGCTTGCAGCAACTTATCCCCGATATGATGACCGAGGGTATCATTGACCTCTTTGAATCTGTCAAGGTCGAGCATCATGAGGGCCACCTTCATTCCGTTTCTGTCGGCCTGGCTCATAGCCATATTAAAACGGTCGATAACAAGCATTCGATTCGGCAAGCCAGTCAGATGGTCATGATAGGCGAGACTCAGAATCTCCCGCTCCAGTTCTTTCTGGGTCGTGATGTCCTCAATGGCAAGAAGGATGACCCGCTTCTTGCCCTTTTCTCGTTTAATTTGCCGGGCATTCAAAAGCATTATGCGCCTGCCGATGGTGGAAAAAACGTGTTCCACCTCATAGTCGTCAAAGGTAGTCCTTTCGGGCAGGATGGTTTCCAGGAGTTCGCGCAGCTTGGGGATATCCCATTGTTTGTTGCCCAGGTCATAGATAAGCTGCCCCACGGTCTCTTCAGGCTTTACCTTGAAAACCTTATAGAACGAACGGCTGGCCGAGACCACCCTGAGGTCTTGATCCATAGCAACTAACGGCTCGCGCACGGTGTTGATGATGCTCTCGGCGAATTCACTGGCTTCATCTGCTTTTTCCTTAATGATGGCCAGTTCTTTTCGGGTCTTTTCCAGGCCGGCTTCTATCTTCTTCCGCGCGGTGATGTCCTCAATGGCAAGAAGGATGATCCGCTCCTTTCCCTTTCCTCGTTCAATTTGCCGGGCATTCAAAAGCATTATGCGCCTGCCGATGGCGGAAAAAACGTGTTCCACCTCGTAGTCGTCAAAGGTTGTCTTTTGGGGAAGGATGGTTTCCAGGAGTTCGCGCAGCTTGGGGATATCCCACTGTTTGTTGCCCAGATCATAGATAAGCTGCCCCACGGTCTCTTCGGGCTTTACCTTAAAGACCCCATAGAAGGAACGGCTGGCCGAGACCACCCTGAGGTCTTGATCCAGGGCAACTAACGGCTCGCGCACGGTGTTGATGATGCTCTCGGCGAATTCCCCGGATCGTGTCATGCGTTTTCCGCTGACCATTAACTACCTCTCATTTTTTGTTGATATGATCGTTGCGGCAAAAGGATTCGTGCATTTTTCACAGGAGCACAAATAAGGGGAAGATCACTCCCAGGCAGGCCAGGAGTACACCTGAACTAAACGGATCTTGGCCTCCGGCATCTCCAAAACCAAGAGTTCCAAACGATTCCGGAGGATTGGGGCCGCTATCTCACCAAACCGACCGGCAACCCAGAGATGCCGGAAATGATCAGCGGCAGGCGTCCACGCTATTTCCTGGACATCAACCAGCCCAGGAGCAGGCCAGCGAGGAAAGTGCCACCGATGGCATAATATGGCTTTACATGAATAAACTCGTCAGCGGTCTGGACCTTGTCCCGGAATTGGGTTTCAAGATCGCCGTACTCGCCCCGGGCTGCTTCCAGACGTTTCTTCAGTGCGGTTCTGGCTGAGTTGATCCGGTCGTCGAGTTCGCCGGAAGTAGCATCCACAAGCGCATGGGCATGGTCGATGATGTAGTGCATTTCCTGACTCATTGGTTTGTAGTTTTTGTTTGTGGTTGCCATATTGCAGAACCTCCTCAGGTTGAGTCTTTGCCTTTACTGCAGCAATGTAAATCTCTTCGTTCCTGAAAAGATGACGGCTTATCTCCCCACACGGATAGTGGAGAGGTAACTGGAAAGTCCAAAAACATTCAGGAGCCACAAAACCACGGCAATGATCACAACGGCATTCAAAATTGACTTTATGGATCTCGCCATTGGGATGAATCGGTTGATGAGCCAGAGAACAACACCAACCACGACCAGGACAAATACCACTTGAATTAACGGCATGAGTTCATACACCTCCCTATTGTGCTTTTGGAAACAAAAACCTCATCAATCCGCTCCCTATCATACTCTGCCCGGTATAATGGGCTTGAGGATCAAGTTAGCCGCCACTCTGCTTTCAAAAATCGTTTGCCCAATCTTCTGCAAGCAGCATCAGACGCTTCGGTCATCTAAAACCGCCCCAACAGCATCAGGATGAGGAGAATCAAAAGAATCAAGCCAAGCCCGCCGCTCGGGTAGTAACCCCACTCTCGGCTATGAGGCCAAGTGGGGATTGCGCCCAACAGCATCAAAATCAGAACAACGACCAAAATCGTTCCAAGCATAATATTCCTCCTTTGTATTGAAGAGACTCGCTACCGCATGCCGTAATTATGGTTTCTCTGCTAATTACTAGAAACTCTGCCGCATAATCATACCGATCTTGGTAGCGCCTGCATTATCATGCTCAACAACCGGCATCAGTAAAAACCGGTCGGTGATTGTTGCACCGATCATCGCGCCAAGCATGTGTGACGCTATATCCAGGAGTGAACTCGAAAACTTTTCTCCTTCGGCCATCTGTAGCCCTTCCCCGATCAAAATAACGGCAGTGCTCCCTGTAAACCCGATGATGCCCCGGTCCTCCGGCCAGTACTTGTCGGCAACAGTGGCCGTAATGACACCAGCGATGAGCGCCCCTCCCGCAACATGGCTCAATTCGCCCGGCACGTTGATGCCTGCTGCCAGTGCAGATGTGGCACATAACAAAAAACTACCTATCCACAAAACCAATTTCATTACTTACTCCTGCGGATGACCATCGGAACTCGTCACGCGCATCTATGGTTAAAAGACTGGAAAAATAGTGTGACCAATTTGGTCTCCATGCATTTCCCCGCAGGCCCAGCATTCCCCCTGATTGCTCTTTCCACTGCCGTCTCTTGCATGCCGGCAGCGTTATCCAGCTTCTTTGAACGAGGGCTTTAAACGCGGACTACTTGATGGTCATCCGGTTCGTTACGCTCTTCACTCCGGTTACGTCGCTGGCAAGTTTGGTGGCCAAACTCAACTCGGCGGCGTTATTAGCCTTGCCATACAAGGTGACCGCACCACGCTTCGTTTCGACCTTGGCATTCATGGCGCTGGTCGAATGGTGAGAAAGCAAAGTTATCTTGACCTGGGCAGTGATGGAAGCGTCATCAATCTTTTCGCCCACCGTTCGCTCCTTTTTCGGAGTCTTTGCCACACTCATCTCGTTCTGTACGCCTTTAACCCCTTCCACATCCTTGGCGTATTCCGCCGTCAATTCCTTTTGCGCCAGACTGGCAGCCTCGCCCCGCAGGGTCACGATACCGTCTTTAACATCCACCTCGGTTGTGCCGGCGCGCACACTGCGATGAAACAAAAGCGTGATTTTCACCTTATCACGGAGCCACGCATCGGAATTTGCGGTGGGGGCTGCCCCTTTAACTTCCAACCTGTTGTCCACACCCTTAACCCCGGGGAGGCCTGCGACGGTCTCCTGGGCCAAGGATTTGTGGAAGTTTTCGGAAACAATCCCGGTCAAGGTGACGGCGCCGTCCTTGGATTCGATTTTGATATCATCACCCTGAAGATAGGTTTTGAACACATACGACTGCCTGGCAGAGGATTCGATGCGGACGTCCATATTTTCAGCTTGCACCGGCTTATCGAGCGACCCCATAGCCAGCGCGGCCACCATTAACGCTATAAAACTTATCGTTTTCATAAAACGTTCTCCTGTGTTGGTTGCCATAGCTCCTGCATCAAATTTCCGAGGTCGTTTCTCCTTGAGAAAATGAACAAAAAAATTGGCGCCAGCAAGGATGCTGACGCCAATTAAACCCCCGAAGAGGGTTACTCCGTATACTGGAGGGTGATGATCACGGTCCGGTTCAGCGATCTCCCCTCGGGCAGACTGTTGTCATAGGGCGGATTATAGGGTCCGTTGCCCGCATGATTTATCTGTGCGGCAACCAATGTCCCGGCTTGCTGAGTGGTGCCGTACACCGTTTTTGCCCGACGTTCGGACAACTCGACATTATATTTTTCCTTACCGATATTATCGGTGTGTCCTACGATATCCATGGTCACGGTCTTAAGCTCCGCCACCCTGGCGAGCACTCTGTTGACAATGATCTGATTGCGATCCTTCAATTCCGTCCGGTCAAAATCAAAGAGAATCAGGCCATACTTCTCCACAATCTTATTGCCGATTTTCTGGGCAATGCGCTCCTCCCGCTTGATAACATTGATGGCAATCGGAGAGGTGGAGACGCCGAAGGCATTGCCTTCCTTGTCTTTCAGTTCAAGATCAGCGCTGAGCTGCCCAAGCGCGGCAAGATTGCGAGGGCCCATCGTTTCCAGGGGAAAAATAATTTCCGTCGGCGGATTCCCCACGCCCTCCCGGGTAGCCAGCACCTTGTCCCCGCCCAACAGTCTAAGCTGCCAGCGCACAATCTCGGTCTCCGCCTGCAATGCCGAGCGGATTCGAATTTCCTTGGTGTCGGCTTGTTCCTGCACATAAGTGCTTTTGATGGTATCGAGGATGGCGGGATGACTGGACAGGATTTCAACCCGCTGATTTTCAACGATACCGTCCGGCACCCGGCTGGTGCTGGGCACTGCGGGAAGGTTCCGCGCCTTGATTTCCATCCGGGCCGGGTCAATGGACCACACGGATTGAAGGTAAGCGGCAACCGCCTCAGCCCGATTCTTTGCCAGGGCAATCTTTCCCTTTTCCACGCCGTTATTGGAATTGCAGCCCACCAGGGTTATCCGAGCCTCGGGGTTGGCCACCAGCCGTTTGCCGATCACGTTCAAAACCTGGTGGTACTTCTCCATGGTGCCCGTGAGTTTTTCCTCGGAAAACGCCGCTATCTCCTCCGGGCCGGACAGGGCAACATATCTTCCCGGAATACGGCTTTCCCCCGTGCCAAAATAGACATGATTCAACAATGGAGAGCTGTCCCGTATGGTGACCTCCTCGATATTCACGGAGGAAGGCACACTGAAAAGAGTCGCTGTCGGCGGGATGAGAAATCGGTAAGTGACCAAGTAACGATGGAAGATGGTGGTGGAAAATTTGTTGAAAATAGGCAGGAAATCGTTGGCCGATTTGGCCTTGCGGATCATCCCGTTATTCCCCTGGACAAAAGAAGTCAGGAAGGTGTCCAAGCCCGGCTTGTCCATGTAATCCACGGCATAGGCGGCGAAATTGACCAAGCCCTTGGCTGACAAACCAACCTCCTCGGCTTTCACCTTGCTATTGATATCTTCTCCGTCTGAGAAAACGATCATGAACTTCTGGCTTTCCGCAGGCATCTGCCGGATGATCTCCAACCCCTTCTGCATGCCGTCATAGAGATAGGTGCCATCGGTCGTCTTCGGGAAAAAACTGCTCCGGAGAGATTGGTTCAAGGCCGAGACATCGTTGCTCTGAAACATCTTGGTGGAAACCCTGGGCTGTTTCGTCCCCGGATCAACAAAGGTGACGATATGGACGTTGTCGATGGGCCGAACAAGGGCAAGAAAGCTGCTCAGAGCCGCCAGCAATGGTTCGACCGCTTTGCGCTCTTCCATGGAATAGGAATTATCCACCACCAAAACGAGATTAAGACCGATATTTCTCTGTTCCTGGACATCTTCCACCGAAAGAATCTTCGCTGTTTTTGGCCCTTGCTTGATGGAAAAATCCTCTCTCTGTAAGCCTGTGACATATTCTCCGTCCTTATCCTGGACCGAGACCAGCACCTTGCCTTCGGCAAGAGGTTGGAAACTCGATCTTACCCCCTGCCGGAGAACCCGCACCTCAAGGGGATCAAGGGCCAGACTTCGGTCGACCCATGAAAAAACGGCAACCAACAAACAAAAAAGACTAACGATTTTTTTCATGGTGTTTCTCCTGTAAGAATGCGCTGTGCAACACGATGGCAAGACTTCACACGGTTTTCTTTATCCAACTGGCCAAGAACTCTCAGCAAAAGAAAGCAAGAGCACGAGTCTCCCATTACAAAAAACTTGTCTCGGTGTTTGTTAGTGATCTTGCAAAGCAGAATATGTGCCAGGTGATTTATTGCCAGGATACTGGCGGTCATCATACTGAAATAATAGAAATTAAAATAGATATTGCTCTGGGGACAGAATACTTTGAAAGGGGCTGTTGCCTGACATGTCAGGAATTTCCTGATATGTCAGGCGTGCTGAACAACTCATGAGCCGATGGACTAACAGTCGAGAAAAAACGCGCCAAGTACCACTCTCAGCGCACCAATTGGTTGATTTCCATGATGGGCAACAGGATGGCCAGCACGATCATGAGCACGACTCCCGCCATCACCAGGATCATTACCGGTTCGAGCAGGGTCAGCAAAACCGCCAAGCGCCGTTCAAGGGCCTGGGTTTCAAGTTGAGCGGCCCGTGCGAGCATTTGCTCCAGCTTGCCGCTCACTTCCCCGCTCGCCACCAGATGGACCATGAGCGGCGGAAAAATGCGCGTCGCCCCGAGCGCTCGCGCCAGGCTTTCGCCCTCGCGCACACGCTCTACAGCGCCCTCCACACCCTCCTGCATCACCATATTGGTCATCGCGCGCGCCCCGGAATTGAGCGCGGAAAGCAACGGCACTCCGCCGCCGACGAGAATGGCCAGCGTGCTGGCGAAACGCGAGGTGTTGACGCCCCGGACAAGCGGCCCGAGCAGTGGCGCGCGCAGCAACAGGGTGTGCCAGCGACGTCTGGGCGCATCCCGGCGGAGCGCGATGCGCGCCCCGACAAAGATGCCGACACCGGTGACCACGAGATATGGCCAAGCCAGGCGCAGAAAATCCGAGAGCCCGATCAGCGCGCGCGTGAGAAAAGGGAGGCTCTGCCGTGACTGCTGGAAAACCTGAACGATCTGCGGAACCACATAGATCAAAAGACCGGTGACGATACTGATTGCGACAACCGTGACCAGGACCGGGTAGAGAAGCGCGAGGCTGGTTTTCTGCTTGAGCGCCTGCCGCGCATCGAGATAGTCGGCAAGATGCTCCAGCACGGTGGGCAGGGCACCCGATTCCTCGCCGCCGTGAACCAGCGCCCGATAAAATTCGGGGAAATGCTTGTCGTAGGTGCCCAGTGCGCCGGCAAGAGAGAGGCCGGCCGTAACCTCGGCTTTGACGCCACCGAGCACCTCCCGCGTCATCGGGGCAGACACTTCCTCGATCAAGGCGGTGAGCGACTGCTCCATGGTCAAACCCGAGGAAAGCAAGGTCGCCAGCTGCCTGGTCACCAGGCTCAGTTCAGCAGAGGAAATCCCGCGCGTCCACGGCTGCCGAGCACGTTCGCGGGTCCGCACCCGGTCGATCTGCGATGGATGCAGACCCTGGGTGCGCAACTGGCTCCGCGCCTGACGCGGCGAATCGGCTTGCACCACCCCGGAGACTGAACGTCCGGCCATATCGAGGGCTTCATAGCGGAATGCTTCCATACCCTGCCCCTATTCGCGCGTTACGCGCACAACTTCCTCGAGGCTTATCGCACCCTCGGAGGCCAAGCGAATACCGTCATCGCGCAACGAGCGCATCCCGCGCGAAAGAACATATTCACGGAGTACCTGCTCGGAGGCGCGATCATGGATCAGCCGGCGCAGGCCATCGTCGACGGTCAGCAATTCGTAGAGACCGGTTCGCCCCTTGTAGCCCGAACGATTGCAGGAGGGGCAGCCCTGGGGCGCATAAAAGGATCCCTCTGTCGGAGTGAACCCGAGGGTGACAAGCTGCGCCGGGTCCGGGGTAAAGGGCTTGCGGCATTCCAGGCAAAGCCTGCGCACCAGGCGCTGGGCCCCAACACCGATCAGACTGGAGGCGAGCAAAAAAGGTTCCACCCCCATGTCGACCAGTCGGGTAACCGCACTTACCGCATCATTGGTGTGCAGGGTGGCAAAAACCAGGTGGCCGGTAAGGCTTGCCTGCACGGCAATCTGCGCGGTTTCAAGATCGCGGATTTCACCGATCATGATCACGTCCGGGTCCTGACGCAAAATGGTGCGCAGGGCACGGGCGAAACTCATTTCGATCTTGGTATTGATCTGGGTCTGGCTGATGCCGTCGAGGTCATACTCGATGGGGTCCTCGACGGTCATAATGTTCAACGCCTTCGGATCCAACCGCGACAGCGCGGCATAGAGCGTCGTGGTCTTGCCCGACCCGGTGGGCCCGGTGACCAGCACAATGCCGTGCGGTTCGCGAATCAGCGCATCCATGTGCGCCAGGGTCGCGTCGTCCATGCCCAGCCGCGATAGATCGAGCCGCCCGGCCTGCTTGTCGAGCAAGCGCAGCACGACCCGTTCGCCGTGGCCGGTTGGAATCGTCGACACCCGAACGTCAATCGGCTTGCCCGCCACCCGCAGAGCAATTCGCCCATCCTGCGGCAGGCGTTTTTCGGCAATATCGAGTTGCGCCATGATCTTGATGCGCGAGATGATGGCTGCATGCAGGGCGCGGGCCGGTTCAATCAGGTCACGCAGCGTCCCATCGACTCGCAGTCTTACAACCAAACGCGTTTCGAATGGTTCGATATGGATGTCCGAAGCCCCCTCCCGCAGCGCTTGCGTAAACAGCGCATTGATCAGACGGATGAGGGGGGCATCGTTCTGGCTGTCCAGCAGATCTTCAATGCGGGGTATTTCCTGCAACAGCCGCGACAGGTCCTGATCCTGCGCCATGTCGTCCGCAAGGGCTGCCGCGCCTGCATCCTTGGCGTTGTACAGCTCGGCGACAAGCTCATCGAAGGCGTCGGCCCCAAGACACCGGGCTTGCACAGGCATGGCCAGGATGCGGCGCAGTTCGGCCAGCGCGCCTGCCGGCGCACCGTCACGCACAGCTACCTCGGCAAAGCCGTTGCCAAAGGCGCTGACAACGACGCCGTTGGCGGTCACAAAAGCGTAGGGAACGGATGGTTTTGTCATGACCTTGCGCTATTCCGGTTTGACGGTTTCCGCCGGTGCTGCACTCTCAAGGGGAGGCAGGCTCGGCGACGGGTAGTTGGGGAGAATGGCATGAGGGACGGGCACAGCCTCGGCTTGCTCGCCGCGGATGTAGTCATAGCGATTGCTGGTCAGCGCATCGGCACGCTGGGCGTCGCGCAGTACGGTCGGGCGGAGAAAGACCATGAGGTTCGTCTTGGTGCGGGAACGGTTGTCATACCTGAAAAGACCGCCGATCAACGGGATATCGCCAAGAAGGGGAATCTTCGAAGCCCCGTCGCTGACGGAATCCTGGATCAGGCCGCCTATCACGATGATTTGTCCATCGTTAACAAGCACGCTCGTTTCGACCGAACGCTTATTGGTGGTCAAACCGGAGGGATCTTTAATGCTATTTTTGTCAACATTCGACACCTCCTGAAAAATATCCAGGCGAACGGTTCCGCCTTCGGAGATCTGCGGCTTGATACGCAACGTGAGGCCGACATCCTTGCGCTCGATGGTCTGAAACGGCGTCGGCGTGGTCGCCGCGCCGGAAATCGCATACTGACCGGTGAGAAACGGGACGTTCTGCCCGATGACGATTTTTGCTTCGCGGTTATCGAGGGTCAGCAGCGTCGGCGTGGACAGGATATTGGCATTGTTGTCCGTCTCCAATGCGCGCACGAGGAGGCCAAGGTTCAAGATCTCCACGCCGCCGAAGGTTACCGTGCCCCGTAAAACGCCGATGTTCAAGCCCTGTCCGGCGGTGAGCGGGTTCTGGGTAATGCCGAGGATGTTCTGGCCGGCGGTGCCGAAATTGGTGCCGCCGAACACCTGGGAAGTAGACTTGCCAAGACCGCTCAGATCCTGCCACTGAACACCGAACTCCGCGGCCTTGTCGGCGGTAACTTCGGCAATCAGCGCCTCGACATACACTTGCGCCCGGCGCGCATCGAGTTTTTCCACCACCGCGCGCAGATTGTTATAGATCGGATCCGGGGCGGTGATGATGATCGAGTTGGTGGCTTCATCCGCCTGAATGATGCCGGCTTGCGTGGCTGTCTGCGGTTGCGCCTGCGCCTGCGCCTGTGCTGCCGGCGTGGCCCCTCCCGGCTGGTGCTGGTTGTTGCCGGGCAGGGATTCTCCCGTGTAAATCGCCCGCAATACCTCCGCCAGCTTTACCGCCTCGGCGTTTTTCAGATAGACGACGTGGATATTGCCGGCAACGCTGGTTGGGGAGTCAAGCTTTGCCGCCAATTGGCGTATCCAGGCAAGCCGCGAGGGGTCACCCACCCGCGCAATCAGGCTATTTGAGCGGGCATCCGCGACGACGATGATGCGCTGCGTCGGTTCCGTACCCAGCTGCCCTTGCTGGGCCTGGGCCGTGTCGGCGAACAGGCGGTTGACCGTTTGCGCCACATCAAAGGCCGAGGCATAGTACAGCGGAATCATAACCGGCTCCGCGGTGCCGGCCGGCCGATCGATGGACTCAATAATCTTTTCAATGCGCTGCAGATTACTGGCGTAATCGGTAATGACCAGCACGTTGCTGTTCTGAATGGCGGAGATGGCGTTGTTCGGGGCGATGAGCGGACGCAGGGTCGGCAACACCTGTGCGGCCGATTCATAGGTCAGCGCGAACACTCGCGTTTGAATCTGATCGCCTCCGGGACGTAAAGCGTCCTTCGGGCCGAAAGTGGGACTGCGGTGCAATTTGGCGTCGGCCTCAGGGAGGATCCTGACCAACCCGCGTCCCTCGATCGCCGCATACCCTTGCAGGCGTAAGGCCGAGAGGAATACTTCGTAGACCAGCGCCCGGGACATCGGCTTGACCGAGATGATATTGATTGTGCCCTTGACGCGCGGATCGAGCACGAAATTTTTGCCGGTGATTTCGCTCACCGTCTTTACCACGCCTTCAATATCGGCATTGACGAAGTTGAGCATGACCATATCGGGACCAGTCGGCTGCCCCTTCTCTTGTCCCCCACTGCCCGCCTGAGGCGGGGTGGGAGTTTGCCCGGCAGGCGTCATCGCCGGTGCGCCGGAAAGCGGAGCGCTTCCCGAATCGGCAGACCATGCCTGCGCGCTGCAGACCACCATGACCAGACACATGAGTACTGTTTGTAAGCAACGCTTCATAGCTCAACTCTCCCCAGGCCCATCATTGGTAAGCAATGGCGGGTCTTCATTTGTTAACAGCGGGAGTGGCCATCCCCGCTGTGCTGCTCTTTCCCGGCCAAGTAAGCGTTTCGCGCACCCCGCTACGCTCCAGAATGACGTGCTCCGGATGGACTTCCGCAAGCCGAATTCCGGGCGCAATATCCTCACCCTCGTGCACCGCGAGGATCTGCTTGTCCTCGAGCCGCACCACCGCATAGCCGAGTCGTCCGCCGGAAGCGGCCACGACTCCGAGCAGCTTCAGCGCAATTCCCGTCGGTGCGGCAACACCCTGATTGCGCTCAAGCTTGCCGAACAACAGACCAGCAGAGACAATATCGCCGTTTTGGCCCGTACCCGCTTCCACGCGCGGTTCGGGGCTGGGGCCAAGCCAGGTCCAGGTCCAATACGCCAGCACCAACCCCAGCAACAGCAGCGAGACAATACTCAGCACAGTCACAATGGCCGTTTCCACAAGATTTGATCGTCCGAATTTCATTTCCTGCATTTTTACTCTGTTTGAAGTTGACGGATCGCACTGCCCGGGATGCGCCCGATGTTCTGATTGAGCTGCAGTTCAAAGCTGCCATCGCCACGTTCAATGGCGATCAGGCGCAGAAATGGTGCGAGTTGTCGCTCGTACTGAGCCTCAATGCGGGCGGTGGCAAAAAAAACCGGCGGCCCGCTCTTTCCCCGGGAGCCTTTGCCATCGAGGTGCAACGGGCCCCGGATGGTGCGCAGAGAGGCATTCAACCCATCAGCTTCACCGGCAAGGCGCAGTTCGTAATCTCCCAAGGGCGAAACCGGCGTGAGAGTCGAACCGGCGTTCCGCCATTCCACGAGAACATTCCCCCGCATCTCGTCATGGGCGAAAGAAATTTTCGGCATGTGGACGAGCAGATCTCCGGTGGGCTCAAGGAGCGCCAGCCTGGGTAAGACGAGTCCCAAGGCCGCAGCCGGAAAAACGAAGTCGGCGTCCGCTATTTCAAGCCCCCACGGGGAGATGTTCAGCGAAAAACGCTTTGCCGCCTGGCCGAGATCGACGGCAAAGCCGAGACGTCCATGCAGCAAAGATTGCGGCTGAAAGTGCCAGGCGAGATCCCTGGAGACGCCGCTTCTCCCCGTCGCATCGCGAATCTCGAACTGGCCGGTGCCGGACCACAGAGAGCCCCGTGCTTCGGCCAGGCGTAATCTGCCGTTGCTGGCTCGCTGCAAACCTGCATCGAGGAGCGTAGCAGGCGCCAAGATAAAAAGACACATCGCATAGGCGCAAAGCCCTGCCGCATAAACACCGAGATCATGACCAAGCAGTCGCCAATGCATCAGAGCTTGGGCCGAATGAAGGTGGCGGTCGCACTTACCAGACCCGGCGTGGAGAGGGCCTCAACCCGGCTAGAGTCCAGACGAATTTGCTGCTTTTGCAGGGTTACCACCCATGCCAGCCAATCGGCAAACGGTACGGCACCGAAAACGACCTTTATCTGGCTTGCATCCCCTGAATCGATCCGCTCCAGGGAACGGGCCAGCCCGGCGGAGTCCACCTGGGCTTGCATCAGCTGGCGCAGATTGGTCTCCGGCGGCACAATCGCCGGCATCGCCCGCAAACGTGCAATTTCCTCGGCGCTCTTATCGAGGCGGAGCGCCTCCGCGCGCAACTGAAAAACCGCGGGCCCGAGCTGTTTCCGGGCGCGATGCGCCGTCTGCAGCAGCAACAGATAAAGGGCAATCCCAAAGACCGCAGCCAGCACGATAATCACCCGGCGCTCCTGCGGTGGCCGCGATTCCCAGAAATTGCGCAACGTATTTTTCATGAGGGCCTCACGGTCATGGTGACTGTCTCGCGTCCGGTGCCTGGCGCAGCCGGCAAGGTCTCCACTTTCAGGCCTGCCTGAAGCAGACGCGCCGCGATTTGGCGCACAAGCGATTCTTCGCGCACGGCGATTTCCAGGGTCATCCGTCCGTTTTCGTAGGAAACGGTGCGCAGGGCTCCGGCCGGCAAATCTCTCAGCCCGGTTGCCACTTTCTTGATCATTACCGGGAAATCGCCGTCATCGGGTTGGTTGACGGCATGGCGCGCTTCGGCAAGTTTGCGGCGCATCTGCAGGGCCGGGTCCGCTACTGCGGTGGCGTCGGGAAACGCAGAACGAAAACTCGCTTCCATCTGTCGGCGTAACCCCCGCTGCTCGACCGCAAGTCGCGTCCAATCGGCGACCAGCGCAAGCGAATGAACCGCAAGGGCGATGCCGATAATCCAGACCACGGGCCGCAAGCGCGGGAGAATGTTTTGGAGCATAAGCAGGGGCAGGCGCCACGGCCGATCTTTCGGCACCAGGAGGCTGACCCCGGCTTCGGGCGGCGCCGTCCGCCAGTCCCACGGCTGGGCCGGGAGTATCGTTATGCCCAAGCTTTGCTGCCATGCGGCAATATCGGGCATCGCCTCCGGCGCCGTCAAATAGAGAGCAATAGCCGTCGGCGCCTCATTGCGCGCTTTCGCGTCTTCGAGCAGCAGATGCAGGGAAAGCGGCGGTGATTCCCGGTCGCCGCAATCGGTTGCGGCGCCTTCAAATTCGCCGGTGCGGACAAATCCTTCCCGGCCGTTCCAGGCGAAACTCCAGCCCCCGGTGGGCTGCGGCAGCATCAGGGTTTCGCAGCACACGGCATAGCCGTAAATCCCCACGGCGCCGAGCGCAGCGCCCCAATTCTCCAGACCCTGCCGATCAACCACCGCCAGCACATCCGCATCGCCGGCGGAACCGAGCCAACTTACCTGATTGGCGTTGGGCTCGGAGGCCGTATTCTCCTCGACCGCATACGCGAGCAGCGATCCTGACCGGCGCCCGGCCGAAGGCGGCAAATGCGCACGGGTGATCAGGACTTGCGAGGCGGGAATCACCAACTGGATGCGCTCCGCCCCGTGCGGCAACTGCGCGAGAGAACCCTCGCCGGTTACAGGTTCGCCGCCCCCGGCGATGAACGCCCACTGGCAGTGTTGTGGCGGCTCCAGCAGTGAACAGAAGATACGAAGCAGACTCATTGATACTTACTCCAAACGATTGTGGGCCATTGCGTCCCGTTCAGACGGGTGAGCAGCGTCTTGCCGCGTACTTGCGCGCCGCCGCTGGTCACGCGCAGCGATGCCAGAAAATAATCGCTGCTCACGCACAGGTCTTGGTCGGACACGGTGGCGCCTTTGCCAAGTTGTTTGAGAAAATCGGCACTGGCGCGATAATAGGTGTTGTTTCGGCGCGCGACCAGCATCCGGGCTGTGTCAAGGTTCAGACCCTCGGCCAAGGCAGCAAGGACTTCCGCCGGAGCCGTGTTCACGTTGACCGCGGTTGCCCCGGGGAGCGCCGTAACAAACGGGGCCAAGCGCGCCCGCACGCCGGCGTCGAAGCCGCGCACCAATGCCAGTTCATCAACGTCGATCATGGGCCGATTTGCCGAACGGTACGGGGGGTCCAAGGCAAGATAGTATTCATCCTCTGCTCCATTCTGCGGCTGCGGTTGGTTGTCGGCGTCGATCCAGTCGGCGAGCACCTCGGCAAGTGAGGCGGGCAGGCCCTCCATCGCCAGCAGCCGTCGGAAACGGGCGAGCTGCGTCACGTTGAGCTTGCCGTCGCTCACCAGATTATTGAGGTTGAAAAGACCCTGTTGGTCCACGATACTTCCCACCAGCTCTCCGTTTTCGACGGCAATGGGCGGCAAACGCGATGCCCACGGCTCGCCCAAATGGTCGATACTGCCTGCGCGACGGTCATCGCCGAGCAGGGCGCGAGCCCAATCGCTGCCGGCCTGGACCAGCTCCTGCGCCTGACGATGGTCGGCGGTGAGTTCGGCCCGGCGCGACCACATACTCTGCGTCACCAGGATCGCGGTCGCTGCCATTGTGGCGAGGGCGACTACTCCCATGGCCACAACCACGGCGGCCCCCCGTTCCCCGAGTCTCATGATTTCAGCGCGAATACGCGCCTCAGTTCTTCCCCGGAACCAAGCACAATGCGCAGGCGCACCGCCAGGGGAATGGGCGGGTCGCCTGGAGACCCGGGCCAAATATTTCTCCAGGCAAGATTGGCACCGAGGTATTGCAATTCGAATTCCTTTACGTCCCAGAGTACCGGGTAGCGGATGGGCACGGCATCAGGAGCGACATCGAGACCCGGCCAGATCCACAATTCAATCTCCCCTCTGCCGTTACGGCGGTAGCCAAGCCGGCGGGCGGTGTCCACGCCTTCGCTCGAGGCAAAGCGGCTGAATTCCAAGAGCGGCTCCCCCGTCGCCTCGGGCCGGTCGATCCGCCCAAGCCAGGCCGCCGCAGTGCCGGAGGTTGTCCGTACCGGCCGCGGTGCCGCCATGTGTACATCCTGCTCGAAGCGGGCAAAAAAGGAATCCAGGCGCCGCCATTTTTCAGCTTCCACCTTAAGATGTTCGCGGGTGTCCAGAACCGTGCCGAGTCCGCGATAGGACATCAGACCGAGCAGCGAGAGCACGACAAGCGCGACCAGAAGCTCGACCAGGGTAAAACCGCACCCGCAACCTCGATGACCGTCTCGCATTCATCCGCCTCCCGGCGGATTCACCACAAAGCCAACGAGATGCGCGAGAGCATGCGTTTTCTCCGACATCGGAAAGACAAAAACGTCTACCCGGCGAAATGCCGGATTCGGGGTCGCAACCACCTCTTCGCGCCAGGTGAAGTCGATGCCGCCCTGCCGCTGCATGCCGCTTTGGCTACCAAGCCCCAGCCAGTCGCCGCGCCCTCGATGCTCGGCAAGACGATCTGCCGCAATCCACCCGGCGAACAAACGCAAGCGAAGTTCGCCGACATTATTGGCGCCCTGGCCTGCCACGCGCAATGCGGCAAGGAGTGCCACCGCCACGATCGCCAAAGCGACCAGCACCTCGATCAGAGTAAACCCTGCCCGGCTACTGCGGCACCATCTCGCCATACGTTTTTCCTTTTCCCGGGGCCACCCGCAAATCTCCGACCGGAGAGGCCGCGATCGCATAATGTTCGGTGCCGAGAGACAAATCGAGGCTGAAAGCAAGTGCCAGCCCGTTGGGTGAAAACTCCAACCGCATGAATCTCTGCGGTCCCATGGCTTCGATGCGCAGGTCCGAGATGGTCATGCCTTGCGGCAGGCTGCGGGCGCGCAACAGTTCGCTGTCACGGATTTCCGACCACTCGTTCTCTCGGGACCGGTGCCAGAACCGGTAGCCGGAGGTGTCGGCGGTCCAGGCCAGGGACTTGCCGGTGAGCCGCGATTCTTCCGCCGCGAGATCCAAAAGCTGCGCCAGTCGCTCTGCCTCTGTGCGAAGCAGGTCTTGCTCGCCGGGGCGCAGGTTGGCGCGGACCAGGCCCAGAAAAATACCAATAATCATCAGTACGACCAACATTTCAATGAGGGTAAAACCCCGCACTCTCCAGGGAGTCACCGCGCCACTCATCTGCGCAACCCCCGGTTACAGATCCCACGAGCCGATGTCGGCATCGTTGGCTTCGCCACCAGGAATGCCATCGGCGCCAAAGCTATACACGTCGATTTCGGCATGCACTCCGGGGTTGAGGTATTGGTAGGGGTTGCCCCAAGGGTCTTTCGGGAGGCGTTCAACATATCCGCCCGCCTTCCAGTTGGGTGGAATCGGGACGGTGTTCGGCTTTGCCGCCAGGGCCTGCAACCCCTGCTCGGTCGTGGGGTAACGTTGATTGTCCAGGCGGTAGAGATGGAGGGTCTGCATCAGGCTGGCAATATCCTGTTTTGCCGCGATGATCCGTGCTTCGTCCGGGCGGCTGATGATCTTCGGCACCACCAGGGCCGCGAGGATACCGAGGATAACCACCACCACCATCACTTCGAGCAAAGTAAAACCACGTTGCAAGCGAATCTCCATCAACATCCCCATCTCTGTTAATAAGGCCCTGCCCTGCGGTGCGGAAAGCAACGTCGACAAGGCTGGTCATGGCAACCAGGTTCATGATTCGCAGGCATTAAAAAAGGAACTTGTTGGGTTCCTTTTTTAACGTCTGCGGGCAGCCCGCACTTTCATGCGGGCTGCCGGTGTGGCTGTTGCTTAGTTCACACGACGCTTAACCGTAATTTGCTCGATCTCCACCCGGCGATTGGGCGCCAGACATTTGACCAAGTCCACGTTTTTCTTACCCTTGCAGCTGGCGATCGGTTTTGCCTCGCCCTTGCCTTTTGCCGTCAGGCGATCCGCCTTGACGCCCTTGCTTACCAGATATTTTTTTACCGCTACTGCACGGCGCTCCGAGAGCTTCTGGTTGTATTTGTCGGAGCCGATACGATCGGTGTAGCCGACAATAAGAACGTTATCTATCTTGCTGTCGCTCATGAGAGCATTGGCGATTTCGTCCAGCTTCGGTTGCGACTTCTTCAATTCAGCGCTGTCAAAGGCAAACAGCTCCGTTACCGAGAGGGTATATTTTTGGAAGCGCGGAGCCGGAGGCGGAACCACTACTGGGGCTGGGGCCGGGGCAGGAACAGGTTCCGCCACTACTGCTTTAGCAACAGGCTCCGGTGCCGGTTCCTCGGCACGCGGGGCAGCAGGGGCTGTTTTCCCGCCGAACCGATAAACCAGGCCGACCGAGATAAGATCAATGTCGCCATCGTTGCCAACGGCATCGTTGATCCGGTAGCGTTCCGCCTCAGCGCGCATGGCGAGAGCGTCATTGAAAGCGTACTGTAGTCCCAAGCCGAGCTTGTAATTGGTATCGCGCTTGGTGGGGTTGGGATTGAGCGCCGTGAGTGAGCCGCCCCCGACAAAGGAGTCTTCGGCTTTGGCGTAGTTCGCTCCGACCCGGCCAAAGGCGGAAAATTTTTCGGTAATGGGCAAAATGCCGACTGCGTCGAGATTCACGCCTTTGACTTTGATATTGCCGCTCAGAGTTCCCGCCGGCACCCCGGTTGAAGTAAAATCAAACTTTCCCAGATCGAAATAGCCGCCTTCGAGGGCAAAATACTTGTTGAACTGATAGCCGCCAAACAGCTTATAGCCGAGATCGCGGTTGTCATCTTCAAACCCGGTTGTGGTAAAACCTGCTCCCGTCAGACCGTTGGTAATCCTGTCCTCGTCGATTCTCGCGCGTGATTGGCCGATGTTGCCTCCGACGTACACGCCCGACGAATCATCGGCCATTGCAAATGGGGTGGCAATTACAGTGAATGCCACCATCCCTAGTGTCACTGAGGCTCTTATCAATTTCATGGTTTTCTCCTGGAGAATTTAAAAACTCCCGTGCATGTTGCAACTGCAAGATGCGCAATATTTGTCAATCTCTTATATCACAGGTTGCCAAAACAGGTCGACAGAAATGACTCTGCCGACCTGTTTTGTAATCCACCGCCTCTTACTGGCAAAGAGGCCGTGCCGGATCATTCCCCGGCACGGAAATGACGGTATCGTCAAGCATTGACAAGAAACCATCCGTCGACGCCCCGGCAAACAGTCGGCCGCATGAGATGGTGCCGGTATTCAACGTGACATTGTCATAGGCCAGGATATTGCCATTCCAGATGGTGTTCGTTTGCAGCGTTGCCGCACTGCCAGCCTGCCACCAGACGTTGGAAGCCTTGGCTCCGCCGGTCAGGATGATATGAGCACCAACATCCGTACCGACTGTACTGGAGGACTGGAAGACGAAGACCGCATTGGCATCGCCCTGGGCATCGAGGGTGAGGTCGCCCGTAATCAAGATCGAGGTAAGGGATTGGTACACACCGGGATAGAAGAGATTATCTCCCTCCACGAGCGGGGCACCAATCGGCGCTCCCAGTGTAGTGCCGGCTGCTATCGCGGTTGCCCCTGGCAGATTTGCAGGAGTGATGTCAAGATACGCCTGCCGCAGGTCGCCCTTGGCTGCAATAGCCACGGCCGGGAGATAGTTGCCGGAGTATACCTTCCCGGTGACTGTTGGCGGGGTGCCATCACAAGCACCAATTGATCCATCGTTAGGAACGGCCACAGCATCACAGGTAGAAGTCGGATGCAGGACCACATCCCCATTAATAATAGGGTTGGCCGGGGCACCGTTGGTGGTCATCCCGGTGGTCGCCGCAATCGCGAACGTGCTGGCAGAGGCAAGGTTTACCGGGGCGGCGCAGGTGCCTGTGCCGGTGGTGAAGCTCCAGACCTTGTCGACCGCCAGGGCATTGCCCGCCAGATCCTTGACTCCGCTGGCGCCGCCTTTGATCGTGGCGGTATAGAGGGTATTGGCTGCGAAATCGGTGTCCGGGTTAAAGGACGCGATGAAGGTTATCGGATCATAGGTAATTAATCCGGTTTTGCCTGCCACCGTGAAGGTGAGGTTGGTGAGCGTAGTCTGATCTATATCCTCACTGAAGGTGGCATTGATGGTCTTGTTAACACAGACGCCGGTTGCAACGTTCAGAGGGTTGGTGGTAGTTACCGTGGGTGCGGTGGCGTCTAAGCCAGCCCCGGTTGACCAGGACCAGACATACGGTGCAACCATGGCATTGCCTGCCAGATCCTTGGACGCGACGCTGATCGTGCAAGTAAAGAGGGTATTAGCTGCGAAAACACCTCCTGTGGGGGTAAAGGTCGCAGTCTTGCCGGCGACGGAATATGTCACCGTGCCTGCTACGGGGACGCCAAGGGTTGTGTTCTGCACCGTAAAGGAAGGCGGGGTGGTGATGGTTAACGGGTTCATCGATTCATTAAAAGTTGCGGTGGAGACTCTGTTCGTGGGCAACCCTGTGGCGCCAGCCAAAGTTCCCGTAGTACCGTAAACACCAGTGGCGGTAATAAAGGGTGCGGTGGTGTCTGCGGTTCCTCCGGTGGTAAAGGTCCAGACATAGTTACTGGCCAGGGGAGTGCCTGCCGTGTCCGTTGCCGCCGTGGTAATCGTGGCAGTATAGAGGGTGCTGGGCAGAAGATCGGCCACCGGCAGGGTGAGCGTTGCCACATTGCCGGTCGTTACGTAGGTAACCGTCCCGCCGGTAACGGCCGTTGCGCCGTGGGCCAGGGTAAAGCTTGTTGTAGTGAGGGAGGCGGGAGCCATCGCCTTACTGAAGGCGGCGGTGATTAATTTTGTGTTGATCGGTACGCCGGTGGCATTGTTGAGCGGAGCTACGGCGGTCACCGTGGGCGCGATTACGGCATCGCCGCTTCCTAGAATAGGAGCTTGGCCATCACCACCACCTCCTCCGCAGCCTGTAATGGAAAAAACACTCAGAATTACAATAAACAAAAGATACATTTGCCGAGCCTTAAATATTTTCATAAAAACCCCTCCTTCTCTCTTTTCCGCTTGAACTCACGAACAACCTCTTTGCTTCTCTTGCTTGTCTCTTCAAAAAACCTTCAAAAATGATATTACAGCCAGACCATGTTCCTCCTCTCCACCATAGTGCCAGCGGTGCCTCCTTGCTCGGTCTCCATAACAATGGAATTATTGATTGCCATGTAGCCAAATTCCCTGCTTGAAATTATTTGCTTGGTAAACAGATACAGCGATTGATCAAGACATGTAGCGTTTCTAATGGGGGGCCGATCGCACCCTGAGGAAACATGCCTTGGCGTTTGTTAGTGATATTGGTTAGCAGAATGCGTGCCATGGATGTTGCCGCAAAGAGACAGCCTCCTATGGTACTGAAATAATTAGATTCTAAGTGAAAACTGCAATGAAAAAGAAATACCCTGAAGGGTCCTCCTACCTGACATATCAGGAGACTCCTGATATGTCAGGAATTCCTTTTGGCTTTGGGCATCTGCAAGGCATGGTGGCAGAATGAGCCAAGGGCCTTTAGCTAGCTTATCTCACATGAGCCAACGTTTTTTCAGTAAGAGATATGAAAACAAAGAGGTTATGAGTCCGACTAAACAGAGATATGTCCATTCCAGAGGAAAACTCGATATTCTGCCCCCCTCCAGCAGGATTGCCTTGATTGGCCCATAAAACTGATAGGAAGGCAATACCGGAGCAAAGGAATGTAATTTTTGTGAAAAGTCGGATAACGCAGAAGGAAGCAGAAGGGGCAGATAAAAAAGGACGCCCAAGGTCCTGGCACTTGCCTGCGTGCGACATAAAAAGCCCAAAAATATTCCAAAAGAACTGAAGCAGAAACTGCCAATGCCTATGAAGGCAAAATAACTCAGGCTGTTTTCAATTTCAAATTTACCCAGGAGATGCAGGAAGATAACTGCCAGGTGGATTAAAATCATCCCTAACAACAACTTGGCAAGCAACCACTCAAATTCCCGCACCGGGGTTTGCAAAAGGCCAAGAAGTAATTTTTTTTCTTTTTCTTCGGCAATTTGCGCAGGAATTACAATGAAACCGACAAGTAAAACCAACATTAAGATCCAGGTGGGCAACGTCTGCCGTTGAATCCCGCTATCACGAAGAGACTTGATATCAGAAAGCCAGTTTTTGCTCTTCCCTTCCACGGCTATTTGCAAGGCGGAAAATCCTTCAACAATGGCAATGGTTCGGAACGATGCTTTTTCCAAAACCAACAACTCTAAACTCTGCGGGTCCTTTTCAGATTTCAGCAAAAACCCATCTATTTTTTTTTCTTTTAACGAGCTTCTTCCTTCCTCTTCATTGGCAAGCCAAGAAACTACAAATAATTTATCCGCTGCTTTCAAGCTTTGAATAATAACCGGAGCATATTCCACATTTTGGATGAGACCGATCTTTATTGTTTGCAGCTCTTCATTTTTCTGATCCACGAATTGCAAGGATAAGAAAACAAATAATGGAATAAATAAGATGAGATAGATTGTCTTGTTTTTAAAGGCAATGGCCAAATCATTCAAAGTTAAGGTGACAATATTTCTTATCATGCGTAGAGATTCTCGTAAATTTTTGACTGGAAATATTCCTGGGGCGGGCCATCAAAAACCACACTTCCCTGATGCAGCAACATGATACGCGTGGCAAGGGTTTTAATCTCTTCAGGACGATGGGAGGTGAAAAGGATTGTTTTCCCTGAAGCATGGGTACTTTTCAGCAGCCTATAAACCTCTTTCGTCATCTCAAAATCCAGGCCGGAGGTGGGCTCATCAAAAAGAAGCACCGGCGGATCCGCCAAAATAGAACGCCCGATGCTCACCCTTTGTTTTAAGCCCTTGGACAAAACCTGGACCTTGTTGTGTCGGTAGGTGAGCAAATTAAACTCTTTCAAGATTTCTTCTATGCGGGAAAAAGGTATTTGGAAAAGACGGGCAAAGAGTTTGAAGTTGTATTCAACGGAAAAAAAATCAAAAAGATTGGGCGTTTCCGGAACAAACCCGATCTTGCGCACCAATGCTATCCTGTTTTTCAGGTTGATCCCATCCACCAAAACTTTTCCGCTGTCGGGAACTATCCAGCTGGCTAACATTTTCAGAAGCGTGGATTTCCCGGCCCCGTTGTGTCCGACAATGGCAATCAACTCTCCTTTTGCCACTGCAAAACTAGTGGGAAGAAGCCCCCTCTTGCCATTATAAACTTTTGTAAGATTCTGAACCTCAATCAACATAATAAATCTCCGCCTTTTCCCTTTGTGTCAAGGTGGTTGGTCGAGACACTTGCCTTGCGAATTCCGCTCAACACCGCAGCCACTTTGACGCCCAGGTCCTTCATCGAGAATGGCTTTTCAATAAAGTTCACACTCTCGTCCAGCACCCCCTGGCTCGCGATCATGTTCACAGAATAGCCGGACATGAACAAAATTTCCATATTGGGGCACAGGGCGTGCACCCGTTCCGCCAGATCTTTGCCGTTCATGCCCGGCATAACCACATCGGTGAGGAGAAGGTGGATCTCGCCCGCGTGTTTCTTGGCCAGGCCAATGGCCTCGCCCGGCGTGCCTGCGGCCAACACCCGATACCCTATTTTTTGCAACATCATCTTGCTCATCTTCAGGAGCGCAGGCTCGTCCTCCACCAACAGCACTGTCTCCCCGTGACTGAGAGGGATTTCCACCGCTCTTTCCCCCTGGGCATCGACGGCGTGGTCCGCGCACCGGGAGAGGTAGATTCTAAAGGTCGTTCCTTTTCCCGGCTCGCTGTAGACGTTGATGAAGCCATGGTTCTGCTTGACGATGCCATACACCATGGATAGCCCCAAACCGGTGCCCTGCCCCACCTCCTTGCTGGTGAAAAACGGCTCGAATATTTGGTCCAGGGTCTCCTTGTCCATGCCACAACCATTGTCGCTGACAGCCAGCAACACATATTCTCCAGGGATAAACCCAACATGATCAGCGCAATAAGCCTCGTCAAAGACAACGTTTCCCGTTTCAATCGTGATCTTGCCGACGTCGGCAATGGCGTCCCGGGCGTTGAGGCAAAGATTGGCCAGCATCTGATCCACTTGGACGGGGTCCATCTTGACCAGAGCTCGTTCCTGCTCGGGCAGCCAGAGCAGATCGATACCCTCGCCGATGAGTCGCCGCAGCATGTTGAGCATGTTCGTCACGGCTTTATTCAGGTCCAGCACCACGGGGATGATCGTCTGTTTTCTGGCAAAGGTCAGCAATTGCCGGGTTATGCCCGTGGAACGTTTGCCGGCCTTGATGATTTCCTCAAGGTCGGTATACAGCGACTGGGTCGGATCCACCTTGCGTTGCGCCAGTTCCGCATAACCGAGGATCACGGTGAGCATATTGTTGTAATCGTGGGCCACGCCGCCCGCCAGCAGGCCAACCGCTTCCATCTTCTGGGCCTGCTGAAACTGGGCAGCCAGCCGGAGATGATCGGTGATGTCCCGTCCGACGGCCACGTAGTTGACGATCTGCCCCAAAGCGTCGCGAACCGGCGAAATCGTGGTTTCCTCGGTGTAGTGAGTCCCATCCTTGCGCTTGTTGACCATCCGGCCACTCCAGGTTTTGCCGCCGGAGATGGTCTCCCACAGATTGCGATAAAACAGTTCGTCCTGCTCGCCGCTCTTGAGAATGCGCAGATTCTGCCCGACGGCCTCCTCTCCGGAGTAGCCCGTCATCCGCTTGAAAGCCGGATTGACGAACTGGATGGTCCCCTGGGCATCGGTCACAAAAATGCCCTCGCCAACCTGTTCGATGGCCGCCATCAATCGCGTGCGTTCGGCCTTGGCCCGCTTGTGGGCGGTGATGTCACGGATGTTGCATTGGATCACCTTGCTGTGATCCACCAAGTACACATTGCTGACAAACTCCACGGCGATGGATTGCCCCTCTTGGGTTTCCAGCGGCAAATCCTCATAGCGGATGTATTCGTTATCTTGCAGAGCCTGAAAAGCGTCCTTGGACGCGGCAATGTCTTTGAATACCCCGAGCTCCCAGATATGCTTCCCGCATAATGCATCGTACGAATACCCGAGCAAGTGCAACAGGAAAGGATTGACGTCAACCACCTTGCCCGTATCAGCATCGAGAATCAAGATTCCGTCCTTGGCCGACTCAAAGAGCCGACGGTAGCGCTTTTCGGAATCTTGCAGCGCCTCCCCGGCTTTCTCCTTTTCCAGCAAGGCCTCTTCCAGTCGCGCAATGTGTTTACTCAGTTCGATATTGGCGAGGGAAATTTGATTCTCGTCATTTGTATCTGACATACTCACAACCTCAATCTTCTTGCCGAATGTTATCCGGAAAAGTGCTGTCGAACCTTCGCCGCGACCTGACGATCCGTCATCTTGTCCACTGTTTCAATGCCGACGATGCGTTCACCGAGGTTGTTTTTTTCAAGACGTGCTTTCAGTTCGTTCTTTGCCTCACCAGGACCAAAGATCAGAATGGATTCCGCATCACGGATATCCGCGATGACCTCATCATAGTAACTATTGAGAAGTCCCGTGAAAATTCTCTGGCTACTATCCTCCGCCGGCACCTGCCGGGAGGCATAGAAACCTTTAAGCGGTGAATCACCGGACCGCCGGGGTTTTTTTTCTGCCTGCGACAATATCTGTCGGATCTTTTGCCCTTCTTCCGTAAAAACCACGACAATGGCCTTTTTGTGGTCAATCCACAAACCCACTCCAGTTTTCATCGGTCTCTCCTGTGCCTACTTTCCATCTGGCGTGCCAACGTTGATCGGTGCACAGTGAGACCCGAAACTCAGTCCGCCTCGATTTTCTTTTCCAGCAAATCCCCCAACAACCGCATCTGCTCCTTCTGAATGGCCAAGAGTTCTCCCCACTGGCCTTCTCTCAACAAATCCACCTTCTGGTGCAGCAACATGATTTCGAGTTCGGCCTTCAGATTGACCTCATAATCATGTTCCGCATGAAGCCGATCTTTTTCCGCCTGCCTGTTCTGCGACATCAAGATTATGGGCGCCTGAACGGCGGCCAGCATGGAGAGAAACAGGTTGAGCAAGATATACGGGTAGGGATCAAAAATCTTGTTGTGCGCAACAAGGATGAACGAATTCAGACCAACCCAGACGACCAAGACTGTCGCGAATAAGGCGATGAATGTCCAGGAACCCCCGAAGCTCGCAACCGCATCTGCTGCACGCTGCCCCAGAGTTGTCTTTGCCTCAGATTCCCTTACGATGTTTCTGGCAATGTGCTTTCGTCCGGCAACATGCCGGGCAATCTTCCTGGTGAGCTTGTCCAATGATGCATAGGGCACGCCAAGAAGTTTCTCTGCAACGTCTTCAGGTTTTTTTATCATGTCTCGAAGTGATCTACGTTTTCGGAGTGGAGGGCGGTGGTCGGCGAGTCAGGTCGCCCGCCCTCTTTCAAGACGATCTTCCAGTTCACCGATGTAGGCGGCGAGGGTGTTTCCCGACTGTTCAACCGCGGAGCGGAGATCACGATCAAGCTGGTCCAGCCTTGCCAGCACAATCGCCCTCGACTCCGCGTCCAGGCCCGCCTGTCTCCTCAACTCCGCCTCAAGGAACCCGCGCAGTTCGGTGAAACGCGAAGCCTCGGCTTGGCCCGCAAGCTCTCGGTTGGCCTGCAGCTCCCGGGCGTGACGGCGCGCCTCAAGGAGCACCGAGGTCTGGAGATAGACCACAAACACAAGAAAGAGCGCCGCGAGAAAGGCCACCAAGCCAAGCATGACCAGTCCCAGCGGCGCCTGAACATTGGCAACCCCCAAGGAAAGGGTTGTCGGCGTCATGAACGCGCTCCAGTTGAGCGCGGTGAAAGCGGCAATTGCGACCAGGGTCAGCAACAAAAACAGGGTGCGCACCTTCATGTTGACCAGTCTCCTTTGTCCATTTCACGGGGAACAAGTTGCGCTGCTTTCCAAAATATCACCGGCACTTCCCCGATCTCTCAAACCGATTCAAGGCGAGTGCTGCCGGCCGTTCCACGACAACCAGGAGAGGGCGCGTTATTTTTTCAGCTTGGCGCCGACATCTCGAACCCCATCGCGCAATGCCCCCCAAGCACTCTCCACTTCTTCTTTAAGATGCTCCCACGCATCCTCGTTCGCCTCGCCCAGCTCCTTCAGTTTAGCCTTCGTGGCTTCAACCCCCAGCTCAAGGTCATCAATCTGCTGAGCGTATTTGATCCGGGCGTCGGCGACAGAAATTTTCGCCTTGGCCCGCAACTCGGATAATTTCGCCTGCGCCAGCTCCACCTCGGCATCTATCTTCTGTTTATAAGCTTCTTTCGTGCTCATAACGCATCTCCTTTGTTATTGGATTCAGAATTTTTAGGCTTTCTTGAAAAGTCCGATTAATAACAGCAGGATCACAGCTCCCAAAGTAGCTGTCACGATTGAGCCGATTAAACCGCCCGCAGCAATTGCCAACAATCTGAACAAGAACCCGCCTACGACCCCACCGATAAGACCAATAATGATGTTCCCCTGCAGACCAAAGCCCCCGCCCTTCATGATTGTTCCGGCCAGCGAACCCGCCACTGCGCCTACGGCAAGAGAAATCAATAAGCTTACGAAGTCCATTGTTTCTCCTCTTGCTTATCAGCAAATACGGTTGAAAACCCCAAACACCCTTCGCTTAATTCGCACCACCTTGAGCCATTTCTCTTTTAGCGCCATCGAGGGCGGACAATACCGGCAAAACAGCATTCCTGAGAATGGTCCCGTCGCTTATGGCCTTCCGGGCAACCGGAGTAATGGATGTAATTCCCTTGTCAGTGAGGTCCGTCGAGAGGAACGACTGAATTTCCTTAATATCGCGCATGTAGGCAATGAACCAGCCTTTCACGCCGATGCTGGACTCGGATATTTTTCTATATACCGTATTCAAGTCGGAGCGCCGCTGTTCGCTGAGTTCCCGAATCTGCGGATTGGTGTAGGTATTCCCCTGCTTTTCCCACTCGGCGAAGTAGTCCTTGCCCCGAACGCTCATCTCGTCGGTGTGCTTGATCAACTTTTCCCCCAAGCGCTCCATCTTAACGACGTTTTCTGAATATGTTTCAAAAGCCCCTTTCGTATCGGACAACCCCGGCTTAATGAGTTTCTCCAGCGAGATCCCAGTCGCATCGATCTGGACAACGGCTTGCCGTATCTCGCTGTCCACGACCTCCATTTTGGCGGTGGTCTTTTCAGCGCGACCTGAACCGGTCGTCGCGCACCCAGGCAGGAGGAGAAGAAACCCAAGCAACGGGGCAACGAGAGGGAATACGGACTTGATTCTAAATGTCATGAAAAAATCTCCTTGGATGATATTTATTTACCCGGGTAACGGGACTACATTGTTGAGGCTAGCTCTTCTTACTGCCCAAAAGGAGGAGTCCGCCGCCAAGCACGATCGCCCCCACGCCGGCCCAAACCGGGACGTTGACCTTCTGCTTTTCCTGCACCGACAGCTCGAGCGATCCCAGCTTGGCTTCATGGGTCTCCGTGGTATAGCTGAAACCGCCATACACCAACCCCAGAACCCCGGCCGCGATCAGCAGGATTGCCGCAATCTTGACTGCGTTCATTTCGCCTCCTCTTTCTTAACTATTAAATAAACTCTTGCCCCTCCCCCGGGTCAGGACGCCAAGGATTCCCCGGCAAAAGCGGGGACCACGAGCAGTCGGCCCTCTCTGCCCAAGGGATGTTAGAGGCGGCGCCCCTGAATGATACGAAGCAGAAGCACCACGACCGCGATGACCAACAGGACATGAATGAGTCCACCCATGGTATACGAGGTGACAAACCCCAGAAGCCAGAGGACGACCAGGATGACGACAATGGTCTCGAGCATTTTGCTTCTCCTTGTGCCACAACCGAACTTTCGGGAGTTGAGCTAACTGGCCATTAAATTGTTTGTCTTCTTCCGCCTTCCCGGTGGGGAAGGCAACACCATATGTCAAGCCATACCCATGGCTATTGCACCTGACTTTTCCGGCGATATCGTTGCCGAATCCGTTCTTTTGCGCCACGACGCCCCGATAAAAAATCTCCCGGTCACACAAAGTGAGCAGGGAGATACCCCTGCCCAACCGGACCGGCGAGAATCCCAGCAAGGCGCTGGTTGCCGGCCCGGTTGAACAGGGTGACCATGACATTGTCATGCGTGGAGTGCGCGGGGGCGAAGCCCCCGCTCTTTAACCCATCAACATAGCGGATAGACACATGAATCGAACCGAATGTTAGGTGAGCTTCATAATTACTATCACGAGAATTACCACCACTAAGACTGCGATTACGAATCCCATGTTGTTCTCCTTTGTAGAATGTTTTTTTATCCGTACTACACCAAGTAAATAATTACATACACCAGCACAGCAACAACCAACACGGCGATAACAAATTCCATCTTGCCCTTCCTTTCAGGTTTACCCTGATTAATAACCTGATTGTATTGATACACTGACGCACACTCCGTTAAGCACCAACAAACATCAGGCATCGCTTTGCAATAGTCCTTACAATCTCTCCCTCATTCCGATAATTTCCAATGCATCTTTTCGATGCTCCTATCGCAACAAAAGAGAAACGCACCTTGGTCTTTCTATGGATGCTTAAAGCAGAATGTGTGCCAGAAGTGTTACTGCCGACGCATAAGTTCCAATGATATTGAAATCATTGAAACTTATGCGGAAACTGCGGGGGAAGGGTACATCCCTTGAGAGGTGCTGCTACCTGACATATCAGGAGACTCCTGATATGTCAGAAATTATTTCTATTTCTTTGGATGCCTAATCTTTGCATTCTCGATTCAAGCGTCTTGGGGTTGAGGCCTAAAATCGTTGCCGCCCCACTTTTGCCGCTTACCCGCCAGCCGGTTGCGTCCAGCACATCGACAATGTGGCGCCTCTCCAGATCCTCAAGGGTCCCGGACGGGGCTGGCCCCGACTGCATACTCTTCGGCAACTCGATCTGCAGCACAGGGCCGGTGGCGACAATCATCGCCCGCTCGGTGGCATTCCGCAGTTCCCGCACGTTGCCCGGCCAGGAATAGGTTTGCATGGCTTGCACGCTCTTGGGCGAGATGGATTCGATCCGCTTGTCCATGCTCTTACTGAACTCTTGCACAAAAGACCACACCAGCGGCAAGATGTCGTCCCGCCGTTCGCGCAGAGGCGGCACGGTGATCTGGAAAATGTTCAAACGGTAGTACATGTCTTGCCGAAAACTGCCCGCGCTGACCAACTCGGCAAGATCGCGGTTGGTCGCTGAAATGATTCTCACATCGACCTTGATGGTCCGGGGGTTGCCCAGACGCTCAAACTCACCGCTTTCGAGCACCCGAAGCAGCTTGGCCTGGAGCTCCAGGGGCAAGGCGTCAATTTCGTCGAGAAAAATGGTGGAACCATCCGCCAGCTCAAAACGGCCTATCTGTTTCGACATCGAGCCGGTAAAAGCGCCCTTCTCGCGGCCGAAAAGTTCACTTTCGATGAGGGTCGGCGGCAGGGCCGCGCAGTTGACCGTAATCATGAGCCGATCCTTGCGACCGCTCTGGTCATGGAGCGCATGCGCGAGCAGTTCCTTGCCCGTGCCGGTCTCCCCCTGGATCAGGACCGTCGCCTCTGTCGGGGCAACCTGCCCTACCTGTTTCAATGCGGCTCTAATTGCTTTACTGTCGCCGACAAAATTAGAATGTGAATATATCTGGTCGATTTCTTCCCGGAGATACAGATTCTCTTCCCGCAATTGTTCTTTTAATTGCTTGATTATGGTCAGCGCCTCCCGCAAGGAGTCCGCCGCCACCTTGCGGTCCTCTATTTCGTGGGAGAGCCGCGCGTTTGCCTTGATCAACTCTTCCGTCCGCTCATGGACGGTTAACTCCAGGCTGTCATACTCCTTGTGCATCATCGCTTCCAACTGTTTGTAAACCGTGACGTCAGTAATCGAGGTAAAGATATCATCATCTTTATGCTCAGGATTATGCACGGCGATGCTCTGAAATTGACCGGGAATCACCCTGCCGCTATTGCTCCGGAAGCTGACCTCGCATCTCTGGACAATCTGTTTTCTCGCAAGGCGGCTGAGGTGTTTTAAAAAAACATCCTTGCCGGCGGCATCGACAATAAAGCTGACAAATGGCTTATTGAGCAACTGTCGCTTCTCCAAGCCAAGCAGTTGCGCGCCGGCAAAATTCACCTCCCGGATCACGCCCGCGCTATCAAAGGCAAAATAGGCAACCGGCGCAAAATCGTAGAGTTCGGCATATTTATCCCGCGACAGTTCAAGCTCGTCCCTGGAGCGGCACAGCTCTGCATTTTGCATCTCCAACTCGATCTGATGGACCTTGAGTTCATGAACGAGCCGCAACAAGTCCTCTTCCCGAGCCTCGGGCGCACCAGGCCGTTTCCCTGCCTCCGCCTGCAACCGTTTTTCCGCTTGGCTGCGCAGTACGACTGCCGCGGCCAACTTCTTCTTTTTGCTGCATCCCATAGCGACCATAGCGAACCTCCTTTACCCCGAATTACCAAGAAGCTCTCTTCTATTTTCCCAGCTAGCTTAATCGCCTGTCCACTATTATTTCATGGCAAGATCACTTTTCCCGGTTCTTTGGATGCCCAATCTTTGCATTCTCGACTCAAGCGTCTTGGGGTTGATGCCCAAAATCGTTGCCGCTCCATTTTTGCCGCTCACCCGCCAGCCGGTTGCCTCCAGCACATCGGCAATATGGAGTCTCTCCATCTCCTCAAGCGTCCCGGACGGGCCTGAGGCAGACGGGGCAATCTTCGGCAACTCTATACGCAGCACAGGTCCGGTGGTGACAATCATCGCCCGCTCGGTGACATTCTTCAGTTCCCTTACGTTGCCGGGCCAGGGATAGGCTTGCATGGCTTGCACGCTCTTGGGCGAGATGGATTCGATCCGCTTGTTCATGCTCTTGCTGAACTCTTGCACAAAAGACCACATAAGCGGCAAGATATCTTCCCGGCGCTCGCGCAGAGGCGGCACGGTAATCGGGAAAATATTCAAACGGTAGTACATGTCTTGCCGAAAACTGCCCGCGCTGACCAACTCGGCAAGATCGCGGTTTGTCGCCGAAATGATTCTGACGTTGACCTTTACGGTCCTGGGGTTGCCCAGACGCTGAAATTCACCGCTTTCCAGCACCCGAAGCAGCTTGGCCTGGAGTTCCAGGGGCAAGGCGTCAATTTCGTCGAGAAAAATGGTGGAACCATCCGCCAGCTCAAAACGGCCTATCTGTTTCGACAGCGCTCCAGTAAAGGCGCCCTTCTCGCGGCCGAATAGTTCGCTTTCGATGAGGGTCGGCGGCAAGGCCGCGCAGTTGACCGTAATCATGAGCCGATCCTTGCGGCCGCTCTGGTCATGGACCGCACGCGCGAGCAGCTCCTTGCCTGTGCCGGTCTCCCCCTGGATCAGGACCGTCGCCTCAGTCGGCGCCACTTGCCCTACCTGCTTCAAAACATCCCTGATCGCTTCACCATTGCCCACGATATGCATGTGGGAGTGGATCAGGTCAATTTCTTCCCGCAGATAAGTATTCTCCTCCCGCAATTGTTCTTTTAATTGCTTGATTATGGTGAGCGCTTCCATGAGGGCGTCTGCCGCCGCCTTGCGGTCCTGTATTTCTCGGGAAAGCCGCTCGTTTGCCTTGGTCAAATCCGCGGTCCGCTCCTGCACCTTGTCCTCCAGGATGCGGTTTTGCTCGTAAAGCGCAAGGTGCGTCCTCACCCTTGCCTGCACGATGGGAGTGCTGATCGGCTTGGCGATGTAGTCGACGCCGCCGCAGGAAAGCCCCTTGGTCTCATCTTCGATCTCGCCCCGGGCCGTAATGAAGATGACCGGGATATTGCGCGTCTGCTCCTCTTCCTTCAGGCGTCGGCAGGTTTCAAACCCGTCCATTCCCGGCATCATGACATCGAGGAGGATAATATCAATCGGGGTCGTCATGGCGATCTCGATGGCCTTCTTGCCCCGCGTCGCCACCTTGATGTCGTACTCCTCCATCAAGGCAGCATTCAGGATGCTGACGTTATCCGGCGTGTCATCTACAATAAGAACGACCTTGCGTGCTCTGTTTGCTTCCACACTATTTCCCTTTTTTCAACCTTGACGGTCTCTTGAAAAGTCATCACTCCGGTGAAACCCGGAATCCGGACAACTCATAACTCCGTGGCAATACCGGCTTCTTCCAGGTCAATACCACTCTTTTCCGCAAGGGCACTGAGAACCGCATGCGCTTTCTCATAGTCAAAGTTTGCAAGACAAACCTCGAGTTTTCCCATCTCCTCTGGGGGAAGCCCTGCCAGCTCACGCCGGCATGCATCCAGATAGTATTCCGCCCTACCGTCGTTCTCCGTGATATAGCGGAGCAGTTGGTTCAGCACCGCTCTTGTCTCTGCCGAATCAGCAGCAACAGGGTCCTGTCTGCCAGCCGCGTCCGGTCCGGCCAGCGCCAGTTTCAGAGTAGCCACCAGGGCTGCCATTCCTCCGGCAAAACGCTGGAGTATCTCCCCGGTCGACTCCGGCGCATCGTTATGCCTGATGGAAGCGGTCAGTTCCGCCGCGACTTCCTGAACCCTGGTCGCGCCGATGTTCCCTGCCACCCCTTTTGTCGTATGGGCAAGGCGTTCCGCCAGGGAGCGGTCCCCCGACGCAAGGGCCGACTCAAGGGCCGCCGCGGTGCCGGCCTGGTTCACCATGAATTTCCGGAGCAATTGCAGGTAGAGCTTTTCGTTGCCGTTAATCCGAGCCAGCGCTCGCGTCACATCAACGCCGGGAATCTCAGGGATGGCAACCTGCCCCGGGGCGCTATTACTCCGGCAAGCACGCGCCTCCGCGCCCGTCGGGGAGTGCCGGAGATACCGGCTCATGGCCCTGAACATGATCCGCGGATCAATGGGCTTGGTAATGTGATCATTCATGCCGGCGTCAACCGTCTTCTGCCGGTCCTCCACCAGGGCGTGCGCGCTCAAGGCGAGGATGGGGAGCGCATTGAAGCGCGCATCCAACCGGATGCGCCGGGTCGCCTCATAACCGTCCATCTCGGGCATCTGGATATCCATCAGCACCAGGTCGTAGGAATGTTCCGCCGTCGTGACCATCTCCACCGCCTCACGGCCATTGTTGGCCACGTCAACCGTCAAGCCCGCATTCTTAAGGAGTTCGATGGCAAGCTGCTGGTTGATCTCGTTGTCTTCCACCAGCAGGATGTGGGCGGCCATGAAGTTGTAGGTTATTTCCCCGCCATGCGGAATTCTCATGGCCGTCGCTCGCTCTGCCGGGGTAAGGATCTCGATTATTGCGTCGAACAAAGACGAGGCGGTGACCGGCCTGCGCAGGAAATAATCAGCGCCGGCCTTCCCTGCATCCGCCGGTCCTGTTTGCGCACCAAAAAAGGAGGTGACCATAATGATGGAGGGAATGGTGTGCAGCGCCAGATATTCCTTGATGTGACGGGCCGCCCCGACCTCATCCATCTCCGAGGTGTTCCAATCCATGAGGATGAGCTTATAGGGGTCGGCGGGGTTCTGGTTCTGGATGACGGAAACGGCTTCGATGCCCGAATTAACGGTATCCACGCGTGCCGGGAAGCGACTCAAGAGCTTGACCATTTTCTGTTGACTGAGGTCATTATCATCGGCAACAAGGATTTTCATTCGGTTCAGCTTCTCAGGGATGCGCGGCGGTGAGCTCTCCGCGCTTTCAATGGCAAACCAGGCCGTAAAGCTGAAGACACTCCCCATGCCAGGCTCACTTTTCGCCCAGATGTCACCCCCCATCATCTCCACCAACCGCTTCGAGATGGAGAGCCCCAGCCCTGTCCCGCCGAAACGCCGGGTCATCGAGCCGTCGGCCTGGGTAAAAGGCTGGAAGAGCTTGGCGAGATGCTCGGAAGAAAGTCCGAGCCCCGTGTCGCGCACGGAGAACTGGAGTTTGGTTCTGCTCTCGCCCCTCTCCTGGAGAGTGACAATGAGTTCCACCTCCCCCTCCAGCGTGAACTTGATGGCATTGCCCACCAGGTTGGTGAGAATCTGACCGAGCCGGAGGGAATCGCCCACGAGCTGCCAGGGAATTTCCGGCGATACATCGAGGAGCAACTCTATATTCTTGTCAACCGCCTTTTGCTCGACAACTGCGATGACGCTTGACAGCACATCGTCCAGGCCGAACAGGGATTGCTCCAACTCCAGCTTGTCGGCTTCGATCTTGGAAAAATCAAGGATGCCGTTGATGATCCCGAGAAGCGAGACCCCGGAATCGTTGATCTTGCGGACGTAGCCATGCTGCTTGGGGGAGAGGTCCGTATTCAGGGCAAGGGCGGAGAAGCCGATGATGGCATTGAGCGGCGTGCGGATCTCATGGCTCATGTTGGCGAGAAATACGGATTTCAAGCTATTGGCGACTTCCGCGGTCTCCTTGGCCTCCTGCAGTTGTTTATACATCTCCTCCTGAATATCGAGCAAACGCTGTTGCTCTGCTTCGACTTGCTTGCGTGCGGTATTGTCGGTGCCGATCAGCAGGTAGCCGATGATTTCGTTGTGCGCGTCGCGCAGGGCCGTGACTGATACGACCGCCGGGAAGCGGCTGCCATCCTTGCGGATATAGGTCAACTCGTAAATGTCTTCGATTCCGCGGGAGGCCTTGAAGACCAAGGCCTCGAAGCCCTGGCTGATCATGGTGGCCAGCTCAACGCTCAACGATTTGGCGCGCACGATCAATTCCTGGGGATCGGAAATGTCGGCCGGGGTGATCTTGTCCACAACCTCGGCGGCGGTGTAGCCTAGCATCCGTTCCGCGCCGACATTGAAGATCTGGATAACGCCGTTCGCGTCAGTGGCGATGCTGGAAAAATTTTCACTGTTAAAAATCGCACTCTGCAGCGCCCCGGCCTTGAGCAGCGCTGCTTCCGCCTGCTTGCTCACCGTGTCATCAACAATTGAGCAAAGGATATACCCATCCTTGCTTTCGCTGGTGTCCACGGCGATGCTCTGCAGTTGCCCGTGGAACACCGTGCCGTCTTTTCCCTTAAGTCTGATTTCACATCGCTGCAGACCCTGTTTTTGCAAAACACTTGCGAGGTGTTTGGGGAAAAGCGCTCTCCCCTCTGCCTCGGCAATAAAACGACTGAAGGGTGTATTGACCAACATTTGCCTCTCGATTCCCAGCAGCTGCGCGCCGGTAAGATTTACCTCCCGAATCAAGCCGTGCGCATCAAAGGTGAAATAACCGACCGGCGCAAAGTCATACAGTTCGAGATACTTATTCCGCGAAAACTCAATCTCCTCCTGGGCACTGCGCAGTTCTTCATTCTGCATCTCCAGTTCGATCCGGTGCACCTCAAGTTCATGGACGAGCCCCATCGTCTCTTTTGCGTTCCGGGGTGGATGCGCGGAGTCCGTTTGCGCCCGCAACAGCTCTTCCACCTGCCGGCGCAACTCGGCCGGGGCCGATCGGCTTTTGTCTTTATCGATACCCATTATTTACTTCCTTTACTCTCTAGCAGAGCCTTGAGCCGCGCATTCTCCTCGCGCAGTTCCGAGTTCACAGTCTTAAACGCAGTGATGTCCACGAAGGTGATCACCACCCCGGCGATGACATCCTCCATGGTGCGGTAGGGCATGATGCGCACCGAAAACCAGCGCCCATCCGTGGCGGAAATCTGCTTTTCCGAAAAAGTCAGCTTCCGCAAAACTTCTCGCGCTTCTTCGGCCATGTCAGGGTAAAGCAGCTTGCTCGCGATATCCGAAAGCGGGCGCCCCACATCGCCGGGGATCAGCTTAAAGATTTTATCCGCCCCGGGGGTGTAGCGCCGGACATTGAGCTTGTTGTCCAGGAATACGGTGACGATTTCCGTGCTGTTGAGCAGGTTACGCATATCGTCGTTCACCCGCGAAAGCTCATCCATCTTGGACTGCTGCTCGGCGTTCACCGTTTGCAGCTCCTCGTTTAAGGACTGCATCTCTTCCCGGGAGGTGGTCAACTCCTCGTTGGTGGATTGCAACTCCTCGTTGGTGGACTGCAGCTCCTCGTTGGTGGAGGTGAGCTCTTCCTGCGAGGATTGCATCTCCTCGCGGGTCGCCTGCAGTGCTTCGCTGACCTCCTGGAGCTCCTGCTCCAGTTCGAGCACCCTGGCGCTGCCGACCGGAGTGATCCGGGAGTCGGCTGGCGTTTTCTTTTTCAGAACCGTTGCCACGTCGGTGAAGACGATCATCACCATCCCCCGCAACGCCTCGGGGTTTTTGACCACCTGGATGGTTATATCAACGGACTGTGTGCCGCCATTGGCCTCGATCTTGAGACCCTTGGCAGTGATCTTCTCTTTTTGCCGGATCGCTTTCTGGAAGGCGTTTCGCAGATCAAAACGGAGCCCTTCCCGGGCCATGGCGAAAATATTCCAGTTGGCCTTGCCGGCCGCCGGTTCGAGATATCTCCCGGTCCGGCCGCTGACATAGAGAATATCACCCAGGTCGTTGGTCAGAACGGCAGGGGGGGAAAAGTGCTGCAGAAGCAGTTGATCCGCGAGAGACTGGAGGTTGTCTGCAGGTTTCAAGATCTTTAACTCCTTGGAAATTCCCGGCCGAGGGTGGACAAACGACGAGGCAAACGCGAGCGGCTCGGAGAGCACGGCTGATTCGCGCCGCCGAAAGAGTCGCGACTTGATGCTCAACGGCGCGAAGAGATGGGTAAAGGTGCTGACGGCTTCCGAACTTCCCAAGAAGAGAATCCCGCCATGGTTCAGGCTGTAGTGAAAGAGCGGCAGAAGCTTTTTCTGCAGTTCCGGCGTCAGATAGATCAAGAGGTTGCGGCAAATGAGGATATCGAGCTTGGTGAAGGGAGGGTGCATGATGACGTTCTGCGTGGCAAAGGTCACCATCTCCCGAATCTCCTTGCCCACCCGGTAGCCCTTCGGTTCCTTGACAAAAAAACGGCGCAGCCGCTCGTCGGACACATGCGCAACGATATTGGCCGGATAGACCCCTTGCCGGGCATTGTCGATGGCGTCCTGGTCCAGATCGGTGGCGAAAATCTGCAGCGTGAAATTCTCCGTGGGCTTGAGCTGTTCCAGTGCCTCCGTGAAGGCAATCCCCAGCGAATATGCCTCCTCGCCGGTTGAGCAGCCGACCGACCAAGCCCGCAGCGTTCCGCCGGCCGGGCGATCCGCCAGGAGTGCCGGAATGGCCTCTTCTTGCAGTTGCGCCCAGGCCTCCGGATCACGGAAAAAGTTGGTTACGCCAATCAACAGTTCCTTAAAAAGTAACTCAATCTCCTGGGGATTCTCCTGCAGAAAGCGAACATAGGCGGCGATCCCGTTGATCTGGTGAATGCCCATGCGTCGCTCGATCCGCCGGTAGACGGTGTTTTTTTTGTACATGGAAAAATCGTGGCCGGTTTTGGCCCGCAACAGAATGACGACCTTTTCCAGGGAGCTTTGCTCCTTCGCCTCCAGCGGCAACCCCTCGGGCTTGGCCACGACCAAGTAATGCTTGAGATAGTCGATAATCTTTCCGGGCAACTCCTCCGCCGGGGCGACCAGATCGACGAGCCCGGCATCAATGGCGTTTTTGGGCATGCTGTCGAACTTGGCCGAGGCAGGTTCCTGCGCCAGCGTCACACCCGCTTTTTCCTTGATGGCCCGCAGGCCCATCGAACCGTCCGTGCCCATCCCCGACAGGATGACCCCGATACTCCCATTCTGCCGGTCCTCGGCCAGGGAAGAGAAAAAGTAATCGATGGGGAGCCGCAGGCCGCGGGGCGCCGTCGGATCGAACAGATGCAGCACTCCGTGCAGAATGGACATGTTTTTATTGGGGGGGATCACATAGACGCAGTTCGGCTTAACCCGCATCCGGTCCCTGACCTGAAAAACCTCCATCCCGGTGGTGCGCTGAAGCAGCTCGGGCAGGAGCCCCTCGTGGTTCGGGTCCAAGTGCTGGACGATGACAAAGGCCATGTCGCTTTTTTCCGGCACATGCCCCAGAAACTGTTCCAATGCCTCCAGCCCGCCGGCAGAAGCACCGATACCGACAATGGGAAAAAGGAGGTTCTTGGGACGAGGGGGGGCAACAACTGACGAAGAGGTGGGGGTTTTCTTGCCTTTTTCCAATGGTTCCCGTTGCTTTTTCACAACAATTCCGCCCATGTTTTAATATTATCCGAAAAAGACGCCATCCCTCCAAGATACTCATCGTACGTTACAACACACTCTTCCTGTCTGTGCCCCTCAGACAATTCTCTGACCACTTCATTATATCTTGAAAAGAGAGCCATAACTACAACAGAGGATTTTCCCGGATGATCTTGAGGAGCACCCGAGATATATTCCGGTCACGGTAACTGAATCTGAGCTCACCCTCTTTGAGGTGCGAGCTTGCAGCGCGGAGACAACGATTGACGGTGTTGCGATTACGAGATGCCAGCACACTTTCAAGGTGCTGTTTCGTCATGACGCTTTTTTCATAGGACAAAGACGGGGACTAAAATAACCGAAAAATGAAATATTTTTGGCGAAGCAAGAATGGTGCGCCCGGAGGGATTCGAACCCCCGACTCCCGGCTTCGAAGGCCGATGCTCTATCCAGCTGAGCTACAGGCGCACACGCACCATGGTTGCAAACAGACCTGCTTACCACCCCACGATGTTTCGCGGATCGGAAAGCACCTGCCAGGCCCGTTCCGTGATCTCGTCGATCTCGGCCACGGTAACGGAAAGCGGCAACCATAAATAGATCACATTGCCGATGGGGCGCAGCAAGAGCCCCTGCGCAAGCCCGGCCAGATAGATCGGCCAGCCGACTCGCTCCTGAAGAGCGTAAGGGGTCTTGGTTTCCTTCTCCTTCACCAGCTCCATGGCGCTGATCATCCCGATCTGCCGGAGATCTCCGACCCAGGGCAGGTCTCCAAAGCGTCGCATCCGCGCCTGGAGATGGCTGATCTTGGCCGGCAGCCCGGCCATGGTCTGCTCTTCGGCAAAAACCTGCAACGAACCAAGAGCCGCAGCAGCTGCCAGGGGATTGCCGCTGAAGGTATGGCCGTGGAAAAAGGTTTTTCCCGCCCCGTAGTCTCCATAAAAGCCCTGAAAAACCTCTTCGCTGGTCAGCGTCGCAGCCATTGGTAACATACCAGCAGTCAGCCCTTTTGACAAACAGAGAAAATCAGGCGCCACCCCGGCCTGCTCCAGAGCAAACAGGGTGCCGGTGCGACCAAACCCAGTGGCCACCTCGTCAAAAATCAGATGCACCCCATATTCCCTGGTCAAGGCGGCCAGCTTTTGCAGATACTTGGCCGGATAGATGATCATCCCCCCGGCGGCCTGGATAAGCGGCTCGATGATCAAGGCGGCAATTTGCGCCCCTTGCTCGGCCAGGAGTTCGGCAAGCGGCTGGAGGCACTGGCAGTTACAGCTCTCTTGGACAAGCCCGACCGGACATCGGTAACAGTAAGGGGATGGCAACCGATGGGAGTGAAAAAGCAGCGGGGCAAAGGGGCCATGGAATTCCGGCACCCCGCCCAGGCTCATGGTGCCGATGGTGTCGCCGTGGTAGCCGCGCTCTATCCCCACCAGCTGGCAGCGATCCGGCTGCCCAATCTGCCGCCAATACTGGAGCGACATCTTGATCGCAATCTCGCAGGCCGTGGAGCCATTATCGGAATAAAACACCCGGGAAAGCTGGGGCGGGGTCAGCTGCACCAGCTGCTCGGCCAAGAGAATCGCCGGCTCATGGCTGGTGCCGGCCAGCAGCACCTGATCGAGCCGCGTCAGCTGAGAGCGGATTTTTTCGATTATGGTTGGATGGCTATGCCCATGGACAATGCACCACCAGGAAGAAATCGTGTCGAAATAGCGTTTCCCCTGCTGGTCGAACAGGAAAATCCCCTCTGCCCTGTCGATAAGGAGCAGGTCGCGCTGGGCATAATCCTGCATCTGGGTGTACGGATGCCAGAGGAACCTCTTGTCTTTCTCCTGGAGGGTTGGCACGGGGGCTCACACGCCGCTGACAATCTTGTAAATTGCCGGATACTGACGGTGTTGTTCCGCATAATCAAGGCCATAACCAATCAGAAAGCCCTCCGCCACCACAAATCCGGCATAATCCACCGCCACCTCAACCTCCCGCCGTTCCTTCTTGTCGATCAGGGTACAAATTCTTACGGATTTGGCCTTTCTGGCAGCCAGGTGTTCCTTGAGGCAGGCCAGGGTTCTGCCGGTATCGACAATATCCTCCACCAGCAGGATATCCTTCCCGGCCAGCTCGAGTTCGGTGTCCTTGGCGCACTGAATGGCGCCGGAGGAACAGGTGGCAGAGCCGTAACTCGAGACCCGAATAAAGTCTATCTCCATGGGCAGCTCGATTTCCCGGACCAGATCGGCGAGAAAAATAAAGGCCCCATTGAGAATGCCGATCACAACCAACCGGCGCCCGGAATAATCACGGGTAATGGCCTGGCCAAGCTCCTTGACCCTCTTGGCGATATCGTTTTTAGAAACGACCTCTTCCTTCTCAATCATCTGTCCCTCTTTTCTGCTCCCACAGCAACACGCATCATCATGAATGGCAAGGCCAATAGTCGACAAGCCGTTGCCACAAAATAAGTTCGTCATTGGGGTGGTTAAAGCATTATAAAACGAGCCGCAGCATTTTCGTAACGGCTCCTGAAAATCGTTGACGTTGGCCAGGTGGAGCACCTATAAATAAAGGATGCAGCCTCTTGTCCGGAAGATTTCTCCGGACAGCCTCCATGCTTGCCAAAATAGAAAAGGAGCCCCGCCATGAAACGCTATGAATGTTCGGTCTGTGGTTACATCTACGATCCGGCGGACGGAGACCCGGACTCAGGCATCGCCCCGGGCACTTCTTTTGAGGATCTGCCGGATAACTGGGCCTGCCCTATCTGCGGAGCCAGCAAGGATCAGTTCACCCCCATCGACTGAAATCTAGAGCAGGATATCACCGGTGATACTGGCCCAGGTTTTGTCAAGCTCGGCAGAAAACGAATTGACAAACTGCGGCACATTGACCTCCTGGAACGGACGGTGGTGTTCTTCTATCAGCGCCCAGGAAAAAGAGCGCAAGGCGTCCTGCGTTGTCACCTTGGGCTGCCCCAGACAGGCACCCTTCATGGAGGCGAAAATATTCGCCAGATTCACCAGGGCCACCGGCACCGGGTTGGTCGTAGCCTTTTCCGGCACATGATGGAAGTGCATCACGTCCAGATAGGGTTGCGGCAGGCCGATGCCTTCGGCAAGCCAGACACCCGCCTGCCCATGATCCACGCCGATATACTCCTTTTCCGCCCTGACCATGTCTTGCATCTCTTCGGACGGCTGGGCACACTGCGGGTAAAAATTCGGCGACATGCCGTCCAGGACCAGCATGCCCAGATCATGGAGAAGGCCGCATAGATAGAGATCGGCCGAGGTGTTTATCCGAATTACATCCCGCAGCATCTCGGCAATTCTGCCCACCACCACCGCATGTTGCCAGAAATCCTTGGAGACCGAGGCAAAACCGCTGAAGGCCTGCGCTGATCTGGCTGCCCTGATGGTATCGACAAGCACTTCTTGGACCTGCTTGACTCCGACAATAACCATGGCCAGCGGAACGGTGCCCACCATGTTGGCCCTTCTGTAAAATGGCGAATTGGCTGTCTGGATAACCCGGCAACTCAGCACAGGATCAAGGGAGATCAAATCTGCCAGCCGCCGGGTATTGTCAATGCCCGCGCTGCTTTTCATCATGGCGGTCAGTTCGGCGGCCACAGCGGGATTCACTGGCAGAACCGCCTCCGGATGCACCCGAGTGTGCAGCTTACCGGGAGTCTGCCGATTTTCCTTGTCGGGCATGGGGGGGATGGCGATGGCTGCCCTGGTTTTTTCCGGCTTTTCGAGCCGTTCCATGCCCAGGCCCGGCTTGACCGGCGGCTTGCGCGGCTTTTCTTCGACGCCATCGGAAAGCACTTTCTGCAAAATGGAAGGATTCGCCTCTTCGCCATCACGCCCGGCAACTTTTTTATTAGCCAAATCCAGCCTGGCCACCAGCCGTTCACAGAACCGTTTATAAAATTTCAGTTGCAGAAACACATTGGAAGTACTGACAATCTCGGGTTCAACCCGCAGGATAAAGGATTCCGTGCTTGCCACCACATCGGCGGTCCGTTTTATTTCGGTGACCAGGGCCATTTCCCCGAAGCAATCCCCGGTGGTAAGGGTGGTGAGCAGAATGGGCTTTGCTTTTTCCGGCAGCCGTTTTTCCACCCGGACCTCGCCCTTGACTAGAATGTAAAAGGCCCGTTCGGTTGTGTTTTCCTTGATGATCACCGTGTGGGGAGGAACCCGGAGCCATTTGCTCACCTGGAGGAATTGCTTGAGCTCATGATCATCAAACCCATGGAAAAAACTCACCTTTTTCAGGAATTCAATCTGTTCGTCAAGATCGATCTCTTTGTGTTTCTTGCCTGAGGCCATGATTTTTCCTTCGTTGTTGCACTACTGCCGTTGCACTGCTGCTCCGAAATGCCCCAGCTATTTTCCGAGACAAAACTCTGCAAAAATCATATCCAAGACATCATCCGTGGTTGTTTCCCCGATGATGTCCCCAAGAAAAGCCAGCGCAGCCTGGAGATCAATGGCCAGGAGATCCGGCGGTAGGTCCGCAGCCAGCCCCTCGCCCACCTGTTGCACGGCGACGAGGGCACGTTGCAAGGCGGCGGCATGCCGCACATTCGGCGCGGCTACCCCCGGCTCCTGAAGACCATGCCCGCCGGTGGCTGCCTCGTACACCGCATTCTCCAGGTTGTGGATGCCCTCGCCGGTTGTGGCGGAAATGGCGACAACAGGTGCCCCGGGGAAAGCCTCTTCATACAGCCCAAGATTCAGGGAGGTGGTCCGATCAATCTTATTGACCACCACCACGACCTTCTTGTCCGCCGCCACCGCAAACAGGGTGCGGTCTTCAAGCTGCAACCCTTCTACCCCGTCAAGAACCAGCAAAACCAGATCGGCCTCTCCCAGTTTTTGCCGGGCGCGGCGGATTCCGATTTCTTCCACCGCTTCGACGGTTTCCCGGATGCCGGCCGTATCGACAATGCGTACCGGCACCCCTTTGATGTCCAGGCACTCCTCAATGGTGTCCCGGGTTGTTCCGGGAAGATCCGTGACAATGGCCCGGTCTTCCCGCAGAAGGCAGTTGAGCAGACTGGATTTGCCGACATTGGGCCTGCCGAGAATGACCACGGAGACCCCCTCGCGGATGATTTTCCCCCCTTCCGCCCTGGCCAGCAATCGGGCCAGGGGTTCCTGCACATCCTGCACCAGACGCGCCGTGAGCGCTGGAACGTCGAGGATCTCTACCTCCTCATCGGGGAAATCGATGGCCACCTCCATGATAGCACGAACCGCGACCAGCGCGTCACGAATTTTCCAGATCTCCCCGTGCAAGCCGCCGCGGAGCTGACTCACCGCAAGGCTGGCGCCCTCCTTGGTTTTGGCGCCCAACAGCTCGGCCACCGCCTCCGCCTGGGTCAGATCGATCCGGCCATTGAGAAAGGCCCGCTTGGTAAATTCTCCTGGCTCTGCCAGACGGGTGGCTGGGAAGGTCACGATCTGGGCCAGTATTTCCTGCAGCAGCAGATAACTGCCGTGGCCGTGGATTTCCACCACATCTTCCCTGGTGTAGGTCTGCGGCGCCCGCATGTACACGGCGAGCACCTCATCAATGGGTGTCCGGGTTTGCGGATGGACAATGGCGCCAAAATAAAGCCGGTGGCTGATGAATTTGGACGGGGGATTTTTCGGTTGGAAAAGCTGCTGGAGGATTGCCTGGGACTGGGGGCCGCTTATCCGGATGATGCCGATGCCGCCGGCACCGGGCGGCGTTGCTATGGCGGCAATGGTCGCCTCGTTGAAATCCGGGAAATCACGCATACCATAGGCTCCTTGCCTGGTGAAATCCGGCACCGGACAGCAGCTCGCCCGGCTGACCCGGCAAGCTGCTCGTGTTGAATGCCTAACAAGCGGCGACCACAAGGGTTGTCGCCCTGCAACCCTCCACCGTTGCTCTACTGATTATCTGTTACAAGCCTGCGCCTGCTCGCCCTTTTTTCGGGCCATTACTCCGGACTGTTTTCTGCGCTTTTCTTTTTCCGGGGAGAACGCCGCCGCCCTTTTCCAGGCAGATAGATGAGCACCTTCTTAAACAACCCCTCTCCCACGCTGCGGCTTCTGATCTCGGTGTCGTCCTGCAGGGCCATATGCACCATGCGTCTTTCCGCGGGATTGATGGCGGGAATGGTTCTGGTTTTCCCGGTTTCCTTGACTTCCTGGGCCAGGCGCAGGGCCCGCGCCTGGAGCTCACCCATCCGATTCTCCCTGAACCCTGCGGCATCGAGGGCAAAAAGAACCTTTTGCGGGAATTTTCTGGTGATGATCTTGCGCAACACATATTGCAGGCCGTCAAGGGTCTGCCCCTCCGGCCCGACAAGGACCTCGACAAACTCCCCGGTGATCTTGGCATGGACCTTGTTGTTCTGATCCTGCTCCATGCTGATTTCCGATGGGCAGCCCATGAGTTCGAGAATCTTGGCGATATCCGCCCGGATTGCCTCCATCTCCTCGGGGGTGACAGGATCTCCCACCACCTCTTCCGCCGGCTCAACATTGGCAGGAGACTGTTCAGCCCTGGCCCGCGGCGGACTCGGTTTCCTGTCCGAAGCGGGCTTTTCCGATCTGGTCCGTGGCATACTCGTTTTTTTCTCCGGCGCCGGTCGCTTCTGCTCGTGCCCAACCTCTTTTTTGAGAGAGACCTGCACCGCCGCCTTTTTTCGGCCCAAGCCGAAAATGCCGGTGGAACCGGTGGAGATTATGCGGATATCAAGCTCTTCCCGCGGCACATTCAGCGCCGCGCAGGCATTGCCGATCGCCTCTTCAACATCCGTTCCCTTATATTCCATCTTGGCAGACATCGTGTGACTCCTCCATCTCAGGCCATTTTCCGGCAGCCCGGCGTGTTCTCTTGGCAATTGTGGCCGGGGCTGCCCCTTACGCACTCCGTAAGTCAGCCAGTTTTATGCAGCGGCCTCATGCCGATTAACGAGGTACTGCTGACCAATGGACAGCAGGTTGTTGACAAACCAGTACAAAACCAACCCGGAAGCAAAATTCAAAAACATAAAGGTAAAGATGAGCGGCATGAACATCATGACCTTCTGCTGGGTGGGGTCCCCGGTGGCCGGGGTCATTTTCTGCTGGAGGAACATGGTTGCCCCCATCAGCAGGGTCAGCACCGGAATCCCCCCGAGAAACGGAAGATCGAAGCCGATCGACAACCGATCCGGCGCAGCCAGATCCGTGATCCAGAGGAAAAAAGGCGCGTGCCGCAGCTCGATGGTCTGGAGCAGCACCTTGTACAGGGCGAAAAAGACCGGAATCTGGATGACCATGGGCAGACAACCGCCCACCGGATTTACCTTGTAGGTCTGGTACAGTTTGATCATCTCCTGCTGCTGCAACTGCTTGTCGTCCTTATATTTCTCGCGCAGCTTCGCCATCTTGGGCTGCAGCTTCTGCATGGTCTTCATGGACTTCATGCCTTTCTGGCTCACCGGCCAGAAGAGCAACTTGATCAGCACCGTCACCAGAATGATGGCCACTCCGTAGTTGCCCACGTAGCCATGGAGAAAATTGAGCAGATAGAGGGTCGGTTTGGCCATCACGTCAAACCAGCCAAAATTGATACTGCGCTCCAGCTCGTGGCCGGCCGCCTTGAGCGCCCCCATGGTCTTGGGTCCGAAATACACCGAGTAGGTGTACTGCTGACGCTTGCCAGGCTCAATGACGTCGCTGGCCCCGGCCAACACCGTGGTTACCCTGTTTTCATCCTGCAGGGAAAAATGGGCGGTGTGCTGTTCGCCGGTGCGCGGGACAATGCCGCAGAAAAAATAGTTATCCTCGTAGGCTGCCCAGCCGAGCTTGCCGGTGAAGCTTTTGCTTCCCTTTTTCAGGTCGTCTGCCTTGAGTTCCTTCAAAACCCCATCGAGCAATACGGCGGGGCCGACGGAGACCATCTTGGTTTCTTTGGAAAACGGGCGGTTGTCAAGGGTGAGATACGGGGCGCCCTGCAGAGGGGCGGCGGTGTTGTTGACCACCTCAATGGTCAACTCCACCAGATACTGCTGATCGGAGAACCGCATGGTGCGGACAATCTCAAGGCCCGAGGGCAACTTGCCGCGCATGGTCAGCACCGCACCATCCTGCTCCGCCTTGAGCGGAGCAGCCTCATACACCACCGGCGGGATGCTGCCCGGCTCAATCCCCCAGGAAAAATTCAGGGGCAGATTGTCGCCGCTCTTTGGCTGGAGAAGCTCCTTGTTGCCGGAATCCTTGGGCAAAGCCTCCCGGTAATCCTTCAATTGAAAACTTTTCACCATACCGCCCGACTCTGTGACCACTGCCGAGTACAGGCTGGTTGTTACCGGAATCTCGCGCCCTTGCCGCACGGCAGCGCCGGCCAGCTGGACAGCCGATAGGCTTGCCCCAGTAACGGGAGCCGGCGCCTTGGCGACACTTTTCTCCGCTTCCTTGCCGCTTTGGGGGGAGGAGGCGACTGTGCTTTCCGTGACCGGAGGGGGAGTGGGGACAAAAAAGTACTGATAGCCAAGCAAAATGGCCAAGGAAAGGAAGATGGCCAAAAAAATTCTCTGTGTTTCCATAAAATCAATCCTTGTCAGGCTCTATTAAGTTGGGTGCAGGCCTGAAGCACCCGGAGCAACGGTGCCTGCTGTCGCCTCAAGAAGATCTGTCCACCGGATCAAACCCGCCGGGGTGAAAGGGATGGCAGCGCAGAAGACGGCGCAAGGCAAGATACAGACCACGGGCAGTCCCGTGGAGGGCAAGCGCCTCTATGGCATACTGTGAACAGGTGGGGGAAAAACGGCAGCTCGGCGCGAAAAGGGGAGAGATACACAGCTGGTAGCACCGTATCAGGGCAATGAAAATTCTTTTCACATCACTCCCTTATTCCGGGGGAAAACCCTGCCGCAACCAGAAAACATGCCGGGCATAAGGATATCACGAGACCTTCACCGCCACTACGCCCGAACCTGTTCCCTTGCCGACAGCCTTACGCCGGGCAAGAAGCGCCTGCACCGCCGCTTCGACCTCCCGAGGAGAATTGGGCACAAACCCGGGCCGCACGGCAAAGACCACATCGGAAAAAGGCTCGATAAAATCTCGATTATAACGGAAAAATTCCCGGATTATTCTCTTGAGCCTATTCCGCTGCACCGCCTGCCGTACTCCGTGGATGCTTATTCCCAGCCTGTTACCCGCGGTGCTGTTCGGCACATAGATCAGACTGAAGTTCTGACCACGCACCCTTTTCCCCTGCTCATACACCAGCCTGTACTGCCAAGGCTTGACCAGCAACATGGCCTTGGGAAGAGCCTGGGCTTTCATACTGCGCGTATGGTGCTTTTCGTCCGGACTGGAATAAACAGGCTAAACAGTCAGCCGCTTACGGCCCTTGGCCCGACGACGGTTGATAACAGCCCGCCCGTTCTTGGTCTGCATTCTGGCCCGAAAGCCATGGGTGCGGTGTCTTTTGAGATTGCTGGGCTGAAAAGTTCTCTTGCTCATAATCGTCTTCCTTTCTCTCTTCTGTTACGGCCTCTCGTTGGCCTTCCTTCAATTTTTGCTGTCTTGCAGCAGCTGGAGCCTTGCGTCACAGGCCATTGGGGGATACCCCGAAAGCGCGCGAAAAATCTGCCCAGCAATAAAGCAGGCTATATTACCCAGAGCCATACGACATGTCAAACGTTTTCCCAAGATGGTTACTGATCCGAAGATTCCTTGTCAAGACCGAACAACTGCCGGACAAAGGCCAGTTTGATCGCAGGATTGTCGTGGGGAGCGCTGTTTTTCAGGAAAACCATGGGCTCATGCAGCAGCTTGTTGACAATGGCATTGGCCAGCATCTCCACCGACCGCCGCTCATTTTCCGACAGCGATTTCAGCGTGCTCAAGGTTTTCGCCACCTCGGCCTCACGGATACCGTTGGCCTTTTGCCTGATGGCCGTAATGGTGGGGGCCAGCTCCATGCCTTCCAGCCACTGCCCGAACTTGACCACCTCCTCGGCGACAATGCCTTCCGCCCGCAAGGCCTCCTTTTCCCGCTCCGCCTTGTTCACATCGACCACGTTTTTCAGATCATCGATATCGTAGAGGTAGACATTGTCCAGATCGTTGAGTTCCGGGTCAAGGTCGCGCGGCACCGCAATATCGATAAGAAAGAGCGGCCTGTTTTTCCGTTGCCGCATGAGCGGCTTCACCTGATCTTTGGTGAGAATGAGGTCGGTGGCGCCGGTGGAACTGACCAGAATATCAACCTCCGCCAGCTGGGTGGTCAACTCGGCTAAGCCCACGGCGGTGCCGTTAAACCGGTGGGCCAGCTTGACCGCCCGCTCCAAAGTCCGGTTGGCCACGATGACCCGGCCGATCCCCTGCCTGACCAGATGCTCGGCTGCCAACTCCGCCATCTCCCCGGCCCCCACCAGCAAAACAGACTTGTCCTGCAGGTTGCCGAGGATCTTTTTTGCCAGCTGTACTGCCGCGTAGCTGATGGAAACCGCGCTGCCGCCGATATTCGTTTCGGTGCGCACCCTTTTGGCCACGGAAAATGATTTGTGCAGCAGCCGGTTCAGGATGACGCCGGTTGTTTTCTGCTCCAGCGCTTCGCGGTAGGCCTGCTTCAATTGCCCCAGGATCTGGGGTTCTCCCACCACCATGGAATCAAGGCTTGCCGCCACATTATACAGATGTTCCACCGCATCCTTGCCCTGATACAGATAGCTGTACTGCTGGGCTTCGGCGTCGGCAAGACCGCTCTTGGCAAAAAGAAAACCGCGCACAGCCACCGCTGCCGCGGCAGGATCGCTGGCCACAAAAATAACCTCCACCCGGTTGCAGGTGGAGAGAAAACAGCACTCCTGGCAACCCTCGATGTCCATCAAGGTCAGCAGCGGCCCGGCGCAATCCCCGGAAAAGGCCAACTTCTCCCGCACCGCCACCGGAGCGGTCTTATGATTCACGCCGATGATGACGATGCTCTCAGCCAACATAGGAATGCACTCCCCCCAAGAGATAGGTCACACCCCAGAGGGTGAAAAGAACCGCACCAAACCCGACAATGGCCATGATTGCCGCCCGCCTGCGCCGCCAGCCCATGGTGAGCCGCTGGTGCAGGATGGCGGCATAGATCAGCCAGGTAATCAACGACCAGGTTTCCTTGGGGTCCCACTGCCAGTATGCCCCCCAAGCCTGCTTTGCCCAGACCGAGCCGGTAATGATCCCCAGGGTCAGCAGCAGAAAACCCAGAGCCAGGCAGTGCTGATTCAGACTGTCAAGGGCCTCCAGAGAGGGCAACCGGCTGTAGAATATCCCGAATTTTTTCTTCTTGATCTCCCGTTCCTGCAAGAGATACATAACCCCGCCGCAGAAAGCCAGGGCCATGAAACCGTTGGCCATGATGGCGATGCTGGCATGCACCGGAAGCCAGTTGCTTCTAAGAGCCGGGGGCAAGGGTGCCATCTCCTGGGAGGAAAAGGCGGCGATCAGCATCAGCAGGGAAACAAGCGGCGAAACAAAGACACCAAAGTTTTTCACCCGGTACCGCCACCAGAAAGATAAAAAGGCCCAGGTCATCGACCAGGCAAAGAAGGAAACCGCTTCATGGTTGCTGGTTAAAGGGGTGTGCCCGGCGGCGACATAGCGAACAATAAAATACACGGTATGCAGGATGCCGCCGGCGAGAAGAATCGCCCGGGCAACGGTCCGCACCTGTTTCTGTTGGGAAAGAAAATGGGCCACATACACCGCGGTGGCCAGAAGGTACAGGTACAGGGTGAGTTGAAAAAACAGGGTCATCGCGTCGCTCCTGAAAGTTGCTGGTATTCCTGCCGAGCGGCCTCAAGGCAGCCAAGGGGCACATCAGAGCCCAGAACTTCCTGAATATGCCCAGCAAGCTTCTGCCAGAGACCATCTTTAATCCACACCGCCATTGCAGGGTCGGCCAACCGGGCAAAAATCAGCTTATTTTCCGCATGCGGCCTGCCTTCGGCCAAAACAGTGTCCCGCAGCGTCCCAAGAATATTCACCAATACCCCATATTCTGGGCCAAACTGGACCTCCAAGGCCTGGCGCAACGCGCTGGCCAGGGCCGGACTTTTCCCCGCGGTGGAAACGGAAAAGGACAGGTCTCCCCGCCGGGCCGTGGCCGGAAGAATGAAGTTACACCATTTCGGCACATCCGCCACATTGAGCAGGATATTGCGCTCTTCTGCCTCGGCATGAATTCGCTCCTGCACAGCCGGGTCATCGGTGGCGGCAATGACCAAAAAAGCCCCGGCCAGATCCCCTTCCTGATACAGGCGAGGCAGCCAGCCAATCGTCCCGGCCCGTTGCAGGGCGGACAGCGCCTGGCTCAAATCGGGGCTGATCACTTTGACCAAAGCGCCATGGGACAGCAGCCCTTGCACCTTGCGCTCGCCAACCCGCCCGCCGCCGATGACCAGGCATTGCCGCCCGGCGATCTTGAGGCAGACCGGGAAATATTGAGAATTATCCGCGGCCAAGGATTTCCACCCGCACCCGTCCGGCAAGCGCTGCGGCAAAGCGGGTCGCATCGTCGGTGGTCCCGACAATGTCGGCATAATGCATGGGCACCGCGATCTTGGGCCCGATAGCGATAGCTGCCTGCGCCGCTTCCTCGGCGGTCATCACATAGGTGCCTGAAACAGGCAGCAGGGCAATATCCGCCTGGATATGATTCATCTCCGGAATATAATCGGTATCGCCCGCATGGTAGACCCGCACTCCGTCAACGGTGAGAATAAACCCCAACCAGTTGTTGGACTGGGGATGAAACTGCTTATTGGTGTTGTACGCGGGAACCGTCTCGATGGTAATGCCCTCCACCTCGCACCGCTCACCCGGAGCAAGGGTGACAATCTTTCCCTGAAGTCCCTTAAGCTTTGCCGCCGCCTGTGTTTCGGTAACAATAAGGGTGGAGGGCTGCTGGATCGGGAGTACATCGGCGGGAGAGCAGTGGTCGTAATGCTCATGGGAGATACAGATGATATCGGCAGGCGGCAGCCCCTGCCCAAGCTTGAAGGGATCGAAATAGATAATCTTGCCCCCGGCCCGCAGCAGAAAAGCGTCATGGCCGAGCCAGTGAAGATTTTTAAAAATTTTCTCTACCATAGCCCCTTCCATATTTTTACCCAATCCGCTCTATAATCAATTTGACACGTTCCGCAATCTATTATAGTCATAACCGTACAGTTTTCTTGCAGAACTTAACCCATTGCCCCCCATCCTTTCGGCCCAGGAGATCTTCCATGCCAGCAGGAACCTTTGCCGTTTCCACCTCGAAGGCCATGCAATTTTTTGACATCACCGCCCAGGTGCAAAAGGGTGTGACCGCAAGCGGCATTGTTGATGGCGTCTGCCATGTGTACAATCCGCATACCACCGCCGGGCTGACCATCAACGAAGGAGCAGACCCTGCGGTGCAGACCGATATCCTGACCGCCCTGCAAAAAATCGTGCCGACGAATCATCCCTACCAGCATCTGGAGGGCAATTCTCCCGCCCATGTCATGGCCTCGTTGGTCGGCAGCTCAGTAACAATCTTTATTGAAAATGGCCTTCTGCAACTTGGCACCTGGCAGAAAATCTTCTTCTGCGAGTTTGACGGCCCTCGCTCCCGCAAGGTCTTGTGGCGCATCGCCTAGCCGTTCTTGCCAAGTCGCACGGGGAAAAAAATCAGAACATCCCTTTGCGCAACAAATCCCGCTCCCGCAGACGCACATACTGGAGAAGCGTTTCCTCTTCTCCCTTGGTAAGGTCAAAAAGGATACCGTAACAATATTTTTTATTGTCTCCCCGGGTTGCCCGCATTACCTTTGCCTTACTGATGTTCATATAGGTGCCTGCACTCAGTCCGGTGCCGGCGCCGGGAAAAAACACCGACAGATCAAGGAGAATATCCCCCGGCTCAAGGGGAGCAAACCTGTCCGTGCTCACAAAAATGCCGTTGGCGCTGACATCAATGACCTGGAACCCCTGGCGCATTTCATTTTTATGCATGAACATGACCGTGCTGCCGTTGGGCACGCCAACCCGATAGTTGGTCCGACGCTGCAGGCGAAACAGGGTCGAGGGAAACTCGGTAAAGATGCTGCTTTCGGTGGTGCGGCTTACCCGGACCCGCACCTTGTTCCAGACCATGGTTTCGTCCTTGAACAGGATATGGATAATTTCCTGGGTTCCGGGCCAATCAATGGGCTTGTCAATCTCAAGCATCCGGTCATCGTAGCTGACGATGACCGTCTTGGGAGACTGATAGCCTTTATGCACCAGGGAAACGAGTTCCCTTTTTTCCCGTAGCCGGTCAAGAGCCATCCGGATCAGCTCCGGAGACTCGGTGGATTGCGTCCCGTTTTCCAGGGTTATCCATTGTCTTGACATTTTTCCATCACTCACTGCTTGTTAAAGCAATCATTTTTTTAACCAAAAATTACCGGAAGCTGCCATGGACACCAAAGAAACACCCCCCACTCCTCTGAAAGCAGCAAACATCTGCTTTGGCCTGAACCGGGAAACCGATGAGCGTTCCCTGGCTGCATTCCTGCAGCGATTCGCCGAGCCGACCTTCCTGCAGACCCTTATCCCCCGGCTGGAAGAAGGGGAAATCACCTCCCTCCTTGATTTTCTTTCCCGCCTGATGCATAAGCATTGTAGCGAAAAGGAGTATCACCGCCTGTTTCTCAAGGATTGATGGTATCGCAACAACTCCCAGCTCCTGTTGCGTGGTCGCAAGCAGGGGCGAACCCGTCATTTATACTCACAAAATAGCATATCATCAAGGAGAGCGCAAAGGTGAGCCAGAATATTATCAGAGATCTCCGGGCCTTTCTCGAAATACTGCGCCGGGAAGATTCCCTGCTCGAGGTTTCCGCCCCGGTTGACCCGCATCTGGAGATTGCCGAGATCCATCGGCGGGTCATCGCCCAGGGCGGTCCTGCCCTGCTGTTCACCAATGTCAAAGGCAGCAGTTTTCCGGTGGTCACCAACCTCTTCGGCACTGCCCGCAGGCTTGAGCTGGCCTTTGGCAAAAGTCCCCAACAATTCGTGGCCGATCTGGTCAGGACGGCGGAAACCCTGATGCCGCCAAGCCTTGGCAAGATCTGGGAGATGCGCTCCCTGCTCAGCCAGGCCACCAAGGTGGGCTTAAAAAAGGTCCCGGCGGCCAAGGCCCCCATCCTGGAGGTCTGCCAGACCCCGGCCCGGCTGAGCGAGCTGCCCCTGCTCACCTCCTGGGCCACGGACGGCGGCGCCTTTGTCACCCTGCCTCTGGTCTACACCGAGCACCCGGACGGCCGGGGCCACAACCTGGGCATGTACCGCATCCAGCGTTACGACGACCACACCACCGGCGTCCACTGGCAGATCCACAAGGGCGGCGGCTACCATTACCATGCCGCGGAAAGCCGCAACGAAGCGTTGCCCATGACCCTGTTCATCGGCGGGCCGCCGGCCCTGATGCTGGCAGCCATTGCCCCCTTGCCGGAAAACATCCCGGAGCTGATGCTCGCCTCCCTGCTGCTTGGCGAAAAGCTGCCCATTACCCGCGATCCGGCCGGCGGCCACCCTCTGGTTGCCCACGCCGAATTCGCGGCCAAGGGCTTTGTCCCGCCCCATATGCGGCGGCCCGAAGGCCCCTTTGGCGACCATTACGGCTACAACTCCCTCACCCACGACTACCCGGTTTTCCACGTGGAACGGCTCTACCATCGCCGCGACGCCATCTATCCGGCCACGGTGGTGGGCCGCCCCCGGCAGGAGGATTTTTACATCGGCGACTATCTCCAGGATTTGCTCTCTCCGCTCTTTCCCCTGGTAATGAACGGGGTGCGCCAGCTCAAGACCTTCGGCGAGACCGGCTTCCACTGCCTGGCCGCGGCCAAGGTCACCAACCGCTACCCCCGCGAGGCCTTTGCCTCGGGCCTGCGCATCCTGGGCGAAGGCCAGCTCTCGCTCACCAAATTCCTGATCCTCACCGACGGCGACATCGAGGTCACGGACTTCAAACGGCTGTGGGTCCATGTGCTGGAGCGGATCAACTGGCAAACCGATCTCTTCGTCTTTGCCAATGTCTCCCAGGACACCCTGGATTACACCGGCCCCTCGGTGAACAATGGCTCCAAGGCCATGATGATGGGGCTTGGCAAGGAACCCCGCCGCATCCTGCCCGAATCCTTCCACGGCCAACTGCCCCAGGGCTGCGACCGGGCAGAGGTCTTTCTCCCCGGCACCCTGGTGGTTGAAGGGGAGAGCTTTGGTGCGCAGCAGGATCTTCCCGCCCGCCTGGCCCACTGCCCGGCGCTGGCCGACTGGCAGGTGGTCGTGCTGGTTGACGATGCCCAGGCAGCCACGGAAAATCTCCAGGAATTTCTCTGGACCGTTTTCACCCGCTTCGAACCGGCCGCAGATATCCATGCGGCCGCCACCGAATTACGCCGCTTCCACCCCACCCTGACCCCGCCCATCATCTTTGACTGCCGCCTGAAGCCCTGGTACCCGGAGGTTCTTGCGGTGGATGAAAAAACCCGTCGCCTGGTGGACGAAAAAATTAACGATATCCTGCCGCCCCGCTTTCGCTGAGCAAAGAAATTTTTTCCCATCTTTCTCTTAAAGATTGACGACCCTTCTGCCGAATAGCTATGGTATAGGAAAGGCAATCAATACGCATGGGGAGTTCATCATGAAGATCACCACGATTACTCCTGGCCAGCAGGATGTTTCAACCCTCGGCAAGGGCTCCGCCTCGGCCACGGGTCCCTCTTTTCAGGAGATCCTCGCCAATGAACTGGCCGCGGCCAAGAGTACGGCTACCCCAGCCATGGCCGCCGCTTCTGCCACCGCGCCAATCCCGGCAGCACTCCGGCTGGACGGCCTTACCCTGACGGAAGACACTATCAGCACCCTGGAAAAATTCAGCACCGCCTTGGGCAACCCTGCTTTTTCCGCCCAGGATCTTGAACCCTTTGCCGCTGCCCTTGAAGATGAAACCGCAGCCCTGGTCAGTCTGAAAAATCAGCTCCCAGGAAACAACCCTCTCTCCTCCCTGCTTGAGCGGGTGGCCACCGCCTCGTATGTCGAGGCCGCCAAGCTGAGACGCGGCGACTACCATGCCTGAAGCGCTTTCCCCCCACCCGGAACATCCCGCCCTTAAACGCCTGTTGTCTTACCGCCCCCTTGCCGCGCCCTTCTGCGCCTGATCCCCAAAGCACATTTCCATGCCCGAAGAACGGCTGCAAAAAATCCTGGCCCATGCCGGCCTCGCCTCCCGCCGCAATGCCGAAGAGCTGATCCGCCAAGGAAAAGTGACGGTGGACGGTAAGGTTGTCACCGAAATGGGCGTTCGGGTTGACCCGGACAAACAGGTGGTTGCCTTTGAGGGGCGCCCGCTGCGCCAGGAGGAAGAAAAAATATATCTCCTGCTCAACAAACCCCGGGGCTATGTCACCACCCTCAGCGACCCACAGGGCAGGCCCATTGTCTCCTCCCTGCTCACCGGCATCACCAGCCGGGTCTTTCCCGTGGGCCGCCTTGATTTCGATACGGAAGGCGCGCTCATCCTGACCAATGACGGCGATTTTGCCGAACGCATTCTCCACCCGCGTTTTGAAATAGAGCGAACATACCAGGCTGAAGTGCGCGGCCTGCCAACTGGGGAAAAAATCCGCCTGCTCGAGGAGGGATTCGAGCTGGAGGGGAAAAAAACCTGGCCCGCCAAGGTCAAGATCATTGCCAAGGAACCCGCGACAACCACTCTGGAAATCACCATCCACGAGGGCCGCAAACGGCAGGTCCGCATGATGTTTGCGGCCATCGGCCACCGGGTTCTCGCGCTCAAGCGCATCGCCTACGGAGGCCTGCGGCTTGGCGCCTTGCCGACCGGCAAATACCGGCGACTTACCCCTGCGGATCTCGCCCTTATTGTCTCTTAAAAAAAATCCTCTTTACAATTGAATACTTAGCTGTTTAAGATGTTTTATCTTGCTGTATTTAATCTTGTTTTTTTAACGGTAGCACATCGGAGAAGGACGATGAACAAATCGGAGTTGATCGAAGCACTTGCGGAAGAGATGCATGTTCCCTTACGGGACGCAAGCTCAGCCGTGACCACCATCCTTGAGGCCATGGGCGATGCCCTGGCAAATGGCGAGAGCATAGAAATCCGGGGTTTTGGCAGTTTTGTGGTCAAGGAGTACGACTCATATTACGGTCGCAATCCGAAAACCGGAGAGAAAATCAAGGTCAAGCCGAAAAAACTTCCCTTTTTCAAGGTCGGCAAGGAACTGAAGGAACGGGTCAACGAATCGGCTGATTAATCGTCGCCTTCCTCCTGCCCTGGCTCTACAATCTCGCCGACAAGATCATAGGGGTGGGCCTCGGTGATCAGCACATCCACAATATCCCCCGGCTTGCCAACCCCCGCATTGATATACACACAGCCATCTATCTCCGGGGCCTGAAAACGGGTCCGCCCTTCCAGCAAAAGATCGGTTTCCCGGCTCCAGCCTTCGACCAGCACCTTTTCCACCTTGCCAACCATGGCCTGGTTCCTAACAAGAGAAATCCCGCTCTGCAGCTCCATGAGCCGCTGACGGCGCTCGCTTTTCTCCTCTTCGGTGCAGTGTCCGGGAAGATTGTAAGCGGCGCAACCCTCTTCGTTTGAGTAGCCGAAGATTCCGACATGCGCCAGTTGCTGCGCCTCCATGAAATCGGCGAGTTGCTGCACATCCTCTTCGGTCTCCCCTGGGAAACCCACCATGAAGGTGGTTCGGATAGCGGCCTGGGGCAGAATCGAACGAATCCGCGCCAGGAGCGCCTCGATCTGCCGGCGGCCATAGGGACGGTTCATCCCCTTCAACACGGAATCCGAGACATGCTGGAGCGGAATATCCAGATAGGGAACAATCCGGGGATTGGCGGCCATGAACTCAAGAAGCTCGGCATTGACCCGAGTGGGATACAGATAGAGCAGGCGGAACCAGGGGATATCACTGGCCGCCAGCAGGGCGCGCAACAACTCCACCAGATGCGGGGCGCCCTGGCCAAGGTCATGGCCATAGGCGGTAAGATCCTGGGCCACCAAGGTCAGCTCTTGCACCCCGTTTTCCGCCAACATCTCCACCTCATTCACCAGGTCGGCAAGATGCCGGCTGCGTAGCTCGCCGCGCAGGGAGGGAATCAGGCAATAGGCACACCGGTTGGCGCAGCCCTCGGTCACTTTCATATAGGCCCGGTGCGCCGGAGAAGAAAGCTTTCGCGGCATGGTGGAATCTTGTAGAAAAGTGGGCGGGGCAATATGCACCTGCGGTTTTTCTGCCTCGGCAAGCTCCTGCACTCTGCTTACAATATCCTGGGTTCCCTCGGTGCCGATGAAGAGATCGACCTCCGGCAGCTCGCTAGCAAGATCAGCGCCGTAGCGTTGCACCATGCAGCCGACCACCACCAGCTTTTTTTCAGGCCTGCGCTCCTTGACCTCCGCCAGGGTCAGGATCTCTTCGATCCCCTCCTCCACCGCGGACTGAATGAAGCCGCAGGTATTGACCAACAGAAGATCCGCCTCTTCCGCCTCCTCGCAGGGAACGAAACCAGCCTCGACAAGCAGGCCAAGCATGAGTTCCGTATCCACCAAATTTTTGGGACAGCCTAGACTGACAGTAAAAACGGTACGCATCATCGCCTCAATAGTTTTTTTTATGCTGCAGCCAGACCGCCAACACAGCGCACAAGTTCAGTCACCAACCCCTGTGAACGCTTACGAAATTCCTTGCTCTGAAAAGAGGGCTGCCAGGGGTTCTGCCATAACAGGTCCGAAACCATCAGAACTGCCGCCAGCTCAACCCGACGAAAGGCCGCAACCTGCATCAACGCGGAACACTCCATGTCCACGGCAAGAATACCATCCTTGCCATAACGGACAACCTTTTCCCTGGTCTCACGGTACAGGGCATCGGTGGTCCAGATCGGCCCCTCCCTGAGTTCCTTGCCCGTGTCGGCAAAAAATTCCTTCAGATCCTTGCGCAACCGGGGAGAGGATTCGCTCTTGCCCGCCATGGGGTAATGGCCGGAGGTTCCCTCCTCGCTGACACCCCAGGTCGGCAGCACCAGTTCGCCCACGCCAAGATCCGGCTGGAGCGAGCCGCACCAACCGCAGACGATGATCCGTTTGGCCCCAAGAGCGATGAGCTTTTCCAGACAGATCACCGCCATGGGCGCGCCAACCGCAGGCCCCGCCCAGAACATGGGGGGCGATTCGGAGAGATGGAGGTTGCTGTGAAAAAGAAAATGCCGGGTCCAACCTGCCTGGCCTGAAATCTGCGTTGCCTGCCGGGTCTCGGAGGGATTCACCAACAAAATCCCACAGGGTGGGAGGTGTGGCTCGTTTTTGCTACGACAGGGCTGGACAACAACTTCGCTCATGACCGGAGGCCCCCAGAAAACGGAAAAGGCCGCAGGGTTTCCCCTGCGGCCTTACAAACCAAAAATATCGCGAAAAAATTACTTCAACAGCGGATTCGCGAACAGCAGGATCAGGGAGATAACCAGACCGTAAATGGTCAGAGACTCGATCAGAGCCAGACCGATGATCATGGTTACGGTGATCTTGCCGGAAGCCTCGGGGTTACGAGCGATACCGGAGCAAGCGCCGCCGATACCTGCGCCCATGCCGATACCGCAACCGAGCGCAGCAACGCCAACGGACAGCGCGGCAGCAAGGCAGATCAGGGCAAGGTTTGCACCGGAAGCTGCGGTGGTAGCCGCCTCAGCACCAGCCTCAGAAGCCATGGCCACGGTGGCCAGAGCCAAAACCATCAATACGGACAAAATTCCTGCTTTCTTCATCGTACTTCCTCCAAAAAATTTTTTATAATTGGCCTTCTTCATTAGTTCACAAGGACCCGGATACACTCATTAATGGGCATGCTCCATGGCGGCGGAAAAATAGAGAATCGAGAGCAGCAGAAAAACCAGCGCCTGCACGATGGAAACAAACACACCCAAGCACAGAATTGGCAGCGGGGCAAAGTAAGCGCCCGCCAGCATGAACAGGATGCCCAGCAAGGTCTCCTTGGCCATGATGTTACCGAACAGACGAATGGAGAGCGAAAGAATACGGGCGAAATGGCTGATAAGCTCGATGGGGAGCATGAGGGGAATCAGCCAGGGAATGGGCCCGAGGAAATGCTTGATATAACCAATGCCGTGGAACTTAATGCCCAGAATATGTGTGGTAAAAAACACAATCAGGGTGCAGGCCAGAGTGATGTTGAGATTGGAGGTCGGAGACATGAATCCCGGCATCAGGCCGATCATGTTCGCCACCAGAATGTAGAGGGCAAAGGTGGCCAGCATGGGGAACATCATCCGCGCCCCTTCCTTGCCCATGTTGTCCGCCATGAATCCCTCAAGGCCGCCGATGATGACCTCCCAAAAATTCTGGCCCTTGCCCGGCACCAGGGACATCTTGCCCAGGGTCAGCTTCGGAACGATGATCAAAAAGAGCATGACCAACCAGGTGTAGGTCATGTGCGGAGAAACCAGCTTGGCCAGCAAGGTGTCCCCAACCGGACCGTGGGGAACAGGCAGCCCCAGATGTTGCAGAATCAACGAGATAAATAGTATTGGATGTTCCATGGACCGTACGACCCTCCTTAACCTTGTACTACTTTGTCGAATAAATACTTCTTGCTGCGACCATAACGGCAAGCCCGATACCCAAGAGCACGGTGGACAGGCCAACCAGCAGTGCGGGAGTGTGAACCAACCGGAACCTGACCAGAAGGAAAAGCACCCCCACGACCACAAACAGACGCAGATAATATCGCATAAAGAACAACGGTTTGACCGCCTCAAGCGGTCCAGCCAGCAATTTGAGCAGATCCCGTTTTAAAAACAGGAAGCTCACGTTGGCAATCGCTCCGCCGATAAAAACGGAGCGGGCATGAAACCCTGAATACCCCAACCAGGCCAAACCGGTGAGCACCCCCAGCAACAGCCAACTCCAGACCATGACCTTGCCGAGCGACATCTCGCCCGGTGATGCGGGAGAACCACTGGCCGCCATCAGAGATCCTTGCGGCTGGCCATGTCATAGAGGTTTTTAAACGCCGCCGCCACCCCGAACCCGAGAAAAATCAGGGTCAACCAGGGCGAGGTTCTGCCGTCAAACACCTTATGATCCAGATAATAACCGATGCCGACTCCGATAAAGATGGAGAAGGCCACGGACATGCCAACGGTGCTGAACTGGGCCAGCAACCGCAGTGTATCCTTTCGGTTATTGGACATCTTCAGCCCCTGTGCCGTTGCTCTGGCAGAGAATCCATCGATTTACGACCGATAGGATTACTATCATTGCCTCCCCCCAAAGTCAACGGCTTTTTTCTCATTTGGCCAACTTTTTGAATGAGCATTCAGTTTTCTCCAGCGCCATGGCCAGCTCGGCTTCGCTCTGGGCTCCCGAGATAAAAAGGGCCTCGAACTGGGAGGGCGCAAGCCAGATTCCCTGGGCCTGCATCTGCCGGAAATGCTGGCCATATCTGGCGGTATCCGCCTGCATGGCGGAGTCGAAATCCACCACCGGCCCGGCAGTAAAGAAAGCGGTCATCATGGAGCCCACCCGATTCAGGGTGGTCTGGCCGGGCAGGTATTTTTCCGCAAGCATGGTCAGACTCTGGGCAAAGCGGGCCGCCTTCTCCTCCAGGGCGGCATAAAAACCGGGCTGGGCCAATTGCCGCATGGTGGCAGCGCCCGCTGCCATGGCCAGGGGATTGCCGGAGAGGGTTCCGGCCTGATACACCGGGCCCACAGGAGAGATGGTGTCCATCAGTTCTTTTTTGCCGCCATAGGCCCCAACCGGCAAGCCGCCGCCGATGATCTTGCCCAGACAGGTGAGGTCCGGCATAACGCCATAGTATTCCTGCGCTCCGCCCAGAGCCAGACGCAGGCCGGTGATGACCTCGTCGAAGATCAGGACAATGCCCAGTTCCGTAGTCAGGGCGCGCAGCTTTTGCAGAAATCCCGGCTGGGGCGCGACAACCCCCATGTTCCCGGCCACCGCCTCGATGATCACACAGGCGATATCCAGTTTTTCATCCCGCAGGGTCTTTTCCAATATCTCCACGTTATTATAAGGAATGGATACCGTGTTCTTGACAATATCCTCAGGCACCCCGGGGCTGCCGGGAATACCGAGGGTGATCACCCCGGAGCCTGCCTTGACCAAGAAACTATCGGCATGGCCATGGTAGCAGCCGTCAAACTTCACCACCACATTACGACCGGTGTAACCCCGAGCCAACCGGATGGCGCTCATGGTCGCCTCGGTGCCCGAGCTGACGAAGCGCACTTTTTCCACCGAGGGCAGCGCCTTGATCACCAGCTCGGCCAGTTCAATCTCCAGAGGGCAGGGGGCGCCAAAGCTGGTGCCGTCTTGCAGGGTTTTTTCAATGGCCTCGACCACGGCCGGGTGATTATGCCCAAGGATCATCGGCCCCCAGGAGCAGACAAAATCCAAAAACTCATTGCCATCCACATCATAAATTTTGGAACCGGCAGCTCTTTGAACAAAAAGGGGCTCGCAGCCCACGGATTTACAGGCCCGCACCGGGCTGTTCACTCCGCCGGGAATAAGCTGCTGCGCCTTTACAAACATGGTATGCGACAGGTCGGTCTTCATGCTCCTGGCCTCCTTGACTTCTCAATAGTTGCTGGTTCCGCACAACAAAAAAACGCGGACACCTGTCAATGACAATGCTACACCACCTGCGACAGGCACTTCCTGTCTCCGGCGAGCGGAAAATATAGCAGGCTGCTGCCACGCTGTCAAAATTCTTTCAAGGACAAAAAAAACACCGCGCCCAAAAACCCTTTGCTTTTCAGCATCCTTTCCCTTGACACGACAAAGCGGTTCATAGCAATATGAGGGGCAGAAGCAAGCAATCATAATGATTATTCTACCAGCAGAACCATGCCAGGAGGCGCCATGGAAATACATGACCCGAATCTTCATCTGAAACTTATGGAAATGTGCGACTGTTATCTCGGCACAGACTATGCCGCCACCATCCAGAAGGTCGCGGACGCCCCCTCCGCCGACACCCAGGAAGACGCCCTCCGTTATCTGGCGCTGGCCCTGCTTTTCACTCTGACCGAACAGGCCCGGCAGCTTTCCTTCAAACGAAAAAAAGACAAGATTACCGTCACCATCAAGCACGAGGATGAAAAGATCGCCCTGCGCCCGCCGACAAAACCTGTTTTCGACAGGATCATCGCCATTATGCGCACCATCCTCCATCTGGATGAAGACAAGGGGGGGTTGCCGCTGACCCTTGGGCTTAAAAATGACCAGATCGAGGTCCAGGTAAAGGTCGAACGCACCGCGGACAAGGAAACCCTCAAGGTGAAATTTCCCGAATTGGGCTAACCGCTTCGGTCCACCCTGCCGACAAGAAGCTGCAAGCGGAAAACCTTCGGCGAATCGCCTTCGGATTTTTTTCCGCTACCACCCAACGCCGCTCTGCCCTATCAAGGCGCAACAACTGACTGTTTTGCCTTGACAATCTTGGCAATGCCAATAAATAATCAAACATCTCCTGCATATTCGCACGTCTTTGGGAGCAGGCTCTTTTTCAGGCTTTTTTTTGCCTCCCAGCAGCACATGACCATAAGGAGCCGGTGATGACCAAGAAAAAAAGCGGACCCGAAGAAACAACGCCCTGGGAGCTTGCGGACCTGCCTGTCGCTCCAGCCGGCGCCAAACCTGCGGATGCCGATCTCCAAAAAATCATCCGCAAGAACTATCGCGAACCCATTCTCGAAGATGATACGGTCTGCGCCGAAATCGATGGCCGCACCCACCGGGTCTGCGATGTCGGCAATCGCGGCCTGGGCCTCATCGTCCCCTCCCTCGGCGGTTTTCTGGCAGGTGCGACATGCAGCGTCACGCTGCATGTCGGCGACAACACCATTGCCCTCCGGGGAAAAGTCACCCATACCTCTCCCAGCGAAACCTCCGGCGAGTGCCACTGCGGCATCGAGTTCATCGACCTGAGCAAAAAGGACGAGCAGACCCTCCAGCATTTTCTGACCACCCACCACGCCAGAATCTTTGGTGGGACAAGCCGCCCTGCCGATCTTGGCCTGGATTGAACCACAACCTCATCATGGACCCAGGGAAGAATGGCGGCAAAAAATAAACACGACATCATGGATGCCCTCCTGAAAGGCTCAGCGGAGGACGCAGCCCATGAAACCCCCTCCCTTGCCAAGCTGATTCATCGCACCGGCGAAAAGGCAGGCCCCAAACATCCTGACGGAAGCGCATCATGCAGGGATAAGAAGGAAAACCCTGGGGGCGACAGCAAGAAAAAATCCACCCACTATCTTTCCGGCGAGATTTTCGCTGATCTGGATGAAGCGCGGGATAAAATAAACGAACTGGTGCATCAGCGGTTGAAATCCCGTGTTTCAAAGTCCCGGATTGTCGATCAGGCGCTCAGAATGATCCTCAAGGAATTCGAGGAAAAGGGCGAGAAAAGCCCCCTGATCAAAGAGATTTTAAAGGGCATTCGCCAGAAATAACAAGAAGTTGGCCGCAGCAGGCCCGGAGACTTCACAATGATAATCACCTGCCCTCATTGCAAAAAACAGCACAATATCGATGAAAAAAGAATTCCGCCCAATGTCAAGATGGCGCGTTGCCAAGGCTGCGGGCAACAGTTCCCCCTTGACATTCCCCGCGAAGAAACACCGGCTCCTCCCCCCCCACAGCCCGCAACAATCGAGGCCGAGCCTGCTCCTCCTGCTCCCACCCCCGCAGCTCCATCCAGCCAGGAAACTAGAAGAATCGGCGTCTCGCTGAGCAAGGGCGGGGTCGGCAAGACCACAACCTCGGTGAATCTCGCGGCCGGACTTGCCTTGGCGGGCAAAAGGGTTCTCCTGGTTGACACAGACACCCAAGGGCAGTCGAGCTTCATGCTGGGCGTGAAACCCAAAGGCGGCCTTACTGAGCTGGTAACCGGCGAGCTACCCCCCGAGGAGGCAATCATTCAGGCCCGCAAGAACCTGTGGATCCTGGCCGGCGGCAAATCCCTGGCAGGCCTCAAGCGCCTCATCGACCGCAAGGACTACGGCGGCGAACTGACTATTGCCGAGGCCCTGACCCCGTTGGAAAAAGACTACGATTACGTGGTGGTGGACACCTCGCCGGGCTGGGATCCGCTCACGGTCAATGTTCTTTTTTATGTCAACGAACTGATGACCCCTGTCTCCCTGGAGGTCATGTCCATCCAGGGGTTTGGCGAGTTCCTGAAAAGCATCGCCTCCATCCAGAAATTCCGCAAGGAGGTTCAGCTCCAATACATCCTGCCCACCTTCCGCGACATGCGGGTGAAGAGGGGGACCGAGTTTCTGGAGGAGATTGAAAAAATTTACGGCGAGAAGGTCTGCGCCCCGATCCGCTACAACGTCCGGTTGTCCGAGGCTCCGGCCTATGGCCAGACCATTTTTGAGTTTGCCCCCGGATCAAACGGCGCCCAGGACTACCGCGATCTTGTCCGCAAGGTCACAGGCGAACCGGATCTTTTCACCTGAGCCGCCCTTTCCGCGGACTAAAATCACATACAGATAACTGTTCAGCAGCGCCGCTTCGCTGGTGCCACAGATGCGAGGAAGAGGTCTGCGAAGCGTGCTGTTGCCCAGGAGCAGGCCGATGACAGCCGCGTAGCGGGGCGAAGCAGATGTGGTGCTGCTGAACAGTTACAGAGGATGCTACCCATGGACTTTGAGAGCAAGCTGATTCCCATTCTGCGCGAGGGAGTCGAGATCGTGAAGATGATCTCTTTTAAAAAATTAAAAGAAGCGCTGGCCAAGAAACATCCCGACCGGGATGCCGCTTTCCTCGCCAAGGTTGCCGGGGCGCTGGTCAATACAATCTTCGGCTCTCCGGCCTATGATGAGCCCTTTGCCGTCTTTGCTAGAAACCACGCGAACCTTATTGCCCACGAGCAGACCAAGGTCGGAGCAATGCTTGAGGAATTGCGGATTCCCCTCACCGATGCCCTCCGCATCCAAGCCCTCTGCGACCATCAGGAGGGCCAGGACAGCACCGCCACCCTCCAGCAGGCACAAGCCCTGGGAATCCTGCTGGCTGACCGCGACCTCCCCCTGCCCCACAGCTTCATCGAGCTGGTCCGCAGGCTGGGCAGCGGATTTGGCCTGCTGTTGCCGCCCGCGCCAAACACCGACGGGGCAGCAACACCTTAACGACTGCTCTCAGCCCTCAAGCTCGTACTTCTTGATCTTGCGCCAGAGGGAGACCCGGTCAATACCCAGCGATTGGGCGGCCAGGCTCTTGTTATCCCCGTGTTCCTTTAACACCCACTCGATATAAGCCCGTTCTTGATCGGCAAGGCTCGGGATGCCGCCGCTTTTCCGGCGAAAGGTCTGGAAAGAGGCGCCGCGCAGGTCTTCGGGCAGGTGGCCAACCTCAATGGTGTCACCGCTGGCCAGGGCCACCCCGCGTTCGATGATGTTTTCCAACTCCCGGACATTGCCGGGAAAATCGTAGCGCATCAAAATATCCACCACCTCCGGCTCGATGTTGCGCACCTCCTTATGCATCAACACCCCGTATTTCCGAATAAAATACTGAATCAGTAGGGGCAGGTCATCTTTGCGCTCGGCCAGGGGGGGGATCTGGAGCGCCACTACGTTGATCCGAAAGAACAGATCCTGCCGAAAATGCCCCAGCTTCACCTCTTCCGGCAGGTTCCGGTTGGTGGCCGCGAGAAAACGGACATTGACCTTGATCGGCGCAACCCCGCCGAGATGCATCACCTCTTTTTCCTGGATCACCCGAAGGAGCTTCACCTGCATGGACGGTGACATCTCCGTGATTTCGTCGAGAAAAAGCGTGCCGCCATCGGCCATCTCCACCAAGCCCTTCTTCATTTCCACCGCGCCGGTAAAGGCCCCCTTCTCGTGACCGAAGAGCTCATTGGCCAGCAAATCCTCCTGAAAGGCGCCGCAATTCACGGACAACAGGGGGCCGTTTCGCCGGTTGCTGCAGGCATGGACAAATCGAGCCAGCAGCTCTTTGCCTGTGCCCGACTCCCCGCAGATCACGACATTGCTGTCCGAGGTGGCAACCTGGCTGGCCGTGGCCAGCAGCTTTTTCATCCCCGGATTATCGGTGATGATCCGGGCCTCTCCCTGAAAGGCCTTGAGGTGCTCCCGCAACCTGGAATTTTCCCGCTTGAGCCTGGTTTTCTCCAGGGCTTCCCGCACCACCTTGCGGACCTCGTCGAGCTTGTAGGGCTTGGCGATGTAGTGGTAGGCCCCGCCCTTCATCGCCTCGATGGCCGAGTCCACCGTGGCGTAGCCGGTGATCATGATCACCTCGGTGTCAGGATACAGCTCCCTGGTGCGCTTGAGTATCTGCATACCGCCGACCTTTTCCATCTTCAAATCGGTCAAGACAAGGTCGAAGATATTCTCCTCCAGCAGATGCAAGGCCCGGGGGCCGCTCTGGGAGGCGGTGACCTCGTAGCCCTCTTTTTTTAAAACATGCTTAAGGTTATTTAAGGCAATCTCTTCGTCGTCAACGACCAAGATTCTTGCGGGTTCGTCATTCATAATCATGTTCCTGTTGCTCTCCCGGGAGCCAAATGATGAAAGTGGTGCCAAGGCCGGGGCGGCTGTCCACAGTGATGGTGCCGCCATGCCACTCGATAATGTCATGCACTATAAACAACCCGAGACCGGAGCCCTTGCCCACGTCCTTGGTGGTGAAAAACGGATCGAAGATCCTCTTGACATGCTCGGCATCGATCCCCGGCCCGTCATCCTCGACGAGGATCTCCACCTCGGCAAGTCCGGTGGCCAGGCCGATGCCGCGAGCGGAAACCCAGATGTGGCCGTCGGCTTTCACCGCGTCTATGCCGTTCTTGATCAGGTTGAGGAGCACCTGCTGCATCCGCTGTTTATCGGCAATGATGTTAAGATCATCCGGCACATCCACGGCAATCACCACCTCGCTGGGGGCATGTCCGCGGATAAGCAGGATGGTTTCCTCCACCAGGGTTTTCAGGGGCAGCTTTTCCTTCCTGACCTCCTTAATCCGGGAGAATTCCAACAGGGTTCGCACGATGTCCCGGGCCTTGTCCGACTGGACCTCTATCTGGCCGATGAGACTCTTCTTGAACGCGATATTGTCTTCTTCGATCTCCTCGCCCAAAATCTGGGCCGAGGTGGAGATGTTGGACAGAGGGTTGTTCAGCTCATGGGCCACCCCGGACAACAAGGTGCCCAGCGCCGCCAGTTTTTCCGACTGCACCAACTGATGCTGCCGCATCTGTAGTTCCTTGGTCATCCGGTTAAAAGCGGTGAGCAGGGACCGGATTTCCGGTTCACCTTCTCCCACCGCGATCTCCACAAACTCCCCGTGAGAAATCCGCTTGGTGTAGCCCTCAAGCGCCTTAAGGGACGTCACCACCTTCCTCCCCAAAAGAGCGGCAATGGTCAGGGCGAAAACAAACAGACAGACCATGGAGGCAAGGAGAATATTCTGGGTCGTTTTCAGAAGGGTTTTGATCTTGTTCTTCACCGCCCCCCGGGTTCTTTCGCCAAACTCGGTAAGTTCCTTGCCCGAGGAGCGGAGTTGATCCTCGAGTTTTTCCTGGTGGCGGCTCATACCGGGGAAATCAGCACCCCTTGCAACCTCCAGATAATAGGCATGGAGTTGGCTCATGTGCCCGTTGTAGGCCTCGATCACCCGTCCCAACTGCTCCAACTCCAAGGCGGAAACCACCAGCCGCAGAGCCGCCGCGTTATTTTCAAAAAGATCCCGGATCTTCTCCCAGTAGAGCTGATTTTCCTGAAAATCCTTTTCCTGACGGTAGAGAAAATAATTTTTCTCGAACCGCCGCACCTCCAAAATCGTATTGAAAAAATCCTCGACAACCTCGCCGAAGGCAACCTGATCTTCCACCCGCTTGACAATGCCATAGGTCAAAACGGCTGAGCCCACCATGAGGGTGAGCAGCAGGTAGAAGCCAAAGGTGATCTTCTTGCGTATGCCGAGCTGGAACATGATCTGCCTTCCTTAATTCCGCGAGGGTGCCGATTTCCCTGCCGATTTTCTGTTCAAATGCACAATACCCCCACTGAAAAACAAAGTCCAGAGGTTGCATTTGGCAACACCGCCTTTCCCATTGCAACACCAGTTTATCTTATTGATATTATTAAATATTATTTTTTTATCAGAACAAGCGTTGCGATACTGAAACACCACCACCAATTAGCAACAACAACAGTAACCAGCTGAAACAAAACGACAAAACAGAATTATCATGGAGTGGCACGCTTGTTGCTAAATAACATAGGCAACAGCAACAAAGCATTCAATCTGTTCGAGCAACATACACATACAAAGGAGAAACGCCATGAACACCATCCTGAACCGAATCGACCGCCTGATGATGGCCGTTACCTTTGCCGAGGCCAACGAACCCGAGCTGGCACAAGAATGCCTTGGCAACAGGAAACCGACGCTGGGCAAACAGCCGAAACAGACCACAAAGATGGCTGGCGGCCAGGTCGTAGCGCACCACACCGCCCATTGAACCGAACACTCTTACCATTGGAACGGCCCATGAGCGCCCTGACGACGATGTTCAAAAAACTTGAAGAAGCCATGACTGCGGCGACCTTTGCCGAAGCCGGCGAGTTTGAGACGGCGCGCCAGCTCCTCAAGACCAACAAGAATGCACACAAACGGGTGCTCCTGGGAACCGACAAACCAGAAATCGCTGCTAGAACCATCAACTACGCCTTGCATCTCTGCCAGCGCCTCGGAGGCGGCCTGGAAATTTTTCATATGCTGCACCTGCTGGAAGATGAAGCAGCTTCCGGGCTGAGCCAGGCAAAAGAACCCCTCGCCGCGCTGAACTCCTCTCTGCAAGAAAAGGGCGTTATCTATCAACCGTTCAACAGCCCCGGTTGCCTGGCGGACGAAGTGCTCAAGCATGCCGGAAACCGCCGGGATATCCTCTGCGTTGTCTTCGATGTGCTGGAGCCGGACGGCACCAACTGCCGCAAGGCAAAAGAAAACATGATCGCCAAATTTCAGGCCCTGCACTGCCCTGTCATGATGTACGCGGGATCATCTGTCAGAGCCTGACTTCTATAACTAAACTTCATATCAATAAGGGAGAAAAGATGACCATCACCACCTTTGACAAAAACATGTCGGCTGTCGCCTTTGCCGAGGCCGGCGAACACGACACCGCCCGCCAGATTCTGGGTGCAAACGCCACAAAACAGTCCGGGAAATCTCCGGCTCCGGCAGTAAAGCGCAAACCCTACCTGAAGACCGTCATCTTCGGGACGATGTCGCTTTCCGCCTATTATATGCTCTTCACCAACGAAAAACTGGTCACCGAGATCTTCACCATGGGCGGTTGGCGCTGGGTGTATCCGGTAGGGGCGGCCTTCTTCTTTTCTTTCATCCACGGGGCCTTTGCCAGCAACCTGCTGAGCGCCATTGGCCTTGAAGCAAAAAAATAAATCCGCCGCCCCGGCTTATCTAAAGGAGATATACCCACAATGAAGAAGTTATTGCTCATACTCATGTTAGCCCTTGCCCCCCTGTCCCTGCTCGCCCAGTCGGCCTTTGCCGCTGGAGACGGGCCGTCCAAGGATATGCTCAAAGGCATTATCACCGAGGTGAATGCGGTGGACCGCACCATCGTCTTCCAGAAAGATGACACCAAGGAATTCATTACCCTTGTCATGGGCGAGAAGATGCTGCCCGAAGACATGAAGATGAACCAGAAGGTGCTGATCAATCTGGACAAACATGCTGCCAGTGCCAATACGATGAAAGATATCTCCATCATGTTCATCGACATGAGCGTCAGCAAGCTCCTTGCCCTGCTGGTTATCGGTGCGGTGGGCGGATTGCTCTCCGGCTTCATCGGCTCCGGCGGCGCCTTTGTCATGACCCCGGCCATGATGTCCTTGGGCGTACCGGGCGCGGTGGCGGTGGCCAGCAACATGTGCCACAAGTTCCCCAAGGCCATGGTCGGCGCCTACAAGCGCTGGAAATACGGGCAGGCAGACATCAAGCTCGGTCTGGTCATGGCCTCCACCGCTGTCATCGGCGTGCAGATCGGCATCAAGATCCAAAAATACATCCTGAACCAATTCGGCGGCGCAGGCTCCAACCTCTATATCAGCGCGGTTTTCATGGTTGTCCTGGTTTTTGTCGGCGGCTACGTGTTCTATGATGCCTGGAAACTCGCCAAGGGCGGCGGCAAAGAGACCGTAAGCAAGTTGGCCATTGCCATGCAGAAGATCAATCTCCCGCCCATGATGCACTTCAAAACCGCCAAAGTGACCATCTCCGCCTGGATCACCATCCCGGTCGGCCTGCTCACCGGCATGCTCGCCGCCACCATCGCCGTGGGCGGCTTCGTCGGCGTCCCCGGCATGATCTACGTGATCGGCGCCTCCGCCATGGTGGCCAGCGCCACCGAGTTGATCATCGCCTTTGTCATGGGCGCCTGGGGTTCCGTCCAGTGGGGTCTTTCCGGCCTTATCGATATCCGTCTCGCCCTGCTGCTCCTGGCCACCTCGCTGATCGGCGTCCAGCTCGGCGCCCTGGGTACCACCTATGTCAAAGACTACATCATCAAGGTGGTCATGGCCACCACCATGCTCATCGTCGCGATCAGTCGTGGCGTCAAGATCCCCGGCTATCTCATCGATCTTGACCTGATGAGCCCCATTAGCGCCAACACTCTTGCCCTGCTCGAAGGCATCAGCTTCTGGTCCCTGGTTACAGCCTTGGGTTCTGCCGCGCTCATCATCATCGTGGCCATGGTCAAGGGAATGACCGCCGACCGCCACAGCAAGAGGACTCTTGCCGGAGTAAGCAATGGCTAAGTACCGAAAGATCCTCGTTGCCTACGACGGTTCCTCCTCGGCCCGAAACGCTCTCTCCCTGGCAAGCCAGCTTGCCAGGGAGGACAAGAGCTGGATCAAGGTCCTGGCCGTTGTCCCCCCCTACCAGGGGGATTTGGAGCTCCTCGGGGTTTCGGATATCAAGGCGGCCATTACCGGCCCCGGCCAGGCGCTGTTGACCGAGGCCCGGCAACTGGCGGACCACGAAGGAGTTCACATCCTGACCAACCTGGAACAGGGTGAACCCTACGAGCAGATCGTCCATGTCGCCGAGGAAGAGAACTGCGATCTCATTGTCATGGGTCGCCGGGGCAAGGGCAAGATGGAGCGGACCCTCATCGGCAGCGTCACCGCCCGGGTCATCGGCCATACCAACAAAGATGTCCTGGTGATTCCGGAAACCAGCAAGCTCTCCTGGGAGAACATCCTGCTGGCCACGGACGGCTCCACCTGCTGCGACAACGCCCTGGCCCGAGCCTTGGAGATAGCCCAGGAACGAAAAGTAAAACTCTCCGCCGTTTCCGTGGTCTATACCAATGACGAGTTTTATGCGGTGGGCCAGGACGTTATGAAGGAACTGTACCAGGAAGCGGACAAGGTTCTGGACAAGGTCCGGAAATGGGCCGGGGATCTTGGGGTGCAGACGGAACTGTTCGTGCGGGATGGGGAGCCCCATCAGGCCATCATTGCCATGGCGGCGGAAATCTCCGCCAGCCTCATCGTCATGGGTTCCCATGGCCGGAAAGGCTTGACCCGTCTGCTCATGGGCAGCGTCACCGAACGGGTTATCGGCTACGCAGGTTGTCCGGTTCTGGTCTGCCACCTGTAATCTTTCACTTTACAAATCTGTTGTTTTCCACGGGCGCTCATCTGAGCGCCCGTTTTTTTCAGCGAAGGCCTTCCGCCAAGCTCTCTTGCCCATGGCATTCCCGCCCGCCTTCGGGTATCTTCACTCCCATGCTTCTCATCCATCCTCCTGCCGCCAAAGCCTGCGAACCGCCCGCCGGGATTGCCCGTCTGGCCGGGACCCTCCGTGGCCATGGCCTGACCTGTACCCTGCTGGACGCCAACCTGGAAGGCCAGCTATTCCTGCTCGCCGCCCCAAACCATGGCTCGGATACCTGGAGCCTCCGCGCGGGCCGGAATCTCTCCGATAATCTGACGGCCCTGCGTACCCCGGAGCTGTATCAGAACCCTTCCCGCTACCGACGGGCGGTGGCGGATGTCAACCGGGTGTTGGAACAAACGGGCAAGCGCCACCAGCTGTCCCTCTCTCTTGCCAACTACCAGGAGCATGGGTTCTCGCCCTTGAGCAGCACCGATCTTATCCGGGCCGCCGAGGCCCCCGAGACAAACATCTTCTTTCCCTACTTCGCGACCCGGCTTCCCGGCCTCATCGAAGAAAACCAATCTGCTCTCGTTGGCATCTCCTTAAACTACCTGAGCCAGGCCCCCACCACCTTCGCCATGGTCGGCTTTCTCAAAAAACGCTATCCCGGGCTGCCCATCGTGCTGGGGGGCGGGCTGATCACCTCCTGGCTGCGCAACCCCGCCTGGAACAATCCCTTTGCCGGCTTGGTCGACCATTGCCTTGCCGGACCCGGAGAAGAAGCGCTGGTCCGTCTCCTTTCCGGCGATTTTTCCCCGCGCCACCAGATGCCTTCGTATGCCGGCCTGCCGCTTACCGACTATCTGGCCCCCGGCCTGATCCTGCCCTACGCCGCCTCTTCCGGCTGCTACTGGAACCGCTGCCTGTTCTGCCCGGAAAAAGCCGAAGGCAACCCCTACCTCCAGATTCCCCCGGCCACGGTGCTGGCCGATATCGCCAGCCTCAAGGCCGCCACCCGACCTAGCCAACCGGCCTTGCTCCATTTTCTCGACAACGCGGTGAGTCCGGCCCTGATGCAGGCCCTGGCCGCCGAGCCGCCGGGTCTCGACTGGTACGGTTTCGCCCGGATCAGCCCCCTGCTGGGCGAGGCGGATTTCTGCCGGGCCCTGCGCCGCTCCGGCTGCCGGATGTTGAAGCTGGGCCTTGAGTCCGGCGACCAATCCGTGCTCAACGCCATGAACAAGGGCCAGGACCTGGCTCTGATCGAAAAAGTGCTGCAGACCCTGGCCCAAGCCGGGATCGCCACCTACATCTATCTGCTGTTCGGCACCCCCTCGGAATCCTTGACCGAAGCGCGGCGAACCATGGATTTTGTGGTCCGCCACCATGCAGCCATCACCTTTCTCAACCTGGCCGTGTTCAACATGCCCATCGGCAGCCCGGAAGCGCCCTTCGTAACACGCAGCGAGTTTTACGGGGGCGACCTCTCCTTGTACACCGATTTCGAGCATCCCAAAGGCTGGTCACGCAAGGAAATCCGGCGGTTCCTCGACCAGGAGTTTAAAAGGCACCCCGCCATTGCCCAGATTCTCCACCGCGACCCGCCTATTTTCACCTCCAATCATGCCGCTTTTTTCTGCTGATTGCAGAGAAGCCCAAGTCCATCCGTATTCTGTCCCAGTCTTTTTTTGTTTTGACAAAATCCCTGACGATTACAGATAATGATCTTAAGCTATCGGCCTTGCCAACCCGGCAAGATACCGCTGCCGCCGGTCCTGTTGGCAAACATCTGCGAGGGAGGGTTCTATGTATAAAAAAATCATGGTGGGCTATGATGGCACGAAATTCAGTGATTGTGCCTTGAAGGAGGCAATGGCCCTGGCAAAGAGTTCGGGCGCGAAACTGCTGCTGGTGACCGCCCCGGAAATCGATGTCGAGCTCCTGTCCTTGGCGCCGAAGGCAAATGAACTGATGGAAAAAAAGGCCCGCACCGATCTGGATATGGCGGCGGCAAAGGTGAAAAAGGCCGGGCTCACCTGTGAGACAAAGATCATCGTCACAACCTCCACCTCAGAAGAGCTGGTGGAAACAGCCAAAAAAAACAAGGTGGACCTGATCGTGCTCGGCACCCATGGCCGCACCGGACTCATGCGGCTGCTCATGGGCAGCACCACGGCGTGGCTGATCGGGCATGCCCACTGCAATGTGCTGGTGGCGCGCTGCCCGTAAGCCGCTATCCTTCGGCTCGAGCGTGGGGGAGGGCGTGACTACTTCACTCCGCAGGAACTGTTCAGCAGCGCCGCTTCGCTGCTGCTGCAGATGCACGAAAAAGGCCTGTCCGCTATACATCTGGTATGCGGACAGGCCGATGACAGGTCCGCGAATCTGAGACTCCGAAGCAGATGCGGTGCTGCTGAATGGTTACTACCCGCAGACCGGGCAGCCCTGCATGGCAAAAGGCTTTTCCAACCGACAGGCGGCAAGCAGGGCATCGTCTCGAAAGATATCCAGAGTCGGGCCATCGGCCCTGACCTCCCCCTCGTGCAGGACAATGGTCCGCTCGCACAGCTCCAACACCATATCCAGATCGTGGCTGGTGAAAATCCGGGTGTGGTGAAAATCTTTCAACAACGCCATGAGCTGCCGCCGGGCAAAGGGATCAAGTCCGCTGGTCGGCTCATCCATGACCAGGATATCCGGCGACATGGCCAGCACCGTGGCGATGGCCACCCGTTTTTTTTCCCCGCCGGAAAGCCGATAGGGCGGCTTGTCGCGCAGATGCTGGGCCCCCACCCTCCCCAAGGCTTCCTCCACCCGCTTTTCCACCTCCTCCCCGGCCAAGCCCAGATTCAACGGGCCAAAGGCCACATCGTCGAAAACCGTGGGCATGAACAGCTGGTCGTCCGGGTCCTGAAAAACCATGCCCACCGTGCGCCGGATCTCGGGCAGGGTGGCTTTATTCAGGGGAAAATCGCCGATGCGGATCGTTCCCTGGCTGGTTGCCAGATAGCCGTTCAAATGCAGGAGCAGGGTGGACTTGCCCGCGCCGTTGGCGCCGATGATCGCCACCGATTCGCCATGGGTGATCCGAAACGAAACGCCCCGCAGGGCCTCGGTTCCGTCGGGATAGACATGACGCAGATCCTTGACCTCGACAATATGATGGCTCATCCTCGCCCCCCTGTAGCGATCATCCCCAGAAAATGGGAGACATTGACCAACCGAAAAAAAAGAAACAACCCCGACCAGCCCACAAGAAAAAGAAATTCCCTGACCCCGAACCGGGTGGTGCGCCGCGGGTGAAATTCCCCGCTGAATCCCCTGGCCAGCATGGCAAGATGAATCCGTTCCGCCCGCAGCCAGGTGCGCAGCAGGAGATGGCTGAGCAACGAGCCGTAGGAGCGCAACCCCAAGCCCTTGTTGCCAAAAGCCCTGAGTTCGCGGGCCCGCGCCGTTCGGCCACCTTCTTCGGTAAGGACAAACAGATAGCGGTAGAGAAAAAGAAGCTGCACGGTGAAAATCCGGGGCATACCCAACTGATCCAGGGCCTGGCAGATCGCGGGAAAGCCGGTTACGGCTACGAGGATGAGGGCACCGCCGACGGTGAGCGTCGCCCGGACCAGAATGGAGGCGAAGGACAGCCAACCGCCGCTGATGCCAAGGGGGCCGAGACGGACCAGCACCGTCTGATCAAAAAGAGGGTTGAATATGCCCACCATCAAAGCAAAAGGAAGGACAACCACGACCTTCCTGGCGATATGGCGGGCTGGCAGATTACCCAGCGCCATGACCACCGCCGGGTAAAGGAAAAAAGGGAGCAGCGCGGCCAGCTCGTATTTCCCCAGGGAAACCACGGCCAGGATAAAGACCAAGGTCACCAACACCTTGGCCCTGGCATCGAGACGATGCACCCCCGTATCCCCGGTGGCCAGCAGGTCAAGCTGTCTGAAATCCCTTACTGCTCCGGCAATGGATGCCATCCGCTTCTCCCAAGCAAAAGGGGGGAAGAGGCATTCAGCCTCCCCCCCGTGTTCATAGGATCATCAACTTTCCGTGCGGTTTCAGGCCGCCCCACCCCGTTTCCGCAAAAAAATCCCACTTAAGAAGGCAATGGCCAGGGTCAGCAGGCCACCGACAATCCCGGCCACGCTGGTCCCTAGGGGCGATTCCGCCCCCCCCTCGTTTTCCGGTTGTTGCACCGGTTCTTTGAACGTATAATCGGGCAAAAAGGCGACTGATTCCTGAAGTGCGGCAAGTTTGGCGTGCAGCCCTTCCTCCGGGCCGGCAAGTTCTTCGGTGCCCGTGACCTTGGCAATAGCCCATTCCAGGCCGTCCGGATTTTCCGAGGCAAACCAGGAAACCAGACCGCCGGTCAGCAGAGCCAGAGCAAGAAAGGCTGCCAGGACGTTGCGCAACGGGGTTGCGCCGAGGGGCTTGGCGTCCTGGACGCTCTGGATGATTTCCGGACGGGCCTGATAGACAAAGGAAACCACGGCACCGGTCACCAACCCCTCAACCACGCCGATGGCCAAATGTATCGGCTGCATAAGGCTGACAAAGGTGGCAAAGGGCAGTGAGGAAATCCCCGAAGCCACCGTCTCCAAAACCACGAAGAAGGCTCCCAGTTGGAGACCGATGATGGCGGCCACCGTGGCGGCCACGGTTATACGGATCTTGCTCGGCGCATTGCCAACCAGCGGCTTGTAGATGAAGGGGTAAGCAAGAAAGGCCGGGAAAAACCCGAGGTTGAAGATATTACAGCCCAGGGCCAGCAATCCCCCGTCGGCAAAAAATAGCGCCTGCACCACAAGCACCGAGGCAATGGTGATGAAGGCGGCAGCAGGCCCAAGCAAAACCGCCAGGAGCAAGCCGCCGCCGAGATGGCCGCTGGAGCCGGTGGCCGGGATGGTGAAGTTGATCATCTGCGCGGCAAAAAGAAAGGCGCCCAGAACGCCCATGAGCGGCGCCTTGCCTGTATCCATTTCTTTGCGCAGCTTTCTGGAACAGTATATGATGGTGCCGGCGGAAATAGCCCACATGGTCCCGCCGACTGCGGGGGATAACAAAGCGTCTGCCATATGCATGTGTTTTCTCCTTATATTTAGAAGAAGTTGTGCGATTATCCGCTAAAATTTCCAGGTGACGCCCGCAAGCACGGTATAGTCAGTCTCGGGATCATTGAGCCCGTATTTGATTCCGCAATCGAGATCAACCTCCTCGGAGAGGGCATAAATCAGGCCTGCCAGAACAAAGGCGGGATCGGTGCCGACGAGCTTGTCCGGGGTACTTTCAACACCGAGGTTGACAACCGCGGTAAGATTTTCGGTCACGGCAAGAGTGGAGGCGATGGATGCTTGCCAAAGGTCCTTTTCTTCATCCAGGGTATTCTCGTTTCTGATGTAGCCGAGGTTCAGATGGAAGGCCCACGGGTCCATTTCCTTGGAGGTAACGAAAAAAAGGCTGTAGGTTGCCTTGCCCGTGCCCAAGCCTTCTTCGTCGTCCCCCGTGGGCAGGGTGACTCCTGGTTTGAGGGCAAGGCTTAAACCGTCATGCTCATAAAACCGCCACTTCACTGCGAGGGAGGTGTCGGAGAAACCGTTTTCGGTCATGGAGGTTGTTTCGTCGCTGGTTCTGACATGCAGATAGGGGAGGTCGATAACGAGATCCACCGCTTCGCTGAGCCCATAGGTAAAGCATGCGTCTCCCTGCCTTGTTTTTGTGGTAACCCCATCTTCCTTGTCATGCCCATATTCGCCGGTCAGTTCGAGCTGGGACTTGCCAGTGCCCATAGTGCCGGCATCGTCCGTGATCAACGGGTGGGCGGCAAAAGCGACGGTCGCAGAGGAGAGGATGCCGAAGATTACAAGGGGGGCAGACAGGTGTTGAATACGCCATACAGGGGATAATTTCATTTCAAGCATTCCTTCGATGTTATATTGGCAATTAACGTGTTACCTGGCCCCGTACCGGCTATTTCTCTAAAAAGAAAAATCCATCGCACGAAGGCGTGTGCCCAACGACCAGTAGCACGACATTTTATTTAGTGACACGTATTAAATAAAATATTCGCATATAGGTGTCAACACTTTTTGTAAGGAGAATCCATATGGGAAAAACCATCCGTTTCGGGATCTCGCTCGATGAAAAACTACTGGAGAGCTATGACCAGCACATAGAGGCCAAGGGCTACATGAACCGCTCCGAGGCGATCCGCGACCTGATCCGCTCAGCCCTGGTGGAGGAGAAATGGGATGCGGGAGACGCGGACGCGGAGATGGTCGGCACCGTGACCCTGGTGTACAACCACCATGTCCGGGATCTTTCCGACAAGCTGACCGAGCACCAGCACGCCCACCACGACCGGGTTATCTCGGCGCTCCATGTGCATCTCGACGCGCATAACTGCCTTGAGGTTCTGGTGGTGCGCGGACCGGTGGGAGAGGTGAAACGAATCGCCAACGAGCTCATCGGGGTGAAAGGGGTCAAGCATGGCCAATTGGTTATGACCACCACCGGCCAGGAACTCCACTGAAAGTCCGGCGCCATCAGGGCCAAACCGGCAGGAAAGCTCCGGGGCTTGCTTGACAGGCCTTACCCTTTTGTTCTATCCTGATACACAGAAGCAGCAGTCACCACAATTCCTTAGGCAGGGAGCCTTCATGCGTCAGACCGTGCTTTTCGTTGATGATAATCCGGTGATCCTGAAAACCATCGAACTGGCCTTTGCCAAGGAAGAATACGAGGTGCTTCTGGCCGGCAGCGGCGAAGAAGCCCTGCGGTTGGTGAAAGAAGACACTCCCCAGGTCATTGTCAGCGACCTGCGCATGCCCGGCATGACCGGGCTGGAGTTTCTCCGCCGGGCCCGGCAGACAAACCATTTTTTTGTCGGTATGATCTTCACCGCTTACCTGGACATCGACAGCATCATGCAAGCGGTGAGCGAAGAGGCGGTCTGGCGCTACATCACCAAACCCTGGCAGGACAACCGGGAACTGGTCATGGCCGTGCGCAACGCCTTCCAGTACCATGGGGCCATGGCCTCCCACCGTCAGGCAGAGGAACAGCTCCAGCGGGCGGAACGCCTCACGGCCCTGGGCCATCTCGTGGCCGGAATCGCCCACCAGTTCAACAATATTGATGTGGGCATTCTGGGCTATGTGCAGATGGCTCTGCTCCACAAGGACCTGCCGGACGAGGTCCGTGAACAGCTGGAACAGGTCAGGGTGTTCACCAGACGCGGCACGGAGATCGTCAGGGAGCTGGCCACCTTCAGCGACCAGAGCGCTCAATGGGGTTTCGCCCACGGCAGCCTGACGGATACGGTGACCGAGGCCCTTTCCTTCTGCCGCAAAGAGATGGAGGCGGCGGGAATCCAGATCGAAACCGAGTTTGCGCAAAACTGCGATACAGTGCTTAATTTCGGCTTGGCCAAACAGCTGATCATGAACCTGATTCGCAACGCCGCCCATGCCACCCTGGGAAAAGAGGTGCGCACCGTGCGCATCGAAACCGGGAGGCAGGACGAAAATATTTTTGTCCGGGTCACGGATAACGGCTGCGGCATTTCCAAGGAATATCTCCCCAAGATCTTCGACCCGTTTTTCACCACCAAGGGCGCCCAGGCCGCGCCTGGCTCTGCGCAGGCCGCCGTTTCCGGGGTCGGCCTGGGTTTGAGCCTGAGTCAGACCGTAGCCCAGGCCCATCGCGGCAAGATAACGGTGCGGTCAACCCCGGACAAGGGCTCGTGCTTCACCTTCAGCCTGCCCGTGGCCTAGCTGTAAACGACCACAGGCCGTCGCATCTGCTTCGGAGTCTCGCGCATTGCTCGCTTACCTGGCATCGGCCTGTTCGCATACCTGATGTATGGCGAACAGACCTCTTTCGCGCATCTGCACCACCCTGTGATCGTTTACAAATAATTATATGGGAGCAGGTTTAGCCTCAGGTCTTGGCCCGTGATCACTTACGCCTGACCACCATCAAACCGCTAGATCAATCTCCTGCACCGTCCCCGCTCCGCCGATTTCCCCTAAAAAGACCGAGGTTTCCCGCAGCTGCCCCTGCAAACCATTCCCGCTGTCTTTCAGGGCAAAAGCTGTTTCCGCCGGGCTAAGGAGAATGGCACCGACATTCTTTTGGGCAAGGCTGGACAACGAATCTTTTCCAGCCGCATCCCGCATCCATACGACCAGCTCGGCATACAGCGGATCGTTTTCGTCAAGCCAGCCGTTGCCGTCGCTATCCAGCTGGGCCAGTTCGCCAAACCCATCACCGCTGGCCGGGCCAAAGAGTTCCAGGCCGTTATTGATCTTGCCGTCTTGGTTGCGGTCAAAGGCGAGAAAGCCGCGGCCGGGAGCAAGGCTGGAGATCTGCTCGGTATTGCCGTCCGCATTAAGGTCAAAGGCGAATCGCCCGCCAGTCAGTTCCACCGCCTTGCCATCGAAGTTGATCACCAGCGGATCAACCAGCTTGGCGTCTCCCGCCCTGATCTGCACAGTATTCGTGGCCACGAACTCCCGCTGCATGGCCAGCCGAAGCTGAAAATCAATGGTCTGCCCGTCCGCAGTGATGACTTGGCCGGTTGCGGCAAAGGTCAGAGCTTCCTCCTCGCTCACCGTTTCCACCAAGTCGTATTCAAGGCCCCATCCCTGCCGGTCAGGCGGAGGCCCTGCCGGGCTCTCCCCCTGAACCACAGGATATGAGCCGCCATTTTCTGAGGAGAGAGACGCCAAACTGGCAATGCGGATCTTGCGGCCGGTAAGCGCCTCCAGAATAAGACGCATCGCCTTCAGCTTCTGGTCTTCCGGCGGAGAGGCATCAGCCGCAGTGGCGGCATCTCCGACCGCCAGAGACTGAGCTGCTGCCCGCTGGAGCTGCCGGGCCTCCGGGGAGATCCGTACCTGCGCGGCAGCCGGCTCTTTTTCCCCGGCAAAGACAGGCCGTTCATTGCCCACCCAGAACCGGAGCGATTCTTCCTTGGCGTGTTCTTCATGCAGTGCGTGGGTGCTTGCCAGACTGACAGCGGCAGTGGCGATTTCCATGGCGAAACCCTCCTTGAAGAAAATCTTCCCTCTTCAGGATACGTTTCGGTTTTGGGGGAGAAAAAGTTTAAAAACTCAAAAAAAATTAGACAGATGGTCCCATTTGCCCGCCATTTCTGGCGGTCTCTCTTTTCCTGAGCTTGCTGTCGTACATCAGCCCGTCGGCCCGGATCATGACCTGCCCCAAGGTTTCTCCCTCTTGCAGCTGAACCACGCCAAAACTGATGGCCAGGGTAAAGGGCAACTCCCCTCCCCTGTTTTCCTGAACAATATTGGCTTCCAGCCTGGAGAGAATGGCCTGTTCGCTGTCCGTTCCAGGCTTGCAGGAGAGGAAGACCGCAAACTCGTCGCCGCCCAGACGGGCAAGGATATCGGCCTGGCGGAAGGTCGTGCGCAAAAGCGCGGCCGCCGTGGCAAGGGCAAGATCCCCGGTCTCATGACCCTGGGTATCGTTGATCTCCTTCATGTTGTCCAGATCGGCAAAGACCAAGAACATATCGTGGTCGGCTCGCAGGGCGTTGCCCAGTTGTTTTTCGGCCAAGGTCAGGAACCCACGGCGGTTGAAAAGGCCGGTCAGCTCATCGGTGATGGCGATCTCCCGGAGATGCTGCTCCAGTTCCTTGTAGCGGGTGATGTCCTTGAAATCCTCGATAATGCCAATAACCTCGCCGTTGATGCCGAGATATGGGGTGGAGGTAACAGCGCATTGCACCCTGCGGCCCGAGGGCAGCACCTTAACAACCTCCGTCTCCAGCCGTTGCGCACCTTTGATGATGCGGGACAGGGGGCAATCGGGGGTCTGGCAGGCAGAGCCGCCAAAGGTCTCGTGACATTTCTTGCCAACAACCTCCTGCTCGGTCAGACCGGTGAGGGCATAAAATGTGGTGTTGGCCCGCAGGATGGTGTGATGCAGGTCCACCACCCGCATGCCGTTGGCTGCGGTGTTGAAGATTTGATCCAGCTCGGCATGGGATTTTTCGATCTCCGCCGCGCTCCGTTTCTGTTCGGTGATGTCAACGGCGGAGCCGATGACCCCCGCAATCCTGCCTTTCTCGTCAAAAAACGGCGCCTTGACCACCAGCAGATCGCGACTGGTTCCGTCCGGAAAGGAAAGATGCTGTTCTTCCTGCTGCCTATGGCCGTCGGCCAGAACCTTGCGGTCCAGGGCCTGCTGCTGAACGCCTGCCTCCGGGGTGGCGAAAACGCTCTCGGCCCGCCGGCCGATGATCTTTTCCCTGGGCAGACGCAGGAGATCGACAACGGCCTGGTTGCAGTTCAACAATACGCCATCGCGGTCTTTCAGGGTGATGGGGATGGGGATGGTCTCCATGAGCTGCCTCTGGAAACTGAGCTGCCCGGCAATCTTCCGGGTGGTCCGCCAGTGCAGGGCAAAGAGCAGAACAAGCAACGCCGTGGCCAGGAGAAGGGCGACGAGATAGCCATTCCGGATGGAAGCCAGGGACAACTCGTTGGCGTAGGCAACGATATAGCCTATCCTGTGCCCCTCCACATCGGCCACGGGCAGAAAGGTGACCAGATAGTCCTGGCCACCTGACCGGACGGCACGGGCAAAAGCCTTGCCTCCCGCCAGATCCATGGCAACCCCCGGCCGGATTTCGGCATTGAGCGCCGTCAGCACCTCCTCGGAAAGATGCCCTTTATGCTGGACGGTCTCCGCCACATCGGCTTTTTCCTGGAGATATCCCTGCGCAACCAGGCTGCCCTGGTAGTTGATTTCGGAGCCGGCAAAAAGCACCTTGTCCAGCGCCTCTTTTTTGAGGATCAGGGAATATTCTTCCTCGTACACCTGCTGCAAGGCCTGCTTGACCGCGTAAAAGGGCACGCCAAGTTCCACGATTCCCTGGTATTCCCCATCATGCTGCACCGGAAAGACATAGCGGAAGGCATGATACCACCTCCCCAGCTCAAAGCCCTGCACGAAGCGTTGCTCGGTATGGGCCAACCGCAGCGCGGGCCGGACCGCAAAGATCTGATCACCATAACGCTCGGGCGTGTGCATCCGCAAAAAACAGGTTCCATCGGGAAAGGTGTAAATTACCTGCCGAAACCCCTGGGGGATGATACTGTTGTAAGAGGAGTGAAGATGGGTGTAGAGCCGGGTGCGCAAACGGTCACGCTCCGGCCCCTTGTCTTGTGCCGCCTCGGCGAACATCGCCGCCGCCTCCGGCTTTAAAAAGGTATCGCTCGCCACGAAACGGGCCAGCCGACTGAAGGAATCCAGGATGGCGGCGTATTCACGCCGGTGTTGTTCGAGTACGGTCACGATGTAACGCTCTTCGGCCTGTTGCTTGCCAAAAGAGAGCAGGCCGAAGAACACGGCCTCGATACAGAGAAAAAGAACAAAATAGAGAATATTTTTTCTGGCCACCACAACCTCCAGGCGTTGTTGTCACAAGCCCCCTGAGGCGGAAGATAACAAGAAACGGTAATGCTGGCAATAGCGCAAGCCTGTGGGCCCGGCCTTTCAACCCAGCGGCACCAGCTCCACCTCACCCCAGGCACCCAACTCCTCGCCCCGGATGATGACCACGCCCAGAACCCCCGGGACGCCAGGGGCCTTGCCCAAGGCAAGCTCAAGGCTCTGCCCCGGCTGAACCGCATTGCCGACCAGGGTAGCCACCGCATCGGCCAGGGCGGTATCCTTGGCCAGCACGGTAACAGCATCGGCCTCGCCCAGACTTAAAGAATGGCCCACGGTGCCGGATGAGGTGCAGATACCTATGGGCATGAGGCTTGCCGGAATCTTCAATCCCACCCGGTTGCTGAGCGGCGAGGCTCCGGCAAAGATGGAGACCACGCTCTCCTGGTTGCGGCAACAGTAGATATCGCCGCCGTTTTCCACCACCACCTCCCCTGCGCCCGCAGCCAAAAGAGCCAACCCGACATACTCGGCCATGGCCCCGGCCACTGCGGCCATGGGCCCGACCTCCGCCGCAAGACCTGCGGCGAGCATATCCTTGACAATGGGCGGGGCCGTAAGATCGGTAGGTAAGGGGGTGAGGGAGGTGGCAAATTCAGGATGGCGGGCAATGTAGCCTTCCAACTGACTGCGGTACAGAAACACGGCCGCGCTGGCTGCATCGCGCAGCTCTTTTCCGGCAAGGATCTGCAGATCCGTTTCCCTGATCCGCACCTCAAAACTGATCAGTTCGCCAGGCTCAACACGGTTCCGGTAGGTTCTCTTCCGGTAGGAACAGGGGTCCGGGCGTTTGTTTTTTCTTTTGACGGTCACGGGATGGCTGGTATGGTGAGAGGTTATTGGGGTAAGGCCTTAGCGGCAGTATAGCGGAGAAGAGAACCAGCGGCAAGGATGTTCCGACCAAGCCCTCGGCCAGAAGAGCAGACGAAAAATGAACCAAGACAAGCAGGCGCGGCTCATTCTTTTTACCCGCTATCCCGAACCGGGCCGGACAAAAACCCGGTTGATCCCGGCCCTGGGCGCCGAGGGCGCGGCCTCGCTCCAGCGGCGGATGAGCGAAGCGATGGTCACCAAAATGGCCCAGTTTGCAGCCCAATATCCGGTGCGCCCGGAAATCCGCTATGCCGACGGAACCCAGCAAGCCGTGGAGGCCTGGCTTGCCAGCGACATCCCCTGTCTGGCTCAAGGCGAGGGAGACTTGGGCGACCGCTTACACAGAGCCTTTGCCCAGGCCTTTGCCCACGGCGCCGGAAAGGTGGTGGTTATCGGCGCCGATTGCCCCGGTCTCACCCCCGCCCTTTTCGCCCGGGCCTTTGCTGCCTTGGACACGCAGGATCTGGTGCTCGGCCCAGCCATGGACGGCGGCTATTATCTTGTCGGCCTTAACCGGCCGGCCTCGTCACTTTTTTCAGAGATTCCCTGGGGCACCGGGGAGGTGCTGGCCGCAACCCTGAAACAGGCGCAGTCCCTGAATCTTTCCACCCACCTTCTGGAATCTCTTGCCGATGTTGACCGACCGGAAGACCTTTTCAACTGTTCGGCAATGCCGCAGATGCGCGACATGGGGCAACTACCTGTGGCAGCTCAGCGAGCACAACGAGACAGCGAAGCAGATGCGGGGCAGCCGGACAGTTATGACCTTTCGATCATCATCCCGACCCTCAATGAGGCGGAATGTATCGGCCAAACACTATCCGGGCTGGTCGGTCAGCCAGGGGTGGAGGTAATCGTCGCCGATGGCGGCAGCCAGGATCGGACCGTGGCGGTGGCCACGACAGCCGGGGCCACGGTAATCCGTGCGCCACTCGGACGCGGAAGCCAACAGAACGCCGGAGCGCGGGCGGCACAAGGCCGGGTGCTCCTCTTTCTCCATGCCGACACCAGGCTGCCCGAAGGCTTTGCCGCGCACATCCGCGAAACTCTCGCTCAGCCTGGCATCGTGGCCGGAGCCTTCCGCTTCGCCATTGGTGCCGAGGGCTGGCGGTTCCGAGTGCTTGAGCATTGCGCCAATTGGCGGGCCGGTTGGTTGGGGCTGCCCTATGGCGATCAGGCGCTGTTTCTGCCCGCCGCCCGGTTTCAAGCAATGGGCGGCTTTCGGGAGGTTGCCCTGCTGGAGGATCTTGAGCTGGTGCTGCGTTTGCGGAAAATGGGGCACCTGGCCCTGCTCGCAAGTCCGGCTCTCACCTCACCCCGCCGCTGGCAACGCTTGGGGCTTGTGCGCACTACCGTGGTGAATCAGCTGATTCTACTTGGTTTTTTTTGCAGACTCAATCCGGGCCGGCTTACCCGCTGGTACGGCGGGAGTCGGGAGGGCAATGGCGGGTGCTCTGGGAAGTAGCTGCCGCTGCAGGTTCGGATCGGGGACAGAGGAAAGCAGGAACCCCGAACTTTTAAACAGATAGGGCGAGGTCAGGGAGCCGGTCATGAGCGGATTGGAGTCCGCCAGCAGCCCGGACATCACCATAAAAAGAACGGTGACAACCACTCCCGCCTTGACCAGACCGAAGATCCCGCCCATAAAGCGGTCAAACCAGCCAAGAAGCGAGAGACTCATGACCTTTTTGAGCACATACCCAAGAGCCAGAACCCCCACAAAAACCGCAAGAAAAAGCAGGGCGTAGGTCACCAGGAAAGAAAGTTGGGGCGAAGAGATAACGGAGGAAAGGCGCGGACTTATCTGCTCGTAATAGCGGCCGGCAAAAAGGTAGCCGAGAATGAGCGCAGCCAAGGAGGCCAGCTGGCGAATAAACCCGATCCAGATGCCACGAACAAGAAAGATGAGTATGATGGCGATGACGCCGAAATCAATTGCAGTCATGGTTGACCCCTGTGACATATTGTTTAAGGCTTACAAAAACTTGCGGACAAGAGCAAGGATTTTTATGAAAGGAGAGAACAATGGCGTTTGCCCAAGCCATTTTTGAGGAATGCTGGCCGCGCTGGCAGCACCATTTTGCCCCGGAGGCCCGGCTGCGGCTTGGAGGCGTGTGGCTTTCCACCCTGGCCGACTGCACGTCCGGGACAGCCAGCCAATATCTGCGCGCAGACGAACTGGACCGATGGACCGGGTTGAGTCATAAGAAGAGACGCATCGAATGGCTGGGGGGACGACTGGCCGCCAAATGGGCGACGGCTGGGCTTTTGGACGAGTCAGCAGTAGACTGGCAAGACCTGGTCATCCGAACCGAAGAAGACGGGCGCCCCTATGTGGCGACAGAGGCGCACGCCGTACCCTTGTTCATCTCCATCTCTCACAGCGGGCATATGGCTGCGGCCCTGGCGGCGAACCTGCCCTGCGGGCTTGACATCCAGCAGCCGGTTGCCAAGATCCACACGGTCAAAAAACGCTTTGCCTCTCCGGAAGAAGAGGATACCCTGAACGCCTCTCTGCCCCGATCTTTTGCGGAAACGGAACGGCTCACCATGCTGTGGGCGGCCAAGGAGGCGATACGCAAGATGGCCCCAATCAGCCCCCTGCTCGGCCTTCTGGAGATCAAATTGCTTGCCAGACAAGGCGGGGTGGGCACTCCGGAAGACCCACTGGCGCTGAGTTTTGCTTCGGGCCGGGAGCAGAGTTCCTGCCCCACAATCATTACCGTGCTCTGTTTTTTTGCGGACAATCTGGCCTGGGCCATGGCTTGTCCGGTGATGACAACCAAGGAGTAACCCATGGAACTCATGTCTTTTCTCAAACAGGTCCCGCTGTTTACCGGCCTGACCACCGAGCAGTATGACGAGCTGGCCATGATCATTACCCTCCAGGACTATGGCCGCGGCCAGGCCATCTTTGCCGAAGGCGATCCGGGCACCGGATTTTATGTGGTCATGGAGGGGTTGGTCAAGATATACAAGCTTTCCATGGAGGGCAAAGAGCAGATCCTCCATATCTTCGGACCTGGGGAGCCCTTTGCCGAGGCCGCCGTTTTCATGGGCTCAACCTTCCCGGCCCATGCCCTGGCTCTCGAAAAAAGCCGGACCATCTTCATCCCGCGCCGCGCCTTCATCGACCTGATCCAGACCAATCCGGCCCTGGCCATGAACATGCTGGCAGCCCTGTCCATGCGGCTCAAGAAGTTTGCCCATCTGATCGAGGATCTCTCGCTCAAGGAGGTGCCGGGGAGAGTGGCGGCCCATCTCCTTTTTCTCAGCACCCAGCAGGGGGACAGCGACACGGTGAAGCTCAATATCGGCAAGGCCCAACTGGCCAGCCTGCTGGGCACCATCCCGGAAACTCTCTCCCGCATCCTGACCAAGCTCTCCAAACAGGGGTTGATCAGCAGCGAAGGGTCGCAGATCACGATTTTGGATCGCGACGGACTTGAGGATTTGGCCATGGGGGAGAAATTGTAGGCGAGGAAGCGACACGCAAACGACCTGCTTGGTGCCGAAAATGGAGGAAACTGTTCAGCAGTGCCACAGATGCTAGGAAGAGGTTTGCGAAGTGTGCTGTCGCACACGAGTGAGCCGATGACAACGCAGATGTGGTGCTGCTGGACAGTTTACTGCTCCAGCACGAACTCGAAGGCCATCCCAGTCTTGTCCAGATGGACGAGGATATTCTTCAGCCCCTGCAGGGTCTCGACGTGAAAGTTGATCTGCCAGGCAGAGGTGCGGGACGGCTGGCTGGAAAGCAGATCGATCTCGCTGATCTTCATCTCTTCCGGGGCCACGCCCAACATCATGAGAACACGGTTGCGGGACGGGGCCTCCAGGACGAGGATGGTCTGCATCTTGGGCACCACCGTTTCCTTGAGCCGCCAGCGCACCTCCACCACATCCTCCCGCTGGATATTGAGGGAGGTGATGGTGGCGCACTCCTTCTGGTGGATGGAAAGCCCCCGTTCGCTGAGCAGACCGTACAGCCCTTTGTCCGTGGGAGTCGGGTTGCAGCAGCGGGAAAACTTGATGCAGACCGGGTCCAGGGTGGCAAGTTCGATGCGATTCAGGCTGCCGGTTGGGGGCAGCAGGGTTTCCCTGCCCGCGTACAGGCGACCTTTGATTTCGTTGATGAGTTCCCGCAACCGGACTCTGCCCTCACCCAGACCAAGAAAGAGGTCCGGCAGATCCCGGGCCTCGAAAACAGCCAGGATGCCGGCCATGCCGGGTTTTTCCAAGAGATCGGCGGGCAGGCCGTAGTGTTTGAGCTCCTGGAGGAGGATGCTCTCGCCGATCATGCGGGCCAGATCCTCGCGCCGCTGGCGGAAGAGCTTGGAGAGCTCCGCCCGGGCCCGGGGGGTTTGGCAGAGATGCTGGATTTCCGGCTCGAAACGCACCGGCTCTTTCTGGCAGATGATCTCCACCTGATCGCCGTCTTCGAGAGGGGCGTCGGGCTCCACCTGGCGCTTGCCGATTTTGGCCTTGATGCAGCGCTTGCCCACATCGGTGTGCACCTTGAAGGCGAAATCCAGCACGATACTGTGGGCGGGCAGTTCAACCGGATCGCCCTTGGGGGTGTAAGTGTAGATCGCCTTCTTGCCGCTGACCGCAATCATCTCCCGGTAGGAGAGATCCTCGTCCGTCCCCAGGATATCCAGCATCTCCCGCAGTTCGACCTCAAAACTGGAGGGCACCTTTTTATGGGCAAACCATTCCCGCACCAAGCCGGTGCGGGAGGAGGTGGTCATCTCGGCGGTGCGGATCTTGAAGAGGTAGTTGCACCCCTTGATGTTGGCCCGGGTATGCAGACTCTGGTAACCGGTGGCCTTGGGGTTGGCGATAAAGTCCCGGATGGTGCGGGGGATGGGCGGGTAATTCTGGTGAATGATCCCGAGAATCCGGTAGCAGGTCTGGATGTCGTTGGCAACGATGATGAATTCCAGGGGGTTGGCGATGGTTTTGTTGAGAACCTTCTGGGCCGGATCAAAGTAGGCCCAGAGCCCCTTGGGGTTGAGACGGATTTCGGGGGTGATCCACACCTCTTGCATCCGCTCCTCAAGGGTGCGCTTGATGGTCAGCACCTCTTCGCTGCCCTGCAGCCGTTTGATGGCAGCCAGCACCTTCTGGCTCTGGCGCGGGAATTTATACATCAGGGCCAGGGTGTACAGCTCGCGCTTGATGGAGTTCAAGCCCATGACCTTGGCCAGGGGCGCGTAAATGTCCAGGGTTTCCTCGGCAATTTTCTGCCGCTTGTCCTTGGGCATGGAACCCATGGTCCGCAGGTTGTGCAAGCGGTCGGCCAGCTTGATCAACAGGACCTCAAGATGGGCCGCGGCCCCGGAGAAAAGTTTGCGGTGGACCAGCTTGTAAAAGGTTTGTTTGTTTCCGGCGAAGTTGGCGATCTTGGTGCAGGCATCGACAATGATCTCGATGTTCTTGCCGAAGATCTCGCCGATCACCTCGCTGGTCACCTCGGGCACATCCTCCACCGTGTCGTGGAGCACGGCGGCGGCCAGCAGCTCCGGGTCGCGGATGTCCAGCTCTTCCACCAGGATTTTCGCCACCTGGAGGGGATGGCTGACATAGGCCTCGCCGGACTTGCGCCGCTGGTCCTGATGGGCGGAAACGGCAAAGGAGAGGGCCTCCCAGAAGATCTTGGCCGACCCTTCCTGGCCGCCGAGGATCTGCTCCATGCGCTCGCAATAGGCGGCTATGTTAAATTTTTTGGAGGGGGCCATGGCTGGTCGCTGTTCTTTCTTGTCCGGTCATCTGGGTAAATTGGATGCTCTGTCCCTGCAAATAAGGTACAATCACAGGTATCAGTTTATTTTGTAAGGGTATTTCGTTCTCAGCCCTTGTGCAATGATTTTCCATTTCTGCAAAAAAATAGCCGGGAAGAGGTGCGCCTGTGACACACAACAGAAGGGGTTCCCACAGCAAACAGGGTCGGCCGGGAAAACGACAGCGCGAGGGCGGCAGACCGCCTCGGCAACACCAGGAGGCACGCTTTGAAGGCGAAATCCTGGGCCGACTCTACACGGCGGAGATGCCGCTTTCAGCGCCCGAGCTGCTTGCGGCCCTGGGCTTAGGCAAGAGCCATCGGCAGGAGGTGCTGGGGGTGCTCGACGATCTCTGCCGGCGCAAGGTGCTTTCCTGCAAACGGGATACCTTTACCCTGCGCAAGAGCGTGGAGCTGTTTGCCGGCCCGATCAGCGTGACCACCAAGGGGTATGGCTTTGTCTCCCCCGCCGAGGCCCCGGCCGAACTGGAGATCGACCAGGACGTCTTCATCCCGCCCGGCATGCTGGGCGGCTCGGCCCACAACGACAAGGTGCTGGTCCAGTTGATGAGCCGCCGCCAGGGGCGTTACGAAGGCAGGGTGATCGCGGTCCTGACCCGGGCCACCACCCGGCTGGTCGGGGTCTACATGGCCGGGGGTAATACCGGGTTGGTAACTCCGGAAGACACCCGCTTCCCCTACAATCTGATCATCCGCAAGGAAGACAGCCGGGGGGCAAAAAACGGCGACGCGGTTTTGGCCGAGGTCACCTCCTTTGCCGCCGGGCAGCGCAACCTGGACGGCGTCATCCTTGAAGTGCTGGGCAACCCCAAGGATATCCAGGTGCAGACCGAGATGGTCATCCGCAAGTTCGACCTGCCTCATGCCTTTACCGAGGAGGTAACCACCCAGGTGGAGGGGCTGGACCCGGAGGTGAAAATGTCCGCCTCCCGCACCGACCTGCGGGGCGTGGTCCATGTGACCATCGATGGGGAAACGGCCCGCGATTTTGATGATGCCGTGGCCATCGAGCCGCTGAATAACGGCTTTCGCCTCTACGTCTCCATCGCCGATGTCAGCCATTATGTGCGGCCGCAAACCCCGGTGGATGTGGAGGCCTACCAGCGCGGCACCAGCGTCTATTTCCCCACCCGAGTCATCCCCATGCTGCCGGAGCGGCTGTCCAACAACCTCTGCAGCCTGGTGCCCAACGAGGACCGCTACACCTTCACCGCGGTGCTCGATTTCGACGAGCACGGCAACCGGCGGGCCAAGCGCTTCATGAAAACCATCATCCGCAGCAAATATCGCCTTACCTACACCATTGTCAAACAGATCCTGGTGGACAAGGATGCGGCGATGCGCAACCAATACGGTGACATGGTGGCGGATCTGGAACGCATGGGTAAGCTGGCCCTGAGCCTGGAAAAGCAGCGGATCAAGCGGGGAAGCATCGGCTTTGAACTCCCGGAACCCTTGGTGGTGCTGGGCGAGGACAACACCGTGCAGACCATCAAGCGGAGCGAGCGCAACCAAGCCCACAAGCTCATCGAGGAATTCATGCTCGCGGCCAACGAAGCGGTGGCCGAGGCCCTGGAGCAAGGCAAGATCGACAGCCTCTACCGGATCCACGAACCGCCCGACCCGCTCAAGGTGGCGGAATTCACCGAGTTTGCCCAAAGCATGGGGCTTGCGGTCGAGGACGGCGGCGGCTCGCCCCAGTGGTTCGGCAAGGTGCTGGCCATGGCGGCAGGCACCCCCCAGGAATACATCATCAGCAATCTTTTGCTGCGCACCATGCAGCAGGCCCGCTACTCCCCCCACAATCTCGGCCATTTCGGCCTGGCCGCCACCCACTACACCCATTTCACCTCCCCCATCCGCAGGTATCCCGACCTCATGGTCCACCGGGCCCTGGCTGCCAGCCTGCAGAAAAAGAGCCCAGCAAAGCCCGGCACCGAACCGGTGTCCAGCGAAGAGGCAGGCGGCTTTCTCTCCAAGCGGGAACGGGTGGCGGTGGAGGCGGACCGGGAGATGGTGGAGCGGCTCCAAGTTCACTTCATGGCCGACAAGATCGACGAAACCTTTGAGGCCATTATCTCCGGGGTCACTGCCTTCGGGTTGTTCGTCGAACTGACCGAGGTCTTTGTCAACGGCGCCGTGCCCATCACCGAGATGCGCGACGATTATTACGAACTGGAGGAGGGCCGCCACCGGCTCATCGGCCAGCGGACCAAAACCGTTTTCCAGATCGGCGATCTGGTGCGGGTGCGCCTTACCAGCGTGGAGATCCCCCGGCGGCGGATCAATTTCAGCGTGGAGGAAAAACTGGCCCGGGCCACGGACATCCTGGCCGCACCGAAGGCAGGCAAGCGCATACAGGGCGAGGCCAAGGGGAGCAAAAAAACCGCCCCAAGAACAAGAAAACGCCCTGTTTCTGGCAAATGAGCGAGGCCCGGCAAGATACAGTGCGGGAGTTGATGGCCCAGGCGGCCATCGTCCTGGTCTCCCCCAAGTTTGCCGAGAATATCGGCTCGGCGGCGAGAATCGCGGCAAACATGGGGATCGGGCAGCTCATTCTCGTCTGCCGGGAAATGCCCGACCGCGACAAGATGCTCCGGCTGGCCACCGCCAAGGCGGCCCCGCTCATCGACAATCTGGAACACCACCAGGAGCTGGGCGAGGCGCTGGCCCCCTTTGGCTGGGTGCTGGGCACCTCGGCCCGCCAGGGCAGGAAGCGAACCACGGTCAACAGCCCCAGACAACTCATGGGTGAAGTCCTGCCCCAGCTTGAAAACAACCGGGTCGCCCTGCTCTTCGGCCCGGAAGACCGGGGGTTGGCCAACGAGGAACTCCGCTACTGCAACCAGATCACCACCATTCCCACCGTGGATTTCTCCTCCCTCAACCTGGCCCAGGCCGTGGCCATCCTCTGCCACGAACTCCATTACAGCGTCCTGGACGCGGTGAGCAGAAGCACCTTTCCCCCATCGGTTCCCAGGCAGGGAAACAAACGGGAATTGGAGGCCCTGTTCACCCATGTGGAAGAGGCGCTCCGGACAACCGGCTTTTTCAAGAACGGGGATGATGATTACTGGATGAAAAGCATTCGCCAGTTTCTGGGGCGGATCGGCTTGAAAGCAAAGGAGATCAAGATCATCCGGGGGGTCTGCCAACAGCTGCTCTGGCGGAACGGCGAGCGCCCCCAGGAGCGACCTTAGCGGTTGCCTTTCCGCCCTACATCAGAACTTGCTATGGCGAGACAATCGTAGGTGAACCGGCCGTTTTGATAGGTAACCTTCCCCCGTTTGGCAACCCGCCATGCGCCAGCTTGGCATACCCCCTCGGCTTCGATCTTCTCCAGCAGTCCAGCTGCAGCCTCCAGGCTCTGCGCCAGGCCAGCGTTTTGGGTGAGCACAAGGTGCTTGACGCCTGGGGCGCCGACCAAGGTTACCGGCTCTACAATCAGGTTCGAGAGGTCCCCGGCAGGTAAGGCCTCCAGGGTTGGCCTGGCCTGAAGCCGGATCATCCTTGCCCGGCTGTCTGGCCCGACGGTTTCCTTGGTCGAAGTAATGAGGTCGAGCAGATGGTCACGGATTTCGTTCAGTTCCTTGGCCGCTCTCAATTTTTCCGCCCCGGGGTAGACGGCCAGCGCCTTTGCCAGCAAAGAAACCTCACGCAGGTAGTGATTGCGCTGATTCTCGGGTACCAAGTACATGGCAATAATAGACACCGGGATGCCATCCGGGGCGCCGTAGTTGATCCCCTGCGGACTCCAGCCGACAACGCAGATCAGGTCTTCGTCGAAAGGCATTCTGGCATCGGGGCAGGCCCACCCCATGCCCAGCGCGGTTTGGCTGGTCTGTTCCTTGGCCAAGATCAACCCGGCCACATCGGTCCCTGCCGGGAGCGACGGGATCGCCTCAATAATGTGGGCGAGAAACTGTAGGGCATCCATCTTATCGTTGTCGGGCAGTTCGATCAAGCGCCCTTCCTGCAAAGCATCCAGCAAGCTATCCATAGTTATTCACCTCCATAGCGATTGAAAAACCACGTTTTCACATAATGGGTCAGAACCGAATAGCACAGCAGGAAACCGGCAATCCACAGCCAATACACAGGGGGGAGCGGCACCATGCTCAAATCTTCGGCGAATGGCGAATAGGGGAGCCACACGGCAACACCCATGATGACCAACGTGGTCAGCGTCATGTGCCAGGAGGCCTGACTGCCGAAAAAGGGAATCCGCTTGGTTCGGATGATATGCACAATCAAGGTCTGGGTCAGCAGAGATTCCACAAACCAGCCGGTCTGGAAGAGCCGGGCCAACCCCTCCTTGGAGGCCGCCGCAACATGGGGGTCGCTGAAGGCGCTGCACCCGAAGAAAAACCACATCAAGGCAAAGGTGGCGTAATCGAAAATGGAACTGATCGGCCCGATAAAGACCATGAACCGCTTGATATTGGTGATGTCCCATTTCAGAGGTTTAGCGATCAATTCGGGGTCCACATTGTCCGTGGGGATACCGGTTTGCGAAAAATCATAGAGCAGGTTGTTGGTCAGGATCTGCACCGGCAGCATCGGCAAGAATGGAAACAGATAACTCGCGCCGATCACGCTGAACATGTTGCCGAAGTTGGAGCTGGCCCCCATTCGGATATATTTGACGATGTTGGCAAAGACCCGCCTGCCCTCGATGATCCCCTCTTCGAGCACCAAGAGGCTTTTTTCCAGCAGAATGATATCCGCGGCTTCCTTGGCCACATCCACCGCGGAATCCACGGAGATACCAACGTCGGCGGCCTTGAGGGCCGGGGCATCGTTGATGCCGTCTCCCATGAAGCCCACCACATGGCCGTTGCCGCGCAATTGCCGGACAATCTGTTCCTTCTGCGCCGGGCTGAGCTTGACGAAGACGTCCACCTCCTCAACCACCCGTTTGAAATCAAGATCTGACAACGCGGCCAGTTCTGCCCCAGTGACAATCTTCTCAACCGTAAAGTTTACGTCCCGGCAGACCTTCCGGGTGACCAAAGCGTTGTCGCCGGTAAGCACCTTGACCTTGACGCCGGCGTCGCGCAACTGGCCGATAGCCTCCAAGGCCGAAGTCTTGGGCGGGTCGTAGAAAGCGATGTAGCCCAAGAGAATCAGGTTGCGCTCGTCCGTGGTGGCAAAGGTCGTTTTTTCCCGGGGAAATTCCTGATAGGCCACCCCCAGCACGCGGAATCCGTCCTTATTGAGGCGATCCACCTCCTCGAAAAGGTTGTCGCGAATCATGGGGATGAGGGGGAAAACCTCATCGCCGATCTGGTAGTGGCCGCAACATTCGTAAATCTCCTCGACCGCACCCTTGCAGATCAAGACATGATCGTTCTCGTAGTCCACCACCACCGACATGCGGCGGCGCTGAAAATCAAAGGGCAACTCGTCCACCAGCCGGCAGTTAGCCTCGGCGTCCAGTACGGCAGAATCAAGCACCGCCCGGTCGATCAGGCTGCGCAGGCCGGTTTGGTAGTAGCTGTTCAAATAGACGTAGTTCAGAACATCTTCGCTGGTATGCCCGGTGATATCCAGGTGCTGCTCGAGAACAACCCGATCCTGGGTGAGGGTGCCGGTTTTATCCGTGCATAGGATATCGATGGCGCCGAGGTTCTGGATGGAGGGAAGACGCTTGACAATAACCTTCTTCCTGGCCATGGCCAGTGCGCCCTTGGCCAGATTCACGGTGACGATCATCGGCAGCATTTCCGGGGTGAGACCCACCGCGATGGACAGGCCGAAGAGCAGGGCCTCGGTCCAATTCCCCTTGGTCATTCCGACAATGAAAAACACGGCGGAGACCATGACCACCATGAATTTGATCATGAGCCAGGTGAAAGAACGCACTCCGTGGTCGAAGCTGGTCTCCTCACGCCGACCGACAAGGCTTTCAGAGATTGCCCCAAAGGCAGTCCGCATCCCGGTGTTGATCACCAAGCCGTGCGCCGTGCCACTGGTGACATTGGTGCCGTAAAAGCAGATATTGGCCAATTCCGTGGCGTTTTGTCCGTGAAACGTTTCAGCGGCAGCGGACTTTTCCACGGCCATGGATTCTCCGGTCAGCGCCGATTCGCTGACAAAAAAATCCTTGGCCGTGAGCAACCGCAGGTCAGCCGGAACGATGGAGCCAGCCTGGAGCAGGACTATGTCGCCGGGAACAATCTCCGAGATGGCGACCTCGGTTTTCTGGCCATCCCGGAGCACGATGCTGCGCGATTGCACCCGCTTGCCCAGCGTCTCCACGGCGCGACCGGAACGGCGGTCCAGGATGTAGGACAGGCCGATACTCAACACGATCATGGCGCTGACGATAAACGTCGATTTGAGTTCGCCGATCGCCCCCGAGATAGCGGCGATCAGGAACAATTGGACGTTCAGGGGGTTGCGCAGACGGCGGAAGATATCCGCCCAAAAACCCAAGCGCTCGGCGTAGGCCAGCTCATTCGGGCCGTATTCGTCCAGACGGCGAGCCGCCTCTTCCGAATCAAGTCCTTGGGCAGTGACACCGAGTCTTGCCGGCGCTTCCTGCGGGGAGAGTACGCAAATCTCGATGAGTCCGCGTTCGTCGTGGTTAACGGCGCGCGTATCTTTGGGGAGGGTTTTGGGGACCCCCTTGAGAAAGGCAGGGATTTTCATGGTTCACCTCATGAAGGCCGCGAGGAAAGCAGGCGGCTGAAGGCGAACCGTCGTTCAGATGAGCATGAGGAGGGAACGATTCGTCAAAACAGCCACGCAACTAAACAGCACGAGCCAGGGTCTTCGTCTTCGTTTTGAGCTACGGCTTGAGTCACAGTCGGACTACTACTGCCATCAGGGCTACTCATAATTCCTCCAAAATTTACCATCAAACAGGCGGACAGCTCCACCATTTACCTGCAACCTAATACCCTTTTATCCGAAATCTAACAATCACAAAAAAAAGACGAGGCAGGTATTTTTCTCCGGAGGGAAAAAGACCTGCTCGCCTTGGCTGGACGAATCGACAAGACCATCAATCAATAGTTAAACCGGTGCTTGAAATTCAGCATCCCTGTGGCCACATAGTCGGTGCCCAGCCCGTACAGGTTGACGTCTTCATAGAGGGGAAGGCCATAGCTGCCATTGAGGCTGAAATTTCCGCCAAAGGCTGAGAGAAACCGCCAACTGGCCACGCCGGTCAGCATCACCGCCCGCCCGCCGCTGTTCTGAACCTTGACCCCGAAGTTTTCATTCTTGCCGGTCTCGGTGGCGTCCAACTCCAACCCCAGCATCAGGTCGTAATTCGGGGTGTAATGCAGCGCCGCACCGAGCTTGGTGACATCGCCGAACTCATAGTCATCCCCGTTTTCTTGGTTGGCCAGATAGCTCGCTTCACCATGCAGCCAGAAATCACCAAACCGGACCGAACCCAGCAGGCCGCCGCCAAGATTGACGCTGCCTGTGCCCAGTTGCAGCCCCGGCTGAGTCCGAAAGGTGGTGTCAAACTCGCCGGTGGGCAGGGTCACATTGCCCATCACACTAAAAAACTTGCTGTAGTAATCGTCCCGCCACAGGTTATAGATCGCCTTCAGCTCAAGATCGGTGATCCCCTTGTGCTTGGTGACTCTCTCGGCGCTGCCGTTACGCATGGTCGAGGTCATGATCTTGTCGAGATCCGAGATCTTGGCGGTGGCCGACAACCGGTCCGTGAAAGCATAGTTGGCCATGAGCATGGGACCGGAGGCCTCCATCTTCTTGGGGATCATACTGACGGTGCTTGGTGTAGCTGCGAGAAACTGGGCCGTCGAGACCTTGTTTGAGCCCATCATCAAATCATCCTTGACCATGCCCATATAGCCGGCGCCCACGCCCACGGAGCCCTTTGGCGGCGGCACCGCCGAGTTGACCCGATTCGGCATGGTCATGCCCATGGGGGAAATCGCCAGCAGCGCCTGGGAAAAGGTCAGTGGTTGCCCGCCATGCTCGGAGATGAATTTCTTTGCCCCGTCCTGATCGGCAAAGGCGATGATATTGGGGATCATGTCCGGCACCATATCGCTGCCGATGACATAGGTGGCCTCGGCAGCCGCAATCTCCTTGCCGCTTGCCCAGTCGTGCACCACCACCGAGGCAAAGGATTCGATCCCGCCGGCATCGGAAACCAGCCGCAGCATATCGGCTCCGCCGCAGGTCTTTTCAACCCGGCCATCCTTGCTCGTAACAATGGCGCTGGTGCCCTGGTATTGATCGATGTACATGCCGCACAGGCGGCAGCCCTCGCGCTCTCCGGCCTGCGCCGTCGAGGCCAGCATGATCGTCGCGGCTAGAACTACTCCATATTTCTTCATTATTGCGCCCCTTCACTTTTTTTGTTTGCGGGTGGAAAAAATTGAAGGGGTCACCCTACCACAATGTGCTACGGGAACACATGCGACAAATTGTCGCAGGCGGAGGCCATGGGGAGGGCGGCAACGAGCAGTCAGGGGCGAAAAAATAAGGAAGTGACCAACGAGGAAAGAAAACAGGGCGGGGCAGTCTATTTGGAGCTATGGATGCACAAACGCCCCTTTTGCAGGGGCGCATTCGAAAACGGCGGTCGGAATGAGGCTCTTCCCGGACAACTCCGGGACAGACAGGAGGCGTTTTGTCTGCCCTTTTATGCCGGGCGACAGGCTATCCCCTTGCGTTCTTGCCTGTAGTACTACCGGCGCACACTGTCCTGCTTTTCCGACCGCCCGGACACGGGGCGGAACAAGTCCGCCCCGAAAAACCGTAAAACTCCGGCAATTAATTCGATCAGATTCCGGTTACCGCGCCAAACCAACTGGTGACGAGGGCGATGGGGCCGCCCGCCGCGATAACTCCGGCAACGAGACAACTTACCGACCAAGCGCCCACCAGGCCAGCGGCCATTGCCCCCAGGCCGACTACCGCGCCCTGCAAGATATCGGTGCCGACTCCGTCTGTTACCAACGCGCTGCTTCTTGTTCTGGTCTTGACCATCTGTCCATTTTTCATATCCGGCCTCCTGAAGTAAAAAAGTGGTGTTCTTACTTTTTACTATAAGGACTTTTAGCGCCTGGTCAAGATATTTTTTCACATAAAATCAAAGAGTTACATGCAAACCGCAAGGGTAAAGATTGACGTGAATATTTAGGGCAGGATATCCATAAACATCCTCTTCAGCTGATCATGACAATGGGAGTTTACAGGACAGGGTGACGACTAGAGACCTTGCAGGGGACAGGTGTCGCAGAGCGGGTTGGATTTCTTGCAGTATTCCTTGCCAAGGCGGACCAGAAGGGCGTGGTACTCGTTGAAGAGCTGCACCTCGGCGGGCAGCTTCCCCAGGAAGAGATCCTGGATATCCTCATACCCTGCGTCTTCACCAATGAGGTCATGCCGGAGCAGGATACGGTAGGTGTAGGCATCCACCACGAACACCGGCTTGCCGGCGGCATAGAGGGTGATGGAGTCGGCGGTTTCCGGGCCGACCCCCTTGACTCCCAGCAGCTTTTCCCGGAGGGTGTGGGTATCCTGATTGAAAAAATCCTCCAGGCTGCCGCTGTCTTCCCGGATGGCGGCAAAGAGGCCCTTAAGACGCTTGGCCTTCTGGTTGTAATACCCGGAAGGCCGAATTTTTTCGGCCAGCACCTCCAGGGGCAGAGCCTCCAAGGCCTCAAAGGAGAGAAGCCCGTCCTGCCGCAAGGCCTCAATGACCATGCTCACATTACGCCAACTGGTATTCTGGGTCAGCACCGCGCCGAGCATGATCTCAAAGGGAGTTTCGCCGGGCCACCAGTGCTGGGGGCCAAAATGGTCGAAAAGACGGGTATGGATGTCCTCAATCCGATTGGTCACGGTTGTTGCGCCCCAAGGCCGTTGCTCAAAATAACTGTTACAGGAAAGACGTGCTCGGCATAAGGAGCCGTAACGGAATAATAAGGAATGTAGCCGCTCTGCTTACGCTGTTGTTCGCGGCGATAGTTCTTTCGTAACGACTCCTGAAAAAATCAGTCGGAACGCATGAAAAGAAAATACACGGCAATGGCGAGGGCCCCAAGGAAGACCCCGGCCACGGGCAACACCTTGCCCAACTGGAGCTGGCCTCCCACCACCAACCCCTCCATGTAGCGGCTGCCGCTGAAGAGCCAGAGGCCGAAGCCAAGACCGGTTATAACCAGAGTGTTCATCGCCTGCTTGTAGAGGTTGTAGCAAATAAAGGCGATGAAGGGGACCAGGAACCAGGTGTTAGTGAAAAGACCCTTGGCGTCTACCTCGCGGAACTGTTGCGGCATATTGGTACTGTTGAGGAAATCGACAATCTGCCCCAGGAATTCGGTCATGCGGTGCGTCCTCCCTCTGTGGTGAATTACTTCTGCAATCGATCCGGCGCGGTGGCCTGCTTGTAGACCTTGATGGCGCAGTAGGAACCGCACATGCTACAGGCGTCGCCCTTGTAAGAACTCCCCTCCTCCCGGAAACGCCGGGCCTTTTCCGGATCGATGGACAGCTCGATCTGGCCTTTCCAATCCAGATTGTTGCGGCACTTGGCCATGGCGATGTCTTTGTCGATGGCGCCGGGCAATCCCTTGGCAATATCCGCGGCATGGGCGGCGATGCGGGAGGCCATGACCCCCTCATGCACATCCTCGGCGCTGGGCAGCTTGAGATGCTCGGCCGGGGTGACGTAGCAGAGAAAATCCGCCCCTGCCGCCCCGGCAATGGCGCCGCCGATGGCGCCGGTGATATGGTCGTAGCCCGGCGCGATGTCCGTGACCAGGGGACCCAAAACATAAAAGGGCGCCCCGTGGCAGAGCTGTTTCTGCAGCAAAATATTGGCCGTGATTTGGTTGAGCGGCATGTGGCCCGGCCCCTCGACCATCACCTGCACCCCGGCCTCCCAGGCGCGCTGGGTCAGCTCGCCCAGGTGGATCAATTCCTGGATCTGGCCCCGGTCGGTGGCATCGGCCAGGCATCCCGGCCGGATGCCGTCGCCCAGGCTCAGGGTGACCTCGTGCTCCTTGAGGATGGCCAGCAGGTCATCAAAATGTTCGTACATGGGGTTTTCTTTGTTGTTGTAGCTCATCCACTCGATGGTGAAGGAGCCGCCCCGGCTGACCACGCCCATGAGCCGCTTGTGGTTGCGGACCCGGTCCATGGTGCTTCGGGTGATCCCGGAGTGGATGGTCATGAAGTCGACGCCGTCCTGGGCCTGCTGCTCGATCACCTTGAACATGTGATCCACCGTGACCTCGCCGATCTTTTTCTTCTGCTTCTCCACCACCTCGGCAATGGACTGATAAATGGGCACGGTGCCCAGGGGGATGGGGCAGCTACCCAGGATCTCGCGGCGGATGGCGTCCAGCTCGCCGCCCATGGAAAGATCCATCACCGTGTCGGCCCCGGCCTTGAGGCAGACGCAAAGCTTTTGCAGCTCCTGGCTCACCTCGGGATAATCCTTGGAGGAGCCGATATTGGCGTTGACCTTGGTGGACAAACCCTTGCCCACACCCATAATCCGCTCGAACTTGTGGTTTTTGTTCTTGGGGATACAGATCGTCCCCTCGGCCACCCCCTGCATCAGGGCCTGAACCGTGAGGTTCTCGTTGGCGGCACAATTTTCAAAAAGAGGGGTAAGCGTGCCCCTGATCGCATCTTCTCGAATACTCATCACAGATTCTCCGGTAACCGGCGGCGCAAGCCGCCTGGTGTTGACAGTAAGAATAAAGGAAGTTTAAGACGCAAAAACATACCAGCGGCCTTTTTAGAATGCAATGTAAATGTATGGGAACCGAGGGGAGAAATGGCTATAACACCCCGTGTTCATGGAGAATTTTGAGGCCGATCCCGATGAGAACCAGGCCGCCGACAATCTCGGCCCGGGAGCCCAACCGCGAGGCCGCGCCAAGCAGACAGCCCAGCCGCAAACCCAGCGCGGTGAGGGCTGCGGCGACGAGGCCGATGATCAGGGCCGGGAGCCAGACGCTGATCTCCAGCACGGCAAAGCTCAAGCCCACGGCCAAGGAATCGATGCTCGTTGCCACCGAGAGGGTGACCAGCATCCGTCCCCGGGTCGGGTCCGTTCCCTCGCCCTCCTCCTTGGCCTCCCGGATCGCTTCCCAGATCATCTTGAGCCCCACAAAGGCGAGGAGGCCAAAGGCAAGCCAGTGGTCAAAGCTCTCGATCAACGCCCGGACCGTAAGCCCGCCCAGCCAGCCGAGGATGTTCATCCCGGCCTGGAAAAAACCGAAATGAAAGGCCAGACGAAATACCTGCCGCCTATCGACCTGGCAGAGGCTGACCCCGGCGGCCAGGGCCACGGCAAAAGCGTCCACGGCCAGGGCCAGGGCGATGAGCAGAATGGTGGAAAATTCCATGGAATGGACTGCGCGCATGAGGGTTATGGGGGGAACGGTTCGGGGTTGCGGTGCCAATTGACCATTTTTCCCAGGGGCTGGCAAGAAAAAAGCCCTCAACAAAAAAAGAGCGGAATTACCGCCAAGGTTTGGTATCATTACGCATAGTCATGGCCTTTCGGCTCTGACTTCGTAAAACAGCACCACCCAAAAAAGAGGTTGTGATGATTAAGATAATGCTGGTCGATGACCACGAGATGGTCAGAACGGGGCTGAAATCCCTGCTGGAAACCCAACCCGATTTTCAGGTGGTCGGCGAGGCGGGAAACGGGATCGAGGCTTTAAGCAGGGTTGGCGAGCTTGCCCCGGATGTGGTGGTGATGGATATCAGCATGCCGCTGATGGACGGCCTTGAGGCGACGAAAAAACTTATCGAACTGCATCCGGATTGCCTGGTCCTCGCCCTGACAGTGCATGAGGACAAACAGTATTTCTTCCAGATGCTCCAGGCCGGAGCCAAGGGCTATCTCACCAAAGAGGCCGCAGCCGACGAACTGGTGGCGGCCATCCGCTCCGTGGCGGCGGGCAATGTCTATCTGCTGCCGGCCCTGGCCCGCTGGCTTCTCGAAGATTACAACGAGCTGGCCAGCCAGGCCCAGGTTTCCTCGAAAGATACGGACCACACCGGCTTGGACGCCCTGACCATGCGGGAGCGGGAGGTGCTGGAGCTGGTGGCCGAAGGCAACACCACCCCACGGATCGGGGAGATTCTTACCTTAAGCCCCAAAACCATCTCCCGGCACCGGGAACGGATCATGAACAAGCTCAATCTGCACTCCACCGCGGAACTGGTGAAATTCGCCATCCGGACCGGCCTGGTGAAAGCGGGCTGAATCTTTAGGACTCCCCCCTTTCGCCATCATCCCCCTCTGTTTCCGGCGCACCCCTTAGGCAACAGCACCTGCCCTTCTGCCCCCGCCCCAGACACCGCTGGCAGCGGTCATCGCTGCACAGCTGACAGGAAAAGCAGTCCGGACAAGGGTGCTTTTGCCCACCGCCCTGCTTCTTTTCCGGGACGTAGACCTTGCCTGTTCCATCGGGGAGATCGACAAATGGCATTCGGGTCTCCTTGCCCTTGCCCGCCGGAAAAACGCGGCCCGCGCCCTCCGTTTAAACGGCAGCACCCTGCGGCTCACCGCTCTCAATGGGCAGGCTCGGGTCCCTGGACCACTCGTTCCAGGAGGCGAAATAGACCCGCAGCCGGGTAAAGCCGGCCAGCTTCAGCGCCACATAGGTATTGGCCGCCCGCGAGCCCTTGAAACAGAAGATGATGATGTCGCTGTCCGGATAGATTTGCTGGCTGGCGCAGAGGGCCCGGATTTCATGGGCGGGCCGAAAGGATGGGATCGCCGCCCTGCTCATGAAACTGTACCATTCAATCCACCGGGCGCCGGGAATCCTCCCCCGCCGGGGGGCAAAATCGAAACCGTAGGGCGAAGAGGTCTGGCCCAGCCATTCGTTGGCATCCCGGTTGTCGAGAAGAATGGTCCGCGGGTCGCCCAGGGCCTTGAGGACATCTTCCCTGGTGGCCATCAGGGCGTGGTTTGGCCGGGGGATAAACCTGCTGGGCACGGGCGGGATATCCGCGGTTTCTTCGGGCAACCCGTACTGCTGCCAGGCCCAGAAGCCGCCGTCCAGAATGCCGCAGTCCCGATGACCGAGATAGCAGGCCAGCCAGTATCCCCGACAGGACGCGCCGTAGCGGGTATCAAAGCTGTCTTCGTAAAAGATAACCTTCCGCTCGTGGGTAACGCCAACGCGGGAGAAACTCGCCGCAAAGGTGCTCTGCAAGGCGGCCAGCCCTTCCGGGCTGCTCTCGCTTAAAAAGGAAAAGATCTCCGGCAGGTTCACCGCCCCGGGGATGTGCCCCTGGGCAAAGGTGTCGGGATCGCGGATATCCACCAGCAGTACCGAGCCCTCTTCAAGGAGCGCCTGGGTTTCATGGAGGGTGTAGAGAATTTTTTCCGTCATGCCTGCCTGCCCTTAAGGTAAAGAAAATAGCCGCGCCGTGTCCTTTGCGCCCCCATTATAAAACCTTCGCGCCTGGACCGCCCGGAAAAATTCTTCGTCCTGCCCTCTCCGTGCCCCCTTTGCCTTTTCCTTTTTTCTCCGTTCTTGTCGAAACACTATTCTTCATCTATATTACAACATGGAGGTGGCACAATGGCTCTTGATCCGCAGATGAAGATTTTACTCGTTGAAGACGCCGGAACCATGCGCAAGATGGAAGCCCGGATTCTCGCCCAGGTTGGCTTTACCAACATCGTCGAGGCGGTGGACGGCAACGACGCCATGGAAAAGCTTGGTGCCGAATCGGACATTGCCCTGGTCATCAGCGACTGGTCCATGCCCAACTGCGACGGCTACCAGCTGTTGCAGTGGATGCGCGGGCAAGATGCCTTCAAGCAACTCCCCTTTCTCATGGCCACCGGCCACGGCGACAAGGCCTATGTGGCCAAGGCCAAGGAAGCCGGAGCCAACGGCGTGGTGGCCAAGCCTTTTACCCCGGACGAACTCAAGGTCCTCATCGATGAGATTTTCGGCCTGAAACAGGCGGTTGCCCCCAAAAAAGAGGAAGGCCCCAAGATCAGCGCCGAGGGCAAGGTCCATCTCAAGATGGCCCATATCCAGATCACCGACCATTTGGCCCTGGGCGTGCTCAAGCACCAGGTGGCCTCGGGCCAGAAGGCCCCGCAGCACTTCAGCCTGGACACCCTCTGTATGCCGGGCTGGAACCCGGTGCAGAACGCCCTGGAAAACGAAGAGGTGGACGGGGCCTTTATCCTGGCGCCCATGGCCATGGACCTGTTCAGCTACGGAGTGCCCATCAAGCTGGTGCTTTTCGCCCACCGCAACGGCAGCATCTGCGTGCGCAACAAGACCGGCAAGTATGTCAAACCGTACCAGCAGTTCTTCAAGCACAAAACCTTCTATATCCCCCACAAGATGTCGGTCCACAACATGCTGGCCCACATGTACTTCACCCAGATGGGCTTGCGGCCTGGGGTGGCGGGCAAGGAAGCGGTCAACGTGCTTTTTGACGTGGTGCCGCCGGTGGCCATGCCGGAATTCTTAAAGGAAAATCCCGAAGCCAGCGGTTTTCTCGTGGCAGAACCCATCGGCTCGCGGGCCATTACCGCAGGCATTGCCGAGCGACAGTTCCTCTCCAGCGAGGTCTGGCAGGATCACCCTTGCTGCGTGGTGGTCTTCCGGGAAGAGATTCTCCGCAAATACCCGGCGGCGGTACAGGAATTCACCACCATGCTGGTGGAAGCCGGCCTCTATATCCGGGATCATGTGGACGAGGCGGCGGAGATCGCCGTGACCTTTCTCGACCCGCAAAAAAAGATCGGCCTCGAACCCGCCCTGCTCCGCAACGTGCTCTCCGACCCCCAGGGAATCACCACGGACAACCTCTATCCGGTGCGCGAGGATCTGGAGGCCATCCAGGATTATATGACTAGCAAGATGGAGATCGGGCGGCGCATCAATTTGGCAGAATTTGTCGACACCCGCTTTGCCGATATCGCCTGCAAGAATCTGCCTGTTGCCGCAGGCACGGAACAGCGCGGCGCGGCCCGAAAGCTGGGCATCGACCAGAACCTTGCCTCCCGCGAGGGCAAATACCTGATCTTCACCCTGGGCAACGAGCGGTACGGCCTCGGCATCCTCGATGTCCGGGAAATCATCGGCCTGATGACCGTCCACGAGCTGCCGCAGATGCCGCCATTTTTCAAGGGGGTCATCAACCTGCGGGACAAGATCATCCCGGTCATGGACATGCGGGGCAAGTTCGGCATGGAGAGCGCGGAGTACGATACCCGCACCTGCATTATCGTGGTGGAGGTTTCCGGCCTCACCGGCTCCCGGCTCATCGGCATCATTGTCGATGCGGTGTCCGAGGTGGTGACCATCAAGGAGCAGGAGGTGGAAGATGCCCCCAAATTCGGCAGCGTGGTTGACAGCCAGTGCCTGCTGGGCATGGCCAAACTCGCCGAGGGCGTAACCATCCTGTTGGACATCGACCGCCTCATGCATATCCAGGAGGCGGTGCTGATCGGCGAAGCCGCTTAAGTAATGAAACCGCAGAGGGTGAGCCCTTCCTTGACCAGGGAAAGGCCGAAAAGGCAAAGCAGGAGGGCAAGGGTCCGGAGGATGTTTCGATAGGCTGCGCTGCTCAAAAACGTCAGCCGCCCGACCACGCAGGCAAGTAGCACCTTGCTCCCCACCAACAGCAGATAAAAACTCCCCAGAAAGGCAAGGGCTGCAGCCGGGCTCTGCCCCCAAGCCTTGAAAATCATGGGGCCGCCCACGCTCAGCCAGAAAAGATAGGGATAGGGACTGAGAACATTGACCAGAATCCCCCGGCGGAACGGGTGCGCTTCCTGCCTGGCCTCGACAACCACCGCCCCCGCCCCAGTGCTACGCAATTCCCCGATGCCCATCCATATCACCAAACCGCCGCCGAGCAGGGCTAGGATGCCGGGCAGCATACTGTGGTGAGCAATTTGCCCCAACCCCAGCAAGACAAGAGCGATGACGGGTAGATCGCTGACCAGTGGGGCCAGAGCCACCCTGATTCCGGCAGCCGTCCCGCGACGCAGGGACTCCGAAACGACCAGGGCCAGGAGTGGGCCAGGGGAAAGCCCGGCGCCAAGCCCGAGCAGGGCACCGGCGGCGAGATAATAAAACACAGGGGGCTCCGACCTACGCCGGACTAAAGACTGAACACGGCGACAGCATCCTGATACTTATCAACAAACTCTTCGATAATTAACCGCATATTGTTTTCAAAATTCGGCACCTCGGGCAGCTCCTCTTTCATGCTCTCGTAGGCCAGCACGTCAAAAAAGAAATCCCCGGCGCTGCCTCCATCGTATTCGGTAAGATGCACCAGATGATTGGCCAGATAGATGATTTTGGCCCCCAGCCTTTTTGACTGGGCCTGGGTCATGTCATGGTGCAGACCAACCGGCACGCAAACCGCCTCCGGCAGACCCCATTTTTCCAGCAGAGCCATACCCACCTCGGCGTGATCCGTATGCAGCAGGTTGCGTTCCACGGCCAGCAGTTCCGCCTGCCCGTCGTTTTCATCCCGGCTGTAGCTCGCCACCTGTAAGGGCCGATCCAGGATCACCTTGCCCACGTCATGGAGCAGACCCGCGGTGTAAATGGCGGAGGTGTCCCTGGCCTTGGCATAGCGGGCAATGATGTTGGCCAGAATGGCCACGGCAAAGGAGTGGCGCCAGAGTTCGCCCCGGCCCAGAGCATAGGCTTCCTGCGGCAACTTGAGCAACCCGACCGAAGCGCTGGTGATGGAGATGATCTTGACCGCGTCCACCCCCATGCGGACGATGATGTCCTTGACCGAGGTGATTTTTTTCATGTGGCCGAAGTAGGCGGAGTTGGCCATGTGCAGCATGTTGGCCGTGAGCCCCGGATCCTGCTCTATCTTTTCCGACAACTTCGGGATAGAACAATCCGGCGCATGGGCCATGGACAGGACGTCCAACGCCACCTCCGGACACGGAGCAATCTTTTCCACATCCCTGACATATTCTGCAGCTACATCCATCATCGCTTTTCCCGGTTCAAAAGGTCTGGGTCGATTCATGGCCCACAACGGGCAAATAAAACACGATACCAACGGGGCGATTATCACATATCCGGACGCAGTTGTAAATGTTTAGGAGCCATTCCGAAAACACTCTCGCCGTTAACCGCAGCAAACCACCATCTTCATGTTTCAGGTATTTATGCACCATGGCTTGCCGCAGCTTGACAGGGCCTTGGGGATGATTATTTTTGACGAAACTTGCCGTTTTCGGTAGCAAAAGAATCATTCCGGGCTGCGGACACAAACGCCTGCAATGCCCCAACGAATCCATTTCAGAGAGAGAAACAATGAGTCCCAAGAAAACCGCCAGCCAGACAGAGACCAAGGAATTTCAGGCCGAAGTAAAAAAAATGCTCGATATCGTGATCCATTCGCTCTACACGGAAAAGGAGATCTTCCTACGCGAATTGATCTCCAACGCCGCGGATGCCCTGGAAAAATTCCGGCACCAGAGCGTGGTGGAGGAGGAGGTTTTCGACAGCCATGTGCCCCTGGAGATCGTCATCGAGTTTGACGAGAAGGCAAACACCCTCACCATCACCGATTCCGGCATCGGCATGGACCGCGGCGAGCTGGAGGCCAACCTGGGCACCATCGCCCATTCCGGCTCCAAAACATTTTTCAGCAAGCTCTCCGAGACAGACCGCAAGGATGTGAACCTCATCGGCCAGTTCGGCGTGGGTTTTTACGCCGCCTTCATGGTCGCCAAGAAGGTCAGCGTCAAATCGCGCTCCTTCCGCATGGATGACATGGGCCATGAGTGGATATCCGACGGCGGCGGCACCTTCACCATCGCCATGTGCCCCGGCATCCGGCGCGGCACCAGCATCGTCCTGGAACTCACCGACGAGGCCAAGGAGTATGCCAACGAGGCTACCATCCGCAGGATTATCAAGCAGTATTCCAGCTTTGTTCCTTTCCCCATCAAGCTCAAGGGCGAGGCAATCAACACGGTGCAGGCCATCTGGACCCTGGGCAAGAGCGAGATCACCGAGGACGCCTACACCGAGTTTTACAAATTCATTGCCAATGCCTATGACGAGCCCCTGGCCCGACTCCATTTTTCCGCGGACGCCCCCCTGGCTATCAAGACCCTGCTCTTCATCCCCAAGGAAAATTTCGAGACCATGGGTTTCGGCCGCATGGAACCGGGGGTCAATCTCTACTGCCAGCGGGTATTGATCGAACAGCACAGCAAAACCATCCTCCCCGAGTGGCTGCGCTTCCTGCGCGGGGTCATCGACAGCGAAGACCTCCCCCTCAATATCTCCCGCCAGGCCTTGCAGGACAGCGCCCTGGTCGCCAAGATCAACAAGGTGGTGACCAAGCGGGTGCTCAAGTTCCTGGAAGAGCTGGCCAAGAGCGAGCCGGAGAAATACATCGAATTCTGGAAAAACTTCGGCATGTTCATCAAGGAAGGGGTGATCTCGGACTTTGCCTACCGCGAGGAGGCAGCCAAACTCCTGCGCTTCGAGTCCTCCAAAACCGAAGACGGCATTTTCACCTCCCTGGCCGAGTACGTGGAGCGCATGCCCGAGGGACAGAAGGAAATCTTCTACATCAACGGCCCCAGTCGCGAAGCCATTGAAAACGGCCCCTACATCGAGGCCTTCAAAAAGCGCAATATCGAGGTGATCTACACCCTGGAGCCCATCGATGATTTCGCCATGAGCCACCTCAGTATGTTTGCCGAGAAAAAACTGGTTTCCGCCGACCGCGGCGATCTCGATCTGCCCGAGGCCCCGGCAGAAACCGAGGCGGACAAGAAAAAAGCCCAGAGCGAGGCCATGGACGCCAAGGACTCCGAATCCCTTACCACATGGATGAAGGAGGTGCTGGGCGAACAGGTGAAAGAGGTCATCGCCTCAAAACGCCTCACCGACAGCCCGGCCATGGTGGTCAATCCCGACGGCTTTGTCACCAGCAGCATGGAACGGATCATGCGCGCCTCCGGCCAGGGGCTGCAGCAGTTCGGCGGCAAGAATCTCGAAATCAACACCACCCACCCCCTGATCAAGGGGCTGGCCGGACTGAAAGACAAGGATGGTGAGGTGGCTGCAAGCGTGGTGGAGCAGATCTTCGACAACGCCATGATCCAAGCCGGACTCATGGTGGAGCCGAGGAACATGGTGGCGCGGAGCTATAGGATTTTGGAGCGGCTGGTGGGAAAATAAACGCAAGCTGAAAAAGAAAAATGGGGCTGAAGAAAAATCTTCAGCCCCATTTTTGTTGTCTTTTCTGGGTGGCATCAGCCACCTTACTCCCTCAGTTATTGTTTTCCCGCTTGTCTTCCAGTGTTTCCCGGACGGCTGGCCGCGCTGCCGCAGGTGCCGTAGTAGTTGCCGCAGATTGCTTCTCACCAAGCCCCTGGCGCAACCCCTGCGTCTTTTCCTGGAACTTCTTGATATACTGCTCCAACACGTCGTCGGATTCGATCACGTAGGGGGTAATCATCACCAAAAGCTCGGTCTTGGCGTTGCTCTTTTTGCCGTACTTAAATAACCAACCCAACCCCGGGATATCGCCCAGCAGAGGAATCTTGCTTTCCACGTTATTGGAGCCTTTCTTGATCAAGCCGCCCATCATGATGGATTGGCCATTCTTCACCGCCAGCTTGGTCTTGAGCTCTCTGGTCGAGATGACCGGCGAATTTATGCTACCCTTATTGGTTGAATCATAAAACGGGTTTGGGACCGCCGTACTCACCTGCTGGTCAACATCGAGGATAATCAGCCCATCGTGGTTGATCCGTGGACGAACCTTCAAAAGAGTCCCCGTGTCCTTATACTGGACAGTGGAGGTCGGAAGATCCGTGGTAGTCTGGGCCAGGGATTGCGAGGTAATAATAGGCACCTGATCGCCCACGTTGACAAAGGCCTCTTCGTTGTTCAGCACCAGAATCTGTGGGGAAGAGAGCAGGGAAACATCTGTTTTAGAGGCTATAGCGTTGAGCAAGCCAACAACATCGTTGGCATTTCTAAAAACTGAATATGAGAAGCCGTATGCCGTGGCCGAAGGGTTGACAACCTTCTCAAAATTTGAGGAAAAAGTCTGGCCATACTTCGTACCATCGATCTTGAGCTGATTGTTTTTCAAGGCCCATTCAATACCGAATTCCCAGGAATCATCCAACGTCACCTCTGCCACCATCACCTCGATCAGCACCTGCGTGGGCAGATTGTCCAACTTTTCCAGCAGCTTGAGTACGCGGAGATAGTCCGCCCTCTCCGCCCGGATCAAAATAATATTGCGGCCATCATCGGCGAGCAGGCTTGGCTCACCGCCAAACTGAAGGCTGGCGAGGTTTTTGCCGCTCCGCTTGCCAGCGCCTGTCCGCGCAGCGCCAGTCGTCTTGCCAAAAGATTCCGACTTGCCAGCGCTCGCTGACGAACCCACCGTATCAGCCCCGGTGTCCGCCTTCAACCCGGAGGATGTCGGCCCGGTCAGGCTCTTGGCCTGGGTGTCCCCGCTGCCGCTGGACAACGTGGACTTGCTCAGCCCTGTGCCGGTTTCCCGCTCAAGACCTGATTTCATCTGCCCGGCAGCCGGAGCAGCTTCCCCCCCGGAGATAAAGGCGTTCACCAGGGCAGCCAGCTCCGAGGCCACCGAGTTGCGCACGTTATAGAAATAGACGGGGTCGCGGCCCTCGGCGGGAACAACATCCAACTCCTTGATCCAGCGGTCGGTGCTGTCCAGCAGTTGCTCGCTCTTGCTGATCAGGAGCAGGGAGTTGACCCGCTCCAGGGCGATGATGGAAACCGCCTCATGCTCCTTGGGGTTTACCGACAGGGCGGTGAGGATTTCCTGCAACTCGTCCCGCAGGGTGAAGAGCGGCGCGTTTTCCACCCGGATCATCCGCACCTTGAGCGCCGCAAGCGGCGAGATATCCAGGCGGGAGAGGACACTGACGATATCCAGCACCTTGCCTTCAAAATCGCGAACAATGAGGGTGTTCTGGCTGGCAAGATTGTCGATGGAGCCGATCTCGGAGAGATACGGCTCCACCAGTTTCTTGGCCTCGTCCGAGGCAAGATGCGCCACCGGAATGATCTGCACCACCAGCCGCGAGGAGGCCTTGAGGGAACCGGACTCGCCCGGCCCGTATATCTGCTGGGGCACCCCGCCCTTGGAGGGATGAATGGAGTAATAATCACCCTCGTTACGCACATCCAGCCCGTTGATATGCAGGATCTTCTGAAAAATTCCGAACAACTGGTCCTTGCCGATTTTCTGGGCGGAGTGAATGTTGACGGTGCCCTTGACCTTGGGATCGACGATGTAATTGATGCCAAGGGTTTCGGAGATAACCTGGATGAACTCGTAGATATCGGCATTGTCAAAGTTGAGCAAAATCCCGTCCGCCGGCTCGGCCTTGTGCGGCTTTACCCCGGCCTGATCCTTTGACCTCTCAGGCGCAGGGGTTGCGGAGACGCTCATATCCTTAATCCGGGTCGGTGGGGTAACGGCTTCCTTGCCCGGTTCCTGGGCCTGCTCTTTTGCCGGACCTCTCACGATCTGGTCGTTGATTTCCTTGAGATCAACCCAGGGCCGGGTGGCCGGGGGACTGCAGCCCTGGCCAAGGACGAGCAGCAGGAGAACAAGCAAGATATGGCTCTGGCGAGGCTTCATGGACGGATTCCCTTTTTTGTTCCGACGGTTATCATCATTCTGGTGGCGGCTCCGGGCGTTTCCGCAGCGGGTGTTTCCGCAGTTCTTCGTCGCTCGGTGGAGGCTGAAGCTGGAGCTTGGGCTTCAGCTGTTTTCGCGGCGCAGGAGCCGGCAACGGTTCCGCCATTTTTGCGGCTGGAGAAGGGGCGAGAATCCGCGGTGCATTCTGCCCTGGCGCCGGAGGAACAGGAGGAGCTGCGGGTATCGTCCCGCTCTGCTCACGGCCTGCCAGGGGTATCGGTTCCTGGCTCCGATCTTTTGCCTTATCATATAATAATTTCGTTATCTTTTGGCCATCCCGACTGAAGGTGATTTTTTCCGGCAGAATCTCCGTGACCTTATAGCCGTTCACCGTATCCCCGACCGTAACCCGCAAAAAGCCCTGTTTCTGCCCCCCACCCCCGCCGGCGGAGTCCGGCTGGCCGCCCAGCGCATAACTGAGCAGCGCCCTCGGGTTGGTGGCGGTGATGATGGAACCGCTGTAATGAATCTTGTCGATGGCCACGTTCGCGGCATTCTGGGCTTGGCCGCTTTTCCCGCCTCCACCGGCAAGGCTGCGCTCGGCATTGAAGATATAGCCCTGATTGAGATCAGGCACGTCGCCGGAGACCATCGGTTGCAAACTCTGCATTTTTCCGGGCAGCGCGGCCTGGGTCGGGCCCTCTTTTTTTCGCGTGGCCGTAAGACTCTGCAGAGGGTCATCCCGCCAGACCGAGACCAATCCCCAGGCCTGAGCCAACAGCACCAGCAGAAGCGCAACCGCCATGGCAAGCCGGGTCGTCATATCGCCTTGTCGACCTCCTTGCCGATTTTGTAGTACCCGCGAACATCCAGGGAAATCTTCAACTCTCCGGGCTTAAATGGCTTGATGGTGAGGCTTTCGATCCGAAAAAACTGCTTGCTGGCGTAGCGGCTGTGCAAAAATCGGCCAAGATCGTTGAGCGCGCCGGACATCCGGATCTTGATGGCGATCTCCCCGTGTTCCTTGCGATCGCCCCCGCCCCCTTCGCCTGCCCGCACCGGCTGGATGAACTCCGGCTCAAGCCCGGCGTTGCTGACCTCCGATTGCAGCATGATCTGCATGGCCGAGGCGACCTTCTCTTCGTTTTCGCCTTGGAAGAGAAAGGATTCCAACTGCTGCTGCCGGCGAGCCAGCAGGGCGACCCGATCCTCCAGCTCCGGCAAGCGCTGGACAGCCTCGCGGTATTGCGCCAGCATGGCCATGCGGTCTGCCAGTTCGGCCTGCCGGGAATCGAGATAGCCCAAGACCCAGCTGCCGAGATTGGCAACCAGCAGCACCGCCGCCACCCCAGCGAGGAGATGCCGCCGGTCGAACCGGTGGATGAACTCCATGATCTGGTTCACGGCAGGGTGATCTCCATCTGAAAATAATTTTTGTTGTTGCGGCGGCTGGTTGACTTGAGGCTCACCTCGCCCAGCCTCTGCAGGCTGGTGGACATCTCGCCCATGTCGTCCGCATACCCGTCGAGATAGAGGATGGCCGCCTCTTTCTTTTCCATCCGGAGCTGCTCAAGATAGGCCGAAGGCGGGAGCGTATTGGTCAGGTTGGTCAAAAGGACAAGAAGGTCGGGGTTTTTGCCGATCTCCTCCAGTCTGGCGATTTCTTTTTGGCTGCGGTTTTCCTTGCTGCCCAGTCCGTTGATCTTTTTCATGGTCGGCTGGAGCTTAGCGATCTCCGCCTCAACCCGGTTGCTGGTGGAGTGGAAGCGGTACTCCTTCATGCCAAGCAGCAGAAACAAAGAAAGCACATTGAGCAGCGCCAACCCGGCAATCAGGACTTTAAAATAATCGGGCCGCCGGTAGGAGGCGGGCAGCAGATTAAAGGCCTTGCCAATGGGCTCGTCGGCCAGCAGGGTGTCGGCATCGGCAAAGCCGCTGGCATCGGAAGCCCCGGGAAAATAGACGGTCTCGCAACCGCTCAGCTCCATGGCCTCGCCAACCGTGGGCAGGGATGGGCAGAGCAAACGCTGACGCAACCGGCCATTGGCAAAGGTCAGGAGGGTGGCCATGGTGCCGGGCAACAGCAAGGCCCATTTTTTCTTGGCCTGGCTGCGGCTTACGTAACGCTGGCTCAAGGGGAACAGGCCGACCAGACTGTGCCCGCCCTGGGCCAACTCCTGCAAATGGGGGGCAATACCCTCTTCCGGCACGGCATAGAGGGTAACGCTTGTTTCCTTATGCCGCCGCTCCGTTTCGTAGCTGGAAAAACAGGTGTCGGCCGGAAACGGCAGGAGCATCTCCAGCTGATAGCCGATGGCCTGCTTGATGCCGGAGCCCTTCACCGGCAGACTGAACTGTTTGCAGAAAAGCAGCTCCTCGGCAACATACACGGTTACGGCTGGACCAGCTTTCTGCTGGGGAAGTAGGCCGACCCTGGTCAGCAGCCGGGTGATCACAACCTCGACCGGATGCGGTTTTGCTTGTGGACCGCCCTCCAGACGGATGGCGCCTTGATCGGTGATGATCACCTCCGCCCCTCTCATGAGTAGCGCTCCTGCCAGGAAAGGATCTGATAGCCATTGGCCAGAATCCGGACCAGGGCATTGATGGTCAGACCGGGGCCTGCCTGCTTATCCCCACTGCCCACCGCAATAGCCTGCCCGGTGGCGGTGATGGTGTAATAGAGGCTTGATCTCCCTTCCTCGTAACGGAGAAACGGCTCAAGCTCGGAAAAACGGGCATCCCCGATAATCTGCCGAGTCATGGCGGCGTTGAGGGTGCCCTGGAGCTGACGGGCATCATGATAGGCCTGGATTCGGGCTTCATCGCCGTTCACGACAAAGCCGAGCATGGTCGGGGTGAGGCTGTTGACATTGATCCCTTTTTCCGGATTATGGACGGTAAAGACCTCCTCCGCCGGAAATTGCCCAGTCAGAAGGTTGGTGCCCCGGAGGAGAAAAAACTCCGCCGGGTCTTCGATTCTGCCGTTTCGCGGGATGTATGGTTCGGGCAGATGCATGTAATATTCCTGTTCAGCGCCGTTGAGCCGCAGCAGATTATCCGGATCCCGCCAGTCCTGCAGCGAGTCGAGGACAACGCTCGCCTGACCTATGGTCAGTTTCCGGTAGCGCAGAAAAAGCTCCAGCAGCCGCGGTTCGCCGGCATTGAGGTCTATCTTGCCGGACTCGTTGGCCGCATGATAGCGAACCTGCCCACCCTTCAGGGGATGGGTGTACTGGCGCCCGGGCACCAGCCGTCCGTATTCGCCTTCCGCCTCCAGGGCAATGGGCTTGTCCATGAGCCGAAACAACGCAATATTGAAACCTGCCTCGGCCAGGATGGCCGCCCGGTCGCGCGCCTTGGCATTGGCGGCCAGGCGTTGCTCGGTGCGCACGTCCAGGCTGAGCTGCGAGGCGAGAAAACTGGCCAACAGCAGCACCATGATGACGACCAACAGGGCAAAGCCCCGGTTATTGTCGGCAATCATCCCCTTGGGCAGGCGGCATTGGGTAATCGATACCATAGTCTTCAGCGCTTTTCAAGCCTCACGGTTTCCAACTGACCGTCTTTACTGCCAATTTTTTTCAAGACGAATTTCTGCCCCAGGACCAATACCTCCCCGGCGAGATCCGTGCCCCGCAGCTGCTGCTCAAGGGCCATGGCCTCCCGCAAATCGGTGGCGCGTCCCTTTTCCAGCCGGAAGATGTTGGCGTTGGACTGGGAAAAATTCTGCAAGACCGCCACATAGGCCAGGCTGAGAATGAGCACCGCGACCAACACCTCCAGCAGGGTAAAACCCAGCTGGGGACAATTACCCAAATCGTGGGGATGCACCCTTCCCATCCCTATTGCCCCCCGCCTGAAAAACTCGGGGTCACGCCGGGCGGCAGGCACTTGGGGGAAAAGGCGAACGCTTCCCCGCCTAAGCTTACGGTCACCCTGCTCTGCGCCGGCTCAAAGGCCAAAGTCACTGGCCGCTCCCCACCATACATCTTTACCATTTCGCTGAAATCGGGCAGATACTTCTCGCCATAGTCGGTGTTGAAATAATCCTTTTTTTCCAGGTAGTAGAGAGCCTGCTCGGCTGCATTGACCCGGTACACCGCGAGCACGGAGCCTGCATCCCGGTGCAGCAGGGGCTGGCGGGTGACGATGCGCAGCACCCCGTCGCCCCCGGAGATCTCCACCCTGCCAAAACGCAGGTCATACCAGGCCCCGTTCACCTGCCGCCGCAGGAGGCTGAGGAGATTCTTTTCCCTGCTCAGGGTCTCCAGGTGTTTGCCCCCCCTGGCGCTGAACGTGATCCCCACATTGAGCACCGAATAGATCATGGTGCTGACCATGCCCAAGAGCACCACGGCGATGAGCAGCTCAAACAGGGTGATCCCGCGCTGGCCACGCAGCTTTTTAGAAAACACCGTCGCCGACATCCTGCCCGTCATTGCTGCACCGGGATGCCGGTGAGCGGATCGATGCGAAACTCCTGAGAGCGGCGGCCGCTGCGGGACACCATCCTGCCCGGCGTTGCCAGCCCGTCCGGGTAAAACACCAGGGTTTCCGGCCGGAGTTCAAACTCCGCACCCGCCGGCATCTCGACCTCTTTTTTTTCCTCCACCGCGCCGCTGAAAGAGAGGCTATGGGATTGCCCATCAAACCGCATCGCCACCGGCCTGCCCTTGCCCACCGCCATAAGCCGGGCATAGCGGGTGCCTGCAACCAGGGCCGCGGTCTGCTGGCGAAAGTTCAGCCGGTCGAGAAACCGGCCGGTGGCCGGAGCCACCACCCCGGCCATGATGCCCAACAGGGCCAAAACCATGATCAGTTCCAGAAGGGAAAACCCCTGCCTGCCAAGGCTTTGCTCTGGTCTCCAAGGGCAGGCCATTGTCAGCCCGCGATATCGTTAATACTTAAAATAACCGAAAGCATGGAGATCACCACGTATCCTGCGACCACGGCGATGAGCAGGATGAAGATCGGCTCCACCATGGCGGTGAGCCGCTTGATCCGCTCCTTGAGTTCCTTTTCAAAATGGTCGGCGATCTGGCCGCACATCTCCCCCACCCTCCCCGATTCCTCGCCGATGGAGAGCAGCTCGGTGGCCAGTTCTGGAAAGAGCTTTTCCGCGCTCAACCGCTCGCCGATGCGGCGGCCTTCCTGGAGGGCGCGGGTGGCCTGGTTGAGCAACCGGCGGTATTCGGCGTTCACCGCCACGCCGCTACCGATCTTGAGCGCTGCGGCCAGATGGACGCCGTTGTTGACCAGGACCTCGATGGTCCGAAAGATGCGGGTGGTCTCCAGGTTGCGGACAAAGGAGGAGAGCACCGGAATCCGCAAGGCCCAGTGGTCCAGCCGGGCCTTGCCGTCCGCGCTTTTGAAATAGCGCCAGGCCGCCACCGGCGGCCCCACCAGCACCAACGCCGTCAACAGGGGGTGGCTGCCGATCCACTTGGCCGTGGCCATGAGCATCACCACATGGCCGGGCAGTTGCTGGCCCATACCCTCGAACAAAACCTCGAACCGGGGCAGGATGGTGGTCAGCAGAATGATGATGGCGAGAAAACCCACGGCCAGAAGGAAAAGCGGATAGATGGAGGCGGAAATCACATACTGCTGGAGTTCCTGAAAGGTCGCCTGGTAGCCGGCGATCTTCATCAGCATGGCGGGCAGGATGCCGCCCTCTTCCCCGGCCCGGACGATGTTGATGTACATGGGAGAAAAATGCGGATAATCGGCTAGGGCCTGGGAAAAGGATTTGCCTTCCTTGATTTTTTGCTCCAGCTCACCGACAAACTGCTGGAAAACGGGCTTATGGCTGTGCCGCTTCATCACCCGCAGCGCCTGGTCCAGGGCCAGGCCGCTTTTGAGCAGCAAGCCGATCTGGTTGGTGAAAAACTCGATATCCGCCCGATGCAATTTTTCCTGACGGAAACGCAAGCGCAAGGCAAAGCCTTGGGGCAGGCTGAAACCGCCTCCTTGACGACGGATGTTCAGGGGCCGCAACCCCTGGTGCATCAACCGTTTGGCCGCGCTTTCCTGATCCGGCGCATCAAGAACCCCGTCCTGGGTCTGGTTGTTGGCGTCCAGGGCTGTGTATTTAAATTGGCTCATCCGGGGATTCCAGGGAAATCCGACAAGAATTTAGAATTTAGTATGTTCATTTCTTTGCTTGCCCAAAGAAACGAACCAAAGAAAGGGCCCCCTGTGTCTCTTGTCCCGCCGTTGGCGGGATGCCCTGTGCTCCTCGATGCTGCCGGGGCTTTGCAAACTCGGCTTCGCCTCAAACAGTGCAAATCCCCTTTTCGGCAGCCTCTCCGGTGCTCGGCTGCGTGCCAATGGGAATCATCCCCCCATTTGTCCTGCCGCGCCTCGCAGAAGGGGGCGGGAAAAGACGCGGGAACTGTTTGAGGGCAAAGCCCGAGTTTTTCCGCGTCCCGCCCTCGTCGAGAAGCAAGGGAAGCCCGCAGGGCCAGGACTGGCTGGGGTGCCCTTTTCTTGTTTCTTCTTTTGGGCACGCAAAAGAAGAAAGAACGAACAACCGCAGAATTATCGCCATCTTCCCCAGAAAATTCGGACAAACCTTTAAATTGCCCCATTTTCAGTTCCCCTACAGACCCTGACCACCTCGCTGAAGGTGGTCAGCCCCTGCCGGACCTTGGCCAGGCCGTCGGTGAACATGGATTGAAACCCCTGTTCCTCGGCGATCTTTCGCAGCTCCATCAGGTCCAACCCCTTGGAAATCCCGCGGTTGACGGCCTCATCAACCACAAGCAGCTCATAGAGGCCGATCCGGCCGGTGTAGCCGGTACCGGAACAGCGGTCGCAGCCCTTGCCCTCGTAAATGGGGAAATCCTCGCCCGTCGGCTGGTAGCCGAACTCGCTGAGCATCCCCTGCTTCTCCTTGCAATGCGGGCAGATACAGCGCACCAGCCGCTGGGCCAGGACGCCGCGCAAGGAAGAGGAGATAAGAAACCGCTCCACCCCCAGGTCGGTCATCCGCACCACCGCTGAGATGGCGTCGTTGGTGTGCAGGGTGGAAAAAACCAGATGGCCGGTGAGCGAGGACTGCACCGCGATCTCGGCGGTTTCCAGGTCGCGGATCTCGCCGATCATGATCACGTCCGGGTCCTGGCGGACAATGGAGCGCAACCCCGAGGCAAAGGTCAACCCGATCTCGGAGCGGACCTGGATCTGGTTGATGCCGTGCAGCTGGTACTCCACCGGGTCTTCCACGGTGATGATCTTGTTGTCGCCGGTGTTGATCTGGTTGAGCGCGCAATAAAGCGAAGTGGTCTTGCCGCTGCCCGTGGGGCCGGTGACCAGGATGATCCCGTCGGGCATGGCGATGAGGCGGCGGAACTCCTCCTCGATCCGGCTGCCCATGCCCAGTTTGGCCAGCTCCAAGATGATGGAGGCCTTTTCCAGGATGCGGATCACCACGCCCTCGCCGAAGATGGTGGGCAGGGTGGAAACCCGCAGGTCGATCTCGCGGCCCGAGACCCGCATGGAGATCTTGCCGTCCTGGGGCAGCCTCCGCTCGGCAATATCGAGCCCGGCCAAGAGCTTGGTCCGGGAGATGATCGCGGGCTGCATGGCATGGGGCGGAATTTCGTAATCGTGGAGGATGCCGTCGATGCGCAGCCGAATCCGCAACCCGTCTGCAAAGGGTTCCAGGTGGATATCGCTGGCCCGGCGCGTCACCGCCGTATCGATCAGGTTGTTGACATACTTGATGACCGGCGCCTCGGAGGCCATGTCCTTGAGCTTATCGATATCCGCCTCGTCGATGAGCATGGCGGCGGCCTCGTTCTCCTGCTGGCCCAGTTGATAATGCTCGCGGATCAGATTTTTGAGCTGGGTCTCGCCGATGACCTGGATGGTAAAGGGCGAACCCAGGGTGATCCGGGCGGAGGCGAGGATATCGGGGTCCAAGGGGTCGCTGGTCAGGAGGAAAGGGCTGGAATCCCCTCTCCGGAAGAGAAGGAAGGGGTGGTCTTTCAAAAAAAGTTGGGAGATGGGCGGGGTGAGAAACTCGTCCGCTTCCTGGGGCACATACACGGCAAGGCCGAGCTGCTGGGCCAGGGCTGCGGCCAAATCCTCCTCGCTGACATAACCCAACGAGAGCAGGATTTCCCCCAGCCTGCGGGAGACGGTTTCCTGATGGGCCAGAGCCCGTTCCAGCTGGGCGGGTTGCAACCTGCCGTTGGTGACCAGCAGCGAACCGATCTTTTCTTTTTTACGAAAGAAGGCGGATTGCATAAGGGCGCAGGGGCCTTTGCCGGGAAAGGCTATTCCCAGCTGCCAATGTCGGCGTTTTCTTTTTCCCCGCCGGGCTGATTGTCCTGCCCGTAGGAATAGATATCCACCTCGCCATGCTCACCGGGGCTGCGGTAATGGTAGGGATTGCCCCACGGATCGTTGGGCACGGCCTTTTTCAGATAGGGTCCGTCCCATTTGTCCAGCCCCGCGCCGGTGCCAGGATTGGCCGCCAGGGCGGTCAACCCTTCCTGCTGGGTCGGGTAGCGGCCTACGTCGAGGCGAAAGGCGTCCATGGCCGACATGAGCATCTCGATCTGGGTCTTGGCCGTCTTCTGTTGGGCCTTGCCCAATTTGCCGAAGAGCTTGGGCCCGACCAGGGAGGCGATCAGCCCAAGAATGACCATGACGATCAACAGTTCCATCAGGGAAAAGCCGCGCTGTTTTTTCAGGTTTTGTTGTTTCATAAGGGTGCTTTCTGTCTGGCGAAGGTTACCCTTGCCCCGGCGCATTTCGGCCCGGAACAAGGCGACGAATCAGGAAAAGACTCCTTTGTGCTTACAATGGCGGGGGCGAATGTGTCAAGAAAAAATGGGGGATTGTACCCAAAGCGCAGAATCTGATTTTTCCAAAGGCAGAAAATCAGATTCTGCGGCGCACTTTGAGAAGACGGCCACCAACAATGGCCAGAAGGCCGCACCCTCCGCTGAACAAAGCGCCCATCTTGGCCGCCCCTTGGATGAGCGGATCGGTGAACGCCTCTCCCGCCACGAACAGAGCCACGGTCAGGCCAAGCCCCCCGATCATCCCGACCAGCAGCAGCTCCTTTTTCCCAACCTGCGCCGGCAGCGGATAACCGAGCTTCTTGCCCAGCAAACCCATGCTGAAGATGCCGCCGGTTTTGCCGATGGCCAGAGAGGCGAAGACCAGCCAGGTAGGAACGCCGATGGCGGCAAACTCCACCCCCGCATTGGCCAGACCGAACATGAACAGCCCGAGATCCACCACCACCTTCCATTCGTGCTCAAAACTGGCAAGGGGGGTGAGATTCCTGGGATCTTCCTCGAAGAGGTGCTTGTGTTCACTGGGGGGGCTCGGCAGGAAGGGGACAATAAAGACCAGGGCCAGGGCCGGGTGGATATGGGCCTTAAACAACCCGAGCCAGCTGAGCCCGCCGCCCAAGAGGAGGTAGGGCCAATAGCTGGCGACCTTGCGTCGCCGTAGCAGGAAGGCAATGGCCATGCCGCTTAAGGTAAGCCCCAGCCATTGCGGGGCAAGGGGATGCAGCGGGTCCGGGTAGAAAATCGCGATGATGCCGAGGCCGATGGCGTCATCGGCTATGGCCAGCAGCAGCAAAAAAGAGATGGCGGGATGGCGCCTGCCGAAAACCAGGCTGGCGACGAGCCAGGCCAGGGCAATGTCGGTGGCGGTGGGAATGCCCCAGCCCCTGCTGAGCGAAGGGGCGCCGATCAGGGTGTTGAGACTCAGGTAGACGAGTACCGGGCCGACCACCCCGCCCATCGTTGCCAGCAGGGGATTTATCGCCTTGCGCAGGGGATGGAGATCCCCGCCCGGCAGGCAGCTCTGGGTGATTTCCGCGGCAGCCATGCCGAAAAAAAGCACCATGAACAATTCATTGGTGAGGAAATGGAAGCTGAGCGGCCCGAGCATGGGCGCCTGATTGAAGCGGTGGTAGCCTTCCGGCGCCAGATTCGCCCAGATCAAGGCGACCACAACCCCGGAAAGCAAGGGGACCGAAAATTCCCGGAGCAGGTTAAAATGTCTTTTCACGAGGCATCCTTTGATGGACTGGCAACAACTAGGACTTTGCTTCAAGCTGGTGCTTCGACAGGGCACTCCTGAGCAAAGTCGAAGAACTCAGCACGAGCGGAAATCAATATGTTAAGAAAATATCCGCTCGCCCTGAGCCCTGTCGAAGGGCCGTTGTTACGAATCCATCAACCATACCAAAAACCTCTCCCCGGTCAAGGGGAATCGCCCTTCACTGAGCCCCGGCCTCGTTGATTCTGGCGATCAGTTCGCCGATGTCCACCGGCTTCATCAGATAATCGAACAACCCCCGCTGCATACCGATGATGCCGCTTTCCGTGGAGCCGTGCCCGGTGAGGATAATCACCTGGATCTTGGCGTCGTGCCGCTTGATCAGGTCCAGAGCGGCGAGGCCGTCCACCCCCGGCATCATCAGATCAAGGAGCACCACATCCGGCCGCCAGTCGGCAGCGAGCACCTCCATCGCTTCCTGGGCCCCACCCACGGCTTTGGCGGCAAAACCCCGCAACTCCAGACGCTCCGCCAGGGTTGTCCCAAAATCAAGCTCATCGTCAACAATCAAAATCCTATGCGCGGTCATCGCTTTCGCCCTCGCTGCCTTCGCTGTAAACCGGAAAGGTGATGATAAAGGTGGTGCCGACCCCGACCTCGCTGTTCACCTCGATCTTGCCGCCCATTTTCTGCACCAGGCCATAGGTGATGGACAGTCCCAGGCCGGTGCCCTTTTTCTCCTCGTTGCCCTTGGTGGTGAAAAACGGCTCAAAGATATTTTTCAGGACATCCGGGGCTATCCCCGGCCCGGTGTCGGAGATGGCCACCATGACCGTCTTCTGATTTTCCCGGCGCGAGGTGATATGGATCTCGCCATCACTGCGGATCGCATCGATGGCGTTGTTGATCACGTTCAAAAACACCTGCTGCAACTGGCCATGGTCCGCCCGGATGACCGGCAGGTTTTCCTGGAGTTGCAGGATAACATGGATGTTGCGGTAGGCTGCGTCTTTTTCCAGAAAACTCAAGACCTCCTGGAGAATCTCATTGAGCTGCACCAGGGTCAGGGAGGTTTCCATCCGCCGGGCAAAACCCAGGAGCCGGTGGGTAATGGTCCTCGCCCGCACCACTGCATTTTGCAGGGAAGCCAGCTGGGCAAGAAACTTCTCCCGGTGGCTAAAGTTCTGATCCAGGCCGACCAGATCCTGCATCAGCCCGGCCTTTTCCCCGATGATCGCCAGCGGGTTGTTGATCTCATGGGCAACGCCCGCAGCCAACCGGCCGATGGAGGCAAGCTTGTTGGAGTGTTCGGTTTCGCTCAAGATCGCGTCCCGCGTTTCATCGGCCTCCCGGAACTTGCCCGCCAGAAAACGGGAGAGCCAAACAACCATCCCGCCCGAGGCAAGAAAACAGAGGGTAAGGGTCAGCAGCAGCCGCCCCTTGAAGGAATGCCAGATCTTCCGCGCCTCGGCCCCCTGCTGGTCAAGGACCAACAGCCAGGGCGTGTTCGGGATTCGGCTCACGGCCCGGTAAAAGCCGCTGTCCCCGCGCATTTCCTCGAAGATGAGGATATCGTTCTGCTTGGGTTTGCGGGCGAGCTGAAAATCCTGCATGGCGCCGCCGTGGTAGCGGGAACCGCTTTGCAGGGTGCCGCTGTCGTTGATGAGAAAGATATCCTCCAGGGCCTCGGTGTCTGCCAAGGCCAGAAAGCGGTCCAGGGTTTCGGTGTCGATGCTCGCCCGGAACACCCAGTGCTGTCCCGAATAGGGGTCCTTCTTGCTGGCGGCCACCACGAAATGGGGAACATTGCGGAAACCGGTAAAAACCTCGCTGACATACATCCGCCGGGTCAGGGCCTTATGAAACCAGAGGCTGTCGCTATAGTCCTTGCCCACCAGGCCGCCGTAAGGGCCGACATAGGCGCTCTGAATGCCGTCCGGCCCGACCACACTCAGATCCACCAACCCCTGATGTTCCTTCTTGAGCTGCCTGAATATCTGCTCCAGCTTCTTGGTGTCGGAGAGATCCTCGAAGGTGTAGGTGTCAATGACCACGGTGATCGCCGCCTCCAGTTTTTCCAGATAGGCGTTGATGGTCGCCCTGGCGCTTTCCGCGTTCCAGCGGGCGTTGGCCTGGGAATCCTCGCGCAGGAGCTGCTGGTACTGGATAAAGTTGAGGCCCGAGGTGATTGAGAGGGGGATCAGGGTGATGGCCAGCATCACGATGAGCAGGCTGTTGCGCATACAACGGTACCGGGCCTTGGGAGAAAGATCCTTGCCGGACAGGCCGCAGAACAGCGGGCAATTGGACTTGCGGGCATGGTTATCACTCATGATGGTGCACTCCTCTCGGTTTCCGGCCGGACAATGGCCCCCGGTCGCAATTGTTTGGCCATAGCCAGATCGATGGCCTGGGCTGCCGGGCCGATGACCCTGTCGATCACCTCGATTTTTTTCCAGACCAGATACTGGTAATGCGCCTCCTCAATGCCGCCGCAGATCACCAGGGAGGCCTCTTCCCGGATGATCAGACTGCACAGCTCATCGCTCCCCGGCCCCGGCAGCAGGACCGTGCGCGGCTCCCCCGAGATCTTGCCCCGGACGATTTTGGCGATGAGCACCTCGGTGGCCAGATCGAAGCGCGGGGCAATATCGTTATTTTGCAGGGTTACCAGGATCTTCATGCCGTCTTACCCAAGCTCATATTCTCTCATCTTCCGCCACAGGGTGGTGCGTCCCCAGCCAAGGGCCTTTGCCGCTCCGGTGCGGCTGCCGCCGGTCTGCATGAGGGCGGTGAGGATATTCTTCTTTTCGATGGCGCTCCAGCTTGCAGCGTTGTCCGGAATCTCCTCCGCCGCCGTCACCGCCGTCTTTTTGCCGGATTGCCGTGGCCCTGCCGCAACCTTTGCACGGGGCATCTTGCCTGCGTCGGCAAGCACATAGGGGGGCAGATGCTCCACCTCGATGACCTCGCCCCGGCAGATATTGACCCCATATTCAATGATATTGCGCAGCTCGCGGACGTTGCCAGGGTAGTGATAGCTACCCAGCAAGCGCAAGGCCTGGGCGGAAAGCCTTTTCACGCCTTTGCCGAAACTGGTGGCAAACATCTGGAGAAAATGATCGATGAGCAACCGCACATCGCCATCCCGCTCGCGGAGCGCAGGCAGATGCACCCGCAGGACATTGAGGCGAAAAAACAGGTCTTCCCGAAACTTCCCTTCCTGAACCAACTGTTTCAGGTCGCGATGGGTGCCGGTTATCAGCCGCACATCGACCCGGACCTTTTTCTGACTACCCAGGGGAAAGAATTCCCGGTCATCGAGAACGGTGAGCAACTTTACCTGGAGCGGCAGGGGCAGATCGCCGATCTCGGTAAGAAAGATGGTGCCGCCCTGGGCAAGCTGGAACATGCCGTGCTTGTCGGCGTGCGCCCCGGTGAACGCCCCGCGCATATGGCCGAAGAGCTCGGATTCGAGCAGGCTCTCGGGCAACGCCCCGCAGTTTACCTTGATGAACGGATATTTGCTGCGTTTGGAGGCCTGGTGGACAGCCTCGGCCAGGATATCCTTGCCGGTGCCGGTCTCCCCGGTGATCAGCACCGACGAGTCGGTGTGGGCAAGAACCGGCAAGAGTTCGAAGATCTCCTGCATCTTCGGGCTGTGGCCGAGCAACCCCTTGGCCGGGCCCATCTCCTTCTTGCGGTCGATCTCCTGAAAGGCGGTGATGTCTTCCAGGACCAGAACCAACGCCTGTTGTCCCTGCCTGGGGTCCACGACCGGGGTGGCGGTGAAACGCATGGGGATCTTCTTCCGGTTCAGGCCGAGGATATCGCCCTCGGCGCTGCAAGGAACTCCGGTCTCCATGGCCTGGCGGAACACCTGGTCGTTTCTGGCAAAACTGCTGTGCAGCACATGGTCGCAGTATATGCCGCGGGCCTCCTCGCCGGAATACCCGGTAAGCGCCTCAAGAAAGCGGTTCATCATAATGATCCGGAGATCCTGGTCGACAAGGGCGATCCCGTGCGGCACCCCATTGAGGATATCAATAAGATCGGGACGGAAGGTCTTGGCTTCTTCGGTTGCGGACATTGATCTCGGACCATTGTCATTCATTTTAGGGACACAGGGCACAGGCCCCAAAGTGTTTCATATTGTCCCCACATGTTTCAGATACAACACCCTGGACCTGAACGTCAATCTTTTTTTTGCAGCCCCGACCATCGTCGTCTTTCCCAACGACACAGGCAAAGCGCCAAAAATTTCCGCCCGTCCGCCCTCCCCAAGGCCAGGGGAAAAGGCACCCCCGCAACGGTGCGGTTTCATCCACACCACCCTTAATGTTCCTTTTTGTTCCACAATGTTCTACCTGCCTGTTTCAGCCGAGGAACACATTCGGCCAACGTTCCGTTTTTACTATAAATTCATGGGTGGCACGATCCTTGTATTGCCACAAGACAACAGCGCACGACCGTTCCAATGCGCGGGAAACATCTCACACTTTGCGGAGGTTGCCATGAAAACATCACTCAACGCCTTTCAGAAATGGATGACTGCCATCACCTTTGCCGAGGCCGGTGAATGGGAAACTGCCAAAAACATGATGCCCGTCACCATTTGGAGCAGGACGATCAACCAATTCCAGAAAATCTTCATGGCGGCGGCCTTTGCCGAAGAGGGTCTCCATGCCGAGGCCATTGCTCTGGCCGAATGCCCCAACCTCCAAGCCCCAAGCGCCGATGATTTCCTCCAATCGCTGGGGTTGGGCGGAATCCGCATGACCTACGGCGTTTTCGCCACAGAGTCCACGCGATAAAGAAAGGCCCGGGGCCGGCCATGCAGACAACAGCGCTCATTGTTTCAAGCGACGCAGGCTTTGCGGAAACGATGAGGGGTCTCCTGCAAGGCTGGGGGATGACGGTTGCCCTGTCCGGAGAATCGACACCGGCACCGCTCCCCGGAACAGAGATTGTGCTGCTCGACATCCGGCAGGCCAGCAACGAGGGACCACACCCGCTCCTGGCCATCAGGGAAAAAATGCCTGCAGCCGAGGTCATTCTCATCAACAGGCCGGATAATATCCCGCTGTCCATCGCCGGGATGCAGGCCGGGGCGGCCGACGAACTCATCGCCCCGTTTGACACCAGCACCCTGAAAAACACCATTTCCGCCGCCCTCCGGCGGAGAAAAAAACGGCAGGGGAAAAAATCACTGTTCCAACGTTTCGGAGACGCCATGGCTGCCGCGACCTTTGCCCAGGCCGGCGAGTTTGACACCGCCCTCTCCATGCTGGACGACGATGAGAATAAAAACCTCCCCCCAGACCGGGAAAAACCATAGGGCAGCCCCACCGCCGCTACCCCCAACCGACCTTGAGGACATTATGGACGACATCAAAATTCTGCTGGTAGACGACGAAGAAGATTTCATCAGAACCTTATCAGAGCGTCTGGATCTGCGGGATCTCGGCAGCAAGACCGCACTCAACGGCGAACAGGCCCTGGGCTATGTGGGCGAGAAAGAGCCCGATGTCATGGTGCTTGACCTGAAGATGCCGGGCATCGACGGCATGGAGGTGCTGCGGCGGGTGCGCAAGATTTACCCCAACATCCAGGTCATTATCCAGACCGGGCACGGCAACGATCTGGACGAGGCAGAGGCGAGACGGCTCGGGGTGTTTGATTATCTGAAAAAACCCGTGGATATCGAGATCCTGGTGGAGCGGATCAAGGCGGCCCATCAGGCAAAAAAGAGCCTGCTGGACAGCTCCGCCACCGCCGCGGCCTTTGCCGAAGCGGGGGAATATGAAACCGCCCAAGATATGCTCAAACAATGATGCATTCGTAAAAGAGGAAAAAGGCCACAGGTCCGCAATACAAACTCAAAGGGTTACAAAGCAACCACCGTTGTAATCGCGCCTTTTTGCGATTTCAACAAACAATAGGGCCAGACAGCAATGCACAAACAGACCGCAGCCATCAACCGCCATTTCATCGTCAGCGGCGCAGGCATCGAGATCCGCCCCCTGGCTGACACCGGCTTATCCGAGGGGTATCCGCCGGAGGGCAGATTCCCAACCCTGCTGGAGGTGGAGCAGGAATACGTACAACGGGTGCTGGCCCATGTGGCGGGCAACAAATCGCGGGCCGCCCAGGTCCTGGGCATAGACCGGGTCTCCCTCTGGCGAAAGCTGAAAAGATTGGAAAGCCTCGCCCCCTCCGCCACGCCCCCGCTTAAGGAATATTCCGACCGGCCATGAAGATGTACACCGCCACCATCCCCGGCAGCGCCCTCAAGGTCCGCTCGCGTGAGTCATATTACGCGCGGCAGAAGCGGCTTTTTGTTGTGGTGGTTATTCTGGTGGCCATCATCCCCCTCCTGTTCATCAGCTGGACAGCCTCCCATTTTTACCAAAAATCATGGCTGGACAAGACCACCGTGGAGCTGACCAGCCTGGCAAACAGTCGCCGGGAGATCATCGACCTCTTCCTCGACAGCCAGGAAAATATCCTGGCCGGGTACGCGGAGCTCTATGACTTTGCCTGGCTGAGCACCCCCGGCAATCTCGAAAAACTTTTTAAAGCCATGAACCACCAGGGGGTCATTGTCGATCTGGGCCTCATCGCCAAGGATGGCAGCCACCGCAACTACACCGGCCCCTTTGTCGAGGATCTCAAGGACAAAAATTACGCCGAGGCCCGCTGGTTCGCGGAGGTCATGCAGAACGGCAGATACATCAGCGATGTGTTCACCGGTTATCGGGGCGTACCCCATTTCATCGTGGCGGTGACCGACCCCACCCGCTCCTGGGTTCTGCGAGCCACGATCAATTCCGAGCTGTTCAACGCCCTGCTGGCCAGCGCCGAGGTCGGGCCGGGAGGGGATGCCTTTATCCTCAATCGCCAGGGCGAGTTGCAGACGCCAAGCCGCCTGGGGCTCACCGCGCTGCCGGCTGACGAAAAGGGGCTTCTCGCCACCACCACAGGCGGCGACCTGACCATCCATCACTCCCAGGGCTCCCTGTACGCCACCACCGGCATGAAAAACAACGCCTGGACCCTGGTGCTGAAAACCGACATCGGAACCTCGCTCGCTGATTTTTACCGGGCCCGGCAGCGCGACCACCTGATCATCGCCTGCGCCGCCCTGCTCATCCTCGGTGTTGCCACCTTCCTGGTGCGCTCCATGATGAACAAGGTGGAAGGCGCGGACCAGCAGCGGATGCTGCTCTACGACCGCATCCGCTACTCGGAAAAAATGGCCCTGATCGGCAGGATGGCGGCCAATGTGGCCCATGAAATCAACAACCCCCTGCAGATCATCGGCGACCAGGCCGGCTGGCTGGACGAACTGCTGAGCGAGGAAAATCCGGCACAGCTGAAAAACACCGAGGAATACCGGACCGCCTTTGCCAAAATCCGGGCCCAGGTCAAGCGGGCCAGCACCATCACCCACCGGCTCCTCGGTTTTTCCCGCAGCACCGATGGCTTGAAATCACCGACCAACATCAACACCCTGGTGGAGGAGACCGTCTCTTTCCTGGAAAAAGAGGCGGCCAATCACCGGATCGCCATCCGCCGCAATCTGGGATCAGGTCTGCCGGAGATCACCACCGACACCACCCAATTGCAGCAGGTGTTTCTCAACATCTTAAACAACGCCTTCGACGCCATCGGCAACGACGGCGCAGTCACCATCAGCACCAGCTTGGGCGACAGGCAACTGGCGGTGGAGTTTGCCGACAGCGGACCGGGGTTGCCGGAAGAGGTTCTGAAAAAAGTTTTCGAGCCCTTCTTCACCACCAAAAAGGCAGGGAGCGGCACTGGGATCGGTCTGGCCATTTCCTACAGCATCGTCGAGCGACTCGGCGGCAGCATCGAGGTGCGAAACGGCAAGCAGGGCGGCTGCGTTTTCCGGGTCAATCTCCCGGTCGCCGCCTAATTACACCGGGAAAAAGGAGAACCGAGATGAACGAATTTTCCATCCTGGTTGTTGATGATGAAGAAGAGTTTGTCGCCACCCTGGTGCAACGGTTGCGCAAGCGGGGCTGGGCCAGCGAAGGGGTGCTGAGCGGCGGCGCGGCCATCGCCCGGGTCGCGGCCAGAGATTTTGCCGTGATCCTGCTGGATATGCGCCTCCCGGACATGGACGGCGGCCAGGTTCTCCAGGAGATAAAAAAGATCCGCCCCCAAAGCCGGGTGGTCATCTTGACCGGCCACGCCTCGGCCAGCGAGGGGGAAGAAGGCATCAAAAACGGGGCCTTCGACTACCTGCTCAAACCGGTGGAATTTGAAACCCTGCTGGAAAAACTTGAGGCAGCCAGGAACCGCGGCCCATAAGGCCAAACATCACGAACACTGTAACCGAGGGGAACCGAGGTGTTTTTATTATTCAATTAAGGAAGGAGGAGTACAATTATGAAGTTCTTCAGTCAATTGCACCAGTTCATGATGATGGGCGCCCGCGCTCAGGCAAAATGGGAACTGGACATCTCAAACACCATCCTGCATGACCGCAAGCGGCTGGCCATTCTCTGTCTGCTGCTCATCCCCATCCTCCTCGGCGGCATAGCCTTTGCCGATGAGATAGTAGGCAAGCTGCCCGGCATGATCGGCGGCAAAACCGCCTACGCCCCGGCCTTCTACACCCCCACCATCTTCTTCGCCTCCATCGGAGTCGGCATCGTCGCCGGCCTGATCACCGGCTGCATCGGCGCGGGCGGTGGCTTCATCATCGCCCCCGCCTTGATGAGCGCCGGGGTCAAGGGCATCCTCGCCGTGGGCACCGACCTGTTCCACATCTTTGCCAAGGCCATCATGGGCAGTGTGCTGCACCGCAAGCTGGGCAATGTTTCCGTGGCCCTGGCCGGGGTTTTCCTGCTCGGTTCCATCGGCGGCGCCACCCTGGGCGGCTGGGTCAACCGTACCCTGTACGAGATGAACCCGGTGCTGAGCGATGCCTTCATCACCACCATCTATGTTCTGATGCTGGGCTTTCTCTGCTCCTACGCGCTGCTTGATTTCTTCCGGCAAACCCGCAAGACCAAACCCGCCAAGGCCGGTTCCAGCAGCACCCCGGTCAACACCTCGGGAATGACCAACCTGGCCCAGACAATCCAAGGCATCAACCTGCCCCCCATGATCCAGTTTGACGAAGGCGTTACCCCGGGCGGACGCAAGATCTCCTGGTTGTTCCTGGTGCTCAGCGGCTTCATCGTCGGGTTGGCCGCGGCCATCATGGGCGTGGGCGGCGGCTTCCTTACCTTCCCCATCTTCGTCTACGTGCTGGGCGTTTCCTCGGCCACCACCGTGGGCACCGACATCTTCCAGATCATCTTCACCGCGGGCTATGCGGGCTTAAGCCAGTATGCAGTCTACGGCTTCATCTTCTACACCCTGGCCATGGGCATGCTCCTGGGTTCCTTGGTCGGCATCCAGGTCGGCTCCCTGATCACCAAGGTAGTCAGCGGCGCCACCATCTGCGGACTTTACGCCATCGCCACCTCCGCGGGTTTTGTCAACCGGGCCTTTGCCCTGCCCTCAAAATTGGCGAGCATGGAGATGATCTCCATGTCCAAGGAAACCGGCAAGCTTCTGGAAACCGTGGGCACCTATATCTTCTTTGTGGTGCTTGGCGCCTTTGCCCTCTGGGTTTTCTACATCTTTTTCACCAATATCCGCACCCTCAAGGGCGAAGGCCCGGTTTTGCATACCACCAAGGAGGTACAAGTATGATTGCCAATAAAAAAGAATTCAGCGGCGGCCTGGTGATGATGGCCGGTTTCTGGGTGGTTTTCGCCATCCTCCTCTCGCCCATTTTCCCAGGACAGGGCAAGAAGGTGAACATGCTGGATTACATGGACAGCATGTACAACTCCATTTCCAAAAAATCGGCCTACTATATTCCTGCGGCCAGGGAAAAGGCCGAAGCCTTCAAGGGAAATACCATTGCCCTGAATATCAAAACCGATGAGAGTCTTTCCGCGGACCGACTGACCACTCTCCTGCAAAAAGCCGGCGCCACCGTGCAGGCCGGGGATAAGGAGATCAAAATCAGCGGCGATCTCGGCGCAATCCTCACCGCGGTTCTCGCGGACGCGGACGCCATGTTCGCCAATGACGGGCAGGCGGTCAGCGCCAAGTACGGCGCCGAGGAAAAGCAGGTGATGTTTGATTGGTACAACGCCTTGAAATCCATGGAAAAAAGTCTGACCAAACAGGAAAAATTCAAGGAATCAAAAATCTTCTATCAGGTGCGGACCAAAACCGTTGAGCCTGCTTACAACTATTACGGGATCGAGGCACAAAGCATCAAGGACAAGGCGGTTCTGGTGATCGCCTCCCTGGTGGGCTATGTGATCTATACCATGTGGTTCGGGTTTTCCATCCTCTTCATGTTTGAAGGCTGGGGACTCAAGCTTGAGCATTAAAGGTCTGGACTGATCCTCTGCCCCCCTCCTTGCCTGGAGGGGGGCTTTTCCCTTAGGCAATTGCCGCAATTTTTTTATTCCCTCGCCGGGCCTGCTTCCATTATGCTGAAAAGCAACGACTTCTCTTCGCAGTCTCCAACGCAGGCGACCATGCCATGACCTTTCTTCTTGACCGGCTGACCTCTTTTTTCCATGGCAAGCCCAGGCTGACGCCCGCCGAATTGCAGGCCGCCTTTCGCGGCCATTACAAGGAATTCCGCGCCCTGCTCACCGCCAACAATAACGCCCTGGAACTGATGGCCGAGATGGAACAGGCCCTCGGGCCGGGCCATCCCTTTGGCATGACCTTTGTCCGGGGCAACTGCACCGCGCTTTCCGTCAATATCTATAAAATGATCCACCACCTAACCAGGCTGGCCGATGGCAGATATGCCGAGCTGGACCAGCCATTCCGGGCCATCACCAAACAGCTCGAACAAATCATCGCCAGCCGTCCCGCCAGCACGGAGGGCGCGGTTATCCTCGCCATGGCGGAGGTGGACGCCAGCATGGTGGACCAGGTGGGGGAAAAAATGGCCAATCTGGGCGAAGTCAAAAACCGGGTCGGACTCAGAACCCCGGATGGCTTTGTCATTACGGCAACCGCGTCCCGGCAATTCATCGAGGCCAATAATCTCCAGGTGGAGATCAATCGCCGTCTGAAAGGACTCGATCTTGACAACCTGGAAGAGCTTTACACGGTCAGCGCGGGGATCCAGGGCCTGATCAGCAATGCGCCGCTGCCTGCGGAACTGGAAGAGGCGATCCTGGCCCACCACCGGCAGCTCGACACCGACCCCCAGGCCGAGCTGCTGGTCGCCTTGCGTTCCAGCGCCTTAGGCGAAGACAGCAGCAATGTCTCCTTTGCCGGCCAGTACCGGACCCAGCTCAATGTCAGCCGCGAATTTGTCGGCCAGGCCTACAAGGAGATCGTGGCCGGCAAGTACAAAAGCCAGGCCATTGTCTACCGGCAACAGCGGGGCTACCGGAATCAGGATGTGCAGATGTGCGTCGGCTGCCTGCGCATGGTGGATGGTGCCATAAGCGGGGTGATGTATTCCCGCGCCCCGGATGATCCGCGCAGCCCGTTTGTCATTATCCAAGCGGCGCCCGGCCTTGCCAGCACGGTGGTGGATGGCAGCGGGGCCAGCGACCTGTTCCGGGTCAGCCGGGCCCAGCCCCACCCCATCCTGCTCCGGCAGACAGCTCAAAAAACTTCGGATTCCCGCCTGACCCTCACCGATGCCCAGGCGGCCGAACTGGCAGCAATGGGGGTACGGTTGGAAGAACATTTCGGCACTCCCCAGGATATCGAATGGTCCATCGACCAATCCGGCCTGCTCTACATCCTGCAATCCCGCCCCCTGGGCCGCCCTGCTCCCGGAGAGGTGCAGGAAACCAGCGAACCCAGCGCAACGGCGGATGGTTTGCCCTCCCCACTCCTGGCCGGAGGGGTGTGCGCCAGCCAGGGGGTCGGTTGCGGCCCGGTGTTCACGGTGCGCTCCAGCCTTGATCTCTTGCGCTTTCCCAAGGGCGCGGTCCTGGTCATCGAAACGCCGTATCCGGACTGGGCCAGCCTCCTCAACCGGGCCGTGGCAGTGGTCAGCGAAACCGGCCAGCAGGCCGCCCACCTTGCCACTGTGGCCCGCGAATTCGGGATACCGGCGATTTTCGGCATGAACCAGGCCTTGGCGACCCTGGAAAATGGCAGCCTGGTCACGGTGGATGCCACCGCAGGCAAGGTCTATGCAGGTCGGATGGAACCCCTGCTGGCCCTGGCCGCGCCCAAACCTAATCTCATGGCCGGCAGCCCGGTGTACAAGATCCTCACCCAGGCCCTGGTTCACATCACCCCGCTCAACCTGACCGACCCCACCTCCCCGTTTTTTAGGGCCGATGGTTGCCGGACTCTGCACGACCTCACCCGCTTCTGCCATGAAAAGGCGGTGGTGGAGATGTTCACCTTTGGCGAACGGTACGGCTTTAACGACAAGGCGGCGAAACAGCTGGTGGTGGAAAATTCGCCGGCCCAGTGGTGGGTGATCGACCTGGACGACGGCTTTACCCCGGATTTCGACCCGGAGAGCCGCTATATCCATCTCGGTCACATCACCTCCGTGCCCATGCAGGCCATTTGGCAGGGGATGACCGCCTTTCCCTGGGCAGGGCCGCCGCCGGTCAGCCTGGGGGGGTTCGGCTCCATCATCTTCCAGTCCACGAGAAACCCCAACCTCGACCCGGCGGTGCGCTCGGCCATGGCCGCCAAAAATTACTTTCTCATCTCCAAAAACTTCTGCAACCTGAGCGTCCGGCTCGGCTACCATTTTGCTCTGGTGGAGGCGAATCTGGGGGAGTTTCTCACGGAAAACTATGTGAGCTTCCAGTTCAAGGGCGGGGCAGCGGACCAGGACCGCCGCCTGCTGCGCATCCGGCTGATCAGCGAGATCCTGGGCGAATTCGGCTTTCGGGTGGAACAGAAGGTGGATGCCATGACCGCCCGGATCGAAAAGAAACCAGGCCCCTATCTCCTGGAACGGTTGAAGATTCTCGGCTACCTGCTGATCCACACCCGCCAGATCGACATGGTCATGGCGGACCAGGGTATGGCCGCAAGCTACCGGCAAAAAATCACGGCCGACCTGCACACCCTGATGGACACCCCAACGGAGGGATGAGATGACCCCGGAACTCAAGATCCTGCTCATTGACGATGAAATCGATTTCGTGGAAACCACGGGCAAGAGGCTGATCCGGAGGGGATACTTGGCAAAAACCGCCCTCACCTGCGCTGCGGGCCTGGAGATTATCGCCTCGGGCTGGCCCGAGGTGGTGGTGCTGGATGTGATGCTGCCGGACCGCGACGGCATGGACTGCCTGCGGGAGATCAAGGAAAAATGGCCGGCCCTGCCCGTCATCCTCTTGACCGGCCACGCCTCCATGGAGGCAGGGCTGCACGGCCTGGAATGCGGGGCCAGCGACTACTGCCTCAAGCCCATTGACCTGGAAACCCTGGTGGAAAAAATCGCCATCGCCCATCGGGAGAGCCGACCGCCTGGGGCCTGAAACAAAAAAAGCCACCCCGCCGCAAGGCAGGGTGGCTTTTTGCATCAGAGCCGATTTTTTCTAAATCAATGCCCGCTGACGGAAAGCACGCCGCTGGCAGCCAAGGTCAAAATAACCGCCTCAGCCATGGCCATAAATGCCATGGCTTTGTCTTTCCTGGCAAACAGCCCTGGGGTGATGACGATGTAGCAGAGAATGGTAACCCCGGACAGGATGGCCACCGGCAGGAAATTCAGAAAATCGCCATAACCGAGAAGGTGCATCCAGGACCAGCCGGTGGGAAGGTGATCCCAGTGGAGAAAATTGGTGTTGATGGCCACCAGATAGTCATGCACCGGCGTACTCCAATAGGTGGAGATCTCGTTCAACGGCACGACCGGCGGCAAAACGCCCAACACATACAAGGCAAAAGCGATGATCATGAGGGCCAGGCCTGCGAACATGCCTTTTTCAAGAATGGCGGCGTACTGCACCTGCTCTTCGGTTGCTTGGGTATTATGATGTGACATGATACAATCCTCCGTGAAATAGCTTAGTGGCCGTTACCAGCTGCATAAGCGGCGCGGCTGCTGTTTTTCCCATCCAAATAACGACATTATTGGGGTGCAAACGGCCTAGCAAAAGTTAAACAGGTTTATGCCCATGGTGCTCAAGCCCTTTTGCACAGCCTTCAGACCGGCAAAGAGGAGAATGACGATAACCATCCAGCGGATAAAGGTCGGCTTGGCAACTTTGAGCAAGCGAACCCCAACAAACGAACCCAGCATGATGCCGATGAGCGAAGGCACAACGATCATGGGAATCAAGCAGCCCTTGTTCAGGTAAATCCAGGCCGCGGAGGTATCGGTGATGGAGAGCAGGAACTTGGAGGTGGCCACGCTGATCTTCAGCGGCGCGCCCATCATGAGATTTAACACCGGCACGTTGGCCCAACCGGCGCCCAGACCGAACATACCCGCCATGAACCCGATGATGATGAAGGTCAGCAGGCCGGGAATGGTGCGATGGATCTTCCAGTTGATCTCTTCCTTGGAGGTCGGCTCATAAAAAACACCGGTGATCCGCAGGGCGGTGGAAAGCGCATCCGCCTGGGGAACAACCGGAACCGTTGATTTCTTGGCCGTGAGCATGATGGCCACGATGCCGAGGATGGTGCCGCCCAAGGCAAGCTGAACAATGTGGGTGGGCAGAGCCAACCCGACCATGGCTCCGACAATGGCCATGGTGGAGGCGATGAGCGCCACCGGCAGGGCCAGACGCAGGCTGGCGAGGTTGGCCTTCAGCAGGCCAGGGCCTGCGGCAAGGGACCCACACAGAGCGACCAACAGACCGGCGCCGCGGACAAAATCAAGGTGGAACGGGAAAAACCCGCCGATGATGGGTACGAACAACACCCCGCCGCCAACGCCGCCAAGCACCGCGATGATGCCCATGACAAAAGTGACAAACAACAAAATCACCGGCCATTTCCACCAGCCCGGATCACCTGCCGCCGGAACCTGGGCCATCTCAACCGCTTCGCTTGCCAGAGCCCAAGCCGGGCTCAACATGATGGCACACATGAGGGAGACGAACAGCATCCCCACCTTCTCCTTGATGTTTCCTTGCATCCTTGTTTCCTCCTTGTCTTAACCTAAAGCCAAAAAAGTAAAAATATATATGAAAAATGAACCAGCACTGTGAACGCTTGCATGCAATCGGGGGACAATCTTCGTTGGACCCAGCAGACAGCCATCTTCCCTGCTTCCTGACGGTGGCTATTTCTTAAAATTTTCGGTATGCTTACTGCTCCCTAAAAGTGCTGTCAAGAAAAAACTGTTCCTCTTTGAAACATGGCTATTGCAATGTGCATCATTCATAAAAAATGATGCGCGAACGCTTTTTCTCGCTGCATAGTGCAACATTTTCCCCGGACCAAATGATGCAATTTTCAATAGCAAAAGTTTTGCAAATACTCAGCAAAGAGGTCGCCGGGTATGCCGTGCCCATTGTCGATCTCATTGCCGTGCAAACCAACGACCCATATAAGATTCTGGTGGCCACCATCCTCTCGGCCCGGACCAAGGACGAAACCACGGCCAAGGCTGCGGCCAGACTGTTCAAGGAGGCGCCCAACCTGACTGCCCTGGCGGGCTTGAGCGAAGAGCGGCTAGCCAAGCTGATCTTCCCGGTGGGCTTTTACAAGAACAAGGCCGGGTTTCTCGCCCGGCTGCCCGGCGTGCTGGCCAGCGAGTTCGGCAACCGGATTCCCGACGAAGTAGAGCCCCTCACCCGACTGCCCGGCGTGGGCCGGAAAACCGCCAATCTGGTGGTGGCGGTGGCCTTCAAGAAACCGGCGATCTGCGTGGACACCCATGTGCACCGGATCATGAACATTTGGGGCTATGTAGCCACCAAAACCCCACTGGAAACCGAGATGGCGCTCAGGGAAAAGCTGCCGCCCCAGTACTGGCTGACCATCAACTCCACCCTGGTGGCCTTTGGCCAGGGCACCTGCAAACCGGTGGCCCCCCACTGCGACCGTTGCGTCATCGCCCAGTATTGCCCGCAGATCGGGGTGAAGCCGAGAAGGGTGCCGGGCACAAGCAAAAAAACAACCGGGGAGGCCATGAAACGCTTCGTCTCCTGGAATGTCAACGGTCTGCGGGCCGTGGAGAAAAAGGGCTTTGTCGAGATCATCGCCGGATTGGATGCCGATCTGGTGGCGCTCCAGGAGATCAAGGCGTTGCCCGAACAGTTGTCGGAATCGATCCAAAACATCCCCGGTTACACGGCCTACTGGTTTTCCGCCCAGAAAAAAGGCTACGCCGGAGTGGCGACCTACAGCAGAGAGCAACCCCTCTCGGTGCTCTACGGCATCGACCACAAGGACCACGATTACGAGGGGAGGGTGCTGACCCTGGAGTTTGGAGACTTCTTCTTCGTAAACGCCTATTTCCCCAACTCCCAGCACGGCCTGCTGCGCATGGATTACAAGCTCCAGTTCAACCGCGATCTGCTGGCCTTTGCCAACACCCTGGCCGCCAAAAAATCGGTGGTGATCTGCGGGGATTTCAACGTGGCGCACAAGGAGATCGACCTGACCAACCCCAAGCAGAACGAAAAGAATCCGGGCTATGCCCCGGAGGAACGGGCCTGGATGGATCAGTTTCTCGAAGCAGGGTTCGTGGACACCTTCCGGATGTTCCACCAGGAGCCGGGCCAGTACACCTGGTGGAGCTACCGCTTCAACGCCAGGGCCAGGAACATCGGGTGGCGGATCGACTACTTCTGTGTGGATCAAAAGAGTAAAAACCGAGTGGCCGAGGCTGCTATTTTAAGTGATATAATGGGATCGGATCACTGCCCGATTCTCCTCGGATTCCGCTAACAACTTCTTGTTATTACATGGCCAACCGTCTGTCTTTGCCGGAGAGTTTTTTCTTCTGACCAGTAGCGGATATGATATCACTAATCGTAGTACTCCTTTGATGACTCCTTGACGCGGGAAATGGCATGGGCAATCTCAAGGTGGTGGAAATCGGTGGCTGGGCCGTCTCCAATAATCCTGAAGATATATTGCGCACCTATTCCCTTGGCTCCTGCGTTGCTTTGATCCTGCACCATCCGAGGACAAACACCATGGGGCTTGCCCATATTGCCCTGCCGGATCCACTTTGCCATGCTGGGAAAAAGCACGGGGAAGGATATTATGCCACTTCGGCAGTCCCGTTGCTGCTGAACGAAGTGAGTGCCGCCGCAGGCCTTTATTCCGCGGATAATTCGGGGATTGTGGCAAAATTGGTCGGTGGGGCCGCTGTCATAAAAATCAAGAATCCTTTTCACCTCGGAAAAAGGCTTGTCATAGAAATAGAGAAGACTCTGCAACGCCGGCGTACACCTGTAGTGAAACAGGATACGGGTGGCACGGTTCCCCGCACCGTAACGTTATATATTGAGAGCGGCCATGTTTCGGTCAAATCACCGGGTAGGCAGGAAAGACCCTTGTAGTCCGTGCACTGAAGGAGAAAACAATGGTTGAGCCAGTGGACATGAATCTCAAAATACGCGTGTTGGTCGTTGATGATGAGCCCACTTCCCGCGAGGTTATCCGGCTGGGGCTGGAAAGACAGAACTGCGAAACCATGACCGCCCATGATGCGGCCTCGGCCATCGCGCTTTTGCGTGAGCAGCAATTCCATGCCGTGGTGACGGACAAAAACATGCCCGGCACCGAGCATCCGAGGGAGGGGGGCCTCGATGTCATCAAATTCGCCAAGGAGTCCAACCCGGCCTGTGCCGTTATCATGGTAACCGCCTATACCACGGTGGAGTCGGCCATCGAGGCCATGCGCCTCGGCGCCTTTGATTATTTGGCCAAGCCGGTTCGGACTGAGGAGATCAAGGTAAAACTGGAACGGATTCTCTCCTATCAGCAGACCTTGAACCCCGCAAACACCATCTCCTCCCATAACAAATTCCGGGCAAAATTCCTCAATATCATCGAGGAACAGGAAGGAGTGAGCAAATGCCTCAGCTCCGAAACCAAAGCCGCGCTTTTGCAGGTGGCACAGGACAGCATCGATTCCTTTTTTCATGAGCGGCGGGCCTGGGAAAATATCATCCTGGAACAGCGTGATGCCTTGAGTCAAATTGCCGGTTGGGCCGAGCAGATGAAAGAGACGGCGCCGCAGGGGAGTACAGAAGAGGATTTTCTGGATAAAATTATTACCGAATCCAGCCGGAGGCTGTGATGGGCTTATCATGGTTGGTTTTAGGCGATCAGAGAAAATGAAGGCCGACCACGGAAAAATTGAAAGGAAATGTCCCCTATTTTTTCAGGTGGTGACTTTGGATTTTGCGTGAAGGGTTCTGCGGCCTGACCGGTTTTTGATTGCTTACACACCTTGATTCAGCATAGAATTAAGGATGCAGCATTTACCGAGCTTCATAGCTTCATCTTGGCTCCTTCTGCCTAATCACTGTCCTACCCCATAGAGGAAGACCCTGTGCCCATAGCGTTCAACAATGCCTTCTACATCAAGCTCGGCCGCGCAGGCTGTTGGGAGGCTGACTCAATCCAAAACTCCCGGTTGCGCCTGGGTTGGCGGAACCAATCACTCGCAGACATAAATTCAGGCCGGTGGCCAGTTATAGCCGAGCAACTGCGGCGTGAGCAGCCCGATAAGCCGCAAGTCGCAACAACAGATCTTAATCGGTTGCAGGACATTACTCTTTCGACTCCCGAAGACGTTTGGATAACCTTTCATGGCGCTAAGCTTTGGTGGGCGCGTCTTGCACTTGGGCCGATTGAAGAAGACCACATCTCCAAATACCGCGTTACGCTTGATGGCTGGCAAGACCTATCGCAAAGCGGGAGACTTCTAATCGCGAACGAACTTCCGGGGAAAATTGCCCAGTTGCAAGGTTTTCGCGGCACAGTCTGCCGCGTTCGGGAAAAGCAGCTCCTTTGCCGCGTACTTGAAGGTACCCGAAGCGATTTGGCATCACAAATTGCTGCTGAACGTGCAGGGCTGTGTAGCCAACTCGAAAAGGCGATTCGCGAGCTTCATTGGAAGGACTATGAAACCCTAGTTGACCTTGTATTCCGGCATGCTGGGTGGCTACGTGTAAGCGTCTTGGGACAACATGCAAAGACCTATGACCTTGAGCTGCGTGAGGCGATTACGGGTGACAGGTATGTCGTTCAGGTCAAATCGCAAGCAACTCGTGCTGACCTCGACAAAACGATTCAAGACTTCTCCGAAGCCGACTATCGAAAGGTTTTCTTCGTTGTTCACTCTCCAACAGCCGATCTTGCAAACGCAACAGATATTCCAATTCACGTTGAACTTGTGGCCCCGTCGCATCTAGCCGCGCTCGCACTTAATGCCGGCCTGTCACATTGGCTCGAAGAGAAGGTTGCCTAGCAATGGGGACGCCCCCCACAATTAACCTCAGATATAGAAAATGCAGAGAAACTTGATGTCCAACTCTAACAACCGTGTCAATTCGACGCATAACAACAGTGTGTCAAGGAGGTCATCATGAAGGTACTCATCGTCTATTACTCAATGTACGGCCACATCTACAAAATGGCGCAGGCTGTCGCGGAAGGAGTTCGTTTGGTTGAGGGTGCCGAGGTCGAGCTGCGCCGGGTTCCGGAAACGCTCCCCGAGGCGGTATTGGAGAAGATGGGCGCAACAGCACCGCAGAAGCAACAGGCGCAGGTGCCCATTTGCACGGTGGAGGAGCTGGGTACAGCCGATGCGGTCATCTTCGGCACCCCCACCCGTTTTGGCAACATGTGCGGGCAGATGCGGCAGTTTCTCGATGCCACCGGAGGCCTGTGGGTAAAGGGCGCCCTGGTGGGAAAAGCGGGCAGCGTGTTCACCAGCTCCAATACCCAGCACGGCGGACAGGAATCCACGATCCTGAGCTTCCACAACACCCTGCTCCATCAGGGCATGGTCATCGTCGGCCTGCCTTACACCTTCCAAGGGCAGATGACATCGACTGAGATCAGCGGCTGTTCCCCCTACGGCGCCTCCACCATCGCCGGGGGTGACGGGAGCCGCAGCCCAAGTGAAAATGAGCTTGCGGGCGCGCGCTTCCAGGGCCAACACGTTGCCACAATCGCCAAGAAGCTGGCGACTTGAGACCATAACCTGAAAAACTAAAAAGAGCCCCTCGACACCATGCCTGACGACCTGTGGCAAACCATGATCCTGACCGGTGAGCTTGGCCGCCACCCTGTCCAGTTTTTCGACTGCACCGGTTCAACCAACGACCTTGCTCTAGCCTTGAGCAATACCGGAGCGCCTGACGGTACCCTGATCGTGGCCGACAGTCAGAGTGCGGGCCGGGGTCGTCTTGAGGGCAGGACTTGGCTTTCGCCGCCCGGAACCGGGCTCTATTTTTCACTGATCCTCCGCCCGCGTCTTGCCCCGGCGGACTTTCCCAAGCTCACTCTGGCCGCAGGCCTTGCTCTGTGCAAGGCGCTGGAAAGCCACAGCCATTGCCAGCCTGGGCTGAAATGGCCCAACGATCTTTTCCTGCACGGCAAGAAATGCGGCGGCATCCTCACCGAAACCCAGGCCGTGGCGGGAGCCGGGCAGACCGCGGTGGTGATTGGCATCGGCCTCAATGTGAATACCCCGGCGGCGGCATTTTCCGGGGGGTTGCGCGCCAAGGCCACCTCACTGCTCGCTGAGACAGGCGTCCCCCACGAACGCGGCCCTCTGCTTGCGGCCATTCTCGGCGAACTGGACCTGGTGGTAGCCCGGCTGGAAAAAGAAGATTTCCCCGGTATCTTGGCCGAGTGGCGGCAACGGGATATCCACGCCGGACTCCAGGTCTCCTGGCTGAACACCCAAGGCCGCATCGTCACCGGCATTTCCCTTGGCCCGGACGAAGAGGGGTTCCTCCATATCCGGGATGGTCAGGGCCAAGTCCATTCCGTTATCTCCGGGGACATCTCCCTGGCGCAGGAAGTAAATCTCCCATGATTCCTCGCCCGATCCAGCGGTTGCTGCTGGCCACGCTCTATGACGCCTTTGCCGAGTGGGCCAACACGTTCGCCTTTGCCTGCCGCAAGGGGTGCGCCACCTGCTGCACCCGAAGTGTCACCATGACCAGCCTGGAAGGGGATGGGATCATGGCGTTTCTGGCCGAGGGGGATCGCCTGTCCGAGCTGGCTGCATCTGCATTTCAGCCTGCGGCAAACCGGATGTTCCAGTGCACCACCAATACCTTTGTCGCCGCCCATCTCAGGGGTGAATCCGTGGAAGAAGCAGAAAGCTGGGACCTGCGGCCCTGCCCGTTTCTCAAGGAGGAGAGCTGTTCCATCTACCCGGTGCGGCCCTTCGGCTGTCGACTCTTTGCCTCCCTGGACTCCTGCGCCGCAAGCGGGGTGGCGGATATGCCGCCGGGGTATCTCACCGGTGCAACCGCCCTGCTGCAATACATCGAGCATCTGGATAACGGCGGACGCTGGGGTACCATGGTGGAACTGCTGGCAGGCCTGAACACCGGACAGGCGGAAAGCTATGGAGAAGCCACCGCACCCATTCCCGGCTTCCTCATCGCCCCGGACGAACTCGCCCTTGTCGAACCGCTCCTCCAAGGCTTGCTCGCCAAGGAGGTCAAGGGCCAGACCTTTGCCCAGTGGCTTCAAGCCTCGCGGCCATCCATAACCCAACCAGGACAGTAGAGGAAAATTCCCATTGGCAGCACGCAGCCGAGCACCGCAGAGGCTGCCGAAAAGGGGATTTGCACTGTTTGAGGCGCAGCCGAGTTTGCAAAGCCCCGGCAGCATCGAGGAGTACCCCATGCGGGGCATAAACTCCGGGTATCCCGCCCGCGGCGGGACAAGGGACACGGGTGCCTTTTTCTTGTTTCTTCTTTTGGGCAAGCAAAAGAAGAAAGAGAAAACCGTAGAAAGCCTTCCCAAAAAAAAGGGGCGCCGGAAACCCGGCACCCCCTGTCACACATCTTGTTTTCAACAATAACAATGTAACTGTTCAGCAGTGCCGCAGATGCGCGAAATAGGCCTGCGAGCTATAGCCCCGCTATGCGAACAGGACTATGACAAAGCAGATGCGGTGCTGCTGGACAGTTACAAATCAATACCGGTAATGGTCTGCCTTATAAGGCCCACCAACCGGCACATCGATATACGCAGCCTGTACCTTGGAAAGCTCTGTAAGATGCACGCCGAGCTTCTTGAGATGGAGGCGGGCCACCTTCTCATCCAGCACCTTGGGCAGCACGTAGACCTTTTTCTGGTACTTCTTGGCGTTGGCAAACAGCTCGATCTGGGCCAGCACCTGATTGGTGAAGGAGGCGGACATCACGAAGCTCGGGTGGCCGGTGGCGCAACCCAGATTCACCAGACGGCCTTCGGCCAGCAGGGTGATCTTCTTGCCGTCGGGGAAAACAATGTGATCCACCTGAGGCTTGATGTTCTCCCATTTGTACTTGCGCAGGGAGGCGACATCGATCTCGGAATCGAAATGGCCGATATTGCAGACAATGGCCTCGTCCTTCATGGCCTTCATGTGGGCGTGGTTGATGACCTTCTCGTTGCCGGTGGCGGTGACGAAGATATCGCCATGGGCTGCCGCTTCGTCCATGGTCATCACCCGGTAGCCTTCCATGGCCGCCTGAAGCGCACAGATCGGGTCGATTTCCGTAACCCATACCTGAGCCCCTAAACCACGGAAGGCCTGGGCGCAGCCCTTGCCCACGTCGCCGTAGCCGAGGATCACCGCGAGCTTGCCGGCCACCATCACGTCGGTGGCGCGCTTGATGCCGTCCATCAGCGATTCGCGGCAGCCGTAGAGGTTGTCGAACTTGGATTTGGTCACCGAATCATTGACGTTCATGGCCGGGAAGAGCAGAGAACCACCCTTCTCCATCTGGTAGAGGCGATGCACCCCGGTGGTGGTTTCCTCGGTCACGCCGCGGATGGCCTTGGCGGCGTTGGTCCATTTCTTCTTGTCCGCGGCGAAGTCCTGCTTGAGCACAGCCAGCACGGCCTGCCACTCCTCGTTGTCACTCTTCTTGGCCGCAGGCACCTTGCCCGCCTTCTCGAACTCGGCCCCCTTATGCACCAGCAGGGTCGCGTCGCCGCCATCGTCCAGGATCATGTTGGGCGGATTGCCGTCGGGCCAGGTCAGGGCCTTTTCCGTACACCACCAGTATTCCTCAATGCTCTCGCCTTTCCAGGCATAGACCGGGATACCTGCTGCGGCAATGGCAGCAGCGGCGTGGTCCTGGGTGGAAAAGATGTTGCAGGAGGCCCAACGCACCTGGGCGCCCAGGGCAACCAGGGTCTCGATCAGCACCGCGGTCTGAATGGTCATGTGCAGGGACCCGGAAATCCGCGCGCCCTTGAGGGGCTTCTTCTTGCCAAACTCCTCGCGCAGAGCCATGAGGCCGGGCATCTCGGTTTCGGCGATCTTGATTTCCATGCGGCCCCAATCGGCCAAACTCATATCCGCAACCTTGAAATCGCCCTGTTTCTTTGCCGGAGCTTTTTTGGCAGGGGCCTTCTTTACTGGTGCTTTTTTTGCTGGTGCCTTCATCGTTGTTTTCTCCTGAGTGCGCCTTGGCGCGGCGCGGGTCGTGATTATTTATTTGATTCCGGCATCATTCCGCAAGGCCTCGGCCTTGTCGGTCCGCTCCCAGGTGAAATCTTCCCGCTCCCGGCCAAAGTGGCCGTAGGCTGCGGTCTTTTTGTAGATCGGCCGCAGGAGGTCAAGGTGCTGGATGATGGCCTTGGGCCGCAGGTCAAAATGCGCATCAATGAGCTGCCTGATCCGCTCATCGCTGATCTTGCCGGTGCCAAACGAGTTGACATTGATGGAAACCGGCTTGGAAATGCCGATGGCATAGGCGATCTGCACCTCCAGCTCGGTGGCGATCCCGGCGGCCACCAGGTTCTTGGCCACATAACGGCCCATATAAGAAGAAGAACGGTCTACCTTGGAAGGATCCTTGCCGGAAAAAGCGCCGCCGCCGTGGGAACCCATGCCGCCGTAAGTGTCAACAATGATCTTCCGGCCGGTCACCCCGCAGTCGCCCACCGGCCCGCCGATGACAAAACGTCCGGTGGGGTTGATGAAGTACTTGGTGTTGCTGTCCACCATCTCGGCAGGGATGATGGGTTTGATGATCTCCTCCATGACGCCGGCCTTGAGATCTTCGTAGTCAACGTCCGGGGAGTGCTGGGTGGAGAGGACAATGGCCTCTACCCGTTTGGGCTTCTTGTTTTCATATTCAATGGTGACCTGGCTCTTGGCATCGGGGCGTAGCCAGGGCAGAAGGCCTGCCTTGCGTACCTCGGCCTGCCGCTTCATGAGCCGGTGGGCATAGGTGATGGGCATGGGCATCAAAACCTTGGTTTCCGTACAGGCATAACCGAACATCAACCCCTGGTCGCCGGCGCCCTGATCAAGATCAAGGCCGGAGCCTTCGTTGACGCCTTGGGCAATGTCCGGAGATTGCTTGCCGATGCTGGTGAGCACGGCACAGGATTGCCAGTCAAACCCCATCTCGGAAGAGTTATAGCCGATCTCCCGCACAGTCTCCCGCACCACGGTGGGCATGTCCACCCAGGCGGTGGTGGTGATCTCGCCGGCAATAAGAGCCATACCGGTGGTTACCAAGGTTTCACAGGCAACCCTGGCCTTGGGGTCCTGGGCAAGGATGGCGTCGAGGACCGCATCCGAGATCTGGTCGGCAACCTTGTCCGGATGGCCTTCTGAAACAGACTCCGAGGTAAAGAGATAATTTGACATTCCAACTCCTCATGATTTTCATGATGAAAAAACAGACTGCGCGGCAGCCAGGAAACTTAGCATTTTTATTACAATACAGGAAGTTGTCAAGAAGAATCACAAGAAAAACACAGCAAAAGGCTTCCTTTATCCCGGCAGATAGCTTTTTTCCAACCCCTTTACCGCGGCAAAAAGTTCTGCATTGACCGGCGCCGGAATACCAAGCAGCCTGGCCTCATTCAGCACGGCGCCGTTGATGGCCTCGATTTCGGTTTGCCTCTTGCCCCGCACATCCTGGAGCATGGAGGAAATATTGGCCGCGGTGGCCTGGCAGACCGCGATGGTCCGGGCTACCGGCTCCGGGGCAATACCAATCCCCTTGGCCTGGGCAACGCTGGCCGCTTCCAGCACGGCAGCCCGCAGCAAGGCGAGCGCCTCGCCATTACGAAGAAGCGCACCGTTTTCGCAATTATGGATGGCGGTCAGGGCATTGATCCCCACATTGACCAGCAGCTTGTTCCAGACCTGGGCCAGGATGTCCGATTCAACCCGCACCTCCAGCCCCGCCAGCCGAAAAAGCTCCGCTGCCCCTTGCAAGGCCAACCGCGCTTCCGGCGAAGCTTCGCCAAGAAATCCGAGGCTGGTTGCGCCAGCCCCCCCGAAACGAACCCGCCCCGGCCCCACCAGATGGGCGCCCAGGGAGGTGACCGCCAGGGCCACAGAACCGGGAAGCTCTGCCCCGGCGAGGACCGGCAGATGACCGATGCCGTTTTGCCAGGCAAGCAACAGGGTCTTTTCCGTGAGTAGGGGAAGAAGAGAAGGGAGGGTTTGGCCAAGGGCCGGAGATTTCACGCAGAGCAGTACCAGGCCAGCCGGCCCGATCCACCGAGCATCGGCAGTGGCCTGAATTGGGAAATGTTCGATACGACCGGCACACTCAAGGGTAAGGCCCGAGTGCTGGAGCAGTCCAGCCCGTTGGCTGTCATGGTCCAGCACCCAGATGTCCTCCCCACTGATCCGACAGAGGGCAGAGGCCAGCAGACAGCCCAGGGCTCCCGGTCCGACGATGGCGACCCTCGTGGGGGGGTTGTCCCGCATGGTTGACGATTAACGGGTAACGGTCACGTCTTCAACAATGACCGCATATTTGTACCCGGCGCCAAAATCCTTGTCCGCGGCCAGCACGCCTTCCACGGTGACGATATCACCCTTTTCCGCCTTGCCCGTCGTGGTCACCACCAGATCATGGGTATTCTTCAAGGGGTCGCCGGTGCCATCCTGGAGATGCAGCCAGTTTTTTCCCATAATCTCAGGGGAAAACTTGACCACCTGCGCCTTGATTTTCACTTTTTTGCCATTCAGGCTTGCGGCTTTGCCAAAAATATCCGCAACGGTGTAGCCGTTCTCGCCACTGGCCTTGGCAACCTTCAGTTCCACAAAAGGCACCACGGCCTTGCCACTGCCCGGAGCCGTTTCGCCGGAAGCGGCAGGCGCGGAAGCCGCGGGTGTCGCAGCGCCGCCTTCCTTCTGCATGGCTGCGCCAAAAGCCCCGGCAGGCGCTGCAGCTCCAGCCGGACCAGATTTTGTGGCGGCAGGGGCTACGGCAGCTTCGCCACCATGGGCGTCACCGCCTATCTCCGATTTTTTGCCTTCAATACCCGGGGAAAAAACAATCTCGGCAAAGGTCCGGTTCAGGCTCTTGCTCGGGAAATTCTGCATAACCTGCCCTTCGGCAATGGTACATGCCTCACCCACCGCAACCTTGGTCTCCGGCACCGCCACCCAGGTTTCTCCCTTTTCGGTGGCAAGAAGCACATAGGTAAACCCACCGCCGGAAAGAACCTCCTTGGCCTTGCCCTTGATGGGGCCGGCTGGGTTCGCCGCCTGTTGGACTCCGCCCTCCGCCCCAGCCTGCTCAGCACCCTTGGTCTCGGGCTTTTGCTTATTGCAGGCAACAAGCGCCATCAGACACAGCCCGCTCACCAGAAAATTCCGCCACTTCATTGCATCGCCCATACGCTCAACGCTCCTCCCTCTGCTCGTTCTTTCTGGATATGAAAACAGCGCACCGCAGCCTCTCTGCCGTGCGCCAACCCTTTTTTCAAGACAACTCCCCTGAAAAAAAGTTCGCGTTAGCCGTTATAATAATAAAATAATGTCACCATTTGGATGACCAAAACGGCATAACAAGCCGTAACAAAAGGATAAAGAAAGCACAGGTTATTTCGTAACGGCTCCTAATTTTCGGCGGGCAGCCTTGCGAGGGTTCTCTTCCTTGATTGACTTGCCTCTACCCTCGTACAGGTAGGTCAGCCTGTTCCCCTTGACCCCGATCCGCACACTGCCCCCCTTGACCAAGCGGCCAAAGAGCAGCTCTTCGGTCAAGGCATCCCCCACCTCTTGCAGGATAAGGCGCCTGAGCGGTCGCGCCCCGAATTCCGGCGCATAGCCCTTGGCTGCCAGCCAGGTCCGGGCACCGGGGCTGAGGCTGATCGTCACCTTCCGTTCCGCGAGCTGCGCTTGCAACTCCACGATCATCTTGTCCACGATCCGTTCCATGAGTCCGGCATCCAGGGAATTGAAAGTGATGATCGCGTCCAACCGGTTTCTAAACTCCGGGGAGAAGAGATTCTTCACCGCCCGATCATTTTTCCCCCTGCTGTCCCCGGTAAAGCCGATGGTCCGCTCGCTCAACTCGCGGGCCCCGGCATTGGTGGTCATAATCAGGATCACATTGCGGAAATCCGCCTTGCGTCCGGCATTGTCCGTGAGGGTCGAGTGATCCATGACCTGGAGCAGGATGCTGAACAGGTCCGGGTGGGCCTTTTCAATCTCGTCAAGCAGAAGCACACTGTACGGATGCTTGCGGATGGCATCGGTGAGAAGCCCGCCCTGGTCGAAGCCGACATAGCCGGGAGGCGCGCCGATGAGCCGGGAAACCGCATGTTTTTCCATGTACTCGCTCATGTCAAAGCGCTCAAAATGGACGGACATCGCCGCAGCCAGCTGTTTGGCCACCTCGGTCTTGCCGACCCCAGTGGGTCCGGCAAAGAGGAAGGAGCCGGTGGGTCCCTCCGTCTGCTTGAGGCCCGCACGGGAGCGCTTCACCGCGGTGACCAGAGCGCTGATCGCCTGGTCCTGACCAAAAATATTCTTTTTTAGAACCGTGTCCAGCTCCCGGAGATGGGTCAGATCGGAGCCGCTGAGGCTTCTTGCCGGGATCCGGGCCAGACGGGAGACCACCTTTTCCACATCGCGCACCGTCACCGTCCGCCGCTTGTCCGTTGGGGTTGCGGCCAAACGGAAGGCGGCGCCGATCTCGTCCAGCACGTCAATGGCCTTGTCCGGCAAAAACCGATCGCTGATGTAACGGCTGGCCAGTTCCGCCGTGGCCTTTACCGCCGCAGCCGAATAGGTGATCCCATGATGCTCCTCATAGCGGGGCAGCAACCCCTGCAGGATGGCGCAGGTCTCGGCCACGCTGGGCTCTTCGATATCTATCTTCTGAAAGCGCCGGGCCAGGGCGCGGTCCTTTTCGATGTAGTTCTTATATTCCTCATAGGTTGTCGAACCGATGCAGCGCAGGGTTCCGGCCTGGAGGGCGGGTTTGAGCAGATTGGAGGCGTCCATGCTGCCGCCGCTGGTTGACCCGGCCCCGACAATGGTATGGATCTCGTCGATGAAGAGGATGATATGCGGCTCTTTTTCCACTGCGGAGATCACCGCCTTGAGCCGCTGCTCAAAATCACCCCGGTACTTGGTGCCGGAAAGCAGCCCGCCCATATCAAGGAGGCGGATTTCCACCCCCTGCAACAAATCCGGCACCTTGCCGTCGTGCACCTGGAGAGCCAGCCCTTCGGCAATGGCGGTTTTCCCTACGCCCGGCTCACCCACCAGCAGCGGATTGTTCTTCCGCCTGCGGCACAGGGTCTGCATCACCCGCTTCAATTCAGCGGTCCGGCCGATCAGGGGATCAATCAACCCCTGGGCAGCCCGCTCACTGAAATTGACGGTGTATTTTTCCAGCGCCTCGTTTTCCTTGGTTTTTTCAGTGCTCTTCTCCTCCGGCTTCTTTTCCTCCTGGGGCGCTTCCTCCCGCTCCAGGCCATGGGAGAGATATTCCGTCACATCCAGCTTGCTGATCCCCTCGGAATGGAGAAAATAGACGGCAAAAGACTCGGCCTCGGCAAAGATGGCGGCCAACACATCCCCGGCATCCACCTCTTTTTTCCCGCAACTCTGCACATGGGCAATGGCCCGCTGCAAAACCCGGTTAAAACCGAGGGTCTGGATGGGGTCGTGGGGAAGCCCTTCCTTGACCATGGGCAGGTTGGAGGCAAAAAATTCCTCCAACCGTTTCTTCATCCCCTCGGGATCCCCGCCGCAGACCACAATGGCCCTGGCGGCAAGCTCGTCATCCAGCAGGCCGTACAGGATATGCTCAACGGTGACATGTTCGTGCCTGCGAATCTTTGCCTCCCGGATGGCACGCACCAGGGCTATTTCCAACTTTGCATTTATCATCTCGCGCTCCTCACGGGAAACCCGTTACGCCTTTTCAAGAGAACATTTCAAGGGGTATTCGTTCTTGCGGGCCAGGTCGTACACCAAGATTACCTTGGTTTCCGCCACATCACGCGGGTAGACTCCGGCCACCCCCCGGCCCTGCTCATGGACATTGAGCATAATCCGGTTGGCCTCTTCCATACTTTTATGAAAAACCGTTTCCAGCACCATCACCACGAAATCCATGGTGGTATAGTCGTCATTGTGCAACAGCACCTTGTACATGGAAGGGTGCTTGGTCTGCTGCTTTTTTTCGGTGACAACCGAACCTTCCCTCTCCCTGCCCGCACCGCCCATGCTTCCTCTGCCCCCATACAATCAATATCGGCCATTTCTTTTTGATAACAATAATCATCTTTTTTTGTTCCGCATGCCCCTCGCGCATTTTTTACAATGGCAAACCCTATCCGCCCACACCGCCTTGTCTGGGCCGTTCCCGAACCTGCAAGACGGAAAAAAGAAAATTCTCCAAAATCAAATATTCCGGGAGCCCCGAGCCTTTCAGCCGGTATTCCGCTTCGAGCAGGTCGGTGCGGGCCTGGTTCAAGACCGCCAGGGTAAACCGCTCTGCCTGCTGAAAACTCTTGTAGACGGCAAAGGGATGTCCGGCCAGCGCCTTCTGCTGCGGGCCAAGACTCTCTTGCAGTTGCGGCAGCAAACCCTTTTGAAAGGCGGCATAGGAGATGGACTCGGGATATGCGTAGGAAGGATGCTCGATGATAGCCCGCACCAGCAGCAGCTTGCGCAGGAAATTACGCAGCCCCGCCACCACGATGAGTGGATGCACCCCGTTTTCCTGCAACCTTTGGCAGATGGTCAGCGAAGCACCCAGATCATGGTTGCCAAAAGCCTCGTTCAGCTCGTACAAGGCCTCTTCCCGGGTCCGACCGACCATGGCGTTGAGATCATCCATGGTGATGGTCTCCGCCTCGCCCACGGAGAGGGCCAGTTTTTCCGCCTCCATGGCCACGGCCACCGGATGAAAGCCCACCCGCTCGAGCAGCACCGGCAAGGCCCGCGGTTCCAGCCTCTTGCCCAACCGGGCCAGGCTCTGCTGGACAATATCCTTGAGCAGTCCGTCCTGATCCTTGCGCGCCGCGGAACTGGCCCCGGTATCCACGGAGAGATCAACCACCACGCAATTTTTTTCCAGATACTTGAAGAGCTTCTTGCGCTTGTCCGCCGCTTCGGCCATCAGAATCAGGGTATTGCCCGGTGGAATCCCTGTCTCCAGGGCCGCCATGAGCAGCTCCGCTCCATCCGCCTTGGGCGCGGCCACGGAAGCCGCCCCATCACTTGCGGCACAGGCCTCCTGCACCCAGGCAAGATCATCGGGCTTGGCAAAACCGAACAGCTCCTGCCAACGGCCGGGGGTGCAGGCTGCCATCTCTTCTTTCTCCCAATCCGGTGGAGCCAGCTCGGCCAGGGCCAGCATCTGGGTCAGGAAACGCAAGGCCTTCTTCGGCTCTTTTGCCTCCCAACCCTTGCGCGCCTTGTCCCAGAGGGCACTGGCCACAACCTTGGAAAAGAGAATCTGAGAGTCCATCACCCGGATAACCTGCCTGGTACCGAACAGGCTGTAGGTCTTGAGCATATTGACCGTGGCGCCCACCTCTTCCTGGTCGCCATCGATGACCTTGAGGCTCGCCTGGCGGCGGGACTCATCGGGCAGCAGACGGCAGACGAGATCGTTGGCGATCTCCTGGCAGAGATAGCGTTCGCCGAAGAGCAGATAGACCGGCGCGGTTTCCCCTCGCTCCACAGCCTTGAGCAGCGTATGCACTTCCTGTCGCTTATAAACCGCCATCCCTTTTCCCTTACACGCCATAGCCGAATGCGCTTGCTGTTGACTGATGAGACCCTTGTTGCTACTCTCAATAGTAAGTAATGTGTCTCGTTGCCCTTGTCACTGAAAAAATCCCTGACAAACCGGGCAGCCTTCACCAACAAACGATCCCCACAAAGACCCCATATGACGCCATCCGTATCTGAAAAAACAGGAGTGCTCCTCGGCGGCTCGGGCCTGATCGGCGGCACCCTGCTCTATTACTTCAAAACCCAGGCCGAGGGGAGGATCAACATCCTTGCCCCCAACAGCAAAAAGCTCAGCCTGCGGGACCCAGACGACATCCGCCGTTATTTTGAAAGGGCCAAACCCGCTTTTATCATCAACTGCGCCATTGCTGCCATCGACAGCGACCCGCAGCTTGCCTACGAGACCAACTATCTGGGCACGGTCTATCTGGCCAAGGCAGCCCAGGAGCTGGGCATCCCCTACATCCACCTGAGTTCGGCCGCAGTCATGCCAAATGGCCAAAATCTGGACGAAGAAGAGCGGTTGTCTCTGCACCCGGATCTGCCCAACTACACCAAGGCCAAACTCATGGGTGAGTTGACCCTCGAACACCTGCACCGCACCATGGGCCTTGACTACACCTGTATCCGGCTCGGCATCGTTTATGGCGCCCACGACCACAAAATCCAGGGCTTCCACCGGTTGTTTTTCGCCATTATCGACCGCTCCATGCCGGTGCTCTTTACCCGGCAGGGGGCCATGCACTCCTATTCCAACGCCCGGAAGCTGCCCTATTTCATCTCCCAGATGCTGGACAACCGGGCCGAGTTTTCCGGCCAGACCTACAACTTTGTCGACCCGAACCCCGTCTCCTTAAGCCAGCTCATCCTCACCATCAAGTCCTACCTGGAGCTGAAAACCCCGCGGGAGATCTACCTGCCTTTCCCGGTGGCGAAATTCGGCATGGGGATCATGGCCCGGCTGGTACGGCTGATAACCCGGCTCGGCATCGAAGCGCGGATGCCGGCCGAGCTGATGTTTTTAAAAAATTTCTACGAAACCCAGACGCTGTCCGCCGCCAAATTGCGCCGGTCAAGCTTCCGCGATCCCGACCCGGAGGCGACGATCTTCACCGAACTCCCTGTCCTTATTGAATATTATGTGACCCGGTGGGAGCACCTGAACCTCATTGAGCCGTTCAACAAGGAGTTTTTTGACCCCCGCAGACGGGCCGAGGAATTCCTGCATACCCCGGCCCAGCTCCTCCAGGAAATCCACGGGGAAAGCGACCAACCCTTTCTCAAACAATGCGCCCTGGTGGACCAGGCTCTGGAGGTGAAACAGTAGCGAGTACTGGGGGAATGCGGGGTGGAGGTACTGCACAAAAAGGGTGCCTCTGCAGACAAAACATCTCAGATGCTCAGGGTCCATTCCGCGCCAAGTTTTTTGAGAGCCGCATGGTTGGTGAGGTCAAGGTGCAGCGGGGTGATGGAGACATACCCGGCGAGAATGGCCTGGGCATCGGTGTCTTCGCCTTCGTCCCAAAACGGGGTCCCGCCGCCGATCCAGTAATGCTGGCGGCCCCACGGATCAAAGGTTTCCTTGATCGCCCCATCATAGACCCGCCGCCCCTGCCTGGTAAAGCGCACCCCCTCTATCTCTTCCGGCCTGCGGTTGGGAACATTGACATTGAGGAGGGTGTCCTTGGGCAAACCCTTATCGAGGATGGTCCGGGCCAGCTTGACGGCAAAGGCGGCAGCGGTTTCAAAACAAAAGGGCTCTTCCCCGGCCAGGGAAATTGCCAGGGAGGGTACGCCGAGCATGGTGCCCTCCACGGCGGCGGAGACCGTGCCGGAGTAGCTGACATCGTCGCCCAGGTTCGGCCCGGGATTGATGCCGGAAACAACCAGATGGGGCTTGCGCTCCAGAATCTTGCCCAGGGCCAGGGTCACGCAATCGGTGGGGGTGCCGTCCACGGAATACCGATGCTGACCCAGGTCTTTCACCCTCAGCGGCCGCTTCATGGTGAGCGAGTGGCTGGCCGCGCTGTTGTCCTGATCCGGGGCGACAATCACGGTCTGACCGATCCCCTGTAAAGCCTGGGCGAGGATGGCAAGGCCCGGGGCACGAACCCCGTCATCGTTGGTTACAAGTATCAGTGGCGTCATTTTCCCCCCATCGCTTTAGCCCTCAATCTAGCCATATTTGGAAAAAAGCGGGAGTTTTTCTTGAACCGTGCCTGCAAAAAGCACGTTCCCACGAATGGCCCCACTCTCTTTCTTCATTTTTCATGACTTGTGCGGTATATTGGCAAAAACCTTCCCCGGTCGGGGAGCAGCCGAAATACAAAAATGAGGTATCGCCATGCCGTATGTAAGCATCCGCCTTGCGGGCACGCTGACCAGAGAGCAGAAAGAGGAGATGTGCGCCGGAGTAACCAAGGTGATCGCCGAGGTAACCAAAAAACCGGAGGATTCCATCCTGATTTTTGTGGACGAGGAACAGCACGACAACATCGCCAAGGGCGGCAAGCTCCTCAAAAAACCCGCCTGATGGCCCAGCTCTCCTTGCTGAACATCTCCGGCAAAGACGCGGTCCGGCAACGGCTGCAGGCCCTGCGGCAGGAGCTGAATTTCCATGCCCACCGCTATTACGTGCTGGATGACCCCATCCTTGCCGACGCGGAGTACGACCACCTTTTCCAGGAACTGGTGGCCCTGGAGCAGCAGCATCCCGAGCTGATCACCCCCGATTCGCCCAGCCAGCGGGTGGGCGCAGCGGTGCTGGCCCAGTTTGCCACGGTACCGCATACCGTGCCCATGCTGAGCCTGGAAAACGCCTTTGCTCCCGATGACCTCGTGGATTTTGAAGAACGTCTCTTCCGGTTTTTGCAGAGCAGGGCGCCGATCTCCTATGTGACCGAACCCAAGCTCGATGGACTGGCCGTTGAACTTGTCTACGAAGAGGGGCTCTTTGCCCTTGGCTCCACCCGCGGGGATGGCCTGATCGGCGAGGAGATCACCCAAAACCTGAAAACCATCCCCACCATCCCCCTGCGGTTTTTGTCCCGAAAGGGGGAGGCTGCCCCCAAGCGGCTGGAGGTGCGGGGCGAGGTCTTCATCGGCCTGGCGGATTTCAAACGGCTCAATGAACAACGCGGTCTGGCAGGGGAACCCCTTTTTGCCAACCCCAGGAATGCCGCAGCTGGCTCCCTGCGCCAGCTTGACCCCAAGATAACCGCGACCCGCCCCCTTGATTTTTACGTCTATGGGGTGAGCGATCCCACCGCCCTGCCTTGCACAACCCAACACGAGCTGCTCGAGTACCTCGGCAGCCTGGGCTTCAAGGTCAATCCCCTGGTCCATCTCTGCCACAGCATTGCGGAGGTGATCAGCCAGTTCACCGAGCTCCAGGAGCAACGGTCGGCACTGGCCTATGATATCGACGGCATGGTGGTCAAGGTCAACGACTTTGCCCTGCAAGAGCGGTTGGGGGCCAAGGCCCGCAGCCCGCGCTGGGCCATCGCCGCCAAGTTTCCCGCCTCCCAGGCCACCACCCGCTTGCTCGCGGTGAAATTCGGGGTGGGCCGGACCGGGGCGATCACCCCGGTGGCCATCCTGGAACCGGTGCGGGTCGGCGGGGTCACGGTGAGCCGGGCCACCCTGCACAACGAAGACGAGCTGCGCCGGAAAGGGCTGATGCTCGGCGACACCGTCTTGGTGCAGCGGGCAGGCGATGTTATCCCGGAAGTGGTCAAACCGGTGATCGAAAATCGAACCGGCCGGGAGCAGCCGATCACCATGCCCACAACCTGCCCGGAATGCGGCGTCGCGCTGGTTCGGGCCGGACAGGAGGCGATAACCCGCTGCCCCAATCCCGACTGCCCTGCCCAGCGGGTCCGGGGTCTGATCCACTTCACCGGCAAGAGCGGCATGGACATCGAGGGGTTGGGAAAGAAGGCGGTGGAGCAGCTTGTCAGCCAAGGGCTTATCCAGGATATCCCCGACATCTATCAAATTAAGGCGGAGACCCTGGCCGCCCTTGATGGCTGGGGCGACAAATCGGCGGAAAATGCCGTGCGCGCCATTGAGGCCAGCAAAAATCCCACCCTGGCCAAATTTCTTGCCGCCCTCGGCATCCGGCATGTGGGCGAAGTAACCGCCCAGCTTCTGGCCCACCATTTCGCCTCCCTTGCCCGCCTTGTGCTGGCCGGAGAAGCTGATTTTTTACACATCGAAGGCATCGGCGAACAGGTGGCCACCAGCCTGGTGGATTACTTTCAGGACCCGACGGTCCAAGAGATGCTGGCCCGGCTTGAGGCCTTGGGAGTCCAGGTGCAGGAGGAAAAACAGGACGCCGAAGCCGACGGCGCCCAGGCAGGCAGCGTTTTTCTCTTTACCGGGGCGCTGGCCCACCTTTCCCGCCATGAGGCCAAGGCCCGGATCAAGGAGCTGGGCGGCCAGGTGGCCTCTGGGATCAGCCGCAAGGTAACCCATGTGGTCCTGGGGGATAACCCCGGAAGCAAGTTGACAAAAGCCAGGGAATTGGGCTTGACTGTGATCACCGAGGATGAATTTCTGCGGCTCATTGGCCGCTGACCATGATCTCATCGTTGGTAAAGGCAAGAGAGGAGCAGTAATGGCAAGAAAACGGGTGGTGACCAGGGTTGCAGGGTTGGTGCAGGGCGTCTATTTTCGTGATTATGCCCAAAAGGAAGCCCGAGCCCTTGAGCTGAGCGGTTGGGTGCGGAACCGACCGGACGGCACAGTGGAGGTCGTGCTGGAGGGCGAGACAGAAAAGGTCGAGGCCATGATCGCCTGGCTGCACACCGGCCCGCCCCAGGCCGAGGTCAAGGAGGTGCAGGTGACGGAGGAACAGCCCCTGGGCGACAAGACCGCCTTTGCCATCCGGTATAACTGAGACAGGGCCACCCACGCCGGTGCCCCACCGTCCAGCGGTCATCGTAATGGCGGAAATTTCCGCCAAATCCTCTGCTCTCAAAGCAGTAAAATTCCCATTGGCACGCAGCCGAGCACCGGAGAGGCTGCCGAAAAGGGGATTTGCACTGTCTGAGGCGCAGCCGAGTTTGCAAAGCCCCGGCAGCATCGAGGAGCACAGGGAATCCCGCCCGCGGCGGGACAAGAGACACAGGGGGCCCTTTCTTTGGTTCGTTTCTTTGGGCAAGCAAAGAAATGAACAGAAAATAACGCGCATTCCTCTGGCGGCTCAAATCGCCTGGCAATCAGAAAAGTTTTGCCCCAACAAGCTCTAAATTGACATTTCCCACCATCTGCCGTAGAATCCGCCCTTTTATCATAAGGGAACAATCTCCCTTTTTTCTGGCGAGGAATGGCATGGAAACCGAAATGGAAACCCCCCGCAGGGTTCCCCCCAAAAGCCGGGCGCGCATCCGATGCCCGCACTGCGGCAATGATACCGATTTCTTTGAGATCGCCGACGGGGTTGTCCTGACTACCCGTTATCTCCAGAATGAAGATGGCAGCTTTATCCAAGAAGGCGACGAGTCCCAGGTTTTAGGGGAGATCAAGTTCTTTTGCGGCGAGTGCAACCAGGATCTTTCCGAGTATCACAACCACTTTCTGGAAATGCTTTTCTAAAGGGGTATTTTCAGGGGGTCCGTTTGACTGGGCCGGGAGGATGGGGCGATTTTTGGGCGAAAAAAAAGGAGAAGGCAAATGCCTTCTCCTTTTTTCATTCAATCCTGAACGAATCGACTGGTGTGGTAATTACACACAACCGGTCGGTTTCGGCAGACCTGCCATCTTGCAGGCGCCCTTGCCGGGACCGGAAGGGAACAGCTCGTAAATCCGCTTCAGCGGGAAGCCGGTGGTCTTGGAAAGGATCCGAACCATCGGAGCGATACCGTTCTTCTTGTAGTAGTCGCGGAGGGTGTCGATAACCTTGTGATGCTCGTCGGTCATTTCGCCGATACCTTCAACACCCTTTACGTAGTCAACCCAGTTCTGGTCCCAGGCATCCATGTTGCCGGTGAGGAAGCCATCTTCGTCAACGGTGAAGACGGAACCTTTATGCTCGATTGTAGGCATATCTATTCTCCTTCAGTAAAATTTGAACTAAATTATTATGAAATGTAACGAATTCACTAATTCAGGATGCCACTTATTACTATATGCTTCCCCCTTTGTCAAGCAGAGGGTTTTATTTTTTTCTCCTCCCCGGTCGTGCCGCAAAACATCCTGATTTAACACTATTTTTTCAAAATGGCCGCAGCCGCCTCAGGCAACCAGGGCAGCCAGGCGGGAAAATATTTCCGGAGCAAAACCCTGCTCTTTTTCATACAGGACATCAAGGGTAGTCCGGGGATTGAAATTCTGCAGGGTGAGCCGCGCTCGGGTACGATCAAACTGCTTGGCCCAGGCAACGATGTCTTCCTCCGTATGCAGGCTGGGAGCAGCGGTCATCCGGAACTCATGGGGGATACCGCTTTGGCGCAACAGAGCGATGCTTTTTCGGATCGCCCCCAGATCCACCGGACCGCCTGCGCAACGCTCATATTTATCCTGCACCAGCACCGTCTTGACATCCATGGCCACCATATCCAGGAGGTTGTCACCAAGCAGCTGCGCCAACACCTCCGGCCTGCTGCCATTGGTATCGAGCTTGATCGCCCAGCCCTCTGCCTTGAGCCGGGCGATCATCTTGGGAAGACCAGGGGACAGGGTCGGTTCGCCGCCGGAGATGCAGACCCCTTGCAACCAGTTTTTCCGGGCTGCCAGACGGCTCATGACCTCCTCGAAGGCAATGGTTTCCATGCCTTCCGGGGCGAGGACCAGCGGGTGATTGTGGCAGAAGGGGCAGCGGAAGTTGCAGCCGCCCACAAAGAGGATGGCGCACAGCTTGCCGGGCCAATCGATAAAGGAGGTTTCCAGAAACCCCTTGATCGGCGGCAGGCAAGCTGCGGAACCGCATGAGCCGGAGACTGCCTGAGACTGCTGCACACCAGCTCCCACGACAAGACTACTGCAGGGCGCAGCTGCCGGACTCGCAGCCTGCCTGTTGGCCTGAATGCCTGGCTGCTACCCCGCAACGGGCGGCGCGATCCAGCAAATGGCTTTCGATGTGGCCAAACTCATGCAGGGCGGAAGAATCGTCCAGCACCAGAATGGGCAGGGCTTTCCTCGCCTTTTCCACCAAGCCGTGCCAGGCAAGGTGGGCCAGGGCTCCGGCATCGTTGTTGCCAAGCACCTCCACATGCACATCCATGGCGGAGAGATCAAATTGGTTTTTCAGCTGGGCGCAGAGTACGCAGTCATCCTTGGTAAACAGTGTCATAGGTTCTCCCCCCTTTTATTGATTAAAGCGGTCGATGTTCCGGTAGCGGTCGTGCAGCTCGCCGAGTTTGCCCTTGTTCCAGCTGGAGATCTTGGTGAAATACCCGGTGATCCGGGTGATTCCGTCCACCTCTTTGGACTCACAGTAGGGGCAGGTCTCGCTCAACCCCCGGCTCGTCTTGCCGCAGGCAAGGCAGGCGGTGAACTCCGGAGAAAAAGCGATCTGGTCGTTCTGGGTGTACTTGAAAACATTGATCACAAAGCTGGCCAGGGCCTCCTTGTCCGGCTGGGCCTCGCCCAACCAGATATGGGTGATGGACCCCGCCTCGATGAGCGGATGGAACAGCCCCTCCTTCTCCACCCTGGCGATGGGACTCATGGTGGCGCCCACATTGAACAGGGTGGAATTGCTGTAGTAGACCTCCCCCTTTTCCCGATTGCCCTGAACAACCTTCTCCGCCTCCGTGGCAAAATGGGCAAGATCCAGCTTGGCAAAACGGAAGGAGGTGGACTCGGCCGGGGTTTGCTCCAAAACGAACTTCATGTCCATGGACTCGGCCAGTTTGTTGCAGACAATGTTCATATGGGCAATGACCTTGAGCCCGAACTTGATGGAGGCATCCGAGTCGTGCAGCTCCTGACCCAGATGCACCCGGATCAGCTCGTTCAACCCCACCATGCCGATGAGATAGGAGCACTTATGCAGCTTGAGGTAGGGCTCACCGTCAAGATCCATGGCAAGCAGGGAGAGAGGCCCGCCCTTGCCCAGGCTCATCAAGCGCTCGATAAACTTCCTCTTCTGGCCATGGGCCTTGGCCGCAAGCTGAATTTTTTCGGTGAGCAGGGCAAAGAGCTTGGTGTCATCGCCCTGGGCCTTGAAGGCAAGACGCGGCAGATTGATGGTGACGTTTTGCAGGGCCGAGTACCGCATCTTCCAGGGCTGCTTGGCGTCTTCCAGGTCCGAGGCCTCCAGCTTGAAACTCAACCGGCAGCATTCGGAGATCTTGGCCGTATCGCCCCGGTCAAAGACGAAATAGGTGTTGCCCTTCACCGAGGCCACTTCGCAGATATGGTGCAGGAAGTCCATGTGGCCGTCGGTTTTGAAGAACTTCTCGGTGATGTGCACCAACGGTTTGGGGAAGAAGAAAGGCCGTCCCGCCGCATCGCCCTCTTTATAGACCTCGAACAGCGCCCAGGCAAACCGCTGCGCCTGCTTTTCGTATTCACCGTAGGTCTTGCCGGTGTAGACTCCACCCGGCCCGATGGCGGGCACGTCCACAAAATGCTTGGGCACCTCCCAGTAGATGTTGACGTCGGAAAAAATCGCCTGCCCGCCCCTGGCCACGGCCTGCTGGGAGAATTCGTAGATCATCATCTGGGCCAGCTGCTTGACCCCGTCATCGGAAAGCTCTTCCAGATAGGGGGCGTAGAAGAGGTTGATGGCGTCCCAACCGATGGCCCCGGCAAAATGGCTCTGCAGGGAGGCGGCGAATTTGACCATGTGGGCGAGGAGTACCTCGGCATGCTTGGCCGGCTTGGCCATGGACAGGGCGTGGGGCAGATTGAGGCCGAATTTCTTGATGTATTCCAGCGACTGCCCGGAACAGTACGGCCGGTCGATAAAGCCCAGGTCATGCAGGTGCAGATCCCCGCCCAGATGGGCGTCCGCCACATCCGGAGAAAAAACATGGAGCAGGGCGTACTCCTTCTTGATCCCCTCAGCCAGGGTGAGGTTGGTGGCCTCCGGCCCGTGGGGGACATTGGCGTTTTCCTTGTTATGCTGGACCAGCAGCTGATCCACGTCGTAGAGCGGCACCCCGAGACGGGTGTGCATGCGCCGCGCCTCCTCCAACCCCATCTCCAGAAGCTTGGCATTGACCATTTCCCGGATCAGCGGACCGGTGATGGTTTTCACCTTGCCGGCCTGGATGGTCACCTCGATATCCCGGCTGATCTTCTCCGCGGTGTCGCGGTCGATAAAGGTCTCGCGCAACAGGGCATCGACGATGCGCTGCCGGTTCCAGCCGGTCATGTCATCCTGAGAGGAACGGACAAAAAGGGCAATATCGGTGCTGTCCTCGTTCACTACCCGTTGTGTTCTGGCCTGGGCGGTCTCGGCATTGAGTGGCATCACAACTCCCATACCCTTACTCCTCTTGATGATTAAGAAATTAATTAAAGCCTTCCTCTCCGGTTCCCCTTAAAACACGACAGGTTGTGTTTCGGAAGCCATTATCGCACTACCGGTAGTATACATGCAAGCAAAAATGGACCGAAAAAGAAGAAAAATTGATGGGGGTTTTTGCGCGGAAAATCAAGGGAATGCGAAGCGAAAGCGCTTAACGAAAAACTTACGTTTTGAGGGGTTTTGCGTTGCGGAGGGTGGAGTTACGACGCCTATCCGGCTAGTTGCTGCTACCGAGAGGAGGCCGGGCCAGATTAGCCGTCCTGCCGCTGGAGGATGGTGTCCTTTTTCCAGTGTGCATCGTCGGGCTGAGGGAAATCCACCAAATAATGGAGGCCGCGGGATTCCTTGCGGATGCAGGCGCAGCGCACGATGAGCTCGGCAACCTGGGCGATGTTGCGCAATTCGATGAGGTCCGGGGTCAAGATATAGTCGTGATAATGTTGGTTCACCTCACCCACGATAACCCGGAGCCGTTCCTGCACCAGGGCAAGGCGCTTCTCGGTACGGACAATGCCGACATAGTTCCACATCAAACGCCGGATCTGGTCCCAGTTATGGCTGACCAGAACATTCTCCTCGATGCGCTGGGCCGCACCGGCAAACCATTCCGCCACCTCAGGCAGGGCGGCTTCGCGCAGCTCTGGCCACTCCCGCTCACACTCCAAAAAGGCCTGATGGGCAAAGACCACGGCCTCGAGCAACGAATTGCTGGCCAACCGATTGCCGCCGTGCAACCCGGTACAGGCGGTTTCGCCAAAGGCGAAAAGACCTTCGATATTGGTTCTGCCCCACTGGTCCGTGACCACCCCGCCGCACATGTAGTGGGCCGCAGGCACCACCGGGATGGGCTCTTTGGTCATGTCGATCCCCAGGGACAGGCATTTATTATAGATGGTGGGGAACCTGTTTTTAAGAAACTCCGCGGGCTGGTGGGTGATGTCCAGATACACGCAATCATCGCCGCTCGCCTTCATCTCGCTGTCAATGGCCCTGGCCACCGTGTCGCGGGTGGCCAGATCCCCCCGGACATCGTACTTGTGCATGAATGCCTGGCCGCGCTGGTCGATGAGCCGCCCGCCTTCGCCGCGCACCGCTTCGGAGATCAGGAAGTTCTTCACCTGGGGGTGGTAGAGACAGGTGGGGTGAAACTGGACAAACTCCAGGTTCCCGACCCTGCCCCCGGCCCGGTAGGCCATGGCAATGCCGTCGCCGGTGGCGATATCGGGATTGGTGGTATAGAGATAGACCTTGCCGGTGCCGCCGGTGCAGAGCACCGTCACCTTGGCCTGGTAGGTGTCGATCCGCCCGGTCTCCCGGTCAAAGACATAGGCGCCCAGGCACTGGTCGCTGAAGCTGTCGTGGGGCTGGTACGGGGTGCCGGTCTTGGAACTGACCAGCAGATCCACGGCCAGATGATTTTCCAGCACCGTGATCCTGGGGTTGGCCGCCACCTGGGCCAGGAGCCCCTCTTCGATCTTGCGGCCGGTGAGATCCATGGCATGGGCGATGCGACGGGCCGAGTGCCCCCCCTCCTTGCCCAAATCAAGATGAGTGGGGTCGCCAGCCTCGCTCTGAAACTGGACCCCGAGGCGGATCAGCTCCTCGATCCGCGCCGGCCCGGTTTCCACCACCAGTCGAACGATGTCCTCATGGCAGAGCCCGGCTCCGGAGCGCAGGGTGTCCTCGATGTGCAGGGCGAAAGAATCATCCGGCGACAACACGGCGGCGATGCCGCCCTGGGCCAGATTGGTGGCGGTGTCCACCTTGGCCTTTTTGGTGACAATGGTCACCGATCCCAAGCGCGCAGCCTTGATGGCAAAGGAAAGCCCGGAGATGCCGCTGCCAATCACAAGAAAATCGGTGCTCTGTTTCATGGCCACCCCGTGCGGTTAACAGCTTGACATCTTCCAAAGATATTCTGTAAAGATGAGGCTCATTCGCGCAGCAACCAAATGCAACCTTATCTGCCCCGCGCCCTGATTCGCCTCGTCCTGGTAAAGGATTTTACATAGCGCGGACCAGGCAGGATGGCAAGGATTCTTCACCATGACTCCCTTAAAACTCGTCGTGTTTGACTGCGATGGCGTGATGTTCGACTCCAAAAACGCCAACCGGGTCTACTACAATCATATCCGCGAAACCTTCGGTCGCCCGGTCATGGACGAGGAGGAGCTGGAATACGTCCACATGCACCATGTGATGGATTCCATCCGCCATCTTTTCCGGGCTTATCCGGCGGACCTGGCACAGGCCGAGGCCTATCGCCAGTCCCTCGATTACACCCCCTACCTGCAATACATGGTCATGGAGCCGGATCTCCTCGAATTTCTCGATTTCCTCCGGCCCGATTACAAAACCGCGATCAGCACCAACCGGACCTCCACCATGGGCCCGGTACTACAGATGTTTTCCCTGGCAGACCGGTTCGACAAGGTGGTCACCGCCTTTGATGTGGCCAAGCCCAAGCCCGACCCCGAAGCGCTGGAGCAGATCCTGACCCATTTCGGCTTCGCGGTGGACGAGGCGGTGTACATCGGCGACTCCATGGTGGATCGGGAGCATACCGCCGCCCTGGGCATGCGGCTCATCGCCTTCAAAAGCCCGGACCTGCCAGCGGAATACCATGTGCGGAGCTTCATGGAGATTACCCGGCTGCCGATATTTGGCAAGGTTGGAAAAGGGGGAAAATGAAACTAGAAATAACCCACAAAATCCTGGCCATGGAGCCGGACTTTGAAAAAAGTTCCGCCCATGTCCTGCGCTTTCTCGACCACACCACCCTGGTGCAGTACGATGCGGTGCGGATTGTGGCGGCAGAGTCTTGCTCAGCAACGGACCCACGCTTCTGGCCCTGGCTGGAACAGGGATTGGCAGCCAACCGGCAGGTGCTGACACAGTTAACCGGGGAGTTACGGGCCGCAGGCACCAAGGAGTTCAGCGACCTGTTGGCCATGCCGCAGGGCTTCCAAAGTAAGATCTTCCACACCATGGCCCATCTGCTCGACGGCTTTTTCGGCATCGACAGCCAGTTCTACAGCCTGCCCGATGATTCCCACTGGCTGGATGCAAGCCTGCGCCGACAGATTGAAACAGACCCGGAGGACTTCTGGCTGATCACGGTGAAGGCCACCCTGGAATCCTTGAAGCACCAAGCCATTGCCGGCCTGCGCTCCTTTGAGAAATAGGCTCCATCGGCCTCCTGCAAAGCGCTTCAAAGTTCCCTCCCCCCTGGCGGGGGAGGGTTAGGGAGAGGGGGAATAACGAGCGCGGCAGGCTGCAACTTCACCCTCCCCCTGCCCCCTCCCGTCGAGGGAGGGGGAATCAATCTGAAGACCTTTGGCAAAAAACTCAATCGTGATGGTGGTGATGATCGTGATCGTGGTGATGGCCTGCGCCTGGGCCCCCGATCTCAGCCAGCACCTTTTTCAAAATGCCATCGGTCTCACCCATGCTGGCCACGGCCTTATCTAAAAGCTCCGCCAACGGACCTTGCCCCTCAGCCCGCGCCAGGGCCACCCATTTCTTGAACTCGGTTTCGTGGTTATGATTATGCTCAATCCAGTGGGGCAGAAGAATCTGCAGCTTTTCCATCGTGGTTTTCTGGTCCATCTCAGACGGTTCCTTTTGTTTTTGTCACGATTACCTTGCCATGGAGAAAATCAATGGCGCGCACTGACGCTTGGAGGATGAGTTTCGGTTCTTCAAACAAAGCGGAAACCCTCACCCCATCATCGACAACCTCAAGCAGCGAGGCGTTTTCCAAAATCACCTCTTCCTTGCCGTTCTGCTCAAGAACTATGCTCATCTGGCACATGCTCTGCCTCATTGGTTGTGTTTTTTCGCTTTGCCGCAAGTAAAAATCCAATATAATACGTTTTCCCTGCTTTATCATGCAGATTTGCAGAACCACGAACCCATAGCGCGAGATACCCGCATGCTCCTTGATAATCTTCCCGCCATACACAAGCTGCTCAGCACCGCCAAAACCATCGCAGTGGTCGGCCTCTCCCCCAAAGATTCCCGCCCCAGCAACATGGTGGCCCGCTACCTGATCGAGGCGGGTTACACCGTAATCCCGGTCAATCCCGGCCAGGAAGAAATCCTCGGCCTGCCCTGCTACCCAGACCTTGGCTCAATCCCCGTTCCGGTGGATATTGTGAATATCTTCCGCCGCTCCGAGGATGTGCCACCCATCGTGGCCGAGGCCATTGCCATCGGCGCCAAGGCGGTCTGGATGCAGGAAGGGGTGATCCACGCCGAAGCGACCCGGACTGCGAAGGCGGCGGGCCTGTTGGTCGTGATGGACCGCTGTCTCAAGACGGCGCACCATGACTTGGGCCACGAGCGGCGGTGAACAAGGGACAGAAAATGGTTTTCCGAAAATTCCGAGAAAAGTGGCCAGGTACGGGCCACAATTTGCGTAATCAGCAGGAAAAAGCTGAAACTGTTTGACAATAAAGCGGGTTCTGGCAAAATAATGGAGCTGGACGCAGGCGCAGACAGAAAAAACCTGTCCCAGGACAGCTAAACCGGAAAGCCAAATTGGAAGCGACGAAAAAATCCAATCGCCTTCATTCGGCGAACCCTTACAAAACGTGTTTTTCTACAGACTCGTTGACGTCTTATAAACCATGCCATATTTCAACGAACGAATCTTTCTCGACTACCTCGACCACCAGACAGGAGCCGAAAGGTCTCTTTGTGTTCGGTTTGCGAAAAAAGATTTAAATCTCAAATTTGATGTTTTGGCGTTCCCAAATGCTCAGTTTTTCGTGGCGGCACCCGCAATCGCCAAATGCCATGATTCCGCTTTTCTGCTCGGACAATATGATGTTCTTTGGGCAACAAACCGGCTCAAGTATGTTCTTGATCCACGGTATAATGGATGCTTTTCATCCTATGTAGAAAATCGGGTAAGAAAGCTCCAGAGTAAGTTCCATACCGACACACTGACAACACACTTCGAGCATGTCGGCTACATGTCCCCACACTGGCACGCTTTTTTCAACGGGTATCTTCGAAATAAAGTAGGCATTACATCTCCACACGAGCCACGTATTAAAAGTGGGGATGCTTGCTTTCGCGAAGAAACACGGTCTGCTTTGCTGAATGATGATTTCTCTGCTTATCTTTTCTCCAACACATCCGCGAATACCAATCATATACTTAGGGTTGTGGATGAGAAATCGTCCGATGAGTGCGATCTGTTTCAGCGAGAGGCGCTCGTTCGTGACATTCAAATGGAGAACGCGATCGAGCCCAAGGTGGTTGCAATTTTGTGCCACGAATTAAATAATTCATTTTCAAGGGCAAATGCTATTGCCGTAGATTGCATACGACCGCACGATGTATTTGGCGTTAACGGTCCCAGACTCTCTCTTCTTGCCAGGCACATATGGGTCACACCTCGAATGAACCTTTTTGACCTCGTATCACACCTTTCTCACTCACAGGTAGTGGAACTGTCTCAACAATCGGAGTGGCGGTGCCTCATCTCACTTATTAACAACGAAATTCAAAACAAATACTTGGAGGCAAAAGCTAATCACTATCTGATAAACAGGCATGTAATTTCAATGCTGCCATCCCGCTACTTCGGATGGCTACAGGAAGTCGCAACCATGATAATTGCATTCATTCTTTCTCCGTTTTGGGGTAGCGGGGCTGCTTCGCGATATGTTGGAAGCATATTCACTAACACGCCGTCATTGATGCTGCGCAATTTAACGTTTTTAGCAAACAAGCCACTAACTACTGCTGTCTTGAATCTTATTGAGAAAGCAAAAAGTTTTTCGATTGATGCACGGCTTTCTCGCGAACAGATACTTATGAAATATGGTCTAACGTATCTTTCAGACAGCGGGTTTGTACCGCTTGCCGAAGCGCCTACGGCGCGGCAGGTAACAGAACGACATACGCTTGGAATTTCAGGGAAACCCAAGGGACAGCATACTTACTTAATCTGATGCAAACTTCGTCCCCTACGAGCGGTGATAGAAAAGCCGCTTGACAAAGAACCCTTCAAGGCGTACGATTTGGCGTACGAGGAGGACTGGCAATGACAACACTTTCAGCAACAGAAGCAAGAAAATGCCTGTATAGCCTTGTTGATGACGTAGCCGAATCCCATGATCCGATTCAAATTGTGGGCAAGCGACATTCTGCGTTTCTTGTCTCGGAAAATGATTGGCGGGCAATCCAGGAAACCTTGTACCTCACATCAATCCCTGGCATGCGCGAATCAATTCAGGACGGAGTCAAGAGCCCCATTGAAGAGTGCAACGAGAAGCTTGAATGGTAAACTGGCGTTTGGTTTTTACCAAACAGGCTCAAAAAGATGCGAAAAAAATCGCACAATCCGGATTAAAACCGCAAGCTGAACGGCTGCTCGAACTCCTCACAGAAAATCCGTACAAAAACCCACCACCATACGAAAAACTCATCGGCGATCTTTCCGGTGCATATTCCCGAAGGATCAACATCCAGCACAGGTTGGTGTACCAAATCATCGATGATATCCAGACCGTCAAAGTCATCCGGATGTGGCCCCACTATGAATAGCGGGCGTGTTCGCCACCTGATTTTCTGGGACAAAAAACCTGAGGCGCCTCCTCGATTTTTCCCTCGGGGATACTGAACAATGTGGTACATTCGGATTGATAGGGTGACGGAAGACTGGATGGTTCACATTGGGGGGCTACCGCACGGACCCTTTTGTGTGCGGAGATATCAAGAGCCCACATAATAAGTTGCTACCCAACAAAGAAAGGCACGCTCTATTTCAAGCATAGAAAGAGGGTATTTATGAAAACTGCAAAGTCACAGAACAAGCAAACCGTACTATTATCCGAGATCAACAGAAGAGCCAAAGAAATACATGCTGATGCATATCCGATGTCCATTGGCGAGATCATGAGTATTTATCGAGATAATGAACTAGACATTCACCCTGAATTCCAGCGCGTCTTTAGATGGACACCACTACAAAAAACAAAATTCATAGAATCAATACTATTAGGGATACCCATTCCGTCTATTTTTGTATCACAACGTGATGATGGAATTTGGGATGTTGTTGATGGTGTACAACGTCTTTCAACGATATTTCAATTCACAGGTATTTTAAAAGACGAAGAAAATCAACCCATAGCGCCTAATAAATTATTAAGTACTGAATACCTTCCGTCTCTTGAAGGAATGTCATGGGATGACAAAGAGATCCCTAACAATTCCTTCCCAGACAATTTGCGAATGGATTTCAAGAGACAAAAATTAGATATTAAAATCGTCAAAAAGGAAAGCGACCCCAACACCAAATACGATCTTTTCGAACGATTAAACACCCTCGGTTCTCATTTATCTGATCAGGAAATGAGAAACTGCTTGTTGGTGATGATAAACCCAGACCTCCATACTTGGCTAGAGTCGCTGGCAAATGAGGAGAGCTTTAAAGAAACAACGTCCTTATCAGAGAAACTTGTAGACGAAAAGTACAATATGGAGCTCGTTCTGAGGTTCCTAATATTCTCGAATGCAGAAGACAAAGAACTCAGAGGAATCGGTGACGTTGGCGACTTCATAACGAAAAAAATGCGCGCCATGGCAATGGATACAAGCTACGATATGAAGAGGGCTGGGACTGCTTTCAGCATTACATTTAATGCAATATACCAAGCTTTGGGGCCAGACTGTTTTAGGCGATCTGATGGGCAGAAAGGCCGTGGTGGCTTTCTTATCTCAGTATTCGAAGTTTTAGCGGTTGGGCTTGGCAGCAATATAGTTCGATCAAAAAAGCCAAAACCCGACATTGCGAAAATAAAGAAGGCCATTTCACAACTATGGATTGACACCGTTTTCGAAAACTATTCACGTAGTGGCCGTTCAGCAACAAGCCGAATTCCGAAGCTAATACCTCTAGGACGCTCTCTGTTTGATGTAGCATGAAAGCACGCGACCTTAACGGACTCCTCGACTCGCTTGACAGGGAATTTGCATGGCGCTTCAAGGAATTGACGACGATCAATTCAAACATTAAAGCAAGCCCCCCATTGGCAAAACCGATGTTAATCAGGTGTGCAACGGCACTTTTATACGCCCACTGGGAAGGTTTTATTAAAAATGCAGCCGAGGCTTATCTGCATTATGTCTCAATCAGAAAATTGCGGTATTATGAGCTCAGCAAAGCATTTATTGCTCTTTCAATTAGATCAAAATTACTAAATCTTGAGGCTAACACCCTTTCTGAAAAACACCAAAGTATTGTTGAATTTCTTCTTGCTGATCTCAGCGATACAGCAAATATCCCGGTGCAGGGCATTATAAAAACCAAGTCAAATTTAAATTCTATTCTATTCAGAGATATCGTGTTTACGCTCGGACTCGATTATTCTAACTATGAACTCAAGGAACAATTGATCGATGCGCAATTATTAGCTTCGCGAAACAGCATCGCACATGGTCAATGGCTTTATCTAAAAGAAACTGACTTTGATATATTGTTTCACGAGATGCTTAAAATCATCAGAAACTTCAAGGACCAAGTGTCCAACGCTGCAGCGCTAAAATTGTATCGTAGGGAAAGATTACCAAACAATCTCTAAGTTAACACCCTCCCAAGCCGCACAAAAAAGGCCTGCCTGGAAAACCCAGGCAGGCCAAAAATCTCATTTTCGCTTCACTCCCGGTGAAGGGCTAGCTCAACCTCAACACCCCTTGCCACCGCCACCGATAGCGCAAGCCGCACCCTCTTTTCCATCGCCGCCTTCCATGGCCGCAACCGAGCCCAAAATATAGGGGCGGGCTATCTTCACCCGTACGTTGTCAGCGATCTCAAGGGTCGCCACCCGGTCGGTCAACCCGGTGATCTTGCCCTGGAGGCCGCCGCTGGTAAGAACCTCATCACCCTTCTTGAGATTGGTGATAAATTCCTGATGCTCCTTGGCCTTTTTCTGCTGGGGACGGATCAGGAGAAAGTAGAACACAACAAAGATCAACACCAGCGGCAAAAAACTCATCAACCCTTGCGCCCCACCAGCACCGGCCGCAGCGTCTGCGGCATAAGCTACACTAACCATAATCCCCTCCGATTCAAATTAAGTTTTCCCGGCAAGCCAAAATCCGCTTGCCTCCCTTTTACTCTACCGCCCGCTTGGCATAAAACTCCTGCCGGAACTGGCTGAAACGATCTTCTTCAATGGCCTTGCGGATCCGGGCCATGAGCCCCACATAATAATGCAGGTTGTGGATGGTGTTCAATTGCGAGGAGAGAATCTCCTTGGCCATGAAAAGATGCCGCAGATAGGCCCGAGAATAATTGCGGCAGGTGTAGCAGTCGCACTCCTCATCCACGGGCCGGTGGTCATCCTGATGGCGAGCGTTTTTTATAACAAGCCTGCCGCTTGAAGTAAAGAGCATTCCGTTTCTGGCATTTCGCGTGGGCATGACGCAATCGAACATGTCGATGCCGCGATACACCGCCTCCACCAGGTTTTCCGGGGTGCCAACGCCCATGAGGTAGCGGGGGTAATCCACGGGCATCAGGGCCGCGATTTCTTCGGTGATCTCCATCATCAGCTCGGCGGGTTCGCCCACGCTCAGGCCCCCCAAGGCATAGCCGTCAAAGCCGATCTCCACCAGCTCCTCCACCGCCTTGGCCCTCAGGTCTGGGTACATGCCACCCTGGATGATGCCGAACAACAGCTGCCCCCGTTCCTTATGGGCGGCGCGGGAACGTCTGGCCCAGCGACCGGTGAGATCGGTGGAGGCAATGGCCTCCTCGCGGGTGGCAGGGTAGGGGATGCAAGTGTCCAGACACATCATGATGTCAGAACCCAACGCCTCCTGCACGGCCACGGCATCCTCGGGGCTCAAAAAAAGCTTGCTGCCGTCGTGATGGGATTTGAAGGCGGCGCCTTCCTCGGTGATCTTGGTGAGATCCTTGAGGCTGAAGATCTGAAAACCGCCGCTGTCGGTGAGGATGGGCCGGTCCCAGTTCATAAATTTATGCAAGCCGCCGAAGCTGCGGATCAGCTCATGGCCGGGTCGGATGTAGAGATGGTAGGTGTTGCCGAGGATGATCTGGGCACCCAGCTCCTTGAGATTCTCCGGGGTCACGCCCTTGACCGTGGCCTGGGTGCCCACCGGCATGAAGACCGGAGTCTGCACCGTGCCGTGCAGGGTGCGCACCTCACCGCGCCGGGCCGCGCAGTCACTGGATTTACTGTGCAGGGTATAAGGGGATGTCATCACAGGGCCCACAGGGTAAACAACTCATCGATGCCCTTACGGGCCAGGGCTGCCATGCGGATGAAATCCTCGGGGCTGAAGGGCTTGCCTTCAGCGGTGCACTGGGTTTCCACCCAGCGGCCATCCCCGGTCATGACAAAGTTGGCATCCACCTCGGCATTGGAATCTTCCAGATAATTGAGATCAAGTAAGGCCTCGCCGTCCACCATGCCCACGCTGATCGCCGCAACCGGCAGGATTTCCGGCATAGTGGCCAAAACCCCCTCCCGGAGCATGCGCTCCAGGGCATCGCGCATGGCAATGGCCGCGCCGGTGATGGAGGCGGTCCGGGTGCCGCCGTCGGCCTTGAGCACGTCGCAGTCCACTCGGAGGGTCACTTCGCCCAACAGGCTAAGATCAACCATGATCCGCAGCGAGCGGCCCAAGAGCCGCTGGATCTCATAGGTACGACCCGATCTGCCCTTGGCCGCCTCCCGCTGCATGCGGCTGCTGGTCGAACAGGGCAGCATGCCGTACTCCGCCGTGATCCAGCCCTGGCCGGTGCCCCGCAAAAATGGCGGAACGCTGGTCTCCATGGTGATGGCGCAACACACCTGGGTGCCGCCCATGGTGATCAAGACAGAGGCATAGGCCTGGGGCTGAAAGCCCTTTTCAATAGTTACCGGCCGCAGCGCATCCGCGGCCCGTTGATCGTTTCGCATCATAATGAATTTCCTGAAAATTATTGAAAAGAGTGCTTGTTAAAAAAACAAGATTTTTCTGATTACCAAGCAATCTCAGCAGTCAGTGGAATACGCGTTATCCGTCTGTTCATTTCTTTGCTTGCCCAAAGAAACGAACCAAAGAAAGGGCCCCCTGTGTCTCTTGTCCCGCCGAAGGCGGGATGCCCTGCGCTCCTCGATGCTGCCGGGGCTTTGCAAACTCGGCTTTCGCCTCAAACAGTGCAAATCCCCTTTTCGGCAGCCTCTCCGGTGCTCGGCGGCGGCCAATGGGATTTTAACTGCGATGAAAGCAAAGGACTTGACTGAGATTGCTTGGTAAGCAGAAGGATTTTAAAGATCAAGAAAGGTGGTATCCCGATTCAACACCCTACACCCGTCTTCTTCAATCACCGCCATGTTCTCCAACCGAATCCCGCCCCAATCCGGGATATACACCCCCGGCTCCACCGTGACCACCATCCCGGCGGCAAGGGGCTTGCGATTCCGGTAGTTGAGCGAAGGGCCTTCATGAACGTTCAACCCCACCCCATGGCCCAGGCCGTGGCCGAACCGCTCGCCTAAGCCCGCCCGCTCGATGACGCTACGGGCGATCTTGTCCACCGTCATGCCGCTGATCCCGGCCCGCAGGCTATTGAGCCCGGCCAATTGCGCCTTGCGCACCAAGCGGAACAACGCCACTGTTTTGGCGTCCGGGGTGCCCAGGACCACGGTGCGGGTCATGTCCGAACAGTAGCCGTCCAAAACCAGGCCCATGTCGATGACAATGGTTTCGCCTTCGGCCAACGGCCGGTCGGAGGGAGTCGCGTGGGGCAGGGCCGCATTGGGACCGGAAGCAACGATGGTCTCGAAACTCGGCCGCTCCGCGCCCTTGCGCCGCATGGTGTTTTCGATGGCTTGGGCCACCTCTTTCTCGGTCTGGCCAGGGCGCAGGGTGGGATAGATCTCCTGAAACACCGCTTCGTTGAGGAGAACCGCCTGTTCGATCTTGGCCAGTTCCGCCGCATCCTTTTCCAGCCTCAGCTCCTCGATAAAGCCGGTGAGCGGCGTCAGCTCCAGCTTAAGGTCTTCCGCCAGCTTGGCCAGGGTCTGGGAGGTGGAATGGAGGAAATAATGGCTCTCAAAGGCCAGCCTGGTGATGCGGTGCCGCTTGAGCAGCAAGCGCAGCAGGGGGAACAGCCCCCGGGGATAGAGCTTGACCCGAAAACCAGCGGCCTCTTGTTCCGCCTGCAAGTGAAAGCGGGAGTCGGTGAGCAGATAGGGCTCGCCTTCGCACGGGATGAGCAAAACGCCCGCGCTTTCGTTGATCGCATGGTCCCTGGCCGTGTAGCCGCTGAGATAGCGGCGGTTTTCCGGCTGGGTCACCAGAATGGCGTCAAGCTGGCGCCGCTTGAGGCTGCGCCGAATCCGATCGAGGGCTCCCTGCATCCGCTTGGCCATCAATGCATGAAGTGGACGAAGACCTTGACCCCGAACCGGTAGAGCTTGCTATGCAACCCCTGGATGGCCTGGGTAAGATCGGCCTGGCCAAAATCCACCTGATAGCGAAACGGCTTCAACACGGTGAGGAAGGTGAAGCACGGCTTGTTGTAGCGCGCCTCCGCCCCGGTCGCGTACCAATCCTTGAACCTTTTTTCAATCTCGGGCAGATCCTTGGGATCGGCCTCTTCCACATCGAGCCAGATTTCTGCTTCCATGCCTCTCTCCTTTCCTGAACTGCCCCTCGATTACGGAGCAATCTCCATGACCAGATGGTTTTCAACCAAATCTTTCAGCTGTTTCAGGGCCTGGCCGTACTGTTCGTTGAGCTGGCCTTGAATCCTGGCCCATTCCTCCTGAAACTTGGGATGCTGGGAGGGTTGCAGCTTCATGGCCTGTCCGGTCTGCTTGGCCAGGTTCTGCTCCATCAAAGCCATCTGCTGACTGAACTGGGCTTCCAGCTGTTCTTTGAGCTGTTCGCCATGTTGCCGGTAGCCGTCGAGTATTTTTTTCATTTCCGCCAGGATCTGGAGCAGCTCCCCATCCCCCTGGCCGACCTCAATCAGGCCGTGCATGGCTTTTTCAGCGAGCTCCTGTTTTTCCGGTTCGCGGGCCAGGAAGATATTGCGCAGCAGGGACTGCACCGCCCCTTTCCGCACCGGGCCTAATTCCTTGGGCGGCAAAGCGCTGAGCTTTTCCGCCAGGCCCCCTTCCCCACGCATGTAAGCGGCGCCGAGGCGCATGCCCTCTTTGAGCTGCTCTTCGCCGAGATAGTCGCCTTCCCCAGCTTCTTCGGCAGCCATCCGGGCCGCCCGCTCCATCACCATGTCCATGGTGCTCTTTATTTCCGCCATGGAAAACAGCCTCCTTGGGTTTTCGTTTTTTTACGCATTTCTTGGGGCAAACATACACCAAGGGTTGCGCCATTTCCAGCCCTGTCTTTTTTTTACCGGGGGAAGGCGGCCATGATCCCGCCATCCACCGGCAGGGTGGCGCCGGTGGTGGGGGTCTGTTCGCTGGCGAAAAAAACCACCGCGTTGCCGACATGGTCGGCGTGCACCGTGGTTTTCAGCAGATTGCGCTGGCGGTAATAGTCCTTGAGCCCTTCCGGATCGAGGTTGCGGGAGCGCATCCGCTCGGGACCCACCACATCCCAGAGACCGGAGGAAACCCCGGCGTCATCGAAGATCGCATCGGCATTGATCATGTTGACCCGCACCCCAAACTCGGCCAGCTCCAGGGCGGCAATCTTGCCCAGCTGGTGCGCCCCGGCCTTGGAAGCGCTGTAGGCGCCAAAGGAGGCGCCCGGGGCAAAAACATTTTTCGAGCTGTTGATCACGATGGAGCCGCCGGAGCCCTGCCGCTTGAAAATCGGGATCGCCCCTTTGATCACCTGAAACACCCCCATGCAGTTGACATCCATGACCTGCCTTAAAGCCGCCTCGCTGAGGTCGGCAAGCTTTGCCACATGGGCGATGCCGGCATTGGGCACCAGGATGTCCAGGCCACCGCACTGCATGATGAGCTGCTCCAGACCGAGCCGCACCGATTCTTCGCTGGTCACATCCATAAGAAGCGGAGAAACCATCCGGCTGCCAAAGGTGTCGGCCAGATTATGGCAGACGGTTTCCAGCCGCTCCTGGTTGATGTCGGTCATGAAGACTCGGGCGCCAGCCTCCAGGAGCTTGCGGCCGATGCCCATGGCAATGGCCCCGCCCCCGCCGGTCACCAGGGCGGTCCGACCCTCCAGGGGCTTGGGCTTTGCCTTGCCCAACTTGGCCTGCTCCAGAGCCCAGTATTCCATATCGAAAATCGAGTCCTGGCCGAGCTCGCGGTACGGGCCAAGGGGTGCGCCCTGCAGCTTGGCCGCGATGGTATGCTCGGCGATATCCGCGGCGATCCCGGCATCCTTTTCGGTGAAACCGGCCGCCACCAACCCCAAGCCCGGCACCAGCACCACACGGGGCATGGAATCGAGCTTGGTGCGGCTGACCTTTTTCGTTGCCACCTGGGCGGCGAAGTACTGATCATACTCCTCCTGGTATCTGGCCAGTCCGCTCTGCACCGCGGCCAGAGTCGCGTCCTCGTCCAGATCCGCCACCGCAAGCCACAGGGGGTAATTCTTGGTGCGGATCACATGGTCCGGGGTGAGCACTCCGCCCACAAAAAGCTCTTTGGCATCCGGTCGGGCAAGGGCGGCGAGGATTTCCCCGCTCTGACGAACAGCCAGCTGCATGGTCCGCCGGCGGCCAGATCCCTCGACAAAACTCAAGGCCCCCCGCAGGATGGGCAGCACCACCGAGGGTTGCACCAGCCCCGGATCGACACCAGGGCTTGAAGTTGCCACGGCGGTGCATTTGGCGAGATACGCCTCGGCCCGGCTCACAGAGTCGATCATCCTGTCGTAGGCGGTTTTCGCCTCATCGCCAAAGGTGAAGATGCCATGATTTTTGAGAATGATGCAGTCGATCCCGGGGTTGCTTTCGTAAAGCTCTGCCATGGCCAGGGCCAGAGGCAGACCCGGCATGATGAAGGGCAGGATCCCGATATTTTCACCCAGGGCCGCGTGGAGATGCTTTTCAGCCTCTGCCCGGTTGGTCAGGGTGACAATGGCGTCGGCATGGGTATGGTCGATGAACCTCTGCGGCAAAAAGGCATGCACCAGGGTTTCGATGGAGGGATTGGGCGAACCGGCGTCCAAAAGATGGGTGCGGAACTGATTGACCATCTCCGCATCGCTTAACTCCCCGACCTGCCGCAGCTTGCGGAGATAGGCCAGATCCAGGCCGGGAAAGCCCTGGGGCGCGATAACCCCCAGATCCCAGCCGCTGCCCTTGATATAGAGAATCTCCTGCTCTTCCCCCACCAGATTGGTGATGACGCACTTCACCGAGGTGTTGCCGCCGCCGTGCAAAACAAGATCTTCTTCCGCACCCAGGAGCCGCGAGGTATAGACCCTGAGGCCAAGTTCCGGCGGGCACTGGGGATAGGCCCCGACAAAGGATTGGGCCTCTTTTTCATCGTAACGGTTCTTCAATGTAACAGCCTCTCTTAAAAAAATATGGCCGTGCGCCGAAAAAAAGCGCTCAAGGGTTTAATTATTTAATAAAATCTTTACGCCAAAAACAACCTAAAAAGTTGACTTTTCTACGTTTTTTCCTTGACACACCCCCCAGATGGGTTACACAGAAAGTGGCTGTTATCATACAACAGTTGTTGCGAATCTTGCACCTTTCCTTTTGCAGTAAGGAGTCTTTTTGACGGTATGGCTGTATATCAAGGGGAAGATACAGTCCAGCTCATCAAGGACGCCGCAGACATCGCCGAGATCATCGGCGAACATGTCTCGCTCAAGCGCGCCGGCACCAACCTCAAGGGGCTCTGCCCCTTTCATTCCGAAAAAACGCCCTCCTTCACCGTCAACCCAGAGCGTAAAACATACCACTGCTTTGGTTGCGGCGAAGGGGGGGATGCCATCAGCTTCATGATGAACTTCCACCGCCTGAGCTTTGCCGAGGCGCTGAAGGAACTGGCCCGCAAATACCAGATCGCCCTGCCGGAAAAGCCGCTCAACCCGCAGGAGCTGGAAAAAGCCCAGAAGCGGGAGGCGTTGCAGAATGCCAACGAAAAGGCGGCCGAACTCTTCCATCAGCTCCTCCTGTCCGACCCGGGCGCGCAAAAGGCCCGCGAGTATCTTGACAAACGGGGCATCCCCGAGGAAATCACCAAGGAATTCCGCCTGGGGTTTGCCCCGGACAGCTGGAATTTTTTGGTCAACGCTCTGCCCAAGCAGAAAATCGCCACCGAGGCGGCCAAGGAGGCCGGCCTGATCGTCCCCCGGGATAACGGCGGCTTTTATGACCGCTTCCGCAACCGGGTCATGTTTCCCATTGTCGGTCTGACCGGCAGGGTCGTCGCCTTTGGCGGTCGCATTCTCGACGATGGCCAGCCCAAGTACATGAACTCGCCGGAATCCCCGGTCTTTGACAAAAGCCGGACCCTGTTCGGCCTCTACCAGAACCGGGAGCACATCCGCCAGGCGAAAAACTGCCTGGTGGTGGAAGGCAACTTCGACCTGTTGTCCCTGGTCGTGCACGGGGTGCGCAATGTGGTCGCCCCCCTGGGCACCGCCCTGACCCAGGCCCATGTCCGTTCCCTCAAGGGCTACACCGACGAGGTGATCCTTCTTTTTGACGGCGACCAGGCAGGACTCAAGGCTGCCATGCGCTCGGTCCCGCTTTTTTTGAGCGAACAGGTCACGGCCAGAATCGCGGTGCTGCCCGAGGCCCATGATCCGGACACCTTTGTCCGGGAGTTTGGCCCGGAGGGGTTACGAAAACACCTGGAAAGCGCCATGCCACTGCCGGAGTTTGTTTTCGACAAGCTCGTGGCCCAATACGGCCAGAGCGTGGCCGGCAAGACCAAGATTGTGGCCGAGCTGCAGGAGTTGATCAAGGCCATTGGCGATCAGCATCTCCAGCGCACCCTCTTTGTCTCCCATTTCGCCAAAAAACTTGGCCTTACTCCGCAACAGCTCATGGAAGGGGTCGTTCCCGCCGCCGGCAGCCAGGCGCCAAAACCCACGACCTCGCAGCAGCAGCAAGGGAAAGACGAGGCGCAGCTTCCCATGAAACAGCGGCAGCTGCTTGAATTCCTGCTGGCCTATCCCGAGTATCTGCCCGCCTTTCTGGATGCGGGTCTCGAAGAGATTATCATGAATCCGTTCGGCCTGGCCATTCTCGCTCTGCTCAAAAAACAGCCGGACCTCTCCGGCGGGTCGGAACAACTCCTTGAGCTTGCCACCGGCCCGGAACGATCTTTTATTTCCAGATTGCTCATCTCCACGCCCTCGCATTCCAAAGAGATGCGAGAACAGATTGCCCAGGGGATGCTCAGCTGGCTTACATCAACCAGCCTGAAGGCAAAAAGGGAACACCTCATGCAGCAAATTCGCGAGGCCCAGCACAGCCAAAATCAACAGCTTCTGACCGAGCTGATAACCAAAAAAATACAGATGGACGAGGCGTTGCATTCTTAGGACCAGAAGTTCGATCGACAGCTTTTGTTAAGTTAAAGAGGTGGGGCGAATTAACTTAGGAGGGTGAAAAAGCTATGGCGAGGCACGAGAAAGGATCCAAACAACCACAAATAACCGCAGCCAAGGAAATTACCAGCGTCCTGCTGGCCGAGGATGCCTTACTGGAAAGTGGGGGGGAAGAGGAAAGCAGCTGGTCGGTGGAGCGGCCGAGTAACCTGACGGCCATTTTTGATCTGGATCTGGACAGCGAAGTCGATCTGGAGGAAAGCTTGCATCCGGTCGGTCAGGAGGATGACAACCATGGCGGTGGCCTGATTTCAAAGGCCCGGGATCTTTCCGGAAACCAGTTGGATCCGGTCAAGGCATACCTTCAGGAAATGGGCTCCGTCGGCCTGCTTTCCTCGGACGAAGAAACCGAGATCGCCAAAAAGATCGAAGACGGGGAAAAACTTATCCAGGACACCCTGCTGACCACGCCGCTGGCCGTGGAATACCTGCGCGAGGTGGCGGACAAAATGCTCGCCGGAAAACGGACCATCGCCGATATTCTCCGCGGCCTGGATGAAGCCGAAACCCAAATCAATGAAGAAAAAAAGGAGCACTTTCTCTGGCAGATCAGCGAAGCGCACCGGCTCAACGAAGAGCTCTCGGCCTTCCGTCTCGACCTGCTTGATCCCGCCATTACCAAGGGAGAGGCCCAGAAAATCAGAATCCGGGTCAAACGCAACACCAAGGCGATCGCCAAACTTTTTGAACACGATCGCATCAGCGCCAAACATCTCTCCGCCATCATCACCCGGCTGCGCAAACAAGGGGCCAAACTTACCCCGCCCGCCCAGATACTGGAAGACCCGGTCAAATATCCCCTCTTTCTGCAGGGCTGCGTCAAGGCGCATGGCATCGATCCTGAATCCCTCGCCACCCTGCTTGCCGAAATCACCGATGGGGAAAAAGTCAGCCGTGAATCAAAAAATGCCTTGGTGCAGGCCAATCTGCGTCTCGTGGTCAGCGTGGCGAAAAAATACGCCAATCGGGGGCTGCAGCTGCTCGACCTTATCCAGGAAGGCAACATCGGCCTGATGAAGGCGGTGGAAAAATTCGAATACCGCAGGGGCTACAAGTTCAGCACCTACGCCACTTGGTGGATCAGGCAGGCGATCACCCGGGCCATTGCCGATCAGGGCCGCACCATCCGCATCCCCGTGCACATGATCGACACCATCAACCGCCTCCTCAAGGGCGCCAAGGATTTCTTGCGGGAAACAGGCCGTGAACCCACCCCCGAGGAAATGGCCGAACGGCTCGATGTTGACTTGAGCAAGGTCAAAAATATCCTGAAGATCGCCAAGGAACCGCTGTCCCTGGACACCCCCATCGGCAGCAGCGAAGACAGCTATCTTTCCGATTTCATCGAAGATGTGAACTCCCTGTCGCCGGACGAGGCAACCGCCATGGAAAGCCTGCGGGAAAATCTCCGCAATGTCTTGCGCACCCTCTCCCCCCGGGAGGAACTGGTCTTGCGCATGCGTTTCGGCATCGACACCTCGATTGATCTGACTCTGGAGGAGGTTGGCGACAATTTTGCCGTGACCAGGGAGCGGATCCGCCAGATCGAAGCCAAGGCATTGAAAAAACTCAAGCACCCCACCCGGCGCAATCTGCTGTTTGCCTTTTATAACGATTAGCCGGTTTGTAGGCTGAAGATAGGGCCGCCATTTCAGGCGGACCTATCTTCAGCGCCCATGCCTGACAAGGGCTTTTCCCTAAACAACAGAGACGGCCCGCCCCCTTCCCTCCCTCTTTTTCTTGCGGTCTTGCTGATATGGACATCAGACACCAGTGGCTCTCCCTTGCCTTTACCCCAGGGCTTGGCCCCGCCACCCTCAAAAAACTTGTCGAACGGTTCGGGTCCGCCCACCAAATTCTCGCGGCGAGCCGCAAGGGGCTTGAGGAATGTATTTTTCTGCGCAAAGACAGCCTCGCTGCCTTGTGCGATCAAAAGACAACTGCCGAGGCTGCGGCGGAAAAGGAGCTTCGCCTGGCGGAAAAAGCCGGCATTACCCTGCTCTGCTGGGACGATCCGCTCTTTCCTCCCCTGCTCAAGGAAATAAGCGACCCGCCGATCGTTCTCTATGTCTTGGGCTCCCCCCAACTGCTCAGCGCGCCAGGCATCGCCATGGTCGGGGCGCGGGCCGCCTCCTCGTACGGGTTGCAGGTGGCGGAACGGTTGGCCATGGAACTGGCCCGCCACGATCTTGTCATCACCAGCGGCCTTGCCCTGGGGATAGACACCGCCGCCCACCGGGGGGCCTTGGCAACAGGCGGCAAGACCATCGCGGTCATGGGTTGCGGCCTGGACATTATCTATCCCAGCCAGAACCAGAAAATCCACGCGCAGATTGCCGCGCACGGGGCGATAATCAGCGAAAGCCCTCTGGGAACCCTACCGGAGAGTTTCCGCTTCCCCGCCCGAAATCGGATTATCAGCGGTCTCTCTTTGGGCGTCGTGGTTGTCGAAGCCGCCCACCGTTCCGGCACCCTGATCACCGCCCATCAGGCCCTGGAGCAGGGACGGGATGTTTTTGCCATCCCCGGCAGGATCGATTCTCCGAAAAGCGAGGGCTGCCACCGCCTGATCCAGGAAGGCGCCAAGCTCGTGCACAGCGCCGCCGATATCCTTGAGGAACTGGCCCTGACCCGTGCTTGCCCTCCGGAGGCAAGGGTGCAACCGCCTCCGCTGCCAGAGGAAGAGGGGAAGGTCTTCTCCCTGCTGGAGGTCTACCCCAGAAACATCGAAGAGATTATCCAGGCGGCTCAGTTGCCCGCCCAGAGGATAACCGAAATCCTCCTTCACCTGGAACTCCAGGGGTTGGTGGCCTCTTTACCGGGCAAACAGTACCAAAGGCTTGCAGAACCACATTCGTCCAGTGTATAAGGCCCCTAGAGAAAGAGTCGCAGCTGCGCCAGCTTAACAAAAACGCACAGGACACCATGTCACAATCGCTCATCATTGTTGAATCTCCGGCCAAAGCCCGGACCTTGCAGAAATATCTCGGCAAAACCTTTACCGTCAAGGCTTCGGTCGGCCATATCATCGATCTGCCGGTGAAAACCCTGGGCGTTGATATTGCCAACGATTTTGCCCCCCAATACGTCACCATCCGGGGCAAAGGGAAAATCATCAGCGACCTGAAAAGCGCGGCGGAAAAAGCGGACAAGATCTACCTGGCCCCTGATCCGGACCGCGAGGGGGAGGCCATTGCCCACCATATCGCCGAATTTTTACAATCCACGCACAAGCCCATCCAACGGGTGCTCTTCCATGAGCTCACCAAAAAGGCCATCCTCGCGGCCATCGATCAGGCAAGCGAGGTCAACCAGCAGCGCTTCGAGGCCCAGCAAACCCGCCGCATCCTGGACCGGCTGGTGGGCTACCAGATCTCTCCCCTGCTCTGGGACAAGGTCCGCCGGGGTTTAAGCGCCGGGAGGGTGCAGTCCGTCGCGGTACGCATGGTTTGTGAGCGCGAGCAGGCCATCGAGGCCTTTGTCTCGGAAGAGTACTGGTCCATCCACACCACCCTGGAAGGAAAAACACCTCCGCCCTTTGTCGCCCAGCTCGACCAGGCATACGGCAAAAAAATCGATCTCAAGAAAAATAAAATTGGCACCGACGCCGAGGCCCAAGCCATTGTCGAAGCGGTGCGGGACGCTTCTTTCCTGGTGGAAAGCCTGGAAAAGAAGAAGAAGAAACGCAACCCCAGCCCGCCCTTCATCACCAGTACCATGCAGATGGACGCCAACCGCAAGCTCCGCTTTTCCGCGAAAAAGACCATGACCCTGGCCCAGAAGCTTTACGAGGGAATCGAGTTGGGCGACGAGGGCCCCACCGGCCTGATCACCTACATGCGGACCGACTCCACCCGGATCAGCAACGACGCCATCGAAGAGGCCCGGCAGTATATCACCGGAGCCTTTGGCGAACAGTTCCTCCCTGCCAAGCCGAACATCTTCAAAACCAGCAAATCCGCCCAGGACGCCCACGAAGCCATCCGTCCCACCGATGTGCGCAACACCCCGGAAAAACTCGCGCCTTTTCTGGAAAAGGACATGCTGGCTCTCTATTCGCTGATCTGGAAACGCTTTCTCGCCTGCCAGATGGCCCCGGCGGAGTATGACCAGACCACCATCACCCTGGTGGCGGCCAAAGACTTTGTTTTCAAGACCGTGGGCTCCATCATGCGTTTTCAGGGCTTTATGGCCCTGTATGAAGAGGCGGTGGATGAAACAACAGGGGATGGCGCGGAAGGCGACAATGCCGCCCTGCCGGACTTGAAAAAAGGCGACACCGTCTCTCTGTTGGCCATTGAGCCGAAACAGCATTTCACCCAGCCGCCTCCCCGGTACACGGAAGCGACCCTGGTGAAGGCGCTGGAAGAAAACGGCGTAGGCCGCCCTTCCACCTATGCCTCCATCCTTTCCACCATCCAGGATAAGGAATACGCCCTTCTGGTCCAGCGCAAATTCATGCCCACCGACCTAGGCAAACTGGTCAACGAACTGCTGGTTGCCCATTTTCCCGATATTCTGGACATAGAATTCACCGCCTCCATGGAAGAAAAGCTCGACGAGGTCGAGGCTGGCAACACCCAGTGGCTCAAAGTCCTGCAGGATTTTTACGGCCCCTTCAGCAAGACCCTGGATGCCGCCAAGGAGGAGATGAAATCGGTCAAAAAAACCGCCATCCCCACCGAACTTCCCTGTCCGCTCTGTGATGGAAAGATGGTGATCAAGTGGGGGAAAAACGGCGAATTTCTGGCCTGCGAAAAATATCCGGAGTGCAAACACACCCAGGATTTCACCAGAAACGACGAGGGCAAGATTGTGCCCGTTGACAGGGAGCAGCCAGCCGAATCGGGCGAGCTCTGTGAAAAATGCGGCAAGCCCATGGTCTTTAAAAATGGCCGCTATGGCAAATTCCTGGCCTGTTCCGGCTATCCGGCCTGCAAAAACATCCGCGCCACCACCACCGGGGTTCCCTGTCCGGAAGAGGGGTGCACCGGAGAACTCATCCAGAAGATCTCCAAGCGCGGCAAGGTCTTTTACAGCTGCAACCGCTATCCAAAATGCAGCTTCGCCCTGTGGGACAGGCCGGTCAATGAACCGTGTCCGCAGTGCGGGTCGGCGTATCTTCTCGAACGGGAGACGAAAAAAAGCGGCCTGCAGCTGCATTGTCCGAACAAGGACTGCGGGTATACCAAAAAGATCGGCGAGGACGAATAAGGGAAGGTTACAGATTGCCCCGAATCAAGTAGGCGGTGTAGCCGACAAGCTCATAAAGCATGCCGTAGGTATCCTCCAGGCCATCGCCGGAAGGGACGAAACTTTCCCGGGTAATGGGGGTATTATCCCTGGAAACTGACAACAGATCCGGAGTCAAGCCCTGCTTGCGAAAAAGCGCCGCCGCCCTCCGCATATGGTTAGCCGAGGTAATGAGCAGGATCCGCTTGATTCCCTTGCTCTCGCAATATGCCCTAACGCTTTTTGCCTCGGCCAAGGTATTGCGAACTTTGCCGTGGACTGCAATCTTTTGTGGGTCAATTCCCTGCTTTTCCAGAAGATCGAGGAGAATTCTCGTCTCATTCACGCCTTTGATACTCACATCGCTGAGAAGCAAGGTCTCGGCCAGGCCGCTTTTTACCGCAGCGACTCCCGTCAATATCCGCGCAGAACTCTGCCCCAGCTGCTGGTAGTCGGAGACATATTTGAAGATCTCTTCTTCATTCTCCGCCGCGTGCCGCACATACCAATTGTAATCAACTATCCCCCCCAACACCACGGCGGCATCATACCTGCTGTGCCGGTCCACCGTATCCGCCACCCACCATTTGGCCATGACAATCTGTGAAGTATAGGGGATACTGACGCCATAGAGGTAGGCCAGAAGCAGCAGCAGGCCGAGGCGGGTGCGCTCCTTCTTGAGCAACAGGATCAGGCCGATAAAAAATGCCGGGAAGAGCGGATTGAGAAAAAACCGGGCCACATCTTGGGCGGTATAAAAAGGCATAACAACCCCTCATCTGCATCATCAGAGAAAACCATTATAATAAATAGATCGGCCTTCTGGTTGGCAAAACGGCAGCAGCACCCGCCGCATTCCTGTTAGATATACCTGCAAAACCGTGCCATTACCACCGACAAAAATAAAGCTGCTTGCCAAAAAGACCGATAAGGAAATATGATAGGGCATACTTCGCGCAAAGATACTAGGAGGCAACCCCATGATTTCCGGCATCCATTCGGCACTTTCCGGCCTGACCGCCATCCAGAAAAAAATTGGATCAAACGCCAATAATGTGGCCAACGTCAATACGGATGGCTACAAGAAAACACGGGTTACCCTGCACGAACAGGAACCTCAGGGCATAGAGGCTGTGGTACAGCAGATGCAAACGCCCGGGCCCATGGTGTATGAACAAACATCCGCGGGAGAGACTCTGGTTGAAAAATCAAACGTGGAACTGGACGAAGAGTTACCCAGCATGATGCTAAGCCGCCGCTTTTTTCAAGCCAATCTGAAAACCGTGCAGGTCCAGGATGAAATGCTTGGCAACCTGCTGGACATCAAGAGCTGAAGGTTTCCTGCCAGGTTATCCTGCCTTCCAGGATGGTTAACACCGCCTTTCCCTGCAATTCCCAGCCAAGAAAGGGAGAATTCCTGCTCTTGGATTGAATGCACTCCTCGGTAAAAACAAACCGCTTCTCTGGATCAATAACCGCTATATCCGCCGGCGCGCCCACAGAAAGCGTCCCGCCTGGAACTCCGAGAATCCTGGCCGGATTCACCGAAAGCAGCTCCACCATCCTCCGGGCATCAAACTGATTTTCCCGCACAAGCTGCAGGGTTAACGGCACCGCTGTTTCCAGGCCGATTATGCCGTTGGCGGCCAGATCAAACTCCATATCCTTGTCAAGCTCGCCATGCGGCGCATGATCCGTGGCAATGGCGTCAAGGGTTCCGTCCCGCAAGGCCTCCCGGACGGCGGCGACATCCGCCTCGGTTCGCAGGGGAGGATTCATTTTCGCCAGGGTGTTATAGCCAGCCACCGCCTTTTCAGTAAGGGTAAAATAATGCGGCGCTGTTTCCGCGGTAACGGCCACGCCTTTCTCCTTGGCCCTTTTGATCAGAGCCAGCGACTCCCGCGTACTGACGTGGGCGATATGGATGGGCCGCCCGGTAAATTCCGCCAAGGCCAGATCGCGATACACCATAATTTCTTCGGCCACAGGGGGAATGCCCCGCAGGCCGAGCCGGGTGGCCAGCGCTCCATGGTGCATCGCCCCGCCGTGACTGAGCGACAGCTCCTCGGCATGGGAGATAACCAGCAAATCGTGGTTGCCGGAATACTCGAGGGCGCGAAGCATGAGCTGACTGTTGCCCACCGGCAAACCATCATCGGTTACGGCAACCGCCCCGGCCTGACGCAGCTCGCCAAACTCCGCAAGATGCTCCCCGTTACTGCCGCGACTGATCGCGCCCACCGGGTAGACCCTGGCAAAACCGGCTTCCGCTGCCTTTGCCAGGATGAATAGGGTCACGGTCTGATTGTCATTGACCGGCTTGGTGTTCGGCATGGCTGCCACGGCGGTAAAGCCCCCGGCCGCAGCGGCCCGGGTTCCGCTGGCGATGGTTTCCTTGTACTCCTGGCCTGGCTCACGCAGGTGGACATGCATGTCGATCAGCCCCGGCACCACCCACTTTCCCGCCAGGTCATACACAATACCCCCTGTCTGCTCGGAAAGGGTGCCTGGCTGGGCCACGGCGCTTATCTTGCCGCCTGCGATCAACACGTCTTGGATCTGATCAATGCCGTTCACCGGATCAATCACGCGCCCATTCTTTAACAAGATAAGTCCGGGCATGTTAATCGCCTCCCATTATCAGATAGAGCAAGGCCATCCGCACAGCCACCCCGTTGGTAACCTGCTCCAGAATCACCGAACGGCTGCCATCGGCAAGCTTGGGATCAAGCTCAACCCCCCGGTTTATCGGACCTGGGTGCATGATGATCGCCTCTGGCTTGGCGGCGTCGGCCACCTTTTGAGAAACTCCAAAAAATTTCGCATATTCCCGCAGGGACGGGAATAATGGGTCCTGCTGGCGCTCTTTTTGAATCCGCAGGGCCATGATCACGTCGGCCCCATCAACCGCGTCCAGCACGGTCCGGCTGACCTGGGCGCCCAAATCCTCGATGCCAGGAGGGATCAGCGTCGCCGGGCCGCTCACCGTCACGGTCGCCCCCATTTTGGAAAAACCGATGATATTGGAGTGCGCCACCCGGCTGTGGGCTATATCGCCAATAATGGCGATCTTGAGCCCCGCGATCCCGCCCTTGGCTTCCCGGACCGTCATCAGGTCGAGGAGACCCTGACTTGGATGCTCGTGGGTTCCGTCCCCGGCATTGATCACGGAGGCGTCGATATGATCGGCCAGCAGACGAGCCGAGCCTGAACGGGGATGCCGGAGGATAATGCAGTCCGGATTCATGGCGGCGAGATTCCGCGCGGTATCAATGAGGGTTTCCCCCTTCACCGTGCTACTCCCCGAATTGGAGATGTTGAAGGTGTCCGCGCTCATGCGCTTTGCGGCGACCTCAAAAGAAAGACGGGTCCGGGTGCTTGGCTCGAAGAAAAAATTGATGATGGTTTTACCGCGGAGGGTCGGGACTTTCTTTATGGCTCGGGAAGAAATTTCCTTGAACGATTCTGCGGTCTGCAAAACGGTCTGAATATCTTCCGCGGAAAAATCGGCAAGTCCAAGGACATGTTTGTGGCTGAATCGGTACTCGGGATTCATACGATTCTTTCCGTGCAAATATGAGATTGACGCCGCATCAATTCAGAATAGAAAAAACGGTCGCCTTTGGTCCAGAACTTTTTTTAAGAACCGTTAGGAAATAACTATTACTTTTCCCATCGCCGTTAACAGCAGCGTAAGCAGCGCTGCTGTTTTTTGCACAACGCTTAAGGAATTATTTTGCCGAGCCGGCTCCAGCGCACCGTAAAATTCGCACTGTCCCATGACCAGTACAGCATAAAAGCCTTGCCCCTGATGGCCTTGAGATCAACAAATCCCCAGAATCGGCTGTCGTGGCTGTTATCACGGTTATCCCCCATGACAAAAACGGAGCCGGACGGCACGGTGATCGGGGCCATATTGTCTCTGGGAGAAGGCAGAATCTCCGTATCCAGGTTCACGGCGTTTGGCTCCACAAAAGGTTCTCCGTTGACAAAGACCTTTTTGCGCACAACTTCAACCCGGTCCCCGGCAACCCCCACAACCCGCTTGATAAAATCCTGGGAAGGGTTTTGCGGATACTTGAAAACAATGACATCGTGCCGTTGGGGATCTCCCACGGTGATCCAGGCAGCCCCGCTCAGGGGGTTTTTCACACCATAGCCGAATTTGTTAACCAGGATGTGATCACCAACCAGTAAAGTTGGAATCATGGAACCGGAGGGAATTTTGAAAGCCTGCACCACAAAGGTTCTGATGAGAAATGCGAGCAGCAAGGCAATAATGATTGCCTCAGCATATTCACGCAAAACAGATTTTTCCATGCCCGGAGTCTTCTTCAACACGTTTAATCCTCGTCTCACAATTTGTTCATCCAGGAGATACAAGAGCCGTCAAGCGGCAGGACCGTCACCTGGAAAGGTTGCCACAAAATAAGCGAAGACCGAAATAAATACAAGGGGCGGAATACATCTGGCCAAGAAATCCTCTGAATTCCGGCCAAGAATAATCCTGAGTTATTCCCAGAGGTACGAACCACATGTAGTGGCCGCCATTTATGGCAAACACAACATATCGGTATTTTTAAGTTTTTTCGGCCAACCATCACCCTGGCCATCACTTCAATTACCTAATTTTATGAGAAAAATCCACAATCTATCGCTTACTTTATTCTTGACACCATGTTTCTTTTGTGTCTCTAATGCAATTAAATAGCTGAAATTATAATCAACTAGCGCAGTTAGAAAGTATTCCGCGCGGCAACCAAATAGTCGGCCTGCGGATGTGTACCGCCAGAAAATCTTGGTCACGGGGAGCTCATGGGCAAATCCGGTCTCAAAAAATTACAATTACCATCCTTGCATCTCCCTTTTCTCAAAAGGCAAACCCTTTCCATCGGCCTTGATATTGGCTCCCATGCCGTGAAAATCTGTGAACTGGCGGAAAAGGGCAACGGCTATGAACTCGTGGCCTTGGGCAGTGCCCTGCTCCCCCCCGATTCTCTTGAGGACGGCGCCTTGCAGGATCCGGCGGCCGTGGGCAAGGTCATCACCTCTCTGATCAACAACCTGAAAATAAAGAACAAAAAAGTCGCCATCTCCATCTCAGGGTACTCTGTCATCGTCAAAAAAATAAATCTGGCCGTGATGACCGAAGAGGAACTTGAAAAACATATCGAATCAGAGGCGGAGCAGTATATTCCCTTTGATATTGAAGACGTCTATCTGGATTTCCAGGATTTAAAAACAAACACCACGATGGAAGACCGCACGGATGTGATGCTGGTTGCGGCCAAACGTGATGTCGTGGACGGATATCTCAACATGTTGCGGGCGGCGGGCCTCCAGCCGGTTGTTGTTGACGTGGATGCCTTTGCCCTGGAAAATGCCTTTGAGGCAAATTTTAGCCTGGCGGACAATGTCGCCCTGGTGGATATTGGCGCCTCAAAAATGAACATCAATATCATCTCCCATGGCTCCTCAATTCTGGCCCGGGATGTTGTCCTCGGCAGTCGGCAGTTGACCGAACAGATAGAAAATCTTTTCGGAGTCAGCTTTGAAGAGGCAGAAGCCTTGAAAACAGGAGAGATCGTCTCTCAAGGAAAACAGGGGGAACTTGAAACCCTTTTTGCAAATACCTGTAGTCAGTGGGTAACAGAGGTAAAACGCGCCATTGATTTTTATTATTCCAATCATCCGGACGAAAGGATTTCGAAAATTGTCCTGAGCGGTGGCGGCGCAAAAATACAAGGTCTTACCGAATTCTTTGAAAAAGAGACCGATATCCCTGTGGAAATTTTCAACCCCTTCAAGCAAGCATCAGTGGATAGCAGAACCATTGATCCTTCCTATCTCAAAAGCATTGCTCCTGAAATGACTCTTGCTGCCGGTCTGGCAACAAGGCCGGTGGAGGTTTAACCCCCATGATCCGCATCAACCTCCTGCCGATCAGGCAGCTGAAAAAAAGAGCGCGCCTGAAAACCGAGCTGCTGGGGTTTTCCGCCGTCTTTGCGCTGGTATTGCTCGTTCTTGTTGTCGGCTGGTTTGCCTTATCCGGAAAAATTGCCAACCTACAGGAAGAGCTTGTTGCGCTTGACAAGAAAAAGCAGTCCTACCAGCCCATCATAAAACAAATTGACACCCTGAAAAAAGAAAAACAGATGGTGGAGCAGAAGCTGGACTCCATAAAAAAACTCCAGGCTGGCGCTCAGGTTACGGTGCGCGTCCTTGATGAGGTAGCCTCACGCACCCCGACAAGCCGCATGTGGCTCAGCTCCCTGCAACAGTCCGCCGGACGCTTGCAGCTGCAAGGCATTGCTCTGGATAACGAAACCATTGCTCAGTACATGCAACAACTGGAAGCCTCTGAATATTTTGAAAAGACGGAATTGACCAGCTCGGCGCAAACCGATGTTGCCAAACAGAAACTGAAATCTTTTTCTCTTACAATAAATGTTGTCGCACCGAACAGTTAACACTTTGGGCGGGAGAAGGCATGGCGCTTGACATAAAAACAATCCAGGCCGGAATCGAGAAATTTCTCGACAGCAAGGCAAGTCGGCTTGACATGAAGCAAAAGATGCTGATCGCCGCAGCAGCCTGCATTCTGCCCTGCGTGGCCTTCTTTTTTCTTGCCTATTCCCCGAAAACCAACGAAATAAAAAACCTTGAAACACAAAAGGCCGGGATCGAAGAGGAAATTCGGAAAGTAGAAAAAATCGCCAACGACCTCGACAAGCACAAGGCTGAAATGGCGGAGGTTCAACGGCAGTTTGCCGAGGCATCCCTGTTGTTGCCCGATGAAAAAGAAATCCCCTCGCTCCTGGCCACCATTTCCGGACAGGCCACCGCTTCGGGCCTTGAGGTTCTTTCCTTCAAGCCGCTTGCAGAAAAACCGCAGCAATTTTTCGCGGAAATCCCTGTGGATATCGGGGTGCAGGGCCCATACCATAATGTGGGCGTTTTTCTTGACAAGATCAGCAAGCTCCCCCGTGTCGTCTCCGTGAACAACATTAAGATGGATTCCCCCAAGCAGACGGGCGGAGAAATGATCCTGAATTCAACATTTCAACTTGTTACCTACCGCTTTCTCGACCCCGCTGAAATTGATGCCAACGCGAAGAAAGATGCAAAAGGGAAAAAGTAACGACGAGAACCACTCATCATGATGAACAGCGTGTACCCAAAAAATAATTTCCTCGCGGTTGTCCTTGCCACATGCGTGTGCTGTCTGGCCGCTTGGGGTGTTGCTTTTGCCCAGACCGAAACCGTCCCGCCTGGCGGCGACGCTGCTCCCGCCAGTACGGACCCACAGGCCTTGGAAGCAACCCTGGCAAGCGGGCAGACGCCGCCTTTTGTGTATAACAGAGAAAGACCAGATCCCTTTTTCCCGTTTCTCACCCAAGAAATCATGAAGGCCGAGGCCAAGGCCAAAGCCGAACTGACTGGAACACAAAAATTTGAACCAGCTCAGTTGACCCTGGTCGCCATCGTTTCCGGCAAACGCGGCTTCCTGGCCATGGTGCAGGATGCCTCCGGCATCGGCTATGTGCTCCGAAAAGGCACAAAAATTGGAGAAACAGGCGAAGTTCTCCAAATAACGCCAGACAAGGTAATCATCGAGCAAGTAAAAAATGTGACCGGTGAACGCACATCCCGCAAAATTGAAATGACCTTAAGCAAAGAGGGAGAAAAATAATGACACCCCTTATTACCCGCCTGAAATGTATCTCTGCCGGGCTGATGATATTCTGTTTTCTTGTAACCGGGACAACTTTTGCTCAAAAACCCGGCGCCCAGACAAAAACGGCCTACACCATATCAGGCATTACCCTTGACCAAACTGCCGATGGCTTGCAACTGGTTGTTCAGGGGAAAACCCCACCCACCTACACGATGTACGAACTCTTCGATCCCCTGCGGATCGTACTGGACATTGCCGATGCAAAGCTCCTGGACTCTACGGTGATTCCGGTCAATCTGCCGCAAGGGCCGGTGCAGGATATTAAAAATATCGCCTTAACCGATCAGGAACCGGCCATCGCCCGGCTGGAGATATACCTCTCCGACGACCCAGCCTATACCATCGAAAGAAAGGGGAACAATATCGTCGTCAGTTTTGCAAAGACAATGCCTCTGCCCCCCCAAATCGTGCAGGCGGCAACCGAAGCCGAAGCGGAACCGCAACCCGCCATCATTACCAACCCGTCGGCACGCCCGGCATCAATGCTTCAGGACATTGAGATTGACACCACCAACCCGGCTGAAACCCAAGTCTTTATCAAAACGAACGGCCCCATCGCTAGTTTTCAAAAAGCCCATCTCGTTAAAAGCGGTGGCCGCCCGGACAGAATGTATATCGACATTGCCAACCTCGCGCTCCCTCGCGGAAACACCTTGCAACACACGGTCGGGACAGCCCTGGCAAAAATCCGCGCGGGACAGCGTAAGTCTGCGGTGCGCATTGTTTTTGATTCCGGCCTCAAGGAGTTGTTCACCTATGAGGTGGAAAACAGGCCCGATGGCTTGCTGGTGAAAATCGCCGAGCCTTCGGCGTCCGTTGCCGCGCCCATCGTGGCCGGCATCATCAAGCAGGAGGCGGCCAAACAACCAGAACCCCAGCGCATTACAACCAAAATGCTTCCTTCGCAGCCGGAACCTCCTCCAGCCCTGCCTGCGGAGGTTGCACTTCCGGAGGTGACAGCAGGCCCGGCCCCAGAGGCAATCGCCCAGGAGTTGATCGTTCCCAAGTTCACCAGCGCACAGGCGAAACCAAAAACCGTTGCACCCAAAACGGCCCAGGCGCCCAAGATAGCCAAGGCTGCTGCGACCGCACCTACCCAGAAGGCTTCAGAGAAAACCAGCAAAGCAGATTCCTTTGCGTTTGCCGGATATGAAAAACAAAAAATCACTGTGGATTTCTTTAAAATTGATCTCCACAATGTGTTCAGGCTGTTCGGTGAAATAAGCGGACAAAATATTGTTGTGGACGAAGGAGTCACCGGAACCCTGACGCTTGCGCTCAACGATATTCCTTGGGACTTTGCCCTGGACATCATTCTCAACCTCAAAGAACTGCAAAAAGAGGAACGGTTCAACACCATCGTCATCTCGCCGAAAGCCAAACAGTTCCAATGGCCGAAAGCCGCCACGGAAGCAGTTGCCATCAAAGGAGGCGAAAGGATTGAGGCCATCTCCGTAAAGCAGCGCCTGGAGACGCCTAAAGGGGTTGTCGAAGCAAAAACCCTCATCCAGCAAGCCACTGCCGCTGAAAAAAATGGCCAGCTCGAGAAGGCTTTGTCTCTCTATGAAGCAGCCTTCAACAAATGGCCGGAAAACGCCCAACTTGCAAGCCGCATCGCCTCGCTCTGCCTCACCCAACTCGGGCTGAATGCCAAGGCCGTGCACTATGCCAAGGCAACGCTGACCCTTGAACCCGCCAACGCCGAAGCCGCCCTGCAGGCAGCCATTGGCTCGGCCAACATGAAGAAAACCGAAGCGGCCAAAACATATTTTGACTTGGCCATCAGCGGGGAAACGCCGGCCAGCGAAGCGCTGATCAGCTACGCTTCCTTTGCCGAAGAGTACCAGAGTTATAATGGCGCCCTGGCCCTCCTTGCCAGACACGAAGCCCTGTTTGGCGATACTCTGGACACCCTGGTGGCCAAGGCCCGCATTCTTGACAAACTTGGCCATTCCGCCCAGGCTGTGGCGGCATACAATGCTGTTCTCCTTTCCGGGTACACGATACCGGAAGATTTGCAGCAGTTCATCAAAGGAAGGATTGCCGCGGCAAATTGACATACAGGTTGAGGCGTTTTCGGTTTTTACCTGAAATTTGATGGTCTCGTAAAAAGGGGACGATGACACAGGTCCGTAACATAATTGAAAAAGTTACAGAGCGACCACTGTTGTAAGCGCGGCTTTTTTTGCGATTTCAACAAATTTCTTTCACCTCAAAAAAAGTATAAAGACTGCCATCATGAAAAAGAAAACTCAAAGCGTTGTTACCTTATTTGTCTGGGCTGCGGTCTGCCTGCTGCTCAATACCGCCTGCGCCCCAGCCGCCAAAACCGCGGCAACGCAAGATCCGCTTGCGGCAAAGTCTTCGGCGGCAGCAAAACAGGCTAAGAATCTGGAAGCAGGCCAGTTGCCGGTCCGCTTCCAGAAACCGGCGTATATGCTGGGAGAATCTTCCACCCAAAATATTGGGACGGGGGGTACCGAAGGCCTTACTATCCCGGTTGGCGCCGATATTTCCTCCAATACCGGTCCGGTGGCGTTGCGCGACATCATGAAACGGCTGGCTGCCCTGAAGGGCATGAACATCAGCTGGGCAAGCGACGTTGACCAGATGGCCGTGGTGGATGTGGATATCCGGGCGGAGGATGATTTTTTCAAATCACTGGAAAATATCCTCCGGCAAAAAGATTATTTCCACGAAGTTCAGGGCAATACCATCGTGGTCAAGTACCGAGAAACCAGAAAATTCCATGTGGCCATGCCTTTTCTCAAGTCCACCTACAACACCGGAGTCGGTGGCGATGTCCTGGGAAGCAGCGCAACGACCACTACTTCCAGCAGTGTTAAAGGCAACATCCAGCTTACCAGTAGTGACAACCAATTTGATATCTGGGACAATATCAAAAAAAATCTCGACCAGATGCTGGAAATCTGGGAGGAAACTACTCCTCCGCCTGCTCCTGCTGCAGCAGGCTCTGCACCCCAGGCTGGCGCTGCTTCCCCTGCCCCAGCAGGGACCAAACGCAATGTGCAGGCAGGGAAGGGGTATTACAGCATCGACAAGCCCATTGGCCTGATCACCGTGACCGCTCCACGCCCCCTTGTTGAGAAGATTGCCACCTATATTGATAATCTCAAATCAGAAATCTACCGACAGATTTCCATCGAGGCTAAAATCGTTGAGGTTGGCATCGATGATACCTCCACCCGGGGCATTGACTGGAGCCAGTTCCTCTCCGGCAAGGTGCTTGATGTCACTCTATTCGGCGCCCCATCTTTAGGAATTGCTTCCACTACTAACGGGATTATCTATGATCCAAACCGTGATCTGCGAGGTCGAGGGGTGAGCCAAGTTTCCATTGGCCCCAATCCCTTCTCTCTGGCCCTTGATTTTCTGGACAAACAAGGCCCCTCCAAGGTGCTGGCCAATCCAAAATTAAGCGTGATGAACGGCCAACCAGCCCTGATCTCTGCGGGTGATAGTATTAAATATATCGACAAAGTAGAATCACGCACCGACGGCACGACTGGCGCTGTAACCTACAGCGCGACAACAGCAACCCTCATGTCTGGCCTTGGTATGTCGGTGATTGCAGTCATCATGGATAACGACGAGATTATCCTCACTTTGACCCCGGTCACCTCAAAACTCGAAGGCAATACCGTGCTTTACGAACCTATTGGACCGGCATCTGGAAGCGCAGGCAGAGTCGGTGTTCCAAGAATCAAGCTCCGGGAGATGAACACCACCGTTCGTATCAAGAGCGGGGAGGTTCTGGTTATAGGGGGGCTAATCGACAATGCCGAAACCGAGGATAGTAAGAAAGTTCCGTTCTTGGGCGATATCCCTGGGCTTGGCAATCTCTTCTCCCATTCAGCCAAAATTACCAAGAAAAACGAACTGGTTATCATGCTGCAACCAAAAATTCTTTAGATTTTCCAGCTAGAATTACACACAAAAAAAGCCCGGCAAATGCCGGGCTTTTTTTATTCCTCAACTCTCCAGAACATCTATTGCTGTTCCGCCGCCTTCTGCTTTTTTGAATTTTCATACAGGGCATGAAAATTGATCGGCTCCATGAGAAAAGGGATAAACCCGCCATCCACCGAAACCTGGCTGATTATCTGTCGAGTAAACGGGAAGAGCAGCGCCGCGCATTCCACCGACAAGACCGGCGCCATATGCTCCTCCGGGATATTTTTCAGCAAAAACACCCCAGCATGCTCGACCTCGATGATAAAAAGCGTTTTCTCGGTCTGACTGTTGGTCACCTTGGCGGTAATAGCCAGGGTGACCTCATAATGGTCTTCCGTTTCCAACTTCCGGTGCTTCAAGCCCAGGTTCACATCAACCTTGGGTTCGCCTTTGGCAAGAAAAACATCCGGAGCCTCGGGATTTTCAAAGGATAAATCCTTGAGATACATTTTCTGCAACCGGAAAATTGGTGGTTGCGGAGCCTGAGCGTCCTCTTTATTCTCTTCTGCCATGATTCGCAATTCCTTGTCTGAGTTTCTGTATGGCAACCGCCACGTTTCAACCTGCTTAGTATACCGCACTCCATTCTTTATAATGAAATATGCCGAAACTTCAACGGGTCTTTTTAATTTTCCGCCGAATCGCCGGAAGCTTCCTCAGGTGACTAGGTTTGGACTTTTCGCATTAAGACTCTAAACCCTTTCTACCAGAATCTTCTTGAGAAAGTATCCAGTGTACGATTCCTCAACCCGGGCCACCTCCTCGGGGGTGCCCTGGGCGACAATGGCACCGCCTTGATCCCCGCCCTCCGGGCCGAGGTCGATGAGATGATCGGCAGTTTTGATCACATCGAGATTGTGTTCGATGATGACCACGGTGTTGCCGCTTTCCACCAGCCGGTTCAGCACATGGAGCAGATGCTGGATGTCCGCCGGATGAAGCCCGGTTGTCGGTTCATCCATGATGTACAGGGTTCTGCCGGTGCTTCTTTTGCTCAGCTCCTTGGCCAGCTTTATCCGCTGCGCCTCGCCCCCGGACAGGGTCACGGAGGACTGGCCCAGGGCAAGATACGACAGCCCCACCTCCAGCAAGGTTTGCAGCTTGCCCTTGATCTGGGGGACCTTGGCGAAAAAGGCCAGGGCCTCCTCCACGTTCATGGCCAGGATCTCGGCGATATTCTTACCCCGATAGGTAATGTCCAGGGTGTCGGGGTTGTAGCGTTTGCCGCCGCAGGCCTCGCAGGTCACATAGATGTCCGGCAGAAAATGCATGGCGATCTTGATCACCCCCTCGCCCTCACAGGCCTCGCACCTCCCCCCCTTCAGGTTAAAGCTGAAGCGGCCCGGCTGATAGCCCCGAGCCCGCGCCTCGGGCAACCGGGCCAGAAGCTCGCGCACCGGGGTAAGCAACCCGGTATAGGTGGCGGGATTAGAGCGGGGTGTACGGCCGATGGGGCTCTGGTCGATGTCGATCACCTTGTCGACCTGCTCCAAACCCTCAAAGGCACAGCCTTTGCCGGATTGCCCCTCGGGGTGCGCGAGAAAATTGACCGCTCCCTTGAACAGGGTCTCGATCACCAGCGAACTCTTGCCCGAGCCGGAAACCCCGGTGACGCAGGTCATCAGGCCAATGGGGATGCGGACATCGATCTTTTGCAGGTTGTTGGCCGTGGCCTGCCGGATGGTGAGCCAGGCTTTTTTCGAACCGGGCCGCCGCCGCTTTTTGGGAATCGGGATGGACAAGCGCCCGGAGAGATAACCGCCGGTGATGGATGCTTCGTGACGCAACAGCCCCGCCACCTCGCCGTTGTAGACCACCTCCCCCCCATGCACCCCGGCACCCGGGCCCATGTCCAGCACATGATCCGCCGCCCGGATGGTATCCTCGTCGTGCTCCACCACCAGCACGGTATTGCCCAGATCCCGCAGCCGGGTCAGGGTGTTGATGAGCCGGGCATTGTCCCGCTGGTGCAGACCGATGCTCGGCTCATCGAGAATGTACAAGACCCCGGCCAGCCGCGAACCGATCTGGGAGGCGAGCCGGATCCGCTGGGCCTCGCCGCCGGAGAGGGTTGCCGCCTTGCGGGCCAGCGAGATGTAGCCCAAGCCCACATCATGCAAAAAGGAAAGCCGATCCAAAATCTCTTTCAGTATCCGCTCGGCGATGAACAGCTCCTGCTCCGTCCAGGCAAGGGATGGCAGGATTTCCATGAGCCCCCCGATACTCTGGCTGGTCAGCCCATGGATATTCCACTCCCCGATCCGGACGGCCAGGGCCTCGGGCCTGAGCCTCGCCCCATGACAGGCCGGGCAGTCCTGCTCGTTCATGTACTGTTCCAGCTCTTCCCGCACCGAGCCGGAGCCGGTCTCCAGATACCGCCGGGCCAGCTGCGGGAGAATCCCTCCAAAGGGCTTGCGGTGGGTATGCAGCCGGCGAAAACGCACATAGTCGAAGGATACATCCTCAAAGCCACTCCCGTGCAGAATAACCTCCTTGGCCCGTGCGGGCAGATCGGCAAACGGGGTGTCCAGGGAGAAACCGTATCGTTGAGCAAGCCCTGCCATGAGCTCTTGCGTATAGGTGGAGGGCGAGTTGGACTGCCAGGGAAGAATGGCCCCCTGGTTGAGGCTGAGACGCGGGTTGGGCACCACCAGCTCGGGATCGAAAAACTGCTTCACCCCCAGACCCCCGCATTCCGGGCAGGCGCCCTTGGGGTTGTTGAAGGAAAAGAGCTGGGTGGTCAGTTCGGGCAGGCTCTTGCCGCAGCGGACGCAGGCGGCATGCTCGCTGTAGAGGATCTCCTTGCCGGCCTCCGGCAACTGCACCAACAAAAAACCCTGGCCCAACTGCACGGTGGTGGCCACGGAATCGGACAACCGCCTGGCAACCGAGGGCTTGATCACCAGCCGGTCCACCACCGCCTGGATGGTATGACGCTTGTTCTTTTCCAGGACGATCTCCTCGGCCAGATCGCGGACCTCCCCGTCGATCCGCGCCCGGACATACCCCTCCCGCCGGAGTTTTTGCAGCACCGCCTGGTGCTCGCCCTTTTTCCCGTCCAACAGCGGGGCCAGCAGGACGATCTTGGTCCCCTCCGCAAGGGCAAGCAGGCTTGCCACCATGTCCTGCACGGACTGGGGCCGGATCTCCTCGCCGCACTCCGGGCAATAAGGCCTGCCCACCCTGGCAAAGAGCAAGCGCAGATGATCGTAGATTTCGGTGATGGTCCCCACCGTGGAGCGGGGGTTCCGGCTGGTGGTCCGCTGCTCGATGGACACCGCCGGAGAAAGCCCCTCCAGCGAATCCACCTCTGGCTTTTCCATCTGCCCCAGAAACTGCCGGGCATAGGTGGAGAGCGATTCCACATAGCGGCGCTGTCCTTCGGCATAGAGGGTGTCAAAGGCCAGCGAAGATTTGCCCGAACCGCTCAAGCCGGTGAAAACCACCAGCCTATTGCGGGGCAGATCCACGCTGATATTTTTCAGGTTGTGCATCCGCGCACCACGGATGCTGATGTATTTCGGTTCCATGGAACACCAATTGGCAGTTCACAACGAATGGCGCTGTTTTTTGCGCGCCGTAATAACTCACATTAATCATCAATCGTGAGAGCACAATAACGAGCTATCCCTTTCTCACCATTCTGGCCGCGAAAAAACCATCCAGCCCCTGCTCGGGGGTGGTTTTTAAAAAACCCTTCCCATCGCAGAAGCCCCTGGCCGCTTCGGGCAGATATTCCTGCGCCGGGGTAATTGAGAATCCGGAATGTCCGTCTATAAAGGCACCAATCACCTCGTCATTTTCCTTAGGATCAATGCTGCAGGTCGCATAGACGAGCACGCCTCCTTTTTCGACAAGCCCTGCCGCAGCTCCCAGCAACTCCCGTTGCCTATTCTGATAGCCCTGCAATGCCTCCAGCGATCGCTGCCAGCGGATATCAGGCTGCCGCCGGATAACGCCAAGCCCGGAACAGGGGGCATCAACGAGAACGCCGGCAAAGCCGCCCTGACGCTGTTCGGAAAAATCTTGGAGCGTTCCCCCGTGAATTTCTATTTCCGGCCCACCAAGGCGATGTAAATTGTCTCTAAGCAGGGCCTGACGTTTCAGACTGGGCTCCACCGCCACCACCGTGGCGCTGTCCGGCACCAGCTGCGCCAGATGCAGGGTCTTGCCGCCAAGCCCTGCACAGCCGTCAAGATATCTGGCGTTGGAAAACGGAGCCAGTAATTGGCTGACCAGCTGGGCCGCCTCATCCTGCACCACAAAAAAGCCTTCCCCATAACCGGGCAGGGCGGTAACCGAGCCCTGAAAATTATTGATCCGCACCGCATCCTGGGCAAAAAGGCCGCGCTCGCATTCAATCGCATTTTCCCGCAGAAGGGCCAGCCAATCGTCTGTGGTAATGCGGCGACTGTTCACCCGCACCACCAACGGTGGCGAGGTATTGTTTATCCAGCAGATTTGCCGGGTACGTTCCGGGCCGAACAGCGCTTCCCAACGCGCCACCAGCCAGGCCGGATGGCTCAACACCGCCGCCGCCTCGTCGGGCGCGGGCAAGGATGCTCTCTGTCTGACCATGGCACGGAGCACCCCGTTGACAAAGCCGGTGAGCCATTTCGGCTGCCGGGCCAATTTCAAGGCCTGCACCGTTTCATTGATCGCCGCCGATTCCGGTATCCGATCCAAAAAAACCAACTGATACAGGCCGACCCGCAGGGCCGTTACGGTGAGAGGCTTCATGGTCCGCAGGGGATGGCTGGAAAATTTCTGGATAATTGCATCCAGATAGCCTTGCCAGCGGACAACCCCATAGACCAGGGCCATGACTAGTTGCCTGTCACGCGGGTCGTCCAGGGTCTCGCTGGACAACATGCTTTCCAGCACCTGATCCAGGGGCTCCTGCGATTTCTCCCAGGCAAGGAGTGTATCCATCGCTATTGTGCGGGAATTGATCATAAAATCTGTTTCACCTGCTTCATTTTGATCTCCGTGCTTCTGGGCCAATCTTATGCATCCCGATTACCGAAGCAAAGCGTCCGGTAACCCCTTCACGGCGGTAGGAGAAATAATTCCCATCGCAAACCGTGCAACACCCGGCGATCTCAATCTGTTCGATACGCACCCCTGTGTCGCGGAGCTGATCACGGCTGATGGCCCAAAAATCAAAATGATTGGGTTGTGCCTGATAGCCATGAAAGGCCGGTGGCAGTTCTTGTTGGTAGTTGACAAACTCCCCGCAGCATGGCCCAAGGGAGGGGCTGATAGCGGCAAATAAGCTGGCTGGCCGTGTGCCATATGCAACGGTCATGGCAGTCACGGTTTTGGCAATGATATTTGCCACGCTGCCCCGCCAGCCGGAATGGATGTTGGCCACGGCCCCGTGTTCCGGATCATAGAGCATGACCGCCTGGCAATCGGCCTGCTGGATCATCAGGCCGACTTCGGGGATATTTGTCATCAGGGCGTCATGGCCCGCATGCTCCACGTCCGCATCCGGTAGCCAGTCCACATTCAAAATACTGTCCCCATGCACCTGCTTGGCCGAAACCAGGCGCACCAGCCCAAGCTCTTCCTTGATCAACGCTCTGTTTTGCAGAACCCGCTCCTCTTCATCGCCAACATGCAGGCCGATATTGCGCGAATGATAGGGGGCCTCACTCGCACCCCCATGACGCGAAAACGTGGCGCTGGAAACTGCCGAGAGATGGGAGAAAAAAATCACGGAGGGCCTAGTTGTTGGGCTTGAAAAATAACTGGGGCGAGTTGCCCGCAAAAAAGTATGGGGAAGTCTGCTCACTGCAGCTGCTGACATATGTGAGCAGACGCAACATTTGATCAATATAAGCGGGTGCAGAATTTTTACAATCTCAAACAAAAAGAGGGAAGGGCTTGCGCCCTTCCCTCTTTTAGATATTACAAGAACAACAGGTACTACACAAGAGACCGGATTAAAAAGATGCCTCGAAGGTCAGGTACACCTGATTCATTGAATCAATGGGGGTGTAGAACTGAGCCATCATAGGATCGCTCTTCAAGTCTTCGATCTTGTGGGGCTCGCCCAACCAGAAGCCACTGCCGCTGTAGTTATACTCGTAATGCTGAACGCCAAGACGCATCCAGGCCTTGCCGTACTTGGAGACGGCCTCGCCACCTGGGATGTCGTAGATGCCGTACACCTCGTACACGTCACCGCGAGTAGCCAGCTTGGAGACATACATGTCGTCATGGCCAGGGGTCATGGCGATCCAGTACTTGGAACCGTGGTTGTACTCAGCCCCGACCTTCAGGCCGAGATCGTTCATGTCGTAGCGTACGCCGACATGAGCATTGTAGCCGTTGTGATTTTCCGGCTCATTCCACCACTCACCCAACAGGCTGGTACCCATCTCGTCCATGCCCTGGGCATCGGTGCGGCTCCAGGCTGCGCCAAGAAAGTAGTTCAGGTTCTGGAACTTGTCCGAGTACACGCCGGAGGTGTGGTAGATGTTACCCAGATTGGCACGGCCCAGCATCAAGTCTTTATCAGATTGCAACGGATTGTACTGGGTATTGTCAAGCTCCCAGGCAGCAAACTCCAGCGGATTGGCAAACTTGACGTTGTCCGGCACGTTGAAGATGTTGAAGGCGCCGAAGGACTGGAGGTAGAGGAAGCGGTTGCCCTTCTTGAAGACATCCCAGCTCACCCCGGCAAAATCCGTATCGTTGAGGGTACGGTTTTGGTCACTGTCCGGACCGGACTCAAAGCCACGACCGTAGCAGACCCGAACCCGGCCAGGGGCATCGGCCATGCCAAGGAGGTTGTTGTAGGCATAGCCCACGGAGATACCGTCGAAGGCATAATCCATGACCGCGCTGGGGGTGGCCATCCGCTCGTCGGAACCAAGCTTGATGTTGGCAGGCGGCCCGTCGGTGGTAGGCCTACGACCGATGGAAAACCAGACCGGGGAACCGCCGATGGCGTTCCAGTTAACAAAAGCGCGGTCAACCCGGAGGATGGAATCATTGGGGTTACGGGTGGTGGCGCCATCAAAGTTGCTCATGTAGCCGGCCAGAGCAAAAGGCCCGCCGCCCATGCCGTTGTTGTAAGAATAGTCAGCCGGGTTGTTCTGCATGCCCCAGGCCTTGTACATGGCCAAGCGGCCCTTGAACTCGACATTCTCCAGAGCCTTGGCCCGCATGTCCAGACGGAAACGGTTGGTCCAGATCGTGTCGTTGGCGTAATCCTGGGCAACGGTTGGATTGTACCCACCCACACCAAAAATAGCTGGGCGGCCAGTCATAGCAGAGAATACTGAGGCACGCGCTGCCGGACTCAAATTTTTCATAAAACCGACAAGAGACTGTGCGTCGGCAAAAGAAGCGGTTACGTTTCCAACAGTTGTTCCCGCAGGCATACCACCAAGCAAAGTGCCCACTTCCTGATTATAAAAAATTGCTGCTAAATCCGTTGCCTGTTTTGCGGCAGTAGCGGCATCACTTAAAGGAGTGAATGCAGCAGTTGCAGCTGCAATAAAATTAACCCGGGGTGTTACGGCTAGTGCCCCTGCAAAAGTTGCCAACGGTGTTGCCGTTGTCATACCAAACGCGGTAAGCAGGGCATCGACGTTTGCTGTGGAGCCAGCACTTAACACATCGACTACCCCGCGGCCAACATTCAAGGCCTCGTAATGCGCCGGGGTATCAGCCTTTGCGTAGTCCATGCGCGCACGGAAATCGCCGGAGAACTGGAAGCGGGAAGCCATGTCCCACTTGTCCGCCTTTGAATCAAAATCCTCGAACTTCTGGTCCTGCGAGGTCTTGATATCGGCCATCTGGGCCTTGAGGGCATTAAGCTGCTTGGTCAGAGCATCCATCTGAGCCTGCATGTCCGAGGTGGTTGCGGCTGCGCCGCCCGCACCTGCGGAAGCCATGGCAGGTAGAGCCAGAAGACCGGCCAGTGCCAATACAGAAATTTTTTTCACCATCCCACTTTCTCCTTAAGAAAATATTTGGTAATTTGGGGCGATTGCTCCCCCCTCCCTCTCGGTGGCATGCGACGTCCACATGCCCCCTATGGTTCATGCTCCCCCCTCGATGGTGGCAGCAAGATCGTGAACTGATTATTTAGCTGACAGCCGTAAGCTGGCAGCTCTCAGCTTGCAAGGCAACTCCCCATAAAAATATAAAGATTTGTACTTTGTTACCGCAGTATGGCGCGGTTGTCAAAATAAAAATGTATAAAATATGAATACCCCTTCAGGAAAAGGCTGAGGCCTGCCAGCCTTCAGCAGCCAGCTTGCTTGAAATTCGCTGACAAAATATGCTCCCCTGGCATCCTGCCGGCGAAGGACCGACGCCCCGCTCGTTCCCCTGCTGCCGCCTATCTCCCCTGTTGTTCGTAAAAAAATCTTGCCAGCCCTGCTTGCTATGTATTAAAGGATGAGGGCCTGAGATTCTTGTCTTATTCTCGAGCATTAAGACCACCCTGTACTGTTTAGTTTGGAAATGGTCTGGGTTTTCCCCCTCACCCCGGCCCTCTCCCGCGAGGGGAGAGGGGGTTATCCGCACGGCTTGGCAAATTCTTCCCTCGCGGGAGAGGGGTATCAGCAACGCACGACAAAATCTCCCCTCCCCTTGCGGGAGGGGTTGGGGGTGGGGGAAACGGCTATGAAGCCACGGCATCCCTTGCATGGCCGAGCAGGTGAACTGCGCCATAATCTTACTGACGCGGAACATCGACTCTGGCAGCATTTGCGGAACAGCCAGATTGAAGGTGTAAAATTCCGTCGTCAGCAACCAATTGAAAAGTATATCGTTGACTTTGTCTCTTTTGACAAACGAATCGTCATCGAGATTGATGGAGGACAGCATGCGGAAGCTGGGCACAAAGATCAACAGAGAGATGCCTGTCTTGCCATGAATGGATTCAACGTTTTGAGATTCTGGAATAACGAAGTCTTTGAAAATCTCGAAGGCGTGCTTGAGACCATCAGACATAAGTGCCTTTGAGGTAATTCCCCCACCCCCGACCCCTCCCGCAGGGGGAGGGGAGAGATAGAACACAAGGAACGCACATGTATTTTCAGGATATCATTCTCGAACTCAGCAGATTCTGGGCAGAACAGGGTTGCGCATTGCAACAGCCGTATGACATGGAAGTGGGGGCCGGCACCTTTCACCCGGCCACCTTGTTGCGGGCCTTGGGACCGGAGCCATGGAAGGTTGCCTATGTCCAACCCTCGCGTCGGCCAACCGATGGCCGTTATGGCGAAAACCCAAACCGGCTCCAGCATTACTACCAGTTTCAGGTGATGATCAAGCCGTCGCCCCCCAACATCCAGGATCTCTATATCGAGAGCCTCACCCGCTTCGGCCTCGACCCGTTGGCGCACGACATCCGCTTTGTCGAGGACGACTGGGAATCCCCGACCCTGGGCGCCTCGGGGTTGGGCTGGGAGGTGTGGCTGGACGGCATGGAGATCACCCAGTTCACCTACTTCCAGCAGGCTGGCAGCCTGGAGCTCTCTCCGATCACGGTGGAGGTGACCTACGGGTTGGAACGCATCGCCATGTATCTGCAAGGGGTGGACAGCGTCTACGATATCGCCTGGAACTCCCAGGTCTCTTACGGCGATATCTTTCATCAGGCCGAGGTGGAATTTTCCACCTTCAACTTCGAGCAGGCAAATGTGACGGCCCTGCTCTCGTTTTTCGACACCTTTGAGTCCGAGGCCCACCGGTTGCTGGATGCGGAGCTGATCCTGCCGGCCTACGACTACTGCCTCAAATGTTCGCACACCTTCAACCTGCTGGACGCACGAAAGGCCATCAGCGTTGCGGAGCGGACCCGGTATATCGGCAGGATCAGGAATATCGCCAGAAAGGTGGCAGAGAAGTTTGTGGCCCAGCGGGAGAAAATGGGATATCCGTTGATGAAGACACGAGACGAAAATCTGAGTTGATTGTGGCGGAAGTGCATGGGAATCGAACCCACCCACCAGGCTGTTAACCCGGTGCACCGGATTTGAAGTCCGGGAGAGCCACCAGTGCCCTTTCCACTTCCATCCGCTGTGCCAAGATATAATGTTGGCCGCAGGGAAACAACATTTTTCTTTTTTTAACAAAAGAGTCTGGGCAGCGGGAAAAAAATACGGTACATATGGCTCGACTTAGGGCAAGCATGGGGCTTGTTTTTTGGTGAGGTTGCGCCGGGGTTTTGAATTAGACAAAGGAGTACGTAACGATGGAATGCAAGCGCTTGCAGGGGCTTGTCAAATCATGGTATGCCCAAGTCCAGGAAGAATCCATGGCGCCCGCCCGCATGGTTTCCTTCATGGAAAAGCACATTGCCGAATGTGCCTTTTGTCTTGCAGATCCGCTGGTGCGACAAGATATTGTAAAAATAACCGCCATAATCCTGCCCCCGTCAAAGGTTCGTAAACCGAGCGGTGAGGAAGAAGGCGAACTTGTCGCCGGACCGGAGGAGGAATCAGACACCTCTGCGGACGATGACTTGCCCGGTGACGACGAGGCCGTAACCGAGGATGAGGAAACCGATGACGAAGCCGAGGCTCTTGAAGACGATGAGCTTGAGGACGACGATTTGGAGGATGACGATTAACTCCATCCCCTGATCACCGGACACAAAAAAAGCGCTCCCGAGGGGGCGCTTTTTTTATTGGTGAACAACCTGCCACAATTCATCACTCTGGTCCGGGCTGTCCTACATCCTGGTGCGGACTGCCTTTCCGCCTTCGAACGACCAGCGCTATAACAATCGCAACGCCGACAACAGGCGCCAACACGGGGGAAAAGGCAAAGAGCAGGGCCAGGAAGAAAACCGCCATCACCCCCAGCAAGACCATTGATGTACCCGCTAAAACCAGGGCAACAAGAGCCAATGCTCCCGCCCCTGCGAGTGCGGCAACCAACAACCCTCCCGTGGCAAAAGCAACTCCCGGCAGGCCGTGAATCTCTTCGCCATTCACCGTGAGTGTATAATCAAACTTTGCTGCGCCGAAATAATACAAGAGCAGCATGAGCGCGGCGGCAATAAACACCAGCCACAGAATAGTTTTTTTGAACACGGTGCTCTCCTTATACTGTAACGCCTAAACAACAAAGCAGTATTCGCCATAAAAAAAGCTCCCGTCCGATGTGCCGGCTGAGGTGCCGGATCGAAGCGAGAGCTTTTTTATATACTGCAACCCGCATAATTTCAACGAGTTATCTTAACAAATGGTGGCGATGCAGGGACTTGAACCCCGGACACTACGGATATGAGCCGTATGCTCTAACCAGCTGAGCTACATCGCCGTGCAAAAGAAAGTCCTTATATTCAAGATTTTGCGGCAATTGTCAACCACAAAAAAGCCCCCGGCATTTCCGCGCACGAAAAAACCGGGGGCTACTTGCAGTACAAAGATACTGGCGCGATGCGCGGCTTTTACATCATGCCGCCCATGCCACCCATGCCGCCCATGCCACCCATGCCGCCAGGCATGCCGCCGCCGGCACCACCCTTATCTTCCTCGGGGTGCTCGGCAATCATGCATTCGGTGGTGAGCAGCAGGCCGGAAACGCTGGCTGCGTTCTGCAGGGCAAACCGGGTTACCTTGGCAGGATCGATGACCCCAGCCTCAAGCAGGTCTTCAAACTTCTCGGTGTCCGCGTTGAAGCCCTTGGAGCCCTTCATGTTCTTGACATGCTCAACGATCACCGAACCTTCGAGGCCGGCGTTGTTGGCGATCTGACGCACCGGCTCTTCCAGAGCCCGAGCCACGATCTGCTTGCCAAGCTCCATTTCCGGGGAGAGCTTGAGTTTCTTGAGCGCGTCCAAGCAGCGCAGATAGGCAACGCCGCCGCCGGGGACAATACCCTCTTCCACTGCGGCGCGGGTAGCGTTCAGCGCGTCTTCCACCCGGGCCTTCTTCTCTTTCATCTCGATCTCGGTGGCTGCACCGACATTGATCACCGCAACGCCGCCGATCAACTTGGCCAGACGCTCCTGGAGCTTCTCGCGGTCGTAATCGGAGGTGGAGGATTCGATCTGGGCGCGGATCTGCTTGACCCGGGCGGCGAGACTTTTCTTGTCGCCGGCGCCGTCCACGATGGTGGTGGTGTCCTTATCCATGACAATGCGCTTGGCAGTGCCGAGGTCTTTGATGGTGATGTTCTCCAGCTTGATCCCGAGGTCTTCGGTGATCACCTGGCCGCCGGTGAGGGTGGCGATGTCTTCCAGCATGGCCTTACGACGGTCGCCAAAGCCGGGAGCCTTGACTGCCGCTACGCTCAGGGTGCCGCGCAGCTTGTTGACCACCAGGGTGGCCAGGGCCTCGCCGTCCACGTCCTCGGCGATGATGCACAGGGGACGGCCCATCTTGGCGATCTGCTCCAGGATGGGGAGCAGATCCTTCATGTTGCCGATCTTCTTCTCGTTGATCAGGATGAAGGGCTCGTCCAGGTTTACTGCCATCTTCTCGGCATCGGTGACAAAATACGGAGAGAGGTAGCCGCGGTCGAACTGCATGCCTTCGACCACGTCCAGGGTGGTCTCCATGCCCTTGGCCTCTTCCACGGTGATAACGCCTTCCTTGCCGACCTTGTCCATGGCCTCGGCGATGATGTTGCCGATGGTGGCGTCATTGTTGGCGGAGATGGTGCCGACCTGGGCGATTTCCTTCTGCTCCTTGGTGGGCTTGGCGATTTTCTTCAACTCTGCAACCACTGCCTCGACAGCCTTGTCGATGCCGCGCTTGATGTCCATGGGGTTGTTGCCAGCAGCAACCAACTTGGAACCCTCGGCATAAATGGCCTGGGCCAGGATGGTGGCGGTGGTGGTGCCGTCGCCGGCTACGTCGGAGGTCTTGGAGGCAACCTCCTTGACCATCTGGGCGCCCATGTTCTCGAAGCGGTCCTTGACCTCGATCTCCTTGGCAACGGAAACACCGTCCTTGGTGATGATGGGTGCGCCGTAGGATTTCTCGATCAGCACGTTGCGGCCCTTGGGACCAAGCGTTACCTTGACCGCGTTGGCCAGGATGTTGACGCCGTTGAGAATGGACTCGCGGGCTTTCACGCCGTATTTGATATCTTTTGCAGCCATAATATTAATTCTCCTTTCCGTCTAATCACAAAAAATTACACAACTTGTCGGAGTAACGAATTACAAGCGTCTGGTTATTTCCCTTCAAGAACCCCGAGCACATCGTCCTCGCGCATGATGAGGTAGTCCTCGCCATCGATTTTGACCTCGGTGCCGCCATACTTGGAAAACAAAACCCGATCGCCGGCCTTGAGCTCCATCTTGACCCGATCGCCCTTGTCGTTGAGGCGGCCATTGCCCACGGAAACAACCTTGCCCTCGGCAGGTTTTTCTTTAGCGCTGTCGGGGATAAAGAGCCCACCCTTGGTTTTGTGCTCTTCCTCCAGTCTTTTGACCAGGATACGATCATTCAACGGACGAATTTTCATGTAATGCCTCCAGTTGTGTTTGGTAATGAATTGTGTGTAACCATGAAACGAAACAGCGGGCACAGGTGCCCAAAGCGTTCCCGACCCGTAAGCCGTCGTGCAAAAATAACCGGAAATTGCCATGCCGTGTCCGGCATAAGGAGCCGTGACGAACATTGGCTCTCCGCAGCAGTTATTTTGTGACGGCTCCTAAATGAAGCGGCAGGGAAGACCGCTCGCGCGGCGCTTTCCTGCCTTGATGGCCACACAATATGTATCGGGCCTTAAAAAATCAAGAGCGGCTGTTTACTTTTTTTATCAAAAAATATCAAGCAATTGCACCAAGATCATGGGTGCATTCTCTTTTCTTCCGCCAAAAAAACTCAGAGCCGGGTCACCCAGCCATAGGGGTCTTCCTTGCTCCCATACTGAATGGCCAGGATTTCATCAAAAAGCCTCTGGGACAACACGCCGGTTTTCCCGTTGTTGATGAGGCAGTCCCGCCCCTGGTAGTGCAAGGAGCCAACCGGCGAGATCACCGCTGCGGTGCCGGTGCCGAAAATCTCCTTGAGCGAACCGTTTTCCTGGGCGGCCAGGACCTCGTCGATGGAAATCCTGCGCTCCACCACCGCAAGGCCCCAGCTCTTGGCCATCTGGATCACCGAATCACGGGTAACCCCGGGCAGGATGCTGCCGCCCAACGGCGGGGTGATGATCTCGTCACCGATGACGAAGAAGATGTTCATGGTGCCGACTTCCTCGATGTACCTCCGCTCCACGGCATCGAGCCAGAGCACCTGGGTGAACCCGGCCTGATGGGCCTCCACCGCCGCCATGATGCTGGCGGCATAGTTGCCGGCGGCCTTGATATGGCCAACCCCGCCGGGCACGGCGCGGACATACTTGTCGGTGACAAAGATCTTGACCGGGTTGAATCCCTCCGGATAATAGGCGCCAACCGGACTCATGATGACGAAAAACCGGTATTGTTTTGCCGGACGCACGCCCAAGGCGGCCTCGGTGGAGATCATGGTGGGCCGGATATACAGCGTGGCGCCCTGGGCCGTGGGAACCCAGTCCTGATCGAGTCGCAGCAACTCCTTCAACGCGGCGAGAACCTCGTCCACCGGCAGTTGCGGCATGCAGAGCCGGGCCGCGGAGATATTCATCCGCTCGATATTGGCTGCCGGACGAAAGAGATAGATGCCGCCGTCCTTACCCCGGTAGGCCTTCATTCCCTCAAAAATGGCTTGCCCGTAATGGAAAACCATGGCCGCAGGGTCCAGGGAAAAATTCCGGTATGGCTGGATCGCCAAGTCATGCCAACCCCGGCCCTCGGTGTACTCCATAACCAGCATATGATCGGTAAAATATTTGCCAAAACTCAGGGCATTTTGATCCGGCTTGGGCTTTGCTTCATTTTCCGTGACTTTTTCCACTTGTATATCCATGCTCTCTTCCTCGGACAAAAACGCTCCATTTCGACGCAACATCGCCGTATTTTCCGGCTTTTCAAGCCACTATCGGATGAAAAACCAAAATCAAAGACGATAAATATAAATGATAATGCGCTTCGCTGAAACAACTTATTGATACCGCCACGGGAAACGTGTGCATAAACGTCACGGCAAGGATGAAGAGGAGGGGGGAGGGGAAGAAGAAAAGATGGTCGGGGCGAGAGGATTCGAACCTCCGGCCTCCTGCTCCCAAGGCAAAAAATACATCTTTTCCCCCCTTTTCTCCTCCCTTCTTTACACTTCACAAACACCATAAAACTTCTTGACTTTACACGGAAATTGACATAGTTCCTTATTCAAGGCTCTTCATCGTTTTCCATCCCAATCAAGAGTAATTTTGTATCAAAATTTGTATCACAAAACAACAAGAGGAACGGCGCAATCATGGGACTTAGCGATGCTCAATTACGAAAAATACGACCACGGGAAAGCCGCTTCGAACTGACCGACGGCAAGGGGTTGGTCTTGTTGGTCCTCCCGAGCGGCAGAAGATCATGGTTACTACGTTATCAGTTTGAAGGCAAGCCCCGTCGTATCACCTTAGGGGAATACCCCGACATGAGCCTGTTACAGGCACGGAATGCAGCCGAAGCAACCAGAAGTATCATTAAGCAAGGCCTTGACCCCGCTCTTAAGCGGACGGAAGAAAAAACCGCTCACAAAACATCGCCAACCGTAAGTGATCTACTGACGGAATACTGGGACATGGAACTAAAAGACTCACCCAGCGGGAAAGAACGGCGGCGTCTGGTGGAGAAAGATGTTCTGCCGATCTGGGGCAAGCGTAAAGCGGCAGAAATCACCCGGCGCGATGCAGCCCTGTTACTTGATACAGTGCGGGCGAGAGCGCCTGTTACCGGGAACCGGCTTCAAGGAGTGCTGGTCCGCATGTTCAATTTCGCGGCAGAACGCGGGGTTCTGGAGCATTCTCCCCTTGTGGGGCTACGGAAAAAGAAAGAACAGCCCCGCAGCCGCGTCCTTGCTGACAAAGAAATAAAACTCCTCTGGGACGCCCTGGCCTTGGATAACACGGCCATGGACATCTTCCGCGTCTCAAAACTGGCGCTGAAAATGATCCTGCTGACCGGCCAGCGTCCAGGTGAAGTCTGCGGCATGACCTGGGACGAAATTGACGGCGACACATGGAACCTCCCCGCAGAACGGATGAAAAGCAAAGAGCCACACAGCGTGCCGCTCAACGCCATGGCCCTGGAACTCATCGAACAGGCCCGGCTTTATTCGCCCCGAGGAAGCGCGTTCGTTTTTAAAAGCTCACATTTTAAGGAGGGTCCCATTACTCCTCATAGTTTGTCCAAGGCTATTCTGCGCCATTGGCAAGAACTGGGAATCACGGAGCGCTTCACCCCCCATGACTTGCGGCGAACACTACGCACCAGACTGGCAGAGATCGGTGTTGATGATGTGGTGGGGGAGCGCGTCCTGGGCCACAAACTTCAAGGGATCATGGCTGTCTATAACCGGCACAGCTACGATAAGGAAAAACGGCTGGCGTTAGCGCAGTGGGAAAAGAAGCTATACGAAATTGTCTGCATTGAATCAGTAGAACAACCTGCAGAAATTATATCCCTCCGGTTTGCTACTTGAAAAACTATCAAATTCTAATGGCTCGGAGGAAGGCGGGGTGACAAAAAAAACTAAAGAATTAAAACAAAAAGACCTTGGGGAGAAACCCCCTCAACTCTTTAAAGAAGATACTCCGGTGCAAGAATTTCTCGAAGTGCTTCCCCATCCAATTTTACCTGATTTTGTAGGCGTAGCTCAGAAACTTAAAAAACGCATGACCCAAAAGGAGCCCAGCGACAATAGGGAGATTGCACAAATAAAAGATGAAATCAGAGAGGCAGAAAGAGAATCATATGCGTCGCTTATGCTTAATGATGCACTGTACCGAGCAATTTACCATACGATCAAGGCTGATGAAGCTGAGCATAAATTTAAGGAAACAGGAAATCCGATATATGCATGGCATGCGTTTTTAGCCTACAGGCCTTGTCGGGGAATAGCATCTCAACCTTTACCTGATTGGATACTGGAGTACCTCGACGGCGTGGCAGAGAGAGTGGTTGCAACCAATAAAGAGTACTCGGCTCAAGCCGCAGAATATATGTTGGGATTTCGAAAAACATCCGCAGACGAATACAAAGGAGGCGGTGTCGGGCCTGTAACTCAATGCCTCCGTAGTGAAAAAAGAGAAGCCGTTATCCGGCTAATAAAAAAACGTAAATTGGAAAATCCAAAAGCCAGTATAGATAGTCTCTGTGAGCAATTAGTAAACGAAGGATTCGGGGAAAAATGGGAAACGATTCGGAAGTGGTATTTCACAAATAAGAAAAAATCAGGATAAGTCGAGTTCATTTTAGTGACACAACTTCTAAGTCGTGTCACTTTTTCTTGTAATAACATGCCGTTACTATGCCATGCAGGATACACATCTTGCATGGCATTTTTTTGGGAGATCCGCATGGAACAAAAACAAGAAAGGGTTATGAGAAAAAAAGAGGTTCTTGCCGCAGTTGGATTGAGCGATGTTTCTGTCTGGCGACAAGAAAGAGCAGGGACTTTTCCAAAACGTTTGAGGCTCGGAGGAAACAGCGTCGGCTGGCTGCAATCAGAAATTTTGGGCTGGATTGAAGAGCGGGCAGCAGCGCGTGAGGGCTGAAGGATGGCAATTGATATTCTCGCGGCATTGCAAACAGACCCCCCAGAACTCGACTTTATTTGGCCCGGGTTCCTGGCCGGAACAGTCGGCGCGCTTGTGGCTCCAGGGGCGACAGGCAAAAGCTATTGGACATTGGAGGCTGCCATATCCATCGCCTGCAGTGTTGCCGGCGGAGATTTGGTGGGGCTCGGCCCCACCAAGACGGGCCGAGTCGTGTATCTAGCAGGAGAAGATCCCCCCTCCGCATTGATTCGGCGAATTCACGCCATCGGGCAACACCTACCTCCTGCATCAAGGGTGGCTGTTTCTCAAAATTTAACCCTTGAACCAGTAATGGGGAAACGGCTCAACATAATGGACTCGAAATGCCTCGACCAGCTAATCGCATTGGGCACTGGCGCACGATTAATCGTGTTGGACACATTAAGCCGTATTCATCTGCTCGACGAAAACAGTAATGGCGACATGGCCCAGTTGGTCTCGACACTGGAGTATGTGGCCGACTCGACCGACTCGGCGGTTCTCTTCCTACACCACGTCAACAAAACAAGCGGGAAGGAGGGCCATACCTTGCAACAAGCAGCACGGGGCGCTTCCGCCTTAATCGACAACGTCCGTTGGTGTGGCTTCATGACAAAGATGAACGAACACGAAGCTGAACACCTCAGCAATTCCAGCCAGGGATACAAGCCGATTGGAAATGATAGAAAGAGTGCCTTTGTGCGATTTGGCGCGTGCAAGCAAAACTATGCCGATCTTCAACCGGATCGCTGGTATGAGCGCAAAAAGGGTGGCGTATTGCTTCCTGTGAAGTTGACGAATATGAACCCCCTCAACAAGGTGAAGCGCCGTGAAGAAGCATGATCTCACTCACGCGCGGCACGACCCGGCGCATTGCCTTGCCCCCGGCCTCTTCCTTTCACTGAAGCGCGGCGACCGGAAAAAACTCAAACTCGATGTGGTCTATCAACTTTCAGAAGATGAAACCATTGAGTTTTCCGGCCCCGAGCCTCTTGGGGTTGATGACATGCGAATACTGCAGGGACTTGTCGCCATGGCGGGACCGGTGGGCATCGTTTTGTCTGATGATCCAAAAACGGAAACCGGCAAGCAGTTGCGGTTGTTTTTGGAACCCCGATGGGAATCGGTAAGCGAAAATGCACTGGTTGTCAAAGGATCGCTTCGGAGCCTCGCAAAAGAAATAGGCTATGCGGATATAGATGGTGGAAAAACATTCCGCGATATCCGGGCCAGCATCGAGCGGCTCTGGAAGGTGTCGATTATTGCCCGCCAGGGAGCCAAGAGAAAAGGCTACAGGCTGCTCTCTGAATATGCCTCTGATGAAACACAAGGCAAACTCTTCGTGGCCCTGAACCCAAGGTTAACGCAAGCCATCATGGGAGAACGCCAACATTCACGCATCGACATGCAAGAAGTTCGAGCACTCAAAACAGACCCAGCCCGCCTTATACACCAGCGCCTCTCTGCATGGGTTGATCGAGGGAAAAAACGGCGAGCCACCATAGAAACCCTCATGGCGTATGCGTGGCCAAACACTTGCGGACCAAGCGGGACGCGAGACAGGAAGGCCAGAATCCGAAAGACTCTGCAAGAGATAGAAGCCGTCGGCTGGACCATAAATGAGTATGCCGCGGGAAAATACGAGATCACCCGACCCCGGACTAACACCGACACATCCCCGGACTAACGGCGACAACTCCCCGGACCAACAGCGACACCCGACGACCTGGAACTTCGCAACAGATAAGGCCGCAGGGCAATCTCATGAGTCCCGTCCAGATTATCCAGGATAATCCACATGCGCGGTGCAGCCCCGCGCCTTGAGGCGGGGAAGCTGACCTTGCAACTCAACTCTTTCTTTTCCTATTGCCCAAAAGAAAAGGGCGATAGGAAAAAAGAATGGTGGGACCGAACGACGCACCAAATTTTAAGCACGGGCATGCCAGCCTACCCCTTGTGGCCACAAACCGCGTTGCGGTGTTGTGACCCCGGCGGGGGCTGGCGAGGGACAAGCCCCTTCGAACCCCTTTTTCATAGGTAACGTGAGGACAGCATGGAGCGGGATCAGCAGCGCAAAGCAATCATAAAAGTCCGGGTAACAGATGCTGAACAGGCCGGATGGCAGACCAAGGCCGAGGCTGCGGGGGTTTCTGTGTCGGAATTGGTGCGTCGGGCCATGAACAGGGTAAAAACATGGACCCCTGTCAACGCAGAGATCGAGCGCGAGCGAAACCGGGAACTGGCAAAGATAGGCAACAATCTGAACCAGATTGCCCGATGGGCAAATACCTACAAATCTGCCGCCGACGCCATCGAAGTTGTCTCTCATCTCCGGGCCATTGAACAAATGCTGGATTCTTCTTTTTCCTATCGCCTCACTGTCGGAAGCGATGCCACAAATAGTGCCTTATCCGACTGGAACTACGATGCACATTAAATTCACAACTGGCCGAGGACAAGGCCCAGGATCAGGACGAAGTGTAGCAAAATATCTTACCGGCGCAAAGGACTGGAAAGGCCACACGCGACCAGGCATAGAGATTCTACGTGGCGACCCCTTTCTGGTCGCCGCCGTCGCGGATTCGTTGGGCTTCAAATATAAATACACCTCCGGGGTGATTTCCTTCGCACCGGAAGATTCGCCCAGCCGCAAACAAATCGACGAGGTGCTCGACGAATTTGAACGTACCGCATGGGCAGGCCTCGATCCTGATCAGTATATCTGGGCTGCGGTCTTGCATCTGGAAGAAGGTGGCGGGTGCCATATCCACATTTTTACCCCAAGAGTGGAATTACGGACCGGAAAATCGCTCAACATAGCGCCGCCTGGGCCCAAAGGGCCAGAGGGATACAAGCCAAACCCGCTATTCGACCGCCTACGGGATTATTTCAACCTCCGTGAAGGCTGGGCGCGGCCCGATGATCCAACCCGTGCCCGACTGCTCCAGCCTGGCCACCGAAAATTTTTTGATGCCTCCACACTTCAGGCAGGACTGAACACAGAGGAAGATCCCCGGCAACTCATCACTGACTACCTCGTTCAATGCATTGAGATCGGTGAGGTGACAGATCGTACAGGAGTTGTGGCCGCTCTCCAGGAGGCTGGCTTTGAGGTGCCTCGGCAAGGACAGCATTATCTTACCGTGCAAGACGTTGTGAGTGGGCAAAGATGGCGACTTAAAGGGGCCATATATGAAAAAAATTTCGACGTTGGACAGCTTGCAGAAACATCTCCTACAGAAACAGGAGGAAAAACGCGAGCAGATCGAGGCTCTGACCCAGCAAGAGCTAGAGCAGCTTGGGGCGAACTTACGCAACGCCGCGAATCGCGTGCTGCATACCATCGGAAACGATATGCAGGGCCAGATCGCGAGGATGAACCAATCCCTGAAAAAGAGCCTGGACCAAACCAGGACGCAGGCCGAGACCCTACAGTCCACCATGCAGAAAATGTGGCTCAAGCCAACCCTGATCGGCCTAAGCCTCTTTCTCGGCATCTCGCTCGGGAGTTGGGGGTTGATGCAGTTTCTGAGCTACCAAATCATGAGCCAGACCGAGACACTGGCCCAGCTTCGAAACAACATAGAGCACGAACAACAAACCCTCCAAATTCTCCAGAACAAAACCTGGGGGGTGACCCTGCGTCAGGGGAAAGAAGGCAGGTTCGTGGTGCTTCCGCCGGGCACCAAACCGGAAATCTCTTGGCGCGTGGGCGGGAGGCCTGCCTTGATGCTTTCAAACGAGTGAGGATGATTTATGAGCGAATTAGAACAGCAGTTGACCAACGCCTTGATCAGGCTCTCGCGGCAATACTCGCTGGAACAGAAGCAGCAAGCCGAACTCATCACAGTCTTGTCGCGGCAGATGGAGCAGCTCAGCAGGCAAGTCTGCACCTTGGCTCACTCCTACAACAGGCTGACCGAGTTATGGAAAGAGGAATGGAGGTATTGATAATGCACCGCAACGACGAACTGGAGCAATTCAAGAGCCGGATCAACCTGGTTGAGTACGCCCAGACCCTGGGCTATCAGGTTGACCGCAAAGAATCGTCGCAGAACTCCAAAGTGCTTCGCCATGGCAATGGTGACAAGATCGTGGTGGCCACCGGCCAGAATGGTCATGGCATCTACTTCTCGGTCCGGGATGCCCGAGACAACGGCTCGATCATCGACTTCGTTCAGAAACGGACAGGGGCAAGCCTTGGCCAAATCCGCAAAGCCTTGAGGCCCTGGATCGGTGGAGCTGGATCGCCACCGCAACGCCCAATGCAGCCGGAATCGAAACCTGTTCCGACAAGCAAGGATCGCCAGCAGGTGATTCTTGCCTACGCCAAGACTGAGCCGGTGCAGCACCACGCCTATCTTGCCTCACGCGGCATCGAGAATTCCACCTTGGCCGATCCCCGTTTTGTCGGCATGATCCGCCAGGACAGCAGGGGTAACGCAGTCTTCCCTCACCATGACAGCGAGGGCTTGGCGGGCTACGAACTGAAAAACAACGGCTTCACCGGCTTTGCCAGAGGGGGCACAAAAGCTATCTGGCTCTCCAATAATCTTGCCACCGCCAAACGTGTGATAATCGTAGAAAGTGCCATTGATGCCCTTTCCCATGTGCAGCTCCACAAAAACCCCGATGCGGCCTATATAAGCGTTGGCGGGCAAATGAGCGACCATCAGCAGGCATTGTTGCGCAGCGTATTTGAACGTGCGGCAAGCCGGGAAGCCGAGATAGTCATCGCGACCGACAATGACTCTGCCGGAGACAGTCTTGCCGAGGAACTCAAAAAGCTTGTCCCTGTTCATCGGCGATTTTCACGGTCGGTGCCAGCGAGAAAAGATTGGAACGACAACCTGCAATACAAACAGCTCCCTCGCGAGAAAAAACCCTGCTAGGTGCCTCACCCCAGTCAAGTCCCTGCATGAAAATTGTTAAACTCTGGCTGCGCAAGAATCAGCAAAGAATCCACTTAAAAAACGTAGGTTGTTGACCAACTCTCATCCGCCCCTATCGCCGTTGTGACTAAAGTCACATCACCCAATGACCTCGGTCATTGTTTCCCTCTTCCTTCTATTGCTAAGAAAGACAAAGGCATTGTGCCTGAGTGTTGTTTCAATCTTCATAAGGAGGAGAGAGAGATGAAAAAAATGTACACGGTTCTTGCCGCAACAGCCTTCTGTTCATGCCTTGCAGGTGGACTGGCCTTGCCGGAAAAGGCCAACGCCGGACCATCCATTGAATTCGGCAATGATGGCGGCTACCTGCAACTCGATGTGAAATTTCAGGGAATTTTAGACCACACGAATTTTGGTTCCGGCTCAGATGGCCAGGCAAGTCGTTGGGATGCTGATCTTCGGAGGGCCAGAATTGTCTTCACCGGCATGTTTGATGACACCTGGGGCGCCAAATTCCAGACCTGCGGCGGCACCAGCGCCACCCGTAATGTCGGGGGCGGCGGCTATGAACTTGCCAAAAGTAACAGCAAGACCAATTCCCAGATCAGACTGACCGATGGCTACCTCATCGGGATGTTCAACGATGAACTCAACCTGAAGGTCGGTCTGACCAAGACGCCTCTCACCCGCGCCAATCTGGATGAGTGCTTTGCTCCGTTGAGCCACGAGCGATCCTCCTTTGTCTATTCCCCCTTTGGCACGGATGCCACCAAAAATAGCCGGGATATGGGTGTTGTGGCCACCGGCGCGTTCATGGGTGATCACCTGAAATATTTCGCCGGGATCATGGAGGGGAGAGAAGGCACGGCCGCATTCTATAACCCTTTTCTGGACAAGGACTATACCACAAGCGCTGAGCCCAGCAGCAACTTGCAATATGTGGCCCGGCTCCACTATTCATTTTTAGACCCAGAAACCAGCGCCAGCGCTGGCGGCTACAAGGGCACCTATCTCGGGAAAAAGGGCAAGATTTTGACCATTGGCGGTGGTGCGGCCTATGAGGCAGATGCCGCCTATAAAAATACGACAGCAAACGGTTTTGCGACTGCGGTCACCAATCAGGAGACCGTAGATTACCAGGCCTATACCGCAGATATTTTCTTCGAATACCCCTTTGCCGATGGCGGTGTTATCACCGCCACCGCCCTCTATCTCAATGTTGATTTTGACGATGCCTACAAAACCGCCCGTTCTCCTGCTGACCTGGGAACCGTAGTGGGTGGAGGCACCGGTCAGAGGGAGGGCTATTACGCAAAACTGGGTTATGTTCTCCCTCTCACCGTGGGAGCAAAAGGCAAAATCCAGCCCTTTGCCCGCTATGAGAATTGGGATGTGGCAAACTTCCTTGGAGTCGACGATCAGACCGTGAAAATTTGGGGTATCGGGGCGAACTACTATGTCAAGGGGGATGACAAGATTCGATTCACCCTGGAATACTACCGTACAGACTTTGACAAGCCCACGAATCTTGGTGATTATATAGACTTCCTCACCCCCGCTACTGCCACAACAACCAGTTACGATACAGTGGCGGCCATGTTCATGGTTTCATTTTAACCCGTCATGATTTTTTACAGGCCTTCTTGCCCGGCAAGGCGGGAAGGCCTGTTCCCCCAACTTGACGTTGGGGGAAAAACAACAAAACGGCAGAACACCCCATCAGGAGAAAAAATGAAAAAAATAATTCTCTTCGTCCTGCTTGGCCTGATCCCGAGCGGCACCGCTTTTGCCGAAGAGCTGGTCGTACATCTTACCTCCGGCAATGCGGTGTTGATCCAATACACGGGGGCCATTCAGGGAGTAACCTTTCAAGGGAAGACCGATGCCATAGCAGGGCTGGACATGCCGACCACAGCCAAGCCTGCGGCTAGGGCCCAACAAGCTACTACAGAAAAACAAACCGTTAACTCTCAACCAGAACAGGTTGAAGCCAAGAACGGAAAAGAACGATTGATTCGCTTCAAGTGGGCAGAGCCGAAAGGCGAAGATTAAACACCTGGCGGCAAGTGCCGTTAGGCGTGCTGTAAAAGAAGCTATTTAGGGCAGTTACGGCCCTTTGTAGTACCACTTATCTCCTTCCCGGCTGGCCTCCCGCGGCCAGCCGGGGCCTTTGGCCAGGAGAAAAAAATCAGGCAAGATAAGGCTCAATGACACCCTTGCAGATTACGGCGCTAAAACTACGAACCCAATCAAAGGGGTTCACCCAGATCCTGCAACCTGGCAGGGTCTTTCAGCATGATACGCGATAATTTCCCCGTGCTCACCGTATCCAGAAGCCCCTCGTTTTTGAGTTTGGTCAGACCACGGGAGACCACCTCCCGGCAGGTGCCCAGCCGACAGGCCAGTTCGCTCTGGGAAAGGCTGCACACCGGGATGTTGTCCTTGCCCGGCAGGGAATTGGTGAGCAGGATCTTGATCAGCCGCTCCTGCACATTCTTAAAGGTGAAATCCTCAAGCAAGGTCGCGTAGGCGGCCAGCTTTGAAGAGATACAGGTGATGAAATGCAGGGCGAGCTCATGATGCTGGGTCAAAATCCAGTCCAGATCCCGACGCGGCAGGCAATAAATCAGGCTGTCCTCCTGGGCCAGTGCGTTGGCAAAGGATCTGCCGGCGAACAGATTGGCCAAACAGAAAACCTTCCCCGCATCGACATGCCAGAGGGTAACCTTACGGCCATTGACATCGCTTTTGTAAATCTCCACCGAGCCCATCTCGACAATGTAGAGATGCTCCACGGTATCGTCCTGATAAAAAACATGCTGGCCGCTGCGGAATTTCTTTTTCCGGCAACGGACCAGCAACTCCCGGAGCACTTCGTCCGGAAGACCGGAAAAAACAGGGATCGCTTGCAAAAAATGATAATCCGGGCCATTGACCATCGCGTATCCTCCTGAATGCACTTTCAACGTGTATTCAGGTAATATTTACTCGCTTTCGTAAAAAAAACTCACAAAAAAATGTCTTAGCCGAACCCGGCAGACCCCAGACAGGAGAACCGCCCATGAAAAAACCAGAAGACGGGCGCTGCGGAAAATTCCCCCGGTTCACCCCAAGCCAGGAGATGTATGTGTTCCATAATGAGGTCGGCAGGGTTCTCGACATAAGCATGGATGGCGTAACATTTACATACATTGCCGACAATCGCCCTCCCAAAGAGTTTCCACCGGAGGGGATGCTCTTTACAGTCGGCGGCACATATATTCATGAAATTCCCTTTGAGCACATCAGCGATCACGTTCATGGCAGTTTTTTTTCAAGCGACTACTTTATCCGGGAAAGACGGATCTGCTTCGGCGAGCTTTCCGCCGATCTGGCCAAACAGCTGGAATGCTTTATCCTGGAAAATGCGCACATCCCACAGCTTTCTTACGATGCGAGGTACCTGGCGTACAAATCCGTTTATGCCACCACAGGGGCAGCCGATTTTGACAGCACTGTACAAGAAGAGCAAATGTCGGAAGACAACGCGGACATACCGTTGGCCCGATGCAGCGGAGTTCCGCAAGGATGACCGGCGCTTATGCCATGTTTCCCGCACCCCCTGATCCCGGACTGCTTCCCGCTGCCATGGAGAAAGAAATGCTGCTCACCTCCTTTACCGTAGAATTTTCCCATGCCAACTGCTGTCGAAACAAGGGGCAGGCCCTGCGTTGCCTAGCCCATCTCGATCAGAATGTGAGCGAGGCCCTTCCCTACCTGAATGCCATCCTGGGCGGCTACACCTATATCAAGGAACCGCCCTTGCTCACCTTCCATTATTCCCAGGGCAAACTCATCACTGTGGATGCGGACAGCATCGCCATCAATTGCGTAAAAAACCCGATCGAGGCCAAGGAAATCCTGGCCTGGCTCCGGCAGGAAATCAACCTGGCCTGGGAAAAACGGGGAGAGATTACCCCCAAATATACAGCCGCCCCGTGGCCAAAGCCTGCGGATATTCTGAAATTCCTACCCAAGACTGATTGCGGCCAATGCGGCCTTTCTACCTGCACTGCCTTCGCCTGTCTGGCTGCCGAGGGCGGCAAGAGCGAGGCAGATTGCCCGGCCCTGCCACTCAATGCACGAAAAGAGCTGGCCGCCTACCTGAGCCGTTTTCATTTTGATGGGTGATGACCGCGCAACCCGGCAGTACAAAGGGGAGAATAATACCTTTGAATACCAGTCACACCGCCCAAGCTCCGCCAAAAAACCGAGTTTCGCAATAAAAAACATGCCCCTGAAACATGAAGTGACCGCCTGGACCCATTACTGGTCCAAGGCGCCTGCCACGTCACGCGGCTGCCTACCGGATTTGCCTGACGTGGCGGTCAATCATCTCCAGGAAATATGGCGACAATTCTTTGCCAGTCTTCCCCTGGGCGCACGGCTGTTGGACCTGGGCACCGGCGTTGGGGCCGTGCTTATCGAGGCACAAGCCTTTCGTCCCGATCTGCAATTAACCGGCGTCGATTATGCAGCCGTGCTTCCCGAAATGGACAAAGCCATCACCCTGCATCCCGGAACCAGGCTTGAAAATCTCCCCTTTGATAACGGGAGCTTCGAGGCAATTACCAGTCAATTCGCTATTGAGTACTCCAACGTTTCGGCTGCGATACAGGAGGTCGATCGGGTTTTGAGCTTTGCGGGGAGTTATTTGTTTATCTGCCATCACGCCGACGGGGTGATCGTCCGGGATAATCTCCCTCGACTCAAAGCTCTCCGTGAGACTCTCTCCCCTGCCGGCCTGCTCTACACAGCCATCCAGGCAGTGCGCCGGCGGAAAAAATCCGCCCCCGAAACGTGGCAAAGACTCGCCCGGATTTTCACCGCAACCCAACGCAAGCATCCAGATCAATCCATCGTGAAGGAAATGGCCGACGATATCGCCCGGATCATGTCCGAGCCCGACAGCCTGGAGAAACTTCTGGCCTTGCGCCAGGCCGTGGAAATGGAAGGCCAGCGAATCATGGCCTTGGAAAAAGCGGCCTTGACGGAAGACAAGGCCAGAATATTGACCGAGGCGCTCTCCTCGAAACAACAGTCGGCGCATCTGGAAGTTGTGCATGTGCCGGGAGTCAGCGCACCCTTTGCCTGGCGGATAAGCAACCAGCCCCGGATGACGCTACCTACCCGCCTAGGCGGATAAATATACTTTGACATTTATCCGCCTAGGCGGATAAGGTCAGACATAGACCTTTTCAGCCAAGAACCCCTCAACCTGAATTCGACCAGGAGACATATGCGGACAACAGCACAATTTTTCAAAGCCTTATCCGAGGAGCCCCGCTTGCGGATTCTGGCCCTACTCTTGGGCGGCGAGCTCTGTGTTTGTGACCTAATGGCCGTACTCGAATTGCCGCAATCCACGATCTCCCGGCACCTTGCCTATCTGCGCAACACAGGCTGGGTCGAAGGCAGACGTGTCGGGGTCTGGATGTATTACCGGCTCGCGGAGATGCCGACCCCGCTTGCCAAGGAACTGGTCGAGTTACTCGGCAAGAGATTGACCGAGCTACCGGACACGCAGCAGGACTACGCAACCCTCGAGGACTTCCGACGCACCAAGAAAAAATGTGCCTGATTTTTTTTGCCGCGCTCATCCGCCTAGTTGGCAATTGACACAGGAGGCTCGCCGTGCCAAACACCGAAAAAAAATTGAGTTTTCTCGACCAGTACCTCACCCTCTGGATCTTTCTGGCCATGTTCATCGGGGTGATGGCTGGCTATCTCTATCCGCCGGTCACCAAGATCATCAACTCCTTTCAGGTCGGCACCACCAACATCCCCATCGCCATCGGCCTGATCCTCATGATGTACCCACCCCTGGCCAAGGTGCGCTATGAAAAGCTGCACGAGGTTTTCCGCAATTTCAGGGTGCTGGCCCTTTCCCTAGTGCAGAACTGGATCCTCGGCCCACTCCTCATGTTTTTCCTGGCCATTACTTTTCTTTCCGGCCACCACGAATATATGGTGGGACTCATCCTCATCGGCCTGGCCCGCTGCATTGCCATGGTCATTGTTTGGAACGATCTGGCCAGCGGCGACACCGAGTACTGCGCCGGGCTGGTGGCCTTCAACTCCATCTTCCAGGTGCTCTTCTTCTCTGTCTATGCCTGGTTTTTCATCTCCGTGCTTCCTGGCTGGTTGGGGCTGACCGGCGCGGTGGTGGACATCTCTATGGGCCAGATCGCCGAGTCGGTCTTCATCTACCTCGGCATCCCCTTTATCGCCGGGATGCTGACCCGCTTCATCGGGGTGAAGCTCAAAGGCGAAAAATGGTGCCAGGAAAAACTCATCCCCAGGATCAGCCCCTTCACCCTAGTTTTCCTGCTCTTCACCATCATGGTGATGTTTTCCCTCAAGGGCGAATACATCGTGCAGCTGCCCTTTGACGTGATCCGCATCGCCATCCCGCTCACCATCTACTTTCTGGTCATGTTCCTGGTCTCCTTTTTCATGTCCATAAAGGTGGGGGCCACCTACGAGCAGTCCGCCACCCTCTCCTTCACCGCCGCCTCCAACAACTTCGAGCTGGCCATCGCCGTGGCCATCGCCGTGTTCGGCATCAACTCCGGCGTGGCCTTTGCCGCCGTAATCGGACCGCTGGTGGAGGTACCGGTGCTCATCGGGCTGGTCAACGTGGCGCTCTGGTTTAGAAAAAAATACTTCCCCTTTACCAAGGAAACACTGGCCGGGGTCTGCCATGTTTCCTGCAAACCATGAGGCCATCACCTGCCAGGACTAACGGAATAAATTTAACGGAGTAAAATCATGGAAATGGACATTGATATAAAAATCCTGGGGCCAGGCTGCAAAAAATGTATCCAGGTCGCGGACATTGTCCGGCAGGTGATTGAAGAACATGGCCTCCCGGCACAGATTGAAGAAATTTCAAGCGTGGACAAGATTGCGGAATTCGGGGTGTTATCCACGCCTGCCGTGGTTATCGGCGGAGATGTGAAATGTTCGGGCCGGGTGCCGGAGCCCCATGAGATTCTCCAATGGCTAAAAAAATATCAGGGAACACCGGAATAATCTTCCGGCAATAGGGAACTACACCATGCAGCCTGTCACCCCCGACAACATGCACAATCCAACCGAAAACCCGCAACCCGCTTCGCCGCTTACCGCCTCGGCAATAGGCAAAGTCCTGGTCGCCCTTGCCGGAATTGGCCTCTGGTTTGCCCTGTATGGGCAACTGCACAGCCTGGCCGAATATCTTGCCTTTTCCCTGCTCGGCCTGGAACCTGGCAGCCGGCTGGGCGAGGCTATGCTTTTCTTTTTCTACGACACACCAAAGGTACTGATGCTGCTCACCCTGATTGTTTACGGGGTCGGGGTGCTCCGTTCCTTCTTCACCCCGGAACGCACCCGGAAAATTCTGGCCGGCAAACGCGAATCCGTGGGCAACGTGCTTGCCGCCTTGCTCGGCATCGTCACTCCCTTTTGCTCCTGCTCGGCAGTACCCCTGTTCATCGGTTTTGTGACGGCAGGCGTCCCTCTGGGAGTGACCTTCTCCTTTTTGATCTCAGCCCCCATGGTCAACGAAATCGCCCTGGTGCTTCTTTACGGTTTGCTGGGTTGGAAGGTGGCGGCGCTCTATCTTGGGACCGGCCTTGTGATCGCCATTCTCGCCGGTTGGACCATCGGCCGCCTGGGGATGGAAGAGCACATCGAGGATTGGGTGCGGGAGATGCACGTCAATGCCTCTGACATCCCGGATCAAAGGCTGACCTGGGCGGAACGGTTCGGACAAGGAAAGACAGCAGTGCGGGAAATCGTAGGCAAGGTCTGGATCTATGTGGTGGTAGGAATCGCAGTGGGCGCCGGAATCCACGGCTATGTGCCCGAAGGCTTCATGGCCTCGATCATGGGCAAGGGTGCCTGGTGGTCGGTGCCGATGGCGGTGCTGATTGGCATCCCCATGTATTCCAACGCAGCCGGTATCGTGCCGGTGGTGGAGGCCCTGCTCGGCAAGGGGGCGGCGCTGGGTACGGTGCTCGCCTTCATGATGGCCGTCATCGCCCTGTCGCTTCCGGAAATGGTCATTCTTCGGAAGGTGCTCAAACCGCGCCTCATCGCGGTGTTTATCGGCGTGGTGGGTACCGGCATCATGCTGGTGGGCTATCTCTTCAACATTATCATCTGATACGGAGGACAATTGTGGAAATCAAGGTACTGGGACCAGGATGTACGAAGTGCGCGGAGGCTGAAAAACTCATGCGGGCCGTGGTCGAAGAGGCTGGTGTTGCCGCCACCATCGAGAAAATCAGCGATTTTCAGCAGATTGCCAAGTTCGGGGTTTTTTCCACCCCGGCGGTGGTCATCGACGGCCAGATCAAATGCGTCGGCAAGGTGCCATCCAAAGCCGAAGCCCTGGGTTGGATCAAGCAATGAGGCAGATCAGCACCAGACAGCCAACAGGGCCGCCGGGTGTGATTGTGTTGCGCCGATCCCTTGGACGGACCAGAGTAAGCGTGCGCGGCCCAGCCATTACGCATCACCACAAGGAGGGATGAAATGTTCAAAAAAATTCTGGTTTGCGTCGATCCTTACCCCCCGGACAACAACCTCATCTCTTATGCCGTTTTCCTGAAAAAACTGGGGGCGGAGGAGGCTATCCTGGCTCACGTTATCGTGGACGCGCCTCCTGGACTTGACGAAATGCTGATCAACCAGGCACGTCCAGAGCTGGAGCGGCAGAAAAAAATTCTCGAAGAGGCGGGGTTCAAGACCTCCATTGAAATCCCGGCTGGGATTCCAGCTCGCGCCCTCAATGACCTTGCCGAAAGAAAGGACGTATCCGTCATTATCATCAGCACGCATGGCAGGGGGCTGATCGAATCCATGATATTGGCCAGCAGCCCGCTGGGCAACGTGTCCGCAAAGCTGCTGCATACCACAAGAAGACCGCTGCTCCTCATCCCCGGCACGTTGCCGGCCTTGGAAGCTGGACGGGAACTGCCGGACCTTTTCTCCCATATCCTCTATCCCACCGATTTTTCCGATACGGCGGAGATTGCTTTTGCCTATCTTGAAACCGTGGTCCGTGCCACAAACTGTCCGGCAACCCTGCTGCATGTCCAGGACCGGTCCCGGCCAGCGCCGCATCTCAGCCATCGCCTCAAGGAGCTGCAAAACCTTGACGGACTCCGCCTGCAACGGCTGCAAGTCTGGCTGAAAGGTCTAGGAACGTCGGATGTGCGCATCGACCTCGCCCAAGGAAGCCCGGAGGTTGAAATTATAAAGAGGGCCAAAGCCGAGGGCTGTTCCCTGATCCTGATGGGAACCCAAGGCAAGAGCATCACCCGAGAAATTCTGCTGGGCAGCGTGGCGCACCATGTCGCCCGGCATGCCGCACAGCCGGTTCTCTTTATTCCGGCTCTTCCGTAAGCAGATACTGGTAGTGGAGATGTTACAGATGTTGAGATTCCTCACCAAAGAAGGGAGGGCGCTGTGCTACTGAAGGGATGGACAAAAGAAATCACCAGGGCCGCATGTCGACCCGAGGCGCAGACCGTACATTGCATTGCCAAGCTGGAACAAGACATCGGAGAAGTGATTCCCTATTTAAACGCAGTGCTGGGAGGTTATATCTATGTCAAGGAGCCACCTTCTGTAGCTTTCCGTAGTCAGGGCAAACTGATCTCTGTACATGATGACCATATCGCCATCAACGCCTTGCAGGATGCCGAAGAGGCCGAAAAAATCCTTCAATGGCTGCAACAGGAAATCAACAACACCTGGGAGAGAAGGGCTGAGCTCACCCCCAGTTTCCAGGCTGCGCCGCGACCGCAGGTCATAGCGATTCTGCGACTATTGCCCAAAACGAATTGCCAAAAATGTGGCCAGCCGACCTGCATTGTGTTCGCCTCCATGGCGGCAGAGGGCGGCAAGAGCGCGGAACATTGCCCAGCTCTGTCTTCTGAAGCGAGGAAACCGCTCTCCGCCTACCTGGACCGTTTTCATTTTGATGAGTAATTGCGCCGACTCCGGTAAGTGTTTCCATAAAAATAACAAGGGGAGACCTCATGAGAAAAAACCGCTTCTGTCTCGTAGTCGTGTTGCTTGCTGCCTTCACCACCTCGCTGGCCTTTGCGGGGGAAGCACGCCTGGTACAACTTGACAACCTCATGATCAAGGACAGCAAAACCGGGCTCATCTGGCAACTCGACAAAAGCCCGGAACAATTCGACACAAAGGAAAAGGCGGCCCAGTATGCCAGCAGCCTAGACCTGGGCGGCTACCATGACTGGCGTCTGCCGACCCTTGAGGAACGCTGGGATCTGTTGCGAGTCTTTGTTCTCAAAAATAATGGCGGCATCGAGTTCCCAAAATTCGACAACAAATACTGGACGCTGGAGACACACAAAGGAACACAACCGATCAAGCTCGATATCTCTTGCATGTGCCGGGGCGATCAGGAGATCGAATACAAGAATGCCGGCTATGTGCGGGCGGTGCGAGGACCGCAGGCGGGCAACCAATAATGTTATGGAACATTTCACAATATCTTAATAATTTTCAAAAAGGATCTTCACCATGGCAACACCGTCAAAAGCAGCATTGGGAATTCTGGTTCTTTCTCTTGGCTGTTCCTCCATGTCGTATGCGCTCACCCCTGAAGAAGCGAAGACTGTGCAAAAAGTCGCCGTTGAATTTCTCACCTCTACCCCGGAAAGCACTTTTCTGATTGCTCCCGACGCTGTTTATGAGCGCATCCAAGCGAACGCCAAAGATTATGTTCTGGTGGATGTCCGATCTGCCAAGGATTTCCAAGCCGGGCATATCCCCACGGCGATAAATATTCCTTATCGTGACATTGCCAATGCACAAAACCTTGCCAAGCTTCCCCGCGACAAGGAAATCATCCTCTACTGCAATTCCGGTCATGAATCGACCAAGGTTCTCTCTATTCTCAAAATGCTCGGCTACAACGCTTATGGAATGAAATGGGGAATGATGGCCTGGAATGTCGTCCCCGCTACCGGAGCGACGCTCAAGGCCCTCGCCATAGGGACTGCTGGAAGCTACCCTCTGGAGAAATAGCACGGTGATCGCTCAGGGAATACGATCTGAGACAAAGAAAATTCGTTGCGGGTGATTTTCCATGGCGCATAACCACGACCACGATGGGCACGATCACGCTCCTGCCGACTTCAGCAGGGCCTTTGCCATCGGCACGGCGCTGAACCTGATCTTTGTCCTGGTGGAGGGGGGCTACGGTTTCATGGCCAATTCCCTGGCGCTGATGGCCGACGCCGGGCATAACCTGAGCGACGTCATGACCCTGCTCTTGGCCTGGGGCGGCATGGCCTTGGCCAAGCGCAGGGCCACAGCCCGGCACACCTATGGTTTCAAAAAGGGCACCATCTTGGTCTCCCTGGGAAGCGCACTGTTTTTGTATGCCGCCATCGGGGTCATCCTCTGGGAGGCGGTGGGCCGACTGCGCCATCCTGCCGAGGTAAACGGCATGGCCGTCACCGTGGTCGCCGCCATCGGGGTGGTGATCAACACCGCCACCGCGCTGCTCTTCATCTCGGGCCGGAAGAATGATCTCAACATCAAGGGGGCCTTCCTGCACATGACGGCCGATGCCGCAGTCTCGGCCGGAGTGGTAGTGGCCGGATTCGCCATCATGGCCACAGGCTGGAACTGGCTTGACCCGCTGATTTCCATAGGCATCGCTATTGTGGTCCTTATTGCCGGCTGGAGGTTGCTCAAGGATTCGCTCCATCTCACCATGGCTGGGGTCCCCGAGCATATCGAGGCGGAGGCGGTGCTCGACTATCTCACCGAGCTGCCGGGGGTGCAATGCGTCCACGATCTACACATCTGGGCGGCCAGTACCACGGAAACCGTACTCACCGCCCATTTGATCATGCCAAAGGGCGGCGGTGATGATTTTCTCCACCAGACCGCCGAACACCTGCGCCACGATTTTGCGATCCACCACACCACCCTACAGATAGAAGTGGAGGATGGGGAGGGCATCTGTCATATCAACAACAAAGATCAGGGTTGCTGCTGGCCCGGAAAGGCGGCAACGTCCGGTGCTGTTCAATCCCAACACCCTTGATCACCCACAGGAGGCGACCGATGAAAACACCATCCGTACCCGCAGCCTTTCTTGCCTTGACGCTATTTCTCGTGCTGCCAGCCACGTCCAACGCCGACAAGTTTGACGAATATCTGGCGGGCTTCACCTACCAGGAACGCAAGGATATGAAGATCGAAAGCAAGGAGTTGGTCGAGCTGCTCAAGAAAGGCGAAGTCCAGCTCATCGACATCCGCTTCCCTGAGGAGGTCGCCGCCTGGCGGATGGGTTTTGCCAAAAACATCCCGCTCAACGAATTGCCGGTCCGGCTGGGCGAGCTGGACAAGAACAAGCTCATCGTCACCGCCTGCCCCCATAACGATCGCTCACATATAGCCAGAATGTTTCTCACCACAAAAGGATACCGGGTCAGGTACCTACATGACGGACTGATCGGGCTTGCCGAACTGCTCCGGGGCGACGCAGCCAGGGATTTCATTGCCCCGGTACAGTAGATGCTTTGCAATAGCTCCTCTTCGCAAGGGAGCATCCCATACAACATCAAGGAGAACACATGAAAACAATTGTCCGATTTGCATTGTTGCTGGTCGCATTGGTAGTCCTACACACCTCCACCGGCACGGCGGCAAGCACATCCGCGCCGGTGCCGATTCCCGACACGGTGACCATGGTTGATCTCGGAGCCACGGCCTGCATCCCCTGCAAGATGATGGCGCCCATCATCGAGGAGTTGGAAGCAGAGTACCGGGGCAAGGCGGCAATCATCTTTATCGATGTCTGGAAGAATCCGGACGAGGGCAAGAAATTCAAGGTGAGCATGATCCCCACTCAGATTTTTTTCGACCGCGCAGGCAATGAGGTATACCGCCACAGCGGCTTCATGGATAAGAAGACCATTGTCGCCCAGCTTGCCCAGATGGGCGTTGCCCAGCCCGCTGGTGGGAGCGGCAAGTAATGGATGCTCTTTTCCTCCAAGTCAATGAATGGATGGGCGCGGGCCTCGCCCTGGCAGCACTGGGCTGTTTTCTCTGGGGCATGATCAGCGTCTTGCTTAGCCCCTGCCACTTGGCCTCCATCCCTTTGGTGGTGGCCTATGTGGGCGGACAGGAACAACTGGTCAAGGGTAGGCAGGCCGTACACTACGCGGTGCTGTTCAGTGTCGGCCTTTTTCTGACCATCGTCCTGGTGGGGGTGATCTGCGCCCTGCTCGGCAGAATGTTGGGTGACGTGGGGCCATACTGGACCATGGCCGTGGGGTTGATCCTGCTCTGGGTGGCCGTTGACATGCTGGGTATTGCCAAGTGCTCCGTACCAAGCGGGCTCATGGCAAAATTAAAGGTCCGGGGGGCGTGGGGCGCCTTTGTCCTCGGGCTGGCCTATGGCGTTCTTTCCGGCTCCTGCACCTTCGGTTTTATCGCCCCCATCCTGGCGATCATCACGGTGCAACAGCAAGTGCTGACCGGAGTCTTGTTTATCCTCCTTTTTGCCATCGGCCACTGCCTGCCCATTGCCGTGGCCGGCAGCTCAACCGCCACGGTGAAACGACTGCTGGCCAGTTCCTCCTTCAGTCAAGCAAGCCCCTGGTTCCGCAAGGGGGCCGGGGTGCTAATCGCCGGGCTTGGGGTCTATTTTCTGATCAGGCCGTTCGTCTGAACGGAAGCCGAATCATTCGGGCCATCAACACCACACAGGGAGGAAAGATATGGATGCCCAGGAATTCGCTCTCAACCTGGCACAGAGCGGCCTGAGAAATGTGGCGACGTATCTCGCCGCCCATGTCCTGCTCTGCCTCGTTCCAGCCTTCTGTATCGCCGGCTGTATGGCCGCGCTCATTCCCAAGGGCACGGTAACCCGCCTCCTTGGCCGCAATACGCCCCGGCTCCTTTCCTATCCAGCCGCCATCCTGGCAGCCTCGGTACTTTCGGTCTGTTCCTGTACCATCGTGCCGCTCTTCGCCGGCATCTACAAAAAAGGCGCTGGGCTGGGGCCGGCCATCACCTTTCTCTTCTTCGCTCCGGCTGCGAATATTTTGGCCCTGATCTACACTGGCAGTGTCATTGGCGTGGACCTCGCCTTGGCCCGTTTCTTCCTGTCGCTCTCATTTGGCGTCGGCATCGGTATGATCATGGCGCTTCTCTTCCGGCGAGAAGATATCGCGCACGATACGATGACAGACACACTTTTTACCGGGCAAGGCCAATTAAGCCGACCTGTGCTTTTTTTCCTGCTGACCTTGGTAGCGCTTCTTCTGGCTGGAGTACTCAAAATCGACCTGCTGACCAAGAGCTACGGACAGTTACTTGTGCCAATTTCGGGCATGGATCATTTTCAGGAGATCCTCTTTTCCCTGGTGCCATTCGATGCCAGTAAAGGCGAGGAGGGGGTAACGGCCCAAGGCGCAATCCTCATCGTCCTGCTCATGGCTATTGCCCTTCCTGCCTGGAAGGGCCTAGAAAACATCATCGAAGGATTCAACGGCTGGGCTTGGGCCACACTCGGACTTGCCGCGCTCACTCTGCTTACCGCATCGGTGGGGATGACTCCGCAGCCCTTTGGCCTTGTCATCAATCTCACCGGCAAAAGCTTTGGCGTAGCGTTCAGCCTGGCACTACTCACCTACCTGGCCAGTCGCCACCTTGAAGAACGGGAGGTACATGCTTGGTTGTGGGAGACATGGAAGTTCGTCAAGCAGATATTCCCTCTGCTCATTGTTGGTGTCTTTCTGGTGGGGGTCATCCGGCAATTCATCCGGCCGACCTGGATTCAATATCTAGCGGGCGGCAACACCATCCTCGGCAATCTCGCCGGGGTTGTTTTCGGCGTGTTCATGTATTTCCCCACCCTAGTAGAGGTCCCCATCGCCCACATGTTCCTCGGTCTGGGGATGCACCGTGGACCACTGCTCGCCTACCTCATGGCCGATCCCGAATTGAGTCTGCAGAGCATCCTCATCACCTCCACCATCATCGGCCGCTTGAAAACATGGACTTATGTGGGCTGGGTGGCGCTGTTCAGCACATTGGCGGGGTTGCTCTACGGCACCTGGATAGATGGCATGAGCCTCTGGTTGATTTCGTTATACCTGTGCCTTTTTCTGGCTGGTCTTGCGCTTGTGCTGCACTTGGTGAGCCGACGCAGTCTGTCGCCATCGCCTGTTCCATGAAAAATTACCCTAAAATTTATCGAGGAGGCAATCATGTTGACAATAAAAATTCTTGGGCCAGGATGCGGCAATTGTAAAAAAATAGAGAGCGTTGCCCGTGAGGCGATTTCTGATCTAGGGCTAGAAGTGGAATTCGTCAAGGTGAGCGATTACGCCGAAATCCTAGCCTATGATGTTCTCGCCACCCCCGCTTTGGTAATAAACGAAAAGCTGGTATGCGCCGGACGTATCCCGACCCGTGCCGAAGTTAAGGACTGGCTGACTGATTGACCACCTCACACCACGATATTAAGCATAGATTTAGTTGTCTATACCTTGCTACATTCTTAACGGGAGAAAATGTATGTTGGAGCAAAAGAAAACCACCACGGAAAATTCCAGTTGCTGAGCTCCCGAAGAAAATACTGGCGGTCGCCAGGAAAAAGAGTCCGGTTTTTTATCAAAGTTGTCGGAAAAATTGTTAAAATCCGACAAAATTCAATCCCCGCCAATTGCCCCTTCAGATAAGCCTGACCTCGAAAGTAAACGGCAGACCGAACATTGCATGGTCTGTGGAGAAGCACTTCAATATCAGGACAAATCAACCGAGGTTTCCTGCAGTTATTGCAAGAGATCAGACTCTGGTCATATTGTCTGCCCAAACGGTCATTATTGTCACAACCAAGACGCCATGCGGGTAATCGAAGATATTATGTTTACCACGAAATCGATTGACCCCCACGAGATTGCCGAATTAGCCTTTAGTTTTTCAGGTCTTCCCATGCTCGGTTGCCAACACGCCTATATTGCCGGGGGTGCGCTCATGGCCGCTTTAAAAAACAAGGGCACAGCACACGTCACCGACGACGACATCAAGGAAGTGTTTAAACGTACTCGAAAACAGGCACATGGTGGATATTGCGGTCTAACCGGAGTGTGCGGCATTGTTCCGGCCTTAGGCGCCTGTATCAGTGTGCTTACTGGTGCCCAATGCGGCAAAGACAGCGAGCAGCGTACCACCATGGAGGCCGTAACCAGGGTAACAAGGGTGATAACCGATTTGACCGGACCTAGCTGTTGCAAGGCATATACGCGGGCCTCGCTTAAGGCTGCGGTGGAATTTCTTGAAGAACACTTTGCGATCAGTTTGCCGTGTGGAGGTAAGTCGGCCTGCCAATTCAGCCCAAAACATCCCCACGGTTGTCGGGAAATGAACTGCCCATATTTCGGAGTGAAAAAGAATTGATGTGGTCCGCTATGGACTGGATGATGATCTGCTCAGCTGCGATGGTTTGAGATCAAAATATGTGGTGGATTTGAAGCAACGCAAAAACGGGCTGCCGATCTCTCGACAGCTCGTTTTTGCGTTACCCTTTCAGAAAACCGCTGGCTATACCTTCACCAACTTCACCTTGGTGTCATAGAACGAAACGCTCCCGCCCACCTTATCGATCATGCAGGTGTTTTTGAGATGCGGGTCCACCCACATGGCGGCATTGGCGTTGATGCCCATCGCGCGGCGCGGATCGCCCTTGATCACCTTGCCGTCGATGGTCTGATCCACAGCGCCGGTGGCCCAGTGGCCCTGGCCGTGAAGAAAGGTAATGATACCGGGCCGGATGGTTTCCGTGACCTGCACCTTACCGACCATCGGCTTCTTTGTGCCATTTTTCAGGTTCCAGCTCCCTTCCGTGTTGGTGGCCGAAACAACCTTGACTGTATCCCCGGTTTTGAGGCCCAAACGTTTGGCATCGCTGGCATGGATGACGATGCCATTCTCTCCCGTGGAGTCGTTCAGGTACTGCTGGGTGATGGTGCGGGACTTGGTCATTCGCACATCCTTCTGGGTGATCATGTGCAGGTCGTAGCCCTTGGACTGCTCGGTGGGCGGCCGATCCAGGCAATCGACAATGGGCATGTACTTGGCCATGCCCAGATAGTGCTTACCGGTGAAGGCGTCCTTGCACTTGGCAGTTTTTTCCTGATAGAGGTTGATGTACTTGCCCCACTTGTTGGCCACCTGGTCGCCCTTGTAGCTGTTCTCCTGGGTTTCGAAGCGGCCGCCCCGGTTCAGCACATGCACGACCTTAGCGAAACTCGTCCCGGCAATGGCCTTCCAGCGATCCAGGTCAAAGACGTTTTTGGGCAGATGCCTGCGGGACTTGGCAAACAACTCGATCTCCGCCGCTGAAGCGTCGGCCACAGGCTCCTTGCCGTCTGTAGCCACATTGGCCACCATGCGGATGTAGAAATCGTCGGGCCGGGTCAGGGGCTGGCCTTCGCCAAAGCCTTTGGGGCCGAAGCCCGGCAGGCCCAATTTCTCGGCCAGGGCCAGCCAAACCGCCTCATAGGAGATGGGCTGCTGCTCGCCAAATACGGTGACGATCTCGTTGGGCGATGGGATAACCGGCTGGCGGATGGGCTGCACCTTAACCGGCATGTTGGGGTGCGAGCCCTGCATCTCCCAGCGCTCCAGATAGTGGAGATCCGGGAAGATGTAGTCGGCATATACGGTGGTCACACCAATGGTGATATCCGAGGCAAAGTAGAGCGGAATGCGCTCCAGATTGACCAATGCCTCGATCTGGGTGTGCCCGGCGGGCAAAGAATAGGTGGGCGCCCCCATGTAGGAAAAAAGCGCCTTGATCGGATACGGGTAGGCATCGGCGCAGGAGGGGATGATCTCTTCGTACACATCCGAAGAGAGCGGCCACCAATTGCGCTTGGCCGGGTATTTCGTCGCGTCGAAGATCGTGGACTCTTCATACTTAGCATCGTGACGGATGATGGATAGGCCAAAGGCCTTGGGGCTCTTCGGGGTGATCTTCTTGAAATTGAAAGGCTGCGCCTCGGTCTTGGTCCCGTCTGTGTTGAAGGTGGAGGCCACGATCATGCCGCCCTTCCAATCGAAGTTGCCGATCAGCAGATTCAGGGCATACAGGGCCGAGATGTTGTAAAAGCCATTGGTGTGCTGAGCCGGGCCGCGATGCATGTCCACACAGGCCTTCTTGCCGTAGCTGGTAAACTCCTTGGCCACCTCCTCGATCACCTTGGCCTCGATGCCGCAGAGCTTGGCGTACTCGGGGATGGATTTCTCGCGCACCGTGTCGAGCAGCACCTGCAACCCGCTCTTGACCTTGATCTTCTTGCCGTCCTTGCCATCGAGCTCGGCGGTAACAAAGAGATCGCCGACCACGGCCTCCTTCTCGTCGTTGGGGTCAAAAGCCACCGGCTTGCCGCCCTGCATGGCCACCAGATATTCGAAGGTGAATTCCTTATCGTCCTTGTCCTTGCGGGTTTCCTTGTCCTTGAGGCCGATGTCGGAAGCGCGCAGCAGACTTGCGGGATTGCCCTCCTTATCGAGCTTTATCAGCCAGGCGGCATTGCACCAGGTGGTCTCCTTACCAGCCGTGGCTGCTGCCTTGTTGGCGTTGCCCAGGTATTTGGCGTCGAACCGCTTGTTTTCCAAAATCCAGCGGGCCACTCCGTTGGCAAAGGCGGCATCGGTGCCGGGCAGCACCGGCACCCAGCGGTTGGCCTTGCTGGCCAGTTTGGAAAAACGGGGGTCCAGAACGGTGATTTTGAGCTTGCCGTCGGCCAACCGCTGGGTGATGCGCGGACTGCGGTTGGACGGACCGTAGTTGGCGTCAAAGAGATTGGCCCCGACAAACATGATGTACTCGGAGTTCTCCTGATCGGCCTGCCAGTAAAATTTCTGGCCGTCCTTGAAGGTGTCGCCCACGTACTGCTCGCTCAAGGCCTTGGAGGCGAAATAGAGCGAGCCCTGACAGACCGTGGTGTGGCCGTGGGTATTGGCCGTGCCGAACTGCTCGGTGAAGCGCTTGGCAAAATCGGCACGCCCGCCCTTTTTGCGGCCCCACATGTAGACAAACTGGTTGTTCTTGGGGCCGAAGTCCGGGTGGTCCGGGTCGATGAGCTTGTCGAGATTTGCCGCGTGCTTGGTCTTGAACTCGGCGATGGCAGCCAGCTTCTCTTCCGGGGTTTTCTTCTTGCGCAGGGCCGCGACATCCTTGCCCATCTCCTCGTAGACCTTGGCGTCCTTGAGAGCGAAGATATCTTTCAGGCCCGCAACCTGGCGGTTTTCCTCGCCTGGCACCTGTTTAAAAAGCAGACCGCCACCCACGATCTCGCTGATCGCCTGGTCAAAGGGAATCGCCTGCCACTTGCCCTCGCCCCGCTTGCCCGCCCGTTTCAGCACCCGGCTGATCCGGTAAGGATCGTAAGCGCCCTGATGCCCGGCCTGGCCCTTGGGGCAGATACCGCTGTCCAGCTTGGCGGCGTAGTGCAGATCTTCCTTCATGGGCAGATGGGGGGTGAGGGTGAAGGGATTGTACGGGTTGCCGTCGATCTTCACCGCCACCCCGTCCAGCACCTTGACCTTGATGCCGCAGCCGGTGTTGCAGTTGAGGCACACAGTGTACAGGGTGTTTTCGGCCTTCATCAGCTCGTAGGCCTCGGCCGCGGTGAGTTCCCCGGCCTCGACCCGTGCGATCAGCATATGGGCGAAATCCAGCTGGCTGGCGGCCAGGGCCGCGCAACCGGCCAGGGCCGTCTTTTGCAGAAAATCCCGCCGGGAAAGGCCGGACTGTTCTTCCTTAGTTTTCTTCAAATTATTCATAACTCCTCCAGAGAGAGATAGTTTCACACGGGGTCGGATTAGCGGTACAAGGTTTCCAGCTTGTCGTTGGACACATAGTAGACCCTGGGGGCCGTGCCCTTGCCCGCCTTGAGGATCTGCACCTTGTTGGCCTTTTTCACCTGGGCGATCAGGCTCTTGGGGTCGTTCTCGTCGCCGAAATACCCGGCCCGGCCCACACAGGTGGTGATGCACTGGGGGAGCATGCCGTTTTGCAGCCTATGCACGCAGAAATGGCATTTGCGGGCATTGCCGATGGGCTGGTTCTTGCCGGAGCGCGGCCATTGCTTGCCGTATTCAAAGGAGGGCATGGTCTCGTATTTCTGGATGGCCGGAGTGCCTTCGCCGTGGAACTTGCCCGCATCCATGGTCCGTGCGCCATAGGGACAGGCCGGGACGCACTTGCCGCAGCCGATGCACTTGGCATAGTCGATGGGCACGGTGCCCGCAGCAACGCCCTTGGTTTCCTTCCAGGTCGCTTCGCCCTTGGCGGGGCAGGCGTCCACGCATGGGGGCTTGTCGCACTGCATGCAAGGCCGGGGCAGAAAGGTGCGGGAGACCTTGGGGTACTTGCCCTGCTCGTATTCATACACCGGGCGGTAGTGCATCTTAGGGGGCAGCTTGTTTTCGGAAACGCAGGCAATGGTGCAGGCATGGCAGCCCACGCATTTGCGCAGGTCGATAAGCATGGCCCACCGCCGCTCTTCGGGCTTTCTTTGCAGCGCCTGTGCCAGCTCTTCGTGCATGGTAACGAGAATGTCGTTCATGGCTTCTCCTTATGGGATTATTTCGTATGGCACTTGGCGCAGTTACCCTTGACCGAAAAGGCCTTGGCGCCGTTATGGCAGGCGCCGCAGGATGCTCCGCTCTGCATGGCCTTCATGGTCACGGCCTTATGCTGTTTGCTGGTGGTAAAGAGCTTGGGATGACAGGCCTGGCAGGCCTGTTCCAACCCGGCCACATGGAATTCGTGGCTGAAAACCACGGTGCCGCCCTTGTTCTGCAAGGTGACCTCGCCGCCGCCAACGGCGGCCATTGCAGGCAGGGCCGTAATCGCCAGCAATGCCAGGATCATCAAAATCTTTCTCATAATCGTTCTCCTTTGGTGGTTGCGTGGGTATCTTGGACCAAGGGTACTGCTGTGTCGTTTGTTTTCCATTAAGATTGCTATATTTTTTGGGTCATAAGGCCGCCCTTCCCGTGGGAGGAGGCAGGACGGCCTTACCCCGCTTCAGGAGGAGGTCAAATTCTTTAATACCTTTCTCTTTTCTCCGTGATGTTGCTAACTTTCAAGGCAGGGGGATGGAATTATGGCGTAACGGCAACACGTTCTCTTTCAATGGCAAGACCCGCCCGGACAACCCCGCCATGGATAACCTTGGTGAAGATCCCTTCCTTGGGCATGATGCAATCGCCGGTGGCCTTCTTGATGGCGCAGCCTTCGTTGTGACATTCCTTGCCGATCTGGGTGACTTCCAGCACCACTTGGCCGTCAATGACCAGGCAGTCGCCGATGGCAAGCGCGGTCAGCTCCAAACCCCAGCAGACGATGTTCTCAGCGAACACCCCGTGCTTCAGGTGGGGCATCTTTTTCTTTACCGCATCGATGCTTTCCCCGGCCAGCAGCGACACCTGCCGATGCCAGATCCCGGCATGGGCGTCCCCGGTGATTCCCCAGTTTTCCTCCAAGAAAATCTCGGGCACCTCTTTTTTCACCATGCCTTTTTTTTCGCTGATGCAGACCGCTTCGACCACTCCCATGTGCATCTCTCTTGTGATTTGGTGGAATTATAACAGACCCTATGACCATGGGCCGGGGACACAAAAAAAACGAAAACACATCCGATTACAGATCAGGATAGGGGAAGCGAAGGAGGAAAACAAGCGGGGGTTTTTTGATTTCTTTGTAGGGATTTTCCTGACAGGCGTCTGCCGGAAACGGCTCAGCCAGCAGAGCACTTCTGACGCGAAACAAACTCCACCAATTCGGCCCTGGTCTCAAGGCCAAGCTTGGCCATGGCCCTGGAGCGATACGTGGCCACGGTTTTCTCACTGAGGAAATACTGCTCAGCAATCTCTCTGCTCGTGAACCCCATGGCCACCGCGAGCATGACCTGCTGCTCCCGTTTGCTGAGCGAGAGCCAAAGCATCTCATCGGGGGAGGCTGCCCCCTTGTCCTGCTCGGCCAGGATATCCGGCATCATGGCGGGATGGATATACATCTGCCCCCGCATCACCGAACGGATGGCATAGAGCAGATCGACATCCAGACATTTCTTGAGAATAAAGCCCTTGGCGCCCTTGGCCACGGCTTCTTTAAGATACTGATGGTCCTCATGCATGGTCAGCATGAGGACGCGGGTCTGAAGCGCCAGGCGCAAGATCTCCGGCAGGAGCAGAAGCCCGCTGGTTCCGGGCAGAGAGATATCGAGGAGCACGATGTCCGGCTGTAGCTCCTTGACCAGAGCCAGGGCCTTGGGCCCCGAATCGGCAGTGCCCGCCACCACCATGTCCGGTTCGGCATTGAGCAGCAGACTCAGGCCGGAGAGGAGCACCGGATGATCATCAACCACCAGAATCCGAATCATTTCATTGTTCATGGCAGACTCCCGCCTTGACAGGCATTTCAAAAACCAGCATGGCACCCTCGCCTGGACTGCTTTCAATCCGGAAAGTCCCTTGCAGCAACTGGGTCCGCTCCCGCATGCCCAGCACCCCTAGCTTGGTCTTGGCGTCAACCAGTTCCGGCGCAAAACCAACCCCGTTGTCCTCGATCACGCCCCGAATTTTCTCCCCGCGCCATTCCAGGAGTACGCTCAGCTCGGCGGCCTTTGCATGCCGCGCCACATTGGAGAGGGCTTCCTGAATAATCCTGTAGATGCAGGTTTCCGTGCAGGCATCCGCCCTTTTCTCGGCAAAACCGATAATCGTCAGCTCCACCGGTATCCCCTGGCGAGTGATAAAACCACGAACCAGCATCTCCACCGCTGGTACCAGGCCGAGATCGTCCAGCACGCTGGGCCGCAACGCCACCGCCAGCTCATGGATCGCCTCCATCTCCTCGGTTATGGCCTTTCGCAACCTCCCGATACTATGGCCGGTCTCGGTCTCGTTTTTCGCGTTTTCCAGCATCTTGAGATCAACCATGACCGAGGCCAGGGCCTGGCCGGTCTGGTCGTGGAGCTCGCGGGCGATGCGTTTTCTTTCGCTTTCCTGCCCGGCCATGACCCGGTGCAGGAAATCCCGCTGGAGATGTTCCTTTTCCAAGCGGGCCTTATCTGCACTGGCAAGAGAAAGCACCATGGCGTTGAAGCCCTCCATGAGTTTTCCCAGTTCATCCTGGCTTTCAGTCGGGTCCAGGGTCACGGAATAATCCCCGCGCCGCACGGCCCGGGTGGCTTCGAGGAGCCTGCTCACCGGTCTGGTGATAATCCAGGTCAGCCCTAGGGACAAGAGCACCCCGAATATCGCAACCAGCAGGGTGGTCCTGGCAAGGGACCGGGTGATCACCCCGATCTGACGGCGCAAGCTGTCGCCCTTCACCCCGACCACCACCGCTCCTTCGTTGCCGTTGCTGATTCCTACCGTCGCCTCCCATATGTTTCCCTCATTGGTGCGAAGCAATTTCGGGGCGGAGGTTGGCGACGAAAGGCCGGGAGATTTTTCCAGCAGATCGACCGGAAACCCACCCTCAAAGGTATGGGCCACAACCTGCCCTTCGGCATTACGGACAAAGACATAGCGCAAATCGGGACGATTCTGCGTCGTGTTCCTGAGCATTTGGGTCAGGCCGTAGACATCGTTGATCAGCAGATAATCGTGGGACTGATAGGACAGTTCCGTTGCCACGAAGCGGCTCTCTTCCCGGAGAAAGGCGTCGATATTCTCGCTGAGCGCCGCCTGCACCTTATAAATGGTGACCGCGCCAAAAAGAAGGATCAGGGCCAGGGCCAGCCCCAAAATCTTCAGCTTCAGCGGCACGCTGAGCAGGACGGATCTGACCCAGCGCACGGCTTGCCGGAAAAACACTGTCACAGAGGTCAGAGCAACAGTCACGGGTGCCTCTCCTTAGAATCCATAAAGGCTTGGCTCAGGCTCCACGAAGCGTTCCACCCCGAGTTCGGCCAGGGCTTTTTCGCCTTCCGCATCGCGATGCAAACCGAGGAGCAGCTCTTTCAGCAAAGCCTTTTTCTCCGAGGAAATGGTGCGCGGCACCACCACCGGAGGGATGCCAAAATCCTGCGATTCCCAGATAACCCTGGTCCGCCTGAAAATTTCCGGGTTGCGCTTCCCAGCGAATTCATAGACCAGGCTGTCCACCGAAGCGCCATCCGCGATGCCCTCCATCACCGCAGCCATGGAACGGTCATGACTGTAAGTGAAAATCGTCCGGCCAAAAAAGGTTTCAGGCTGCTTCCCCAGCCCATGCAGCAGCGAGAGGGGGTAGAGGTAGCCGGTGTTGGAAAGCGGATCAGTAAAAGCGAACACCTTGCCGCGCAGGTCTCCAAATTCCCGGACCGGAGAAGCGGCAGGCACAATGATAAAGGCACGGTAGGTGGTCTTGCCGTTGATCTGCGGGACAACCAGCAGCGAGATCGCCCCGTTCCGAGCGCCTTCGACATAGGCCCCGGTGCAGATGAAGCCGAGGTCCACCACATTTCTGGCCAGCAGATCGTTCAACTCCTGATAAGTTTTGCGCTGCACCAGGATTGCCGATTTGCCCATCTTGCGGCCCAGGTAGTCGATGAGCGGCTGGTAGGAAAGCGCCGTGCCCTGAGGAGAAAGGATGGCTCCCACGCCGATCCGCAGCGCTTGCGAATCAGGCTCGGATTGCCAGGTCGGGAGCTGCTGGAGCTTGTCCAGACGAACTAGGCGCTCCTGCCCCGAGTTTTCCTGCGGCTTGGCCTCGCAGCCGACCAGCAGAAGAACAAAAAGTCCCAGATACATGACTCTGCGCCAGCCAGAGTCTCGGAAAATTTTCGTCCGCACAATCATGTCTACATGTATCCAGGTGAATTTACGATTACATTACTCCAAAAATAACATGATGTGGCCGGTGCCTGCTGGGTTATCAGGAGAAGCAACCAACGGGGAGTCATTTCCTCAAGATTGCAGGGAAGGTTCCAAATCGTAGGATTGTTTAACAACAGAACCAAACAAAATTCCTATTGATTTTCATGCAGCAAGATTTGCCATGCCAGACTGAACGATTCTCCCTGGAATACCTCGTCCGAGGTTAAATCGTCAAGCCTGGAAAGAAGCATTTCCGGTTTCGGTAGGATTATCTAGGGACCTTTGCCACAAATTTCCCGGTGGTAGGTTTACCATGGCATCTGGCCAAGCAAAATACCGAGCCACCCTCAAGAAGCTATAGATAGTACCTCCCCATCTTTTATCACATTTTTTTGTTAGCCCAGGCTAAGGACCGCTTTAGGCTGAGACATTAGCCTAGCCTACGCCTAAGAGCTTAGACCGTTCCCACGTGACGGCCCAAGCTCTGCTAAGGATAAAACCACACAAAAACAACAAGATATTTCCATAAAATCTGTTAAAATAGAAAAATATCCACACTGGTGACAAATATGCAAACGACTGAAAACGAGAAATTCATCCACCACAGCGACACGATGCCGTTCGTCCGGATCTCCGAATTGCCGGTTGAAGAGCGCAAGTCTTTCCTGGCTTGGCTCAGAGGCCAGTGTTGCCCACTGCCTGACGGAGAAGTCGAAGGCAATTGTGCCTATGTACACGACTACAAAATGTGGTTGCAGCTTGACCGGCCCAATGGTCTTGCTGAGGAAACAGCCCGAGATGCTGCATTGCGTGGTGAAAAGAAAAAATGATCCTCTCCAAAGACGAAAAATACAAGCGCGTTTTGGCCTTCGGGGATATCCACGGCTGCGCTCAGCAACTCCACGGTCTGCTTATGGCCGTGCAGCCTACTAAGGACGATCTGATCGTCACACTGGGCGACTACATCGACCGCGGCCCTGACTCCAGAGCTGTCATCGACACCCTTATCACCCTGCATCAAAACTTTGATACAGTCTCTTTAAGAGGCAACCATGACTCGATGTTGCTCATGTGCCTTAATGGTACCACCACCAAAGAGTATTACCCCGTCACCCCGGAATGCGACGAGGAAGCCCGGGAAATGTGGGAAATCGTGACTAGACAAAGACCGGCTCTGCTCTGGCATGGCAACCAGGGCATGGCAACCCTGCGCTCTTACTGCCAGCCTTATTCCGATCAAGAGATACGCTTGGGCGATATTGATGTAAATATCCGCCACGCCAGCCCTTTGATTTACCAGAAACTCCTGCGGAATCTCATGACCGAGATCATTCCCCAAGAGCATATCGATTTCTTGCTAAACACCTGCATCGATGCTTGCGAGACAAACGATTTCATCTTTGTACACGGAGGTCTATGCTCGGATCTTCCCCTGGCCGAGCAATCTCTTTTTTCGCTCCACTGGCTGCGGTTTGAAAAAAGTTGGAAACCGTATATCTCGGGTAAGAAAGTGATCTGCGGCCATACACCCCAGCGGGATTTGCTGGTGCATGATCTCGACCATGCCGCCTGCCTCGATACCGGCGTCTATATGGCCAAGGGCTTCCTCTCCTGCATGGACGTGATGAGCGGCCAGTGCTGGCAGATCGACGACGACCTGCAGTTGGTCAGGCAACCGGTTGTCCACTACGGTGACGATGGGAAGATCCCCTTTATCCGAATTTCCGAGCTGCCGGATGGCGACCGACAAGCGTTTGGGCGCTGGCTCATAGGCCACGGCGCCCCCTTACTAGAGGGAGAAAAAAAAGACAACTGCGCTTGGCCCAACGACTACAGACACTGGTGGTGGCAGCGATGAGCGTTATACTGTACCCAAGCCCCGACAACATGCCATGCTTTGTCCGGATATCCGAACTGCCAAGCGAAGAGCGAGAGTCCTTCAAGAAATGGCTCCGCCGCCTCCCTCTGATTCCCGGGGAACGGCCCGGCGACTGTGCCTTGTTCACCGACTACGAGCAGTGGTGGGATAATTGGGAGGAACCATGACCTCCCATCAAGAGATTGATCAGCGCAGCCTGGCGCTGCACCGGTTGATCACCGAGAAGATCCGGCAAGATCCACGCCTGTTCGAGAACATGAAAAAAACGCTTACCCGTTGGCGCAAAATTGTAAGTGTTAATTCGCAGCCGTACCTTGAGGAATGGCAGCGGCTTGTGGATCTGGGAATAGTGGAATGCCTTGCCGTGGCCACGGAGGACTCAGAACAAGCAACTGCGATGCGACAGGCCTCACCGTTCTGTGGGATTTTAACCGAGGATGAACACCGGGAGTTCTTACTGGAGTGGACCCGGGCTGGAGGCGCCAGTGAACAAGAGATCAAGGAACTGCGTCATAAGATGATCGAGGCCAACGAGTTGCTTGAACGTCTCAACTATTTTGAGAAATAATGCGCCATGGCATACCTACACGAACACTGCTACGACTGTAACCGTCTACTGGGCAATGAATGGAAAGAAATACATGAATGGCTGGATGCGCTCTTTGCCGAGTTCGGCCCGGCTCACCGACGCCATCGGCATCATATCGAGGGGATAGAAGAGATCCGCAAGATGTGGGGAGATGAGGCTGCAACTGCGGCTAAAATTCATATCCTTGTGGACTGCTGGGGTATCCCTTCTCGGGCCGACTATGAAAATGGATGGGTCAACGTGAACGGTTTCACTGAAAAATCGACTGAAGCCGAGGCAAAAATGATGCTGCGGGAGATCGTAAAAAAATAAAAAGGCCAGACCTTTAGGCCAAATATGCGTGGAATTACCGAGAAATATGCACAGATATTTTGAATATTGGCTAGGACCTTGATCCGACTCAGGCTGGTCACGGCGAGGACGAGGAATTCATTACCCCCTATCAGCCTTGCGACCGCAGATTAATTTTGTATCAAAATTTGTATCACGAAGAAAAATGAAGTGGGAATAGGCAGCGGAAACTTACCGCAACATGCTTATTTTAATGGTCGGGGCGAGAGGATTCGAACCTCCGGCCTCCTGCTCCCAAGGCAGGCGCGCTAACCAGACTGCGCTACGCCCCGACGGACGATAATGGGAAGCTGCTTTATTAGCACTCTGCCCGTGGCCGGTCAAGAGAATTGTTTTTGAGCCGCTCAGCCGCTGTTCAAAAATAGCAGCGCGGCTGACAACGGTGCAATGCCGTGCCCGGCACAAAAAGCCGCAACAAAAGGACCACGGTCATAGTTATTTCATGCCGACGCCTAAAAATGTTGACGCCCCGATGCGCACTTGCTATATTGCCCGCGTTCAGTTGAATAACTTTTCCTGGGTAGCTCAGTCGGTAGAGCAGGTGACTGTTAATCACCCTGTCGGGGGTTCGAATCCCTCCCCGGGAGCCAAGAAAAATTCAAGGCCGCCTTCATAAACAGAGGTGGCCTTTTTTTGTGCCTTTTTCCCGGCAGTCTCCCTCACGATTTGACTTCCCAACGCCTCCTCTCTTTGTTTTTTCATGATACCGGGTGACAGTCTCAGAGTGATACGTTATTTTTAGCGACACTCTCGTCCCGACGCCCAGCACAAAAAAACGGACCATCCACCAAAGGAGGAATCATGTTTGACTTCACCTTTCACAACCCCACCAAGATCATCTTCGGCACAGACAAAGAAGCCCTGATCGGCGCGGAACTGACCGCTGCCGGAATTAACCGGGTGCTGCTGGTCTATGGCCGCAACTCGGTGGTCAAAAGCGGCCTGCTCGACCGGGTCATGGCCTGCCTTACGAAAAGCAACATCGTCTGTACCCAATTTGGCGGGGTGGACTCCAACCCCCTCCTTTCCCATACCCGAGAAGGGGTGACCCTGGCCAAGCGGGACAAGATCGAAGCGATCCTGGCGGTGGGCGGCGGTTCGGTGCTGGACGAGGCAAAGGCCATCGCGGTGGGCGCCCTGGCCAACGAAGATGTCTGGCAGTTCTTTGTCGGCCAGGAGGTGGAGCGCGCCCTGCCCATCTTCACCATCCTGACCCTGGCTGCCACCGGCAGCGAGATGAACGGTAACTCGGTGGTCACCAATGCAGAGACCAAGCAGAAATACAATATCTCCTCGCCCCACGTCTACCCGTTGGTCTCCATCCTCAACCCGGAGCTGACCCATTCCGTGCCCCTCAATTACACGGCCTACAGCGCGGTGGACGCCATCTGCCATGTCTGCGAGGGCTATTTCACCAAACAGCCCGGCACCCATCTCCAGGACCGCCTGGTGGAAGGAATCATCAAAACGGTGATCGAAACCACCGACCTGATCATGGCCGAACCCAGCCACGCCACGGCGCGCGCTTCCTTCATGTGGACCGCCACCCTGGCCTTAAACGGCCTGACCCCGGCCGGGATCGGTGAATACAGCTTTCCCAACCACATGATCGAGCACGCCCTGAGCGCTATCTACAACATCCCGCACGGGGCCGGGCTCTCCATTGTCATGCCGGCCTGGATGAAGTGGTATTTGCCGAAAAACCCCAGCCAGTTCGCGCGGTTCGCCAAGGAGATCTTCGGGCTCGATTCCGGCGAAGCAGGAATCGACGCACTGGAGCGATGGTTTGTCGCGATCAAGTCGCCGGTGCGCTTGGCGGAGATGGGAATTCCGGCCACCGACATCGAGGCAATCGCGGAAAACGCCGAAGGCCTTGCCAGGCAGTGGGGGATTGGTGGACTCTACCCCAAGGCAACCATTGCCGAGATTCTGCGGCTGGCGGTGTAAAAAACCACCCTTCGGCAGGCTTGTATGGTTTTTACAGCTCATTTCTGAGAAGCTCTAAGAAGAAGAGCCGGGGTGGAGGGACTTCGACTGGCATCTGCCGCGCTGCGGACAGACTTACTGAGAAATCTCCCACCACACCCCAAACGTCGATGAAGAATCTAGCGGCATGTGCATTGACCGCCGATTTGAACGCAAGCTAACGTCGGTGTGTGCCACCCCAGCATGATTACTTTACTTCTGGAGGCTACCATCATGCAAACCTTTCTAAACGTAGGGGTGGATGTTGCCAAAGACGCCGTTGTCGTTGCTTGTGCTGCGCAAAGCTTTCCTGTCCACAGTGTTGTCAATCAGCATGAAGTTTTGCTGGCTTGGCTGAAATCCCTGCCCGCAGGCAGCCGTATCGGCCTGGAGTCTACAGGCGGATATCACGAGTTGCTGGCTGATCTGGCGCATAGGCAAGGCTATACCGTATTTCTGCTTAACCCAATGGAGACCCGGCACTACGCCAAGGCCATGGGCAACCGCGCCAAAACCGACCGTGTCGATGCCGAACTAATCGCTCGTCTCATCGCGCAAGAGCATACTCGCCTGCGTCCCTACACGTCCCCCACGGCCAACCAGCGCAAGCTGGACCATCTGATCCGGCGGCGGGCCAAGATCGTCCGCATCAAGAGCACGCTCAAGCTGACGATGGCCAACCTGGGCGGGTTTGCCCCTGAGCTCAAGGCGGTCTTGTGCAAGCTCGACGCTTTGATTGCCAAAATCGATGTCGCCATGGCAACGATTGCTGCCCGTTCTCCGCAACACAAGGAAACGCAACAGCGGTTGCAAACCATTGTGGGGGTTGGCCCCCTGGTGGGCATGGCCTTAACCAATACGTTGGAACGAGTTCCTTTCCGCAATGCGGATGCGTTCGTCGCATTCACCGGTTTCGACCCCAGAGCAAATGACTCCGGTCACAAGGCTGGCCGTAGACGCTTGTCCAAACGCGGCCCCGGCGAATTACGCCGTCTGCTGTTTAATGCCGCGATGTCCGCCGTCAAAACCAAAGTCTGGAAACCTATTTATGAGCATTATCGCAGCAAAGGCTGGAGTACGACCGCAACGTTGGTGATCATCGCCCGGAAAATCGCCCGAGCCGCCTGGTCTATTCATCACTACCGCTCGACATTTAACCCAGAACGGCTTACAAAATGCTTGACGTAAACCATAGAATCTCAGGAGAACCCTGTCGAAGCACCGAGGTCCGCCTCTAGACAAAAAACACCGTGTGCTGCTGGCGTTGATGCCCGGCAACGTGCTCCTGTTCCGGAAGAAAACAGACATAGCCGGATTCGGCCGACCCCGCCGCCAAACCCACGGCCTTGAGGAGCGGGCCGGAAAACCGGGCAAAGACGCCCCGCTTGAAAAATTCGTTCCTGGTCAGCCGGGTATACTGCGGCACCAACCCCTCCGGTAGGTGATGCCAGAGATAATCCCTGATCTCCTTGGACGACTCCGCGACAAGAGAGGGCGGCAGCAACCTCTGCCCGCTCACCAGCCAGTCAAAGCGGAGCAGCTCACAAAACAGCTCCCGATCCGGCCGCGTCTGGGCCAGCTCCACCAGCATCCTGTTCATGAGCTCCTGGGTTTTCGCGCACGAAAAAAAATCCGCCGCCTGGCAGATGGTGAGCAGTTGCGCAAAGAAATCAAAGGGCTCTTCTCCATTTTTCCTTATATAATCCAAGGTGTTACGGAAAAACCGGTTGTTGTAAATGGCCTCCAGGCACTCGCCCAGCCAGTACAGCCGGCGCAGGGGAGCATGGTCCAGCCAGCGGGTGGCCAGCACCGAATAGGGCGGCGTGGCTGAACTGATCAGACCGAAGTCCGTGGCCCGACTGATCGGCGTGCCGGGCAGAACCTTGAGCAACCCCATCTGGAGATAGTGGGGCGCCATGGCGAAGGCCTCATTCAGCGAGGTGCGGAAGGTGGCCTCGGTTTCGCAGGGAAGCCCGAGAATCAGGTCAAGATGCAGGTGGATATTGCCCAAGGCCACCAGCCAGCCGATGTTCTCTTGAGCCTTGGCCAAATCCATCCTCCGGTTCACCGCCGCCAGGGTGGCCGGATTGGTGGACTGCAGGCCGATCTCGAACTGGAAGCGGCCCTGGGGAACCTGGGCCAGAAAGGAGAGCATCTCTTCGCTGAACAGATCCGGGGCGATCTCGAAATGAAAAAGCGTCTCCCCCGGCTGGGCGAGGAGCCAGCGCCAGATACCCAGGGCCCGCTCGGGCAGGGCGTTGAAGGTCCGGTCCACGAAGCGGATGATCTTTGGCTTATGGGCCAGGATTTGGGCCAACTCCCGTTCCACCTCGGTCAGCTCCCGATACCGCACCCCTTGCCCCACGGAGGAAAGGCAGTAACTGCAGGAAAACGGACAGCCTCGGGATGACTCGTAGTATATATTGCGGTTGGCAAGATGGGGTGCGAAATCGGGCTCCCGATACGGCATGGCAAACGGGGGGGCCGGGGCGGCAAGATACTCGGCTTGGAGAGTACCAGCGGCCAGATCGCGGAAAAAATCATCCCCCAGCCCCTCCACCTCGCCCCGGACCACGGTACAGCCTGCAGGCAGGCTCTGGATCGCCATGAAGGTTGCCTCCGGCCCGCCCAGGATGATCGGCACTTCGGGCAGAATCCGCCGCAGGTCTGCAACCAGCCGCATGATGTAGTCGGCGTTCCAGATATACACCGAGAAACAGAGGGCCTCAGGCTGGTCACCGGTGATCCGGATCAGGGTTTGATAATAGGGATCGTTGATGGTGAACTGGTGCAGGCCCAGGCCGCTTTCCGGCAAGGCCTGCGCCAAGGCGTTGCGCACATGGAACAACGCCGGGCAGGAATGGGAGTAGCGGGCATTGAGGGTGATCAGACTGATTTGCATTGTCTCACCTGCCGGGAGCGGTTAGAGTAAACAGGACACAGGAGGCCATACTACCGTTTTTTTGCGCTTCCGTCACTGGCCCGTTTTTTTCCCTTATCCCTTTAACCTTGCGCCGCCCATCATGCTCCCCTACCCTGAGATCGACCCCGTCCTCCTCCACCTCGGCCCCCTCCAGGTCCGCTGGTACGGCCTCATGTATGTCCTGGGCTTTATCGCCTCCTATCAGCTGGTTCGCCACCAGATCAAGCGATACAACCTTACTCTGCTGGCCAAACATTTTGAAAACCTCAATCTGGTGCTGATCATCAGCCTGGTGCTGGGCGCCCGCTTGGGCTACGTCCTGTTCTACAATCCCGGTTATTATCTGGAGAACCCCCAGGATATCCTGGCCACCTGGCAGGGCGGCATGTCCTTCCACGGGGCACTGGTCGGCATGCTGGTGGGCGGGTTGCTCTTCTGCCGGATCACCGGCCTGCCTTTCTGGCAGAGCGCGGATGTCTACATCATCACCACCCCCATCGGCCTGGGGCTGGGCCGGATCGGCAACTTCATCAACGGCGAACTCTACGGCCGGATGAGCGATGTCCCCTGGGCCATGGTCTTTCCCACAGGCGGGCCAATCCCGCGCCACCCCTCCCAACTCTATGAGGCATTTCTCGAAGGGGTGGTGCTCTTCTCCCTGCTCTGGCTGTTGAAAAACCGCTACTGGCAACAACGCTGGCCAACCGGTTCGCTCCTGGCCCTGTTTCTCCTGTTCTACGGGATCTTTCGCACCGTGGTTGAGCTGTTCCGCCAGCCCGACGCCCAGCTCGGTTTTTTGTTTAATTTTCTGACCATGGGCCAGCTGTTGAGCAGCCTGATGATCGGTACCGCTCTGCTCATCCTGTTTATGAGGCGAAAAAGCGGGGGGCCGGCCTGATCTCTTGACGCATAATCTGTAGCCGTTTAGGAGCCGTTACGGAACACCCATCGCCGCTGCAACATGCGTTGTTACGGCTCCTTATGCCGTTCTTGCCGTTTAAAAGTAGATGAAACTTTTATGACAACGGCTTACAGTGCTCAGGAGACAAAAAACAACGGCTGGAGCGCTCACCACCAGAATGCGCTTTCGCCGGTTGTTACAGCCCCCCTCGGCCAAAAACCATGACCAGCACCACAGATCAGTCAGACGCGAGGCGTGCCCCCGAATCCAACCCCCGGTTGCACCGACTCTTTTTCTTCCTTCTTCTCCTGTGTATGACCATGACCCCCACCTATGTCGAAGCCGTTGAAATTGCCCCGCACCTGCACAAAAACAAGCTCGCCAACGGCCTGACCGTTCTGGTCAAGGAGACCCCCGGCACCAAGGTGGCCACGGTCCAGATCTGGGTCAAGGCGGGGAGCATTTACGAAGAGAAACGCGAGGCGGGCATCACCCATCTCATCGAGCACATGATCTTCAAAGGCACCCCCACCCGGGCGCCCGGCGAGGTGGCCGGGGCCATCGAGGCGGTGGGCGGCCAGATCAATGCCTACACCTCCTACGAGTACACGGTCTACCACGCCACCCTCTCCTCCCGGAACTGGGGGGAAGCCCTGGAGGTGCTCACCGATGCGGTGCTGCACTCGAATTTTGATGCCGGGGAACTGGAACGGGAAAAGAAGGTGGTGCTGGAAGAGATCCGCATGCGCAAGGACCGGGCCAATATCGCCCTGTTTCAAGAGCTCATGGCCCATGCCTACACGGTGCATCCCTACCGCCTGCCCATCAGCGGCACGGCGGAGAGCGTGACCGCCATCAGCCGCGAGGACATCCTCCGCTACATGAAAAAACATTATCACCCGGACAACTTCACCGTGGTGGTGGTGGGCGATGTCCGGGTCCAGCAGGTGGTGGACTCGGTAAACAGCCTGATGGGGGCTTTGCCCAGAAGTGATGCTCAGCCGCCCACCATCCCAAAAGAACCGGCCCAGAAGGCTACCCGCCTCTTCGCCCTGACAGAGGACGTCAACCAAACCCAGCTGGCCCTGGCCTTTCCCGGCTCTGCCTTCAAGGGGCAGGATGCGGCCATTTTGGATGTGATGACCAGCATCCTCGCCAGCGGGGAGACCTCCCGCCTCTACACCAAGCTGCGCAACGACAAGGGGCTGGTCTACCGCATCGACGGCTCGGCCTTTACCCCCCGCGACCCGGGGTTGCTGGAGTTCACCGCCACCCTGGATGCAGACAAACTGGCGCCAGCCCTGGAAGAGACGCTCACCGAGATTTTCACCATGAAACACCGCAAGGTGAGCGACGAAGAGCTTGACCGGGCCAAACGCAACCTGGAGAGTGATTTCATCTTCAATCTGGAGCGGGCCGAAGGCCAGGCCAGGGTCTTGGGCTCTTTCGAGTTCCTGACCGGAGATCCCCGCGAGGACAAATATCTGGAGCGGGTCCGGGCGGTGAGCAAGGAGGATATCCAGCGGGTGGCGGCCTTCTATCTCAAGGGAGAGCAGCTCACCGTGGGCACTATTGCCCCGTTCGGCACGCCAACGGTCCTGAATCAGGCGCAACTGGCCAAGATTATTACCAAAGCCGAGGCGGCAGCCAAGCTGGGCCAGTCCGCCTCCCAGGTGGACGATGCCTTCCTCACCGGGGTCCACCGCTTTGAGCTGAAAAACGGCATCCGGCTCCTGGTCCGAGAAAATCATGACGTGCCTACGGTGTCCATCCGGGCCGTTCTGCCCGGCGGGCTGCGCAGCGAAACCGAGAGCACCAACGGCGCCTTCGCCTTTATCAGCGAACTGGTGGCCAAGGGCACCGAGCAGTTGAGCACGGAGGAATTGGCCAGAAAAGTGGCCAACATGGCCGGATCGCTCGGCGGCTTCAACGGCAAGAACACCTTCGGGATCAAGGGCGACTTTCTCTCCCGCTTCACCAACGAGGGCTTAACCCTGGTCCGGGACGTGCTCCTCTCCCCGGCCTTCGCTCCGGCAGAAGCAGAAAAGATCCGGCCCGAGCTGCTCTCCCAGCTCAAGAATCAGGAAGACTCCCTGCCCAGCCTGGCCTTCAAGGAATTCAACAAACGGCTGTTCATGGGGCATCCCTATGGCCTCAACACCCAAGGCGACGAAGCGGTCATCCGCAACCTTACCGTGACCGAGCTGAAACGGTTGTACGAAGAGCATGCCCGGCCCGAGGCCTTGGTGCTCGCGGTGGCAGGCGATGTTGATGCGGAAAAAGTCCGAGAGACGGTGGAGCAGCTTTTTTCCGCCTGGAGCAAGCCGCCGGTGGAAAAAGCGAAGGTCGGAGAAAATGCCCTGCCTCCCGATGTGCCCGCCGGCCCCGACGTGGTAAGCATCGTCCGGGACAAGCAGCAGGTGCATATCATCATCGGCTTTGTCGGCACCACCTTGAACAGTGAAGACCGCTACGGCCTCGAGGTACTGGACACCGCCCTTTCCGGCCAGAGCGGCCGATTGTTCACCGAGCTGCGCGATAAACAGAGCCTGGCCTACAGCCTCTCCTCCTTCTCCCTGCTCGGCCTGGACACCGGCTCCTTCGGCATCTATATCGGCACCAGCCCGGACAAAAAGGACCAGGCGATCAAAGCGGTCTGGCAGCAGCTCTACCGGGTGATGGAAGAGCCGCTCAGCGAAGAGGAGTTGACCAAGGCCAAGAACGTCCTGATCAGCAATTACGAGTTAGGCTTGCAGACCCGCGGCAATCAGGCTCTGGAAATGGCCTTGAACGAAATCTACGGCCTGGGACAGGATTTCGGCAACCGGTATGTCCATGCCATCGAGCAGGTCGATGCCGCAACCGTACTGGCCATGGCCCGCAAATACATCCGGCCCGGCAACTATGTGCAGGTCACGGTGGGGGCCGACCCCCTCCTGGCAACGCCGGAGCCGGAAACAGCGGGGCAAGCCGAGCCTGCCCCCGCCGCCATTCCTTCAGAAAAGATCGGAGAATAAGATGCTCAAAACCATGATCGCCCCCTCCATCCTCTCCGCGGATTTCACCCGCCTCGGCGAAGAAATCTCTGCCGTGGCCAAGGCTGGGGCGGACGTGATCCACATCGACGTGATGGACGGCCATTTCGTGCCCAATATCACCATCGGCCCCCTGGTGGTGAAGGCGGTGCGCACCATCACCGACCTGCCGCTCGATGTCCACCTGATGATCGAAAACGCCGACGCCTATCTGGAGGATTTTGCCAAGGCAGGGGCGGACTGGATCACGGTGCATGTGGAAACCGGCTACCACCTGCACCGGACCATCCACCGCATCAAAGAGCTGGGCAAAAAGGCGGGGGCGGTGCTCAACCCGGCCACCCCGCTGACCAGCCTGGAAGAGATTCTGCCCGACCTGGACCTGGTCATGCTGATGACCGTCAATCCCGGCTTCGGCGGGCAGTCGTTCATCGAAAGCTCGCTTACCAAGATCAGGCAGCTCAAAAAGATGATCGATGACCGCGGCTTAAGTGTGGGCATCGAGGTGGACGGCGGGGTGAGCCCTAAAACCATCGGCCCCATTGCCGCGGCCGGGGCCAACATCTTCGTGGCCGGTTCCGCCGTGTTTGGCAAGGATGACTACAAAAAGGTCATCGCCGAACTCAAGGGTGGTTGCCGGTAACTATTCGGCAGCACCACATCTGTTTTGTCATCGGCCTGCTCATGTGCAATAGCACACTTCGCAGGCCTTTTTGTCGGACACTTCTGCCGACAATTGACACGCGCATCTGCGGTGCTGCCGAATAGTTACCGTTGAAAAATTTCAGCCTGTTTTTCGACTTTAACTGAAGTGTTCTTAGCCGCGCCCCGCCCTTTCCTGCCAGAGTTTCTCCATATCCTGCCGGTCAAAAAGGTAGGTGGTGTTGCAATAATGGCAGCAGGCCTCCACGGGAAAGGGCCCGCTGCGCAACTCCTCCAGGTCTTTTGCAGACAGGGTGAGCAGACGGGCGGAGATCTCTTCGCGGGAGCAGGGGCAGGCAAAGGCAACCGGCGTGGTGGTAAGGATCTCCGGTTGAAAAGCAGCGAACTCCTTGGCAAGCAAACCCTCCGCATCGCCCTCTTCGGCAAAATAACGGCCCAGGGAAGGCAGCCCGGACAAACATTCCTCCAATTCCCCCATCAGGCCAGGCTCCACTCCGGGCATGGCCTGCAACAACAAGCCGCCCGCCCCCACCGGCAAACCCTCGCTGTTAAACTGGATACTCAACACTATGGCGGTGGGGGTCTGTTCCGAGGTCTGGAAATAATGGCTGAGATCCAGGGCCAGATTGCCGTGCTCCAGCATGATGGTGCCGGTAAACGGCTGGCTGGCGCCTTCCAGATGGGTGCTCACCGAGAGAAATCCCGCCCCGAAAAACGGGGCCAGGTCGAAGGACTCCAGGGGCTTTTCCAGGGGGATCGGGTTCTGCCGCAGATAGCCGCGCACCTCCCCTGCCCCGTTAGCCTCCGCCACCAGCCCCTTGATCGGGCCGGAACACTCGATCCGCAAAGCAAGCCGATCCTTATCCCCCTTCAGGGTCGTGGCCAGCAGGGTCGCAGCCAGGCAGGCATGTCCCAAGACCAGGGTTTCCAGCAACCCGAGCCCGTGCCTGGTCCGCATCTCGTTGACCAAACCGGTGCCCCGCACCAACACCCCGCGCACTTCTTTGCCGCCCAAGAGAAAGCGAATGCGTCCGTCAGCCAACTGTTTCACATCCCCCCCAGATACTGGCCGAATTCCGTCTTCACTTCCTGGAAGGGTACGGCAAAGCCGATTCCTTGGGCATCGCGGAGAACCATGGTGTTGATGCCGATGAGCCCACCCTGCTCGTCGATCAGCGGACCGCCGCTGTTTCCCGGGTTGATGGGGGCATCGGTTTGGATGAACTTCCTGCCCTTGTGCTCCCGGTAGCCGGAGATGATTCCGCCGGTCACGGTATGCCTGAGTCCCATGGGGCTTCCGATGGAATAGACCTTTTGACCCTGGCCGAGATGGCGGTTGTCCGTTACCGGTTGGATAAAGGGGGCGTTGTAGCAATCCACCGAGAGCAGGGCCAGGTCGGTGCGGTCGCTCATCTTCAGGGATTGCACGGCTAATTCGCTGCCGTCGATCAGGACCACCTTGATGTCGGCACTCCACGAGGAGCGCTCGATCCGCTGCAGCTGGCCGGTAATTTCCTTATGCATGGCGCTGTATTTTTCATGCGCCTCCTGCCGCCGCTGCAGTTCCTCCTCCACCTGCCGCCGCACCCCTGGGTCCCGGAGGGTGGCAAGCTGATTTTGCAGCACCTCCCTATTGCGTCGGTCCCGCTCCAATTCGGCGGCCAGCTTGTCTGCCTTGCCCTTGAAGTCCTTCAGTTGGGCGGCGTCAAATTCCACCACATGCCGGTTGGTAATGATGTAACCATTGGCAGTGACAAAAAAACCGGAGCCGCTGCCCCACGGAGTTTTGATAAAAACCGTGGCATTGCGGGCCTGCTCCAGAGGGTTGCCCGCCGGAAAGGCGGCGGCCAGTTTTCCCGCTAACCCCTCAGCGGTTTGCGGCTGATCCACCATCCCTGGCTGCGACATCGCCGGCTGCGGGTTTCTCCCCTCCTGTACCGACTCAGGGGAAGAGACGGCCGCAGGCGGCCCGGTCTCGGGCGCTGGTTGTGGTTGCGGCGGAGCAAACACATACCAGCCCGCCGACAACCCCACCGCCAGGGCAACCAGCCAGCCCGCCAGCCCAGAGGAAGCCTTCCGTGGGAGGACGGAGGGCTCCATTTCGGCTTCACTGGGCAGGGCCTTGTCCTCCTCCTTTTTCTGGAGCCGGGCAAAAATTACCCCACACCGTTCGCATTCCTGTTCGCCGACTTGCACATGGCCGCATTTTGGACAGTCCACAATCCCCCTCCCCTGGTCAACCGCCGGACAACGAAGTGCTGCCCCGATAAAAATCTATACACCATCGGCCTGGGTCTTGACAAATTCTTGCCACAAAAAAAGCCCGCTTTGGCCAAGCGGGCTTTTTTATAACTATACGAGAAAAAATTATTCGGGAATCCCCCACAGGGCTGTTTGCCGCTTGGAAACAGGGAGGATGGTGACCTCCTTGCTCGCTCTCTGGCCGCCAGGATCCGTGACGGTTAACCGGATGATAATCCTTGGTTTTTGCTCCGCTCGAAAGGAAGAGGGCACCACAAAGGAAACCACCGAATCTTCCCCGTGCCGCTTCTCCAACTGCACCGGCGGCCCGGCCACCTGCTCCCAGCTATACCGCACGCCACCGGGAGAATCATCCCTGGTAAGCCCTGCGTCAAGGACCACGGTTTCCCCCACCTTGTACGAATAAGCCACCGTTCTCATGGCCAGCACAGGGGGTTTGTCGTTGCGTTTGACCGTGATGATCAGCTTTCCGGCCTTGGAGTATACCCCGGCGGCCTTGAACCGGTACCGCACCTCTTCCTTGCCGCCAAAATATCTGTCCGGCTCATAGCGATGCCGACTGCGGTCGAGACGGTGTAAGCTGCCGCGCAGAGGCGGACCACCGAGAATTTCCACCGACACCTTGGCGTCAAAGGGCTCCGTGTTGGCAGCAGCCCAGATGTTTTTCCAATTGATGGTGAGCGGCGCGGTGCTCAGGGTTTTCAGGTGCATGTTCTTCGCCGCCACCACCGGGCGCTCTTCCGGCGGGCATTCTTTCGGTGCTTCCACCACCACCGGCTTGACTTCCTCCGGCCCCATCACCCCTACCTTGGCAGGGGCGCTGGCCGCCTGCCCGTCGGAAACGCGGAATTCAAAGGTGTCTTCGCCTGGGAAATCCTTGTTGGGCAGATAGGTGACCTTGGGCAGATCGCCGGAAAGCCTGCCGAATTTGGGAGGGGTCACAATTTCAAACTTCAGGGGATCGTTGTTTTCATCCGAGCCGGAAAGCTCGATGGGCAGAGCTTCGTTGGGTTTTGCCATGCGCCAGCGGGACTCGTTGGCCACCGGGGGCACGTTGGCCGGGGCCATGGGTGCGGCGACAATCGGCGGCGCTTCGGGGGCGACAACCTTTTCCTGGACGGGCGGCGGCACGGGAACCGGCATCACGCCCTTCTTGTTTTTCATGAAAAAATAGCCCCCGCCGCCCGCCAGCAGGAGAAGACATAAGACCGCGACAGCCATGCCTTTTTTCTTCCCGGCTTTAGGTGGCGGGGCAAAGGGATGGTCTGTGCCCGAAGCAGAGGGCTTTTCCCGGCTGTTATCCATAGTAGCCTCCGCAAGAAAGTCCGGCATAGCGCCAACAGGAGAGGCTGTGGCAAAAATATCTTCTTCGCCCATCCCTCGCTGCGGTTCGGTGCCACCAGCATTTGTTCCTTCATCGGGGATATCGGGCAGGTCGCCGAAATCAAACTCATCGTCATCAAACCCGCCATCATCCGGCAACCCGAAATTATCTTCTTTTCCGCCCCCGTCCTGGGCAACCTCGGCGAAATTCACCGTTTCCGGGCGAGCCAACTCATCGCCACCCATATCGGAAAAAAGGCTGTCCAGATCATCCTTGCTGGGAGCGCCCAGACCCTCGGTCATACCTGCTTCGGCGGGGCTCGTTTTATCTCCCGCGCCGGCAAAAAGACCATCAATATCCGACTGATCCAGATCAAAATCATCCCCAGCCGTTGGCGCCGCCGCAACCGCGGGCCCTTCATTGCCGCCCAACAGGGAATCGATATCGGATTGATCCAGCTCGGCAAAGCCTTCGCCTCCGCCGCCCGCAGCGGAAACAGGGGCGGCAGTGCCACCTCCCAGGAGGGCGTCAATATCGGATTGATCCAGCTCCCCGCCATCATCGCCGGGAACCGGTCCACTGGCTGCCGTTCCTCCGCCCAACAGGGAGTCGATGTCGGACTGATCCAGGTCGCCCGGAGCCTCTTCCGCCGCAGCGGCGGGCTTGTCGTCCGCCAGATCGTCCAGCCAGTCGTCTATTTCAAGGCCTGCTTTTTCTTCTGCCATAACCTCACCTGATACTCCGCGGCTCACACAATCGCTTACTGCAAATAGACATAGCTATGGAGCGCCCGATAAATAGGTTCCGACATCTGGACATTCACCACATAGGAACGACGCTCGCCGCAGGCATTCACCCCGGTAACATGAACGCGCAGATAACCGTCCGCCTCCTGAAGAATCCCCCAAATCCGCTGCGGAGACTCCCCCTTTGCCTTCACCATGGAGGCCTCCGCCTCATTGTTGATCACCGCGGCCATCTGGTCCGCCAGGGTTATCCCTAGGGTGGTCATCTTTTTCGAGGAGGAAAACTCTCCGATCACGATAAACGGCTCAACCGCAACCGGCGAAGAGGCAAAAAAGTATTTGAATTGCCCGATGGCGTCACGACTGAACATGGAAACAAAGCCGGGCACAGAAGCATAGCTTTGCGGAGGGGTGCTTGAGGCGGGTTCCAGCGGAACCTCGACATGGGCCGCGTGCTGGGAAGGAAAGCAGCAGCCCGCCACCGCGGTAAGAACAACGAGGGGGATCAACAGCCTTTTCAGGCTTATCAAATATAATTGTCTGCGCAATGCCTGCTCCATCACGGTTCTCCTTTCTTTTCCTTCAGCCCCTACTGGGCAAAACCCTTAACTGCGATCCGGTGGGGGGCTTCCTGCGTCTGGAACAGCCCAAGCAGTTCCCGCGTGAGCGGCATGGTGTAGCGCCAGGAGGTCTTGACCAGACCATCACTGAGGCGCACCAGACGCCCTTGGACAATAAGGGTTTTCCGGGTATTGGAAAAGGTGGAGACCACCGCGTACTCAAGGGCGGGGTTTTTGATGGCCAGCTCGCCAATATTTCTGGAAAGGAGGAACTCTCCGGTCTGGGGCAGGATAGTGATCTCCTTGCCCAGGCGGAGTTCGGTTACCGTCAGGCCGCGGTCCGCCAGATCGGTAAGCAGGTACTCGCCCATGATCCGGCCAAACTCCGTGTCACGCTTGAAATCGGAAAGCGGCACGGCATTGACCACCCCAATTCTGCCAACAAGACTCTGGCCTTCGCCGAGTTCCCCTTGCAGCTCATAATATACCTTCCCGGCCACTTCCTTGGACATTTCCCCCAGAAGCATTTCCGAACCGCGGCTGGATGCCTCCGGCAGGTACTGGTATACGTTGTAGCTGGTCGAAACCCTGCGGACCTCAGCTCCATCGGCCCACGCCGCACCGGCAAACAGAACCAGCCCCAAGCAACAGAGTATCGCTTCTCTCCTTCCCTTTTTCATCCTGTCCTCCCTGAACCGTTGCGCTCTTTTCTTTCCATGAAAAGTTATGTTTCTGTGTACCCCTGCGGATATCCTATCACAATTGTTGAAATCGCAGAAAGCCGCGATTACAACGATTATTACTTTGTGACTCTTTATTTTGTGTCCGGACCTGTTCCCTTCTTCCCTTGTTGCCCATCCATCACAATTCAAGTTTTTTCAGATAGAGCGGTTCCGGTTTTGCTAACCGGACGGAGGCGGTATCCGCCAGCAGCTGCTCGGCCAGTTGATTTCTCGGAATAATGGCCGTGGCCGAGGAGAGGAGCTTGGCGCTCCGGTTGTCGATGATCCTGGCGTTGATGACAATGCTGTCTTTGCTGGGGGTGTAAGTACCGGTGAGCATGGCCCCGGCGTCCACCGCCTGGCTGACCTCGGCCGGATTGCGGGAAAGACCGAACTCGCCGCGCTTTTCCTGGATCATGACCGCCTGGCTTTTCCGGATCTCCACCACCTCGTAATGGCGCTGCTGCATTTCGTTCATCAGCTGCTCCGCCACGTACCGCCCCAACGACGAGGTCCGGGACAATTTTTTGAGCTCGACAAAGGTACAGACCAGCACGCCCTTGGCCAGGTCACCGTTTTCCGGGTCAGCATCCGCCAGATTGCGGAACAGCTCATCGGCCAAACCCTGTATCTCGGTGCGTAAGGCGGCGGCTTCATTCACCGTGATCTCCGGGGGTTTCTCCTGGCTTAAAAACGAAAAGGCCAAACCCTGGACCGGAAAAAAAAGCAGGGCCAGCATCGCTATTTTCGAGAGGAAAGAAGGGGTCGGCCAGCCAGAACATCGTTTCCTTGTCAATTGCATATGTCGCCGTTCTCCTTTATTATGTGACGCCGGAAAGGTGCCTCCGCGCCGTCAGACGCCTTGGGCGGAAAAGAGTTCCCGGTTTGTCCTAATCATCGGTTGGCCGGCACATTGTCTTTAACAAAAAATGCGTTGCAGATTGAGAGGATAGGGGCTTTACAGCTCTCGGGATCGTGCCTGCGGAGCCCGGTCCGCCTGCGGGCAACAACATGTGGTATGCCGATTGGCAAAAGAAGCTATATCTTGCGGGAAATCAAAACGCCTCTTGGCATGATTTTTTTTCCGCCATTCGCTTACAGGTGGGGTCATGACCGAGACAGAAAGCTTGCTTGCGGAAGAAATTCTCATTGTCCGCCATTCCGGGGAGATTCCGGAAATCGCCTTCCACGGCTCCCTGTATTATCTCTGCGAAGATCCGGCAGGGCCGCAACTCACTTTGAGTCAAGAGGAACTGGATGTCCTGCGCCAGCAGGTGGTGGCCCGTTACCGGGAAATCCTGCTGCGGGATCTCAGCCCGGAAAACCGAGACGCCCGCATCTTTCGGGGGTTGAAGCGCTGCATCTTCAACTGGGAGCGGCTGGGTAAATTCTGTATCCGGCAAGAGATGGAGATCGAGGAAGCGCTGCGCCGAGAGATTGCCGAAGCCTTGCGCTGCTTCCTGCGGCAGGAAGTCGATGAGGTGCGGGCCGGGCTGAGGCAGTCCTGCCTCAACTGCACCCAGGAGGAGCTGGAGATCTTTGCCAGGGAGATAGGGGTTTTACCGGAGCAGCTGCCGGAAGATGTTGAGAGGTTGTTCTGTGCGCAGGACTAAAAATCCCCCCTCCCCTCGCGGGAGGGGTCGGGGGTGGGGGAACTAACTATGAAACCACGAAATTCCTTGCACAACCAAGCCTGTGGACTGCGCAATAACCTTACTGACGCGGAACACCGACTCTGGCAGCATTTGCAAAACAACCAGATGGAAGGCGTGAAATTCCGTCGCCAGCAACCGCTTGAAAGGTATATCGTTGACTTCGTTTCTTTTGACAAACGGATCGTCATAGAGCTTGACGGAGGGCAGCATGCGGAGGACGAGAACAGGGACCAACAAAGGGATCGCTGTCTTGCCATGAATGGATTCAGCGCATTAAGATTCTGGAATAACGCAGTTTTTGAAAATCTGGAAGGAGTGCTTGAGGTTATCAGGCAGCGGTGTCTTTAAGAGAGTTCCCCCACCCCCTGACCCCCTCCCGCAAGGGGCGGGGGAAGCGTTTAACTTGTGCGGATTTTCTTGAGCAAGGAGGTGGTGGAGTAATTTTCCACCAGGGGAATGGAGAGCACCCGGCCGCCTGCAGCCAGCACCTCCGAAGCGCCGACAATCTTTTCCACCGGCCAGTCGCCGCCCTTGACCAGCACTTCGGGCATCAGGGTGGCGATGAGCTTCTGCGGCGTTTCTTCACCAAAGATCACCACATGATCCACACAGCCCAGGGCAGCGAGAATCCTGGCCCGGCTCTGCTCATGGTTCACCGGCCGATCATCCCCCTTGCCCAGCGCCCGCACCGAGGCATCGCTGTTGACCCCGACCACCAGACAATCGCCCTCCCTGCGGGCCTGCTCCAGATAGGTGACATGCCCCTGATGCAGGATATCGAAACAGCCGTTGGTGAATACCACCTTCCGGCCCACCGCCCGGTAGCGAGCAGTCAGCGAGGCCAACTCCTCCAGCTCCATGATCTTGTTCTGATCATAAAACCGGTACGGAGTCGGCCCCACCGTATTAAAGCGCTGCCGCAGTTCCTGCATCCTGGCCGGGGCGATCCCGACCCAGGCTTCCTCCGGTTCGGCGCCACCCTCGGCCAACACCGCGCCATCCGGACCGATGACCAGGGAATGGCCGCCGAATTCGGTTTTCCCGGTAGTGCCGCAACGGTTGCAGGCCACGACAAAAATCTGATTCTCGATGGCCCGCGCCATGGCCAGGGTCCGCCACTGCTCCCGCCGGGCCTCAGGCCACTGGGCGCTTGCCACCAGCAGCCCCGCGCCTTGGGCGGTCTGGGTCTTGGCCAGCTCGGGGAAACGGAGGTCGTAGCAGACCAACCCGGCCACCGGACCAAGCCCGGTCTCCATGGGCTGGGGATTGTCCCCGGGGGTGAAATGACGATCCTCGGCCATGGGCGCGAAGAGCTGCTGCTTGCGGATCGATCCGGCAACCCCGTCCGGCCCCACGATGTACAGGGTATTATAGATGGCGGAGCCGATCTCGGTGAGCACCTCCTCGGGCAGAGAACCGGCCAGATAAATACCGTGCTGGTGAGCCAACCGCTGCAACTCCTCCAGCACCTCCACCGTCTGCAGGGCGAAATGCTGGAGACGCTCGTAGGCAAAGCCGCAGCTCCACAACTCAGGCAGGACGATGATCCCCGGCCCTTTTGGGACCAGACGGGCCAAACCCGCCCGCACCGCAGCGAGATTCGCGGCAGGATCGGCCAGCTTTACGTCAAACTGGAGAAAACCAGCGTGATAATGGGCAGGAGTGATGTCGATGGTATTTTTCATAACGTTAGAATGACCCGGTATCCCCTTTTTGTCAATATGAGGTTGAAAGGGTGCCGGCTTGTGCCAGGGCCTGGCACCGAAAGCCTGTGTTTTTTCCACATTGACAATCTGTTAGGCACATGAGATTGTTGCTGTATATTTTCCTTGTTGCTGAAATTTGCGAAAATTCTACGCACATCTCTATCCCTTAAACGGTTGGCTTCCCATGAACCCTCATCTCCTTCGCACCCACCTGCTTTTCCTCGGGTTCATGATTCTGACTCCCACATTTGCCAACGGAGAAAAACTGTCAGATATCCCGACAATAGCATTCCAAGTCTCCACAAAACCCGTCGATCTCACTCGACTGAGCGACTTCGGGGCCTACGAAATTGTGGGGAACAAAAAAATCGCGCTGATCAATGACGGCCGTAGTATTTGGCTTTTTAAGGGGGGTAACAGCAAATTAGAGAAAAAATCGTTTGCCAAAAGCCCGCAGGAAACAACCTGGTATGGCCCTGTTTGTACGATGGGGGATACCTTTGTCGTTGCCGTGCAGGATTACCCGGAAGAACAACTCGAAAAAGAGAGCACCGCCCCTCGGGGCAGCTTTATCGAGGGGCCAGCTGGAGCGGGATTCATCTTGCTTTCCCCTGCCAAGGCTGATCGGTATTTACCATCACTCACCGTGGCTTATCGCCCTCCTCAAGAATTCACTCCCGACCCCGGCGACACGGAGAGGCAGCTCTTTTCCGATACTGTGCAATGCTGTGCCTGGGACGGGACTTCGCTATTCCTTGGCAGCTACGGCTCTGTGGGAAAAGCAAATTTTGCTACCGCCACCATTGATCTGATCGAGGAAGATTCCGGGCAAACGCTCAGTCATCTCCCGCTGTTTGTCGAAGACCAAACCATTTGGTTTGGTCTTGACGAGGGCGGATTGGGCGGCACCTCCCTTGTCATGCGGCCATTTCGCGGGGAGGCAAAAAGCTTCTTCATTGCGAATGGCGAGGATGTCGTTTCCTTCAGCGCCTTGACAAGGCATGAAAGCCGATTGATCGCAGGAACAAGCCACGGACTTTTTCTGTTGGACGAAACATCAGAGCACTTTCAGCGCTTGGCTTTTGGCGAAAAATACTCCGGCTCGCGTGTCACGACCTTGATAAGCCACAACGGATCTCTCTGGGCTTTTATCGGCAACGAGTGGTTGTGCATAGATCTCAAGAAGCGAAAGGCTGTGCGATATGTCAATTCAACTCCAACCGAACTGACCACCGGCATACCTTTTAACGGCATATGGCTTCTTGCTGGCCCCACTGGTGTGTGGAAATTGCATCTTCCGTAAAAGCCACCCCCTTTCCCCTCAAGTTTTCCTCCCAAGCTCCCGAAAAGCACCGTAACACGTGTGCGCCTTCGTCCGCCGTGCCACACTGCAAACCAGCACCGGGAGCTTTGCCGATGAACATTCCAGCCCAATCCAGCCAGGGACCCGCCGCCTCCACCGACTACCAATCCCTGTATTCCGCCCGCTCCGGCAAGAGCACCTTCGAGCAGACTCTTGCCCAGGTCCAGTCGACCTCTTTCTCTCTGACCACTGCGGAAGGCGATCAGGTCACCCTTTCGGGCCTGAGCCAAAATTATCAATACACCCAGGCAATCGGCTGGTTTAACCCCGCATCCTCTGGGGTGAATTATACCAGCAGCTCCACAAGCGCCCAAGCCATGGGCATCTCGGTGCAGGGCGACCTCAACGAGCAGGAGCTTGCCGACATCACCAAGCTGGTGGGCGAACTGACCTCCATTGCCTCCACCTTTTTTTCCGGCGACCAGCAGGGCACCATGGCCAGGGCCATGGATTTCGGCGAAATGTCCATGGGCTCGGTCTCCTCGCTTTCCGCCACATTCAGCAGACAAACCGTTACCCAGACCAGGCTCACCAACCACTCGCCCCTGCCTGCCATGGAAGATCTCAAAGACCCGAAGCTCAAGGATCTCTACGATAAATTGGGAGCGGACAAAAGCGGAGAGCCGGATTACGCCACCGTGCTTGAAGCGCGCTGGCAGCAGATTCTCAAGGCCCTGGATGAAATGAAAGCAAAAGAGATGGATGGCTTATTTGCCCGGAGGACGGACCCCGCACCGTTACCGGTCACAGGGGTGAACGCCGAAACGCTTGCCCTGCCAGCCGTCCCGCCCGAGGAGCGTGCGGCCCGACAGATGGTATCCCACATGGAGCAGCTCCTCACCGACCACCCGCAACTGACCCCCTTTGCCAAAGTTCTTGGCAACACCGCCATGGATACAGCCGCACGCCAACCCGAACAGGGTCTGCCGAACACCACCAGGGCGCCGGGCGACCTGAAAAACGCCTTTCTCAACCAGCTGCACCAGTGGTTTCTACCGTCGGAACCACCGACAACCAGCCGACCGGGTACGGCAGTATAACCTTATCCCCGCCCCACTCCGCCGATCACCACTTGACCACATTCACCAGGGCCGGACCCCGCTGCACGGTCCGCTGGTATTCCACCGCCGGGTCGCCAAAGGCAAGGGCATAGCCCAGGGTGTGATTTGCCGGGATACCCAGCTTGCCCACCACCTCGGGACAGGCGGCCAGGGCCATCATGCAGATGCCGTCCCAGACCGTGCCGACCCCGTGGGCATGGGCGAGCAGCTGGAAGGTGGTCAGGGCGATGAGGGTGTCTTGGGCCGGACAGGGCGCGTCTGCGGGGGCGCTGGTGATGAGCAGATGCGGGGCTCCCCGGAAAAGGATATCCATGCCCTTCTCCTGCCAAGCCGTGGCTGTCCAGCCGAGGTACTGGCCGGCCAACCCGCCCGGCAGCTCGCCAGCGTCTTTCAGTTTCATGAGACGTTCCATCAGATGCTCCCGCAACCTGTGCAGCACCGCCCGCTCCCGGACCACGGTGAAGAGCACCGACCGAGCATTGACCCCGGTGGGCGCATGGCCGGAAACCTCCAACAGATGGTCGATCAGCTCCGGGGCCAGATCATGCTCGCGGTAGCGGCGCACCGCCCTTCTGCCCTTGATCAGGGTTGCCAGGTGTGCCGGGTCGGGCAGGTTTCCCTTAAGCTCCGTGCTCGCCTCGGGGTCTTTGCCGAGGATCGAAACCGCCGCAGTGGGACAGACGGCCAGGCAGTGCTGACACCGGATACACCCCGCTTCATTGGTCATTTTCGGGTAGCCATCATCCATGGCGATCACTCCCGCCGGGCAGTCAAGCGCGCATTCGCCGCACTGGATGCAGCGCTCCTCATCAATACGAAACTGAAGCATGGTGGCCCTCCTTTTGTTTTCAGGACATTTTCGGAACGGTTTGGGACAACCTCCGGAATATATTATTGTATTAGCGCATTTTCCCCTGGACTACCAAGAAAATTGCACCGGAAGGAATTCAGGCGGCAAAAGTCCATATTTTTTCAGTATTGACAGCCCGTCGGACGTATGGGATGTTTTTTTAGTGTGCCTGGGACCCGGCCGTGTTTTCCTGGGTGCATCGACATTTTTTTGTTGGTCGAGACGAGCCCTCCGTTGAAAAAAGCCTGAATTTCCTATCCACCAGGCCATAATCCTTTTCCTTAGTGATGAGCGCCATGACCACAAAATCTTCTCCAGACCTTACCCGTGCCACCCTCGCCCTGCTCTGTCTCGGTATGCTCATTGCCTCCTGTTTCTTGATCCTGCAGCCGTTTTTCCCGGCGCTGATCTGGTCCGGGACCATTGTCGTGACAACTTGGCCGCTGATGCTCAAGGCGGAGAAGATGCTGCACGGCAAACGCTCGCTCGCCGTGCTTTTGCTCACCGGATCCGCACTGCTCGTTTTTTTTCTTCCCCTTGTCCTGGCGGTTGGAACCATCGTGGAAAACGCCGGCCGGATTGCCGACTGGCTGAAATCGCTGGCCGCTTTTTCGCTGCAACCGCCCCCGGACTGGCTGGAAAGCCTGCCGTTTATCGGCTTGCCGGTCTCTGAGCTTTGGCGGCAGCTTGCCGCCCTGCCCCCGGAGGAGTTGGGTGGGCGGCTCTCGCCCTATCTCGGCAAGGTGGTCCGCTGGTTTGTGGGGCAGGCCGGCAATTTCGGCATGATGCTCCTGCATATGTTGCTGACCCTCATTCTCACGGTCATTTTCTACGTCCGGGGCGAATGGGTGGCCGGGTGGGTGCTCGGCTTTGCCCGAAGGGTGGCGGATACTGCCGGAGAGAACTCGGTGCTCCTTGCCGCGCGGGCCATTCGCGCCGTGGCCCTTGGCATTATCGTCACTGCGGTGGCGCAAACGTTTCTGGCCTGGCTCGGTCTGATCTTGGCCGGCATGCCCTACACCCTGTTGCTGACCGCCTTGATTTTCCTGCTGGCAGTGATCCAGGTGGGACCTGCCCCGGTCCTTATCCCTGCGGCAATCTGGCTTTACTGGCAGGGGCATTTGGGCTGGGGCACCTTCCTGCTCGCCTGGTCGCTCCCGGTCTGCACCATCGACAACTTCCTGCGGCCGCTGCTGATCAAGCAGGGCGCCGATCTGCCCCTGCTGCTTATTTTTGCCGGGGTTGTCGGCGGCCTCATCGCCTTCGGCATCATCGGCCTGTTTGTCGGTCCGGTGCTGCTCGCTGTTTCCTACACCTTGCTCTGTGCCTGGATCGAGGACGGTGAGCTGAAAAAAACCGCAACACAGACGGAGGCTTGACCATGATCCGCACCAACCTGCGAAGACTTTTCCTCGCCCTCTTTGTGGCCACGCAACTCGCCGGAACTCCGGCCCCCTGATCATCGCGGACGTGCTGGTGGGGGTAATCGACTAGGTTCCCGATGGGCCTCGCCCTTCGCCCCAGGACCGCCTCGCCTCCAAGGAGATAATCCTGCCCCCCACGCCCCAATATTTTATGCAATCTGTAAAAAGCTTTGACAGATTGCATAAAATATTATTGCCGACCCTTGCTCTTTCCCCAACCCCTGATCCACGGCGGTGCCGACGCCTCCTATCAGCACAAAGGGATACAGGTGCGGAGCTGGCAGGAAAGCGGCACCCTCCTCTCTGCCTGATTGCTTCAGGAGGCTTGACAACCTCCGCCTTCCTGCTATCTTTGTGGCAATAAGCCATTCCTTGCCAACACTTCCCCGGAGACCGGAGATTCATGAAAAAGACCGTTACCTTCCTGCCCGACAACGTCACCATCGAGGTGGATGAGGGCGAAAACCTGCTGAGCGTTGCGGCCAAGGCCGGGCTCTATATCCAGGCCTCCTGCGGCGGCGACGGGGTCTGCGGCAAGTGCAAGGTCAAGATCGAACAGGGCGAGGTTGCGGCCAACAAGGCCATGCAGCTCAAGGATGAGGAGCACGCGGCAGGCTTCCGTCTGGCCTGCCAGTCTTCGGTTATTCAAGATCTGGTGGTCTTCATCCCCGCCGCGACCAGCAAGGACGGCAAGGCCCTCAAGGCCAAACCCAAAACCACCCGCTCCATCTCCGCTCGGTCCCTGGACCATCTCATCGGCACCTGGCAGGTGGCGCCGCCGGTGGAGAAGCGCTTCCTTACCTTGGAGCCGCCGACGCTGGAAGACAACGTGCCCGATCTCCAGCGGTTGATGCGGGCCATCAAGAAAAAATGCCACGACTGCGCCGAGCCCACCTACGACCACCCGGAACTGCTGATGGAGCTGCCCTTTCTCCTACGGGAGGCCGACTGGCAGGTGACGGCGATCATGCTGCGCGGCAAAAGGGCCGAGGAGCCGGATCGAATCATCGCCCTGGAAGCGGGCGACACCACGGGCAATCTCTACGGCTTGGCGGTGGACATCGGCACCACCACGGTGTGCGGGGTGCTGATCGACCTCAATTCAGGCGAGGTGATCGCCGAGGCCTCGGCCTACAACGACCAGATCGGCTGCGGCGAGGACGTCATCTCCCGGATCATCTATTCCCAGCGGCCCGGCGGCCTCAAGGCCTTGCAGGAAAAGGTGGTCCGCACCATCAACGCGGTGATCGAAACGGTGTGCAAAAAAGTGATGATCAGCCCCAGCAACATCAGCTACATCATGGCCGCGGGCAATACCATCATGAGCCATCTGCTTCTGGGCTTAAACCCAAAATACCTGCGCGAGTCGCCCTATGTCCCGACCTGCAGCCACTTCCCCCTGACCCGCGCCGCAGCCCTGGGCATCCACGCCCACCCCTCGGTACGCCTCTTCCTCTACCCCTCGGTTGCGAGCTACGTGGGCGGCGATATCATCTCCGGGGTCCATGCCTGCCAGATGTACAAGAGCCCCCTGCTCACCCTGTTCATCGACATCGGCACCAACGGCGAGATCGTGGTGGGCAATGAGGAGTGGATGGTCTGCGCCGCCTGCTCCGCCGGCCCGGCCTTTGAGGGCGGCGGCATCAGGCACGGGATGCGGGCCAATGCCGGGGCCATCGAGAACTTCCACATCCACCCCGAAACCCTGGAGCCGATGATCATCACCATCGACCGCATCAAGCCCTGCGGCATCTGCGGTTCCGGCCTCATCGCCATCGTGGCCGAGCTGCTGGAGACAGGAGTCCTCGACCAGCAGGGCAAGTTCAACCGCACCCTCGACCATCCCCGCATCCGCCAGGGGGTGGACGGCTACGAGTACGTGCTGGCCTGGGCCAAGGACACCCTCATGGGCGAGGACATCGCCATCACCGAGGTGGATCTCGACAACCTGACCCGGGCCAAGGGCGCCATGTACGCGGGCTACGTCACCCTGCTGGAATCGGTGGGCATGACCTTCGCCGATCTGGACCGGGTGATCATGGCCGGCAACTTCGGGGCCTACATCGACCTGGAGCAGGCGATCTGCATCGGGCTGCTGCCGGACATCGACCGCGACAAATTCTACTATCTGGGCAACGCCTCCATGCTCGGCTGCCAGATCAGCCTCACCGACCATGTCCGCTTCCGGGAACGGATGATGGTCAGCTCGTTGATGACCAACCTGGAGCTTTCGGAAAGCGCCCAGTTCATGAACCATTACATGGCCTCGCTTTTCCTGCCCCACACCGACATGGCTCTCTTCCCCACGGTGCGGGACAAGCTACCGCGCCAGTAACTATGGAAAACATAGAACCCGACCTGGCAGTCTGCCTGATCCACAACCCGGCCCAGCCCGAAGCGCTTTTCCCCTTTCTGGACGCGCTCCTGGCCCATGCCGATCCGGTGGCCGTGGAGATCATCGTAGTAGCCAGCCAGCCGGAGCATCCCGCCCTGGCCCGGCTGGAACGGGCTTTCCCGGAGATCACCATCCTGGAAAGCAGCGGCGCCGACCATCCGGCCAAGGCGCGCAACCATGCCTGCCGGCTGGCCACGGCCCGCTATCTCTCCTTCTGGGATGAGAATCTGCGGCCGCAACCCGGCTGCCTTGCCACTCTGATCCGTTTTCTCGATGAAACCCCGGAGGCGGGTCTGGCCGCCCCCCGGATCGTTGACCTCCAGGGCATGGTCCAGCCCTCGGTGCGCTCCGCCCCGACCCTGGCCACGATCCTCTGCCAACACACCCCCTTGGGTCGGCTGCTCCCGGCCGCGCCTCACATCCTCAGAAAGCACCTGCTTCTGGAACAGGACCACCTGCGCTCCTTCGAACCGGAATGGCTCCTGGACAGCTGCCTGGTAATCCGGCAAGAGGTGGCGGCGGAGATCGGCCTGCTGGACGAGGGCTTTGCCGCGCACTACGCCGATGCCGATTATTGCCTGCGGGCGCACCAGGCGGGCTGGCATCTCCACTATCTGGCCGAGGCCGTGGTAATCCAGAGCGGACCGGAATCCTCTCCTGCTCCGGCCAGAATCTCCGCCAGCAACACCCCTCTCCTGGTGGGCGACTGCACCCGTCTGCTTTTGAAAAAATGGCTGCGCCCCGCGCAAATGCCCGGTTGATTCGCCCCAGAATGTGCTGTTGAAAACCTGTTCACTTTTTGTTGGCTGCCTGTTGAAAACCTGTTGATATCCGCCAATCTTTCCCCGCAAATCCTTGGTAGGCGTCGGGTTCCGGCTCCTCCTGCCCTTTCGCCAGCCCGCCTGCCCCCTGTTGATTTCTTACACGTTTCACGTGAAACCATGATGGGTCGCCCGGATGAGCCCCGCGACAAAGTGCCACGCTGCGCAAAAATTATCCGCATGCTACTGTCCACATGGATACATTTTACTCAGGATTCCCCAAGGCCAGGACAGCTCGCCACTGGCCAGGCCTGAAATTATCCGCGCTGATTCAAGGAAATAACTCCATGGCCACAGACAATGGCATGGTTCGTGATATACTGGCTGCACAGAGTGTTGTTTCCCTGTTTTCACCCACCACGTTACGATGTTTATAACCAGAGGAGGATTGTCCCATGAAAAAAACCACCATGTTCCAGATCAGCACCATCCTGGCAGGCTCCCTGCTCAGCGCCACCCTGGCCTTTGCCGCCACCGACTACAGCGCCATGACCAACGAGGAGCTGGCGGCACAGCGCGGCACCATGCAACAGAACACGATGGAAGAGCGGAACGCCTTCCAGAACGAATGGCAGAAGCGGGTGCAGCAGATGAGCCCGGAAGAAAAACAGAAAGCCATGCGGCAGCCGGAGAATGCCCCGCGTGACGGATCTGGCCAGAAGTCCGGCCAGGGACAAGGCATGGGCAGCGGCGGTGGCGGTATGGGTTCCGGTTCTGGCTCCGGCAGCATGGGCTCCGGCGGTATGGGTTCTGGGGGCATGGGCTCCGGTGGCATGCGGGGGGGCGGCGGCGGACGGCGTTAATCCGTTTCCCAACACCTTTTTCAACCCACCATGGCCAGGCAGCCTCCCACGGTTGTCTGGCCATGGTTCATTGTGTGCAACCCCCGGAGATTCCCCATGCACCTGCGCAAGATCGCCTCCCTCACCGCCCTGATCTCTTTTGTCCTCGAGATGCTGACCAGCGTCATTCTCTACATCGTGCCCCAGGGGCGGGTGGCCTACTGGTCGGACTGGCGGTTGTGGGGCTTGAGCAAAACCCAGTGGGGCAACCTGCATGTGAACCTGGGCGTTCTGTTCCTGATCGCCATCTGCCTGCATATCTACTACAACTGGAGCCCCATTGTCGCCTATCTGAAGAACAAGGGAGCGGAACTGAGGGTTTTCACCAAGGACTTCACCGTCGCCCTCCTCCTTACCCTGGTTTTTTCCTTGGGAACCTATTGGGAGCTGCCACCGTTTTCCACCATCATTGAAATCGGCAAGCAAATCAAGGAGGCGGCCGCAAAAGAATATGGGGAACCACCCTACGCCCATGCCGAATTGTCCTCGCTTCTCACCTTCAGCAAAAAGGTGGAACTGGACCTGGATGCCAGCCTGACCCGCCTGGCCGCAGCCAAGATCCGCGTCACCGATCCGGGCCAGTCCATCGCCGACATCGCCCGGATGAATAACCTGAACCCAAAGGCCGTGTATCAGGCCATGCTCCCGCCGGAACAGGCGGGACAGGTCAAGACCCTGCCCACCAGCCCGCCGGCCGGTTTCGGCAAGAAATCCCTTGCCGATATCTGCCGGGAATACAATCTCGACATCAAGGCTGTGCTCCAAGGGTTTGCCGACCGCAAGATCACGGCCCGTGAAGCCATGAGCATCAAGGAGATCGCGGCGGAAAACAACACCTCGCCCATGGATATCTTCGAACTGCTCAGGCAGGTGGCAAACCAGAGCTGATTTCGACCTCGCGGTCTAGGTATATCCACCGATTTCCGCGCCACTCCGACACTTTTTACATCCCTGCGCCCTGTTGCCTGTTGACATCCGTTTTGTAAAACGCTATTTTCCCACGTTACCATGCACTCTTACACGCGAGAAAACCGCCGTTTCCATCATCGGGAGCGGTAGAGATATATTGAAACCACAGCACGGGAGAAAACAATGAAGGTAGCAGCCATCGCGGAAAGCATCAACATCATGGGCAAAAGAAGCGGCACCGCCATGAAGGAACGGAACCAGGCCCCTGTTCAGGAGATGGCCAAGGAAGAGTCCGCCGCCGGCGCCTCCTACCTGGATCTCAACATCGGACCGGCCCGCAAGGATGGGATCGAGCTGATGCCCTGGGTTGTGCAGACCGTGGAAGCGGCCAGCTCCGTGCCCCTTTGCCTGGACACCACCAACACCGACGCCATGGCCGCCGGGTTCAAGGTGGTGAAAAACCGCGAAGCCGCGATCATGAACTCCATCTCCGCCCAGCCCGAGCGGATGGAAAAACTCATCCCCGTTGCCGCCGAGGCAGGCTGCAATGTTATCGCCCTCTTGTGGGGCCCGGACGGCATGCCCCGCGACTCCAACGAGCGCTGCGCCATGGCCGTTGACCTGATGATGGCCCTGGCCGAGGCCGGCATCCCCAACGAAAAGATGCTCTTCGACCCGATCGGCACCCCCATCACCCTGGGCGCCGACCAGCTCGCCTCGGGTCTTGAGTTCATGTCCATGCTGCAGGAGATCGCCCCGGGCGCAGGCTCCACCGTGGGTCTGTCCAACGTCAGTAACGGCGTGGCCGAGCATCTGCGCAAGTACCTCGACCGCACCTACCTCATCATGCTGATGAAGCACGGAATCACCACCGCCATCGTCAATTCCTACGACAGCGAGCTGATGGCAATCTGTAAGGGCGAGCGCCAGAACCTGGTGGACATGGTCCACAACATGATGGACGGCAACGATCCCGATCCCGCAGGTCTGACCGGCACGGCCATGGAGCATTATAAAACCTATAAGGTTCTCTCGGGCCAAAACGTGTTCAGTGAGTCCTGGCTGACTCTGTAAGAAAGCGGTATGATATAAAGGCTGCTTTCTCGAACCCGGGACGGCCTTTCTAAAAGAGGAGGCCGTCGGTCTCCTCTTTTTTATTTTGGGGTCTGAATATATGGCGGACATCCCTTCGCACCACATGATCTACGGCAGCCTGGTCGATTTTGTCACCGGCGAACCGCTGGTGGACACCGACGACGAACGTTATCGCCAGAAACTGGCCCGGCTGTTGGTGGAAGAAAAAGGGTTTGCCAAGAGCGAGCTGACCATGCGGCGCAGGATTGAAACCCTGTTTGCCAAGCAGTTCGTGGCCTCCAAGATCGACATCGTGGTGAGCATCGCAGACCAGCGGGTGCTGGTGCTGCGCTACGGCCCCGGCTCGCTGGTGACCAGGGAGCGTCCGGCCATTGCCGCAGCCCGGGTGCTGGAGGAGAATCAAATAATCCCCCTGGTGGTGGTGACCAACGGCGAGGACGCCGAATTGCTGGACGCCAGAACCGGCAAGGTGCTGGAGACCGGGCTGGGGGCCATTCCCAACAGGGAGGCGGTTGTCGCCCTGCTGCCTACCCTGGATTTTACTCCTGTTGCCCCGGAACGCAGAGAGCCGGAGTTGCGGATATTGAATGCCTTTGATGTGGAATCCTGTTGCGCGGGCGGGCCTTGTGCGTTGCCCAATGCGAAAGAAGGCTGAAAATCCCCTCTCCCCTTGCGGGAGAGGGATAGGGTGAGGGGGAACCTGCTGGAGGTGAGGCCTTGGCAACTTCACCCACCCCCAACCCCCTCCCGTCAAGGGAGGGGGACTTAATACGAAAAGCCTTACCCGACCTGCGAACCCTTAAAATTTTCGTGGAGTTCGTGGCAAAAGTTATCCCTTGGAGACAGCACCATGACACAGCACTGGAGCAAGACAAGCTGGCAGCAATTCACCGCCCTGCAGCAGCCCAACTGGCCGGACAGGCTTGCCTTTGACGAGACGGTGCAGACCATCTCCAAGCTGCCGCCCCTGGTCTTTGCCGGAGAGATCCGCACCTTGAAGAAGCAGCTGGCCCTGGCCGCCGAGGGCAATGCCTTTCTGCTCCAGGGCGGTGACTGCGCCGAGGAGTTTTCCATGTGCACCGCCCCCTCCATCCGGGAGCTCTTGAAAGTTATCCTGCAGATGGCGGTGATCATGAGCTACGCGGGCGGCAAGCCGGTGATCAAGGTGGGCCGCATGGCCGGACAGTACGCCAAGCCCCGCTCGGCGGACACCGAAATGATAGGCGGCGTGGAGCTGCCCAGCTACCGGGGCGACATGGTCAACGCCATCGAGCCAACCCCCGAGGCCCGGCGGCCGGACCCGCAGCGGATGCTCAAGGGCTACCACCTGGCCTGCGCCACCATGAACATCCTGCGCGCCTTCACCATGGGCGGCTACGCCTCTTTGGAGCGGGTGCATTCCTGGAACAACGAGTTCGTGGGCCGTTCGCCACAGGGGCAGCTCTACGATAAACTGGCCCGCCAGATCGACCAGGCCATCAATTTCATGCGCATCGTGGGCATCGACACCGATATCCCCCAGCTCAACCAGGCCAGCTTCTTTACCTCCCACGAAGCGCTGCTTCTGGGCTATGAGCAGGCCCTGACCCGCCAGGATTCCACAAGCGGCGACTGGTACGACTGCTCGGCCCACATGCTCTGGATCGGCGAGCGCACGCGGCAGATCGACGGGGCCCATGTGGAGTTCTTCCGGGGGGTGCATAACCCCATCGGGGTCAAGATCGGGCCCAACCACAATCTTGACGATGTGAAAAAGCTGGTCAGCATCCTCAACCCGGACAACGAGCCGGGCCGCTTGACCCTCATTACCCGCTTCGGCGCGAAAAAGATCGGCGACAGCCTGCCCACCCTGGCCCGCGCCATGAAGCAGGAGGGGTTCAAGTTGGTTTGGAGCTGCGACCCCATGCACGGCAACACCTACACCGCGGAGAGCGGCCACAAGACCCGGAATTTCGACGAAATCATGAACGAGATCCGCTCATTTTTCGAGATCCACTGGAGTGAGGGCACGGTACCCGGCGGCATCCATTTTGAAATGACCGGGGAAAACGTCACCGAATGCACCGGCGGCGGGAGAAAGATCCTGGACCACCACCTGGCCGAGAACTACCGGACCAACTGCGATCCGCGCCTCAACGCGGAACAGAGCCTGGAATTGGCCTTCCAGATCGCCGAGTTGATGCGGGAAAAATAAAATAATCGTTTTTTTAAACTCCCCTCTCCCCTTGCGGGAGAGGGTTAGGGTGAGGGGGAAGTCGGCAGATGCAACCCACCCCCCAGCCCCCTCCCGTCAAGGGAGGGGGAGCCTAATGCAAAAACTGCTCTTTACAGACAAAAAAAGCCCGGTGCATTCTCCATGCACCGGGCTTTTTTTGTGCTCGCTTTCCTGAAAAAACTACAACCTGGGCGGCCCCGACAGGATCATCTCGGCAATGGTCTTTTTGACCTTGGGCAGTTGGCCCTGCTGCTCCCCAAGCAGCTCTTGCTCAAAGGCCACCAACTCCCGGAACAGGGGGGCTCGCTCCACGGTCGGCACAGCCGAACGTCCGACGATGATCTCCTGGCAGCGGAAACAGCCGGGGAATTTTTTGGTCTGGCCGTTGGGAAAGGTGAGGCTGGAGGGCACCCCGTGCATCCGGCAGATCATCAGCCGATGGTGGTAGAGACTGCAGCGCCCCTCTTCGTTAAGCGGGCACATGACCTGAGGCCGTTCGCCATTGGTCAGCGCCGCCTCGCAGGCTGCGGCATAGTCAGCCGCCCGAGTTTCCAAGACTTTACGGCGTTCCGCCGATAAGGCCCCGATCCCCACCCAGAGATAGGCCCACTCCACATAAGTATGGTGCTGAAAATAGGAGTCGCAGCAGTTGTCCGAGCAGCCCTGGCAGGTGAAATCCAGCTGTTGGGCCACGAGGTCGTAGGCCTGTTCCATGCGGCTGTAGAGATCGGCGATTTTCGCGGCAAGTTCCGGTTGCAGAATCGGGGCTTCCATGCTTAGTTGTCCTTGTTGTGTTGAAAAGAAGCAATCTACCAGAAAACGACCATTCCTTCAAAGACATCCGCCCATGACCTCTCTTCTCCCCTGCTTCAAGGCCTACGACATCCGGGGCCGGGTGCCCGATGAGCTCAACGAACCCTTGGCCTTCAACATCGGCCAGGCCTACAGCGCCCAATTCGCCCCGAAAAAGGTGGCCATCGGCCACGATATCCGCCTCTCCAGCCCTGCCCTGGCCAAGGCGCTGACCGAGGGCTTTCTCACGGCCGGGGTGGATGTGGTGGACCTGGGCCAGGTCGGCACCGAGGAGATCTACTTCGCGGCCTTTCATCTCGCGGTGGATGGCGGGGTCATCGTCACCGCCAGCCACAACCCGGCGGATTACAACGGCATGAAGCTGGTCCGCCAGGGGGCCCGGCCCATCTCCGGGGACACCGGGTTGCGGGAGATCGAGCGGCTCGCTGCGGAAGGGTGCCGGATTACGGCGGACACGCCCGGCGTCCTGACCCGTCTGGACAACAAGCCCGCCTATCTCGACCACCTGCTGGGCTATATCGACCATAAGGATTTGAAGCCGCTCAAAATCGTGGCCAATGCCGGCAACGGCTGCGCCGGACCGGTGATCGATCGGCTCGCCGCACAGCTGCCCTTTGAGTTCATCCGCTTGCAGTGGGAAGCAGACGGCTCTTTTCCCAACGGAGTGCCCAACCCGCTGCTCCCGGAAAACCGGGAGGTCACGGCCAACGCGGTTCGAGAACACGGCGCTGATTTCGGTCTTGCCTGGGATGGCGATTTTGACCGCTGCTTTTTCTTTGACGAACGGGGGGGGTTTATCGAGGGCTATTACCTGGTGGGGTTGCTGGCCCAGGCCATGCTGGACAAACATCCCGGGGCCAAGATCATCCACGACCCGCGGTTGGTGTGGAACACCCAGGAGATTGTCCGGCAGGCGGGCGGTATTGCTGTGCTGAGCAAGACCGGCCACGCCTTTATCAAGGAAAGGATGCGGGCCGAGGATGCGGTGTACGGCGGCGAGATGAGCGCCCACCACTATTTCCGCGACTTCGCTTACTGCGACTCCGGCATGATCCCCTGGCTGCTGGTGGCCCAGATTCTGAGCAGCTCCGGTCTGCCCCTTTCGCAACTGGTGCGGGAACGGCAGGCGGCTTTTCCGGTGAGCGGCGAGATCAACAACCGGGTCAGCGACCCTGCGGCGGTGATTGCCAGGGTGGAGGAGTTTTATGCCGAAACACCAGGGAAAAAGGATTACACCGATGGCTTGAGCTTTACTGCGGAGAGCTTCCGCTTCAACATCCGCAGCTCAAACACCGAGCCGGTCCTACGCCTCAACGTGGAAAGCAAGGGTGATCCGGCCCTGCTGGCCGCCAAAACCGAGGAGCTGCTCTCCCTGATCCGGGCATAGCACCGGTTATCCACCGCCTTTTTAATTGGCAGTCACCATCGCCAAAAATCCATGCAGGCTTGCCGTGACAACCAGCGCCAGGCCCACCTTGCGGTGGATGCCGATTTTGACCTGGATCCAATGCTGGCCGGAAAACAGCTGAAACAGGAGCAGCATAAAATTGATGAGCCCGAGGAGCTGCACCAGGGATATTCCGCCGATCCGCATATTCACCCCCCCAGAATATTAAAACATCCAGCCGGAGCTATTGCAGGCCCACGGTTGCCGTTGCCGTGTTGTTGCTGCCGTGCATATTACAAAAAGCTGCCGACTCAAGGGTAATTGGCCCGGTCAGCACGTACTCAAAGGTGCGGCTGAACTCAGCCGCCTCCGGAAGATTCATCCCGCTGAACTCCCAGCGGGCCGCCTCCTGGCCATTGATGATGAGCGAGACCATTTTTGTATGATGAAAAAAATTGTTGGCGCTGTGCTTGACAAAAAGGGTGATTTTAATCTTCTCCCCCTGCGCACCATTCGCCGGAGCTTCCAGGCGGACAGCCGACTTATTGGCCAGGGCCGAACCCGCGCCCAGAAAAAGCAGGGCGATTACCATCAGCAGCACAATCTTTTTCATGGTGCTTCCTCCTGTATGCCTTATTGAGAAAAACCTTTTGCTTTCATTATAGCTCAAAGAGCGTCCACGATTGCATTAAAGATTGCACTGGGCCGCATGGCCTGCATGGCCTTTACCCGATCCGGGCGGTAATAGCCGCCGATATCCACCGGGCGCCCTTGGGCGCTGTTCAACTCAGCGACAATCGTTGCCTCGTTGTCACCCAGCGCCTGCGCCACCTTGGCAAACCGCGCCTGCACCTCTGCATCCTTGCTCTGCCCGGCCAGCGCCTGCGCCCAGTAAAGGGCCAGATAAAAATGGCTGCCCCGGGTATCCCGCTCCCCCACCTTGCGGGAAGGGGACTTCTCGTTTTCCAGAAACTTGCCGATGGCCTCGTCCAGCGTCTCCGCAAACAGCAGCGCTTTTTCGTTTTTAAAGATAGCGTAGATATGCTCGAAGGAGGGCACCAAGGCGCAAAACTCCCCCAGGGAATCCCAACGCAGATGCCCTTCCCGCAAAAACTGCTCCACATGCTTGGGCGCTGAACCGCCGGCGCCGGTCTCAAACATGCCCCCCCCGTTCATCAGCGGGACAATGGAGAGCATCTTGGCGCTGGTGCCGAGTTCCAGGATGGGGAAGAGATCGGTGAGATAGTCGCGCAGCACGTTGCCGGTAACGGAGATGGTATCCTCGCCCTTTCTGATCCTTTCCACCGAGAAGCGCATCGCCTCCTCCGGCTGCCTGATCCGGATATCCAGGCCGCTGGTGTCGTGGTTCGGCAGATAGCTCTTCACCTTGGCGATCAGTTCGGCATCGTGGGGCCGGTTGGCATCCAGCCAGAAGATGGCCGGAGTGCCGGTGGCCCTGGCGCGGCTCACCGCCAGCTTGACCCAATCTTGGATCGGCGCATCCTTGGTCTGGCAGCCCCGGAAGATGTCGCCCGCTTCCACCGGTTGCGCCAGCAGGGTCTCGCCGGAGGCGTTGTCCACCAGGCGGATCGTTCCCTTGCCGGGGGCCAGAAAGGTCTTGTCGTGGGAACCGTACTCCTCGGCCTTTTGCGCCATCAACCCGACATTGGCGACGCTCCCCATGGTGGCTGGGTCAAAGGCGCCATGGACTTTGCAATCTTCAACGACCTCTTGATAGATCGTGGCATAACAGCGGTCCGGCACCATGGCGATGGTGTCGTGCAGCTGGTCGTCTGCCCCCCACATTCGGCCACCGTCGCGGATAACCACCGGCATGGAGGCGTCGACGATCACATTGTTGGGGACATGCAGGTTGGTGATGCCCTTGCTGGAATCCACCATGGCCAATTCGCAGTTTGTCTTATAGGTTGCCTGGATGTCTGCCTCGATCTGTGCCCGCTCTGCCTCGGGCAGGGTCTGGATCTTGGCGTAGAGATCGCCCAGGCCGTTGTTGACATTGACCCCCAGCGCCTTGATGATCGCAGCATGCTTGGCAAAAACATCCTTATAAAATACGGAGACGCAGTGGCCGAACATGACCGGGTCCGAGACCTTCATCATGGTGGCCTTGAGATGGAGGGACAAAAGCAGGCCGTCCTTTTTCGCCGCCGCAATCTGCTCGGCATAGAATTGCCTTAGATTCGCCACATTCATCACCGAGGCATCGAGAATCTCGCCTGCCAGCAACGGCAACTTTGCCTTCAACACCGTGATCCCGCCATCGTCGGCGACAAACTCAATCCGCGCCTCACAGGCACTGGGCAGCGTCACCGACTTTTCGCTGCCGTAGAAATCGCCCGCCGTCATATACGCCACCCGGGTTTTGGAATCAGCAGGCCAGGGCTTCATCATCCGGTGCGGATTTTTCTGGCCGAACCGTTTCACCGAGGCCGCCGCCCGCCGGTCGGAGTTTCCTTCCCGCAGGACCGGATTGACGGCGCTGCCCAAGACCTTGGCAAATCGGGCCTGCAGCTCTTTCTCGGCCTCGGTTTTTGGCGCCTCGGGATAATCCGGGATCGCGTATCCTTTCCCCTGCAACTCTTTGAGCGCCTCCTTGAGCTGGGGAACCGAGGCACTGATATTGGGCTGCTTGATGATATTGGCCTCCGGATGCTTGACGAGCTTGCCCAGTTCGCCCAGATCATCGGGAACTCTCTGGCTCTCGGTCAGCTTTTCCGGAAAATTGGCGATGATTCTTCCGGCCAGGGAGATATCCTTGGTGGTCACGGCAATGCCCGACCCCTTGGTATAGGCCTGGAGAATCGGGAGCAGGGAATAGGTTGCCAGGGCGGGTGCTTCATCAACTTCGGTGTAGATAATCGTTTGGGTCGTCATATTTTTTCCTTCGTTTTTTAGGAGTCGTTACGAAATAACCCTCGCTGTTTTCATTAAAAAAGGCGCCATTGAGGGTTGGGAAACAGGCGCGGAAACAGTGCCGGAAAGTCAAAAGGATTAGCACATACCGGTTGGGATTGCAAATAGCATCTTGTCCGGCGCCCTCTCCTTTTACCCCGCAGCCCCCTGTTTTTACTGGTTGCTTTTCCTCGTCCCGCCGCCATACAATGGGGCATCTCATCCACCGGAATCACAGGAGCCGTCTTCATGGGCGAATTTGTCTGGAGCGCCAAATACAGCATCGGCAATGCGCAGATCGACGCCGAGCACCAGAGGCTGATCGAGCTGGCCAACGATGTCGCCACCTTTGCCGGCAGCGGAGAAAAACTCCTGCGGATCAAGGGGGCAATTGTCGCGCTCTACGACTATGTGAAAATCCATTTCCAGCACGAAGAAGAGTACATGCTCCAGCTGGGCTATCCGCAGTATGAAGAACACCAAAAACTGCATGAGGGGATCATCGCCGAGATGAACGCCATCATGAAGCACAGCGGCAACCTGGATATGCTGGTGTACAAATTCAAGCGGCTGATGAACGCCTGGGTGCTGGAACATATCCTGACCGAGGATTCCCGGATAACCCCAGCCAAAAAACCGGAAGAGACCGCCGATTCCCCAACAAACGAGGCCCCCTGATGATCATTACCACCACCCCCTCCCTCGATGGAAAAAAAATCTCCGCCTATCTGGGCGTGGTCACCGGCGAGGCCATCGTCGGCGCCAACCTGTTCCGCGATCTCTTTGCCAGCATCACCGATATCGTGGGCGGCCGCTCCGGCGCCTACGAAAAAGAGCTGCGGAGAGCCCGGGAAATCGCCTTTGAAGAGCTCACCACCGCAGCGGGCCAGCTCGGGGCCAACGCCGTGGTCGGGGTGGATATCGACTACGAGGTTTTAGGCGAGAGAAACGGGATGCTCATGGTCAGCGTCAGCGGCACCGCCGTCAGAACGGAGTAGGCAGCCAGCCATGAGCAACCTACCCAAAACCGTCTCCCCCTTTGTCATCTACCTCTTTCTGGTGATCGGCCTGCTCTCCGCCGTGGCCTTCCGGTTGCTGACCATCATCAACACCTTCAGCCCCTCCCTGCTGCGGCCGGTTTGGTATTTCGGGGTCATCGGCTACATCTTCTTTTTCGCCTACCGGTACCATATCTCCGAAAAGCGCAAAAAAACCATCCGCGCCAATCGGCTGCTGGAAAAAATCCAAGGCGCAGGCGAGATCACCAGCGAAGACCGGGCGCTCATCGCCTATGTGCTCTCCTCCATCATGAAATCCAAGGAAAACCTCAACTACCTGTTCATCTTTGTCCTCTCCATTGCCGCGGTTGGTGTGGATATCCTCCTTGCCCTCCAGGGCCATTGACCAGCACTAGTCGGGAATCCAGGAGCAAACATCTTGATCTTTACGGTTTTTCCGTTATAACAAGGCCTTGCCGCCCTGCAGGAAAACCTTACGGATACTGGATACCAAAACCCCATGAAAACGATTCTGGTGGTGGACAACCACCCTGTTGTCTTGAAACTGCTGGTGGAATTCCTGAAAAAACAGGGCCACGAGGTGATTACTGCGGAAGACGGGCTTGCGGCCCTGGAGGTTCTCAAGACGGTCAGGCCGGACATCGTTTTTACCGACCTGATCATGCCCAACATCAGCGGGGAAAAGCTCTGCCAGGTTATCCGCAGCCGGGCCGAGCTGAAACAGCTTTATATCATCGTCTACTCGGCCACGGTGCTTGAGGATGAAACCAATATCCTGAACCTCGGGGCCGATGCCTGTATCGCCAAAGGGCCGTTCAAGAACACCGAGGCGCATATCGCCCGGGTCATCGAGCATATCGACAACGGCACCATCCATGAATTGCAGGGCAAGATTCTCGGCGGAGAAGACCTGTACAAACGACATATCACCTCGGAGCTGCTCTTTTCCAAGCGGCACTATGAGGTTATCTTCAACAGCTTGCCCGAAGGGGTGATGGAATTCACCCTGGACGGCACGATCTTCCATGCCAACGCTGCCGCTTTAGAGTTGTGCGGCCTGCGGGAAGAACACCTGCTGGCCTCCAGCTTTTTTGATCTTTTCAGCGGGGAAAGCCGGGAACGGTTGCGCAGCCTGCTGCACACCCCTGGTCAAGCCCCGCTGGTCATCAACGAAACCGCACCGCTCCTGCTCAACGGGAAATTGGTCACCATCCATTTTCTTCCCAGTACCGATGAGGCGCGCACTTTTATCATCGCCATCATGCGGGATCTCACCGAAAAGATCACGGCAACACAGGAGCTTGAACAGCTCCGCCGCCAGCAGGAACGCATCCTCAATGCCGTGGGCGAAGGCATTTTCGGCATTGATCCCGAAGGCCGCATCACCTTTGCCAACCCGGCAGCCCTCGCCCTGCTTGATTATGAGCAGCATGAATTGGTGGGCATCAACTTACAGGAGATCGTCCACCCCTGTAAGCAAGAGGGAGAAAAATACCCGGAGAATGGTTGTCCGATCTGCGCGGCCGGCCAGGACGGCTTTATGCGCAAGGGAACCGAAACCTTCTGGCGCAAGAACGGCGCGGGGTTTCCGGTCCGCTACACCTCCACCCCGATTGTGGAAGACTATGAAATCCTAGGCGCGGTGGTCGCCTTCGCCGATATCAGCGAACGCAGAAAAATGGAAGAAAAGCTGCGGGAATCCGCCCTGACCGATGAGCTCACCGGCCTTTTCAACCGCCGCGGCTTCATGACCCTGGCCGACAAGCTGATCAAGATCAGCGCGCGTGACAAAACCGACCTTCTGCTCATCTACGTCGATTTTGACAACATGAAATGGGTCAACGACTCTCTTGGCCATACCGTGGGCGACCAAGCCCTCATTGAGGCCGCCACCCTGCTGGGGGATACCTTCCGGCTGGCCGATGTTGTCGCCCGGCTGGGCGGAGACGAATTTGTCATCCTCTGCACGGACAACTCGGCGCTGGGCAACGAAGAAACCATTATCAACCGCCTGGGCGAAAATATCGAAAAAGCCAACCGGCTGACCACCCGGCAATACCCGCTGTCCCTCAGTGTCGGGGTGGGCCGCTATGAACATCTGGCCCCCTGCTCCATCGACGAACTGATCCGCCGGGCCGACCGGGCCATGTACGAAAACAAGGAAGATAAGAAAACCCGCCACCAGGAGGGCTATAAGCTGTAGCGCCACCGCGCCGGATTGCTTTACCCCACCATCTCGACCAATAAAAAATTCCCGCCTGCTTTTTCCCCCTGGATTTTTCTCCAACATCTGTTATAGTAACAATTATCATTAACTTTAGCGGGGTGATACATGGATATTACTGTTGAAAAAAATGTTGTGGAATTCAAGCCCGGCAATGCCCAAGAAACCGCAGCCATGGAACTTCTCTGGCGGGTTATTGTGGACTGTCTCCGGGAAAACAAGAAGCTGGTGCCCATCGGCGAATACATCCCCGGCAAGGAAAACCTGGCCCGTTTTGTCATCGAGGGAATCCCCGGCGGCAAAACCCAGTGGTCGGACCTCAAAGCCCCGGCGGACAGCACCTATTACTGTTCCGTCTGCAACAAGTATATGCAGGTGAAAAAAGACAACGAGATTCCGAAATGCTGCGGCCGAGACATGGAAACCATGGACTGATCCGCCCCACGAGTAACCGAGAACGCAAAAAGGAGATCCATCATGGACAAATACGAATGCCCCTGCGGTTATGTCTACGACCCTGCGGAAGGTGATTACGAACACGGCGTCGAGGCAGGCACCGCCTTTACCGATCTGCCCGACGACTGGGTCTGTCCCAAGTGCGGAGCGGAAAAGGAAATCTTTTATAAGGTGTAACCGCTCCGAACCACAACCGCAGGCCCACCTCACCCCCAGAAAACCTCCTCCCTGGTTTTCCGGGGGTATTTTTTTGCCCGGGTTCCCTCTTCCCATGGCGCCTGACCGCCGACAGACGAACCAACGCTTTTTTTTACGATTTCCGCAAACGACAAAAAGCTGTACAATACGACGCATCATGAATATCAACAACGAAGACCAAGCCCGGGAGGCCATCGCCCTCTGGCAGACAGACCCGGCCAGAGCCCAGCTCAAAAACCTGCGGCTGGCGCAGGAATCCCTGGAACTCAGCCAGATGTACTATGAGCAGAAAGGCAACGAGTCAGGCATGGCCCGGGCTACCGCCTGCCTGACCATCATCACCACCCGCATCGCCGAAATTGACGCCGAATAGGCGAAGGAGCGCGCCATGCACACCATTTTCGCCACCATCGGTCTCGTCCTCGCCATTGTGGGGCTTGCCATCTCCGTGGCCTTCTGGGTCCCCAGGCTCTGCAACCGGACCCGGCTCAAAGAGATGCTCGGCTCCAGATACGCGATCGTCTATGTGGTCTATATCGCCAACGGCCCCCTGCTCCTGCTGCTTGGCGCCATCCTGCTGCTCACCTTCCGCTAGGCCGTTGAGCAAAAATAAGGCGAAGCAGCATAGTACACGTTGTTTTCGCACGGCTCCTCAACCCCATCAACCAGATAAGGAAAAATAATGACCACTGAAACACCATACGGCTGGAATGCGGCCATGGGCATGACCCTGCTGGCCAAACTGAAAAGCGACCTCAAGAGTGCCATGCTGAGCAAAAACGAAACGGTGAAGGGCGCTCTGCGCATCATCATCAGCGAGTTCCCCACCAAGATCACCACCGCCATCACCCTGGAGAGCGGCAAGAAGAGCACCCGGGCCAAGCGGGACGATGAGATCACCGACGACGACATCATCAGCCTGATCATGGGGTTGTGCAAATCGGAACGGCAGACCCTGGAATACAAAAAAGAGGCCAGCTCCGAGTATCTGGAGATCCTGGAGGCATACCTGCCCAAGATGGCCACGGAAGCGGAGATCACCGCCTGGGCCAAGGAAAACGTCGACCTTGCCCAGTTCAAGAACGCCATGCAGGCCATGGGCCCGATCATGAAGCATTTCGGCAAGAGCGCGGACGGCAATGTGGTGAAAAAGGTGCTGGCGGGTATGGCCGGCTGATTCAGGGCAAGGAGAAAACCATGAAAAAGAAACTCTGTGTTGTCGCGATGATGTCTGGCCTGATCCTTGGGGGCTGCGGCCAAAACGAAAAAAAAGCCGAGGCGCCGCCACCGGAAACGATGGTTACGGTTGAGCAGGCCGGGAAGACCACGGAACAGACCGCTTCAGCGGTCCAGGAGAAAGCGGTCGCCACCACGGCGAAGGTCCGGGAAAAAACAGCGGTTGTTGGAGAAAAAGGCAAACAGGTGGCCGCAGAGATCAAGACGGCGGCAAAGAAGGTCGCGGCAGAAAGCCTGGTCATTGCCAACCGCAATGGCAAGGTCGTTCTTTCGCACGGGAAGCACGCCAAGGCCCACGGCTGTGCCGCCTGCCACGGCGACCAGGAGCCGGGCCCGCTCGCGCTGGGCAAAGATGCGGCCCACGCCCTCTGCCTGGGCTGTCACAAGAAAAGCCAGGCCGGACCCACCGGTTGCACCCAGTGCCATCAAAAAAAGGGCAAGGCCACGGAGGGCTGCTGATACTGGCCTGGTTTCACAAACCGGGCCAGTCAGGATAACCCGCGGTTTCCTTCAGGCGAAAACCGAGACATTTTCCTGGCCCAGCAACGCCTTGAACTCCTCGTCGTCCAGGGCCTCTTTCTCCAGCAGCACTTGCGCGATCTTTTCCAGAAGGGGGCGCTGTTCGACCAGGGTCTTTTCCGCCAGCACCATGCGCGCCTCGATGATCTTGCGCACCTCCTCGTCGATGAGCAGCGCGGTCTGGTCGCTGAACTCCTTCTGCTGGAACAAGCCCTGCTGCAGGAACTGGTTTGCCTGTTGCAGATAGGTGACCTGGCCTAATTTTTCGTTCATCCCATACATGGTCACCATGCTGCGGGCGATGTCCGTGGCCCGTTGCAGATCGTTCTGGGCGCCGGTGGTGATCTCATCGAAAATGATCTTTTCCGCGGCCCTGCCCCCCAGCAGCACATCGATTTTTTCCAGCAACTCGGTCTTGGACATCAGAAACCGATCCTCGGTGGGCAACTGCATGGTGTAGCCCAGAGCGCCGATCCCGCGAGGCACGATGCTGATCTTGTGCACCTTTTCCGCGGTGTTGCGGAAAGTGGCCACCAGGGCGTGGCCGGTTTCGTGATAGGCCACGGTCTTTTTCTCCGTCTCGTTGAGCACCCGGTTTTTCTTCTCCAGCCCGGCAACGATCCGATCGATGGCCTCTTCAAACTCCGTGGCTTCCACCTGCTCCTTGCCCTTGCGCACCGCCAGCAGGGTCGCCTCGTTGACCAGATTGGCAAGATCCGCCCCGGTAAAACCCGGGGTACGGCGGGCGATGATCGCCAGATCAACCGCCGGGTCAAGGGTGATCCCCTTGGCATGCACCGCCAGAATCGCCACCCGCTCCTTGAGGTCGGGCCGGTCCACCAGGATATGCCGGTCGAAACGGCCCGGCCGCAGCAGGGCCGGGTCCAGAATCTCGGGCCGGTTGGTGGCGGCGAGGATCACCACCCCCTTGTTCACCTCAAAACCGTCCATCTCGGCGAGCAGCTGGTTCAGGGTCTGTTCCCGCTCGTCGTGGCCGCCCATCATCCCGCTGCCCCTGGCCTTGCCCAACGAGTCCAACTCGTCGATGAACACGATGCAGGGCGCCTTGGCGTTGGCCTGCTCAAAGAGATCGCGCACCCTGGCTGCGCCCAACCCCACGAACATCTCGATGAAATCCGAGCCGCTGATGGAAAAAAACGGCACCCCGGATTCCCCGGCCACCGCCTTGGCCAGCAGGGTCTTGCCCGTGCCCGGAGGGCCGACCAGCAGGATGCCCTTGGGAATCTTGGCGCCCAACCGGGTGAATTTTTCCGGGGTTTTCAGAAATTCGATCACCTCGGCCAGCTCCACCTTGGCCTCCTCCTGGCCCGCCACCGACTTAAAATCCACCCCGAGATCAGTCTGGGCGATGATCTTGGCCTTGGACTTGCCCAGGGTCATCATGCCCCCGGCCCCCGCCTGGCCCATGCGTTTCATCATGAACATCCAGATCCCGACAAAGAAGAGGGTGGGCAGAATCCAGGAGAGCAGGGTCCGGAGAAAGGTGTTCTCGTTGGCGGCGATGATGTCTACATTGTATTTTTCGAGAAACTCCACGAGGTTACGGTCATCAACCCGCGGGGTCACAAAAAGGGCCTTGGGAAACATCGGCTCCTTCTTGTCGCTCTCGACCTTTTCATATCCCTTGAGCAGGGTGGAGGAGATGACCACGGAATTGATCTTTTTTTCCGCCACATGCGCCTTGAACTGGCTGTAGGAAATATTGTTGATCTGCGGGGAAAGCCAGTTCTGGAGGAGGATGAAGATAGCCAGGGCGATGAACAGATAGCTGATTGAAAACTGGAACTTTTTTTCCATGACCACATTATCCTTTGGATTATGGCCTGCTTGGGCAGTGGAAAAGATTCTTCTTCCCTGCCCCAGGCTCACTTTCCATGGTATAAGAGATTTGATTTTTTTGCAAAGCAGCAGAGTGGAGCCCTTGAAAGAATGAATCCCGGCGATGAAATAGTCCTGATCGTTGATGAGCAGAACCACGAGGTGGCGCAGGTTTCCCGGCGGATAATGCGGGAAGGCGGCCTCATCCACCGGGCCTGCTACATCCTAATCTTTAACCGAAGCCAAGAAATCTTTGTCCAGAAGCGGACCATGAGCAAGGATATCTATCCCGGCTACCTGGATGTCGCCACCGGCGGCGTGGTTCTGGCCGGGGAATCCTACGAGCTTTCCGCCAAACGCGAGCTGGCAGAAGAGCTGGGGGTGCGCAAGGTTGCCCTCACCCGCCATTTCGATTTTTACCATGAGGCCGACAACAACCGGGTTTGGGGGAGGGTTTTTTCCTGTACCGCCGAGGGTCCGTTTGTCCTCCAGCCGGAAGAGGTGGAGGATGGGGTTTTTCTCGGGGTGGAGGCGGTGCAAGCCATGGCCACGACGGAACAATTTACCCCGGATGGCCTTCTGGTGCTGAAGAGATTCCTGGCCGAATACAACTTGCCGGGCTCGTAAAAAGGGAACGATGCCACAGGTCCGTAACATAACTTCAGAAAGTTACAAAGCGACCACTGTTGCAATCACAGCTTTTTGCGATTGCAACAAGCGCTTCCTGAAAGCTCTCCTCGATCTCCTGCTGCCCTCGTTCTGTCTTGCCTGCGAAAAGCCGCTGGGTCCCTCGCCAGAGCTGTTGTTCTGCCCGGAGTGCCTGGCAAGGCTCCATTGCATTACCAGCCCGCTCTGTCCCTGTTGCGGCAGGGTCTATCTCAAGGCGACGGGCGGCGACCATCACTGCGGGGCCTGCCTCGCCACCCCTAGGCATTTCAGTCGGGCCAGGGCGATCTTTCTTTACGAAGAGCCGGTGAAAGAGGTGATCCACCGCTTCAAGTACCAGGGAAAGACCGCCTGCTTGCCGACCTTTGCCAGGTTTGCCCGAAACCTGCCCCATTGGGCCGAATTTGCCGAAGGGGAGAGCCCAGACTGGATCGTGCCAGTGCCCTTGCACCCAACCCGCCTGCGGGAGCGCGGCTTCAACCAGGCTCTGCTCCTGGCCCGCGCCTTCTTTCCCAAAGACCGGCGGGTCACGGCCAGCCTGCTTATCCGCTCCCGGCCAACCGAGCCGCAGACCAATTTCAATGGGAGCGCCCGCCGCACCAACCTCAAAAACGCCTTTGCGGCGGTAAAGCCGCACCGGCTTGCGGGAAAAAAGATTCTCCTCATCGACGATGTGTTCACCACCGGCACCACGGTGAACGAGTGCGCCAGGGTTCTCAAAAAAGCCGGGGCGGCCGAGGTGAGAGTCCTCACCTTGGCTCGAGTAAAAGAAGACTATTAATTCTTGGCAGCAAAAAATTTCCGGATTACCCTGTAGTCATACCAACCAAAAGGAAACACGCCCATGAACCTCCATGTCCTTGCCAGCCTCGCCGCTCTTGTTGTTGCCGGTCTAACCTTTGCCTTCATGCTCAAAAAACAGCGGGAGAGCGACTGCCCGGCCTGACTCTTGATCTACGCTACCATTGGTATGGGTCTCATATCATATTATCTTTTCACCTTTTTTCTCTGATCGATCGCCTGGGGACGACATGCACATTTCCGGAACACCCTATCGCACCATCTGGCCGTCTGCTACAGACAGTGCCATAGTCAAAATTATCGACCAGCGTCATCTGCCCCACCGCTTTGTGGTTGAAGAGCTGCGCACGGTGGCGGCAGTCTGCACGGCCATCAGGGAGATGCATGTACGCGGCGCCGGGCTCATTGGCGCCACGGCCGGTTTTGGCATGCACCTGGCCGCCCTGGCCGCGCCGGAGCATGACTTTGCCGGGTTTATGCAAAAAGCGGCGGAGGATCTGGTGCAAACCAGGCCCACCGCCAGCAACCTGGCCTGGGCCGTGGAGCGGCAACTTGAAGCCATGGCAAAGGAAGACACCCTGGCGGCAAAACGGGCCAGGGCTTTTGGGGTTGCCAGCGAGATAGCCGACGAGGACGCGGAATTCTGCCGAAGGATCGGGGAGCACGGTAAGGAGATCATCGCCGAGCTCAGCCGGAAAAAAAACGGCGCCCAGGTGAATATCCTCACCCACTGCAATGCGGGCTGGCTGGCTTTTGTGGATTACGGTTCCGCCACCTCCCCCATCTACGCCGCCCATGCCGAGGGCATTAAGGTGCATGTCTGGGTGGATGAGACCCGGCCCTGGCTGCAGGGGGCCAAGCTCACCGCATGGGAACTGAAAGAGGAAGGGGTACCCCACACCCTGATCGCCGACAACACCGGTGGCCATCTCATGCAGCACGGCCTGGTGGATATGGTCATTGTCGGCACGGACCGCACCACCCGTTGCGGCGACGTGGCCAACAAGATCGGCACCTACCTCAAGGCCCTGGCCGCCCACGACAACGGGGTGCCTTTTTATGTGGCCCTGCCCTCCTCCACCTTTGACTGGACGATCTGCGACGGTCTTGCCGATATACCCATCGAACAGCGAAGCGGTCGGGAGATCACCCATATCCGCGGCTTGAACGAAGCGGCTGAAATGACCACCATCGCCATTGCCCCGCCCGATACGGCCACCTTGAACTATGGCTTTGACGTCACCCCGGCCCGGTTGATCACAGGGCTGATCAGCGAACGCGGGGTTATGAAGGCCAGCGAAGAGGATATCCTGCGGCTGTACCCGGAAAAGAGATGAAAACCTCTCTCAGTCAACTCCTTTGTGCTTTTAGCGCCGTTAATATCCCATTGGCACGCCGCCGAGCACCGGAAAAGCTGCCGAAAAGGGAGGTTGCACTGTTTGAGCGCAGCGAGTTTGCAACATCCCGGCAGCTTTGAGGAGCACAGGGAATCCCGCCCGCGGCGGGACAAGGGACACAGGGGCCCTTTCTTTGGTTCGTTTCTTTGGGCAAGCAAAGAAATGAACAGAAGGCGAGTAGAGCGAGACTACGAAACAGATGACCTCAGACCAACCCAAGGCTCTCCATAACCGTCTCATGAAAAAGAGGCCGGAACTGCTTAATCCGGCTATTCTCCCGGCTGGGATGAACCCGATTGCTCAAGAGAACCATGACCAGCTCCCGGGTCGGATCAATCCAGAAGGAGGTTCCGGTAAAGCCGAGATGGCCCACACTGGTGGGCGCCAGATATCTGCCCCCGCTGGAGCCGGTGGCAGAGGGTGTATCAAAGCCGAGCGCCCAGGTCGAACCCGGGATGCCCTGCCGTTTTAAAAATAGCCGCAGGTCGCTTGCCAGGTAGTTTGGGTGCGCCTCCCTGCCCAGCCACTGATCCAACAGATGCACCCCCATCTCCAACACCCCGGCGATGGTGCCGAACAGACCTGCATGCCCGGCGACCCCGCCAAGGGCATGGGTATTTTCATCACTCACCTCGCCGCAGAGCACCCTCTTCCGAAACGGGCAATCTTCCGTGGAGGCACATTTTTTCGTATCCTTGAGCCCGGCCCGGCAATAAAATATTTTTTCCGCGATCCCCAGCGGCTCTGCAACCTTTCCCCTGAAAAATTCGGCGAGTTCCTGGCCGCTTTTTTCTTCCACAATCAGGCCGAGCATCATGAAGCCAAGATCGCTGTATATCGAGGTGCTACCCGGTTCATAGGCCTGGGGTTCCGCAACCAACAGGCGAAGAAGTGCCTCCTTTCTTTCTTCCTCCGGCAACCGGCACAGTTCGCGATAATAAGGCCTATGGGCTGGAAACCCGGCGGAGTGACAGAGAAGATCCTTGAGGGATATCCTCTGCATCGCCGCTCCGGTCTGGGGGAAGATATCCGAAACCCGGTCGGAGAGTTGTATCCGCCCCTCTTGCAACAAAACAAGAATAGCCAGGGTTGTAGCCAGCGGTTTGGTCAGCGAGGCAAGGTCGTAGATCGTGCCTTCGGCAACCGGATTTTCTTGGCTGTATGTGGTGTGTCCGTAGGTCTGAATGAGCCGCTTTCTCTTCTCTGGAAACCCCCAGGCAACAGCCATGGCAGCCCCAGGAAAAGTCCGGCTGCGGATTGCCTCTGTAAATATATCATAACTTCTTGATATTAATATATTATTTTTAATATTTTCCATTTGGTGGGGAAATTTCCTTCTCTGTGGAAGCCGGCCTTATAAACAGGGGTGTTCAAGCGGCTCGAAAATTGCCATAATACAGTATCTTTTTATTTATTATCATTGAATTTTTTTTGATTTTACACTATCTTTTTTTAGTTATTTTTTCAAAATTTGAGCGGGTTGCTTTATTTTTAATATTTTTCAATAAAATCGATAGATTAAAGAGGTTTTTTCTCTTGATTAGACCAGCGCCTGTATATTCTTTTATCAACACCTTCTCAACCCTGTGTCCCATGAAGATGTTTACTCTGTTTTTAAAACGTGTTGATAACTTGTTTTTTTATTTTTTACCGTTTTTATCACCCCTTGTTCTTTTAAAAAAAATATAATGTATTCAACTCGTTAATTGTTTTGTAAACATATCAACAGCCCTAATAGCCATAATTTTTTAAAAACATAAAAAACAACTACTACCGATGGAGTGCCCATTATGTCCCTGATTTTTAATATCTCCCGAGATGATTTTTTGACAGGCCTTGCTTCCCTGCAAAATGTAACCGGTAAAAAGGGAAATATAGCCATTCTCTCCAATATCCTCATTGAGTCGAAAACCGACGCCCTTCTTTTGACTGCCACGGATCTGGAGATAGGTATTAGAAACAGCCTGCCTGCGGAGATACTCTCTTCCGGCTCCATCACCCTTCCAGCCAAAAAACTTTTTGAGATAGTGCGGGAATCCGGCGCGGATCAAATCCATGTCGAGATCATGGAAAACAACTGGGCAAAGATCAGCGCCGATTCCACGGATTATAAGCTGGCCGGCATGCCCAGCGAAGAATACCCTGCTTTTCCTGAATACGATGAAAACCTGCTTACCTCCCTGCCAAGCGACAGGCTGAAAGAAATCATCGATAAAACGATCTTTTCCGTTGCCCAGGAAGGTGAATCCCAATTCAACCTCACCGGGATTCTGGTGGAAAAAGACGTTGCCGACGGTAAGAACATGCTCCGCATGGTTTCCTCGGACGGGCACAGGCTTTCTCTCTGTGAAACCACGGTGGAAAGCGATTTGAGCGGCTTGAAGATGGATAAAATAATCCTGATCCCCCGCAAGGGTATGCAGGAAATTAGAAAATTCGCGGAAACATCGGCAGAAATAAAAATATCTTTTGAAGAAAAACAAGCAGTTATAAAAACAGATCATTCCATCATCGTTGTCCGTCTGATGAATGGTGATTTTCCAGATTATAAAAATATCATGAATATGATTAAAAAAGAAAAATTCATAGAATTAAGCAGGCTGCCGTTCATGAATTCCATGAAGAAGATGAATCTCTTCACGGAAGATCGTTATAACGCGGTGCAGTTTCAAATAAAGCCAGGCAAACTTATTCTTTCTTCGCAAAGCATGGATATAGGCAGCGCCAAGGATGAAATAGAAATTACCTATGATGATTCGCCTTTAAAGCTCGGATTCAATGGAAAATATTTTATTGAAACCATGCAGGTCATGTCCAGTGACACCATCAAGGCTTATATCAATTCGGAAGAAAGTCCCTGTCTGATTCAAGGCGATGATGATCCGGGTTTTTTCAGCATCATCATGCCTATGAAGATATAGAAAAATATAGTCGGAATCTTCCACTGCACTAAAATAATAGAAAATAACAGAAGAGGGCTCATACTTTGACTGAAGCAAAGAAAAATTACGGAGCGGATCAGATCAAGGTTCTTTCCGGCCTTGAAGGGGTCAGGATGCGGCCGGCCATGTACATCGGCAACACGGCGGAAGAAGGGCTGCACCACCTTATTTACGAGGTGGTGGACAACAGCATCGACGAGGCCTTGGCCGGCCATTGCACGGATATCAAAGTAATCTTTAACCGCGACGGCAGCTGCAGCGTCGAGGATAACGGCCGCGGCATTCCGGTGGAGATGCACGAAGAAGGGGTTTCCGCCCTGGAGCTGGTCATGTGCACCCTGCATGCGGGCGGCAAGTTCGACCACGACACCTACAAGGTGTCCGGGGGACTCCACGGGGTGGGCGTCTCGGTAGTCAACGCCTTGAGCAAATGGACCACGGCCGAGGTCAGAAGAAACGGCAAGATCCACCGCCAGACCTACCACCTCGGCATCCGTCAGGGCGATGTGGAGATATTCGGCGAGTCGGAAAAAACCGGCACCAAGATCACCTTCATGCCGGACCCGGAGATATTCAAGGAAACCACGGAGTTCAAGTACGACATCATCCAGGCCCGGATGCGGGAAGTGGCCTTCTTGAACAAGGAGGTCAAGATCCTCCTCCATGACGAGCGGACCGGGGCCGAGGATATTTTCCACTTCGAAGGCGGCATCGTCTCCTATATCGAATATCTCAACCGCAACCGGACCCATATCCACCCCGACCCGGTCTTTATCTACGGCGAGCGGGACAATGTCCAGGTGGAGGTGGCTTTTCAGTATTTCGACGGCTACTCCGAGCGGCTCTTTTCCTTTGTCAACAACATCAACACCAAGGAAGGCGGCACCCATGTCGCCGGTTTCCGGGGCGCCTTGACCCGCTGCATCAACCGCTACGCCAGCGACGACGTGGTGCCCAAGAACATGAAGGAAAAGATGGGCGGGGATGATGTGCGCGAGGGGTTGACCTGCGTGGTCTCCGTCCGCGTTCCCGACCCGCAGTTCGAAGGGCAGACCAAGACCAAGCTGGGCAACAGCGAGGTCAAATCCATTGTCGAAGCGGTCTGTCACGAAAAGCTTACTGTCTACCTGGAACAGAACCCCCAGGTGGCTAGAAAGATTCTCACCAAGGTGGTGGATGCGGCCCGGGCCCGCGAAGCAGCCCGGCGCGCCAAGGAACTCTCCCGCAAAAAAGGCTCCGGCCTAGACCTGCTGATGGCGGGAAAATTGGCGGAATGTCAGTCCAAAGACCCCAAGGATCGGGAGATCTTTCTGGTCGAGGGCGATTCCGCCGGCGGCTCGGCCAAACAGGGACGGGACCGCTCCGTACAGGCCATCCTCCCCCTACGCGGCAAGATCATGAACGTGGAAAAGGCCCGCTTCGACAAGATTCTCTCCAGTGAGGAAATCAAGCAGATCATCTCCGCGCTGGGCACCGGCATCGGCCGCGATGAGTTTGATCTCGATAAACTCCGGTACCACAAAATCATCATCATGACCGATGCCGACGTGGACGGGGCCCATATCCGCACCCTGCTGCTCACCTTTTTCTACCGGCAGATGCTGCCCCTGGTGGAAAACGGCAATATCTACATCGGCCAGCCGCCCCTGTTCCGCCTGGGTCGCGGCAAAAAAGAACAGTATTTTTCCGACGAGGAAGAACTCAACCAGTATCTCTTTGCCCAGGCCAGCACCAGTGTCCAGGTAACGGTGGGCGCAAGCAAGGAGAAGATGGCGGGCGAGGATCTCATCGGGTTGCTGAAAAATCTTTCCAGCTACCAGAAGATCATCGAGTACCTGACCCGCATCAATCTCTGGGAAGAGATGGTCCATTTCCTGCTGGACAACGACATCACCTCGGCGGATCAGTTTGAAGACCAGAATATGGTGGAGCACCTCAGGGAAGAGTTGCACAATATGGATCTGATCCTCGGTGCTGTACGCCCTTGCCGTTGGCGTCCGAGTTGCTGGGAGTTTGATGCGGCCATCAAGGACAAGGCCCACATGATGATCATCGTTGGCCCGCAGATCCCGTTGATCGGCGAGTACCGTTCCGCCATCCGGCAGTACGGGCAGATAAAGAAGTATCTCACCTCCCCGTTCACCGTGGAGACTGCCAACAAGGAGATCGTGGTGCCCAACTGGCTTGAACTGCTCACCGTGGTCCGGCAGGAGTCTTTCCGGGGCAGCAATCTCCAGCGCTACAAGGGTCTTGGTGAAATGAACCCAGAGCAGCTCTGGGATACCACAATGAACCCGGATAAACGGACCCTGCTGCGGGTGAGTATCGATGATGCGGCCTTGGCCGACGATATGTTCACCTGCCTAATGGGCGATAAGGTGGAGCCGAGGCGCGAGTTCATTCAGAATCACGCCCTTGAGGTCGCGGACCTCGATATTTAGGGCTGTTTTTGTAGCTGAGACACGTTCAAGATTTATCCATCCACTGAACAAGGATTTTTGATATGGCGGAAGAAACGACCCACGAATTGCCGATTGCCTCTATTTCCATCGAAAAGGAACTCAAGAAATCCTACCTAGATTACGCCATGAGCGTCATCATTGGCCGGGCCTTGCCGGATGTGCGGGATGGCTTGAAACCCGTGCATCGCCGGGCCCTTTTTGCCATGCGGGAGCTGAGCAACTTTCACAACCGGCCCCATCTCAAATCGGCCCGTATTGTCGGTGATGTTATCGGTAAGTACCATCCCCATGGCGATACCGCGGCCTACGACACCATCGTCCGTATGGCCCAGGATTTTTCCATGCGTTATCCCTTGGTGGACGGCCAGGGCAACTTCGGTTCGGTGGACGGCGACTCTCCGGCGGCCATGCGGTATACCGAAGCGCGGATGACCAAGATCGACCAGGAGATCATCGCCGATCTGGAAAAGGAAACCGTTGATTTTGTTCCCACTTACGACAACTCCCATATGGAGCCGGTGGTTTTCCCCTCCAAGATCCCGAATTTATTGATCAACGGCTCGTCCGGTATCGCCGTGGGCATGGCCACCAATATCCCGCCCCATAACCTGGTGGAGGTGATGAACGGCCTCATCGCCATGATCGACGACCCGAACATCACGGTCAACCAGCTCATGGACCACATCACCGGTCCTGATCTCCCCACCGGCGCCTATATCTGCGGCCGGGCCGGCATCCGGGAGGCCTATGAAACAGGGCGCGGCTCCATCCTCATGCGCTCCAAGACCGATGTGGAGAAGAGCAAGAACGGTCGCGAATCCATCATCATCACCGAGATCCCCTACCAGCAGAACAAGGCGTTCCTCATCGAAAAGATCGCCCTGTTGGTCAAGGAAAAGCGGATAGAGACCATCTCCGAGGTGCGCGACGAATCCGACCGCCACGGGATGCGTATCGTTCTTGAGCTGAAAAAGGACGCCATTGCCGAGGTGGTGATCAACCAGCTGTACAAGCTGACCCCGCTCCAGCGGAGCATGGGCATCATCCTGCTCTCCATTGTCAACAACCGGCCCGAGATTTTGAACCTGCGGCAGATTTTGGAATATTTCCTCCTGCACCGGAAGACCATCGTCTACCGCCGTACCGCCTACGACCTCAAAAAGGCCGAGGAAAAGGCCCATATCCTTGAAGGGCTCAAGATCGCCATCACCAACCTCGACGAGGTGGTGGAGCTGATTAAGAAATCCGCCAACCCCCAGGAAGCGAAGATCGGCCTCATCGCCCGTTTCTCCCTTTCCGAGATCCAGGCCCAGTCCATTTTGGAGATGCGGCTGCACCGGCTCACCGGCTTGGAGCGGGAAAAGATCGTCAGCGAATACGAAGAGTTGATGCGGCAGATCACCTGGTTCAAGCAGGTGCTGGCCGACCAGCATCTGGTGATGAAGATCATCCGCGACGAGTTCACTGAGATCATCGAGCAGTACGGCGACGAGCGGCGCACCGAGATCATCGAGGCCCCGGACGAGATCCTCCCTGAAGACATGATCATGCAGGAAGAAATGGTGGTAACGGTCACCCACGAGGGCTACATCAAGCGCAACCCGGTTGACCTCTACCGCTCCCAACGGCGCGGCGGCAAGGGGGTCAAGGGCGCCAACACCATAGAGGATGATTTCGTCTCCAACATGTACACGGCCTCCACCCACGCCACCTTCCTCTTCTTCACCAACCACGGTAAGGTCTTCTGGCGTAAGGTCTACGAGATCCCGCAGGCGGGCCGCATTGCCCGGGGCAAGGCCATTGTCAATCTCCTGGAGCTCACCGAGGGCGAAAAGGTTGCCGCCATCCTGCCGGTTTCCACCTTCGATATCCCCGAGGGCCAGGAATGCCATATTATGATGATCACCAAGAAGGGCGTGGTCAAGAAAACCGTGCTCTCCGAGTTCCGCCGCCCCATCCGGCGCGGCAAGATCGCCCTCACCATCCGCGAGGATGACGAGATTTTGGGTGCGGTCCTGACCAACGGCGCCAACGATATTATGGTCGTCACCCGCAAAGGCATGTCGATCCGCTTCAACGAGCAAAACGTCCGCAGCATGGGCCGCACGGCAACCGGAGTCAAGGGCATCAACCTGGCCGAGGGCGACGAGGTGGTCTCGGTGGATGTGGTGCACGAGGGCTCCTCGGTGGTGGTGGTCACGGAAAACGGCTACGGCAAGCGGAGTGAGGTGGATGAGTACCGCCTGATCAAGCGCGGCGGCAAGGGGGTTTTCGCCATCAAGGCCAGCGAGCGCAACGGCCTGGTGGTCGGGGCCCTGCAGGTGACGGATGAAGACGAGCTGATGATGATCACCAACGGAGGTAAGATCATCCGCATCTCCATGCGCGATCTGCGGGTCATCGGCCGTAATACCCAGGGCGTGCGCCTCTTCAAGTTGGATGAGGGTGAAAAGGTTATGGCGGTTGATCGCATGGCCGAGATCATTTCCGATGATGAAGAAGGTGAGGACGAGGAAGGTGGGGCTGAGGAATAAAATCGGTCTAACGCCACCTATGGTTCTGGCTCTCATGATGTTCGGTGTGAGAGCCAGAGCTGTGGAGTGCCAAACAGCTACAGAGAAAAATGGATGCATTTGTGAGCTTAGACTTAATACACCACTACACTAGTATAAATACACTAGCACTCATTCTAAAGAATCGTACAGTACGGTTTAACCGACTTGACCGCGTTGACGATGTGAGCGAGGCGAAAGTGTTCGGTGAATTCGATCTTACTAAAAATTTGTTCGTAAGTTGTTGGACTGACAGTGATGAGGAAAGCATTCCTCAGTGGCACATATACACGGACAAGATGACCGGCGTTCGAATTTCACTACCAAAAGGTTTTTTCAACTACCGTCCACTTAAACCAGATCCTAAATTGGGGGCGATAATTGAGGGCGAGGTGAATTCACCAATACCGTGGGAGAAAATGTTTACAGATGAATATTTTATCCTTCCAAATGTTATAAATAAAGAACAGTTCGAAAGAAAGGTCAAATATGTAGATGATATTCATGGGATATTTCGTGATGCTGTAAGCATGCAAGTTGGTGCAGATGGGAAAGGCAATTTGTCAATAAACAGCGTGGGTGATTTTGCTGGCGTTAAACATAAAATCTGGCAATTCCAAGAAGAGTTTAGATATGTCTTATTTATCCTTCCTTCTATTCCTATCCCAGAGAAAGGGTTCTCAGACAAAGAGTTTATGTCTAGGTTCCCAAGTCACATTATTCAATGTATTCGTGATGGTGTGAGCCCACCAATAGAGTGGTTCGATATCGAAGTCGATAACGTCTTTGATGATATAGAGATCACACTGGGTCCGATGTGCAGCGAAGGGGATCGAATTATAGTGGAAGCTTTGCTTGCCAAATACACAAAGAATGGAAGATTAGTTGATAGCAAGCTGCGGGGCACCATTCGAAATGCATATAAGGGCTAACAATACCCTTTGGTCGAACGATAAATCGACGTTTCGCATCGCTCACTCTGCTTTATCGTCATCTGATATGGAACTGAACGCAAGCCCGCTACAATTGGCACTACCGACGACTGACTGACACGGCAAATACTCCCCAGGATAACTACTCAATGACCCATCCTGAAAATATCGCGGTAATTGGTGCCGGAAGCTGGGGAACCGCCTTGGCCAAACTCCTTGGCGGCAAGGGGTTTGCTGTTGATCTCTGGGCCCACCGACCGGACCATGTAGCCGCCCTCTTTCGGGATCGGGAAAACACCACCTACCTTCCCGGCTTTCCTTTGCCCACTACGGTGCGCCCCACCGCTGATCTGGCCCAAGCTGTTTCCGGCAAGTCGGTGGTGGTCATGGTGGTTCCTTCCCATGTCTACCGGGAGGTGTTCACCCTCCTTGCTCCTCATCTGGCTCCCAACGCCGCGATTATCTCCGCCACCAAGGGCGTTGAAAACGAGACCCTGCTCACCATGAATCAAGTGATGACAGAGGTGCTGGCCTCCCTGCGTCCCGATTTCAAGGGACAGCTCGGAGTGCTGGCCGGGCCGAGCTTTGCCAAGGAGGTGGCCGCAGGCATCCCCACCGCAGTGACCGTCGCGGCCCCCACCATCGAGGGGGCCAGGTTTTTTCAGGATATCTTTCACACCGAACGGTTCCGGGTCTACGCAGGCACCGATGTGATCGGCATGGAGCTGGGCGGGGCGCTCAAGAACATCGTCGCCATTGCCGCTGGCATCTGCGACGGCCTGGGCTACGGCACCAACACCCGCGCCGCCTTGATCACCCGAGGGCTGGCCGAGATCACCCGTCTTGGGGTGGCCATGGGCGCCAAGCCCCTCACCTTTTCCGGCTTGGCGGGCATGGGCGATCTGGTCCTGACCTGCACCGGGGATCTGAGCCGGAACCGGCAGGTTGGCCTCAAGCTTGGCCAGGGCAAGACATTGCAGCAAATCCTTGCCGAGATGGAGATGGTTGCCGAGGGGGTGAAAACCACCCGTTCTGCCATGGCCCTGGCCAGAAAGATCGGGGTGGAAATGCCCATTTTGGAGCAGGTCTATGCTATGATTTATGAGGATAAGCCGTGCGCTGAGGCGGTTCAGTCCCTACTTGGCCGTGATTCGAAAGAGGAAATGGAAGAGGTTTAAGCTGTCTGTCTCTGGATTTTTTAGCTATGAAAGCAGCAAGTCAGCACTATCCAATGAGAAAATTGCCCAAGGCAAACAAGTACCCTCTCCCCTTGCGGGAGAGGGATAGGGTGAGGGGGAAGGTGTTGAGTGCGACGCTGTTGGCCAGTTCACCCACCCCCCAGCCCCCTCCCGTCGAGGGAGGGGGGGGGTTATGATAGCTGCCGCCAAGAATGAGTGCCACCCGAGCGGATCGTATGTGGCTATTTTTTTTTCCATCCACTATGTGCTTAAGGCGGAACAGTTGTTGAAAGCCGGCGGCATCGCCTTGGATGTGGTGCCGGTGCCCCGTGAGATCAGTGGGGATTGCGGCATGGCTATAACCTTTGCCCAGGCCCAGTTTTCCGAGGTGCAAGGTATTCTGGCCGCAGCCGATATCGATATTGCCCGGATTTTTTGTAAGGAAGCGGAAGGGGTTTATCGCGAGATACCTTGGAAGACGGATTCGTAGCAACTTGGAATGTGCTTTAGGTGTATTCCGGCAACGCTGTCTCTGTTCATTTCTTTGTTTGCCCAAAGAAACGAACCAAAGAAAGGGCACCCCAGACACTCGCCGTGTGATCAAGTCACACTGCTGTCCCGACAAAGGCGGGATGCCCTGTGCTCCTCGATGCTGCCGGGGCTTTGCAAACTCGGCTGCGCCTCAAACAGTGCAAAGCCCTTTTTCGGCAGCCTCTCCGGTGCTCGGCGGCGTGACAATGGGGAAAACGGAGGGACGGCTTGCGCCGCCCCAATTTATGGAAGGAACAATGACCAAACTGAAACTGACCAGCACCGTCAAAGCCGCTGGTTGAGCCGCCAAATTGAGTCCGGGGGACCTGGACCAATTATTGTGCGGCCTTGACCTGCCCACCGATGCGAACCTGATCGCGGGCGCGGCAACGGGCGAGGATGCCGGGGTGTACCGTCTCAACGACGATACCGCCCTCATCCAGACGGTGGATTTTTTCACCCCCATTGTCGACGACCCCTACCAGTTCGGCCAGGTGGCGGCGGCCAATGCGCTCTCCGACGTCTACGCCATGGGCGGCAAACCGCTTTTGGCCATGAACCTGGTGGCTTTTCCCATCAAGGAGTTGGGGAGGTCCGTCCTGCAGGAGATTTTGCGCGGCGGGCTGGACAAAATCAAAGAGGCCGGGGCCTTGCTGGTGGGCGGGCATTCCATCGAAGACCCTGAGCTGAAATATGGCCTCTCCGTAACCGGGGTGGTCCATCCCAACCGGGTGATCCTCAACTCCGGCGCCCGGGTGGGCGACCTCCTGCTCCTTACCAAGCCTCTGGGCACCGGCATCCTCTCCACCGCCCTCAAAGGCGGCGTGGCGGCCAAAGGCACCGAGGCCATGATCACCCAGGTCATGGCTACCCTGAATCGGGAGGCGGCTCAGCTCATGCAGACCGTGGGGGCCCATGCCTGCACCGACATCACCGGCTTCGGGCTGGTGGGGCATCTCTACGAAATGGCCTTGGCCTCGGGCGTGGCTATCCGCATCGACTCGCGCTCAGTGCCGATCTTGCCCGAGACCCTGCACCATGCCTCCATGGGCATCATCCCGGAGGGGGCCCATAAAAATAAGGCCTTCTACGCGCCGCATATGCACAGCGCCTTGGAAGAAATGGACCCTATGGAGATGGTCCTTGTCGATCCGCAAACCTCGGGCGGCCTGCTCATTGCCGCCTCCGCCGAGGGGATCAACTCCATTGCCGAGCGGTTGGGCAAACGGGATTACCCCCTGGATTTCGGCATCATCGGCGAGGTGGTGGCGGGTAAACCAGGAACCATTGAAATCGTCTGAGAGGCAGGGTATAGCATTAACTATGCTCAAATTTTTTCTGGATCACAGTCACAAGGATAAAGAGTGCCGCGGGCCGGTGACGGACGAATTGCTGAGGCTGGTGCTTGATTCCGGGTTTTCCAGCAGTACCGCAGCCTATGTCCTGACCTGGGCGCTTTTTCTCATGGTGGAGAAAGTTGTCCCGCCAAGCCTGCTGACCGGCTGGATGCTCGGGATGACGGCCATCTTCGGTTTAAGGCTTGCGGCCACCCGCTGTTACCGGAAACAGGCCAAGGATTATGGCCTGACCTCCCTCCCCTGTGTGAACGCCTATGTTGGCCTGGTTTTCCTCACCGGTGTTTTCTGGGGGCTGGCGGTATTTTTCTTTTTCCCGTCCGGCGCGATCCTGGAGCAGATGGGGCTTGTTTTCATTGCGGCTGGTGTCACCGCCGGGGCAATTCCTATTCTTTCGCCCCTGCGCAAGCTTTACTACTGGTACATCTGCCTTCCGCTTCTCCCCTTGTCCTACAGGCTTTTCGAGCAGGGCGGCGTCCTGTACCTGGTCATGGCTGTCATCCTCCTTTTTTACATCCTGGTAATGGTCAATTCCGCCACGCGGATGCAGGAAGCCCTGGTCTCCGCCCTGGAAACACGCTTTGACAACGATGCTCTGGTGGTGCATCTCAAGCAGGTCAGCGAGGAAAGCGAATCCCTCAATCTGGAACTCATTGCCGAGAACGAACGGCGCAAGGCCACGGAGGGCGAACTGGTGCATGCCCGTGACGCCGCCGAGGCGGCGAGCCGGGCCAAGGATGAGTTTCTTGCCAACATGAGCCACGAGATCCGCACGCCCATGAACGGCATCCTTGGGACCTTGCAGCTTTTGCAGGACACCAAAATCGATGAAACCCAGATTAATTATGTAAAAACCGCCTATTCCTCGGCCGAGGCTTTGCTGGGGATCCTAAACGACATCCTCGATTTTTCCAAGATCGCCGCCCACAAGCTGCTGCTTGAGGATATTCCCTTCAGTCTGCGGAAACTGGTGGAAGAGCTGGTGACCCTGCTCAACGGCCAGGCCCAGGCCCAAAATGTCGCCCTGGTTGCCGAGATCGATCCCCAGCTGCCGGAGGTGCTTCTCGGCGACCCGACCCGGATGCGGCAGGTGCTGATCAATTTCATGACCAATGCCATCAAGTTTACCCATCAGGGCGAGGTGCGGGTTCGGGTGCAGTGCCTCTCCTCCTTTGCTTCCCGGGTGATGTTGCGGATTGAGGTTCGGGATACCGGGATCGGCATCTCCGAAGAAAAACAGAAAGACCTGTTCCAGAGCTTTACCCAGGCCGACGGCTCCACCACCCGAAAGTATGGCGGCACCGGTCTGGGTCTGGCCATTGTCCGGCAGCTTGTCCTGCTGATGGGCGGGAAGATCGGGGTGGAGAGCGAGCCGGGCCAGGGCTCTGCCTTCTGGTGCGAGCTGAATTTTCCCGTCGCCGCCATAGGTACACAGATTGAAGACCGGAAAGAGGATGGAACCCAAGCGGAGGTTGCCTTGCGGGGTCATATTCTGCTGGTGGAGGACAACAAGGTCAATCAGATGGTGGCAGGCAAACTGCTCACCGGTATGGGGCTCACCGTCGATCTTGCCGAGAACGGGGAAAAGGCCTTGGCTGCGCTGGTAGGGAAGCGTTACGATCTGGTGCTCATGGATTGCCAGATGCCGGTGCTGGATGGCTACGAGGCAACGCGAGCGTTCCGGAAACAGGAGGTCCAGGGAGAAAAGCGGCTGCCGATTATCGCCATGACCGCCAATGCCATGGCGGGAGACCGGCAGAAATGCCTGGAAGCAGGCATGGATGACTATCTGGCCAAGCCGGTGAAAAAAGAGCTGCTGCGCACGCTCCTGGGACAATGGCTGGCCATTTCTTAACGGCTTGTCATTTTCTTGTGATCCGGACCACTCCCGACGTCCATGCTCCGGCCATGAATCCGGCACCCTTTTCCCCCATCAAAAAGCAGGACTGCTCCATTACCTATCGGCAGCATCGGCGAGGTGGCGGCGAGTAAGTCCGGAACCATTGAAATCGTCTGGTGGACAAGGTATAGCATCAGTCATGCTCACATTTTTTCTGGATCACAGCGGCAAGGAAAAAGACAGCCGCAGGCTGGTAACCAACGAACTGATCAGGCTGGTGCTTGATTCCGGATACTCCAGCAATATTACGGCATTTATCCTGAGTGTTGCCTTGTGTATGCTGGTGCGGCAAGCGATTGCCCCTGCTGTTTGGCAAGGCTGGCTGGCTGGCATGGCTGTGCTTTTTCTCGTCAAGCTGGGGGTCGTTTTTTGTTTTCACCGGCAGGAGAAGAACAGTGAGCCCATAGCGCTCCGCTACGCGCATGCCTACCTCTATATGCTGTTTTTCACCGGCATCATGTGGGGAACGGCGGTGATCTTCTTTTTCATCCCGACTGCCAGCATGGAGCAGGTGGCGCTGTTTTTCATCATTTCCGGGCTCACCGCCGGGGCTATCCCCATTCTCTCCCCTTTACGCAATCTGTATTTTCTCTACATGGGCTGCCCCCTGCTGCCCCTTGCCTATTTGTTCCTGCAACACGGCGGCCAGTTTTATAACATCATGGCCAGCATTACCATTTTGTACACCCTGATGTTGATCAAATCGGCAACCCGTATGCAGGATGCCCTTGTTGCCACTCTGGAGATGCGGTTTGCCAACGATATTCTGGTGGGGAATCTCCGCCAGGCCAATGAAGAAGCCGAGGCAGCGAGCCGGGCCAAGGATGAGTTTCTCGCCAACATGAGCCATGAGATCCGTACGCCCATGAACGGCATCCTCGGCACCCTGCAGCTTTTGCAGGACACGAAGATGGATGGCGCCCAGATTGATTATGTGAAAACCGCTTATTCCTCAGCCGAGGCGCTGCTGGGGATTTTGAACGATATCCTCGATTTTTCCAAGATCGCCGCGGGCAAACTGGTTCTGGAGGATATTCCTTTCAGTCTGCGCGTACTGGTGCGAGACCTGGTTACCCTGCTCAATGGCCAGGTCCAGGCAAAAAATGTCGCCGTGGTTACGGAGATCGATCCACAGGTGCCGGAAATTCTTCTCGGCGACCCGACCCGGATGCGTCAGGTGTTGCTCAATTTCATGACCAATGCCATCAAGTTTACCCATCACGGCGAGGTGCGGGTTCGGGTGCAGTGCCTCTCCTCCCTTGCCTCCCGCGTGCTGTTGCGGCTTGAGGTCCGGGATACCGGCATCGGCATCGCGGAGGAAAAACAGAAAGACCTGTTCCAGAGCTTTACCCAGGCCGACGGCTCCACCACCCGAAAGTATGGAGGCACCGGTCTGGGTCTGGCCATTGTCCGGCAGCTTGTCTTGTTGATGGGCGGGAAGATCGGGATGGAGAGCGAGCCGGGCCAGGGTTCGGTCTTCTGGTGCGAGCTTGATTTCCCCGTGGTAGCCACGGGTGCGCAGACCGAGGAGCAGAAAGCGAAGGAGCCCCAGCCGGAGGAAGGCACCTTGCAGGGCCGTATTCTGCTGGTGGAGGACAACAAGGTCAATCAGATGGTGGCCGGCAAGATGCTCACCGGTATGGGGCTCACCGTCGATCTTGCCGAGAACGGGGAAAAGGCCTTGGCTGCGCTGGCAGGGACGCACTACGATCTGGTGCTCATGGATTGCCAGATGCCGGTGCTGGATGGCTACGAAGCAACGCGAGCCTTCCGCAGCCGGGAACCCCAAGGAGAAAAACGGCTGCCGATTATCGCCATGACCGCCAACGCCATGGAAGGAGACCGGCAGAAATGCCTGGAAGCAGGGATGGATGACTACCTGGCCAAGCCGGTGAAAAAAGAGCTGTTGCGCAAATTGCTGGGACAATGGCTGGCAACACCTTCTTAACTTGTTGTCATTATGTGTAAAATCGTGAAAAAGCTTGAGTAGTTACCCCAATCCGTGCTATAGAACGCATTCGGTTCTGGTTTTTTTCTCGTATTGGGAGACGCCAGAACCCCCTGTGAGATTACCTGAAGATGTGTGAAAAGGGGCCGCGCACCACCGGTCCCTTAATTTTTTTACACTTCTCCTGATGGGCCAATCGTTGGCCGGGGCGCTATCCTCCAACTCTGTGCGTTGGGTTTTTTGATAGCGGTTGTTATGTATGCACATGAGGGAGGATGGATCAATGAATATGTATATCGGCAATCTTGCTTTTGGGGTCACCGAAGAAGAGCTGAAAGAAATGTTTTCCGCCTTCGGCGAGGTCGCCAGCATCAGCTTGGTCAAGGATCGGTTTTCCGGGCAGTCCAAGGGCTTCGGCTTTATCGAGATGCCCAATAACTCCGAGGCGGACAAGGCGATCAAGGCCTTGAACAAGACTTCGCTCAAGGGCCGCGACCTTAAGGTGAACCAGGCTGAAGTGAAGAAAAAAGACAAAAAGCGTCGCCGTCCCAGCTACTGATCGGGATACGGAAACGCTGAAAGGCGAAATATTATGAAAGCAGGTTGGGCCAATATGGAACAACCTGCTTTTTTTGTGACACGCCGGGGCATGACCCGGAACAATGGCAGTAAACAGCGCGATGCGGGCAAGGCGCACGGGAGAAGGATGGATACGAGAATAGCGGCCCTGCTTGAGGCGATGAAGAAGCTTGAACAAGAGCTTCTGCTGGAAATCGAGAAGAAGGAGGCGGATTTTTACTATACGGTCATCGGGAAAAAGGTCCGCTTCGAGGCAGAGATCAGAAAACAGCACCGGAACCTGGTGCTGCGGATTTCGCGCTATCTCTCCGAGGCCCCTCTGCTCAATATCCTCACCGCGCCGCTGATCTGGCTCATCCTGATTCCGACCCTGTTTCTGGATCTCTCGGTTACGATTTTCCAGGCCGTCTGCTTCCGGGTTTATGGCATCCCCAGGGTGAAGCGGCAGCGCTACATCGTCATCGACCATCAGTCCCTGGCCTATTTGAACTTCATCGAGAAGCTCAACTGCATCTACTGCGGCTACTTCAATGGGCTGATCGCCTATGTCCGGGAGGTGGCGGCCCGCACCGAGCAGTATTGGTGCCCGGTCAAGCATGCCCGGCGACTGGCGGCCATACACAGCCGCTACGGGAAATTTTTTGAGTACGGCGATGCCGAGGGCTACCGCCGCCATCTTGAGGAGATTCGCCGTGATTTTGCCGATCTGGAGAACGAGGCGTAGCATGGGTCCGCTGCTTTGGGGGGGTATCTACCTGGCGGTGCTGGTTTGGTCCGGCATTGCGCCAAAAGATTTCTACACCTGGCTTCTGGAGGTGCTGCCCGCCCTGATCGGGGCTGGAGTGCTCCTAGCCACCCGCTGCCGCTTTCCCTTGACCCCCCTGGTCTATATCCTTATCCTGGTTCATAGCCTGATCCTGATGCAGGGCGGCCACTATACCTACGCGGAGGAGCCCTTTTTCAACTGGCTCAAGGAGTTGTTGGGCTGGTCGCGCAACAACTACGATAAGGTGGGCCACTTTGCCCAGGGCTTTATCCCGGCCATGGTGACCCGAGAGATCCTGCTCCGCAAGGGTGTGGTCAACGGGCGCGGGTGGCTCAACTTTCTGGTGGTCTCCGTCTGTCTGGCGATCAGTGCCTTTTACGAGCTGTTGGAATGGGGGGTGGCAGCACTTTCCGGCACGGCGGCCGACGCCTTTCTTGCCACCCAGGGCTATGTCTGGGACACCCAGTCGGATATGGGGTTCGCCCTGTTGGGCGCCATCCTGGCCCTGCTTCTGTTGGGAAAAGTGCATGACCACCAGCTGGTGAAGCTGCGGAGGTAGGAATGAACTGCGATCGTTGCCATCAAGCGATGGCGCCTGGGGAAGAAGAGATGTTTCACGATCAGGCGCTCTGTGAGGATTGTTATATGGATGCTTTTTCCCCGGCCCGGACCTGCGACCCATGGGCGGTGCGCAGCGCCCAGCATTGCAAGGACAGCGATGGCAACGCCGCCGTGAGTGCGGAGCAGGCCAAGATTCTCCTCATCCTGGAGCAAACGGGTGGGGCTGACATCGCACTTTTGTCCGAACGGTTGGGAACCGCGCCTGCGGATATCCAGCGGGAGATGGCCGCCCTGCGTCACATGGAAAAGGTGCGCGGCGCATTGCAAGACGGGAAAAAGATTTTTCGTCTCTGGTAAGCGCTGATCAATGAATGCAAAAAGAGGAACGGAAATGGTTACAGCTATTATTGTGATGAATGTTGAACGGGGAAAGATTAACGAAGTCGCGGAAAAGCTCGCCGACATGCAGGGCATTTCCGAGGTGTATTCTGTCAGCGGCAGCCATGATCTGGTCGCCATTGCCCGGGTGGCGAGCAACGAAAAGCTCTCGGACCTGGTCACCCAGCAGATGCAGAAACTGGACGCCATCCAAAAGACCGAAACCATGCTCGCTCTCCAGACGTACTCCCGTCATGCCCTGGAGAGCATGTTTTCCATAGGCATGGACGGCGCCTGATCCCGCGTCTTGCTTAGAGTTGCGGTGGTTGCCAAGCCCGGCCTTGCGCCTCGGCCACCAGCCGGTTGGTGAGTGCGCCTTGATGGGTGGTTATTCCCCGGCAAAGAGCCATATCTTCCTTGGCCGCCATGGCAAAGCCCTTGTTCGCCATGGCCAGGGCAAAGGGCAGGGTGGCGTTGGTCAGGGCAAAGGTGGAGGTGCGCGGCACGGCGCCGGGCATGTTGGCCACGCAGTAATGGAGGATGCCATCCACCTCGTAGACCGGGTCGGAGTGAAAGGTTGGCCGGGAGGTCTCGGCGCAGCCGCCCTGGTCGATGGCCACGTCCACAATCACCGCGCCCTTTGGCATCAGGGAAAGCATCTCCCGGCTGATCAATCTCGGCGCCCGGGCGCCCGGCACCAGCACCGCCCCCACCACCAGGTCGGCCCGGGTAAGCTCCTCCTCGATGGTATGTTGGTTGATGGCCAGGGTTGTCACCCTGCCCCGGAAGAGGGCGTCGAGTTCCGCGAGCTTGGGCAGGTTGCGGCCCAGCATGGTAACCTCCGCGCCAAGTCCCACCGCCATCTGCGCCGCATTGACCGCCACGGTGCCGCTCCCCAGAATGGTCACATGCCCCGGCGCCACGCCGGGCACCCCGGCCAACAGCACCCCGCGCCCGCCCGCCTCCTTTTCCAGAAAATGCGCCCCCACCTGGATGGCCATGCGGCCTGCCACCTGGCTCATCGGTGCCAGAAGCGGCAAAAAGCCGTTGTCGAGCTGCACCGTCTCGTAGGCCACCCCGCTTACCTGGGCGTCGAGCAGCACCTGGGTCAGCTCCGGCAACGGGGCCAGGTGGAGATAGGTGTAGAGGATCAGACCCGGCCGTAGCCGCCGATATTCCGGCACCAGCGGCTCCTTGACCTTCATGACCAGATCGGCCTGGGCCCAGACCTCGGCGGCGGTAGCGGTGATTATGGCCCCAACTGCCCTGTATCCGGCATCGTCAATGCCGCTGCCCAGTCCCGCCCCCTGCTCGACCAGCACCGTATGCCCACCCTGCACCAGGGCCTTGACCCCGGAGGGCACGATCCCCACCCGGAACTCCTTTTCCTTGATCTCCCTTGGTACGCCGATGATCATTTCCGGATTCTCCTTATTCCACCACCATTACGGCGCAGTGTTTGGCATGATGCAGAATCTTGCTGGAGGTGGAACCGAAAACAAACTCCTCGCTATGGGAGATGCCCCGGCGTCCCACCACTACGATGCAGCAGCGCAGCTTTCCCTGCTCCTCCAGAATGGCATCGCCCACGGAGATGGTGCTGGGCCGAATGGAGAGGCGGGTCGCGATCCTGGCATCCGGAAAGCCCGCGCCAAGGAGGATTTCCTTGTACCCGGTCAGGTGTTTTTGCATCCCGGCTTCTTTTGCCTGCAACCAGGCCCGGCGCTCGGCCTCGTTGGGAAAGAAATCCTCGGAAGGCTCGGGAATGATGGAGAGCAAGGTGACAAAAATATTCTGGGAATCACTGAAAAAATCAGCCAGAAACATCACCGCCCGTTTGGAGTTGTCGGATTCGTCCACCGCCGCCAGCAGATGGCGTTCCGTGTCCCTGCGAGCAAGATCGCCGAAGTCGTGTTCGTTCATGCCTGCCTCCCTGTGAGCGAAACCATGTCCGCCCGAGCCCTGGCCAGGTCGTCCAGCAGCTGGTCGGTGGTTTCGTAAAAGATGTTCGCGCCGACGGAAAAATGGAGCAGCGCCTGGTTTAATGAGTCAGGAATATAGGGATAGATCTTCTTGAGGTTGGCCACCCGGTTTTTGTAGGCGATGCTCAGATCCTCGCCCCAGAGGGTGTCGAAGATTTCCCGCTGGTTGTGGTAGAGATCAGGCACCAGCACGTCGCCGCGGCCGGCCACAAAGATGAGGATGTTGCCCAGCCCCTGCATGTCGAAGCCGAACAGGGCTTCTCCCTGCTGGTAATTGTAGTCGAAATCGATCCAGCGGTTTGTCTGGGTGTCTACGTCCCAGAGGATATGGTCACGCCGGATGTCGCCATGCTTTTCGCCGTGGTCGTGCAGGAACTTGATGGCCAGTACCAATTCGAGATATTGATCCAGAACCTGCGGGAAGTAGCGGTGAAAGTAATCGTAATGGTCGGTGCCGTAGCCCGTCACCACGTCATCAAAACGCGGGCCGTGGATGAATTCCAGAATGCGGACATTGTTGCCTGCCGCGTCGAGAACCCAGTGGCCGTGCATGAAATTTTTGTGTCCTGCAACCAGATCGAGAATCCGCGCCTCTTTTTTCGGGCTGCGGAAGCAGGTGATCGTCACCTCCCCCACCATGGTCTCAAACTGCTCGTGGAAGACGAGTTTGAGAATTTTGGTGGCGCCGGTGGTCAGCTCGACGGCCCTGCGGACCCAATATTTTGGTTCGTCGTCGATGCCGAAGCGGCCTTCCTTTTCACAGCGGTGGACCCAGTAAGGAACCCCGCCGAGAACCACCACGTCGTTGTACTCCACTCTGAAGAAGTCGCTGGTGTCGGTAATGATCTTGAAGCGTTTCGGCACCCGGGCCGGTCCGGCATGTCCGGCGATGAGCTCGCGGACCGCAGCTTCTTGCAGGGTTTTGGCAGGTTGCACCATCAGCATGATCCTCCTGGCTTATGGTAGCATCAAACAGGGGGGAAAAGGCAACTTTTCCAGTCTTGCCCCGATCAGCGGGATGGGGCTGCTCTCCCGGGCAGACGGGCGAGAAAATCCGCCAGCCGGGCCGGGTCGCGCAACTCCTCCTCGTCGGCAATGGGCAGGGTGGGCAGGCGCTCCATGACCAGACCGGCAAAGAGGCCGGGGCTGGATGCGGTTTTTTCCTCGCCTTCCCCGTGCACCGCAACCCGTTTGCCGCAGGAGGGGGAGCGGGCCTTGAGGACCAGGCCGGCGATGCCCTCGGCTACGAGCGCATTCAGCCGTCGGGCGGCCCAGGCCTGCATTGGTGCGGTAAGGTCGCGGCGGGTGGTGACGGTGACCAGCCTCGGGTTTTCCGGATCTCCTTCCAGCTGCATGGGTTCGCGGGGGATGCCCAGGCCGCATTCCGCCTCCGGGCAGAGCGGCACCAGGGCGACGGATTGCCCCAAGGCCTTGACGAGCATGGGCTCAAGCCGGTGGCCGCCGTCGTAACGGGTATTTTGGCCGAAAAGGCAGGCGCTGATTCCGATTGTGATTGGGGTGTCCATGGAGGTATTGTAGCATGAAAAAAACGAGTCGCTATTGAGAAATAGCCTGGAAACCCACAGGTCCGTAACAAAAAGCAACACGCTATACAGTCGCAACCGTTGAAATCGCGTTTTTCGAAGTCTGCGATTTCAATAAAAAAATAAGGAGAACAAAAGATGTCTCAGGGATTCAGACTTGGTGCTTTTACCATCCATTGGCTGCAAGGCGGGGTGTTCGAGATCGACGGCGGCTCCATGTTCGGCGTGGTCCCCCGGGTGCTCTGGGAGAAAAAGTGCGCCTCCACCCCGGACAATTACGTGCGACTGGCAAATTCGCCCATGCTGGTGCAAACGGGCCAGGCCAATGTGCTCATCGAGACCGGCCTGGGCAACAAGCTGACGGCCAAGCAGAAGGGGATCTTCCGGGTGCGTGCCGAATGGGATCTTGTGGCCGGCCTGGCCCGGCTCGGGCTCTGCCGCGAGTCCATCAGCCATGTCATCCTCACCCACGGCGACTTCGACCATGCCGGAGGGGTCACCATGCTGAACGACAGCGGCGGTCTGGAGCTGACCTTTCCCGCGGCCAGGCACTACATCCAGCGTCAGGAGTGGGAGGATGTGCTGGCCCCAAACATTCGCTCGGCCAGCGCCTACTGGCCGGAAAACTTTACGGGGTTGGTTGAGGGGGAAAACCTGCATCTGGTCGAGGGGGAGGAGGAAATTATGCCGGGGGTGCGGTTGGAGCGGACCGGCGGTCATACCAGGGGGCATCAGGCGGTCTGGCTCGAATCAGGAGGGCAAATCGGTCTGCATCTGGGCGATCTGCTGCCCATGCCCTGCAACAGCAACCCGCTCTGGATCACGGCCTACGACAACTTTCCCCTGGATTCCATCGAGGCCAAGGAACAATTTCTGGGCCAAGCGCTCGCCAAGGATGCCTGGTTTCTTTTCTATCATGACCCGCAAATCCTGGCCTGCAAGCTCGATGGGGATGGCGCGGTGCGCGAGGCCTTTTGTGCGGAATAAAATTACGGCCAAAGGAGCAAGTCGCTCAACACGGTGGCTTGGCTCCGGCGCTCGGCCTCTTGTCGGACAAAGGCGAGCAGCAGGTCGGCGTCGTCTCGGCGGGTTACCCCCAACATTGCCAGCACCTCGTCCCTCCCGGTATCGGTTGGCGGCTGACGGAGCAGCTGGACCAGGGCTGCGGCCAGGGTGTTAAAATTCGCGGGTTTTGCTTTGGTAACCACACATTCGCGGCTGATCAGCGAAAGGGCGTGGCTGCGCAGGAGTTCGCCCGCGTTGGCTGGTAAGGGAATCCTCCCCGGCTCTTTTGTGGCGTATTTTCCCGCAAGCAGTTCAAATTGGCGGCCCGGCGCATCGATGAACACACTGGGCCAGATGATTTCCGCCAGGGGGGCGGGAAGCGGACTGAAATGATTGAAGCCGCGCACCCGCATCTCCGCAACCACCTGTTGGTGCCGAAGCCATAAGGCTCCAAGGTGATCCTGCCAGCGGAGGGTTTCCGGGTGACGGGAATACCCCTTTTTCCCTTGGCTGATAACGGTGTGGATGGCATGGATTTCCCGGTGTTCGCCCAACAGGCTCTGTCTGTTGAGAAATCCGGGGTGAATGTCCCAAACCCGCATGCGGTGCTCCGGCTGGTATTTTGGCTGGCGCAGACAATTCGGCTTGCCTTTGCGAAAAAACAGGGCATAAATTCAGAAAGTTTTTCCTTGTTGATCCCCAAAAAAGAGGGTAACACACCGGCTCTCTTTACAACAGGTATCGATTGCTGGAGTGGTAGGAACATGGCTGAAAAACTGAAAATTCTGATTGCCGAAGACGAAGAGGTAACCCGTCAGCTTCTCAAGATAGCCTTTCGGGACGGGGAACAGTTTGAAACCCGGGTGGTCAGCGATGGGGAGCAGGCCCTGGCGACCTTCAAGGAATGGCAGCCCGATATTCTTTTGATGGATATCCTGATGCCGCACATGAATGGTTTTACCGCCCTGAAAGCCATCCGGCAGACCTTGAAAGACACGACCACCACGGTGATCATGGTCAGTTCGGTTACCGACAAACAGGATATCGTGGCCTGCGTCAAGCTCGGTATCCAGGGCTATGTGCTCAAGCCCTTTCAGGCAAAAACCCTGGCTGCGACCGTGGTTGGGTATCACCAGAAGCATAAAAAAGTCAAAGTAGTTTCCTAGAGCGGCAGGATCTGCACCTCTTCCCGGACGGGATGGGTGCCCTGCAAAAACAAGCCCTTGCGCCCGTCAATGCTGATGGCATCGCCGAAACGGATCTCGCGGCCATTGATCTCGCAACGCTCTTCCGCCTCGTACACCTTCAGGGCGTTGCAGCCCACGACACAGGTTTTTTCCAGCCGGATGGTGACCACCGCCGCATGGGAGGTCTGACCGCCGCGTGCGGTGAGCAGCCCCTCGGCCATGGCGATCTCCTTGATATCCTCGGGCACGGTGTCCTGGCGGATGAGGATGAGCGGGGTGGCGGGATCTTCCTCCTTGAGCTGGCGGATATTGGCCGCGGTGAACACGGCACGTCCCGAGAGGGCGCTGCCGGAAACGCCGATGCCGATGCCGAGCATGGCTTTATCGAGAGCCTTGCCCTCGGCGAAGACCGCAAATTTTTCCCGCTTCTTGATGGTGATCATGTCCCTGGTCTGGAGCAGAAACAGGTTCTCTTCCTCCGCCCCCTCAAAGGTGAACTCGATTTCCTGGGGGTTCCACCGCTTTTCATAGACCAGTTCCCGGGAAATGGCGAGCAGCCGTTCGTACACCCTGGGAAACCGCCTCTCCAGGCTGTTTTCTTCGGGGCGGCCGTCCAGCTCCGCCTGTTCCACCGAGATGGGCTGGGTATTGACCAGGCCGCTCACGATGTCCTCGCCCTGGTCGCCGGTGGCATAATCGCCCCACAGGGCCACCCGGCTCACCTTGCGGTAGGGGTGGGCGGTGAAGAGCACGCCGCTGCCCGATTCCGGCCCCAGATTGCCGTAGACCATGGCCTGGACGATGACCGCCGTACCCCACGCCTCGGAAACATCCATCAAGCTCCGGTATTCCTGGGTTTTTTGCGTATACCACGAGTTGAGCACCAGTTCCACCGCGCCGGTGAGCTGCTGCCACGGATCGATGGGAATGCCGATCCCCTGCCGGCGGATTTCCCTTTGATATTCCAGGGCCAGCTCCCGCATCTGGGGAGCGGAAAAATCCTTTTTCACCGCGATGCCGGAACGGGTCTTGGCCTCGTTCATCAACCCCTGGAACACCTCGCGGTCCATGCCCTCGGCCATGGCCCAGGACTGGAGAAAGCGGCGGTAGTTGTCCCAGGCCAGATAGTCGATCTGGCAGGAGGGCGGGTAACCCTCGCCCGAGGATTTGGCAAAGCCCTGGCTGATCTCCTCGTTGAGCCCCACGTTGTGGATGGTGGCCATCATCCCCGGCATGGAGATCGCTGCCCCGCTGCGTACGGAAAGGAGCAGCGGGTTGGCCGGATCGCCGAAGCTCCGGCTGGTCTTTTTTTCCAGCTCGGCCAGGGCTTTTTTGATCCGGCCCATGAACTCGTCGCGGGCCTTGTAGAAATCCTTGATCACCGGCCAGCAGCGGAAAATCTCCGTGGTGATGATAAAGCCGGGCGGCACGGGCTTGTTGTCCGTGGCCAGGACGGTCAGGTTGAAGCCTTTGTTGCCCAACAAAATCAGGTTGTTGGTGCGGTGGTTTTTGAGGTGCAGGCTGCTGATGGCCCGGTCCGGGTTATAGGTCATCAACAGGTCGAGATGTTCCTCGCTTAAGATCTCCTTCTGGTGCTCCAGGGTCTGGTAGATGCGGGTGATGAAATTGTCCAGATGCTGGAGGCCGAAGGTGGTGGCGATCAGGTCCCGCATGAAGGTTTCCGAAAGCCTGAGGATGTTGCCGGGCAGATCGTCGGGCTCCCAGAGCGAGCGGTGTTTGGGCAGCAGGTTGGCCTCGCCGATCTTGGGGATGATGATGGAGAGGTTGTTTTCGTGGATGTTGGTGTAATAGGTGTAGATGATGTCCTTCACCCCCTCGGTGAAGCCCCGGAAGATGTCGAGGTACTGGGTGTAGGAGAAGCGTTTGATGTTAAACGAGCTGACCAGCAGCGACATGTAGGTTTCCAGCCGGCGACTGGTGATGCCGTCGATCTTCAGGGCCCGCAGGTAGAGGCGCAGGCATTTCATGATCCGGATAAAGGTGGCTCGGGTGATGAAGGCGAGGTTGACGGTCTCGGGCAGCTTTTCCAGATAGACGTTGGCCAGATTCTCCAAGCGGAAGGTGAGGCCCAGGGCGTCGAATTTCTTCTCCCGGTAGCGGCCATAGACCGAGGGGATGTCCACGGCGATGTGCCGTTTGTAATAAATATCCTCCTTGGCCTCGAAGGCCTCCGGGCTTTGGATGGTTTCCTTGAGCTGCTCCAGGGTGTCGAGCAGGGCTTCCAGGCATTGGAAGGGGTCGCAGATCTCCAGATCGCCCACCAGTTGCTCCATTTCCGGAAAGCCGCTGTTGGCGGCAAGATGCAGCTGGTGCCGGATCTCCTCCACCCCCAGGTTGTACTTCTGGTGGCAGAGCTGGTACATCTCGATCATGAGGGTGAAACGCCGGACCTCTTCCGGCTTAAGATCGTGTTGGGCGGCCAGCCAGGTGTCGCGGCGGCGGTCATCCCAGGTCAGCAGCTCTTCGATCTTTCGGATGGGGCCATCATGGCTCAGCGCCCGGTCCATCAGGGTGTGGAGGTCGTCGACAAACACCCCCTGGGTCGTCACCTCCCGGAGTACCTCCTCGGGCAGATAGCCTGCCAGGGTCGATTTGTCCAGGGTCTGCCAGAACTTAAAGATCGCCTCGATGAAATCGACAATCAGGTTGCTCGATTCCACATGGCTCTGCTTGCGCAGGAAATGGATGAGCCGGTCCTTGCGGCGGTGCATCTCGTCCAGTTCGGTGGAGACATCGCGGAGCTGCCCTTCTGCCCCGATTTCATTGAAGAAAACCGGCATCAACTTGGCGAATTGTTTGGCCAGGTTGTAGATGGGCTCGATGGGGTGGTTCAAAAGCTGGGTGATGTCGCGCTGGAAGAGATCGGTATCCTTGACGCAGGTGCCCGAGAGCTTGAGATTGATGATCAGGGCGGAAAACAGGGTGGAGCACCATTTGGGCTCCTGCATGATCAGGCTGAGCCAGACCCGGATATTGTCCAGATGGGCCGGGTTGGTGATGGGCTGCCAGTCGTCGTTGAGCCCCTGAAAATTGGCGTACTGAAAGCCGAAGCGCACGGTTTCAAAGAGGAAGGTTTCCACCAGCCGGCTGTTGCCGCGCTGGAACACCTCGGAGCCCAGAACCTGGATGCACTGCAGCGAGGTGTGTGGGTATTTTTTGACGTTGGCCTTGAGGAGCTGGAGGGTGGTGAGCAGGAAGCGCTCGATTTCCTCAAAGGTCTGCTGGCGGATGAGCTGGACCAGGCTGCGGTTGATCTCGCGCAGGGTTTCCTCGTGGATCAGGGTCAGGCCGGCGGTATCCATGATCCGAAAGAGGAAGAGCAGCTTGCGGTTCTCGGCAAAGCGGTCCACCCCAAGGTCTTCGCTGGGAAGTTCCTCCCCGAGCCGGTCCGGCGCCTCTTTGTAGAGGCGGACAATGTCCATGTGGTTGGGCAGGGCAAGCAGCGCGCCCAAAGCGCCAGGGGCGGTCGGATCAATCTGGGTGGCTGCCGCCAGATGCTCGCCCAGTTTTTGATGGGAAATGGCGTTGAACAGGGTGCCGGAGCGCCAGCCCATGCAGAGATCCCCGCATTGCTCGGTAAACCAGGTGAAGGGGTCTTCTTCGCCCAGCCAGTAATGGTAGTTGAGGGCCAGAGCCCGTTGCAGGAGGCGGGCGGCGCTGGGCTCAGAGGTACAGCCTGGCGCCGCAAGGCAGAGCTCGTGCAGCCGGGTCAGGATCTTGCCCAGGGGATGGTGGCCCTGGACCAGAAAGAGGAGGATTTCGTCGTCCAGATCGTGGAGCCGATCAAAACACTCGGCCAGGGCGTTTTGGTAGCGCAGCAGGCTGTCGGGGGTGAGCAGGGAGGTCTGCTTGTCCAGGTAGGCCAACAGGCTTTCCATGGCCGTGGCCAGCAGCGGTTCGTTTTTTCGGGCATCCTCCACCGCTCCCAAGAAGATGGTGCAGAAGAGGGTGAATGCCTCCGGCCCCTGCTCATGCCGAAAATAATGGTCGATATTCTTGAGGACAAAGGAGCGGAGCCGGGGCAGGATCATCTTCCAGTTGCGGAACGGGTGGCTGACCTCGTACAGCAGGGTCTCGATGTTTTTGCTTATCCCCTTGTAGCTGTTGACGATCTCCAGGAGCGGGAGCAGCGAGTCATCGATGGTCACCGAATCCACCGCGGTTTCAAGGAGATTGGCCTTGAGCGCGTCCGATTCCAGTTCCGGCGGGGTGTGTTCGGTGGTCATGGCAATCCTGATGGACTCAAAAGATTACGGCAGCGAAACGGCGAGACGGGAACTGTAAGCGTGATGCGAGGAGGCGAGGACGGAGCAGGTCGGGGTGGCTACGCGCCCCGACCTGCTCCGAAGAGGCCTGTTACTTTTTGGCGGGACGTTTGGCAGAAATAGATTTTACAGCCTTTGCCGCCGGTGATTTTTTTGCTGCGCCAGGCTTGGCCGCCGGTTTTTTGGTTGCCGCAACCTTTGCTGGAGCCTTTGGAGCAGGCTTGGCTGCGGCTTTCTTGACGGGAGCCTTTGCTTTAGATGAGGCACTCGCAGCGGTTTTTGGCTTGGTTGCCGGTTTTTTGGTTGCCACAACCTTTGCTGCAGCCTTTTTTGCCGCAGGCTTGGCCGTGGCTTTCTTGGCAGCAGGAGCCTTTGCTTTAGACGATGCACTCGCAGCGGTTTTTGCTTTGGCCGCCGGTTTTTTGGCTGCCGCCACCTTTGCTGTGGCCTTTACCGCAGGCTTGGCCGCGGCTTTCTTGGCGGGAGCTTTTGCTTTAGATGGGGCACTTGCAGCAGTTTTCGGTTTGGCTGCTGCTTTTTTGGCGGGCGATGGTTTTGCTGACTTCTTTGGGGCAACTTTTGCAGTAACCTTGGACTTCGGCATTCTCACTTCCTCCCTTAAGTTTAATTCTCTCTTTCAGTTTTGGAATATGTAATCTGCTTTGAACCGCAGCAAGGATATTTAGGGTTTACCAGAATTTGTCCAGTTATGTCCACACTTTGTACAGAGGTAATTGTATTCTTTTGGTGCTATTATCATTTTCCCGGCATGACAGTCAGTATGCGTCGTCTTGTGATCCGTCCCGATCCCTGTATTTACAAGGGTTTCTGGCTCTCTATCATCAAAATCAGATCCAGTCGGTAGGTCGGGTAGAGCAAAGCGAAACCCGACCTACCGACTGCGGTTTCAAGGAGATTGGCCTTGAGCGCGTCTGTTTCCAGTTCCGACGGGGTGTGGTCATGGGAATATTTTTGGTCAGCATCGGACAAAACCCGGACTAGTTAGAAGGAAATCACTTTTTTTCGTACTCAATTTCTCGTTCTTGCCTAACGTTAGGATTGGTTGGAGGTGGTGTGGCTGCGGTTGAGGGAGGTTTCGTAATTTTGTACTTAATTTCTCGTTCTTGCGTAACCTTAGGATTGGATGGAGTTGGTGTGGCTGTGTCTGGGGGAAGTTTCATCCGCATATTTACGTTGCTCTGGTTTCTGACTAGTACGGCTTTTTCCGCTGTAAGTTTGGTGATCTCAGCTGTAAGCTCGGCGATCCTCTTCTTCGCAGCCTCTAAGTTTTCTGGTTCGGCAGAGGTTGGCTGAACAACAGAAGTGACGGGCGATGTGGTTGTTTCTTTGATAGACACACCACCTATTGCGATCGCAACCATGAGGACAATAGCGCCGAAAGCCATAAAAAACAGGCCTGGGCCTGTCCCGGAGAAAAGGATCTTCATGGCCTTGGACTCAAACTTGAGATTGCCTTCTCCTGCCGTGAGTCCCTTCTCAAATAGGCGGTAACCGAGATAGCCAAAGAATATTGCCCCGATGACTATTAGTAGGCGTTCTATTCCCCGATAAACGATTGGGTCCATGGTGGTGACCTTACCCCTGTGATTGTTCCAGTCTGCGATTAGCGATTTCGGCTTTTTGAGCCCGTTTAAAGGCTGCTGAAAATTCTTCTGGGGTCATGTTGTCCAGAGAGCTATGGGGCCGATTTACATTATAATCCGTTCGCCATAATTCAATTATTTCTTGGGCCTTGTGCAGGCTGACGAATACATGCTCATTGAGGCATTCGTCTCGGAACTTCCCATTGAAGCTCTCGATAAAGGCGTTCTGAACCGGCTTCCCCGGCTGAATAAACCTGAGCTTGACCTTGTTTTCAAAGGCCCAAAGATCAAGAGCTTTGCTGATAAACTCCGGGCCGTTATCCACCGTTATCACCTCCGGCAACCCGCGAGTCAGGGCGACACGATCAAGCACCCGGCTTACTCGCTGCCCGGTGAGCGAGTGGTCTGCCTCCAGAACCGGACATTCTCTGCTGAAGTCATCGACAACAGTCAATACCCGAAAACGGCGGCCACTGAAAAGGTTGTCGGAAACAAAATCCATGGACCAGTGTTGATTGATCCGTTCCGGACGATCCAGGACAACCCGGAGATGGCTTGTCCGTTTCTTGCGCTTCTTTAAGCGAAGGGAGAGCCCTTCTTCCCGGTACAGCCGTTCCGTCCGCTTATGATTGATCTGATAGCCTTCCCGCAGCAACATGGTGTGCAAACGAGGAGCGCCAAACTTGCGCCGCTGTTCCGCCAGCTCTCGCAGGCGGGACCTGATTTCTTCATCGTTCTTGGGTATCGCCTGGTACCGGCAACTGCTCCGGCACAACCCGACAACATCGCAGGCCCGTCGTTCGCTGAACTGATGGTTCTCTTGTAGATAGATCACCACGTTCCGCCGAGCGACAGGCGTTACCACTTTTTTGAGAGAACGTCCTTGATCGCCCGGTTTTCAAGCATTGCGTCAGCAAGCATTTGTTTGAGCTGTTTGTTTTCCTTTTCAAGCGTCTTCAGCCGTTTGGCCTCTGAAACCTCCATCCCGCCATACTTGCTGCGCCAGTTGTAAAAAGTCACATCGCTGATCCCGTGTTGACGGCAGAGATCTACGATTTTCATCCCCGCCTGGGCCTGTTTCAGTATGCTTATAATCTGTTCTTCGCTGAATCGTTTCGATTTCATGTCCGTCTCCTCGGTGAGGTTCTAGACCGAAATCACTAACTTCGCAATGGCTCAGTTTTTAGGGGCAAGGTCAGTGGTTTCCCTTCAACAATTTATTCCGCAGGTTTGGATATCATCCATCCGGGCATGATATCCAGAACGCACGCCCTTTACAGCGGCTTCTGGCTCTCCATCATCAAAATCAAATCCAGCACCCGGTTGGAGTAGCCCCATTCGTTGTCGTACCAGGACAACACCTTGACCGAGGTGCCGATCACCTTGGTGGACATGGCATCCACCACCGAGGAGTGCGGGTTGCCCTGGTAGTCGATGGAGACCAGGGGTTCTTCGGAATAGCCCAGGTAGCGGTTGGCCGCTTCTTTCAGGGCCTGATTCACCTCCGGTACCGTGGTCGCCCTTTCCACCTCCATGACCGCGTCCACCAAGGAAACGTTGGGGGTGGGTACCCGGACCGCCAGGCCGTCGAACTTGCCTTTCAGCTCGGGGATAACCAGGGAGACAGCGGCGGCGGCCCCGGTTTTGGTGGGGATCATGGAGAGCGCCGCAGCCCTGGCCCGCCGCAGGTCGCTGTGCGGGAAATCCAGAATGGACTGGTCATTGGTGTAGGAGTGGATCGTGGTCATCAGGCCGGTCTTGATGCCGAAGCGGTCGAGAATGACCTTGACCATGGGCGCAAGGCAATTGGTGGTGCAGGAGGCGTTGGAGATAATATGGTCTTCGGTGGGGTCGTATTCGTCCTCGTTGACCCCCATGACGATGGTCTTGACCTTGCCCTTGGCAGGGGCGGAGATCACCACCTTCTTGGCTCCGGCTTCAAGGTGCATGGCTGCTTTATCTCCATCGGTGAAGAGGCCGGTGGATTCGACCACATACTCGACCCCCACTTCGCCCCAGGGAATTTCGGCGGGGTTGCGGTGGTTGAAGATCCTCACCGGACGACCGTTGACGACCAGGCCATCCTCGCTGTGTGTCACGCTTTTGTCATACACGCCCATGATCGAGTCGTACTTGAGCAGATGGGCCAGGGTGGCGTTGTTGGTCAGGTCGTTGATGGCAATGACCTCGATATCGGCAAAGAGCGGATCTTTGTCAATGGCTCGAAAAATGTTGCGGCCGATGCGGCCAAAACCGTTGATGCCTATCCGTATCGCCATGCCAGTCTCCTTTCTGTGTGTAACTGCCCAGCAGCACCGCACCTGCTTTGTCATCGGCCTGCTCATGTGCAATAGCACACTTCGCAGGCATCTTTCGCGCATCTGCGGCACTGCTGAACAGTTACGGTCCGTGGTTTTTCCAACTTCCCGGTTCCAAGCTGGAAAGTTTTTTCCTGTCGTTTTTCCCGAAGGCGCGGAATTATTGTACCTGCGAAAGCGCCTCGCGATAAAGCGATAAATAATGGGCCAGCACTTTATCCCAGGTGTAGGTGTCGTGGATCGTCCTGACCGCGGCCTGCTGCATGGTCTGGATTTTTTTGGGATTGGCGCGGAAGGTTTGTAGGGCTGTCTGCATGGCGCCCATCAGGGCGGCGGACTTGTGTTCCGGATAGGCAAAGCCGGTTTCCCCGTCCTTCACCTTGACCAACCCGCCGATGTGATGGACGATGGGCAGGTTGCCGAAGAGTTGGGCGATGTAGTCGGTAAGGCCGCAGGGCTCGTAGCGGGAGGGGATGAGAAAGAAGTCTCCTGCCGCGTAGATGCGGTTGGCAAGCTGCTGATCGTAACCGCGTAACAGGCAGATGCGCCCCCGGTTTTTGGGCTTTGCGGCCAGCCCGGCCAGGGCCGTCTCGATCTCCTTGCTCCCCGAGCCCTGGATCAGGACCTGGAAGTTTTGGTCTTGGGGAAGCAGGGTTTCCAGGGCGCCCAATAGCTTATCCACCCCCTTTTGGGAGGAGAGGCGGCCGACAAAGGTGAACAGCGGGTTGCCCGGCCGGTTTTCCAGGGTGCCGGTCTGGCGCACCGTTTTCAGGCGGTGTTGGGCCAGATCTTTGAGCAGACTCTGGCGGCATTTTGCCTTGCCTGCCAGATCACCGGTGGCGGGGTTGAAAGCAGCGGCAAGGCCCAGGGGTTTCGGCTTGGTCGGGTCGAAGTCCGCCGGGTTGATGCCGTTGGTCACGCCCTTGAGCACCACGCCCCGCGCCAGCAGCCGGTGGCCGAGGAAGCCGGTCAGCGCGTCGTCGTCGGTTTCCCGCAGCTCCCGGGCATAGTTTTCGCTCACCGTGTTCATGACCGCATAGGGCGAGGCGGCGAGAAAGGGATCGAATTTTTCGTCCAGCAGGTTGTTGGTGATCAGCGCTCCGGGCAACCCGGTGATTGCCTCGGCAAAGGGCAGGTCGCCCACCTCCTGGTGGTAGCCGATCCCGGCGTTGTGGATGGTTACCACGCAGCCGGTTTTGGCAAAGTAATGGCGAAAGCCTTCCGTTTCGCGGAGGATGGCCGGGAGGATGGCGGTGTGACCGTCGTGGCAGTGGATGATCTCGGGCCGCTCGCCCAAGCGGATCATCAGGGCCGCAGCCGCTTTTTGCAGCAGGACGTTCATGGCGAAGTAGTCAAAATGGCCTGAACCCTGGCGGTGGAAAGGGTCCAGGGCCTCGTCTTCCGCAGTATAGGTGTAGACGCTCTTTTTTTCCAGATAGCGGGCGGCATCGATCAGATAGATGGTCAGCGCCCCTTTTTTTGCCGTTGGTTTTTCCGTTTTGGCAAAAACCCGCACATATTCCCGGCGCGGCTCCCCGGCATAGTCCAGGTCGATTTCAAAGGAGAGATCCAGGGAGGTAAAGCCCAGCTGCGTGGGGTCCATGAAGCCGTAAAGCGGCAGGACCACGCTGACCTTGCGGCCCGAGCGCATCAGGGCCTCGGCCAGCTGCCGGGCCACATCTTTAACCCCGCCGGCCCCGGCCAGGCCGTCGTATTCGCGGGTCAGCATCCAGACGTTGTTGATTTTTTTGTAAGGGTGAGACTCAGGAGCCATGTCTTCTCCGGCCAGAATGGTTGGGCTTGTGTGTTGAGGGGAAAAGCAGGGTCAATTATTGCCCGCGGTCTGTAGGGAGAAAAGGCTCTTTGGTGAGAGAGGTGTCCCTTTCCTTTTTGTACCGATCATAGGATATCTGGTCTTGCGCAGTGAGATCAACCGGCGGCTGTTCCATTTGCTCACGCATTATTCGTTCACGCCTATTGCCAGCCTCATAAAGAGCGGCATACACCTGATCTTTTGACGCACAACTGGTGCAGCAAACAGCAAGGGAAAGACTCAGAAGCAGGGAGAGATATTTCATGGCTTTTCCGTTGTTTTTCTTTTGTGGTCAGGCGATGGCCTTCTGCCGGAGCAGATGATCGGCCAGGGTCAGGGCCACCATGGCCTCGCAGACCGGGATGATCCGGGGAATGGCGGAGATGTCGTGCCGACCGCCGATGCTGACCGTGACCGGCTCGTGGGCCAGATTGATGGTCTGTTGCTCTTTGCTGATGGAGGGGATGGGTTTAACCGCGACCCTGGCCACGATGGCATCGCCGTTGGAGATTCCGGCCAGGATTCCGCCTGCGTTGTTGGTGGCAAAGCCATCGGGCAGGATGACATCGTTGTTTTCGGAACCCCGCATGGCGGCGGCAGCAAAGCCTGCGCCGATCTCCACCCCCTTGACCGCGCCGATGGACATCAGCGCTCCGGCCAGGGCCGCATCGAGTTTTTCAAACACCGGTTCGCCTAGACCCGCCGGGCAGCCGATGGCGAGAATCTCGACGATGCCGCCCAGGGTGTCGCCTTCCCTGCGCACCGTCTCGATATGGCTGATCATGCGGGCTGCGGCCTCGTTGTCCGGGCAGAACAGCGGGTTGTCGTTGATTTCGGCCAGATGGCGCCTGGCGGTGGTGATCTCGCCCAGGGCCACGGTGTAGGCAATAACTGTGATGCCGTGCAGGCCGAGGAGTTTTTTGGCCACGGCCCCGGCCGCCACCCTGCCTGCGGTTTCCCGGGCCGAGGCCCGGCCGCCGCCCCGGTGATCGCGGAGGCCGTATTTGGCAAGATAGGTGATGTCGCCATGCCCAGGCCGGAAGATATCCTTGAGAGTGTCGTAGGATTTGCTGTGCGCATCTTTGTTGAAGATGGCCAGGGAGATGGGGGTGCCGGTGGTTTTCCCCTCAAAGACGCCGGAGAGGATCTCCACCACATCCGGTTCTTTTCTGGGGCTGGCGGCGGGGCCGCCTTTGCCGGGCCGCCTGCGGTCAAGCTCCGCCTGGATATCCAGGGCGGTGAGCGACAGACCGGGGGGGCAGCCGTCCAGGGTGGCGCCCACGGCGGTGCCGTGGGATTCGCCCCAGGTGGTTACGCGAAAAACAGAGCCAAAGGTATTTCCTGCCATTGTCAGCACCTAACAAAATATGGGGTTAAGCGGTCACAGCGCACCGCATCTGCTTTGTCATCGACCTGCCCGCATACCTGGTGTATGGCGGACAGGCCTCTTTGTCGGACACTTCTGCCGACAATTGACACGCGCATCTGCGGCACTCTGTAATCGCTTATTTCGGAGTTACGCCTTCTAACAAAATATGGGGTCCTTGGGGAGCGAGGCTTCGACGGTGCGCAGAAATTCGTCGTCTCCCAGGGCCTTTTCAATAATATGCACGATTTCGCCCGCGGTCTTGTTGCTGGTGTCCACGGTGAGGTGCGAACCTTTTTCATAGAGCGGCTCCCGCTCGGCCAGTACCTGGGCCACCTCGACATAGATGTCCGAGTCGGTGAGCGTTGGCCGCTGATTCGTACTGGTGGCGTCCTCTGATAGTCGGCGGCAGATGGTATCGATATCTGCGGTGAGCCAGACGGTAAGGCCGGTCTGCCGTAAGAGGTTCCAGATATCCTGATGGAGGATTGCCCCGCCGCCGGTGGAAATGACCACGTCCTTCCGGCAGACCAGTTCGGCCAGCAAGTCGCGTTCCAGAAGGCGAAACTGCCCCCACCCCTGTTGGGCGACGATCTGACGGATGGACTGCCCTGCCTTGGCCACGAGCATCTCGTCCATGTCGAGGAAATCGAGGTGCAGGTGCTCGGCCAGCATCAACCCCACCAGAGTTTTGCCGGTGGCCCGGTAGCCGGTCAGGATTATTTTTCTCCGTGGTGTAAACATATAGAGAATTTACGGGAAAGAGAGGGGGAGTGTCAAGCGCGGCGGCGGTTTCTTTTCCCCTGATAGACTGCGAAGTACGAAAAAGCGCAAGGGTTTTGGCAGGTCAGGCAGCAGGCCTCGGGCAGCAACGTGGTTTTGTTTTCTGGTAACATGCTGAAAATAAATAACATTTTATATTTTTTATAAACAGGACAAAAAAGGTTTGACTTTGCATTCTTGAAATGATAATTTTTATCAAACACGAGATAAATTTCTTTGTTCATTCCTTTTATGATGGAGATAAGTCATGGCTGAAAATTGTTGCGCTGGTTTGCAGGTTGGTCAGAATGTGCCGGATTTCACCATGGAAACCTATGAGCCGACCGATTACGGGTTTGGCACGGTTTCTTTGGAGCAGTTGAAAAAGGCCGGCAAGTGGACGGTTCTGGTTTTCTATCCGGCGGATTTCACCTTTGTCTGCTCCACCGAGCTGGGCGACCTGGCGGATGAATACGCAGAACTCAAGGCCGCCGGAGCCGAGGCGATCACGGTGAGCACCGATACCGTTTACACCCATCTGGCCTGGAAGCGGGAAGAAAAATTCCTGGAAAAAGCCCAATACCCCATGGCGGCGGACCCCACCGGCACGGTGGCCAAATTGTTCGGCGTTTACGACTATAATACGGGTCTGGCCCTGCGCGGCACCTTTATCATCAGCCCCGAGGGCAAGCTGGTCGCCTCCGAGGTGAATTTTTACAATGTCGGCCGCAATGCCAAAGAACTGGTGCGAAAGCTCAAAGCCAGCGTCTATGTGGCGGCCAATCCCGCCGAGGCCTGCCCGGCCCGTTGGGAAGCTGGCGACAAGACCCTGACCCCCGGACCCAAGTTGGTCGGGCATGTGTATGAAGCCCTGAAGTAATTTTTTTCTCCCTCTCTTCCTCCCCTCCCCTGAAGGCCCCTTTTCCCCCTCCCTGGAAAAGGGGCCTTCTTTTTTCGGGGTTCAGGAGCGATTATTCCCGTGCATGCCTACCCAGAGCCCCAGGAAAAAATTGCGGGCATTGGTGCCCAGCGAGCGCGTCCGGTAGCCGCCCTCCTGCACGATCAGCGTGGGCAACCGCAGGCTGCCGAGCATCCGGCCGTTTTCCTCGAAATCCGCCGCAGAAAGCGACCAGGTGCCGGTGGGATCCTTTTCTGCCGGGTCAAACCCCAGAGCCACCACCAGAAAATGCGGCTTAAAGGCGCGGATATGCTTGAGAGCCCTGGCAAGCACCGGTCGGTAGGCTGCGCCGTCCAGCTTTTCCGGCAAGGGGTAGTTGCGATTAAACCCCCGGCCAGCGTCTTCCCCCACCTCTTCGCTGAAACCGGAAAAATAGGGATAGGCAAAGCTGGGATGGCCGTGGATCGAGAGGGTCAACACATCGTTGCGCTGATAAAAGATATCCTGGGTGCCGTTGCCGTGGTGGTAATCGATATCAAGCACCGCCACCCTGCCCTCGCGGCTGAGATAATTGGCCGCGATGGCACCGGAGTTGAAATAGCAGAACCCGCCGAACAACCGCCGCTCCGCATGATGCCCCGGCGGCCGGACCAGGGCATAGGCCAGGCGGTAGCCCTTTTCCAGGAGCTTTGCCGCAGTCAAGGCGCAGTCCACCGCGCCTTTGGCCGCCTTGTAGGCGTTGTGGTTCAGGGGGGTGAAGGTGTCGATGCAGTAGTAGCCTGCCCGCACCGGCAGGTCCTTGGGCGGTCGGGCCACGTTGCGGATGGGGAAAACGTAGGGGTAGACCGATTTCCCGGGTTCAAGGCTGGTGCAGACCTGATGGAGGTATTCGACAAATTTTGGGTCATGGACCTTTTTGATGTGTTGTTCGGAAAAATGCCTGGCCGGTATGCGTTCGAACAGGCCGGTGGGCTCGATTCCCTTGAGGATGGAGGCAATGCGCACCGGCGCTTCCACATAGCCCCGCTCCCGGATATGGTGGATATCGTGTTTTTCGTTGACGACCAGGCCGATCAATTTTTCCAAAGACTTGACCGGATGCACCTTGATCGGTTCGCTCTTGATATAGCGGTGCGGACGGCGCAGCACCGGGTCGTCGGCAAACGATTCCACCACCATGTCGATATAGCCGGCGGGGCAATCCTTGCCGTACTTGCGGAGGAGGATGGCGCGCACCACCTCTCTGGCCCTGTCCCTGGCAAGGGGGGTGCCGGAGCCGAGGTCGTCGTAGACCAGATAGGGCGGACAATCATACTCCGGCTTGAGCACCGTTTCGTAGGCCGTGTTGATGATGGGCAAGGCGCCGTAGCGCTCGTAGAATCGGAGTCGGGCGCGGCTCTGCTTCACCGAAGCCGGGTCGCGGCAGATTTTCGGGTCGTCGGGCAGGCACTCCATGAAGATTCCGGCATTGCCGAGGGCGCGGGCCTCCTCCCGAACCCGGGCGTACAGGGCGCCGCCGATGCCCCTGGCCGCGGATTTCGGGTCCACCGAGATGAAGTCGAGAAAGCAGAAGGAAAGGTCCGGGGCATGGTTGAGCAGGGCAAACCCCTTGACCCGGGGCTTCATATCGTCGGCCACGAAGAGGATGGTGCGGAAGCGGTACTTCAGGGGGTTGGAAAGCTTCTGGGCCAGGCTCTTGATCTCGCTTTCCGATATGGCCGAAAACTGGCTGCGCAGAATCTGCTGCACCTGCTCGATGGTTTCGCGATCAATGGTGAGGGTGTCGTCGTAGATCCGGCGGATGCGAAACATGTTGGCCTCGTATAAGAGAGAAAAGTCACAAGTCCGCGATTTGAACGATTGCAACAAACAAGGTCAGAGCTTCTTGAGGTAGACCACCTTGTCGTCGCCGTCCCGGTAAAAATCATGGAGCACGCAGGCCACCTGGTAGCCGTTTTTCTCGTAAAAGCTGCGAGCCCGATCATAGCCCGGGGTGGAGGAGGTGTCCACGTAAACCTTGGCCGGGCCTTGGCCGCGCAGGTCTGCCTCCATCCGGGCAAGCAGCAGCCGACCCACCCCTTGCCTGGCCAAGGCCGGAGCCACCGCCACCCAGTACAGGTCGAAGCGGCGGTCGGTCATGGGGATTTCGCCGTAGCAGATAAAACCCACCACCCCCTGCCCCTCGCTCACCGCCACGAGGATGAAATAATCGTTTTTGGCCGGGTCCAGGGTGTCATCAATGACCTCGATGGCCACCTCCACCTCCTGAGCATTGAAATTATCCTGGAGACGTACCAACTCCAGCAGCTGGCTGCGATCCTGGGCGCCAATGGGTCGGATGGTGATCATAGGGCGACCCGCAGGGCGACCAGGCGGAGTAATTCCCCGACCATTTCCGTGTAGGTCATAGTGCTTTCGGCCACAGCGGCGGGAAAACCGGCGTCCGGGCTCAGACAGGGATTGGCGTTGATTTCCAGAATGGTCAGGCGCCCCTGCTGATCAAGGCGCAGGTCAACCCTGGCGTAGTCGCGCAGACCGAAGAGGGCAAAGCAGTCCTGCGCCATGCGGCGCATGGTCTGTTGCAAGGGTTCGGGCAGGTTGTTTGGAAAAATCCGCTGGGTGTGGTGATACTCCAACGAATCCTCGTCCCATTTAGCCTTGTAGCTCACAATCCGGTGCAGCTCGGCGGGAAAGCCGGAAAAATCGATCTCCGCCAGGGGCATGACCCTCGGGTGGGGATAGCCGAAGAGCGAAACATTGAACTCCCGCCCGGCCACATACTCTTCCACCAGGATGGCGCCGTACCGGGCGAAGAGCTCTTCCAGCCGGGGCAAAAGCTCGCTGCTCTCTTCCACCACCGATTCCTGTTCGATGCCGATGGAGGCATCCTGGAAGCGGGGTTTGAGGATCACCGGGAAATTGAGCCCGGCGGGTCGCAGCACCTCGGTGCCCTCGTAGAGGAAAAAGGCAGGGGTGCGCAGACCCGAGGCGGTGAGCAACCTTTTGACCGTGAGCTTGTCCGTGGAGAGCAGCAGCGCCATGGCCGAGGAGCCGGTGAAGGGGATGGACAACAGCTCAAGAACTGCGGCGGGGTGGCCGATGAGGAGCGGGTCTTCGTCCACCGACTCGCAGAGGTTGAAGGCGATGGCGACACCCGCCGTTTTTACCTGGCTGACAAAGCGGCTCAGATCGCGGGTAAAGGGGATGCGCACATGGGGCTGGCCCAGTTCGGTGAGTGCGTCTTCGATGGCCTCCACCTGGGCCAGGACATCGGCGGAGGATTCCCAGTTCGGTTCGCCTTTGGCAATAGGTTCGTTGTGGATGATGCCGACCTTTAGGCGTTTCATGCCTCAAGCCCGAGTCTGGCAATGGCGGCGGCGACGATTTCGCTGAGCAGGGCCTGGTAGGAGATGCCGTATTTGGTGGCGATGATGCAGAGGTCGGAATGCTCGGGATGGAGTCCGGCCAAGGGGTTGACCTCAATGAAATTGGGGATGCCGTTGGCGTCGGAGCGCAGGTCAACCCGACCGCCGTCGCGGCAGTCCAAGGCGTGCCAGGCGGCCAGGGCGGTTGCCTCTGCCTGCTGGGCTTCCGCATCGTCCACCACCCGGTATTCCACCAGTTCATCGCAGAACTCTTTGTTGTGGTACGAATAGACCTCCGGCTCGGAGTTGGGCAAAAGAACCACCTCCATGATGCCGATGGAACGGGCGGCTGGGCCGTTGCCCACGATGCCTACGGTGAACTCCCGACCCGGCAGATAGGCCTCCACCAGCACCGGCTGGTTGTAGGTCTGCAAAAGCTCGGCGCAGACCACGTGCAGCTCTTCGGCAGTGCTGATTTTTGAAGCCGGGGTCACCCCCTTGCCGGTCCCCTCGGCCACGGGTTTGGCAAATACCGGATAAGGCAGAGCCACCCCAGCCACATCCGCCATGGACTTCACCACGGCAAAGGAAGGGGTCGGGATGCCGAGATCCCGAACCACGTGTTTGCTCATCCCCTTGTGCAGGGTCAACCCCAGGACCAGGGGGTCGGAAAAGACATAGGGAATCCGATGCGCCTCCAGCAGGGCGGGCACCAGGGCTTCGCGGCCGAAGCCGTACAACCCTTCGCAGATATTAAAGACCAAATCCCACCGCTCTCCGGCCAGGAGGCGGGGCATGAGGCTCATGAAATTGCCGATGGGCATGGTTTCGTGGCCCATGGCCCGCAGGGCGGTGTCAATGGCCGCGATGGTTGATTCCCGGTCGAACTCGGCGGTTTCCTCTTCCCCGTAGCCTGCGGCCAGATAGTCGCTCCGCAGGTCGTAGGTCATTCCAATCAGCATGGATATTCCTTGTTTTTAGCTGGCCCGGCTTGCCGCGCCGATTATATCGGGATAGCGGTAGACCTTGCCTTCGTAATTGCGGAGCAAAAGGTCGTTGCCCTCACGGCCGACCACGGTTTCCGGAATGAGCGGAATCTTGCCGCCGCCTCCCGGCGCGTCGATCACATAGTTGGGCACGGCATAGCCCGAGGTGTGGCCGCGCAGCCCCTGGTAGATCTCCAGCCCCTTGGAAACCGGGGTGCGGAAATGGGCTGAGCCGATAATGGGGTCGCACTGGTACAGGTAATAGGGCTTGACCCGGATTTTGACCAATCCATGCATGAGCTGCCGCATGGTCTCCAGGGAATCGTTGATCCCGGAGAGGAGCACGGTCTGGCTGCCCAGGGGGATGCCCGCATCGGCGAGCATGGTGCAAGCCCTGGTCGCCTCCGGGGTCAGCTCGTCGGGGTGGGTGCAGTGGATGCTCATCCACAGCGGGTGATGTTTTTTCAGCATGGCCACCAATGCGGGGGTGATGCGCTGCGGCAACACCATGGGAGCCTTGGTGCCGATGCGGATCATCTCCACATGCGGGATTTGCCGCAACCGGCCGAGCAGCCAGTCCAACTGTTCGTCGGCCATGGTCAGCGGGTCGCCGCCGGAAAGCAGCACGTCACGGATACCCGGGTTGTTTGCGATGTAGGCGATGGCTTTCTGCCAGCGGGCCGGGCTGTGGCTCTTGCGGCGGCCGACCATCCGGGAGCGGGTGCAGTAGCGGCAGTAGCTCGAACAGTAATCGGTGACCAGAAAGAGGACCCGGTCGGGATAGCGGTGCACCAGGCCGGGCACCGGACTGTGATTGTCCTCACCCAGGGGATCGTGTTCCTCGCCCTGGGAAACCAAAAGCTCGTTGACCACCGGCACCATGGTCCGTCGGATCGGCTGCTTGGGATCGTCAGGGGAAATGAGGCTGGCGTAATAGGGGGTAATGGCCAGGGGCAGGGTGGCCCCATTAAAGGCCATGGCCTGCCGCTCGCTGTCCGAGAGGTCTATGAGCTTGCCGAGTTTTTTGAGGCTGGTGATGCGGTTGCGAAGCTGCCAATGCCAGTCGTGCCAGTCATCATCTGTGGCGGTGGGGAAATGGCGTTGGCGGAAGGTGAGGGAGGGAGTTTGGCCGGAAAACGGAAAGGCGGCGGGGCTGGCACTACACCCCGGAGGTTCCTCTTGCTCCTCAAGATGGACAACTTTTTGCTGCATAGCTTTTCTCCTTACAGGCTGGCCGGTGGAGCCAGCGAAAAGATCAAAGAATTTCAGAATGATACCGCTTAGATCCGCAAGTGATTCCGTACACTTGACTGAACCAGTTTATGCTTATTACGCAGGGAAGTGTCAAGAAAAAAAACAGGGCGGGTGTTTTTTTTAACGCGTTGTTTTTACGCAATTTTCAGCATCTCTGGAATTGTCCGTGCTGCTGGCGGCGTAGGACGGGCCGGGGGATAGTTGTTAACTAGTTAAAATCATGTGTAATAATTTTGAGAGTTCCTGGAGGCCGAAAGGCTTGGGCGCAACCCCGCAAAAGCCGTATTCGCTGAAGCGGGCCATGATCGGGTCGTTGGCGTAGCCGCTGGATACCACCGCCTTTATTTTGGGGTCGAGTTGGCGGAGATGGGCAACGGCCTCCCGGCCCCCCATACCGCCGGGCACGGTCAGATCCATGATCACCAGGTCAAAGGGCTGGCCGTCTTTTTGTGCCTGCAGGTAAAGGGTAATGGCTTCTTCGCCGTCATTGGCGGTGTGGGGTTCATAGCCGAGCTGCCTGAGCATGGCGGTGGAAACATTGCGGATGAGTTCTTCGTCGTCCATGACCAGGATTTTGCCCTGGCCTTTGGCCAGGAGGGGGGCCGTTGTCTCGGCGGGCTTTTCCGCCAGGGGACGATTCCCGGTCGAGGGGAGATAGATGGAAAAGACCGTGCCCTGGCCCAGTTCCGATGCCACGGTGATGTGGCCTGCGTGGTTGGCGATGATGGAATAGACCACCGCCAACCCCAGGCCGCTGCCGCTCTGCTTGGTGGTGAAATAGGGATCAAAGATTTTTGCCAGATGCTCCGGCGGGATGCCGAGGCCTTGATCCTTGACGGTGATCAAGACATATCTGCCCGGCGTCAGCGGCAGTTCCCCGGGGTTGACGGTGAGGTTCTTGGCCGCAAGCTGGATGACGCCGCCTTCGGGCATGGCATGGACTGCGTTGATTACCAGGTTCTGCAACACCTGGCCCAACTGGCCCGTATCCACCTCGGCCAGCCAGAGATCCTCGGCACAATCGTATTCGCACACCGCCTTGGTGCCGCGCACGGCAAAACCGGCCGCATCCTGGATGAGCCCGGCCAGGGAGGCCTCTGTCTTGATGGGCGTTCCGCCCTTGGCAAAGGTGAGCAACTGTTGGGTCAGATTCCTGGCTCGGAGAGTGGCTTTTTCCGTCTCGGCCAGCCGCTCAGCCACCACCCCGGTTTCCGGCAGGTTTGCCTTGGCCAGGGAGAGATTGCCAAGGATGCCGGTGAGCAGATTGTTGAAGTCATGGGCAATCCCTCCGGCCAAGACCCCCAGGGATTCCAGTTTCTGCGTCCGGAGGCGTTCTTCGTCCAGCCGTTTTCGCTCGGAAATATCCCGGGCCACGCAGAGGATTGCCGGCTGCGTGTCATAGTCGATGAGGCTGCAGTTCTGCTCAATGGGGAGAATGGAGCCATCTTTTTTGAGATGGGCAGACTCGAAGATGGCGGTGCCGGTCTTTTTCAGCAGATCAACGCGTTCTTTGACCAGGGAGGTATACGGAGGCGCAACGAGCTGCGTGAGGGGCAGGGCGAACATTTCTTCCCGCGAGTAGCCCAATCGCTCGCAGGTGGCGCGGTTCACTTCCAGGAGACGATAATCCAGGTTGTAGATCAGGATCGCATCGTTGGTGCTGTCAAACATGGCGCGGAATTTTTTTTCCGAGGCATGCAGGGAGTGCATGTGCATGGCGTTTTTGATCGCCACTGCCGCCTGGTTGGCAAAGCTCTGATAGATGCTGATCGCCTCTTCCTTGAAGATCCGAGGCTGCAGGGTGTGGCCGATCAGCACCCCGAAGACCTCCTCGCCCAGCATCATGGGCACGCAGAGGGCGGAGCGGATATTTCTTTCCACAACCAGGGAGGGAACCTCAAACCGGGTTTCCGTTTGAAAATCCACCACCACGGCGGGTTTTTTTCCCAGCACCACATGGGTGGAAAGGCCCTGCCCCTTGAGCAGGGCATAATGGCCGATGGTCTGCTCCGGGAACCCGAGGGTGTCGCGGATAACCAGACCGCTCTGGTCGTCGCTCATCAGCATCAGGGTGGAGAAATCGAGATTCAGCAATTCCCTGGAAAGGCTGGTGACCTTTCGGTACAGGCTGTTCAGGTCAACGGTGCGGACCAGGCTTTGCGAGAAGGCGAGCAGCTCATCCAGGGCCTTTTCCTTCTGTTTTCGTTCGGTTATCGGCAGAACCAGCTCCAGGGCCGCGATAATGTTTCCCTGCGCGTCGTGGATCGGGGTGGCGATGATCTCTAAATCGATCGGGTCGCCGTTTTTGTTATGGCTGACGACCTCCCTGACCACCCGCTCCAGCCCCTGCTCAAAAACCTCCCGGACCCCGCACCAGGAGCAGACGCCTTTCTGTTGTTGGTAGGTTTGGTAGCAGGTTTTGCCCACGGTGTCGCCGTAGATCTCTTCCATGACCTTGTTGGCCCAGAGGATTGTAAAGTCGCGGCAGATAACGGCGAGCCCGGCCCCGATACTCTGGGTGACGGTTTCAAGGATATCTCCGGTGAGGGGAAGGTCGTTGGCGGCTGGTGTATGAGGGGGTGTTTCGCCCATGTGTTTCGGAAGCCTCGCATCAGTTACGAAAGGGCATGCGCAGATTGTCGCTTCATTTGCCGTATTCTTCTTTAACTATGCTATATGACAAAGCAAAATTTACAAGGTTAAAAACAGGTGGAACATCTCAGGGGTTATTCCCGAGCGTGGGAAAAGCAAGGGAATCTAACTGCTCTACGAGAGTTTTGATGGTGAAGGGTTTTGAGACATAGCCGTCCATTCCCGCAGCCAGGCATTGCTCGCTGTAGCCTTTCATGGCATGGGCGGTTAGGGCGATGATCGGGATGTGCGGGGTTGTTCCCTGCTCCTGGGTTCGGATTTTTGCGGTTGCCGCAAAGCCGTCCATTTCCGGCATCTGCACATCCATCAGGATCAGGTCGAAAGGTTCGGCCCCGTATTTTTCCACGGCCTCCCGGCCGTTGTTGGCGATCACCACGGAATGGCCTTCTCGCTCCAGCAGTTTTTGCGCCACCTTCTGGTTCACGAGATTGTCTTCCGCCAGCAGAATATGGAGCTTTTTCCTCTTTTTTTCCACCGGCGTTTTCGGCGCAGGCGCAGCAGCGTCCGCTTGCTCAAAAACGGAGGAGATGCTCCGGAGCATCTCCTTTTGCCGACAGGGTTTGAGCAAATAGGCGCGTACCCCAAGGCTTGTGCTTCTTTCCTTGTCTTCCGGCAGACCTGCGGAGGTGAGAACAATGACCGGCAGTTGGCTCAGGCCGGGGCGTTGCCGGATTTTTTCGATCAGGGTGAAGCCGTCCATTTCCGGCATCTGGATGTCGATAATGGCCAGGTCAAAGGGCGCTGCAACATCAAGGCGGTCCTGCAAGGCCTCCAGCGCGTCAGCACCGCCGGAAACAGCCTGCGCCTGCATGCCAAGTTGGGAAAGTTTTTGCAGCAGGATTTTTTGGTTGATGGGGTTGTCGTCCACCACCAAAACGGATTTTCCCGCGAGAAAGGCCGGATATTCCTGCGGCACGACGTGTTCCCCGGATTGTTTTTGGCAGAGGATGGTGAAGAAAAAGGTGGAGCCGACATTGGGCGTGCTTTCCAGCCAGATGCGGCCCCCCATGAGATGGACAAGGCGGGAGGAGATGGAGAGCCCCAGGCCGGTGCCGCCGAATTTTCTGGCCATGGAGCTGTCCACCTGACTGAAGGCCTCAAAAATCTTTTGCTGCTGATCCTCGGGGATGCCGATGCCTTTGTCGGCGACGGAAAATAGTAATTCAACAGCCCCATCGTACTCGCCTTTGCGCTGTACGTTCAGGAAGATCTGGCCGGATTCGGTGAATTTAATGCTGTTTCCCAGAAGATTGGTCAGAATCTGTTGGAGGCGAAAGGCGTCGCCAATCAGCAATTCCGGGACATCCGCCTCGATATTGCACACCAGCTCCAGTCTTTTCTCGTGCGCCCGGACCGCCAACTCCTGCGTGGTATCCTCGATGGCTTCGCGAAGATTGAAATCGCTGGCGGTGATGTCCAGCTTTTGCGCCTCGATTTTGGAAAAATCAAGGATATCATTGATGACCTGGATGAGGCGATTGGCGGAAAGGTCGATGGTTTCAAGAAAATCCCGTTGTTCCTCGGTCAGTTTGGTTTGCAGGGCCAGCTGGGTCATGCCGATGACCCCGTTCATGGGGGTGCGGATCTCATGGCTCATGTTGGCGAGAAATTCCGATTTTGCCCGGCTTGCCGCCTCGGCGGCCTCCTTGGCCAGGACAAGATCGTGGGTCCGCTCCTCGACCTTCTTTTCCAGGCCGCTCTGTGCCTGGGTGAGGGCCTGATCCCGGAGTTCTATTTCATTGAGCATCTCATTAAAGCCTATGGTCAGCGCGCCGATCTCATCCTTGGTTTTCACCTCTGCCCGCAAGGAATAATCCTTGTCCTGGGTAACCCCGCGAATGGTTGCGGCAAGCTGCTCAATGGGCCTGGTAAAAACCCGCTGGAATTTTCCCGTGGCAAGCCAGACGAGAAAAAAGGTTGCCCCCATGACCAGGAGGGCGATCAGGAGATACCGTTTGAGCAGATCCTGTTCATGCTCAAGATCAAGGCGGGCAAAGACCAACCCCACGGTTTTGTCCGCAAGCTTTATTTCCGTGAGGAAATCGACGGAATTTTCGCTGAAGACCGGGGTATTGATGGGGATTGCCGGCGGCCGAAAGCCGGCCTTGTCCATGACCTTGTCTTTGCTGTAAGTGGCAAAGACCCGTCGGTCCGGGGTGAGGATGGCGGCGAACTGGATGCCGGGTTCGGCGCGCAGCGCCAGCAGCGTTTCCCTGGCAGCCTCTTGATCGGAAAAAACCACGGTGGATGATGCGTTTTCGGCGATGGCTTTTGTCAATACGGCCAGGTTATTGGCCAGGACATGCCTGAAGGTGAAAAATTCGTAGGAAAACATGACGCTGTTGACAAAAAACAGCACGCCGCCGGTAAGGAGCATGATTATCAGCAGGAGTTTTTTTCTGATCGGCAGCGCGTTAAAGTATTCCATATTCCCCTGGTTTTTCCTGGCTCAGGTGCGAGGTTGTAATGTTGGGGCCGGTGGCGCGGATCGGCTTGTCATAATCTATTGCCGACTGCTCCGGGGCAACGGCCAGCATGAGCAGCCGCGAACTGATCTTGAGATCGGCTTTTTCCGTTGAGGCCGGGCTGATCTGAAATTTGATCTTCGCCCCCTTTTGCACAAAGTTGATATCGCCGCCCAGGGTGATGAAGTTTTTCTCCTCGCCCACGGTGATCACCGGTTTTCCCTTGAGCTGGGCCAACACCTTTGCCAGGTCGGGATTTTTATAGGACTCCAGGAAAAAAACCATGTGCGCCTTGTCAAGATTCTCGGCGGAGCTGGTCATGATAATTTTCAAGGGCCGGGCGCCGACAACGCTGTTTTGCAAGGCATGTTCAATGGTGTGGTCTTTGCTGCCAACGGCGCCGACAATAATCAGGACAAAAGGACTGTTCGGGGAATCAAAAGAACGGTCCGGCCACTTGATGAAATTGAAAAAATTGTAGAGAAAGCCGGCCTTGAGTTCATACTCCTCATAGTCCGCCCCAGATGCCTTGTCAAACGGCAGGCACAAGACGAGCAGGAGCGCAAATGCCGCGAAGATCCGCTTGCTGCCCGAAGTCGTTTGTTTCTGTGAAAGGCCAATTGCCATGGAACTTTGCCTAGAAGGTCATACGTACTTGCGCATAGACGCTGCGCGGAATTTCCGAGGGGATGATGTTGATGTACAAAGAACCGAACTCGGGTTGGGCGTTATCGAGCAGATTCCGACCCACCAGGGAGAGCTCGACCTGGGGGTTGAGCTGCCAGCCGATGCGGGCGTCGAACGCGACATAGCTGTCGATGCCATAGGTCGGCAGGTTGTCCACGTACCGCAGCCAGGTGTCCAGGGTGACGCTATTGCTGAGGTCCATCATGGATCGCAACGAGATCTGGTTGCGGGGGCTTTCTCCTTCGGCATCCTCGCCTGCATACAGGCCCTGGCCGGCTTCCTGCAAATCCATGCGCAGGAAGGTATAGGCCAATTGCAGCCGCCACCAGTCCAGGGGTTTGGCATCGGCCACCAGCTCGAAGCCGTAGGTGTTGCCCTCCATGGTATTGCCATCTTTATAGTCGAGCTGATAGAGATAGGCCGGATTGGTAGTAGGGGTTATGATAGAGCCTCCCGCCAGGGGGATTGTCCGCAGGCGGCTGTAGTCGTTGAAAAAAGCGGTGGCGTCAAAGGCGAGTTTTTCATGGACCTGGGTCCGGTAGCCGATTTCGTAGGCCGTGAGTTTTTCGGACTGGAACTCCTCGTTCCCGCTGATGGTAATCTCCGCCAATTCATTAGCAGCAAAAGGATAAGGATGACCAGCGGCGAGGAGAAAGTTAGTGGGGACAAGAGAACTGCTTATCCGGACATCGCGGTCGGCTTGCGAGGGGGTCCGCACTGCCTGGCTCACCGCAGCCCAAAAGGTATGGTGCTTGTGCGGGGTAAAAAGCAACCGACCGCTGGGTTGGACCTCGTAGCCGGTGTAATCGTTGTGCTCGAACTTGGAGCCCAGGGTGAGCCGGAAAAGGTCTTCGACCAGGGTGATTTCGTCCTGGACAAAGGCGCTGAACAGCATATCAGTTCTACTGGTCGGAGCAAAGGCGATGGTCTGGCTGTTTTCCAGGGTATTGTGGCTGTAGCGGTAGCCCAACCCCCAGGTAAGCTCCTGTTTTGTGGTGGCCTGGAAGCGGTGCTGGAATTCGATGTCGGCCGTGCCCCGGTCGTCGCCTAAAACCAGATCATTGTTTCTCTCCCGATCGTAATAGGCTTGGAGCGACATCTCCGAGTTGTCTTTTTCTTTTCTGGTCAACCGGGTTAGGAGATTTGCGCCCCTGACGTTGCTGGGGTTGATGATGTTGGTCGAGAGGTATGGGCTTGTTGCGTCGGGGATGTTCGTTGTCGCGTCTGAATAGCCGTTGAATCCATCGCCTTGGATGGTGAAGGAATAGGGGGAATCGGGAGCGGCGGCACTGTCCAGGCGAAAGCCGCCCCGCGCCTGGTGCCAGTCATCATTGGCCTTGCTGCCATCGGCGGATTCCAGATCGCTGCGGGAGAAATCTTTTCCATACACCCGGTAGGTGGTGCGGTCATTGATTTTGGCGCCATAGCGGAGGGAGCCGAACCCGTTTTCTTCGGTGCCGGTTCCCGCGGTGAGCAGACCGCCCTGGGTGTCTGCCGAATGTTTGCTGATGACATTGATGACGCCATTGACCGCGTTGGCGCCCCAGAGACTGGCCCCAGGCCCGCGGATCACCTCGATCCGTTCGATGTCATCGAGCATGGTGTCCTGGGTATCCCAGAGCACTCCGGAAAAAAGCGGATTGTACATGGTGCGGCCATCCATGAGCACCAGCAGTTTGTTGGAGGAAAAACCGTTGAACCCCCGGCTGCTCACTGCCCATTTGTTGGCGTCTATCCGGGCCACTTGCAGGCCTGGCGCCATGCGCAGCACCTCGGGAATGGTGGTGGCGCCCGAGCGCTTGATGTCTTCCTGGGTGATCACAAAAACTGCGGCGGCCGCATCGCTGGCCTTTTCGGCTTTTTTGGAAACGGAGGTGATTTCCACGGAAAGCAGCTCTTCAAGGGAAAGCGCGGTGATACTGGGGCGGGCTGCCCAGCAAGGCTGGCTGCTGGCCAGGAGGATGGAGAGTGCGGCAAGGCCGGTGATTTTGCGGGACAGATCCCGTTTTTTTCTGTGGGATGAGTGGATGGCTGCCATGGCTATACCTCTCTTTTTTGCCCTGCGGCTATGTCTTATGGAAGCAATAACAAAATTCTACTCTTTTCCTGCAGGCCTGACAAGCAGGAGAAAGATGCTCGGAACAAGGGGATGTGCGTTGATAGTTTCATTGGAATACCTTGGTAGCCAGGCGCAGCAGCTTGGAGCTGAGATTCAATCTATTGGCGCGGGCGGCGGCCAGATTGGCCTCGAAGGTCACCTTGTTTTGGTCCATGCTCATGTTAAGGGCGACGCCTTGGAGCGCGGCGTCTTGCGAATCGGCCACGGTCAACACCGGCCTGTCGCCCAGATTGTCGAGGACGCGGCGGAGGTTGCCGATCACCGGGTGGGTGATGAACACGACTTGACAACCTTGCAAGCCATCCACGCTGTTGACGCGCCTCACCGCCAGGCTGCGGGCGCCGACGCTCTTGCCCTGCATTTTGTCCAGGTTTTCGCCGAAGGGGTCTGGGCCATAGACGCACAGATTGATAGTGTTCCCCACTTCAGCGGGCCACTCGGTGAATGCCAAGAAGTTATACAGGAAGGCCGCCTTGATTTGATACTCGGCCAGAGTCTCGGCATGCACCAACGACGGGCAGCACAGCAAGCCAAGCACCCAGAAAAGGGGGCGAAACCCTGTTTTCTTCCCAGCCTGAAACCAGGTGGAAAAATGATGGCGACAGGAAGGCATTAGAAGCGGTAATCCATTTTAAGCCAAGCGCTTCTCCCGTCTTGATCCAGACGGGTTTGCCAATTCGTGTCGGCGCCAGGGTGTTGGTAGTGCTGGTTGAACAGATTGCGCAGCCCCAGGGATACCTCCATCCCCGTGACCCATTTGTCGGCAAGCAAAGTCAGGTGGGAAAGCCAGTAGCCGTCGAGGGAAGAATCATCAATAGCCTGGCGGCTCGCGTCGTACTGGAGTTCGTAGCCCAAACGCAGACCTTCCCACGGCAGGGGGCTGGAGAAAAGGAGCTTGCCCAGCCATTGTGGGGCATTGTCCAAATCGCCGCCGCCGACATAAGCGATCTCCTGATACGACACGCTGCCGCGTGCGCGGCCACCCCAGTACCAGCGCTTGTCGGTGGACAGTTCCAGCCCATCGGCCTTGATCTTGTTGCCGGACTGGTATTGCGACAGACCGCTGACCGGGTCGAGGCCCAGGGTTATGATGTCCTGCATGCTCCAGTGGTAGATCGAGGCGCGCACGCTTAAATCGCGGGTCAGCCGATGATCCACGACCAGTTCCGCGGTATCGATGGTCTCGCCTCCCAGGCCGGGATTGGCAACCTGCGACACGCCATCGTCGTAGGCCCGTTCATAGGCATTGGGGGCACGATGGGCTTGGCCGTACAGGGCCTTGAGCGTAGTCGCCGGGGTGGTTTGCCAGATCAGCCCCGCACGCGGACTCAGTTTGCTGCCGGTGATATCGTTGCGGTCCGCCCGCACGCCCAGGGTGGCTGACCAGGTGTCGTTGAAGCGCCATTCGTCCTGGGCATAGACCCCGGCGCGATACCCAGAATCCTTGATTTCGGTGTCCAGGCCTGGGGTGGTGCGGTCATCGTTGGTCTGGTCGATGCGGGGATTATCCTGGTATTCCAGCCCCAGCATGAGCTTGTGGTCGGTGAACCCCGAGTACAGGGAGCGCAGTTCGCCGCCCCGCCAGTTACTGGCGCCGGTGGTGTAATTGGGCGCGCTTAAGTAGGTGAAGATGCTGTCAAAGCGTTCCTGGCCCAGGAACAGGCGACCCAGCACATTGAGCGTGTTGTCGGCGAAGTTCTCCTGATAGTGCAGTTGCGTCAGCGTATAGATGTCGCGCTCAAACTGCCCGGATGGCGGGACATCGGAACGATAGGCTGCCGTGGGGTCGTCCTTGCGCCGATCCCCGTAGGCGAAATCCAGACCCCAGGGGCCGCGGCCGACACGGGTAAAGAATTCTTTGTCCTTCTCGCCATCCTGGCCGACCACAAGGCTCTCACCGGAGCCAGCGCCCGAGAAGTCCATGAGCAGATCCTCTCCCCGTGCGTGCATGCCGGAGGCGGAGACCAGCACATCGACGCCGTTGTTCAGCATCTTGCCCCAACTGATGCGTCCTTCCCCCAGCGATTGGGGGCTTTTCCAGCCAGCGGACAACTCGCCGCCGTCAACCTGAGCCCCGGTGCGGGTGATCACGTTGACCACCCCGAACATGGCGTTCTGGCCATAGACCGCGCCGCCCGGTCCAGCGACGAACTCGATGCGTTCGATCAGGTCCAGGTCCAAGGGGAAATCGCGGCCGAAGGCGGCGCCGTCATACACCACCTCATTGACCCGATTGCCGTTGATGGCCAGCAGCATCCGGGTGTTAAAATCTCCGGGCAGGCCGAAACCCCGGGCGCCCAGATAGGAGTATTGCCGATCGTAGGTGGTGTGAATGCCGGGCAGGCTGGCCAGGGCCTGATCCAGCGTGCGCCAGCCGAAGGCCTTTATCTCGTCACGGGTGATGATGCTGACCGAGGCAGCCACCTCGGATTGTTTCTGTTCGTACTTGGAGGCGCTGGTCACCGTGGTTTCCAGTAACTGCTCCAGATTCAACTCGGCCAGGTCGGTAGCGGCCTGGGCAGGCAAAGCAAGGGCAAGGGTCAATCCGAGGGTTAAAGGGATCTTGAAATGAGTAACCATAAAATTGCCTCGAGGAGGTTGGGTGGGGACAATACCGATGTATCCTACACAAGTACTTGTACATTCTCCCCTGCAATTCTGGCAAGTGAAAGAGGCTATGGCAGGCGATTTTCAGCGAGGAAAAGGCAGGGGAGCATCGGTGGCGCAGGATTCCGCAATGGCACCGGAGCCTTGTGAAAATGAAAAAAGAAAGCCTGGCTTTTTGCCCGGGGTTTTGAGTACTTTGTTTTCTGCTTAAAGCAGAAGGGAGAAGATATGAAACAGAAAGCTTCGGTTATCAATATCATCTGGCTGTCCCTGGTCGTGCTGGCCACGGTGACAGCCGCCTATACCAACCGGATGGACGCCCTTACCAAGGCCTCGTTCGAGTCGGCCAAGGACGCGGTGGTTCTGGCTATCGGTCTGATTGGGCCCATGGCCCTCTGGCTGGGAATCATGAAGGTGGCCGAGGCAGGGGGGCTGATGCGGATCGTGGCCCGGTGGGTGCGGCCCCTGATGGTCCGGTTGTTTCCCGACGTGCCCCACGATCATCCGGCCATGAGCGCCATGATCATGAACATGGCGGCCAACGCCCTGGGTCTGGGCAACGCGGCCACGCCCATGGGGATCAAGGCCATGCAGGAGCTGGAGAAGCTCGCCCCGGAAAAAGGCACGGCCACCAACGCCATGTGCCTGTTTTTGGCGATCAACACCTCCAGCGTCACCCTGCTGCCCCTGGGGGTGATCACCATTCGGGCCGCTGCGGGCGCAACGAGCCCGGCCGCCATCTTTATCCCTTCCCTCATCGCCACCACCTGTTCCACCATTGTGGCCATCGTGGCGGCCAAGATGCTGAGTCGCAGAAACAGCGGGGTGGAAATGGCTGCGGCGCAAGAGACCTACGAGACAGCGGTGGCAGAGGCAGAGGCTAGCGTCGAAACGGAGCTGTTTCCGCCGAGTGCGGCCGGGAAATGGTTCATCTGGCTGTTGGTTGGCGTTTTCGCGGGGGGGGCGGTGTATCAGATGAGTATTGCCCCGGAGCTGCTGGCCTTTTCCGCAGCCAGCCTCAACAGCCTGTCCAGCTGGCTGATTCCGGCCTTGATTTCCGGGCTGCTCATCTTCGGCTATCTGCGGGGGGTGAGGATTTATGAAACCCTCACCGATGGGGCCAAGGAGGGTTTTACCACCGCCATCCGGATCATTCCCTTCATGGTGGCGATCTTTGTTGCCATCGGCATGTTCCGGGCCAGCGGGGCCATGGATATTCTGGTTGCCGTTCTTTCTCCCCTGACCTCAGCCGTGGGCATGCCGGCCGAGGCTTTGGCCATGGGTCTTCTCAGGCCGCTCTCCGGCAGCGGTTCCTTTGCCTTTATGAGCGAGATCATCAAACAGTCGCCGGACAGCCTGCTTTCCGCCATGGTTTCGGTCATCCAGGGCTCCAGCGAAACCACCCTCTATGTGCTGGCCGTTTACTTCGGGGCCATCGGCATCCGGCGGACGCGGCACGCCCTGCCCGCCGCACTCTGCGGTGAAACAGCCGGACTCATTGCCGCGGTGACGGTCTGTAATCTCTGGTTCTAGGTAACGGTTGCGCAGCACCGCATATCTGCTTCGCAGTCTCGCTGCGTTCGCTTAGCTGTCATCGGCTGGCTCGTGTGCACTAGCACACTTCGCTGGCCTCTTTCGCGCATCTGCGGCACTGCGCAACCGTTACCGGTCGGTTGGTTCCTCAGGTTTTGCCCTGCGCTCGATAATGACGGTTGTGGCTTCACCACCAGAACTCAGGGTATCGCCGCGTTTTCGGAATATTGTTCACAAGAAGCGCAATGACCAGCATGATGCAGGCCCCGGCCCCGGCAGGAAAAATCGCATAGAGATAGCCCAGGGCATAGATTTTCTCGCTGCCGATCACGGCGATAAGGGCGGTGGCGCCGCCCGGCGGGTGCAGGGTTTTGGTGAGGTGCATCACCGCGATGGCCGTGGCCACCGCCACCGCCGCCGCCAGCCACATGTGCGGAGCCAGCATTTTGTAGCTGGCCACCCCGATCAGCGCCGAGAGTATATGTCCGCCGAGCAGATTGCGCGGCTGGGCCAAGGGGCTTTTGATGGCGCCGTAGATCAACACCGCCGAGGCGCCGAACGAGCCGATCAGCATGAGCAGGTCCGACTGGGGCAGCAGATTGTAGTTGAGGTATGCCACCGCGGCAATGCCGCAAAAGGCGCCGATCCAAGACCAAAAAACCTCGGACAGATTGACCCGGGGCGGGCTTGTCGTTGTGCCGCGCATCTTGTTGAAATAGTTCATGGTGTACCCCTTTCCGGAAAAGCGTGCATGAGATCGCTGCGGGTGAGAATGCCGAGCAGCCGATTCTTGTTGTCCGTCACCGGCACCCGATTGATCCGTTTTTCCCGCATCATTTTGCCGACCTCATGTAACAGAGCGGTTTCAAAAACCGTGACCACAGGGGTGGTCATGATTGCTCCGGCGGTTTTGCCTCGGATGGAGAGCGCGGGGCAGCCTCCCGTGGCAAGGCTGTCGGCGATGAGCGCCATGCAGGAGGCCTGGCTGCCGTCACCCATGTTGCGGAAGAAATCCCGCTCCGAGAGGATGCCGACTACGGTTCCATCCTCCTGGACCACGGGCAGGCCGGTGATGTGGTGTTCGGCCATGCGCGCTGCCGCCTCGGCAAGTGGCGTTGTCGGCAGGACCGTTATGGCCTGCCGGGTCATGATTTCGGCAACCTGCAGGCTGTTGTACAGGCGGGTTTCCGCATGCTCATAGGCGAGCACATAGAGTTCCTTGAAATCCCCGGCCGAGATGTCGAGATAGCCGGGGATTTTTTTCATCGCCTCGTAAACATCTTCGTCCGAAAGGAGCTCGGCAGGATCAAGCCTGGGTTTGTTTGTTTCCGGCATCAGCGGTCCCCCCTTGTTGCTGAATAGTAAAGATGTGAATGGGTCGGTGCAGGATGCAGCGTATTGCGCAATGCGGCCCCCAGCATTGACCTAGGTCAAGTGGTTGTGATTATCTTATCCAGAGAGAGGCGCGGGAGGCAAGGGGGAAGAAAAAAGACGCCCGACGGCGAGATTGAAATAGCCGGCAAGGCGCTGAGTTTTGGCGGCTAATCTTGACTTCCGGCGGTTATGCGGGTAAATATTTTTGCCTGAGCAGTGGTAACGGTGACAGAAAGGAGAGAGAAAATCATGTTCAATATATTGGTTTTGGCCACCACAAATAAGGGCAAACTCAAGGAGTTTCAGGAGTTGCTCAAGGATTTCCCGGTGGAGGTCAGGAGTCTGGCCGATTTCGGCCCCATCCCCGAGGTGGTGGAAGACGGCGCAACCTTTGATGACAATGCCTACAAAAAAGCGCATTTCACCGCCAAGGTTCTCGGGCTGCCGTGTATCGCCGATGATTCCGGGTTGGCGGTCGAGGCTCTGGATGGTGCACCCGGCGTATATTCCGCCCGTTATGCCGGGGAAAAGGCCCGCGATGTGGAGAATACCGCCAAGCTGCTCAAAGACATGGAAGGCGTGGCCAACCGCAAGGCTGCCTTCCACTGTGTCATCTCCATCGCCGTGCCCAGCGGTCCGGCCCTGACCTACGAGGGAACCTGCGAAGGGGAGCTGCTCACCGCGCCCCGGGGCGAGGATGGCTTTGGCTATGATCCGATTTTTTTCTATCCCGAGCTGGGCAAGACCTTTGCCGAACTGCCCATGGAGGAAAAGAACCGGGTCAGTCACAGGGGGAGGGCCATGGCCGAGATGGCTGCCGAGTTCGATCAGGTGCTCAAATGGCTCAAGCAGAGGCTGACCGAGGAAAAACCGGCCAAGCCGGACCATGAGCAATTTGAGCACAACGACTGGTCCGAAGAGATCATGGTCCGGGAAGTGAAGTAAGGGGTAAGTGCCGGGCTGTGGTTTTACTCCCCTCGCCCACTTGTGGGAGAGGGGTCGGGGGAGAGGGTGAGAGTACTCCATATCTGCTCCAGCACACCCTCCAACTGGTGCATGACTTCGTGGTTCCAAAAACGCAATACCGTATAGCCTTGGCTGCGCAGCCATGCATCTCTATGCTGGTCATATTCCGCCTGTTCGGCATGTTGACCGCCATCGATCTCAATAACCAGTTGCCGTTCCACGCAGACAAAATCCACGATATAGCGACCCATGGGTTTTTGTCGCTTGAATTTCAAAGCCAGGAAGCGATGGGCTCGCAGGTGATGCCAGAGACGTTGTTCCGCTTCCGTCTGGTTGGCGCGGAGTGTCTTGGCATTGATGAGCCTTTTTTCAGCGCTCATTGACCCTCTCCCCCGGCCCCTCTCCCACAAGTGGGCGAGGGGAGTTCTCTCTCTGCAAACGGACCCCTCCTCCCTCCGCAACACATTTTATCCCAGACCCTCCCAGCTGCTTGAACAGCGGCCGGCCAAAGAGAAAAAACTCCATCTCCAGCGAAAGCCCGGCCTTTTGGGCAACCTCCCCCCTGATGGCCAGATCGGCGCGCACCAGCTCGGTGAGTCGGGCGAGATTCTCCATCCCGCCACCTTGGGCGAGCAGATCGGTGAAGAGCCGTCCGGGACACGCCTGTTCATGGCGCTCGATTTCCGCCAGGATCGGGTCGGTGGGGTTGATCAGGTCGGCGCGGCGCAGGGTGTCCTTATAGATGGTGGCCAGGAGGGCCTCGGGCTGCCAGCACTGGAGAATCCTGCAGGTTGCCGGGCGGTGCGCATAGATGGTGCAACCGTTGCTTTCTTCGGCAAAGAAGAGGCAGGTCCAGCCGCTCCCCTGCCCCCGAATCTTGAGCAGCTCAACGGGCACCGGTTCAAGCCTGGCGGTGGCGGGGTTGTAGCCCATCTCCCCTTGTCGGATGGTGACCAGCTGATCATGCCGGATATACCCTTGCCGGACGAGGCCGAGGTCCTCCCGGCTCAGGGCTGGTCCGCCGTTCCGGCAACAGGTGCCGCATTGTTTACAGTGTTTGGTATCTGTCATGTTTCAGGAGTAAAAGGGTGGGGGGTATTTAGGGCGCAATATGATCCGTGCCGGGTTGAGTTTGGGAGTATTGTTAGCCTGTTCATGGCTGATAAATTCCTTTGCATAGCTCTATGTTTCTATATAAATAATTTTTTTCATGGCTTGCAGGTATCTGTTTTTATGTGAAAAAAGTGTTCGTACCCTTCCCCTACTTTTTCCCTTCTGCCTTCCCTGGCATGGCCCTTGCGTATATACCAAAGCAAAGCGGTGCATGAAATGATTCTGCGCCGCCCAGGACATGCGGTACAGGAGGTCGGCCATGAAGAAAACACTCTGCAGCGAAAAAAAAGGCATAGCCCCGGTCGTTGTCGTGACCACTGGCAAGCTAGCCGAAACCTTCTGGTTTGTCAGCTCCTTTGTCCTCTCCCTGCTCATGGGTCCTTTTGCGGCGCTGCCCGCCATCATCGCGGTTTTTTCCCTGAAGATTGATGGACCCATGCCCCTGGAAATATCTTAATAATGAGAGTCCGCCATGAACGCACCTGCCTCTATGACATCTGAAACCTCTGCGCCCAGCTTGGGACATCCCCTGCTGGCGGATAACCAGGCCGTCTTCACCATCAGCGCCGCCGCCGAGATGCTGGCCATAACCCCGCGCACCTTGCGGATGTATGAGCAAGATGGGCTGTTGGCCCCGGCCCGGCACGGCAAATGGCGCTATTACAGCCTGGACAACCTGAAATGGGTTTCCTGCCTGCGCACCATGATCCACGAGCATGGCATCAGTCTGGCTGCCATCCATAAACTTCTGCAATACACCCCCTGCTGGAACATTGCCGGCTGCCCCTTTGAAAAACGCAAGCTCTGCACGGCATTCATGTCCAGCGGTCTGGTGCCGAAAAAGATCGACCGGCTTGGCGGATTGCCCGACGGCCAGTCAATCTCCGCCTGATTGCTTGCGTCTTCTGCCCCGCATCGTGTACAAAGTGTAGAAAAACAACCCGGAGGTACGCCTTGAACCAATTTTACAAGAACCTGTCCATCTGGCTGGTCATCGCCCTGGTGGGCCTGCTGCTGATCAATCTTTTCAACCCGACGGCCGAGCCGGTCAATCAGATCAGCTACAACGATTTTCTGGAAAGCGTCAACTCGGGCAAGGTGAGCCGAATCACCATTCTGGAAAATGTGGCCACGGCCCAAGATCTGGTGGGCAACCGCTTCAAAACCGTGCTGCCGGACAATCCGGCGCAGGTGCAGCCCTTTATGAAAGAGGGAATTACCCTCCAGATGGAAAAGAAAAAAGAGCCCCACTGGCTGGTAAGCATCATCGGCTCCTGGCTGCCCATGATTGTGCTGGTCGGGTTGGGCCTCTATTTCATGCGCCAGCAGCAGGGCGGAGGAGGTAAGGGGCTGATGACCTTCGGCAAGAGCCGGGCCCGCCTCATCGAGGGCGAGGAATCCAAGATCACCTTTGCCGATGTGGCCGGCATTGAAGAGGCCCGCGACGAGCTTGGCGAGATCGTTGATTTTCTCCGCGACCCAGGCATCTTCACCCGGGTGGGGGCCAAGATTCCCAAGGGCGTGCTCCTTTCCGGTGAGCCGGGCACGGGCAAGACCCTCCTGGCCCGCGCCATTGCCGGGGAGGCCCAGGTGCCGTTTTTCTCCATCAGCGGCTCGGATTTTGTCGAGATGTATGTGGGCGTCGGCGCCAGCCGGGTAAGGGATCTGTTCAAGGAGGCCAAGAAAAAGGCACCCTGCATCATCTTTATCGATGAGATCGACGCGGTGGGCCGCCAACGCGGGGCCGGGGCCGGGGGCGGCAACGACGAGCGCGAGCAGACCCTGAACCAGTTGCTGGTCGAGATGGACGGCTTCGAGGCCAATGCCGGGGTCATCATCATCGCGGCCACCAATCGGCCCGATATCCTGGACCCGGCCCTCAAGCGGCCCGGCCGGTTCGACCGGCAGATCGTCGTGCCCCTGCCCGATGTGCGGGGCAGGGAGAAGATCCTCAAGGTCCATGCCTCCAAGGTCCAGCTGGACAGCGATGTGGACATGTCCATCATTGCCAAGGGCACTCCCGGGTTCTCCGGCGCCGAGTTGGCCAACATGGTCAACGAGGCAGCCCTGATGGCGGCCCGCTTCGAGGTGGGCAGAATTTCCATGGCCCTCATGGAAAAGGCCAAGGACAAGGTGATGATGGGGGCGGAGCGCACCAGTATGATCCTCACCGCCAAGGATAAGGAACTCACCGCCTTTCACGAGGCAGGCCATGCCCTGGTGGCCAGGCTGCTGCCCGGCACCGATCCCGTGCATAAGGTGACCATCATCCCCCGGGGACGCGCCCTGGGGCTGACCATGCAGCTGCCCACCGACGAGAAGCACTCGCAGTCCCGCTCCTGGCTGATGAACAACCTCTGCATCCTCCTGGGCGGCCGGGTGGCCGAGGAGATCGTTTTCGGCGATGTGACCACCGGCGCGGGCAACGACATCGAACGCGCCTCGAACATTGCCCGGAAGATGGTGTGCGAATGGGGGATGAGCAAGGAGATCGGCCTGTTGAACGTGGCCGGGCCCGATGAAATGGGGCGGAGCAGGCAACCCTACAGCGGGGAGACGGCGGTGCGCATCGACCAGGCCGTGACCGGATTAGTGACCGAGGCCAGGGATACGGCAACCCGGCTGCTCAATGAGAACCGGGCGATTTTGGAGGCCATGGCCAAGGATTTATTGGAGAAGGAAACCATTGGCAGCGAGGATATCGATCGGTTGATGGCGGCTGGCTGATAACACAAATGCAGTGTGATCGCTTTGGCGGCAGGGGGAAACTCCTGCCGCCTTTTTTGTTCGTCCGGGGAGTTGGTTCATTTCTTTGCTTGCCCAAAGAAACGAACCAAAGAAAAGGCACCCGTGTCACTTGTCCCGCCGCTGGCGGGATTCCATGCGCTCCTCGATGCTGCCGGGGCTTTGCAAACTCGCTGCGCTCAAACAGTGCAAAGCCCTTTTTTGGCAGCCTCTCCGGTGCTCGGCTGCGTGCCAATGGGAGTCTTACCCTCCCCCATTTGTCCTGCCGCGCCTCGCAGACGGGGACGGGGAAAAACGCTAAAACTGTTTGAGGGCGAAGCCCGAGTTTTTTAGCGTCCCATTCCTGGCGAGAAGCAAGGGAAGCCCGAAGGGCCAGGGCTGGCTGGGGTGCTTTTTTCTTGTTTCTTCTTTTGGGCACGCAAAAGAAGAAAGAGCGAACACCCGAAAGGTCATCGCCTTCTTCCCCGTAATTCCTGGATGGACCCTTTTTCTCTAGTCTCAGCCCCTCAGGTTCTCCTTGACAGGTTCAGTCCGGCAAGGGTAGGAATCTTGTTTGAGAAAAATCCCCGGGCTTGCCCGGTTTCTTATTATGCAAGGAGGTCGTACCCATGCTAGAGGCGTATCAAAAACATGTTGCCGAACGGGCCGCTCTTGGTCTGCCCCCCCTTCCCATTTCCGCCGACCAGACCACCGCTCTGGTTGCGCTGCTGCAAAAACCGGCTGCCGGAACGGAAGCAACCCTGCTCGACCTGATCAGCAATCAGGTACCCCCGGGCGTGGATGAGGCCTCCAAGGTCAAGGCCGAGTTTTTGGCCGGAATAGCGCAGGGGAAGATCGGTTCGCCGCTCATCGACAAGAAAGCGGCGGTGCAGTTGCTGGGCACCATGCTGGGTGGGTACAACGTGCAGCCGCTCATCGATCTGCTCGATGATGCAGCCCTGGCTGCGGATGCGGTTGCAGCCCTCTCCTCCACCCTTCTGGTCTATGATTCCTTTAACGAAGTCGCTGCCAAGGCAAAGAGCAATCCCCATGCCCGGCAGGTAGTGGCCAACTGGGCTGAGGCGACCTGGTTCACCTCCCGCGCTTCCATGCCGGAAGAATTGACGGTCACCGTGTTCAAGGTCGCGGGCGAGACCAACACCGATGATCTTTCCCCGGCCTCCGAGGCGTGGAGCCGCCCGGATATTCCCCTGCACGCCCAGTCCATGCTGGGCAACCGGCTGCCCGGTTCGCTGACGAAGATTGAGGAGCTGAAGAAAAAGGGGCATCCCATCGCCTATGTGGGCGACGTGGTGGGCACCGGCTCTTCCCGCAAGTCCGGGGTCAATTCCATGCTCTGGCACATGGGGCGCGACATTCCGTATGTTCCGGCAAAACGTACCGGCGGGGTGGTCATGGGTTCCACCATCGCGCCGATCTACTTCAACACCGCCGAAGATTCGGGTATGCTGCCCATCCAGTGCGATGTGACCGCCCTTGAGACCGGCGACATCATCACCATCAACACCCGCACCGGCACCATCAGCCGCGACGGGCAGGCGGTTACCACCTTCAGCCTTTCCCCGGCCACCCTGCCCGACGAGGTGCAGGCCGGCGGGAGGGTCAATCTTATCATTGGCAGGGGGTTAACCGCCAAGGCCCGCGAGGCGTTGGGTCTGCCGCCCTCTACCCTGTTCCGGGAGCCGGAGGTTCCCAAGGACAGCGGCAAGGGCTACACCCTGGCCCAGAAGATGGTGGGCAAGGCGTGCAATCTCCCTGGGGTGCGGCCCGGCATGTACTGCGAGCCCAAAATGACCTCGGTGGGTTCCCAGGACACCACCGGCCCTATGACCCGCGACGAGATCAAGGAGCTGGCCTGCCTCAAATTCTCCGCCCCTCTGGTGATGCAGTCCTTCTGCCACACGGCCGCCTATCCCAAGCCGGTGGATGTGAAGACCCACCAGACCCTGCCCGGGTTCATCAGCGAGCGGGGCGGCATCAGCCTGCGGCCAGGGGACGGCGTGGTCCATTCCTGGCTCAACCGCATGGTCCTGCCCGATACCGTGGGCACCGGCGGCGACTCCCACACCCGCTTCCCCATCGGCATCTCCTTTCCGGCCGGTTCGGGGTTGGTCGCCTTTGCCGCAGCCACCGGCTCCATGCCATTGGTCATGCCGGAATCGGTGCTGATCCGTTTTACGGGCACAATGCAGCCCGGCATCACCCTGCGCGACCTGGTTAACGCCATCCCCTATGTGGCTATCCAGCAGGGGCTGCTCACCGTGGAGAAAAAGGGCAAGAAGAACCTCTTCGCCGGCACGGTGCTGGAGATCGAGGGCTTGCCCGATTTGGCGGTGGAGCAGGCCTTCGAGCTGGCCGACGCTTCGGCCGAGCGCTCCGCCGCCGCCTGCACCGTGCGGCTCAACAAGGAGCCGGTTGCCGAGTTCCTCCGCTCCAATGTTGAGCTTTTGAAAAGCCTGCTCACCCGGGGCTATCAGAACGCCACGGCCATCCGCAACCGGATTGCTGCCATGGAGGCGTGGCTGGGTGCGCCCGAATTGCTGGCCCCGGATGCGGACGCCGAATACAAGGCGGTGCTCACGATCGATCTCAACAACATCACCGAGCCGGTCCTGGCCTGCCCCAACGACCCGGATGACGTAAAGCTCTTGTCCCAGGTGGCGGGTACTGCCATCGACGAGGTCTTTGTCGGTTCCTGCATGACCAACATCGGCCACTTCCGGGCCCTGGCCAGGATTCTTGACAACGGTCCCCAGGTAGCGGTCCGCCTCTGGGTGGCGCCGCCCACCCGCATGGACGAGGAACAGCTCAAGGCGGAGGGGGTGTACAGCATCCTGGGCAAGGCCGGGGCACGCACCGAGATTCCCGGCTGTTCGCTCTGCATGGGCAACCAGGCGAGAACCCGCGATAATGCCGTGGTCTTCTCCACCTCCACCCGCAACTTCGACAACCGCATCGGCACCGGCACCAAGGTCTTTCTCGGTTCCGCCGAGCTGGCCGCGGTCTGTGCCGTGCTGGGGCGCATCCCCACCGCGGGTGAATACAATAAGATCCTTGCCGAGCGGGTGACCCCCAAGGCGGACGAGGTATACCGCTACCTCAATTTTCATCGGATTCCGGGGTACGCGGAGAAAGGCTGGTAGGGTTTCGGTCGGTTGGGATTTCGGCGGCGTTTTTTCCCTGGCTGCAACCCGCTGCCCGCGCTGGCGTTTTAGAGCCCGTAGAGTTCCTTGATCAGCGCCAGCACCTCTGGCCGCCGCTGGTAGGTTGCCTCGGCCTCCCGTTCAACCTGCGGTGAGCAGGTGCGGTTGTTGGGCCGCCCCTTGTGGTCGTCCCTGGCGTGGATGAACTCGTGCAGCAGAGTCATGTCCCGGTCGTGTTCCGAGAGGAGATGTTGGGTGTAGATGTTGACCTCAAAGGCACCCGGGTCGAACTCGCCCTTGAGCTGCTGGGGGTGTTTCTTCCGCCGCCAGCGGATGACAAGGCCGTTGTTGTAGAGCTGGATCACGTTGGTTTTGGTCAGCATGGTGGATGTTCCAGATGGTGGAGCTTGGCGACGGGAGGTACCATAAAAATTTTGCTAAGAAAATGATCGTCTTACTCCCTGCGGGTCTCCGCAAGCCTCTCCGCCACGCGGGGAAAGAGACCGAGGTCCGTATGGGGCAGGAAATGGGAGGCAATGTACTGCTCCTGAAAATATGCCATCTCCGAAAGTTCAAAGCTGGTCATCTTCCGCACCACCTCCACCACATCCCGGCGGATATGGTTGCTCATCTCGCTCATCCAGGCGCCCATGAGCGAACCGTTCCCCACATAGAGCACCCGATTGGCGTCCACCTGAGGCAATAGCCCCACGGTCATGGCCGAATCCAGATCGATATAGCTGCCAAAGGCGCCGGCCAAAATAACCTGCTCGATATCGGTGATGGCCAGCCCCACCTGCTCCACCAGGGTGGTGATCCCGGCATAGATCGCCGCCTTGGCCCGGATGAAATTTTCGATATCCACCTCGTTGATGACGATATCGTGTTCCGTGCCCGCCTCTTTTCGCCAGACCAGGACATACTCATGGCCGCTGCGCCCTTCCCGAATCCGGTCCGTGCCAAGATCACGGCGGAATTTTCCGCTTCTGCCGACTACCCCATGCTCAAAAAGGGTGGCGATGATGGCCAGCAGGCCAGAGCCGCAGATCCCCACCGGCGATTTGTTGCCCAGGGTTATGTTCATCGGCTCAAGGGTTTGGGGGTTGAGGCTGAAATCCTCAATGGCGCCCAGTGCCGCCCGCATGCCGTGGGTGATGCCGCCGCCCTCAAAGGCCGGGCCGGCGGAGCAGGCTGCGCAGACCAGCCATTCCCGGTTGCCCACGACGATTTCCGCGTTGGTGCCGATATCGATATAGAGGGTGACCAGTTCGGTGCGGTACATGCCCGAGCCCATAACCCCGGCGACGATATCTCCTCCCACATAGCTGGAGATGGACGGGTAGACCAGAGCCACGGCGGAGGGCGGCAGATTGATGCCCAAATCGGTGGCCCGGATGGGAGGGAGAAAGGTGGTGACCGGCACATAGGGGGCGCGGCGGATGTTGTCCGGCTCCAAACCCAAAAGGAGATGGGTCATGGTGGTGTTGCCCGCCAGGGTGATGGAGGTGATCTCCTCGCGGCTGATGCTGCCTTTTTCCCCGTTGTCCGCTGGTTTGGCCATGGCCAGCAAGGTGTCGAGGATGCTGTTGATGGTGGTTGCCACCAGCTCCTGCATCTTGGCCAGACCTTCCTTTTTTTCCGCGATGATGATCCGGGAGATCACATCCTCGCCATAGCCCAGCTGGCCGTTGTATTCGCCGGCCCTGGCCAGAACCTTGCCGGAATTAAGATCCACCAGCACCCCGTAGACCGAGGTGGTGCCGATGTCAAAGGCAAGGCCGAAGCTGCGATGGGTCCAGTCGCCGCCTTGGATGTTGGTGAGATAGGATTTGCCTGCGGCATTCACCGGGCGGGCGCAGGTAACGGTGATCCGGAAATCGTCTTCCCGCAGGGCCTTGCGCAGCTTCCGCAAAACGGCAAGATTAAACACCACCCGGTGTTCGTCGTACTGGCTGCTCAGCAGATGAATCACTCGACCGGCATCGGCCATGTTGTCCTTGGCCGTTGGCGGAGGAACTTCCAGGCAAATTTTCACCACCGGCGGGACAAAAATGCCTTGTTCCCGAAGTTCCTCCATGTCGTACACGTGCATTCTGGCCCGATGTCTGAGGGGCACCGCGGTTCCTAAGCCCCCGCTTTTCAGGCCGGAGGATTCGGGCACCCGGATTACGGCCTCGCCGGCAACTGTTGCCGTGCAGGCTTGGCGATAGCCGGTCTCTCTCTCCTGGGGGCTGAATTTTTCACTGAGCCCCCCATCGACCTCGCCCTCTTCAATGATGACCTTGCATTTGCCGCAAACCCCGCTGCCGCCGCAGGAAGCATTGATGTGGATGCCTGCCTCCCGGGCTGCCTTGATGATTGACACGCCTCCCCCGGCCTGCACCTTCCTGCCGCTGGGCTGAAAAACGATGGTGTGGGTTGCCTGACTGTCTGCCTCGTTCATCTGTCTTGCCCTCTTTCCCTGGCCCTATTGCTTTGCCTAAGGCACACCCGCAGCTTTGTAACGCTTAATCTTTACTCTATCCTAATACAAGGGCCTGGCTTCCGGCAATGACCGTTTGCACACCACCTTTGCGGCATAATTTTGGCAAAAAAAAGCCCCCGCATCTTCAACGGAGGCCTTCCCGGAAAACATCTTTACTGTGTGGGGTTATTTCTTAGCCTTGCAGCCGCACCCGCAACCCGAGGCTTTTTCCTCTTTTTTGATCATGCAGTCGCTGCCGCCGCAATCGGCGCATTTTTTGGGCTTGCATCTGCCCTCCTTGGTCGCCCCGCATTTTTCACATTTGAATATGGCCATACTGTTACCTCCGGTATCTTGTTAAACGGCTATGTGTTGCAAGACGAGACGCTCGTCTTGCCCGATGCTTTCCGTTAAGGCGCTCCGTATGGGCATTGAATAATACCCAATCCCGCCCGTGGTTTTCTGAGATAATTTTCTCGCTTGGGCACGACAGGTGCATTATTCTTTCTTTGCCCCCTGATAGCTTTTGCACCGCACTATTACTGCAACCTGTCGGGATCCGTCTCTTTCTGATAATTATTCCTAATAATAGGCAATTTCATTCTGTATTGCAACAAATAAACAGAGGTGCGTGTATGAATATCAACAGCGAACGCCTTGCCCAGCTTTTCACCGCCATGTGTACCATTGACAGCCCCTCCGGCGAAGAAGCCAAGCTGGCCCTGTTTCTCAAAGACCTCTTTGCACAGGAGTTTCCCGAAGCCTTTGTCACCGAGGACAACTCCGCCAGCGCAACCGGCTCTGACACCAATAACCTGGTTATCCACTTCCCCGGCAACCTTCCTGGGGAACCGATTTTCTTCAGTTGCCACCTGGACACGGTCGAACCGTCCAGGGGAGTGAAAGTCCAGCGGGAGGGTAGCCGTTTCTCCAGTGCGGGCGAGACCGTTCTCGGCGGAGACGACAAGGCTGGTATCGCCATACTTATCGAAGCCATCCGGGCCATCAAAGAAGCGAGTCTTCCGCATCTGCCTTTCGATCTCGTTTTCACCACCTGCGAAGAAATCGGCCTGCGCGGGGCCAAGGCCCTGGACCTCTCCCTGCTCCGTGCCCGGGAAGGATATGCCCTTGATAGCAGCGGGATAGATCTGCTCATTATCGGGGCCCCGGCTGCCAACCATTTCCATTTCACGATCACCGGCGCGGCTGCCCACGCGGGCCTGCATCCGGAACGGGGGATCAACGCCATTCAGCTTGCGGCCCGGTGCCTTGCCGATCTGCCGCTGGGCCGTCTTGACGAGGAAAGCACCGCCAATATCGGCCGCATCACCGGGGGCACAGCGACCAATATTATCCCGGAAAGCGTCTTGGTGGAAGGGGAAGTCCGGAGCCACTCGCAGGAAAAACTCGCGGCTTTATCCCAACAGATCAAGGATACGCTCCTGGCCGTCATTGACAACTGGTCTCCCAATTCCGGCGCGCAGCTCGGCACGGGCGTCCGGCCCCGTCTCGATTTCCATCTCTCCCCGGAATACCCGGCCATGCATATTGACCGCAACGCCTCCGTCCTCCAACGGGTTGACAAGGCCGCTGCCCGCCTCCAGCGGGAAATCCGCTATGAACGGGCAGGCGGCGGCAGTGATGCCAATATTTTCAACGGGAATGGGTTGCAAACCGCCATCATCGGAATCGGCATGGACCATGTGCACAGTACCGCGGAAACCATCGACCTGGGGGACATGGAACGAACCGCCGAGCTTGTCGCTGCACTCATAACCACCCGGGATTAAACGGAAAACGCCACATGTTTCACGTGAAACATGTGGCGTAAAAAAGAAAGTCCATCGCGAAAATTAAGCGGTTTCTCGGTGAGGAGTGTGTTACTATGCCCTTCAAGGTGGCGATCTGGTTTTTCGGTCGTTCACCCCATTGCCTGCGACGAAAAATCTGGCGCGTTTCTGCCAGAAACCCACACCCGGTGGAGGTTTTTCAGCATGGGAGATGGTGCAAAAATTGTGGCCCTGGCCAATCAGAAGGGCGGGGTGGGAAAGACGACCACCGCAATAAACCTGGCCGCCTCGGTGTCGTTGCTGGGTAAAAAGGTGTTGGTGGTGGATTCCGACCCGCAAGGAAATACCTCCAGCGGCCTGGGCGTCAGCCGCGCCAATGGTGGAACCCACCTCTACCATTGTTATATGGGGGAAGCCGAGACCCGGGAAGTTATACAGCCGGCGCCGGGGCTCAAGAAGCTCTTTGTTCTCCCCACGCATATCGACCTGATCGGGGTTGAGGTCGAGCTGATGGCTGCGGTGAAGCGCGAGCGCTATCTGGACAATGTGCTCTCCTCTGTGCGTGGAGATTATGACTACATTTTCATCGACTGCCCCCCTTCCCTTGGCCTGCTGACCATCAACGCCCTCACTGCGGCAGACACGGTTTTGATCCCCCTTCAATGCGAATATTTTGCCCTTGAGGGCTTGAGCCAATTGGTCCGGACCATCCGTCTGGTGAAAAACTCCTACAATCGGACCCTTGCCATAGAAGGGTTGCTTCTGACCATGTACGATGGCCGAAACAAGCTGACCCACCAGGTGGTCACCGAGGTGAAAAATCATTTCCAGGGCAGGGTGTATGATACGGTGATTCCACGTAATATTCGTCTCAGCGAGGCCCCCAGCCACGGGCAGGCGGCGATCATCTACGACAAGCGCTCAACCGGGGCGCTCAGTTATCTGCAGCTCGCAAAAGAGTTTCTGCGCAAGCAACCAAAGGTTGCGGTGAAAGAGGGAGTGAAACCATGATTAAAAAAACAACCTCGGCCCTCGGCAAGGGTCTGGACGCCCTGTTGCCTTCCAGCGGTTCCGATGGCCGGGAATACTTTTTATGCCCCATCGACTTCATCGAGGCAAACCCGAATCAGCCCCGTAAGGATATTAATGATACAGCGCTGGCTCAGCTTTCAGCCTCGATCCGCGAAAAGGGTGTTTTGCTGCCCCTGGTGGTGTGCGAGCATGGCGGCGATGGTCGTTACCAGATCATCGCTGGAGAGCGGCGCTGGCGGGCCGCTAAAATGGCAGGGCTTGACGAGGTGCCTGTTCTGGTAAAAGACGTCACCCCGCTTGATCGCCTTGAGCTGGCGCTCATCGAAAATATCCAGCGCCAGGATTTGAACCCTCTGGAAGAGGCGGAAGCCTATCTCCGCCTGGTCAAGGAGTTCCATCTGACCCAGGAAGAGGTGGCAAAAAGGGTTGGCAAGGAGCGGTCAACCGTGGCTAATGCCCTGCGGATCAACCAGCTTCCCGATTATGCTAAGGAGGACTTGGTTCGCGGCGTTTTAAGTATGGGGCATGCGAGAGTATTGCTCAGCGTAGGCGATGAAACGTCCATGCGCGAGGTCCGAAACGAGATTGTCGAGCAGGGGCTTACGGTTCGGCAGGCAGAGGCCTTGGCCCAAAAACATAAGAAAAAAGTGACTACGGCAGGTGGCGGGGCAAAACGTCAGCCCAGGAAGTCGGCAAATGAATTGCCGGAATCCTATTGTAAATCGTTGGCCAACGGCCTGATCAATTACCTGGACACAAAAGCGCGCATCGTCCAAAGTGGCACCCGGGGAAAATTGGAAATAGAGTACTATTCCCATGATGATCTTGAGCGGGTATTGTCGCTGATTCTCTCGGGGCAAAAAACAAAATAATCTTTATTTTCAGATAGTTAATCATGAATCAATATGAAGAGCAGGCCGAGATTGTCCGCCAGGAACAACTCACGCCGGAAATATTCCGCCTGACCTTAAAGGCCCCCGAGATCGCGGCCAACGCTCGTCCCGGCCAATTTGTCATGGTGCAGACCACCCCCTGTTGCGACCCGCTTCTTCGGCGGCCTCTGTCCATTCATCAGACCATTGGCAGCGAGCAGGTGCAGCTCCTGTATAAGGTTGTCGGCAAGGGCACCCGACTGCTTGCCGCCATGACTCCCGGCCAGTCACTGAACCTGACCGGCCCGCTCGGGCACGGCTTTGATCTCGCCGGGAAACAGGCGATCTGTCTGGTTGGCGGAGGGATGGGCATTGCCCCCCTCTATTTTCTAGCCAGAGAGATTCTGCGCACCACCAGCCCCCCGAAGTGTATCGTTCTGCTTGGCGCTCGAACCGCCGCCGAGCTTGGTCCCCTGCCCCGGGATTTTATGGATATCGGCGTGACGGAAACCCATTTTGCCACCGATGACGGAAGCCTTGGCCACCATGGCTTTGTGGCCGAGCTTCTCTCGCGGCACCTTGCCCCCGACCTTCCTTGGACAATATGCACCTGCGGCCCCCACCCGATGATGAAGGCGGTGGTCGGGCAATGCCGAAAACAGGGCTGGGAGTGTCAGGTTTCCTTGGAAACCATGATGGCCTGCGGGATCTCCGCCTGCCTCGGTTGTGCGATCCCCCGGGCGGACTTGTCCGGCCCCTACCTCCACGTCTGCAAGGATGGCCCGGTATTTAAGGCAGAGGAGGTAGCCTGGCTATGACCCAACCCGATCTGCGCGTCACCATCGGTGGCCTCGTTTTTAAAAATCCCGTGCTCACCGCCTCCGGCACCTTTGGCTATGCCAAGGAATTTGCGCCTTACGTCAATCTCCATCATTTGGGAGGGGTGGTGGTCAAGGGAATCTCCCTGGAACCGCGACGGGGAAATCCTCCGCCCCGCATCGTGGAAACGGCCGGAGGCATGCTCAACGCCATCGGCCTTGAAAACGTAGGGCTTGACTGTTTTATTGCCGAGAAAATGCCCTATCTGCGAGGGATAGGCACCAGGGTGATCGTCAATATCCTGGGAGACAGTCTGGAAGAGTATCAGACCCTGGCCCAACGGCTCAGCGAGGTTGAAGGGCTCAGCGGCCTGGAGGTCAATATCTCCTGCCCCAACGTAAAAAAAGGCGGGGTTGCCTTTGGCACCGATCCCGCAATGGCCGAGGCCGTGACCCGTGCGGTGTGCGCCCACACCACCCTGCCGGTGATCGTCAAGCTCTCCCCCAATGTCACCGACATAGCCCAGATCGCCAGGGCTGTGGAGGCGGGTGGGGCGCAGGCGGTTTCCCTGATCAACACCCTGCTGGGTATGGCCATTGATGTCAAAAGCCGAAGGCCGAGGCTGGCCAATATCGTGGGGGGGCTTTCCGGCCCGGCGATCAAGCCCATCGCCCTGCGCATGGTCTGGCAGGTAGCCCAGGCGGTGAAGATTCCGGTGATCGGCATCGGCGGGATCAGCACTACGGAAGATGCCCTGGAATTTCTCCTGGCGGGCGCCACAGCCATCGAGGTTGGCACCGCGAATTTCGTCAACCCCCGCACCAGCCAGGAGATCGTCGAAGGCCTTGGACGTTATGTGACGGACAACGGGCTTTCTGGGATCAGCGAGGTGATAGGGGGGCTGATTCTGGACTGATTTTTTAGGTAAAGGAGGGGGCCACCCTTCGACAGGCTCAGGGCGAACGGAAAAATAAGGAGTTAAAGAAATCCGTTCATCCTGAGATTCTATGGTTTACGTCAAGCATTTTGTAAGCCGTTCTGGGTTAAATGTCGAGCGGTAGTGATGAATAGACCAGGCGGCTCGGGCGATTTTCCGGGCGATGATCACCAACGTTGCGGTCGTACTCCAGCCTTTGCTGCGATAATGCTCATAAATAGGTTTCCAGACTTTGGTTTTGACGGCGGACATCGCGGCATTAAACAGCAGACGGCGTAATTCGCCGGGGCCGCGTTTGGACAAGCGTCTACGGCCAGCCTTGTGACCGGAGTCATTTGCTCTGGGGTCGAAACCGGTGAATGCGACGAACGCATCCGCATTGCGGAAAGGAACTCGTTCCAACGTATTGGTTAAGGCCATGCCCACCAGGGGGCCAACCCCCACAATGGTTTGCAACCGCTGTTGCGTTTCCTTGTGTTGCGGAGAACGGGCAGCAATCGTTGCCATGGCGACATCGATTTTGGCAATCAAAGCGTCGAGCTTGCACAAGACCGCCTTGAGCTCAGGGGCAAACCCGCCCAGGTTGGCCATCGTCAGCTTGAGCGTGCTCTTGATGCGGACGATCTTGGCCCGCCGCCGGATCAGATGGTCCAGCTTGCGCTGGTTGGCCGTGGGGGACGTGTAGGGACGCAGGCGAGTATGCTCTTGCGCGATGAGACGAGCGATTAGTTCGGCATCGACACGGTCGGTTTTGGCGCGGTTGCCCATGGCCTTGGCGTAGTGCCGGGTCTCCATTGGGTTAAGCAGAAATACGGTATAGCCTTGCCTATGCGCCAGATCAGCCAGCAACTCGTGATATCCGCCTGTAGACTCCAGGCCGATACGGCTGCCTGCGGGCAGGGATTTCAGCCAAGCCAGCAAAACTTCATGCTGATTGACAACACTGTGGACAGGAAAGCTTTGCGCAGCACAAGCAACGACAACGGCGTCTTTGGCAACATCCACCCCTACGTTTAGAAAGGTTTGCATGATGGTAGCCTCCAGAAGTAAAGTAATCATGCTGGGGTGGCACACACCGACGTTAGCTTGCGTTCAAATCGGCGGTCAATGCACATGCCGCTAGATTCTTCATCGACGTTTGGGGTGTGGTGGGAGATTTCTCAGTAAGTCTGTCCGCAGCGCGGCAGATGCCAGTCGAAGTCCCTCCACCCCGGCTCTTCTTCTTAGAGCTTCTCAGAAATGAGCTGTAAAAACCATACAAGCCTGTCGAAGGATCAGCTGATTTGTTTCGCGCCAAACGAGAAACAACAACCCAATCACCCCGCATCATGGCTTCTTTCTTCTTGCGGCTCCAACCCTTGATTTGCATTTCCGCAGACAAAGCTTCTTCCCGTGTAACATACTCCTGCGACCAAGCAAGCTCCACCGGACAGCGCATTGCGGTGTACCCCTCGCACTCTCCCGCCTGGTGCTGAGCCATGCGCCTGTCAAAATTATCGGTGTGACCGGTATAGTAGCTCCCGTCGGCGCAACGAAGGATGTAAACCCAAAACATTTCATGCCTCTTGCAAGATGTTTCTCTGGTGCTTCGGAAAATCAACCCGTCGCCAGGCTCAGGGTAAACGGAAAAAATCGATGCGCTCAGGTCGTTCTTCGTTCATTTTACCTCGAGCCTGCTTCTGTTCCTCCTGAGCCTTGCGGAAGGATAATCAAACGCCCCGCCATCACAACTCCACCACAGTTCTCCCCCGCTCATCCCTGCTCAGGGTCGCCACCTGGGCATTCCCAACCTTGATCGCCCGAAAATCCGCGATGGGCCGCGCCAGATAATGCAGAAGCAAAGCCCGGACCACGATCAAATGGCTTACCACCAGCAGGTTCTGTCCGGGATACTCATGAAAAAGTGTCTCCAGACAGGCCACAGCCCGGTTCTGCACCTGGGCAATGGTCTCGCAGCCCGGCAGACAAAATCCGGCCGGATCATCGAGCCAGGTGGGATACTGGGGCCCGAATCTCGCCCGGATTGTCTCCTTGGTCAGTCCGTCCCAATGGGGGATACGGATCTCGGTCAAGGCCTCTGCCGTTGCAATCGGCACACCAAGCAACTCTCCCACAATTCCGGCCGACTGCCTGGTCCGCGCCAGAGGACCGCAAAATATCTTGCTGATGCCGCGCCCGGCTAGCTTGTGGCCAACCTCCGCAAGCTGGGCCATACCCTCTGGATGCAGGGGCTCCTGGGTGCGTCCGGCAAAAATATTAGCCTTGTTTGCTGCGGTCAGGCCATGCCGGATAAGATAGATATTGGTTTTCATGTTTGCCTTTTTGCTCTGTCAAGAAGCGGCATCAACCGCGATAAATCCACCGATACACACAACATCGTCTCCTTCAGAATCTACAAAAAACTCTTGCTCTCCCGCGTTTCTTCGGGGTAAGCTTCAAACTTTAAACTCTACGGAAAATCACTCTTCTTTTCAATAAGGAAACCGGTCATGCTCAAACAAACCAAGCGCACAGTCACAGTCTTGCTCGCCGCACTGATATTCGCCATGCATCTTGCGCTGCCAGCAATCGGGGCTGCTGCGCAAACTGGACGTATCGCCTTCCTGCCCTTCAAGGCCAATGCCCCCCAGGACATGGGCTATCTCACCACCGGCATTCGTGACATGCTCGCCAGCCGCCTTGCCTCGGAGGTCGGCCTCACCGTGATCGACAAGACCGTGGTGGACAAAGCCCTGGCCAGCGGAGGAACCCCAACCCAGACCGAGGCATTTCTCAAGCTGGCCAAGACCCTTCAGGCCGATTTCCTGGTGGTAGGCAGCCTCACTGCCATGGGCAGCAGTCTTTCGTTAGATGCCAAGGTTTTTGAGGTAGCCAAGGGTGCGTCGCGTAATTTTTATGCCACGGCTAAGAACGAAAGCGAGATTATCCAAAGCATCGACTCCCTTGCCTGGGATATAAGCGAGAAGGTCTTCGCCCACAAGCGCCCAGCCACAGCCCTGACCCAGCCCCAGGTCGCCGGGCAGGCGGGGGGGCAACCCCAGCCGCAGTATGCCACCGCCCATCCGGACCGCGCCTTTGCCGGTCGCACCGGCATGCAGGGCGGTTCGCCCTTTATCTACCCCAAGGGCATCACCAGCGAGTTCCAGAAAACCCAGAACATGAAGTTGTCCCTCCAGTTCATGGAAATGGCAGATCTTGACGGCGACGGCCAGGACGAGGTCATTTTTGCCGACAACGATTCGGTCCAGATCTTCAAGCGCGACAACAATCGCTTGAACAAGGTTGGCCAGATTCGCGGCAAGGTCGGGTACCGCATCCACGCCATCACCGTGGCGGACCTGAACAAAAACGGCAAGCAGGAAATTTATGTGAGCGCTGCGGACAGCAAGGGACCGAACTCTTTCGCCTTTGAATGGCTTGGCGCGGACAAGGCCAACTATCTGTTCCAAGATGCCAAGTGGTATGTCCGGGCCATGCCCGTCCCAGGAGAAGGCATGGTGCTGGCTGGTCAGCGGGCCGGGTCCGACAAGGCCGTGACCCCCGGCATCTACCGTCTCGATCTGAGCAATACCGCCCTGAAAGCGGGCAGCCCCATGGAAGTCCCGGCCAGCGTCAATCTGTTTGAGTTTACCATCGCCGATCTGGACAACGACGGCAGCCGGGAGATCATCGCCATTGACCAGTACGACCGGCTCCAAGTGCTGCGCGCCAGTGGTACCGTCCTCTGGAAAAGCGATGAATTTTACGGCGGCACTACCCGCTTTATCGGCGGCACAGAAGGCTTCGGCGCAGGCAAGGGCAGCGCCCAGGAAGGCTCAACCCGCATCTATATCCCCTCGCGGATCATCGTCTATGACGTGAATGGCGATGGCCAGCAGGACATCATCATCAACAAGAACCTCTCTACTTCGTCGCGTCTTTTTGAAAACATGAAAAACTACCCCTCCGGCGAGATCCACGCCCTAAGCTGGAACGGCATCGCCTTGTCCGAGTTGTGGCGAACCAAAAAGATCGACGGCTATATCGTGGACTACCTCCTCCGCCCCAATGCGGACAAAAAAGGAGCGGAACTGCTGGTGGGGATGATTTTGGGAAGCAGCTCGCTTGATCTGTTCTCCGAACAGACCTCCACCATGCTCATCTATCAGCTGGATTTCACCAAAAAACAGGAACAGGGAAACTAATGTTCCAAATTAATGCGGTAAAAAAAATTACACCATAGTAAAAAAAACTTGACATTCTCTATCTAAATTTGCTCTAAAGAGTGCAAGTTGTTTTTTTTATTAAGACTTATCAAAGGAGATAAGAAATGAAAAAAGTATTATCCACAGTAGCAGCACTGGGCCTGGTCGCGGGACTGGCCTCCACTGCAGCAGCCGTTGAGTTCAAGATGAGCGGCAAATACCTGGTCGAGGGCGCGTACCTTTCTGATGCACGCACCTTTCCTACGGGGACTACGGTAAACAGCCTGACGGGCAACGGAAACACCACCTCACTGGTGGGTACATCGGTTAATCTGAATGAAATGCCTGGCGTAGAAAATACCTCTGATTCTTACTGGTTGCACACCTTCGAGATCAAGCCAACCATGAAGGTGAACGACAAGATCTCCATGAGCTCTGTTATCCGTCTGGCGGACGACACCTTCTGGGGCAGCCAGGGTGACACCGGTACGACGTCAAACGTAGGCACCACCACCAGTGATGTTTACGTCCACCAGTTGTACATGGACTATGCCTCTCCCATCGGCAATATGCGCTTAGGCCGTACCCCGGCTGGCACCTACGGCACCGCGTTCATGGATGCCGACAAGCGTGCCGACCGCGTCATGCTGTACCCTTCCTTTCTTGCTGCTGGGCCGGTGAGCACCCTGTTCTACCTTGAAAAAGTGAAAGACAATTTTGCTGCGGGTTCTTTTAATCCTGCGACTGAGGTCGGCTCAGTGGAGAATGGAACCGATGTTGACTCAGACACCTATGTTGCTCGTCTTTACTACAAGACCGACAACCTGGATTCCGGTATCCACTACGCGTACACCCGGGACATGACCAATACAGCCACCATTGATTCCGACGTGAAGCACACGTTGACCGCCTACGGCAAGTTCAAGATGGACAACATCTTTGTCAACGGCGAGTTGACCCATTACATGGGTAGCAGAGAATATGACAGTGCAGCCAATGCGGATCGTGACTATGATTCTTGGGCAGCAATGGCACAGGCCGGCATCAAGCTTGATGCCCTGACCGTGAGCGCCATGGGCTTCTATGCCCAAGGCCAGGACATGAACAAAAATACCTATGGCGATGATATTCAGAATGCCCTCGGCACCGCAGGCACCGGCGACCAGTTTGAGCCTCTGTACATCCTCACCGGTCGGCACACCGGCATGCTGAACAATGACGTGTTCAGTGGCAACACCACTCTTTTAAGTACGTCTGGCGTTCAAGCCGGTGTTGTCGCAGTTGATTATGCGGTTTCCAACCAGTTGTCCCTGCACGGCGCCATTGGCTATGCCAAGGCAGACGAAATTGTCGCCGCCAACCAGGATAAGGACTACGGCTGGGAGTACAATGTGGGCGCAGCCTACAAGCTGCTCGACAATCTCACCTACGAAGCGCACTTCGGATATCTGGATACCGGTGATTATTTCAATTTCGGAGATACTTCCGACAGCACCAACAGCATCTACATCCTGACCCACTCGCTGACCATGACCTTCTAATGCTGCTTATGCGTTTCGCATAACACTTGAGTTGGTTGCTGTTCACATCAAGCCCTGCCGGAATTTCCGGCAGGGCTTTTTTCTTGTTGTTTCACTGATGCTGATTGCCCACACAGCTTCAAGGCGTCAGCCATCGACCCCACCATTCCCCGCTTGCCTCTCTTGACTTTTTGCAAGAGGTGGGATAAGAATACCTGTTTTTCTGCCATTTTTCTTTGATTGGCACATTTCCCCCGGCGAAAACGCTCCGGGTGTTGTTATCTTCGGTGCAGGTGAGGCAAACCATGACCATTCAAGCCCTGAAAGGCTTTAAGGATATTCTCCCCGATGAGGTTGGGGTCTGGCAGCATATCGAGGCGACGGCCAGGGATATCTTTCACCGCTTCGGCTTCACCGAGATCCGGGTGCCGATCCTGGAAAAGACCGAGCTGTTCGCCCGGTCCATCGGCGAAGCCACCGATATTGTCGAAAAAGAGATGTACTCCTTTGGTGACCGCAACGGCGATTCGGTCACCATGCGGCCGGAAGGCACCGCCTCGGTGCTGCGCGCCTTTATCGAGCATGGTCTCCAAGCCAAACTCCCGGTGCAGCGTCTCTACACCATGGGCCCTATGTTCCGCCATGAACGCCCGCAGAAGGGGAGGTTGCGCCAGTTTCACCAGATGAGCGTCGAGGTGCTTGGCCTGGATCATCCCCGCTTGGATGCGGAGCTGATCGCCATGGCTTGGCTGATTCTGGAAGAGCTTGGTCTTTCCACGAGTCTGCAGATCAACTCCCTGGGTTGCCCGGCCTGTCGTCCCGCCTACAAAGAAGCCCTGGTGAATTTCCTGGCCGCCCGCAAAGAGCAGATCTGCGAGGATTGCCAGCGCCGCAGCCTGACCAATCCCCTTCGAGTGCTAGACTGCAAGAGCAGCCATTGTCAGGAGCAGTATGTGGCCGCGCCAGCCATCCTCGACCATCTCTGCCCGGGATGCGCCGACCATTTCGAGAAAACGAAGGGGAGCCTTGATCTCCTGGCGGTTCCCTATGCCGTGAACCCGTTCATGGTCCGCGGCCTTGATTACTACACCCGCACCACCTTTGAGCTGATTACCGACGCCTTGGGAGCCCAGAGCGCGGTGGGAGCAGGCGGCCGCTATGACGGCCTGGTGGAACAACTGGGCGGGGCCAAAAACATGCCCGGTATTGGCTTTGCCATGGGCATGGAGCGGCTGGTCCTCTTGCTTGGCCAGCAGAACGCAGGGGCCTGCCCTGAGACGACTACAGACCTTTTTGTTGCCGCCCTAGGCGAGGAGGCCACGGTCAAGGCCTTTCCGCTGGTGCATCTCCTGAGACGCAACGGGCTGCAAGTGGCCATGGACCTTGAAGGCAAGAGCCTGAAAAGCCAGATGAAGCAGGCAGACCGAGCCAAGGCACGCTTTGCCCTCATTTTGGGCGAGGAAGAGCTTGCCAAGGGCGAAGCAGTGCTGCGGGATATGACCAGCAAGGAACAACAGCAGGTGCCGCTTACGGAGGCTCCAGAGGCCTTGTGTGCGACATTGCTTGCGGCAGTCTCCAAAAGAGAAAAATAGGGGACAAAAGGGGCGGGGATTGTCCGCTTAACGGGCATCATCCAAAAATTCCCTCTCCCCTCGGAGAGTCTACGCTTACCTGCGGGGGAGGGCCAGGGTGGGGGGAATTTGCTACATTTGACGCGATCTGCAACGTCACCCACCCCCAGCCCCTCCCGTCAAGGGAGGGGAGTACAAGGCAAAACCGAAACACATACGAATTTTTCACTTTTTACTCTTCATTTTTCACTACCTAAAAGGAGCAGTCCTATGGAATCCATGGGAGGACTCAAGCGCACCCACAATTGTAATGCCTTGACCCAAGCCGATGTCGGCAAAGAGATCGTCCTCATGGGTTGGGTGCTGCGGCGCCGGGACCATGGCGGGGTTATTTTCATCGACCTGCGGGACCGCTGGGGGCTCACCCAGGTGGTTTTCAACCCCGAGATCAACGCCGAGGTGCATGCCAAGGCCCATGGCATTAGAAGCGAATGGGTGCTTGCCATCCGGGGCATTGTCGAGGGTCGGCCCGACGGGATGCGCAACCCCAAGCTGCCCACCGGCGAGATCGAGGTGCGGGTTTTGGAACTGCGTATCCTCAACCAGAGCAAGACCCCGCCCTTCCCGCTGGATGAGGAAACTGAAATTTCCGAGACCCTGCGCCTCAAGTACCGCTACATCGACCTGCGGCGTCCCCGCATGGCCGAGAGCCTCATCATGCGGCACAAAGCAGCCCAGGCCATCCGCACCTATCTCAACAACGAGAATTTTCTCGAGATCGAGACCCCGGTGCTCACCCGCTCCACCCCGGAAGGGGCCAGGGATTATCTGGTGCCGAGCCGGGTCAACCAGGGGAAATTCTTCGCCCTGCCCCAGTCGCCGCAGCTCTTCAAACAGCTGCTGATGGTGGCGGGCATGGACCGCTACTACCAGATCGTCCGCTGCTTCCGCGATGAGGACCTGCGTGCCGACCGGCAGCCCGAGTTCACCCAGGTGGATATGGAACTCTCCTTTGTCGAGGAGGAGGACATCTACGCGGTGGGCGAAGGGTTGATGCGGCTCCTGTTTAAGGAAACCATCGGGTTGGACCTCAGCCTGCCCTTCCCGCGCATGACCTATGCCGAGGCCATGGCCCGCTATGGCTGTGACAAGCCGGATACCCGTTTCGGTTTTGAGCTGATCAGCCTCACCGAGCAGGTGCGCAATTGCGGTTTCCAGGTGTTCCGTACCGTGGTGGAAAAGGGCGGCATGGTCAAGGCCATCAACGCCAAGGGCTGCGCCCATTTCTCCCGCAAGGATCTTGACGACCTCACCGCCTACGTGGCAAATTTCGGAGCCAAGGGGCTGGCTTGGGTCAAGGTCAAACCCGATGGCGAATGGCAGTCGCCCATTGCCAAGTTCTTCTCCGACGAGGAGCGGGCCGGCATGGCCAAAACCCTGGACGCCCAGAACGATGATCTGCTCTTTTTTGTCGCCGATCAGGCAGGGGTCGTGCACCAGGCCCTGTCCGAGCTGCGCCTTGAGCTGGCCCGCCGCCTCAGCCTCATCGACAAGAAACAGTTTAATTTTCTCTGGGTCTGCGACTTCCCGCTCCTGGAGTACGACCAAGAGCAGAAGCGGCATATGGCGGTGCATCATCCCTTTACCGCGCCCAACGAGGAAGATATCCCCCTCATGGACACCGAGCCGGGCAAGATGCGGAGCCGGGCCTACGACCTGGTTTTAAACGGCACCGAGATCGGCGGCGGCTCCATCCGTATCCATCAGAAGGAGATGCAGGAAAAGGTTTTTGCCGCCCTGGGCATTTCCGAGGAGGAAGTGGCCGACAAGTTCGACTTTTTGGTCAAGGCGCTTGAGCTTGGCGCGCCGCCCCATGGCGGCATGGCCTTTGGTCTGGACCGCTTGATGATGATCCTGCTGGGCCGCGACTCCATCCGCGATGTTATCGCCTTCCCCAAAACCCAGAAGGCCTTTTGTCCCCTCACCGAAGCCCCGTCCGCAGTGGCGAGAAAGCAGCTGACCGAGCTGGGTTTACGGCCGGACTGGAAGGAATAGTGCCCCGCTGGCAGCTGGCAGCTGTCAGCTTCCAGCCAGAATATCCGCCACCATCTCCCGGATCTGCGGCTCCGGGTCGTCGGCCAGGGGCTTGATCTGGGCCAAGGCCTCGGGGGTACCGATGATGCCCAGCAGGTTCACGGCCTCGCCGCGCATCCACGGGGTTTCCTCGGCAAGGACCGGGAGCAGGGCAGGGATGGCCAGCGCCATCTCCTGCGGGCGGATACCCTTCATCTCTTCAAAAAGCACCGCCATCCCCATCCGGACCATGAAACGTTCATCGCGGAGCAGTTCGCCACTCAGCCCGTAGAGTGCGGGGTCCTGCTTGAACATGGCCATGATGTTCTCCACATGGCCCATCTCCAGGAAATCGGCAATAACCGCGATCAATTCCGCCTGTTCTTTTTCGAGCATGGTTGGTTGTTCCTTGGGTGTTGCTGCTTCACGGCTGAAACCAAACGTCAGTCTGCGGTCTCGGGGATAAGTTCCTTGAAGGTGACCACCGAGGGGAAATCCTCGGAGTGGGCAACCGGTTTGCGGCTGCTGGGACGGGCGATAAAGATGAGAACGCCCATGCCGTAAAGCCGGGCAGAGGCCAGCACCTTTGCGGTATCATCGGCCAGCATGGTCCTTTCTTTCTCATAGCCCAGGAGCGCCTCCAGCCCCTGCCAGAAGACCGGATCTTCCTTGGCCATCCCAACCTCTTCCGCGCAAATGATCCGGTCGAAATAGCCTGCCAGTGCCGTTTTTTCCATCTTGATGGCCAGGGTCTTGCTGTGGGCGTTGGTCACCAGATAGATCTTCTTGCCGGCCTTGCGGCAAAACCTGAGAAAGGCCACCACGTGGGGATGCACCCCGATGAGGTGGTTGATCTTCATCTTGAGGGCCGGGATATCGAGCCCCAGTTGGTTGGACCAGAAATCCAGGTCGGTCCAGGCCAGGGTTCCCTCCCTCCCCTTATACCGGGCCAGCAGTTCAAGCCTCGCCTCGTCGATGGAGAGATCGTGCTCCAGGGCATAGTGCTCCGGCACATAATGCTCCCAGAAATAATCGTCAAAATGGCGGTCCAGCAGGGTGCCGTCCATGTCCAGCAGGACCGTGTCTATCGCCTGCCAATCCAGAAGTGGTGTTTTGGTCATATGCGCTCATCAGGCCCAGGTGCGTGTGCGCCTTTGCCTTTTTTTGTCGAGGCTCTTGCAAAAGCCCTAAAAGTTCCCTCCCCCCTGGCGGGGGAGGGTTAGGGAGAGGGGGAAATAGCTACGAAATAGGCAGTTGCGACTTCACCCACCCCCCACCCCCCTCCCGTCGAGGGAGGGGGGTCAATTTGGTGGAGTCTGCAAGAGGCTTACTTATCCAGATCCCGGTGGAACAGCTTCACCGGCCATTTTCCCCCAGCCAGATGACGGTGGATCTCTTCGGCCACGGCCACGGAGCGGTGTTTCCCGCCGGTACAGCCCACGGCGATGGTGAGGTAGGCCTTGCCTGCCTGCTCAAATTCGGGGAGCAGGAAATCAAGCAGTCCGAAAAGCAGGACGAGAAATTGGCTGCCGCTTTCATTTTCCAGGGCATGACCGGCCACCGCTGCATCCAGGCCCGTTTTCTCCTTGAGTTCCGCCACATAATAGGGGTTTGGCAAAAAGCGGACATCAAATAACAGGTCTGCCTCGCTGGGCAACCCGTGCTTATGGCCAAAGGAAAGGATGTTGACCCGCATGGCGGAAACCGGGGCAGCGTCGTGCAACAGGAGCTCGTGCCGCAGCTCGGTGGGGGTGAGGCTGCTGGTGTCAATCACCCGGTCGGCCAATTGGCGAAGTCCGGCCAGCCGCTTTTTCTCCGAGGAGATTCCGTCTTGAACCAGGCCGACCTGGGCCAGGGGATGGGCGCGCCGTAGTTGGCTGTAACGGCGGAGCAGGACCGTGTCGTTGGCCTCGAGAAAAATGATCTGCGCCAGGGTGACCTTGGGCTTCACCTCTTTCAGCACCCCGGCCAGGGCCGGAGCCAGCTCGGCATCTCGGGCATCCATGACCAGGGCCAACCGGTGCGGTCCATCTGCTCGCCGGGCCATGCCGTCGAGCAGGGGCAGGAGGAGAAAAACCGGGAGATTGTCGATGCACAAAAAACCGGCATCCTCAAAAACATTGAGGGCCGTGGACTTGCCTGCCCCGGAAAGGCCGGTGATGATGGTCAGGGTGAGTGGCGGGCTGCTGGTTTCAGACATGGCGTTGTGATAGGGCTAAGGGAGAAACAGGCATCCAGATCAGCTCAGCTTGGGTTTTTTTCGGAACTTGGAAGGGAGAATCCCCATCTGCTCCCGGTATTTGGCCACGGTGCGCCGGGCCAGTTTGATATCCTCTTTGGCGAAGATATCGGCAATGGCATTGTCGCTGAGGGGATCTTGATGGTTCTCGCCACCAATGATGCTGCGGATGCGTTCCTTGATGCTTTCCGAGGCCATGGCGTCCCCGCCGTCGTGGCGGCTGATGGAGGAGTTGAAGAAGTACTTCAGCTCAAAGGTGCCCTGGGGGGTGTGCACGTATTTGTTGCTCGTCACCCGGCTGATCGTCGACTCGTGCATGCCGAGGTCCTCGGCCACGTCGCGGAGGACCAGGGGCTTGAGGAAGGCGACCCCTTTTTCAAAAAAATCGTGCTGAAACTTGAGGAGCGATTCCACCACGCGGTAGATGGTGCGTTGCCGTTGATGGATGCTTTTTATCAGCCACAGGGCCGACTTGAGTTTCTCCTGCACGTAATTCTTGGTGTCGGCCGGGGCGCCGGAATCTTTTTTCAGGATATCCTTGTAATAGTTGCTGACCTTGAGGCGGGGCAGCCCTTCATCGTTGAGCAAAATGACGTATTCCCCGCCGATTTTGTGCACATAGACATCCGGGATGATGTACTGGGGCTCCTCTTCGGAATAAATCCTGCCCGGATGCGGGTCCAGCTCGGTGATCACCTTGATTGCCGCGAGGATCTCCTCGATGGGGCGGCCCGTGGCCCTGGCAATGGCGCCGAAATTTCGGTTTTCCAGGGTATGGAGATGCTCCCGGACTATAGTGGCGGCCAGGGAATCCTTAAGCCCCAGGCGGGCCAGTTGCAACAACAGGCAATCCTTGAGATCCCTGGCCCCGACCCCGGCCGGGTCCATTTCCTGGACCACGCCGATCAGCCGCCTCGCCAGCTCCGGCTCGCAGCCCGTGCCTTCGACAATCTCCGCCTCCGTCACCACCAGAAAGCCGTCCCGGTTCAGGTTGCCGATGACGAAATGGCCGATCTCCTTTTCCTCCTCGGTGAGATGGGAAAGGGTCAGCTGCCAGGAAAGATGGGAGTGGAGGTCTGGTTTGGTGGTCAGGATGTCAAGGCGGGAGGGCAGGTCGTTATCATCCTTGCTCCGGGTGGAGAACCCGCTTTCATAGTCGTTGCTGTAATTTTCCCAGTCGATCTCCCGCAAGGAGGAGTCGCTTTCCATCTGGACCTCGGCGGTCTTTTCCGGCTCTGGCACCGGGGCGTCCAGCGCCTCGTGGCCATACCCTTCCTGCTCTTGCTCTGTCTCGCCCTGGTCCTGGCTGTCGGTCGCTTCTTCCAGCACCGGGTTGATCTCGATTTCCTGCTGGATGGTTTCGGCAAGCTCAAGCCGGGAAAGCTGGAGCAACTTGATGGCCTGCTGCAACTGGGGGGTCATCACCAGTTGCTGGCTGAGTTTCAGCTGCTGTCTCAGTTCAAGGGCCATGTGTCCGCCGGAGTCCTTTCCCGTAAAAAGAAGAGCAGAGGCCAACGCGGGATTGCGCAGCCCTTGTGCGAGTATAATACTCCATGACGGCAAGGTTTTTGCAAGAAGAATTTAGGGGGGGCTAAAAAAGAAGGGGGTATTTTGTTACGATGGACTGAGGCGTACCATTCAGCCGGGAACCAAAAATTTCCGGTAACCTCGATATTGTAAACGTTGAGCAACACCGCAGATGCGGCACTGCTCAACGTTTACTACAGGGTGAAGTTTTCGCCGAGGTACATCCGGCGGGCTTCCTCGTTTCCGACGATTTCTTCGGCGTTGCCATGGATGAGGATCTTTCCCTGGCTGACGATATAGGCCTGATCACAGACGGAAAGGGTTTCCCGTACGTTGTGATCGGAGATGAGCACCCCCAGGCCGCGGTTTTTCAGGTTGCTGATGATCTGCTGGAGATCGGCAACCGATAACGGATCGATCCCGGCAAAGGGCTCGTCCAGGAGAATAAAAAGCGGATTGGTGGCCAAGGCCCGCATGATCTCCACCCGGCGACGCTCGCCCCCGGAGAGCGAATGCCCCCGGTTGCCGGCCAGATGGCTGATCTTCAGGTCTTCCATGAGCTGGCCGACCCGGTTGTTGATCTCTGCCTTGGCAAGACCCAGCGGCTCTAGAACGATGCGGACATTTTCCTCCACGGTGAGCTTTTTAAAGACCGAGGATTCCTGGGGCAGATAGGAAAGCCCCTTGACCGCCCGTTGGTGGATGGGCAGGGAGGTGATATCCTCGCCGTCCAGCAGGATGACGCCTGCGTCGGGCCGGACAAACCCGGCAATGGCGTAGAAGGTGGTGGTTTTTCCGGCGCCGTTTGGCCCGAGCAACCCGACCACGGTGCCGGTTTCCACCCGCAGGCTGATGCCGTCGACCACTGTCCGATTTTTATAGCGCTTAACGATCTCTTTTGTTTCTAGAACAGACAAGGGAGCCTCCGTCTTCACTGTTGCTGGCCACTCTGCGGCCCTTCGCCGCCGGGATAGAAAAAAGCCTTGACCCGTTCGCCTTTCTTCTCGCCCCGCTCCACGATGCTCTTGCCCTGGTCGAGGAAAACGACCACGGTATGGCCGGTGACTAGGTTGTTGTCCTGCCAGACCTTGCTGTTGCCGATGAGAATCATCTTGCGCTCGGCTTCGTAATACTCCATTTTGTCGCCGGTGCCGGTCATGCCTTCATTCTGGATTTCCACATTGCCCGTGGCAAAGAGCTTCTTGAGAGTCCGCTCCTCGCTTTGGGGCAGCTTGGCTTTTTCTTCGTTGGAAAGATAATACACCGTCATTTCCGCGGCGCGGATCACCATCTGGCCTTGCCTGGCATCCACGTTCCCGGAAAAAAGGACCGCGTTCTCATTCTTCATCGAAACCATCCGGTCCGCCTCGATATGAATCGGCGGTTTGTTGGTGCCGGCAGAGGGGGAGGCAGGCGCAGCCAGGCCTGGACCGGCGGCCAAGAAGGGACTCAGGAGCACAAATTGGCAAAAAAAACGGAGGACTGGTTTCATTTTTTTTAGTTTCCTTATGGTGCTGATGGACTTTGAATACATAAAGATACCAGCATCAAGGGTTCTCGGCAATCGCTTTGCCGGAAGAGTGCGCCTGTTTTTTGGCTGCCTATCTTCTTTACAGATTGCGGCCAGCGGTTTATATCTTGCGTACTATCAATACAAAGCGGCTGCTTTTTTTGAAAAAATCAGCCCCCCGACCATTCAACCATTACAGACAGATTGCCATGCACACAGGTATAGAAAAAGCCAAAATACTCATCGAGTCCTTGCCGTATATAAAGAAATTCTTCGGCAAAACCGTGGTCATCAAATACGGCGGCCATGCCATGGTGGATGAGGAACTGAAAAAGAGCTTCGCTCTGGACATCATCTTGATGAAGTACGTTGGCATCAATCCGGTGGTGGTGCATGGCGGCGGGCCGCAGATCAACAAATTCCTGAACAAGATGAATATCAAGAGCGATTATGTTCAGGGGATGCGGATCACCGACGGCGAAACCATGGACGTGGTGGAGATGGTCCTGGTGGGTAAGGTGAACAAGGAGATCGTCGGCCTGATCAATTTCCATGGGGGCAAGGCGGTGGGCCTTTCCGGCCGGGACGGCGATTTGATCAAGGCGAAAAAGATGCAGATCATGAAGGCCCAGGCCGAAAACACCCCGCCGGAAATCATCGACCTCGGCCGGGTGGGGGAGGTGACTGCGGTCAATCCGCAGATCCTCCACACCCTGGACGCCCAGGACTTCATTCCGGTCATCGCTCCGGTGGGCGTGGGCGAAGACGGGCAGGCCTACAACATCAACGCCGATCTCGTGGCCGGAGCCATCGCCACCCAGCTCAAGGCGGAAAAACTCATCCTGCTCACCGACGTGGCCGGGGTTCTGGACAAAGAGGGCGCGCTCATCTCCTCCATGACCTGCGACGCGGCGGACCAATACATCGCGGACGGGGTCATTGGCGGGGGCATGATCCCCAAGGTCAAGTGCTGCCAGGGCGTGGTCCGCGCCGGGGTTGGCAAGGCGCACATCATCGACGGCCGGGTGGAGCACGCCATCCTGCTGGAAATGTTCACCCAACAGGGCGTTGGAACCGAGGTGGTGTAAGCGGTCGCAGGGCACCACATCTCCTTTGTCATCGACCTGTCCGCATATTTGATATATGGCGGACAGGCCTCTTTCGCGGATCTGCAGCACCCTGCAACCGCTTACAGCTATGGGGCATAAGCGCGATAATTAGCGTTTCACCCCCGCGATCAGTTACGAGATGGTATTATGACGAATGCGGAATGGATCGAAAAAAGTAATGCTTCTTTCATGACCACCTACGGCCGGTATCCCGCAGTGATGGTCGAGGGGAAAGGCTGCCTGCTCAAGGATGCCGACGGTCGGGAATATCTGGATTGCCTCGCCGGCATTGCGGTCTGCAGCCTGGGCCACTGCCATCCGGCGATTACCGAGGCGATCTGCCGCCAGGCCTCTACCCTGGTGCATGTTTCCAACCTCTACCACACGATTCCGCAAACCGAACTGGCCGAGCTGCTGATCAATCATTCCTTTGGAGACCGGGTATTTCTGGCCAACTCCGGGGCAGAGGCCAATGAAGCGGCGATCAAGCTGGCGCGCAAGGCAAGCCCTCCTGGAAAATACGAGATCATCTCCCTGGTCGGCTCTTTCCACGGCCGGACTCTGGCCACCGTGGCTGCCACGGGCCAGGAAAAGTTCCATAAAGGCTTTGAGCCGTTGCCCCAGGGCTTCCGCCATGCACCCTTCGGCGATCTTGCGGCCTTGGAGGCAATGATTGGCCCGGAAACCTGCGCCATTCTTTGTGAGCCCTTGCAGGGAGAAGGCGGCGTCCGGCCGCTATCCCCTGAGTATCTCGCCGGGATCCGCCAGCTCTGCGATAAGCACAACCTGCTGTTGATCTTTGATGAGATTCAGGTGGGCATGGGGAGGACCGGTACCCTCTTTGCCTACGAGCAGTGCGGGGTGACCCCCGACATCCTTACCCTGGCCAAGGCCTTGGGCAACGGGTTGCCCATCGGCGCCATGCTGGCCAAAGAGTCGGTGGCCAAGGCGTTCGAGCCGGGCAGCCACGCCTCGACCTTCGGCGGCAACCCGGTGGTCTGCGCCGCCGCGGTGACAGCCTTAAGGATCATGCTGGCCGAGGGCTTTTTCGCCGAGGTGAAGGCAAAGGGGGATTATCTGGCCAAGCGGCTCAATGGGTTGGCTGCCAAATATCCGGCCATCGCCGAACCATCTCGCGGCCTTGGCCTGATCCAGGGGCTGCCTTTAGCCGAGGCTTGGCTTGACCAAGGTCCAGCCATGGTCAACCTCCTCTTTGAAAAAGGGGTGCTCCTCAATTTTGCCGGGGGCAAGGTGCTGCGTTGTCTGCCGCCGCTTGTCATCAGCCGAGCCGAGATAGACCGGCTGATTCAGGCCTTGGACGAGGTTTTTGCCGAGCTGAGCCAATAGCCTCCCATATATTTTCCACGAAAAATCCCTTTGCAAAAAAAAAGTTTTTTTGTATGAATTGTAGTTTGGCCCAACCAAAGGGAGACATTGTCCGTCACCCACCGGCCATGGTTGGACCGACATTTTTTTGAGCCGGTCTTCTGAATTCTGCTCCGCGGTATGCCGCCGACAGGACGCCCTGAACAGAAAGAACACTTCTTTCCGCGATATCGTGTGGGGAAGACCGGCAGAGAGAGCGAAATCATGACACAGCATTTACTGGCATTACAGGACTTCAGCAAAGAGCAGCTTAATGCCTACATTGAGCAGGCCCTGCTTCTGAAAAGAGAAGCCAAGGCAGGGGTCCGCCACCAGCAGTTGGCCGGAAAAACCGTGGCCCTCATCTTTGAAAAGCCCTCCACCCGGACCAGGGTCTCCTTTGAGTCGGCCATGTATGGCCTGGGCGGTCAGGTGATCTATCTCTCCGGCCGGGATACCCAGCTGGCCCGCAATGAGCCCCTCAAGGACATGGCCCGGGTTATGGCCCGCTATGTGGACGGCATGGTGGTCCGCACCTATGGCCAGGCCATTGTCGATGAGCTGGCCGGCTATTCCTCGGTGCCGGTGATCAACGCCCTCACCGACCTGCACCATCCCTGCCAGGTGTTGAGCGACATCATGACCGTGATCGAGCATAAGGGGGAGGTGGCAAATCTCCATGTCGCCTGGTTGGGCGACGGCAACAACATGGCCAATTCCTGGATCCAGGCCGCCGCCCGTTTCGGCTTTGCCCTGACCTTGGCCTGTCCGGCAGGCTATGATCCCAACCCCGCCATTCTCGCCGCCGCCCAAGCTGTGGCGAGCCGGCCCATCCGGGTGGTGCGCGATCCGGTGGAGGCGGTGCGGGGGGCGGATGTGATTAATACCGACGTCTGGGCCAGCATGGGCCAGGAGAGCGAGCAGGAGGCACGGATCGGGGTGTTCCGGCCGTATCAGGTGAACAGTGCCCTGGTGGCCCAGGCCAACCCTGGGGCCATTGTCCTCCACTGCCTGCCGGCCCACCGCGACGAGGAAATCTCCGAAGAGGTGCTGGAGGGACCGCAATGCGTCGCCTTTGACCAGGCCGAGAACAAGCTCCATATCCACAAGGCCATTCTGGCCATGCATCTGGCCTGAGAAAGGGCCAAAACTGAAGACAAGCATACTGGGAGAACACGGCCAATGGCTGCCAATATAAACAAGATCGTCCTCGCCTATTCCGGCGGGTTGGACACCTCGGTTATCCTTAAATGGTTGCGGGAAGAGTATCAGGTTCCGGTGGTCGCTTTTGCCGCCGATGTGGGCCAGGAGGAAGATTGGGACAAGGTCCGGGCCAAGGGCATGGCCACCGGCGCCGAGAAGGTGATCATCTCCGATCTGCGCGAAGAGTTTGTCCGCGACTATGTCTTCCCGGCCTTTCGGGCCAATGCCATCTATGAGGGCTCCTATCTGTTGGGCACCTCCCTGGCCCGGCCGGTCATCGCCCGGGAACAGGTGCGGATCGCCGAGGCGGAAGGGGCCGATGCCGTAAGCCACGGCGCCACCGGCAAGGGCAACGACCAGGTCCGCTTTGAGCTGACCTACCTGGCCTTAAACCCCAAGCTGACCATCATCGCCCCCTGGCGAATCTGGGACCTCAACTCCCGGACCAAGCTCATGGCCTATGCGGCACAGCACGGCATTCCGGTACCCGTTACCAAGGAAAAGCCCTACAGCTCAGACGAGAACCTGCTGCACATCAGCTTTGAAGGCGGCATCCTGGAAGACCCGTGGAACGAGCCGGAGGAGAGCATGTTCAAGCTTTCCGTCTCCCCGGAAAAGGCCCCGGACACACCGACCTATATCGAAATGGAGTTCGTGGGCGGCAACCCGGTAGCCCTCAACGGCGAAAAACTCAGCCCCGCGGCCATGCTGGCCCGGCTCAACGCCCTGGGCGGCGCCAATGGCATCGGTCGCTTGGACATGGTGGAAAACCGCTTCGTGGGGATGAAATCCCGAGGCGTCTATGAAACTCCGGGGGGCACCATATTGCGCGCGGCGCATCGCGATCTGGAGACCATCACTCTGGACCGCGAGGTCATGAAGATCCGCGACAGCCTGATCCCCCGCTATGCCGAACTGATTTACAACGGCTTCTGGTTCTCGCCGGAGATGAAACTCCTGCAAAGAACCATGGATAATGCGCAGGAAACGGTGAACGGCGTGGTCCGGCTCAAGCTGATCAAGGGCAACTGCATCCCGGTGGGGCGGAAGTCCGAGCAGTCGCTCTACCAGGAAAGCTTTGCCACCTTTGAGGAAGACCAGGTCTACACCCAGTCGGATGCCGGTGGATTCATCCGCCTCAACGCCCTGCGGTTGACCATCCAGGCCCTGGTGGAAAAGAAGAAGAAATAATCCCGGCACGAGCAGAGACGACAATGGCATCCTCTTCAAAAGAGAAGCAAAAGGCTCCGGCCAAGCTGTGGGGCGGCAGGTTCGCGGAAAAAACCGCCGCTTCGGTGGAGGCCTTCACCGCCTCCATCCACTACGACGCGCGGCTGTATCGGCACGACATCGCCGGCAGCCGCGCGCACGCCAAGATGCTTGCCAAACAGGGGTTGATCAGCGCCAAGGAGCGGGACCAGATCGTCAAAGGCCTTGGCCAGATCGAGCGGGAGATCGAAGCGGGGACGTTTGTCTTCAGGCCGGAGCTTGAAGACATCCACATGAACATCGAAAAGACGCTGGTGGAAAAGATCGGCCCGGCCGGGGAAAAGCTGCACACGGCGCGAAGCCGCAACGACCAAGTGGCCCTCGATGTGCGTCTGTATCTCCGGGAGGAATGCCGCCGCCTCATCGAACTGGTGGCTGAGCTGCAAAAAGCCTGTGTGGTTCTGGCCCGGAAATACGAGCATGCGGTGATGCCCGGCTATACCCATCTGCAACGAGCCCAACCGGTATTGGTGGCGCACCACCTGCTGGCCTATTACGAGATGTTCGGCCGCGACCGGGAGCGTCTCACCGATGGACTGAAGCGGATCAATGTCATGCCCCTGGGTGCTGCGGCCCTGGCCGGCACCGGGTTGCCCATCGACCGCGAGTTTGTCGCCAAGGAGCTGGATTTCCCCAAGGTCACCGCCAACAGCATGGACACGGTGGGGGATCGCGATTTCATCATCGAGTTCATGAGTGCAGCCAGCCTGATCCAGATCCATCTCAGCAGGTTGTCCGAAGAGCTGGTCCTCTGGACCACCGAGGAGTTTTCCTTCGTGACCCTGGCGGACAGCTTCTGTACCGGCAGCAGCATCATGCCCCAGAAGAAGAACCCGGACATCCCCGAACTGATCCGCGGCAAGAGCGGGAGGGTGGTGGGCAATCTCATGAGCCTGCTCATGCTGGTCAAGGGGTTGCCCATGACCTACAACCGCGACCTGCAGGAAGACAAGGAACCGCTGTTCGATACGGTGGATACGGTTTCCCAGTCGGTGGCGATCATGGCCCAGCTGCTTGCCAACCTCACCTTCAACGAGGCGCGGTTGGCTGCGGGACTTGGCGGCGGCTACATGACCGCCACCGACTTGGCGGATTATCTGGTGCGCAAAAACATCCCCTTCCGCCAGGCCCACGCCATTGTCGGCCGCACCGTGGCCTTTTGCCTCGGCAAGGGCAAAGAGCTCACCGAGTTGACCTTACAGGAGCTGCAGAAATTCTCCGAGGTCATCGAAGCAGATGTTTTCAAGGTGCTTTCTGTCGAGGGCTCGGTCAAGAGCCGGGTATCCCTGGGCGGCACTTCGGGAAAAATGGTGGCCAAGGCCTTGAAGCGGGCGGAAAAAGAGTTGGGGATTACGGCATGAAACCTGAAGCTGTCCGGATGCAAATTTTTGCCGTGGTTCTGGTCGCGCTCGTCGCCCTGTCCGGCTGCGGCAAGAAGACCCGGCCCGTGCCGCCCGACACCGTAATGCCCGCGCCCATCAGCGATCTCAGCTATCAGTTGGATGAAAAAGGGGTGACGCTCAATTGGTCCTATCCCCGGCAAACCGTGCAGGGCGACCGGTTGCCGTACCGGATTGAGAAATTTGAACTGCTGCGGGCCGTTATCCCCAGCAAGGACTACTGTGCAGACTGTCCCATCCCCTTTGGGCCTCCCATCGTGATCAGGGCGGAAAGCAGCGATCAGGGCAAGGTTGCCTATGAGGAAACCCTGCTGCGCCCCAACCACCGCTATGTGTATCGGGTGCGCAGCAAGGCGGGCTGGTTTGTCAGCAGCGATGACTCAAACACCGTTTCGGTGGTCTGGGACACCCCGCTGCTGGCCCCCGTGAATTTTAAGGTTGAGGAAGGGGACAAGACTCTTACCCTGCGCTGGCAACCGCCGGCAGGATTGCTGGATGGGACAACCGTCTCCGACCCCATCCGCTATCAGGTTTCCCGCTCGACCGACAACGGCGAAATATTTACCGAGATGCCCGGTGAGCTGATCGAGGGCTTGGCCTATACGGACAAGGGTCTGCGCAATGGCAAGACCTACGTTTACAAGGTACGAGCCATGCGGCTGCATTCGGGCACCGTGGCGGCTGGCATGGCAAGTGAACCGCTGACTGCTGTTCCCCGCGATCTCACGCCGCCGGCGCCGCCCCAGAAGGTACGAGCCGTGGCCACCGGCACCGGGGTCAAGATTATCTGGGAGGCGGTTGCCGAGCCCGATCTGGCAGGTTTCCGCATTTACCGCCGCTCGGCTCAAAACCCCACCCCGGAACGCATCGGCGAGGTTGGCGGGGCAGGCCTTTCTTATCTCGATGCACAGCCGCCAAAGGGAAGAGGGGTCTGGTATTATTCGGTTTCCGCCTTTGACCAGGCCCGGCCGGCCAACGAAAGCACCTACTCCATGGAAGCCTCCTATGAGGTGTGGGAGTAAGAAGCCTGTTTTTTAGCCACGAAACCCACGAAAATAAAACACACACTTTCGTGTTCTTTAGTGGGTTTCGTGGCCAAACGAAATGACGGTATAGCGAACCATGCATGATTTTCAGTACAAAAACGACACGCTGTATTGCGAGAATATTGCCGTGCCAACGGTGGCAGAGGCGGTGGGCACCCCGTTCTATCTGTACAGCGGCGCCACCCTGACCCGCCATTTTGCCGCCTTTGACCGCGCCTTTGCCGATATCCCCCATCTCACCTGCTTTGCCGCCAAGTCCTGCGCCAACATCGCTATCCTCCGTCTTTTTGCCAGCCTTGGCGGCGGCGCGGACATCGTTTCCGGCGGCGAGCTATTCCGGGCCCGCACCGCCGGGGTCGATCCCCGGAAGATTGTCTATTCGGGGGTGGGCAAGACTGCGGACGAAATTCGCTTTGCCTTGGAGACGGGGATCCTCATGCTCAATGTGGAATCCGAGCAGGAGCTGGCCGTGATCCAAGAGGTGGCGGCAGGAATGGGGCTCAAGGCGCCGGTGTCCTTCCGGGTGAACCCGGATGTGGATCCCAAGACCCACGCCTATATCTCCACCGGCTTGGCCAAGAACAAGTTTGGCATTCCCATCACCGAGGCCTTGCGGGTCTATCTCGCCGCCAGCAAGCTGCCCAACATCACGATCAAGGGAGTAAGCTGCCATATCGGCTCCCAGCTTACTTTAGTTTCGCCCTTTGTCGAATCGTTGGCCAAGGTGAAGCGTTTCATCGCCCAGCTTGGTGAACAGGGAATCACCATCACCCATCTTGACCTGGGCGGGGGGCTCGGCATCCGCTACAACGCCGAGGAGCCGCCCGAACCCGCGGAGTATGCCCGGGCCATCAAACAGGAGCTAGGGAGCCTGAACTGTACCCTGATCCTCGAACCGGGCCGCGTTCTGGTGGGCAACGCCGGGGCGCTGATCACCAAGGTGCTCTACACCAAGGAAGGGCTCAAGAAATTCATCATCGTCGATGCCGGGATGAACGACCTGGCCCGGCCCAGCCTCTACGATGCCTTTCATCTCATCCAGGCCGTGGAACGGCCCGGCCGGGAGCAGGAGGTGGCCGACGTGGTGGGGCCCATCTGTGAAACCGGTGATTTTCTCGCCCGGGACAGGGCGATGCCCAAGGTGGCAGCCGGCGATCTGCTGGCGGTGATGAGCGCCGGGGCCTACGGTTTTTCCATGTCTTCCAATTACAACTCCCGCCCGCGGGTGGCCGAGGTTCTGGTGCATGGGGAGGCATTTTATCTGATCCGGGCCCGGGAAACCTACGAAACGCTGATCCAGGGGGAAAGCATCCCTGGATTCCTTAAGCAGCAGGACGCATGACCATGCAGTTTCCCATTGAGTTCACCAAGATGAGCGGGACCGGCAATGACTTCATCCTCATTGACCACCGCACTCCCTTTCTGAGCAGGGAAGAGATGCCTGCTTTTGCGAGGGCGGTTTGCGAACGGCGGGTTTCCGCAGGCGCGGATGGCCTGATCTTCATCGAAAAGAGCGAAAGTGCGGATTTCCGCTGGCAGTTCTTGAACGGTGACGGCAGCTGGGCTGAGATGTGCGGCAACGGCGCCCGCTGCGCCGCCCGCTATGCCCATGCCAAGGGCATAGCCCCGGCGCGGATGCGCTTTGAGACCGTGGCCGGACTCATCGAGGCCGAGGTGACGGGCCAGTCGGTCAAGCTCAGGATGACCGCGCCCACCGGTCTGCGGCTGCAGGAGAAGCTCCTGGTCAACGGAGAGGAGCAGGTGGTGCATAGCCTCAACACCGGGGTGCCCCACGCCGTGCTCTTCCTGGAGGACATCCACCAGGCTCCGGTGCTGGAGATGGGAAGGGCTCTCCGTTTCCACGAGCATTTCCAGCCGGCCGGGACCAATGTCAATTTCGTGCAGCAGCTGGGTGGCAACGGACTGATCGTCCGCACCTATGAGCGCGGGGTCGAAGGGGAAACCCTGGCCTGCGGCACCGGGGCCGTGGCCGCCGCCATCATCGCCGGGCTTCTTGGGCAGACACAGCCGCCGGTGGCGGTTACCACCTCGGGGGGTGAGCAGCTGACCATTCATTACACCCTTGCCGGCCAAGAGATTGCCGACGTCTTTCTGGAAGGACCGGCCCATTTTATCTACGAAGGTCAGCTGCACAGAGAAGCAATACGGACGAAATCGTAAGGGATCAATCCCTTTTTTGCCTTTGAGAGACACACAGGAGGAAGTTATGAGCAAGTTTCGCGGAGCCTTTGTCGCCATCGTCACCCCTTTCATCGATGGCAAGCTCGACGAGCAGGGGTTGCAGGATCTCATCGAGTTCCAGATCGCCGGCGGTACACACGGCATTGTTCCCTGCGGCACCACCGGCGAATCCGCCACCATGAGCCATGCCGAGCACCATCGGGTGGTGGAGCTGACCGTCAAGACCGTGGCCGGCCGGGTGCCGGTGCTGGCCGGGACCGGCTCGAACTCCACCAGTGAATCCATCGAGTTGACCCGCGCGGCCAAGGCGGCCGGCGCGGATGGCGCCCTGATGATCACCCCCTACTACAACAAGCCGTCCCAGGAGGGGCTCTTCCAGCATTTCAAGGCGGTGGCCGAGGCGGTGGATATCCCCATCATCCTCTACAACGTACCGAGCCGGACCGCGGTGAACATGCTGCCCGAGACCGTGGCCCGCTGCGCCCAGATCAAAAACATCGTGGGGGTCAAGGAGGCCACCGCCGATCTCAACCAGATCAGCCAGGTCATCCGCCTCTGCTCCAAGGATTTCGCGGTCATGTCCGGGGATGATTTCACCTCCATGCCCACCGTGATGATCGGCGGCACCGGGGTCATCTCCGTCACCTCCAATGTGGCGCCCAAGGACATGGCCGCCATGATGGACGCCGCCCTGGCCGGGGATATCGCCAAGGCCCAGGAGCTGCACTACAAGCTGCTCCCCTTGATGCAGGCGATGTTCATCGACACCAATCCGGTGCCGGCCAAGACCTCCCTGGCCATGATGGGCAAGATCAAGTCCGGCTTGCCGCGCCTGCCCCTGTACAAGATGAACGAGGGGAACGAGGAGAAGTTGAAGAAGGTTCTTGCCGCTTACGGGCTGGTATAAGGAGAAGATCATATGACCAAGGTTATTGTCGCCGGGGCCGCCGGCCGAATGGGCCGCCGGATCAGTTATATGGTGCACCAGCAGGAAGGGTTGACCCTGGCCGGAGGTTTTGAACGGCCCGACGGCCCGGAGCTCGGCAAGGATCTCGGCGAGCTGGCCGGGATGGGTACCCTGGGTGTGCGGGTGGCGGACAGCTTTGAGGCGGTCATGGACCAAGGCGAGGTGGTTATTGATTTTACCTTCCACGAGGCCACCATGGCCCTGGCCCGCAAGGCAGCCAAGGCGAAAAAGGCCATGGTCATCGGGACCACGGGACTCAGCCCCGATAATCTGGCCGAACTGGCCGAATTGAGCAAAAATTTTCCCTGCGTCCAGTCGCCCAACATGGCGGTGGGCGTCAACGTCCTGTTCAAGATCGCCCGGAAGATGGCAGCCCTGTTGGGCGATGCCTACGATATCGAGATCATTGAGGCGCACCACCGGATGAAAAAGGACGCGCCCAGCGGCACGGCCCTGAAGCTGGGGGAGATGGTGGCGGAAGGCGTGCACCGCAACCTGGCCGAAGTGGGGGTCTATTCCCGCCACGGCATGATCGGCGAGCGCACCGACAAGGAGATCGGCATCCAGACCATTCGGGCCGGGGACATCGTGGGCGAGCACACCGTCTATTTTGCCGGGGCAGGGGAGAGGCTGGAACTCACCCACCGGGCCCACAGCCGGGACAACTTCGCCCGGGGCGCGGCCCTTGCCGCCGCCTGGGTGGTGGGCAAGCCCAACGGCCTCTACACCATGTTCGACGTGCTGGGCTTGCAGGATATTTAGGCGCCGTAACGCAAGAATCATGATTATTTCGTTACGCGGCTCTTTATGCCGACCAATGGCGACTTCGTAGGTGGGAAACCAGCAGCAATGTTTTATCGGGCTGGGCTCCAATCTCGGCGACGGCCAGGCCAATCTGCTCGATGCCTGGCAGCGATTGGGCCAGGTGCCAGGCATTAGCCTGATCCGGCTCTCCAGCCCATACCGAACAGAGCCCGTCGGCCTGGCCACGGAACACTGGTTCACCAATGCCGTGGGCGAGATTACCACCACCCTGTCGCCGGCAGCATTGCTGGCAGCCATGCTTGCCATTGAGGCAGATCTGGGCCGGGATCGAACCCTGACCAGGGACAGACCCGTTGATCTGGACCTGCTTTATTATGGAGACCTGATGATAGATAGCCAAGTGCTGACCGTTCCCCATCCCCAGATCGCCAACCGGCTTTTCGTGCTGGCGCCGCTGGCGGAACTGGCGCCGGAGCATGTGCATCCGATCCTCGGCCGGACGAGCCTGGAATTTTGCGACGAACTCCGGGCGCAGGCAGGGGTGGAGCGACAGGAGTGGCGAGACAGGGAACGATTCGATGGTTAAGCTTTTCATCTACGCGGTTTTTCTCTATGTTGTGTACCGGTTGTTGACAGGGGGCAGGAAAAAAAAGCCTGTCGGCACCAACCGGCAGGGGGCAACTCCAGGCGAGCTGGCCGCCCATGATGAGCTGGTGGAAGACCCGGTCTGCCATATCTATATTCCCAAAAGACAGGCAATTGTGTTACATGATAGTGATACAGTTGTATTTTTTTGCAGTGAGCAATGCCGGAAGATGTATTGTGATGCCCATAAAACAGATCGGCAGGAGAACGGCTGAGCCGTCTTTCTTGCCCTTACCAGGAGAGAATAGATGAAGTTTTTTATTGATACCGCCAACCTTGAAGAAATCAAAAAAGCCGTGGACATGGGTATGGTGGATGGAGTCACCACCAACCCCTCGTTGATCGCCAGGGAGAATAAGCCGTTTGTTGAGATCATCAAGGATATCTGCAAGATAGTTGATGGCCCGATCAGCGCCGAGGTGATCGCGCTCGACGCCGAGGGCATGGTCCGAGAGGGCCGCGAGCTGGCCGCCATCCACGAGAACATTGTGATCAAGATCCCCATGACCACCGAAGGCCTCAAGGCGGTCAAGACGCTTGCCGATGAAAAGATCAGAACCAATGTGACCCTGATCTTTTCCGCCAGCCAGGCCCTGATGGCCGCCAAGGCTGGGGCCAGCTATGCGAGCCCCTTTGTCGGCCGGCTGGACGATATCTCCCAGAACGGCATGGATCTGATCAGCGACATCATGAACATCTATGACAACTACGGCTATGCCACCGAGGTGATCGTCGCCAGCATCCGCAATCCCATCCATGTGGTGGACGCGGCCCTGTTGGGCGCCCACATCGCCACGATCCCCTTCAAGGTTATTGCCCAGCTTGCCCGGCATCCGCTCACCGATCTCGGCATGGAACAATTTTTGGCTGACTGGGAAAAAAGAACAAAAGCGTAGTATACTGTTGTTGCAGGCGCATCTGCCCGGAGACAAAAACATGGCGCAGACACGGAAAACCCACAGAGACAAAGGGAAAACCAGGGCACGGGTGACAGGGCAAATCCTGACCATGCTGATCTGGGCATTACTGCTGGCGCCGGATGGCGCGCAGGCGGCGATCTACACCTTTGTCGATGCCCAGGGCACCGTGCATTTCACCAATGTGCCCAACGATCCCCGCTACAAGCTCGGAGTGATCCGGCCGCAGTTTCGGGGAGGCAGCAGGGCGTCGCGGGCCGGTGATCCGCGCCTTTATGAAGAGCATATCCAGAGGGCGGCCAACCGGTACGAGATGGACCCCCTGTTGATCAAGGCGGTGATCAAGACCGAATCCAACTTTGACTGCCAGGCGGTTTCTCCCAAAGGAGCCCAGGGCCTCATGCAGCTGATGCCGGGAACCGCCGCCGACTTGAATGTCTGGAACCCTTTCGACCCCAAGGAGAATATCTTTGGCGGCACCAATTACCTGCGCCAGATGATGGCCCGCTTCGGCGGCAACCTCAGGCTGGCCCTGGCCGCATACAATGCCGGGCCGGGCAAGGTTGAGGCGGCCCAGGGCATTCCCTTGATCCCAGAAACCCAGCAGTATGTGAGCACGGTTCTTCAGCACTACCGACAAATGACAGCCGCGGCGTCCCCGTCTTCCCGCTGGTTGGGGGCGGCCAACTAAACCCATGTCCCGACACGCGATCCTCACCGTTCCCAACCTGCTCACCGGATACCGCTTTGTGGCGGCGCCGGTTCTCCTCTTTTTTCTCTATCCCCAGTCCAGCGTCGGGATCAGTCTGTTCGCCTTTTTTCTTTTCCTGACCGGCGTCCTGACCGATCTCGCGGACGGCTATTACGCCCGCAAGCATAAGATCGAAACGGTCCTGGGTAAATTGATGGATCCGGTGGCCGACAAGGTGCTGGTCTGCGTGGCCCTGGTCATGTTGATCCCCATGGATAAGATCCCCGCCTGGCTGGTATTTATCATCCTGGCCAGGGAGCTGGTGATCACCGGGCTCCGCGGCGTGGCCGCCTCCTCGGGCATCGTGATCGCGGCCAGCGGCATGGGCAAACTCAAGAGCATTCTGCAGTACACCGCGCTCTGCATCCTAATTTTCCCCCTGGGAGTCGTACCCATTCCTTTCCTGCACGAACTGGGCAAGGCTATCCTCTATGTTTCCGCAGTCATGACGGTCTGGTCGGGGGTGGATTACTTCTACCGGTTCCAAAAGATTTTCCTGGGAACCAGCCACTGAAACAACAGGGAAGCGCACTGTTCTTTAGACCTTGACAGGGATCGGCAAGGCTTCTATAGTGTTCGTCCGTGCGGCCCTTCGGGCCGCATCGCCATTCAGCCGGAGTGGTGAAACTGGTAGACGCACGGGACTCAAAATCCCGCGGGGGCAACTCCATGTCGGTTCGATTCCGACCTCCGGCACCATATATGACAAGGGTTTTCAGGTTTTTGCCTGAAAACCCTTTTTTTATGCCGCGGGCTGTTCTTTGGCAAAATGTGATATAAATAAGGAATGATGGTATTGGGATGAGCAAAAATCATGTCTCGGTCTTTGGCTCATCTGGTCTCTAAAAATGGCGAGGAATGACCACGCATGCTTAACAATGCCTTTCCCGCACTCATCCAGAACGCCGCCCTGCTCCTGGCCATGGCCTTCGCCTATGACCTGATCACCAATCGCTACCGGTTGCAAAAGCCCGGCCTGCTCGTGCAACTGTCCGTCGGGGTGGCCCTCGGTGTCCTTTGCATCATCATCATGCTCTCTTCTTGGCGCTATGTAACCGGGATCGTGTTCGATACCCGTTCGGTGCTCCTTGGGGTGGCAGGCCTGTTTTTCGGGGTGGTGCCAACCGTCGTGGCCATGGCGATGGCGGCCGCCTTTCGCCTCTCCCTGGGCGGGGCGGCGACTTGGGTCGGGGTTGGGGTAATATTGGCCTCCGGCACCTTGGGTCTCGTCTGGCACCATTTTCGTGGTCAGAAAGCGGAGGAATTTTCCTGGCGCGAACTCTACCTGTTTGGCCTTCTCGTCCATGTGGTCATGCTGGCGCTGATGTTCATCCTGCCTTGGGCTACGGCCCTGTCGGTGCTTGCGCAAATCAGCCTGCCGGTACTGACGATCTACCCCCTGGCCACGGCTTTGCTGGGCTCGCTGATGGTCAACCGGCTGCGGCGGGAGGATTTCAGCACCCAACTGCAAACCAGCGAGGAAAGGCTGCGTTTGGCGCTTATGGCCGCCAATCAGGGGCTCTACGATCTCAATGTCCAAACCGGTGAGGCCAAGGTCAGTCCGGAATATGCCACCATGCTCGGGTACGATCCGGCCGAATTCCAGGAGACCAACGCCAAATGGATTGAACGGTTGCACCCCGATGACCACGCCCCCGTGGCGGCTGCCTATCGGGACTATATCGCCGGGAAGATCCCCGAGTATCGCGTGGAGTTCCGGCAACGAACCAAAGCGGGCGAGTGGAAATGGATCCTCTCCCTCGGCAAGGTGGTGGAATACGATGCCGCCGGTCGTCCCTTGCGGATGCTCGGAACCCACACCGACATCACCGAACGCAAACAGACCGAGGTGACGCTCGGGGAAAGCGAACAACGCTTCCGCTCACTGCTTGAGGATGTTCCCAATATCGCGGTGCAGGGATATGACCGGCAACGCCGCGTCGTTTTTTGGAACACGGCCAGCGCGACCCTGTATGGTTTTTCGCGGGAAGAGGCGTTGGGCCGACAGCTCGAAGAGTTGATCATCCCGCCGGAGATGCGGCAAGGGGTCATTGATGCGGTCAACAGCTGGCTGAACCAAGGAACCCCGATTCCAGCCGGAGAATTAGTGCTGCAAGGAAAGGGCGGCCGGCCCGTCCACGTTTTTTCAAGCCATGTGATGCAAATAAACATCCACGGTGAACCCGAGATGTACTGCATTGATATTGATATCGCCGAGCGCAAGCGGAACGAAGAAGAAAAGGAGAAACTGCAAGCCCAGCTGCTCCAAGCCCAAAAAATGGAGTCGGTGGGCAGGCTTGCCGGCGGGGTGGCCCATGACTTCAATAACATGCTCCAGACGATTCTCGGGTACAGCGACCTCTCTCTCGCCCAGATTGAGGTAACAAGCCCCGTGCATGAGGGACTTTTAGAAATTCGCAAGGCGGCCATGCGCTCCGCCGATCTCACCCGCCAGCTCCTCGCCTTTGCCCGCAAGCAGACGGCGAGCCCCAAGATCCTCGATTTAAACGACACCGTCTCGGGTATGTTGAAAATGCTCCAGCGGCTCATCGGCGAAGATATCGACCTTGCCTGGCTGCCGGGACACTCCCTGTGGCCCGTGAAAATCGACCCTTCCCAGCTCGATCAGATCCTGGCCAACCTGGCGGTCAACGCCCGCGACGCCATTGCCGACACCGGCAAGATCACCATCGAAACGGGAAATATTTCGCTGGATACAGCCTATTGCGCCGATCACCCGGAGTCCCTTCCCGGCGAATATGTCCTGCTGGTGGTGAGCGACAATGGCTGCGGCATGGACAAGGAAACCCTGATCCATATCTTCGAACCCTTCTTCACCACCAAGGAACAGGGCAAGGGCACCGGCCTGGGGCTGGCCACCGTGTATGGCATCGTCCGGCAGAACAACGGCTTTGTCAACGTGTACAGCGAGCTCGGCCAGGGCACCAGCTTCAGCATCTATCTGCCCAGCTTCGCCAATGAAACGGTGACGGCGGAGACCAGCCGGACGGAAGAACCCGCAGGCGGCACGGAAACGGTGTTGCTGGTGGAAGACGATGCCTCCATCCTGACTCTCGGCAAGACAATACTCCAACGCCTGGGCTATACGGTGCTTGCCGCCAACACGCCGATGATGGCGATTCAGCTGACCCAGGAGCACGCCGGGGAAATCCACCTGCTCATAACCGATGTGGTGATGCCCGAGATGAACGGCCGGGAGTTGGTGCAGCGGCTCTCTTCTCTGCGGCCGGCGATGCAATGCCTCTATATGTCGGGCTACACCGCGGAGGTCATTGCCCATCACGGGGTGCTGGAACCGGGCATCCATTTTATCCAGAAGCCTTTTTCCATAAGTGACCTGGCCCTCGCGGTTCGGGAAACACTGCGGGATAACAAAAAGAATCCGTAATAAGTCCAGGAAGGAAGGGGAAATCTGCTTCGTCCCCTTCCTTCCTGCGGGGCGACATGATAGAATTTTCCGGGTTAGTGAAAAACCGGACGATGGGAAAAAAGCTTTTTCCGGTTACAACCGACACCATGAGGGCAAAAACATGGCAGAGGAACACGCGCAAAAGGTTTTTGTGAAAGAGGACAGCAGCGCGTTAATACGCTGCGAAGCCTGCGGGCTGGTGGAAACGGTGCGCATGCAGGATCTTGCCTCCCTCGCACCAGTGGTCCGGATTCGCTGCGCCTGCGCCGCTGTTTTTCCAGTGCGGTTCGAGTACCGGAAGTTTTACCGCAAGGCCACCAATCTTGAGGGAACCTACCATGTGCTTTTCGATGAGAGGGATATTCCCGACCTCTCCCTGACCAAAAAAACAATAAACTGCCGGATTGACAATCTCTCCATGCATGGCGCCGGATTCTCGGCCCTGGGCCGACACAGGATCGAGAAGCATGCCCGGCTCATCTTGGGCTTTACCCTTGATAATCCAAAGAAAACCTGGATAGAAAAAATCGGGGTGGTACAACTCGTCGAAGGGTCTTACCTTGGGCTGCGGTTTGACGAGCCAGCCAGCACCGAGAGGGAACTGGGTTTTTATTTGATGCCATAGCCTTTTTTCCGGGGCAAGGCCTCTTCGCCTTGCCTTTTGCCTGGCGCCCTGGACATCTTCCCTTTTTATCATTTTGACCATTGGGAGGGCGCACCTCTGTGTTGAACCATGATCTCCTCATAACCAATGCCACGCTCCTGGCGAATCCGGAGGACGGACATTTGCAGGAGGCAGCCTATCTTGCCGTGGCCGCTGGGGCCATTGTCGGGATTGGCGCCATGGCCGACCTGCCCGTAGGACCCCAGGCGGATAGAATCATTGACGCCGCGGGCAATCTGGTTATGCCGGGGCTGATCAATTGTCACGGTCATGGGGCCATGACCCTGTTTAGGGGGTTGGCCGATGATCTGCCGCTCATGACCTGGCTTACCGAGCATGTCTTCCCAGCCGAGGCGCGGCTGGTCGATGCGGAAATGGTGTATTGGTGCAGCAAGCTTGCCGCCGCCGAGATGATCATGGGCGGTACCACCACGGTGGCGGACGCCTATTTTTATGAAGATGCGGCGGCACAAGCCTTTTGCGAGGCAGGTCTGCGCACGGTGGCGGCCCAGGGCATCATCGATTTCCCGGCGCCCGGCGTTCCGGACCCGACCCAAAACATTGCGGCAGCGGCGGATTTTCTCTCCACCTGGCAGGGAAAAAACCCCCTGCTCACCCCCGCCCTGTTCTGCCATTCCCCCTATACTTGCAGCCCGGATACCCTGCAACGCGCCAAGAACCTGGCCCGCAAAGCCGGAAGCCTTCTTTTCCTCCATCTGGCCGAAACCAGGGAGGAGGTCAAACAGCTCAAGGAACAACACGGCTGCACCCCGGTGGCCCTGCTCCATGGTCTTGGGGTGCTGGATGAAAAAACGGTCTGCGTGCACTGTGTCTGGCTGGAAGAGGAGGATATCGCACTGCTGCGGGAGAGCGGGACCAAGGTGGTCACCTGTCCGGAGAGCAACATGAAGCTCGGCGCGGGCATCGCCCCCCTGGCGGAACTGCTCGCAGCCGGGGTGGAGGTGGGGCTGGGCACGGACGGTTGCGCCAGTAATAACGATCTGGATCTTTTCCAGGAGATGGCAAGTTGTGCCAGGCTGCACAAGGTGGCCGTCCACGACCCCACCCGCCTGCCCGCCACCACCCTGCTGGGCATGGCCACGGTAGGGGGTGCCGGGGTTCTCGGTCTGGCCCACCAAGCCGGCCGTCTGGCCGTGGGGCTGCGGGCGGACTGTCTCATCATCGACCGCAGGCAACCCCACCTGATACCCTTTCATAATCCGGAGACTTTGGTCTATGCGGGAAGGGGCAGCGATGTCGCCACCGTGCTCATTGACGGCAGGGTGGTCATGGAGGAGCGGCGGTTTCGCGCCTTTGATCTGACGGAAACCCTGGGTGAAGTACGACGTTTAGCCAAACGGGTGCGGGCAGGGGAGTGAAAGGGTGAGTGGCGTGAACCAAAATCAGGAACAGACTCCGGTAGCTTGAAAAATGCAACCCCCAGAGTAATCGGCCACAGGGTGCCGCAGATGCGCGACAGAGGTCTGAGAGCTATACCTTGGTATGCGAACAGGCCGATAACAAAGCAGATGCGGTGCCCTGTGACCGATTACAGGTTTAGGCCGCCTTCCAGCCGTGGGTGCCGACCAGCTTGACAAAGCGGACGCTTTCCACCTCGGTGGTTGTCACCACTCCCCCTTCTTTTCTGACCACCATGAGGGTCTGGCCTTCCAGATCACCACCCACCGGCAGAACCATGACGCCGGGGTCTGCCAACTGATCGACCAAAGGCTGCGGAATCCCCGGTCCGGCCGCGGTGACGATGATCGCCGCAAAGGGAGCATTGTCCGGCCAGCCTTCGGTGCCGTCCGCGACCTTGCTCATGATGTTGTAAATCTGGAGCTGGTCAAAGGTTCGCCGGGCGCGGGCCAGAAGGGGTTTGAGTCGTTCAACCGTGTAGACCCGTTCGCAGAGTGCGGCAAGAATAGCGGACTGGTAGCCGCAGCCGGTGCCGATTTCCAGCACCTTCTCCTGCCCGGTGAGCTGGAGCAGCTGGGTCATGAGGGCCACCACATAGGGCTGGGAGATGGTCTGACCATGGCCGATGGGCAGGGGAAAATCGCCATAGGCCTGGGCGTGCAGGGCGTCGGCGACAAAAAGATGCCGGGGTACCACCTCCATGGCGTGGAGCACCGCCGGATCTTCAATGCCTCTGGGGAGCAGTTGCTCCTCAACCATGCGGGTCCGGAATTTTTCGTACTTGTTACTCCGCACGCGGCCCACTGATGGTAGCACCGCTTTTTTTGAGTTCCTCTTCGCTATAGGCACGATAGAGGCAGGTGGAAACAGTGTCCCCGGCAAAGGTTATGGTCACCACATCATAATTTTCCGAACCCACCTTTTCCCCGATATAGGGGGTTTTCCGCAGGAAGCTTTTTTTCACCTCACGGTAGATCCAGATCTCGCCCTGCTCCCCCTTTTGTTTTTCATCAGGAGCGCCAAGGGTGGCAAGAACCTCCTGCTGGGTAAGGTTGGGTGTAATCAGGCAAATATCCGAAGAAAGATGGCGCACCGGATCACGGTAAAAACAACCTGTGGCGGCAAGAGCAAGCAGGCACAGGCACACGACAAAACGCGGGGGGAAGGAAAATCTCATTTTTCTCTCCTCTGAGAAAAGGGTTTGGCGCAAACGCTTGGGCAGGGGAAAGGTACCGCGATTCGCCGTATTTTGCAAGAAACCGTGCACCGGGTTTCTCCGGGCGGGCAAACTGCGGTTGCTTTTTTGCTACGGATACAGGAGAATGTCTTGACCATCTGTGAAGATATATAATAAAGTTGTAGTGTTATCCATACTTTTTTTCTTGACGGACCAGAGGTTTGAGCGCCGGCCCCACTGTGCGAAGGGAGATCCACCATGCGTTGCCCGAAATGCGGCTATATCTCGTTTGACCGGCAAAGATCCTGCGGCAAGTGCAGCAATGACTTAACCGCCGTGGCTGAGCAGCTCAAAGGCACAGTGAGCAAGGCTCCAACGCCATTTTTCCTCGGCACGATCCTCGGGAAACAAGAACCATCCGCTGCCGAGCCTGGCCCTGCCCTCCACGAGGAAGAAGAGACCCTTGACCTGGACGAGCTGGAGGCCGATGCTCCGCCAGCGGACGAAGATGAGCTCGATTTCGCCGGGGCGCCGCTGGATGAGGGCGACCTGGAAGATCAGCCTCTGCCATCGCTTGGTCTCGAAGATATCGATGTTTCAGACCTTATACCGCCCCAGGAAGAGGAAGAAGAGCCTGTGTTGCACCTGGGAAATGAGCAGAAAGAAACGATCCTGACCCCAGCCCAGGGTGAGGAGGATTCCCTCATGGGCATTGAGCTTCCCAGCCTTGAGCATGATGCCCTCCTGGATGTTGACCAGCAAGAGAGCCCTTTTGACACCCTTGAATATTCGGCAACGAAGCCCACGGCCAATGCGGAGGATGATGAGATTATCGACCTCTCCTCCCTGATGAGTTTTGACGAAGCGCCGGCAAAACCGGCGGACAGGGAAGATGATCACGATATTCTTGAGCTTTCCCTCGAAGATGGCGAGAATGCCCCCCCCCCAGCCGATGCGCCCAAAAAACCCGCCAGCGCGGTGGCCGATATCCCTGATCTCGGCCTGACCCTGGAAAACGATGACCAGTAAGGGAATAGTCACACCCATGAAGGAGGAAACCTCCTCCCCGCCGCAATACGCCGGGTTTCTTGCCCGCGGCATGGCAATGGGGATCGATATTCTCCTGATCCACCTTCTCTATTTCGGTTGCCTGTGCGCGGTGGCCGTGGCCCTGTGGGCGTATTCCCCTCACTGGCTCGGTTTGATTCCCTCCCTTTTTTTTGGCCTTCTTCTGTTCCTCCTCACCTTTCCCCTGTTCACCGCCGTCTATTTTCTGGCGCTGCATGGCTGGCAGGGACAGACCCTCGGCAAGATGTTCATGGGCCTGCGAGTGGTGCGGGTTGACGGCGGGGAGGTGACCCCGGGCCTGGCCTTTCTGCGCTTTATCGGCTATGGCCTATCGATCCTGCCTTTGGGGCTTGGACTTTTCTGGAGTATTATCGACCGGGAAAAATGCGCGTGGCACGATCATCTGGCCGCCACCCGGGTGGTTATGAACGTGCGCTTGTGAAATAGGTTGACAAGCAGGCCAGATTTCAATATATGATAGCTACTTTTTTGCCGGGATAGCTCAGTCGGTAGAGCATCGGACTGAAAATCCGAGTGTCCCTGGTTCGAATCCTGGTCCCGGCACCAGTAAATCAAAGGCTTGCAAGGATTTTTCCTTGCAAGCCTTTTTTTTTGGCGCACCATTAACTCCGCAGTGAAGAGTCATGGACAGCGCCAGTAACCCCATGCTATAATTTTGTATTTGGTTGCCACGGAAGAGTCTGCGGTCCGCGCCGGGGAGGCGTTGCACCACAACGTGGCTATTGCCCGGCACCGGGAAAATACAGTATATGGGAGGCAAAGGGATGAAGAGATTGACGGTATTTGTGGGGATAATGCTGGTTGGTTTGCTTTTCATGCAGGGGCAAGCGCGGGCCGAAGGGGCGGTACAAGATCTGACTGGTTTCTGGTCGCTGCATTTCAGCAGCGGCGGCACCGGCTTCCTGACCCTGGTGAAAACGGGCGGCGATGGCCGCGAGAAGCCTTCCTACACGGGCAAATTGAAGCTGGAGGGCATGGGCGAGTTCCCGGTCTTCGGCAACCAGGCCCCGGATTATTTCAAACCTGGCAATGAGATTTTTTTCGGCATCGGGGATCGTAATTCCACGAAATTCATCCTCTTTACGGCTACCGGCTCGAACACAATGCCGGGCAGGCTCACCGGCACTGGCTGGGGGGAAGGTGTCATTACTGCACCCTTCAAAGGCGATGTCATCGCGAACCGGTAAATGCAACCGGTTGGCAAAATGGCCGCACGGAAAAAACTCCTCTGCCGTGCCCGGCTCCGCATCGTGGAGCAGATACGCCTCCTCGGCAAGGATACACCTACACCTTTAATTTTAGCGCGGTGCGGAAGGCGATGAAAGGCGCGGCCCTGGCAGCCGGGTATACCTTCCACTGGAAATTTTTTCTCTAGCCTACGGCCAAGCGATCTCCCCCATGACACCCAAAGCCCGCCAAATCTTCAGCCTGCCGGTCATCGTCGCCGCCCTGGGCTATTTCGTTGACATCTACGACCTGGTGCTCTTCAGCATCGTCAGGGTGCCGAGCCTCAAGGCCCTGGGGTTTTCCGGCCAGGCGCTGATCGATAATGGCGTCTTTCTCCTGAACATGCAGATGGCCGGGATGCTGGTCGGTGGGATTCTCTGGGGTATTTTGGGCGACCGCAAGGGGCGGCTGACGATCATGTTCGCCTCGATCTTTATCTACTCCCTTGCCAACCTGGCCAATGGTCTGGCCACCTCGCTGCCGGCCTACGCGGCGCTGCGTTTCATCGCCGGCATCGGCCTGGCCGGGGAGCTGGGCGCGGGCATCACCCTGGTCTCCGAGATCCTGCACAAAAGCATCCGGGGATACGGCACCATGCTGGTTGCCTCGGTGGGTGTCTCCGGGGCCATCCTGGCCAATCTGGTGGCCTCCACCTTTGACTGGCGCACGGCCTTTGTTATCGGCGGGGTGCTGGGGCTACTCCTGCTCGTCACCCGAATCAGGGTGGCCGAATCGGGGATGTTTAAGGCCATGGATGACCGGGCCGGGGTCCGGAGGGGTAACTTCCTGGCCCTGTTCACCGATTGGCCGCGCTTCCGCCGCTATCTCAACTCCATTATGATCGGCATCCCCATCTGGTTCGTGGTCGGGGTCCTGATCACCTTTTCGCCGGAGTTTGCGATTTCGCTCAACATCACCGGACCGGTCTCGGCCGGGAATGCCGTGATGTTCTGTTATCTGGGCTTGATCTTCGGAGATTTTTCCAGCGGATTTCTGAGCCAGCTTCTGCAAAGCCGGAAAAAAGCCATCGGCCTCTTCATGCTGTTGACCGTGGCGGGGATTACCCTTTATTTCCTGCAGGGCGGCCAAAGCCCCGCTTTTTTCTACGGGGTCTGCACCCTCCTCGGCTTTGCCGGGGGCTACTGGGCGATCTTCGTCACCGTGGCGGCGGAACAGTTCGGCACCAATCTGCGGGCCACGGTGGCCACCACGGTGCCCAACTTCGTGCGGGGCATGGTCGTGCCCATCACCACGGTTTTCCAGTTGGGCCGCAATTATCTCAGTCTGGAGTCCAGCGCCTTGGTAGTCGGAGCAGTATGCCTGGTTGCCGCCTTCCTTGCCCTGGCCGGGCTGGAGGAAACCTTTCACAAGGATCTGGATTATTTCGAGGAGTTTTTGTAATCGTTCAGGTCAGAGCAAACTTTTTCATTTGATACCGCAGGGTGTCATAGGAAATGCCCAAAAGCTTGGCGGCCTTGGTCTGGTTGGCGCCTGTCCGCTCCAATGCTTGCCGGATAAGATCCTTTTCCAGCTCCTCCAGAGAAAGCCCTTCTTCCGGCAGGATGATCCGCGCGGAACCGGAGGTCTCACTGCCTGCCCATCCTTCCAGCTTCGGGAGAAGATGTTCCCGGGTGACGGTTTCCATCTCCTCAAGCACCACGCAGCGCTCGATGATGTTGCGCAACTCCCGTACATTTCCGGGCCCGCCATAGGCCAGCATGGCCTTTTCCGCCTCGGGGGAAAAACCCTTGATGCCTTTCTTAAGATACTTGCTGGCAAAATAGAGCAGAAAATGCTTGGCAAGCAGCAGGATATCATCCCCCCGTTCCCGCAGGGGCGGCAGCTCCATGGCAAAGGCGCTCAACCGGAAAAACAGATCCTTGCGAAATCCCCCCTGTTCCGCAGCAGTCTTGAGATCCTTGTTGGTGGTCACGATCACCGTGGCCTCCACGGGCAGATCAACACTGCCCCCCAGTCGCCGGACCGTTCTCTCCTCCAGAACCCGGAGGAGTTTTGCTTGGAGATCCAACCGCATATCCCCGATTTCATCCAGCAGCAGGGTGCCATCCCCGGCAAGTTCGAAGATCCCCTTTTTGTCGGAGCGGGCATCGGTGAAGGCGCCTTTCACATGGCCGAATAGCTCGCTCTCAATGAGGTTTTCCGGCAAGGCCGTGCAATTGACGGCAAAGAAAGGGCCCTGGCCATTGCCTTCGGCCTTCTGCCGCCGGCAATGGAGATAACGGGCCAAAACCTCCTTGCCGCTTCCGGACTCGCCGGTGATGAGGATGGTCTCCGCCTTGGCCTGAACCAGCTTCTCCGCTGTCTTGAGGATTTCCTGGATGCGGGAAGATTTGCCCACCAAGCCGTGTTCAAAATAGGGACAGACTCTTTCCCGGTGATAATCGACCTCCGCCTTGCGCCGGATGTTTTCGATGATATTGCCGGTGATGATTTTTATCTCATCGAGATTGAACGGCTTGGTGAAATACTCAACCGCCCCGAGTTTCATGGCCCGGATGGCGGATTCCGCCGAATCGTCGGCGGTCAGCATGACCACCTCCGCGCCAAGCCCTTCTTTCTTGATGGCGGCAAGGATGTCGAAGCCGGTCATTTCCTCGGCCAGATCGACATCGAGAAAAACGATGTCCGGCTGCCAGGCAAGGATATTGGCGACAACATCCTGGGGGGTGGTTTGAAAATGCACCTCATAGCCCTCGTTTTTCAAGGCCCTGGCAAGCATGGTGACGATGAGTTCGTCATCATCCACGGCAAAAATTCTTCCCCGGATCTTTATCATGGGTTTTCATCCTCGATTTTTTGTTCAACCGGCAGGGTGATGGTAAAAGCCGTTCCCTGCCCCAAGACACTGGCGACTTCGATCTCGCCGTGGTGTTGTTCCACAAGACGCCTGGTTATCGCCAGACCCAACCCGCTCCCCTTGGGTTTGGTGGTATAAAACGGCTGAAAAATCTTGGCACACGCCTCTTCGCTCAAGCCTTTTCCCGTATCACCAATCACCACCTCCACGGTCTCACCCCGGCCCGGCCTGGTGCTCACAGTAATTGTGCCGCCTGCAGGGGTTGCCTCTATGGCATTGAGCAGCAGGTTCAGGATCACCTGTTGCATCTGACCGGGGTCCGCCAGGATCATGGGCAGAGCCGGCTCAAGATTGCGGACGAATTCCAGCCCCTTCCCTTTGGCCGTCGCGTATTCCGGGGATTTGAGCAGCATGGTTGCATTCCGCATGGCGTTTTCAAGCTGCTGGTTCAGGTCGATCCGGGAAAAAACCGGTCTGGGCGTCCGGGCATAGTTGAGGAGGTTTTTCAGCAAAGACTCAATCCTCTGCACCTCCCCGACAGTCCGGGAAAAAATCGCCTTGTCTTCCGGGGAAAGCGTTAACTCGTTCATCAAAACTTCCATGGAAACCTTGATCCCGGCCAGGGGATTTTTGATCTCATGGGCCAGGCCGGCCGCCATCTGACCGACCATGGCCAGTTGCCGGGAACGCTGCAACGCCGCCTCGGTCTGGTTCCGTACGGTCACATCCCGGTCAAAGGCCAAAATATATTTGCGCCCTTCAATCTCCAGCAGCCCGGCCCGAACCTCCACCGGAAAAACAGTGCCGTCTTTCTTCCTGTGCTCCATCAACGACTCAAGCCGCCCACCCGCCAAGATGTCTCGAATCCGGGCGGGAGCTTGCGCCGCGCTTTCAACCGTGTCCAAATCCTGGATATACATGGCGCGCAGTTCGTCAACCGTATAGCCGTGCATGACCGCCGCCGCCTGATTGGCTGCGATGATTCTCCCCGCCGCCTCGCCCTCTCCCTCCATAATGAAGATGGCGTCGTCCGCCGACTCAAAGAGCACCCTGTAGCGGCTTTGCTCGGCAAGAACCACCTCGCACTGCCTTTTCAGCGAAAGAGCCATGTCATTAAATGCGGTGGCCAGCGCATTGAATTCATCGGGAAGCTGCTCGTCAATGGTATGGGTCAATTCCCCCGCCTTGATTTTTTCCGTTGCCCCAATGAGCACGGACAGGGAGGAGGAAAAACGTTTGACAAAAAGGAAGGTGAAAACAAGAAAAATAAAAGGCGCGACCGTTACCAAACCCAGCAGGATATTTTTCATCCGGGAAATCTCATGCCGGGCCGCAGCAATCTTCGGGGAAATCTTGTCTGGGGAATGAATCGCCAGATCGTCAATTTCCTTAAGAAGCCGCACACCCGATGCGGAGGCGCTCTCTTCCTCCCTGTTCCGCCTTTCTTGGTTTGCCCTGAGCGTATACACCCGGCTCGCATTTTTTAAATAATCATCAATGCCTTGCCCCAGACTGCTCAGGCGCAGCATCACTGATTCGGCATGGTGACACCCGAAACACCTTTCTCCGGCGAGATGAAGCGCCTCGCCGTGCTCGACAAAAGCCTCGATGTTGGTGCTGTGCGGAGTGGTGGTGAGATACAGGTCCGACTGAATGATTTTGACGTTATTGAGCAGGTCGTCCCGGAGAAACTCCATCTGATTCAGAGCGAGGATTTTCTCAAGATTTTGGTGAGTTTTGGTATTGATGTTGGCAATATACATCCCACCAACACCGAAGAAAAAGACCAGCAATATGAAGCCGAGTATCGCTTTTAATCTCATGGAGCCACGACCGTCACAACGGAGATCCCCATTGCTGAAGTGCCCAGTCGGACTTCAATCATTGACATAATCATAGGTTGCCAGGTCCAGGCCAATGTGCTCGGCATACTCAATAACCGGGGCGTAATCCTGCCCCCCGGTTGCAAGAAAACGTTGGGCGCCGAATTGGGCGAGTGCCCGGCGGCCTTCCTCGTTCTGGTCCATGGAGAGCAGACTGCTTGTGATGAGGCTTTTCAGGGCGGGGTCCAGATCGTGTCTCACAGCCAGGGTGTTTGCCGGAACCTTCGGGGAGGTGGCAAGAATTTCCAATTCTTCCGTGATCCTGGGGTTTTCCTTGGCCAGCCGGTAAAAAACAAGATCCTTGGCCGCGCCGAGGTCCGCCTTGCCATCCAGCACATCCTGGATAGCATCTTCATGGGTGCCGCTGAAATAGGTCTCCTTAAACCAGGTGCGGTAATCCTTAATTCCCTGCGTACGAAAAAAATACAGCGGTAAAAGCCAGCCCGCGGTGGTCGCTTTATCCACAAAGACAAAGACCTTGCCCTTCATATCCCGGGCCGTTTTTATGTCACGGTCCTTTCTGGCGAAGACCAGGCCATAATAGGTGGAGGCCCCGCCTTCGTATTCAGGCCGGGCCAGGGGCTCAACCCCCATCCTCTTGATGGCCAGTGCACCGGTAAAGCTGCCGAAAAAGGCACCGTCCAACCCCTCGATTTGAAAATTATCCAGGATATTTCCGTAGCGGGAAAGGATTTTGAGCTCAACGACTGCGCCGGTTTTTTGGGAGAGATAGAGGGCAATGGGCTCATAACGTTTTTTTTGGACAAAGATGTCCATCTCGGGAATGAGGCCGATGACAATTTTTTTGGTCGGAGGAGGGGATGGTTTCGGGGCTGCGCTCTGCTCTTCGCTGCAACCCGTCAGCAAGAGGAGGAAAAAGCCGCACAGCAGGAGACGGAGTACGTCTCGGGTAAAAAACAACCGCATAATCCCCTCCAGCTCAATATGATGGACTCGCAACAAGTCGTCAACCCGTTGAAAACCGGGGTCCGGAATTTCCGCTGAGTGAAAAAAGACTACCAGCCGCCCTGTATCTGTGCAAGATGCAATTCGTGTCGCCAGAGCCAGAAGAAGACTTGCACATCCACTTTTTTCTTCCAACCCCACAACGGGCCAATCAGCGCCATGCCAAAAAAAGGGGGAGGGGACAATGCCCCTCCCCCCATAAGAATTTCAGGTACAGACGTTTCAACCGAGGTTCGGCCCCGGCCTATCGCCTCCGGTTAGAACTTGTACTTCGCGGCGAGGAAGACCACGTTGGCGGTATAATCCGGGTTCGCGTTCGCGCCGCTCAAGTAGCCACCAGCCGTCGCGCTAGCATTGTATACATTCCGGTAATTATCGTAGTGGCCGTCGCTGTATCTGTACTTCTCATAGGCGTAGCCGCCGGTGAGGTCAACCTGCGCAGAAAGGCTGTACGTCCCTTTCAACTGCAGGGCATCCTTCTTGTAGTCATCCCAGGTATTAAAATCGATCGTGTCGTTCGTCCAGCCAGCCGGAGGGACAGCAGCACTGGTGGGGCCATACGTATAATCTGCAAAGCCGTCCGACCGGGTGTGGTCGAACTGCGCCGACAGAATCAGGGTTTTGGGGATGGCGACCACATTTACCCCCACACCCCAGTCAAAACTTTTATCCTCCAGGGTGGTGGTTGCGTTGTATGCAGCGTCCGTTGGGATGGTGTCAACAGGACTCGCCGTGGGAGCTGTGGCGCCTAACCTGACGAGCTGTTCGCGTGTAGCGGTTTCATAATCGACATAGGCGGAGAATGATACCGTGTCGTTCGGCGTAAGATTGGCACTTACCCCGTAGGTATTGCTGCGTTCGTCCGTGAGGCCGATTTGGGTCTCGTCGTAGTCGATATCCTTGTGCTTAAAGGTAAAGCCCAGACTCAGCATGTCGGTCGGGAAGACATCGAAGCCGAGTTTGTAAGTATCCCTTTTCTGTGAAGCAATGTAAGACTCGCGCGTATAGGGATTGAGGACAGCCGTACCGTGTTTCATGGCGAAACTGTCCATGTTGTCATCACGGTCCATTCTCTCATAGCCAATATTGGCGGAGATGAGGTCCGTACCCTTCCATTTGGCATTGAAGCCGTAAATGTTGTCGTCGGTGGTGACATCATAGTACGGATTGAATGCCGCCGTTGTTGGCGCCAGAGTAAAGGGCCGCTCCGTTTCCACCTTCGTGTAGAAAGGCGTCAGCGTGATACGGCCCGGCAGTTTCAGGCCAGCCTCTATGCCGTAGCTTTCTTTGGTATAGTCGAAGAGATCGTTGCCAAGCTGCTCGGTAGTGCCAGATTCTATGATTGAGATTCTATCGGATTTATTCTTCGTATCATAATTTTTGTAGAAGATCTTCCCGTCGAGAAAATCGAGCGGGCTTGAGGTGAGCACGGCGGAATAATTTGTCGTGTCCGTCCGACCGTTGAATTCGCTGTCGGCCAGAGTGAGAGTTCTAACAGTGCCGCCAGCATTAAGGGTATTAAACAAGGTCGCATCGGCTTCTGCCTTTGACTGACTATACGCGAGCGCCAGAGCGCTTTTCAGCGGCAGCTTGACCCTCCCCTTGAGATCGAACTTGGAATAGTCGTTGTCCGGAGGCAAGGACACGAAAGAGGTTTGGTTCGCTGTGGCGTAGATATCGGTGAAGTACAGGGTATTGTAGGCATTATCAAAATTGCTGTGCGTATATCCCACCGAGGCAAAGTACGGATCCTTGCCATAGCCTATTTCGGCCTGGATGATGTTGGTCTTGTAGTCCACCGGTTCAGGGAGTTCGGCAGGAAAGCTGGAATTTGCAGCGCCGATCGGTTTGAGGCCCTGCCGATCTTCCTGGGACACGGAGAAGTTGGCAAAGAAAGGCTTCATCAGGTCCAACCTGAGGCCGGCGCCGTACTGGTCACGGGAAACTTCATAGTCGAAGGTGTTGCCAAATGTTACCATCGCCGGGGTGATCGCCTGGCCATAACGCACGTTCGACAGCGGGCTGGTGAGCCGATCCGTGCCTACGCCGCCAGTATAGAAGGTTTTTGCGTCGAAGGTGTTGTTATGCTGAATTTCGTTGTAGAAGGCGTCCAGCCTGAACTTACCGTATTGACCGCCCTCAATTTTGTAGCTCTGGTTGTCCTGAGCGATGTCGTCGGCGTTGAAAGTCACATAGCCGGTATCGGTCTCGGATTTTACCTCGGCGCTGCCGGAAATGCTGCTGTCCGGATCTTTGTATTCGCCGGACTTCGCTTTTTGGCCGCTCATGTGCACACTTGTAAGCGACGGCATGACAAAGCCGGTAACCTCGTTATCCGCCGCCTGGGCTCCAGGGGCACACAACAGGGGCAACAGTAATACTGCTGGTAGATAATTATATTTTTTCATCGTTTTCTCCCTAAATTAGCAAAATATTTACCTGGCCAAGTATTTGCCTTGTTTGCCAGCTGCGGTACTGCCATGAATCGCGGCGTGACAGTTCAGACAAGACCGTCCAACCGCCCTTGCGGCCACAGTGGTCGTGGAACTGAAGCCATTTGCCGCAGTATATGGCCCGGTGAAATGGCCACTCCCCGTATGGCAATTGTGGCACAGGTTCGGGGTCTTTTGTTCCAGCAGCTTGTTGTGGTTGCCGCCGTGGGAGATGTGGCAGTTCAGGCAGTTTTCCGCAACCGGGGGATGCTCATGCAGGAAGGGACCGCGCTTTTCGGCATGGCACTTATAGCAGAGCTCGTTGACGGAGTCCGCCTTCAGGCTCTTGCTGCCGAACGATCCATGCGGGTCATGGCAATCGCTACAGGAAATCTTGCCTTCCTTGAGGGGATGGTGGGACTGTCTTCCGGCTTCAGACTTGATATCTCTGTGGCAGGAGAAACAAAGCTCCGTCTGGGGCATCTTCAGACTCTTGGGCAGGCTGGAGTGGCCGGAATGGCAGCTGTCGCAGGAAAGTCCGGCGGACTTGTGCTTGCTTGACTCCCAGAGGGCAAGATGCTTGGAATCGCTATGACAGATGAGGCACTGTGCGGCCTTCGCTTCGGGATCAGCCTTCTTGTCGAAGGCAAAAGCGCCGGTTCCCTTACCGCCGCCCTTTTCCAAGTGGGCAGCCATGTTGGGGCCGTGACAGGTGAGGCAGGCGCCGGTGCCGTTGGGGCCGGTGATGGCTCCCTTGGCATGGCGGGTTTTCATGAAGCTGGCGGACAGGTCTGCATGGCAGTCTTTACAGGACTCGGCACTTGGTGCGGCGGCCTTGGCGCTGTTGACGGACATCCCCGCGCCGGACAGGGCTACCATCCCCGCGATCAGGGAAAGCATTAAAATATTTCTACGCATTTTTCTCCTCCTTCTGCGTCCAACAGGACGCGTTTCGGCCTGACGTCTTGAAACAAACGTGGCATCTTAGTCCTACAGTCGTGGCTTCAACTCTGCCGCCAATCCCAGGCGGCCATCTCCAATTCCCCATTTTCTCCTCCCTTGCTTCTTGATTGCGTGTTCCAGGTGCTCCATCATATACAAGGCACACCTCAGTGCGCTGATCTTCATCAGGAAGTTAGCAAGATTAATGCCATGGTTTGTCAGAAAAAAATGGACGTAGAAACAAGATGATGCGCAACACGGCGCGGAGAGGGGAAGAGGAGAATCTGGTGATTTGACCAGATTCTCCTGGCTAAATCACCAGATCGATCCAGCCGATAAGACGCACCTGATATCTGGACCAGTGGCCTTCTTAAGCGATGGCGTTTTCTCCCGGGCTGACTTGCTTTTTCTTCCCTTCTCCTATCGCCCCCAATTTCCCCCTTGCCGCCACAAGTAACTGCGTGCGAATGCGCGAATTTTTCCCTTGACAGCAGCAGGGCTTAGAAGTAAAAGTGCCTGTTCTGAAAAAGACTGTCCATACGGCCCCAGACCAGGGCCGTTTTTTAATGCCGGTTTTCCAAGGTATGGTGCCTTGACCGGCGCTAGCCGTAACCGCACACATGCACGAATGGAGTGGAAGACTTACCATGAGAGACATTACGAAGGTCCGCAATATTGGAATCAGCGCCCATATCGATTCGGGAAAAACCACCCTGACCGAGCGCATCCTTTTTTATACCCAGCGTATTCATGCCATCCATGAAGTGCGCGGCAAGGACGGCGTCGGCGCCAAGATGGACTCCATGGAGCTGGAGCGGGAACGGGGCATCACCATCTGTTCCGCCGCGACCTATTGCGACTGGAAGGACCATGCCATCAACATCATCGACACCCCCGGGCATGTGGATTTCACCATTGAGGTTGAGCGGGCCCTGCGCGTGCTCGACGGCGCGGTGCTGATTCTCTGTTCCGTTGGCGGCGTCCAGTCTCAGTCCATCACGGTGAACCGGCAGATGACCCGTTACCGGGTTCCCCGCGTGGCCTTTATCAATAAATGCGACCGTACCGGCGCCAATCCGGACAAGGTCATCAAGCAGCTGCGCGAAAAGCTGGCCCTAAATGCCGTGCCCATCCAGGTACCCATGGGCCTTGAGGGCGACATGCAGGGGCTCATCGATCTGGTCCGGATGAAGGCCATCTATTTTGACGGGGAAAACGGCGACGTGATCCGCGAAGAAGAGATCCCGGCCCAGTACAAAGAGGAATGCGACCTCAAGCGGGAAGAGATGCTGGATGCGGTTTCCATGTTCTCCGATGAATTGATGGAGGCCGTGCTGGAAGGTACGCCCACCGAGGAAATGATCATGGCCGCGATCCGCAAGGGCACGCTGGACCTGGCCTTCACCCCGGTAATGATGGGCACCGCCTACAAGAACAAAGGGGTACAGCTTCTGCTGGACGCGGTCGTCTCCTATCTGCCCTGCCCGACCGATGTTGAAAACTTCGCCCTGGATCTGGACCACGACGAGGCCGAGGTCAAGGTGAGCAACGTATCGAGCGACCCCTTGCTGGCCCTGGCCTTCAAGCTTGAGGATGGCCGGTACGGGCAGCTGACCTATGTCCGCACCTACCAGGGGACCCTGAAGAAAGGCGATTCCATCGTCAATGTCCGGACCGGTAAGAAGGCCAAGGTCGGCCGTCTGGTGCGGATGCACTCCGACGATATGGAAGAGATCGACGAAGCAGGCGCCGGCGATATCGTGGCCCTGTTCGGCATTGATTGTGCCTCCGGCGACACCTTCACCGCCGGTTCGGATTACAATTTTTCCATGACCTCCATGCATGTGCCGGAGCCGGTTATCTCGCTGTCCATCACCCCGATTGACAACAAGGCCCAGGACAACATGTCCAAGGCCCTGAACCGTTTCACCAAGGAAGACCCCACCTTCAAGACCTTTGTGGACCCCGAGACCATGGAGACCATCATCTCCGGCATGGGTGAGCTGCATCTTGACGTGTACGTCGAGCGGATGAAACGCGAATACAAGGCCGAGGTAACCGTGGGTGCGCCCCAGGTTGCCTACCGCGAGACCATCACCCAGCGGGCCGAGTTCAACTACACCCACAAGAAGCAGACCGGCGGCTCCGGCCAGTTCGGGCGGGTTGCCGGTTACATCGAGCCCCTGGAAGAGGGCGAGTATGAATTCGTCGACCAGATTGTCGGCGGCTCGGTGCCCCGGGAGTACATCCCCTCCTGCGACAAGGGTTTCCAGAAGTGCCTGGACAAGGGCGTGCTCATCGGCGCCCATGTCACCGGGGTGCGTTGCGCCATCAACGACGGTGCCTCCCATGCCGTGGACTCCTCGGACATCGCCTTTCAGCTCGCTGCCATCGGTGGCTTCAAGGAGGCATATCTCAAGGCCAAGCCGATGATCATGGAGCCGATCATGAAGGTTGCGGCCGAGGGCCCCTCCGAGTTCCAAGGCTCGATCATGGGCAGCCTGAACCAGCGGCGCGGCATCATCATCGGCACCAACGAGGAAGACGCCTACACGGTCATCGAGGCCGAGGTGCCGCTTTCCGAGATGTTCGGCTATTCAACCGATCTTCGTTCCTTGACCCAGGGCAAGGCAGAGTTTACCATGGAATTTGCCGCCTACCGGCAGGTGCCCAAGAGCGTTGCCGAAGAGTTGATCGCCAAGGCCCAGAAAAAAGAGAAAAAATAGGTAACTGCCCAGCAGCACCGCATCTGCTTTGTCATCGGTCGATTCGCATACTGGAGTATGGCGAATCGACCTCTTTCGCGCATCGACGGCACTGCTGAACAGTTACCTTCCGTGGTTTTTGTCCAATGTCGGCGTCAAGCTGAATAATTACAAAAATAGGATCCCGCCATGCTGAAACAAGAGCTGATTGAAAAGAATCCCATCCGCCACCTCAAGGGGGAAAGCGACGCCAAGGAATCCAGCCGGATGGGGTTGGTCATGGCACGACCCGGCGTGGGCAAAACCGCGCTGTTGGTGCAGATCGCCCTGGACAGCCTGATGAACGACAAGCAGGTTGTCCATGTCAGCGTGGGCCAGAGCCTGGATAAGACCAAGCTCTGGTACGACGACATGTTCAAGGATATTGCCGAGGGCTGCAAGCTTGAGAATGCCGGGGAAATCCACGACACGATCATGCGCAACCGGATGATCATCACCTTCAACGAGTCCAAGTTCAGCCTGGCCAAATTGGAAGAGCGGCTGCATGACCTTATGCAGCAGAACGTCATTAAGCCGAGTTGCATGGTGGTTGACGGCTTTGATTTTGTCAAAACCGAGCGTGCGGTGCTGGAAGGGATGCGGGAGCTGGCCAAGGCTATGGACCTGCAGATCTGGTTTTCCGCCGTGTGCAGCGATGGGGCGGACACCGCAGTGCCTGCCCCCTGCAACGGCATGGAAGATCTGTTCAACACCGTTGTCCTCCTCCAGCCCGTCCCGCAAAGCGACTGCATTGACCTGAAGATCATCAAGGGCTCCGCAGCGGTGAGCAAATGCGGCAAGCTCCTCAAGCTTGATCCCCGGACCTTCATGATCAGGGAAGATTGCAAGTAATCGCGGGCAGTAAAGGATGGATCTGTACAAGGTGGACGGCGCAAGCTGTCCGCCTTTTTTATTGACCTTTTCCCGGAGAACGGGCTACTCTTGCCAGAAATTCAGTCAGTTGCCCCAAGACACAGGACAGATGATAGCCCATGAAATTCAGACCGTGCATTGACCTCCACCATGGCCGGGTAAAGCAGATTGTCGGCTCCACCCTCTCCGATGCACAGCAGGGGAGTCTGACCACCAACTTTGCCTCGGACCAGCCAGCTGCCCATTATGCCGCCATGTATAAGCGGGACGGGCTGTTCGGCGGCCATGTGATCATGTTGGGCCAGGGCAACGAAGCAGCCGCCGCCGGAGCCTTGCAAGCCTTTCCCGGAGGGCTGCAGCTGGGCGGCGGCATTACCGCGGACAATGCTGCCCAGTGGCTCGATCAGGGGGCCAGCGCGGTGATTGTCACTTCGGCGGTGTTCAAGGACGGGGTGGTGCATGAAGACCGGCTGAAAGAGCTGGTCCGGGCGGTGGGCAAGGCGCGGCTGGTCTTGGACTTAAGCTGCCGGAAAAAAGGGGACGCCTATTATATCGTTACCGACCGGTGGCAGAAATTCACGAAGGTGACGGTTTCCGAAGAGTCCCTCGGCTATTTTGCCAACCACTGCTGCGAGTTTTTGATCCACGCCGTTGACGTGGAGGGCAAATGCGCGGGAATCGAGGAAGAGCTCACCGCGCTGCTGGGCCGTTTCAGCCCCATCCCCACCACCTATGCGGGGGGGGTGAAGAATCTTGCCGATCTCTACCGGGTCAAGGAATTGGGGCGAAACCGGTTGGACGCCACCATCGGCAGTGCCCTGGATATCTTTGGCGGCACCGGCGTCACCTATGCCGAGGCGGTGGCCTTTAACAGACAGGAAGGATGCTGACCATGGACCTGGATGGTGACACCGCCGGAGCAACCGAACGCTTGACCCTCCAGGTGGACAGCGATCTTTTTCGGGCTTTTCAGCGCTGCGTCTGGATCATTGTCCATGAAACCGGCAGGCCGCAAATTGAGATCATGAACGAAATGGTTCGCGATTTTCTGATAAAGCACGATTGTTGACCACCCCTCCTTGACCACGTGATCAGCCTCAGCTACTATGGTCTAGCCGTTGTAACAAGTAATATCTTCGTCTTGACTAACCCAAACGGCATAAGGAGCCGTAACGAACTGGTCAAAAGAAGAAGGTATTAGTTCGTAACGGCTCCTAAACTTAACAATAGGTTCTGCTGATGCCCGGGGCCCCCCTGACCACCGAACAGCGTTTCGCGCTGATCCAGAAATATATCGAGCGGATGCCGAGCCTGTCCACCACGGTGACCAAGGTTCTGGAGGTCTGCAATACCCCCAGCACCTCGGCCAACGACCTGAACCGGGTCATCGCCCTGGACCCGGTTCTGACCGGACAGGTGCTCAAGCTCATCAACTCGGCCTATTATTCCCTACCCAATCAGATCAATTCCCTCACCCGGGCTATCATCATGCTCGGGATCAACACCGTGAAAAACCTGGCCCTGAGTACTGCGGTCCTGGGCAGCATGGGCAAGGAAGACTCCTTTCGCTCGCTGTCCATGGATGCATTCTGGACCCACTCCCTCTGTGTGGGGGTGATGGCCAAGGCCCTGGCCGGCCTCAAGGGAATTCCCGGCATGATGCAGGAGGAATTCTTTGTCGCCGGACTGCTCCACGACCTGGGGAAGATTCCGCTGAACAACTGTTTCGCCGAGGAGTACCGGCAGACCCTGGAGTTGGCCGCCATTGAGCAGGGGCCACTGCCGCGAGCCGAGGAGATGCTCCTGGGCTTTGACCATAGCCGGGCAGGGAAGATGATCGCCGACAAATGGCAGCTTAACCTTGGGCTCACCGAAATGCTCCGCTTCCACCACACCCCGGAAAACGCCTCCCCCAATAACCGGCAGCTCGTTGCGGTGGTGGCTCTGGCGAACACCTACGCCAACCTCTTTGACGTCGGTTCCGCCGGAGACCGCTATCCGGAGATGTCCAGGCTCAACGAGCTGCTCGCCGAGGTCGGCCTGAAATGGCGTGATCTTTCCAATCTGCACCCAGTTGTGCAGCAGGAAATCGAAAAGGCCCAAGTTTTTCTCCAGGTCGCCAGGGAGACAGCATGAGCATAAAAGTCAAATTTTGGGGGGTTAGGGGCTCCATCCCCTGTCCCGGACCAAAAACCATGAAATACGGCGGGAATACCGCCTGTATCGAGCTGCGTTTTCCGGAAGTCAATCGTCTCCTCATCATTGATGCCGGCTCTGGTATTCGGGAGCTGGGTAATTTCATGATGGCCAATGATTTCAAGCAAGGCCCGATCACCACGGATATCTTTTTGACCCATACCCACTGGGATCACATCATGGGCTTTCCCTTCTTCACTCCTATTTATGTGCCGGGCAGCACCATCCGCATCCATGGGCCGGTCAGTTTTGAGGGCGACACCCTGGAAAAGGTCGTGGGCGGCCAGCTGACCTACCGTTATTTCCCGGTTCGCCAGGCAGAGCTTGCCGCCAAGATTGAATATCTTGATCTCAAGGAAGGGGAGTTCGATCTGGGCGACGGCATCACCGTCACGGCAAAATACTTGAATCATCCCATCCTCTGCCTTGGCTACCGCTTTGCCTACCAAGGAAAGACGATCTGCACGGCCTATGACACCGAGCCGTTCCACAATGTTTTCTGCACCAACCCGGAAGACCCTTCCTATGACGAAGGCATGGCCACCGAGGGCGAGCTGGTGGCCCAGGAACAGAATGGCGTTTTGGCGCAGTTTTTTTCCGGAGCAGACCTGTTGGTGCATGACACCCAGTACACCCAGGAGGAATACACGGCCAGATTCCTGGGCTGGGGCCATTCCCCTTTTGAGCATGCCGTTGCCGCAGCCAAGCAGGCAGGGGTGAAATCCCTGGCCCTGTTTCATCATGATCCCATGCGCACCGATGACCAGATCGACGCCTTGGCGGAGAAATATTGCGCCCCGGCAGGGCAGGGCACCACGGAGATTTTTTTTGCCATGGAAGGGGTGGAACTGGAAATCTAAGGCGCACAGCGAAAAAATTATAGTTTTCTGAGAATAATGTCGATGGGTATTATGACAGAATATCAAGGAGAAGCAATAACGCACGATAAGGAGGCTGCCGCAGAGAGGGGGAGACAATGGTTATTTCCGAAGAGATCAAATTTCCACGACCGACGATACGAAGCGATCCGTATCGCAAGGAAAAAAAGGTCGACCCCATTGACGGCCTCAGTCCGGTGGCGCGCGTTGGCGCCTTCACCCGGGAATGGCAGCGCAACCGGGAGGAGCGCCGCCAGCAGGAGCAAGCCCTTTTTCCCTCCACCGAAGAAAGTGGGGTGCGGCGGTTGGTGGAACAGGTCAACACCCATCTTAAAAATCGGAAAATCCTCATCCATCTTGTCCTCATCAAAGACGAACACGGCTATTCCCTTGATGTCTATGACTGCAGCGGTAATGAGCAATGCTCCATTATCGGCGACGCAGTCATTGATCTGAACGACCTACCGGCTCTCCTCAGGAACCTCCAGCAGGAAGCCGGCATTCTCCTCGACACCATCTCGTAACCCGCCCCTTTCCCCGCACATTTTTCTTATTGAAATCTGGGTTGAAACATGCTACCAATGCCATTCATATTCTGAATGACCATTCAGGATGTAGGTATTTCCCCTAAAAAAACAGGGGTTTCAAGAGGGGAAATCATGCTGTTGCAAGAACTGCTCATCGAAAATAAGGGCGAGATTTTGGATGCTTGGGTCGATCAGGTGCTGGCGACCTATCCGGAGGACGGCGCCCGGATTTTTAAAAAAGTAAAGGACCAGTTTGCCAATCCGGTGGGCTATGCCGTGAAAAGCAGCCTCTGGGAAGTGTACGGCCTGCTTTTTGAAAAAAACGAAGCCGAAAAGATCGTTGCCCCCTTGGAGCAGATGGTCCAGATCCGAGCCGTGCAGACCTTTGCCCCCTCCGAGGCGGTCTCCATGGCCTACACCCTGAAAAGAGTGGTCAAGTCTGTGTGCCAAAAAGAAAAAGTTGCGGACCTCGAGGGCTGGCAGGCGTTTGAGGAAAAGGCCGATATCCTGGCTTATACCCTGTTCGACCTGTATGCCGCCTGCCGGGAAAGGCTCTATCAGACCCGGATCGCGGAGATCAAAAGCGGAAACCACATCACCACGGACGGCGGTTGCCCTTCGAAGCTGATGGACGAAAATACCGCCCCCAAGGCGGAGCTTAAAACCATTAACGTGTAACCATGATGCGAGGTAACAGTAAATGAGAATCCTGAGTCCATTCATCGCAGTGTTGGCGCTTATCGCGGTCGCCCTGGTGGCCGCCCAGGTGCCGGGTGGGCAGGCGCTGACGGGGATTATCTTGCCCTATCTTGCCTTTGCCCTCTTTTTGGGAGGGTTTGCCTACCGCGTGTTGTACTGGGCAAAATCTCCGGTTCCCTTCCGGATTCCGACCACCTGTGGTCAGGCCAACTCCCTGCCCTGGATCAAGCAGAACAAGATCGACTGCCCCTCCACCAAACTCGGGGTAATCGCCAGGATGTTTCTGGAGGTCTTTCTGTTCCGCTCCCTGTTCCGCAACACCAAGGCGGAGATGCACGAAGGGCCCAAGCTGGTGTACGGCTCCAGCAAGTTTCTCTGGCTGTTCGCCATCCTGTTCCACTACTGTTTCTTGGTTATTATTCTCCGGCATATGCGGCTGTTCATGGACCCGGTCCCCGGCTTTGTAGCGGCCCTTGAGTTCGGCGATGGCTTCCTGCAGATCGGCGCGCCGGTTTTCTACCAGACCGACGCAATCTTTCTCGGCGCCATTGCCTTTTTGTTCCTCCGCAGGGTGATGCTTTCCAACATCCGTTACATCTCGCTGCCCGGCGATTACTTCCCCCTGTTCCTGATCTTCGGCATCGCCTTCACCGGCATCCTGATGCGCTACGTTTTCAGGGCCGACGTGGTGGCGATCAAGCAGTTGACCCATGGCCTGGCCACCTTTTCCCCGACCATCGCCGCTGGGCAGATCGGCTCGATCTTCTTCATCCATGTCTTCCTGGTCTGCGCCCTGCTGATCTATATCCCCTTCAGCAAGCTGATGCATATGGCCGGTGTTTTCATGAGCCCTACCCGGAACATGATCAACAACAGCCGGATGGTCCGGCACATCAATCCGTGGAATGATCCCAACATCAAGCCGCATTCTTACGCTGCCTACGAGGACGAGTTCAGGGAGTTCATGAAGGAAGGCGGAATACCCGTTGAGAAGGAATAAGAACAATGGCAATCATGAAAGCAGATAAACTCGGTGTAAGCGTTGCGAAGGCCCCGTCCATGATGACCGGGGCTATTCCGAAAAACGACTGGTGGGACGTGCCGGCGGAATTCAAGCCCGGCAATTACGCCTACCCGGCCAAACAGGAAATTGTCGAGTACCACAAGTTCCCCAACCCCAGAAACTGGGACCCGGAGAGCGACGACTGGAAATTGCCTGAGAACTGGAAGGAGATCATCCTTCAGGGTCTCAAGGAAAGGCTGGACAAGTTCCGCTCCCTCAAGATCTTCATGGACTGCTGCGTGCGTTGCGGCGCCTGCGCCGACAAGTGCCACTTCTTCCTGGGCACCGGCGATCCCAAGAACATGCCGGTTCTCCGGGCCGAGCTTCTGCGCTCCGTATATCGGAACGACTTTACCCTGGCCGGCAAGCTCCTGGGCAAAATGGCCGGGGGTCGCGAGATGACCTTCGGGGTGCTGAAGGAATGGTTCATGTACTTCTACCAGTGCACCGAATGCCGTCGCTGTTCGGTGTTTTGCCCCTACGGCATCGATACCGCCGAGATCACCATGATGGGCCGTGAGTTGCTCCATCTGGTGGGGGTCAACATCAACTGGATCCTGGAGCCGGCTGCCAACTCGAACCGCACCGGCAACCACATGGGCCTCCAGCCCCACACCTTCAAAGACAACATCGAGTATCTCTGCGACGATATCGAAGAGATCACCGGCATCCGTTGCAACCCGACTTTTAACCGTAAGGGCGCGGAAGTGCTGTTCATCACTCCTTCGGCGGATGTCTTTGCTGAACCCGGCATCTACACGGCCATGGGCTATCTCCTGCTTTTCGAGCACATCGGCCTGGATTACACCTTCAGCACCTACGCCTCGGAGGGCGGCAACTTCGGCCTCTTCACCAACAACGAGATGATGAAGAAGCTCAACGCCAAGATGTACGCCGAGGCCAAGCGGTTGGGGGTCAAGTGGATCCTGGGCGGCGAATGCGGCCACATGTGGCGGGTGCTCCATCAGTATATGGACACCATGAACGGCCCGGCCGACTTCCTGGAAGTGCCGAAGTCACCCATTACGGGCACGGTGTTCGAGAATGCGGCTTCCACCAAGATGGTCCATATCAGTGAGTTCACTGCGGATCTGATCAAGCACGGCAAGCTGAAGCTTGATCCGAAACGCAACGATCACCGGATTGCCACCTATCATGACTCCTGCAACCCGGCGCGCGCCATGGGCTTGCTCGAGGAACCCCGGTATGTCTTGCAGAATGTGGTCAATAATTTCCACGAGATGCCGGAAAACACCATCCGGGAGTCAACCTTCTGCTGCGGTAGCGGCACCGGTTTGAACACCGATGAAATCATGGAACTGAGAATGCGGGCAGGGTTGCCAAGGGCCAACGCGGTCAAACATGTACGCGACAAGCATGCGGTCAATATGCTTTCCTGTGTATGCGCCATCGACCGCGCCACCTTGACGAGTCTGATGAACTACTGGAATCCCGACGTGGAAGTCTGCGGCGTGTCCGAGCTGGTTGGCAACGCTCTGGTCATGGAGGGAGAAAAAGAGCGTGAAACGGGTCTCCGTTTTGAGCCACTTGCAGGAATGGAGGGCTGATAGCCATGTACGGGAAAGGAAGAATCATACCTGCGTTGATACTGTTCTTGGGCGTCATGACATCCCCGATGTGGTATAAGTCCGGGGATATCAGTAAATTGCCTAAACCTGAAAAACCAAAGGATTACACGGAGTGTGTTGCGCCGACTGCGTATATGCGGACTTCGCACATGGTGCTGCTCAATCAGTGGCGCGATGACATCCTGCGCGAAGACGGGGCCCGCGTCGGGAAAACCCCCAACGGCACCGAGTATGTGCGGAGCCTGCAGAATGGCTGCATGAAATGTCACAGCGACAAGAAGAAATTCTGTGACACCTGCCACAACTATACCTCCGTGAAACCGTATTGTTGGGATTGTCATCTCCAGCCGAAGGAGGCGATGTAACATGGATAGCAAGAGAAGAGATTTTTTGAAGATTGCCGGGCTCACCGCCATTGCCGGCATTGCCGCACCCTCGGCCTTTAACACCCTGCTCAAGGGCGAGGCTCTGGCCTCCGAACACGGCGAGGCTGCTGCTGCAGCTGGTGGCCACGGTGCTGCCGCAGCAAAAACCGGCAAACGCTATGGCATGGTCATTGATGTCAAGAAATTCACCGAAAATCCAGGTCTGGCGGACAAATGCGTCTCTGTCTGCCACACCATCCACAATGTGCCGGATTTCGGCAACAAGAAGGACGAGATCAAGTGGATCTGGGTGGACTCCTTCCAGCATGTTTTCCCGGATGACAGCAGCCACTACAAGCAGCCGGAAGGCTTAAATTCCCTGCCGATCCTGACCCTGTGCAACCACTGCGACAACCCGCCTTGCGTCCGTGCCTGCCCCACCCAAGCGACCTTTAGGAGCAAGGACGGCATTGTCGGCATGGACTACCACCGCTGCATCGGCTGCCGATTCTGCATGGCGGCCTGTCCCTACGGCGCCCGGAGCTTCAACTGGCGCGACCCGCGCGGCAAGGATGCAAACGGGCAGCCGTTTATCAAGGCGGAAAATCCCAAATTCCCCACCCGGATGCGCGGGGTGGTGGAAAAATGCAATTTCTGCACCGAGCGGTTGGCCATCGGCCAGATTCCGGCCTGTGTGGAAGCGGCAGCCCAAAGCAAGGCCCTTGTTTTCGGCGACCTGAATGATCCCAACTCCGAGATCAGCCAGGTACTGAAGACAACCTTCACCATCCAGCGGAAACCCTCTGCAGGGACACATCCATCCCTCTTCTATATTATTTGAGGTAAAGACCATGATTGAAAAAGCATTAAAAGGAAGCACAGGGTACTGGGTATGGATGCTCTTCCTGCTCTCCATAATGGGTGTAGGCGGCCTCTGTTACGTGCAGCAGTTTAACTATGGCTTAGGGATAACCGGCATGAGTCGGGATGTGACCTGGGGGATATATATCTCCCAGTTTACCTTTCTGGTCGGCGTTGCCGCCGGTGGCCTGATGCTGGTGCTGCCGTATTATCTCCATAACTACAAGGCGTTCGGTCGTATCGTCATCCTGGGCGAGTTCATGGCCATTGCGGCCATCGCCATGTGCCTGATGTTCATCATTGCCGACCTGGGCCAGCCCATGCGGGCCATGAACGTGCTGCTCCACCCCACCCCGCATTCCATGCTGTTCTGGGATATGATCGTCTTGAACGGCTACCTGGTCCTCAACGTCCTCTGCGGCTGGGTGGTCTTGCAGTCCGAGTACAAGGGGATCAAGTATCCCAAGTGGATCAAGCCCTTCATCTACCTTTCCATCCCTTGGGCGATCAGCATCCACACCGTCACCGCCTTTCTGTACTGCGGTCTGCCGGGCCGTCATTTCTGGCTCACCGCCATCCTGGCCCCCCGCTTTCTCTCCTCCGCCTTTGCTGCGGGGCCGGCCCTGCTGATGATCATCGCCATGATCCTCAAGCGGACCACCAAGTTTGACGTGGGCCGGGAAGCACAGGACAAGCTGGTGACCATCATCGGCTATGCCGCCATACTCAACTTTTTCTTCCTGGGCTGCGAATTCTTTGTTGCGTACTACAGCCAGATTCCCGGCCACATGCATACCCTGGATTACCTCTACTGGGGTCTTGGTCATGGTGAGGAGGTATTCAACAATCTGGTACCCTTCATGCGGGCCTCGGTAATCATGGGATTGGTCGGCATCGGCCTGATCTTTGTCTCCCGGGCCAGGCAATCCGATGGGCTGCTGGTGGTTTCCTGCCTCCTCATCTTCCTTTCCTTCTGGATTGACAAGGGCCTCGGCCTGGTGCTCGGCGGCTTTGTCCCGAACATGCTGGACCAGGTAACCGAGTATTACCCCAGCGTCCAGGAGCTTGGCATCACCGCAGCCATCTGGGCCACAGGCTTCTTCATCCTCTCCATCCTCTACAAGGTGGCAATCAGCGTCAAGCTGGAGAAGGAAGCTTAAAAAATCACCCTTTTTTGTTATGCACTTCGTTGCTTCAAGGCAGGCCCCTTCCGGGGCTTGCCTTTTTTTATGCTTTCTCCGTTGCAACCCACCCCTTGGCGAACAATAATTTGGCTGGTTTGCCCGACGGTTCTGTTGTATTCTGCCGATATCGTTGATAATTGATCCTGCTGTTTTCCCGTTTCCCGGGATGTAGACACCAAAAGCTGAGCCCGCCATGACGCCATCCACGCCCGACAAACCGGTAATACACTCCATCCTCGACAAGATCGGCAATACCCCGCTGGTACCGATCAAGCGTCTGAATCCCCTGAAGAAGGTGGCTATCTACGCCAAGCTGGAGGCCTTCAACCCCGGCGGCTCGGTCAAGGACCGGGTTGCCCTGAACATGATTGAAACCGCCGAGGCCGAGGGCGAATTGACCCCGGACAAGATCGTGCTGGAAGCCACCAGCGGCAACACCGGCATCGGCTTGGCCATGGTCTGTGCGGTCAAGGGCTATAAATGCCAGCTGATCATGCCGGAATCGGCGAGTATCGAGCGGCGCAAGATCATGGAGGCCTTTGGCGCCGAGATCTTACTCACCCCCGGCAAGCGCGGCACCGATGGGGCCATCGAACAGGCCTATGCCCTGGCCCGTCAGTATCCGGATCGCTATTTCCTCACCGACCAGTTCAACAATGCGGCAAACTGGCTGACCCATTACAAGACAACCGGGCCGGAGATTTGGGAACAAACCGGGGGCAGAGTGACGGATATCGTCGCCACCCTGGGGACCTCCGGCACGGTCATGGGGTTGTGCCGGTATTTCAGCGAGCACCATCCCGAGGTGCGCATCACTGCGGTGGAGCCCTTTCTCGGCCACAAGCTGCAAGGGCTCAAGAACATGAAGGAGTCCTACACCCCCGGAATTTTTGACAAAAAACTCCCATTCCAGATCATCAACATCCCGGATGAAGAGGCCTTCACTTCGGTCCGCCTCCTGGCTCGCAAAGAGGGGATTTTTGCCGGGATGAGTTCCGGGGCTGCCATGTCCGCAGCCCTTACCCGCGCCTCCCAGATGAAGGAAGGCGTGCTGGTGGCCATCTTCCCCGATGGCGGCGAGAAGTATCTGTCCACCGAACTTTTCACCAAGCAGGAAGCGGAGGAGTCCCAGCAGGCGGAGCTGCGCTTTTTCAATACCTTATCCCGCAAGAAAGAGGTGTTTAAGCCCCTGGTGCCGGACACCGTGACATTCTACGCCTGCGGCCCCACCGCCCACGAGCTGGCCCACTTGGCCCATTGCCGCCGCTTTATGGTTGCCGATCTCATTCACCGGGTACTGGCACTTGCCGGCTATCAGGTAAAATTCTATATGAATTTCACCGACCTGGACGACAACACCATCCAGGGCGCAGGCAAAAGCAAAGAGAGCCTTGCCGGGTTCACCGACACCTATATCCGGGAGTTCAAACAGGATCTGGCTACGCTGGAGGTGCTGGAAGCCACGGGCTACCCCAGAGCCTCCGAGCATGTCCCGGCCATGATCGCTCTGGCTAAGAAGCTGGTAGATAAGGGCTACGCCTACGAAAAACATGGCTCCATCTATTTTGACATCTCGAAATTCGCCAAGTATGGCAGGCTTTCCGGTGTGGATTTGAGCAAGATTCAGGTCGGGAAAACCGTTGACCTGGACGACTATGAAAAGGAAAACCCGGTTGATTTCACCCTGCTCAAGCGGTCGACCTTAGGTGAGCTGAAAAGCGGCATTTTTTTTGCCACCGAGTGGGGGAACATGCGGCCCGGCTGGCACATTGAATGCGCGGCCATGACCTTGGACCTGCTCGGGGAAACCATGGATATCCATACCAGCGGCCGCGATCTGCTCTTCCCGCACCACGAGAACGAGAACGCCATCGCCGAGGCGATCACCGGCAAGCCCCTGGCGAATTTCTGGCTGCACAGCGAACTGCTGCTGGTGGACGGGAAGAAGATGTCCGCGGACCATCAGAACATCATCACCTTGCGGGATGTCCTGGCCAAGGGCTACACCGGCAGGGAGATGCGCTATTTCCTGATCCGGACCCACTATCGGAAGCCGATCAATTTCTCCTTCCGCAGTCTGGACGCGGCCCGCAAAAACCTGCAACGCCTTGACGGCTTTGTCGGCAAGCTGCTTTGCCTGCCACCCGGCTTGCCCCACCCGGAGGTCGCCGCCTATCTTTCCGACATGGAAGGGCGGTTTTTCTCGGCCTTGGACGATGACCTGAATGTCTCCAAAGCCTTTGCCGCTCTTTTTGATTTTGTCAAAAAGACCAACCCGATTCTGAGCCAGGGGTTCCTTGACCGCGAGCAAAAGGACTATATCCTGGAGGCCCTGGGCCGGATTAATTCCGTCCTCCGGATCATGCGGCTTGAAGAATGTCCCCTTGCCCCGGAAATCGACAGGCTGATCCGGGATCGGGAGGAGGCAAGGAAACAAAAGGATTGGCCCAAGGCGGACGGGGTGCGTCAGGAATTGGCGGAAAAGGGCATCGAAGTGGTCGATACCGCCAAGGGCCCTGTCTGGAAAGAGGTGAAGAAAAAAGAATAGGGCCTGGCCCGGGATGCAAGGGCGAAAACGGTATTGCTTTCTTGGCCTGATCGTTCTAATATCTGTCGCACATGGGCGCCCGTAGCTCAGTCGGATAGAGCACCGGCCTTCTAAGCCGTAGGTCACAGGTTCGAATCCTGTCGGGCGCACCACGCATCAGAACCTGCCCCTGGAGGCGAGATCCTGCTAGGTGTCCATCATCTGCCAGAGCGTTTGGCCCAAAGCGAACAGCGGCGCGACAAACAGGGTGACGATGAGCAGCGCCTGTCTCTGGAGCCACGAGTTGGTCAGCAGCGCGAGCACCCCGTCGGAGTCACCAGCCAGAAAGAAGGCCAGGAGGGGAAAGAGCAACGCCCCCACCCCCAGCAGAACCACCTCGGTCATGAGCAATTTTCGGCCAAACAGCTTTGCCCCGTCGAACAAAATTCTTACCCAATTCATCCTTGCAGAGAGAGGCGTCAAGGCGTCGCAACCCTCCCGAACCTGGGCCAGCCGCTCCTGAACCGTCTGGTAGAGCTGGCCGTGCATGTTCTGCAGGGCCAGGGTTTCTATTTCACTGAGGTTTTTGCGAGTCGCCTGGAGAATTTCCTGAAAATTTCCAAAAAAAGACTGGTAGGGATAGCCCTGCCAGTAACGCCTAAAGGATTCCCAGGTCGCCAGCATCCGGGCAATATCGGCCTTCATGGCATCAAGGGCGTTTTCCTGCAATCGGTAGCAGCCCCGCAACAACGCCTGGGCCTTGTGCGCCACCTCAAGAAGGTCGTAATAACTTCCCTGGGCAAACTGCGTTTCGAGGCCGGCAAGGTCGGCGAACAGGGGGGCCGGGCCTTCATCCTCCTCGGGAAACCAAGTCTGGATATCCTGGCAGACCGTCTGGGCCTTCAGCAGGTTTTCTTCGGCCTCCTGTCGCTGGACCTGTAGCCGGACCGCGAGGAGATCCTCAACCGGACCCGCAACGGCAAGCAGTTGCGGGTCCATGAGCGCGGCCAAAAACAGCTCTTTGCGTTCGGCAACCAGAGCCCGGAGCTGCCGGAGGCCTTTCTCTCCCATATCCCCCTGGACCATAAGCTGGACCTGCCGATAAAGGGCCTCGGCAAGATCCCGGCGTAGGCTGAAAACATTGTCCAGCGCGTGTCCCGCCTTCCAGTGATCATCGTGGAGGGCATAATACCTGGACTGCAACAGGGAGATATAGATCTTTTCCTTGTCAGAATTCGCCATCACCGCGGCATGTTCCAGAAAATGCTCGAGATCGTTGTCCCGATCGAGCTCGAGGGCGACAAAGGCGCGACCGATTGTGGCATAAAACTGCTTGCCCTTTGGCCGTCTGCTTTCCTCGACAAAGAGATCCTCGGCCTGGGCGTACTGGCCCACCCGCAGACAATCAAGGCCAAGATGCAGGCTGTGGCTGTCCACCGACACCGTCTCCGGCTTGGTCAATTCCTCCCATTTGGCATTGCTGTTAAAGGCAATGTTCCACAAAAACCTGGGCTGACAGATCAGGTTCAGGTCAAAATAGGCAAGATACACCTGGAGGAGGGGACTCTGGCGGATCTGGGATACGGTAAGCCCTGCCGCCATCAGGTTGGCCAATTTTTCCTGCACGGCCAGGGCCTTGCCAAACAGTTCGCTCAATGTTTCAAGGGGCAGATACCCGGCCAGGGAAATCCCCTGGGTGGCCATGGTCAACATTTTCCCAGGGCAGTCCGCCGGCTTGTGGGTGGTCATGCCGCAGTAAAAACAGGGGGCAAGCGGTCCGGCAAGGGGAAGGGCGCGGTGGGGAAAAATCTCGATGCGCGGGATTTCCGGAATGGATAAGGAGAGAAGATACAACCCATTGCCAGCCTCGGCAAAGGTGTGGGACAAACCATTTTCACCGGCCGGATTTTCCGCCCACTGCTGTTTCAAGGGGGACGTTACATAGGGCTGCTCGAGCTGGAGAAGATCCCAGAAGCTCGCCGTAGCGTCATGCAAGGGTCCAGGGGGGTCGCCCTCTTTTTCAAGATGCAGAACAATGTGCAGGGGCAGGGGGCCGACATTCTTCTTCCACTCATACACCTTTTTCAACCGGGTCAGACTTTCCAGCAGCGTAACACAGGCGGTATCCGGCTGCGCGAAATGAAAAAGCAGCAGGGTCTCCGTGCTGGCGGGATCTTCATGCCCTTTTCCGGCAAGAGCCTGGCGCAGGTCCAAAAGAAAATCCGCCCAATTTTCTCCCAGGATATTTTGCCCTTGGGAGTTCAGGGACTGGAGGGCGAGAACGATGGTGAATTCTTCTGCCATGGATGAAATAGCCTGTTCCTTGTCGAAAAACGTCCGGCCCTGGCCTTATAGACACTTGTCCAGGATGGCGCGGGCTTCCTTATGTCCGGGCTCAAGGCGGAGCACCTTCGAAACCCACTGGTCGGCCCGCACTGGAAATTTCATGGAATAATAAGCTTTGCCCAGGGCCAGGAAAAGTTCGATGTCCTCGGAGGTTTTTTCCGCCGCCTTTTCCAGCATCTTGACCGCTTCATTGCAATCGCCCGCAGTAAACAGGGCCATGCCGATTTTTTTGTTCAGATAGATGCGTTCCGGGTCCGCCTTCAGCACCTCGCGGTAGGATTTGACCGCCAGCTCCCCCAAGCCGCAGCCGCTGCAGGTGTCGGCAATATCTTCCTTGAAGTCGATATCGTTGCCCTTTGTTTTCAACACCAGACGCAAGACTTTCTCCGCCTCGGGCAGCATTTTTTTCTTGATGAGCAGCTTGGCAAAATTCATGGCTCGGTCCGCATGCCTGGGGCTGATCTCCATGGCCCGGTTGAAGTTTTCCAGGGCCATATCCATCTTGCCCTGCCGGAAATAAATCTGGCCCAGGGCATGGTAGGAACTGACATCAAGCCGGTTGATCTCCACGGCCTTTTCAAAGCAGAGTTGGGCTTTTTTCAGGTCGCCTTTTTTCCCGTAGAGCCTCCCCAGTTCCCGGTAGGGCTTTGAAGACCGGTCATTGATCTTGGCCGCCTCCGTGGCCGCGCCAATGGCGCCGTCCAGATCGCCCTTTTCATCAAGGGTGCGCGCCTGAAGCAGCAGCTGGTTGAAGGGAGAAGGGTTATTGAGCTGGCCGAGAAGCTCCATAACCTTCTGCTCCAAGGTCGCGGTGACAAAGGGCTTGGTCATGTATGCGTCAACATCCTGCTCGGCCGCTTCGGCGACAATATCCATGTTGGCTTCCGCCGTGACCATGAGAAAGGGAACATCGCGCAGCTTCGTGGTGGCCCGGATCAACCCCAGCAACTCGGTGCCGGACATATAGGGCATGTTGTAATCACAGATGATAAAATCGATGGCGATGTTCTCATCCTGGAGAAGCTTCCAGGCATCCCGGCCATTGCCCGCCTCATAAAACTCCTTGCCGAACTGGACCAGCTTCAGCATGGCCTTGATGGAGCGGCGCATGTTGTCGATATCATCCACGATCAGAAAAACCATGTCTTTTGGGGCTTTGAGCTTCATCCTGCGTTTCTTCCCTTTGCTGAAAGCTGTCAGCTCTGTATTACAGGGGCAAGGTAAAATAAAAACGGGAACCTTGCCCCGGTTCGCTCTCCACGCCGATCCTGCCCTGGTGAATCTTCACGGCCAGACGGCAGAAGTAAAGGCCAAGGCCGGTGCCGATCAGGGCATCCTGCTTGTCGGAAATCCTGGCGTATTTCTCAAAAATGGTGCGATGCTTGGAAGCGGGGATTCCAGGGCCTTGATCCTGCACATAAAATTCCAACTTTTTCTTGCCGGGGACCTGCCGACAGCCAAAGCGGATGGTGGTGTTGCTCGCGCAATAGCCCAGGGCATTGGTGAGCAGGTTCTGCAACACCCGCAGGATGAGAATCCGGTCCAGGGCAATCCGTGGCAAATCCGCCTCCACCTCCAGGATCAGCTCCACCGCCTTGATCCTGGCCATGCCCTTGATGCTGCTCAGACATTCGGCCAGCATGGGGCCGGGCTCGACCACCTCTTTGATGGGCGCCAGCTTGCCGTCTTCAATCTTACCGATGCTCACCAGGTTTGAAACCATGCGCACCGCCCGGTCGCATCCCATTTGGGCCGATTCCAGAAATTCCCGGTTATCCTCGGAAACGGTGTAGGAGAGGATATCGAGATTGGCCACCACCTCGGAAAGCGGCCCCTTGAGGTCATGGATCAGCATGCGGGACAGTTCGGCGCGCAAGGTCTCCTGATGCCGCAGCTCAAGATTTCGTTCCCGGAGGATGCGCTGCTGCCGACGGAGATCCTGTTGCAGATTTTCTTGGACAAGCAAGGAGAGAATGATGCTGCTGAAGTCAAAAAGACGGGTGATATCCTCCTTGAGCAGATCCCGGTCGCCGATCTTGTCGGTCACATTGATGACGCCAAGCACCTTGCCCGTATGCAGGATCGGCATGGACAGCAACGAATTGCGCTTGTAGCTGCTCCGGCACAGGCGGTCAAAGCGCGCATCCTTGGAGATATCCTTGATAAAAAGGGGCTCCTGATGTCTGGCCACCCACGCGGCCACGGACCGTTCATCGTCAAGGGTCTGCTCATGGCCGAGAATCTCAGGTCGGCTTGCCGCCCGGACCACCAGATGTTTCTTCCGCTCCAGCACCATGAGGGAGCCTTGCTCCACCCGGAGATACTCGAGGATAACCTCGAGTATCCGGCCCAGACGCGTCTGATAGTCAAGGCGGGGGGTGTTGATCACCCCGGCAATCTGGGAAAAACTGTCCAGAAGCCGGTTGGCTAGCTCAAGATCCCGCATCTCTTTCTCTCCACCCTTCACGGCAACCCCTTTCCCCTTAGAGATTAGTCGGCAACAATCTGCGCCCCTTCAGAAAAGCATCCTGCCATTCATGGTATCACAAAGAAAACGGCGGGGTAAAGCGACAACTGGGGCTATTCCCACTCGATGGTTCCCGGCGGCTTGCCGGTCACATCGTAGACCACCCGGGAGATGCCGCGCACCTCGTTGACAATCCGCCGGGAGACATGGTCGAGGAAATCATAGGGAAGATGCGCCCAGCGGGCAGTCATGAAATCCACGGTTTCCACGGCCCGCAAGGCCACTACATGGGCGTACTGGCGGTTGTCGCCGACCACGCCCACCGATTTCACCGGAAGGAACACGGTGAAGGCCTGGGAGACCTTATCGTAGAGCTCGTTCTTGCGCAGCTCTTCGATGAAGATCTCATCGGCCAAGCGCAGGGTGTCGGCGTAGTCCTTGCGCACCTCGCCCAGGATGCGCACCCCGAGCCCAGGGCCGGGGAAAGGATGGCGGTAGACCATCTCATAGGGTAACCCCATTTCAACCCCGATGACGCGGACCTCATCCTTGAACAGCTCCCGCAGGGGCTCGACCAGGCCAAGCTTCATGTGCTCCGGCAACCCGCCCACATTGTGGTGGCTTTTGATCATCTTGGCCTTGCCGGTTTTGGCCCCGGCCGACTCAATAACATCGGGGTAGATGGTACCCTGGGCCAGCCACTTGGCGTTGGCGAGCTTCTCCGCCTCCTCCTCAAAAACCTCGATGAAGGTGTTGCCGATGATCTTGCGTTTTTGTTCGGGGTCTTCCACGCCTTTGAGTCCGGAAAGAAACCGTTCCTCCGCGTCCACCCGCAACACCTTGACTCCCATGTGCTTGGCAAAGGTGGTCATGACCTGATCGCCTTCATGGAGCCGCAAGAGGCCGTTGTCCACAAAAACACAGGTGAGCTGGGTGCCGATGGCCCGGTGGAGCAGGGCCGCGACCACCGAGGAGTCAACCCCGCCGGAAAGCCCCAGCAGCACCTCGTCTGCACCGACCTGGCTGCGGATCTGCTTGATGGTATGGTCGATGATATTGCTCGGCGTCCAGAGGCGGCCGCAGCCGCAAATTTCGTGGACAAAACGCTCGATGATCCGCTGGCCCTGGCGGGTATGGGTCACCTCCGGATGAAACTGGAGGCCGTAGAAGTTGCGGCTTTCGTCTCCCATCCCGGCCAGCGGGGCGTTGTCGCTCTCGCAGATGGCCTGAAACCCTTTGGGCAGCCGGGTGACCCGGTCGCCGTGGCTCATCCAGACATCGAGCAGGCCAAAGCCCTCGGGGCTGGTATGATCCTCAATGTCTTGCAGGAGCCGGGAATGGTGGCGGGCCCGCACCTGGGCATAGCCGTATTCGCGATGGCTGGCCGATTCAACCTCGCCGCCCAACTGGGCGGCCATGGTCTGGAGACCGTAACAGATGCCAAGCACCGGCGCGCCCAAGGTGAAAACCACCTCGGCGGCGCGGGGGGTCTCGGCCTCATGCACGGACTGGGGCCCGCCCGAGAGGATAATCCCCTTGGGGCCAAAATCTCGAATCTCCTCGGAGGTCATGTCCCAGGGATGGAGCTCGCAATACACCCCGGCCTCCCGCACCCGCCGGGCAATGAGCTGGGTGTACTGGGAGCCGAAATCAAGAATCAGTATCTTTTCGCTGTGGATATCCATTTTGCACCTTTGGTGTCTGCACTCAGCACTCTGTACTAGTTTCACCCCAACCGATAATTCGGAGCCTCTTTGGTGATGATCACATCGTGAACATGGCTTTCCTTGAGACCCGCCGCCGTAATCTTGACAAACCGCGCCTTCTGGCGCAGCTCTTCGATGGTGGCCGCTCCCAGATAGCCCATGCCGGAACGCAACCCGCCCATGAGCTGGTAGATCATGTCGGAGAGCGGCCCCCGGTAGGGCACCTTGCCTTCGATCCCCTCGGGCACGTATTTGGCCTGGCTTTCCACCCCTTCCTGGAAGTAGCGGTCGCTGGAGCCCTGCTTCATGGCGCCGAGCGAGCCCATGCCCCGATAACCCTTGTAGGTTCTCCCCTGGTACAAAAAGGTCTCGCCGGGGGACTCATCGGTGCCGGCAAAGAGGCTGCCGATCATGACCACCCGGGCGCCGATGCCGATGGCCTTGGCGATCTCGCCGGAGTACTTGATCCCGCCATCGGCAATCACCGGCACGCCGAATTTTTCCGCGGCCTTGGAACAGTTGTGGATCGCGGTCATCTGCGGCACTCCGACCCCGGCCACGATGCGGGTGGTGCAGATGGAGCCGGGCCCGACCCCGACCTTGACGCAATCAGCTCCCGCCCGGATCAGGGCCTCGGCCCCTTCCCCCGTGGCCACGTTGCCGGCAATGACCTGGAGTTCGGGGAAGGCATCCTTGATCCGGGTCAGGGCGTTCAAGATGTTCCGGGAATGCCCGTGGGCGGAATCAAGCACCACCACATCCACCCCGACGCCGATCAATTTTTCCACATGCTCCAAGGCGGAGTTCACGCCGATGGCCGCACCCACCCGCAGCCTGCCCAGGTCATCCTTGGCGGCATTGGGATACTTCCGCACCTTTTCAATGTCCTTGATGGTGATCAACCCCTGGAGATTGCCCTCATCATCCACCACCAGGAGTTTTTCGATCCGGTGCTCATGGAGGAGGGCCTTGGATTGATCCAGGGTGATGCCGGCCTTGGCGGTGACCAGGTTCTTGCTGGTCATCACATCCCGGACCAGCAAATCCTCGTCGGAAACAAAGCGCAGATCGCGGTTGGTGACAATGCCGACCAGCTTGGTGCCGCGGAGAACCGGCACCCCGGAGATCCGGAAATTGCGCATGATCTCGTTGACCTCGCGCACGGTCTGGGCATCGTTCACCGTGATCGGGTCGATGACCATGCCCGACTCGGACTTCTTGACCTTGCGCACCTCGCGGACCTGTTCTTCCACGCCCATGTTCTTATGGATAATCCCGATCCCGCCCTCCCTGGCCATGGTGATGGCGGCCCGATGCTCGGTGACCGTGTCCATGGCCGCGCTGACCAGGGGAATATTCAGGGTGATGGTCTTGGTGAGCATCGTGGCCAGGCTCACTTCGGTGGGCAGTACTTCGGAAGCGGCCGGCACCAGAAGCAGGTCATCAAAGGTATAGGCATGTTCGATTGTCTCGAGTGACATCAGCGGACTCCCTCAAAAAAAATGTGGCAGGTGATGCGCCTCGCTTGCCAAGGCGATCTGAGATACTAGAGCGCCACCCTGAAAACGGGTGGCAAAAAAACGTAGAGTCTTCACTATAAAAAACTTTCAATCCGGAGGTCAATGGCGAGTTTGCAGGGGGAGCGCATTTGCCGCTCGCGGCAAGGTCAGCACCCTGTTGCTCCGCTCAGGAGAATGCCCTCCAGCAACCCGGCATCGCTGACCAGCACTGGGCTTGCCAGCGCCTCCTGTAACTCCTGCAAGATCTCAGCCCCGGCCACGATAATCTCCCCGCGCCCATCGGCCAGGCCGGGCAGACCGTTGCGTTCCTTGGAGGAAAAGGTGGCCAGCCAGGCCACCAGACGGGGCAACGTCGCCTGGCTCAAGGGGTAATTCTGGACCTGCTGGGCATCATAGCGGTCCAGCCCCAAGGCAAGAGCGGCCAAGCTGGTCGCTGTCCCGCCGGAAGCCACCAGCAGGGAATCTTGCCCGAGCAGCTCCCTCTCGGCGATACCCCGCAGAGCCGGGGTCAGGGTAGCCCTGATCTTCTCGCGCATAGCCTCGCGATCCGCACCGAATTCCTCGGTTAATCCTACCGCGCCCAGGGGCAGGCTTATCATCCGGGCCGCGCTCCCGGCTGTGGCCTGGAGGACGACTTCAGAGCTGCCCCCACCCACGTCCACCAACAGCAGGGGATAGCGCCGCCGTTCTTCAGGCAGGGCGGAAAGCGCCCCCAACAGAGCAAGGCGGGCTTCCTCCTCGCCGGAGAGCACCTCGATTGTAAGCCCGGTCAGTCCCTTGACCCGTTGGCGAAATTCTTCCCGGTTGGTGGCTGTGCGCACGGCATGGGTGGCGCAGGCCCGCACGCTGTGTAACGGGTATGGTGCCATTATTCCGGTAAAGCGGGCCAGGGCTGTTTCGGCTCGAAGCATGGCCGCGGGAGCAAGCAGACCGCTAACGCCAAGACCTTCACCCAGCCTGACCGTAACCAGATCGTGGGCCAGGGGGAGGAGGCAGCCATCCCGCACCTCGGCCACCAGCAAACGGAAACTGTTGGTCCCGATATCTATGCCGCAGGCTATGCTCATCGTCGCTTCCCAGCTGTCACTGCTTCGCTGTTGCCTTTTACCGGGCAGTCCCGTACAATATGGGGAAAGAATCTCAATCCCCAGAAGGGGTTATCTGCCATCCACCCGTATCCAGCAAAAAGGATCGCCGCGTGCTACTTGACATCAATCCGGACAACCCGCAACCCCGTTTGATCCAACAGGCGGCGGAGGCCCTGCGCAAAGGGGCGGTGATCTGCTATCCCACCGACACCGTCTACGGCATCGGTTGCGACATGTTCAACCAGAAGGCGATCAAGCGGATCCATCAAATAAAAAAGAGGCCGATACACCAGCCTTTCAGCTTCATGTGTTCAAGCCTCAAAAACGTCAGCACCTATTGCCATGTCTCCAACATGAGCTACAGGATCATGAAAAAAGATCTGCCCGGCCCCTACACCTTTATCCTGCAGGCGGCAAAGTTGGTGCCGAAAATCATGCTCAGTCGGCAGAAAACCGTGGGGATCAGGGTGCCGGACAACGCGATCTGCCTGGCGCTCATCGAAGCCCTGGGCAACCCGATGCTCAACACCAGCGCCATCCAAGACCCGGACGATCCACCCATGAGCGAGGCCTTTGAAATCGAGGCACAGTTTGGTCGCCTGGTGGATATCATCATTGACGGCGGCACGATATACCCGGAGCCATCATCCGTGGTCTCGCTTATCGGCGATACGCCGGAGGTGTTGCGTCAGGGAAAAGGAGACACCAGCCATTTTTGAAGGGGGGGGGAATGCCCTCAAAGGCCGGGCCCCGGTTACTTCCCGTTCTGGATCAGGGCGTCTTTCAGCGATTTGCTCATGGTGAAGTGCAGATTTTTGCGGGAGGTAATCTTCATGACCTTGCCGGTCCTGGGGTTCTTGGTTGTCCGCGCCTTGCGCTGGCGCACGGAAAAACTGCCAAAACCGCGGATCTCGACCCGCCGGTCTTCGGCCAGGGCCTCCACTATGGTGTCCAACATGATATCAACGGCCTGGCTCACATCCTTTTTCAGATATGCGCCCATCTCTTCGGCCACTGCATTTACCAAATCCCGTTTCAACATCTTTGATACACTCCTATCGCAAGGTCCCTGTCCATTCATAGGCCAGCATCGGACCGGATAAACCTGTCTGCTGTAATAGCGATTCACTTTTTTTACCGGTCATCAGACGCAGGAAGGAAAAATCTTCTTCCCGGGGATAGATAAGTTCCGGCATCTTTTCCGTCTTCATTCCGGCCAGGTCGGCGGCCAGCATGACCGCGTCGCTGAAATTGCCCAGCTGATCAACCAGGCCGTACTCCTTAGCCTGCTGTCCGGAAAAAATACGGCCATCGGCAATCTTTTTCACCTCTGCCACGGGCAGGGACCGACTCTCGGACACGGCCTGAACAAACTGGCTCTGAACGACATCGATCATGCCTTGGAGCATCAGCCTCTCTTCGCCGGTCATGGGCCTCGACGGAGAGCCGATATCCTTCAGCTTGCCGCTTTTGACCACCTCGTTCTTGTAGCCTATCTTCTCAAACAGCCCTTCCAGATTGGCAAACTTGAGGATCACCCCCATGCTGCCGGTCAGGGTGCCGGGGTTGGCAACAATCTTGCTGGCGCCCAGGGAAACATACAGGCCGCCCGAGGCTGCCACCGAACCCATGGAGGCGACCACCGGCTTGATGCCGCTGGTCCGCTTGACCTCGTCATAAATCTCCTGGGAAGCGCCCACCGCCCCGCCGGGACTGTCGATCCTCAGGACAATGGCCTTGATCTTGGGCTCTTCCCGAAAGGCCACCAGATCTGCAAGGGTTGCCTCGGATTCGAGGATGACTCCCTTGACATCAATAACCCCGATCCCTTCCTTGAGGAAAAGCTCGGATTTGGACGGACCGGCGAGGTGGACAACAAAAAAGGTTATTCCACCCCAGAAAAACAGCATGATAGCCCCCAGGACCAATAATCCCGTGAGGACCGGATGCTTGTGGCGGAATAACCCTTGTGGCATGACAAACCTGGCAATGAAAATTTGATGGACTCGTAAAAAAGGAAAGCCCACACATGTCCGTGACACAAAATCAAAAAAAATTAGGAGCCGTTACGAAACAACCTGTACTTTGACCATTTCGTTACGGCTCCTTTGGAACAACGGCTTCGGCCTGGTTACTCCTGGGCCTTATTGTCCATCTCTTCCTTCAACAGATCGCCAATGGTGGACGGGCCACTCTTGGACTGCTTCTGCTTGAACTCTTCGTAGTTGCCTTCGCCGGAATCATCGGTCAGTGCCTTGATGGAGAGGCCGATCTTGCGGTCCTTGGCGGAAACATTGATCACCTTTGCTTCCACGGAATCACCGGCATTGTACAGACCAACCGGGGTGGCAACCTTGTCCTTGCTGATCTCGGAAACATGGATCAACCCTTCGATGCCTTCTTCTACTTCCACGAAGATGCCGAATTCGGTGACATTGGTGATCTTACCCTGCACGGTGCTACCCACCGAATATTTCTCGATGGCGGCCTGCCAGGGATCCGGCTCCAGCTGCTTGACGCCGAGGGAGAAGCGCTCGTTCTCGCGGTCGATTTTCAGCACCACGGCCTGGATGGTTTCACCCTTGGCGTATTTCTCGGAAGGATGCTTGATTCGCTCGGTCCAGGAAAGGTCGGAGACATGGATCAGGCCATCGATTCCTTCCTCGATGCCGATGAAAACGCCGAAGTCGGTGATGTTCTTGATCTTGCCTTCGATGATGGAGCCCACCGGATAGTTCTCGCTGACCAGATCCCAAGGATTGGGCTGCAACTGCTTCATGCCGAGAGAGATGCGCTTGGCATCCACGTCGATGTTGAGAATGACCACCTCGGCCGCCTCGCCAACGCCGACAATCTTGGAAGGATGCCGGGTTTTCTTGGACCAGGACATCTCGGAAACATGGATCAGACCTTCCACGCCCTCTTCCAGTTCGGCGAAGACCCCGTAGTCGGTGATGGAGACCACCTTACCCATGGCCTTGGCGCCGATGGGGTAACGCTCTTGCACGGTGGCCCAAGGGTCTTCCTTGAGCTGCTTGACGCCAAGGGAAACCTTGTCGTTCTCACGGTCGTACTTGAGGATCTTGACCTGAACCTCTTCGCCCACCTTGAACAGCTTGGAGGGATGGGAAACACGGCCCCAGGAGAGATCGGTGATGTGGCAGAGACCGTCCATGCCGCCCAGGTCGATGAACACCCCGTAATCGGTGATATTGGTAATGGTGCCCGTGACCACCTGGCCTTCCACCAGGTTGGACTGCATATCTTCCCGCAGCTTCTTGCGCTCGTCCTCGAGGATGGCGCGGCGGGAGATCACCACATTGTTGCGCTTGCGATTGTATTTGAGGACCTTGAACTCAAAGGTCTGGCCGATGAGGCTGTCCAGATCCTTGACCGGCCGCAGATCGATCTGTGAGTAGGGCAGGAAGGCCGGCACGCCGATATCGACGGACAATCCGCCCTTGACCCGGTTGTCGATCCGGCCCGAGATGGTGCCGTCCTCTTCCTGGATCTTGGCGATGTCTTCCCAGACCTTGATGCCGATGGCTTTTTCGCGTGAGAGCTTCAGGCCGCCTTCGACCTCCCGCTTCTCCACGAAGACGTCAAAGATGTCGCCCACCTTAACGTCGATTTCGCCATTTTCGTTTTTGAACTCGGAACAGTGGATCGCACTTTCCGACTTGTCGCCGATATCCACCACGATAAAATCGTTGGCCAGGGCGATAACGGTGCCGGATACGACTTCACCCACCTCCGCTACCTTGAGACTTTCCTCGAAAAGCTGAGCAAAGCTCATTTCCCCTTCATTCACATCGGACTTCGTTTTGGTTGCTGTTGTGCTTTTTGCCATGGAAACAATCCTCCTTTGATAGATCGAGCTTATATACCAGAGAATATGGGCAAATACAAACTTTTTATCTGCGGCAAACGGATCAAACCTTGGGGGAAAACACGGAGGTCAACCCTGCCAAAAAAATACGGCATAACCATTTGAAAACAAAGAAAATCAATGGGCAAACAGAGGGGGCAGGGGAGGGGGGCTTGGTCGGAAACTCTTTTGGGTGGCAGTATTTTTTTACCGCTTCGGGGGTCAGTTCCGGTGGGCAAGCCGTCGTTGCAATCGCTGCCGTTAACAACGAGCAGAGGTTATTTCGGAACAGCGCTTAATCCTCCGGGAGACGACAGGGAGGGGTCGGCAATTACTCGCTTGCCCCCCTGCTCTTTGCCGGAATAGAGCGCCTTGTCGGCGCGGGCCACCAAATCGGCGATATCCTCCGACCAGGGGGCGCCAGGGTGCCTAAGAAACTGGGCCAGGCCGATGCTAAGACTGGTTGGGGCATAGCTGGACTCATGACTGTACCGCTCTTGGATGCGGTCGGCTATCTGGCCCACCTGGGCAACAGTGGCGTAAGGAATGATGATGGCGAACTCGTCACCGCCGAAGCGGAAACACCAGTCCACATTTTCCCGGGTGCACTGCACAAGGATGCTCCCTATCCCCTGCAGAACCCGGTCTCCGGCCTGATGCCCATGCTGGTCGTTGTACTCCTTGAAACGGTCCACATCGAGCAGGGCAAGAAAAACCGGATACCCCTGCCGATGGGCCCGCGGCACCTCCTCATGCAGTTTCATCTCAAAACAGCGACGGTTATAGAGGTCGGTGAGCATATCGCACATGGAGAGATGTTCGAGCTTTCTGATCAGGTTCTGTTCGCGGATGACCCTGCTGACTTTGGCCTCCAGCTCATCCATGCCAAAGGGCTTGGTGATGAAATCGCTGGCGCCGGCCCGGATAACATCGGTATAGCCATGGATCTCGGCATGGCCGGTGATAATGATGACCTCGATCTGGGGATATTCCGCCTTGACATGCTTCAGGAGCTCCATGCCGTCGCAGCGCGGCATGGTCAGGTCGGTGAGGACCATGGTGAACTCACCCTGCTTGAGCTTGACCTTTGCCTCTTCGCCGTCCATGGCAGTATCAAAGGCATGGCCCAAGGCCACCATGGCACTCTTCAGCATCTCGAGGATGAAAGGGTCGTCATCCACCAGCAGGATACGGGTATTCATTTCAGGCGGCAGCTCGTTGTGCAGCAAAATAGTCACCCAGAATCCTTGAATGGTCAAAGGCCAACGGCGGCAGCGATTCTTCGTGGAATATCGCGACCTCGCCCGCATCATCGCCAGCCACGGGCGTTCCTTCCGCCGTGGCAAGAAAAACCGTGCTCACCGTATGCTGCCGGGGGTCGCGATCCGGTTCGGAATAGGTGTGGAACTGACGGCCCAGCCGGATAGAGAGCCCGGTTTCCTCGAGAGCTTCCCGCACCGCCGCCTGCTCCAGCGACTCCCCGTAATCGACAAACCCGCCGGGCAGAGCCCAGGCAAGAGGTGGATTTTTTCGCTTCACCAGGACAACGCCGCCGCCAAGAGTGATGATGATATCCACCGTGGGCGCCGGATTTCTATGGGCCGGTATTGCCTGGCCGCAAGCGGGACACTGCTTCACCAGGCACCCTCCCCATGACACAGGGCGTGGATGGTGCGCCAGCTCTCCACCTCCGGCAGAGCATGCTTGCCCTGGTTCCAGGGCTGGCGATAGACAATGGGCTGAATGCCCTCTTCCTGGGCAAGCTGCAGGCAGGTTTGGGCCCGGTCATCGACAAAAAAATCCAACCCCATTTCCTTGATATGAGCACCCTTGCTGTCGTGCTCGCCGGTGGCCACCAGGCGCACCCGGCCGTAGACCTGCGGGCCCAATTCATTTTTCAGCCAGCGGGCGATGGGCTTTTTTTGCGGCCGGGCCGTAATGAAGGTGAGGGGGCCATGGTCGGCGAATCCGGTCAACACCTGCCGGGCGTGGCGCATAAGCCGCAGACCGCAGGCAATGGGCTCTTCCAGCAGACGGGAGAAAATTTCTTCCACCATGGCCGGGTCAAGGGCCAGGCAATCCTCCACCTGAAACTCGGTGATCTCTTCCGGGAGGACCTTGGCCCCATACCCGGTTTGGGCCAGGCGGATAAAGGCCTCCATGGTATCGGCGACCACGCCGTCTATGTCAAAGCCGATACGGCTTGGGTGAATAAGCATGCAGCATTCCCTGATCCGTGCATATATATGTTGCAAAGAAGAAGGAAAATCGGGTACATCTTCCCGCCACAGCGCAGCTATTTTAAATAGTTTAAACCAGAAACCGGCAAAAAAGGCAAAAATTCTTCTCTCTGGCCGCGAAAAACCGCCTTTTGGGCCCGGAAGGTTTTCTTGACAAAAAAAACGAAAAAAAGCATAGTTGCTCATTCGTCCTCAAACTAAACGGAGCACCAGACTTTCATGAAGCTACCCCCCCTTACCATCGGCAAGTTCACCGCCCAGGTACCCCTTGTTCAGGGTGGCATGTCCATCCGCGTCTCCACTTCGGCCCTGGCCATTCCCGTTGCCGAGTGCGGCGGCATCGGCACCATCGGCGGTTCGGCCATTCCGCTGGAGGAGCTTCAGGCCGACATCCGCAAGGCCAAGGCGGCAACCAAGGGGATCATTGCGGTGAACATCATGTTCGCCATGAAGAATTTCTACAGCCTGGTCATGGGCTCCATCGAAGCCGGCGTTGACATGATCGTCACCGGTGCCGGTTTTTCCCGGGATATCTTCAAGATCGGCAAGGATACCAACACCCCCATTGTCTCCATCGTTTCCTCGCCCTCCTTTGCCATCCTGGCCGAGAAACTCGGCGCTGCGGCCATCGTGGTCGAGGCCAAGGAGGCCGGCGGCCATTTGGGCACCAACAGGGCCCTGCGCGAGCTTTTTCCTGAGATCCGCAAGGTGGTCAAAAAGGTTCCCCTGATCGCGGCCGGCGGCATCACCAATGGGTATGAAATGGCGGAAATGATGGACAAGTACGGGGCAGACGGCATCCAGATCGCCACCCGCTTCGTCCTCACCAAGGAATGCTCGGTGGCGGAAAGCTTCAAACAGGCCATGCTGCATGCCAATCGGGAAGATATCGCCCTGATCAAGTCCCCGGTTGGCTTGCCGGGCCGGGCCATCAAGACCCCCTTTGTCAAGCAGCTCTTGAGCAATGCCGACCTCAAGGCCAAGGAATGCAAATACAAGTGCCTGAAAAAATGCGACCATGTTTACTGCATCAGCGACCGGCTCACCGCGGCCTGCGAGGGCAACATGGAAGATGGCCTTGTTTTTTCGGGAGAAAATGTCTTTAAAATGAAGGAAATCCTCACCGTCCGCGAGGTTTTCGACCAGTTTGTTTCGCAGGCCGAATCTATGTACAAAGAACCTACGGCGACATATTAAGCAGGAGCCCTATCATCTTGCTCTCCTGCCCCGAAGATCCCATGGACCCTTCCGCTGATCTGGCTGACCTGCCGGAGCCCCTCATTATTCCGCGGGCCGAGCATCCCATCTCCCGCAAGGATATCGACCGCGAGGCCCTGAAGGTGATGCACCGCCTCCGCGACGCGGGCTTTTCCGCCTACCTGGTGGGCGGCGCGGTGCGCGATCTCTACCTCGGCAAAACCCCCAAAGATTTCGACATCAGCACCAATGCCCGGCCCGGGCAGCTGCGCACCCTGTTCCGCAACAGCCGGATCATCGGCCGCCGCTTTCGGCTGGTGCAGGTATTTTTCTTTGGCAACAAGATCGTCGAGGTCTCCACCTTGCGCTGCCGCAGCGAGTTTGAAGAGGGGGAGAAGGAAGAGGACGAGGTGCTGGCCCACAACAACACCTTCGGCTCCGAGGCGGAAGACGCCTTCCGGCGGGACCTCACCATCAACGCCCTGTTCTACGAGATAGAAAACTTCACCATCATCGACTACACGGGCGGGGTGGCAGACCTCAACAATAAAATTGTCCGCATTGTCGGGGAGCCGGACCGGAGAATTATCCGGGATCCCGTCCGCATGATGCGGGCCATCCGCCACGCGGCCAGAAGCAATTTTATCATTGAAGAGCGCACCTGGCAGGCCATTGTCAATAACCTGGAAACCCTGCGCCTCTGCCCGGTTTCTCGGGTGCGGGACGAATTCTTCAAAGACCTGAACAGCGGCGCCTGCGCCCCCTGGTGCCGGCTTGCCGTGGCCAGCGGACTGTTCTTTCTCCTCCTGCCCTGCTATGACGGGATCATCAGCCGGGCGCCCGAGGAACCCTCCCCGGAAACCCGCCTCCTCTTCGCCCTGTGCCAGGTGATCGATCGCTTGCATGGCGAAGGCACCCCCTTGCCGGAACATCTCCTGCTCGCGGTCCTTCTGCTGCCTTGGGCCCAGGCGCGTTTCAACCTGGTGAACCTGCCTGCCGAAGGCCGGGAGGCCTTTACCTTTTCCCGCACCCTCCGCACCCAGATTGACGCCCATCTGGAGCACCTCAATGTCAAGCGGGCCTCCAGGGAGGAGATTACCTCGCTGCTGGTCAATCTTCCGGCCTTTGTCCGCCACGGCGCGGAGCAGGCGTGGCCCGGCTGGCTGAAACGCAAAAGCTATTTCCCGGACGGCCTGCTCCTTTTTCAGCTGTACCAGGAAGCCCTTGGCGGCTCGCCCGCCGATCCGGCGATGCGGCCCGAATCTTCCGCTCCCCCCCGGAGCACCAAGCCCAGGACCGGCAAACCTCGGCCGCCCCGCTCGGAAAGTCGTACCCCCGCGTTTTCCGGCAAGAAGGGCGGGATCTTCGGTCTCAAATAGGTTGGCGCCTGCCGCCGCTTGTTTTTTTAGCCACGAACCCCACGAAACGGCACGAAAAATTTCAACAGATTTCGTGTTCTTTCGTGGCCGATTTTTGGGACAATTATCGTGAAAGCCATGCTTCGTCAGCCCCCAGACCTCACCGAACTCCAGGCCTTGCCCCTGGCCGAACTCATGCGGCAGGCCCTGGCAACCAAACTTGCCCGGCGGGGAACCTCCTTTTCCCTGTGCAGCATCATCAATGCCAAATCCGGCCGTTGCAGCGAAGACTGCCATTTTTGCGCGCAATCCGCCCATTACCAGACCGAGGCGCCGGTTTACCCCTTGCTGGACAAAGCCCAGATCCTGACCTCCGCCCAGGAGGCCAAAAAAAACGGGGCGAGCCGTTTTTCCCTGGTGACCAGCGGCCGGGGACTGGCAAGTGCTGATCTGCCCCAGGTGCTCGATATCATCCGCGCCATCCGCAAAGAGGTGGGGATCAAGGTCTGCGCCTCTCTGGGCATCCTGGGCGAGGCTGAACTCCGTCAGCTCAAAAAAGCCGGGGTTTCCCGCTATCACCATAACCTGGAATCCTCCCGGGAATTCTTCCCACAGGTCTGCACCACCCACAGCTTCACCGATCGCGTGGCCACCATCAAGGCCGCCCAAGCGGTCGGGCTCTCGGTGTGCAGCGGCGGCATCTTCGGCTTGGGAGAATCCGAGGCGGACCGCCTGTCCATGGCCATGAGCCTGGTCGAATGCGGGATTGACTCGGTGCCCATCAATATCCTCATCCCCCTGCCCGGTACGCCCTGCGCTGGGCTTGCCCCCCTGCCCATCGCGGAAATCCTCCGCTCCATCGCCCTCTATCGTCTGATCCTGCCCCAGGCAGCCATCCGGTTGGCGGCCGGCCGCGAATCCGCCCTGGCCGATTTTTTAAGCTCCGCTTTCATGGCTGGCGCTGACGGCATGATGATCGGCGGCTATCTCACCCAGCGGGGCCGCGCCCCGGAGGCAGACCTCCAATTTGCCGCAGAGATCAAACAATTATGGTCGATCTGAAGGCATGGCTGAACCAGCAGCGGGAAAAGGGCGGGCTTCGCAGCCTGCGCCCAGTAATCCGCCGGGGAAAAGGGCGGCTCACCCTTGCCGGAGACGATGAGCGGGAGCTGCTCGATTTCTCCTCCAATGATTACCTGGCCCTTGCCGAACATCCGGCCCTCATCGCAGCGGCCCACGAGGCCCTGAACCGGTTTGGCGCAGGTTCGGGCGCGGCCCGCTTGATGAGCGGCGATCTCGCGGTACATCATGAACTGGAGGAAGCGGTGGCCCGGCTCAAGGGCAAAGAGGCTGCCCTCACCTTCGGCTCCGGCTACATGGCCAACACCGGCATTATTCCCGCCCTGGTGGACCGCCACGACCTCATCTTCAGCGACCGCCTGAACCATGCCAGCATCCACGACGGCTGCCGCCTTTCCGGCGCCCGCCTGGTCCGCTTCCGGCACAACGACCTCAATCATCTCGAAGAGCTGCTCAAGGAAAAACGGGGCACCGGCACAGCCCTGATCGTGGTGGAGTCCATTTACAGCATGGACGGCGACCGCTGCCCGCTACGCGAACTGGTGGCGCTCAAGGAGCGGTTCGACTGCCTGCTCATGGTGGACGAGGCCCATGCCACCGGGGTTTTTGGCCCAAACGGCGGCGGGGTTATTGAAGAGGACGGGGTGAGCAGTGCAGTGGATTTGGCCATGGGCACCTTCGGCAAGGCCCTTGGCAGCTATGGCGCCTATGTGGCGGGGAACAGGGAGATGATCGAGTATCTGGTCAACCGGGCCAGGAGCTTTATCTTTTCCACCGCCTTGCCGCCAGCGGTTGCCGCAACCTCCCTGGCCGCGGTGCACCTCATCCAGCAGGAGCCGAATTTGCGCCGCGAATTGCATGAAAAGATCAGTTGTTTCAAAGGACTGTTGCGGACCGGAGGATACAGCGCGGACCTTGGGTCCTCGCAGATCATCCCGATTCTGGTCGGGGAGAGCGGCGCGGCGCTGGACAAGGCCGATCTGCTTAGAAAGCAAGGGGTCTTCGCTACCGCCGTCCGACCACCCACCGTGCCGGAAGGCACAGCGCGGCTCAGATTTTCCGTTACCCGCCATCACAGCACAACGGATCTTGCCCAGGCAGCCAAGGCGCTGCTGGAGATCATGGGCTAGCGTTTATTTTTGAGGCGGGGGACGCGAAAAAAAGGACAAAAAAATATCCGGGCTGGGAAGAACCCAGCCCGGATATGAAACAGCAGCTTACTTTGCAGCAGGAGCTTCGGGAGCAGCAGGAGCAGCGGCTTCAGGAGCAGCAGGAGCAGCGGCCTCAGGAGCCGGGGCTACCGGAGCGGCAGGCTCAACAGCGGGAGCAGCAGGAGCAGCCTGCTCGACCGGCGGAACTACTGCGGCTTCTTCACTTTTCTTGCAGGCGATCATGCCGGTGGCAAGAAGCAGCATCAGGGCAAAGGCAACGGTTGTTTTGATTGATTTCATGGTTCTCTTCCTCTGTGTGTGTTTTAATAATTGCGACAATGCGCATTACGCTTGGTAGTGATCACTACTGGATCACCCAGCCAACTCTTCCCTCGGTCAGGGGGTGACAAATATGACTTTTATACATCCGCTCCTCGCCTGAGTAAAGGGAAAATATACGCAACTCCAGAAAAAAACGCCTTTCCCCTCTTATTTTTGGCAAAACGGGCAGCAAAAAGTGGCCCGCCCTCCCAACACGGTGCGTACAATCGGCTGGCCGCAACGCAGGCAGGGCTGCCCCTGCCGCCCATACACCGCAAGCTCCAGCTGAAAATATCCGGCCTCACCGCTGACGTTCTCGTAATCGGAGATGGTGGAGCCTCCCATGGCAATGGCCCTTTCAAGAATGAGCCGGCTCTTCTTGACGATGAGCTGCCAATCGAGCTTCATCAACCGGTTGACCGGGGTTAGCGGATCGGTGCAGGCGGCAAAGAGCGTCTCGTTGGCGTAGATGTTGCCTAACCCCACCACCACCCGGTTGTCCATGAGAAAACTTTTCACCGGCTGTCTCTTGCCCCGTGCCTTGGCCAGCAGATAGTCGGCGGAAAAATCCTCGGAAAAAGGCTCCGGCCCCAAACCGGCAAAGGGATCGTTTTCTCGCAGCTCTTTTTCCGAATAGACCTCGACACAGCCAAACCTCCGCACATCGTTAAAACGCATCTCCTTGCCGTTATCCAGCAGAAAGCGGAGATGATCATGCTTGCGGCGGGGGGTGTCCTGCGGAAAGAGGCCGATCTTGCCGGTCATGCCGAGGTGGAACAGCATGATGGCCTTGCCGGTCAGGCGCAGGAGGATGTATTTGGCGCGCCGCTCCACCCCCAGGATGAAGGCGCCCTCGACCTGTTTGTCCATCTTGGCCCGAGGGAAAGGCTTGCGCAGCTTTTTATTGCTGTAGGAAACCGAGAGGATTTTGCGCTTAAGCACCAGGGGGGCTAGCCCTTGGCAGATCACTTCCACTTCCGGCAGTTCGGGCATTGCACAACTCCTTTCTCAGCCTGCGCTCTCGGGCTTGATTTTCCGGATCAGCTTGGGGATGAAGAAGGAGCCGACAAAGAGCGCCAGGGAGAAAAAGACCTTCCAGCTCACCAGCTGCCACCAGTCCCCGGATTTCCAGACCTCGGCCAGGGTGGCGAAGAAAAAGGTGAGGACAAAGCCTCCGGCGAGAATACCGAACAGGGTGCCGAAGAAATACTCCCGAAACGTCACCCGAGTCAATCCCATGCCGAAGTTGAGGGGGGTGAAGGGGAAAAAGATCAGCCGCAGGTAGAGCACCGTGGCAAAGCCGTTGGCCGCGATCCGGTCATCGTATTTTTGCAGCCGGTCACCGATCAACCCCGCGGCAAAATCCCTGCCCAGGTAGCGGCCGATGAAAAAAGCCAGGGAAGCGCCAAGCATGGCGCCCAGCTCATTGTAGAGAAAACCGTACAGGGTGCCGAAGAGCAAGGCGCCGAGGCCGGTGAACAGGGTGGCGGGCAGAAAAAGACAGATGCCCCCGGCATAGAGGAGCACGAAGATCAGCGGCCCCCAAGAGCCAAAGGAGTTCACCAAATCTTGCAGGTAGCCGGGCGAGATATATTCCCGCACCGGGGTAAAGCGAAACAGGATGACCATGGCGGCCAAAAACAGGGCTAAAACCATTGCCTTGCCCACCCCTTTTTTGGGGGCCTTCCCCTGGGTCTCTCCTGGTTTCATGGCGCACCGCCCAACCGTATTTCCGCCTTGCTCCACAACGGACACTGCCCGCCAATGCATTCCCGGTTGGCGGAAAACTGCCGGCAGACAAAATCAGCCTCGGCCAGGAGCGACACCGGCAGAAGGCGGTGGGAAAGAAGCGCCGCTTCCCGCAGGGCCGTGACTGTTTCCCGCTGGCAGCAACGCGCTCCTTGCGTCAGGGCGATCTCGCCCAACACCCGGGAGGTGATCTCCTGCACCTGCTGTCGGGGTTTGGGGGTAAGGGGTGTGGCTTCCAGAAGAACGCTGAAGGCGATGCCCACCCCGGCCGCAGCCCCGCAATTGCCCCAGAAGCCGCAGACCCCGCCCGGCACCTTGCTGCCCCGCTCAATGCCGGTGAGGATGTCTTCCCGGCTGATTTGTCCGCCCAGGTTCCGGTAGGTGGCCAGGATGATGCCCGGGACCATGGCATGGTGCTCCGGACCGTGCAGGGCAATGGCCGGGTGGCGACGGATCGTATCCAGAAGGATCAGCATGTCCTGCTCTTTTGTTTCGGCGCAGAGCAGCCGGATGGCGGAGAGTCCGTCCTGTTGGTGGCAACCATCGCAGATATAATGGCCCTCGACACAGAGTGCGTTGGTTTTCTTGATCCCGCCGCAATAATGGCAAGCCACCTCCCGCTCGTGGGCAAGATAGCCGATCTCCTTGCCGCAGGCCATGCAGCCCGAGGGATGCCGCCCACCGCGCCGGTCGGGAAGGGCAACAATCTTACCCGGCGCACGCTCTTTTTGGCCGTCGTTGCAACAGCCGTTATTCTGGAGCAGAGGGGCCTCGGGCCCGGCTGGCGGCGTACAGCAACTATTTTCCAGAGCCAGATTTGCTACCCCCCCTTGCCTATCGAGAACAAAGAGAGAATCCCCCAGGCTTTCCGCCTCGCTGAGAGATACCGTTGTACGCCGGCCTTTCAGCAGCATACCCCCACTTTCCGTCCACACCGCGGCAAACGGCCCCCGGTAGATGACCTCCACCTGGAGCGGTTCTTCCGGCTTATAGGCCCGGAAGGTGAGCGAATAGAATTGGGTTTCCCCCTCGAGCCGATAGGGGAAGCGCTTGACCAGGCTGACCCCGGCAAAACCGGCACCCCGGAGCATGCCCAGCAGATCCTCCTGCCGCATCGCCCCGCCCAGGCATTCGCCCCGGAACTGTTCGTTATTTCTGATGGCCACCGGGATGGGCCCATCGGTGACAATGTCGGAGACCACCAGCCTGCCGCCCGGTTTCAATATTCGGAAGATCTCATGCAGGGTTTGCCGCTTGTCCGGGCTCAGGTTTATCACGCAGTTGGAGATCACCACGTCGGCAGTGGCGTTTTCCAGGGGGATGTCTTCGAGAAAGCCTTTTTTAAACGCCACATTGTCATAGCCCAGTCGGCTCACCACCGTTGCCTTGGCCACCGCGGCCAGGTGGAGCATCTCCTCGGTCATGTCGATGCCGATCACTCGGCCGGCTGGCCCCACCTGGGGGGCGGCCATGAAACACTCGACGCCGCTGCCGCTTCCCAGATCCACCAGCACCTCGCCGGGTTGCGGCTCGGCATCCCGAACCGGACTGCCGCAGCCGTAGGATTTCTTCCGGCTTTCCGCCGGGATGAAATTGGCCAGGGCCTGATCCGGGGCAAAGGGATTGACGATCTCCTCGTTGGCAAAGAGCGCGGCCCGGCCATAAAACTCCCGCACCGTGGCGTGCCCCTGGTCATCGGCCAGGGAAACCACGCAGTTGCAATGGGTAAGGGTCACCTCCTGGCCGGTGTCCGGGCAGTCGTGGCGCACCTCGCCCATGCGCAGCAGAATTTCCCCCTTTGCCCGGGCAGGGTATCGGCGGGCCTGCCTGCTGATCAGCCAGAGAGCCAACCCGTTGTAGAGCTCCACATAGGGGTCGTGTCCGACCACATCACCACCGGCCAGATAGCTGTGGTCGATATCGCCGCCGCCCACCAGAAAGCGCAAGGGATTGGCCAAGTAAGCCTCGCTTGCAGCCAGGGAAGACTTGCGGATCTTCTCCAGCACCGGACTCTGCCGCCAGACTGCCTCCAGCCCATCGGCCAACGCGCCGCAGGCCAAATCCGCAAGGCCGACCAGGGCGGGGGAGGGGTAGATCACCCCGTCCGGCCCCACGGCCAGTGACTCCCAGGCTGTGTTGGACAGGTCATGCCGGGTGCCGGGGGTGCTGAAAACTTGGCTGCGCAGGGATTCCACATTGTCGATGCGCACCCCCATTTTCTCGGCCATCTCCTGGGCCCGGATCAGCTCGGGAAGGATCAGGGATGGGGCGACAAACTGCTCCAGGCTCCCCTTGCCCCGAACAAAATGCCAGAGCAGGTGGATGTTGCCGACTCCCTGGCCGGCAGCAAAAGCGACAATCTCGGCCAGTTCCTGGACATTGTCCCGGTTCACCGCCACGGACAGGGTAAGGGGGAAACCTGCTTCTTTGAGCAACCGGAGGCTTTCCAGCAACCCGGCAAAGGTGGTTTTTCCCCGCAGCGCCTCATGCCGTTGCGCCAACCCGTCCAGGCTGAGCTGTAAGTGAAACCGTTCCCTGGGTAAAGGTGCCAGCTCGGCAAGATGCTCCTTGATCAACAGGCCATTACTGAGCACCACCACATGGATCTTTGGATCGACAAGGAGCTCCGCCACCATGTCGACAAAATTCGGATAGACAAAGGGTTCACCCCCCGTGAAATAGAAGAGGGTGCAACCCAGCCCCTTGGCCTCAACGATCCCCTGGGCCAGGGCTTCCGAAGAGAGGGTCGCCCCCTGGGCAGGGGAGGAGGCGAAAAGACAGTGGTGGCAGGCGAGATTGCAGCGGTCGGTGAGATGAAACCAACATTCCTTCAGGCTGTTCAGGGTGAGCAGCGGGTAGCGGCCGCGGTACGGAGAGACCTTCCCTTCGGCAAGCTGGGAGACAAGCCGCCGGGCCATGAGCATCCGTTCGCCGAGCCCTTGTGCGGCAGGCGTGTTGCCGAGACCGGGATCTTTCCCCTGTTGCAGCTCCTGCAACAGACAATCAGCCGCGTGATCCGGCACGAACCAGTCCGGCCTTTCCGGCTGCACATACACCGGGGTTCCGTGCTGCTCCAAGCGTTGCCATTCTTCAAACATGCACAGGTCTCCTGGGATTGCCATCTGGAATTTAATGATTTCCTTCAATATAACGCACAAGCGCAAGGGACGCAAAGAACAAAACAAAAAACTTAGCGTCTTGACCCCGTTGCGTTATAACTAGAGGCATTGAAACAAGGAGGAGCAATGGCGAAAGAGCGAACCACCCTGCGCGCAGAGATTCTGGCTGCCCGCGATACCCTGTCTGTGGAAGAGCGGCAGCGAAAAAGTCGGGCTATTATTGAACACCTCCTGGCCCTGCCGGAGTTTTGTACCGCCCGCAGCGTCTTTGCCTATGTCAGCTTCCGCAGCGAGGTGGAGACCCTGGACCTCATCGCGCATTGCCTAAAAAAGGGGATGACCGTGAGCGTGCCCCTGACCCTGACCAAGGAACAGCGGCTGCTCCCCTATGCCATCACCGATTTAAACCGGGATCTTGCTCCGGGTTATTGCGGTATCCGCGAACCGTTGCAAACCCTGCCCCTGGTGGACCCTGGCACCATCGAGGTAGTGGTGGCGCCGGGCAGTGTCTTTGACGTTCACGGCGGGCGGCTGGGATACGGGGGCGGCTATTATGACCGGTTTTTACAGCTTGCGGCGCCGCAGGCCCTGCGGATCGGCCTGGCCTTTGATCTCCAGGTTATTGCGGCCGTGCCCCTGGAAAGTCACGATCAGCAGCTCGATTATCTCATCACCGAAACCCGGATCATCAAAGTTGGGAGAACAACGGTATGCGCCGAAAAACAGCGGTCCTAAAAGACCCGCTCTTTCTGGAACACGACCCGGGCTACGACCATGTGGAAAGCCCGGAGCGCCTTGGCGCCATTTACCAGGCCCTTGCCCGGCCGGAGGAAGCCGAGGCCTTTTTCTCTCCCGAATGCGAGCCGGCCGCTTACGGTGATCTGGCCGCAAACCACACCCCCGAGTACATCGAACGGGTGGCCGAGACGGCGGGCAAGCAGTTCGATGTGCTTGACCCGGACACCCACACCTCGCCCCGCTCCTACGAGGCGGCGGTCCTCGCGGCCGGTGCGGTGATCACCGGCCTCAAGCTGGTGGCTGCGGGTCAGGCCGAGAATGCCGCGGCCCTGGTTCGTCCGCCCGGACACCATGCCGAGGCGGATCGTGCCAGAGGCTTCTGTCTGTTCAACAATATCGCCATCGGTGCCCGTTATGGCCTGCAACATCTCGGCATGGAGCGGATTTTCATCCTCGACTGGGATCTGCACCACGGCAACGGCACCCAAAACGCTTTTTACGACACCGACCAGGTGCTCTACTGCTCCACCCACCAGTCTCCACTGTATCCGGGGACCGGTGCCCTCCGGGAAACCGGGACGGGCAAGGGCGAGGGCTACACCCTCAACGTGCCGCTGCCAGGCGGCCAGGGCGACCAGGACTTTGCCCGGATCATGGACGAGTTCGTTGCCCCGGTGGCTCGCCAGTACAGGCCGGACTGCATCATGGTCTCTGCCGGCTACGACACTCATGTCTCCGACCCCCTTGGCGCCATGGCCGTAACCACCGTTGGTTTTGCCTACATGAGCAGGGTTATGGTCGATCTGGCGGCGGAGCTGTGCGAGGGACGGCTGGTGCTGGCGCTGGAAGGAGGCTACAATCTGCAAGCCCTTGCGGAGGGGGTGCTGGCCAGCCTCCATGAAATGACCGGGGAGGGAGGATTGTCGCCCGCCGCGGTCACGGCCCTGGTCCAGGCAAAAAGGCCCTTGCCCGCACTGGATGCGGCCCTGGCCGTGGCAAAAAAATACTGGACTTTTTAACGGAAACTCTGTGTTATAAAAAAAGTGGTTGCGGCCTTTGTGGGGCCATGATCGTACGCCCTTCCCTTAATTTCTGGTTACGGACTCACCATGGCACAGGCAAAGATTCTTATCGCTGACGACGACACCCTGGTTCGGGAAGCCGTCTACAAAATCCTCACCATGTTCGGCCACTCGGTCGTGCCCTGCGCCAGCGGCGAAGAGGCCCTGGCCGCTCTGAACGGGGATTTCGACCTCGTCATCCTCGACATCAACATGCCCGGCCTGGACGGTTTTGAAACCCTCAAACTCATCAACGACCGCAATTACGGGATTCCGGTGATCTTCCTCACCGGCGCGGGCTCCATGGAATATGCGGTCAAGGCCATCAACCTGGGGGCCTACGACTTCATCCCCAAGCCCATCGAAGATCTGGACATCTTCAACATCAAGGTCAAACGGGCCATTGAAAAACGGATGTACGTCGTTCAGGAGAAGGCCTACAAGGAAAATCTTGAAACTGAGGTGCGCAACAAAACCCGCGAACTGGCGGAAAAAAATCGGTTGCTGGAAGAATACAACGAGAACCTGGAAGTCTCCACCCTGAACACCATGCTCACCCTGCAAACCGCCCTGGAAGAAAAGGACATGTACACCGCCGGCCACACCACCCGGGTCACTCTGCACGCCATGAGCATCGGCCAGGCCCTGCGCCTGGGCCAGGAAGAGATGACCGTGCTGGAAAGGGCCTGCAAGGTGCACGACATCGGCAAGCTGGTGGTGGATGTCAGCTATATCCGAAAACCAGGGCCGCTCTCCGACGAGGAATGGCTCCTGATGAAAAAACATCCGGAGATCGGGGCCAACATCATCACGCCCCTGGCCTTCATGCAGCAGGAAATCTTCATCGTCCGCCACCACCACGAGCGTATGGACGGCAAGGGCTATCCCGACGGCCTGGGGGGCAATGACCTGAACCTGTTGACCAAGATCATTACCGTGGCGGACAGCTATGACGCCATGACCTCCAAGCGCAGCTACAAACAGAACCTGGACCTCAAGGCTGCCATTACCGAGCTGAACCGTTGCGCTGCGAGCCAGTTTGACCCCGAGGTGGTGCGCGTCTTTGTCGAGGTTCTCGAAAACCAGGCGAAAATGGCCGCAAACTAACCCCCGGTGCTTTTACGAGACCATCAGGGATTGACTTGCCCGGCTGAATGCGTTACAAAACAAGGCATGAAAATCACCCCGGAAGAAGTACGATATGTAGCCAAACTAGCGAGGCTTTCGCTGTCGGAAGCAGAGGTGGCAGAAACCACCCGTCAGCTGGATGGCATCCTGAGCTATGTTGAAAAACTGGGCGAGCTGGACACCACCGGCGTGCAACCCACCACCCATGCCCTGGCCATCCGCAATGCCTTCCGCGAAGACGAGACCCGAGAATCCCTGCCCCAGCAGGAGGCGCTGGCCAACGGCCCGTTGCAGAACGGCGAGGCTTTCGTGGTGCCCAGGGTTATTTAGCTGAGGAACTGTACGAAATAATCATTGTTGTCTGTCTGCCCGTTACGGACCTCCTTTCCGAGGTCCGTTTTTATTCGCCCTCTCCGCGTCGACGGCAGACATCCTGAAAAATCAGCAGCGGTACGGGACATTATGGAACTCCACGCCTTAACCATTCATGCCTTGCAGGATCTCCTTGCCAAGGGGGAAATCTCCTCTCTGGAGCTGACCCGGTCACTGCTCGACCGGATCGACGCTGTGGAGCCCAAGGTCAACGCCTATATCACTCTGGACCGTAACGGCGCTCTGGCTCAGGCAGAGGCGGCGGATGCTCAACGCCAAAGGGGCGAGGGCGGCAGTCTCTGCGGCATCCCGCTCTCCATCAAGGATGTCCTCTGCACCAAGGGGTTGCGCACCACCGCCGGTTCCAAGATTCTCGAACCCTTCATCCCGCCCTACGACGCCACGGTGGTGGAAAGGCTGCGGGGTGAGGGCGCGGTCATCCTCGGCAAGGTGAGTATGGACGAGTTCGCCATGGGCTCGGCCAACGAAAACTGCGCTTACGGGGTGCCGAAAAATCCCTGGAACCTCGCCCATGTCTGCGGCGGCTCCAGCGGCGGCTCGGCAGCCTCGGTGGCGGCGGACGAATGCATCGCCGCCCTGGGCTCGGACACCGGCGGCTCCATCCGCCAGCCCGCCTCCCACTGCGGGATCGTCGGGATCAAACCCACCTATGGGCGGGTCTCCCGCTTCGGCCTGCTGGCCTACGCCTCGTCCCTGGATCAGGTCGGGCCGCTCACCAAGGATGTGCGCGACGCCGCCATCATGCTGGGGGCCATCAGCGGCCATGACCCGCGGGATTCCACCTCGGTCAACCAGCCGGTGCCGGATTACACCGCAGCCCTTGTCCCCGATTGTAAAGGCCTCACCATCGGCATCCCCAAGGAATACTTTGGCGCCGGGCTTGATCCGGAGGTGGAACAGGCAGTGCGCAAGGGGATCTCCCTGCTCACCGAGGCCGGGGCCAAAATCGTGGAGATCTCGCTGCCCCACACCGAGTACGGGGTGGCAGCCTACTACATCATCGCCCCGGCCGAGGCCAGCTCCAATCTGGCCCGCTACGACGGGGTCAGGTACGGCTTCCGCGACCACGACCAGCACGAGCTGCTGGAGATGTACCGCCACAGCCGCTCCCAGGGTTTCGGCGAGGAGGTGAAACGGCGGATCATCATCGGCACCTACGCCCTTTCCTCCGGCTACTACGACGCCTATTACAAGAAGGCCTCCCAGGTCCGCACCCTGATCGTCGAGGATTACGCCAAGGCCTTTGCCCAGTGCGACCTGTTGGTCTCCCCGGTCACCCCAGCCCCGGCCTGGAAAATCGGGGCAAAGATCGACGACCCGCTGAGCGTCTATCTCTCCGATATCCTTACCATTTGCACAAACCTGGCCGGCTTGCCCGGCATGTCGGTGCCCTGCGGGATAAGCAGCAGCGGATTGCCCATCGGCCTCCAGCTCCAGGCTAGCCATTTTGCCGAAGAGAAAATCTTCCGGGCCGCCTATGCCCTGGAACAACGGCTCGATCTGGCAGGGACCAAGCCGAAATTATAGAAGGAATTTGCCACGAACCCCACGAAAGAACACGAAAAGAAGGCGTAACTGTTCAGTTTAAAAAATTTCGTGTTTTTTGTGGATTTCGTGGCCCCATCCCTTGTAAGGATTGAAACCCATGAAACTCCCTGTGCGCGACAACATCGCCAGCCTGATCCCCTATCCGCCGGGCAAGCCGCTCGAAGAACTTGAGCGCGAGTACGGCATCACCGGCTCCATCAAGCTGGCCTCCAACGAAAATGCCCTGGGCCCCTCCCCAAAGGCCGTGGCCGCCGTGAGCGACAGCCTGAAAAACCTGCACCGCTATCCGGACGGCAGTTGCTATTACCTGGCCCAGGCGCTGGCCGAGAAGATCGGCGTTGCCGCAAACCAACTGGTCTTTGGCAACGGTTCCAACGAGGTCATCCAGTTGCTCATCGCCGCCTTTCTCGCTCCAGGAGAAGAGGTGATCACCAGCCAGCCCACCTTTCTCGTCTACCAGAAGGCAGTCCAAGCCCAGGGCGGCGTCAACCGGGTGGTGCCGCTGGTGAACATGCAGCACGATCTGGACGGCATCATCCGGCAGATCAGCGCGAAAACCCGATTGATCTTTCTCGACAACCCCAACAACCCCTGCGGCACGGTGTTCAGCAACGAGGCTTTCAGCCGTTTTCTCGACAAGGTGCCGGATGGGGTGATCGTCGCTCTCGACGAAGCCTATGTGGATTTTGTCGAACCGTCCCTGCGCCTCGATGCCCGGGATTATCTCAAGCACCGGGTGCCGGTGGTGGCCCTGCGCACCTTTTCCAAGGCTTACGGACTGGCGGGCTTACGGGTGGGCTACGGCCTGATGCATGCCGACATCGCCGATTATCTGCACCGCGTCCGACAGCCCTTCAACGTCAATCTGCCTGCCCAGGCAGGGGCCCTGGCCGCCCTGGGTGATGATGAGCATTACGAAAAGACCATCGCCTTTACCAGGGAGGGCATCGCCTGGTTGAGCAGCGAGGTGGAGAAACTCGGCTGCCGTCCCTTTCCCAGCCAGACCAACTTTTTTCTCATCGACGTCAAATGCGACGGCAAAAAGCTCTACGATGCCCTGCTCCACCAGGGGGTCATCGTCCGGCCCATGAACGCCTACGGCTATCCCACCTACATCCGCATCACCGTGGGGCTGCCCGCGGAAAACCAGCGCTTCGTCAAGGCGCTGACCTCAGCGCTCGCGGAGATGGACCGTGCTTGTTGACCCCAAGGCCATTATCACCATCGACGGCCCCTCGGGCGCGGGCAAAAGCACGATCAGCCGGGGCTTGGCCGCCAAGCTCCACTTTACCTATCTGGACACCGGGGCCATGTACCGGGCCGTGGGGCTTGCCCTGGAAAGGCAGGGCGTTGATCTGGCCGACACGGACTCGCTTAAAAAATGTCTGGCTACCATCGAGCTGACTCTCACCCCAAACGGCGATGACGATGTGCGGGTGCTGCTCAATGGTGAGGACGTTTCCCAGGCCATCCGCACCCCGGAGATGGGGTTGGTCGCCTCGCGGGTTTCCGCCAACCCGCTGGTGCGGGAAAAGCTCACCGGTCTGCAACGGCAACTGGGGGAAAAAGGCGGCATTGTCGCCGAGGGCCGCGATATGGGCACCGTTGTTTTCCCGCAGGCCCCCTGCAAATTTTTCCTCAACGCCTCGGCCGAGGAGCGGGCCCGCCGCCGCCAGAAGCAGATGGCGGGAAAGGGGCAGAGTGTGGACTATCAGGAAATTCTGGACCAGATCAACAAACGGGACTATGATGACTCCAGGCGTCAGCTTGCCCCGCTCAAGCCAGCCGCTGATGCCATTATTGTCGATTCCTCCAGCATGGGCCCTGAAGCGGTCATTGATTGCATGCTGGCCAGCATTGCCAAATCAGCCCGTTAGGAGGACAAGATGGCGGATGAAACCCGGTCCCTGAAGCGCAGACACCTTGTGTACTACCTTGAAGTCTACGATGATGACGCCAACGAACTTCTGGGGCACCTCGTCGATCTGACCACCAGCGGCCTCAAGCTGGTGAGTAAGAAGCGGATTCCCACCCACCGGACCTATCACCTGCGGATGATGCTGCCTGAGGGGTATTTTTCGCAAAAAGATCTCTATTTCGAGGCGCAGAGCATGTGGAGTTCCAACGATATCAACCCTGATTTTTATGACACGGGGTTTTCCGCGCCAAAACTGGAACCAGCCGCCCAGAACATCATCCACGATTTGGTAAACCAGATAAGCTTTAACGACTGAGCAGGGGCAGGATAATGAATACCGTGCTCGACTGCCGTGGCCTGGCCTGCCCGCAACCCGTGCTCAGGGCCAAGGAGTTGCTCGACTCCCTTGGGCAAGGTGCTGTGGAGGTGTTGGTTGACAACGAGGCCGCCCAGAGCAACCTGGAGCGTTTCGGCAAAAGCCAGGGTTGCGCCGTGGAAATCCGAGCCTCCGGAGACACCCGCCACATCACGATCAGCAAGGGTCCGCATGGGGATGGAGCCAAGGCTGTGGCCCCGGAGGATTATCGCTGCGAGCTCCCGGGTACCGGCCTGGTTTGCGTCATCCCCGCCGACACCATGGGGAGGGGCAACGATGCGCTGGGCGGGGTGCTCATGCGGGCCTATGTCAAGACCCTCAAGAGCCTCAGCCCCCTGCCCGCCAAGATCTTCTTTTACAATACCGGGGTGAAAATCACCGCCACCGAGTCCGACCTCATCGCCCCGCTGCAGGAGCTGGCCGCCCAGGGGGTGGAAATATACTCCTGCGGCACCTGCCTTGATTTTCTGAACCTCAAGGACACCCTGCTGGTGGGCCAGGTCACCAACATGTTCGAGATCATGGACGCCATGGCCCAGGCCACCAAGGTGGTCAGCCCTTACTGAAGGCACCCCTGCCTCCCCCCCCAATTATGCCCGACTCATCTTCCCCCATCTATTTTGACAACGCCGCCACCTCCTTTCCCAAGCCTCCGGAGGTGGGGGAGGCCATGCACCGGCTGATCCGGGAGATCTCCTTAAGCCCCGGGCGCTCGGCGCACCGCTTTTCCCTGGCCGCCAGCCGGGTGATCTTTGAGGCCCGCGAGCGGATCGCCGATTTTTTCGGCTGCCCGGACTCCAGCCGGGTGGTGTTCACCAGCAATGTCACCGAGGCGCTCAACGTGGGCATCTTCGGGCTGCTGGCGCCCGGCGACCAGGTACTGACCACGGGCATGGAACACAACTCGGTGATGCGCCCCCTGCGCCATCTGGAAAAAACCCGGGGGATCGTCCTGACGATTCTGCCCACCGACCCCAGCGGCGGTATCGACCCGGACGATATCCCCAGGCACCTGAACAACAAGACCCGGCTGATCATCATCAACCATGTCTCCAATGTGACCGGAGCGGTGGCCGATCTTGCCGCCATCGGAGCCCGCAAGGGCGGGGCGCTGCTGATGGTGGACGCGGCCCAATCCGCCGGGGTTTTCCCCCTGGAGATGGAACCCTTTGGCATCGATTTTCTTGCCTTCACCGGCCACAAGGGGCTGTTGGGCCCCACCGGCACCGGCGGCTTTCTGCTCCGCCAAGGGCTCATGCTCCCACCGCTCAAGATGGGCGGCACGGGCAGCAATTCGGAACTCGAGGAGCAGCCGCAGCTGATGCCGGACTGTTATGAATCGGGAACGCCCAATACCCTCGGTATCGGCGGTCTGGCCGCCGGGGTGGAATTTATCCAAAAAACAGGGCGGGAAACGATTCGGCTCCACGAAGCACACCTCACCCGGCTGCTGCTGGAGGGGTTGAGCCAGCTTCAGGGGGTCACCGTGCACGGACCAACGGCTGGCGCGGCCAGAGGCTCGGCGGTTTCCCTGACCATGGCTGGCCGAAGCGTGGCCGATCTCGCCTTTTTGCTTGACCGCCATTACGGGATCATGGCCAGGGCAGGGCTCCACTGCTCGCCTGCGGCCCACCGCAGCATCTCCACCTTTCCCCAGGGCACCTTGCGCCTTTCTCCCGGCTTTTTCAACACCGAGGCCGAGGTTCAAGCCGTTCTCGTCGCGTTGGACCGAATCAGCAGCGAATCATAACCCTTCCCAGCTCTCTGCCAAAAAAAACGGGCGGCCGATCATGTGCTGATCAGCCGCCCGGCGCAATGCCTCGATGTCACACCCTTGAAGGTTACAGTTTTCTCGCCACAATAATGGCAATCGCCAGCTTTTGGGCCGCCAGGATAGAAGCCTGGGTGGTGGCCACATTGACGCTCTGGAGCTGCTGGGTGGCCAGAATCTGATCCGCGGTCATGCCGATATTGTCCGCCATGGCCAGGGTGAGATCCCCCATTTCCAGAATCCGGTTGGCCATGAGGCCGATGTCCGCCGACAGTTGCAGCATGCTTTTGAGCGAGGCGGAGAGCGTGGTGCTGGAGGTCATGGCGTCCAAGCTGTCGATGGCAAGCACATACCCGTCCATGGCCATGGCCAGGGAGGTGAGCATGGTGGACAGGTTGCCCAGGTTGAGCAGGGGCGTGGTGTTGAGATAGGTGGTGCTGGTGGTGGAATTTTGGACCATGGTGGCCTGGGCCGCTTTTACCTTGTCGAGAAAGGCATGGACATCGGTGGCCACCGCGCTGAGTTGGGTCTTCATGGTCCAGGGGCTCAAGACCACCGCCGCCATCCGTGCCGCCAGCAGCTGGCCATCCAACACCAGCTGCTCAAGGGTGAGGTTGTAGGTGTCGGTCTCCACCACGGAAACGAGGGTCAGGATATTGGTCTGGGTCTGGAGCATGCTCTGCTGGGTAACCAGGATATTCTGATTCTGGATCTGCTGGGTCAGGATGATACGGTCGGCCATGAGGCCGATATTGTCCGACATGACCAGAATCTTGTCCGCCATCTCCCCGATGCGGTCGGCCATGGCCCCGATATCATCGGAGAGCTGGAGCATGGCCACAATCCCGTCCTTCAGGGTAAAGGCCTGGCTGGTCTGGGACAAAGCGGCCAGGTCAACGGACAAGCGCAGGCTTTCATTGGCCAGGCTCGTATTCACAACGGAAAGCGTTTCCAGCGCGGCCAGGGTTCCTTCGTCTATCTGCAGCGGCGCGGCCAGATTGGCGTTCACCTGGCTGATGTTGTTCACCAAAGCATGGGCCGCCTGATCGGCCTGGACCAAAGGCCCGCAGACCGAGTTCGGTGCAAGGCTGATCGCCTTGAGCTGCGTATCAAGCCCCTGGGCCTGGACCACCAGACTCTGCAGATCCTCTGCCAGGGCCGCCCGGGCCGTGCTCGGCTGCAACCCAACACCGGCCAAGAGAAAAAGGGCGGCCAACAAGCCGTTTCGTATAGATGCACTCATGATCTTTCTCCCACGCAAAGCCGCCAGCAATTACTGGCCGAGATAATTTTTGATAACGGTAAGGGTGACATTCTGGGCGATGGTCACCGAGTTCTGGGTCAGTTCAATATTGGCCTGCTGCAGGTTCTGGGTCGCGACGATCCGGTCCCCCATAAGCCCGATATTATCCGCCATGACGATGATCTTGTCGGCCATCTCCATGATCCGGCCGGACATCTCGCCGATGTCCGCGGTCAGCCGCAGCATGCTGGCCGTGGCATCCGAGAGAACCGGGGTCTGGGTGAGCGGGGCCAGCTGGTTGATGGTGTTGGCGTAGGTTTCCAGGGAAAAGGCCAGCGCCGTCTGCACACTGGAGAGGTCGCCCAGCAGGGTGAGGGTGTCGCCGTTGATATAGTGGCTTGCCGACTGGCTGTTCTGGCTCATCCAGGTATAGAGGGTCACCGTGCTGTTCAGCAGCAGGGAGGTCTGGGCCTCCAGGGCACTCAACTGCAGGGCCATGGTCTGGCTGGTGAGCGTTGTCCCGCCCATCGTTCCGACCAGGGCATTGGCCTCATTTGCCACCAGCCCCAGGCTGAGGTTATAAGTAATGGTGGACAAGCTGTCGCTCATGGCGACCATGTTCTGCTGGGTGGTGAGAATGGAGGCCTGGGTCAGGGCCACATTGGCGTTCTGCAGCTGCTGGGTAAGCAGGATCCGGTCCGCCATGGTACCGATGTTGTCGGCCATGACCAGAATCCGGTCCGCCATCTCCAGAATGCGGTTGGCCATGATACCGATGTCGTCGGCAAGGCGGAGCATACCGCTCAAAGCGGCGCGGTACTCGAAAAGATCGGCCAAGGCCTCAATATTGCGTAGCTCCAGGGAGAGCCGCACGGAATCGGTAGCCATCCCCTTGGCAAGCCCGGAAAGCGTATCCAGTGCGGTGAGATCGGCGGCGGTGAGGGTCACGGGAACAGCCAGCTGCCCGTAAACCGCCTGGATGCTTGCCAGATAACTCTCCAGGGAGGTGTTGAAAGCGCCCAGCTGGGTGCAGGTGCTTCCCTGGGCAACGCTGATCGCCGTCAGGTTGGTACGCAGGGTGGTTCCCTGGGCAACCAGAGTCTGCAGGTCCGTGCTGAGACTGGCCTGGGCCGGCAAGGCCGAAAAAATGAGGATGAGGGCAAGCGCCACGCCTGCAAAGGATTTAGGCAGCATCTCTGTTCTCCAAAACCAAATGATGTGTTAGAATATAACTATATTGTTAATTACTTAATTAACACAGGCGCTCTTCTCCCGTCAACCCAAAATTTTTATCACCTTCGCAAACGATTTCGGAGCGGGGCTCGGGGGAATGCGGGGGATTGCACTGCGTGTCGATGCTTGCAAAGAAGGCAGCCAATGGGTAGATTGCCTGGGGTTAACCCCTTGACTGGGAAGGACTACAACACAAAACAGAGGAAGGTAATGAAACGATATCTCCATATGTTGGCGGCGGTGATGCTCTTGCTTATGGCCATCGCCTGCGGCGATAAAAACACGCCGGGTTCCGGCCAGGCCCCGATCTTCCGCTCCCTTTCCCCGCAGGAGGCCAAATCCCTCATCGAAACCCGCAAGGATCTGGTGCTGGTGGATGTCCGCTCGCCCGAAGAACTGTACGAGGGGTCCATTGCCAACTCACAACTCATTCCCTTCGGTGAGCTCGCCCAGGGCAGGATGACCCTGCCCACCGGCAAGCCCCTCTTGCTGATCTGCGCCGTGGGCGGGCGCAGCTATGCGGTGGGGCAGTATTTCTCCGGCAAGGGCTACGGGGAGATCTACAACCTGGCTGGCGGCATCAGCGCCTGGAAAGCAGCCGGGTTGCCCCTGCAACCGCGATAATGGGCTTGTAATCCCAGGCAAGAACGTCTAGCCTTGACTTAAGTCAGTTCTGTTGTTTCGCAGACATGCTACTGTGATCGGATTGAGGGGAAACGCACACCAGGCCAGGAGGATTCCACGCCCATGAATTTCGTCAAACACCTCACCATCAAAAGCATGTTGCGGCTGCTTGTCTGTCTGCCGGTGTTGTTCCTGATCGCCATTCTCCTCACCAACAGCACGGAACGCTACACAACCCTGCGCCAAGCCGCTTCCCTCAAGGAACTTGCCGCCATCGCCGGACTGAGCACGGAGATTGCCCACGAGGCCCAGAAGGAACGGGGGATGACCGCCGGTTTTCTTGGCAGCAAGGGACAAAAATTCGCTGATCGGCTCCCAAGCCAGCGCGGGGAAACCGACAAACGGATCGCCGCGCTCAAGGATTTTCTCGCCCATTCCAAGGCGGACAAGGGTGACCCGACCCTGAGCGAAAAATTGCAGGGCGCGCTGGCCGGGATCGACAAAATCACCGCGATCCGCCAGCAGGCCGATGCCCAGTCCATCGCCGGACCGGAGGCCATCGGTTTTTACACCGGGGTAATCCATGAATTCCTGACCACCATCCCCATGATCGCCCGGACCAGCCCGGACCAGAAGATCATGAAAGCGCTCACTGGTTACTACAATTTTGTCGAGGCCAAGGAGCGGATGGGCATCGAACGGGCGGTGCTGAGCAACACCTTTGCCAACGACAGCTTCGCCCCTGGGATGTACCGGAAATGCGTGGAAATTCTCTCGGCACAGAAGGTTTTTCTCGATAATTTCCAGGCCTTTGCCGAGGGTCCGGCCAAGGATTTTTACAAAGAGAAGATGAACGCCCCCGCGGTCGGCGAGGTTGCCGCCATGGAAACCGCCGCCCTTGACAAACATCTGGAGGGCGGCTTCGGCATCCAACCGGAGCGCTGGTTTGACACCATCACCCAGAAAATCGAGCTGATGAAAGAGGTGGAAACCCGGTTGGCCACGGACCTCGTTGCCATGGCGGACAGCCGGATGCAGGCGGACAGGTCATCGCTGCTCATCACCGCGACCATCGCCCTGATCGTCATTGCCTTGAGCATCCTGATGGCGGCTTATCTTTCTTCCCTCATCGTGGGTTCGCTGGAGCAAATCAGCGATGAGCTGACCAACGGCGCGGCGGAGGTGAACGCCGCTGCTGGCCAGGTTGCTTCGGTGAGCCAGTCCCTGGCCGACGGGGCGGGGAATCAGGCCGCCGCCATTGAGGAAACCTCGGCCTCCTTGGAAGAAATTGCCGCAGTTACCAAGCAGAATGCCGACAACGTTGGCCAGGCCAACACCCTTGCGGGCGAGGCCCGGAAGACCATCAACACCGCCAATGAATCCATGGGGATGCTGATTCAGTCCATGGGCGAGATTGCCAAGGCCAGCGAAGAAACCTCCAAGATCGTCAAAACCATTGACGAGATCGCCTTCCAGACCAACCTGCTGGCCCTGAATGCGGCGGTGGAAGCGGCCAGGGCCGGGGAAGCAGGCGCAGGCTTTGCCGTGGTGGCCGACGAGGTGCGCAATCTGGCCATGCGGGCCTCGGACGCAGCCAAAAACACGGCGGGGCTGATCGAGGGCACGGTGAGCAAGGTCCAGGCAGGGTCCAAGCTGGTGGCGACCACCAACCAATCTTTCCGGGAAGCGGCCGAGAGCACCGCCAAGATTGCCATGCTCATGGCCGAGATCTCCAACGCCTCCCAGGAACAGGCCACGGGGGTGGGGCAGATCAATCTAGCGGTTACCGAGCTGGACACGGTGACCCAGCAGAACGCCGCCACGGCCGAGGAAACGGCCAGCGCCTCGGAAGAGCTGAACGCGCAGGCGGAACAGATGGAGGAAACGGTGCGAACCCTGACCGCCCTGGTGCGGGGCACCGACTGATTCGGCCCGGGCTGTATTTGGAGGGGCGGCCTCTTCTTCCTTGCCCACGGCTCACTCGCGCCAGAGAATAAAATTGGCCTCCAGCGGCACCAAGGCCTCCGCATGCTGGGGAATCACCCGCGGGGTATAGTCCCTTGCCGGCCGCCTCGAGGAGACCGTGGCATAATACGCATAGCCTGCGCTTGGCCCGGTGAGCATCTCTCCGCGTTCCATGGCTATGCGGACGGAATTTGTCTTCTGCCCCAGCGTCTCGGCGTATAATTCAACGCGGACCGCTGCCGGCTCCAGTTGGCCCAGGTACACTTCCACCCGAAACAGGTTTTCAACCGAAGATTCCTGCACCGTGACCTGCCCAAAACACACCTGATGCCAATGACGGGTGAGCGAGATGCGCCATTTTTCCATGGCAACCGCAAGGCTCGCCTTGCCTGCTATGCGTTGGTGGTATGCTTTGGCGGCGGGCAGGTAGTAATCCTCGGTATACTCCCGCGCCATCCGGTTCCCGGAGAACCTGGGCGTCAACCGCGCCATGCTCTGCCGCATCCTGGCCACCCAGGCCGTGGGTATTCCCCGCGCATCACGGGTGTAAAAGGCCGGCGCCACTTCCTGCTCCAGAAGCCGATACAGTTCCTCGGCCTCCGCCGCATCCCAGGCGGGGTCATGATCATGCTCCTGCCCGTCGCCAAGGGACCAACCCACGCCCGGCTCATAGGCCTCGGCCCACCAGCCGTCCAGTTCGGACAGGTTGAGGCCGCCGTTGACCAGCACCTTCATGCCGCTGGTGCCGCATGCTTCCCAAGGGCGAAGCGGGGTGTTCAACCAGAGGTCCACCCCCTGAACCAGTTCGGCGGCGAGCCCCATGTCGTAGTCTTCCAGGAACACCCCGTGTCCACGCACCTTTGGTTGACGCAAATAATCACTCCATTGCCGCACCAGCCGCCGTCCTTCCTCGTCCTGGGGATGGGCCTTGCCGGCGATAATAAGCTGCACGGGGTGCTGGGCATTGGTAAGCAGGCGGGTCAGACGGTCGGGATCGGCAAGGAGCAGGGTGGGCCGCTTATAACTGGCAAAGCGGCGCGCGAGGCCGATGGTCAGGGCCTTCGGATCAAGCACCTGGAGACACTGCCCCAACCCTTCTTTGGTAACGCCGCAGGCGGCCTGCTGGCGGGCCAGGCGTTGCCGCACCGCGGTAATAAGAGGCTGCCGGGCCTGGTTCCGCATGAGCCACAGTTTTTCATCGTCCACCTTTCCCCAGGACTGTTCGATGGTTTCCAGGGTACTCAGCCAGCGACCCTTGCCGCAATGTTCGGTCCACAGCGCATCGGCCGCAGCCGAATCCCACGATGGCACATGCACGCCATTGGTGACATGGCTGATGGGGATTTCCTCCTGCGGCCAACGGGGAAACAGGGGGCTGAAAATATGCCGACTGACCTCACCGTGCAAGCGGCTGACTCCATTCGCCTTGCCGCACCCGCGCAGGGCGAGATACGCCATGTTAAAGGAGTCGCCGTCATCGTCGTCGTCAGCGCAGCAACCCAAGCCAAGCAAGACCTCCATGGAGATGCCGAGACCCTCGGCATAATCGGAGAAATACTGGGTCATGAGCTCCCGTGGAAAACGATCGAAACCTGCGGCAACTGGGGTGTGGGTGGTAAAGACATTGCCGGCCCTGGTGGCGTGCAGCGAGATGGGGAAGGAGAGGCCGTTGTGTTCCATGAAGCGGCGGGCGCGCTCCAGCACGACGAAGGCGGCATGCCCTTCGTTAAGATGACACACCGGTGGCGAGAGGTTCAGCGCTTCCAGCAGACGCCAGCCGCCGATGCCCAGCACGATCTCCTGTCGCAGTCGCATTTCGGTGCCCCCGCCGTAAAGTTCCCCCGTGATGCCTCGGTCGCCCGGAGCATTCAGGAGATCGTTACTGTCCAGCAGATACAAGGGGACTCGCCCAACCTGCGCCTGCCAGCCGCGCAATTGCAGGGTGCGGCCCGGCAGTTCCACGCTGACGCGCAGCCATTCCCCGTCGGAGCCCTGTAACGGCAACACGGGTAACATGGTGGGATTGTTGTACGGGAAAAAAGCCAGTTGGTCGCCATTGGTGTCCAGCGCCTGGCGAAAATAACCCTGCTGATAGAGCAAACCGACACCGACCAGTGGGATACCCAGGTCGCTGGCGGTTTTCAGGAAATCGCCGGCCAGCACCCCCAGACCACCCGAATAAATGGGCAGGGCGTCACTCAAGCCGAATTCCATACTGAAGTAGGCCACGGTTTTCAAACCGGCCTCACCATGCCTCTCGTCAAACCAGGACGTTCGGCTCAGATAGGACTTGCGATAGGTGAGCTGGCGCTGCAACTCCTTCACAAAAGACGCATCTCCAGCCAGGGCCTCCAGGCGCTTTCTGGAAATACTTTCCAGTATCAGCCAGGGATCACCCGTGGTTTGCCAGAGTTCCGGATCGGTTTGACGCCAAAGGAGATCGGCGCTATGGTTCCAGTTCCAGCGCATGTCAAGCGCCAGGTCCGTTAGCCCCTTAAGCGCCGGGGGCAGGGAGCGGGGCAGATATCGATCAGGGTTCATGTCCGACTCCCATGGTCAATTCAGATCCTGAAACAATCAGGCAACCACTTCCTCGTCCTCTTCCCCGGTATCTTCATTCTCCACCATCGCCCCGGGTTCTTTTTTCACCAGCATGATCGAACAGGGCATCTTTCTGACCAATTCATCATTGCTGCGATTGAAAAAAAGATCTTCCAAGTGGCCCTCTTCATGGGCAAGCATAAGCAGAAGGTCGATTTTTTCTTCCCCAATGGTTTTCAAAATTGCCTCGGTGGGCTCTCCTTCCCGGATCAGCTCCTTTATGGACATGCCTTTTGCCTTTTCGGAGTCGACAAGCTCGGACAGCTTCCGTCTGGCATCGAGAAGAATCTGTCCATACTCTTTTTCAAGCGACAGGGTCCCCATGCTCCAGCCTCTGAGACCGAAGGGGTTGTAAATGCAATGAATCACATAGAGTTGTGCGTCATATTTCCGGGCCAGTGAAACGCCGTATTGAATGGCTTTTCTGGAGGACTGGATCATTCTGCTCACAACAAGAATCCGTTTAAATTCCTTCATGATGCCCACCTTCCCCTGAAAGGATTATGATTCCAAATCCTTTCGCATCCGATCAAATTCGTCCTTGCTGACTTCGCCCTGGGCATAACGCTTTTTCAAAATATCGAGCGGTGTCTCCCGGTGGCCGGAAAATTCCGTCCTTTTACTCCTCCCGAGCCAACGAAAAAGCATAACAACGCAGGCAATAACCAGCGCCCAGAACACCAGCATCATGGCCATCCCGCCAATTCCCATGCCCGGTCCCCATCCCTGCCAGCAGCCGTTTCCCCACATCATTGTTCCTCCTCTGTCAAAACAAGACGGCATGACACCCTCCGCGTTATTGGCACGTTCTGCCGTTGATCAGTCGTTTCTTTTTCCCATGACCAGCAAGACGATGCCGCCCACCAGTGCAACAGCTCCCACGATCGGCGGCAACGGCAGGGTTTTCGTCTTTTCCGCCGTCATCTGGATAGGGCCGAGATCGACGATCTTCTCTCTTGTCGTGTAGGTGATGCCTTGATAAGCAAAGGCCACGATGCCTATGGCGATGAGAATAATAGCTATCAGTGTGGATGTTTTCATATCGTTCCTTTCGGTTATCAACCTGTTGCACAAATACCCTTTCCCGCGGCTACCCGCGACGCCGCCCTTCGCTGGAAACGGTTTCTGGCGGCCATTAGAGGCCGGGGGGCATCGCCTTATCATCGGTGCCGTCTCATTTGCTCCCCGGCGCAAATGCCCATGGAGCAAATGAGACTTGGCGGTGAGCCGGTCGATTGAGCGCCGCCCCTTACTTAACGCGCATGGAGTTCGTGACCGATTTCACCCCTTTAACGCTGCGGGTAATTTGGACCGCCTTGTTGATGTCGGCCTGAGAACTGACAAAGCCGCTCAATTGAACCACGCCCTTGAAGGTTTCGACGTTGATCTCGCTCGACTTCAGCGAAGGCTCATGGAGAATTTCCGCCTTTACCTTGGTGGTGATAACAGAGTCATCAATATACTCTCCGGTTCCCTCTTGCTTTGAAGTCGAGGCGCAGCCCAGAAAAGAAACCAGCAGAATGACGAGAAAAAAGCTCCCAAACAGATTGATCAGTTTCATGATGATTCTCCTTGTGGGTGATTTTTTCAGGTTTTGCTTCCCTCCGACGCATGGACCCCTACTTTTTTCTCTCTCGTCGAGGGGGTAGCAGGGGGATTCCCCAAATGCAGGACAGTTTGGCGGCAAAAACAAGATGAAATTTTTCTTGGTTTCCTGCCGACCGGAAAGATGCCTTCCGGCTCCGTCTGTCCATGCTCAGCCGATTCATACCCGTTTCCACATTGTCTTGTCCTCCTTTATGGGTTAGGCGGCTTCGCGAGCAGCCGCTCCAAATGATATAATATTGTATCATGGGGTCCGTAAATGAGGTCAAGGCAATTTTGGCTGGCTGAAAAAGTCCACACCCAGCCAAAAAAAAGGGGAACCCCTGCGGGTTCCCCTTTGCTGCGGCATACTTTTGCTTCGGGATTAGAGAATGGGTTTCATGGCCCCCATGTAGGAGCGCAGCTCCGCGCCGATCTCCTCGACCCCGGTGTAGCGGATCGCCTCGTTGATCTGGACCAACTCCATGTTGCTCACCCCGCTGTCCTTGACGCTCAGCCCCTTGCCGATCACGTCGGTGTCGATCTGCTTCATGAACCCGGCCAGCATCGGCACGGCGGCGTGGGCAAAGAGGTAGCAGCCGTACTCGGCGGTGTCGGAGATGACCACGTTCATCTCGTAAAGCTTCTTGCGGGCGATGGTGTTGGCGATGAGCGGCACCTCGTGCAGCGACTCGTAATAGGCGGATTCTTCTTTGATCCCGGCGGAAACCATGGTGTCGAAGGCCAGTTCGACCCCGGCCTTGACCATGGCCACCATGAGGATGCCGTTGTCGAAATACTCCTGCTCCGTGATCTTCTTCTTGGTGGAGGTGGATTTTTCGAAGGCGGTTTTGCCGGTGGCTGCCCGCCATTTGAGGAGGTTTTTGTCGTTGTTGGCCCAGTCCTCCATCATGGTCTTGGAGAAATGGCCGCTCATGATGTCGTCCATGTGCTTGGCAAAGAGCGGGGCCAGGATGTCCTTGAGGTCCTCGGCAAGATAGAAGGCCTTGATCTTGGCCGGATTGGAGAGGCGATCCATCATGTTGGTGATGCCGCCGTGCTTCAAGGCCTCGGTGATGGTCTCCCAGCCGTACTGGACAAGCTTGGAGGCGTAGCCGCTCTCAATACCCTTTTCGATCATCTTGTCGTAGCAGAGTAAGGAGCCTGCCTGGAGCATGCCGCAGAGGATGGTCTGCTCGCCCATCAGGTCGGACTTCACCTCGGCGACAAAGGAGGATTCCAGTACCCCGGCCCGGTCGCCGCCGGTGCCGCAGGCATAGGCCTTGGCCAGCTCCCAGCCCTTGCCCTGGGGGTCGTTGGCGCGGTGTACCGCAATCAGGGTGGGCACGCCGAAGCCGCGCTTGTACTCCTCCCGCACCTCGGTGCCGGGGGATTTGGGGGCAACCATGATAACCGTAAGATCCTTGCGGATCTGCATCCCCTCTTCCACGATGTTGAAGCCGTGGGAGTAAGAGAGCGTCGCCCCTTTTTTCATCAGCGGCATGATGGCGGAGACCACCTTGGTGTGTTGCTTGTCCGGAGTGAGGTTGATGACCAGGTCTGCCTTGGGGATCAGCTTCTCAGGGGTGCCCACGGTGAAGCCGTTTTCCGAGGCGTTCTTAAAGGACTGGCGCTTGGTCTTGATCGCTTCTTCGCGCAGGGCGTAGGAAACATCGAGGCCGCTGTCGCGGAGGTTGAGGCCCTGGTGCAACCCCTGGGCGCCGCAACCGACGATGACGATCTTCTTGCCCTTGAGTGCCTCCACCCCGTTGAACTCGGAAGAATCCATGAAGCGGCACTGGCCAAGCTCATCAAGCTGCAAACGCAGCGGCAGGCTGTTGAAGTAGTTCTGTCCCATTGTGTTCTCCTTATCGTATTGGAAATGAGGCTCTTGCAAAAAGCGTTATTATGCTTCGACAGGCTCAGCATGAACGGAAGAAACTAAATGATTTCAAGATGACTACCGTTCGCCCTGAGATTCTATGGTTTACGTCAAGCATTTTGTAAGCCGTTCTGGGTTAAATGTCGAGCGGTAGTGATGAATAGACCAGGCGGCTCGGGCGATTTTCCGGGCGATGATCACCAACGTTGCGGTCGTACTCCAGCCTTTGCTGCGATAATGCTCATAAATAGGTTTCCAGACTTTGGTTTTGACGGCGGACATCGCGGCATTAAACAGCAGACGGCGTAATTCGCCGGGGCCGCGTTTGGACAAGCGTCTACGGCCAGCCTTGTGACCGGAGTCATTTGCTCTGGGGTCGAAACCGGTGAATGCGACGAACGCATCCGCATTGCGGAAAGGAACTCGTTCCAACGTATTGGTTAAGGCCATGCCCACCAGGGGGCCAACCCCCACAATGGTTTGCAACCGCTGTTGCGTTTCCTTGTGTTGCGGAGAACGGGCAGCAATCGTTGCCATGGCGACATCGATTTTGGCAATCAAAGCGTCGAGCTTGCACAAGACCGCCTTGAGCTCAGGGGCAAACCCGCCCAGGTTGGCCATCGTCAGCTTGAGCGTGCTCTTGATGCGGACGATCTTGGCCCGCCGCCGGATCAGATGGTCCAGCTTGCGCTGGTTGGCCGTGGGGGACGTGTAGGGACGCAGGCGAGTATGCTCTTGCGCGATGAGACGAGCGATTAGTTCGGCATCGACACGGTCGGTTTTGGCGCGGTTGCCCATGGCCTTGGCGTAGTGCCGGGTCTCCATTGGGTTAAGCAGAAATACGGTATAGCCTTGCCTATGCGCCAGATCAGCCAGCAACTCGTGATATCCGCCTGTAGACTCCAGGCCGATACGGCTGCCTGCGGGCAGGGATTTCAGCCAAGCCAGCAAAACTTCATGCTGATTGACAACACTGTGGACAGGAAAGCTTTGCGCAGCACAAGCAACGACAACGGCGTCTTTGGCAACATCCACCCCTACGTTTAGAAAGGTTTGCATGATGGTAGCCTCCAGAAGTAAAGTAATCATGCTGGGGTGGCACACACCGACGTTAGCTTGCGTTCAAATCGGCGGTCAATGCACATGCCGCTAGATTCTTCATCGACGTTTGGGGTGTGGTGGGAGATTTCTCAGTAAGTCTGTCCGCAGCGCGGCAGATGCCAGTCGAAGTCCCTCCACCCCGGCTCTTCTTCTTAGAGCTTCTCAGAAATGAGCTGTAAAAACCATACAAGCCTGTCGAAGGGTGTTTTTCTTTCATACTATCGGCCATCATAGCCCCATTTTCTGTTGCGTCAAGTGACTTGTTCGCGATATTGTATTGCGGAAATTGCAACAATTGGAGATATGGACATGGACATGGAAGAACTCAAGCTCTTTCGCCACCTGGCCGAGTCGCTGCACTTCGGTAGAACCAGCCGCGCCTGCCATGTGACGCCCTCGGCGCTGACCCGCACCATCCAGCGCATCGAGGCGGAGGTGGGGGAGCTCCTCTTTGACCGGGACAACCGCTCGGTGCGCTTGACCCGGGCCGGCGAGGGTCTGAAGCAGTACGCCGAGGAGACCATCGACCGCTGGCAGGAGCTGAAAAACAGCCTGGCCGACGATGCGGCCCTGCACGGCGACATCTCCCTCTACTGCTCGGTCACTGCGGCCTACGGCATCCTGCCCGCCATCCTCGGCCGATTCCGCAAGGCCTGTCCCGAGGTGCAGATCAAACTTCAGACCGGGGATGCGGCCCAGGGGTTGACCCGGTTGCGCAACGGCGAGGTGGAGGTGATCATCGACGCCTTGCCGGATAAACAGGCAAAGGGCCTGGAGTTCATGCCGCTCACCGAAACGCCGCTGGTCTTCATCGCGCCGCTGGCCTTTCCCGAAATCGTGATCCACGACGGCCCGGAGATCGACTGGCGCAAAACCCCGATTATCGTAGCCGAGCAGGGCTTAAGCCGGGAGCGGCTCGACCGCTGGTTTGCCGCGAAAAAGATTCTGCCCAACATCTACGCCCAGGTGGCGGGCAACGAGGCGATCATCGCCATGGTCAGCCTGGGTTGCGGGGTCGGGGTGGTGCCCCTCCTGGTCTTGGAAAAAAGCCCGCTCCAGGAGCAGATCACGGTGCTCGATGTCTTCCCTCAGTTGGCCCCGTTTTCCCTGGGGGTCTGCACCGTGAAGAAGAACCTGCGCAATCCGAAGATCCAGGCCTTTTGGGAGATCGCCACCCCGCAGTGAAGATTATCCCCTGCATCGAAAAAAACTGCGCCTGAAAGCGTGAACCCCGGCACTTTTCAAGCATTGACAATCTGTGAGGCCTCTGGGGTGTTTTTGGGGGAGGCTCATCCAGATTATGGGTGAGGATCAACAGCGCGGAAACACGAACCTTGAACAGGGAGAATAACGGGGGAAAAGAATCTGCGGGGTCAACACGGAGAGTATGCAAGGCAGCGGCGGGGCGGAAATCTACGTCTTTTTCACCGAGTTATCCTAACGGGAAACAGCGCCTGGCCCAGTTGCTTCCCGGAGCAAACCTCCGGGAAGCGCAACAGGACTTGTCGCAAAACAGCGTTGCTTCACGACCTACTTCACCTGCCTGTTATTTTTGCTCGCGGCCGCACTTAGCAGCCCTCAACAGCCTTTTTCTTCTTCGTCTGCTGCTTAACCTGCATGGCATTCTTGACCGAGGTCACACCCTTGACGGTGCGTGCAACTGCGACCGCTTTGTTGATGTCCGCCTGGGAATTGACGAAGCCGCTCAACTGAACCACGCCCTTGAACGTTTCGACATTGATCTCGCTTGATTTCAGCGAAGCGTCGTTGAAAATTTCCGCCTTTACCTTGGCGGTAATGACGGAGTCATCAATATATTCTCCGGTTCCCTCTTTCGTTGCCGTCGAGGCACAACCCAGAAAAGAACCCAGCAGAACAACGAGAAAAAAGCTGGAGAACAGTTTGGACAGTTTCATAAGAGCTCCTTTTGAATGTGAAGGTTTTTTGATTATGAATCTTCTTCCCAACCCCCTGCTGAATGCCCCTCCCTTTGGATGAAGTTTTTTGATTGTTCCACGCCAAATGATAGAAAAATTATAGCACAGGTCCCGGAAATGAGGTCAAGGCATTCTTGGTGGGCTGAAAAAGGCGGCGACCCGCGAAAACAGGAAGAGGGAGCCCGGTCTGCACCCCAGCGCGGAAAGAAGCCAAGCACTGTGGCTTCGCCTATCCCCGCATCCAGTAAGCATCAAAGAGAGCGGTTTACTCGGCCGATTGCCTCCGCCGCCGGGATTCCGTTTCCAGTTGCGGCAGGAAGATGGCGAGCAGGCCGATGGCGGGCAGAAACGAACAGAGGTGGTACACATAGGCCAGGCTGGTTATGTCGGCAAGATGGCCGAGCACCGCGGCGCCGATCCCGCCCATGCCGAAGGCAAAACCAAAGGACATCCCGGCCACCGTGCCGACCCTGGCCGGGAGGAGTTCCTGGGCATAGACCACAATGGCCGGGAAAGCCGAGGCAAGAATCACCCCGATGGGCACGCTGAGCACCCCGGTCCAGAACAGATTGGCATAGGGCAGGGCCAGGGTAAAGGGAAGCACCCCCAGGATCGAACCCCAGATCACCACCTTGCGGCCAAAACGGTCCCCAATCGGCCCACCGGCAACGGTGCCGACGGCCACCGCGCCGAAGAAGACAAAGAGATGCAGCTGCGCGCTCCGCACCGGGAGCTGAAACTTATCTATCAGGTAGAAGATATAGTAGCTGGACATGCTGGCCAGGTAGAAAAACTTTGAGAACATCAAGGCCAGCAGCACCGCCAGGGTCAGCGCCACCTTGCCGCTGGGCAGCGTCTGGACCACAGTTGCGCTTGCCCGTGCTTGCAGCCGCATCAGCCCGTGTGCCTTGTACCAGTGGCCAACCTTGATCAGCAGATACATGCCCAGCAGGGCTGCGAGGGAAAACCAGGCAAGGCTGGTTTGGCCATGGCGCAAGACGATGAGCGCGGCAAGCAGCGGGCCAATGGCCGAGCCGGCATTGCCCCCCACCTGAAACAACGACTGCGCCAAGCCATGCCGCCCCCCCGAAGCCATCCGCGCCACCCGGGACGATTCCGGATGGAACACCGACGAGCCGGTCCCCACCAGGGCCGCTGCCAGCAACAGCACCGGATAGCTGCCCGCCTGGGAAAAGAGCACCAGCCCCGAGAGGGTAAGGCCCATGCCCATGGCCAGGGAATAGGGCCGCGGATTCCGGTCGATATAAAAACCGACCACGGGCTGGAGGACCGAGGCCGTGCCCTGGAAGGTGAGGGTTATCATGCCGATCTGGGCAAAGCTCAAGCCGTAATTGCTCTGGAGCAGCGGATAGATCGCGGACAACAGGGTCTGCATCATGTCATTGAGCAGATGACAGAGGCTGATCATAATCAGGATGGTAAAGGCTGTTTTTTCCGCGGGTGTTGGCGCGCTTACAGGGGTCACATTCACTTGGCTTTCCATTTATTGCGGCTAGGTGCCGGAAAATTCCGGAGAGAGCGGAGAGGGTAAACCACCAGCTTCTTTTCTTCTCTCACCCCGGGACCCGCGCTTGAGGCGTTAGCCCCGCTCTGGCCTTGAGCAACAATGTCCGAAGGCGTTTGGTCGGAGTGGGTCGAAGGTGGAGGTTCCGGGGGAACTACGGTTCGACAGGGCTTTCCTGGGCGGAGCCGAAGGGCGTCCCGCAAACGGGGGGTATCGGAACGATCTCCTAGGCGGCCAGCTCCACATTGCCGTTTAAGGAAACCTCCATGGCCCGGGCCGGGCAGACGGAAACACACAGGCCGCAGGCGGTGCATTTTTCCTCGTCGAAGAGCACCGCCATGTCGGGCCGGTGGATCGAGAGGGCGCCGGTGGGGCAGACGCCGGTGCAGGCCCCGCATTGGTAGCATTTCTCGTCGTCGCGGTGGATGTTGCCGGCCATGCTTTTCACCGAAACCCCCATCTCGTTGAGGTAGGCGATGCCTTTTTTGACATTGGCCTTGTGGCCCAAAAATTCGAGGACCATGACCCCTTCCTGCTGGAGGAGGATGGTGGCCTTGAGGATATTGAATTCCAGGTCGTACTTCTTCACCAGATTGCTGATGATCGGCTGGTCGATGACTTCCTTGGGGAACTTCAGAACATAGATGCGCGTATTCATGGCTGCGTCTCCAGCTGGGCGGCAAGCTGCTCTAAAACAGCTTGCACCGGCAGATCGGTTGACAGGGTTATGAGCTGATCCGGGGCAAGTTCCGTCGGGGCTTCGAACCGCTCTTTTTGTTTCAGGTAGATCTCCCAGCGTCCATCCGACACGGCCTGCGGGTCAAGAGCCCTTTGGGCCATGCGGCGCTTCATTTCCTCTTCCGGGCAGACACAGAGAATACAGTATAGCCGAACCCCCAGACGCTGCGCAAGCATCCGCACCGCATCGCGATCTGATTTTCGCTGGTACGAGGCATCAAGTACCACCCCCCGGCCCCGCCCCTGGGCCAGATCGTGCTCGGCCCGTTCCAGCAGGGCCGCATAGGTTTTGGCGGTGAACTCGCCGGTGTAGATGCCCTGGTCCGCGGTTTCGCGCTGGTGGCTCTGCGGGGTGAGGCCGGCCAATTCCTTGCGCACCACGTCGGAGTTGTAATAGCGAAGACCTTGGCGGTCGGCCCAGGCCTGGGCCACGGTGGACTTGCCCGTGGCGATCAGGCCGAAAAAGATGAACAGCTCAGGACGCGGCATAGCGTTGGGCCAGGGCGAAGTATTTTTTTGCCTGGTTCAGGCAGGTTTCGGCGGTGGCAGGATCAACCTCCGGGGCATGGGCGGTGAACAGGCCGATCTTGCCGCGCACATAGGCGCGGTAGCATTTATAGAAGTTGAGCATGGGCAGCAGGGTGGTGTCGCCTGCGGCCTGGCAGAATCGTTCGATAAAATAATGGGAAAGCTCGGGCAGGCCGTGGAAATCGAGGTCCATGGCCAGAAAGGCCACATCGCTTGCCACATCGCAGTAGCGGAAGCGCTGGTTGAACTCGATGCAGTCGTAGATGTAGATCTCCTCGGCCAGGCAGATGTTGGCGGAATAGAGGTCGCCGTGGCAGTCGCGCACCCTCCCCGCCGCGATTCTGGCGGCAAAGAGCTCCTCTTTTTTCAGAAAATCACGGGCATAGCCGCTGATCGCCTCGAACTGCTCCTGGCTCAAGGCCGCGCAGCCGATGAATCCCTGGGTCTGCTCAAAATTTTCCAGCACATTGACGCTCACCGCCAGGGCAGTGCCGAATTTTTCAATGGCCGGGCCGCTCTCGGCCTTGGCGTAGAAGGGAACCAGGATGCCGATGATCCGGTCGAGGATCTCCTTGCTCAGTCCGCCCTGACCGATGACCTTGGCCATCATCCGCTCTTCCGGCATCCGCGCCATTTTTACTGCGTATTCCACCGGGGTGCCGGGGCCGTCCAGGGAAAAACCTCCGTCCTGCTCGGTGATCGCCACCAACCCGAGGTAGAGGGAGGGGCACAACCGCCGGTTTAAGAGCAGCTCCTCTTCGCAGAAATGTTTGCGCTTTTCCAGGGTGGTGAAGTTGAGAAAGCCGAAGTCCACGGGTTTTTTGATCTTGTAGACAAAGTCGCCTGCCAGCAGCACATAGGAAATATGGGTTTGCACCAGGGTTACTTCCGGTGCGGGATGCGGGTATGCCCCGGCCCCGGATTGAAGCAGTGCCTGGATAAAGGGCGGCAAGGTTGAGTCAGCCATGAAAGCCTCCGGTTTAGGTTCTCTATGCCGAGATTCGGCAGGAATATCACACAGACAGCAGAAGAAACGTGCTGATCATAACAGAATCATTTCTTTCCGTAAACCGTGGAGCAAGTCGGTATGGGCCGCGATTTCTTGCAAAGGGCCTCATGTTTTTTCCTAATAATGCCGAGAAGTAAGGTGAAAGCCCCTTGCAACCAACCATCCGACAAGGAAGGGAAAAATGGCACAGGCGAATAGAGAGATTCTCATCGTGGACGATACGGCGGTGCTCCGCAATATCATGAAGGTGCAGCTGCAACGGATGGGCTTTTCCCATATTTACGAAGCCCAGAATGGCAGCGCGGCCATGGAAATCCTGCAGGCCCAGAAGATCGATCTGGTGATTTCCGATTGGAACATGCCGGTGATGAACGGCTTTGAATTGTTGCAGGAAATACGCGCCAGCGAGGTATTAAAAGATATCCTGTTCATCATGGTGACGGCGGAGGCCACCGAAGCCAGGATTAGCATGGCCATGCAGCTCAAGGTGGACGAGTTGATTTTAAAGCCCTTCACCCTGGAGATTCTCGAACGAAAAATTATCCGGATCATTCAATGAGTCTGGTCCTGCCGCAATAGCTTGGGCGGGACCGGGTCCAGATTGCGCAAGCTCTCTAAAAGTTTCTCCACATCGAAACCGGCGCAACCCTGCCGGTTTTTTTCCAATGCCGCCACGGCCCGAGCGGCCATTTTCGCCCCTGCCTCGAAATAGCCATACTCCCCCTTGATATAAAAGCCCGCCGCCCGGATCAGCGCCTGGAGAATCTCTTTTTCCGCACCCTGCGCCCCATGCCAGGCCTGCTCCAGAATTTCGTGGACCTCAAAAAAAAGCCCCAAATCCCAAAACACCAGCGCCCGGCTCAGGGCATCCGCCGCTTTCGCGCGACCGATTATCGCCAGGGCCTGAGCGTACCCTGCCAATCGCGCCTCGATATAGGCGGCATAGGGCGTTGCCACCCCTTGCTGCAGATACCGATCGGCAACCGTCCGGACCGGGGCAAGGTCGTGTTGGGCCAGCGCCAGAGGCAGAGCTGCGGAAAGCTCATTTCTAATATCGCGACTCAGGCGGTCCTGAAACGGCTCAAAGCGAGAGGGGGTCATGGCGACAATTATTTATACAGATCTGGGTAGAGTTTTTTCAGGCAGTCCGGGCAGATGCTGTGGGTGAAATCGGCGGAGGTCTTGGCGGAGATGAATTTCTCCACGGTGCTCCACGAGGCCGGGTCATGGGGGTCGCCATCGGCGTGGCGGATTTTTTTGCAGGAGGCGCAGATGGGTAACAGGCCTTGCAGGGTGTTTTTTATCTCCAGAAGCATTCTGGTCTGGATGTGCAGGCCAAGGAGGACGAAGATGGCCCCAAGCAGAAAAACGAGGCCAACGAGGAGCTCGCCGACAAAGGGAAGGCGCAGGAAAAAGACTCCGGCCACCACGCAGTAACCCAGGAGGAAAAAAAGCATCAGCCCGCGATGCAGGCGCAGGGCGCGGATGATCTCCGGCTTGATGCGCTCGGGGATGAAGGGGGTGAGGATGTGCAGGTCCTTGGCCTTGACAAGGCTGAAGAGCATGACAACTGCTCCGGTCAGGATCATGGCGATGCTCAGGATGTGCTGCATGGCGGTGGGGGCGCTCCTCACGGTTGATGGTATGTGCTTTACATTATAGGCATTTTTTGTTCAGGAAGCCATTTTTTTTCTGAAGAGGCCGTTGATCTCACAGGTTGCGGGCGCAGGGTCAAGGGCGAGGGTGACGAGGTTGTTCGGGTTCGCCTGGGGGAGTTGGACTCCGTTTTGGCCGGTGAGGCAGAGCACCGTGTGGTCGGTGTTCACGAGGCCGCGTCCCAGGTATTCCAGGCGGTCGCCCACCGCGATGGGGTTGCGGGTCTCAATAACCGGCTGGGGGCCTGCCTGGCGGACGATGCCCACCGGGGCATAGTCGTAGCTGATCATCGCCCCGTTGTAGAGCATGTCGGCGGCGGTGGGCGGCTGGTCGAAGAAGTTTTCCGTGTAGCCCCGCGAACCGATTTTCAGCAGCTCTTCCCGGAAGGTTTCCGGCAGGACGGCGTCAAGCCCTTCCGTCTTCCAGTAATCAAGGGCGGCCCGGTAAAGGCGGGTTATGGCCCCTACATAATAGACGCTTTTCATCCTCCCTTCGAGTTTGAGGCTGTCCGCCCCGGCCCGGATCAGCTCGGGCAACCGGTTCAAGAGGCAGAGGTCCTTGGCGTTGAAGATATAGGTGCCGCGGCTGTCTTCCTCCACCGGGAAGAACTGGCCCGGCCGCTTTTCCTCTTCCAACCGGTAGTGGTAGCGGCAGGGATGGGCGCAGTTGCCTTGGTTGGCGTCGCGGCCAGTGAGATAGAGGCTCAAGAGGCAGCGGCCCGAGTAGGAGATGCACAGCGCCCCGTGCACGAAGATCTCCAGCTCCGCCTCGGTGGCCTGCCGGATCTGGCTGATCTCGGCCAGGGAAAGCTCCCGGGCCAGGTTGAGCCGTTTGACCCCCTGGCCGGCCCAGAAACGGACACTCTCCAGGTTGGTGACATTGGCCTGGGTGCTGAGATGGATGGGCAGCTGGGGCACCGTCCGTTGGGCAACGGCGAGGATGCCCGGGTCGGAGATGATCAACCCGTCCACTTTCGCCTCTTCTAGCGCAGCGAGATAATCGGGCAGCTCGGCAAGATCGTCATTGTGGGCAAAGATGTTGAGGGTGGTGTATACTTGGACACCGCGCTCGTGGGCATAGGCCACGGCCTGGGCGATTTCTTCTTCGCCGAAATTGGTGGCATGGGCCCGGAGGCTGAATTTCTTGCCGCCGAGATAGACCGCATTGGCGCCGTAGTGGATGGCGGTCTGCATTTTTTCAAAATTGCCTGCTGGGGCAAGAAGTTCCGGGAGTTTCATCGACAAGCCTTTTCGTGCTGGGGATCGGATGGCAGAACGTTTCGCAACGACTATACACCAGAAAAAGATTGTTGTCGCCATGAGCGGCGGCGTTGATTCCTCGGTGGCCGCTGCCCTGTTGCAGCAACAGGGGGCGCAGGTGCAGGGCGTTTTCATGGCCCTGGCCCAGCCCGATCTGGCGGAGCAGCTGCAACGGGTCCGGGCGGTGGCCGATTTTTTACAGATCCCGCTTACCGTGGTGGATCTGGCCGAACCTTTCCGGCGGGCGGTGGTGGACTATTTTTGCACCAGCTATTTTGCCGGGAAAACCCCCAACCCCTGCGTGGTCTGTAACCGCACCATCAAATGCGGCCTACTGCTGGATCAGGCGCGGGAGAGCCTTGGCGCGGATCTGCTTGCCACCGGCCATTATGCCCGGCTCAGCGGGGACGAAAAAACCGGGTATCGCTTGTGCAAAGGCGTTGATCCTAAAAAAGATCAGTCCTATTTTCTCGGGTTGCTCACCCAGGCGCAGCTGGCGCACCTCTGCTTTCCCCTGGGCTCTTTCCGGAAGGAGGAGGTTTACGACCTTGCCGCCGAGTTTGGCCTGGCCTTCCGGGATACGGCAGAAAGCCAGGATATCTGTTTTTTGAAACACCAGTCGGTGGGGGAGTTTCTCGCCGCCCATTCTCCGGGGCATGAACGGCCAGGCCCGATGCTGACCTTGCAGGGCAAAGAGCTTGGTTGCCATGGGGGCATCCATCAGTATACTATCGGCCAGCGGAGGGGGTTGGGGTTGCCGGATGCCACTCCCTGGTATGTGGTGGGGCTTGATTTAGAGCGCGACGCGGTGGTGGTCGGCAAGGACGCGGATCTCTGGCAGCAGGAGGTGCGGTTGCCTGTGGTGCATTGGCTGCAAGGTCAGCCGCCATCCTTGCCCCTCGTGTGCGAGGTGAAAATCCGTTCGCGGCATCCAGCCTGCCAGGCAGAGATCGTCGGTCTTGATGGCGGAGTGCTGCTGACCTTTAGCGAGCCCCAGCGCGCGGTGACCCCCGGCCAGTTTGCGGTTTTTTATGAGGGCGAGGTGGTTCTCGGCTGCGGCGAGATTGCCAAATGAGGCGAAATTTGTGTTTGGCAGCTGGGGCGGAAAAACGATACACTGGTCGTGATGGTGCGTTTGCCACGCCTTTGCTTTGCCTGGCATGCAAACAATCACCGATCCTCAGGAAAAGCCAAGGAGCAGCATGAAAGCATTCATCTCCAAGACCAAGATCGTGGCCACCCTGGGGCCGGCTTCTTTTTCGGCTGCCGTGCAACGTCGCCTGATGACCGCCGGGGTTGATGGCTTTCGCCTGAATCTTTCCCACGGAGATCTTAAGGAACATGCCGGGGTGATCGCCAGCCTGCGGAAGATCAGCGGGGAAATGGGGAGACCGGTGGCCATCATTGTGGATCTACCGGGGCCGAAGATGCGGCTGGGGAAGGTGCCCAAGCCGATTACCGTGCGGCGGGGGGCCAAGGTCCACTTCTGGCCTGCCGACCAGCCCCGGCCCAAGGCGGGCATCTTTCTGCCCCATGAAATTTCCGGGTTGGCCCAGGGGGTGCGGCCGGGCTCCATCATCTTTGTCGGCGACGGCATGCTGCAGTTTAAGGTCAAGTCCATCCAGGGAGAGATTATCGAAACCGAGGCCCTGGTGGCCGGGGTGGTCCGTTCCAACAAAGGAGTTAATATCCCCGGCTATGATGCGCCGGCCGGGGTGCTCACCGAAGAGGACAAGCGCGGCATCGCCTTTGCCATACAGCATAAGGCGGATGTGATCTGCATCTCCTTTGTCGGCACCCCGGAGGATATGTTGGCCGCCCGCGCTCTCCTGCCGCAAACCGGGAACTATCACCCCTGCCTGCTGGCCAAGATCGAGCGGCGGCAGGCCGTGGCCAACCTGGACGCTATTCTCGCGCAGGCCGACGCGGTGATGGTGGCTCGGGGCGATCTCGGCATCGAGCTGCCCATCGAAGAGATTCCGGGGTTGCAGAAGGATATCATCCACCGGGCCAACATGGCGGCCAAGCCGGTGATCGTCGCCACCCAGATGCTGCTGTCCATGGTGGACAACGCCCGGCCCACCCGGGCCGAGGTCACCGACGTGGCCAATGCCATTCTCGATGGCGCCGATGCCATCATGTTTTCCGAGGAGACCGCCATTGGCCATGATCCGGCAGCGGTGGTCCGCATTGCCAAGAAAATTGCCCACCAGACCGAACGGCGCCTGGTCAAGAGCGGCGGCGTCGCGTTGGAGGTTCGGGCCGCGATCCGTTCCGAAGACAGCATTGACGATCTGATCAGCAGTGCCACCTGCGATGTTCTGGAGAACCGGACCGTTGATCTGGCTGTAACCCCCACCGCAACCGGGACAACGGCCCGGCGCATCGCCCGGCTGCGGCCGCGGCCCTGGATTGTGGCTATCACCGATAATCCGACGGTCCGCAATATCCTCGCCCTTTCCTCGGGGGTTTTTCCCCTGGAGGTGCCCTCCGTCGCCCTGTCGGACCTCGAATTGGCCGAGCGGCTGAAAAGCGCCGGGTTGATCCGCTCCGGGACGCGAAGGCTGGTGATCACCGCCGGCACCCTGTTTGGGGTGGCAGGCACCACCAACAGCCTAAAAATCATCGATGTTTCGTAACCGTTCAGCAGCGAAGCGGCGCTGCTGAACGGTTACAATATCAGGGTTGCCGGAAATCGTCCTTGTTGTTGCAACTCTGCAGCAAACACAGTATGGCACAGGCATGAATATCAAAGGCCAGAACAAAAAAAAGATTGCCGTCACCACCCTCGGCTGCAAGGTCAACCAGTTTGAATCGGCCGCCTTCCTTTCCGAGCTTGCAGGGCGGGAGGTGGAGCTGGTCCCTTTTTCCCATCCGGCAGAGATCTATATCATCAATACCTGCGCGGTGACGGCCAGGGCGGGGGGCCAGTCGCGCCAGCTGATCCGCCAGGCCTTGCGCGCCAACCCCGAGGCCCGGTTGATCGTGACCGGCTGTTACGCGCAGATTGCCGCCGAGGAGATTCTCGAGATCGCCGACAGCCCCATCTGCATTGTGGGCAACAGCTGTAAGCACCGCTTGGTGGATGTGGCCCTGGCCGACCGGCACTGCGATCTGGAAATGCACCTGGGCGATCTCGCCGGGCAAAAAGAGATCTGCCCCCTCACCGTCACCAGCTTTGGGGCGGGGAGGACCAGGGCCTACCTCAAGGTGCAGGACGGCTGCAACAGCTTCTGTACCTACTGCATCGTGCCCTATGCCCGGGGCCGCAGCCGGAGCCTTGCCCCGGACAAGGTGGTGGCCCAGGCCGAAATCTTTGCCGCCCAGGGGTACAAGGAACAGGTACTCACCGGCATCCATCTCGGCCATTACGGTCAGGATTTTGCCGCCAAGACCAATCTGCGCGAATTGCTGGCCCTGCTTGTCGCCCAAAACCTGCCGGTGCGTTACCGCTTGAGTTCGCTGGAACCGACCGAGATCACGGAGGCGCTGTTGACCCTCATGGCCGAAACGCCGGCAATCATGCCCTATCTGCATATCCCCTTGCAGAGCGGGGATGACCGGATACTCAAGAGGATGAACCGCCGCTATCCCGCCGCCACCTTTGCCAAAGTGGTGGAACAGAGTGTGGCCCGTCTGCCCGATGTGGCCATTGGCGTGGATGTGCTGGTCGGTTTTCCCGGCGAGGATGAGGAGGCCTTTGGCAACACCTATCGCCTGCTCGAATCGCTGCCGGTGAGCTATCTCCATGTCTTCCCCTACTCGAGAAGGCCGGGAACCCCGGCCGCCACCCTGCCTGATCAGGTTCCCAAGGCGGCCAAGGAGGAAAGGGTTGCGCTTCTGAGGGATTTGCATCATAAAAAACGGACCGCCTTTTACCAAAGTCATCTGGGCAGTACCCGGCAAATCCTGGTGGAACGGCGGAAGAAGGGATGTCTGTTGCGGGGCTATACCGGAAATTACATCCCGGTTTCCTTTGAGGGGGATAACACCCTAGTGAATCAACTGGTCACGGTGCGCCTGGAAGAACTCACCGGTGACGGGGTGCTGGGTCGGATTGTCTGATTGATGATTCGTGGCTGAAAAACTTTTTTCTTTTTTTACGAGACCGTCATGCTTGGAGAAATAATCGCCATCGGCGATGAGCTCACCTCCGGGAGTGTGCTGAACACCACCAGCTACTTTGCGGCCAGCCATCTTTTTGCCGCAGGGCACGAGATTCTGGCCATGACCACCATCGGGGATGACCCGGAGGTCATTGGCCGCACCCTGCAACGGGCTTTGCAACGGGCGGATTTTATTGTTGTCACCGGGGGCTTAGGCCCGACCACCGATGATCTGACCAATGCCGCTGTTTCTTCGGCCCTTGCCCGGCCCGCCACCTTTTATCCTGAAATACTCAAGAAAATCCAGGCGCATGGCAAGAGCCTGCCCTCCGGTCAGCAGATCTCCCTGGAAAAACTGGCCTGGTTGCCGGCCGGCGCCCATGCCCTGCACACGGAAGCAAAGATGGCCGGGTATTTTTTGGTCCAAGACGGCAAGCCCATCTTTTTTCTCCCCGGGGTGCCGCAGGAGATGAAGGATTTGCTCCTGGAAACGGTGATCACCCGGCTGGCTGTCTGGGAAGGCGAGGAGGTCCGCCAGGTGCGCCAGAAGGTGTACAAGGTGGTGGGATTGGCCGAGTCGGAAATCAACCGGAAGCTGGCCCACCTGGAGGGCCGCGACCCGCGGGTGCGGATCGGCTATTATCCCGTGTTTCCCGAGGTGCATGTCAGTTTGACCGTTACCGGAGCCTCCAGCCAGGAAGCCGAGGCAATCTTTGCCAAATACGACGGGCAGGTGGTGACCTTTCTCGGCGATTGCTGTTATGGTTCCGGGGGCGACACCCTGGAGGGCGTGGTGGGAAGTCTGCTTGTCGAGCGCAGCCAGACGGTGGCCGTGGCGGAATCCTGCACCGGCGGACTCATCGGCCATACCCTGACCAAGATTGCCGGGAGTTCCGCTTATTTTGTCGGAGGGGTGGTCGCTTACAGCGATGCCCTGAAGGAGCGGCTGCTCGGAGTCAACCGGGAGATCCTCCTGCGGTCCGGCGCGGTCAGCGCGGAGTGTGCCCGGGCCATGGCCGAGGGGATGCGGCGGGTGACCCCCGTTGATTATGCCCTTGCCGTAACGGGCATTGCCGGACCTACCGGCGGCACGGAAGACAAACCGGTGGGCACGGTCTATTTCGGCCTGGCCAGCCCGGAGAAAACCCAGACCTTTCTCTTTCATTTTTCCGGAGACCGCGGGCAGGTGCAGGCTCTGGCCGGCCAGACCGGGCTTGATCTGTTGCGCCGCCACCTGCTTGGTCTTGATAGCTTGGTCTTGATAATGGCTGACGGACAGTGTAAAACGAACCGACGATAATTCATCCTACTTGTTGAAATCGCAACAAGACCGCGATTACAACAGTTATTGCCTTGGAACTCTTTGAATTTGTGTTACGGACCTGTGACCTTTTTCTTTTTTTTGCGAGTCCATCATACCTAGGGAGACTGACAACATGGCCATTGCCGAAGATAAGAACAAAACCCTTGATACCGCGATTTTCCAGATCCAGAAGCAGTTCGGCAAGGGCTCGATCATGCGCCTCGGCACCGACGAGCGGGAGGCGGTATCGGTTATCTCCACCGGTACCCTGAGCATCGACATTGCCACCGGGGTCGGCGGCGTGGCCCGCGGCCGGATTACGGAGATCTACGGGCCGGAGTCTTCCGGCAAAACCACCCTGGCCCTGCATATCATCGCCGAGGCCCAGAAGGCCGGAGGCAGTGCCGCCTTCATCGATGCCGAGCATGCCCTGGACATCGGCTATGCCGAGCGCCTCGGGGTCAAGGTTGACGATCTTTTGGTCTCCCAGCCCGACTATGGCGAGCAGGCTCTGGAGATTGTCGAGATCCTTATCCGCAGCGGCGCAGTGGACGTCATTGTCGTGGACTCGGTGGCGGCCCTGGTGCCCAAGGCGGAGATCGACGGCAACGCAGGCGACTCCCACGTCGGCCTCCAGGCCCGCCTCATGTCCCAGGCCATGCGCAAGCTCACCGGCGTGCTCAAGCGCACCAACACCGCGATCATCTTCATCAACCAGATCCGGATGAAGATCGGGGTCATGTTCGGGAATCCGGAAACCACCACCGGCGGCAACGCCCTCAAGTTTTACAGCTCGCTCAGGCTCGATATCCGGCGCCAGGCCGCGATCAAGGACGGGCTGGAGGTGATCGGCAACCGGACTAAGGTCAAGGTGGTGAAAAATAAGATGGCGCCGCCTTTTAAGGAGGCGGAGTTCGACATCATTTATGGAGAAGGCGCCTCCAAGGTCGGGGATCTGCTCGACCTGGCCGTGGCCCAGGATATTGTCGAGAAAAGCGGGGCCTGGTACTCCTATAACGGCGAGCGCATCGGTCAGGGCAGGGAGAACTCCAAGCTCTTCTTGAAGGAGCATCCGGAGCTGTGCGATGATCTTGAAAGAAAGGTGCGCCTCGGGTATGGTTTGCCCCTGATGGGTGAAAAAGGACCGGTGGCAAAGGCTGTTGTAAAGGCTGTGGCCGCCGATTGACCTGAGTTAGGAAGGAAATATTTTTTTAAGAAGCGGAATGCGGAAGCGTTCCGCTTCTGTAATTTGAAGGAATGTACCAATGACCGGAAACGAGATACGCAAGCGATTTTTGGCCTACTTTGCCGACAAGGGCCATACGGTGGTGGAAAGCTCAGGCCTGGTGCCCCATGATGACCCGACCCTGCTCTTCGTCAATGCCGGGATGGTTCAGTTCAAGCGGGTTTTCATGGGCGAGGACAAGCGCGACTACACGCGGGCCGCAACCTGTCAGCGCTGTGTGCGGGCAGGCGGCAAGCACAACGACCTGGAGAATGTCGGCTATACCGCGCGCCACCATACCTTTTTCGAGATGCTCGGCAATTTTTCCTTTGGCGATTATTTTAAAAAAGACGCCATCCATTATGCCTGGGATTTTCTCACCAAGGAAGTAGGGCTCCCCCCGGAAAAGCTCTGGGTTTCGGTGTTTGACGACGACGACGAGGCCTTCGGCCTCTGGGAAAAGGTCAAGGAGCTGCCCCAGGGCCGCATCGTGCGGATGGGGGAAAAGGACAACTTCTGGGCCATGGGCGATACCGGCCCCTGCGGTCCCTGCTCGGAGATCCACATCGACCAGGGCGTGGAGGCGGGCTGCGGCAAGCCCGACTGCAAGCTCGGCTGCGACTGCGACCGTTTCCTGGAGATCTGGAACCTGGTCTTCATGCAGTTCAATCGGAGCGAGGACGGCACCCTGACCCCGCTGCCCAAGCCGAGTATCGACACCGGCATGGGCCTTGAACGCATTGCCGCCGTTACCCAGGGGAAATTCACCAACTACGATTCCGATCTTTTTACCGGGATCATCGCGGCCATCGCCGATGCCGCCGGGGTGAAGTACGGAAAGGATGCGGCAATCAACACGGCCTTAAGGGTCATCGCCGACCACAGCCGGGCCACCACCTTTCTGGTGGCCGACGGGGTCTTGCCCTCCAACGAGGGGCGGGGCTATGTGCTCCGCCGGATCATGCGGAGGGCCATCCGTTTCGGCCGCTCGCTGGGGTTGAAAAAACCCTTTTTGACCGGAGTCACCGAGGCGGTCATCGCCGAGATGGGCGAGGCCTATCCCCATCTCCATGGGGCGCGGGAGCTCTTGGCCAAGGTGGTGTACAACGAGGAGGTGCGCTTCCTGGAAACCCTGGACAATGGCCTGGCCATGCTCCACCAGGAGATGAAGCGGTTGCAGGAGGCGGGTCAGAAGGTGGTGGCAGGGGAATTCATCTTCAAGCTCTACGACACCTTTGGTTTTCCCGTGGATATCGTCAAGGATATCGCCATTGAAAAAGGCATGCTGGCCGATGAGGCCGGATTCAACGCGGCCATGGAGGTGCAGCGCAATCAATCCAAGAAATCCTGGAAAGCTACCTCGCTGGCCGAAATGGGGCCGGGGGTTCGCGCCCTGCTGGACAAGGGGTTGCGCAGCCGGTTTGTCGGCTATGAGACGCGGCACCACCAAGCCACCATCAGCGGCCTGGTGAGCGGGGGCGGGGAGAGTATTGCGCAGGCGGGCACCGGGGAGCAGATCTCCCTGGTTTGCCCGGAAACCCCGTTTTACGCCGAGTCCGGCGGGCAGAGCGGGGACCGGGGCATGATCATCGGGCCGCAGGGCAAGGCTCGAGTGGAAAATACCGTGGCCGTTGGGGATGGGCTCATTCTCCATCAGGCCGAGGTTATCGAGGGCAGCCTCGCCCTTGGTGAGACCGTCGAGCTCAAGGTGGCCGAAGGCCGGCGCCAGCGCACGGCCGACAATCACACCGCCACCCATCTCTTGCAGGCCGCTTTGCGCGAGGTGTTGGGCGAGCATGTCAAGCAGGCCGGCTCCCTGGTCAATCCGCAGCGGCTCCGCTTTGATTTCACCCATTTTTCCCCTCTCAGCCGCGAGGAGATTGGTCGGGTGGAAAAGATTGTCAACGAGGGGATCCGGGGTAATGCCCAGGTGTCCACCGCGGTGCTTGACCGGGAGGAGGCCATCCGTGGCGGCGCCACGGCCCTGTTCGGCGAGAAATATGAGACACAAGTCCGGGTTGTTTCCGTGGGGCAGATCAGCAAGGAGCTGTGCGGCGGGACCCATGTGGGGGCAACCGGGGAGATCGGTCTGTTCAAGATCCTGAGCGAAACCGGCATCGCCGCCGGGGTACGGCGGATCGAGGCGGTCACCGGACCCGGCGCCATGGAGCGGTTCCAGCAGATTGAGGCGCAGCTGGGCATGCTGGCGGCCAAACTCAAGACCACCCCGGAGGAACTGGCCGGCAAGCTTGAAAAAATGTTGGCCCGGCAGAAAGAATTGGAACGGGAGGTGAGCCGGTTGACCGCGGATCTTTCCGTCAATGATCTGGAGTCCATGCTCGGCAACGCCCAGGAGATCGAAGGGGTGAAGGTGGTGATCGCCCAGATCGCCATGGATTCACCGAAAACCATGCGAGAGGTCGGTGATAAGGTGCGGGACGGACTGGGCAGCGGTATTGCTGTTTTAGGCGGCGTCTTTGAAGGCAAGGTGAGCCTGCTGGCCATGGTCACCAAGGATCTGAGCAGCCGGTTCCATGCCGGCCGGATTGTCAAAGAGGTGGCCGCCATGGTGGGCGGCAGCGGGGGCGGGCGAGCCGACATGGCCCAGGCCGGGGGGACCATGGCGGATAAATTGCCGGAGGCGCTCTCGGCGGTGCCTGGCATCATCATCGGCCAGGGAGCCAAAGCGTCCTCGTAACAATGAATATCAACAACCTGTTGGGTTCTCTTTCCGTAGAAATACCCAGGGAAAAACGGGAAAAAAAGCAGCGGGGAAATGTATTGACAGGCCAAAAAAATTCGATTAGAACCGTTCAATTGTTAATGAACAGGCATTCATTTCATGCGTACATACCAAGAATTTTTCACATATAAATTGTAAAGAAAAACGGGGGCCAGTAATGATTACCATCGACCTGACCATGCTCATTCAGATTGTCAATATGCTCTTGCTTATTGTCGTCTTGAATGCAGTCTTGTACAAACCGATCCGTTCGATTATCGAAGAGCGGCAGAAGAAGATCACCGGCCTTGATGAGGGCATTGATCAATTCAAGAAGAACACGGTGTTGCGTCTTGATGAGTTTGGTCAGAAGATGAAGGATGCCAGGATCAGGGCCAAAAAAGAGTACGAGACGGCCCGCAATGCGGCCCTTGCGGAAAGCACGGAAAAACTGGCCGGGATCCGCAAGGAGGTTGACGCGCAGAAGAGCGGTCAGCTTGCCGAAATAGAAAAGCAGTTTGCCGCGGCCCAGTCCGAGTTGCAGGGCCAGATTTCTGGTTTTGCCAGCGAGATGGCGGGCAAGGTTTTGGGGAGGGCTCTGTAAATGAAGAATAAGAACTGGAAAAAAGCCGGAGCCGTTGCCGGAGCGCTACTGATGATGTTGGCGTGCGTAGCTGTTGCCTATGCGTCTGGTGAGGCTGGCGGACACGAGGCGGGTATTCCCAAAGCAAAATGGATGGATCTTTTGTATCGGGCGTTAAATTTCGCCGCTTTAGCCTTTATTTTGGTGTTTTTTCTGAAGAAGCCTTTTTCCGAAGGCTTGAGCAGTCGGCGGGAAGGCATCAAGGATCAGCTCGAGGCCTTGGAGTCCCGCAAGGCCGAAGCAGAGCAGATGTACAAAGAAGCCGAAGCCAAACTTGCCAGGCTCGACGAAGAGGTGAACAGTATCATCACCGAGGCGGTCAAGCAGGGGGAGGCAGAGAAGGCACGGATCATTACCGATGCCGAACGCAATGCCGGGGACATCAAGCGGCAGGCGGAGATGGCGGTGGCCCATGAGCTTGCCCTGGCCAAGACCAGGCTGAAGGGTGAGATTGCCGAGCAAGCCGTGCTGCTGGCGGAAGAGTTGGTCAAAAAGAATATTCAGCCTGCGGATCAGAGCAGGATGGTTGAGCTGTCTCTTGATAAGGTGGGAGGTATTCAGTGAAGAACACAGTATTAGCCAAACGATACGCCAAGGCGCTGTTTGCGGTTGGCAAGGAAGGCAATGCCTTCGCGGAGTTCACCAAGACCCTCAATGCCATGGCCGAGCTCTTTGTCGGGATGCCCGAGGTGGCCGATGCCCTGACCAACCCGCTCTATCCGGTTGAGGCGCGGGAGAAGGTCATGGAGCATCTTCTCACCTCCATGCAGGTTTCCCAGGTTCTGGGTAATTTTTTCAAGCTGCTGGTGCAGAAAAAACGGGCGAATATCCTGCCCGACATCGCCGCGGTATTTCAGGCGATGGTCGATGCGGATAACAATATGTGTCAGGGGACGGTGGTTTCGGCCATGGAGCTGACCCCCGAACTCAGTGCAAAGGTTAAGGCAACATTGGAAAAAATAACCGGCAAGCAAGTCGTCCTTACGGCACAAATCGATCCGTCCATTATCGGCGGGATTGTGGCCAAGGTCGGTGATCTGGTGCTCGATGGAAGCATCAAATCACAGCTGGCTGGTTTAAAAGAATCCATTAAGGGGAGTGTATAAGACAAATGCAGATCAAAGCCGAAGAGATCAGTCAAATCATTAAGGGGCAGATCAAGGATTACGAAAGTAAAGTTGATCTGAGTGAAACCGGCACCGTAATCTCCGTTGGTGACGGTATCGCTCGTGTGTACGGGGTTGAGAAGTGCATGGCCATGGAGCTGCTGGAGTTTCCCGGCGGCGTCTTGGGCATCGCCTTGAACCTTGAGGCGGACAACGTCGGTTGTGCGCTTCTTGGCGACGTGCGGAAGATCAAGGAAGGCGACACCGTCAAACGGACCGGCCGTATTGCCGAGGTTCCCGTCGGCCCCGAGATGGAAGGCCGCGTCGTTGACGGCGTGGGCACCCCCATTGACGGCCAGGGTCCGCTCAATGCCAAACACAGCTCCAAGATTGAGGTACTGGCACCCGGCGTTATCGCCAGAAAGTCCGTGCACGAGCCCTGTTACACCGGCGCCAAGGCGGTTGACGCCATGACCCCGGTTGGCCGCGGTCAGCGCGAACTGGTCATCGGCGATCGTCAGATCGGCAAGACCGCCCTCTGCGTTGACGCGATCATCGCCCAGAAATACACCGATGTGCATTGTGTTTATGTGGCCATCGGCCAGAAGAAATCAACGGTGGCCCTGGTAGTTGAGGCGCTCCGTAAACATGGCGCCATGGAATACACCACCGTGGTAGCAGCCTGCGCCTCCGATCCGGCGCCCATGCAGTATGTCGCCGCCTTTGCCGGTTGCGCTATGGGCGAGTATTTCCGTGACAATGGCCAGCACGCGCTGATCATCTATGACGATCTTTCCAAGCAGGCGGTTTCCTACCGGGAGTTGTCCCTGCTTCTTCGTCGTCCGCCCGGTCGTGAAGCGTACCCCGGCGACATTTTCTTCAACCACTCCCGCCTGTTGGAGCGGTCCTGCAAGGTAAACGATGCCCTGGGCGCCGGTTCTTTAACGGCTCTGCCCATCATCGAGACCCAGGCCGGTGACGTTTCCGCCTTTATCCCGACCAACGTTATCTCCATCACCGACGGTCAGGTATACCTTGAGCCCAACCTGTTCTTCGCCGGTGTTCGTCCTGCGATCAACGTCGGCCTTTCCGTATCCCGCGTCGGTGGTGCTGCCCAGGTTAAGGCTATGAAGCAGGTTGCCGGTACCCTTCGTCTGGATCTGGCCCAGTATCGCGAGCTCGCCGCCTTTGCCGGCTTCGGTTCCGATCTGGACGCCGCCACCCAGGCGCAGTTGACCCGTGGCGCCCGTCTGGTTGAGATCCTGAAGCAGCCCCAGTATCAGCCGCTGCCCATGGAAAAACAGATCTGCATCCTTTTCGCCGGTACCCGCGGTTATCTCGACACCCTGCCCATTGACAGCCTGGCGGAGTATGAGCAGCAGCTCTATGCCCATATTGAGAAAAACCAGCCGAGCATCTATGATGACCTGAAAGAAAAGCAAGCCATTGATGCCGCCCTGGAAGAGAAGATCAGGACGACTCTGCAGGCTTTCGGGGAATCTTTCAAGGCTGCCAAGGGCCTTAAATAAGGGGGGTAAGGTCTCATGCCGAGCCTAAAAGATGTAAAAACAAAGATTGGTGGGGTGAAGAAAACTGCCCAGATCACCAAGGCCATGAACATGGTTGCCGCGGCCAAGCTTCGTGGGGCGCAGCAGAAGATGGAAGATTTTCGTTCCTATGCCGAGAAGTTCAACGCGGCCATGGGCAATCTATCTTCGGCCATGGATTCCGGCGCGTTTCCCCTCATGGAGAAGCGTGAGGTCAAAACCGTGGAGATCCTCGTGGTCACCTCGGATCGTGGCCTGTGTGGAAGTTTTAACGCCCATATCCTGAAGATGACCGATAAGCTGATTGCTGGTTTTGAGGCCCAGGGCAAGAAGGTTTCCTTGGTGTGCGTCGGCAAGAAGGGCGCCAGCTATTTCCGGAAAACCGGTAAGGTTCGGCAGCGGTACACCGACTTGATGGGTACCTTCCAGATGTACAATGCCAGGACCATTGCCCAGGATATTGCCGGAAATTTTCTCTCCGGTGACAGCGATGAAGTCCGGATTGTTTACGGGAAATTCAAGAGCGTTGCCGTGCAGCGTCCCGCAGAGCAGATGTTCCTGCCTATCCAGCCGGATACCGTGGCCGCAGTGGGGGCAACTTCCTCGGCTGCTGGTTCCTACATCTATGAGCCGAGCACCGAGGAAATCATGGAAGTGCTCCTGCCGCTCTACATGAATGTCATGGTCTACCATGCCATGCTTGAAGTCAGCGCCAGCGAGCATGCCGCCCGGATGAGCGCCATGGATAACGCCACCAACGCCTGTAAGGATATCATCCACAGCCTGACCCTGATTTACAACAAGGCGCGGCAGGCTGGCATCACCGCGGAATTGATGGATATTGTCGGCGGTGCCGAGGCATTGAAGTAACCAGGTGAAATCAGGCTGATTCATTCAGCTGTCATAGATTGTCAATGTAAGTACTAGCTGAGGAGGCTTTTCAATGAGTGAAGCAAGAGTTGGTAAAATTGTTCAGGTCATCGGACCTGTTGTAGACGTTGAGTTTGAGCCGGACAACCTGCCGGAGATCATGAACGCTCTCCTGGTCAACAATCTGGGTATCAGTGATGTGCCTGGGAACCTAGTCATCGAGGTTGCCCTGCATCTTGGCGACAATGTTGTTCGCTGTGTTGCCATGGATCAGACCGACGGTCTGGTTCGCGGCCAGGCATGCACGGATACCGGCAAGCCCATTGAGATCCCCTGCGGCGCTCCTGCTTTGGGCCGGATCATGAACGTGGTCGGTCGCCCGGTTGATGGCATGGGGCCCATTGCCTCCGATAAGATGCGCACCATTCACCGTGCTGCCCCTGCTTTTACCGATCAGTCCACCGAGGTGCATGTTCTCGAAACCGGCATCAAGGTTATCGACCTGCTGGTTCCCTTCCCCCGTGGCGGCAAGATGGGGCTGTTCGGCGGCGCCGGTTGCGGTAAGACCGTTATCATGATGGAGATGGTAAATAACATCGCCATGCATCACGGCGGTATCTCGGTATTCTGCGGGGTTGGCGAGCGGACCCGTGAAGGAAACGATCTCTACCATGAGATGAAAGAATCCGGCGTTCTCCCCAAGGCCGCCCTGGTTTACGGCCAGATGACCGAGCCTCCCGGAGCCCGCTCTCGTGTTGCTTTGACCGGCTTGTCTGCGGCAGAGTACTTCCGTGATGAAGAGGGCCAGGACGTGCTCTTCTTCGTTGACAACATCTTCCGTTTCACCCAGGCCGGCGCCGAGGTTTCCGCGCTTCTTGGCCGTATTCCTTCGGCGGTTGGTTATCAGCCCACCCTGGCCACCGACCTTGGTGCCCTCCAGGAGCGGATCACCTCCACCAACAAGGGATCCATCACCGCGGTCCAGTGCGTTTACGTACCGGCGGACGACTTGACCGATCCGGCTCCGGCCACCACCTTTGCGCATCTGGATGGAACCGTTGTTCTTTCCCGGCAGATCGCCGAGCTTGGTATCTACCCGGCTGTTGATCCCCTGGATTCCACCTCCCGGATTCTCGATCCCAATGTTTTGGGTGAAGAGCATTATCTGGTAGCCCGTGGCGTGCAGACCAGCCTCCAGAAATACAAAGACCTGCAGGATATCATCGCCATTCTGGGTATGGACGAGCTCTCCGAAGAGGACCAGACCCTGGTTACTCGCGCCCGGAAAATTCAGCGCTTCCTGTCCCAGCCCTTCACCGTCGCGGAGACCTTTACCGGCATGGCCGGGAAATACGTTAAGGTTGCCGACACGGTTCGCGGGTTTAAAGAAATCCTGGAAGGCAAGCACGACGAGCTGCCCGAGATCGCTTTCTACATGGTCGGCAGCATTGAAGAGGCGGTTGAGAAGGCCAATAAAGAGAAGGCCGCTGCTTAAGGATTTGACTGACTCGCCGGCCCCATGCGGGGTCGGTGAGGACTTGAGGATTACCCATGGCTGAAAAATTAAAGTTGGAAGTGGTAACTCCCAAAGGGGCTGTAGTGAGCCAGGAGGTGGACATTGTCACCGCTCCCGGCTACGGCGGTGAGTTTGGTGTTCTTGCCAACCATGCGCCTTTTCTGAGTACGATCAAGACAGGTGTTCTGACCTACAAGACCGGAGCTCAGGAAGAAACCCTGATGGTGAGTGGCGGGTTTTGTGAAGTGTCCAATAACAAGCTGACCTTTCTTGTTGAATCTGCGGAGCGCGGGACAGATATTGATGTCGAGCGCGCGATGCGGGCCAAGGAACGGGCGGAAAAACGGCTGGCGGAAGCGCAGGCCCAGAAGGAAAAATTTGATCGAACCCGGGCCGAGGCTGCCTTGCAAAGGGCCTTGAGTCGGCTTAAGGTTGCCGAGAAACGCAAGGCTTCCTGAGAAGAAGGGAAACAATAGTAATGAAAAAGCCGCTCGGCAACGAGCGGCTTTTTTTTGTCTGATAATGGGGAAGAGAAACCTTACTGCTTTTCGCTGAGATTCGCCTCAACAACAAAGGAACCAACTGCTGTTTCAAAGGGGATGACAATGGTTGGCGCCTTGGAGTAATAGGAAATTTCCACCCCCTTGCCAACGACCATGTTGGGGGTGGCCAGGGCGAACTTGTGATCGAGCTTGGCCAACTGGGCCTTGGCGCCACCACAGATCATATTGGTCAGTTCGCCGACAGCGTCAATAACCTCATCGTCAATCTTCTCCTTGGGCTCTTCCATCAGCATGTTGGCGACAATTTTCAGGATGCATTTTTCCGTAAAACTCACGATCATGGAGCCGGTGATCTCTTCGGAGGTCATGCCAATAATGCCGGTGACCTCGCCATACGAGGTGGTGCCGTCTTTCAACCGGGGCTTTTGCGGAGTTACCTGGGTCTGCGCCATGGTTTCCAGAACATTTTTGGCGGCAGTTAAAAATGGATTAATGAATTCTGCTTTCATGAATGTCCGCTCACGTTTTTTTAGCTGATGGTTGCAAGAGTATTGCCCTAGCTTGCGGGATATCCCTTGAATTGTCAAGGCTCAATTGGCGTGGCGAAAGCCAATTGGGCCTGTATTTTTCCCCTCCGGAAAAAAGGCTGCGTGATAGCCATTTTTTTGAGGCAAGTCGATTGGCGGGAAAGAGAATTTATGCATGAAATGCGTTTGAAAACAGAGTAAATACGAATTATGATCTAACCTGTCGTTATTACGATAAATATCGGTACTTGTACCGAGGGGTTCAACTTTCCGGGTAGGAGGCAGTGATGGATGCAAAAGAGAGGATGAACATTTCCCGTCAATTTTCACGGGAATTGCCCGTTGCCGGGCGGATCACCAATTTTGACGAGGTTGTCTCCGGCTATGAGGCTAAGGCTGCCCAGCTTGAGGCGGAGCGGTGCCTGCAATGCAAAAAACCAAAATGCCGAGAAGGTTGCCCCGTCCACAACGATATCCCCGGCTTTATCCGGCTGTTGCGGGAAGGCAAGATCGAGGAGGCATACTGGCTTGATCGCGAGACCAACTCGCTTCCCGCCATCTGCTCCCGGGTCTGTCCCCATGAATTTCAATGCGAGGGACACTGCATCCGGGGGAAAAAGGGTGAGCCGGTGGCTATCGGCATGCTCGAGCGTTACATCGTTGATTGGATGGTGGCCAACAACAAGAATCTGCTACAGACCTGTGCCCTGCCCAAGGATAAAAAGGTGGCCATTGTCGGTTCCGGGCCGGCCGGGATGTCGGTGGCCTATTACCTCGCCCACCTCGGGTACCACTGCACCATCTTCGAGAGCCTGCCGGTTTCCGGCGGTATGCTGGCGGTGGGAATTCCGGCCTACCGTCTGCCAAGGTCGATCATCGAGGCGGAATTCGACGCTCTGCGAAACTGTGGGGTTACCATGGTCAACAACGTCACCATCGGCCGGGACAAGACCATGCAGAATCTCAAGGATGAGGGCTTTGCCGCAGTCTTCCTCGGCCCAGGGGCGCACGCCAGTCGTAAGCTTGGGGTCGAGGGGGAGGAGCTTACGGGTGTGCTGCACGGGGTCGATTATCTCCGGAGGGTCAATGTTGGCGAGCAGCTTAATCTCGGTCGCAACGTGGTGGTAGTGGGTGGCGGCAACGTGGCCATCGACTGTGCGCGCACCGCGCTTCGGACCGGTTCCGATCAGGTCTTCATCCTCTACCGCCGCACCAAGGCGGAGATGCCTGCGGCCCAGGCCGAGATCCATCATCTGGAGGAGGAAGGGGTGCGCATCGAGATGTTGGCCGCGCCGGTGAAGATCCACGGCGAGGGCGGCCGGCTGACCAAGATCGAATGCCTGCGGATGAAACTCGGTGAGTGTGACGCCTCAGGTCGTTGCCGACCGGAGGTGATTGAGGGTTCCAACTTCATGCTCGAAGCGGACGCCATCATCCCGGCCATCAGTCAGGATGTGGACCCCACCGCCGGGTCCGGGCTCGATTTCGCCATGACCCGCTGGGGCACCTATGTGGTGGATGAGATCACCATGCAGACCTCGGTGGACTGGGTTTTTGCCGCCGGCGACGCGGTACTCGGGCCCCAGACCGTGGCCAAGGCGGTCTTTCAGGCCAAGGAAGCAGCGGAGTCCATTCACCGTTTCCTGGAAGGGGCGGATCTCAAGGCGGGCCGGGAGCAGGCGGCGGCTGCCGAGTAGTTTTCGTTCATGACGAAAAGTTCAAGGCCGTGCCGGCGCAGTTCTGCTGGTTCGGCTTTTTTTTATGGGCAAGACAATAGTTGTGGTTGGGTGATTATATTTAGTCATTTTGGATTATATTTCGACTAAATAGTGTTATGGTGCAAATATGAAAGAATCCTTGGTTGAACTTTTCAAATCCTTTTCCGATGAAATGGACCCGCAGGCTCTGCAGCGCAAATTTTTGCGGGCCTTGCTTCGGTTGCAGAACGTGGACCGTGGATCGATCTGGATCCGGCGGGAGGAGGGTTTTTGTTGTCTCGAGGCAGAAGGAATCGAGAGCGATAAGGTGAAGGGGGTATGTTTGCCCCCGGAATCGAAAAGCTTGGTGCGTTGGGTGATCGAAACCGGCAAGATGGCCCTCTCCCGGCCCGATGGCGACTCGCGCCATTTTCAGGCCATTGAGGCGGATCTTGCCATCAAGAGCAGCCTCATCCTCGCCTTCCCGCTCCTACTGAAGGGCGGCACTGTGTACGGCGCGGTGGAGATCATCGACACCAACCCCGCGCACTCCACAATCAACCTTGAAAAAGAGACCCTCGCCTTTCTGCAGGAGTTGGTGAATATTGGCTCTGTGGCCCTGTCCAACGCTCTGGAGTACGAGCGGCAGGTGGGGGTGAGCCGTTTGCTCCAGAGTGAAATCGAGGCGCTCAAGGAGGATGATTTGGTCGTGGGCCAGAGCGCTGCCTTCCAGCAGGTGGTGGCTACCCTGACCAGCTACGCGGCCACCGATTACCCGGTGTTGATCACCGGCGAATCCGGCACCGGCAAGGAGCTGGTCGCCACCCGCCTGCATCGGTTGAGCCCCCGCCGAGAGCAGCCCTTTGTGGTGCAGAACTGTAGCGCCATCCCGGCAACGCTTTTGGAGAGCGAGCTTTTCGGCTACAAAAAAGGCGCCTTCTCCGGCGCAGTCAAGGACAAGCAAGGACTGTTCGAGGCCGCCTCAGGCGGGACCCTGTTCCTGGACGAGATCGGCGATATGCCCATCGAGCTCCAGGCCAAGGTGCTGCGGGTGATTCAGGGCAATGAGATTAAGCCGCTGGGCAGTACGAAGACGCGCTGGGTCGACGTACGTCTTATTGCCGCGACCAACCGCGACCTGGAACACATGGTTGCGGAAAAATCCTTCCGCCGTGATCTCTTCTACCGCCTCTCGGTTCTGCCCATCGCCTTGCCGCCCCTGCGCCATCGGCAGGAGGATATCCTCCTGCTGTTCAAGCTTTTTCTGCGGCGTGAGGCGGCTAAAAACGGAATCGCGCCGAAACGGGCGGGCAGTGAGGTGCTGGCGCTGCTGCTCGCCTACCCATGGCCCGGCAATATTCGGGAGCTGGGAAACCTGGCTAAGTACCTCACGGTGATCTGCAATCAGGAGGAGATTGGTTGCGCCGATCTCCCGCAGTCCTTTCTGGCCTTGACTGCGGGAGGGCAGGAGGGGGGAACCCCACAGCCAAGAATCATACCGACGCAGGCGGGGGGATTGGATTTTGGCCAGCGCACCTGGGAGGAGGTGGAGCGCGATTATGTAGCCTATCTCCTAGACCAGCACCGGATGAACTTGACTTGGGCGGCGGAATCGGCCGGGGTCAACCGTTCCACCTTTGTCTCTCGCCTACGGCGCCTCAACATCTCCCTGCCGCGTCGACGGCGATCCCCCTTACACTGAATTTTCTCGCGGCTTTTTCCCTGGCACACCTCTTGCTTAGCAGAAGCCTATCTTCAGCTGATATCCAGAACCTTCGCCCCCTGAGATTCCAGCGCTTGTGCCTTAACGGCTTATGCCTGGCCGAAGAGCTCGCCTCCGCGACGGTCGTGGGGTGCGCGTTGATGCTTCTGTATCTGTTGCGGAAAAATAGAAATTGTTTGCTGTGAAAAATTTGTGAAAAAAAGGAGTAACATTGCATGAGAAAAATTTTATTTATAGCGACGGCGGTCACGGTGCTGGCCGGCGGAGCTGCCCATGCGGCAGTCGACGCGGCGACGGAGCTGAAAACAACCTGCCTGAACTGTCATTCCGACAAGAGTTCCAAGGTGAGTTGCACCAACAGCATTTGGACCGGGCATAATGTCAGAAGGGTGAGCACTGCGGTGTACGATGCGGTAACCCTTTACAAAACCGGTAAGACTTGCACCACCACCACAACGCCGCCGCCGACAACTAATCCACCACCGACAACCAGCACCGGGGCGGCTGCCGCACATGCGGGCATCAACGCATACAACGGCCCCTCCACCTGTATTGCCTGTCATCCGGTGCAGGCGCAGGACATGCTCAACAGTCTGCATATGCAATGGAAAGGGAAAACCCCTGAACTGAGCAATGCTCCCAATCAGACCCTGGGCAAGGGAGCGAAGGGGATCAACTCCTTTTGCACCTACGCCATTTCCTCCGGGGGTGCTTGCTTTAACTGTCACGTCCGGGCAGACGGTAATGCGCCGCACGCGCCTGCCGTCAATGATGTTGACTGTCTGATGTGTCATAACGACACCTATCAGCGGAAAACAACCCCTGATCCGACCACGGCCAAGCAGGTGACCGATTACCTTGGGAAGATCAAGACCTATGTTTTCGGTTTACAGGACGCCCAGGGCAATTACTTCACCGAGCCTGATTATGCTCTGATGCCGGCTGGCACCACCATGGTTAATCTTGCCAGAACCGTTCATCTGCCCACTCGTAAATCCTGTCTGCGCTGTCATGCCAAGGCTGGTGGCGGGGACTGGACCAAGCGCGGCGACATGGGTGCCAATAGTACGGCGCCCACCGATACCCAGGATGTCCATATGTCTCCGACCCGCGGGAATCTTTCCTGCGCCGACTGCCATGCCGTAAGCGGCCATAAGATCTCCGGCCGCGGCATAGATCTCCGCTCGACGGAAGCCCCGGATCCAAAATGCACGGATTGTCATGGAGCCGCACCGCATAAAAGCACCAACGCCAACTATGCCACGCTGAACCGCCACGCCGCGGGTCAGGTTTCCTGCCAGGTCTGTCATATCAAGACCTTTGCCAAGGGCGGCGCCACCGAGATGTCCCGCGATTGGCTCAAACCCGTCTGGAATCCTGCTTTCTGCAACGGTCAGGGCGGTTATGTCGGCGAAGAAGTTAAGGTTGCCAATGTGAAGCCGGATTACCGCTGGTTTGACGGCACCTCATACGTGTACAACGTCGGTGAGAAGATTGCCAAAAACGCCGACGGCACCTACACCATGGCCAAGGCCAACGGCAAGATTTTCGACGGCAAATCCAAGATCGTGCCCATCAAAAATCACACCTCATCTTTGCCCATCCTTGCGGACGGCCGACTTGTTCCGCCTGCGATCATGTGGATGTTCATGACCGGCGACTTCAATCAGGCCGTGCAGAAGGGCATGCAGGACCAAGGCATGACCGGCAGCTACACCATGGTTCCGGTCAATGCGGAAATGTTGATCACCCATGGGGTAGAACCGAAGGCCATGGCTGCAAAATGTGCGGAGTGCCATGGCACCTTGAACGGTCATAACAACCTGATGGTTCCCTTCACCAAGCTTGGTTATCATACCCTGCCGGCCAAGGTGAAGGACTGCACCCTGTGTCATGAGCGGGAATCTTACAATTGGGAAGCCGTGCATAACCGGCATGTGCGCTCCGAGGGATTGAAGTGCAACATGTGTCATACTGCAACTCCGGTCGGGTTGATCAAGCCGACCTCGGATCTCTGCAACGATTGCCACAGCAGCAAGTCGGCAAGCGATAAGCAGAAGATTCACGAGAAGCATACCGAGAAAGGTCTCGCCTGCGCGAAGTGCCATAAGTTCTAAGGAGTAACGCAGCAAGCAGTATCGTCTCTGAGAAGTGAAAAGGGGAGGCTCCGGTTTGCCGGGGCTTCCCCTTTTTTTGTTGCCCCAGGCATGGCGCTATTTGAGTCGCTGAGCCCATCAAGCGGTATTTCGAGGGCGAGGATCTCAGGGAAGGGTGCTAGGCCTTTTTACGCGACCGATAGTTTTTTGGGAGCAAATTGCCTGAAAGCCCCGCCGGTGGAAAAACGGCGGGGCTTTTTTGTGCCCTTGTTATCTGGCGAAAGATCAGGACTTGCCCGCAGGTGTGCCATTGTCTCGGAAAAATCAATGATTGCGTTTTTGGGAATGGATATGCATAGAATATGCAAACGTTTGTTTTTGGAAAATCCATCGAGGCAAACCATGACCGAAAACCCGAGCGGCAATATTGGCTGGAACAACCACAAAAAGGTGCTGATCGCTGAAGATGAATCTTTGCAACGCCATTTGCTGCGGGAGTACCTCTGTGAGGCGGGATATGAGGTGATTGAAGCATTGGATGGCCAGGAGGCCCTGGAGAAATTAGCCGTTGACCCAGAGATCCGGTTCGTGATTACCGACCTGAAAATGCCGCGGCTCGATGGTTTTGCGCTCATCACCGAGATCAGAAAAAAACAGCTCCATTATATCTATATTTTGGTGCAGACGCACCTCGACGATGAGGATGCCCTGGTGCAGGCGCTTTCCCTGGGCGCGGATGATTTTTTAAAAAAACCTGTGCGCCCGGTGGAGCTCTGCCTTCGGGTCGGAGGCGGATTCAGGCTGCTCAAGCTTGAAAAATTCGAGGAGCTCATCTTTTTTCTTACCAAGCTTGCGGCCTTGCAGAGCAAGGAGACAGGGAGCCACCTGGACCGGATGTATCATTTTACCAGGGTTCTGGCCAGGGATCTTGCCGCCAATGTTCCGGAACTCGGGCTCACCATTGCCGTGGCGGAAGAGATCGCCAAGGTCAGTCCCCTGCATGATCTGGGCAAGGTCGGCATCTCGGTGGAGCTTTTGCATAAGGCGGAAAAACTGAATCATGAGGAGGTGTGCTCCCTGCAGGATCATGCCTTGGTGGGCGGCGCACTTATTCAGGAGGTGTACGCGCAGACCGAATCGGAATATCTCTTTCTTGCCCAGGAAATAGCCCAGCTGCATCACGAACGCTGGGACGGCAAGGGCTACCCCCACGGCCTGGCCGGCGACAAGATCCCCCTCTGCGCCCGGATCGTTGCGCTGGCCGATGCCTATGACGCCATGACCAGCAAACGGAGTTATAACGTGGGGTTAAGTCATGCGGATGCGAAACAGGAGATTCTCCGCAATATCGGCAAGCAGTTCGATCCTAAGGTTGTTGCGGCCTTCCTGCGGCAGGAGCCGGAGTTTGTCAGAATAAAAGAAGAGTATCGGGATAACGATTCGCCCCTGTATCGGGAAATGTAGGGGCACAGGCCGCCACAACACGCGGGATTGCCCAAGCACTTGGCGAATTCAGCGGGGTTGAGGCTGCCATTTAAAAAGGACTGCGACCGCGGTGCTAACGGCATAAGGAGCCGTTCCAACTGCTCAGGATTGCGTAGGGTTATTTCGTAACGGCCCTTAAATTGCCAGCCAGGCTCATGCTTTCCACATATTGGGCCACGCCGCCGGAGATGTGATTGGCCACGCCGGCAAGATACGCCTCATCTTTAAGCCGTTTTTCCTCCTCCGGATTGCTCAGAAAAGCGATTTCCGTGAGGATGGCAGGCATCTGGGCGCCGATGAGTACGACAAAAGGCGCCTTTTTGACCCCAAGATTGGTGACCGTGCTGAATTTTTTGTTCAGGCCGCTCACCATTTCCTCCTGGACCAGTCCGGCCAGCTTCAGGGATTCCTTGATTTTTGAATTCTGCATGAGATCCAGGAGGATGGATTGCAGATCGCTGATCTGTTTGGCGGAAGTGGCGTTTTCCATGGCTGCCAGCCGCATGGCGTCTTTGTTGCTGGCCAGGTCGAGGACATAGGTTTCGATCCCCCGGGCTTCATGGTTTGGGGCGGCATTGACATGGATGGACAGGAAGAGGTCCGCTTCCTTGGCGTTGGCGATGGCGGTACGTTCTTCCAGGGGAATGAAAACATCGCGGTCCCGGGTGAGGACAACCTCGCAACCGAGTTTTTCCTTGAGCGTCTTGGCGACCCTGAGGGCCACATCCAGGACGATGTCTTTTTCCTTGAGGCCGCTTGGGCTGCAGGTGCCGGGATCCTTGCCGCCGTGTCCCGGATCGATGACGATTCTTTTCATACTCAGCCCTTGCTGGCGGGTCAGGGTTGGGGTTTCTTTTTTGTTTGCGGTGCTGGCCTCTTTTCCTTTGCCGGCGTTCTGCCCCTTGCCCTCAGGCTTTCCATTCTTGTCCGGAGCGGCCGTGCTCATCACATCGATCACCACCCGAAAGGGATCGGCCAGGGTGAAGACCTTGTAGTCGGAAATCTTGCTCTGGGTGTCGAGGACAACGCGTACGGTTTTCGGGTCAAATTGGGCATTTCTGACCTGACGCAACAGGCCGTCCTCAATGGGGATGGTTTTGACGGTTTCCGGGCTGAGGCGGCTGTTGTGCAGGTCTATGTAAATCCGGCGCTGGGAAGCCTCGTCCCCGGTGAGCGCTTGGTGCTTGAATGTTACCGGGCCGGTGGTTTCAACGATCAGGCGGGTGTAGCGGTTGTTGGACCAGTGGCGAATGGGCAGCACCGTGGCCAGCCCGGTTTTTTTTGCGGTAAGGTCTTTTGGCGGCGGTTCTTCGGCAACCAGCGGGCTGATGCATTTTTCCCCGACCTCTTCCTTGGTCGGGGTCGGAGTCGGGGCTGCGGCGGCTGATCCATGCTTGATCTGCAACAGCTGTTCCTGGGCCGCCCCGGCCATATCGCCCTCCGGGTAGATGGCGATGATCTTGGCATAGGCCCGTGCCGCCTTGCCCGAATCTTTTTTGTCGGCAAGATAGATGGTGCCCAGAATAAAAAAGGCGTCATCGGCCAGGGTATTCCCCGGATACTTCGAGCTCAGCTCTTCGTAGGAGGCAATGGCCTGGTCAAGATCTTGGGTTTTTTTGCTTTGCTGGAACATGGTTTGGTAGATTTTGCCCAGCATGAACAGGGATTTCGGAGCAGCTTGATGGTTGGGGGCGGCCTTGTATATGCTGCGGAAGGCGGTGACGGAGGTGAGCCAGCTGTTCCGGTTCTTGGCCTTGTCGCTGGCCACCAAATCCTGATAATACGCCTTGGCTTGTTCGTATTGTCTGGCGATGTCATCCTGATCCGGGTCCGGCCTGGACCAGGCCGGGGTGCTGAGCAGGAGCAGCAAGAGAATCCAGAGCGGCAAGCGGAAAAAACGCTTTTGCGTTGTGCCCTGGGCTATGTGTGCGCCTGCGTTAAACCTACTCCCCATCGGTCAGCCTTTTAAGTTCATAGAGCAGATCCAGGGCCTCACGGGGCGACAAGCCATCGGGGTTGATCTCCCGCAGCCTGCGCGTCGCTGGAGACTCTCCCCCGCCGAACAGGGAGAGCTGGCCGGGTTGGTGGGGCTTCTTTTTTCTGGGCGAGGTGGCGATGCGCGGTTCGCCCTGGCGGTTGAATTCCCCCTGCTCGATATTATGCAATAATTCCGTGGCTCTGGCAACCACCTTGGCCGGTACCCCGGCCAGGGCGGCCACCTGGATGCCGTAGCTGCGGTTGGTTCCGCCCGGCAGCAGCTTGTGGAGAAAGATGATGGTGTCGTTCCACTCCCGCACCGCGATGTTGTAGTTCTTGACTCGGGGGTTGGTGGCGGCCAGCTCGGTCAGCTCGTGGTAGTGGGTGGCGAAGATGGTCTTGACCCCACGGCCGTTCTTGTTGACCAAATCCTCGGCCACGGCCCAGGCAATGGAGAGGCCGTCAAAGGTGGAGGTGCCGCGGCCGATCTCGTCGAGGATCACCAGGCTCCGCTCGGTGGCGTTGTTCAGGATATTGGCCGTCTCGTTCATCTCCACCATGAAGGTGGACTGGCCGCGGCGCAGGTTGTCCGAGGCCCCGACCCGGGTGAAGATGCGATCCACCACCCCGATCTCCGCCGCCGCCGCAGGCACGAAGCTGCCCATCTGGGCCATGAGGGTGATGAGCGCGGTCTGCCGCAGCACCGTGGATTTGCCGGCCATGTTGGGGCCGGTGATGATCAGAACCTCTTCGCTCTCCTGATCCAGATGGATATCGTTGGGCACAAAGCGGCCCGGCGGCAGGGCGCGCTCAATTACGGGATGGCGGCCTTCCCGGATGATGATCGCCTCGCCCGAGGTGATCACCGGCTTGGTGTAGCGGTATCGTTGGGCGACCTCGGCCAGGCAGCAGAAAAAATCGATTTGGGCCAAGCGGGCGGCGGCATGGAGGATCCGGGAAGAGGCCGCCGCCGCCGTGGCCCGGATCGCACCAAAGAGCCGGTATTCCAGCTCCAGCCGTTTGTCCTGGGCGCCGGTGACCTTTTCCTCAAATTCTTTAAGTTCCGGGGTGATGAAGCGTTCGGCGTTGACCAGGGTCTGCTTGCGGATGAAGTCCTCGGGCACATGACCAAGCTGGCCTCGGCTGATCTCGATATAGTAGCCGAAGATCTTGTTGAAGCCGACCTTGAGGTTGTTGATCCCGGTGCGCGTGCGTTCGCGCGCCTCCAACCCCAGGATCAGCGCCTTGCCGTCGCGCAGCAGGCTGACCAGTTCGTCAAGCTCCGCGTTGTAGCCGGGTTTGATCAGGTTGCCTTCCCGCAGGGTCACCGGCGCGTCCTCGCGAATCCCCGCTTCCAGCAGGGTGCGGAGCTCGGCCAGCTCGTCCACCGTACCGAGTTCGGCCAGTAGGCCTTTGGTGCCGGAGAGTTTTTCTTTAAGCTGGGGCAGCTGGGCCAGGGAACACTTGAGGGCCGTGAGATCGCGGGCATTGGCAGTGCCCAGCACCACCCGGCCATTGAGCCGCTCCAGGTCATAGACCTTGGTCAGCAGTTCCCGGAGCTCCTCCCGCAACCGGGGGGCAAGGTAGAGCTGTTCCACCGTGTCCAGCCGCTGGCGGATGGCCTCGACCTCCTGCAGGGGAAAGAGCAGGTTTTTCTTGAGCAGCCGTGCCCCCATGGGGGTTTCGCAGAGATCGAGGGTGTCCAGCAGCGAACCCTCCCTGGCGCCGCCGGTGATGGTCTGGGTCAATTCCAGGTTGCGGCGGGAGGATTCGTCCATGAGCAGGACGTGGTCGAATTCGATGGGGGTGAGCCGCTCGATATGGTCCAGGGTGGTTTTCTGGGTTTCTTGCAGGTAGAGGAGCAGGGCGCCTGCCGCCCCGATCCCACTTTTAAGCTCCTCGCAGCCGAAGCCGGCCAGGTTGGCCACCCGGAAATGCTCCAGCAGCCGCTGCCGCGCCGTCTCCGGATGAAAGCCGCTGTTTGGCCGTCTGGTCAGGCAGCTCTGCGGCAGATAGGCCTGCAGTTCGTCCGCCAGCGTGGATGTTTCTCCGGATTCTTCCGGGAGCAGGATCTCCGAGGGGGACAGGCGGCTGAGTTCATCCAAAAGAGCAGGGAGGTCTTCCCGCTCGCTCACCAAAAACTCGCCGGTGGAAAGATCGAGCAGGCTCAAGCCCCAACCCTTGCCCTTGTGGCAGATGGCAGCCAGATAGCGGTTGTCCTTGTCGTCGAGGAGCTGCTCGTCGGTGACCAGGCCAGGGGTGACCACCCGCACCACCTCGCGGCGGACCACGCCCTTGGCCTCTTTCGGGTCTTCCACCTGCTCGCAGATCGCCACCTTGAAGCCGGCCTTGATCATCTTGGCCAGATAGGAAGAGACCGCGTGGTACGGTATGCCGCAGAGCGGCACCCGGTTTTCGTCATCCTTGCTGTTTCTGGAGGTGAGGGTGATGCCCAGCACCTTGGAGGCGGTCACCGCATCGTCAAAGAACATCTCGTAGAAGTCGCCCAGCCGATAAAAAAGAATGGCATCCTGATGCCGCGCCTTGATTTCAAGGTATTGCTGCATCATGGGAGTGATTTTAACGGAAGCGGGTGTGGTCATTGGATTTTTCAGTAAAAAATTAACGCAGAGGCGCAAAGGAAGGCAGGGGTGGCAGAAACATTAAAAAATCTGCGTTTCTGCGCCTTTGCGTTGCGGTTGTTGATCCTTCAGCGATTGATAGGTGTTTTTGCGGGAAATGTCAAGAAAAGCTCATGCAGAGTGCGGGTTTGTGGGGCCATGGCCGGAGGAACTCCAGGATCAGGGAGCCTGAAAATCAGGGAGCAGTTTGCTAAAGGTATTGGCGATGTGTTCCGGGATGGTGCGCACCTCTGCCAGCACGGTCATGTAATTGTGGTCCCCCTGCCAGCGGGGCACGATATGCCAGTGCAGGTGGGAGGCTACGCCGGCCCCGGCAACCTCGCCCAGATTCAGGCCGATATTGAAGCCGTCCGGCTGGAGATGGCGACGCAGAATCCCGGTGCAGCGGGTGAGCATGGCGGTGAGGGCGTTGTTTTCCTCGGGGTTCAGCTCGCCGAGATCCGCCACGTGCCGGGCCGGGGCCACCAGCAGATGGCCGTTGGCGTATGGAAAGCGGTTCATGAGCACCACCAGCAATCGGTCCCGGTAAAGGATAAGGTCTTCGGCGGAATGGGGTAACTCCGGGGCGGCGCAGAAAAAACAGCTCTTAGTGCCTGTCTTGCCCTCGATATATTCCATCCGCCAGGGCGTCCAGAGAGTTTTCATAATTTGGCCTGGATTTGATAAATTTGCCCTTGCAGGGTTTCCCCGACCTCAAGAATGGCAAAGGTGCCGCCTGCCCCGGCATAGCCCGTGCCGGTGAAACTGCCGGGATTGATATAGAGCACCCCGCCGAGGCGGTGGCAGACCGGCCTGTGGGTGTGGCCGTAAACAATGCAGTCCGCCTCGGGAAAAATCTCGATCAGGCGTTGTTCAAAATCATAGGTGTTGCCGGCCCGATGGATCAGGCCGATGGTGAAGCCGCCCACTTGGATTTCCTTGTGGGTCGGCAGGTGCTGGCAGGCCAGGGCCGAGCACATATTGCCGTGCACCGCATGCACCTCCTTGTCCGGAAATACCGTGAGGATCGCCGGGTCGGTGAGGTCTCCGGCATGGAGGATTATGTCCGCGTCATGGAAGCAGGCCTCCGCGATCTTTTTGAAGGTCTCGGTGGGGCGGGCAAGATGTGTGTCGGAAAGGATGCCGATCTTCACAGGATTCATGGTTTGCGCGCTGCACAGGCTTGGGGTCAAGGAACTAGGTGCTTCGAATATCCCAGTGTAGCCGAGATGGGGTACAAATCTCAAGGGGAGAAAAAAAGAGGCTCAGCGGGAGCATGGGCGGTCCGAAACATCCTCTGGGGTAAGGAGGGGTTGCAGCACCGCCTCGGCCTGGGTCATCGAGATTCCTGCGAGGACAATCCGTTTGTCGCGGCTGGCTTCGCCGCTGGCAAGGGTCACGGCTGCCTTGGGAATCTTGAAGAGTTTGGCAAAGAACTGGATCACCGCGGCGTTGGCCTTGCCATCCACCGGGGGTGAGGTGATGCAGAGCTTGAGCGCCTCGCCATGGAGCCCGGCGATGCGGGTGCGGGATGCTTTGGGTTGTACATGGACGGACAGGCTGACCGAGGTGTGGTCAGCCTGTTCCCGCAGGTAGGTCATAGGGGCGATTCATCGGGGTTGAAACGATCCGCCTTTCTTTTCTTGGCCTCATCCAGGCTGCCGGCGAAGGAAACAGACGGCTCGTGGCTTTCCAGGGGATCTTCAAGGCTGAAGGCCATGTCGCCGTCAAGGTCGGGGAGAATGGGGTCCGCATCCTCGTCTTCATCCATGATCAGCATGTCTTGTCTGGCGGCAAGCGCTGACGGCAGGGCGATGTCCTGGGGGGCAAAGTCGTCGTCCCTTTCCGCCGCCATGCCAACCATGCCAACCCTGTTCCCGGGGGTGCTGTCCGGGATGTCGATCTTGACGTAGAGGTCTGTAAGGTCTGGCTCCTCGGAGGAGGCGGAGAGCCGGCTGTCGCTCAGTGGTCGCCTTGGTTCCGGCTCGGCTGCGACGCGGCTCCGGGGGGTAGCGCCATAGATGTTGCCGCGCGGGGGTTCCTGCCGGCGGGGCGAAGAACTGAAATGCTCTGCTGCTCGCCCACTGTCGGCTGGTTCTGTGTCCAACATGTGCAGGTAGGATTTCAGCTGTTGGCGCAGATCATTTCTCGCCTGTTCTCTGAGGGATTTCAGGTCATCAATCTTTCTTTTCAGTTCGGCAATCTCGTGATCGGCGTCATCCCGGCGCAGGCGGGCTTCTTCTTGGGCCTCGGCCACGATGGCTTCCGCCTCTTCCCGGCTTTTTTCCTTCATCCCATCGGCGACATTCTGGGCCGCGATGATGGCGCTCTGGAAGGATTTCTGCTGGTTCTGGTAGGTGGCCAGATCCTTTTCCATGGTTTCCAGCCGGCCTTTAAGTTTCTGGTTTTCTTCGGAAACCGCCTGAAACGCGGTGGCGATTTTTTCCAGAAAATCGTCCACCTCTTCCACATCGAAACCGCGAAAACGGACATGGAACTGCTGGGACTGGATGTCTTGCGCTGAGAGAATCATGCCTCGACTCCTTGTGTGTGCCTCAAAAACGGATGGACTTGAAAAAAAGGGGAAAAGCCATGGGTCCGTAATGCCATTTCATGGTTTACCCGATGCTTTTCGCCAGTTCATGCAAGGTTGGGACCAAAAAGCTCCGCAAAAAAATCAGGGCGAGAATAAGCAGCATGGGGGAAAGATCGAGTCCGCCGCCAAAAATCGGCACTACCCTCCGGATGCGGGAGAGCGCTGGTTCGGTGATCTCGTAAAGAAAACGGACAATGGGGTTGTACGGGTCGGCGTTCACCCAGGAAATGATGGCCCTGCCGATGATGACCCACATGTAGGCGCTTAAGGCAAAATCCACCAGGGTGGCCAGGGCGCCTAAAAAATTACCGATGACAAACATAACACTCCTCTTTGCTGAGAAAAAATAATGAACCGGGTTGCGCCATTGCGCGAAAAATCCCGGGCAGGTTACAGATTGATGATGCGTTCCGCCACAGCGATAATCTCCAGGCTGGCCTTACTTTCCGGCGCACCCAGCAAAAATGGTCTCTGCTGGCGGATGGCCATGGAGACGCTTTTATCCTGGGGCATGGCGCCCAAGGCCAGGGGGGTGATCTTCAGAAAACGTTCGAGAACCATGCTCATGTTGGCGAAGACATCCTGGCCTTCTTTTTTGGATTGTACACTGTTTATCAGCAGGTGAAAGCGCTTTCTATCGTGGCGGGTATGGAGAACCTTGATCAGGGCGTAAGCGTCGGTGAGCGAGGTCGGGTCCGGGGTCAGGATGACGATATTTTCCTGGCACCAGGTGTTGAACCAGAGCACCGAATCGCCGATTCCCGCCGCGGTGTCGATGAGGACATAATCGAAGCGGTCGATGATCTCTTCCAGGCTGCTGGTGAGAAAGGCCTGTTCTTCGTAGGAGAGATTGGCCATTTCCGGCACGCCTGAGCTGGCCGGCAAGACCTGAAACTTCGGGTTGATCTCCACCAGGGAGCTTGCCAGGTCACGTCCCTCTTCGATGGTTTCCCGGATGGTGTGCCGGACGTTGAGCCCCAGCACCACATCAACGTTGGCCAGCCCCAGGTCGCCGTCGATGAGGAGGACGGATTTGCCTTTCTGGGAAAGGGCGGTGGCCACGTTCACCGAAAAGGAGGTCTTGCCGACCCCGCCTTTGCCGCTGCTGATACAGATGATTTTCGGAGAGCGCTTGGTTTTCGCGGTCATGGACGATTTTCCTCTGCAAAAAGCTGTAAGCCGTTATTAAAAGATAATTTGGTCATTTCGTATAGCCAAAACGGCATAAGGAGCCGTACCGAAGGGGTTCAAAAAGCATAGGCCGTTTCGCAACGGCTCCTAAGTGTGACGGACCTCTCAAAGGGAGGTCCGTTGAAGTAGGCAATAAATTACGCCGCCATCCCCGCTGCCCGCGAGGGCTTTCGCGGTTGCATCCACAGCTGGGCCCGCTCCTCCACCGTTACCTGGCAGGAATCCTCGGCATGGGCGGCAGCGCTTTGGCAGATGGCATCGTTGCCCATCTTGGCGGCGCGGGCCAGCTCGGCTTCGGCGAGAGTCAAAAGTTGATCCGCCGGGACCGTCTCATAGGCATGGCAAACGGCGATGCCCAGGGCCAGGCTTGGGCGAACGGCGGTGGTACCCTTGGTAAAAGCACCGTTGCGCAGAGCAGCCCGAATTTCCTCCGCCCGTTTTCGTGCCTTGCCCACTGCGGCGCCCGGCATGATCAGGGCCAGGCCGTTTTTCTGAAAGCCGGAGAGCAGATCCCCCGGGTGCAGGCAGGGCGCAAGCGTTGCCGCCGCCTGGCCGGACAAGGAGCTGGCCCCGGAAAGGGTGATCAGGACAAGGGCGCAGGGCAGTCTGGTCTGCTGGACCTGGGCAAGCTCCATGGTCAGCTGCTGGCGGAGCCAGGCGAGGTCCGGGAGTTTTCCGGCCACTTGCCCGACCGTTGCCGGGCGGGGCTGGTCGGTAAAACGCAGTCCGGCGAAGGCTGAAGCCACCTCCGCTTCGGGAATATCGTTGCCGATCAAGAGCAGGCCGAGGGGCTCAGGTCTTTTGCCGGTAAGTCTGATGGCGCGGACTGGGTGTTGGCTGGCCTGGTCCTCAAGGCTGCGGTAAAGCCGGGCAGTATCCGAGGGGGTCTTTCGGTTCATGCCACCCTGCTGCCGGGAGCGACTGGGCCGGAAAGGGCGGAAAGCACCAGCCGGTCGCCTTCCTTGGCGGCCAGGACCATGCCGTGGGAAGTCACGCCCATCAATTTGGCCGGTTTGAGGTTGGCCACTATGATCACCTGGCGGCCCACCAGCTCTTCCGGCTGGTAATGCTGGGCAATGCCCGCGACAATGGTGCGTTCCTCCGGGGCCTTGACCGTCAGCTTGAGGAGGCGGTCGGATTTGGCGATCTTTTCGGCAGCGATGATCTCCGCCACCCGCAATTCCAATTTCTGGAAGGCGTCGAAGGTGACGATCCCCTCGGTCTCCGGCGCAGCCTCCGGGCTGGGCCCCTTTTCTGTGACTGGTTCTTTCAGCATGGTTTTGTTCTTTGGCGGTTGTGGTTTGTCTTTTGCCTCTTGTTGCAGCCGGGGGAAAAGCTGCGCCCCGGGGGTGATGGCACTGCCCGGAACCAGTTGGCCCCAGACCCCACAGTCGCTGAGACTGCTCTCGTCTGCCACGCCCAAGGCTGCGGCCATCTTAGCCGCGGTTTCCGGTATGATGGGGCGTAGGGTCAGGGTGATGAGCCTCAGCGTCTCCAACAGGGTATACAGCACCGTGGCCAACTGGGCGGCCTGCTGCGGGTCCTTGGCCAGCTCCCAGGGCTGGGTGGTGACGATGTATTTGTTGGCCCGGCTGATCACCTCCCACACCGAAGCCAGGGCCCGGTGGAAGGCGAAATGGTCCATCTGTTCGCGGTACTGGCTGAGCATGGCCAGGGTGGCTTCGACCAGTTCCCGATCCTGCGCCGAGGGTGTGCCCGGCTGCGGCACGGTGCTTTGTGCGAAGTTTTTCACCATGGTCAGCGAGCGGGAGAAGAGATTGCCCAGGTCGTTGGTCAGGTCGGAGTTGTGCCGGGCCAGCAGGGCTTCTTTGGAAAAGCCGGCGTCCAGGCCGAAGGACATCTCCCGGAGCAGGAAGTAACGCACCGAGTCCGCGCCGAACTCCGCCACCAGCTCGCCGGGGCGCACCACGTTGCCCAGGCTCTTGGACATCTTGGTCTCGTTCATGTTCCAGTAGCCGTGGACATGCAACCGTTGGTAGGGCTCAATCCCCATGGCCTTGAGCATGGTGGGCCAGTAAATGGCGTGGGGCTTGAGGATATCCTTGGCGATGACATGCTCGGCCACGGGCCAGTAGCGGGCAAAATCCTGACCTGCCGGGTAGCCCAGGCCGGAAAGGTAGTTGATCAGGGCATCGAACCAGACATAGGTGACAAAACGGCTGTCAAAGGGCAGCGGAATGCCCCAGGTGAGCCGGGTGGTGGGCCGGGAGATGCAGAGATCCTCCAGGGGCTCCTTAAGGAATGAGAGTACCTCGTTTTTGTAGCGCTCCGGGGTGATGAATTCCGGGTGCTTGCTGATATGGTCGATGAGCCACTCCTGGTACTTGCTCATCCGGAAAAAATAATTCTGTTCGCTGATTTTGGCCGGTTCGGTGAGGTGGTCCGGGCACTTGCCGTTTACCAGCTCCTTTTCGGTGAGGAACTGCTCGCACCCCTTGCAGTAGAGGCCGGTGTACTCGCTGAAATAGATGTCGCCCTGGTCATAGACCCGCTGGAGAATCCCCTGCACCACCGCCATGTGGGCCGGGTCCGTGGTGCGGACAAAGGTGTCCGGCACAATGGAGAGCACCGGCCAGGCCGCCTTGAACATGGCGCTGATCTTGTCCACATACTCCTTGACGGAAACCTCGGCATCCTCCGCGGCATGGACGATCTTGTCGCCGTGCTCGTCGGTGCCGGTCTGGAAGCGGACATCCTTGCCCAGCAGCCGCTGGTAGCGGCAGACGGCATCCGCTACCACGGTGGAATAGGCGTGGCCCAGATGGGGTTGGGCGTTGACGTAAAAAATCGGGGTGGTGAGGTAATACGCGTTCATTGGTCCGGCCCTTCGGGGGCTTTGTGATGCCTGGGTTTTTTTCTTCTGGCCGGGGCTTCCGCCTCAGGGGCTGAGGCCTGGGGTTGGGGCTGAGCCTGGCCTTGGGCGGGTTGCGTTGCTCTGGCCTGGCTCCATTCTTCCTTGGTGAGGAGGATATTTCTTTCGTGGCCGTCCACCCAGGAGACCTCGATGGTTTCCTCCAGGGGGTTGACCTTGACGATCTTGTAATTTTTCTCCCCTACGGTGATGGACTTGCCCGGTTTGGGCATGGTCTTTCTGATGGCGTGGTAGGTGTCGTACTCATAGGTGAGGCAGCAGAGCAGCCGGTTGCAGATCCCGGAGATCTTGGCCGGATTGAGCGGCAGCCCCTGCTCTTTGGCCATCTTGATGGAAACCGGGGCAAAGTTTTTCAGATACGACGAGCAGCAGAGCTCCCGGCCGCAGCAGCCCAGGCCGCCGATCATCTTGGTTTCGTGGCGGACCCCGACCTGGCGGATCTCCACCCGGGTGCGGAATTCCTGGACCAGATCCTTTACCAGCTCGCGGAAGTCAACCCTGGTGTCGGCGGTGAAGTAGAAGATGATCTTGCTGCCGTTTAAAAAACGCTCCACCTTGATGAGCTTCATGGGCAAGCCATGGGTGGTGATGAAGCGGGTGCAGACAGCAAAGGCCTCTTTTTCGCGTTCCAGGAGGCGGGCGAATTTTTCTATTTCGTCCCTGGTTCCCCTCCGGACGATGAGGTGGCTGCCCAAGCCTGCCGGCTCGGTTCGCCCAGGGCAGGGCAGGGTCCGGGCATGGATGGTGGCCGGCTCCATGCCGTGTTCGGTCTGGGCCATGACCAGCTCGTCGACCTTGAGGTTCTGGATGCGGGAGACGGCGGAGAAAAACTGGTCCCCTGGCCGGAACTGAATGGTGTAGCAGGTTTCCGGTGCGTTGTGCTGGTCTTCATGCACCAGCTCTTCAGGGAGTGTTTCCGGGGTTTCGTTCATATTGCGCTCAAACAGCCAATTGGCTGTAAAATAGTAATGTTCAAGGAATGTAAGTGTTTCGAAGTGCCACAGATGCGAGTGTCAATTGTCGGCAGCAGTGCCGACCAAGAGGTCTGCGAAGTGTGCTGTTGCACATGAGCAGGCCGATGACAAAGCAGATGTGGTGCTGCGGAACACTTACAAAAGGCGATCATACCATTAAAGCAGACCAAAGAAAAGTACTTCGCACACCGCAGTGGGGTTGCAGTTGCGGGCCAGCTGTTTCCGGGCCGTATCCAGCAGCCGCAGCTTCTCGGAGAGCTGGGTGCTGGTCCAGCGGCGGCAGGCGGCCGGGAAGGTGGGGCTCAGATCGTGGTTGATGATCGAACCTGTGGCGCCGTGGCCGAAGAGGAGAAGATCGTGCAGCCAGGTGGTGAGCAGTTCCAGGAGTTCGCCTAGGTCCTCCTTGAGCTTGGCCGCGGTCTCGGCGAGTTCGCCCAGGGCCTGGATCGCGGCCGGGGTGTTTGGCTCAAGGTGCAGCAGCTGGTCGACAATCTCGCTGCGCATGGTCAGCAGATCTTTGGCCAGGAGCAGTCTGGCCCGGCCCAGGCTGCCTTCGGCCATGGCCGCCAGGGTGGCCGCGCTCTCTGGCTCTATCCTCGCTTCCTGCACCAGGATTTTTGCCACCTCTGCCTGGGGGAGCGGAAAAAAAGGCACGGTCTGGCAGCGGGAGAGGATGGTGGGCAGAATACCCCCAGCCTCGTCGGCGGTGAGGATAAGCATGGTCTGGGCAGGCGGTTCTTCCAGGGTTTTGAGTAGGCTGTTGGCCGCCTCCCGCCGCATGGTGTGGATATCGCAGAGCAGCGCCACCCGGATCTTTGCCTCGAAGGGCGGGAAGGCCAGGGTTTTTTTGAGTTCGCGCACCTGATTGATCTTGATGGCCGCACCCTCCGGCTCGATCACGAGGAAGTCCGGGTGGCTGCCTCCATTGAATTTGCGACAGGAGGGACAGTGGCCGCAGGGTTCTGGGCCCTGGGGGTTTTGGCAGTTGAGGGCCCCGGCAAAGATTCGGGCCAAGGTCTTTTTGCCAACCCCCATGGGGCCTTTGAAGAGAAAGGCATGGGCCAGCCGCTCTTGTGCCACGGCGCGGTGCAACAGTTTTTTCGCCTTGTCCTGGCCGATGATTCCGGCAAAAGAAAGGGGACTGGTTTCCTGGAGCTGTTTCATGCCCGTATCATACCCGATGCGGCAGGGATGAAAAAGGCAAAAGGCTGAGAAGCGGGAGAGGGAGGGGCTGGCGCATTTCAGGCCGTCGGGGACGGGCGGTTCCTGACGGCCTGTTGGACTGCCTCGATGATTTCGGAAGATTCCGGACCCTTGCGGATCACCAGATCAGCGCCGGCAGCCAGGGCCTGTTGCTGGACCTCCGGACGTTCATCCGCGGTAAAGAGCAGCAGCTTTACCGCAGCGCAATCCGGGCGGCTCCGGATTTCCTTGCAGATTTCAATGCCGGAGAGCAGCGGCAGGATGTAATCAACCACCGCCACCGCCGGTTTTTCGGCGAGGATCAGGGCCAGTCCTTCCTGGCCGTTGGTCGCGGGAAGGGGGATGAATCCCGCCTTTTGCAGCAGACGGCTGTAGAGCCGTAAGATAACTGGATTATCATCGACGATCACGACCTTGTGCGGGGCAATGGCCTCCCCGGCTGTTTGTGGTTCGTTGAGGTCCTGGAGCACCAGCAACTGATCCCCCTGGCGCAGGGAAAGCTCAGGGCCGGGAAAGATGGTGTCCTGCTCGGCGCGGCGCAAGCCGAAGATGCGGGTGCCCATCTGCCGGGAAACCTCCTCGATGGTGGCTCCGGCCATGCTCGACCCGTCCTGGACCTCGATCCACTGACTGGCCAGGGGTTCCTTGTCCGCCTGCCTGCCGGTGGCGACGAGGAGGGCTTCGGCAATCCTGGTCCCGGCCGAGGCAAAGGGGGAAATAACATTGTCGGCGCCTGCCCGGAGAATCTTGTGCTCCGAGGAAAGGTCTTCGGCCCGGGAGATGATGTGGAGGGTGGGGTTCAGCTCCCGGGCGGACAGGACGATAAAGAGGTTGTCCGGGTCCTTGTTGAGCAGGGAAATGAGGCCGGTGGCCGATTTGATCCCGGCTGCCCGCAGCGTTTCTTCATGGGTGGCGTCGCCGTGGATATGGAGATGGCCCTGTTCCGCGATGTGCTGGCAATGTTCCGCCGAATGTTCGATAATCACGAAATCAACCTGGTTGGCCTTGAAGTGTTCCGCCGCCGCCGCGCCCACCCGGCCGTAGCCGCAGAGGATAAAATGTGACTTGAGCTGGGCAATCTTCTTATTCATTTTTTTTCTCTCCTTACCCCCGGTCCAGACCGTTTCCATGATTGACCCGACCAGGGCGTGGCTGGCAAAGGCCAGGCCGCTAAAGCCCATGACAATGTAGCCTGTGGTGAAAAGCCGGCCGGTGTCGGACAGCGGGTGCACCTCGCCGAAACCAACCGAGGTCAGGGTGATGACCGACATGTACAGCGCTTCGATGAAGGTGAAGCCTTCCAGCCCCATATAGCCCAGGATGCCTACCAGGATGAGGGCGAAAATGGCTACCAGGGTCCAGATGATCCGATGGGGTTTCACGGACGGGATCTGGGGGGAAGGATGGTCCCCGTTGGCGCTGGGCCGGACCGGGCGATGAGGGGAGAGGTCGATTTCATGAAATTCTTGTACCGTGCTCTGGCTGCTTCGTCAAGCAGCAGAAGGAGATTTGAGGAAAAAGCTCTTTTTGTCGGATGAGCGCAATTTCCTGCGGAAAAAAGTGTGGTTTAATGATAGGTTGAGTCCTTGTTTATTTTCGCCGCTACTTGTGCATACACAATTTTAGGATAAGACCATGGGAACGAGAGTCAGCCAGTTATACCGCGCCATTGATACCAACCGAGAATACTGTTTCAATATTGAAAGTACTACCCCCCTTGGTGCCGCCGAACTGGACCGGTTGCGGCTGGTGCTGGCGGACGGGTTTTTGCCCGAAACGGTCGCCGATACGCCCCATCTTGGTGGCGAACGGTTGGTGGAGCTGGGGCCGCGGCTCAATTTCGCCACGGCCTGGTCGTCGAACCTGGTCTCCATCTGCCGGGCCATCGGCTTGGACACCGTGACCCGGGTGGAGCGCTCCCGCCGCTTTCTGGTGCCGCAAGGCGAGGATCTCCCCACCTTTGTCGCCGCCAACCACGACCGGATGACCGAGTGCCTCTACCCCGCGCCCCTCACCACCTTTGAAACCGGGGTGACCCCGGAGCCGGTGTACGAGATCGACCTCATCAGCCAGGGGCCGGACGGGCTGCTGGCCATCCCCGGCATCTCCATGGACGAGTGGGACCGGAATTTCTACTACGACTACTTTGTCACCAAGCATAAGCGCAACCCCACCATCGTTGAGATCATGGATCTCAACAACGCCAACTCCGAGCATTCCCGGCACGGCTTTTTCCGGGGGCGGCAGATCATCGACGGCGTGGAGCAAAAGGCAAACCTGTTCCAACTGGTCACCGACACCCTCACCGCCCATCCCAAGGGCAGCGTCATCGCCTTCAAGGACAACTCCAGCGCTGTGGAGGGGCACCGGCTCACCACTCTCCTCCCGGAAACGCCTGGGGAGCCGTGCCCACTTTCTCCCCAGGAGGTGGTCTACCATGTGCTGCTCACCGCCGAGACCCATAACTTCCCCACCGGGGTCGCCCCGTTTCCCGGGGCCGAAACCGGCACCGGCGGCCGCATCCGCGACGTGCAGGGCACGGGCAAGGGCGGCTTTGTCATGGCCGGAACCGCGGGCTATTGCGTGGCCAATCTCCACATCCCCGGCTACGACCTGCCCTGGGAAAACCGCTACGACTGCCCGGACAACCTCGCTTCTGCCTTGACCATCGAGATCGAGGCGTCTAACGGCGCCTCGGATTACGGCAATAAATTCGGCGAGCCCATGATCCTGGGCTTTACCCGCTCCTTTGACCTGCGGTTGGACGATGGCGAGCGCTGGGGCTTCTTGAAGCCGATCATGTTCACCGCCGGCGTCGGCCAGATCGACGCCCGCCACACCGCCAAGGCCAAGGAGGAAAAGGGCATGCTCATCGTCCAGGTGGGCGGCCCGGCCTATCGGGTCGGTTTCGGCGGCGGCGCCGCCTCCAGCATGCTCCAGGGAGAGAATGTCAGCGAGCTTGATTTCGATGCGGTCCAGCGCGGCGACGCCGAGATGGAGCAGAAGATGAACCGGGTGATCCGGGCCTGCAACGAGATGGGCGACAAGACCCTGATTGACGTGATCCACGACCAGGGCGCGGGCGGTCCGGCCAATGTCTTAAAGGAGTTGGTGGAGAAATCCGGCGGCCGCATCGAGATCCGCAACATCCGGGTGGGCGACCCCACCATGAGCGTGCTGGAGATTTACGTGGCCGAGTATCAGGAACGCAACGGCTTTCTGATCCGGCCCGAGAATATCGCCAGATTCCAGGGGATCTGTGAGCGGGAAAAGGTGGCCTGCGAGGTGTTGGGCGAGGTGACCGGCGATCTCCGCTTTGTGGTGCATGACGCGCAGGACGGCTCTACCCCGGTGGATATCGAACTCAACGAGTTGCTGGGCAATGTGCCGATCAAGACCTTTACGGACAAGAGGCGCGCGCCGGACTTCAAACCCCTGGCGGTGCAGAATCTCACGGTGAAGGATGCCCTGCACAATGTTCTGCGCTTGGTTTCCGTGGGCTCCAAACGGTTTCTCACCAACAAGGTGGATCGGGCCGTAACCGGCCTTATCGTGCGGCAGCAATGCTGCGGCCCGCTCCAGTTGCCGGTGAGCGATGTGGCGGTTTTGGCCCAGAGCCATTTCGCCAAGTCCGGCGTGGCCACGGCCATTGGCGAGCAGCCCATCAAGATGCTGGTCAACCCCGCAGCCGGGGCGCGGATGGCGGTGGGCGAGGCCCTGACCAATCTGGTTTGGGCCAAGGTGGTAGAGCTTACGCAGGTGAAATGCTCGGCCAACTGGATGTGGGCCCCCAAGCTGGAAGGCGAGGGTGCGGCCATGTACGACGCAGCCTTGGCCATGCGCGAGGCCATGATCGGGGTGGGCATTGCCGTGGACGGCGGCAAAGACAGCCTGTCCATGGCCACCAAGGTGGGCAAGGAAACGGTCAAATCGCCACGGGAGCTGGTGATTTCGGTGTATGGGGCGGTGGCGGATATTTCCAAGGTGGTGAGTCCGGATATCAAGCAGCCCGGCTCCACCCTGTTGTTCGTCGATCTGGGCGGTGGCAAAAACCGGCTCGGCGGCACGGCCCTGGCCCAGACCTTGGGCCAGCTCGGCAACGAGTCGCCGGACATGGACAACCCAGGCTTGGTGAAAAAGGCTTTTTGTGCGGTGCAGGAGCTGATCGACCAGGGGCTGATCGCCGCAGGCCATGACCGCAGCGATGGCGGACTCATCACCACCGTGCTGGAGATGGCCTTTAGCGGCAACTGCGGCCTGGATCTGGCCCTGACCGGCACGGCGTCAGCCATCGAGGCCCTGTTCAGCGAAGAACTGGGGATGGTGCTGGAATGCGCGGTCGGCCAGGAGGAAAAGGTGCGTGAGACCCTGGTTGGATACGGGGTTCCCTGTGTGTTGCTTGGCACAACCACCCCTGCCAAGGAGATTCGCATCAACTATAACGGCACAATGGTGCTTGCCGAGGACATGCGGCTTCTCCGCCAGTGGTGGGAGGAAACCAGCTACCAGCTGGAGCGGCTCCAGGTCAAGCCCTCCTGCGCCGAGGAGGAGAAGAAAAATATCTACGACCGTAAGGGGCCGACCTATTGTCTGAGCTTTACCCCGGAAAAGACCGCAGCCGAAGTGCTGGCAAAAACGAACAAGCCAAAGGTGGCCATCCTGCGGGACGAGGGCTCCAACTCCGACCGGGAGATGACCTCAGCCTTTTACGCTGCAGGTTTTGAGCCCTGGGATGTGACCATGACCGACCTGCTCGCCGGGCGCATCACCCTGGACGGCTTCCGGGGCCTGGCTGCGGTGGGCGGGTTCTCCTACGCCGACGTGCCCGAGTCCGCCAAGGGATGGGCCGCCACCATCCTCTTTAACGACCGGCTCAAGGGGATGTTCCAGGCCTTTTACGACCGGCCCGATACCTTCACCCTGGGGATCTGCAACGGCTGCCAGCTTTTCGGCCTGTTGGGATTGGTGCCCTGGCAGGGGCTTGCCCCCCAGCAGCAACCGCGCTTCATCCACAATATCTCAGGGAGGTTCGAGTCGCGGTGGGTCACGGTCAAGGTGCTGAAAAGCCCGGCCATGATGCTCAAGGGCATGGAGGATCTGACCTTCGGCATCCACGTGGATCACGGCGAAGGCTTCCTCCATTTCCCAGACCCGGCCATCAAGGCGCAGGTGCTGGCCGGTAACCTTGCCACCCTGGCCTATGTGGACGACGCGGGCCAACCCACCGAGGCCTATCCCCTGAACCCCAACGGCTCGCCCGGCGGCCTCACCGGCCTTTGCTCGCCCGATGGCCGCCATCTTGCCATGATGCCGCATCCGGAACGGGCCTTTTTGCCCTGGCAATGCCATTGGCTACCCGAGGAGATGAAACAGTTGCCCGTTTCGCCCTGGCTGAGGATGTTCCAGAATGCTTACGAGTGGTGCATGAAGTAGGGGGCTGGGATTACAGGCCGAACAGTGTCCGTTGGCGAGGGTCAACCCCGTTGGCCTGCCCCTGGTCCAAGGAGGCTGGGCCATCATCACCCCGATGGCCCTTGACAAAGAGGAACCGTTCCAGGTTGCGCTGGAACTCCGTCCACTGATAGCCTTCGCCCTTTACCTGCCCGGCCAACCGATCCAGGTAGTTGATCTTGGCGTCGAGGTCGTCCAAAAAGTTGAGGGCAAAGGCCTCCTGCATCATGGGCAGGGAGGGGGAGCCGAACTCATGGCGACCGTGGTGGCTCAGGATCAGGTGCTTGAGCCGGTCGCCCAGCTCTTCCGGGAACCCGGAAATCCCATTGATTTTTTCCTGAATCATCTCGATCCCCAGAACCATGTGCCCCACCAGCCGACCCCGATCCGAGTACTCAAAGGGGAAGGAGTCGAAGTTGAATTCCTTGAGTTTGCCGAGGTCGTGGAGAAGCGCTCCGGCTATGAGAAGGGAACGATCCAGGCTCGGGTAGAGGCTGCTGACGCTCTCCGCCAAGCGAGCTACGCCCAGGGTGTGTTCCAGTAACCCGCCCACATAGGCATGGTGCATCATCTTGGCGGCCGGCGCCTTTTTAAAGGCCTGCATCAGTTTGCGGTCCCCGAACAGGGAAAGGAGCAACTCCTTCAAAAAGGGGTTCTCCACGCTGCCTGCCAGCTTGATCAGCTCCTTGGCCATGTGGCTGACGTTGCCTTGGGTGGAGGGGACAAACAGGGCCAAATCCACCTCGCTCTCCGCCACCCGGCTCAGGTTGTCGATGCGGAGCTGGAGGATGCCCTTGTAAGCCTGGGCCTGACCGGCAACGGAAACCACGGCCCCGTTCGGGCATTCGCCCATGAGTTGCTCGGCATTCTCCCATACCCTTCCTGATATCTCGCCGCTGGCGTCCATCAGGACGAGGCTCAGGTAGGGCTTGCCAGCCTTTGTCTCGCCCCGGCTCATCTCCCTGACCAGGAAAAGGTCGTGTACTGCCTGGCCGTCTGTAATCTCTTTTATCTGGATATTTTTGTTCATTGTTGTCATGGGGCTCGGGAATGGGAGTGGAGGAATATCGTGTTGCTGTCGCATGTCGGGGCACTATACCAGAGCGGGAAAAATTGGAAACACTCTTTCCGTCCGCAATGTTGACGGAATTTCTATTTTAGCAGCATCATCATGGCTGCTTGAAAAACTTCATTCGGAGAAATTTTCTGCATACATTCTGCGTTACGCTGGCATTTTTTGGTGTATCCGAATTTGGTGCAGGGCGAGCAGGGCAGGTGGTGGTCGAGCACGCGATGTTGCGGCCCGCGTGGCGCCCATTTTTTCGCGATGCCGGGGCCGAAGAGCGAAACCGTGGGGGTACCGAGGCCGACCCCGAGGTGGAGCACACCTGAATCGCCGCTGATGAGCAGTGCTGCACGTTCGATGATTGCTGCGGTTTCGGCCAATGAGGTCTGGTTGGCGAGATTAAGCCCGCCGGCGGCGTTGATGATCGCTGCCCCGGTTGCGGTGTCATCCTTGCCACCGACCACAACGACCCCATAGCCTTGCTCTGCGAGACGGACCGCTACCTGGCTAAAACACTCGGCCCCCCAGCGGCGTTCAGGGATGCTGGCGCCGGGGAAGAGGGCGATGAAGGGGAGATCAGACAGAGGGGCGAGCAGTTGGGCTGCCCGTGTGTGTGCCGTGGCGGGGACTGACAGGAAGGGGGCGTTCATTGAGGTCGGCGGGGTGATACCGAGTGGAGCCAGCAGCTGGAAGAAACTGTTGGCCTCATAGGTGTCATGGGAGTAGGGAACAGCATGGTGGAAAAGCCGCGTTCGCTCGTTGGTGCCAAAGCCGAGGAGGGTGGTGGCCCCGATCAGCCGAGCCATCACCGCCGAAAGCCGGTGCCACTGTTCGGTATCGATGGTCACGTCGGGTTTCAAGCGGAGGGCGATCAGGAAATCCCCCAGCACGTCATAGCGCAGGACCCGGTTAATGCCGGGTATCAACGCAAAGACCCCGGCATTTCTTTTTTCGGCCAGCACCGTGATTTTCGCCTGGGGAAATTCTTTCTTGAGTACTCCAATGGTTGGGGCCAGAAGCACCGCATCGCCGATGCCGCCGGGACGGATGATGAGTACCGAATCTGAAGGTTTATAGGTGGACACAGGTGGCCGAGAGATGATGCTACTCAACAGCAGCCCCACTGTTTTATCGAGATATTTCAGGATTGGGAAAGAGGGTCGCATCAGGGTTTCTGGTTGTTCCGGCAGGATTTCTGCCGAGCAAGAATCGTCACCCGCTCCCGTAGGTATTCACTCAGAGGGATTAATTCTTTGCGGATATCCTCCCGTGTTAAGCGAATTTTTTTCTGGATGTGTTTGCGCTTTCTGAGCATGGCGGGCAGCCCTTTCAGGGAATGGTATTTTCCCCGTAAAAATGGCCGCCAGCGGTGAGCCACCAAGCAGAAAAAGACAAAGGAGGCTATTTCGTAAGCGATGCGGTGATGAAAGTACCGGAACAGGAAGTAGGTGGGGGTATTTTTGATCCAAACCCACAGGCTGTTTCTGGCAAAATAATAGACAGAGGTTTCGCTCAGCTTGCCGATTGTGGTGCTGACGCTGTGTTTCACTACAGCATCAGGGATATAGAGACATTTCCAGCCAGCCAGCCAGGCCCGGAGATTGAGGTCTGTATCCTCGTGGTTCAGGAAAAAATCATCGTCCAGAAAGCCGATATCATCAAGCATTTCTCGCTTGTAGATAACAGCAGCTGCACAGGCTCCGGGGATGTAACGGCGCTCGGCAAACTCCATCATGTCGTGGAGTTCGCCAATTTTGGTGCCTGTGAAGGCAGTGGTAAAGGTGTCGCCCGCGCTATCGATCTGATTGGTTCCTGCGATGACAATGCGAGAAGAACAAAAACCTATTTTGGAATCGGTGTTAAAGGCGTCAAGCATGAGTTGAAGCCAATCATTTGGGAGGATTGCATCGTTATTGATCAATGCCACATATCTTCCCTTTGCATGGCAGAGCCCTTGTATGTTCCCTCCTGTAAAACCGTAGTTTCTGTCCAGTGGGACAAGTACGACCTGTGGATATGATTTTGCGATGAAAGCTGCGGATCCATCAGTCGAGCCATTGTCAACCACGATGATTTCAAAATCGTGGGTTGATTGCCGCAAAATGGCATCAATGCATTCTTTTAAGAATGACTCTCCATTCCAGTTTACGATGATGAAACTAACAATAGGCATAGTTATGTTAACGATGATTGTTCGTTGTAGGATATTTCCCAAGTCGGTTTTTTTTGTAATCCAAGAACCCCTTGAAAATCATTTTGTATTTTTGAAATCTATCCTTCTCAAAAAGAAAAATAACAACAAGGTCCTTCCAAAACAAGATCAAGTCTTCCTTGAAAAAAGCGGGGAAGTAATTTTTGAAGCATGAAGCAACATGGAATCTGTTGCGCGTAATATAATAACGCCTCAAGGCGGAATGGTTGGAGGCAACGGGCGTGGTCCACAGGAATTTGTGTCGTTTCAGATCAGTGCCTAGCTCGTGTGTTAAGATAGCGTTGTTCACCTTGAAAATCTTATAGCCCGCGAGGTTGAGGCGGAGGCAATATTCGTGGTCAACAAAATCGATAAAAAGTTCTTCGGTAAATAATCCGGCAGCCCTGTATGCCTCAAGGTTCAACAAGCTTCCAGATGTCCATGCGGTTAAAGTTTGAAAGCATTCACCTCCGGCAGGCGGGCATGGATCGGTTGCCGTTGCGTGGAATGGCGAAAGTATACCGATCGCTGATAGATTTTGTGCGGCATCGCAATTGATAAGATCGGCAACCATGGTAGAGGAGGCTTTGCTGTCCTGATCCATGGTTAATAAAAATTTATAACCTGCTTGTATAGCACTGCGTGCGCCGATATTTAAGGCTTTGGCGATTCCGAGATTTTCGTTGATGGGGCTGTAGACTATCTTTTTATTTTCTGTGAGTTCCGCGAGCAATGTTGCCTTGATCTGGCCTTTTTCGGTGTTGTCGATTGCAAAAATGACGTCAACCTGATCGACGTAGCTGCGCAAGTTGCCAATAACTGAATCATCCGGATGATATAAAATAACTGTAGCGGCAATCTCGTTATGCTTGATCAACGGGGGATTATCCTTCAATGGCAGCTTTTGCGATGATCGCTGGCGATGACGGTTCCCGCCCTGCTTTTGAGTTTTCTGATAATAACGGTGAAACCGTTGCCGACCTTATCGTCTCTGTCTTCAACCCTGAGCAATTCCCAGGCCACTTGATACGTTGATATCATGTGATGTATGAGTTCCACGATGTCTTCGGTAATCCACACATGGTGGTGACCGTGCTCATCATCGGTGGGGCCGCTGGCATTGCGGCGAAAATCATCAATTAGGTGAACAAGAGGGGTGCGGCCCCTTTTTTTGTCAAAAGTTCTTTCCTTGTGGGGCACGATCATGAAAATGATACCCATCGGTCGGATGACCCGGTCCCACTCAAGGAGCGTCTTTATAGGATTAGCGAAATGTTCCAAGACATGGGAGCTTACCACAAAATCTTGGCTTTCATCCGCTAAAGGTAAATAGTCGCCAGCGGCTACGATATCGACAGGAAGGGCCCTGCCGCATAAGTGTTTCTCATTTTTTTTGAAGCTGGTTTCCATGGAATTAGAATAATCAATATTCAGTGTATCAAGGGCAAACGGGTTGTGGGCGGAACCGCCAATTTCGATGCCTTTGCCGATGCAGTATTGACGGGCAAGTTTTGACTCTCGAAAAAAGCCAATATCCCCCGCGAGCCAGCGAAGGCCGATTTTTCGAAGAATTTTCCGTATGAGGTTCTTCATCTGTCTCAAGTGTTCGAAAAAAGATTTTTTATAAAATATTTTTCTTTGGTGTCCAGGAGTCGCGACCAACAACTATAAAAAAATAATATCAAAAAAAGAAGGACGGCTACCAGTTTTATCTCTAAGTTTTGGGCCATGTTGGCTGGAAAATAGATTAAAATACACGATATTGATATGGCCAAGATAATTTTTTTTATGGGACGTGCTGCCTCCGGCAGAATCTTGCTCCTTACCAGAGAGTAAAGGACAACGGTGTCGAGGATGATCCGCGCAACCCAGGCAATGGCAGCCCCTTCAATGCCGTAGTTTTTGAGCAGCCACAGGAGCAGAACGATGTAAAGGGGAAGCTCAAGTATATGCAGCTTGGCGGTCAGGTCTGGCCGCCCAACTGCTTGAATTAAGGTGTATGGAATTAATGCCAGGCTATTTATAAAAACGCCGAGCATGAGAAGTTGCATGGTCACGGTGCCATTGGAGGCAAACTCGTTACCAAGCCAAAGGGTTAATCCTTCATGGGCGAAGGTTATTATAATGAGTGTAATCGGGTAAAGCCCCATGAAGAGATATGCTTGCCCTCGGTCAAAGAGCCGGATGAGATACTGATTGTCGTTTTTGCCATAGCTCATGGCAAAGGCAGGGAAAAGGACTCCGACCACAGAAAAAGGTAGTATCCAAAGTTTTGTCACGACCTCATATGGGGTGGCATAGTATGCAACTGCCGCCATGGAAATTATGGCGCCAATCAAAAAACGGTCGAGATAAACCATCAATGGGCCAATGATGTTGCTTACCGTCATCCAGCCGCCGAACTTGAAAAGGCTTGCGATGGCATGGGAATTTGGCCTGGGCGCTTGGGAAAGTGTGGGCAATGACCGCCGACAGAGGAGAAAAAATACCAAAAATGCCATTATTCTTCCAACAACCAGCATGATTACAATGGGAATGAGGCTAGGCGAAAATGCGAGAGTCGCAAGAGGGGCCAGTAAAGTAAAGCCGCCGAGGGTCGCTTTCACCCAATTTATGAGATCAAAACGCTGTATCGCTTCCAAGTAGCCCTGCAAACAGGCGGTGCTAAGTGTTGCCGGGAGAGAAAAAGCCATGACCTCAATCGCCACGATGGTTTCTTGGTGCAGGCTTGGAGGGATTTTCAGCACCCGAATAACAAGTGCTGAAGCGAAGAAAAAAAGGAGGGCAGCCGCGACGACTCCTAGCGCTATGGTGATGTGAAGTGAGGCATGAAGGAGTCCCGGAATCTCTTGGTTTTTTCCGGCGGCAAGAGCCTGTGATACTTTTTGGGTCAGAGCCCGACCAAGGCCTAAATCGAATAGTCCGAAATAACCGATGATCAACCAGATGAGGGTTAAAACCCCAAATCGATCCGTTCCCGCCCGTTGTATTATGATCGGTACGGCAAAGATGGCAATGGCAAGAGGAATACCTTGTCCGGCAATGTTGATGATGGTGTTTCGCGTGAGGAGCGCTTTGCTCTGTAAGAGGGGCGGGGGGGATGGTTTCATTATTTGATGCAATATAGGGTGTAACTGATCATCATCAACCACAGCAGGCTGACAGACAGGAGCACCTTGTCCTGGAGTAGCGCCTCGGTGGGGTCACCGTTGGCATCCTTTATGACCCGATACATATACCGGAATAGCCCGAAACAGCAAAGAGGAATTGTGTAGAGCAGGCCAGGGTGGATCACCACATACATGGCATAGGTGACTAGAACGGCGGCGCCGGTCATGTACATGGTTCCGTGGAGAAAATTGAGGGGGTACTCCTCAAGCACCGGGCGGTGATGGACACATTCGTTTTGGAGCAGTTGTTTTTCCGCGATGCGTTTGCCAAGGCTGAGAAAGATGGAGAGCAGGAAAACGGTCAAAAAAAGCCAGTCGGAGATGGGGATATTACAGGCGATGCTACCGGCGTGCAGGCGGAGGAGAAAGCCGGCGGAGACGCAAAAGATATCCACCACCGGGATATTTTTGAGTCGAAAGCTGTAGGCCGATGAGAGGAGCAGGTAGCCCAGCAGGGTGAAAAAAAATGGCATGGAAACGGTGAAGCCCAACGTCAGTGCCACAATAAAGAGGCAGGCGCCTACCATGAGGGCGGTTTTGGCTTGGATGGCGCCGGAGGGGATGGGCCGATTTTTCTTTATCGGATGGCAGGCGTCTTTTTCCGCATCCAGCACATCGTTGATCGCATAATTGCCGCTCGATGCCAGGCAAAAGGCCAGGAAAGGGATGGCAAGATTGTGGAAGACTTCGGGCGCGAAAAGCACTCCGCCAAAGAGCGGCGGAAAGAGGAGCATCAGATTTTTGAGCCATTGTTTTGGGCGCAGAAGCCGGAGAAAGTTCATGTTTCACCCTGCTGGTTGCGTACAAGCTTGGCGGCGAATGCCCGGTACTCATGGTCAGGGGGCATGTGGCTTAAGGCCTGTTGCCAGTATTCTCGGGCCTTCTTCGTCTTGCCAGCGGCGTGGAAGGCTTTGCCAAGCTGGTAAAGCGTCATCGGATCCTTGGTTTTTTTGAAAAGTGCGAGACCTGCCTCTTCGAGGGCAAGAAGATGTCCTGCTGTCGAGATATCCTGCGGATGTTGATAAATAGAGACCGTGTGGATTTCCACCATTCCCTCCAGAGCGCTCTGGGAGTCTTTTTTGCTGCGCTGGTAAGCCCTCGCGTAGGCGGCCAGCGCTTCTTCGGTCCTGCCAAGTCGGAAGAGGCTTTCTCCCATGAGATTGTCGGCGTCGGGGTTGTAGCCGAGCATCGGGGTGGCGGCTGCCTGTTGGGCCACGGCAAGTGCTTTTTTTGGTTGATTGGAGCTAAGGAGAGCCGAGCTGAGGAGTGCCAGGATGGTCCGGTTCCCGTCCGATTTTATGGCGGTATCCTCAAAGAGCGCCAGGTTGGTCTGCCAGATGAGATTTCTCTGGAAGGTGGTCGCGGCAAAAAGGATGATGATGCCCATGAGCGCAATCTTGCCGACGATTGCTGGTACTTTGGGAGAAAGGTGTTCCGCGACAAAAAGGCCAGCGGCCAGGGTGATAAAAATAGAGGGCAGATAGAGGTAGCGTTCGGCATAGGGCATCCAGGCGATTTGGCCCATGGCGAGGGTAAAGGCCGGGGCAATGAGAAAAACTCCGGCAAGAAAAAGAGAGGCCAGGAGAGAGCGGTTCCAGAGGAGCACAAGACAGAACGCCAACAAAGGGAAGGCGAGCAGCTCATACAGGGGGTCTACTCCGTCGATGGCAAAATTGAGCGGCCAGGGCCAGAAGAGTTTTTTCATGTAAAAGCCGAAGGCCCTGAGGACCGTGAAGATGCCGTGCTGGGGGTTATTCTGGAGAATTTTGAGTGTGAGGCCAATTTTGCCGTAGTTGGAAGAGAAGGCGAAGGAGCGCATCAGGAAAAAGAGAAGGAGAACGAGGCAGCCTAGTCCGAGAAACAGGGCGATTTTTTTTCTACGGGCGGAGACGCTTTCCTCGGCTGTCCCATGCGGGGTGAGGAGCAACAGCAGCGCGCCGGGCAGAAAGGTGATGACCACTTCCTTGGAAAGGATTCCACCGAAAAAGGCGAGGAGCGCCAGGCCAAGGGAAAGAGGTGACCGGGTTTCCCGGAAGCGCAGGATGAAGGAGGTGCTGAGCAGCACGAAAAAGGCGGCGAGGATATCCGTCCGCCCGGAGATCCAGCCGACGGATTCGGTGACAAGCGGATGAAATCCCCAGAGAAGGGCGAGCGCCAAGGGAAGGAATCTATTTTTTTCCTCTGTCTGGGCGGCGAGCTGGGGAACAAGCTGGGAGGCGAGGCGGAAGACCAGCAGGGTGTTGGCCAGATGCACCAGCACATTGACCAAATGCATCCACACGGGATCAGGGCCGCTGAGGTTGAGTTCCAGAAGATAGGTGGCGATGGTCAGGGGGCGATAATAGAGGCCGCCGCCATTGCCCGGAAAAAATATGGCCTTGAGGTCCCAGGGATGATTGAGGCAGGCAGCGAGCATGCCGCGGTCATCGACCACGCAGATTTCCCCAAAGATCACCGGAAAGAAAACGAGCAGAATGGCGGCGATAATGGCGAGAATTTGCGCGCGCTTTGTCAATGGCTGCCTTTTTTTACGATTTCGAGGAAAAATTTTTCCAGACTCCGTTGTGGAGGTTCCATGGTTGAGAGCTTCGCGTCGGGCGTCATGATGGCCTCAACCCGTTCGACGCACTGTAACCGGCCTTGGAGGATGATCCCCACCCGGTCGCAGATCGCCTCCGCATCGCTGGTGATGTGGGTGCTGAAAAAGACGCACTTGCCTGCGGCCTTCAGTTCTAGCATGATTTCTTGAACCAGGGCTCGACCAATGGGGTCAAGGCCGCTCATCGGTTCGTCGAGGATATATACCTGTGGGTCGTGGAGCAGGGCCTGGGCCAGGCCGAGTCGTTGGGTCATGCCCTTGCTGTAAGTGCGGATTGGCCGTTGCCGTGCCTCCCAGAGGTCGAGGCGGTGAAGCATTGCCTGGGAACGCTCATGGAGTATGGGGCCGGCCATGCCAAACATTTTCCCCGTGAAGCGCAGGTATTCTTCGGCGGTAAGGTAATCATAGAATGACGGATTTTCTGGGAGATAGCCGACGTTGCGCCTCGCGGTATGGGAGCTGACCGGTATCCCCAAGATCGAGGCCAGGCCGCCAGTGGCTCGGATCAGGCCCATCAGAATTTTGATGGTGGTGCTTTTGCCCGCGCCGTTTGGCCCGAGGAAGCCAAAGACCTCTCCAGGGGGGATGGACAATTGTAATCCTTGCAACGCCTCCACCGCGTGACCGCGTTTTCCCTTGAAGGTTTTTGAGAGCGCCTCAATAGTGATGGCATCCATGGTCGTTTCCTTGGTCAGAGTAGGGCTATTCATCGCGTTCAGTTGCTGTTTGGCAGGGCGGCAAACTTGCTGGTGGTGCGCACCCGGCCCGTATTGTCCAGATAAAAGGTGCCGCCGTAAGGATCGATGACAGGCGTGGCAAGATAGCCGGCCTGGGTCATTTCCTCGATTGTTTTGGCTGGTCGGCCCAGGTCACGGAGAAAGGCTGCCTGTGCGTCTTCGATGCGTTTGACTGCAATGAAGGCTGTCAGGCGTAGGTCGAAGGATTTTTTGATCGTCTCGTCGCGGGCGCCAGCCTTCATGGTCTGTAGATAGGCGATGGCCAGACCCGTTTGATTGGCCTCGTACATGTATCGGCTGGCCAGGCGAATGAACAGGTCGGAGCCGATTAACTCCCCAGCTCTTTTATAGTAAAAAGCCGCCTTGTCGTAGTCCTTCAGGAAGTAGGCATAGTTGAATCCGGCAAAAAATGGCAGGTAGTGATCCCAGGTTCGGTACTGCATGCCGTAGTCGAGCAGCGCATTGGCCTCATCGATGCGGCGCATGTCCCACACCAAAATGGCCTGGGCAAAGTAATAGGCATCCATGTTGTAGGGGTCTAGCCGGGTGGCGGTTTTGATCAGGGGATACATGCCTTGGAAATCATGGACGATGTCCCTCTGCTGCTGGGATTTTTCCAGGGAGGTGCCGTAATAGATGAGCACCTTGAGCACCTCCAGGGCGCCGAAGAGTTGTTTCTGGTCGGCGGTGACAAAGCGCATGACTGCGGGCTGGGGGCTGACTCCGACGCGTTGGACAAAGGGTCGTTCCTGCATGTGGCGGGCGACTGGTGCCAGCAGGCAGAGGAGAAATGCCGCGTATAATGTCAGGGACAAGGCCTGCTTCATGGTCTAATGCAGCTCGCGTCTGGTAAACAGCATTGCGGCTGCGGAAAGCAGCAGGCCGCTGTAGGCAAGGCTGTATGCCAGCGGCAGCAGAATTCCGTTGCCAGGGATGGGGATGCTGTAAACGGCATTTGCCTTGAGATCGAACACCGCAAAGTTGGGTAGCAGGTAATACAAAAACAGGGCGATCTGCTTGGTCAGTGCTGGTAAAGTAGCCCCCGCAGGGGTTTGCAGGTAATCGTAGACTTCCTGGGTGACGTTGCCGCCAAGAAACAGGGTGATGGTGCCGAAGATGGGCAGAAAAAAAGAGGTGCTCACCGTGGAGAAAAGAAAGGACACCGCCACTACCATGATGTACTTCAGGCAGTCAAAGGCAAGGGCAAGCAGGATGTTTGTCCAAAGGATTGGCCGGGCTGGCGGATCGGCCTGGGAGATATACCAGATGGTGCCGCAGGCCAAGAGCCCGAGAACCAAAGAGATCAGCAGTAGAAAGCCGGCGATGCCGAAGAATTTACCCAGCAAATAATTGGTCCTGCTGATGGGCAGTCCCAAGACGCTGTAGATGGAATGCCGGTCGATATCCTTCCAGAGCGCCGTGCCCCCGCAGAACACCGCGATCAGCAGCAGGATGAACGAGGAGAGAGACAGGGAGAGGGTGATGGCAAGCTCCCCCACCTGCCGCATGGACAGGACGCTGACCGAGGGGATGAACAGGAAAATGCCGGTTGCCACCAGGATTCCTTGCAGAATCCGGTCGCGGAGCAACCCCTTCCACGTAATGAGTATCAGGTGGTGCATGGTGGATACCTTTGAGGATGGGATGCAGAGACAGGGGAAGTGATCTCAATGAGACGCCAAAAGAGGCTTGGTGCCTTGCGGCGCCAAGCCTCTTTTGTGATCACTTCAGTGCGTCAGTCCGAGGGGGGCGAACCCCAGGGGCTGTGGCTGGCGTCGGGACCTTATTTGGGCAACCAAGCGGTAGCGCCGGCCTTGACTGCGGGTAAGGGAGAAGTTGCGGTTGTCGTTTGGGGAAGTTGATTGGCAGCAGGTGTGATCGTGCTAAAGTAAATTTTGGTGTCTGAAGATAGCAACCCGTATTCTTCTGTACCCTGTGCATGCAAAGCAGTGGCACAAAAGGCTACGGCATCGGAGGTAACATTAAGGGCCACGCTTTTTGAGGGGGCCCAGGCGACGGTTCCCCCAATAGAGGTGGCAATGCTAAGGGGGGTGCCGACAGCCAAGGCGCTCATGGGCAGGGCCAGACAGCCGGCAACGGCCAGGATACTCATGTAATATTTATTCATGGGGTCATCTCCTTGTTCAATAGAGTATTGTGTTTTGGTTTAGAGGGTTGGATAGGCATTATTATCTGCAAAAGATACTTCCATGGCGGTCTTGAAATTTCGCAGATCACTGACGGTGGCGGAGTTGAAGGCCCGTTGCCGATAGGCGGCGAACTGCGGGATGGCGATGGCCGCCAGGATACCGATGATCGCGACAACGATCATCAGCTCGACCAGGGTGAAACCTTTCTGATTGTTCATGATGCGCTCCTTTTTTTGTGGGTGGTGATGTGCATAAAATTGATAGTACATAAATACTATGACATTGCCATTGTCTGCGTCAAATCCAATTTTCATGCCACACCGTAGAGATTATGAGGCCACCGTGAAATTGTTTTTCATTTCATGTAGTTGTCTCGATTGATTCTGGGTAAACCGGAGATGGCGTTGAACTTGTCTGTTGGCAATAATTGTCACAAGTGACACATTTTGTAAGTTTGTGTGGCTCCAGGCAATGAGGCTTTGTGGGAAAAGGAACTGAGCGCAGGCGGATAGGGACACAGCAAGGCGTGACTTGGCATAATCCCGGAATCGCCTATCTGCTGGCCGGAGTCTCAGTGGGCCGCAATCCCCGCCTCGCGGGATTACGTGGCAGGTGCCAACAATGTTGCCCATGTTTGTTTCTTTACATTTCCTGATAAGTGTCGTTTGTGAAATCCTGATAAAATATTGTCTACATAGAGGAGCTGTCCGTGGGCGGTTCCCGTGACTATTCTCTCCTTATTATGCCACAATAAACACACGGGTTGTCACCCGTGTGTTTATTGTGGCATAATCCGGTATGTATTTTGCACGTATTTCTTTTTTGAGACAGAGGAAGATGTCAAAGCCGGCAATGGCGGAGAAAAAATGAATCACCTGAAGAGGGCCTTATTTTCAAGGCGAGAAGGCGGTTTCACCTTGACCGAATTGGTGGTCACGATCGCTATTCTCGCTATACTTGTGGCGATTGCCATGCCGCAAATGTCTGCAATGATGCGGAATGCGGAATTGCGCGGCGCGGCCCGGGTTTTGGCCTCAACCCTGCAACGGGCGCGAAGCGAGGCCATCACCAGGAAGATTGATGTCGGGGTCGAGTTTACCCCCACCCCTAATGCCACAACAATGGGCGGCAGTTATCGGGTATACCTGGACGCTGACAATGATGGAAGCTGTGATGCCGGAGAAACGGTGCTGGAGCAGAGAAATGTCCCCGCGACCGTCGCCCTGTATTCCTCCACCTTTGCAACGGGCAGCGCCAGATATGACAGTCGGGGGCTTGCCAATGGTGGCGGCAGTGTCAGGCTGGCCAACCTCACCCCCATGTATTATAGGATAACGGTTTCCACTACGGGCAATGTGCGGATACAAAAATCAACAGACGCAGGCGCCATATGACCAGAGGATTGCCGTCCCATAAAAAAAGTTTGCTTGTGACCTGCCCCGGCAACCGAGGTTTCAGTCTGGTCGAGTTGCTCATTGCCATGCTCATGGCAGGGGTGGTCATGGGCGCGATTTACAGTATTTACAGTTCCCAGCAGAAAGCCTACTCTTCCCAGGAACTTATCGCTGAAACCCAGCAGAACTTTCGGGCCGCGATTACGGTAATGGGCAGGGAGATCCGGCTGGCTGGTCATCGGAATCCTGCGATCGTTGCCTTAGACCCGTCCACGATGACGGATTGTGTTCTTGACGGCCCCGGCGTTTGTATTGGCTCCAACTCCAGTCAGCTTGTTTTTACCTATTTTGACGCCTCTGCCACGGACACCACTGTCGATTATGACGGCGATGGCGCCCCTCATGTAGCTGTCGGTCCCCCAGATCCCGGTGATCTGATCAAGGTCACCTATGATCTGTACAAGGCATACGGTGAAGGGGCTGTCGCCGATGATCTTGGTCGGGAAATTGGTATTGGCAGTAGGGTGCCCACGGTTTTGAATATCCATGGCCTTGAATTCCGCTATCTTATCGATAATGGCGTTGGCGGTTTTAACATTGCTACTTCGGTGGATGCCGGAAACATGCGGAGTGTGCGCGGGGTTGAGGTGACGATTCTTGCCAAAAGCTCGGGCACGGACAGAAACTATGCGGTTGCACCTTCATTTACCTCACCGGGGGGCACAACCTGGACGCTGCCCACTGGGATTCGGGGTCGGATGTTCACGACAACCATCATGTGCAGGAACCTCATTCTATGAGCCCACAAGGACTGACCAGCAACGAGAAGGGTTTCACCCTGATCGAGGTGATGATCGCCATTACCATTTTGGCAATCGGACTCTTGGCTGTGGCCGCGACCCCGATTATGGTGATGTCGGGCAACAGCAGGGCGCAGCGGATCACCGAGGCCTCTTTTGGGGCCATGGATCGCCTCGAGCAGTTGATGGTGCTGGACAACTCCGCAACGGAACTTACCGCCGGCAACCATTCCGCCACAGTAACCCAGGGGGGGGTCACCTATACCGTGAGCTGGGTCGTAACCAATCTGGACACCTCGCGGAAGCAGGTCGATGTTACCGTACAGTGGAGCGAAGGCCTGCTTACCAAGCAGTACCAGTATTCCTATTACAAAACGGATTTCCTGTAGGTGCAAGGGATGAATATTTTTAAAGTTGGCAAGGGGGAGGAGGGCTTTGTGCTGGTGGCGGCATTGCTGATCATGCTGATACTCCTTGTCCTGGGCGCGACCTCCCTGAGCAATACCAACGTCGAGTTGAAGATTGCCAGTAATACCCGAGAGATGGTGCAGGAACTGTATGTGGCTGAGACGGCATGGCAGGAAGGGGCAAACTGGATGGTTGATTTTTCCAAGCCGCCGCCGGTGGTCAATGTCGGGGTGGAAGCAAACAATGTGCGGAATTTCGGCAATGGCGGCACCGATGTGCCCAACAATACCTTCCCCGCTGGCACCCAAGATGGCATCCTTAACGGGGTTTCGTATTGGTACAAGGCAGCCTATCTTGAAGATCACGCTACTCAGGGCGGTGGCAGAGATTATCGGGATTTTTATTACACCATCACCGGCAATGCCGATCGTGCGCAGGAGCTCGAGACCGTTGTCCGCAAGGTTTACAAGACCGGATATTGATCATGGCCGCAGTCGTGGCTGATGGCAAGAAACTGTGAGGTGCACCATGAAATATCGAATCGTTGGGAAGATATTTGCGGCCTGTGTTCTGGTTTTGCTCTCTGCGTCTTTGTGTTTTGCAGATACGCTGCGAGTCCGGGTTGGGACTGGCAACGATGATGCCCAGGAGTATCTTCAGGCTGGCTGTAGCGGCGCGAGGACTCTGGGTGAAGTTCGCTTGGGTGATGATTATCTGGAATTTGGTAGAGACGATTGTTCTGGAACCGATCCGGCTACGCTGGAGGGTTTGCGCTTCACCACATCACTTATCCCGCGGAATGCGCAAATAACCGCAGCCCATCTTGAACTTGTGGTGGAAAATGCATCTTGCGGCGAAGGCATTACCTGGACCGTACGTGGCGAGAAGGTCGGGAATGCGCCAACGTTCAGTAGCGCCGCGTCTTCCATTTCCGGCAGAAAAACAGCGAATTCCACCACTGCCTCGACAACCTGGACAAATGATCGAGATGTCTGCAATAACTGGAGTGGCAGAACGACCATCTTGGGCCCTGACCTCAAGGCCATTGTGCAGGAAATCGTCAACCAGGGAACCTGGAATACTGGCAACTCCTTGGCTCTGTTTGTTAGCGGCACGGGACGACGCAATGTGTATTCCTACAACCAAAGAGCGTCACGGGCGCCCCTGTTGCATATTGACTATCTGCCGGCCGCTGCCCCAAAAATCAGCGTCGATCCCGTCAATCTGGGGATCTCTTCCTTTCAGGGAACAAATCCTGTTGATGGCTCTGTTACCCTGACCAATACCGGAAACGCCAACCTGGTATATACCATTATCGATGACGCGTCCTGGCTTTCTGTTACCCCGGCAAGCGGAACCCTTGCTGCCGGCGCCAGCCAGACCCTGACGGTTACCTATTCCACCGCAAGTCTTGTTGCCAGCAGCTATGCCGCGACGATTACCATTACAGACCCCACCGCCACTAACTCTCCGGTGGATATCCCGGTGAGCCTTTCGGTGCAACCGGCGCCGCACAGCAGCGCCTGCGGCGAGGTTCCGCTCTATACAGAAAATCTGGTCAACCCCGCCATTCTCATCCTGTTGGATATTTCCGGCAGCATGACAACCTTGATGCCTCTGGTAGACTCATCCCTGGCGGTCAACGCAACGCCGGAGGTGAAAACCATTGTTCAGGAGATTGTCAACCGGCCAGGCTGGAACGACCCTCTCCTCCCCCCGCCCCCCATGGCTTTTATTCTTGCCGGAAATGGCAGTGGTGCACGGCGGGCCAGATCCTATGACAATTCCGCGGCATACGCCCCTGTTTTGACCGTGAGCTACATTAACGCGGATGACAGCATACAGTACGACAACGTGGAGTTCCCGGTGATACGTTCGGGGGCTGATGCCCACCAGTTGGGCGGAACCATGTACCTTACAAACACGACGCTTCAGTTGGGAGGAAACTATAGCACCGGCCTTTGGTTTGATGCCGTGGATATTCCCAAGAATTCCACGATCTTGAATGCAAGCATCCGTTTTGTTCCCTCCTTTGCCGATACTTCTGCCACCACCCTGACCATCTACGGGGAAGCGGCAGACAGCGCAGCACTGTTTCCCCTGGCGAACATCACGGGCCGGACGAAAAGCACTGCCAGTGTAAGCTGGGCCATCCCGAGTTGGACGCCCCCCACCCAGGAATCACGCATCAAGATTGCCAAGGATGTCTTGAGTAAACTGGTGGCGGACCGCAGCATCGCTTGGGGCTTTGGTTCCTGGACAGGCGACTACAGCAGCTCCGATCCAACCCACTACACAAAGGTGCATACGGGTTGTAAGTTCAATGACGATGCCCATCAGGCCAAATTGCAGACCTCAATCGCCAGCGTTAGCCCTGCAGGGTACACGCCGCTGGTTCCGGCAATGCAGCAGGCCCAATCATATTTTGCCGGAACCAAGGCCGATCTTGAGGGGGCTTATTATGTACCCCTTTCCTGTCAGCCAAAATTCCTGATCCTGATCACCGACGGCCTGGGCAATCTGGATACTACCCTGGCCGGGGTTATCACCGAGGCAGGCAAACTGGCCGATCAAAAGATCACCACCGTGACCATCGGGTTTGGCCTTGACGATGCCACCCAGCTGAACGAGGTCGCAAAGATCAGCAACGAGCGGGGGAAGGCCGTTACCGATGATGACCTTTATGCCATGCATAACGAGGTTGCCAGCGTGGGCGTTCCCTTCATCGCCCAGAACAAGAGCGATCTGGAGGCTGCTCTTGAGAATGTTACCACCAATGTCAAGGCGCAGGTGTTTTATGGTGCCACCCCGGCGCCAACGACCTCCGCCGGGCGGGAAGACCTGATCGTCAACGCCCAGTTCAGCGCGGGGGGGTGGACAGGAGACCTGACCTGTACCAATTATGACACCAAGACTGCCACCCTCGGCACACAGAAATGGAAGGCCTCCACCGTTATGCCGGTGACCAAGAAACCTTATACCGTTATCGATACGGTTACGAACGCCGTGGTTCCCTATACCGACGCTACCCTGGCCAGCGACAATTATCTCTGTAAGTCTTTGGGGGATATCATCAATTCGACCCCGGTAATTGTCGATGCGCCGTCCTTTTATTACCCGTTCGACAGCTACGCTACATTTAGAAACGCGCAAGCCAAACGGAACAGCATGATTTATGTTGGCTCCAATGATGGCGCCCTCCATGCCTTCAAGCTGGATGATGGTGTTGAGCAATGGCGATTTTATCCCAACAGTATCCTCGCCAAACTCAATGAGGCCAGTGACCCCACCAAGAATATGTGTTCCGCGGAGTTCTGCCACCGGTATCTGGTGGATGGCTCACCCATGGCTGCGGACATCTATGATGGCATCAAGTGGAAAACCGTGTTGATGAGCGGTTTACGGCGTGGCGGCGCTGCCTATTTCGCTCTTGATGTCACGGGAGGCAGGCCATTTGATGCGGCGGCTGTGGACCCGCTTAATCCGGACAATCGGGTGAAATATCTCTGGCAGTTCACCGACGGCCAGCTTGGCCAAACCTGGGCGCAGCCGGAGGTGTACCGGGTCGGAGTCAAGAGTTCGACCGCAACGGTATGGGGTGCTTACTGGGGCTCGGGCTATGCCGAGGACATTCTCAACCAGCCGAATAAACAGGCATACCTCTACGGGGTGGAGGCCAACGATGCGTCTGTGCCTTTATGGAAAGACGCCACCGGGGTTGCCACCAACAGGATCAAGCTCCCCTCCGCGGCATCCACTTTGATGGACGACGCCTTGGGCGGAGTGGTGGTTGCCGAGATGAATGATGATTACCGAGGAGACAGGCTGTACACCGGCAACCTCTACGGGACCATGTACCGGGTGACCAATATCGGGAAAAACGAAACCCCCAGTGTTTCCACCCTGTTCAGCTTCAATCGCGGCACTCCGGATCATTCAACCCCCATCAGGGTAAAGCCGTCCTATGCCTACTATGCCGAAAATATCATCTGGATTTATTTTGGCACCGGGAGCTATGAGGTGCAGGCCGACAAGACGACCACTGCGATGCAGTACTTCTTCGGCCTTCGAGATGATACCACCTACCCCAGTCATACTTTGGCCACACTGCCGGTTTTCACCACACCGAAGGTAACGAATGCTGCAACCGGGAAAGATTATCGAGTAGTTTCGGGAAGCGCTCCTGGGCCAGCGCCATATTCCTGGGCGGTGGAGTTGAATAACCGATTGGTTTCCGGGGGGGCCTCCGAGAGAGTGATCAGCGACTCTTTGGTCGTGGGCGGGGTGGTTTTTTTCACCACCTTTACCCCGGCGGCCGATGTCTGCGAGGGAACTGGCCAGGCGTGGTTGTTTGCCCTGGATTACGCCACCGGCAAGCCTCTGTCGACCCCCGTGTTTGATGTCAACGGGGACAAGACTTTTGACAGTAAGGATATGATCAAGGATGCCAGTGGGAACACATATCAGGTTGCAGGGATTTATCTGGGAGAGGATATGGCCTCCAATCCAGTTTTACACAAGGATACCCTTGTCGTTGGTACCAAGACAGGGGGAACCGAGACATTTAAGGTAAATCTTCCTCGGATGAAACCAAAATTGCGCTCCTGGTGGCAAAAACCTTAGGGGGAACAGCCAATGAAAAATTTTGCATATGCTGTCATTTTTGCTCTGGTTGTTTGTCTTGCCCCGCTCGACGCACAGGCCGGAACCAAATATCTCCCGGAAAAAATGTTTGTGGGGAGAATTGTGGAGCTGGGGACTAACCAGTCGCTGGTGCAGGTCGGAGATTACTCCTTTGTCATGGGGCTGATTGTTGTGGACAGCGGGGCTGGTGAGGTGCCTGCAAGTCGCGCCGATCTACAGGTGGGGCAACTTGTGCAGGTGGAGGTTGCCCGCAAGGGGGTGGATCTTTCCGAGGCAAAAAAAATTATAATCCTAAAGGGAGAACGGCTACAGCAGGCAATACGGCAAATGGCGCTTCCTCCAACGGATTAACCAAAATGGCATGGGGCAGCAAAGCCGCAGCTGTCTGGCGACTTGCTTGTCGCCAGGGGGTTCCTTTAAAAACTGCTGGTTATTGCTGCCAATCAGGCGGAATAACCAGCGTGTGTGTGAGAGATTGTGTCGGATGACAACCACGCTGAATGACGAGAAATATCTTCTGGAATTACTTGCGCGAAACCGGCTGATCACCCCAGAACAGCGCTCTTTTGTTGAAAGCCATAAGGCCCAACAACGCCAGCTTTTATTGAAGCAGCACAGCGCCCGGCACAAGAGCGATACTGGCAGGGCGCGGGATGACTCTCTGAATTTTGTCGATATCATTTCCTCGCTGAACCTGGAATTGTCTGGGAAAAAAGGGCAGATCCTCACCGAGGAGCTGATTTTCCGGGCTGTGGCCAAGGATATGGGCTTGCCCTTTAAAAAGCTCGATCCCCTTGAGCTGGATCTGAAAACGGTTACCAAAACCATCCCGCGCACCTTTGCCTTTCGCCATCTGTTGTTGCCCTTTTCCATTGCCAACGGCGTGCTTGAGGTTGCCATCTGCAACCCCGACAACAAAACGGTCCTGGCCGAGATTGAGCGGGCCAATCAGCTTTCGGTCAAGCCCTATCTGGCCACCAAGAGCGATATCCGCAAGACCTTGGCCGAGTTTTTCGGCTTCCAATCTTCCATCACCGCCGCGGAAAGCCATCTGGCCCGGCCCCTGGTGGACCTGGGCAATCTCGAACAGTATGTGCGCATCTCCTCCACCGAGGAGGCGGCTTCTTCGGACCAGCATGTGACCTCGGCGGTGGATCATATGTTCAACTACGCCTTTGAGCAGCGAGCCAGCGATATCCATATCGAACCGAAACGGGAGCAGGCCCAGGTTCGCCTGCGAATCGACGGGGTGCTGCATACCATCTACAAGCTGCCCAAGGTGGTCCATGCCGCAGTGATCTCCCGGATCAAATCCCTGGCCAGAATGGACATTGCCGAGAAACGGCGGCCCCAGGACGGCCGAATCAAGGTGGATCGCGGCGGCCAGGAGGCGGAGATTCGGGTTTCCACTGTGCCGGTGGCCTTCGGCGAAAAGGCGGTGCTGCGAATCCTGGACCCGGAGATTTTGTTTCAGGATGTGGGCAATATCGGCTTTTCCCAGCGTGATCTTGCGGTGTACCAGGGCTTTATGACCGCGCCCCATGGGATTTTTCTCGTCACCGGGCCAACGGGCAGCGGTAAATCCACCACCCTCTACTCGACCCTCAAGCAGATCGCCACCCCGGAGAAAAACGTGGTCACCGTGGAGGATCCGGTGGAGATGGTGCACGAGGAATTCAACCAGATCCCGGTGCAACCGCAGCTGGATGTGACCTTTTCCACCATCCTGCGCAATATCCTGCGTCAGGACCCGGACATCATCATGATCGGCGAGATCCGCGATTTGGACACGGCGGTGAATGCCGTGCAGGCGGCGCTCACCGGCCATCTTGTCTTTTCCACCCTGCACACCAACGATGCCGTTGCTTCCATCAGCCGATTGCTTGATCTGGGGGTGCAGCCTTTCATGGTCGGTTCGACCCTGTTGGGGGCCATGGCCCAGCGGCTGGTACGGCGGATCTGCCCCCATTGCAGTGAAACCTTCCGCATCTCGGCCGACGAGCTGCGCGGTTTCGGTCTGCCGGTAACCGAGGACGGAGAGTTTGAGTTGCGGCGGGGCAAGGGGTGTCAGCAATGCCGGGGTACCGGCTATCTTGGCCGCTGCGGGATTTTTGAGATCTTTGCCATGAGCGACAAGATCCGCAAGCAGATCAGCGGAGGAAGCGCCGAAACGGAAATCAGGCAGACGGCGAGGGAGGAAGGCATGACCACGCTCAAGGAGGATGCCTGGTGTAAGGTGAAAAGTGGTATCACTACCCCGGAGGAGGCCTTGCGTGTAACCGGGGCGGATTAGCCGCGCGAGACCGCGCCCCTGGCTTTTTCAGCCAAGATGCATTATAGTGCTGTCATGATCCCCTTGTTCCCCCGGAGCAAGGGTTTTTTTCTTGGAGTTTGTGCATGGATGTACGGGTGAAAATGTGGCGGTGAAGGTTGTCTGCACCAATAAAAAAGCCTATCACGACTTTACCATTGAGTCGGAGATCGAGGCAGGCCTCATGCTATTGGGTTCGGAGGTGAAGTCTCTCCGGGCCGGCAAGGCCAATCTGCGCGACGGCTTTGCCAAGATCAAAAATAACGAGGTTTTTCTCCAGCGGGTGCATATCTCGCCATACAGCCACGCCACCTATGATGCGCCGGACCCGGTGCGGGAGCGCAAGGTGCTGCTCAAGAAACGCGAGATCCTCAAGCTGGTTGGCAAGATTCAGGAAAGAGGGTACTCTTTGATTCCCCTGAAGATGTATTTCAACGAGCGGGGCAAGGCCAAGGTGGTTCTCGGCCTGGCCAAGGGCAAGAAGCTTTACGACAAGCGCGAATCGCTGAAGAAGAAAGATACGGACCGCGAGATTGATCGGGCCATGCTAAAATATAAATAGATTTTTCAGTAGTCGTTGTTAACTTTTCATTCAAACATGGGGGCGAAACGGATTCGACGGGGATATGTAAGCTCAGGTTGCATGCCGAGGTTTCTACCAACCTCGTAAAATAGGTAGAGCAAAATATAGTCGCAGACGACTATTCTTACGCTGTAGCAGCTTAAATGCTACCGGTCTTTCGGCCTACTCCTGCGCGGCCGAAAAGAACGTCGACTAGCGGGATAGCCTACGGTGCGCGCCTGCCGCGCCGATGGCGAAATTCAGTAGGATAGTGCCGAAAGCCTCTTGTTCTGGAGGGGCCAAGGCACGATAAGCAACCACACAGAACTAAGCATGTAGATATCGGGAGGGGAGTATTTTCGGACGCGGGTTCAACTCCCGCCGCCTCCACCAATTTAGTTCCGGTACTGTCCGGTAAAGTACAGTAAGCCCACATTCCATAAGGTTTGTGGGCTTTTTTGTGTCCAGTGTGGTGTAAAGAAAAATATTGACAACCGGGGGCAACTGGGGGCAACATTAGGGGCAACAGGGGAGTGGTTAGTTGCTGTTGCCCCCATGGGTATGGTAATATTGTTAGGATTGTGAGGAGGCCTTATGTCCCCAGTACTTACAGATGCAGCTATACGAAACGCTAAGCCAGCGGCCAAGCCTCTGCGCCTTTTTGCTGGAGGAGGTCTTTACCTGGAAGTTGCCCCCGCTGGGGGCAAGTGGTGGCGGCTCAAGTATCGTTTTGGGGGCAAGGAAAAACGGATCTCTTTTGGCGTGTACCCAGAAGTTTCACTGAAGGATGCCAGGGAAAAAAGGGATGTAGCCCGCAAGCTGCTGGCACAAGGGATTGACCCCGGCGCAGAACGGAAGGCTACCAAGGCCATTGAGTCAGGATCGGGAAGTTTTGAGGCCGTAGCTCGTGAATGGCACGCCAAGTTTGCTAACACTGAATGGTCGGAAACACATTCAAAAAATATTTTGAACAGACTGGAAAAGAATGTCTTTCCTTGGCTCGGTTCTCGGCCTGTTGATGAGATCAAATCGCCGGAAATAATCAACGTGTTCCGCATGATTGAAGCGCGTGGCCACTTGGAAACGCTACATCGCACCTTGGCTAACTGTGGACAAGTGTTCCGTTATGCCATTGTCACCAGTCGAGCCACCATGGACCCCACGTACAAGATGAACGAAGCTTTTCCAAAACCGATCAAACGCCATTTTTCCGCGATTATCGATCCGCAGGGTGCTGCACCTCTTCTGCGAGCCATTGACGAATATCATGGCACCTTCGTTGTGAAGTGTGCTTTACAGTTGGCTCCGCTATTTTTTCTTCGTCCCAAAGAGTTGAGGCTTGCCGAGTGGTCCGAGGTTGATCTTGATCGGGCAGAATTGGTGATTCCCATTCGAAGAATGAAGCGGACACGGCGAGACAAGGAGGCTAACCCCAAGGAAGTTCATGTCGTCCCCCTAGCAACTCAGGCTGCGGAGATTCTGCGGCAGCTTTTTCATTTCACCGGTTCTGGCAGCTTGGTATTCCCAAGTGAGCGAGGGAGGAACAGGGCGATCAGTGACGCAACGCTAACCAATGCCCTGCGGCGGATGGGATATGGAAAGGATGAAATGCATGTCCATGGTTTTCGGGCGATGGCCCGGACCATGCTGCAGCAGAATTTAGGGATGGCGCCGGAATGGATTGAGCGGCAATTGTCCCATGCAGTGGACAACCCGCTTGGAAGAGCCTACGACCGGACAACATTTTTGCCTGAGCGCCGGAAGATGATGCAGGAGTGGGCGGATTACCTGGACCGGATCAAAGCGGAGAAGGTTGAAAAGGTGGTGCCGATCCGAGCCTCCGGTTTTTGAGTGAGATTGAAGAATGTTAAGACAACGGCATTTTGGGGTATAAGTAGATCAAATTCGAAGAGGCTTTGAAATGGATTGGATAAAACGAAACCTGCGCGAAATAATGATGTTGACCTTGCCCCTAAAAACTGAGCCATTGCGAAGTTAGTGATTTCGGTCTAGAACCTCACCGAGGAGACGGACATGAAATCGAAACGATTCAGCGAAGAACAGATTATAAGCATACTGAAACAGGCCCAGGCGGGGATGAAAATCGTAGATCTCTGCCGTCAACACGGGATCAGCGATGTGACTTTTTACAACTGGCGCAGCAAGTATGGCGGGATGGAGGTTTCAGAGGCCAAACGGCTGAAGACGCTTGAAAAGGAAAACAAACAGCTCAAACAAATGCTTGCTGACGCAATGCTTGAAAACCGGGCGATCAAGGACGTTCTCTCAAAAAAGTGGTAACGCCTGTCGCTCGGCGGAACGTGGTGATCTATCTACAAGAGAACCATCAGTTCAGCGAACGACGGGCCTGCGATGTTGTCGGGTTGTGCCGGAGCAGTTGCCGGTACCAGGCGATACCCAAGAACGATGAAGAAATCAGGTCCCGCCTGCGAGAGCTGGCGGAACAGCGGCGCAAGTTTGGCGCTCCTCGTTTGCACACCATGTTGCTGCGGGAAGGCTATCAGATCAATCATAAGCGGACGGAACGGCTGTACCGGGAAGAAGGGCTCTCCCTTCGCTTAAAGAAGCGCAAGAAACGGACAAGCCATCTCCGGGTTGTCCTGGATCGTCCGGAACGGATCAATCAACACTGGTCCATGGATTTTGTTTCCGACAACCTTTTCAGTGGCCGCCGTTTTCGGGTATTGACTGTTGTCGATGACTTCAGCAGAGAATGTCCGGTTCTGGAGGCAGACCACTCGCTCACCGGGCAGCGAGTAAGCCGGGTGCTTGATCGTGTCGCCCTGACTCGCGGGTTGCCGGAGGTGATAACGGTGGATAACGGCCCGGAGTTTATCAGCAAAGCTCTTGATCTTTGGGCCTTTGAAAACAAGGTCAAGCTCAGGTTTATTCAGCCGGGGAAGCCGGTTCAGAACGCCTTTATCGAGAGCTTCAATGGGAAGTTCCGAGACGAATGCCTCAATGAGCATGTATTCGTCAGCCTGCACAAGGCCCAAGAAATAATTGAATTATGGCGAACGGATTATAATGTAAATCGGCCCCATAGCTCTCTGGACAACATGACCCCAGAAGAATTTTCAGCAGCCTTTAAACGGGCTCAAAAAGCCGAAATCGCTAATCGCAGACTGGAACAATCACAGGGGTAAGGTCAGCCGACATACCCATTCAGGGTTTAGTCAAATTCAAGAAGTTTGTTGGAGAAATTTTTGGGAAAATTCTTGAGAGATCAAAAATCTTCATGGGGCAATACTCTCGTCCAACAGAAATGAAGAGAGGTATCACGTACAGCTTGGGGGCAACTCTGGGGGCAACAGCAAAAGAAGCATAAGTTATAACTGTGTTATTTCAGATAGATAACTTAATAATTCGAGTGACGCCGCCCCATTTAACTATTTGATTTTATTGTATTTTTTTAGTTGTGGTTCCAACAAAAAGAGGCAGCCCGGAATTCCGGGCTGCCTCTTTTTGTTTGCCCAACGCCCCTAGAATTTCCACGTGACCCCGGCCAGTACGGTGTAGTCAGTCTCGGGATCGTTGAGACCGTATTTGATCCCGCAATCAAGGTCAAATTCCTCGGAAAGGGCATAGACTAGGCCCGCCAGGAAGAAGGCAGGGTCGGTACCAACGAGTTTGTCGGTGTTGCTTTCAACGCCGAGGTTGGCAACCGCGGTGAGCTCTTCCGTCAAGGCAACCGTGGAAGCGATGGAGGCATGCCAGATGTCCTTTTCTTCATCCAGGGTGTTCTCATTTTTGATATAGCCGAGGTTCAGATGGAAGGCCCACGGGTCCATCTCCTGTGAGGCAACGAAAAAGAGGCTATAGGTTGCCTTGCCTGCGCCCAAGCCTTTTTCATCGTTGCCCGTGGGCAGGGTGAGCCCGGGTTTGATGGCAAGGGACAAGTCCTCGTACTCAAAGAACCGCCACTTCACTTCGATGGCGGTGTCGGAGAAGCCATTTTCGCTTACGGTGCCGTCTGCGGATTTTTCCCGGGAATGGAGATAGGGAAGGTCAATAACGAGATCCACCGAGTCGCTGAGCCCATACGAGAAACATGCGTCGCCCTGCGTTGTTTTGGTGGTAACTCCTTCTTCTTTTTCATGTCCATACTCGCCGTTCATTTCCAGCTGGGCCTTGCCTGTGCCCATGGTGCCCGTGTCGTCTGTGATCAGGGGGTGGGCGGCAAAAGCGGCGGTCGAGCAGGAGAGAACGGTGAAGAACACAACAGGAATCGACAGCTGATGAACACGTGATACAGGTGGGAATTTCATTTAGTTCTCCAGGGCAGCATTAATAATTAAGGTATGTCAAACTTTATACCCGTGTTCCCCCGAAAAAACAAAACAAATTTATATTGTGGGTGTTTATCGTGCAGCCTTGCTGTCTTTCTGGGACAAAAGGTGGATCAGTTCCGCCCCGTGCTTTTCGTATGCGGCGCGAATGATGGTTTTCAACTCGCTCTTGATGCTCGTCAAGGGAGGCAGGGACTGGATAACCGGCAGATAGTGTTCCGGTGGCAGTTGCGGGGTGATATGCATTTTGGCTTCCATGTCCTGGGCCATCCCAACTTCCATGCCTCCTTCCATGCTGCCTGCCTTGTTGGGGTCGCCCAGAGTTTTAAGGAACCCCATGATGGAACCCAGATCGTTCTTCCGGTAGAAGGTCTTGATTTCTTCGTTGATTTCGTCCCGGTATTTTTTGAGTTCGGTAAATTTGGACCGGTATTCGACAACATGCACTTCAAGGCGTTCGTAGCAGTCGAATATCAGATTTTTAAAGCGCCCGGAATGGGTAAGCCCATGGATGCGCACCCCGGAAAAGACCCTTTGCCGGATGGTGTTGGATTGGGTGAGGTAGGGGTCGTAGAAAAGGTCTGGCGGCAAACCGGAAAGCGCCAGAAACCGGTGGATGAGGTCTTCGTCTTTGAGGACGATGTAGATGCGGATCAGATCAAAACTGATCCGTTTTTCCAGGATAAAGGAGTATTGCCGCGTTTTTTCGGCAAAATCGAGTTTGTCATCCTCGATGAGTTTTCTAAAACCGAAATAACGGTCTGCTATCTCCTTTTTTATCTCATAGGCAAGAACTTCATGGATATTCGGGCTGTCCGGACTCATTCAACGCACCCCTTTTGGGTCACTCGGCATTAGCGCAGCCTGCTTGCCATCCTGCAAGCAAGTGTAGCATGAAAAATGCGGCGGGACGGCAACAATTTTTAGCCCAAGATCAGCCCTTGGGCAAAGGAGATCAGGGGGTGCATGATCTTTGGGATGATGCCGGTGTAAAACAGGGCCAGCAGGATGAAAAAACCGAGGGGCTCCAGCTTGCCATAGATCCTGGCTAACTTATGGGGGAGCAGGTTGCTGAGCACCTGGCTGCCGTCCAGGGGCGGGATGGGGATCAGATTGAAGACGGCCAGCATCACGTTTATCCAGACGCTGGCGGCAATCATTTGGATGAGTGGCCAGAAGATCGCCATGGGCAGCACATTGCTGATCGGCAGGAGCAGGCGGGCGGCAAGGCCGCTGGCCACGGCCAGCAGCAGGTTGGCGGAAACCCCGGCCAGCGAGACCCAGATCATGTCCTGGCGGGGATTTTTAAAATATCGGGCATCCACCGGCACCGGTTTGGCCCAGCCGATCTTCATGATCAGGAAAGCCAGCACCCCAAGGGGGTCGAGATGCCGCAGGGGATTTAAGCTGAGCCTCCCCAAGCGCTGCGCGGTTGGGTCGCCAAGTTTGTAGGCGACGAAACCATGGGCAAATTCGTGGACCGTGAGGGCCAACAAAAACGGGGGGGCAAGGATGGCAATTTCCTGAATGAGCTTAGGGACGTTCATGGGCGGTTTATTGATCCGGGAGAGAAAAATGGTCTTTAATAAAGGCGGTTTCCGTGGCCCGGTCATGCACCAGGCCATCCAGTCGAGCATCGAGCAGGCAGCGGAGGATGGTACCATAGAGCGGGCCCGCCCGGTAGCCCATTCTTTCCAGATCGTTGCCGTCGGTTTCCGGCTTCATCTGGCTCCACTCTGTAACATAGAGGGAAATGGCTTTTTTGCCGGCTTTCTTCTTCGTAAGCCCCATGAGATGCAGGAGCCCTTCCGGGGAAAGTCCCTCGAGCAGGTGATACAGGCCGCTGGGGCTTTCCGGCATGGCGCGTTTTATGATCTGAGCAATCCGGGTAGCCGCGAGTTTTTCCCGGGCAAGAAACTGCCGGTGGCGCAGCGGCACCTCGAAGCGTTCGCAAAAAGCCGTCACTTCTCGGACAGAAAGACTGGTCATGAGGGCCAATAGGTAGACCAGCCATTGCCGGCACGGTTGGTCAAGGTAGAGGAGCCGGTGCCAGGCCAGGGCCTGCCGGGTTTCCTCCAGAACCGTGGTGAGCTTGGGGTCGATGCGGAGGGTGGGATGGAGGAACCTCAGCAGGCCGAGGTTCGCCATGCGGTTTATGGCCGGGATGGGGTTTTCCTCGGAGAGGATGCTGGTGAGTTCGTTGAAAAAACGCTGGCCGAAGAAGCGGTCGAAAAGCTCCATCTTCACCGCGTTTTTAATGAGTTTTTCCGTGTGCTTGCCGATCTTGAAGCCCATGCGCTGCTCAAAGCGGATGGCGCGGAAGATCCTGGTCGGGTCTTCGACAAAACTGAGATTGTGCAAGATTCTGATCTGCCGGTCTTTCAGGTCGTTTTGGCAGTTGAAGAAATCAACCAGGGTGCCGAAGGTGTCCGGGTTGAGGTGGATGGCCATGGCATTGATGGTGAAATCGCGGCGGTAGAGGTCCAGCTTGATGGAACTCAGCTCCACCGTGGGCATGGCGGCCGGATATTCGTAGTATTCCAGGCGGGCGGTGGCTATATCGATTTTGAGGCCATCGGGCAGCTTCACCACGGCGGTGCCGAACTTCTCGTGGGTACGCACCTTGCCGCCTAGTTTTTTGCCCAGTTTTTTGGCATAGGCCAGGCCATCGCCTTCGATGACCACATCCAGATCCAGATTTTTGATGTGCAGCAGCAGGTCGCGGACAAAACCGCCCACCGCATAGGCATGGCAGCCGGTCTCCTGCGCCACCTCCCCCAGGGTTTGCAAAAGAATGATGATCTCGCGACTCAACACCTCCGCCATCAGGCCGGTCAGGTTGCGGTTGCGGGCCGTGGAGGGTTGGTCGGTCTCGGCCAGCAACCGGCGCGGGATGTGGGCCGGATCGTTGACCAGCAGGTGGAGAAGATCGGTGCGGGTAATGACCCCCAAGACCTTGCCCTCTTCCACCACCGGGATGAAGCGTTGGCGGTGGCCGATGATGAGTTCCTGGATATCGGCCAGGGTGGCGGTGGGCGGCAGGGTGGCGAAATCGGTGGTCATGTAGTCGCTCACTGGGGAGTCGCCGAGCCCCAGGTGGATGGATTTGCCCACCACCAGTCGGGAGATGAGGCCGATGGCTTCGTGCTGTTCATTGACGATCAACAGCACCGTGATGTTGTAGCGGTTGAGCAGCTCGTCCGCCTCGTTGATCGTCAGCGTCGGCGGGCCGGAGATCACCGGCGCGGACATCAGCTCTTTGGCCAACCGCTGGGGCCGGACATGCTTGTGCAGGAGCTGGATCAGCCTTTCTTCCGCCTCGATCAGGGTGAGATCCTTGATGGTGGCCGAGGCGGCCGAGGCATGGCCGCCGCCCCCGAAATCCCGGGCAATGGCGCCGACGTTCACCTCCGGAATCCGGCTGCGGGCAATGAGATGGGTGCGGCCCCCCATGTGGGTCAGGGCGAACAGGGTGTCTAGATTTTCCATCACCATGAAGCGGCGGACGATAACGGAAAATTCATCAACATATTCGGGAAGTTCTATCTTGGCCACCACCAGATCAAGGCCGTGGATGGTGTAGGTGGTGGCGGATTTGATCAGGGCATGGAGCAGGGTAACTTCATGGCTGGTGAGTTCCTGGGCGATGAACTGGGAGATGGCGTTGAGGTTTGCGCCCTGGGCGAGCAGCCAGGCCGCCGCTTCCAGGTCTTCGGGGCTGGTGGTGTCAAAGGCGAAGGAGCCGGTGTCCTCGTAGATGGCCATGGCCATGAGCGTGGCTTCCTCCTGGGTGAGCCGGAAGCCTTTTTCCCGGAGGAGGTGGACAAAGATGGTGGTGGTGGAGCCCACCAATCGGACCTGTTCCACCGAACCGTGCAGATCGTCGGGAGTGTCGGGATGGTGGTCGTAGAGGTGGATGTCCAGGCCGGGGTTGTTTAGGCATTGGCTGAAGTCGCCGATGCGGGAGGCCTGGCGGGTGTCCACCACGATGAGGCGGCGGATTTGGTCCTGGGGGATATTTTTCAACCGCTGGAAGGTGTAGTGGTATTGCACCGATTGGGCGAGGAAATCCCGCAGATTTTTTTCCTGGGAGCCGGAAAAGGCAAGCACCGCCTCGGGGTAGAGCTTGTGCGCGGCGATCATGGAGGCCAGCCCGTCAAAATCGGCGTTTACGTGGGTGGTGATGACTTCCATATGTGGTAATGCCTCCGCAGGGTGTGTGCCCATTTCCTTTTTCAACTATAGACCATCAGGGGCGGGGTGACAATGGAAGGAGCGGATGAGGCCGGGAAAATCAGCCTCTGGGGTGGAATTTCTGGTGGGCACTCTTGAGGCGGTTGCTGTCCACATGGGTATAAATCTGGGTGGTGGCGATATCGGCATGGCCCAGCATCATCTGCACGGAGCGGAGATCCGCCCCATGTTCAAGCAGGTGGGTGGCAAAGGAGTGGCGGAGCACGTGGGGGCTGATTTTCTTGGTGATTCCGTTCAGGCGCGCGCTCTGCTGGACGATCTGCCAAAAGCGCAGGCGGGTCATGGGTTTGCCGTGGCCGGTGACAAAGAGGCAGTCGCTCGCTCTTTTTTTGAGGATTCGGGGGCGGGCATCCCGGGTGTAGACCTTGAGGTATTCGCGGGCCGCCTCGCCAAAGGGAATGAGCCGTTCCTTGGAGCCTTTGCCGAAAACCCGGACATAGCCGCCCATGAGATTGACCCCGGCCAGGGGCAGATTGACCAACTCCGAGACCCGCATGCCGGTAGCGTAGAGCAGGTGCAGCATGGCGTTATTGCGCAGGGCCAGGGAATCACCATTGGCCGGGGGGGCAAGGAGCCGGTTTACCTCGGGGATGGTGAGTACCTTGGGGAGCGGCCGACCCGGCTTGGGCAGATCCAGGATGGCGCAGGGATTAATGGCGATGCATTTTTCCGCCAGGAGAAACTTGAAAAAAGCGCGCAACGAGGAGATCCGACGGGCATTGCTTCGGTTGGAGATGCCTTGGGCATGGCAATGATCGAGATAGGCGCGGAGGTGGTTGGCGTCAATCTCGGCCAGTTGGGTGAGGCGTTTCGGGCGAAGAAAATCAAGAAAGGAGGCTAGGTCAGCCTGGTAGGCCAGGATGGTGTTGGCGGCCAGGCGGCGTTCCAGGGTGAGATACTGCAGGAACTGATCGAGGAAAGGCTCGGGAAAAAAAGACGCTCCGCCGGGTGGAGAGGAAGGAGACGGCGGCAGTGGCCGGTCCCGGTCGGAGCGTGGGCATTTATCAGCAGATTTCCCTCGTGTGTTGTTCATTTATGCAATGAGCCAACGAGGAAGAGCGGCAAGTTAGTCGCGCTCGCCGCGCATCATGAGCTTGCGGATTTTCCGTTTGGATTCTGCTTGTTTGCGACGGCGTTTGGCACTGGGTTTCTCGTAGTACTCGCGGCGTTTGAGCTCTTTTTTCATCCCATCAAGCTGCATCTTTTTCTTGAGCAGCCGAATCGCCTGTTCGATATCCCCTCTCACTTCTATTTCGATCATGATCTCTCCAGTATGCGGGTTGCAACGTCATGTTTCAGAATTTTTTAGCCAACGCCTGTTTCAGAACGAGTTGAAATGGCGCAGATTTTTAAAAAGAAACCGTTTATATAGCCGATCATTGCTCTGATTGTCAAATATTTTTTTCCGATGCGGTCTGGGGAGGAAAGATCTTGCCTGGATTGAGAATGTTGAGCGGGTCAAAGAGATTCTTGATTTGTCGCATAAGCGCCATGGTCGGCTGGTCAAGCTCCATGTCCAGATACGGTGCCTTGGTGAGGCCAACGCCGTGTTCTCCGGACAGGGTGCCGCCCAGGCGCAGCACCTCCTCAAAAAGAAGCTGCTTGGCGGTATTGGCTTGGTGCACTTCCTGCGGAATATTTTTGTCGAGCATGATATTGACGTGGATATTGCCGTCTCCGGCGTGGCCGAAGGTGAAGATGACGACCCCGAGCTCCCGGCTCAAGGTCTCGGTGCAGGAGACCAACTCCGGCAACCGGCTGCGGGGAACCACCACGTCTTCGCTCATTTTATGGGGTTTGAGGCTGAAGGCGGAAGGGGAAATGGCGCGCCGCGCTGCCCAAAGTTGCTCGGCCTCGCCGGCGCTTTCGGCGGTGCGGCTCTGGATGATCCCCGGCTGGGTCTGTAGAAACTCGGTGAGCTGGCGGGTGGCAAGGGGCACGGAATCAGACCGGCCGTCAAGCTCGATCAGGAGCAGGGCTCCCGCCTCTGCCGGGAAGGGGATGGGCAGTTTGTCCCGGACAATGGCAAGGGCGGTCCGATCCATATATTCCAGGGTGCAGGGAGTATGATGGGCGAGAATGTCCGCCACCAGACCGGTTGCCTCGACCATGGTGCGGCAGAGAACCAGGAGCGTACTGCGGGCCTCCGGAGCGGGGAGGAGCTTTACCGTGATTTGGGTGATGATGGCCAGGGTTCCTTCGGAGCCCACCAGCAACCGGGTCAGATCGTAGCCCACCACCCCCTTGGCAGTCCTGACCCCGGTATGGATGAGGCTGCCATCGGGCAGCACCGCTTCCAGGCCAAGGACATAGTCGCGGGTCACCCCATACTTCACCGCGCTCGGGCCGCCGGCGCACTCGGCGACATTGCCGCCCATGGTGCAGAATTTCAGGCTGGCCGGATCCGGCGGGTAATAGAGGCCGTGCCGACCTGCCTCGGTGCGCAGATCTCCGGTGATGACCCCTGGTTCGACTACGGCGATGTGATTGTCCAGGTCGATTTCCAGGATGCGGTTCAGGCGGCTCATGACCATGACCAGGCCGCCTGCCACGGGCAAGGCGCCGCCGGTCATGCCGGTGCCGGCGCCCCGGGGCACCACGGGAAACGGGGTCGTGGAGGCCAAGTGCATGATACGGCAGATTTCCTCGGTGGAACCGGGAAAGATCACGGCGGCGGGAGGATATTCCTGGCCGGTGCCGTCATAGGAGTAACAGGCCAGCTCTTCCGGGACCGTGGTTACCTGGTCCTGGCCGACAATCTCCCGAAGCCTGTGGATGGTGTCCTGGTTCATGGAGTGTTTTCCGCGTGGTAGGAGTTTTTCCTACAGATTGTAGGCCGTTGTTCAAGCATAACTATGCCATATGAAATATCGTGAACGGCATAAGGAGCCGTAACGAAATGGCAAGGAGTGTAGCCTCGCCGCCTGCACTACTGTCAACACCGATGGGTCTTTATTTTGTAACGGTGCCTAAAAATCCCTACAAAATAAACAGGGAAGTTATTATAAGGATACGTGTTCAGTATTCAATTCACTGCTGTGCCGCATTGGCAGCATGATTCCTTACAATTCAGTACGCAACTATTTGGAAAAAAGCTATGGAAAAGAAGATTCGTTTGGCCCTTATCGCCGGAGGCAAATCCGGAGAGCGTGAGGTGTCCCTGGCCGGGGCCAAAGAGGTGGAAAAGGCTCTTAACCGGGAAAAATATGAGGTTCGTCGCTATGATCCGGCCACGGATCTGGCCCAGTTGGCCGCAGATGCCCCAAAGATTGACGTCGCCTTTATCTTGCTGCATGGTCTTTTTGGGGAGGACGGCACCATGCAGGGTTTTCTTGATCTGCTGGGCATACCCTACCAGGGGGCTGGGGTTCTCGGCAGCGCCTTGGCCATGGACAAAAATCTGGCCAAGGTTCTCTATCAACAGGCCGGGCTCACCGTGGCCGCTTGGGAGATGGCGCAGCCGGAAGATCAGAAAAATCCTGGCCGGTTGCTTTCGCGGATTTCCTTGCCGGTGGTTATCAAGCCCATCCGCCAGGGCTCAAGCCTCGGGATGAGCCTGGCCCGGAACGAAGAGGAACTGGTCCAGGGGTTGGTCAAGGCGTTTACCTTTGACAGCGAGGTCATGGTTGAACAGTATGTGCAAGGGCGGGAGATCACCGGCGGGGTGCTGGGCAACAAAGAACTCACCGCTCTGCCCCTGGTCGAGATAATCCCCGGCGAGGGGTACGCCTTTTTTGATTATCAGGCCAAATACCAGCCGGGCGCGTCCCGGGAGGTGTGCCCGGCGGAGTTGGAGGCCAAGGTAACCGCCAGGGCGCAGGCGATCGCCCTTACCGCGCACCGGGCCTTGCATCTCAAGGGATACAGTCGGACAGACATGATCGTCGCCGGTGATGGCATCTATGTCCTTGAGACCAATACCATCCCAGGGATGACCCCGACCAGCCTGCTCCCCCAGGCCGCCGCCGCCCATGGCCTGCCTTTTCCGGCCCTGCTCGATCGGCTGATCGAGTTGGCCTTGGCCGAGAGATAATCGGGGAGTATATTTTTTGAAACAAATCGGACAGGTTTGCTATACTTTATAAAAAGGTACGATAATATCCCGGCGAGACAGTGCCGGGAAAAATCCAGACGGAGTAGCTGTCTTGACAGAGTGTGCGCAGGGAAATGCAGGACTGACCGCCCTGATTGTCGAGGATGACCATGCCGTCTGCGATATCTTGCAAAGGATCGTGGAAAGCCTGGGCTACGCGACTGTTGTCTGTAATACCGGAGCCTCGGCCCTGGCGGCTTTTGCCGCTGGTTTTCCGCATCTTGTTCTCATGGACTGGATGTTGCCAGACATGGATGGCCTGGAACTCTCCAGAACATTTTGCACCTCCGAACGGGGGAAATACCTCACCATCCTGATGATTTCCGGCAAAGACAGCCCGGAGGATATTGCCACGGCCATTTCCGCCGGGGTTCACTATTTCATGGCCAAGCCGGTTGAGCGGAAGGTGCTCGACATCTGGTTGTCCGCTGCTGCCAAGCATGTGCAGGATTGCCTGCAACGGGAAAGGGCTGATCTGGCCCTGGCTAAAATCAAAGAAGATCTGGAAGATAACAACCTGCAGCTGGAAGAGGCTCTGAGCCGGGCCAATGCCATGGCCATGGAGGCGGAGCAGGCCTATATCGAGATCAACCAGATATTCAAGACCGTTGCCGGGGGCATTCTCCTGGTGGACAAACACTGCAATCTCCTGCGCTGCAACGATTCATTTCTCAAGATGGCCGGGGTGAAACGGGAGAAGGTGCATGACCAGAAGTGCTATGAGATTTTTCATTCCTGCCTGTGCAACACCGAGCAATGCCCTTTGCAGCGGATCAGAAAAGGGGAAAAACGCATTGAAAGCGAGATAGAAAAGGAGGGTCTGGATGGGAAGACGGCCTATTACAGCATGATTTCCACGCCTTTCAAGGGGCCGTCCGGGGATCTCATCGGGGTTGTCGAGCATATCACCGATATCACCGAACGGGTCAAGGCGGAGAAGGCCCTGGCCGAAAGCGAACGCCGTTACAAGGAACTCAGTCTGGTCGATGAGTTGACCAAGCTTTTTAACAAGCGCTATTTCAACACCCAGTTACAGCTCGAGGTGGAACGGGCCAATCGACATGGCCAGCCGCTTTCCCTGCTGCTGCTCGATATCGATAATTTCAAGCATCATAATGACACTTACGGGCATGCGGACGGTGACCGGGTTCTGGCCCGGCTGGGTCAGGTGATCGCCGAGTCGCTAAGGGTCAATGATGTTCCCTGCCGCTACGGCGGAGAGGAATTCACCATCATCTTGCCGGTGACCAACGGCGAACAAGCGACCGTGGTGGCGGAACGGATCAGAACCCGTTTTGCCGGGGAGATTTTTCAACCGACCCCCCAGGAAACAGTGCGCAAAACAATCAGCATCGGCGTCACCCAATACCAGGCCGGGGAAAGCGGACAGAGTCTGCTGGAGCGCGCCGATCAGAACATGTACGAGGCCAAGCAGGGCGGCAAGAACCGGTATGTCTTGAAGTGAAGTCTCTTTGCCTAGCTGGCTGTTGAAAAATTCGTCTTCATTTCTTCTGTCAAAATCTTTTTTCAAAATAGGGCGCAAGCACCTTGGGAATGGCGATGCTGCCATCCTCCTGCTGGTAATTTTCAAAAATGGCGGCCAGGGTCCGTCCCACCGCTAAGCCGCTGCCGTTTAAGGTATGAACCAGTCCGCTTTTGCTCTGGCCCTTGGGCCGGTACCTGATTCCGCCTCGCCGCGCCTGAAACTCCCCGAAATTACTGCATGAGGATATCTCCCGGTAGGTGTTCTGGGCAGGCATCCACACCTCGATGTCGTAGGTCTTGTTGGCGGAAAAACCGAGATCCCCGCTACAGAGCTGCACCACCCGATAGGGCAGCTCCAGGAGCTGCAGCACCTCTTCCGCGTCCGCCAGCAGGCTTTCCAACTCAGCGCCGGAGGTCTCCGGGGTGGTGAATTTCACCAACTCCACCTTGTCGAACTGGTGCTGACGGATCAGCCCTCGGGTGTCGCGGCCATAGGCGCCGGCTTCGGAACGGAAGCAGGGGGTGTAGGCCGTGTACTTGATGGGCAGCTCATGCTCGGCCAGGGTTTCGTCCCGGTGCAGGTTGGTCACCGGCACCTCGGCGGTGGGGATCAGCCACAGGTCCCAGTCCTGGATGCGGAAGAGATCCGCCTCGAATTTCGGCAGCTGGCCGGTGGCGGTCATGGTCTGGGAATTGACGAGAAACGGGGGGAGGATCTCGGTGTAGCCGTGCCTCTGGGTGTGGAGATCGAGCATGAAGTTGATCAGCGCCCGCTCCAGGCGGGAAGCAAACCCCTTGAGCACGGCAAAGCGGGCCCCGGAAAGCTTGGCCGCCCGCTCAAAATCGATTGTCCCGGCAGCTTCCCCCAGCTCATGGTGCGCCTTGGCTGCAAAAGCGAATTGCGGCACCGTGCCCCAGCGTTTGATTTCCAGATTGTCCGTGTCGCTGGTGCCCCGGGGCACGGAATCGTCGCAGAGGTTGGGCAGGGTCAGGACGATGCTCTGGAGATCTTCCTCCAGAGTGACAAGCTCGTTTTCGATCTCCTTGATCCGGTCTCCCACCTGACGCATTTCGGCCATGGGGCCTTCGGCCTCTACCCCTGCTTTTTTCAGCTTGCCGATTTCCTGGGAAGCGGTCTTGCGTTTGTTGCGCAACGATTCCACCTCGGAGAGCAGGGTGCGGCGCCGAAGGTCGATGGCGGCAAAATCGTCGATGCGGGAATCGGTGATTCCCCGGAAGGCGAGTTTCTCTTTGACGAGATCCAGATTTTCTCTGATAAAACGCAATTCAAGCATGGATATCCCCTTCAGTCTGGCATGGTTTTATATTTTCTCTCAAAGCGGGTTGTATCATGGCGCCGGGCAGAAATCAAGAGGACGAGACGGGCACAATTTTAAAGAAAATCCGGGGAACAGAGGCGCAGGGAGACATCTTCTCCGGCCAGCAGATGCTTCCGGTTGGCTGGCAGATGGATGATGGCGTTGGCTGCCTCGTTTTTGTCGGTGGGCCGGGCGGTGAGACTCTTGCCGCGCAGGCGGACCACCGCGCCTTTGAGGTTCAGCAGCCCGGTTTTTTTCAGCAGAATCGAGGTGGTGAGGGTGGCGCGCACAAGCGGCGGCAAGGGGCGTCGCTGCCCTTGCATCGCACGTAAGGCCGGCAGGATAAGCTCGTGAAACAGCAGGAAAACAGCAGGCGGCGGACCTGGCAGGGCGAAGATCGGTTTGCCGCGGTAGAGGCCGAACATGGTGGAGCGACCAGGGCGGACCGCCAGCGCCGTGTAGATAGGGTGAATCCCGAGTTTGGCAAAGGCCTGGGGCAAGAGATCGTAGTTGCCCGGCCCCATGCCGCCGGTGGTGATCACCCCCTGGGACGGACCGTGCAGGGCATCTTTTAGTAAGGCGACAATGCGGTCGCAGTCATCGGTCACCAGGCCAAAATCGCGGGAGGCCGCTCCCGCACCCTTGATGAGGGCGGCGAGCAGGAAACGGTTGCCGCCGATGATCTGGCCGGCCTCCGGGGTATCGATCGTGTCGAGCAATTCGCTGCCCGTGCAGATAATGGCCAGTTCCGGGCGTCCCACCACGGAGACTTGGGCCAGGCCGCTTTCGGCAAGGAGCGGCAGATGCTGGGGTTCGATTTTCGCCCCCGTCCGGACAATGACCTGCCTGGCGGCGAGGTCCGTGCCTCGGGCGCGAATGAAGGCACCGGGCCGGGGTGGGCTGTCCACCAGCACCACGTTCTCTTTTCTCCGGCAGTGTTCAAAGGGGACAACCTGATTTGCCCCGGGGGGCAAGGCGCCGCCGGTCATGATGGCGATGGCGCTGTTTCCGGCAAGCCTTGGCAGGTCGGTGGTGCCCGCGGCAATCTCGCCGGTTATTTTTAGGGCCACCGGTTCTGTCCCGCCGGTCAGGTTGCGGCTGTTGACGGCATAGCCGTCCATGGCGGAGCGGTCAAAGTCTGGTACCGCGCGCATTGCCTTGATGGCTTGGGCGGCAATGCGGTCAATGGCTTCCGGCAGGGGAACAGCCTCCGCGGTCAGGGCAGCGCTGTGGCTGACAATCAACCGTTGTGCTTGGGCAAGCGAGAGGATCGGCATGGCTCACACCCCCAAGGAGGCAAGACGGGCAAGGTCATGCTGGTGGTTGATGTTTTGAAAGGTGGTGAAATCCGGCAGAACCTGCAATATTTCTTCGCCTGTGACCTTGCGGATGTGCAGCTTGTCGTACAACATGCCGATCTTGCACTGATTGTGGGCGAGATGCTCCTCAATAACCGGCAGAGCTTTTTTACTGTAAACCGCGTACAGCGGCTCCGGTCCCTCGGGCAGCCAGGGCAGCACCACCTCATGGTCGCCGTCCAGTTCGCAGAGGAAACGGATCAGCTCCGGGTTGAGCAGCGGCATATCGCAGCCGCAGACAAAGGCGCGGGGCTGGGAGATCGTCCGCAGGGCGGCATGGATTCCGGCCAGGGGCCCGCAATTTTGGTACTGATCGGCCGCCATGGGCCAGCCAAGAAAACCGTAGTCCTCGGGCGTATTGGTGATGAGCAGGGTTTCCGGAAACAGCCCGGCAAGCCTGCGGGTTATGGTCTGGATCAGGGTGGCGCCTTGATGGAGGGCCAGGGCCTTGTTGCTCCCGAAGCGCGAGCTTTTGCCGCCCGCCAGAATCACCCCGGCAACCTGGGAAATCATTCCGGCGGGGCCTGGCGGATGGTGATGATAATCTCTTCGGGGTTCTGGCACCCCTTGAGCGAACAGGTCATCCCGGTGATGGCCTGGCGGAGAAAGCTCTCCACGAAGGTGTTGAGGTAGACCGGTTGGCCGTTCACCAGCAGGCTGGTTTTTTGGCGGGGAAAGGGCTTGATGAAGCGCTCCTCCAGAAAATCGGCCAGACCGACGACATCGTCCAGTCCAAAGCAGGGGAGATCTGCCGGGCAGGAGATGTCGCTGACCATGGCGACCCAGGTGTCATCCCGATCCGGCAAGGGCTCACCATGCAAGGTGCTGCGGAAGACCTCGATCTTGGGAAGATTCAGCCGTTTGTAGCCTTCGGTGATTACCAGATCAATGTCGCCGTAATAGCGGCCCACCAGCTCTTCGATGCTCAGATCCCCGTCCACATCGCGGATAATTCCCAGCCCGGTTGGGGAAGAGAGGGCCACGGTGCTGGCGCCGGCCTGTTTGTGGCGCCAGGTGTCCTTGCCGGGCTTGTCCATTTCAAAGGTGTGGACATGGTGCTTGATGGTGCCGATGCGGTAGCCGCGGCGGTGCAATTCCGGGATAAGTTTTTCAAGAAGCGTGGTCTTGCCGGAGTCGGGCTTGCCGATGAAGGCGATGACAGGGGGCATGGTCTGTGATTACCTTGGTGTTGCGGTTCAGCCCGGCGGCCAGGACATGGCCCTGCCGCCGAGAACGTGGAGGTGCAGATGGAATACGGTCTGCCCCGCTTCCGCCCCGTTATTCATGACCAAGCGGCATTGTTCCACGCCGTTTTCCCTGGCGAGTTGTGCGCCGATGCGGACGACCTTGCCGATGAGCGCCTCGTCGTCGCTTAAAACCGCGCCCGGGCCGCTGAGGTGTTTTTTGGGGATGACCAGAAAGTGCTTGGGCGCTTGCGGGGTGATGTCCCAGAAAGCGAGGATATCCTCATCTTCGTACAGTTTATTGGCAGGGATTTCACCGTTGATGATCCTGCAGAAAAGACAGGGGTTGCTCATCTGTTTCTCCTTGTTTTTAAGGGAATGATCCATCGCAGGATACTGTTCGGGCCGGGTTCTGTCAAATGTAAAGCAGGGCGACGGGCCATGGCAGGCCAGTCTCCTTGATGACAGTTTGCCCCTGTTCTGGTACTGTTACGGTGTGCTGTGTTGCATGGGAAGAGCCATGCGGAAAAAATCAAGGCACATAACCACAAATTCATCGGAAAATCGTCAGAGAGGCATGGTATGCGTCAGTTTGTTGTTGATGAGTTGAGCAAAGAGGAACAGGATAATCTGGAGTCGTATCTGAAGCGGACCTTGAAAGCAGGCGGCATGGAGGGCATGTTCTGGCTGCCGGTCCCGGAGGATTTGTTGGCCGAAGCCCAGCAGGGGCACGAGCAATGCGGCCCGTTTTTTTTCGGGATCGAGCTGGGGCGGAGCCGGTTGATCGCCGAATTTCTGGTCCGCAGCCAGAGCAACCTGCATTGCTCCTGCATCAGCTATTCCACCCCGGCCCAGCGCCAGTTCCTCCTTGGTTTTCTTGACCGGATGCTTGCGGATGAACATATCAAGGCTTAGGGGCTGATCGTGCGGAACGCCGTTTTTCTCTGTCTGCTCATGGTGTGTGTTTTCAGTTTCCAGCCCGGGTTGGGCCGGGCCGGAGGCGGGGCGGATCTTACGGAAAAACAGTTTGTCTGTCCGTTTCCGGACATGACAACCGATGTTTTGCCCCTGACCTATGCCCAGGTCCTGGAGGATGTTGTGCCTGTTTATGCTCAGCCGCAGGACGAAGCATCCGGGCTTCCCCCGGTCCGTTTTACCAGAAAGGGGTTTATGTGGGTCAGCCTCAGTGATCCTCGCCCGGTCATGGTGGACGGGCAGGGCTGGTACAAGATCAATGAACGGGAATACATGCGGGCGGACAAGCTCCGGCTGGCCAAACCCTCGGGTTTTCAAGGGGTCATGGTGCCGCGGGATTTTACCAAGAAGTTTGCCTGGATGATCTTCCACACCCGTGTTTCTCCTGGTCCAGGGGTACCTCCGGTTGAAGAGGAGGATCCGGCCGTGGTGCCTGCGAGATCCCTGGTCATTGTTCACGAGATACAGGAAGCCGAACAGCGGAAGTGGTGCCGGATCGGCACCGGCGTCTGGGTCCCCCATGCCCGCCTGGCCATGGTGATTCCCAGCCTCCGCCCGGAGGGAGTTGGGGCAGCGGAACGCTGGATTGAGGTGAATCTTACCGAGCAGACCTTATCCGCTTACGAGGGAGACCAGTTGGTTTTTGCCACCCTGATCTCTTCCGGTGATGAACGTTTTCCAACGATCAAGGGGTTGTTCCGGATTTGGGCCAAGGTCAGGATCGGCAAAATGAGCGGCGGTGAAGATGATTCGGACCGCTATTTTGTGGAAGATGTGCCATGGCACATGTATTTTTATAAATCATACGGGCTGCATACCTCCTACTGGCACGATTTTTTCGGGCTGCAAAACTCCCACGGCTGCGTGAATCTGGCGCCCAAGGATGCGCTCTGGCTGTTTGAATGGACCGGTCCGAAAAGGAACAACAAAGGGAATTGGCAGGAGGCGACCCAGGCCGATCCGGGAACGTGGGTCTGGGTGCATGAAACGCCGGTGGTGATGGGGGAATGAGGCTGCTTACTGCTGGATGACCACCTGGGTGCCAACGGTGACGACCTTGAATAATTCTTCAATGTCTTGGTTGCGTAAGGCTACGCAACCATAAGTCCAGTCCCAGGTTTCCCCCCCGCCATGGATGAAGATCTCGCCGCCCAGAGGGGTGTCCCACGGGGGGATGGATTTTTGGGAGATTCTCTCGATGATCCGGTCGTGGTCGCCCTTGGTGATGAGCTTCTGCGCAAGGCCCCGCTCGGCGTCTTCAATGCTCGGATAGCTCAAGCCCAGGGAGAGGTGGTATTTGCTGCGCGGGTTTTTCATGCAGACATAGTAGCTTCCTTCCGGGGTGCACTTGTCCCCCTGGCGGATCTTGCTGCCGACCGGGTTGAAGCCAAGTTTGACCGGGTAGGTGCGGAGCAGCTTTTCCTCGGAATAGAGGAAAAGCTTTTTTTTGGCTTTTTTGATGACGATTTTCGGAGCCTTGAGAGGAGCGGTGACCGGCAGGCCTGGGTCAAGATCTTCATCCTCCTGCGGGCCGCAGGGGGGCTCCGTAGGGATCTGGGCGATTTGTGTCGTGGGATTTGTGGCGCAACCGCTGTGCAGCAAGGAGAAAAAAAGGAGGAGCAGCACGAAGAGAAAGGCGGGCGGCAAGGATGACCTCAGAACGGAGAGGCGTGATTTCCAGATCATAGTGCGAAGTCCATCATAAGGTTAATTCGCAGACACGCTCGTGGTCTTTCCCTTGCCGGAAATTTCAGGCAAACCTAAAAAGGGCACAATGCTCATCGGCAACAAGCCTAAAAAACCATACGATATTCATAGCTAAAATGCACAGAAAAACCGGATCTTCGGCACCAAAAAAAATCCCCGGCCAATAATGGCCAGGGATTTGCTTCAGTCCGTATTGGCGGAAAAAGTCTTGCTTACCACCAGCAGATGGTCTGGTCGACGGTGAAAACCTTATCCAGCAAAGCGTCGTAGTCCGGGCTCTCAACATTGAGATCAAAGGACTCAACCTCACGACCCTCGGAGACGATCTCCACCAGTTTCTTGGTGTCGTCACTGGGTGCAGAACGATATACATTCAAGAGTTTCATCGGAACACTCCTTGTTGTTGATTGGGTAATTTCTTAGCTCTTGTCGGAGCGCAAAATGCCGTAGGGGATAATGATTTCCAGGTCGCGCAGCTGCTTGCCGATCTCCTCGAGGGTGATCTTGACCATGCCGTGGTTCTCGACATTGGCGTCCACAGTGCTGTATACCTCGCCTTCCATGTCGCGAACCCACTCGATGTTCTCTTTGTGGTAGTCGCTCAGGTCGGCAAGCTCGTTATTCATAACATAGGCATACGAGTACATGTTCTCGACGGCCAGCCCCAGCGTGGAGCGGATGCCGTCCAGGGTGTACTCCTTGTTTACCAACAGAAAACCTACTTTCTTGGACATGGTTCTCTCCTTATAAGGTCAGGTAGCATTCGTAGTCTTCGATGATTTCGCCGTGCTGGGACTGGGTGGCCATCTTCTTGGCCTCGAGACCCTTGGGGATATCGGCGGGATCATAGCCTGCGTTCTTGTAGCTGTCCACGCAGATGGACACGTCGTCCGCCAGTTCGCAGAGAGCCGGAAACTCTTTGCACTTGGTCAGATGAACGCCGAACCAGCTGAAGAAAACCTTTACCTTGGAACCCTTGGCCTTGGCGGCCTTGGTGATCCCCATGACATGGCGCATGTGCTGGGGAGAGGTAACAAAAATACCTAAACTTTTAGCCATTTCCTGTCTCCTGATGCAAAATTAAAGGCGCAGAGTTTATGTCTGCGCCGCGTCTTATGGAGTAAAAAAACTATTTTTTCTGGAGGTAGAAGCGGATGAAACCGGAATCTTCCTTCTCGCCCAGGTAGATATGGCCGGAACGGGTGCACCAGCCGGGCAGGTCGTTGCGGGAGCCGGGATCGGTGCCGAGGATCTCCAGGATCTCGCCGGCGTTGATCTTGTCCATTTCTTTCTTGGTGCGCAACAGGGGCATGGGGCAGCTCAGGCCTTTTGCATCCAGGGTGCGGGTCGGGGTGATACCATCCGGGGCTACTTTGACATCGTCGCTCATGGTTTCCTCCTTAAAAAGGTGTAGGGGTAATTTTTGCAAAGTAAAAAAATAAGCGGCAGCAGAGTTCACGCTGCGCTTTAGCTCACATCCCTCCGCGCGTTGAGGAGGATTTTTCACACAAAAAAAGCCATAGCTCTTTCATGTAACATTGGGTCTCTACCAATATTCATGGGGCATGTCAAGGGAATTTGTGAATGGCGGTTCATGAGTGGCTAGAGGGGAAAAGAGACCATTTATCAGGAGGATTAGGGGATATGTCCCTGCCGGAATCCCAGGGGATTATGGCGGGGAATGGCTGAAAAATGCTTTGCCAAACTTGACAAAATTTTATGGCGCGGGTAAAGGGGGTATCGGTACATAATCATTAGTATTCGGAAATTTTAACGGGAATTTTCTGTTTTTTTGTTGTCTGGCTTATCTTTTTGTAATCATTTGGAAAAAATGGGAAGAGGAGGTCTGGGATGGGCGAAGAAAGCGTTATGGGGAGCAAGGTCAAAGGGCTGTATAAAAAGTTGTGCAAGGACGAGTGGAATTCCATCACGTCCGGGATCATCGTTGCCTTTTTGAGTGTTTTGATTCTTGTCTGGGCAAGGCCCTGGGGCGCGGTTGGCGCCATCCGCAACTGGGGTGAGTGGATCATCTACGGTCTCGGTTTTTGGGACAAGCTGGGTCTGTGGGAAGCAGCGGCCCCCAAGAGCGCCCTGCTCGACACCGGCTCGGTGATCGGTATCGGTTTCGTGGCCGGGGCCTTTGTTTCCGCCAACCTGGGTGACAACTTCGACATCCGCATCCCGCCGGTTCTGGAGATGGTCAAGGGGTTGGTGGCCGGTGTGCTCATGGGCATCGGTTCCGCTTTCGCCGGCGGCTGTAACGTGGGCGGCATGTACAACGCCATTGGCAATTTGGCCGCCAATGGCTTTGCCATGTGGCTGGGGTTGGTGCTGGGCGTGCTTCTCGGCCTCAAATATATCTATTGGGAGATGGAGCATATCTCCTGGGGATCGGGCGGCGCCAAAACCATCGAGGTTCCGGTACCCATGCGTCGGATTCTCGGCATCCTGGGCCTGGTCGGCCTGGTGTGGGGTGCTTATGCTTATGGAGATACGGTTATCCATGTGGCCGATTACACGAACCTGGAAGAGGGCGCGGCCCTGGGTATCGCAGGTGGCTTGAGCGGTATGCTGCTCATCGCCGCCGCGATCGGCTATACCATGCAGCGTGGTCGTTGGTGCATGGTGCAGGCCTTCCGTGAGCCGCACATGACCGGCGATTACACCCTGGCCAAGGGCGTCATGGTGAGCATTCTCCTGCTTGCCGTCGGCGTCGCGGTGGTCAAGGCCACCGGTCTCCGTGAGCCGGTGCATTATGTACGCGGCACCTTCGGTTTCGGCGCGGTGTTCGGCGGCCTTATCTTCGGGTTGGGCGCCATGCTTGCGGGCGGTTGCGGTTCCGGCAGTCTCTGGCGGGTGGGTGAAGGCCAGGTCAAGCTCTGGCTGACCGTGGTCACCTTCGGCGTATCCAATGCCGTTCTGACCCCAAAATTCAAGGAGTGGGCATGGGAAGGCACTGCCGAGAAAAGCGGCGTGCTCGGCCAGTGGATTTACATGCCGGATACCTTTTTGGGATACGGCGGCACCCTGGCGGTGATCGCGCTGGCCATGTGCCTCTGGTACCTCATTGTCAGCTGGAACGAGGATACCGGCAAGCTGATGATTGAGATGTAAGATCCCATCATGCCGCTGGTCGGCATGATGTATAACAAAATCGCATTCCCTGAACGTTTCGGGGGATGCGATTTTTTTTGTCCTGCATTCCGCAGCCGGGTAGGGGCTGCGGTTATTTATCTTGACAGCGCTTTGCCTGTCGTCCTAGCATTATGGTAGGCCGTTGCTGTTTAAAAATAGCTCTACAGTTAACGATCGGGACGGCATAAGGGGCCGTACGAATGGTTTGAAATGTAAAGGTTGCTTTTTAACGGCCCCTAAGTCTCATGTCGAGGCTACCCATCTTTTCTTGTGTCCGCAGGGTGTTTCTATGGTCGAGGCGGTTTCCGGGCTGCACCAACATGTTTCCATCTCCCTGGGGCAGCTGCTGCAAAACGGTGAGATTGTCGCCATTGTCGATGATGACGCGGCAATCCGCGAGCCGCTCCGAATGTATTTTGAAGAGCACGGCCTGCCCGTGGCGGAATGCGCCACGGCGACAGAGCTCATGCAGGTGATGGGTTCCCGGAATGTGGCCCTGGTTCTTCTTGATATCGGTCTTCCGGATACCGATGGCCTTTCTCTTTTGCCCCAGATCGTAAATCAGTACCCCGATTCCGCCGTGGTCATGCTCACCGGCATCGCGGACCTGCGGGTGGCCCTGGACTGCATGCGCAAGGGCGCCACGGATTACCTCTCCAAACCGGTGCAGTTTGAAGAGATATTCCATGTGGCGCGCAAGGCCCTGGAAAAGCGGCGGCTGATTTTTGAAAACCGCAAGTACCAGGAAGAGCTGGAAGAGGCGCATTTCAGAATCCAGCTGCTGCACCAGTTGTCGTTGAAGATGAATACCGTCTATCTGAGCACCGTGGAGCTTGATCAGATTCTGCGGGCCGTTCTGGTGGGAATCACCTCTCGGGAAGGGTTGGGTTTTAATCGGGCGTTTTTGGCCATGTTCGACGACGATGGCCGTTTTTTGCGGGGGAGGATGGCCATTGGCCCGAGTTCCCGGGAGGAGGCCGGGCGGGTCTGGGGCGAGATCGAGGAGCGGGAGCTCAACTTTCTAGAGATCGTTGACAATCTCAAGGAAACCAGCAAGACCCAGGACGCCACGGTCAACAACATTGCCAGGGCTTTGGTGTTTTCGGCGGAGGACACGGGGAACATCCTGATCAGCTCTGTGCTGGGCCGGAGGAGCTTCCGGGTTTCACCGGAAAACGGTTGGGTGCCTGTGCCCTTGGAGCGGCGCAACGGGAATGGCGGCAGACGGAACAACGGGGCCAGCATGCATGAGCGTCGGGATAAGGCGGAGGAGGCTGCCCCGGCTCTTGGTGTGCCCAGGGACCTCATCAATATCCTTGACGAGGATTCCTTTGTCGTGGTGCCGCTGTACTCCCCGGGCCGTTCCTTCGGGGTAATCATTGCCGATAATTATGTGACCCGGCGGGAGATCGAGGACAGCCACATCGGTGCCCTGGAGCTTTTTGCCAGCCAGGCCAGCCTGGCCATAGAGCAGAGTCGTCTGCACAACGAACGGCAGCGCAAGATCGCCGAGCTTGAGGCGGTGAACCAGGAACTCGACCGGAGCAAGGATCTGCTGGTCGAGGCGGAGCGTTATTCCGCCTTGGGTCACATGGCGGCCCAATTGGTCCATATCATCAGAAACCCCATCACCTCCATCGGCGGGGTCTCCCGCATCCTGAGTAAAAAAAACGTCGATCCCGAGTGGGCAAAATACCTGAATGTCATTATCCACGAAACAGAGCGGGTGGAGTCCACCCTGGAGGATCTTTTTGCCTTTGTCGGCCAGAACGAGATCCATAAGGAGGAACTTTCCCTCTGTGAGGTGATCGAGAAAACCGCCCTCCTGCTCCAATCGAGCATGGCGAAACACGGCGTGACCTGGGAGATGGAACGGCCAGACTCGGGGCCGGTAATTCAGGGGGATATGCATCAGATCCGCCAGATGTTTCTCCATCTGTTCAAGAACGCGGTGGAGGCCATGGCCGATGGGGGCAAGCTGACCATTGTCGTGGCTGTTGCCGAGGGGCAAGCCATTGTCTCGATTGTCGACACCGGGCCCGGCATTCCTGAATCCTATCTGGACCAGGCCAAGGACCCGTTTTTTACCACGAAAACATATGGAACCGGCATGGGGTTGACTCTGGTTGAACGGATTGTCAGTGCCCACGGCGGCAGTTTTTCGCTCAAGCCCCACCCCGGCGGCGGTCTGGAAGTCCGGGTAGTTCTGCCTCTCCAGTAACTCCCAAGGCTGTTTCATAGATATTTTCGGCATCAGGCCGGCGAGGACGACATGAAAATCGGAGGAGACCCCTTTCTTCTCAAGGGGATACAGCTACCAGCTTCAGGGCGAAGCGAGGGCGGAGACAAGCCGCCGGGTTTGCCGGCATCAGTGTTGTTCGGCCAGGGACAGCTTGTACGGGGTGAGGTGACTGGCTTTACCCCGGATGGCAAAGTTCTGCTTGATATCGGCGGGCAGATTGTTGAGGCACGAAGCGAGGTGGCGCTTAAGCCGGGCAGCGCCCTTTGGCTTGAGGTGCAGCAGACAGAGCCTCTGTGGCTGCGGGTGGCCGATAAAAAAGGAGCGGTCCAGGAATTTCTTCGCCAGTACTGCGCCGACCCTGCCGCCATGGGCAAAGGTTTGCGGGCCTTGCTTGGACTGGCCTTTCTTGCGGACTCGGAAAAGAGTTTGCTGGATCAGGCCGGGGTTCTCCAGAATCTTGCCAATGCCGCAGTGGGGCCGGAGGCCGATCCTGGTCGGATCATGCGTTTGTTGACCATGTTGGATAGAGAGGGAACCGTGGGAAAACTCCACGAACTGGTCGCCTTGCTGGCCGAGGATCGGGGGGGAACCCTTGGTAAATCCAGCGCCGCTGGGATGCAGAAGCTCGGCCTGCTTCTGGAATTGCAGGGCGAACTCAACGCCCTGCCCGCCTCGACTCAGCAGTCGCAGTTTCTCCTTTTCCCCTGTCTCTTTGCCATGGGCGCTGGGGTGGGACAATGGCTTTTCACCCTGGACCGCGGGGAGGATCAGACGGCAACCGGCGAGGAGCCGGGTTATACGCTTTCTTTTTTTCTCGAGATGAGCCGGTTGGGGGAGGTGCAGATTCAACTCCGGGTAAAGGATCAAGCCCTGCAAGGGGAATGCGTCGTGAGCAGTGAAGCGGTGCAGGAGCATTTGGCCCCGCAACTCGGTGAGCTTGAGGAGTTGCTGGGCAAGCTCGGCTACGGGCCGGTCCATTTTTCCTGCCGGGTTGCCAAGGCCAGCATGCTGGAGTCATTGAAGACCGGCCTTGAGGCTGCGGCGCAAATGGACAGCGTCCGAATCGTTGACCTGGAGGCGTAACCGATCACAGGGCGACCCTTCTGCCGACGATTGACACGCGCATCAGTACCATCTTGTGAGTGGTTACCGCGAATCATCATGGCAGGGCTCTATTTTTCCGGGCGGTGGGGTGGTGAATTGCCTCGGAGCCATGAGGCGGCCGTGCCGAGCAGGCCGGTAAGGGCCGCGCCCAGCAAGGCGGCGCGCAGGGCGGTCAGGAAGGCTGCCGTATGCTCCGGCCGGAAGTCCCGCAGATCAAGGCCGTTGGTAAGGCCACGAAAAAACAGGGTGAAAAGCAGGGCGGCTTGGGCGATGCCCAGAAGCATACCCAGATTCCTGGCCGTGGCCAGCAGGGCTGCGGCTGCCCCTGCCTTGTCGGCTTCCACATGGCTTAAGACTGAGGCGCTGTTTGGCGAAAGAAACAGAGCCTGGCCCAACCCCACCAGCATCAACTGTCCGGCAATAACGAGCGGCGGGGTTGCAGCCTGAATTGTGGTGAGCAGGAACACCCCCAGGGTGGAGATGCTCAGACCCAGAGTGCTGATGACCCGGGCGCCGACATAATCGGAAAGCCAGCCGGCCAGGGGGGAGACCACCAGAATCGAGGAGGGGATGGCCAGCATAACCAACCCTATCCTCGAAGGCGGCAGGCCGAGAACCCGGTCAAGATGAAAGGGGATCAGCAGGATCACCCCAAAAAGGACCATGAAGGAAAGAATGGCGCTGGCTATGGCCAGGCTGAAGTGCCGGTTGCGAAAAAGTTTCATTGCCAGAAGCGGGTGGGGCAATCGGGCCTCAATGGCTATAAAACAAATCAGGGCTCCCGCTCCGGCACCGCCGGTGAGGAGCAGACGGGTGGCGGACCAGCCGGCCGACGAGGCATGGGTCAGGGTCAGGCACAGCAGGACCAGGGCGGTGGCCCAGGCGAGGCTTCCCAGCCAGTCCAACGGGCCGGTGTAATGCCGGGTTGGTCCGGGCAGGATTCGGATGGCGAGGAAGGCGAAGACCAGCCCCAGCGGGACCGTGATAAAAAAGAGGCTGCGCCAGGAGGCGAGTTCGAGCAGGAACCCTCCCAGGCTCGGGCCGCTCATCAGGCCGAGGGAAACGGCCATGCCGATCAATCCCAGGCCGCGGCCCAGCTGTTCCTTGGGGAAGGCCTCCTTGATGATCGCGGGGCCTGCGGCCATCATCATCGCCCCGCCCAGGGCTTGAGAGAATCTGGCGACAACCAGGAAGGCCAGGACCGGTGCATAGGCGCAGGCCAGGGAGCCCAGGCCGAAGATCAACAACCCCGCAGTGTATATTCTGCCCCGCCCCAGCCGGTCGGCAAGATGGCCCCAGAAGAGCAGGGAGGCGGTGATGGTGAGGAGATAGATCATCACCACCCATTGGGTATCGCTGAGCGAGCTGTGGAAATCCTTCATGATGAAGGGCAGGGCGATATTCACCATGCTGCTGTCCAGGGTGGACATGAAAACGCCGGTGGCCACGATGAGAAAGGTGGGCCATTTGTTTGCAGGGGAAGACACGGAAGGGACCTGTTGCCTCGGGAAAAAAGAGCGGAATATGCAGGCCAGACGCATTGGAGCTGGCTGATTTTTTGTGTACTGTATCGCAAGTCCGCTGATCCTGCAAAGAGGATTACTGTAAAAATGGCTTTTGTAGCGAGGCTCTTGAAAAATGCTTTATTGTGCTTCGACAGGCTTGTATGGTTTTTACAGCTCATTTCTGAGAAGCTCTAAGAAGAAGAGCCGGGGTGGAGGGACTTCGACTGGCATCTGCCGCGCTGCGGACAGACTTACTGAGAAATCTCCCACCACACCCCAAACGTCGATGAAGAATCTAGCGGCATGTGCATTGACCGCCGATTTGAACGCAAGCTAACGTCGGTGTGTGCCACCCCAGCATGATTACTTTACTTCTGGAGGCTACCATCATGCAAACCTTTCTAAACGTAGGGGTGGATGTTGCCAAAGACGCCGTTGTCGTTGCTTGTGCTGCGCAAAGCTTTCCTGTCCACAGTGTTGTCAATCAGCATGAAGTTTTGCTGGCTTGGCTGAAATCCCTGCCCGCAGGCAGCCGTATCGGCCTGGAGTCTACAGGCGGATATCACGAGTTGCTGGCTGATCTGGCGCATAGGCAAGGCTATACCGTATTTCTGCTTAACCCAATGGAGACCCGGCACTACGCCAAGGCCATGGGCAACCGCGCCAAAACCGACCGTGTCGATGCCGAACTAATCGCTCGTCTCATCGCGCAAGAGCATACTCGCCTGCGTCCCTACACGTCCCCCACGGCCAACCAGCGCAAGCTGGACCATCTGATCCGGCGGCGGGCCAAGATCGTCCGCATCAAGAGCACGCTCAAGCTGACGATGGCCAACCTGGGCGGGTTTGCCCCTGAGCTCAAGGCGGTCTTGTGCAAGCTCGACGCTTTGATTGCCAAAATCGATGTCGCCATGGCAACGATTGCTGCCCGTTCTCCGCAACACAAGGAAACGCAACAGCGGTTGCAAACCATTGTGGGGGTTGGCCCCCTGGTGGGCATGGCCTTAACCAATACGTTGGAACGAGTTCCTTTCCGCAATGCGGATGCGTTCGTCGCATTCACCGGTTTCGACCCCAGAGCAAATGACTCCGGTCACAAGGCTGGCCGTAGACGCTTGTCCAAACGCGGCCCCGGCGAATTACGCCGTCTGCTGTTTAATGCCGCGATGTCCGCCGTCAAAACCAAAGTCTGGAAACCTATTTATGAGCATTATCGCAGCAAAGGCTGGAGTACGACCGCAACGTTGGTGATCATCGCCCGGAAAATCGCCCGAGCCGCCTGGTCTATTCATCACTACCGCTCGACATTTAACCCAGAACGGCTTACAAAATGCTTGACGTAAACCATAGAATCTCAGCATGAACGGAAGAAACTATATTGATTTGAAGATGGCTACCGTTCGCCCTGAGCCTGTCGAAGGGTGCTTTCCTGTTTTTGCAAGAAGCTCTAGTGTTAACCATACTGATTTTGAGGGGGAAAATGGCTGGGACGCGAAGCGAAGAAGAGGATGAAAGGATTGCCCAGTGTGTGGCGGGTTGCAAAGATCCGGCCCTGGGCGAGATTTTGCGGACGGCGGCAAGGGCGGCCCTTGCCGCGGGCAGTGTTTTGCGAGACTTGTACGATAAGCCCCACCGGATTACCCACAAGGGGACCATTGATCTGGTCACCGAAGCGGACGTGGCGGCGGAAGAGATTGTGCTCGCCATGCTGCGGGAAGCGGGTGGCGATATCGGCTTTCTCGCGGAAGAATCCCATTCCTCCTATGCAACCCTGCCCCAGGGTCCGGTCTGGATCATCGACCCCCTGGACGGCACCACCAACTTTGCCCATGGCTTTCCTTTTTTTGCCGTGTCCATCGCCTATGCAGTGGGCACGGTCAGCAAGGTCGGCGTGGTGTACGCACCCATGCAGGATGAGCTTTTCTGCGCCTGCCTTGGCAGCGGCGCTTGGCTCAATGGTCGCCCCATCCGGGTTTCCGGGGTGGAAACCTTGCAGGACTCTCTTTTGGCCACGGGCTTTCCCTATGCCATTGCCCAGGAGGTCGAGGGGGTGATGGAGGCCCTCAAGCGCTTGTTGATGCGCTGCCAGGGGGTGCGGCGGGCCGGGGCTGCGGCGGTGGATCTCGCCTATCTTGCCTGCGGCAGGACCGATGGCTTTTGGGAGATCAATCTTAAGCCCTGGGATACCGCCGCCGCCATGCTATTGGTGAGCGAGGCCGGGGGCAGGCTGACCACCTACGATGGCAAAGGCTACACCCCCTATCTCCCGGAGGTGGTGGCGAGCAATGGCAAGATCCATGCCGAAATGGTCGGGCAATTGGCGGAGTTCACTCGGGAAAGAAAGAGCGAAAAATGAAAAGTGGTGTGGCTTTTCCCTATGAGACTCCTGCCACAATGTGGTAGCCTGTTTGGGAAGTGAGGTCGGAAAAGACCCAAGCAAGCAACTGCTTGCCCCGAAGACAAACAGAGCCGGAGAAGCGCCATGGAAGCTGAAAAGAAAATGCATTTTCATACCCGGGTAATTCATGCCGCCTTGACCCCGGGAGAGTGGCAGGGCGCCACCCTGCCTCCCATTTTCCAGACAGCGGCCCATTGTCACGAGACGGCGGAGAGCTTAAGCGAGACCTTTGCCGGGCGGACCACCGAGCATATCTACGCGCGGCTTTCCAATCCCACCAACCGGGTGCTGGAGCAGAAGCTGGCCGCCCTGGAAGGCGGACGTGGTGCGGTGTTCATGTCTTCGGGCATGGCGGCGATCACCAACGGCTGTCTGGCTCTGTTGCGGGCCGGGGACGAGTTTGTCTGCGGCAATTCGCTCTTCATGTCCACCTATGTTCTTTTTGCCAACGTCTTTAAGAAGTACGGGATCACGGCCCGCTTTGTCGAGTCCACCGATCTGGCGGCCATTGAGGCGGCGATCAACGAGAAAACCCGGTTTCTTTACCTTGAAACCATCGGCAACCCGAAGATGGATGTGCCGGACCTGGCCAAGGCTGCGCAGCTCGCCCACAGCCACGGCCTGCCCCTGGTGGTGGACAATACCCTGGCCACCCCCTACCTGTGCCGTCCCCTGGAGCTGGGCGCGGACATCGTCATCCATTCCACGACCAAATACCTCAGCGGCCACGGCGACGCGGCAGGCGGGGTGGTCATTGATGGCGCGCGCTTCGATTGGAGCAGCGAGCGTTTTGCTGATTTTGCCCCCTTTGTCGAGCGCAAGGGCGAGCTTGCCTATCTGGACCGGGTCTGGCGGGAGCTGCACATCAACTTCGGCACCACCGCGGCACCGCTCCATGCCTACCTGACCATGTTGGGGTTGGACACCCTGGCCCTGCGGATGGAGCGCCATCTGGCCAACGCCGCAAAGGTCGCCGGTTTTCTCGCCTCGCACCCCAAGGTGCAATGGGTGAATTACCCCGGCTTTGCCGACCACCCTCAGCATGCGGTGGCAAAGCAACAATTCGGGGATTTAGGCTTTGGCGGCATGTTCACCTTTGGCCTGGCGGACCAGGAGGCCTGTTTCCGTTTCATCAACAGTTTGAAGCTGATCTATCACCTGGCCAATATCGGCGACTGCAAGAGCCTGGTCATCCACCCCTATTCCAGTCAGTACCTCTCCTTTGCCGAGGAGCCGAAGCAGAGTCTGTCCATCACCCCCGATCTGGTGCGGCTCTCCGTGGGGATCGAGGCGGTGGAGGATATCGCGGCCGACCTTGCCCAGGCGCTGGCCACGATCTAGGTCATGAACCCCGCCTGCCTCGATCTGGTTCAAAAACAGTTTTTCACCTTTGCTGCGCCGCCCCACGAGCTGGTGCTCGATAGCGGCGAACGCTTGGGTCCGGTGACCATCGCCTACGAAACCCTCGGCACCCTGGCGCCGGACAAGGACAATGCCATCCTGGTGGTCCATGCGCTCACCGGGGATTCCCATGTGGCGGGCTGTTACACCACAGAGGATGCTCGGCCCGGTTGGTGGGAGATCATGGTAGGTCCCGGCAAGGCCATCGACACGGAACGCTATTTCGTCATCTGCGCCAACGTGTTGGGCGGCTGCATGGGCAGCACCGGCCCTTCCTCGACCAACCCGGCAACCGGCAAGCCCTATGGGTTGTCGTTTCCTTTGATTACCATCGGCGACATGGTGACGGCGCAAAAGGCGCTGGTCGATCATCTCGGCATCTCCCGCTTGCTCGCCGTGGTAGGCGGCTCGGTGGGCGGCATGCAGGTCCTGGCCTGGTGCGCCCGCTATCCGGAGATGGTGCGGGCGGCGATCCCCCTAGCCACCACGCCCCGGCATTCGGCCCAGTCAATAGCCTTCAACGAGGTGGCCCGGCAGGCGATCATGGCCGATCCCCATTGGCAAGGGGGCGATTATTACGGCCAGGCCAAGCCCGATCTCGGGCTGGCCGTGGCCCGGATGATCGGCCACATCACCTACCTCTCCAACGAGTCCATGCGCCAAAAGTTCGGCAGGCAGCTGCGGAGCAGGGATGCCCTTTCCTTTCATTTTGACGCCGGGTTTGAGGTGGAGAGCTACCTGCGCTACCAGGGCAACAAGTTTGTCGAGCGCTTTGACGCCAATTCCTTTCTCTACCTAACCAAGGCCGCGGATTATTTCGATCTCGATGATTACGCGACCGGCGGTGAGGCTTCGGCTTTCACGGACTCCCGCACCAGTTTTCTGGTGGTGGCCTTCACCTCGGACTGGCTCTACCCCACCGAGCAGTCCCGGGCCCTGGTGCAACTCCTCAAAAGAAACGGGTTGGATGTGAGTTTTTGCGAGATCCAGTCGGACTGGGGCCATGACGCCTTTTTGTTGCCCAACGAAAGGCTGCACGCCCTGGTGGCGGCGTTTCTCTCCCGGATTTTCCGGGAGGGGATTTCAGAGGGGGGAAGCCATGCGCTTTGATCTACAGATCATCGCCTCTTGGATCGAACCCGGTTCGCGGGTGCTCGACCTCGGCTGCGGGGAAGGAGAGCTGCTCCAGTATCTCAAGGAGCACAAAGGGGTAAAGGCTACGGGCATTGAGAAGGATGAGGCCGAGGTGGCGGTCTGCATCACCAAGGGGATTTCAGTGCTCCAAGGGGATTTCAACCTGGAGGTGGCGGATTATCCGCAGGACAGCTTCGACTACATCGTCATCAGCCAGACCCTGCAACAGGTCTACGAACCGGTCACGCTCATCGACACCCTGCTGACCATCGGCAAAAAGGTCATTGTCAGCTTTCCCAATTTCAGCTTCTGGCGGATCCGGTTGCAACTCCTCTTCGCGGGCTATGCCCCGAAGAGCACGGAGCTGCCCTACGAATGGTACAACACCCCCAACATCCGGGTGATCACCCTTCGGGATTTCCGCAATTTTGCCAGGGAAAAGGATATCGCCATCCTCAGGGAGGTGGCGATCAACACCCACCGGCAACAGGAAACGGGGAATATTGTCCGCTTCCTCCCCAACCTGCGGGCCACCTACGGCATATTTCTGATCGGGCGTGGTGATCGGGAGAATGCGGGTTGAGGGAGACAGAATGGTGCGATAGAAAAATAGGTAACAACGTTGGCCTTACTCTTGCGCCATACAAAATGTGGTCTGTCCCCGATTTCGCCCCGATTTCGCCCCGTCCCCGATTTCGCCCCTTGTTCCTTGTTAGCTTTTTGCTTCGATATATTGGTCGCCAATTTTCCTAAATAGCCGCCTCTTCAGATTAATAGGGGTGCGAAGGAATGATTCCAAAGGTATTAGCTGCGTAATATCTGATATGTCACCGATCTCTAGCTCGAGCGCCCCGGAGCTATTCAGCGACTGCGGGCGAGCACCAAGAATAAACCTAAACTCTTGCTGCCATCCGTATTTCCTAGCTTTACGGAAGAGCCCGAGTGTTTCGGGGCCGCCAGTTGCATCAACGTATTTAACGCGTCCGAATCCGCCTTGAAAATATTTTGAACTATACAGATTGGGATGTTGCTGTATTGCTAAATTTATTCGATGTGAGAGCGCCCGAGAATCTCTAATTATAACGATATGTGTTCCGAACTCTAGAAGGCGCGCGTCAAGTCGCAACTCTCCGTTAGCCTCTCCAGGGATTTTCCCACTCTCATCGTCTGCTAAAGCAGAAAAGCAAAACATCATCACGTTTTCTGGAGACGGGACGATGGCGGTCAATGTTGCGTTCTCGCTGACATCAAAGGCCTTAGTTTCCTCACCTTTTCCGATTTGCAAAATTAATTGATGATAACGTTTGCCTTGTGCGCCGCAACGTATGCGAGCTAGCAAGGGCTCTTCAGGATCACCGCGTAATGCATCAGGTTCCTCTTCCTCGAATCGGGCAAAATACGTTACGCTATTCATGTATAGCAATCCTCGTTGCATAGCAGCCATATGCTCATGTGCCCCGACTTTGAATAGAAGCCATACATTTCGATCCGGGATTTCCGTTTCTAGCTCAGATAGCTGGGCGCTAAGGGGATTGAGAATGGTATTCATCTTTCCTGCAAAGTTAACAGTACAATAAGTGGAATCTTGTCCGTCATATCATCCTCTATAGGTGGACGGAACCTATGGGGGGACGGTGTTATCTGTTTTTCTATTGCAACCATAATTTATTCAAAACTGGACGACCTCACAGGCGTGATTGAGCCACCTCGTACACCTTTTGTTTGTCGCGCCTGCCTACGGCGATGACGGTGACGAAAACCACTTTGTCGTCCACTCGGTAGATCAATCGATATCCGGCGCTTCGCAACTTGATCTTGTAGCAGTCCGGCATGCCAGAAAGGGCGGCGGACGGAATCCTCGGGTGTTCCAGGCGTTCGGCCAGCTTCTTTTTGAGCGGTTCACGAATGCTGGCATCCAACCGGCGCCATTCGGCCAGGGCCAGTTCGTGAAAGCGCAGCCTATAACTCATCCAGCCCCACCTCGACAAAGGGGCCGTTGCCTCGTTCCTTCACCAGCCTGGCGTCTTCCAGGTCTTCCAGGCAGGTCATAAGCCGCTCGTAATAAGCGGCCGGCAGCAGGTATGCTTCGGGACGGTTGTGGTTCAGAATGGCCACGGGAGAATCATCCGCTTGCTTGAGAATAGCGGCGAAGTTCCGCTTTAATTCGGTCACGCTGACGGTGATATTGGAAAAAATGGTGTCCATTGCTGTGCCTCCGCTGATGAATTGATGCGCTATTTGATGTCTAATATAGCATTAATTTAGGCGAAAGCCAAACGGAATTGCGGGAAACAACAACAGACGCCGGAGCCTACGAGATTACGATTCTCACATTTGGCCGATGATCTTTTCCAGCACGGCGCTGAACAGCGCTTGCTCCTCTGCGGATAAGGTGGCGGTGATCTCCTCGGTGAGGCGCAGATGGTACTGGTGGTGTTCGGCAAAAAGCCCCTGGCCCTTTTCGGTCAGCGCGATCAGGTAGGAACGCCGGTCTGTCTCGTGGGGCGTTCTCTGGAGCAGCCCCTGCTGCTCCAGCCGATCGACCATGACGGTGAGGGTGCCGGTGGTCACGCCCATCTTCTTGGCCAGCTCTTTCATGCGCAGTGCCCCCCCTCCGTGCGCTCCATGGCCGACGATCTCGATGGTGTGCATCTGGGCTGTGGACAGGCCGGAGCTTTTCACCACATCCTGCTCCCAGGACGAAAGTTTTTCGTACAGTTCCACGAGCTGATGGGAAAGCTTTGCAATCTCGCTTACTTGGGCAGGCATGGCTCGCCCTCGCAGGTGTGGATTTCAACGGTGAGATGGGAGAGATCGGTGAACTCGCGCAGCAGCTCTTTGTAGTCGTCGATCTTCTGGGGGTAATGGGTGACAATGGAGATGATGGCCGCGTAATGGGCCGGGCCAACCTTCCAGACATGCATGTCCGCAATCCGATTGTCCAGCGTCCCCTCGATTTTTTCTTTTATGGCGGCAAGCTCCTTGCCGCTGATGCTGCCGTCCAGCAGGATGGTGCTTGTTTCCCGCAACAGGCCATAGGCCCAGCGGCAGATAACCATTGCGCCAACGATGCCCATGAGGGGATCAAGCCAGTTCCAGCCGAGATATTTGCCGAAGATCAGGGCGGCAATGGCCAGAACCGAGGTCAGGGCATCGGCCAGGACATGCAGGTAAGCCGACTTGAGGTTGTGGTCATGGTGGTGGTGATGGCCAGCATCGTCGTGGCCATGGTCATGGTGACCTTGCAGAAGAAAAGCGCAGGCGATATTAACCAGCAACCCCAGGGCTGCCACGCCGATGGCCTCATTGAAATGGATCGGTTGCGGGGCCAGGATGCGTTGGCCTGATTCGACGAGCATGATCAGGGCCACCACGATCAGGACAATGGCGCTGGCAAAGCCGCCTAAAACGCTGACTTTGCCGGTGCCAAAGGCAAAAGCCGCATTGGTGGCATGTTTTTTGGCAAAACGGTAGGCGAAGATCGTGATCAGGAAGGCGGCGACATGGGTGCCCATGTGCCAACCGTCGGCGAGCAGGGCCATGGAGCCAAAGGCCATGCCGGCTCCGATCTCGAAGAGCATGGTGATGGCGGTGATGATGAGTACCTGCCGGGTCCGTCTTTCGCCGTACTCCTGGATCACGGTGAAATCATGGGGGTGCTGCCAGGTGTCAAGGGAATGGGTGTGCATCTGGGACCTCTCTGATCAAAAAAATGGGTGGTTTTGCTCCGTTTCGGACATACGCCGTCGCGAAGGCAAGGTAAATGGCAACGAGAGGGAAGAATACAGAGGTATTGTTTGAGAATCAAGATATTTGTTTTTCAAACAAGATGACTGGTGGGAGGTGGGCGTGGGGGGTTTCTGAAAAAAAAACCGGCGCGGGAGATCTCCCGCGCCGGTTTGGACTAGTACCTTGTATCTTTTTAATCGACATCAAATTAATTCCCTCCCCCCTTGCGGGGGAGGGTTAGGGAGAGGGGGAAGTTGCCATTATCTCAGTAGGTTGTAGCTGCCCCCACCCCCAACCCCTCCCGCCAGGGGAGGGGAGCTTTTTAGAAAGATTAAGAGTTGCAAGGTACTGGCTTGGATCGCTGTAGCTTACAGCAGATCGGTTTTCTTGAGCACAACGATGGCGCCCTGGTACGAGACAACCAGCACCAGCAGCCAGCTAACAAGCAGAATGGTATTCATGGTGTGTTCCTTTCTTTTTACATTAGTAACGAACCAGCCAAAGTAGAAAAACAGGCTGGCGCATCAACCTGTAACTGTTCAGCAGAGGTGCGCTGCCGGATAGTTATGTTAATACATGTCCTTGGCGTCTTCTCCCGCCAGTTCGGTCAGGGTCAGTTTCTCCGCATCCATCAGTTTCCAGACATAGGCGATATAGGCCAGGACAAAGGGCACCGCTAGGGCCACATAGCTCATGACCGTGAGGGTGTACTTGCTGCTTGAAGCGTTATGAATGGTGAGACTCGATTGCAGGTCGCTTAACGACGGGTAAAAGGCGGTGTTGTGGAAGCCAGCCAGGGAAAAGATCGCCAGCCCCACCAGCACGGTGCCGATGCCGCCAAACCAGATGCCGTTGTTCTTGCCGAGAAAGCCGGTGGCCGCAACACCGTAGATCACGGAGCCCAATCCTGCCAGCAGCATCAACAGCACGGCGGGCATTTCCAGCAGATTGTGGAGGTATTTGCCCTTTTCCATGGAGACCATGCCGGTGTCCGGATCAACGGCAAAGCCGTCCATGGTCACCAGGCTGATCAGGATGGTGAGCAGGAAGGGTAGGGCCCAGAGCAGGTTGATCCAGGTCGCCTTGCGGGCCTTTTTGACCAGGGGTTCATGGGCAACGTGGTTGACGATGTACATGGCGCCTAAGGTTCGGGCCAGGAAGACCAGAAACAGGCCAAAGGCAAGGTTGAACGGATTGAGCGCCGCTTCCAGGCCGTGGTACGGGGTATGCCAGGTCACGGAATTGTAGAGGTTGAGGCTGAAACGGGAGCCGGTGAAAAAGGTGCCCACCGCCGCGCCGATCAGGAGAAGGCCGATGCTGCCGTTGATGGCCATGAAGATCTCATAGGTCCGCGCGCCGAGGATGTTGTCGGGTTTCTTGCGGTATTCGTAGCTCACCGCCTGGAGGATAAAGGTGAAGAGGATGAGCATCCACACCCAGTAGGCCCCGCCGAAGCTGGTGGCGTAAAAAAGCGGAAAGGCAGCGAACAGGGCGCCGCCGAAGAGGACCAGGGTGGTGAAAGTCAGCTCCCACTTGCGGCCCATGGTGTTGATGATCAGGGATTTTTCCTCTTCGGTGGAGGCCAGGGTAAAGATCAGGGTTTGGCCGCCCTGAACAAAGGTCAGGAAGAGAAAAAGCGACCCGACCACGGAGGCGATCAGCCACCAGAGTTGCTGCAGAGTTGAGTGATCCAGGTTTCCTATCATGGTCTTATGCCTCCGGTCCGATCTTGATTTGCTTCATCATAATGCGAATCTCCGCCAGCAGCAGGGCGGTAAACAGGGTGAGGAAGATGAAGAAGGTGGTCTGCACGTTGCTTGCGGCAATGTTGGTGCTGGCCACGCCCACCGGCAGCAACCCCTGAATGGCCCAGGGTTGCCGGCCCACCTCGGCCACTACCCATCCGGCCTGTTGCGCCACATAGCCCAAAAAGATGGAGAAAAAGCAGGCCAGGTTCAGCCAGCGCTGGTACTCCAGGGTGCCCTTGAAGGCGAAGTAGAGCACCGCGAGGAAGATCACCGGGAACAGGGTGCCCAGCACCACCATGATATGAAAGCTGTAGAAGGTGGTGGCCACCGGCGGCGCGGCCTCGGCGGGGTTGCTCAGATAACCGTAGCCGAGATCTCCCTTGTGCTGGTCAAAAATGGCCAGGGCTGCGGCGGCTTCCGCCTCATCCCCTTTTTCTCTTGCATACTTGTAGCGGGCCAGCTCGGCCAGGGCGATCTTGCCCGTGACCATGCGTTGCTCGGCGCCCATAATATTGCGCTCGGCATTGCCGAAAACCAGATCATTGATCCCTGGGACAAAGCTGTTGGCATCCCGGTTGGCCAGGAGCGACAGCAGGCCGGGGATTTTCACCTCCTGGTAGAAGGCAGGCAGATCATCGCCTGGTTTCTTGCTGGAGTTGATGATACCCATGGCAACGATGGGGGCCTTTTCCTGCCCCACGTACAAGCCCTCCATGGCCGCCAGTTTCATCGGCTGCCGTTGGGCCACGCTGAAGGCGGCCTCGTCACCGGTAAAGGCGACAAAGATGGAGGCGATGAAGCCGAAGACCGCGGCAACCACCATGCTGCGCTTGGCCATTTTCTGATGCCGCTCCTGCAAGAGGAAGAGGGCGGAGATGCCCACAACAAAGAGCGAGGCGAGCAGAAAGGCCGAGCTGGTGGTGTGGGTGAACTTGTGCACCGCCACCGGGGAAAGGGCGACCTCCCAGAAATTCTGCATTTCAAAGCGGGCTTTGTCGGGATTGAAGGCCATGCCGACGGGAAACTGCATCCAGCCGTTGGCCACGAGAATCCAGACCGCCGAGAGGTTGGAGCCCACTGCCACCATCCAGGTGGAAAAAAGGTGGAACCCTTTCCCTACCCGCTGCCAGCCGAAGAACATCACGGCAAAGAAGGTGGCCTCGATGAAGAAAGCGAAGATGCCCTCGATGGCCAGGGGCGCGCCAAAGATGTCTCCCACCATCCAGGAGTAGTTGGACCAGTTGGTGCCGAACTGAAATTCCAGAATGATGCCGGTGGCCACCCCGATGGCGAAGTTGATGCCGAAGAGGGTCATCCAGAATTTGGTCAGTTTTTTCCATTCCTCATTGCCGGTTTTGACGTAGATGGTCTCAAAAAAGGCGATGAGAAAGGACAGCCCCAGGGTCAACGGTACAAAAATCCAGTGATACATGGCGGTCAGGGCGAATTGTGCCCTGGCCCAGTCCACCGTGGTTAAAAGTTGATCTCCCACAATACCCCCTCCTTGTGTGTGCTGGCGGCAGGAGCGAATTCCTGCCATGATTAAAAAATGCGGTAAAAAAAGAAGATAAATCTACAGGTGTTAACGGGCAGGTGGCGTTCTGGTAAGGTTCTCCAGAACATGTCCGGCCCGGTCTCGCTCGGTGTTAAAATTGGTGGCAAGATAATTGGGAAAGAAAAATAGCTTGAGAACAGCAAGCAAGAGGAACAGTTTTAGGGCGATGATCTTCCACAGGGTTTTCCCCACCACCATGGAGCGGAAGCCGTCTCGATAAAAAAGATACAGCTGTTTTGGCAGTGCAGTCATACGTGCCTCCCCCTCGTCGGACAAAAACGATCCTGTTCCTCTGTTGTATATGGTGGGCATTTGCCCGGTCAAATTATTTTTTTCCGCTGGGCCGGTTCTGGCTGCCCGCCATAGGAAAAGGAGTCAGGCAGCAGGTATCTTCTGCGGCCAGGGTGGCAAAGTCCGCCTCTTGCAGGGTTGCCCGGAGCTGCTGATTGGCCTTGTTCCAGACCCGGTGCACGGTACAGAGCGCGCTGTTCCGGCAGGATTCGGGCCGGCCCACGCAATCGTTGAGGGAGATCTCGCCGATGATCGCCTCGATGACCGCCAGCAGGGTAATCTCCGACGGGTCGGCCAGCAGACGGTAGCCGCCGTTTGCCCCCTGCAGGATTTCGATGATTCCGGCCCTGGCCAGCTGCTGGGCGATTTTTGCCAGAAAGTGCGGCGGCACATCGGTGCGCACGGCGATCTCCTTTCTGCTGACCAGCGTTCCCTTGCCATGTCGGGCAAGGTGCAGAACGCAGCGTATTCCATATTCTCCGGCGCGGGTAAGTCTCATGGGTGCGGTCCAATGCAAAGAAAGAGATATAAGATATTTTTAGTCTTATATCGAATCCGCGCTCAGGTTGTCAAGAAAAAATGTGACAAGGCTGCGGAAAACCGGTTGGGGAGTCGGGCGGTTTGTTTTTAGGCTAGTACCTTGGAACTTTTTAATCGACATCAAATTAATTCCCTCCCCCCTTGCGGGGGAGGGTTAGGGAGAGGGGGAAGTTGCCATTATCTCAGCAGGTTGTAGCTACCCCCACCCCCAACCCCTCCCACAAGGGGAGGGGAGTTTTTCAGATCAAACCATTGATTGGCGTAGGTGGCGTCGAAATATTAAGAGTTGCAAGGTACTAGACGGCGGGGGGCTCAGGGATGGGTTTTTTCTGGTATTTGTGTGTGGTGGCGATACATTTGCTCCGAAATTTGAGCTTGGTGAGGCCGTAGCGGATAACCCCCGAGACGCTGCCCACCGTGTCGGCCAAGGTGAGACACATTTCAAGGACCGGAAGCATCTTGATGGGGAAGAGGGTTTTAAAGCGCCTGGCCACGATATGGGGCGGTTTTTTGTCGCAAATAGCCCGGATAAAGAGGTTAGAGAAAACAGCAAGATTTTGCAGGAGAAGCAGCTTGTCAACCATGGATTCTGCTTCCGGGGGATTGGGATCCATGCAGGCGATAATGGTGTCGGAAAAATTCCAGAAGCGGGCAATTTCCTGGCCGATTTCATGGAAGGTGAGTTGTTTGAACATCAGGCGGCACATGGCGTCTTCGGAGCTGCCGCTGGTTGTTCCTGCTTCGATGCGTCGATACACATCCGGGAAATAAATGGTCATGATAATGCGGCCCAGATCGTGCAGAAGGGCACAGATGTAAGCCTCTTCCGGCGAGACAGGAATCTTGTATGTCTGGACCAGGAGCTTGCTGAGGTTGGCGCTGAGCAGCGAAATCGCCATTTGCTTGCTCAAGCCATCTTTTTCGCCGCCGCATTTGAGAAATTCTTCGATGAGGCTGATGGAAACGGCAAGTTCCCGGACGACATCAAGACCCAGGGAGGTCACGGCCCGTTCAATGGTGGAAATGCGCGCCCCCCGGATATAATAGGCCGAGTTGGCAACCTGGAGAATTTTGTTGGTGAGCGAATAATCCTTCAGGATAACATTGGAAACGCAAGGTATCGAAACGCGTTTATTGAGGGTTATCTGCAAAACCTCATTGACGTGCCCGGAGATGGCTGGAAGTTCGCTCAGGTTCATCTTGGCGAAGATCTCAGTGAGTTTTTGGTTTTTCACTAGACTGGTGTCTTGTTCCACGTGATCCCTTCTTTATCAAAAAAAGTCCCACGCATTACGCGTGAAAAATACGTAAAATCAAAAAGATAAGTATAACCATAAAATATAACATGTCGCGGCAGGGAAAGCAATGGGCTGGTAAGAATGGGAGACGGATGGCAAGGCAGGGATGGTTATTTAACAACAGGCGTGAGGGCGGCAAGGGCGGCACGGGCAAGCTGCCCAGAGGTGACAGTGGCCAGGCGGTGATCGGCATACAGGGAAAACTCCGTGGTGTCGCCGGGAAATTGTTTAATTTTTGCCGCCGCCTCTACGACCCCGAGCTGCCCCAAGGCGCGGGCGGCCAGAGCCCGGACAACGGGGTCTGCCGAGTCGAGGTAGGGAAGTAGGTAGCGTGGGGCGTTCCAAGCGCGGAGCAGTTCCGGACGAACCGGGGCCAGTCGGCCTATGCCCCACATGAGGCCGCGCTGGAGGGCCGGGAGTTCGAGGTAAAATCCGTCCTCCCGCATGAAGGAAACCAGGATCTTGGTATATTCCTGGGCCAGGCCTTCATGGCGGGTCAGGCATTCCGCCATGGCCTCGGGTGTGCCCCAGCCTATGCCGCCGGATTCGTCGTTGAGGTTCCACATGAAGCGGCGCATAACAATGCGGGCCGCCTCCATATCCTGGTCCGCAAGCCGGGCCACGGTCGCGCCCATGGCGGAAACGGCGTTCCATTTTGTTTTTTCAGAGGCGCTACAGATCGCGGAAAATAAAGGGTTGAGCAATTTTTCCGGCGGGTATCCGGCCAGGGCGGTGAGGAGGGCATCAAGCTCCGCCTGACCCAGCAGGGCCAGGATTTCTTGCTTGATGCCTCTCTGGCTCACCGCCATAGGTTTTCTCTCGAAAGGGGACATGGGGATGCAGCACTATGAGAAGTGTCGCGCCGGTTACTTTTGCATGGCTGCGGCAATCAGGCTGCCCAATTCCGTGCAATGCTCCAGCGCCTCATGGGTCGGGACATTTTTGATTTTGACGCCCTCGCCTACGATTTCAAAGCCCATGTCCGTCATGTGTCCGGTGAGATGTTTTACCGCCTCGCCACTCCAGCCGAACGAGCCGAAGGCCGCGCCGATTTTATCTTTCGGGCGCAGGCCCTTCATGTAGGTGATGATGTCGGCCATGGCCGGCATGATGTTGTTGTTCAGGGTCGGTGAGCCGAGGATGACCGCGCGCGCGTCCAACACCTCGGTGATGATGTCGCTACGGTGGTTTTTGCGGACATGCAACATTTTCACGTTAGTGATCCCGGCCCGCAACAGGCTGTTCATCACGGCTTTGGCCATCTTTTCGGTGCTGTGCCACATGGTATCGTAGATGATGACGGCCTTGTTCTTTGTTTCGCCCCGGCTCCAGCGGTCATAGGCCTCAAGGATGGTCTGGGGCGAGGTGCGCCAGATGACGCCGTGGTCCGGGGCGATCATCTCGATTTGCAACCCCATCTCCTTGACCTGGGCGAGCAATTTCTGGACGATGGGCGAAAAGATCATCAGGATGTTGGCATAATACTTGCCCGCATGCACCATGAGTTCATGGGGATCCACCTCATCGTCGAAGCGTTCCGAGGTGGCCCAGTGATGGCCGAAGGCGTCGCTGGAGATGAGCAATTTGTCTTCGGGAATGTAGGAAAACATACTGTCCGGCCAGTGCAGCATCTTGGTTTCAAGAAACTGCACCGTCCTTTTGCCGAGGCTGATGGAATCCCCGGTGGCCACGACTTCGAACGGCCAATCTTCCCGGTGGAAATGTTCGATCAGGGCTTTCTTGCCCATGGGCGAGCAGAAGATTTTTTCCGGCTTGATGAGGTCGATCAGCTCCGGCAGGGAGCCGGAGTGGTCCATCTCCACATGGTTGACGATGATGTAGTCGATCTTGCTCGGGTCTCCCAGCACCTGATAGAGATGGTGGGCCAGATCGCCCTTCACCTCTTTTTTCACGGTGTCAAACAGAGCGATCTTTTCGTCCTTGATCAGATAGGCGTTGTAGCTTGTGCCCTTTTCCGTGGAGTACCCGTGGAAGTCGCGGATGTTCCAGTCCACGGCGCCAACCCAGTAGATGTCCTTTTTAATTTCTATCGCAGCCATGTCGTCCTCATGTGTAAAAGCCCTGCCGATTGTTTCCGGTCGGCAGGGCTTGTTTTTTGTTGCTACCTTTGCGCTTTTGTCGGGAAACCGCTATTCTCCCTTTGCCGGAGGCGGGGTGAAGACCCGTTGCCCCAGTGTCGCGTCCAGGGTGAACAGCGCGGTGGCGTCCTTGCCGATGAGCTTGAGCTTGTCGAGCACCGCGCCGACATTGGCCTCCTCCTCGACCTGCTCCGAAACAAACCATTGCAGGAAGATGTTGGTGGCATGATCGCGCTCGTCCAGGGCCAGGTTGACCAGGTTGTTGATCAGGCCGGTGACCTTCTGCTCATGGCTGAGCACATCCTGAAACACGTGCAGGGTCGATTTCCAGTCGACGGGGGGTTGTTTGATGGCCTTCAAGGCCACCCGGCCACCCCGTTCATTGACATACCGAAAAAGTTTCATGCCATGGAACCATTCCTCCTGGGTCTGGGCCTGCATCCACTGGGCTGCGCCGGGCAACCCGATGGAGTCGAAATAGGTGCTCATGGACAGATACATATAGGAGGAATAAAATTCCGCGTTTATCTGCTCGTTGAGAGCTTTTTCTATGGTTTTGCTCAGCATCTTAGGCCTTCCATAGTCCGTGGAGGTTGCAGAATTCGCGGGCGCTGACGGAGGTCGCGTCCACGGCGAAAAAGGCCTCCGGGGCCTCTCCGACTTTCAGGAACTGGCGGTAGGCCTTGTCCCCGGCGATAAGTTCGATCCATTCGATATGGTGCTTTTCCTCCATGGGATGGGCAACGGCCCCGACCTTCACCTTGTAGCCACCCGCCACCTTCTCGATCACCGGCACATGTTTTTCCTTGGCGGCATCGACGGTGTTTTCGGTCTGTAGGGTCATGGGCTGGCCGCAACAGACGAGCTCACCGACCCCGCCGTGCAGGACCTCGACGATATTGCCGCACACGTCACATTTATACACTTGCAGTTTTTCGGCCATGGTATTTCCTCCTCTTATGTTGGGTTACCAGTTTTCGCCATGCAGTTCAAAATGATCCCGGGTATGGGCGCAGGCCAGGCATTTTTCCGGGGCTTCCGTGCCCTCGTGGAGATAGCCGCAGTTGCGGCAGCGCCAGGTCACCGTGGCGTCTCTTTTGAAAACCCGGCCTTTTTCGATATTGGCCATGAGATCCCGGTATCGTTTTTCGTGCTGCTTCTCCGCCACGGCAATGGCCATGAATACCCCGGCTATGTCGGGAAAGCCCTCTTCCCGGGCAATCTTGGCAAATTCAGGATACATGGTGGTTTGTTCGTAGTTTTCTCCAGCCGCGGCTTCGCCAAGGTTTTCCAGGGTGGTGCCGACCGTCCCCGCGGGAAAGCTGGCGGTTATCTGCACCTCGCCGCCTTCCAGCATCTTGAACAGCCGTTTGGCATGTTCCTTTTCCTGGTTGGCCGTTTCGGTGAAGATGTCGGAGATCTGGACAAAGCCATCCTTCTTGGCCTGGGAGGCAAAATAGGTGTACCGGTTGCGGGCTTGGGATTCGCCGGCAAAGGCGGTGAGGATGTTTTTTTCTGTACGGGAGCCTTTCAAAGAGCCCATGGGAATAACCTCCTGCGTGGGATGCGACAATTGTCTCGGAAAAGTGGTTGGATTTTTATTGTATTGTACATATTTCCCGGTGGTCTGTGTGGGAAAAAACAGATCGGGAGAAAATCAGGGCTGGCATTGCGGGCAGATGCCGGTGAATTCCAGACGGTGCCGGAGAATTTTAAAAGAGGTCAGCTTGCCCGCCGCTTTTTCCACATTGAAATCCGGGGGAAGATCAAGATCATCAACCCGGCCGCACTGGTTGCAGCGCACATGGTAATGGACATGGGGTGTAGCGTCAAAACGCTTTTGTGTGCCGCCGATATCCAATTTTTGGATGATCCCGCACTCGGACATGATCTCAAGATTGCGGTAGACCGTACCCAGGCTGATTTTTGGCAACCGTTTGCGCACCATCTGGTAGAGCACATCAGCGGTGGGGTGCGAGGTCACGCTGCACAGTTCATCGAGAATGATCTGGCGTTGCTTGGTTATCCGCAGGCTGTGGTTGTTGAGTTGCGACATGATCTTCCTCCTGAGTTGATAATAATTCTTATTACAGGGAGATCAAGGTGAGCGCAAGGTTTTTTTGTCCCGGAATGGTGTAACATATCCAGCTCATTTTTCTCGGGGTTGATTTTTGTGACGCATTGTAGTTATTGAAAAGCATGGCCAAAATGGCAAACAGCAGCCTTTCTGTTTTTGGGATTTTTGACTTTTAGCCGCATTCTGATGACAATAATGTAACTACCATGAGAAAAACTAGGGCTTGCCCAATGGGCAATATGGATATCCTGTTTTGTCTGAAGGACGTAATTTGAAACATCAAAACTGTACATGCCTCGTTGTCGAAGACAACCTCTCCACGCTCACCATGATTGTCAACATGTTGGGGAATATCGGCTATCAAAACGTCATCACGGCCAGGAACGGCAAGGAAGCGTGGGACAAGATCCAGTCGTTCGAAGGGCAGATTGATATCGTTCTTTCGGATATGCTGATGCCGGAGGAGGACGGACTGCAGTTGCTCCAACGTATCCGAAATTCGGAAAAATATTGGCCCCTGCCGTTCATCATGGTCACCTGCGTCGATGACATGGACCGGATCATGTCCGTGACCGAGGAGCACATCGATGCCTATCTGGTCAAGCCCGTGACCGAGGTGGTCATCCGGCAAAAGATGTATTCCGCCCTTCAGAAGACCTACGATCCAGACCCATACCATCGTGCGTTGTTCAAAGGCAAAAAATACTTGCGGGAAGGACAACACGAGGTCGCCATCCAATCCCTGGAAGAGGCCAGGGATCTGCAGCCAGGCCAGTCAGCCACCTATTTCCATCTTGCCCAGGCGCTGGAAAAAATCGGCAAGATGGATGAGGCCGAGGCAAATTACAAGCGGTGCAAGGACTGTAGCAATGATCTCTATGTCAGGTCTCTGGATGGGCTTTCCCGGATTTATCGGCTTAAAGGCGATCAGATCAACGCCTTGGACGTGCTGAAAAAAGCGATCGAGATTTCTCCTAACACCCCGGAGCGGTATTTGGATCTGGCGGTACAGCTCAAAACCGTGGGCAACACGGCGGAAGCAAAAGCTTCCTTGGCCAGGGCGCTGAAGCTCTCCAGAAAGAAGGCGACGCTGCCCCCGAAGTATATAGAGACCTGCCTGGACTTCGATATGGATAAAGAGGCCGAGGCGATCATGCAGCGGAGCATGGGCGAGGGTGTGGAGGACATTGCTTTTTTAAACCAGATGGGCATTATCTGCAGACGGCGCAAGGAGTATGAGCGGGCTGAAAAATATTACAAACGCGCCTTGGGGATTGCGCCTGACGACGAAACACTCAACTACAACTATGCGGTGCTGTTGGTCGACCTGAAAGATTACAAGACTGCCCGCAACTATCTTTACCAAGTTCTCCGACAAAATCCTGATTCTGAAAATGCGATGGCCCTCATCATGCAGCTGGATAAACATGAGGCATACTGAACACCTGGCAAGTCCATGGGTGACAGCAGTTCCATCCTAGGCGGGTGGGGGAGTTAAGGGAGCTGTCTGAAATGTCTTCTGCCCCAGGCTATCTTGCCCTCCACGCCAGCGGTGAGCTGCTTCGGCGAAAGGATGCGGCTCTGGAACGGTTGGCCGGTTGCGATCTCTGCCCCCGGCGCTGCGGGGTGAACCGGTTGGCCGGGGAGCAGGGTTTCTGCCGCACCGGCCGGCTGGCCGTGGTTTCGGCCTATCATCCCCATTTCGGCGAGGAAGCCCCACTGGTTGGGCGGGGCGGGTCCGGCACCATCTTTTTTGCCAACTGCAACCTCGGGTGCGTCTTCTGTCAGAACTACGAGATCAGTCACCTGGGAGAGGGGGAGGAGGTCACCGCCCCGGAACTGGCAGCGATGATGGTGCGTCTCGGCCAGCAGGGTTGTCTTAACATCAATCTGGTGACGCCCAGCCATGTGGTGGCGCAGATACTGGAGGCCTTGCCGCTTGCCGTTGAGGCCGGACTCTCCGCCCCGTTGGTATACAATACCAGCGGCTATGACGAGGTGGATACCCTCCGGCTTCTTGACGGAATAATCGACATCTACATGCCGGATTTCAAGTTTTGGTCAAGAGCGAGTTCCCACAGGTTTGCCAAGGCAGCGGACTACCCGGAAAAAGCTAGGCTGGCGATGGGCGAGATGCACCGTCAGGTGGGGGATCTGCGGATCAATGGTGAGGGGCTTGCCGAGCGTGGGCTCCTGGTGCGCCATCTGGTCATGCCGGAGGGGCTGGGGGAGAGCCGTGAGATCTTTGGCTTTCTGGCCAGGGATATTTCGTCCAACACCTATGTCAATGTCATGGATCAGTACCGTCCCTGCGGCGAGGCCATGAACTTCCCGCCCCTTGACCGTATGCTGCGACCGGAGGAGTACCGTCAAGCGCTGGAACTGGCCGGTCAGGCAGGTTTGACTCGGTTCGAGCAGCGTGATTTCCTCGCCATGCTGAGAGCCCTGGGTGTTGTTTGAAAACGGATTGAGGTATTTCAGGAAGTGTGGACACGCCAACTCCCTTAAAAAAAATTACATAGCGGTAATCCCCATCGTCTGCAGGTGCTCCACGAACCATTTCTTTAAGAAGTCCATCATCTCCATGCCGATCACCTTTCCGTTTTTAAGGTCTCTCCGAGAGGTACAGCTCGTCAAGTCTCCCCACCGAAAATTTTCCTTTTCCAAGAGGATGGATGGAATTTCTCCATATTTTTTTGGTCCTGAACCAGCGGGCTGCTAAAAAGTCCCGACCACCGCGGCATCCGTGGCCAGGTCCGCAGGTTCCTGGAGGGGGCCGAGGGGGTTCTTTTTAAAAACTTCGCCTTCAATGCGAGGCTGGCCGTCCCAGAGTTTGTACACCACCAGATCGTCCACCAGGACAATGAAGGCGGAAAAGCGCCAGCCGGACTGGTGGGACTGGCGCTTGAAGCGAAAGAGGTCAAGGAAAAGGCTGCCATGCCGTTGGCTTTTAAGGTTCTGGGTCTTCAGCTCATAGGCGATACAGGAATCCGTTGCCTCCACGCAGCCTTGAAGGCCAGGGGGCAGATCGGCCTTGGTGATATTGGTGTTGGGCATGAATTTGGCGATGATAGCCAGATAGTTGAGAATCTGGATATTAGAGGTTTGGTAAGGGTCGAAGCCAAGCTTTTGCAGGTCGGCTTTGGTGGTTGCAAAAGGGGTTATCAGGTCAAAGGAACCCTTGACCTGCTCAAAGCTCTCCCAGCGGGTTTCGTCCGTAGTCTTGGCCACAGGCAGCATGCCTGAGCATCCCGGGGCTAGGCAGAGGACAAGGGCGAGCAGGATGGTGGTGTGCAGGCGCATGGCGGTTCCCTTTCGCAAGGTAGGGAGAAAAGCGAGGCTCAGGCATCAAGATTGAGGATCACCCGACCCCTCTGCTTTCCTTGTAGAATACATTCGATATGTTGGTCAAGCTCCTTGAGCGAAATTTCCGTGGCAACCCGTTCGAGGTTTGGCAACCGCCAGGTGGTGGCGATTTTCTGCCAGATGGGGATGCGGATCGCCATGGGGCATTCGGCGCTGTCAATGCCGATAAGGCTCACCCCCCGCAAGATAAAGGGGTAGACGTTCAGGGGCAGGTCCGGAGAGGCCGTATTGCCGCAACAGGTTACCGCGCCGCCATAGCGGGTGGACTTGATGGCAGTGGCCAGCATCTCGCCCCCCACCGTATCGATTACCCCGGCCCATTTTCCCTTGAGGAGCATCCGGCCGCTGCGGTCGATGCTGTTTTCCCGAGGGACAATCTCCTGGGCGCCCAGGTCGCGTAAAAATTGCGCCTGCTCCGGTTTCCCGGTGGCGGCGGCCACGGTAAAGCCGCTTAAGGCAAGCATGGCCACGGCCATGCTGCCCACGCCGCCGGTGGCGCCGGTGACCAGGATCTTGCCCTGTTCCGGCAAGACCGGGTGGCGCTCAAGGCGGGCCACGGATTGGGCTGCGGTAAAACCGGCGGTGCCGTAGATCATGCTCTCCCGCAGGGTGAGTCCGGCGGGCAGGGGCATAACCCATTTGGCCGGCACCCGGATCCTCTGGGCAAAGCCGCCTGGGGTATTCATGCCGAGATCATAGCAGGAGACAATGACCGCGTCGCCGGGGGAAAAAGCAGGGGAGGCGCTTTCCAGCACCTCGCCTGCGGCGTCAATGCCTGGGGTGTGCGGGTAGCGCCTGGTCACCCCCCGGTTGCCCGAGGCGGAAAGGGCATCCTTGTAATTGAGCGAAGAGTATCGCACTCGGATCAGAACCTCGCCGTCAGGCAGATCGCTTAAGTTTCTGGTGACGATGGCCCGTTGAAACTGATCGGGGGCGGTTTGCGTTACGACCATGGCCTGGAAGGTGGTAGGCAAGAGGATGCTCCTTTGTGCTGGTGGGCAGGAAAAACGTGCGCGTCAGGGCTGTTGGCAAGGGCGCAATATACCATGATCCGGAGCGGAACGCCAACATCCACCTTTGCCCGCTGGGTCGGGGGGAAAAACCTACTTCCCCGGGAAAAAAATCTGCTGTCTGCCTCTCTTTTTTGCTATCCTGAACCTGATGCCTTTTGCCCTGCCGGCCCAAACCGGCAGGATGGAAATCATATTGACCAAGAGAGGTGGCGCCGCATGAAAGTCTATGACGACAAGCACATCAAGAACATCGTTTTGCTGGGCAGTGTCAAATCCGGCAAGACAACCCTGGCCGAGACCATGGTTTTTGAGGCGGGGCTTACCAAGAGACGCGGCACGGTTGAGGACAAAAATACCATCTCCGATTATCACCAGGTCGAGCACGAACGCGGCAACTCGGTGTACGCCACCTCCCTGCACACCGAATGGCGGGATTACAAGATCAACATCATCGACACCCCCGGGTTGGACGATTTCGTGGGCGAGATTGTCTCCGCCCTGCGGGTGGCCGATACCTGCGTCATGCTGATCAACGCCCAGTACGGGGTGGAGGTGGGCACGGAGCTGGTTTGGAACTCGGTGGAACGATTCGGTAAACCCACCATCTTTGCGATCAATCAGGTGGATCATCCCAAGGCTGCCTACGACGAGGCGGTTTCTTCCATTCAGGAACGCTTCGGCAAGGCGGCGGTGCTCATGCAGTATCCGGTTAATCAGGGCGCGGGCTTTAACGGGATCATCGACCTGCTCAAGATGACCATGTACCGCTTTCCCCCCGCAGGCGGCAAGCCCGAGAAGCTGCCCATCCCCGAAAGCGAGAAGGAGCGGGCCGACAAGCTCCATAACGAATTGGTGGAAAAGGCGGCGGAAAACGACGAGGGCCTGATGGAGCTGTATTTCGACAAGGGCAGCCTGGATGAGGACGAGATGCGCATGGGGCTTAAGATCGGCATGCGCAACCGGTCGCTCTTCCCGATCTTTTGCCTCTCCGCCAAACAGAACATGGGCAGCGGGAGGATGATGGGTTTCATCGATAACGTGGCCCCCACGGCCTACGAGATGCTGCCGGAGCACACCCTGGACGGCGGGGAGCTCGCCTGCGATCCGGCAGGCCCTCCGGTGCTCTTTGTTTTCAAGACCCTGGTGGAGCCCTATCTCGGCAAGATCACCTTTTTCAAGGTCTGTTCCGGCGAGGTGAGCGAGGGGCAGGATCTGGTCAACTACCAGACCGGCGACGTCGAACGGTTGGCCCAGCTCTTTATCATGGATGGTAAGGAGCGCAACCAGGTGAAGAAGCTCTCCGCCGGCGACATCGGCGCGACCTTGAAGATGAAAACCACCAACACCAACCATACCCTCCATGCCAAGGAGAAACGGGTGGGGGTGGCGCCCATCGAATTTCCCGAACCGCGCATCCGTTCGGCCATCGTGGCCAAGGAGAAGAAGGACGACGAGAAGCTGGGCGAGGCGCTGCGCGACATGCAGACCGAGGACCAAACCCTCAAGGCCGAGTTTGCCTCGGAGGTGAAGCAGCTGATTCTCTGGGGCCAGGGCGAGTTGCACCTGCAGGTGGCCCGCTGGCGTTTGGAGCATGTGTACGGGATCAAAACAGAATTTATGGAGCCGAAGATCCCCTACCGGGAGACGATCCAGAGGCCGGCCACCGCCATGTACCGCCACAAAAAACAGTCCGGCGGCTCGGGCCAGTTCGCCGAGGTGCACCTGCGTATCGAGCCCCATGTGGACGGGGCGCCGGACCCCACCGACCTCAATGTGCGCGGGCGCGAGGAGATCGACCTGCCCTGGGGCGGCAAGCTGGTGTTTTATAACTGCATCGTGGGCGGGGTCATCGACGGCAAGTACCTGCCCTCCATCCAGCGGGGGGTCATGGAGAAGATGCAGGAAGGCCCCATGACCGGCTCCCATGTACGGGATGTGCGGGTCATGGTCTTCGACGGCAAGATGCACGCGGTGGACTCCAACGACATCTCCTTCAAGATCGCCGGAGCCCAGGCCTTTAAGGAGGCCTTCAGGGCGGCGGACCCGCTTCTCCTCGAACCCATTTACGAGATGGAGATCATGGTGCCGGAAGAGGTGATGGGCGAGGTGATGGGAGATCTCCAGACGCGGCGGTCGATCATCAGCGGCATGGAAACCCAGGGTCGGTATCAGGTGATCAAGGCCTTGACCCCGCTGGCCGAGCAGTACAAATACACCACCGCCCTCAAATCTCTGACCCAGGGGAGGGCCAGCTTCAAGCGACGGTTCAAGGAGTACGCGCCGGTGCCGTTTGAGGTGCAGAAGAGTCTGGCCGCCCAAAACGCTGATTGATCGGGCAGTTCGGAGGGGTGGGAATAAAAAAAGCCGCCGGACTTGCGTCCGGCGGCTTCTCTCGAGGGGGAGGAGAGAGATTCGCCTGTGTGATACAAGGGGCAACTGCGGCGGATGGCGACAGGCGGGCGCCAAGCGTTTAGTAATTCTATTGAATTCTTAATAACTCTATTTTAGTTTTTTGGCAACTAATTTTTTGCGCGTATTCATGGGGGGTTGGCAGGGCAGAGGAGTGGCGGCTTGCGCGGAAAGGTATTGGCACCGGGCGTTATCCGCAGGGGATAACGCCCGGTTTTTTTTCGGACGGATCAGATTTCCTTCATGGCAACCAGTTTCAAGGCATGGGTGGTGCATTTGGTCACACAGGCCGGTTGCAACCCCGCATCCAGGCGGTCCATGCAGTAATCGCATTTCACCGCCTTGTTTGTTTCCGGGTTGTGCTGGGGGATGCCCCAAGGGCAGGCGCCGGCACAGGCCATACAGCCGATGCATTTAGGCACATCCACATAGACGATGCCGTCTTCCCGTTTTTTCATCGCCCCGGTGGGGCAGATGGTGACACAAAACGGGTCTTCGCAGTGGTAGCAGGAGCGGAACTTGAACTCGGTTTTGGGGACCCCCCGCACCGATTTGAGCGGTTCATGGCTTATCTCGCAGAGAATCGGGCCCACCGGCAATCCCTTGTTGGCTTTGCAATGGACCACGCAGCCGTGGCAGCCTATGCACCGTTTGCTGTTGAGATACAAGGTGTAGGTGTTCATAGTTCCACCTTCCGTTGATGGTTTTTGGAGCTTTTCCGTACGGTGACAAAGGTCTCGCAGAGGTTGAGGCCGCCGCCCACGGGGTCCATGTTCTGCAACTGGCCCTTCATGAGTTTCTGATCGCTCATGCCCGCATGGTAGGCCCTGGTTTGGAGGGGAATCTGACGGCCAAACCCGTGTACAGTGTAGACCGCCTCGGGGTGGATGAAATCCGTCAGCTTGGCGGTGATCACACTGGTGATATCGCCGGAGATGACATCGACGAAATCCCCTTCGGCAACCCCCATCTTGCCCGCTTCCCTGGTGTTGATCCACAGGGTGTTCTCCGGCATCATCTCGTTGAGCAGCGGGTTGTTGACCGTGTGGCTGTGGGCATGCAGGGGCGAGCGGCCGAACACCAACCGATACTGGCCCTTCGGCGGCTTGGCTGGGCTCTCGTAGGGCTTCCAGGAGGGAAATCCCCATTCGCTGAGCTTCTGGCTGACGATCTCGATCTTGCCCGAAGGGGTCTTGAACTTGCCTTCCAGCTTCTCCCGGTCGTACATCACCGGTTTGTCGGCGTATTCGACAAAACCCTTTTTTCCGAAATCGGCGAGGGAAAAGCCGGTGGGCTCCAGCTGCCAGGCCCAGAGCTCCTGCATGGTGTTGTGCGGGAAGTACTGGTCCAGCCCGAGCCGGGTGGCCAACCCCTTGATGATGCTGTAGAGGTCGCGGGTGTCGGCCTGGGGTTCGATGGCCTTGTGGCGCATGATCATTCGGGGTTTCATCCCCTTTTGCAGGGCGATCATGCTGTCGCGCTCAAGATACGTCGATTCGGGCAGGATCACATCGGCATACCAGCCGAACTCGCTGTAGTGGGTGTCGACGGAAACGATCAGGTCGCAGTTGTCCAGCGCCTCCTTTTGGGCCTGCGGGTCGGGGAAGCAGGTGAAGGGGTCGTGGCGGACGCAGATGATCCCCTTGATCGGATACGGGTTGCCCGTGGCCATGGCCTTGTAGAAAAGATGGAAGAGACCCGGTCCTTTCTCGAACTGTTTGTACACGTCTCCCACCCCGTCGGCCCTTTTGGCGGTCGGCTTGGGCGAGAGTTCGTTGAGCGCGCGTGGACCCTTGCCGCCGCAGTCTCCGGCACCCTTGGCAAAGATGAGGCCGCCCTCGACCTCGATGTTGCCCATCAGGGCGTTGAGGCAGTTCAAGGCCCGGCTGGCGTAAAAAGAATCGTTGTAGCGGGAGAGCATCCAGCCCGGATGGAAGATGACCTTGGGCCGGTCGGCAATGAGCTGGCCAACCAGACTATGGATGTCCTTGGCCTTGATCCCGCATTCCTTGGCTGCCCATTCCGCCGAGTAGTTTTCCACAAAATAGGCCAGTTCGTCAAAACCGGTGGTGTAGCGCTCCACGAAGTCCGCGTCGTAGCCCTCGGCTTTGATGATCTCGTGGATCAGGGCCAGGGCCAGGGCGTAATCCGTGCCCGGCCGCACCTGGAAGAAATTGGTGGCCTTGATGCCGGTCAGGGTCTGGCGGACGTCAACATAGGTGAGCTTGCCGCCCTTGTCCAGCATGTCCATGACCTGGTTGACCTCGGCGGGCCGCAGGGAGGCGAGGATGTTGCGGCCGAACAGCACCAGGTGCTTGGCGTTTTTGATGTCGTAGATAAAGCCTTTTCGGCCCAGGCCGAACAACGAGATGCTGGCGTGGTGCACATTCCGGCCGCAGGCGCTGTCGTGGTTGCTGTAGTTGGGCGAGCCCAGGGCATGGGTAAAGGCCTTGACCAGATCCTGGAATGGGCCGCCCCTGGAGCTGGCCATGATCGCCTCCGGGCCATGGCGGTCGATGATGGCCTTGAGCTTGTCCGCGACGTAGTCCAGGGCGAACTCCCAGCTCACCGCCTCCCAGCGGCCGGCTCCCCGGCCGCCCTTGCGGATCAGCGGTTGCTGGGGGCGTTCCTTGTCGGCCACCAGGGCAGGCCCGGCCGAACCCTTGGCGCAGAGGGCGCCTTTCAATAAATGCTGGTTGCCTTCGAGCCAGGTCACGTTGTTGCCCTCGACCTCGACCCGGATGGGGCAGCGGACGGTGCACATGCCGCACATGCTCCAGACTGATTTTTTCATGATCATGACTCCTGTGGAGGTGGCTTGCCGGGCGCGGCTCAATGGGCCAGCGCGGCGGATACCTTCTGTTCCAGCTCGCTCTTGTCGATGGGTTTTACGCAATAGTCCGTCGCGCCAAGGTGCAGGGCCTGCCGGGCTGTTTCAATGGTCGGATATCCGGTGAGCATGATGACCCGGATCGTCGGGTCCGCACGCTTGAGTTCCTCCAGCACGCTGATCCCGTTGGTTTTTTTTAGATTTATGTCCAGGATTGCCAGATCCACCTGGTTTTTCCTGGCATACTGCAATGCTTCCAGCTCTTCGGTGAAGATTGCTACCTGGTGTCCTTTTTTGCTCAGGATTCGCTGGGTCAGTACGGCGGCATCCAGGACATCATCCAAGACGAAAATGTGTGCCATACATTTACCCTCTTTTTATCCGCAGGGTGCTTGGGCCAAAGGTTTATCCCGAGGCCGGAGCCAGGTCCGGCCCCACGGCGAGAAAAGGGAGGAGTACGCCGTGGAACCGGATCTGGACGATGGGTTTTTTAATAAACGCCCAGCAGGTTAAGGGCAAGCAGCAACAGCCCCGCGCAGGCAACGCGTTTCACCACCGTCGGGCTCACCCGTTTGGCGATCTGCGGGCCGAGGTAGCCCCCCAGCAAGGCGGCGGGAAACATGGCCAGAAAGAGCACCAGGTCGAAGTTGCCGAACTGCATGTGCCGGACGGTGCCCATGGCCGTGTTGAAGAAGATGGCCAAGAGCGAACTGCCGACCACGATGTACATGGGCAGCCCCAGGGCAACGGTCATCAACGGCACCATGAACGGGCCGCCGCCAAAGCCGAACATCGAGGACATGATGGCGATGAGAAAGCCGCCGAGGCAGCCGATCCACATGTTGACTTCAAATTCATGACCCCAGAAATCTACTTTCATAACGGATTCCTCCTGGTAATATTCTTATTTTTGTTGAAATCGCAAAAAGACGCGCTTACAACGGTTATCCGTTGGTAACTCGTTGATTTTGCGTCGCGGACCGTTGGCCGCTTTCCCTTTTAGCGAGGCCGTCATTTTTGATCCGTGGGACAAGCCTTGGTGCCTTCTTCGCCCTTTTTGGCGCATTCTTCGGCCCGCTTCTTGAACTCTTTCAAGATGGCCTGTTCCTTCTTGTTTTTCTCAAGATAACCGGGGGTGGTCTGCCAGTACATCAGGCCTGACAGCACGATCAAAATCCAGCCAAAGGCGAACTTGAACTGGTCCAGGGTGATCATCTCGGTGAGTTTGGGGCCGATAAAGCCGCCCACCAGCATGGCGCAGCCGACGCCGATGCCGAGCTTCCAGTTGATGAACTTGATCTTCGAGTAGTTGAAGATGCCGGAGCCCTGGGAGAAGAGCACGGTGGGCATGACCGTACCTGCCACGATGGTGTGGGGCAGGGGGAAGAGCGTCACCAGGATGGGGTTCAAGATGAAGCCGCCGCCCGCGCCCATGAGCACGCCGAAGATGGAGATGGCCAGGCAGAGGATAAAGGGCCAGATCAGGTTGATGCTGGTGCCGGCGGAATCAAGGTACACGGTGGGAAAGGTCACGGCGTTCTCGAAGGTGGCGGGCTCGCTCTTGACCTTCTTGACCGTTTCCTTGTCGCCTTCCTTGATGCGTTCGGTGACGGCGGTGACAATGACACTGTATTTACCAGGGGCCTGGCCGGCAGGAACCTTGATCTTGGCGGTGTAGGCGCCGTCGGGCTGGGTTTCGACATTGGCGCTCAGCAGTTTGTCAACCTTGCCGAAACGGCCCTTTACCAGCTTCATGGACTCACTCTTGGTTGCCTTTTCGTCCATGGGATCCAGCAGGTCGCCGCGGGAGCCGATGATGCTGGCCATGATGGTGGCCTGGTAGCTGTCAATCTTGATCTTGGCCGGGGCGCTGTAAGCGGCGTCCGCGCCGACCTTCTTCAGCACCTCGGAGTACTTCCAATTTTTGCCGTCTGCCTTGGCCTTGTCCAGCTCCGGCTGCATGTCCTTGGGCACGAGGATCTTATAAAACGCCGGCATCTCGTGGGTCAGGTAAAACTTGTAGGGGATCTTGCCGGTTTTGGGATCTTTTTTGCCGTCGAAGCGATTGGCCCGCACCAACTTGTCGGCGGAATAGAATTCGACATAGACCTGGGCGCCGGCCGGGGCTTGGCCACTGACCATGATCTCGCCGCCGTTGGCCAGCGAGGTTTTGTCGAGAGTGACGGTTGGAGCAGGGGCAGCCTCTTTGGCCTGTGCCTGCGGGGTGATGGGCAAGGCCATCATCACCAGGGCGAGTAACGGCAATATACTGAACTTGACTTTCATACCATCCACCTCCTGTCTGAAATGAAAAAGTTGTAAAAGACGGCTGTTCCCTAAGTTCCCCCTGTTGTGCCGTTGCACCTCCTTCCTTTGTGTTTTTCACTGTCGGACAAGCGCGGACGGTTGCTGAACAAGGACGTTCGAGCCTGATGCGCTTTGGTTGATTTTGGAGAGGGGTTAAAACGTCTCCTCTCCAATAATGGGAGAGCAATAACAATGCCAATCCGGCGCGGCAGGAACAAGATTTGTTTATCTGTCTGATTCAGTGCGGATATTGTTGTTTTTTGTCATGGGCTGGTGCAGGGGAAAAGGCCAGGAAATGGGGCGGAATGTGCCGCAAAAAATAGGCGGCGCATATTTTTTGCGGCAGGGTGATTTTCTGTAAGAAAATGGCAGGGCTAACGGTTCGGCAACTGGGCGAAAATGGGCTTGTCTCTGCCTTTTCTGGTGGTCTTGCCCGGAGTCGCGCTTTGCTCGCTTACCTCTCCGGCGGGGTGCGGAATTTTTCCGCCGCGAGACCAAAGCGGTGCATGAGTTTTTGAAAAGCCTGGCGGTTCATGCCGCTTGCCTGGGCTGCGGCCGTGACATTGCCGTTGTTTTGCTGCAGGGCATCGGTCAGATAGGCGGCGGAGAAATCCTCCACCAACCGTTGTTTGGCGAGATTGTAGTGCAGGGTGTGGAGATTTTCGGTGATTGGACGGGGAGCGGAGGTCTCCTGCTCCGGTTCCATCAGCTGGGCGGCGGAGATGGTGCGGTCATCGGCAAGCAACACCGCCCGCTTGATAACATTTTGCAGTTCCCGGACATTGCCTTTCCAGTACCGTTTCACCAGGGCGGGGAGCGCATCCGCGGCAAAGACAAGGGCTTCGCGGTCGTATTCTTTGGTAAAGGTTGCGAGAAAATGCTGGGCCAGGGCAGGGATGTCTTCTTGTCGTTTCCGCAGGGGCGGCATGGTGATGGTCACCACGTTGAGGCGGTAGAAAAGATCTTCCCGGAAAAGCCCCTGGCGGATTTTTTCCTCCAGATTCTGGTTGGTGGAGGCGAGTACCCGGACATCAACGGCCAAGCTTTTTGTCTGGCCCAGGGGCATGATCTCTTTTTCCTGGAGAACCCGGAGCAACTTGGTCTGGAGCGTAGGGGGGAGGTCGCCTATCTCGTCCAGCAGAAGGGTGGAGCCATTGGCTTCGAGAAACAACCCTTTTTTGTCGTGGGTCGCCCCGGAAAAGGCGCCCTTGGCATAGCCGAAGAGTTCGCTTTCCAGAATATGTTCCGGCAGGGCGGGGCAGTTCACGGTGACCATGGGTTTTTTATTTCTGGCGCTCAGTCCATGCAGGGCTCGGGCGGCCAGCTCCTTGCCCGTACCCGATTCGCCCCGGATCAGCACGGTGACATCGGTATCGGCCAGTCGGCCGATCAGCCCGTAGACCTCCTTGATTTTTGCCGAGGCGCCGGTGAACCCGGGAAAGGCATCCTGGGATGCGAGCCGGCTTTGGAGCCGCCGATTTTTTTCAAGCAAGCAGAGGTGTTCCAGGCAGCGTTGCAGGGTATGGAGCAGATGTTCATTGTCAAAGGGTTTCTGGATAAAATCATAGGCCCCGCTTTTCAGGGCGGCAATGGCGGATTCCACCGTGCCGTAACCGCTCATCATGATCACGGCAACGGCTGGATAGCGGTCCTTGATTTTTTGCAGGAGCGCAAGGCCGTCCAGCCCTGGCATCTTGATGTCGGTCAGCACGAGGTCCGGCTGCCAGTCTGCCAAAAGCTGCCAGGCAGCCTCTCCAGAGGGTGCGGTTTTCACCTCGCACCGGCATTTTTTGCGCACGATCCGTTCCAGCATGGAGAGCATGTCGCGGTCATCATCAACGATGAGGATCGAGGCGGGAAACTCCCCTTCCGGGCAGGAAAAATTGGGTTGGTCAGCACTCAAGCAGCCATCTCCGGCAAGAGTCATGATGGGGAACAGATTATGAACAGCTCTCCATTGAATGCATCATTTGTCTAAAAAAATCAACATCTTCTTGCTGATTTTCAGGGTGGGTTCCGCTGGATATCGCTTGCGTCCGTCCGGGCAACCTGCTAATTGTGAGCATGCATCTGCACACTCTGACAGGGGGAGGATTCCGGATGAAAAAACACGTTTTCCTGCTGGCCTGCATCTGCCTGCTCAGCTGGAGTACTCCTGCCTGGGCGGTTCAGGCACATGGGCAGGCGGAAGGCCCGGTGGTTCACCTGATGGCCCACCTTCTCTTGTTTGTGGCCCTGTTGCTCTTGCTCTATGCCCTGCACACCAGGCCGCCGGATACCGGATTGTCCTGGAGATCCCTCAAGCTGTCGCTGCTTTTTTTTCTCCTCTGGGATTTGGATCATCTCTTCATCCACTGGGTTGCCGGGGATATGTACGCCGATATCCGGGACTCAGGCGTCAGTCTGGTGGGGGATTATTTTGTCGCCCCCCGGACCCTGCTCAATCTCTTCTATTACCTGGGGCGCTTTGACCACCTGCTCTGTGTTCCGGCCCTCTGGTTTTTCGCCAGCGCCATGCGCGATTTCTCCGAGGTTATCGAAAAGCGGCTCCAGAGCCGGACCGGACAGGTCCTCTGATGGAAGCGGCCTTCAACCTTCCCCTATTTCCCGTTTATCTGGTGGATTATCTCGGCGCCACCGTGATGGTCATCCTCGCTTTCTGCGCCCTGTTTTTTGCCAGGCGTCTTACCCGGCTGGAGCCAAAAAACATTCTCTGGGCCTATTTCTTTTGGTTTTCGCTGGTCATGGTGGTTTTTTCCCTTTCCCGCGGGGTGGGGCATCTTCTGCCCTATGTCTTCCGGCTTGTCGCCCTGCCGGAGCTGTGGAATGCCCTTGATCCTTACAGCGGCGGGCTGAATACCATCGCCCTCTGCGGAGTGGCCATCCTGACCCTCCACTATCATAACACGGCGATTCTCATCGACAGGGCCAAGAGCGATGCGCTCTCTCTGGAGATTGCCAATGAAAGGCTCAGGGAAGCGCATGCCGACCTCTCCCGCCTGAATCAGACCCTGGAACAGCAGGTGGAGGAGCGCACCCTTGATCTGCGGTTGTCCGAGGAGAAATTTCGCGGCTTCTTCGAAGGCTCGAAAGACATGATCTATTTTTGTGACGCAGCGGGCAGGTTCTGCGACATCAACGAGAGCGGGCTGCGCCTTTTGGGGGTGGCGCAACGGCAGGATCTTGTCGGGCAACCCCTGGCCGAGTTCTTTCTCGACCGGGAGCGCGGGGCGCAGTATCGGGCCCTGCTTGGCTCGGATGGTCAGGTCAAGGATTTCGAGGCGGAATTTGTCGGTCGGGAGGATGGCCCTTTGTATCTGATGATCACCGCCTCGGCTATTACGGATCGAGCCGGCGCGATTCAGGGGTATCAGGGGATCGCCAAGGATCTCACCCACTTCAAAAAGATGATGGAGCAGCTGGTGCACTCGGAAAAGATGACCTCGGTGGGGCAGCTCGCCGCCGGGGTGGCCCACGAAATCAATACCCCGCTCGGGATCATCCTTGGCTATGCCCAGCTGCTGGAGGAAGATTTTGCCGAGCAGACCGAGGTGCACGAGACCTTGGGGATCATTGAAAAACAGGCGAAGATCTGCCGGCGGATCGTTGCCGATCTGCTCAATTTCTCCCGCCAGACCCTGGAGCACAACAAATTGTCCGGTGATCTCAATCAGTGCCTCGAGGAGGTGCTGGCCATTGTCAACCACACCCTGAACATGGATCATATCTTCATCCACCGCTGCCTGGCCGAGAATCTGCCCAGAACCTGCTTTGACAACGAGCGTCTGCGTCAGGTTTTTGTCAACCTGCTGACCAATGCCCACCATGCCATCGGCAGCGAAGGGATCATCGGGGTGTGGAGCCGCTGGCATGAGGAGAGCAGGCAGATCGAGATCGTCATCGGCGACTCCGGCTCCGGCATCCCCCCGGATCAGTTGGGTCGCATTTTTGACCCGTTTTACACCACCAAAGGAGTGGGCAAGGGCACCGGGCTGGGGTTGTCCGTTTCCTTCGGCATCATTCAGGATCATAACGGCCGGATCGAGGTTAAATCCCCGCCCCTGGAGCCGGAACTCGTCGCCTTGGACATGCATACGACCTTTCATATCTTTTTGCCGATTATTGCCGAAGGTCAGGAAAAGGAGCAATAACGAGATGGCGCGGATTCTGGTCTTGGACGATGTGCTGGACGCTGGCGTTTTGATCCAGAGGATTCTTCAGAGGAAGGGCCATGTGGTGCATGTGTTCCATGACGAGGATGAGGCCCTCCGGTTCACGGAAAAAAACCCGGTGGACCTGGCGATTCTCGACATGAACCTGCGCAAGATGGACGGCCTTGCCGTGCTGGGCGAAATGCAGAAGGCGCTGCCGCGGTTGCCGGCCATCATGTTGACGGGGCTGCCCGACGTCGACATGGCCAAGCAGGCGTTTGCCCTTGGGGCTGTGGCGTATTGCGCCAAGCCCATCGACAAAGCCCGGCTGGAAGAGCGGGTTGCCGAGGCACTGCTGGTTGGGGCGGATCTTTTGGAGCAGTAAGTCTCACACCCCAGGCGGAGTGAGGCAGGCAATCTCCCGGAGAGGGATGCGTCGGTTCGGGTCCAGCCCCTGCGTGCGGCACCAGATATGATTGAGTTCAGAGAGACGTCCGTTGAAGTCGTCGAGAAACAAAAGGCTTTCCGGGGCAAAGGCATACTCGTCCGGGAAATTCAGCGGACAGGCCGAGACCTCGATGGCTTCGCGCTCTTCATCCACATAGGCCAGAGGCAATCCCTGGGTCCTGCAGATGACGGGGCGGGCTGCATAGACGCTGCACAGATCATCGATGAGCAGGGGACAGCGAGCATCGCCCTCCGCAAGGTTGCGGTTAAGTTGCTCTTGGCTGGCGAGCGGCAGGGCAACAATAGCTTCCCGCAGGCAAGCCGCTTCAATGGGCAGCACGCTGAAAGCCAAGCAACAGGAGGCGCAGCCCGGACCGCAGGAGAGGGTCGCCCCATGCATCTCCCCGATGCGGGCGATTTCCGTGTCAAGGGCGGCAATAAGCTGGTGGTAGTCTTGGATTAAGGTCATGGCGCAGTCATGATAAAAAAAGGGAATCACCCGCGTGCGGCTGATTCCCTTTAGAATTTCTGGCGTCCCCAACGAGATTTGAACTCGTGTCGCCGGCGTGAAAGGCCGGTGTCCTGGACCGGGCTAGACGATGGGGACAAATATCCATACAGAAAAATGGTGGGTCGTGCGCGACTTGAACGCGCGACTCTCTGCTTAAAAGGCAGATACTCTACCGACTGAGTTAACGACCCAACCTGTAGGAAAAGGCACTTTTACAACAGTCGGTTTTCCGTGTCAAGTATTTGCTGTCTTCTTTTTCCTTTTTTGTAACTGTCCAGCAGCACCGCATCTGCGTCGTTATCAGCCTGCTTATGTGCACCAGCACACGTCTCAGGCTTCTGCCTAGCAGCTCCGGTGCTGCTGGACAGTTACGCGCCACTTTCCGACCTCAGGCTGGATGGTTACCATTTTTTTGCCCTCGCCTTCTTCCCGACCGCTCTGCCGGATAACGGACTGAGCTTGGGTGATTATTGGGATTTTGCAACGGAGAATCCGCCGCTTAAATAGCTTGTGACGGTCGCCTGGGTCTGCTATATCTTCTGGTTTGTTGCGGATCAAGACAGGGCTTTTGCGTGGAGCAGGGCTTTTTTTTCTGACTATTTACTTTTGGGTGCGCCATGGGGTTGTTGGCCAGATCGGCAAGTTATGTCCGCTATGCGGTGGAGGGGGATTTGCCCGCGAATTTCTGGGAGTTCGCTGCCGAGCGGATCGCCAGAAATTCCTTTCGGGATATTGACGAGAGCTACGAAGAGCGCTCCGTGGGCTGGGTTTCCGTGCTCAATATGTTCGACAGTGAGTTTGCCTATGCCTCCTACGCGGCGGCAGACCATGTCGTGCTTTCCCTGCGGATGGACGAGCGGATGGTGTCGTCCAAGGTGCTCAACAAGTTCTGTCTCAAGGAAGAGGAGCGGATCAAAAAGGAGCGGCAGATTCCCAAGCTGGCCCGTGCCCACCGGGTGGAGATCAAGGAGAGCGTCAAGCTGATGTTGATGAAAAAGGCGGCGCCGACCCCGGCGGTTTATGATCTCTGCTGGAATCTGGCCGAGGCCACGGTTCTCTTTTTTTCCACCAGCCAGAAGGCCCAGGAGCTGCTGGAGGAATTTTTCAAGCAAACCTTTGATCTCAGCCTGATGCTGCAGGTGCCGTATCTCACCGCCGAGCACCTGCTCGACGCCCCTGGCCGCGAGGCCCTGGCCGACATCACCCCCGCAATCTTCATTTGACCCCAGAGGCCTTACGCACATGGATTTACTTGATATAATTGATGAAAAACGATTTGTGGGCCAGGAGTTTCTTACCTGGCTCTGGTTCAAGAGCGAGGAGCGGGGGGGTACCATCTTTCTGCCCGAGGCTGGGGAGGATATCCAGCTGGTCTTTGAAAAGCACATGATGCTGGAGTACGGCGAAGGCGAGAACCGCGAGAAGCTGATCTGCCGGGGGCTGATGACCGAGTTGCAAGAGGCGCGCACCGGACTGGCCATGGGCAAGAAGCTGGAGCAGGCCCGGATCTTGCTGACCCGGGGGGAGTATGAATGGAATCTTTCCTTCAAGGCCACCCTCATGGAGTTCCGCAACGTAAAGCCGCCCAAAACCATGGGCTCCGCCGAAGAGGGCAACGACCCCGAGGCGGTGGAAGGCAGGCTGCTGGAGCATCTCAGCCTGCACGAGATGGTGGTGCGCACCGTGGATCAGCTGTTTCGAATGTTTCTTGAGCTGCGGATCGGCTCCGGCTGGGAGCAGGAACTGACCCGGGTTCAAGCCTGGGTGCGGAAAGGAAAAGAAACACACTGATCGGCGGTTGTGCCCTGTCGCCGGTTTCTATCAGGGAGAGAAGACCATGGAATTTGAAACCGTCATCGGCCTTGAGGTCCATGCCCAGCTCAAAACCAAGAGCAAGATTTTCTGCGGCTGCACCACCGCCTTCGGCAACCCGCCCAACACCAATACCTGCCCGGTCTGCCTCGGCATGCCCGGCGTGCTGCCGGTGCTGAACAAAACGGTGGTGGAGTACGCCATGAAGATGGCCCTTGCCACCAACTGCGTCATCGGCCCGCTGAACCAGTTCGCCCGCAAGAATTATTTCTATCCCGACCTGCCCAAGGGCTACCAGATCTCCCAGTTCGACCTGCCCATTGCCGAGCATGGCTGGGTGGAGGTCGAGGTGGACGGGAAAACCAGCCGAATCGGCCTCACCCGCATCCATATGGAAGAGGACGCAGGCAAGCTCATCCACGACGAACGCGAGCCGGTGAGCTATGTGGACCTCAACCGTACCGGGGTCCCGCTCATCGAGATCGTCAGTGAGCCGGATATCCGCTCACCGGAGGAGGCCGCGGCCTATCTCAAGAAATTACACGCCATCCTGCGCTACCTCGATATCTGCGACGGCAACATGCAGGAGGGCAGTTTCCGCTGCGACGCCAATATCTCGCTCAGGCCCGTGGGCCAGAAGGAGTTGGGCACCCGCACCGAGCTCAAGAATATGAACTCCTTCAAAAACGTGCAGAAGGGGCTGGAGTTCGAGGTGCGCCGCCAGCGCGACCTGCTGCTGGACGGGGGCAAGATCATCCAGGAAACCCTGCTCTGGGATGCGGACCGCAACGTGACCAACTCCATGCGCTCCAAGGAGGAGGCCCACGATTACCGCTACTTCCCGGACCCGGATCTGGTGCCGGTGGTGATCGATGCGGCGTGGATAGAGGCGGTCCGCGCCACCCTGCCCGAGCTGCCCGATGACCGGAAAAATCGCTTTACGGAACAGCTGGGGCTGCCGGCAGACGATGCCGCGGTGCTCACTTCATCCAAGGAGCTGGCCGATTATTTCGAGGCGGCCTATGCCCGTTACCCCAATGCCAAAAAACTTGGCAACTGGCTGATGACCGAGCTGATGCGGCTGATGAAGGGCGAGGAGGCCATGGATATCAGCCAGTGCCCGGTCTCTCCCGAGAATCTGGCTGCGCTTTTGGCCATGATCGATGCAGGCACCATCAGTGGCAAGATCGCCAAGACCGTGTTCGAGGAGATGATGCTCTCCGGCAAGGACCCGGAGAGTGTGGTCAAGGAGAAGGGTCTGGTGCAGATGAGCGACCAGGGCGAGATCATGGCCATCGTCAAAGAGATTATTGCCGCCAACCCCGAGCAGGCGGCGCAGTTCCGAGAGGGCAAGACCAAGGTCATGGGCTTTTTCGTGGGCCAGCTCATGAAGCAGACCGGGGGTAAGGCCAATCCGGGGCTGGCCAACGAGCTGTTTGTTAAGGCCCTGGCGGAGTAAGTCTGCTGTATTGTTCATTTCTTTGCTTGCCCAAAGAAACGAACCAAAGAAAGGGCCCCCGTGTCACTTGTCCCGCCGCAGGCGGGATGCCCTGTGCTCCTCGATGCTGCCGGGGCTTTGCAAACTCGGCTGCGCCTCAAACAGTGCAAATCCCTTTTCGGCAGCCTCTCCGGTGCTCGGCTGCGTGCCAATGGGATTTTACGTAACGTGCCACCGCATATGTGAAAACCTCCCGGAGTTCGTGGCCAAATATGGATAAAACCGACTGGCAGAAAAAAGGCGACGGCCATAGGCAGCGGCTGCGGGACAGGTTTCTCGGCCACGGCCTGGACGGCTTTACCGACGCCGAGGTGCTGGAGCTGCTCCTGTCCCTGGGCACCCCGCGCAAGGATTGCAAGGAGAGTGCCCGTTTGCTGCTCAAGCAGTTTGGCACCCTGGCTCAGGCCCTGGATGCCAGCCAGGCGGAGCTTGCGCTGATCGACGGCATCGGGCCCAAGAACGGTTTTGCCCTGCACTTTGTCCAGGCTGTGGCCCGGCGCTACCTGAGGCAGCGGCTGGTGGCCAAGGAGTACCTCCGCTCCTCCCGCGAGGTGGGGGAGTATCTGGTCCATTCCATGCGCGGGCTCAAGCGCGAGGTGCTGATGGCGGTTTTCCTCGATGCCTCCTTAGGGATCATCGATACCCAGCTGGTGGCGGAGGGCACCCTGGCCAGCAACACCGTGCACCCCCGGGAGTTGATCAAGCTCGCCCTGGGGCACCATGCCGCCTCGGTGGTCATCGCCCACAACCACCCCTCCGGCAGCCTGACCCCTTCGGCCGAGGATACCCGGCTTACCCGCCATCTCTTCATTGCCCTAGCCTTTGCCGGGATTCAGCTTCTCGATCATCTCATCGTTGGGGAGAGCGAGCAGCCGTTCAGTTTCGCCGACCATGGGTTGCTGGAGGATATCCGCCGCCAGAGCCGTCCGCTTATCGCCGGCGAATGACGGGGTCTGCGGCCATGTCCACTGCCTTCACGCCGGCCAGCGGCGAAGAATCGCCCGGCCTCTATCTCCACATCCCCTTCTGCAAAAGCCGCTGCGCCTATTGCTCCTTCAATTCCTATGCCTGCCAGGCCCCTCCCGCCGCATACCTTGTCGCCCTTGCCAGCCAGATCCGTTACTGGGCCGACCAACAGTGGTGCCGGGAGCGGAGTTTTTCTACCCTCTTCATCGGCGGCGGCACCCCGACCATTTATGGCGGCAGCGAGCTGGCCGCCCTGGTCGGCCAGTGTCTGGAATCCTTCAACTTCACGGAAGATGCCGAGATCACGGTGGAGGCCAACCCCAACACCGTCACCATCCAGGCGCTCACCGCCCTGCGCCGGGCCGGGGTCAACCGCCTGAGTCTCGGGGTGCAGGCCTTTTCCGACCGGTTGCTGGCCGGGCTTGGCCGGAGTCACACGACGGCCGAGGCCAACGCCGCCATCAAGGCCGGTCGCCAGGCCGGGTTTGCCAATATCAATCTGGATTTGATGTACGGTCTGCCCGGCCAGAGCGTGGCGGACTGGCAGGACAGCCTGGCCCAGGCCATTGCCCATGGGCCGGAGCATCTGGCCTGCTATGAGCTGACCATTGAGGAGGGAACTCCCTTTGGTCGGCTGGTGGAAAGGGGCGAACTCCTTCTGCCCGCTGAGGAGGAGGCCCTGGCCATGGCGGAACTCACCCATGATTTTCTGGCCCAGGCTGGATTGGCGCGCTACGAGATCTCCAACTACGCCGCATCGGGGCGGGAGTGTCGCCACAACCTTAACTACTGGCAAAACGGTGATTATCTCGGCCTGGGGGCCGGGGCGGTTTCCTCTCTCTCCGGGTTCAGGTTCAGCACGGCGGAGGAGCCCGAGGCGTTTGCCGGGCTGGTCCAGAAAGGAGAGCTGCCGCTTGCCGAGGGGGAATGCCTGCCGCTTGCGGCCCGATTCCGGGAAAGCGTGGTCATGGGGCTCAGGATGATCCAAGGGGTTTCCTTTGCCCCGCTCCAGCGCCGGTTTGGTTTGACGCCGCCAAGCTATTATGGGAAGATACTGGACGATTTACAGCAGCAGGGGCTGGTCGCGGTCAGCCAAGGCAGTCTGCGCCTTACCAAGGTAGGTTTGCCCGTGGCCAATCAGGTGTTGGCTCGGCTTGTCTGATAGAGTTATGTGGAGAGGATGTTTCACCAGGGGGGCAGTCAATGATTTTTCCCGCTAACACCATTGCCAGGAAACTGCTGGTCACCATGTCGCTGGTGGTTGCCGGAGTGGTTCTGGTCTTGGGCGGTTTCCAAATCATGCAGGAGTATGGCCGCTACCGGAGCAAGGTCGATGCGCTTTGGGGGCAGCAGATTGAGGCGCGCAAGAAACAGCTGGAAGTGCAGGTTGCCGAGGCGATCTCCTACATCGAGTTTAAGAAGGCCCAAGTGCGGGCCCGGGTGCAGGGGAGTCTTGAATCCAGGGTGCTGGATGCGTATGGGGTAGCGAGCCATCTCTACGAGATCGGCAAGGGCTCACATAGCGCCAAGGAACTCCGCACCCTGGTGCGGGAAACTCTGCGCAAGCAGCGGTTTAACAACGGTCGGGGCTACTTTTTCATCTTTGCCATGGACGGGACGGTGCTGCTCCATGCGGCCCAGCCGGAACTGGAGCAGAAAAATCTCCTGGCCCTGCAGGATACCGAGGGCACCTTCGTCATCCGGGAGATGATCTCCCTTGCCCGGAGCAAGGGAGAGGGCTTTGTCCCCTACCGCTGGTCAAAGCCGGGTTTTCCGCCCGACCAGGAGTTCGAGAAGATTTCCTTTATCAAATACCTGCCGCAACTTGACTGTTTCATCGGGGCGGGTGAATACCTGGAAGACACCGAGGCGGAGGTCAAGGCAGAGGCGCTGGAGCGCATTGAAAAAATGCGTTTCGGCGGCGGCGAGTATGTCTTTGTCGGGCAGTGGGACGGGGTTGCCCTGACCTATCCGAGCAAGGGGAGCAATATGCTCGGGGTAACCGATGTCAACGGGGTGAAGATCGTCGAAGAAGCCATCGCCCTGGCCCGGAAAGAGGGCGGTTTTCTTTGGTATGTGATGCCAAAACTGGGCGAGGAACGCAACTCCTTGAAACTCAGCTACGTGCGCGGGGTCAAGGATTGGCAATGGTACGTCGGGTCGGGAATCTATCTCGATGATCTTGAGGCGGCCAGCGTCGGTGCCAGGCGACAGTTGCGGCATGAAATCGTCCTTATTGTCGGCCAGGCTTTGCTGTTGGTCTTTGCCTCCCTCCTGATCGGGTTGCTGATTGTCCGCAAAATGGCAGGGCGAATCCAACAGGCCTTTGCCGCCTTTGAAACCTTTTTTGACAAGGCGGCCCGGGAAAAGGTGGAAATGGAGACCTCAGGCCTCCATTTTGCTGAGTTTCGCTCCTTGGCCAAGGCGGCAAACCAGATGCTGGCCAAGCAACGGCTCATGGAAGAGGGGTTGCGGAAAAGCGAGGAAAAATATCGGATTTTGATCGAAACCACCGGCACCGGCTTTGTGAAGCTCGATGGCGAGGGGAGGGTGCTGGACGCCAATCAGGAGTATGTGCGATTGGTTGGGTACCAAAATCCGGCGGAGATTCTTGGCCGCCGGGTGTTCGAGTGGACGGCGGCCCACGATCTGGCCAGGAATCGGGAAGCGTTGGAGGAATGCGCCAACCGGGGCTTTATTCGCCATCTGCAAGTCGATTATGTCGATGGCCGGGGAGAGTCCACCGCCGTGGAAATTAATGGTACGCGGGTGTACAACAGCGACGGGCAAATGGAGATCATTGCCATCTGCCATGACATCGGCGGGCGGAAGCGGTTGGAAGAGCAGTTGCGGCAGGCCCAAAAGATGGAGGCCATCGGTATCCTGGCCGGAGGGATTGCCCATGATTTCAACAACATTCTTGCCGCCATTATCGGGTATGCCGAGATGGCGAAAAGGAGTCTGCCGCAAGAGGCTGGCAGCGCCGGAGCCGATATTCAGCAGGTTCTGCTGGCCGGGCTGCGGGCCAAGGATCTGGTGAAGCAGATTCTCGCCTTCAGCCGGAAAGGCGGGGAGGAGCGGAGTCTGATCTCGCCCAAGCCCATTGTCAAGGAGGCGCTCAAGTTTATGCGGGCCTCGATCCCGGCGAGCATTGAAATCCGCGAGGAGATTGATCCGGACTGTGGCACCATCCTGGCCAATCCCACGAATATCCATCAGATCGTGGTGAACCTCTGCACCAACGCCTTCCATGCCATGGAGGAGGCGGGGGGAGTCCTGACCGTGGTTCTGAAGAATGTGGAACGGGAGGAAGGCGAGCTTGCCGGGGAAGGCGACCTGCTGCCGGGGCAGTATGTGCTGTTCAGCGTCCGCGACACCGGGCCAGGGATGACCCCGGAGGTCCTCGCCCGGATTTTTGATCCGTATTTCACCACCAAGGGGGTGGGTAAGGGCTCGGGCATGGGACTGGCAGTGGTGCATGGCATTGTCAAGAATTATGGCGGCATGGTGCAGGTGGAAAGCGAGGTGGGCGTTGGGACGGTTTTTCACGTCTATCTGCCGCGGATCGGCAAGGGCGCGGCTGTAGCGGATAGCATACAGGAATGGACGCTTCCTTCCGGCCAGGAAAGGATTCTTTATGTGGATGATGAGGCAAGCATTGCCGAAATGGGCAAGGCCATGCTTTCCGGGCTTGGCTACCGGGTAACGGCACGATTCGGCCCACTTGAGGCTCTGGAAGAGTTTCGCCGCCAGCCTGGGGATTTTGATCTGTTGATCACCGACCAGACCATGCCCAAGATGTCCGGGGTGCAACTTGTCCAGGAGGTTCGAAAAATCCGGCCCGATCTGCCGGTGATCCTCTGTACCGGGTACAGCGCGGCAATCGGCGAGGATTCGGCGCTGGGGATGGGTATCCGTCATTTCATCATGAAGCCCCTTACCATGCGGATGCTGGCCGAAAAGGTGCGGAAGGCCTTGGAAGGAAAAGGGTAAAAGGGGCAAAATAAGGCGGTGGGTGACTATTCCGCTTGCCGTCGGAATTGGACGAAAATCACGAAAAGTAAGTGTGCAGCAGTGCTGCAGATGCGAGGAAGAGGCCTGCGAAGTGTGCTATTGCACATGAGCCGGTCGATGACAAAGCAGATGGGGTGCTGCGGAACAGTTACTGCGGCGGGAGAGAATGGCGAAAGAGAAGATAGCGTATGTCTGCAGCGCCTGCAACGGAGTGTTCAGCAAATGGGCGGGGCAGTGCGACGGCTGCGGCGCCTGGGACACCCTGGCCGAACAGCAGCCCTCCTCCGTGGCGGCGGGCCGTTTTCAGGGCTATTCTGGCTCCCTGGCCCAGGTGCAGACCATGGCCCAGGTGGGCAAGGACGAGCTGGTCCGCTTTTCCACCGGCATGGGCGAGCTGGACCGGGTTTTGGGCGGTGGTCTGGTGCCGGGCTCGGTGGTGCTGATCGGCGGCGATCCGGGAGTGGGCAAGTCCACCGGCTTGCTCCAGGTTTGCTGCAACCTGAGCCTTACCCGCAAATGTCTCTATGTGACCGGCGAGGAGTCGCTCCAGCAGATCGCCATGCGCGCCAGGCGGCTTGGTCTGCCGGACCAGGCCCTGCTCCTGCTGGCCGAAACCCGAGTGGAGGATATCTGCGCCACCGCGCTCAAGGAGCGGCCCGAGGTCATGGTGATTGATTCCATCCAGACCATGCAGGTGGCGGATAGCCAGTCCGCGCCGGGCAGCGTCAGCCAGGTGCGGGAGTCCGCAGCCCTGCTCACCCAATTCGCCAAGCAGACAGGGGTGGCCATCTTCCTGGTGGGCCATGTCACCAAGAGCGGTGATCTGGCCGGGCCCAGGGTGCTGGAGCACATCATCGACGTGGTCTGCTACATCGAAGGCGGCGGGGACAGTCGTTTCCGGGTGATGCGGGCGGTGAAGAACCGTTACGGCGCGGTGAACGAGCTGGGGGTCTTCGCCATGACCGACAAGGGTCTGCGCGAGATTTCCAACCCCTCGGCTATCTTTTTGTCCCGCAACGCCGAAGCCATGCCCGGCAGCGTGGTCATGGCGATCTGGGAGGGCAGCCGCCCCCTGCTCGTGGAGATGCAGGCCCTGGTGGACGATAGCCACAGCGAGAATCCCAGGCGGGTTACGGTGGGGCTGGAGCAGAACCGGCTGGCCATGCTCCTGGCCGTGCTGCACCGCCACGGCTCCATCGCCACCTACGGCCAGGATGTGTTCATCAACGTGGCGGGCGGGGTGCGGGTCAGCGAAACCAGTGCCGATCTCCCCCTGCTCCTGGCGGTTTTTTCCAGCCTGAAAAACAAGCCCCTGCCCGTGGAGCTGGTGGCCTTCGGCGAGGTGGGTCTCTCCGGCGAGATCCGCCCGGTGCCCAGCGGCCAGGAACGCTTGCGGGAGGCGGCCAAGCACGGCTTTAAAAAGGCGATTGTCCCCCTGGCCAATGTGCCCAAGGGCGGGGTCAAGGGCATGGAGATCATCGGGGTCAAGAAATTGGCCGAGGCCATCGAGGCGGTCCGCTAAAGTCGTCGTAAACGTCCAGCAGCACCACATCTGCTTTGTCATCGGCCTGCTCATGTGCAATAGCACACTTCGCAGGCCTCTTTCGCGTATCTGCGGCACTGCTGAACGTTTACAATTTAGAGTGTGGGCCATGTTTCTTCCCTGCCGGGAGTCCTTCAAGCATTGTTGAAATCGCAAACGGCCGCGATTACAACGGTTATCGCGTTGTAACCCTTTGATTTTGCGTTACGGACCTGGGCCTTTTTCCTTTTTGCGAGCGTGCATCAAGCATTGACAGCCCATTTTTGAAATGGTACATAACTGACGGACTTGAGGGAGGAATGGCCGAGTGGTTTAAGGCGGCGGTCTTGAAAACCGTTGTGCGAAAGTACCGTGGGTTCGAATCCTACTTCCTCCGCCAACAACAAGCATATAAGAATCGTGGAGAGCTGACCGAGTAAGGCCGAAGGTGCTCGCCTGCTAAGCGAGTGTAGGATCAAAAGTTCTACCGAGGGTTCGAATCCCTCGCTCTCCGCCACATTCATTTGCGGAGCAATCCGTTTGCGTTACAACAAAAAAACCCGCGCCAGAAATGGTGGCGGGTTTTTTTGTGCCTGGATCATATTTCGATTGGCAGGAAAGGAGTCCGTGTGTCAGGATAGTAAAGGTGTGGACAGGAAAAGGGAGCGAAGCCCGGTTTTTTTGAGCGGGTGATGAAAGCAGTCAAAATGCCGTAACATAAACCGCACGGGCTAACTCGGCGTTCGAGGCGACCTGAACGTTGATCAGAAATAAAAGGATACGGTAAAAGTGAATGCCTTTTTGTACTAAACATAAAGGAGCTTAACATGAAAAGAGTAACTTGTTTTCTACTGGCGTTTATTTCCTTTTGGGTTCTCGGCAACCAAGCCCTTGCCGTGACTGACGAGCAATTGGGCAATAAAGCAGATTCAATCGAGAAAAAAGCGAAAACCGAGAAAAAAGAAAAAACCGAACAGTCAAGTAAAGACACAGAAAAAAGTGACGAACAGAAAAAGAGGGACGAAAACTATACAGTTCACAAAACCGGAGAAGGCCACGGTGGAGTTCCCACAAGCGGGGGCTTCAAGCCGTAATAACGATAAAGCTGTTCCATCGTCCGGTGATATAAAGCTTGCCCCTTTAAAGATGAATATCAATCAAAGGAAAAAGGGGGCAGTTCAATCTGGCTCCTTCTTTTCTTTGACCTGGTTTAGGGCAAGCTTTATCGGTAACTTCGCAGAGGACTGACCCATGGCAGATAACGAGGAGAGCAAACACGACCATTTTAACGAGCTGGATGAAATGGAAGAAACCTTCGTCCCATTGCAGGTCGAGCTCGGTGAAAATTTCGCCTCTAAAAATCCTGAGATAGTCAAGGAACTCTCGAAGCATCAATTGCTTTATTCCATAGCGGGCCTGATTGTGGGCGCGGGATGCATGCTCGGCGGCATTGTCTTGTTTTTAAATGGAGTAACCGGGTCCACCAGTTGGACAGCGAAACTCCTGGGCGCCGAGAGTCAGTTGAGCGACGCGGCACCGGGCGCAGTGCTTTTCATCGTCGGCTTATTTATTGTCTTGATCACCAAGTATGTATTTAACGTCAAGAAAAACGCCTGATAACAGGGCCATTTTTCATTTTGCCTAGGGCGGCCATGAGCTACAAGCTAGAGTGATCCGATGTCTGCAACAGCGGAACAAGAAAATCTTATATGTGCCAATTCGGGCCGGAGGCTGTGTACCCTTGTCGTCACGCACCAGTGCAACCTTAACTGCGTCTATTGCTACGAAGCCCATAAATCGAATAAGTCGATGCCAATCGAGGTTGCCAAGAAAGTCGTTGCCTCAGAATTTGAGTTTGTCGCTCGCTCTGATCAATTCCAGGAATTGGTAATCGATTTTTTTGGGGGTGAGCCATTGATTCAGTTCGACTTGCTCAAAGAGGTCGCGGAATGGGTCTGGTCAGCCCCCCGCCCGGTTCCCTACCTCCTTTTTTCCACAACGAACGGGACGTTGCTTGATCAGCGAATGAAGCAATGGTTCCGCCGCCATAAAGAGCGGCATTACCTGAGTCTGAGTCTCGATGGAACGCCAGACATGCACAACGCCAATCGCGGGCACAGCTCGGAGCGAATCGATCTGGATTTTTTTCAAGAAAATTGGCCGGATCAGCCCGTCAAAATGACCGTTTCCTGCGAAACGATCAGCTCGTTGGCAGAGGGAATCGTGTACCTACAGGAAAAAGGATTCAAGGTTGGGGCAGGCTTGGGGTATGGCATGCCGTGGGATGATGAATCGGTTGCGGAATACGGGAGACAACTTCGCAAGCTGACGGAGTATTACTTGGCGCATGCGCAGGTGCCGCCCGTTTCGCTGCTCGACCTTCCGATCGAACAGGTCCTGAGATCCCGGACAGCCATGCAGAAGAAATACTGCGGCACCGGCACCCACATGGCAACCTACGATGTGGACGGCAAGGTATATCCCTGCCATCTGTTCATGCCCCTCGTCCTGGGGGCAGCCAAGAGTGACGACTTGCGGGCGATTGCGTTCCAGGAAAACGCGACGGTAACGGATCGGCGTTGTGCCGGCTGTGTTCTTGGGGAAATCTGCCCCACCTGTTACGGCTTTAACTACAAGCTGACCGGCGATGTGGCACTCAGGGATCAAGTGATGTGCCGGCTCTTCAAGGAGCAGGCTTTGGCAAATTGTTGGTATCAGGCGCAATTGCTCAAACGGAAACGAAAGAGCGAATCCCTGTCGCTCGATGAGGTGAGAAAAGCCAAGGCTTGCGTAATAATCATGGAACAACTATCATTGTAGCTGATCAATAATATCCTGAAAGGAGGAGTTATTATGATTGATACCGTGGAGTCAGATCTGAAATTCTTGCGGCAGGAAGTCTCGGACTACGAGGCGAAGTATGGAGCGGTCGTTTTTGGCGACCATGGCACGCCGACGGCAAACAGCAGTTGCACGGATTGTTCCGGCACCTGCGAGGGTACGGTGTCCTGCATTTGCGGCGGCAGCTGTTCAGGCACCTGCCACGGCAGCACAAAGTAAGTCCGCGCCATACACCAGCCCGCAGCTGTTCCATTCCCGGGGGTTCCGCAGCTCTCCAGCCTTGCGCGCCCAAGGCCTTGTTGCGGTCCTCGCTCTCCATTTGCAGAGCAATCCGTTTTGAGCCACAATAAAGAAACCCGCGCCAGAAATGGTTGCGGGTTTCTTTATGCCTTGGTTTTTCAGGAAGCCGACGGTGGTTCTACGGTTTTTTAAGATGCTCGACCTCTCTGCTGTCGCATTTTGGGCAGATATCCATCCTGTCCGGGATCACTCCGGTATCGACGGTGAAGGGCGGAAAGCATTCGCCGCAAAAATAGGTAAGGCATTCCTTGCATTGCATCAGGCTTGCGGGGGATTTTTGGCATTTTATACAGACGGCTTTGATTTCCTGTCCCATAACATCTTCCTCCTGTTTCTGAATTATGGATATGAGTGCGTGGTAACCTCACGCGAATTGAGAGCCTTACGGCAAAGCCTGAAGAATCCGGTCGGCAATCGGCCCATATTCGCCACCCAAATGGTGCCCGCCGCGTAACTCCACCCCAAGGGCATGGCGCCCATCAAGCGCGGTGCAGACCGTTTCCTGCTCCTGGCTGCCATAGAGGCAGAGAATCTTGGGGCCGGTGAGTTTCTTTATCTCCGCGGCCACCGGCCAGGCACCTTTTTTCTCCTCCATGCCGAACCAATCTCCCACGTGGATTTCAAATTCCGCCTCCGTCCCCGGCGTGAGCAGCGCCAGCAGATGGATCTTTTGGGCGAGGGCAGGGGGCAGCCGACTCACCATGAAGGGCAACACCTCGGCCCCGAAGGAATAACCGATCAGCACAAGCCGTTCCGGCTGCCATTTGCCGGTATAATGCGCCAGAATCCGTTCCAGATCGCGGGCAGCCTCTTCGGGGGTGCGGTGGTGCCAAAAATACTGCAAGGCGTTGAGGCCCACCACATTCGCGCCCCGCGCGGCCAGATAATCGGCGAGCTCACGGTCGATGCCTGCCCAGCCCCCATCGCCACTGATCATGACCGCCATGATCTTGCCCGGAGCGGTGGCCGGAACCTCGACCAGCGGCAGATCGGCCACCGATTGCGCCAGCGGCCCGGGGCGCTCGGAGACTGAGGCAATCTGCCGGAAGGCGTCTTTGAATTGGGGCAACCAGTTGCCCTGCACCGAAAAACCATGGCCGACGTTGGGCAGCATGATTGCCCTCGCCTTGCCGGTCTTGTTGACGAAGCCCTGGGCCGTAGCGGAATCGCACACCTGATCAATCTCGCCCTGCAGGGCGATCCAGGGCGGTTGCAGATCTGCCCGCGGCTGGAAAAAGTATTCGTTGCTCTTGCGGCCCGGCTGCCACTTGAGCCCGGCCCCGCCACAGGGTGGGCGCATGAGCGTCAAATCCGGACAAAATCCCAGGCTGATCGCGCCGGCAAAGGTTCCGGCAGGCGCCTGGGCAAGGGTGGCGTATACCAGGGTCGCGCCGGACGAATAGCCAACCAGGGTCGGCGGCAGGTAGCGAGGCAGATTGAGTTTTTTTTGCACATAGTGGCTGAGTTCTTCAAAATCGGCGGCCCAGTAGGTGCATTTTTCCTGGGAGCGACCAGTCTCCTTGAGATAATGGACGATATCGATGCCGACCACCAAGGCATTGAGCCCGGCCAGGGATTTGGCCATGTCGATCACCCCGAGATTCCACCCGCCGTCGCCGGAGACAAACAGCACCACATTGGCCGGGGTTGGCGAATCGCGGTACAGAGTCACCTCCCCGAACCGCCCGAACTTTAGGGTTTCCTCGGCTGCGGCATTTCCGGCCAGGCAGTGGAACAGGAGCAGAAGCGCGAATGCCAGGAGGAGATGTTTCCCTCGATTGCTCGGGCAGAAGCAGGGCATGGATATCCGGTGGGGCGTCTGCTCTTCCTTTGCCTGTGTGTGCATCATCCTCGTTCCCCCTCTTCCGCAACCAGCCTATTTCCGAAAAATTTCTTTGACCCCGCCGGCAATGAGGGTTGCGGTATCCATCAGCGCCCGCGGCAGCTGCAAGCCGCCACGGGTCACCAGATACTTGGGCTCCCATACCGGCGAAAACTTCTCTTTATAGGTCCGGAGACCCTGAAAATTATAAAAATGTTCGCCGTGCCGGTAGATAAAGGCGCCAATCCTGTTCCAGGTGGAGGCCAGGGCCCGTTCCTCAAATCCGGCCAACGGCGCCATGCCGAGATTGAACCATTGATAGCCCTGTGCCTTTCCCCACCCCATGATTTCGACAAAGAGATAATCCATGACCCCGGGAGGGCTGCCGGGAAGATACCGCATCAGGTCGATGGAGAGTTCCTGCCGGTCGCCACCGGGCAGCAGGTTGGCGAAGGCAATGATCTGCTCCCCTTGCCTGACGATGGCCACCGGCAATCTTTGCAAATAGTCCTCTTTGAAAAAACCCAACGAAAATCCTTTTTCCCGCACTTTTTTTTCGTTGAGCCAGGCCTCGGAAATCCGCCGCAAAACCGGCAGGTTCGCTGTGACCTCCGCCGAGGGAAGGACGGTAAAGGTGCACCCTTGTCGGCTCATCTTATGATGCATGTGCCGCACATTCTTGTGCTCCGCGCCCTCAAGAGAAAAATCTCCGAGCATTACCCGGCCTTCTTCGCCGATCTTGATGGGCGTAAGCCCCTGATCGAGATACCAGGAGAGATGGCCGGCATCCACCTCATAGAAAACCGGCTGGCCGCCGTGCGTGTCGCACAGCTCGCGAAAAACCCACAACAGCTCGTGGGTCTCTTCTTCCGGCCCGACCGGATCGCCCATGGCAATCCAAGTGCTCCCCTGGATGCCATACATCAGATAGGCGTTGCCGGTGTTGCTGAAGAGCAGGTATTTGTCGCCCAACAGGGCCAGGTAGGCATAGGTTGCCGGGAAAATTCGGGCAATTGCCTCCGCCGCTGCCAGTTGCGGCAAATCCGGCAACGGCGGCAGACGGCGTGGCGGCTGGACAAGCCGTGCCGCGGCAAAGAGCAACGCCAACGCCAGCGCTCCCACGGTCGCCCGCAAGAAACGGGGGGCGTCGCCATGCAAGGCAAACTGCCACCACATTTCCTGGGAATATTCCACATGCTTGTTGGCGAAAATCCCCAGCCAGATGCTGCTCAAGACGACAATGACCACCGCCCCGAGCCACCTCGGCGACAGCGCTTCGGCAAGGAGGGCGGTCTTGCGGTAAAACTCATCCCGGCAGGCCAGCAACCCCGCCAGCAGGAAGAGGAGCCAGCCAGCCTCCTCATAATCAAAGCCCTTGAGAAGCGAAAAGACCACCCCCGCCCCCAACAGCAACGTCGTCAGATAGAACGCCGCGTCCAGCCGCCTGCGCAGACCGGCAGCCAGCAACAGCAGCCCCATGCCGGTGACGCTGCCAAAAAAATGGGATAATTCAAGGAGCGGCAGGGGTACAAACGGAGCAAGCCCGAGCAGGCGTTCTCTGAGCGCCGGGGTCGCGCCGGAAAAAAGCAACACCGCGCCTCCGGCAAAAACCGCCAGCGCCAGGATGTGGGGGATGCCCAGCGAGATCAACCGGCCGATGCCGCCGGTCAGGCGGGCGATCCGGTTCCGGTGCCGCACGATTTCATAGCCGCCCAGAAGGGCTACCGCTCCGGCAAGCGGCAGCAGATAATAAATCACCCTGAAGAGCAGCAGGGCCCCGGCTGCGGCCGCCGCAGAAATATAGGGGGAAAGAAAGAACAGCATCATCGACTCGAACACCCCGAGCCCGCCGGGAACATTGCTGATCAGCCCCACCAGCAAGGCGGCCAGGAACATGGTGGCAAACAGCCAAAAGGAGAGCCCGGACGAGGCGGGCAGCAGGGCAAACAAGGCTCCGGCGGTTACCAGCAAATCGGCAATGGCCACGGCGAACTGACTGGCAACCAGCGGCGGGGAAGGCATTTCCAGCTGCCACACCCGAAAGACGAGCGGAGTTTTCCGCAACACGCCCAGCAGGGCATACCCCGTGGCCGACAGCAGCAACACCGCGCCCAGAATGCGAACCGACAGAAAATGAACCGCCGTTCCTCCGGGAAAGGCGAGCGGGACAAGGGAGAAAAGCAGCCCTGCCAGACTGGAAAATCCAAGGAGAAAGGTCAGGGTGCTGAAGGCAATGACCTTGCTGACCTCGACCACCGACAGGCCCCAGCCGCCATACAGCCGGTAGCGGATACCGCTGCTGGTGATGAGGGATAAGCTGCCGGTATTGTTGGCAAAGGCGTAGCTGATAAAGGAGACGAAGGCGATCTGGCGCAAGGAAAAATCACGGCCGATGTAACGAAGCGCCAGGGCATCATAGCCGCCGAGCAGGCAATAACTTGCCGCACTGCATGCCAGGGCCGCCACTATGCGGGAGAAGGGAATCTCCCGCAGGGAGAGCAGGATTGCCGGCAGGTGATACTGCCGCAGGGTGTGATGGAGCACGATGATCGCCCCGGCGAAAAGAGCGATCGTGAAAAAAGGCAGCGCCTGCCGCAAAAGCCGGCGGAAATAAGGGAGGGCCATCATAGCTATTTCCTCGCTTTTTTTCCCGGACGGGCGGCTGTCGCAGGCGCGGTGATTCCTGCCAGGCACGGAAGGCCACCCCGTAGAAGGATACCGGCAAATACGCGGAGTCGCGACCAAGCTTCGGGCGGACTTTCGGGGAGAAAATTAGGACATCTCCCCTGGTTTTTGTGGCGCGGCCATGAAGGTTGTGGCCTTGAAAACTTATTTCTCCTGGATAACCGGGCGGCGGTAGCCGCCGGGCAGGCCGCCGGGCGAGAAGACGATCTGCCAGACTTGGTTATTCCGGGCTCGGAAGGAGCCGGCGCAGGCCAGCAGATAGTAACGCCACATCCGCTTGAATTTTTCGTCGTAGCGGGGCGGCAGTTGAGCCCAGTTTTTTTCGCAGTTTTCCCACCAGGCCAGCAGGGTCTTGTCGTAGTCCGGGCCGATGTTGTGCCAGTCTTCCATCACCCAGAGATCCTCGGCTGCCTTGCTGATCTGGGAGATGGAAGGGACCATCGAGTCGGGGAAGATGTAGCGGTCGATCCAGGGATCGACATAGTGGATGCTGCGATTGTTGCCGATGGTGTGCAGCAGGAAGAGGCCGTCGGCGCTGAGCAGCTCGTGGACCTTGTGCATGTATGTCCGGTAGTTTTTGGCGCCGACGTGCTCGAACATGCCGATGGAGACCACCCGGTCGAAACTGCCGCTCAGGGCCCGGTAATCCTGGAGCAGGATCGTGACCGGTAGTTTTTTGCAGTGTTGTTGGGCCAGCTCGGCTTGTTGCCGGGAGACGGTGATGCCGGTGACCGAGACGCTGTAGCGCTCTGCCGCGAACCGGGCCAGTCCGCCCCAGCCGCAGCCGATGTCCAGAAGGGTCATGCCTTGTTTAAGCCCCAGCTTGCGACAGATCAGCTCAAGCTTGTTTTCCTGGGCGGTGTCCAGATCGGTGGCGCCATCCCAAATGGCGCAGCTGTAGATCATCCGTTTGTCCAGCATCCTGGCGTAGAGGTCGTTGCCGATATCGTAATGCACCCGGCCAATATTGAAGGCCCTGCTTTTTCGCTGGAGGTTGAAAAGGCGCGCCTTGACCCAGTCGTTGGCTTCGCAGGTCCAAGCGAGCTGGTCGGGGACATCGGCCCGGAAGATCCGGCAGACCAGATCGTCGAGCATCTCGCACTCCCAGTCACCGGCCATGTATGATTCTCCCAGACCGAGCGAGCCGCGGAGCAACACCTTGGGAAAGAAGCCCTGATTTTTGACCCGGATGTCCCAGGGGTGGTCGCCGTTGATGGAAATGCCGGCTGGAGAGAGGAGGTTATTAACCGCTTTTTCAAATTTCATGGCGAAACCTGGGCGGCTGCGTGGTTCTTGCCTGAAACACCGACAAGTTGTTTTCCCGTGCTATTGTCAGTCTATAGATACCGGCGGGAGGTTGCCAGGAAAAAAATTGGGCGGGGTTACAACCAGCTCAGAACATCTCAGGAAACCATGTGGCGCAATGCCTCGTAGTCGGCCGGGGTGTCCATGTCGAGGAAGATTCCAGTATCCGGCACCGGAACCCGCAGCACCCGTGTTTGGTCTTTTTTGATAATATCGCGCAGGGTGGCGGTGGGGGTCAATTCGGCGAGGATTGCCCGCGGAAAGAGGGTGGGGTGGCCTTGTCGGCCGTTGCAGGTTGGGATGATAATGGATTGCGGCGTGGTCAGATGGGCGGCGCAGAGGGCCTGGGCGGTGGCCGCCGTCACGAGCGGATGATCGACCAGGTGGATCAGCACCCCGGTGCAATTCGGCGGCAGCAGAGCCAGCCCGGCGCGGACCGAGCCGGCCATATCACCTTCCGGATCGCGGTTCCAGGCAATGGTAATGGAAAAAGGGACGATGGCTTCTTGCACCGCTTCGCCTCCAGGGCCGAGGACGACCACGATAGGCCGCGCCGGCGTGGCGAGCAGGGTGTGGAGGCAGTGGTGGATGACCGGCTTGTCAGCTAGCGGCAGCAATTGTTTGCTGGTGCCCATGCGCCTTGAGAGGCCGGCGGCAAGCAACAGCGCTGCGATGTGTGTCTGCATTGGCTCTGCGAACCTGAATCATCTGGGCCACCACACTGACCGCAATCTCCTCCGGCGTTTCCGCGCCGATGTCGATCCCAGCTGGCGAGATGACCCGGTTAATTGCCTGCGGCGTGATCCCCTGTCCTTGTAAAAACTCCTCCATTGCCTTACGTTTGCGTCTGCTGCCCAGCACCGCGATATGGCGGGCCGGGGTGGCCAGTGCCTCTTGCACGGCAAGGAAATCCTGCTGGTGGTCGCTGGTGCAGATGAAGAAGTAGGTGTGGCTGTCGGCGCGGGCCAGGAGTTCCGCCCGGTTGTCCGCTTCGTCGGCAAGGCTCACCAGAAAACCGGCCCGCCCGGCAGCCTCGGCCATGGCCTGGCCCACGTGGCCGTCGCCGATGATGATGCAGTGCGGGGCCGCGACCAGCGGTTCGAGATAGATCGTCACCTCGCCGCCGCAGACCCCGCCGTGCGCCTCGGTGAGGCTGAAAGCCAGGGTGCGGGGGGCATTGGCCCGCAGGGCCTCGCCTGCGGCGGCAATGGTGTCGGCCTCGGTCTTGCCCCCGCCGATGGTGCCGCTGATGCTGCCGTCACCGTAGACCAGCATCTTGGCCCCGGCCTTGCGGGGCGAGGAACCGTGGGTCTCGATCACCGTGGCCAGCACCGCCGGCTGCCGCGCCTTTTTCAGGCGAATGATCTCTTCGTACAGCGCCAATTCATCCATGCCCGCTCCTACTTCTTTTTCTTGCCGGCCTTGGCAGCGGCAGCCGGGGCCTTGGGTGTCGCTGCGGCCAGGTTCAGCGGCAGGGTTCGCAGCCGGGTCTTGGTGGCGGCGAAGAGCGCGTTGGCAATGGCCGGAGCAATGGGCGGCACGCCGGGCTCGCCGATGCCGCCGGGTTTTTCCTGACTCGGCATGATATGCACCTCCACCGTCGGCATCTCGGCCAGCCGCGGCATCGGGTAGTCGTGAAAGTTGCTCTGCTCCACCTGGCCGTTTTTAAAGGTGATGGCGCCGTGGAGCGCTGCGGCCATGCCGAAGTAGATGCCGGATTGCATCTGGGCCACGATGGTGTCCGGGTTGACGGTCTGACCGCAATCCACGGCGCAGACCACCCGCGGCACTTTTATTTTACCGTTCTCCACCGTCACCTCGGCGACCTGAGCCACGATGGAGCCAAAGGATTCATGGATGGCCAGGCCCTGGGCCGTGCCCTTCTCTGGTTTGCCCCAGCCCGCCTTTTCGGCCAGCAGATCGAGGAGTGCGACCTGGCGCGGATGTTCGCTCAAAAGCTGTTTGCGAAAGGCGAGCGGGTCCTGGCCTGCGGCGTTGGCTAATTCGTCGATGAAGCATTCCTTGACAAAGGCGGTGAAGGAGTGGCCCACCGAGCGCCACCACAGCACCGGCACCCCGGCAGGGGCCATCTGGTATTCGACCTGTAGGTTGGGCACTGCGTAACTGAGATCGGCGATCCCCTCCACTGCAGTATTGTCGATGCCATCCTTCATCATCCCCCCTTCGAAGGGAGTGCCCTTGACAATGGACTGGCAGACGATGCACTGTTGCCAGGCAACGGGGAGGTTGTCCTCGCCCAGGGCGGCGCGTACTGTGTGGTAGGCGCGGGGCCGGTAATAGCCGCCGCGGATGTCGTCTTCGCGGGTCCACACCACCTTGACCGGCACCTGCATGGCTTTCGCAATCTGGACCGCCTCGCGGACGAAATGGCTGTCGCCCACGGCCCTGCGGCCGAAGCCGCCGCCGAGGAAGGTGGTGTGCAAGGTGACCTTTTCCGGCGGCAGGCCGGTCACCTCGGCTGCGGCATTGCGGTCCAGGGTCTGCATCTGGGTACCCACCCAGATCTCGCAGCTGTCGGCGCGAACATCGGCCACGCAGTTCAGGGGTTCCATGGGCGCGTGCGCCAGGTAGGGCATCTCATAGATGGCCTCGATCTTCTTGGTCGCCGCGGCGAGCGCGGCCGCGGCATCCCCGCGACTGGCGGCAACCAATCCCGGCTTTTGCGCCAGCGCCTGGTATTCCTTGCCCTGGGTTCCACTGTCGAGCTTGGCAAGCGGGCCCTCGTCCCACAAGGTTTTGAGTGCGTCGCGCCCGAGTTTTGCGGCCCAGAAATTCTCCGCCACCACCGCCACGCCGGAATCCACCACCACCACCTCTTTCACCCCCGGGACCGCCTTGGTCGCCTCGGCGTTGAAGTCCTTGAGCTTGGCACCGAAGACAGGCGGCCTGGCAACGACCGCGGTGAGCAGGTTGGGCCGCTTGACATCGATGCCGAACTCGGCGGTGCCGTTCACCTTGGCCGGGGTATCGATCCGGGGGCGCGGTTTGCCGATGATCTTGAAGCTTGCGGCGGGTTTGAGCGGGACCTGCTGGGGCGGCTGCAGCTTGGCGGCGGCGCCGACCAGCGCGCCGTAGGACAGGGTCTTCTCGCCTTTAGGGTGGATAATCTTGCCGGCCTCAGCCTTGCAGGATTCGGGCGGCACACCCCAGATCTGAGCCGCGGCCTGGATCAGCATGGTGCGGCCTGCGGCCCCAGCGGAACGCAACTGGTCAAAGGTCGAACGGATGCTGGTGCTGCCGCCGGTGCCCTGGAGGTTGCCCCACTGGGTATGGTTGTATTCCGGGGCCACCGGCGCGGCCTCGACCCGAATCTTCTGCCAGTTCACCTCCAACTCCTCGGCGATCAGCATGGGCAAAGAGGTGTAAACCCCCTGGCCCATTTCCGATTTGTTGATAAAGAAGGTGATGGTCTCGTCCGGCGCGATCTGGATGAAGGCATTGGCCTTGAACGGGCCTGTGGCCGGGGGGATGATCTCTTTTTTCTGGCAACCGGGGAGGTAGAAGCCGAGCACCAGGCCGGTGCCGAGCAGCGCCCCGTTTTTGCAGAAATCACGACGGCTGCAATTGAATATCTGGCTCATGGCTTTCCTCCTTTGGCCGAGGCCTTGGCGGCGCGATGGATGGCGGTGCGGATGCGCGGGTAGGTGCCGCAGCGGCAGATACCGGTCATTTCCTTGTCGATGTCGGCGTCGACCGGTTCCGGGAACTTGGCCAGAAAGGCGGCGGCCTGCATGATTTGGCCGGGCTGGCAGTAGCCGCACTGCACCACCTCTTCGGCCACCCAGGCGGCCTTCACCGGATGATTCTCCGGCAGGCCCTCGATGGTGGTGATCTTCTTGCCCACCGCTTCTTGCACCGGCACCTGGCAGGAGCGCACCGCCTCGTCGTTGATATGCACGGTGCAGGCCCCGCATTCGCCGATACCGCAACTGTACTTGGTGCCGGTGAGCTGAAGCTGATCGCGCAGCACCCAGAGCAGCGGCGTTTCGGGCGCGGCGTCCACCTCAAAGGTCTTGTTGTTGACGGTGAGTGTGATCATGGCAATCCCCTCGGGAGGTTGAAGGAAGTGAACAGGTGTCGAGCAGGGGTGATGAACGGCATCGGTTCCGTGACTGCGGAACATGCGTATCATGACCAGATTACGTGGGGCAAAATTCCCTGTCAAGAGGGGAGATGGGAAAAGATGCGCGAAAAAAAATAAGGACCTCTATTTTATTTCTGGGGACACCATACTTAATTATTTTTTCAAAAAGAGAAATGAAGCAGGATATGTTCCTCTGAATTGGTCATTTGCTAGAGAGACTTGCTCGCAACGTTCTGGACTGCTCCATCTCTGCTTACTCTTTCCAAACAGCCCTCATTTCTCCGGTCAATGGTCTTTCGGCAATGGCGGTTGTTCTGCCGCGGTCTCCAAGCCATTCGCGACTTCCTGGATGATTCCCATGCGGAGATAGATGGGCCGCACTTTTTCCCTGATCTGCGGGAGGTATCGGGCAAAAAAGGCAGCCCCGATGAGGCAGCCGACGCTACCGAGCAGCAAGGTGTCGCGCGGGCCGAGAATGCCGGCCATGGCACCGGCCCCGAGACTGCCGAACGGCGCCACCCCGATGAAGGCCATGGTGAAAAAGCTCATTACCCGGCCGCGTTTGTCTTCGTCCAAAATCGTTTGTAGCACCGTGTTGCAGGAAGCGACCAGGGTCATGCCCCCAAATCCTGCCACGGCCAAGGTGGCCAGCGAGAGGAGGAAATTGTTGGACAAGGCAAAGGTGGCGATGCCGACCGCGAAAAGGATCGTCGCCCGCACAATCACCCGGCCGAGTCCGCGGACGCTCCGGCGGGAGGCGAGATAGAGCGTGCCGATCAGGGCGCCGCTGCCTGCGGCAGTCATGAGAAAGCCGAAGGTGTGCGCGCCGCCGTGCAGGATATCCTTGGCAAAGACCGGCACCAGCACGGAATAGGGCATCCCCATGAGGCTGACCAGGGCAAGCAGGAACAGGATGCTTCGGATCGGGCCGAACCGGTACGCGTAGAGAAAGCCTTCCTGGAGTTCATGCAGGATAGGGCGTCTGGCAGGGCGGGGATTGGCAGCGGGCGGGAGGCGCATGGCTGCAAGGGCGATAATGACCGCCAGGTAGCTGAGGGCGTTGAGGATAAAACAGAGCCCTTCTCCCACCGAGGCGATGAGCAAGCCGGCGATGGCCGGGCCGATGAGCCGGGCGCCGTTGACCAGGGAGGAGTTGAGGGCAATGGCGTTGCCCAGGTCTTCCCGATGGTCGACCATCTCGACGACAAAGGATTGACGGATCGGGATGTCAAAGGCATTGACCACGCCCAGGATCAGGCTCAGCAGGATGATCTGCCAGACCTGCACCACCCCGGTGAGCACGACCAGGGCAAGCAGGCCCGCCTGCAGCATGGCCAGAGACTGGGTCGCCAGCAGAAGACGACGCCGGTCCCAGCGGTCGGCGAGCACCCCGGCCACAGGGGAGATGAAGAGGGTCGGAATCTGGCTGGTGAAACCAACAACCCCCAGCAGCATGGCAGAACCGGTAAGGCGGTATACAAGCCAGCTCATGGCCACGTACTGCATCCAGGTCCCGACCAGGGACACGCCTTGCCCCGCGAGGAAGAGGCGGTAGTTTCGGGAGCGGAGCGCGCGTAAAAGATGCCGGAGGGGCGTCCCTTGTATTGCCTTTTCTTCGGTTGCACCCATGGAAATGTTCCTTATTTTTTGCATCATAATACAGTGCTAAGCCCCCGCAGGGGCCAGCAAAAGGTAGCCGATTCTCCGGTTATCGGCTTGGGTAAATTTCCTCAGCCACTTTTCAGAGAGATTGGGCTGAGTCATCTCTTGGCCAATCGCGTTGCGTTAACAGAGCCCCCCAAAAATGAGCATCACGTCTGACATATCAGGAGATTCCTGATATGTCAGGCAATCGGCTTCCGGCAAAGTATTCATCCCCTCTCGCATTATTCACTTAATTTCCCATTATTCTAGCATAGTGGGAGCTTATGTCCTGGCAACAATATGCCTGGCACACATTCTGCTATTCAAGATGAGGAGCAAACACCAAGGCATGTTTCCTTGCGATGCGATCGGTGCGTCAAAGATGCGGCACATATGGTGGTCGAGCGGTGTGATCCCCATAATTCTCTTCGAAATTCTAAGGGAGGAATACCATGAAATCCGGCACAAAGGACCAGGCGGAAGGCACGTTTCATCAACTGAAGGGGAAGGTCAAGGAGATCGCCGGGAAGCTCAGCGATAATCCAAAGTTGGCAGATGAAGGTACCGGTGAAAAGATCGCCGGCAAGGTGCAGGAAAAAATCGGTCAGATCAAGAAGGTTTTCGAGAAATAGTACGCCCCGCTTGCCACACACCGGCGGCTCCTTGCCCTCCGGTCGCGGGTGCGCAGAATACCCCACAACAACAAAAAAAGGAGAACGTGTCATGAAAACACTATTAAAACTGGCAGCAGTAGTTCTGTTGGCGTTGAGCGTGCCAATGCCCGCATTTTCCCAGATGAGGGATATGCCCATGCGGCAGCAGGGGGGAGGACCTGGCCCGATGATGATGGGAATGGGCAATATGGACATGATGGGTGAGATGATGGGGATGTGCCTCATTCAGGCAGAGAAAATGGGGCTCACCGATGACCAGATCATGAAAATGAAGCCTGGACACAGCGAAATGCAAAAAAAGCAGGCCCGATTCAAAGCGGACCTGAAGATTGCCGAGATCGAACTGCGGGATATCATGGAAGTGAAAGATTTTGACCTCGAGAAGGCCAGCGCGGCAGTGAGAAAAATTGGCGAGATAAAAGTAGCCCATCATTTGGAAATGTTAAAAGCCATGAAAGAGATGCGGGCTATCGTTACGGACGAACAGTTTAAGAACATGAAAAAGATGATGCCCATGCAGATGGGTGCGAAGAAACCGGCAAAGATGATGATGAAGAAATAATAATCAAGACAAGAAGGAGATTTCATGAAAGCAATACATTCTCTAGCTATGCTGGTGGCAGCGGTGGCGCTGCTGGTGCTTAACACGCCGGTGCAGGCTGAAAATATGGACAGCCGCATCGAATCATCCGCCAGGCAGTCGTATGTGTTCAAAACCTACCTTCAGAACGATGATATCAAAATCGAGTCCAAGGAGGGCGCCGTCACCTTGACCGGGATGGTCGCTGAAAATTTTCACAAATCATTAGCCCAGGAGACCGTCGCGGGCCTCCCCGGGGTCAAGAGCGTGGACAACAGGCTGGAAGTTAAAGGCGCATTTCCCACCGCAAATTCCGATGCGTGGCTCCGGGAAAAAGTGAGAGTAACGCTCTTGTTTCATCGCAGCGTGAGCGCCGCCACAACCGAGGTGGATGTTAAAGACGGCATCGTGACCCTGCGCGGCGAGGCTGCCAGTCAGGCGCAAAAGGAATTGACGACGGAATACGCCAAGGATGTGGAAGGGATCAAAGAAGTAAATAATGAGATGAGCGTGGCAAAGACTCCGAAGAAAGGGCGAACGGTAGGCGAGAAGATTGATGACGCTTCCATCACCGCCCAGGTCAAGATGACCTTGTTATCCCACCACTCGACCAGTGCCATTAATACCAAGGTCGAAACGAAGCATGGCAAGGTCACCTTGTATGGCAAGGCCCGCAACGCAGCGGAAATGAACCTGGCCACCAAACTCGCCAGCGACGTCAATGGGGTGACTGCGGTAAAGAACCGGATGGTCATCGAGTAGTCTGAGCCTAAGGCCCAAACAAAGTGTGTGGGCGGGGTAGCTCAGGTTGCCCCGCCTTGCCTCCTGCGCTGGTTTGAAAAGAAGGGGCTCTAAGCAGCACGTCTGAGCCAACCCGGGTCTGGCGGGTTCTCCGCCAGACCATTTCGTCCTCTGCATGGTCCTCTTTCCATCTTTGCGGTCTTCCTTGCCCCTGTTCGCCTCGGCCAGAATCAGAAGAAACTATAGAGCAGGATTGCGTTCAACGCCGCAATGAACACGGCAATCCCCCACAGCATCCATTTTTCCATGCCGGTGTTCCGGTGGATGCCCATGACCCGCTCGGACGAGGTGAGGGCGATGAGGCCAAAAACCGTCCACGGCAACTGAATACTGAGGGCCACCTGGCTCCAGATCAACCCCTGGAAGGGATTGGTCAGGAACAGGATGGCCAGGGTGGCAAGGCCGATGGAGAGCACGATCCCCACTCGGGAGTGACTGTCGGCCACATCCAGGGGTTCGCCGAAATATCCGGCAAAGATGCTGCCGCCTGCGAGAGCGGAGGAGATGGAGGAGGAGAACCCGGCGAAGAGCAAGGCGGTGGCAAAAATCAGGGCCGCACTGTTGCCGAGCAGGGGGCGTAAGGTTTCTTCCGCCTGGGCAAGCTCAGTTACCACGGTGTGGCCGGAGAAGAAAACCGCGGCGGCCATGATGACCATGGCGCTGTTGATCGCCCAGCCGGCAAGCATGGCGGCGATGGTGTCGATATATTCATAGCGCAGGTGCTTTTTGATGCTTTCGGCATCGCCCAGATGCAGCTGGCGGCTTTGGATAATTTCCGAATGCAGGAAGATGTTGTGCGGCATGACCACCGCCCCGATCACGGCCATGATGATCATGATGGAACCAGGGGGTACGCAGGGGACAAAAAGGCTCCTTGCCGTGGTTGGCCAGTTGACCTCGGCCAGGAAAAGCTCATAGATGAAGGAGAGGCCGATGAGCGAGACAAAGCCGATGATGTAGCGCTCGATGGCGCGGTAGCCTTTGCCCAGCACCACCGCCACCACGACAATGGCGGTGAGGATGGTCCCTAGGGGAACAGGGATTTTAAAAAGCATATTGAGCCCGATGGCCGCGCCGAGCAACTCCGCCAAAGAGGTGGAGATGGAGGCCAGCATGGCGCTGCCGAGCAAGAATGCGCTCCAGCGTTTGGTGCTGAATTTGGCCACGGCCTCCGAGAGGCAGAGGCCAGTAACAATCCCGAGATGGGCCGCGTTGTGCTGGACCAGGATGAGGATAAGGGTCGAGAGGGTTATCACCCAGAGGAGGCTGTAACCGAACTGAGAGCCAGCCGCCACATTGGTCGCCCAGTTTCCCGGATCGATGAAGCCAATGGTGACGATGAACCCTGGGCCGATGTACTTGAGGATCTCAAGGCCGCCGAGCTTGGGCCGGTGGCCGGAAAAGAATCGGTGCAGAAAGGTGTTCATCAGCCGCATGCCGTCATCGCAGTACTGTTTGGATGTCTGTGTCTGGCCGTGGTCAGCCGCCCTGCCTGTTCAGCTTGCTGTGGTGGATGGAGTACGAGAAATAAACGATAACTCCGATCACCAGCCAGACCGCGAAGCGCACCCAGGTAACCCAGGGCAAAAAGGCCATGAGTCCCGAGCAGGAAAAGGCGCCGAGCAGCGGAAACACCGGATTGAGCGGGTTCTTGAAGGGGCGGTGCAGGTGGGGCTGTCTGATGCGCAGGACGATCACCCCCAGGCAGACCAGGACAAAGGCGGCCAGGGTGCCGATGTTGACCAGTTCGGCCAGCTCGCCCAAGGGGATGAACCCGGCGATTAGGGAGATGATCAGGCCGCAGAGGCCGATGACCCGCACCGGGGTCTTGGTTTTGGGGTGGACCTCCGCAAAGAACGGCGAGAGCAACCCGTCCCGGGACATGGCGAAGAAGACCCGGGTCAGCCCGTAATAGAGGACAAGCATCACGGTGGTCAATCCGGCGATGACCCCGGTGGCTACCAGGGCCGAGGCCCAGTTGATCCCGATCAGTTGGAGGGAGTGGGCCACGGGCGAGGGCACGTTCAGCTGGGTATACGGCACAATCCCGGTGAGTAACCCGGCGACCACGATGTAGATGGCGGTGCAGAAGATCAGGGAAAAGAGGATACCGAAGGGCACGTCGCGCTGCGGGTTTTTTGCCTCCTCGGCGGCGGTGGAAACCGCGTCAAAACCCACATAGGCGAAGAAAACCATGGCCGCGCCGGCCAGCACTCCCACTGGTTTGCCCTCCGGGCTGGTGCCGCTCCAGCCAAAGGGCATGAACGGGCTCCAGTTTTCCGGGTTGACATGGAATATGGCTACGCCGATGAAAACCGAAATGGTCAGCAGCTTGACAAAGACCATGACCATGTTGGTGCGGGCGCTTTCCCGCATGCCCAGCATGAGCAGGACCATGAGGATCAGGACGATGCCTGCGGCAGGCAGGTTGATGATCCCGCCCACGGAAGGCGCTTTGGTCAGGGCATCCGGCAGGGCTATGCCCATGGCGGTGAGGGCGTTGTTGAAATATCCGGCCCAGCCTGTGGCCACGGCGGCGGTGGCCACCCCGTATTCCAGGATCAGATCCCAGCCGATGATCCAGGCGATCAGCTCGCCGAAGGCCACGTAACTGTACCCGTAGGCGCTGCCGCAGCCGCCCACGGCAGAGGCGAGTTCGGCATAGGCCAGGGCCGCAAAGGCGCAGGCGATTCCGGCGATGACAAAGGACAACACCACCGCAGGTCCGGCCTGGGTGGCGGCGGCGATGCCGGTGAGTACGAAAATACCGGTGCCGATGATCGCTCCGATCCCCAACAGTGTGAGATCAAAGGCGGTGAGGCATTTGTGGAGGCCGGTATGCTCTAAATCGTCCGGGGTGGTGGTCTTGGTGCGGAAAATTTTCATGGCCTTCCTTTCGTGCCTGGATTGCGTTGCCTGGCCGCAGGCGGGATCCGTCTAAGCTGTAAGGGGCTTACCAACCCCAGAGGTCGTCGCGCTTGACCCAGCCGGTGAGGCCGGACTCATGCTTCACTTGGACCCAGCCTTTCTTGTGTTTGATGGTCCGCAGAACCACGCCACGGTTGGCGTTGCCCACGACGCGCTGTTTTTCTCCTGGATCATTCTGGATGAGGGTTTTTTTGTCTTTGACAATCATGTAGGGCGCCTTGCCAACCTGTTTTTTATAGATCCAGCCCCCGTCGTCTTCGAAATCAGTCACCTTGAGCCAGCTGCCCTGGCTGCTGACCACCTTGAGCGGGTAGCCCACGCCCAATTCCCACTTGGTCGGGTATTTTTCTCCAGGCCCGGAACGCATCTTCGCCTTGGCGCGGCTGACGCTCACCATTTCCGCGTGGGCCGCCGAGGCGAAAATTAACAGGAATATAAGTCCGAGGCAGAGTCGCCGGATCATGGGAAAACCTCCAGGTGCTGGGTGATATATTACGGTTTACTGGGTGGGGACAACCCCCGGTCCGGGACGGCCAAAGGAATGCCGCCTATTTCCAGGGAGATGGCGTCGAATTTGCAGGCCTTGTTCATGCAGGCCAGGCAGGTGATGCACTCCGGGTTATCGGGGGATTCATTGAATTTGACCCCCATGGGGCAGACATGGTGGCAGGCCTTGCAGTTGGTGCATTTGGCTTCGTCGAGATGCAGCTTGATCAGCCGGATCTTGCTGAACAGCGCGTAAAAAGCGCCCAAGGGGCAGGCGGTCCGGCAGAAAGGCCGACTGGAAAAGACAGCCCAGGTCAGAAAAAGGATCATGATCACGAATTTATTGAGAAAAAGCAGGCCGATGGTGTTGCGGAGGTTGGGCTGGAGCAAGAGCATTGGCAGGCCTGCTTCCAAAGTGCCGGCCGGGCAGACGAACTTGCAGAACCAGGGGCTGCCGGTGCCGAATTCATCAACGAGCACCAGCGGCAGCACAACAACAAAGAGAAGCAGGAATATGTATTTGCCATAGGAGAGCAGGCGCGGAATCCCGAATTTCTTGCTGGGGATCTTGTGCAGGAGTTCCTGGATAAAGCCGAAGGGGCAGGCCCAGCCGCAGATCAGCCTGCCGAACAGCCCGCCGAGCACGCCGATGGAGCCGAGCACCGAAAGGCCGAAATAATGCTGGCCGTTTTCCAGAGCAAAGCGCAACCCGCCCAGCAGCTGCTGGAGCGAACCCATGGGGCAATAGGTGGTGGCCGCCGGGCAGGAGTAGCAGTTCAGGCCGGGCGCGCAGAGCACCTTGAGGGGGCCCTGATAGATGGTTCTGGTAAAGGGAAAGGACCAGGAGCTGTTCATGAGAAAACCGAGGATCACTTGGACCCATTTGCGGGCGGTTTCCATCTCAGCCTATCCCTATGCAGCTCAGGCAGACCTGAAGAGCCTGTTCCAGCACTCGGGCCGGTTCCCCGGTGGCGACGCCGATCATCCAGAGGAAAAGAAAGGCGGGGATCACCACAAAGGGGGCTTTGCGGAGGGGTCTTTTGTTGCGGGGCTCGCGGGCGATCTGGCTCATGGTTGTGTCATCCGGAATTATTTTAGGCGAGGCGGGCTTGGACAGCGGCGGTTTTATCGCCCAACTTCACATCCTGGTCGCGGCGCTCGTCAAGTACCAGCTGGGTCACAACCCGCTGCACTCCATGGGCAAAGGGCAAGGCGTGCAGCCGGGCGGCCAGTCCAAGAAGTTCCTGGGGCTCACCCTCGATGATGGTCCCCATGTCGGTCAGTGTATGGGGGACTCCTTCCTTCTGCAACGCCTGCTCTATCTCGGCCACGTATTGGCCCACGCTGGGGGTTTTGGTGCCGAGGGGGATGATGGTCAGCTGCATGATCGCCATGGTTCTTTCCGTAACAGGTTTTGCAATCGCACAAAAGAAGAAAATAACGCAGAGGCGCAATGGGCGCAAAGTAAAAAGGCTTTACTCGTGCTCTTTGTCCTGGAAACTCTCGATCTGCGCGGAGAGTTCCTCGTCCAGCGTGTCCGGATTTTCGGAATTGTAGTAAAGGATATTTTTCAGATGATAAAAGCTGTCCAGATCCATCTCGTAAAAATGCAGGGCCAGCCCATCCTCTTCCACCCGCACCACCGTGCCCTTCATTTTCAGGCTCAGATGGCTGGTTGAACCCACCAGCCGCAGAGAGACCAGGCAGTTTTCGCCGATCTTGTGTCCGGTAACGCCAAGCACGAAGACCCCCTTGAGGCTCAGGTCCGCAGTCTCACACTCGGCATGGCTTCGATCCGGAAAGTCCAGACCGATGATGACCTGGAACGGTACCCTGCTGTTTTTGCGCTTGTTCTTCATGGTTGAATCCTCTTGTCCTGTGGCGTGGGTTGCCTGCTCTAGGCAGCGATCCTATTCCGGCATGAAGAGAAACCCTTCCCGTTCGAGAAGCCGGCTGATGTTCAGCAGTTGCAGCTCCTGGTCCTCCCCGAGTCGGGCTGGGCCGACAATGTCGCCATTTTTTGCCAGGGTCAGCAAGAGCAAAGGGGTCGCTTCCTGTTCAAGGCTCCGGCAGAGAATCACCCCGTGCCAGTTTCCGTTGCTTACCACCACCAGCATGGTCGCCTCTTCATCGGGGATGTCGGTGAGGCCAATGCCCCGTGGGATCATGAGGGGAAGGATCAGTTTTTTCAGCTTGCCGTTTTTGAGCAGGGCCAGGGGTCCTTTCATCTGGCCGGCCAGGCCGCGGAACCAGCCCCCCAAGTCCTTCAAGGGGATCTGGCTGCTTTGGATATATTTTTTTCTTTTTTTGGGAGAAAGCGGTTTGATGAGGGCGATGTGTTCTTCGGCAATGGCCAGGGAGAGCTTGCCGATGGTGAGGGAGCGGATCATGGCCCCAGGCTGGATCGGCAGGGGTTTCGCCGCTGCCGTTTTTGGGGCGGCCTGTCCGGGAACCCTGGCCGCAGGGGTTGGCTCGGCTATGGTTTGGACCAGGTCCGGAGTGGCATCCTCCAGGGAAACCGGAGCTTCCCACGATTCTAAGTCAATAGATGACTCTGCCGCATGCCCAGCCGGCTTGAGAGCTGCGCCCTTTTCCGCAGCCACCTTTTCCTTGAGCTTGGTGAATTTGCCGTACACCCTTTTGAATACCTCGGCATCCCTGTCCGGGTCGAACTTGCCGTCCTCATACATATTGACCACATGGGCCATGGTTTCCTTGAGGAAATCGATGAACTCGGGGGGAATCTGATCCTGTCGTTTCTGGGCGTAAAGGAGAACGCTGTCTGCCATGGTCAGAATGGCCAGGGTGTTTTTCCTGGTGTTGAAGCGGTTTTTCAGGCAGGTGAAGGCCGCCTGCAGGGGCTCAATTTTTCTTGGCGACAGGCTCCAGTCCTGGGAAAGGATCTCTGTTTTCAGTTTTTGAATGGATTCGTCGAGGGAAAGAATCACCGGCAATACTCCACAGCCATTGGCTTTATAAAAGGAAGAAGAGCAGCGTCCGTGCAGACAGTGAGGTGTCGCTCTTGCTCGTATAATTTTGTCCAGCCCTGTCAGAGGGCGGCATGATCTTTTCTGGTCAAGCTGGGCCAATGGCCTATTGTGACTGGAAATTTTGTAGGGTACTATAGCAGAAATTTCTGCGGTTTGGCAACAGGCAGTTGCGTGACAGCAGTTCCGTGGCGCCTTGGTTAAAAAAATCCCCGAATGGCCGGGCAAGGAAATACGACGCATGGTTGAGAATACGCTCTCTTTTTTTGTCGCCCTGTTCGGGGCTCTGGTCGGTAGTTTTCTCAACGTGGTCATTGTCCGCCTGCCCGAAGAAGGCGGTTCCGTCGTTTTTCCACCCTCCCATTGCCCGGTCTGCAAAAAAGGTATTGCCTGGTACGATAACATCCCCCTGGTGAGCTTCCTCCTGCTGCGCGGCAAGTGCCGGCAGTGCCAAGTGCGGATTTCCTGGCGCTATCCCCTGGTCGAGGGAGCCATGGCGCTCCTGTCCCTGGCGCTGTACCAGCACTTTGGCCTTACCCTGCTCTTTCCCATCTATTTTATCTTTTGCGCAGCCCTGCTTGCGGTCATCTTCATCGATTTTCAGCACCAGATCATTCCCGATGTGATCAGCCTGCCCGGCGTTGTCCTCGGGTTTGCCCTTTCCTTTGTCAATCCCTTCGTGACCTGGCAGGACGCCGGGTTGGGGATTCTCTTCGGGGGGGGGAGTTTTTATCTGGTCGCCCTGACCTACTACCTGCTTACCAAGCGGGAGGGCATGGGCGGCGGCGACATCAAGCTGCTGGCCATGATCGGCGCTTTTCTGGGCTGGCAGTCCCTGCCCTTTGTGGTGTTCGGCAGTTCGGTGATGGGGGTGGTGGCGGGCGTCTGGGCCATGATCGAACAGCGCAAGGGCGGCAAGACCGTCATCCCCTATGGCCCCTTCCTCGCCATGGCGGCTCTGCTCTATCTCTTTTTCCGGCAGGAGATCCTTCTGCTGTTTGTCCGGTTTGTGCTCCACCGCTGATCTCCGCTGTCTTCCCACCTTCCTGTTCCCTGTCCGCGGTCAATGGCCGCTCTCGTGTTCTCCTGTGCAGACCTCCCCACCTTTACCGAATCTTTACCGCCATTAACAGCACCTTTACTGACACTTGCTGTATGCTAATATAAATAATGATGAAGAAATAAGGTCAGCCTTGGGTGACATGAGCCCTTGGCGTGCTTGTAGGCTCGTCCGCAGAATCCCTGACAGCGATGGGAATACGGGAAGGGAAAAAATAAAAACACGAATCAACGCGCAGTCAGGAATAAACCCCCCAATGAGTTGAGATAGTCCCCGTTGGGATAAGAGCAACAAATGTAATTTCACAACAAGGAGGATGCATGCAGCTTCTGAAATCCAGACAACAAGTCGTTACGCTTCTTGCAGCAGGAGTGGGCGGAGTGGCGATTCTGGTCTTCCTGCTGGTCGGTCCGCCACGCCTCCTGGCCAAATCGGAATCCCCGGCATTTTGTGCCAGTTGCCATGTTATGGAGGAACAGCACACAGCTTGGAGTCACGCCGGAGCCCACCGGAGAATCCGTTGCGTGGATTGCCATCTGCCCAACGGTGGTCCCATTGGCCACTACTTCTGGAAGTCCATTGATGGCATGAAAGATGTCCTGTTCTTTAACTCAGGCCAGGTTCCCGAAAGAATCATCCTGAGCAGCCACGGGATACAGGTGGTGCAGAAAAACTGTCTCCGCTGTCATGAAGAAACCGTGTCCCGCATGGACACCACCCGGAAATGCTGGAACTGTCACCGCCAATTACAACACCGATTGACCGGAACCATTTAATCGATCAAGGGAGGAGAGAAAACAATGAAGAAGACCACAAAGAGGATACAACAAAGCGCGGTGCTGGCATTGATGGCGACCCTGGCGTTTGGCGCGGGATGCGCCCCGGAAAAACCAAGACCGATCAAGACCGTGGAAATTGCCGATGGCGTGATCGACCCTGCCCAGTGGGGCAAGGCCTGGCCGGTGGAATACGATATGTGGAAAAAGACCGGCGAGCCAACGCCGGTCGGCAAAAGCAAGTATAAAAAGGGCAATGACGGCGGCGTGGCCTATGATAAGATTTCGGAATTTCCCTTCCTGGCCCTGCTCTTTAACGGCTGGGGTTTTGGCGTTGAGTACAACGAACCCCGGGGGCATCTCAACATGCGGAAGGATCAATCCCTGGTCGATCCTTCCCGAGTCAAGGCCGGCGGTGTTTGTCTGACCTGCAAAACCCCTTATGCTGCGCAACTCGAGCAGAAAATGGGCAAGGACTATTATGCCAAGCCCTACGATGTGGTATTGGCTGAGATCCCCAAGGAGCATCAGGACCTCGGTGTCTCCTGCATCGATTGCCACGACAACAAGGATATGTCCCTCAAGCTTTCCCGTGCCTTCACCCTGGGCAAAGCCTTGAAAACCATGGGCGTGGATGAGACCAAGCTGACCCAGCAGGACAAACGCTCCCTGGTCTGCGCCCAGTGCCATGTGACCTACAACATCCCCAAAGACGCTGACATGAAATCCGTGGATGTCTTCTTCCCTTGGGATGAAAGCAAGTGGGGCAATATCACCATAGAAAACATCATCAAGAAGATTCGCAGCAACCCGGCCAACGGCGAATGGAAACAGAGCGTCACCGGTTTCAAGATGGGCTTTATCCGCCATCCTGAGTTCGAGATGTTCTCCAACAACAGTGTTCACTGGCAGGCTGGCGTTTCCTGCGCTGACTGCCATATGCCGTATACCAAGGTGGGCAGCCAGAAGGCCTCGGACCATCGGGTCATGAGCCCGTTGAAAAATGAGATGAAGGCGTGTCAGCAATGCCACACCGAGACCCCGGAATGGCTGAAAGAGCAGGTCTTTGCCATCCAGGATCGGGCAGCCTCCATCTTTATCCGCTCCGGGTATGCCACGGCCACGGTGGCCAAACTCTTTGAGATGACCCATAAGGCGCAGGCCGAAGGCAAGGAAATCAACAAGGATCTGTACGCCCAGGCCAAGGATCATTATGAAGAGGCCTTTTACCGGGTGATCTTCTTCGGGGCCGAGAATTCCGTCGGTTTCCATAATCCAACCGAGGCCATGCGGATTCTCGGTGATGCCGCCCTCCACGCCGGACAGGCGGAAGCCCTGCTCCGACAGGGGTTGGCTGCTGCGGGCATTGCCGTGCCAGTCAAGATCGATCTGGAACTGCCAAAATATCTAAACAACCGTGGCGCGAAGAAGCTCATGTTCGTGCCGGAACAGGAGTTGAAGGATCCCTTCGCCGCTAAATAAGTGCCGACCTATTCCCGGCACGGGATTTCCCCGTGCCGGGAATTTTTCTATCTCCTTCGTTTACGCCCCATGGTATCCGGGGCTTTTTTTATGGCGGACTTGCTTCAAGCACGGTGGTATCGGATTGCTTGTCCGCAAGCACATAATGCCCACCCGTGTATCTTCGCCTCTGCCAACCTTCCCTCCTCCCCCCTGCGGCCAAAGGCCGACCTCGTGGTTTTTCCCGCGGACCTCCCACATTTACCGAATCTTTACCGCCATTAACAACACCTTTACGGGCAGTTGCCATAAGATGGATACGAGGATGAAGGCGAGGGCGGAAAATTCTGGCCTCCAGGCAAGCATCTCGGTGGTGCGCGGAAACAAAATGAAGACGAGGAGGGACCATGAACCGATTGATCGTACTGATAGGATTGTGTCTGCTGATGCAGCCGCAGGCGGTGCTTGGGGCGGCAAGGAAACATGTGGCCACGCAGGAAAGCCAGGAATGCGCTGAGTGCCATGTCGACCAGGGAACTGCCTGGTTCAACGGCAAACATGGGTTGATGGGGGTTAAGTGTATCGTCTGTCACGGCACAACGGACAAAAATTTTGCGGCCCGGCCTGGACTGGTGAGCTGCCGTGGCTGCCATGCCGAACAGGTGACCCAGGCACAAAAGAGCAAAGGAAAAGAGGGAAAAAGCTGCTTCCCCTGCCATGACCCGCATGCCTTGACGGTACAGAGTGGGGCGGCCAAGCCATATCACGCACAGGGAGGCAAATAGCCATGAAGCTGACACGAAGAGAACTGATGAAATATTCGGCAGCCCTGGCCGCCGCTTCGGCCATCGGCCTTGATCTGCCCCTGCCCACGGGCGTGCTGGCGGCGGCCGGGGAGCCGGACCGGTGGGTGAAGGGCGTCTGCCGCTATTGCGGGGCAGGCTGCGGCGTTTATACCGGGGTCAAGGGCGGCAAGGTCGTGGCGGTGAAGGGCGACAAGGACAATTGGAACAAGGGGTTCCTCTGCCTCAAGGGCAATTTTCTCCCCGCCATCCTCTATGCCCCCGACCGTTTGCAACACCCCCTGTTGCGCAAGGGCAACAAATTCGTCCGCATCTCCTGGGACGAGGCCATGGGTGTCATGGTCGATAAATTCCATGATGCCATCCGCAAGAACGGCCCCAATTCGGTGGCCTTCTACGGCTCGGGCCAGGCCTACACCGAGGAGTCCTATGTGGTCAACAAGTTGTTCAAGGGGGGTTTGGGCACCAACAACATCGACGGCAACCCCAGGCTGTGCATGGCCTCCGCCGCGGTGGGCTACGTCTCGACCTTTGGCAAGGACGAGCCCATGGGCGCCTACGACGACATCAACCATGCCGACTGTTTTTTCATCATCGGCTCCAACATGGCCGAGGCCCATCCGGTCATCTTCCGGCTGGTGAACGAGCGGAAACAAAAGGGCAAGGATGTGAAGATCATCATGGCCGATCCGAGAAAGACCTTGTCTGCCCGGATCGCGGACCTGCACATGAGCTTCACCCCCGGCACCGACCTGGCGATTTTGAACGCCATGGCCCACGTGATCATCAAGGAAAAGCTGCACAACAAGGAATTTGTCGATAAGCACACGATTTTCAAAACCATGGTCGATCCGGGCCCGCCGCCCAAGATCTCCAAGGTGACCTGGGACGACTATGTCAAGTTCCTCGATGACTACACCCCGGAGGCGGCGGAGAAAATCTCCGGTTGTCCGGCTGCGGAGATCGTCAAGGCGGCGCGCTGGTTTGCGACCTCCAAGGCGACCATGAGTTTCTGGTGCATGGGGTTAAACCAGCGGACCCGCGGGGTCTGGGCCAATAACATGGTGCACAACCTGCATCTGCTCACCGGCCAGATCTGCCGGCCCGGCGCCACCACCTTTTCCCTCACCGGCCAGCCCAATGCCTGCGGCGGCGTGCGCGACGGCGGCCTGCTGAGCCACCTGCTGCCCTATGGCCGCGCGGTGGCCAACGACAAGGACCGGGAGGAGATGGAGAAGTTCTGGGGTGTGCCCGCCGGGAGAATCCAGCCCAAGCCGGGCCTCACCGCCATGGAGATGTTCCAGGCGGTGAACAGCGGCGCCACCCGCTGCCTGTGGGTCGCCTGCACCAACCCCGGCCAGAGCCTGCCCAACGTGGACCTCTACAGGAAAGGCATGGCTGCGGAGGATTCCTTTCTGGTGGTTTCCGAGACCTACCACCCGACCCGAACCTCGGAGCTTGCCGATCTGGTGCTGCCCGCCGCCCTCTGGGTGGAAAAGGACGGCACCTACGGCCAGTCCGAGCGGCGCTACCAGTACGTGGAAAAGGCGGTGAATCCGCCGGGGGAGGCGCGGCCCGATCTCATGGTGATGATCGATTTCGCCAACCGACTTTTGGCGAAGATGGGCCGGGGGGACGAGGCGAAGAGGCTCTTTGCCTACAAAAATTCCGAGGAGGTCTGGAACGAGATCCGCCTCTGCTCCAAGGGCACGGCCTACGACTTCATGGGCATGACCCGGGCCCGGATGAAAAAGGAGCACGGCCTGCAATGGCCCTGCCCCACCGAATCCCATCCCGGCACGGTCCGCCGCTACACCTCGGAATACGACGTGCTGGTCAAACAACAGGATCCCAAGGCCGAGGGCATTTCGTTCTACAGCGCCAAGGCGGACAACAATCGGGTGACCATCTGGCTCCGACCCCACAAGGGTCCGGCCGAGCCGCCCGATGCCGAATACCCCTTCGTTTTGACCACCGGTCGCCAGATCGAGCATTGGCACACCGGGACCATGACCCTCAAGGTGCCGGAGCTGAAACGTTCGGCCCCGGACGCCTATGTGGAGATCAATCCCCGGGATGCCGCCAAGGTGGGGGTCAAGAACAAGGACAAGGTCAAGGTGACCTCCCGCCGGGGCTCCATTGTCCTGGAGGCCAAGGTGGTCGATGTGCCGCGGGACGGGCTGGTCTTCATGCCCATGCATTACCCGGAGCGGATGATCAATTCGTTGACCACCGATGCCTTCGATGCCATGTCCAAGCAGCCGGAATTTAAGATATGCGCTGTAAAAATTGAAAAAGCGTAGTAACCGTCCAGCAGCACCGTATCTGCTGAACAGTTACCTTTCTTGGAGTAAACTCCCCCTCCCTTGATGGGAGGGGGCTGGGGGGTGGGTGAAGGTGCCGACCAGGTTGCATCTGGCAGCTTCCCCCCCACCCTAACCCTCCCCCGCCAAGGGGGAGGGAACTTTTGACTGAACGGTGAAAAAATGGCGATTGCAAGCGTGGTAGTGGCAACGGAAGCAGGAGCGGCCGAGGCAGTACTGGCCGAGCTGGCCCGATTGCCGAATACAGAGATATACGGCAGCAAGGAAAATCAGATCGTCACGGTAATCGAGGCCGAATCGGTCGCGGCCCTGACCGAGGGGTTACAGCGGCTGGCCGCGGTGGCACAGGTGATCGGGGTCTATCCGGTGTACGCGGGGGTCCATGAGTAAACAATTTTTGAGACCGCCGGGCGCGGTGGCGGAACCGGACTTCCTCGGCCGCTGCATCCGTTGCGGCAAATGTGCTTTAGCTTGCCCTTACCGGGCGATCCGGATCGCCGGGTTGCTCGACGGGCTGACGGTCATGGGAACGCCGGTCATCCAGGCCAGGCAATCCCCCTGCTATCTCTGCATGAAGTGTGTGCCGGGCTGCCCGTCCGGCGCCTTGGACAGCAGGGTGAAAAAGCGGGAACAGGTCCGGATGGGGACGGCGCGGATCAATAAAAAAGAGTGCCTCACCTGGCAGGGAACCTTCTGCCGGAGCTGTTACGACCACTGTCCGCTCTTCAATGAGGCGATCACCATGGACAGCGAGCTGCGGCCGGTGGTGAACGAAAAAAAATGCGTAGGCTGCGGAATCTGTGAGCATGTCTGCCCCGCCGATCCCGCCGCCATCACCGTAATCCCCGGGGGGGCAGGATGAAGATTACCCCGCTCCGCAGAACCGTGCAGATTCTTTCCCTCGCCGCCATGGTTGTGGTGCCGCTGCTCAACAGCCGGGGGATCAGTGCGGTCAGCGGCAGCTTCTATTCGCTGGAAATAGGCCGACTGTTGTTGACCGATCCGCTCATCGCCATCCAGCCCCTGCTTGCCACCATGACCATCGACACCACCCTCCTGGCCTCGGCCCTTATCCCGGCCGGGCTGGCCCTGGTCCTGGGGAGGGTCTTCTGCAGTTGGGTCTGCCCCCAGAATACCCTGTCCGAGCTGTTCGACGCGGTGGATACCAGGCTGGGCCTTGTCCGTTTTTTTGCTCCGGGTCCGGTTTCGCTGGCCCGCTACGCGGTGCTGGCCGTGATTCTGGCGGCCACCCTGCTTTTTGGTTTTCCCCTGGCCAGCCTGCTCTCGGCTCCGGGAATCATCTCGGTCCAAACCGCCCGGTTCATCTACGAGGGGACCGTGGGTCTGGAGCTGGCGCTTATCGGGTGCATCGTTCTGGCCGAACTCTTCCTGGTCCGGAGGGTCTGGTGCAATCATCTCTGTCCGGTGGGCAGCATGCTCAGCCTGTTTCGCACCAAGAGAACCATGCGGGTCGTCATGGTCGAGGAGGGGGAGCACACCTGCATCCACTGCCGTGAATGCGCCAAAGCGTGCCAGCTCGGTCTCAATCCCATGGCTGGCGAAATTGCTCCCCAGTGCCATAACTGCGGTGCCTGCATAGATGCCTGCCAGGAAATGACCGGGGAACGCAGACCGCTTTCCTTCCGATTCTAGAACCGATAGCCCGTCCTGGGCTGTCTGCTACTCCTCAAATCGATAACCGCTTTCCCGGGTTGACAAGCAGCCAAGGAGTATGGGATGTTTTTTGAAACTGTGAGGGTGGCATGTAACACTCCGGCGATTAGATTTTAATTCGAGTTAGTTCAGTAATATTATTGTTTAGGAGTATGGATGGATTCTCTACCAAATAACATCGGCTGGATACTCGGCATTCTGCCGGCTATCGCTGTTCTGGTGTTAATCAAGGGAAACGCGGGAGAGCCGTGGCGAATCTCAAATTTTATTTCTGGTTGGCTTCTGATAGGTCTAGCAACAATGATGGTTGGTCTACTAACCGAATGGGGGACGATTTTCGAGTTTCTCAAAGACAACGGGAAAATAACTCAAAATCAGCATGAGACTATTAAATCGTCATCCTCTATTTGGCTTGCTGTATTTCCAGCGACTTTCGGTGGTATTGGTGTAAATGTTGTTACTGAGTGGTTACTCTCGAAGCGCCCCTGAGTTTGCACGTTATGAAATCGACAATTAATTCATGTTTGATGCCATGAAAAACTTCCCAAGAAGAACAATACTGATATTTATTCTAGTGTTAATCTCGGGTGCTTGTCTCTTTTCATATTTCAATTACGCACAAAAACAAGAAATGTATAAAAAGTTTTCCTCACGACTTCCCGATGGTTTTTTCGATCCCAATGATCCAACTTTTTGGAAAGTAGCAATAAAAGTTTCAGAGCAAGAAATTCAAAAAATGGAAGGCCCAACTTATAAGCAAGACGAACAAGAGAAAATGAAGCGAATGGGGCTTGATATTGCCGTCAGCGATGAAATCATAAGTGAGGAATACCGGCAAAAGAAAAAAGAATTAAATTTTGCTCGAAAGGAGTTGGAACGGCTTACTGGCGGTAGAAATAAAAAATAAAATATGCATAACTAATCAATTGGCTGGGGTTGCCAGGCATGCGGCCTAGCAACCCCTTATTTCAGGCATTCGACCGTCTTTTTTTTTCAGTAATTAGCTCATCCCATCTCATCCCTCAAACCGATACCCCCGCCCAGGCACCGTAATAATATAGCGTGGTTCGGCCGGGTTGACCTCGATCTTCTGGCGGAGGTGCTGGATGTGCACGTCGATGACCCGGCTCCAGGAATAGAGTTGGGCATCCTTCCAGAGGCACTGCCTGATCTCCTCCCTGGTCACCAGATTGTTGCGATTCTCCACCAGACAGGCGAGAACCTGGAACTCCTTGGGGGTCAGGGCCACGACCGTGCCCCGGACCGTTACGACCTCATTGCGCAGGTCGATGGAAAGATCGCCGGCGGTGAGGGTGGTGGGTTGCGGGGGCAGGGCTTTCGGTCGGAGCCTGGCGCGGATGCGCGCTAGAAGTTCGCGGGTTTCAAAGGGCTTGACCATGTAGTCGTCCGCCCCCAGCTCGAAGCCGATCACCTTGTCCGAGACCTTGTCTTTGGCGGTCAGCATGATGACCGGCAGGTTGGGATGGAGCGATTTCAGGGCACAGCAGAATTCCAGGCCGTCACCGTCGGGCAGCATCAGGTCGAGAAGCACCAGATCGGGTTGGCGGTCGGCGAGAATGGCACGGGCGGCAGCGAGGGAGTCGGCGGTGAGCAGGGTAAAGCCGTGCAGCTCAAGGTTCGCCTTGAGGACCTTGAGGATGTCCTGGTCATCGTCGATGGCCAGCAGGGTGGCGGTAATTGCTCTGTTCTCCATTATTCCCCTTCGGCGGGCAGCCAAAAATAGAGGCAGGCCCCAGGTCCCTTGTCCGCCACGCCGATGACTCCGCCGTGGGCCGTAATGATGCTCCGGCAGATGGTGAGCCCCAAGCCGCTTCCCTCTTTATTGCCCAATTTGTAGAACTTGTCAAAAACCTTTTCCCGCTCTGCTTTGGCAATGCCCGGCCCCTGGTCCTGGACCTCGACCACGGTGAAGCCCTCCTCCTGAAAACCCCGGATGATGACCGTTGACTCCTTGGGGGTGAATTTGATCGCATTGGCCAGCAGATTGGTGAGCACCTGTCTGAGCTTGTCCTCGTCTGCCCGCAGGGGCAGGGTCTCCGGCAGCAGGGAGGTGAGCCGGACTCCTTTTTCGTCGGCAAGGCAGGCGAGTCCGGTGATCGTTTCGCGGATTACCGGCACCAGATCAAACACAGCGCTATGAAGGGCCGTGGTGTTGCCCATCTCAATCCGCTCGATATCGAGCATGGTGTTGACCAACCGAATAAGCCGATTGGTGTTCTTGTTGATGAGCTGGAAAAAATCGCAGAGTTCATTCTGCTGGCAGTTGCCGGCCTCCTGGGGGGGGAGGCAGGCCAGTTTGGCGGTGACGTATTCCATGGAGCCCTTGATGGAGGTCAAGGGGGTTCGCAGTTCGTGGGAGGCGCGGGCGATGAAGTCCGATTTGCGTTCGCTGGCCGCGTTGAGCAGCCGGTTGGTCTCCAGAAGCTTCTGATTGGATTCGGCAAGATCCTTGGTCGCCTCCCGGATGCGGTCCTGGAGATCGCCGTGGTATCCGGTGAGCTGGGCCGTCATGTCGGCAAAGGCGCGGGAGAGATCCTCGAATTCATCACCGGTCCGCAGGATCTCTCCCGCCTCGTAATTGCCCCGGGAAAATTCCTGGATGGAGGTGGAGAGCCGCTTCATCGGATGCAAAACCAGATGCCGCATCATGAAGATCATCGCCCCGCTCAGAGCGCCCACCACCAGGAGCATGGAGGCGAACATCCTGCGCCGGTTCTGCGTCGCCTCGGTAAAGGTTTTGTCCATGGGCAGGGAAACACTGATGGCGCCGCGGACATCGCCCACCTTGTAGCCCTGTTCCAGGTGGCATTTCAGGCAGGCTTCCTCGACATACAAGGGGGAGATGTAACGGAGGTACGCCTGGCTGTCGATGGTTTCGATGGAGACGAGTTCCCGCAGGTTTTCCTGCTCAAAGGCGAGCAGGGCCCTCCGTTCGAAGGAGTCGGGCGCATTCTCCGGGTTGGTCAGTTTGAGGCTGGTGATGTGGAACCAGAACAACCCTTCTTCCCGAGAGTACTTGGCAAGTTCCTTGGTGACCATGGCCGGGGTTTCTTTGGTATAGCGCCGCCCCTGGCGATCGAGGATCTCGGGGTCGGTAAGGTAGGGGGAGCGCTGGGAGCGCGGCAGCTTTTCCACAAAGACCCCGCCGTGGTCGGCGATCCAACGGCGCATCAGGACGATCTGGCGGAAAACCGCCCTGGCCTCATTCTCCGCCTGGCGGATGATGAGTTGTTCCTGGCGTTCGTTGAAAACGTAGAAGGTGGCGCCGAGGGTGACCAGCAGGGTAAGGCTGCAGCCGACGATGAATTTGAAGCTGAGACTGAATTTCATGGCCTCTTTGATCTGCCTGAGCCATGGGTCAATCATCTTCAAATTAGGTTCTCCTTTTTGAGATAGACTTGGAGGATGGAGATGGCGGCCGGGGTGATCCCGGAGATGCGCGCGGCCTGGCCCAGGGTTCGGGGCTGGATCTTGGCGAGCTTTTCTACCACCTCCCGGGAAAGGCCGGACATGCTCTGGTAGGGCAAGTCCTCCGGCAGGAGTACCGATTCCATGCGCCGGAAGCGGTCCACCTGCTCGCTTTGCCGCTCGATGTAGCCCTGGTACTTGATGGTCAGCTCGACCTCCCGGGTAACCTCTTCCTCGGGCCGGGGCAGGGTGAGGCCGAGGAGCTGGGCCACGGTGTTAAGATCCATCTCCGGCCGGCGCAGAAGATCGGCGCCGCACACCACGGTTTTGAGGGTGGCGCTGCCCATGGCCACCAACCGGTCGTTGATTTCCTGCTTGGGCCGGATCTGGGTGGTGTTGAACAGGGCAAGGGTTTCCTCAATGGCCTGTCTCTTGGCCTGAAACAACCGGTAGGTATCGTCTCCCACCAATCCCAGGTCCCGGCCGATCTCCCCCAGCCGCAGGTCGGCGTTGTCTTCCCGCAGCAGCAGCCGGTATTCGGCTCTGGAGGTGAAGAGCCGGTACGGTTCCTTGGTGCCCTTGGTGACCAGATCGTCGATCAACACCCCGGTGTATGCCTGGGAGCGGTCCAGGATCAACGGTTCCTCCTCGCGCACATACTTCACCGCGTTGATTCCGGCGATCAGCCCTTGGGCCGCTGCCTCTTCGTAGCCGGAGGTGCCGTTGATCTGCCCGGCCAGAAAGAGGCCCTTGATGCGCTTGGTTTCCAGGGAGGGGTGCAGCTCCAGCGGATCGACATAATCGTATTCAATGGCATAGCCGGGCCGGATGATGGCGACATTCTCCAGCCCCTTGATGCTGCGGAGCATGGCGGTCTGCACATCCATGGGCAGGCTGGTGGGCAAGCCGTTGGGGTAGATCTCCACCGTGTCCAGCCCTTCCGGCTCCAGGAAGACCTGGTGGCGCTCCTTTTCCGGAAAGCGCATGACCTTGTCTTCCACCGAGGGGCAATAGCGCGCCCCCACCCCTTCGATAATCCCGGTGTACATGGGAGAGCGGTCGGTGCCTGCCCGGATGATCGCATGGGTGGTGGGGTTGGTGTAGGTAATGTGGCAGGGGCGCTGGGGCAGCACCGGCTTTTTGCCCCGGTTGCTGAAGGAAAAGAGGTTGGGCGGCTCGTCGCTGTGCTGGGCTTCCAGCTCGGAGTAATCGATGGTGGTGCCATCCAGGCGCGGGGTGGTGCCGGTCTTCATCCTGCCCATGGCAAAGCCTAGCTCCTTGAGATGCAGGGGGAGCTTCAGCGATGGCACATCGCCCATGCGGCCGGCGGGGAAATTTTTCAGGCCGATGTGGATCAGGCCGTTCAAAAAGGTGCCGGTGACGATGACCACGGCTCGGGCGGTGATCTCTTCTTCCAGGGAGGTGACCACCCCTCTGATTGCTCCGTCTTGGATGAGCAGACGGTCGGCGGTTCCCTGCCGGATATGGAGGTTTTCCTGCTGCTCCAGCACCGACTTCATCCGCAGCCGGTAGAGGAGACGGTCGGCCTGGGCCCGGGAAGACCAGACCGCCGGGCCTTTTCGCGTGTTGAGGCGGCGGAACTGGATGCCGGTGGCGTCGATGTTTTTTGCCATCTCCCCGCCGAGGGCGTCGATCTCCTTGACCAGGTGCCCTTTGGCCAATCCGCCGATGGCCGGGTTGCAGCTCATGGCGCCGATGGTGTCAACGTTGACCACCAGCACTGCGGTGCGGCAGCCCATCCGGGCGGAGGCCAGGGCGGCTTCGCAGCCGGCATGGCCCGCGCCGATCACAATGACATCGTATTGAAAGGAGGTTGGCATGGTAAGTGGTCTTTTAGTGTTTGCTCAGGAACGGCCTGGGGCTGACCTGGGAAAAGTGTCGTATTATAGCGGGGTTGACGGGAATATGCAATCAGCCCTGCGTGCGCCACGAGATGAGAGCCCAGCGGGGCGGGGTCTGGCGGGTGAGTTGCCACATTTCATCGAGCCGGCTCAGGTGCGCATCCACGTAAGCGGTAAGTAGTTTTTCTTCATCGGCGGTAAGATCGTCCACCATCCAGCGGTACGATTGCAAGGCCTCTTCCCGCGAGGAGTAGGTTCTTCTGTTGTCCAGGCTGAGGAAGTCGACCTGGGCGTGGATGCCGAGGGTGTAGAGGATGTTGAGCGTGAAGATGTAATCCGGGCCGGGCTCAAAATCGCGGCCAATGGCGGCAAAGAGGTCCGGGTCAAAAGGCCCGGCCCCGACCCGATCCACGACGTAGACAGCCTTGCTGGCCCAACCGTTCAGCTTGCGCAACGCCCCTTTCAGGTCGTCCACCGACAGGGAGCGGGAGGCGATGGCCACCTCGTGGCGGGCAATTCCCAGCGCCTGCCAGTCGTCGCTCCAGGAGGCTTGAAGGGTGGTGATGTTCTTCAGGCCTGCGGCTTGCGCCCGCTTGTCCAACTCGGCCAGCATGGCGGTGGAATAGTCCAGGGCTGTTACGTGGCGCACTTGGCTGGCCAAGGGAATGGCCAGGGTGCCGGGGCCGCAGCCCACGTCCAGCACACGCCACTCCGGTTCGGTCTGGAGATGGGCCAGGAATTGCGCGGCAAAGGGCGAATCGAGGTTGCGCTCGGCAAACGAGGCAGCCCGCTGGTCCCAGTCGCTGCTTTTCTTTTTTTTCCAGGACTTGTGGGCTCTGGACTCCCGCCACATGGTGTCCCAATCGATATCCTGATAGCGCATGGTGATTTCTATGAAGTCCGGCGGGTGAGGCGGTTGACGATGATGGTCAAGTCCTTGTCTTCGCTGCGCATCTTGCGGGCGTTTGTCGCTATTTCGTATTCCTTTTCCGCCAACCGGAGAAACTTGGGCAGGCTTTTGCGGCGGGCATCGTGGGCCAGGTAGATAACGCCCTGGTCCGCCAGCAGCGCACGGAAGATGTTCAACAGGGGGGTGAAAAATTCTTCCCGAAAGAGAATCTCCGCGCCGATGATGGTGTCGAAGCGCGGCAGGTCGGGCGGTTTCAGCCAGTCGAGCATCCGGCATTCCACCCCTTTGAGCCCGGTGGCTGCGGCGCTGACCCGTTGAAAATCAAGGATGTGGGGCTCGTAATCGGTGAGGGTCACCCGGTAGCCTGCCAGGGCGGCGGCAAGACCCGGCGCGCCAAGGCCGGCGCCGAGTTCGAGCAGGGTCTGCCCCTCTTTCGCCGGCGGGGTGGTGAGCATGAGGTCCGCCAGAACCATGGCTGCTTCCCAGAGTTTCACCCAGAAGGGAAAATCTTCCACATTCTGGAAGGGATCTTTGCCGGCCAGGAGCGACTCAAGGTCGGTGACTTGCAGCAGCTGGATTTCCTTGCCGCGTAACCGCAGCGGTTCGAAATCCACCTTGTATGTTTTCCGGATTTCCCGGAGGCGGGCATACTGTTTTTCAGGAAGCTGCGTAGGATCCATCAGGGTCTCCATGGCGGCGAGAGACGCCGCTTGCGGTCATCGTTGCAGGAAAAGAGCGAGAAAGACCAGGGCCGCCAGCAGGAAGCGGTAGTAAGCGAAGATGGCGAAGCTCCTGGCCCGAATGTATTGCATGATAAAGGCAATGAACAGGTAGCCGGAGATGGCGGCAGCAAGAAAGCCGGAGGCAAAGAGGATGCCTTGCCCATCCAGCAACCCATTTTTGATGATCTTCGGAATTTCATGCACCCCGGCTCCGAAGATGATGGGTGCGGAAAGCAGAAAGGAAAAGCGGATCGCAGCCTGACGGGTGAGGCCCATGGCCAGGCCGCAGGTAATAGTGCTGCCGCTCCGCGATACCCCAGGGATGATGGCGCAGGCCTGGGAAAGTCCAATGAGCAGGGCATCGATCAGGGTTATTGCTTCATAGTTCCGGGTGCGTTTGCCTGCGCGGTCTGCCAGGAGGAGGAGGAGACCGGCCCCGGCCAAGACCGTAGCCACCAAGGCGGGGTGCCGGAAATAGGTTTCCGCAGCTTTTCCCAACAAGAGACCGGCCAAGGCGCCTGGGACGGTGGCAATGGCGATGAAGAGAGCCATCTTGCGCAACCGCTTTGTTTCGGTTTGTTCTTTGTGGAGACCAAGGATGGCCTTGCCCATCTGCCAGAAATCATCCCGGAAATAGGCGAGGATTGCCAAGAGGGTGCCAAGATGCAGGGCCACGTCAAAGGCCAGGTCGGCTTCCTGGGCGCCGAAGAAATAATGGGCTAGGGCCAAGTGTGCTGAACTTGAGACGGGCAGGAATTCTGTGGTGCCCTGGAGGATGCCGAAAATGATCGCTTCAAGAATGTTCATGGTCTGGCACTATACGAAAGGGAAGGAGAAAAGTAAATACTGATGGAACGCGATGGGTATGAATAAAAAAAGCCCGGCCAAAGGCCGGGCTTTTGCTGACCAGAACTCCGGTCTGACAAGGGAATTAGCAGCCCTCAACAGCCTTTTTCTTCTTGGCGGTTTCGATCTTGCCGTCTTTTACCATTACCTTGTCGCCAACTTTAGCGGTGCCTTCTACCGTGGATACAGCGCCGGCGCAATCTACGGTTACCTTGGTGCCCGCAACTGCGGTTACGGTGCAGTCAGCAGCGAAAGATACCGCTGCGGTGCTTGCTACGAATGCAACTGCCATTGCCAGAGAAATCATTTTCTTGCTCATCTTCATCTCCTCCTAAGTGTTATTTGGGAATGTCCTGTTATTCGAAACAGGAAATAATGAATCACCGTTCAGCAAATATACGACAGGAGTACAGGATGTCAACCGGAAAGTTTGCCCGCTTATTTCAAGATGGCGTTGAGGTCGTTTACCAGGGTCTGATGGTCGACATAGCCATCATAGCGCTTGACCACATTGCCTTCCTTGTTCACCAAAAACGAGGTGGGAATGCCGAGGATGCCGCCGAAGGCCGTGGGGGTTTCCGAGTCGCTCAGCAGGACCGGGTAGTTGATCTCCATTTTCTGGGCGAATTTGTCAACCAAGCCCGCACCGCCTTGGTCGGTGGAGATGCCGATCACGGTGAAGCCCTTTGGCCCATACTCTTTCTGGAGCTGGATGAGCGAGGGGATTTCCTTGCGGCAGGGCGGACACCAGGTGGCGAAGAAATTGATGAGCATCGCCTGACCATGGTAGCCGCTGGCCTTGACCATGGCGCCATCCTTCACTGAAGGCAGGGTGAAGTTCGGCATCTTGGTGGCGGCCTGGGCAGCACCGGCCATCAGGGTGAAGAGGGCAAGGGTGATGGTGAGAAGGCGGGCTTTTGCCGCCAAGGATTTCATGATCTGCATCTGTTTCTCCTGAGTGAAGGTATGCCACCGGCACGGTCTGTAATCGTTTACCGAAATAGAGTCAATCTACCCTCTTTTTCAGGGAAACAAAAGGGGAATTATCGGGCCGGTGGCTCCAGAAATTCAGGAGGGCATGGCTCCCTGGCGAAAACGCTCCCCGCGGGCGGAGATTACCACCTCCTGCACCGGGATGGCCTGGCCGGAGCGGGAAAGGGCCTGGGTCACAATATGGCGCATGTTGCCGCAGCAGGGCACCTCCATAATGGCCATGGTGATGCTCTTGATCCCGGCTACGGCAAAGATTTCCGTGAACTTCTGGATGGCGCTTTCCACCTCGTCGAATTTCGGGCAGCCCAGCAGGACAACCTTGCCGCTCAGGAGATCGCGGTGAAAGTCCTGATAGGCCACGGGCACGCAGTCGGCCGCGATCAGCAGGTCGGCGCCTTTGAGAAAGGGCGCGGTGGGCGGCACCAACCGGATTTGCACCGGCCAGTGGCTCAGGGCGGAACCGGTTGCGGCGCCAAGGGAAGTCGGGGCATTGGCCGACTGGCAGGGGGTGGCTGCTGGGGCGAAGGTCTGCAATCTGGCCGAGGGGCAGCCGCCAACCGGCGGAGCGGGGTGGGCCTGTGCCGCTTCTCTTTTACTGAGCAGCTCTTCCACCGCCTCTTCGTCAAAATCCTCCGCTTCCCGCTCGATGATGCGCAGGGCGCCGGTGGGGCATTCGCCCAGGCAGGCACCCAGGCCGTCGCAATACTTTTCCGCCAGCATCCTTGCCTTGCCGTCCACGATCTGCAGGGCGCCTTCCGCGCAGGAAATAATGCACTGACCGCAGCCGTTGCATAAGGATTCGTCTATCTCGATGATTTTTCGCATTATCTTCATGGGTGTGCCTCCGTTATCCCTTGAGCAGCACCTTGGCGGCCAGGGCGGCTCCTGCCTTGGTGAGGAAGGAGCGGTCTATGATTTTTTGCAGATGGTCCGGCGGGGACACCACATCCTTCTGCTTTTCTTCCAAATTGGTGATCAGGTCCGCGTCGTAGAGCACCTTGAAGTTCATGGTCTCTTCTGGTCGCGGCACATGGTGGTGGCTGATAATGTCGCAGACCTCGTCGATGAGCGGCTGCGGCGCACCGAGGGCGATGAGAATCTCCCTGGCCACCGGCGGCCCCTCCACATGCTGGTATTTGGGCGACGAGCTGTTGTACTTGCGTTCCGCTTCCCGGATGCCGATGTCGTGGAGATAGGCGGTAATCTCCACCACCGCCGGATTGCACTCCTCCTTGGCGGCGATCTCCAAGGCATGGCGGGCCACCCGACTGGCGTGGCCGATGCGGCGAAAGTCGTCGCCAAAGTAGCGCTTCATCTCCACCGCCACCCGTTCCTTGAGCAATTCCTGTTTCTTGGCCAGCAGCTCCGGGGGCAGAGAGCCCAGACACTGCGCGGCATAGGGGCAATACGAGGCGCAGCCGAAGTCGTTGTTGGGGTTAAGCATCTTGGTGGAGCATTTGCTGCACTTACGGCTGACGTCGTCCTTGAAGAACTCGACATTGTTGCCGCATTTCGGGCAGCTTGCCTCGAATACGGCATTGGCGTCCCAGTAGCGGCTGTCCTGGCCGGGGCACTGCATGGCAATCTCCTTCTATAGTACGGGTCGGGCGGCAGAGGCCACCGCCCGACCCGTTTTTTTCTTATCCGAGAATGGTCTTCAGGTCCTCGGCCGGCGTGGTTACCGGCTTGATGGCGAAGTTCTGCACCAGCACATCCAGCACGTTGGGGGTGATGAAGGCGGGCAGGGTGGGTCCAAGACGGATGTTCTTGATGCCTAAGTTCAGCAGGGTCAGGAGGATAACCACCGCCTTCTGCTCGTACCAGGAAAGCACCAGGGAGAGCGGCAGGTCGTTGACCCCGCACTCAAAGGCCCCGGCAAGGGCCACGGCGATCTGGATGGCCGAGTAGGCATCGTTGCACTGGCCCACATCGAGCAGCCGGGGGATGCCGCCGATGTCGCCCAGCTTCTTGTCAAAGAAGCGGAACTTGCCGCAGGCCAGGGTTAGCACCATACAGTCCGTGGGGATCTGTTCCACCAGCTCGGTGTAGTAGTTGCGCCCGGGCTTGGCGCCGTCACAGCCGCCCACCAGGAAGAAGTGGCGGATGGCCTTAGATTTTACCGCGGCGATGACCTTGTCGGCCACGCCCAGGACGGTGTTCCTAGCAAATCCCACCAGGACCGAGTCCTTGTCCAGGGTATCGGTGAAGCCGGGCAGGGCCAGGGCTCGGTTGATCACCGGGCTGAAATCCTTGTTCTCGCCGATATGAGCCACTTCGGGCCAACCGACCAGGCCGGTGGTGAAGACGTTGGCCTTGTAGGAATCAAGAGGCTTCTGGATGCAGTTGGTGGTAAAGAGGATGGCCCCGGGAAATTCGGGCATCTCCTTATGCTGGTTCTGCCAAGCCGTGCCGAAGTGGCCGTAAAAGTGGGGGTACTTTTTCAGCTCCGGATAGCCATGGGTGGGCAGCATCTCGCCATGGGTGTAGATGTTGATCCCCTTGCCCTTGGTCTGCTCGAGGAGCATGGCCAGGTCCTTGAGGTCATGGCCGGTGACCAGGATACACTTGCCGGGGATATGCCCCAGTGGTACCGGGGTGGGGACCGGATGGCCGTAGGTGCCGGTGTTGCCCGCATCGAGCAGCTCCATGGCCTTGAGGTTTACTTCGCCGCACTTCAGGGCGAGGGCCACCAGCTGGTCAAGACCCAGATCCTTGCGGGTCAGATCACCCATGGCCTCATGGATGTAGGCATAGACCGTATCGTCTTCCTTGCCGAGGATGGCGGCGTGGTCGGTATAGGCGGCAAGGCCGCGCAGGCCGTACATGGTGATCTGCTTCAAGGATTGCAGGTCCGGGTTGGCGTCCAGGGTGTTGATGAAGTTCAGGGCCGCGCCCTGCGCTTCCAGACCGGCCAGGGAGTCGGCCGGGGCAAAGGTGACTGCCGGGGCGGTGGAATCAACCTTGCCGCCTGCGGCCAGGACCTTTTTCTTTAAAGATTCGCGCAGCTCGACGGTCTTGCGGATCAGGACCTCAAAGCGGCTCGGGTCAAAATCCACATTGGTGAGGCAGGAAAAAATTGCCTCGCAGGTGAAGCGGTCAATGGCGTTGTCCACAACCCCGACCTTGCGGCCGGCGGTGGCTACCAGGCTCAAGCCCTGGACAGCATGGGTCAGCAGGTCTTCCAATCCAGCGAGGGGCTCGGTTTTTCCACAGACTCCCATGACGGTACATCCGGTTCCCTTGGCGGTTTGTTCACATTGGTTGCAAAACATGGCGATTCTCCTTGGTTGTGATGTAAAGGTTGTTGCAATCGCAGATAAGCGCAGACTTCGACAAGTCGCGATTACAACGGTTATTCCTTTATAACGCGTTGAATTTCTGTTACGGACCTGTGGCTTTTTCCCTTTTCGCGAGTTCATCAAGATTGATGTAAGCCGTATTGGTGCCTTTGTTAAGGAGACTATAGCGATAATTATCCCCCCGGGCGTTGACTTAAATCAAGAAGAAAGATATTTCTTGTCCGGTTTGATTTTTTCCATTCACCGGCTGTGGCTGAAGGCTGAAAGCCAGCGGTTGAGAGCAAAAAAATAAGCATGAAAAATGTTGCCTTGCGGTTTAGAGTGACGGGCGTATCATCTTTTTTCCTTATTCATAATGTGGCAGGGGTGGCATGGAATATCTCTTGGTTATAGGTTCATATCTCATCGGCTCAATACCGTTTGGCCTGGTCTTGGGGAAAGTGGCCGGCGTTGACGTGCGCGCCGCGGGCAGCGGCAACATCGGCGCCACCAATGTCGCTCGGCTGGTCGGAAAAAAACTCGGGGGGATCACCCTGGTCTGCGATGCGCTCAAGGCCATTGTGCCGATGCTGGTCGCGGCTTGGCTGCTTGAGCATGACAGCCAGCGGGAACTCTGGGTGGCGCTCTGTGGCGGCGCGGCTTTTTTGGGCCATCTCTACCCATTGTATCTGAAGTTTCGGGGCGGCAAAGGCGTGGCAACGGCGCTGGGCATCTTTCTCTATCTTGCGCCGGTGGCCGCAGTTATCGACCTGCTGATCTTTGTCGGGGTGGTCTACAACTGGGGCTATGTTTCCCTGGGCTCGCTCACTGCCGCCCTGATGATGCCGGGGTTGGTCTGGCTGCTGACCGGCTCGGTGAGCAACTCCGTGTTGGCCTTCGGGATCGGCGTGTTGATCTGGGTCAAGCACCGGGACAACATCATGCGGCTCATGAAGCACGAGGAAAAGAGCTGGCGGAAAGAGACGCCGGGTCAGGACGCGCATGACCAACGATGAATGGAAAAAAATCGTGGCGGCCAAGACTCTCTTGGGGTTGCCGGATCAGGCGACCCTGGCGGAGATAAAAAAGGCCTACCGCCGACTCTCCAAGGAGCACCATCCCGATCTTGCCCGACACAGAGAAAAGGGGGCAACAGGGCAAGAAGGACTGCAACTGGAAATGCATAGCCTCACCGAGGCGTGCCAGATTCTGTTGGAATATGGGAAAAAGTACAAAATCCCCTTGGTGCCGGGGGAGGATCAGCCCCTTGAGGGGGAAGACTGGTGGATGGAGCGCTTCGGGGATGATCCGCTCTGGAGCCCTGGCCGCGGCAAGTAATCGCCAGCGACCACAGGGCGGCACATCTGCTTCGCAGTCTCGCTACGCTCGCTTAGCTGTCATCGGCCTGTCCGCATACCGGGTGTTTAGAGCCCCTGCCCGAGAACCGGGCATAGGGGCTTTTATCCAGCTTGACTGGGGATGGCGAACAGGTCTCTTCCGCGCATCTGCACCACCCAGTGATCGCTGGCTGACCAAGGGCTTGCCTCTCTTGCCGCTTGGCGCGGCTGGGCAATTCCCTACTCCATGAATTTCTTGTCGGTGGTGATCTTGGCCCGGCTTTGCAGATACGCGAGCCAGGAGCCCATGACCTGCATCTGTTTTTCCTGGGTCAGCATCTTTCTCAGCGCTTCTTTCTGGCTGGCAAATGCTTCCTCGCTTGCCGGTTTGTCTTCCTTGAAATGGAGGACATAGAAAGTGGTGCCGTTCTCTGCGACCTCGGCGGGATAGGGTGAGGCACCGCTGAGTTTCAACCCTTGCGCGGCAACGGGGGCGGGCAGGCCGCTGGTCGCCTGCTGGCTTCTCGTGAAAAAAGAAGTTTCCAGGACGCGGCTTTTTGTTTTTTCCGCCTCGGTGACAAGGGAGCCTTCTTTCTTTGCCTGGGCCAACAGGGCCATGGCGGCATCCTTGGCCTTGGCCTGGGCCTGATCGTCAAGGAAATCCTTTTCCACTCGGGCGCGAACCTCAGCCAACGGCGGAACTTGGGGCTCCTTCACCTCGTCAATGTACACAATGGCGTAGCCGCCTTTGATCTCAAGCAGCGAACTTAGTTCGCCCTTTTTCAGGGTGAAAATGGTTTTGAGCAGCGCGGGCTGTCCTGCCAATGCCGAGGGAGGGGTGGCCTGGGTGAAGTAATCGGTGGTCTGCACCGGCGTCGCCGCGCCGGCTGCATATTTATCCAGGCTACCGGCCTGGATAATTCCCTCGTAGGCCTGGTTTGCCAGCTGGAAAGTAACGTCCTTCCCGCGCTGGGCCTTGAGCTCAGCGATGATCTGTTCCCGCGCCGCAGCTAAGGTGGTTACAGTTGCCGGTTTGATTTTTTCAAGCTTGATCAGGTGGAGGCCGAACTGGGTTTCCACGATGGTGCTGATCTCTCCTTCTTTGAGGGCAAAGGCAGCTTCGGCAAAGGGCGGAACCATCTGTCCCTTGCTGAAAAACCCAAGGTCGCCGCCGTTTTTCCCGCTTGAATCCTCGGAGTTCTCCTTGGCCAGTTGGCTGAAATCCTTGCCTGCCTTGGCCAGCGCCAGGATGGTTTCCAGTTTTTTGCGTTTGGCCGCCCGCAGCTCACCGCTGTCCTTGGCGTCGGAGCGGAGCAGGATGTGCCGGGCCTGGCGCTGCTCGGGGGTGGAAAACCTGTCCGGGTTCATTTTATAGTACTGCTCAATTTCCTGGTCGCTAACTTGGGTCCCGGCCATGGCCTGTTCATTGAGAAAGGTAATGTAGCGGAGCTTGACCTGCGGTTCGGTCAGGTAAGCTTGCTTGCGGCCTTCGAAAAAGAGATTCAGCGCCTCATCACCAACCGGGCCTGAACTCCGGAAACCGTCCGCGCTGAAGGCGACATATTCGAGCTTGAGCTGATCGTTGTCAAAGGCGAAACGGTCTTTGAGTTCGCTGTCGGATATCCGGGCGAACCGGGAGAGATGGGTAAGAATTTTGGTGTGGAGGAGATCGTTGCGTACATTGTTTTCAAAATCGGTGGTGGTCATTTTTGAGGAGGCCAGCAGCTTTTTGTAGCGGTCGAGCTTGAAGATCCCTTCCTCCCGGAAGGCGTCCATATTCTGGATAACCTTGCGCACTTCGTCGCTGCCCACTATCAGGCCTGCTTCCTTGGCGCCCTGCTGCATGACCTGCTCTTGGATCATCTGGTTCAGCACCTGCTGTTTCAGGTTCAGGGCTTCAAGGAGCCCCGAGGGGAGGGTGCCGCCGAACTGTTCTTGATACCGATTGATGGTCTGATTGTAGGCCCGTTGATACTGCTGCGCGGAAATATTTTGGCCATTGACCGTGGCAATGGCGTCGGGGCCGCCTTTCTGGCTTTTCCCCACCCCCCAGAAGACAAAAACCAGGACAATGATGAGGATGGTGGCCTGGATATAGGTCGATTGGGCCTTGCGGCGCATGAAGTCGAGCATGTGTCACCTGTGTAAAAATGAAAAGGCTGTTTTGTTTGAAATTCAGGAAGTTATCCTAATTTTTTTCGTAAAGACAGTCAACCGATTTAAGCAGCATGGGGGGAGGCCCCTTACACCTTGGCCAGGTTTTCCCCCACCACCGTGTTCACCACCAGGGGGACGTCAAGGTGCATGACCCCTTCCATGGCTTCCTTGACCACGATCCCGGTGGCTTCGATTTCCTGGGTTGGAACCTCAAAAACCAACTCATCGTGGATCTGGAGCAGGAGCTTGGCGCTAAGACCTTCCTCGCTGAGCCTCCGGGTGGCGGCGATGGTGGCCAGCTTGATGATGTCGGCGGCTGTGCCCTGGATGGGGGTGTTGATCGCGGTGCGTTCGGCGAATTCGCGGCTGGCCTTGTTGCTGCTGTTGATGTCGGGCAACAGGCGGCGTCGGTTGAGCAGGGTGGTGACAAAGCCGTCCTGCCGGGCCTTTTCGACAACCTCCTCCATGAAGCGTTTCACCCCGGCATAGTGGGCAAAGTAGCGTTCGATGAAGGTGGCGGCCTCCTTGCGGCTCAGGCTGAGTTGGGCGGCAAGGCCGAAGGCGCTTATCCCGTAAATGATGCCGAAGTTGATGGTCTTTGCCACTCTCCGCATCTCCGGCGAGATAAAGGCCGGGTTGACCCGGAAGATCTCGGCCGCGGTCTGGTTGTGCACGTCCTGGCCGGCGCGGAAGGCGGCAAGCAGGGCCGGATCTTGGGCATAATGGGCCATGACCCGCAGGTCGATCTGCGAATAATCCGCCGATAAAAAGAGCTGCCCCGGTGCGGCCACGAAAGCGGCCCGGATTTTTTGGCCCTCTGGGGTGCGGATCGGGATGTTTTGCAGGTTGGGATTGCTGCTGCTCAGCCGGCCGGTGGCGGTGACTGCCTGGTTGAAGGAGGTGTGGACCCGCCCGGTTTTGGGGTGGATGAGTTCCGGCAGCTTGTCCACATAGGTGTTCTTGAGTTTGCTTAAGTTGCGGTGGGCCATGATCGCCGCGGGCAGATCATGCTGCCGGGCCAGGCTTTCCAGCACCTTGACATCGGTGGAATAGCCAGTTTTGGTCTTCCGCCCCTGGGGTAACCCCAGTTTGGCAAAGAGGATCTCGCCGAGCTGGCGGGTGGAATTGATGTTGAATTCCTCTCCGGCCAGGGCGTAGATGGTTTTTTCCAATTCGGCCAGTTGCTGGCCGAAATCCTCGGACAACCGGTGGAGCTGGGCTTGGTCCACGGTGATCCCGGTCTGTTCCATCTGGACCAGAATGGGCACCAGCGCCATTTCCAGACCGGAGAAAAGCTCCCACAGCCCAAGCTGTTCCAGTTTGGGCTGGAACTGTTTCCAGAGGAGAAAGGCCCCTGCCACATCCTCGCAGGAATAATCCTTGGCCGCCTCCGGCGCAACATAGGCAAAGCTGTCCGGTCGTTTGTCGCCCGCGGTGACCTCGCCGAAGCTGGTCAACCGTTTGCCGAGCATCTCCAGGCACAGGTCGTCGAGCTTCTGGGAACGGCGAGAGGGGTCAAGGAGGTACGAGGCGATCATGGTGTCCCACAGGGGGCCGGCCAGGGCAAGGCCGTGTCTCTCCAGGATGGGCAGATCGAATTTGAGGTTGTGGCCGAGTTTGGGCAGGCGGGGGTCGGAAAAAAGCGGGGTCAGGTTTTTTTGGACCAGGGCCAGGGGCAGCTGGTCGGCCACGAGGTTCCCGTCCCCGTCCCGATGGCCAATGGGCAGGTAATAGGCTTCCTCGGCGGTGGTGCAGAGCGAGATGCCCACGAGTTCGGCCACCAGCGGGTCCAGGGAGGTGGTTTCCGTGTCCAGCACCAGAAGGGGGGCCTTGGTCAGCTGTTGGCAGACATCCTGGAGCCGGCTTTCCGTGGTGATCAGCAGGAAGCCCTTGGTCTCAAGGGCAACGGCAGCAGAGGTCGGGGCCTTCAGCAACCGGCTGAAATCGAGGAAGGTGTAGAGTTCCTGGAGTTTTTCCTCGTTGGCTTCAGGCGTCGCGTATTCATTCAGCTCCGGGGTGGCAAGATCCTCCTTGAGGGCGATGAGCTGGCGGGAGAGAAAGGCGTTCTCTTTGCTGGTCAGAAGTTTTTCTTTGAGCTTTGCCTGGGAGATGGTCTCGATATTCTGGTAAAGGCCTTCCAGCGAACCGTATTGATTGATGAGTTTTTCCGCGGTTTTCGGGCCGATGCCAGCCACGCCCGGCACGTTGTCCGAGCTGTCGCCCACCAGGGCGAAAAAATCCAGGAGCTGTTGCGGCGGGATATTGTATTTTTTCTGCACCGCGGCGGGGTTCATGAATACATCCCGCATGGGATCCCAGACGGTGATGGTCTCTGAAACCAGTTGCAGCAGATCTTTGTCCCCGGAGACCAGGATTACCGGGTGTCCTTGGGCCGCGAGTTTTTTGGCCGCCGAGGCCAGCAGGTCGTCGGCCTCGTAGCCTTGGCGTTCCAGGCTGGCGAAATTGTGGGCGGCGACGATCTCCTTGATATAGGGGATCTGGCAGGCAAGGTCGTCGGGCATGGATGGCCGATGTGCCTTGTAGGCCTGGTACATCTCGTGGCGGAAATTCGGCCCCCGCGCATCAAAGGCGATGCCGATAAATTTGGGCGATTTCTCACGCAAAACCCGGAGCAGGATATTGGTGAACCCGTACACCGCATGGGTGGGCAGGCCGCTCTTGTTGGTGAGCGGGGCGATGGCGTGGTAGGCCCGGTAGATATAGGCGCTGGCGTCGATGAGGTAAACAGGTTCTTGCTGGATCATGGGGCATGATACTACCAGCCGCATGGTGGTTTGGCAACACCGTCCCGTGTCCTGTTGCGCAACATACGTGGCCGGAAGCGTGCCTTGTCGAGGAAAAAATGGTCGGGAGCCCAGTGGTGGATGCTTGGTTTCCGGTTGAATTACGGTGTTTTTTTGCGGAGGGTTTTTTTTACTTTAAGTTTGTCATCAAAAGGCCGATATGATAATTACAAAGGTATGGGTGCGTGGGGGGACAAAGGGTCTCCTCGGAGCCTCAATCTCTATGAGCAGCTGCAGATAAACTGCAGAGAAGCAAGGATTTGGTCATGAAATTAACAGGCATTTTCCCTTCGATCAAAACAGACAAGGTTCAGGGGAAGAAATCTGAAGGCTCTGCCCCGGCCAAGGCTGACAACACGGCCCAGCCAACGGATCGCGTGGTGCTGTCTGCCGGTTCCCAGGACGTGCAGAAGGCCAGGGCTATTCTTGAGCAGACTCCGGAAGTTCGTGCGGACAGGGTGCTGGCGCTCAAGGAAGAAATTGCCCGCGGCGAATACCAGATTGATCCTTACCAGCTTGCCGATAAAATGATGGGCAGCCTGCTCTCCGAGACCTCGGTGGAGTAACGCTCCGCCGCTTTTCCTTTCGTTTTCTTCTTCGCCTTTCCTCGCCACAGAGCCTTTTGCCAGAAAACCATCTTGACTCCGGCTTTCGCCGGGGTGTCGGTTTTCCCCCTCGATTCTTGTCGCTTGCCGCATATCATTACTCTGCCGGGTCCATGGTGAAAACGGGCCAACAGGCATCGTAGCGCATGGGATCCTGCAAGACCTGTTTGGCCAGACGCTTCTGGGGGTTGATCGCCACCGGGCCGAGCAGGTTGGCCGTCATCCCGTCGGGGTTATCTTTGGGGATGGTCAGGATGAGCAGAATTTCCAGCGGTTGATCCGGCGAGTCTTGCAGTTCCTGCCGGGTCAGACTGGAAATTTCCGGCTGGTATTGCGGGATCAGGAGCGCGGCCTGAATGGCCACAAAGGCGAGCTTCGGGTCATCCAGGGATTGGAGCCAGAGAAACGGCGACTCTTCCCCGTGCGGCTTGACCATGAACCGTTTTGAATCAGGGAAGCCCAGAAAGGGAGAGGTCATGGTGATGATCTTCTCCGGGTTTACTGACAGTTGGCCAAAACGGCTGGTGGATACCGTGATTTCCCCCTGTTTTTCCGTGCGGGTTGTTGTGGTCATGGCGAGCATCATCCTTTCCTCCCTCGGAGCTGAAGAGCGGTGGAGACGGCGGGTGTTTGTTTCCATCTTGTTCCATCCCCGTCTGAATTTTCTCTTGTCCGTGTCTTTTATTTGCCGTCTTTTGGCGGCGGTTTGCTGCGTGTCTTGTCTCCGCCAAAAACAGAGGCAAGGGAAGAAAGATCAGCAGGAGCCTCCGCTGCTGCCCGGATATTTTCCTCCACAATGCGGAGGTAAATCTCTTCGCGGTGGACCATGATCTCGGTCGGGGCCTCGACCCCGATCTTCACCTGTCCGCCCTTTATCTCCAGAACTCGAATCTTTATGCCATCGCCAATGGCAATGGCTTCTCCTGGTTTTCTGGCAAGTATGAGCATTGTTTTCGCCCTCCCTGGCTTGAGTTGATGACGGGGTACGCTCTTCCCTGAACGTATTCTCCCTTTTTTACAAAGAAAAAACAATGTCCACTTGACTACTTAAGGAAGTCCACCAGACTCAGCTGCATGGTTTTGGCGGCGGCCGCCAAGGCCGCTTCGTAGGCCGTTTCTTTGCTTTTGAGTTCTAGTACGGCCTTTGTCATGTCAGTGTCTTCTTTTTCCGAAAGATTTGCCGTGGTGGACAGCTCAAGTTTTGAATAAATTTGCTGTTGGACAATGATTCGGTTCGCCCGGGCGCCAAAATCGGAAATTTGGGTGGACAGATTGTCCATCACCGTGTCGGAGTTAGCAACTGCCTGGTTGATGGCCTGAACCTGCATGGTATCATTGGTAATGCCCGACAGCTCAAGGAAGTTGCTGGTGTCCGTATAGGTGAAGGTGTATCGCTCGGGGTCGGTGGTTTCCAACTTCAGCTGGCCATCGGTATTCCAGGAGGCGGTCATGCCGGGGATGCCGTTTATTCGGGCGGCAATATCATCCAGGCTGTCTGTGGCGGGATTTACTCCGATATCCATTATGCGATTCGTGGACGGAGATGTGGAGTGGTCAGTCACCGTAAAGGCGATTATGCCAGGGGTAAAAGGTTTGTCTTGCTGCTCAAGGCCGGTGTTGCCGCTGTCAAGCCTGGCGGTCGTATCCGTGGCTTTGTTCATGCCGGTAACGGAGCTGAATTTCTGGCCGAGCAGGCTGTCTTCCAATTTTTTGAGCATGGCAAAAATGCCGGTGTCCGAAACAGCGGCTTTGCCGTTTTTGGAAACCTCCAGGGTACTTCTTCTGCCAATCTTGACTGCCAGGCCATGATCAGGGTCCCCGGCATAACGGACGTTGCCCTCTTTTTGCTGGACGGTGATCACCGTTAACAGGCCATCCCCGCCGCTATCGTTGACTTCATTGGTGATGGCGGAGCCCCCATCCAGACCGAGAGCAACGAGGCCCGGTTCAGCGCCAGAGGTGGTTGTCAGGCTGAAGGGCCGATCCGAGGAGAGCTGCACTGTGCCGAAGGAGACTCTGCCTCCTGCTACCACTGCACCGTTGAGGTGGGTGACGGCTTCCCCATTGAGGTTTGTTTCGATCCGGATATTGCTTCCATCTACCGCGGTCAGAGACAGTTTGCCACTGCTGTCACGGGAGGCGATAACGCCGGTTGAGCCGGATTTTGCGCTGATCGCGTTGAACAGGGCGTTGTCCGAGTCGCCGCCAACGATGGCAGCCCCCAAGGGATAAGTTGCGGCATCAAAAATATTCACCCCGTTAATCAATAGATCGCCTGAAGCCATGGTTCCAGCCGTTACCGCCGCGCCAGCAGTTCTGCTGGCCACAGTGAAATCCGCCGTAACCCCGGTGTCAGTACTCTTGGCATTGATGGCCGTCACCTTGGCTGTTGCCGAGCCGTCACCGGCTGTGCCGGCAATGGGAATACCATTGATGGTCAGATCTCCTGCGGCCAGATCGTATTGCGGTAGGGTGGTAAAGTCAACGGCGGCCAATGCCTTGCCGTTGACACGATACCCGCTTACCCGGTCGGCGATAAAAGGCTCCGGTTCGGTTTCCGTGTAGCCGGTGCTTCGGTAGCCGCCGAAGACGTATTTGCCGTTCACATCGCTGTTGGCAAGGGAAATAGCCTCCTCCCAAAGATGCCGGACCTCTTCTGCCGCACTGGCCCGGTTTTCTGGGCTGACCGAGGCATTTGCCTGTTGCAGCCCCAAGACCTTGGCGCGCAGGGAGATATCCTTCATCTGGGTGAGGGCGTTTTCCGCGGCGGTGATGGTCTTGTCGCCGAAGGTGAGATTGTCCTGGTAGCTGGTGATCTGGGTGAGGCTGCTTCTGAGCCCCAGGGCAGTCACCAGATTAACCGGATCATCGGAGATCGTTGCCATCTGCTTGCCCGAGGAAATCTGGGAATTGATCCGGCCCATATCCGTGGTGAGCTTGTCGAGATTCGTCAGGATATTTTTATGGATGGACTGCATGGTAATTCGCATGGCTTTTCTCCTATCGTACCGCATCAAGCAGGGTCTGCAGCATTTCGTCCGACATGGTGATGAGGCGGGTGGCGGCGGTGTAGGCGTGCTGGTATTTGATCAGATTCGCCATTTCCTCGTCCAAGGAAACGCCGGAGACCGAATCGCGCATTTCGCTCACCTGTTTGTTGACCAGCACACTGGAATCGTAGGAGTGGCTGATGGTGCGGGTGGTGTTGGCAACCTTGCCGACCAGGATATTGTAAAAGCCATCCAGGGTGTTCTGGGCACCACCGGTGAAGCTAACATACTCATCGTGCTGGGTGTTCGTGATCTTGAGAGAATTGGTGTTGTCCCCGCGAAATATTTGCCCTTGTGAACCAACGGTGGCGGCGGCCAGATTGTTGAGGTCGCCGGTAATCACACTGTTCAGACCGATACTTGCCGCGCTGCTGCCGGAGAAAAAGGTATTGAGCCCGGCAACCTGGAGAAAGTTTGAGGTGTCATTGGCAAAGGCGAACTGGTGGCTGGCATCCGGGGTGAGACGCAGGCTGTTGCCGGAGTTTGAGGCCGTCACCCAGGATGCGGCGCCGGCGTTGGTCATGGCGGTATTGACGGCAGTGACCACATCACTCAGGTTGTAGGCCCCTCTCAGGGAGACGGTCACCGGCTGGGGCATGGCCAGTGAGCCATCGTTGTTGTAAATCCACATATCGAAACTGCCGCTGGTGTCGAGTGTGTCAAAATAATCGTATCCGGTGAGCAGGGGGCCCTGGTTGTCGAATTGCGGGCCAAAGGTGATGGTGCCATCGCCGGATTGTGTGTCAGCGGGGACGGCGTCCAGACCAAGCTGGGCCAGGACGTAATCATTCGGCCCGGCATTGAGGGTGAAGGAGCTGGTGGAAAACAGGGTGATTTCGCCGGTGTTGTGGGTGGCGTCGGCGCTTTGCGCTCCAAGCGCAAAATTGACGTTTGTTCCTGTTGTCCCGGCGCTGAATGCGGTGACATCAATGGTTGAGCTGTCGCCCTCTTCGGCATTTTGTAAAATAAGGGTATCGGTTGCTGCGCCGTTGCTGTTGGTGCCAATTGTGGCAACCACGCCGGTTTGGTCTTTTACTGCAAACACTGCGGCAGCAAAGTTCGCATTGACGACGGCGATTGAATCCCCTGCCGTGACCGGGACGGTAATCGAGACGCCGTTCAAGGTCATGGTGATATTGCTTGTTCCTGTGGCGGCAGTGGTTGCGGCAGAGGAAGAGGTAAGCGTGGTGAGTTCCGCTGTGATCCCTGGTTCCGCCGCTTTGATGGCGGTCACGGTGTTGTATGCCTTGGCCATGGCCAGGCCATTCACCGCTAAGCCGCCGAGAATTTCGCCGACAGGTCGGTCGTTGATGGTGATGGTGCCCGCGGGGATGGTTACGTTTGCACTGGCTGGGTCCACGGTGGAGGTGAGGCGGGCGACATTTTTCGCCTGTTCCGCGCCGGTCAGGGTGTCGCCGAACATGGTGAGCCCGACTCCTTGGGTATGCTGCTGGTTGATCTCGCGGATCAGGGAGTTGGCAAAAGCGTCCAGGCGGCCCATAAAATTGTTGGGATCGCCTTCGACCAGATTGCCGCGCACCTCGAGCCAGCCCCCGATCTTGCCGCCCAGTTCAGCCCCTCCGCCAATGGCGCGGCGCGTCTCGCCGCCATTAGCGTCTTTGTTTACCCAGATGAGTTGGTTGTTTTGCCAGTCCACCTGCCAGGCTTGATTGCTTTCCACCAGGGTGTGACCATCGGCCATGAGCACGGTGTAGGCGCCGTTTTTATCTTCGAAAAAAGATACGTCCAACAGTTGGGAAAGATCCTGGACCAGGGTATCTCTTTTGTCGCGCATGTCGTTCGCTTGGCCTGCCGCGGATTCCGCCCCGGAAATCTGCACGTTGAGATCGGCGATCTGGCTGACAATGGAGTTCACGTCGCCGATGGCCGTGTCAAGGCTGACACCGATATCGAATTTGGCCTGGGTCATTTCGCTGCTCATGGAGTGCAACTGATCGATGATCAGCTGGGAAGACTGGACCACCGCCTGTCTGGTCGCGGATACGTCCGGATTGTCGGCCAGCTCTTGCCAGGAGTTCCAGAACTGATTCATCAGGTCGTTGATGGCAAGGCCCGGCGCTTCATTGAACACCGTTTCCACCAGCTTCATGGATTCCTGCTGCGCCTGGAGATTGCCCAGATTTGATTCCTGGTTGGCAAGCCGTTGTACCATGAACTGGTCGTAGTTTCTTAGAATGGTTGTGCCCTTCACGCCACCGCCCAGCATACCGGAGCTGATGGGGGTCGCTGCGTTGGTTTCCAGTTGCAGCGATTGTCTGGTGTAGCCGGGGGTATCAACGTTGGCGATATTGTGCGACGCCACCTGGATTGAAAGTTGGTGGGTGAGGAGTGCCTCCTTGGCAATGCTCAGCACATGAGAGATGCCGGCCATGGTCTAGACCGCCCTGCTGATTAAGGAAGGTTGGCTCAGCGAGGGCTTTCTGCTGAGGCCGGTGAGGCCATACATGGGACGCTCTGCTATCCCACTGGTGATCAGGGAAATTGCGTCGTTCAGGTATGTTTTTACATCCTCGGCAAAATGTCTGTTGACTTGGTTGTGGCTGAGGATATCTTCCCGCAGTCCTGTCAGTTTTTTCCGATACTGACTGAGTTTTTCCCCTTCCTCCGGGTTGAGCAGAGGAATGAGGGCGGTAAGTCTTGCTGTTTTCCCGTTTGCGGCCGGGCAAAGCTCTGCGGCCAGGTCGGTGAGCAGGGAGTCCAGGGCCTGGATGCGGGTTAGCCGGTTTTCCTTCTTGCCGCTCAGGTGGATGAGGGCCTGCATGTCCATGGCCACCAGGGCTTTTTGTTCTGCCTGAAGAATGGCGAGCATGTCCTGGGAAAGAAGGACTTCCTGTTCCAGGGTTTCGAAGAATCTGGCGGGCAGGGAGCGTTGTTCGGTCATTTCTGTGTGCTGCATGGTCTATTTCTCCTTGCTCTGTGGGCTCGGTGGGACATGGGCTTGCGACAGTTGCCGGTAGAGCATGTCGCCAAAACCGAGACCTTTGCTTCCCGCCATTTTCTGGGCTATCTGGTCATCGTGGATGGATTGGAACATTTCCTCGCCATAGCCGCCGTCAAGCAGGCCGCTCTTGGGAACGCTTTGGTGGGCCAGGGTCAGAATCTGCTTGAGCATCAGGGCCTCAAATCCGGCACAGGCCTCGCGGAGTTTCCCCTTCTTGAGCGTATCGGTCGAATTGGTGTTTCCCTTGAGTCCGGTTGTTGCTTCGCTGATAATATCCATGGTGCTTCGGCCTTCTGGTCCTAAATGATTTCCAGTTCCGCCTGGAGGGCGCCCGCAGCCTTGATGGCCTGAAAGATGGCGATGAGTTCGCGGGGGGCGACTCCCACCGAGTTCAGGGCTCGGACCATCTCGCCCAGGGTCACGCCCGGTTGCAGGGTCACGACCTTTTGGCCGATTTTGATGGGGTCAGCCGGGGAGTTGGCCGGAGCGCCGGGCTGGGGCGGGGGCTTGACCTGCAGGCTCAGGTTTCCGTGGGAAAGGGCAAACTGGTTGATCGTGACATTGTCGCCCATGACCACCGTGCCGGTCCGTTCATTCAGCACTACTCTGGCCCGATGTTCCGGGTTGATCTCGATGTTTTCCAGAGCCGCCAGCAGGGCAACCTCCTGGGCCTTGTATTTTGCCGGGACCGCGACATCCACCGAGGCCCCGTCCTTGGCGGTGGCGTAGGCTCCGCCCAGATAGGTGTCAATGGCGGTTTTCATCAGGGAGATGGTGGTGAAATCCGGCGAGGCCAGGCTGATGGTGATGCTCTCCTTGTTGGCAAAGCTCATCGGCACTTCTCGCTCCACCGAGGCGCCGTTGGTAATCCGGGCCACGGTCAGGTGATTTGTTTGCCGAGCCGTGGCCCGGGCATTGGGGTCGGGTCCGCCCCCGGTGCTGATGGGGCCTTGGGCCATGGCATAGACGTTATTGTCCAGACCTTTGAGCGGGGTGACCAGCAGGGTGCCGCCTTGCAAGGAAGTGGCGTCGCCCACCGAAGAAATGGTCACGTCGATTTTTTGTCCCACCTTGAAAAAAGGTGGGAGGGTGGCGGTCACCATGACGGAGGCGATGTTTCTCACCTTGGTGCTGTCCGGGTCCACCTTGACCCCGAGATTGTTGAGCATATTGGCGAGTTCCTGGCCGGTAAAGGCGGCCTTGTTGCCGTCGCCGGTGCCATTTAAGCCGACGACAATGCCGTAGCCCACCAGCTGGTTGTTTCGTACCCCTTTCACCGAGGCCAGGTCTTTGAGGCGGACGGCATGGGCAAGTCCGGCGTTGAAGAGAAGTCCGAGCAGCAACGCGCCGACAAAAAGCAGCGTGGTGCGCCGCATCGTCTGCGTGGGGTTGTTTTTGGGTTTTACGGTTGTCGTCTGCATGGAGCTGTCCTCGGCTTTTATTCTGCGGAGCCTGTACCTTGATATCTTAGCAAGCAATGTGCCACGGGAAAGACAGGTGTTGTAATGTGCCATTTTTAAAGGGAATATTCTTTTTTTCATGAAATCACCCTGTGAGTGAAAGGAATATTTTGCCTAGTGCCCTGCTCTGTCATCCTAAAACGGCCAGACGCTGTCCAGGACCCTGGCCATCCATCCCGGTCGTTGCTTGTCGCCGAGAGCCCCCTGGCCGCTGTATTCTATTCGGGCGTCGGCAACATGGGTCGAGAGGACGGAGTTATCCTGGGCAACATCCTGCGGACGGATGAGGCCGGAAAGAATGATGTGCTGGGTTTCGTCGTTGACCTTCACTTCCTGGTATCCGCGGATATTCAGGTTGCCGTCGGTGGTGATGTCGATGACCCTGGCGGAGATGGTGGCGGTCACGTTGCTTTTCCGGTCGGTTTTTCCCTTGCCCTCAAAATCATTGGTCAGGCCGGCCTGCAGCTCGGTGAGCGAGGGGACAAATCGGTGGTTGTTGTCCGCCAGCCAGGTCTCCAGACCGAACAGGGTTGAAATGCCACCGGTGGCGGTGGAGGTCCGTTGGGTTTTGGTATTGGCTTCCTTGTTGGCCTTGGAAGTTTCCACGATGCGGACCAGGACGATATCGCCGATCCTTTTCGCCCGGCTGTCGGCATAGAGGTCAAGGCTGTTGCTGGCCCCGTAGATTGTTCCCTCGGCTTGGACTTGCGGGGCTTTGGGCGGGGTGGGCAGGGTGTAACGCTCCGGCAGGGCTTGCTGGTTGCCTGTGCCGGCGCAGCCGGAAAGGCCAGCGAGCAGGAGGATGAAAAAGGTGGTGTGGAGTGTGGTGCGCATAATCTTCTCCTTTAATGGCTGGGGCATGTGTCTCAGAATTCGGCTTCCACGACGCCAGCACCCATAACCCGGGCCTGGATCTCGCGACGGCTGGTGAGGTTTTTGACCCGGACCATTTCGCCGAGTGCCCCGGAATTTCTAGCCTCTCCGGGCGTGGTTATCTGGATTGCTTGCGATTTCGCCATGATGGTCACCCGCTCGCCTCGGTTTACCAGGGGAGGGGTATCAATGGACTGGGTATAGAGGATGGCCCCGGCCGGTAGCGAGACTTTGAGCTTTTGCCCGACCGCCTGTTTGGGGTCTTGGATGAGACCTGCGTCCAGCATGGAGATGTCCTGTCGCCTTGTAGTGACGTCCTCGCTGCCGATGATCTCGTTGCGGCTCAACCGTTTTGTCGCGTTGACCACCGTGCCGAAAAGCCTCAGGTCTCCGCTCATATTCACCTGGCCCTGCTCCTTGCCATCTTTCAGGATGGCGGCGCTGACATTTTTCTTGCCGGGCCGGGAGTCATTTGGTTTCTGGGTGATCCGGTAGTCAAAACCGCCCACTGGCAGGGACATGGCCAGGGGGCGGACGCTGAAATTGTCGATCTGGAGATCCTCTCTGGGCCAGGGGGAATTCTGGAGCACAACCTCGCTGAAGATATTTTTCAGCACGGCAAGTTCCGGGGCCGCAATTTTGTCCGCCGTTTGTCCGGGAGAAGGACAGGCAAGGCAAAACAGCACGGCAACCATGAACAGGCGCGCCAGGCGCAGCGGCATTTTAGGCATTTTCCTCCTAGCGGACCAGGGTGTTCGCCACTTCCAGCAGTTTGTCCGCTGTGGTGACCGACTTGGAGTTGACCTCGTAGGCCCGCTGGGTGATGATCATGTTGACCAGCTCCTCGGTTACATCCACGTTGGAGACCTCTATGAAGCGCTGCTGGATGGTGCCGAGGCCATCCTTGCCGGGGTTGGCCTCGGTTGGGGCGCCGGAGGCTTGGGTTTCCTGGAAAAGATTGGCGCCGAGACTGCGCAGGCCGCCGGGATTGATGAAGCTGTGCAGGGTGATCTGGACTGTGGCGAGAACCTGCTGCTGGGCATCCTTGGCGGTGAGCAGCCCATTGTTATCGATGCCGATGGAGGTTGTCCCCTGGGGGACGGTAAATTCAGGCTGGAGCCGGTCGCCGTTTTGGGTGACCACATTGCCGTTGGAATCAAGGCTGAAGGCGCCGGATCGGGTAAAATAATCCTGGCCGTCGCGGAGCACCTTGAAAAAACCGGCGCCCTCAATGGCCCAGTCCAGGTCGTTGCCCGTTTCGGTGAGGCTGCCCTGGGTGAAGATCTTCTGCACCGAGGTGGGGCGGACACCGAGGCCGACCTGAATGCCGGACGGCACCCTGCCGCCATCGGCGGTTTCCGTGCCCATGGCCCGGATTTCCTGGTAGTAGAGATCCTCGAACTGGGCCCGGCTTTTTTTGAAGCCGGCGGTGTTGACGTTGGCCAGGTTGTTGGCGATGGTGTCCAGTTGCAATTGCTGGCCGGTCATGCCGGTGCGTCCCGAGAATAATGCGCGGATCATGCTGGTCCCCTTGTGTTGGATGTTTAGGAGCCATTCGGCTCCTTACGCCGCTATCGCTGCTGTCGTTAGTGGCAATCAGGCCGCAACCTTTCGTGGCAACGGCTATCCCAGACTGCCAACCTTGCTCACGGCAAGGGTGTCCAGGGCGTCCACGGCCTGGATCATTTTCTGCTGCCCTTCATAGGCGCGGTACAGGTCGATCATTTCCGTCATTTCCGTGACGGTGTTGACGTTTGATTTTTCCAGATGTCCTTGCAGGAGCTGGAAATTCGGCGAGGCTTCTTCCGCTGCCCCATCCGCAAGGCGAAACAGGTTCTCGCCCTCCTTTTTCAGGGCTGTCGGGTCAGCGGTGACCACAGTCAGGCGGTTGGTCTGAGTGCCATCGACAAAAAGGCGACCGTCGCTGGCCACATCTACCTTGGTGCCGGTAATGGTGACGGGGCCGGCCTCGCCGAGCACAGGGTAGCCATTGGCCGTGACCAGCAGACCTTCGTTGTTGCGTTGGAAGTTCCCGGCCCTGGTATAGCGGACGCCGGCCGGGGTCTGGGCCCGGAAAAAACCATCCCCGGAAATGGCCAGATCAAGGGGGGCGTCAGTTTTTTGAACAGCGCCCTGCTGGTGGATCGTGTTGATGCGCAGTCCTTTGCCGACCCTCTGGCGGGAGCGGTTGGCCTGGTAAAGCATCTCGTCAAAGGTGACGGTTTCCTTCTTGAACCCAGGCGTATCAACATTTGCCAGGTTGTTTGACACCTGGTTGAGCCGTTGCTCTTGGTTGATTAGGGTTTCAACGCTTTCCAGTAATCCAAGCCTGTTGTGGATGAACATGGCATACCTCTCGTGAGTTTGTGTTCTATCTTTGCAAGAGGCGTGCCGGGATTGTTTGTGGCTGGAGGTGGAGGCGTCGGTGTTGGTATAAAGATAATGAATACAATGAGATGTGAAATTGATGGTCGGCGGATGGGGCGGAGAGGTGGGTGTCAAAAAAATGGAAGCGTTCGTGGGGTGGCCGGTATATTTTTCCTAGCGGTGCTGGGCGTAATGGTTTGTTCATTTCTTTGCTTGCCCAAAGAAACGAACCAAAGAAAGGGCCCCCTGTGTCTCTTGTCCCGCCGCAGGCGGGATGCCCTGCGCTCCTCGATGCTGCCGGGGCTTTGCAAACTCGGCTGCGCCTCAAACAGTGCAAAGCCCTTTTTCGGCAGCCTCTCCGGTGCTCGGCTGCGGGCCAATGGGATTTTGGTGGCGAGGAGGCATGATGGTCTGTCGGGATTGCTTGGGAAGCAGAAGTTTTTATGAGGGCGTCATCTTGGTGTTGGCTCGGTAGATAAAGGCGAGGATTTCTGCCACCACCAGATAGGTGTCCGGGGGGATGTCGGCATTGAGGTTCAGCTTGGCCAAAATCTCGACCAGATCGGCATCCTCCTGGATGGGGATGCCATGTTCCTTGGCCAGGGCGATGATTTTTTCAGCCAGCTCCCCCGCGCCCTTGGCGACCACCTTGGGCGCGGCATCCCGGCTTCTATCGTAACGGAGGGCAACAGCCTTTTTTTTTGTTGGGGTATCTGGCATTATGGGTGCTTTCTGGTTGCGTGAGTGCGTGGTCAAGAGGCCATTGCCTGCAATTATACCCGACAACAATCGGAGCGGATGAAAAAAATGCAATTCGGACAAACCTTGCAGTCGGGAAGGCTGGTTTTGCGGTACAAGCGGTTTCTCGCCGACGTGGCCATGGACGATGGCCGGCTGCTCACCGTGCATTGCCCAAATTCCGGCAGTATGTCGGGCTGCAAGGAGCCTGGCAGCCCGGTGCTCATCTCCCTGGCGGACAACCCCAAGCGCAAATATCCCCATACCTTGGAGATGGTGCGGGTCGGCGCAACCTGGGTGGGGATCAACACCGCGCGCACCAATGGGTTGGTCGCCGAGGCCATCAGCTCCGGGGTGGTGGCGGAGCTGGCCGGGATCGAGACGATCCGGCCCGAGGTCAAGGTGTCGGATAAGAGCCGCTTGGATTTTCTCCTCACCTGCGGGGAGGAGCAGATCTACGTGGAGGTGAAAAACTGCAGCCTGGCTCTGGGCCGGGCTGCCATGTTTCCCGATGCCGTGACCGTGCGGGGGGCGAAGCATCTCCAAGAGCTGTTAACCCTGCGCCAAACCGGCTGCCGGGCCGTGGTCTTTTTCTGCGTCCAGCGGGCGGATGTGGACTATTTTGCTCCGGCCGCGCACATCGATCCTGGGTATGCTAAAGCGTTGCGGGAGGTGGCGGCCCAGGGAGTGGAGGTGCTGGCCTATGGGGCGGCCTTGAGCCCGGAGGCGATCACTGTTGCGCGAAAGCTGCCGGTGCGTCTGGGCTGAGACGCGAAAATGGTTTGCCGCCAGGCTTTTGCTTCCCCTCCCTCGACGGGAGGGGGCTTTATTGCACAATGAGAACTTGCTTCGCCGCAACCCTTGCAATAAAGTAGTGGGAACAGAAAACGGCCGCATGGCGCGGCCAGGAGATATATATGATGCAGGAAAAACCAAAAGCCGTGGTGTTACTCAGTGGCGGGCTCGATTCGGCCACGGTCCTGGCCATGGCCATGGCCGAGGGCTATGAATGCTGCTGCCTGAGCTTTGCCTACGGTCAGCGCCAGCAGGTGGAGCTGGAGCGGGCCAAGGCCAATGTCGCCCGCAGGGGGATTAAAAAGCACCTCATCCTCCGCCTGGACCTCGACGCCATCGGCGGCTCGGCCCTGACTACGGATACCGCAGTGCCCAAGGGCCGCAGCCAGGCGGAGATGAACGCCTCCATCCCCATCACCTATGTGCCGGGCCGCAACACCATCTTCCTCTCCTATGCCATGGCCTGGGCCGAGGTGCTGGGCGCGGGCGATGTTTTTCTCGGGGTCAATGTCATGGATTACAGCGGCTACCCCGACTGCCGCCCGGAATTTCTCGAGGCCTTTGAAAAGATGGCCAATCTGGCTACCAGGACCGGGGTGGAGGGGGAAACCCGTTTCCGGGTCCATGCCCCGCTTCTCAAATTGACCAAGAGAGAGATCATCGAAAAGGGGTTCGAACTCGGGGTGGATTACGGCCTGACCCACAGTTGTTATGACCCGGACAAACAGGGGCGGGCTTGCGGGGCTTGCGATAGTTGCCTGTTGCGGCTCAAGGGGTTTGCCGAGGCCGGGCGGGTTGATCCGGTGGAGTATCAGTAATAATGCACAATGGAGAGGGAATCATGAAGAATGCGTTGGGCGGCCTGTTCATGGTCGGCCTGCCAGGGACGGAGCTGGATGATTCCACCCGTGACCTTATTAATGTATACGGGATCAATAATTTTATCCTCTTCAAGAGAAACGCAGAGAATCCGGAACAGATCCGCACCCTCTGTCTGGGGCTGGCCGATGCCTGTCGCGCCGCCGGGCTGGGTGCGCCGCTGATCTCCATCGATCAGGAGGGCGGCACCGTGGCCCGACTCAAGGGGCCGCATTTTACTGAGTTTCCCGATGCCAGGGCGCTGGCGGAAAGCGACCGGGGTGAGGAGCTGTTGGCCGATTATGCCCGGACCTGTGCCAAGGAGTTGCTGGCGGTGGGGATCAATATGAACTTGGCCCCGGTGCTGGATGTGAGCCCGACTGGGCTTGGTTTGTTCATGGAAAGGCGGAGTCTGGGCGGGACGCCGGAGCAGGTGGCCCGGCTGGGCGCGCTGGTGATTACGACCATGCAGGAGAACGGCCTGGCTGCCTGCGCCAAGCATTTTCCCGGCTTGGGCGGAGCAACCCTGGACCCGCACAAGGTGCTGCCCGTGGTGGACCGTTCGCTTGCGGAGCTGCGCGGGTGCGATCTGGTGCCGTTTGGTGCGGCGATCCGGGCTGGGGTGGCCGGGGTGATGACCTCCCACACTGTGTACCCGCAGCTTGATCCCGAGTTTCCCGCCACCCTGTCGCCGCGGATTTTGGGCGGAGTGCTCCGTGAGGAGCTGGGCTATGATGGGATGGTGGTTACCGATGACCTGGAGATGGGGGCCATTGAGAATGAAGGCACCGTGGCGGAGGCCGCCCTTGTCGCTTTTATGGCCGGGGCGGATATGTTGTTGATCTGCCATGAGCATCCGAAGATTATTGCGGCTTATGAGTTATTGGATAAGGCCGTGGGCGGGGAAGTTTCCGAGGAACGGGTGCGGAAGTCGTTGGGGCGGATTGGTGAGGTGCGGAGGCGGTTTGCTGGGGGGTGAGGCACGGGGGGGTGCGAATATTTCTGGCTAGCATGATTTTTGGTGTGATGGGCAGAAATTACAGAATAACTTGTTCGGTTGCAAAAATAATATGAGCAAAAAGTACAAAAACAAAATTTGTGTTTATTGTGCTGAAACCCTGGCGACAACAGGTGACCATGTCTTTGCTCGGGAATTCTTTCTTCTAAACGAACGAGACAATTTGCCCAAGGTCCCTGCATGCACAAAATGCAATAATGAAAAGGCAGAGTTAGAACATTATTTAACCGCTATATTGCCATTTGGGGGCCGCCATGAGAGTGCGAAGGAAAATTTATCGACCATGGTTCCTAGGAGACTCGCAAGAAATAGAAAGCTTCATAAAGAACTGCATGAAAAAAGGGGCCACACTTTAAGTGTTGAGCCTGAAGGCCCTGAATCGAAATGTATGACATTGCCGATAGATGGCCAAAAATTGTTGGACCTTTTTTCATTCATCACTAAAGGCCTTATCTGGGACCATTGGGGAACACTCTTACCCGACGAATTTTCGGTTGTAACAACTGCCCTGACCAAATTTGGGGAATCTTTTTTTGAAAAGCATTTTTTGTCCCTCAACTCGAAACAGAGAGTTGAAAATATAATAGGCAGAAAAACATTTGCCTATATCGGCTTACAAGCTGTCGATGTCCCCCAAATTACTGTTTGGCTGTATACCATTTACAATGGGCTTAAATTAACTGAGACCACTGGGAACTTTTCAGAAGTGTCGACAATCATCGGTGCATTGACCGGACCAACCGAGTTGATCGACAGCTATAAAGAAATACTAAGAGCAACTTAACAAATTATTCCAATCGAAAATGGGGCCGGATTTATTTCCCTGCTTACCACGCAACCTCAGCAGCCAGAGGGATACGCTTCATCCTCCTGTACTTTTTCTTTGCTTGCCCAAAGAAAAAGTACCAAAAAGAAAAGGCAACCCGCCACTTGTCCCGCCGTTGGCGGGATGCCCTGTGCTCCTCAATGCTGCCGGGGCTTTGCAAACTCGGCTGCGCCTCAGACAGTGCAAAGCCCTTTTTTCGGCAGCCTCTCCGGTGCTCGGCTGCGTGACAATGGGAGAGATAGTCCCATAAAAAACGGCCTGACAGTGGGGCGAATTCCGCCTCTCCCACCCTGTATTTTTTCTTGCACCTCCCATGAAGAGAAGCTGTTTTTTGCCCGGCATCGTGGTAGAATACAATCGAAAGCTCTCCAATCGGCTGCCCCCTGCGGGCGCCAGTTTAATCACTTGTGATGGAGGAACTGCATGGAACTACAAGTTGAAGGACGGAACCTGGAAATTCGTAAGGCTTGGCAGGAAAAAATCGAAGAGGAGAAGGGGCGCCTTGATCGCCACCACCCTGGGCTTGTTCATCATCTGCGCATCTCCATTGAGGAGACCGCCGGGCATAAAGCGGGCGGTCATGAGGTTCGCGTGGTTGCTTCCGTTCCTAATGACACCGTGGTTGTGAAAAGAAAAGGGGAGGCGGTGCGGCCCCTGCTGGTGGAGGCGTTTGACACCTTGGGCCTCCAGTTGAAGGAAATGCAGCGCAAGCGTCGGCAGAACGGCAAGGAGCCGGAGGCTGCGGCTGCCGGACCGGCCATGGGCACCATCAAGAGTCTGTTTCCCTATGAGTCCTACGGGTTTCTCATGACCCTGGACGGCCAGGAGGTGTATTTTCACGAGAACGCCCTCAAGGACGTGACCATGGCCCAGTTGGCCGAAGGCGACGAGGTTCGTTTTGGCGAAGGGGAAGGGGACAAGGGGCCGACTGCGGCTTGGGTAAAGCTGGTTAAATAACAAGAGAGGCAAACGCACTTGACGTCATTCCGACGGAAGCCGGAGGTAAGCGAGCGGAGCGAGACTCCGATCCAGAAACTTCGGCACATGTGCTGCTCTGGACCCCGGCTTTCGCCGGGGTGACTTATCTGGGAGTGAAGGATAGACCGATGACCGTGTTGCAGCAGGTTGAGCTTGGCTCGGAATACCTGCAGGAAAATGAAGAAATAATCTGTCAAAAGATTGCCGCCCGCAAGAAAGAGTTGGGCGGCAATCTTTTAATTTTAGGGCACCACTACCAGCAGGAGGCGACCTTTCAGTTCGCCGACCTGACCGGGGATTCCCTCAAGCTTGCCCGCAATGCCGCCGAGGCCAAGGACAGTAAGTACATTGTCTTTTGCGGCGTGCATTTCATGGCGGAATCCGCCGACATCCTGACCGCGCCGGACCAGGTGGTTATCCTGCCCGATCTGCGGGCCGGCTGCCCCATGGCCGACATGGCCACCAGCGAAGCGGTGGCCTGGGCCTGGGAGGATTTGGCCAAGGTGACCACCGGTCGGGTTATCCCCGTGACCTATGTGAACTCCTCCGCCCTGCTCAAGGCCTTTGTCGGCAGGCACGGCGGCTCGGTTTGCACCTCTTCCAACGCCGAGCGGGTGCTGACCTGGGCCCTGGCCGAAGGCGACAAGGTTTTCTTTTTTCCGGACGAGCATCTGGGCCGCAACTCCGCCAGTGCTTTGGGTATTGCCGAAGATGAGGTGGTGTTGTGGCAGCGCGACAAGCCTTTGGGCGGCAATACCCCGGCCCAGTTGCAGAAGGCAAAAGTAATCCTCTGGGACGGCTACTGCACGGTGCACATGCAGTTCACCGCCGCCCATGTGGCCGCCTGGCGGGCGCGCGACCCCGAGGTTCGGATCATCGTCCACCCGGAATGCCGCAACGAGGTGGTGAGCCGGGCCGACCAGTACGGCTCCACCGAGGCGATCATCACCGCGGTGCGCGAATCCCCGGTGGGCAGCAAGTGGGCCATCGGCACCGAGATCAATCTGGTGAACCGGCTCAAGCGCCAGTACCCGGACCGGGAGATCCATTCGCTCTCCCCTTTCCAGTGCCTGTGCTCCACCATGTACCGGATCAAGCCCGGTTACCTGCTGTGGGTGCTTGACAACCTGGCCCAGGGGCGGGTGGTCAACCGGATCACCGTTCCTCCCGAGGTGGCGGCCGAGGCCAAACTTTCTCTCGACAGGATGCTGCGGATTTGACCATGCAATCCATCTATTTCGACAACAACGCCTCCACCCCGCTGGCCCCTGAGGTGCGGGAGGCCATGGCCCCCTATCTGGCCGAATGGTTCGGCAATCCGGCCAGCTCCCACCGTTTCGGCGAGGCTGCCCGACGTGGCCTGGATCTGGCCCGGGAGCAGGTGGCCGGGCTGCTCGGCTGCCATCCGGGTCGGATTGTTTTGAACAGCGGCGGCACCGAAGGCAACAACACCGCCATCTTGAGCGCGGTTTGGGGTAATCCCGGCAAGAAGCACATCATCTCCTCCCAGGTCGAACACGGCTCGGTTCTGGCACCGTTGGAGTTTCTCGCCAGCCAGGGCTACGAGGTGGAGCTGCTGGGGGTGGATGAAAACGGCGGCCTTGATCTGGAGACGCTCAAGGGTGCGATTCGGTCGGACACCGCCCTGGTCTCCCTCATGGGGGCGAACAACGAAACCGGGGTGATCTGGCCCATGGCCGAGATCGGTGGTATCTGCCGGGAACGGGGCGTGCTGTTTCACTGCGACGCCATCCAGTTGGCGGGTAAGGCGATCCTCTCGGCGGAAGCGCTGGAGGTGGATTATCTCACCATCGCCGGACATAAGCTGCATGGGCCGAAAGGGGCAGGGGCGCTCTATGTTCGGCGCACCGTCCCCTTCACCCCGTTGATCATGGGTTCCGGTCAGGAACATGGCCGGAGGTCCGGCACCGAGAACGTGCCCGGCCTGGTTGGCCTCGGCGCAGCCTGTGCGCTGGCCATGGCTGTGGACGAGGCGGCGCATCAGCGGCTGGCCGCGCTGCGGGATCATCTTGAGGCGGGGATTATCGCGGCGATCCCCGAGGTGCGGATCAACGGTGCTGCCTCGCCCAGGCTGGTCAACACCATCAATGTGAGTTTTCGGCATGCGGCCTCGGCCGGGCTTATCCAGGATCTCGATGCAGGCGGTATCGCCGTTTCGGCCCATGCCGCCTGCGAGAGTGGTGATCTTGACCCCTCGCATGTGCTGCGGGCGATGCGGGTTCCGGAACCCTTTTTGCACGGAACCCTGCGGATCAGTCTCAGTCGTTACAATACCGAGGCAGAGGTTGCGGCCCTGTTGGCCCTTTTGCCGCAAGCGGTGGCAAGATCCAGGCAGGGTTTCGCCCTCTAGTACCTTGTAACTCTTAATATTTCTGAAAAACTCCCCTCCCCTTGCGGGAGGGGTTGGGGGTGGGGGTAGCTACAACCTGCTGAGATAATGGCAACTTCCCCCTCTCCCTAACCCTCCCCCGCAAGGGGGGAGGGAATTAATTTGATGTCGATTAAAAAGTTCCAAGGTACTAGGACAGTCTCCTGGAAAAGAGAAACGGAGTACGAGGCAGTTTTAAAACTGCAATCGTTTACGAAAGGAACAGAGTATGTGCGGAATAGTAGGTTATGTGGGGCAGCGTCATGTGCTGCCCATTCTTCTTGAAGGCTTGAAGCGGTTGGAGTACCGGGGTTATGATTCTGCCGGGGTGGTGTATGTCCACGGCGGCAAGCTCCAGAAACACCGGGCCGCGGGCAAGCTCGGCAAGCTCGAAGAGCTGCTGGAATCGGTGCGCGACCGCGATAGCCACATCGGCCTGGGGCATACCCGTTGGGCCACCCACGGTGCGCCTTCCGAGGTCAATGCCCACCCGCACTGCGATTGCAGCGGCGACCTGGTGGTGGTCCATAACGGGATCATCGAGAATTATCATACCCTCCGGGAAGAGCTGAAGGGACGCGGGCATGTTTTTTGTTCGGAAACCGACACCGAGGTTCTGGCCCACCTCATTGAGGAACACCTCGCCTCCGGTGATCTGGTCAAGGCGGTGCGCCAGGCCCTGAAAAAGGTCGAAGGCTCTTACGCCATCGGGGTTTTGTGGGCCGGTCAGCCGGACCGTTTGGTGGCGGTGAGACATCAGAGCCCCCTGGTTCTGGGAATCACCGAGGGGGGCGGTTGTCTGATGGCCTCGGATATCCCGGCCCTGCTCCCCTATACCAATCAGGTGGTTTTCCTGGAGGATGGGGAGCTTGCCGTCCTCAAGCAGGGGGAATGGCAGGTGATGAGTCTGGCCAACGGCCGGAAGGTGGTCAAGAAGATCAAGACCATCGAGTGGAACGCGGCCATGGCCGAGAAGGGCGGGTATCGGCATTTCATGCTCAAGGAGATCTTCGAGCAGCCCCAGGCCATTCTCAACACCTTCCGGGGGCGGCTCGATCCGGAAACCGGCAGGGTGCAGCTGCCGGAGATAGGCTTGAGCAGCGCGGAGCTGCAGAAGATCAGCCGCATCTCCCTGGTGGCTTGCGGCACCTCCTGGCACGCGGCCCTGGTGGCCAAATACTGGCTGGAAAAATGGGTGGGTATTCCGGTGGAGGTGGATATTGCCTCGGAGTTCCGCTATCGCCGCCTGCTGCTTGACGACACCGTGATGGTGGTGCCCATCTCCCAGTCCGGCGAAACCGCCGACACCCTGGCTGGCCTACGGCTGGCCAAGAAGATGGGGGCCAAGGTCATCGCCATCTGCAACGTGCTGGGCAGCACCATCACCCGGGAGTCCCACGGCACCATTTACACCCATGCCGGTCCGGAGATCGGGGTGGCCTCCACCAAGGCCTTCACCTGCCAGCTCACGGCCCTGCTGCTGCTCACCCTTTTTCTCGGCGAGATCCGCAAGACCATGACGGCCAAGGAGCGCAAGGGGATCGGCCAGGCCCTCCTCGATTTGCCCGCCCTCATGGAGCAGGAGCTGCCCCGCTTGCAGGAGGAAACGGCCCGCATTGCCGAGGCCTTTGCCCACAGCCGGGATTTTCTCTATCTGGGTCGGGGGAGCAATTTCCCCATTGCCCTGGAAGGTGCCTTGAAGCTGAAAGAAATATCGTACATCCACGCCGAAGGCTATGCGGCAGGCGAACTCAAGCACGGCCCTATCGCCCTCATCGACCGGGATATGCCGGTGCTGGCCCTGGCCCCCAAGGACAGCGTCTATGAAAAGGTCATTTCCAACGTGGAAGAGGTCAAGGCCAGAAGCGGCAGGATCATTCTCGTTGCCAATGCGGGGGACAAAAACTGCAAGCGCATCGCCGAGCAGGTGATCACGGTGCCGGTCTGCCATGAGGAGTTGAACCCGATCCTCTTTGTGCTGCCCCTACAGCTGCTGGCCTATGAGATCGCGGTTTTGCGCGGCTGTGATGTGGATCAGCCCCGCAACCTGGCCAAGAGCGTTACGGTGGAATAGGGGATTATTTCCCCTCTCCGCAGGCGCGGCCTCTGAGGCCGAAAAAAAATCGGAGCCCCTTGCGCACCGGTGCGGAGAAAAGCTTTTTGGCAAAAACCGCGCCTGCCACCCGTTTGTTGATCTCGCCCAAGGTAGGGTAGGGGTGGATGGCCGAGGCAATCTTAGCCAGTCCCACCCCGCCGTTCATCACCGCCACCCACTCGCCCAGAAGCTCCCCGGCCTGGGGGCCGAGAATCTGCACGCCGAGCGGCCGCTCCCTGCGGTCCAGCAGCAGCTTGATCCTCCCGACACTTTCTCCCTCGGCCAATCGTCGGTCGTTATTGCTGAACTCCTCGCTCCAGACCGTGTAGTCGATCCCGGCTTTTTGGGCGCGATTTTCGTTCAGGCCGATGCTGGCGAGGCCTGGCTGGGTATAGGTGCACCATGGCACCAGGCTGTAATCGGCTTTTTTGGGCAGATGAAACACGGCATTACTCAACACCACACTGCCTTCATACCCGGCAACATGGGTGAATTGGTAGCCGCCGATGACGTCGCCGGCTCCATAGATATGGCGGTGGCTGGTCCGCAGATGGCTGTCCACGGTGAGCCCTTTATGATCGAAAGGGATGCCGATTTTTTCGAGACCAAGGCCGGCCGAGTTGGCGGAGCGGCCTTGGGCGACCAGGATCGCCTTGCCCCGGAGGGTCACGGTCTCGCCCGCCGCATTTTTCACCACCACCTCCCGCTCCCTTCCCAGATCCCCCACCCGGACCACCGTGGTGTTCAGCAAAAAGGTGACGCCTTCCTCCTCCAGCGCTTGCTGGACGATTTCTGTCATGTCCCGATCTTCCTTGCTTAATATCTGGCCGCTGCGCTGGATCACCGTTACCTTGGTGCCCAGGCGGCAGAAGGCCTGCGCCATCTCCACCCCAATGGGGCCGCAGCCGAGGATGATCAGCGAGGCGGGCAGTGTCTCCAGCGAGAAGAGATCGCGGTTGGTCAGATAGGGGGTGGTCGCCAGGCCTTCGATGGGAGGAATTTCCGGGGACGAGCCGGTGGCGATGACCCAGGCACGGGCGGAGATGGTTTTGCCGCCCAGAGTAACGGCGTGTTCGTCGGTGAATACCGGGTTGCCGAATTCGACCCTGGCGCCGAGTTTGCAAAACCGCGCCACCGAATCATGCTCCTGAATGGCATCTATCACCGACCTGATCCGGGCGGCAACCTGCCGGAAATCCACCCCGGGTGGGGTAATGGCCGGCAGGCCGAATCGCGGCCCGTTTTTCATGAGGTGATAGACATGGGCGGTTTTGAGCAGGGTTTTGCTCGGCACGCAGCCGTAGTGGAGGCAATCTCCGCCCAGCTCCGTTTCTTTTTCCACCAGCAAGGTCTTGGCCCCGAGTTGCGCCGCGCCGGAGGCCACCGTGAGCCCTGCGGCGCCGCCGCCGATGATGCCAAGGTCATAATCGTAGTTGGCCATGCTGTTTTTTCTCCGTCTTGTCTGGTTTATGGCAGCGTTGGCTTGAGAATTTGCTCCTTCCATAGTAGGATGTGCCCCAGAATAGATACGGCGAGCAGCGTGCGCGCTATGGATTCGGGATAAGTATACAGCATTATTCTGCCGCCAGGCCAAGGCAAAATCAACTGGGCTTGCAGCGGGGTGCATCAGGAGCGAAGATGAAGAAAAAAGCATTGATTACCGGGGTGACAGGGCAGGACGGCGCCTATCTGGCGGAATTTCTTCTGGAAAAAGGCTACGAGGTCCATGGCCTGAAACGGCGGACCTCGCTCTTTAATACGGACCGCATCGACCATATCTTTCAGGACCCCCATGAAACAAACGTCGCCTTTATCCTGCATCACGGCGATATGACCGATTCCAGCAGCCTGATCCGGATCATCCAGAAGGTGCAGCCCGATGAGGTGTACAACTTGGCTGCCCAGAGTCATGTGGCGGTTTCTTTTGAGGAGCCGGAATACACCGCGGATTCGGACGCCCTCGGCGCTTTGCGGATTCTGGAGGCGATCCGAATCTTGGGGCTGGAGAAAAAGACCAGATTCTATCAGGCCTCGACCTCGGAGCTGTTCGGCAAGGTGCAGGAGACCCCGCAGCGGGAAACCACCCCGTTTTACCCCCGGTCCCCCTACGCGGTGGCCAAGCTCTATGCCTACTGGATAACGGTGAATTACCGGGAGGCCTATGGGATCTATGGCTGCAACGGGATTCTTTTCAACCACGAATCCCCGATCCGCGGCGAAACCTTTGTCACCAGAAAGATCACCCGGGGCCTGGCCCGGATCGGTGTCGGTCTGCAGAGTTGCATCTATCTCGGCAACATGAATGCCCTGCGGGACTGGGGACATGCTAAGGATTTCGTCGAGATGCAGTGGCTCATGCTCCAGCAGGAGAGCCCGGAGGATTTCGTGATCGCCACGGGCGAACAGCACAGTGTGCGGGAGTTTGTCGAGGTGGCGGCCGGGGAGCTTGGGGTTCGGCTCCGCTGGGAGGGTGAAGGGGTTGAAGAGATCGGCATCGTGGCTTCGCTGGCCGATGCCCCGGAAGGCACTGGATTCACGGTGGGGCAGGTCATTGTCCGGGTGGATGCTCGCTACTTCCGGCCCACGGAGGTGGAAACCCTGCTGGGCGACCCGACTAAGGCCAAGGAAAAATTGGGCTGGTTCCCGAAGATCACCTTTGCCCAACTGGTAACCGAGATGGTGCGCGAGGATCTTGAAATCGCCCGGCGGGATAAAATGTGCCAGCAGAGCGGGTTTAAGGTTTTCAACCGGCACGAGCAGCCGTAACCTCCCTTGGCGATGAAGATGAAGGTTCTGATAACCGGCGGCAATGGCTTGGTCGGGCGCAATTTCCGGGAGCATCCGGCAATGGACGGGTTCGAGATTTTGGCCCCCTCCAGCCGTGCGCTCAACCTGCTCGATTACGGCCAGGTCGCCCAGTATCTCGCCGCCCACCGGCCCGAGGTGATCATCCACGCGGCGGGCCGGGTTGGGGGGATCGAGGCGAATGTGCGGGAGCCGGTCCGTTTTTTTCTCGATAATCTCGACATGGGCCGCAATCTGGTTTGGGCAGCGCGCCAACAGGGTGCGCCCCGCCTTATCAATCTCGGCAGCTCCTGCATGTATCCGCGCAACGCCGCCAATCCCCTGCGGGAGGAGATGATCCTTCAAGGGGAGCTGGAGCCGACCAACGAAGGCTATGCCCTGGCCAAGATCGCCACGGCCCGCCTCTGCCAGTACATCGCCCGAGAAGACAGCGGCTATGCCTATAAAACCCTGATTCCCTGCAACCTCTACGGCCGTCATGACAATTTCGACCCGGCCAGCTCCCATCTTATCCCGGCGGTTATCCACAAGATGTACCGGGCCAAAGAGGAGAACCGGGAGACGGTGGAAATCTGGGGCGACGGCCTTGCCCGGCGGGAGTTCATGTATGCCGGCGACCTGGCCGATTGCCTGGTCAGGGCGGTGTGTTCGTATGACACCCTGCCGGAGATGATGAACGTGGGGATAGGGCAGGATTGCACCATCCTTGAATATTACCGGACGGTTGCCGAGGTGGTCGGTTTCCGGGGCACCTTTGTGCACAATCTGGCCAAGCCCGTGGGCATGCAGCGCAAACTCGTCGATGTGGCACGGGCTGCTGCCTGGGGCTGGACCGCCCAAACCTCGCTTAAGCAAGGCATCGGGCAGGCGTACGACTATTACTTGCAACAGCAGGAGCACCAAGCATGAGCAGATATCCCTTGGCATGTACCTCCTGGGACGAGGCGGAATATGAGGCCATGGCCCAGGTTGTTCAATCCGGCAGATTTTCCATGGGCGAGCATGTCGCTGGCTTTGAGCAGGAGTTTGCCCGCCATTTCGGTTCGCGCTTCTGCGTTATGGTCAATTCCGGCTCCTCGGCGAACCTGCTCATGGTGGCCGCCCTCTTTTACCGGGAAAACAAGGCAGAGCGGCTGGCGGCTGGGGATGAGGTCATTGTGCCCGCGGTTTCCTGGAGCACCACCTATTTTCCTCTGCATCAGTACGGCTTGAAACTGAAGTTTGTGGATATCGATCCTGCCACCCTGAACTATGACCTTGCCCAGCTTGCCGACGCCGTAAACGAGCGGACCAGGCTGGTCATGGCCGTCAATCTCCTGGGGAATCCCAACGATTTCGCCGCGATTCAGACGATCCTGGCGGGCAAGGGCGTTATCCTCATCGAGGACAACTGCGAGTCCATGGGTGCGGCCTTTGACGGGAAGATGGCCGGAACCTTCGGCCTCATGGGCAGTTTCAGCTCGTTTTTCAGCCACCACATCTCCACCATGGAAGGGGGGATGATCCTCACCGATGACGAGGAATTGTTTCATATCCTGCTCAGTCTCCGGGCCCACGGCTGGACCAGGAATCTGCCCAAGGTGAACAAGGTCTGCGGCGTGAAGGGGGATAATCCTTTCGAGGAGTCTTTCCGTTTCGTGCTGCCCGGCTACAACGTGCGTCCTCTCGAACTCAGCGGCGCCCTGGGGACGACCCAGATCCGCAAGCTCCCGGAGTTCGTAAAGGTGCGCCGGGAGAATGGTGCCAAATTCCTCCGCCTCATGGAACCCTTCCCGCAGTTTCAGGTCCAGCGCGAGATCGGGGCAAGCAGCTGGTTTGGCTTCAGTCTGGTGGTGCGGGAGGAGGCGGGGTTTTCCCGGGAGGATGTGGTCCGGACCCTGGACAGCCACGGGATTGAGTGCCGTCCCATCGTGGCGGGTAATTTTGCCCGCTGCGAGGCGGTGCGCTGGCTCGATGCCACGAACCACGGCGCTCTTGCCCAGGCGGACTGGATTGACCGCAACGGTCTTTTCATCGGCAATCACCATTATCCGTTGGATGAACAGTTTGCGCTTCTCGGCGAGGCGCTCAGAAAATTACCCGGTTGAAGGGCCCTGGTTTCTTGCCCCAACAGGCCTCCGTTGCCATTATGAAAATAATCTGGTCCGCTCCCCCGCAAGAGTCCTTGCCGGACAAAAAAAACCCGGTCCTTTTCCTGCCCGGTTGGGGATTTTCCGGGCAGGTGGTGGATCTGGCGGAAAGGTGCTACCCCTGGGCACGACCGGCTGTCCCGCTGGACCCGGCCACTGCCCAGGCGGAGATTTTGACGTTTCTTACCGAACACCATCTTGAAACCATTCAACTGGTCGGCTGGTCCCTGGGCGCCTTTCTGGCTTATGATTTTGCCTGTGCCTTTCCTGAAAAAGTGGCCAGCCTGACCCTGTTGGGCATGCGGGCTTCCTGGCCGTCCTCGGAGATCATCGCCATCCGCCAGAGCCTTGCGACCGATCCCGTGGAATTTATGCGGGATTTTTACCGGAAAAGCCTGCTGGGCTACAAAAAAGAATCGCGGCGTTTTGTGGCGGAACAACAGGAGGCGCTCATGGCATCCCTCAACGTGCAGGTTCTTGGCCGGGGCCTCGACTATCTGGCCCAATGGCGTCTTCCTGCCCAAGTCCCGCCATGCCCGGTTTTCTGTTGGCACGGGCGGCGGGATATCATCGCGCCGGTGGCGGAGCAGGCCGTGATCCCAGGAGCCCGCACCACCATCATCGAACATGGCGGACACGCCCTTTTTCTCGACCGGGAGTTTGCCCCAGGTGAGTGAATCCAGGAAACAAAGAATCCGGCAACGGTTTTCCCGCGCCGCCGGAACCTATGACGCCCATGCCGAGGTGCAGAAGGAGCTGGCGACCCGCTTATTGCGAGAGCTTCCCGAGGGCAGCGGGTCGGAGCGTAGCGAAGGTGTCGGGCGCATCCTGGAGATCGGCTGCGGCACCGGATGTTTCACCGCCCTGCTTGCCGAACGCTACCCGGAGGCGCGGATCACTGCCCTGGATTTTGCCGAAGGCATGGTGCACTTGGCCAGAAAACGGCTGGGAGACAAGGGCAATGTCTCCGTGCTCTGCGAGGATGGGGAACGGTTTCTGGCCGCCTGCTCCACCACCTTTGATTTGATCTGTGCCAATTCCACCCTGCAATGGTTTGATGACCTCGGGGCGGCCCTGGGGCAAATCGGCCGGTTGCTCTCCGACCAAGGTCGTTTTGTTGGGGTGCTGTTCGGCCCCCGGACCTTCAGCGAGCTGGCCCAGGGATTGAGTGAGGTCTTTGGCCAGGAGGTGCGCTTGCCGCCCCATGGCTTTCCCTCCGGGGAAAAACTCCAGGACATGCTCCGGGGGATTTTCCCGCGCTTTGTCGTGCAGGAAGAGGTCAAGGTGAGAAACTATGGGTCGCTTCTTGCCTTGCTGGACCATATCCGCAAGACCGGCACCGGCGGCGGCCAGCTGCCTGGGGCGTTAACCCGGGGGCGGCTGCACCGGCTGGATGCCTGGTTTCAGGCAATCCATGGCGGGTATCCTGCCACCTATCAGGCCTTTGTCGTCAGGGGTGAGAAATGAGTGCGATCTTTGTGGCTGGCACGGACACCAATGTGGGCAAGACCCATGTCTGCGGGTTGCTCCTTGATTTTTTGCGAAGAAACGGGAGCGATGCCGGTTACCAGAAATGGGTGGCCACCGGGCCGGAATCTCCGCCTGCTGATTTGGCAGCCTGCCTGCGCATGGCGGGTCTTCCCCTTGAGCTGGAGCTGGTCAGCAGTCAGGTGGTCTATCATTTTGCTCTGCCCGCCTCACCCCACCTCGCTGCCGAGCAACAAGGAGTGGTTGTTGATCCGGCCTTGATCCGCGCCCGCTATCAGGAGATGCGAGCCCGCCATGAGTTGCTCATTGTCGAGGGGGTTGGTGGGCTGATGGTGCCACTCAACCGGGAGTTGCTGCTGGTGGATTTGTTGAAGGAGTTGCGGATCCCCACCCTGATTGTGGCGAGGAGCGGCCTTGGCACAATCAACCACACCCTGCTGACCCTGGATGCCCTGCGCCACAGGGATATCCCGGTTCTGGGGGTAGTGTTTTCCGATGCCGCGCTTGCTGAAGATGATCTGCTGGTGGAGGACAATATGCGCACCATCGCCGAAATGGGACGGGTGCAAGTCTTTGGCCGCCTGCGGCGTTGTGGCGATCCTGCTCAGGCCCGGTTAGATTTTGTTCCGGTTGGCAAGGCGATTGCCGAGGCGTTGAGGCTGTAATTGCGGGAGACTTACTTCTGGCCGCAACCGTGGATGGAGCGGCTTTCCGGCACCCCGAGTTTTTTGAGGATGGTGGCCAGCGGGCAGAACTTGCTGAAACCGTACTGGAAGAGATTCGCCCCGACAAAGGCGGTGAAGAAATACCAATAGGGGTGTACCCAAGTGCCCAAGGCCAGGCTGGTCAGGATGAGGGTGCCGGCAACAACATGAACCCAGTCCGTGATGATCATGGGGGAATCTCCTTGGTAGTGTGGTCGGAAATCAGGGAACCTGGCAGAAGAGTTCCCGCATGGTTTTGATCAATTCGGTCACCCTCCCTTCCGCGATCCGGTTGAAGATGAAGTTGGCATCCTTGCGGTAGGCGATTATCCCCTGGTTGCGGAGGATGGAGAGATGCTGGGAGACATTGGCATTGGTGGTGTGCACTTCCTTGTGGATATCGCCCACGGTCATTTCCTTGTCCTGCAGTAAGCAGAGAATCTTCAGGCGGATGGGGTGCGACATGGTCTTGAGGAGTTTGGCGATATCCTCGATATGGTTGTCATGCATGGAGCTGTTTCCTTACCTGAAGTTAAGCTGCTACTCTAATCCTGGGCCATCTTGTCTGTAAACAGAAAAAGATTACCCTTCCTTTCCTCGAGTCACCCGTACCGGATCATCCACCTCTGCCCCAAGAATTCTGGCGGCATTTCCATTGGTTACGGCCAGTTCAAGGTAGCCGCGGCTGCCGATGAGCGCCAGAACCTGTCCGTTTGCCCCCGAGGCGTAAGCACTGGCCAGTCCGGTCACTTGTTGTTTCTTATGAAAGATCTGGATGGAAGCCGGATCAGCTGTCAACCCGGCAAGATCATCCTGGTGGATATTCGTGGTCAGGTTGCCGAAATGGTCGATGTGGATCACGGACCCGGCTATGTTGCCATGAATCCGGTCAATTTGCAAGGTGGGGGATGCAAGTTTTATAAGATTTTCCTTAAGCGCCTGGGTGCCGAGGGAGGAGAGCCCGGTGCCATTGGCCAGGGCTGCCGCGACTGGGGCGAGAATATCGCGACCATGGAAGGTGGTGCTCAGCGGCTGGCGGTAAAGATGCGGGCAGTCAAGGACAATAGCCTCTGCAAAGAGATAGTCCTGCAGCAAGGGGGTGAGGATGCCGTTGTCCGGCCCCAGAAAAATCTGGCCCATGGCCCGGACCGCCAGAAGCCGCCTATCCGTGCCCACTCCCGGATCGACCACGGCCAGATGGATGGTCTCTTTTGGAAAATACGGGGCTGCCGCCTGAAGAATAAAGGAGGCCTGCCGGATATCCTGGGGCCGGATGGTGTGGCAGAGGTCGATGAGCCGCGCCTGCGGGGCCAGGCCGATAATGACCCCTTTGATTACGCCGAGGTATTCATCCTCCAGGCCGAAATCCGTGGTCAGGGTTATCATGGGAGGCATGGCTTCACCCCTCAATGGACAAGGCGGGAGACCCCGACCATCTCGGTGCGGGTGCGCAGCTGGGTTTGGTACCGGCGCAGGGCCTCCACCGTGGCCGGGTGGGGGTGGCCGATGCCCACGGCCTGGCCATGCTCCCCGGCGAGCCGGACCAGGAGGTCAAGCTGGGCCATGATCTTGTCCGGGTTCTGGTCGTTGTCGAGAAAAACGGTGCGGCGTTCCGCCTTGACGCCCATCTCCAGGGCAAGATCATAGGCAACGCTTTCGGAGGCAGTCACGCTGTCTAGGAAAAAAAGGTTGCGCGTCCGCACCAGGGTCAGCAGGGTCCGCATGGCCTGTGGGTTGGCGGTGAAGCGGGAACCCATGTGGTTGCTGATCCCAATGGCTTTGGGAACCGCTTGCAGGTCAGCGGAGAAGAGGGAGGTCATGGTTTTCGCGTCCATGGCCGTGGTGAGCGCGCCTTGACCGGGATTCCATTTTGGGTCCACGGGCTCAAGGGGCAGGTGGAGGAGGATGTCGCGCCCCTTGGACTGGGCCTCCTGTTGCAGCTCTTCGGAAAAGGGGGTGAAGGGCAGGAAGGCGAAGGAGAGGGGCAGATCCAGGGCGAGGAGGGCCTTGCCGGTGTTCTGCCGGTAACCCATATCGTCGATGACGATGGCCACAAGGGGCAGGCCGGTAAGAGGCCTTTTCGCCGCCTTCTTGGGGCGGGTTGCAACCGGTGGTGCCTGGTGGGGCAGGGCAGGTTCTTCGTAGAGCGGGGCAGGCAGCGATTCGGCCTCCCGGGGCAGGGGCTTGTTCTTGGATTGCCCGCTCAGCAGGGGCAGCGGGCCTTGCGGCGGTTTGCCTGGATAGAGCACCATGAAATAGAATCCGGCGGCCAGGGTCGCGGCCACAAAGAGAAAGAGGCAGAAGAGGCCAAAGCGGCGTGCTCCTTTCTTTTTGGCGGTTTTCCGGGCGGGTTTTTTCGGGGGAACCTGAGACATGCTTACTTGTCCCGGCTCAGGACATAATGGGCCAGACCGGTCAGGGGCTCTTTTGCCGGCGCTTCGCCAAAGATGGCAAGCCCGGCCAGGGCTTCTTTGAGCAGCGACTCAGCCTGCGCCCTGGCCAAGGAAAAGCCCTGATATTTTTCTATGATGGTGTGGGCCAAGGCCAGTTGCCGGCTGCGTTCCTGTGGCGTTGCCTTGAGCAGTCCGATCAGGGTCTCGCGATCCTCGACTGTTGCCCGCGCAAGGCTTTTGATCAGGGGCAGGGTCATCTTGCCCTCCTGAAAATCGTTGCCCACTGCCTTGCCGGTTTTTGCCGGGTCGCCGAGATAATCCAGCAGGTCGTCCACGATCTGGAAGGCCAACCCCAGGTTGGTCCCATAGGTGCGCAGGGCGAGCCGTTGCTCAGGAGAGCCCTGGTTGTGACCAATGCCCGCCTCGCAGGCCGCGGCAATGAGGGCGGCGGTTTTGCCCATCAGAACCTGAAAATATTTTTCCTCGGAGATGAGGATCTCTTGGGCGTTGTGCATCTGCATAAATTCCGACTCGACCATGGCCGCGGTCGCCCCGCCGATCAGGGCCATGGCCGCGGGGCCACCCACCTCGCTGGCCAGGGCCATGGCATGGGCATGCAGATAATCTCCGGCCAGGATAACCGGCTCCATGCCCCAGATGGTGTTGGCGGTTTCCGCACCCCGCCGCAGGGTGGCATGGTCGATGACATCATCGTGCAAGAGGCTGGCCGCGTGGAGATACTCAAAGGAAATGGCCAACCGCGCCGTGTCGGCGGGCGGCGTTCCGACCAGGCTTGCGGCCAGCAGGGTGAGCAGGGGGCGGATGCGCTTGCCGCCCTGGAAGATGGCATGGCGGATGATCTGGGCCAGGAGCGGGCTTTCGATGATGGCCAGGTCCTGTTCCATTACCGCGTCGATCGCCACGGACTTTTCTTTAAATACCGCAAGCAGCTCACCGTTGTTCATGATCTTTCCTCCTGGAAAAAATCCCGCACCGCCCCGAGTTCGCGGCAGATCGGGCTCTGGGGCAGGCTTTTCAGGAAGAGTCTGCCGTACTGCTTGGTAAAGAGGCGGACATCGCAGATGGCCAGGACCCCCCGATCGGTGGAGCTGCGCATCAACCGGCCTACGCCTTGGCGCAGGGTCAGGATGGCGCGGGGGATCTGGAAATCGTAGAAGGGGTTGCCGCCCTCATTTTTGATCCGTTCCATGCGGGCCATAATAACAGGGTCCGAGGGGACTTCAAACGGAAGTTTGTCGATGATCACGCAGCTGAGCGATTCGCCCACCACATCCACCCCCTCCCAGAAGCTGGCCACTGCCAGCAGCACCGAATGGGTCTGGTCCCGGAACTGTTCCAGCAGCTTGGCCTTGGGCGCCTCCCCCTGCATCAGCACGGGAAAGGGCAACCGGGCGAGAAGAACCTCGTGGGCACCGCGCATGGCGCTGATGCTGGTGAACAGCAGCAGGGTGCGGCCATTGGCGGCCAGGGTCAGCTCCTGCATCAGGCGCTGGGTTGCCGCCGGGAACTCCCGGTCCGCAGGCTCTGGAAACCCTTTGCCCGGCACGAACAACAGGGTGCGCTTTTCGTAATCAAAGGGGGTGGCCAGGGTCAGGGTCGGGGTGTCGGAAGGCAGGCCGAGGCGGCTGAAAAAATAGCTGAAGGTGTTGTCCGTGGTAAGCGTAGCCGAGGTGAAGATCACGTTGCGGGTCTGGGCGTAGAGAAAGTCCTGCAGCTCGTCGGCGATGTCGATGGGCGAGGCGGAGAGGGCCACGGTTTTCTCCCGCCGCTCGTACCAGTAAACCGCGGAGGGGTCCTGCGCCTCGGTGATGGTGGTGAAGGCAGCGAGCATCTCCTCCGCCCGCCGCTGCATGCCCAACCAGGATTCCCCGCCCATGGCCGCCTTGGTCAGTTGATTGCACAAGCCCTTGATCTGGTCGGCGAACCGCTGCCGCTCTTCCTCCCAGCCCGGGAAACGCTCGATGAACTGCAACAGGGAAAAGCGGCCCCGTTCCCTGGGGAAGAGCTCGGCAAAGAGATCGATCTGCTTGGCCAGTGCTCGAGCGGTCTGCACCACCCCTTCCTTGGCGCGGCCGACCAGATCGGCCTGGGCCGCGGTCTCCAGATCCTTGACCAGATCGATCACCTGATAATGGCTGAAGGAGGTGCCGAAGTACTGGGTTGCCACCCCTTCCAGATGGTGGGCCTCGTCGAAGATCACCGATTCGTAGCGGGGCAGGACCTCGGCATGTCCGAAACGGCGCAGGGCCAGGTCGGAAAAGAAGAGGTGGTGGTTGACCACCAGCAGCTGGGCTTGGCCTGCCTTTTTGCGCAGCCGGGTGATAAAGCAGGAGGACCCGTCCGGGCAGTTGGAGCCCAGGCATTGGCTGGCCGAGGCGGTGATTGCCTGCCAGAGCGGGGCATTGTCCGCCAGCCAGGAGAGTTCGCTCCGGTCGCCGGTTTCGGTTTCTTCCAGCCAGTCGACGACCCGTTGGGCGTCGCGGTCGTCGGCCAGGATATGGCGCTGGGGTGAGACGAGGAATTGCTGCCAGCGGTAGAGGCAGAGGTAGTTCTGTCTGCCCTTGATGCAGAGGGCGTTCAGCCGCGGGGCCAGGTGTTTTTTGATGAAGGGAATTTCCTTGGTGAGAATCTGGTCCTGGAGGTTCAGGGTGTTGGTGGAAACCACCACCTTTTGGCCGCTCAAGATGGCCGGGACCAGGTAGGCCAAGGTCTTGCCGGTGCCGGTGCCAGCCTCGACCGCCAGCATCCCCGGCTGGCCCGGCTTTTCTTCTTCCGACAGCTCCAGGATGGCAGCAATGGCTTCGGCCATGCGCAATTGGCTCGGGCGCGATTCGTAGCCGGGCAGCCTTTGGGCCAGGATGCCGTCTGCAGCAAAGATATCGGCCATGGCCTCGGACAGGGAAGTGGACATCGGGCTTTTACTCTGCGTGCGGATTCAAGGGGGGTGTCTCTCCTGTTGACAAGGGGAAAAGCATTCTGCTAGCCTGATCATGGAGAGAAGATAACGCGTCCTGGTTCGGCCCAAGTCGCGATCGTGGCTAAAGCTTGACATCTATACCATAAGGAGGGGAAATGAAAGAAATTAAAAAAATCCTGGTTCCCGTGGATTTTTCAGAGAATTCGCAGAAGGTTCTCCGTACTGCCGCAGACGTTGCCGGCAGATTCAAGGCGGAGCTGATTGTTGTTTTTGTGGTGCAGAGCTTTGACGATTATTCCGGTTTTTTCGTGCCCCATATCCCCATCATCCAGCTTGAGGAAGAGATGGTCAAGAGCGCCAAGGAAAAAATGAAGAGTTTCGCGGCGGAAACCCTCAATGGTTCTGTGCCGCATACCTCGGCGGTCCTGGTCGGCGATGTGGTCGAGGAGATCAATCGCTTTGCCGGGGAAGAGAAGGCGGACATGATTGTCATGGGCACCCATGGCTACAAGGGATTGGACAAGATTCTCTTCGGCAGCGTGGCCGAGAAGATCGTCAAGACCGCGCCCTGCCCGGTGCTGACCATCAACCCTTACCGATAAGGGGCAATCAGCTCAGAACCGCGAGAAGCCCGGTGGCGGTTCCCGTGGTTTTCAGCGGTTCGCCGCAGAGGCTGGCAAAAAGATCGCCAAGCGAGGTTCCCTCGTAGGCGTAAAAGCTGATGGCCTTTTCGCTGGGGCTGCCTTTCAGGAAAGGAAGGGCTGCCCGGTTCAGGTCGTTTCCCGCCCCCTGCAGTGCCGTCAGCCGCTCGGCTGAGATCGTTGCGCTTGCGGCAACTTCGAGCAGCATCCCGTTGAAATGCTCTCTGGGCGCCCCGGTGGCCGCTCTGAATTTTTTCGCCAGCCCACCATCTTCCTCGCTCTCTGTCTGGGTCGGCAGGGCGAGACTGACCAGCTGCCTGGGGAGCCTATCGGTGAGAGCCTGGTAAGTCTCGGCGAGCAAGCCCTGGAGTTCTTCGTGGGTCGTGACCAGCAGGGGGAATTCAGCTGCTCGTGCATCGCGGAGGTAGAGATGACCCCAGGCCTTGGCCAGTCGGGTTAGGTTGAGCGTTGGCCCGCCCGGCGGCCTGGCTGCGGCAAGCTCCCGCAGGGCCTGTGCTTCTTCCTCGTCCTCCTCTTCCGCTTCTGTCTCTTCGCCCCGGATAGCGGCAAAAAGTTCGGCCTCTTTGCCCGAGATGGCCAGGAACCCCTGGGCTATTTCCCGTTCCTCTTCCCGGAACATCTCCGCCAGTTTCAGGCTGAGCATGGCCTGCCAGAGTATTTCGTTTTCAGCCTTCTGAGGATCGGCAGGTTTTGCGCCGGAACGCAGGCGAGAGGCCAGCGATCCCACCGAGGCCTCGTCCCGGTCACCATGACCGGCAGAAAGAGAGGCCAGGAGTCCGCCATGGAATTCAGCCTCATGGCCCTTGAGTTCCTTGGCCAGGGATTGAAAACGGGCCTCTTCGTCTCCGGAAAGACGCACCGGCGTGTATCCTGTCCCCGGGTCCTGTTGTTCGGCCTTGCCCGGCAAGGCATAAAAAAAGAGCGCGTCGCACAGGAGGCGGAAGGGTTGCAGGTCCGCGGGATGGGGGCTGGTTTCCGGAGAAAAAAGGGCGGTGAGCGATTGTGTCATTTGTAATTCCTGTTACAATGGGCCGAAATTCTCCCCGGGTTGGGGATCATCTGAAAAAAATTTAAAAACAGGCTGCGCATGCAAAGAATACGGGAGCGGATTTCCCTGGCTATCCTGGTTGTCGTCTATCTGCTGGCCAGTGTCCGGTATTTTCCCGGGCGGGTCATGCATTCACTGGTGGAAACCTTGATCCATGTGCTGTCCGTGGCGCCGATCAACTTGGGTGCCACGCTGGTGATTGTTGCTGTTCTGCAGCGGTTGGTCAAGGACCGGTTGCCGTTCAGCAGAACGCTGCGCCTCTTTCTCGCGGTGGCCATTTGCCTGGAGTTTATCCTCGGGCTTGCCCACTTTTTTGAGATAAACGGGGCTGTTTAGCGGATCAGCGAGTTGTTGGTGTGCCAGCCGGAAGGCGCGGTGGTGTTGGGCAGGACAATGGATTTTCTGCCAAGCACCGTGCCGGGATTGGTCACCGCGTTGCAGCCGGTCTGGGCCTTGTCGCCAAATATTGCCCCGAACTTGCGCAACCCCGAACTGATGGGGCCGTCCGGGGTTTTTACCAGGACGTCCCCGCCGGTGAAGCGCAGGTTGGCCAGCTTGGTGCCCGCCCCCAGGTTCACCTCGTTGCCCAGGATGCTGTCGCCCAGATAGGCGAAATGGCCGGCCTTGGCATCGTCGAGGAAGATGGCATGCTTGACCTCGGTGACATGACCGACCACGCAACGGGCCCCCACCAGGCAATGGCCGCGGAGATAGGCGCCCTGCCGGATCTCGCTCTGGTCGCCGATGATCACCGGCCCCTTGATAAAGGCCCCGGATTCAACCAACACCCCCTTACCGATACTGAGCGGCCCGCCGGCCAACACCACCCCGGCCATGAGAACGCTGGCCCCTTCGAGCAGCGTGCCGTTCTTGAACACCTTGAGTTTGCCCTTGGTGGCATCGCCGAATTCGATGGTGCAATCTCCGGCCTCCATCAGCATCGTTTCGTGGAGAACCAAGGTAGCCGGGAGCGGGCCCGGGGTCTGCGGCCAGGCTATTTGCGGCCAGGGGTATTCCGCCAGATAGTTCTTCAGCCGGGCCAGTGCCTGCCAGGGGTATTCCTCCGCCACGAAAAGAGAGGCGTGGGCATAGCGGCTCAGATCAAAAAAAGAAGCGTTTGTAAGGTTCATCGGGATCGGTTGCCGGTTGTTTTTTGTTTGCCGTCATGGCATGATTATATAAATGATGTCTTTGTCCCGGGCTGGACGTTCTGCCGGTTGCAGGCCTACTATGGTGCAAAACATCGATTTCTTCAAGCATATTTCAGGACTGGTGCCGCCTGCGGATATCGTCTTGACTTCACGGAGAGGGGTGCTTATGTTGCCACCACACTTAAACCCTTGTTCTTTCCGGCAAGGCCGGTTTGCCGATAAAATATAACCTGGAGGCATGTTGTGGATATTAATGATTCCATGACCTCAGAGTTGAACGATTTTCATGATTCCGAAGGGCAGGAGATCCCCGGAGAATTGCCGCTCATGGCGGTGCGTGATGTGGTTATCTTCAATTATATGATCATCCCCCTCTTTGTCGGGCGGCCTGCTTCGGTGGGTGCGGTCAACGACGCCATGAGCAAAGACAAGCTCCTCATGCTCGTTACCCAGAAGGACGCCTCCCTGGACGAGCCGCAATCCGAGGATATGTATGAGGTGGGCATGGTCTGCATGATCATGCGCACCCTCAAGCTGCCCGACGGCCGCCTCAAGGTGCTGGTTCAGGCCCTGCGCAAGGCGCGGGTCGTCTCCTTTGTTCAGGAAGAGCCCCACCATATCGCCCGGATCGAGCTGATCGAGGATGAAGAGCAGGAAGAGGTCTCGGTGGAGATGGAGGCGCTGATGCGCAATGTCCGTGAGCAGACGGAGAAGATTCTCTCGCTCAAGGGCATCATGTCTTCCGACCTCATGGTTATCTTGAACAACGTGGAGGAGCCGGGGAGGCTTGCCGATCTGGTGGTCTCCAACCTGCAGTTGCGGGTTTCCGAGTCCCAGTCGGTGCTGGAAACCTTTGACCCGGCCCTGCGGTTGAAAAAGGTGGCCGAGTACCTGCAAAAAGAGCTGGAAGTCTCCACCATGCAGGCCAAGATCCAGTCCGAGGCCAAGGAGGAGATGAGCCGCACTCAGCGGGAATATTACCTGCGCGAGCAGTTGCAGGCCTTGAAAAAAGAGCTGGGCGATATCGACGATCGTTCCCAGGAGATGGATGAGCTGCGGGACAAACTGGCCAAATGCCGGATGCCGCCCGAGGTCAAGAAAGAGGCGACCAAACAGCTGAAAAGGCTGGAGACCATGCATCCCGATGCCTCCGAGGCCTCCATTGTCCGAACCTATATCGACTGGATTTTAGACCTGCCCTGGCGCAAGGGCACCAAGGATCGAATTGATCTCAAGGTCGCCAAGGCGGTGCTGGACGAGGATCATTACGGGTTGGAAAAGGTCAAGGAACGCATCCTCGAATACCTGGCCGTGCGCTCGCTCAACAAGACGACCAAAGGGCCGATCCTCTGTTTTGTCGGCCCCCCCGGGGTGGGCAAAACATCGTTGGGGCAATCCATCGCCCGGGCCATGGGGCGCAAATTTCATCGTCTTTCCCTGGGCGGCATGCACGATGAAGCCGAGATCCGCGGCCATCGCCGCACCTATATCGGCGCCATGCCGGGGCGGATCATCCAGGGATTGAAAACTGTGGGGGCCAACAACCCGGTCTTCATGTTCGACGAGATCGACAAGGTCGGCGCCGACTACCGGGGCGACCCCTCCTCCGCCTTGCTGGAGGTGTTGGACCCGGCCCAGAACACGGATTTCACTGATCATTACCTCAATATGCCCTTTGATCTTTCCAAGGTCATGTTTATCACCACCGCCAACATGGCGGATACCATCCCCGCCCCGCTCTACGACCGGATGGAGGTAATCCGTCTGGCCGGCTACACTCTGGAAGAGAAGATCGAGATCGCCCGCCGCTATCTGGTGCCCCGGCAAATTGAGGAGAATGGCATCACCTCCAAGCATGTCCAGTTCGACGATGTGGTGCTGGGCAAGATCATCAGCAATTATACCAGGGAAGCGGGGGTGCGAAACCTGGAACGGGAGATCGGCACCATCTGCCGGAAAAATGCCCGTAAGGTGGCAGAAGGCAACAAGGGGCCGTTCCCCCTCACGGACCGGACCTTAAGCAAGTATCTCGGCCCGCCCAAGTACACGCCTGAGTCGGAAACCGAGATCATCGACCAGCCGGGCATGGCCACCGGCCTTGCCTGGACCGAGGTGGGCGGAGAGATCCTCTATATCGAGATTTCCATCTTGAAGGGCCGTGGCAACCTGACCATGACCGGCCAGTTGGGTGAGGTGATGAAGGAATCGGCCCAGGCCGCCTTAAGCTTCTGCCGCTCCCGGATCAAGAAGCTCAAGCTTGCCGACAATTACTTCGAGGAGATCGACATCCACGTGCATGTGCCGGCCGGTGCCATCCCCAAGGACGGCCCGTCCGCCGGGGTGACCATCGCCACCGCGATGTATTCGGCGCTTTCCCGGAAAAAGGTGCGCCAGGATGTGGCCATGACCGGGGAGATCACCTTGCGGGGCCGGGTGCTGCCCATCGGCGGCCTCAAGGAGAAGGCCCTGGCCGCTCTGCGGGCCGGGATCACCACCGTGATCATCCCGGAACAGAATAAGAAGGATCTGGTGGAGATTCCTGAGGATCTCCGCAAGAAGATCAAATTTGTGCCGGTGAAGAATATGGATCGGATTCTTTCCATAATTTTTACGGATTGAGGTAAGAAGAAACTCGTAGCGCGCTTGTCTCCGCCGTTTGTGCGGGGGCAAGCGCCGCTTGTAAAAATACGCAGGAGACGACGTTTTTGGGCCAGGCAAGGGGGTTCCGCAAAAAAAGCCAACACCGGCCCAGTATCATCCTGCGCCTTGTTGCCTGGCTCTGTGCCTTTGCCTTTCTGGGCGCGGCCGGGTTCGGGCTCTGGCTTTGGTCCTATGCCGTAACCCCGGTGAGCATCGCCGGGGCCAATCTGCAGGTCCTGATTCCTCCCAAAACAAGCCTTGCCGGGATAGAAAAGATTCTTGCCGAAAACGGGGTGATCCCGCCGGGGCGCGGATTTTATTGTCTCGCCAGGGTCTCCCGACTCAGCCAGCGGTTGCAGGCAGGGGAGTATCTCTTCAGCCCCGGGCAAACCCCGTATCAAATTCTCCGTATCCTTGCGACCGGCTCCACCCTGCGCTGGTCGGTCACCATCCCCGAAGGCGCCAGCATCTATCAGCTTGCCGATATCCTGGCCCAGGGCGGCTGGGGGGAGCGGGAGCTTTTTCTCGAACTGGTGCGCGATCCGGAGATTATTGCCCGGCACGGGGTGCAGGCCACAAGCCTGGAGGGCTACCTATTTCCGGACACCTATCAGCTGGTGCGCGGCCAGAACCCGAGGGAGATCATCGACCTCATGGTTGAACGGGGCATCCAGGTGCGGCAGGAGCTGGGCGATTTAAGCAACAACCCCCTGGGTCTTTCTCCCCATGAGGTGCTTACCTTGGCTTCCATCGTGGAAAAGGAAACCGCCGCCCCGGAAGAGCGGCCCCTCATCGCCCAGGTCTTTTTAAATCGTTTGCGGCAGAGGATGCGGTTGCAGACCGATCCCACCGTGATCTACGGCATCGCCGATTTTGACGGCAATCTCACCCGGAAAGACTTGGAAACAGCAACCCCGTACAACACCTATCTGATCAACGGCCTGCCTCCGGGCCCCATCGCCAATCCGGGCCGCGCCGCCATTGCCGCAGTGCTGCACCCCGCCTCGGAATCCTATCTCTATTTCGTTTCAAAAAATGACGGGACCCATTATTTTTCCCGCGATCTGGCCGAGCATAACCGGGCTGTCTGCAAGTATCAGAAGCGCGGAAACAATCGCTGATTCCATCGAGCCGATGATTTGGCGGAAACGCCGGTAGCAGATGCAGCTATTGAGGCATGGTCGCGGCTTTCTTTCGCCAAGTTCCTCAGGCAAATGGAGAGTTGGGCAATTCGGTTTTTCGCGTTTCGTGTGTGGTTGCTTCGAGGGCTGCAGGCGGGAGAGGGAGTGCGTATTGCAGAGCCGAGGCGCATCCCAGTGGCATGCGCCTCGGCGGTGAAGGCTATTCCTTGAGGAAATCGATCTTGCTCTCGTTGGGCGGCATGGTCGCTTCCGGAATAATACTGATCTCGACCTGATGTTCCTGCTCCAGCTCCATCAGATCCTGACGTTTTTTGTTCAGGATGTAGTGGGCAACCTCCATGGGCAAACGGCAAACTACCCGCTTGATCTCCTTTCTGGTCACCCCGGTCTGGATATGCCTGATATGCACCAGAGCCTGGGTTTCCACGGAACGGACCATGCCTCGTCCCTGACAATGGGGGCAGAGCCGGTAGCTGCCCACCGACACCGGGGCGGCCATCTTCTGCCGGGAGATCTGCATGAGGCCGAATTTGGAAATCTTGGAGAAATCCACCTTGGCCTTGTCGCGCTTCATGCAGTCGCGGACCTTTTTTTCCACCTCGCGGATGTGTTTGGAATCGCGCATGTCAATGAAATCCACGACGATGAGGCCGCCGAGATCGCGGAGCCTCAGCTGGCGCGACAATTCCTCGGCCGCCTCCATGTTGGCGAGAAAGATGGCGTCTTCAAAGCTCTTGTCCTTGCCGGTGCGGCCGGAATTGACATCAATGGCGACCAGGGCCTCGGTGGGATTGATGACAATGGAGCCGCCGGAGGGCAGGGGTACGGTGGGCTGGTAGATCTGCTCGATCTGTTTTTCCACATGGTATTGATGGAACAGGGGCTGGATGCCCTTGTGCAGCTTGGCCACGGTTGATTTGCGCTGGGCCGCGGGCAGCAGCTCGAGGAAGTTGTTGACCTGGGCCAGGGCCTCGTCGGCGTCGACCAGGATCTCCGTGATCTCGGAGGTGAAATGGTCGCGCAGGAAACGGGAGACGATGTTCTGCTCCTTGTGCAGCAGGGCCGGGGCCTTCTCGGTCTGGCCCTTCTTTTTGATTTCCTTCCAGAGGTTGAGCAGGTAGCGGACATCCTGGGCCAGCGCGGTTTTGGTGATCTCCTGGCTGGCGGTGCGGACGATGTAGCCGATGCCTTCGGGGATGCTGACGCTTTCTATCATCTCCCGCAGCTTGTTGCGTTCTTCCTCGGACTCGATCTTGCGGGAAATCCCGGTGCTGTCGCTGCCGGGCATGAGCACCAGGTACCGTCCCGGCAGGGAGAGATAGGTGGTCAGGGTCGCGCCCTTGTTGCCGGTGGCCTCCTTGACCACCTCAACCAGCACCTCCTGCCCCTTGCTCAAGACATCCTGGATGGGCAGATCCTTCCAGTGGGTGTCCGCGGCAACCTCGTTGGCGTAATATTCGGGATGGATGTCGCCGAAGGGCAGAAAACCGTTTTTTTCCGTGCCGTAATCGACAAAGGCTGCCTGCAAGTTGGCCTCCACTGCGGTGACCCTCCCCTTGTAGATGTTGCCCTTGGTCTGCGCCTGGCTGACGGTTTCCACGTAAAAGGATTCCACCCTGCCGCCTTCCAGCAGAACCAGACGGCATTCTTCCGGTTCATCGGTGTTGATCAACAGCTTCAGGGTGGTATCGCCCTTGGCCACCGGTCTGCTTTCGGCGGGCTTGGTGGCGACTTCCTTGCCGTGTTCCGCCTCTTTCCGGGGCCGGGGCGGGCGCTGCCGCGGTGGTCTGGCCGGGGCGGCACTCTTCTCTTTTGTTATTGTTGCGGCCGGGGGCAGGACGGGTTGCTCCCCCTCGGCGGTTGGCTCTGCCTGCTGGCCTTCCGGGCGGGTGGATTTCCCCCGTCTCCGGGGCGGTCTTTTGCGGCGGCGGGGTCTGCCACCCGTGGGGGAGGCTGATTCACCCTCGGGCCGGGGGGCTCCGCCGGAAGCCGGCGCGGACTCTGCCGGGCCTGAAGCCGGGGCTGCCTGGCGGGAGGCCTGGCCTTCTTCTTCGCCCGGTTTGCCTGGTTTCTTCAACCATTTGCTCACCCGCGAGAGGATTGAGCGCTCTTCCCCGTTGTTTTCGCTGCCTTGGCCGTTTGGCCGTTCATCTGCTGGTTTGGTAGTATTGTTTGTCATCGTGTGTCGTCTCTATGATGCGGCCGCTGGCGGCCAATTGTTGTAAGATGCTCTGCGTGGTGTCCGGGTCCAGATTGAGGGCCTCGCTGACATCGTTGGTCGTGCAGGGTCTTCTTTTTAGCATTTCGATAATTTCGTCTTCGGAAAGGTTGCGGAATTTTTCCCGATCCCGGGTGGTGAAGTCAACCAGAATCTCCACCTCCCCCGGAATCTGCCGAGCCACACCTTCCAGTTCCGCCTGGGTCAGGGGCTTGGCGAAACTTTCCAGGGGCGGCCGGGCCACGGTGTTGAGCTGCACCTTGTCCGGCCTGATTTTTTCCACTGCGGCAACGAGGGCGGCGATGTCCTCGGGGCTGTCGTTGATCTTACTGGCCAGGAGGATTTCCAGCCAGAATTTTCCGGAAAATTCCTTCCGAAAGGTAATGAGTCCTTCGATCAACTCGGCCAGGGGTGAGCAGGCGGCTGGCCGGTTGATGCGGCGGTAGCTTTCCTCCCTGGCCGAATCAAGGGAGGGGATGACGATATCCGCTGCCATCAGGTCCTGGCGCACTTCCGGGAGATGGAGCAGGGAGCCGTTGGTCAGGACCACCACCGGCTTGTCGGACTTTTCCTTGAGGTAGCGGATTACCTGGCCGATGCCGCTGTGCAGGGTGGGCTCCCCGCTGGCGGTGATGGTAAAAACATCAAGGTGGGCCATGAGTTCCCGGTCGGCCAGCACCATGTCGATCTCCGCCAGCAGCTCGGGGAGCGGGATATACTCCTTGCGGGTACAGGTGTGGGTGGTGGTGGCGCCGATCTCGCAATAGATGCAGTTGAAATTGCATATCTTGGGGGGGACGAGATCAATGCCTTGTGAAATTCCCAGACGGCGGGAATTGACCGGGCCAAATACATATTTCATGGAGTTTTACGGGTCCGAGGCGAAACGGCTGAGGATAGAGGTCTGAGCGTCAAGGGTCGCAGGAGTATTTCCCTCCGCTGGTAGGAAGCCTTCTTCATTAATGGCCAAAGTAAAGCAATCTGCTGCTCTTGGCAAGCCAAATTTGGCCCCAGGAGACTTTTGCCTTGACAGAAGACGGCGGCCTGCTAGTATTTACCTTCTTATTGAAGACATGAAAAAATCAGGACAATCGACGGGAATCGACCTATGAAAAAAATGCGCAGTGATGCAATACGCAAAGGGGTGGAGCGGGCGCCGCATCGTTCCCTGCTCAAGGCCATGGGCTACACCGACGAGGAAATCCGGCGGCCGTTGATCGGTATTGCGCACGCCCACAACGAGATCATTCCCGGCCATATCCATCTTGACAAGATTCTGGAAGCGGTGAAAACCGGGGTCCGTATCGCCGGGGGCACTCCCATCGCCTTCGGGACCATCGGGGTTTGCGACGGCCTGGCCATGAACCATATGGGCATGAAGTATTCCCTGGCAAGCCGTGAGATCATCGCCGACTCGGTGGAGATCATGGCCATGGCCCACCCCTTTGACGCCCTGGTGATGATTCCCAACTGCGACAAGGTGACGCCCGGCATGCTCATGGCCATGCTGCGGGTCAATATCCCGGCCATCATGGTGAGCGGTGGGCCCATGCTCACCGGGCGTTTCCGCGGTAAGGACGTGCATCTGATCAGCGTGTTCGAAGGGGTTGGCCGGGTGAAGGCCGAAACCATGAGCCTGGAAGAACTGGCCGAACTCGAAGACCATGCCTGCCCCGGTTGCGGTTCCTGCGCCGGGATGTTCACTGCCAATTCGATGAATTGCCTCACCGAGGCCATCGGCCTCGGCCTGCCGGGCAACGGCACCATTCCGGCGGTGGCTGCGGCCCGGATCAGGCTGGCCAAGGAGGCGGGCATGGCGGTGATGCGGCTGCTGGCCGAGGACATCCGCCCCCGGGATATCGCCACCCGCGCCGCCTTTGAAAACGCCATGGCCATCGACATGGCCCTGGGCTGCTCCACCAACACCGTCCTCCATGTGCCCGCCATCGCCAAGGAAGCAGGGGTGGATCTGCCCCTGGCCCTGTTCAACGAGGTGAGCGAGCGGGTGCCCCATCTCTGCAGTCTGATCCCCGGCGGGCCGCACAGCCTGCAGCAGTTGGACGAGGCTGGGGGAGTGCCGGCGGTGATGAGCGAACTGCTCAACACCGAGGCGGGCCTGAATTTGGATGTCATGACCGTTACCGGCAAGACCCTGCGCGAAAATCTGGAAAAGGTTCAGGTGCGGGATGCCGACATCATCCGGCCCGTGGATGAGCCCTACCATGCCTTTGGCGGCATCGCCGTGCTTTACGGAAATCTGGCCCCGGACGGCTGCGTGGTCAAGCAGTCGGCGGTGGCCGAAGAGATGCTCAAGCACAGCGGCCCGGCCCGGGTGTTCGAATCCGAGAACGAGGCCCAGGCCGCTATCTTAGGCGGCAAGATCAAGGCCGGCGATGTGGTGGTCATCCGCTACTGCGGTCCCAAGGGCGGGCCCGGCATGCCGGAGATGCTCTCCCCGACCTCGGCCATTGTCGGCATGGGGCTTGGTAAGAGCGTGGCCCTGATCACCGACGGGCGTTTCAGCGGCGGAACCCAGGGGGCCTGTATCGGTCATGTCTCGCCGGAAGCGGCGGATGGCGGTCCCATTGCCTTTGTCGAGGAAGGTGACCGGATCACCATTGATATCCGGCACAAGTCGATCGAACTGGTTCTGGCGGAAGGGATTCTGACCCAGCGACAGCACAACTGGCAGCCGCCCGCGCCGAAGATCACCACCGGCTACATGGCCCGTTATGCCAGGATGGTGACCTCCGGCAGCACCGGCGCCGTTATGAGAGATGATGCCTGCAACCGGCAGGCGGATTGATGGCAAGAACAGAGCGTGGGGTTGCAATGCAACCCCCGCCCCGCATCACGCCTGACGGGGAAGACATGGCAGAGAGACGGATAACTCCAGGCGGCATCCTGTGGTGCAGCATCGTGGTGACCTTGGCCGCCCTTGTCGGCTTCGGGCCTGATCAGGCGTCGGCCCGGCCCATTCCCTGGGAGATCACGGCGGATAGCCTCGTGCATCTCAATGACCCGGACAGTATTCTGGCCGAGGGCAATGTTGTTGTGGTCCGGCCCAAGAGCCAGGGGCCTGGCGGCATGTTCATCCGGGCGGATTGGGCCCGTTATGATAAGGAGCGCGGCACGGTCAAAGCCCGGGGCAATGTCTACATCCTCTCGGGCCGCGACGAGATCACCGCCAACAGCGCGGATCTCAATCTTGAGGCCGAGACCGGCACCTTCACCGATTCCACCATCTTCATGGCCGAAACCCATATGTATGTCACCGGGCAAGAGGTGGTGAAAACAGGGGAGTTCAGCTACATCTTGAAAAAAGGTTGGGCCACCGCCTGTAAACCTGAAGAGGGCAAGAGTCCGCCCTGGTCGTTTACCAGCAGCACGACCAATCTCACGGTGGACGGCATGGCCCAGATGACCAACGCCGTCTTTCATGTCAAGAATGCACCGCTGGCTTACACCCCGTATTTCACCTTTCCCGCCAAGACCAAACGGGAAAGCGGCGTGCTCTTTCCGGAATGGTCGCATTCCACCCGGAGCGGGTTCGGCCTCATGGTCCCGGTTTTCCTCAATGTCTCCCCCAGCACGGATATCACCCTCTATCCCGGCTATCTCTCCGAGAGGGGCGTCCAATACGGGGGGGAGTTCCGCTATGTGAAAGGGCCTGAGTCCTACGGGACCTTCATGCTCAGTTATATGCACGATGATCTTGTCGACGGCGCGGATCTCACCAATGAATATAAAAGCGATGGGCTTATCCGGCGAGAGGCCAATCGTTACTGGTTGCGGGGTAAGGCCAACCATGATTTCGGCGACCACCTGACCGGCAGGCTTGATCTTGACCTTGTTTCCGACCAGGATTACCTGCAGGAATTCAAGGAAGGCTCCATGGGCTATACGGCGAGCAATCTCTTGTTTCTTGACCAGTTTGGCCGGGATCTGCGGGAGGAAACTATTTTTGAGCGGGAGTCTTCCTTGCAGCTGATCAAGGTTTGGCCGAACATGGTTGCCAGCGGGGAACTGCGGACCAGGCAAAATACGGCCAACGATATCCAGCTTGGCGCGGATAACGGAAATAACGTGCTGGAGGCGGGGGAATATTCGATTTTGTCCCGGACAACCAGCCCCTTGCAGGCGTTGCCCCGGCTTGATTTCACCGGGCGCATACCCATCAGCGGCACACGGATGAGCACCTCCTGGGAGTCGGAGTACGTCAATTACTGGCGGGAAGAGGGGGTCGGGACCCAGCGGTTGGATCTGCATCCCAAGCTGATCTCCTTTCTGCCCCGGGGCGGATGGGTCGAGGGTAAGGTCAGCGGCGGGGCACGGGAAACGGCGTACCAGCTTGAATCGTACGGGGATTCCTCTTGGGATAAGGATCATTTCCAGGACAGACAGGCCTATGATTTTACCGGAAACATGGCCACCATCCTTCTGCGCGATTTTGAGCTGGGGAATAGCGGTTGGCTTGAGCACATGGTGCGGCCCAACCTTTTGTATGAATACCTAACGAGAACCCAGGAGTTGGCAAGTTTTGGTGAAAACCCAACCTTTCCTGATAATACACCTGGTTATTTCGACAGCACGGACCGGTTGGAGAGAAGAAACTGGCTGACCTGGCAGCTCAATAATTATTTTGAAGTTGGCGGTAGCAGCGAGCGTGGAGGCTTTTGGAACCGCAATCTCGGGTTGTTCAAGATCTTGCAGACCTACGATTTGCGGCAGGAAAACCCGGAAAGTTTAGGCTTGACTGGGGAAGGCAAGCGGTATGACTGGTCCGATCTCAGATTTGAGGCGACAGTGTCTCCGGTGTCGAACTGGGCGCTCGGCTATCAGACCAACGTGAGTATGTACGGGAAAGGCGTGACTCGGTACGAGTTGCTCAATCAGTATAATTTTGCCGGCGGGCATACGCTTGGCCTCAATTACCGGTATCTGAAGGACAGCGGGATGATCGCCCCCTATTTTTATACCGATCTCGGAGAGTCGACCCATGACCTGATCGGCATGGCCGGGACGCGGCTGACCGAAACCCTCTCGGCCACCGCCTATCTGAACAAGTCATTTTCCGAGAAGCATACGGTGGAATCCCGGGTTATTCTGACCTATCAGCCCGCCTGCTGGATGATGGAGCTGGAGACAAGCAGGACTCCCGATGACCAGCGGGTGATGCTCATCTTCTCCCTTGATGGTGTCGGCCGCATTGCTCGCTGGGGTAAGGGCAATCTCTGATTCCGAGAGCAGGATGGCGGCATGACCACGGCGTATTACGACATCTTCAACGGCGATGCGGACGGCATCTGCGCCCTGCATCAGCTCCGGTTGGCCGAGCCCCGGGAGGCCACGCTGGTGACCGGGGTCAAGCGGGATATCCGGCTTCTTGACCAGGTGGCCCAGGTGCGGGGGGCTGAGCTTACCGTGCTGGATATCTCCCTGGACAGCAACCGGCTCTCCTTGCTGCAACTGCTTGAGTCCTGCCGGGTTTTTTACGTGGATCACCATTACGCCGGTGATTTGCCGCACAGCCCCAACCTGATTGCCCACCTTGATCCCAGCCCCGAGATCTGCACCTCCCTTATCGTCGATGGCTTGTTGGGCGGCCGTTTCCGGGGATGGGCCGTGGCTGCCGCCTTTGGCGACAATCTGCATGCTTCGGCCCGTAAAGCCGCAGCCACCTTGGATTTGACCGAACACCAGGTGGAGCGGTTGCGGGAACTGGGCGAGTTGATGAACTACAACGGCTATGGCCAAAAGGTGGCGGATCTGCATCTGCCGCCCCAGGCGCTCTATGCGGCGGTACAGCCCTATGTCGACCCCCTGGCCTTTTGTGAAGAGGCGGAGATTCTCGCCTTGCTGCGCCAGGGTTTTGCCGATGACCTGCGGCGGGCCAATGCGGTGAAGCCCTGGCGGGAAACAGCCCATGGCCGGATTTTCGTCTTTCCTGCGGAAAAATGGGCCAACCGGATAGCCGGGGTGTTCAGCAACGAAAAGGCCAGGGAAAAGTCGGACATGGCCCACGCCCTCTTGGTGGACAATGGCGACGATACCTTTATGGTCAGCGTGCGTGCGCCCCTTGTCCGGCGTGCCGGGGCCGACAGCCTGTGTCGCGCTTTTGCCACCGGCGGCGGCCGGGCTGCGGCGGCCGGGATCAATGCCCTGCCTGCCGTCCAGGTTGAGGATTTTTTTCAGAAATTTTTCGAGGTGTTTTCCCCATGAGGTTTTTCGTGTTGCATAGAACCGTTGTTGTTTTGTCTCTTCTCCTGTCCTGCACCATCGTGTCCTGTCGTCCGCCGAGTTTGGTCGGGACCGAGGCCAGGGAGCCGTCGCCGTTGGCTATTAAGCCGTCGCCGCTGCCAGCCGCCAAGCCGCCGTTGCTGCCTTCCGGGCGGGTTGAGGACGGGCAGGCCATCGATCTTACCACCCCGCGCTATCAGGAGTTGTTCCAGGAACTAGTGACGCACCACGGCTTCAGCCAGGAAGAGTTGGACCGTCTCTTTGCCGGGGTCACCATCAAGAAACGGGTGCTGGAGCTCATGGATACCCAGTGGGAGGCCAAGCCCTATTTCGAGTATTCGCCGCGTTTTATTACCCCGCAGATGATCGAACAGGGCAAGAGGCTTCTTTGCGAACACCGGGAGGTGCTGGACCGGATTGAAAAAGAGCTGGGGGTCGAACGGGAGGTTGTCGTGGCCATCTGGGGCATCGAAACTCAGTTTGGCAAGCATAAGGGGGCCTTCAGCATGTTTCAGACCCTCAATACCATGTTTGACGCCTATCCCCGCCGCAGCAAGTTCTATCGGGAGCAGTTGATCGAATACCTCCTGCTCTGTCGGGAAAACGGGGTTGATCCGCTGATCATCACCGGCTCCTATGGCGGGGCCTTTGGCCAGACCCAGTTCATCCCCTCAAGTTTTCGCCTCTACGCCGTGGATTTTGACGGGGATGGCCGCCGCGATGTCTGGGAATCCGTGCCCGATGTTCTGGCCAGCATTGCCAATTATCTCCATAGATTCGGCTGGACCTTCAAGGCTCCGATCTACCGGGAAATTGGCAAGAAGCTGAAGGGGGGGAAGCTGGAAAAAGCCTATGCCAAGGGGCGGAAAGGCTTTGTTTCTTGCGCGGAGGTGAAAAAGATTCAGGGGGTTGACCTGCCGCCGTCCCCGGAGAACAAGGAGCTTACCATTGTCGGCCTTGAGCTGCGGGACGGTGGCCTGCGGTATGTTGCCGGCTACCCGAACTTCCAGGCCATTACTAAATGGAACAACTCCAACCGCTACGCCATGGTGGCCGCCGAACTGGCGGAAAAACTCAAGGAATAGCGGGGTTGTTCTCTGTGGTCACCGGTCTGGAGTCTAGCCCTTAAAATACCGCTCGGTTTCTGCCTTGACCACCTGGGAGAGCAGCAGCAAGCCGACAATGTTGGGGATGGCCATCATCCCGTTCATCAGGTCGGAGAAATTCCAGACGAATTCCAGTTTCATCATCGCGCCCACGACCACCACCGCGACGAAGACCACCCGGTAGGGGGCAATGGCGCGGCGACCGGCCAGATATTCGATGGCCTTTTCCCCATAGTAATTCCAGCCGATCAGAGTGGAGTAGGCGAAGAGTGCCGTGGCAACGGCGACAATCACTACGCCGGCATGGCCCAGAGTTTCGCCGAAACTGACGCTGGTCAATTGCCCCGGCGCCACCCCTTCCAGCCAGGCGTGACTGGTCAGGATCACCATGGCGGTCATGGTGCAGACCACCAGGGTATCGATAAAGGTCTGGGTCATGCTCACCAGCGCCTGTTTGACCGGATCGCGGGTTCGGGCGGCGGCAGCGGCAATGGGGGAGGAACCCAACCCCGACTCATTGGAAAAGACGCCGCGCGCGATCCCGTAGCGCATGGAGGCGGCGACCACCGAGCCGGCAAAGCCGCCGGAGGCTGCGGCAGGGGTGAAGGCGTGTTGGAAAATTAGTCCCAGGGCGTGGGGGATTTCGCTGAGGTTGAGTGCCAGCACCACCAGGGCAGAGCCGGTGTAGCCGACGATCATGAACGGCACCAAAAGCGAGGTGAACCTGCCGATGGACTTGATGCCCCCCAGGATTACCAGCCCGGTGAGGAGCATCAGCACTGTGCCGGTGAGCCAGGGTTCGACGCCGAAGGTCGATTGGAAAATGGTGGCCACTGCATTGGCCTGGGTCATATTGCCGATGCCGAAGGTCGCCAGGGCGGTGAACAGGGCGAAGAGCCAGGCCAGCTTCGGCAGGCCCGCGCCTTTGGCCAGATAGTACATGGGGCCGCCGCGCATGCCGTGTTCGCCTTTTTCCCGGTATTTCACGGCCAGCACCGCTTCCGCGTATTTGGTGGCCATGCCGACCAGGCCGGTCATCCACATCCAGAATACCGCCCCAGGCCCGCCGAGGGTGATGGCGGTGGCCACGCCGACGATGTTGCCGATTCCCACCGTAGCGGCCAGGGCCGTCATCAGCGCGGCAAAATGGCTGATGTCGCCGTCGCCGGCGTGCTCCTTGTGCCAGATCAGGCGCAGGGCATGGGGCAGGGCGCGAAACTGCATGCCACGCAGGATTATGGTCAGGTACAGGCCGGTCCCCACCAGCAGCACCAGCATGGGTGGTCCCCATACCCAGCCGGAGAGGGTGGAAATCAATAATTCGATGGAAGCCATGGATGCGCCTTATGTGAAGGTTCTTGACGGGCAACGTGAATCTGCCCGGTCAAAATACCTGAAAAGGCGGGGGAAGCAAAGGGGATAAAGCGGGGGGTGTATGACTTGGTAAATATTCTGAAAGGTTGGGCGGGAAGCGCCAACAAAAAAGGAGCCGGGGAATTTTCCCCCGCCTCCTTTTTTGTTGTGATGCTATGAAGAGCTCCGTTTACTTGACGAAATCCTTGCTGCCGTCCACCAGGGTGGAAACCACGGAAGGATCGGCCAGGGTGGAGATATCGCCGAAGTCATGGGCCTCGGTTTCACCTGCCGAGATTTTGCGCAGGATTCTCCGCATGATCTTGCCGCTTCTCGTTTTGGGCAGCCCGTCGGCAAACTGGATGAATTCCGGAGTGGCGATGGGGCCGATCTCCTTGCGGACATGGGTGCGCAGGGCGGCGCGCAGTTCGTCGGAAGGTTCGATCCCGGACTTCAAGGAAACATAGGCGTAGATGGTCTGGCCCTTGATTTCGTGGGGCGCGCCGACCACCGCTGCCTCGGCTACCTGCGGGTGCGCCACCAGGGCGGATTCGATTTCGGCGGTGCCCAAGCGGTGGCCGGAGACATTGATTACGTCGTCCAGGCGGCCCATGACCCAGAAGTAGCCGTCCTCGTCCTTTCTTGCCCCGTCTTCCGGATCGTAGATGCCCTCGTAACGGGTGAAGTAGGTCTTTTTGTAGCGGCCTGGATCGCGGTAAACGCCGCGGAGCATGCCGGGCCAGGGTTTGCGGATCACCAGATGACCGCCCTCGTTGGGCGCCGCTTCGGAGCCGTCTTCGCGGAGGATGGCCGCGTCGATGCCGGGCAGGGGCCGGGTGGCAGAGCCGGGTTTGAGCGGGGTGGCAAAGGGCAGGCCGGAGATCATGATGCCGCCGGTCTCGGTCTGCCACCAGGTATCGACAATGGGCAGCTTGCTCTTGCCGATGTGCTCGTGGTACCACATCCACGCTTCCGGATTGATGGGCTCGCCCACCGACCCCAAGACGCGCAGGGAGGAGAGGTCGTATTTTTCCGTCCACTTGGAGCCTTCGCGCATCAGGGCGCGGATAACAGTGGGCGCGGTGTAGAAAATGTTGACCCGGAATTTCTCGCAGATATGCCAGAAACGGTCGGGTGCGGGCCAGGAAGGCACCCCTTCGAACATCAGAGTCGTCGCGCCCAGGGCCAGCGGCCCGTAGAGGATATAGCTGTGGCCGGTGATCCAGCCGATATCGGCGGTGCACCAGTGCACATCGTCGTCTTTGATGTCGAAGACCCACTGGGTGGTGTGCGCCACATAGGTCAGATAGCCGCCGGTCGTATGGACCACGCCCTTGGGTTTGCCGGTGGAGCCGGAGGTGTAGAGGATGAAGAGGTTGTCCTCCGCCTCCATGCTTTCCGGGGCGCACTGGCCGGAGATGCCGTCGGCGGCCATTTCCGTGTGCCACCAGAAATCACGGCCATCCTTCATGGCGATCTCGTTGCCGGCCCGTTTGACCACGATGCACTGTTTGACGGAATCACAGCCCTGGAGGGCATCGTCGGCCGCAGGTTTGAGGGGGATGGTCTTGCCGGCCCGCAGCACCGCGTCGGCGGTGACCAGCACCTTGGCCTCGCAGTCCTGGATGCGGCTCTTGAGGCTCTGGGCGGAGAAACCGGCGAAAACCACGCTGTGGATGGCGCCGATCCGGGTGCAGGCCAGCAGGGTGATGGAAAGCTCGGGGATCATGGGCAGATACACGGCAACCCGGTCGCCTTTTTTTACCCCCATCTTCTTGAGCACGTTGGCGAAGCGGCAGACTTCGGTGTGCAGCATCTGGTAGGTGTAGACCCGGACATCTTCTTCGGGTTCGCCCTGGAAGATGATGGCCGCCTTGTTGCGCCGGCCGTTGGTGAGATGGCGATCCAGGCAGTTGTAGGAAACGTTCAGCCTGCCGCCCTGAAACCATTTGATCTCGGGCTTGTGCATGTCCGCCTCAAGCACCTTGGTCCACGGCTTTTCCCAGGTGAGCAGCTCCTTGGCGCGGTCGGCCCAAAAGCCTTCCGGATCCTCCATGGAGCGCTTGTACAGGGCTTCGTAGTCAGCCATGCTCTTGACATGGGCCTGCTTCTGGCCCGCAGCCGGCGGGGCGAAAAGGCGTTTTTCCTGCATCATGCTTTCAATTTTTTTATCGTCGCTCATCAGTACCTCCGAAAGTTTCTAAAGCCGGGGATATAGGGGTATATACCTAAGTGGGTAGAAATATATAACGAGTGTAAGCGACAATTGCCACATTTTTTTATCATGGGCGGGACATGGCTCTGAGCCTGCGAAAGACCGGGCGGGGCAGAGGACCCCACCCTTGCGGATCGTGCTTCGGAGGTGCATTGCCGGGCATTTTCTGCTATGGTGCAACGCGTTCAAACACCATGAGGAGGCTAGGAGCGGATGCGGACCTTGACAGAGACAATACGGATTTTTTCCGGCCTGATTATTCTGGGTTGCGGGCTCTTTTTTGCCTTGCCCCAGCCCGTGGTTGCCCAATGCGGCCAGGCTGCCACCGTACCGCTTGCGGCGGAACCGCCTCTGTTTCAGGATGACCTGGCATATGAGTCTCTCGTTCCGGCCATTGACCGGAGTGTGCACTATCTCCGGCAGCTTCCCGGGGGAAAGGCCTTTGTCCTCTGCGGGGAAGAGTATTCGGTCAGCTGGCTCATCGAATCCCTGCTCGCCTTTCAGCGGATCATTGCAGAAAAACCCTCGGCCAAGGCCTTGACCGCTATCCTTAAAAAAGAGTTTACCCTGTGCCAGGCAACGGGGCGGGCCTCGGACCATAAGATGTTTCTCACCGGGTATTTTGAACCCCTTTTCAAGGCCAGTTTGGTAAAGACGGCTATTTACCACTATCCGTTATACCGTAAGCCCTTGGACCTGGTTTCCATTCCCGGCGGCAAGGGGAGGGAGAAGAAAACAGGCAGGATGGAGAACGGCAGCCTTGTCCCCTATCCTACCCGGGGTGAGATCGAGAAGGGCCGGTTACTGGCCGGGCAAGAACTGGTCTACCTGGCTGATCCGGTGGATGCCTTTATCCTGCATATTCAAGGGTCCGGCCAGATACAGCTTGCGGACGGTTCGTTGCGGCGGGTGCAGTTTGCCGCGAAAAACGGGCACGAGTACCGCAGCATCGGCCGGCTGTTGGTGGAAAAAGGGGTGATGCGGAAGGAAGAGGCGACCATGCCCAGGATCGTCCGCTATCTCAAGGAGCACCCCGAGGAGCAGGAGGGTATCCTGCACCATAACGACTCCTTTGTCTTCTTCCGCTGGGGGGATGATGGTGCGGTCGGCCCCTTGGGTTGCCTGGGAGAGCCCCTGACTCCTGGCCGCTCGGTGGCCCTGGATCAGGAATGTTTCCCGCCCGGTGGCCTCGCTTTTTTGACGACCCGCAAGCCAAGAGTCAATGCGGCCGGGGAGATTGTCGGCTGGGAGCCTTTGGGCCGTTTCGTGGTGAATCAGGATTCCGGTTCCGCCATCACCGGAGCTGGGCGGCTTGATCTGTTTTGGGGGGGTGGGAGTTATGCCGAGGTGGCGGCCGGCAACATGAAGCATCCGGGCAATCTGTATTTTCTGGTGAAAAAGAAATAGTTGTCAGAATCCGGCCCGTTCTTATACAATTCTTGCAGGGCATCGGGTTGCTCAGGCGACGGAACATGTTGGAGAGGGGACGGTCATGAAGCAGACGGAAATAGATTATTGGATCACCAGCATGTTGGAAACCTACGGCAATGTTTCCGACCTCAATATCACGGTGGGCAAGCCTCTGCAGGTGGAGACCTCCGGGCAGCTGGTGCCGGTGGTGGTGGAGCCGCCTGTCCCTTCGCTCACCCCTTTCCAGGCCGAGGTCTTTGCCTTGAATCTCATCGGCGGCAACAAGAGACTGCTCGATGATCTGGTCAAGCACGGCTCCTGCGATCTTTCTTACTGGTTGGGCCAGAAGGCCCGGTTCCGGGTGAATGTTTTCTCGCAAAAGACCAACCTTTCCACGGTGTTGCGGAAGTTGGAGATGCAGATTCCCACCATCAGCCAGCTGAACCTGCCCAAGCTCTTCCACAAAATGGCCGGGGAGCGCAACGGCATCATTCTCGTCACCGGCGCCACCGGTTCCGGTAAATCCACCAGTCTGGCCGCGTTGTTGGACAAGATCAACGACGAGAAGCCGGTGCACATCGTCACCCTGGAAGATCCCATCGAGTATGTGCACCAGCACAAGATGGCGACCTTTAACCAGCGGGAGTTGGGCAATGATTTCGACTCCTTTGCCTCCGGCCTGCGGGCCGCCTTGCGGCAGGCGCCCAAGGTTATTCTGGTGGGCGAGATGCGCGATCGGGAGACCATGGAGATCGGCCTTTCCGCCGCGGAAACCGGGCATCTGGTGCTCTCCACCCTGCACACCGTGGACGCGGGGCAGACCATCAACCGGGTCTTGGGTATGTTCGAACAGGAGGAACAGGCCCAGGTGCGCAACCGCCTGGTGGACACCATCCGCTGGATTGTCTGCCAGCGGCTTTTGCCCAAGGTCGGCGGCGGCCGGGTGGCGGCCTTCGAGATCATGGGCATGAACCTGCGGGTACGCGAGCTGATCATGAACGGGGAAACGGAAGACAAGACCTTCTATGACATTATTGCCGATGCCAAGGCCCTTGGCTGGCAGACCTTTGACCAGCACATCCTGGAATTGTACGAGGACGGTCTGATCACCGAGGAGACTGCGGCCAGCTACTGCACCCGGAAAACCGCGGTCAACCGTGGGTTGGACAGCATCAAGTCCGCCCGGGGTGAGTCCACCACCGGGATCACCGGCCTGGGCATGGATGTGAAGCAGGAAGAGAAGCGGCGCTCAGGGTTTTAGGAGCCGTTTTACAGCTTACAGCTGTTAGCTTATAGCTTTAAGCTGGCAGCTACTATCGGAGGAAATCATGCTTGTCCAGTGCCCCCAGTGCCAGCATACCCTCATGCTGAGTGAAGCCCAGCTTGAAAAAATCAAGAGCGCCCTTGCCTCGCTCTCCGTAGGGAAAACCCTGAAAATCGGCTGTCCGAAATGTAAACATCCCATCGAACTCAACAGTGACGGCTCGGTGGCCGGTCAACCGGCGGGCGCCTTGATGGATGTGCTTTTTGCCGAGCATACCGGCAATGAGGATCAGGCGGCGGTGGGGATGGTGGCTGCGGCCCAGAAAAAACCCCAGCCGGTGCGCCTGCCGCCAGCCGCGCCCAAGCCGCCTGATCTCGGCTGGCTCTCCAGCGGGGTGTACAGCGAAAAAGAGGCGGTTGAGAACGTGCCGCACGCCCTGATCATGATCGGGGACGAGGAGATAACCACCCAGGTGACCATGGCTTTCGGCGAGATGGGCTACCAGCCCACCTATGTCCGCTCTGCGGAAGAGGCCATCGCCAAGATGCAGTTTATGAATTTTGAGGCGGTGGTGCTGCACAGCAGGTTTGAGGGGGGAGGACTGGAAGGCTCCACGGTTCACCAGTATCTGCAGGAAATGGCCATGTCCCGGCGGCGCTATATTTTTTATATCCTCATCGGCCCGGAATTTCGTACCCTCTACGATCTGGAAGCGTTGGCCAACAGCGCTAATCTGGTGGTGAACGACAACGATGCCAGCCATTTTTCCATCATCCTGAAAAGGGGGATGAACGATTACAATGACCTGTTCGGACCATACCTGGAAGCCCTGGGGAATTATGGGGTGAAGTAAGTATTGCGACCCCCTCTGCTCCTCTTCGGGATGATCACCGCAAGGCCATAACCACCTTGTTGCGGCCCTGATCTTTCGCGGCGTAGAGGGCCATGTCCGCTGCGGCATACGCGGATTCCAGGCTGCCGGTCACGGGGTCAAGCCGGCTGATCCCGATGCTGACGCTGAGATTTTTCTCCATCTCATCCCTGGCAATGGTTTGTAAGGCAAAGTTTTTCCGGATCCGCTCGGCCACGGCCATGACCTCCCCTTCTCCCGTCTCCACCACAAGGGCGGCAAACTCCTCCCCTCCCATCCGACCGAAGATATCCGAGCGACGCAACCCTGCGGTGCAGATCGAGGCAAAATCCTGCAGGATCCGGTCTCCTGTTTCATGGCCGAAGGTGTCGTTGACCTCTTTGAAATGGTCAAGATCGAACATCAGGAAAAAAAGATCCTTGTTATAGCGCTTGCTCCGGGCCACCTCCTGCTCCGCCAGAAACAGAAAATGACGTCGGTTGAACACCCCGGTGAGGCCATCCATGGTGGCCAGCATCACCAGTTTTTCTTCCTTGACCTTGCGGTCGGTAATGTCGAGCACCGCGCCGACGGCCCAATAGGCGTCGTCCTTTTTTATCTTGGAGATAAACACCTCGGCAGGAAAGAGCCTCCCATCTTTTTTTCTGGCCATGAGTTCGCGGGAGGTGTCAATGATGGGCCCTTGGCCTGTCCGCCAGAATTCTGCCAAACCGTCCTGCGCGGCTTGTTGCATTTCTTCAACAACTATCAGCGGGTGGAACTTTTTGCCAAGAATCTCCCCGCGCTCGTACCCAAAAACTTGCTCAGCTGCCGGGTTGAAAAAACGGACTACATCATGGTTGTCGATGAGAATCACGGCGCTTTGTACCGAGTTGAAAACAACCCGGAAGATATCCTCGCTTTCCTGCAGTTTTCGCTGGGAATCCTGGCGTTCCTGCTCCATGGCCCCGTATCGGGCCAAGAGGGAATCCAGCTTTTTTGAGAACGCGGAAATTTCCAGAATCCTCGCGTTCTTGCTACACATGCTCTGTTGCTGCTGGAGGAGGGATTTTTCTAGGCAGGCAAGGAACTGCTGTGAAAGACGCCGCACATGTCTTGAAAAAAGGAAGGAGATGACCAGCCCCACAGTCAGCAGCAAAACAAGTCCCACCAGAACGGTGAACAAGATTTTTTCCCTGGCTGTCTGTACAGAGGCAAGATTAATCTTTTTCCCGGCCCACAGTGTACTTGTCGCGTCCTGTCCGGCAAGAAAGGGGAGCCAGGCCATTTTCTGGCCACCAATGTCCCAGATCGCGGCTTTTTTCGAGGCAAAGATCTGTTGGAGCCCAGGGTAATCGAGGAAGGCTGAGGGATTCCTTGTCTCCGCGGAGAGATAGCAACCATCATGCAAGACCCAGAGCATTCCGGGAAAGGCCTGAGTGAGTACACCCATATCAATGTCGGCAACATAGGCCCCGATCGTTTCTCCTTCCGACTGGATCGGGGTGAGAATGCGGAGCAACAGCTGGTGGGTCTGGTGATCCTCTCCTTGCTGATTATTTCGTAGAGGAATGATCAGAAAGCCCTTGTCCTGCATGGCAAGAGTCTTTTTGATTGACTCCGGCTCAACCGTGAGCGGAAGGTTTGTGGTCTGTTTATATTTCGTGGAGCCCGCTATCTTGATCAGGGAAAATTGCTCGATCGCATCCTGATCAAGGACATGGATGCTCACCACGTCGTTATTTTTGGCAAAGGCCCTGTTCAACACGTCGGTATAGCGGAGAAAGGCTTTCTCCTTGGGGATGTTGCCGGCTCCACTCTCCCCGCGATCCAGGATCTCCATGACCGCTGGCAGCTGCGAGACAAAGTCGATCATCTGCTGGTAATGCTCAATCCTTGTTTCAAGGTGATGCAGCTCATCCTTGATGAAGTGTAGCTCTTCGCTCTCTTCAATGGCGCTCAACTGAGAGATGATGCCATTCAGGGTAAAAAAGGAAAACGTAATCAAGGGGGTGAAGCTGAAAACAAGGAGAAATCCCAGAACAAGGGTGCCAAGGCTCACCTGTCGCGGGAAAAATGGTTTTTTTAGTATGCCTGCCATGCCATGGTCCATGTCTTGGGAAAGGGGCCAGCCCCTGCGGTGAGAAAGGATTTCTTTTAATCGTAGCTGTTGGAGTTGGAAAAATCCAGAGATATCCTTGGGCCGGGCTGGGGCCGAGGATGCTCAGGGAAGCATGGTGGGCAGGAGGGCAAGGAGGTGTCGGCGCAGGGCGAGGCAAATCAGCAGGGTCAAGGCGGAGGAGAGCAGCATCAAGCGGTTGGCGCGGAGGATGTCCTGGGGTTCCAGTGGCCGGATGGGATCGCCGATGGTCGGTTTTTCCAGCACCGTGCCGAAGTAGCTGTTTGTCCCGCCCAGCTGCACGCCCAAGGCGCCGGCCACCGCCGCCTCGGTATGGCCCGAATTTGGGCTGGCGTGGGCGAACCGGTCTCGGAGCAGGATCAGCAGGGAGCGTTTGGGGTCGAGGCGGAGCGGGAAGGCTGCGGCCGGAATCATCAGGGAGGTGAGGCGGGCAGGGATAAAATTGGCCAAGTCATCCAGCCGGGCCGCAGCCCAGCCGAACTTGAGATATTGCGCATTTTTGTAGCCGAACATGGAGTCCATGGTATTGACCGCCTTGTAGAGCATGGCAGCCACCGGACCGCCCAGCAGGGCAAAGAAAAGCGGGGCTGTCACCCCGTCCACCATGGATTCCGCCACCGATTCCACTGCCCCCCTCGCCACCCCGGCCTCGTCGAGATTGGCCGTGTCCCTCCCGACGATCATCCCCACCCGCCTGCGGGCCTCTGGGAGATCCCCGTCCCGCAGGGCGGCGTAGACCTCGGTGCTGTGGCGTACCAAATCGCGGGCCGCGATGGTGGTGTAGAGCAGGAGGATGGACGCCGCATTGCCCAACCATGGGTGGAGGATGGTTGCGCCTGCAACCACACCCCAGGTTGTTGCCCCGGTCAGTGCCAGGACCAGGACGACAGAGGTGATTCCGGCCGCAAACGGCGGCAGCACGGCGCGGGTGAACCGCTCGCAACCGGAGCAGGCCGCGCCGATGATCCGCACCGGATGGGGCAGCCAGCGCGGGTCGCCGAAAAGTTGATCCAGGAGGATGGCGATCAGTATCTGATATTCGAGGCCGATCATTTTTTCAGCAACCGGTAGATGGCGCTCATGTCGATCTGGCTGCGCACCGCCTCGGCCAGCCGGTCAAAGGCCGGTTCCAGGTCATAGGTGGCCTGCACCTTTTTAAGCGGGGCAAGCCCCTGTCTTTGCCGCAACCGGTCGATGAACCAGCGCCGGAAGGGGTCCGCGTCGAAGATGCCGTGCAGATAGGTGCCCCAGATGGTTTGGGCGGGGTTGCCTACCCCGCCGCTTTCCCCGTTGCTGAAGATGAGGATGTTGCCGGTCTCTTTCGCCCGGCTCTGGCCGTGGTGGATCTCGTAGCCGTGCACCGCAAGACCCGAGGCGAGATGGTGGCCCATCTGCCGGGTCAGGGTTTTGTCTTTCTCCAGCACCGTGGCAAGGTTGAGCAGACCGAGGCCGGGCAGGGTTTCTCCGCTGGACTCGATATGGTAGGGGTCGTCGATCTTCTGGCCCAGCATCTGAAAGCCGCCGCAGATGCCGATGATCTCCTTCCCCTGCTGGCTGTATTGTTTCAGTCCCTCGGCCAGGCCGGAGCCAAACAGCCACTTGAGGTCACCGATGACGTTCTTGCTGCCCGGCAGGATCACCGCGTCCGCGTCCGCGATATCGGCGGGAGTTCTGGCGATTTTGACAAAGAGGTCCGGCTCGGCCAGAAACGGCTCGAAATCAGTGAAGTTCGAGATATGGGGCAGGTCGATGAGCGCCACAGTGACATGCTCGCCCGCAGGTCGCCTTGGGCTGAAAAGCCCGGCCTTGAAGTTCACCGAATCCTCTTCGGGCAAACCCAGTTCGGGCAGATAATCCACCACCCCCAGCACCGGCTTGCCGGTTTTTTGCACCATGTAATCAAGCGCTTCGGTGAGCAGCGATTTTTGGCCCCGGAAGCGGTTCACCACAAAGCCTGCGATCAACTCCCGCTCCCAGTCGTCAAGAATCTCCATGGTGCCGACAAAGGAGGCGAACACCCCGCCCCGGTCGATATCGCCCACCAGCAGAACTGCGGCTTGGGCATACCGGGCCATGGGCATGTTGACGATGTCGTGGGCCTTGAGATTCACCTCGGCCGGGCTGCCCGCCCCTTCCAACACCATGACCTCGTATTCGTTGGCCAGTGAATCATAGGCCGCCTGCACCGTGAGAAAGGCCTGGGGTTTGTAGGCCAGATAGTCGTTCACCGTCATGTTGCCCACCGGCTTGCCCAGGACGATGACCTGGCTGCCCGTGTCACTGGAGGGCTTGAGCAGGATCGGGTTCATGCGCACATCCGGGTCCAGAAGCGCGGCCTGGGCCTGCACCACCTGGGCCCTGCCCATCTCGCCGCCGTCCCTGGTGACAAAGGAGTTGAGCGACATGTTCTGCGCCTTGAACGGGGCGACCCGCAATCCATCCTGCAAAAGGATGCGGCATAAGGCGGCGGTGAGCACGGATTTGCCTGCGTTGGAGCAGGTGCCCTGAAACATGATGGCCGGGGTTTTTGGGCTGGGCATGATGCTTACTCGCCTTCTTTGCGGAAGATAACCAGGTTGCGGACCTTGCCGGAAAAGGGCAGGGTCAGTTCGACGATCTCCTGCAACCGGTAGGGGCTCTCCGGCTGGGCAAGCCGCCAGGCCGCGATCTCCTCTTCGGCTCGCGGGCCTTTCATGCAGATGACCTGGCCGCCCGTCGGATTGACCGCAGCGGTGTGCAGGAGAAATTCACCGATGTTGGTGAAGGCGCGGCTGGTGATGAGCGGCACGGCAAGGGTTCTGCCATCCACCTCAGCGGAGTTTTTTTCCAGTCGGCCGCAGAGGACCTCGATATCCTTGAGGCTCAGGGTTCTGATCACATGGCGCAAAAAAGAGACCCGTTTCTGACGGGGCTCCACCAGGATGACCGGCAGTTCCGGTCGGGTAGCCTTGAGGGCCAGGCCGGGAAATCCGGCCCCTGTGCCGATGTCGAGGAGCGTTTTCTGCGGATCTCCCGGCGGGGGAAGAACTCGGAGCAGACTCAGGGAGTCGAGGAAATGGGTCTCCCAGATCTCGCGCAGCGGTGCCTTGGCCACCAGATTGATCTTGGTGCTCCAGCGGAGCAACTCCCCGCAGTAGATCGCCAGCCGCGCACACGCCTGCCCGTCAAGGGTGATGGACATGGCACCGAGGCCTTCCTCCAGAATCTTTTTGCCCTGGGTGTCGGTCATGGGGAAATTGTTTTGCTGTTTTTCCGGTGCACCAGGGTGAGCCCGGCCAGGACAAAGGCCAGGGCTGCCAGATTGACATTGTAAAAGGCCAGCCCGGCCAGGCTCGCGACCAGAGCCAATCCGCACAACCACAGCGCGTTGCGCCAGATGGCAAGGCCAGCAAGGATCAGGCTCGTCCAGGCAAAAACCTGATTGTACATCAAGCGGCCTATCATGGAGCGGACCAGGCAGATAGTCTTGTCCGGCGTGTCCGCGCATACCCCCACCAGCCGTTCCGAGATAAAGACCCCGTGGCGCAGGGCGGCAAAGAATCCAAAGGCACCAAGCACCAAAAGGCCAAAGGGCAGCAGGGGGCGCAGCGAGACGCCACGGCTTTGCCGCCAGAGGGGATAGGCCAGCAAGAGGCAGAGAGCCACCCAGATATCGGCCTGCCAGTTCAGCGGGGTTTCATTGATCAGGATAGCCACGGCTCCAGCGGCGAGCAGCAGCCCGCTGAGCCTTTCGAGCATGCCCTGGGGTGCCTGGCTGCTCTGCCGACGGGAAAACCAGGCATAGGCAAGGGCGGGGATGGCAAAACCGAAATTGTTAAAACTCCGGTAACGGGCGTCCAGTACCAAGCCAAGCACACCGATCAGGGCGCAGGTGATTACTCCCAGCCGCAGAGCCCCGTATACGGCTTCCGCGCTGAGGCGGACTTTGCCACGCAGGAAATCCAGGGACGCATCCAGGCTGAGGTGGGCGGGCGTGGTCCCGGAAGCGATGGCTTTCAGGGCCAGCAGGTAGACGCTGGCGCAAAGCGAGAGAACGACAAAACCCCAGATGTATTCATAGGTATTGGTGGAGATGATGGAAAACTGATGTCCCTGCAGCACAATAAGGATGGCGCCGCCGGCCATGGCTGCGGAAAATTGCAGCCAGCGGGTTGCGCCCATATCGCGGTGGCGGCGGGCAATGAGCAGGGTCATCAGGGCAATGGCTGCGGATTGGGCAAACAGGGTAAGCCAGTTGGGAAAGTTCGAGACCGGTCCGGAAAGGATGTGCTTGTCGGTCCGCTCCGGGCTGTACAACCCCCAATAGCCGCCCACCGCCCCTTCCTTGATGCGTTTCCACGGCTGGTCAAAGGCCTCGATCAGGTTGTACTGCCAATGCTCCTGCTCGGCCAAGGCGATGAAACCGCGGATGAAACGGGCCTGATTCTCCGGGCTGGGCAGCGCCCCTTCCCGCATCCGTCCCTGGGAGGGCCAGCCGGTTTCGCCGATGACGATCTCCTTGCCCGGGATCTTCTCGCCGATCTCTTCCCTGATCTTTTTGATGTGGACCATGGCCTGATCGATGCCAACCGGATTATCCTCCCAGTAGGGCAGGATGTGGATCATGACAAAATCGGTGGCCTGGGCCACCTCCGGATGCTTGAGCCAGAACTCCCAGACATCGGCATAGGTGACCGGCACCCCGGGCAGGGCATCCTTGATTTGGCGGATATACCCGGCCATCTGCTCCCCGGTGACTTCCCGGCGGAGCAGGGCCTCGTTGCCCACCACCACCGCCCGGACGCTTTTCGGGTACCGTTTGGCCAGCTCCACCACCTTGTGCAGCTCCTGTTCGGTGACCTTCTCATCCACCGTCACCCAGGCGCCAAGGAGCACCTGCATCCCGTATTTTTCCGCATACTCGGGCAAGGCCTCAAGCCCGGCCACCGAATAGGTGCGGATGCAGGAGAAACGTTGGGAGAGAATGGCCAGGTCCGCGTCGATCCGGGCGGGGGCAATGGTCATGCCCTTGGCAAAATCAAAGGGGGACTGGTCCTTTTCAAAGGGCGCGTAGGAGACGCATTGCAGGGTGTGATCGGCAGCCAGTTCCGCTTCCGGGATCGGGCGCGGCTGGCCGATCCCATACCAGAAGCAGAAGATCGCACCCAGGGCCAGGGTATAGGCAAGAGTCGTGCGTATAATTGTTTTCATAATCACCTGTGGGTGGGGCGCGGAAGAATTTCTCTCTTGTACCCTGCGTGGGTTTGGCGGTCAACGGCAAAGACGGGGCATGGTGGGGGATGTGGCCGAGCGGATCAATTTGGAGGAGTTGTCGGCAGCTCCTGGCATTCCAGGGGGTTACGGCGGTAACGGGCCGGATTGCGGGGATCCTGGTGGATGATCACATCGGCCTGGGGAAAGACACCCATGATGGCGTCCTCTACCTCATCTGCCACCCGGTGCGCCTCGGCAAGGGGCAGACTCTGGTCAAGGTCGAGATGGAGCTGGATGTGCATGGTCTGCCCGGACTGCCGGGTGCGCAGGTCGTGGATGCCGAGGACGATTGCATGGGCCAGGACGATGTCGCAGATGCGTTGGCGGGTTTCTTCCGGAAGTTCCCGGTCCATGAGGATCTGCATGGCCTCCTGCCCGATCTGCCAGGCGCTGTAAAGGATGTACCCGGCAATGGCCAAGGCGCCTAACGGGTCTAGCAGGGGCCAGCCTGAGGCGACAAAAAACAGAGCGAAGATGGTGGCCGTGTTGGTGAGCAGATCGGTTTTGTAATGGAGGGAATCGGCACGGATGGCGGAGGAATTGGTCCGCTTGATGACAAAGCCCTGAAAGGCCAGGAGCACCAAGGTGGCTCCAATGGCAAAGACCATGACCCACAGGCCGACATTGATTGCTTGCAGAGGTTGGGGGTGATTCAAGCGTTCGATGGCGTGCATGAGCAGAAAGATGGCTGAACCGGCAATAAAGCAGGCTTGGCCGAGCCCGGCCAGGGCTTCTGCTTTACCGTGCCCGAACTGGTGATCCTGGTCCGCGGATTTCAGCGAATAGCGCACGGCAAAAAGGTTGATCAGCGAGGCGGCGCCATCCATGAGCGAGTCCACCAGGGAGGCCATGACGCTCAAGGAACCGGTCATGAACCAGGCCACGCATTTGACACCGATGAGCACTACCGCCGTGGCGGTGGAGGCATAGGTCGCCAGCTTGAGCAGGGTTGCGGTATCGTAGGGCTTGTTTGCTTTCATGAAAGGTTTTGATCCTTGGCTATGGTAACCACCCGTTGCGGGTAGGGGATGGAGATTCCGGCCCGGCCCAATTCTTGATACACCGCCAGGTTCACCCCATGCATGGTTTCGATGTATCGCCCGGTGGGCGCCCAGTAGCGGTAGCCGATGGCCACCGAGGAATCCCGAAAATCATCGATGCCGATCTGCGGTGCAACCCCGTTCTTTAGCTGAGGAAAGGTGGAGAGGGCCTGGGTGATGACCCCGATGGCCTGGACGGGGTCGGCGTCGTAGCTGATGCCCACCGAACTTTCCACAATGCGGTACTCCCCGGAATTATGCAGAATCTCCCCGACAATATGCTTGTTGGGCACGGTGATCTTTACCCCGTCCTCGGTGCGCAGGGTGGTGTGGGCCAGGGTAACCTCCTCCACCACCCCGAAGACCCCGGCCACCGTAATGGTATCGCCTACGATAAAGGTGCGGCCCAGGATGATGGCCAGCCCGGCCCCATAGTTGGAGAGCGGCCCTTTGAGGGCATAGGTGGCCCCGAAGGCGACCGCGCCGATGGCCGCGATGAAGGGGGCAATGGTGATCCCGAACTTGCTGAGGGCAATGAGCACCGCAAAGGTGATCACCACGATCCTGGCAAGGGAGGAGAGGAAATGGCGCAGGGTGACATCAATCCCCCGCCTCTCACAGAGTTTGGCCACGGCAACGGCGATCCAGTTGCCAAGCAGGAAGCCACCAATGAGGATGATGATGGCCCCGACCACCTGAAAACTGTAGTCCACCAGAAAGGCGATGGCTCGGTCGGCGATAGTGTTCAGTGCGGCAAGTTGTTGGTCCATGCGTGTCCTCCCCTGGCTGACGAATCTGTCACATCATAACGGGATTGGGGGGTGCTGTCGAGGGGTTCACGAAGAGGCGGGCAAGATAGCGGTTGCGCGGCAAGGGGGTGCTGCTGTCAGTAAGGTCTTTGCCCGACCACATTTCCGGCCGGCGCATAGTTGCACACCCAGATCTGTGAGTTGTCGTCGCACACGGCTTTGGCGCAACCGATTTCCCTGGTGGTTTTCCAGACCATCTGGGTGTAATGGCCGCAGCTTTTTCCGGGGGGCGCGTTGCAGGAGTTGGTGGCCCGGGAGTACCACTGTTTTTCACCGGCCCAGCTGGCGGCAACGGCTTTTTCCTTGATGGACTGTGGCGCGCTCCAAGTCTTATTTCTGTTGCTTGTTGTCTTGGCGCTGGCCCAGTAGAGATTTTCCCCCAGCTTGCCCCGGCTGTGCTGCATGGCGCAGCCTGATTTTTTCAGCTTGCCGGCCCAGGTTGCTGCCTGCCGGGCAAGGGCGTCGGACCAGCGCAACTCCGGGGCGCCTACAGCGGCGCGCAGGGTATTGTGCTCTTCCACCATGCACATTGCATCGACCCCTGTGTCCTGTGCCGAGCTTGGTCCGGCAGGGACAAGGCAGATCAGGAGCAAGAACAAGGCGCTCAGCAGGGGATGCACGGACTGACTCCGGCGGGTTATCGTCTGTTGCTGTTGCATTGGCAGGTCTCGGTAAGGGCACGGTTGAGGTTGTTGAAAAAAAGCAAGGCCTCCGGGTCGTCGGGGTTCTGGTGGAGCCGGGCCTCGTACAGGGCAAAAAGCCGGGTGACCATATGGGGCATCTCTGCTTCGGGCAGGGAACCCAAGGCATCCCACAACTCCGAGGTATTCATGGGTAAACGATCACAGGGCACGACATCTGTTTTGTTATCGGCCTGTTCGCATACCATAGTATGCGCCCTGCGGGCATAAGTTTCGTTTGAACAGGCAAGCTGTTCAACTCAGCTATAGCTCTCAGGCCTCTGTCGCGCATCTGCCGCACCCTGTAATCGCTTACAGTTGGGGTGCAGCGTTGAACTTGGTCGCCTATCCTGTGGTCAGTTACATTCATGGGCGGGCAGCCTCCGCTTCGTTTGCGTTGGTCTCCGGCCTCCGGTCCTGCCCATGGTCGCGGGCCACCAGCATGTAGATCGAAGGCACCACGAAGAGGGTGAACAGGGTGCCTACGGCCATGCCGCCCACCAGCACGAGACCGATGGAGTTTCGGGCTGCGGCCCCGGCGCCGGTGACCAGGGTCAGGGGGAAATGCCCTGCCACCGTCGCGGAGCTGGTCATGAGGATGGGACGCAACCGGGTCATGGAGGCCTCCCGGATGGCGGCCAGCTTGGTATGTCCTTGTCCCTGGAGGGTGTTGGCGAATTCGACGATGAGGATGCCGTTTTTGGCGACCAGGCCGACCAGGGTCACCAGCCCAACCTGGGAATAGATGTTGAGGGTGGTGGTCCAGCCATGGGTCCAGAAGGGCACATTTGGGTTGGGGATCTTGAGAAAGGTGAAGATCAGGGCGCCGAACATGGCCAGGGGTACCGAGCCGGCCAGGATGACAAAGGGGTCGCGGAAGCTGTTGAACTGGGCGGCCAGGACCAGAAAGATCAGGACTACAGCCAGGCCGAAGGCGGGCAGGAACTTGTTGCCCTCGCTGCGCAGCTGCCGCGACTCGCCGGTGTAGTCAAGCACATAGCCCTGGGGCAGGATCTGGGCGGCCTCGTCCTCCAGATAGCGCAACGCCTCGTCCAGGGGGCGGATGGAGACGCCGCTGATCTTGACCGCGTTCAGCTGCTGGAAGCGGTTCAGGGAGCGGGGCACCGTGGAGTTTTCGATGGTGGCCACAGTGGAAAGCGGCACCAGCTGGCCGTTGGGTCCGGTGATGTGGATATTCTTGAGCTGTTCCGGGTTGAGCCGGTCGGTTCGGGCAATTTGGGGGATGACCTTGTAGCTGCGGCCGGCGATGTCGAAGCGGTTGACGAAGTTGCCGCCCACCATGGCGCCGAGGTCCGCGCCCACCTGTTCCAGGCTGAGGCCCATATCCGCCACCTTGTCGCGGTCGATGACAAATTCCGCCTGGGGGTGGTCGATCTTCATGTCGATGATCGGCGGGAAGGCGAACATCCCGCTTTGCATGGCCTTCTGCTGGATCTGCTGGGCGAATTCCAGGATCTGCGGAGCCTCCGCTGTGGAGGCGAGGATGAATTCCACCGGAAATTGACCGCCGCCGGGGAGCGAGGGCTGCAAAACCGGAAAAATCCGGATGCCCGGCAGGGCCTGGAGCTTCTGCTGCAATTCGGGCATGATCGCAAATACCGAACGTTGCCGCTGATCCCAAGGCTTGGTGACCAGGCCGCTGAACCCGGAGGTGGGCTGGGTGACCTGGAAGGTGAAGGCTGTTTCCGGTACCGAGAGAAAGATCTTGTTGGCGGCGGCGGTATAGGCGCTGGTCTGGTCCAGGGTGGAGTTGGCCGCCGCGTCCACGATGCCGAAGATGACTCCCTGGTCCTCGGTGGGTGCCAACTCTTTGGCCGACATGGTGAACATGGGGATGCTGAGCAGGCTGATGACGATCCAGACCGCGTATACGGCGGGCCTGGCCGCCAGGGTGGCGTCCAGCCAGCGGCCATAGGCGTTGCGCAGCCGGGCAAAGTCGCGGGCGATCCTGCCCGCAAAGCCATGCTCTTCGATCTCCGGTTTGAGCAGCTTGGCCGACATCATCGGCGATAGGGTCAGGGCCACCACCCCGGAGATGGTTACTGCCCCGGCCAGAGTGAAGGCGAATTCCCGAAAGAGCGAGCCGGTGAGCCCGCCCTGGAAACCGATGGGGGCATAGACCGCGGCCAGGGTGATGGTCATGGCGATGATAGGCCCCACCAGTTCGCGGGCGCCCAGCAGGGCGGCGTCCAGCGGAGACTCGCCCTTGCGGAGGTGACGTTCGACGTTTTCCACCACCACGATGGCATCGTCCACCACCAACCCCACGGAAAGGACGATGGCCAGCAGGGTGAGCAGATTGATGGAAAAGCCGAAAATCTGCATCAGGAACAGGCCGCCGATGAGCGATAAGGGGATGGCCACCACCGGGATCAGCACCGAACGGAAGGAGCCGAGGAAGAGGAAGATGACCACCATCACGATGAGCAGGGTGTCGCCCAGGGTCTTGAGGACCTCGTTGATGGCGTTGTCGATGTAGGCTGTGGAGTCGTAAGCGATGCGCCCCTGGAGGCCGGTGGGCAGATCTTTTTCAATGGCCGCCATTTCCGTGCGGACCAGTTTGATCACGTCCAGGGAGTTGGCGTTGGGCAGAGGCCAGATTCCCATGAAGGTGGCGGTCTGGCCGGAAAATCGTACCTCCGCGTCATAGTTTTCCGCGCCGAGCGCCACCTCGCCGATGTCTTCCAGGCGGACGGTGGCTCCGTCCTGCTCACGGATCACCAACCGTTTGAATTCGGCCACCGAACGGAGGTCGGTGTTGGCGGTGAGGTTGACCTGAATGAGCGAGCCCTTGGTGTTGCCGATGGCGGCCAGATAGTTGTTGGCGCCCAGGGCCTTGCGGACCTGGGCCGGACTGACGTTATAGGCGGCCATGCGTTCGGGTTTGAGCCAGATGCGCATGGCAAAGGTGCGGCCCCCGAGAACATCGGCGCGCTGCACGCCGGCGAGGGCGGAAAGACGGGGCTGCACCACCCTGGTAAGGTAATCGGTGATTTCGTTTTGGGTAAGAACATCGGAGGTGAAACTGAGATAGGCCGAGGCAAACTTGCTGTCCGCCGACTCGATGTTGATCACCGGCACCTCGGCTTCCGGCGGCAGGTCGCGGCGGACCTGATCGACCTTGGAGCTGATCTCGGCCAGGGCCTTGGTGGCGTCATAGTTGAGTTTCAGGCGGACGGTGATGGTGGAGACGCCTTGGGCGCTTTGGGATTCCAGGTAATCAATGCCGTCGGCTGCGGCAATGGCCCGTTCCAGCGGGGTGGTGATGAAGCCCCGGACCAGCTCGGCGTTGGCTCCGACGTAGACGGTGGTCACGGTAACCGCTGCGTTTTCGCTCTTGGGGAACTGGCGGACGTTGAGACTGCGCAATGCCTGCAATCCGGCAATAATGATGAGCAGGCTGATCACCATGGCAAGCACGGGGCGGCGGATGAAGAGATCGGTGAATTTCATGGGCTTTGGCGTGAACCCTTAACTGTTGTCTGGCTTGGGATGTAAACTGAATTTCGGGCTCAAGGCATTGTCCACCACCACGGACTGACCGTTGCGCAGCTTGAACACCCCGGTGCTGACCACGGTGGCCCCAGCCTCAAGACCCGAGGCAATGGCCACGAAGTCGCCACGCTTTTCCCCGAGGCGGATAAATTGCTGGCGCACCACCTGGTCGGGCTTGCCTGTTTTTTCATTCTTTTTCCCTTCCACCACGAAAACCGAATCGCCATAGGGGGCTGGGAGCACGGCGGTGGCGGGGATGGCCAGCACCTGATTCTTGCCCGGCAGCGCCACGGCCACCGTGGCGAACATGCCGGGGCGCAACCGTTCTTCCTTGTTCGTTGCCGTGGCCTGCACCCGGACGTTGCGGGTGGCATTGTCAGCCTGCGGGTTGATGGCGGTGATCTTGCCGGTCACGGTTTGGCCGGGCAGGGCGTCGGAGGTTATCTGCACCGCAAACCCCGGTTGGATTCGGGCCAGCTCCTGCTGGGGCAGCATGAAATTGATGAAAATCGGGTCCATGGCCTGGAGGGAGACAATGGGCTCTCCTTCCTTGAGGATCTGGCCCAGGTTGACCAACCGGATGCCGAGGCGGCCGGAGAATGGGGCGCGGATGGTTTTTTTGGCGATGGTGGCCCGGATCGTGTCGGCCTGGGCCACTGCCTGTTTGTGTTTCGCCTCGCCGTCATCGTAGACAGCCTTGGAAACGGCATCGGTTGCAACGAGGAGGCGGAGCCGCTCGAAATTGACCTTGGCCAGCGCTGCCTCCGCTTCCGCCGCCCGGAGTTGCGCCTCTTCGGAAGAGGTGTCCTGCTGGAGCAGAATGCTGCCCGCTTGCACTTGGCTGCCTGGGGCAAAGGCAATGTGTGCCACCTTGCCGGGCAGCTCCGCGGCAATGGTCACGCCCTGCACCGCTTCCAGTGAACCCACGGCGGGCAGGGTCGTCTCCCAGGATTCCGGGTGGGCCTGGGCCGTGGTCACCGTTTCCGGCGGCGGGACAAAGCTCTTGCCTGCGCCCACCATCTTGAAGATCTGTAAGCCCTTGATGCCGGCAAGGATGGCGATCACCAGCAGCAGGCCAAGAAGGGAGAGAAGGATGCGTTTTTTCATGGGCGGTATTCTTTCAGGAAGAGGGCGAATGGGTTCTTAAAGGATAAGTTAAATGCATATTTGACTTATACGCCTTGTTGCGTCAAGGGTTTTTTATTCTCCTGCGGAAACCCGCGAGGCATTCTTAATACATTTATGTAATATATATTCTGCACGCATTGTTTATTTTTGTCATAAATGTAATGTTTGTAAGGGTGATGATTCGATAATTCTTTTCTGGCTATCTTTGAGATAGCGCGTTGATACGGGGTAATAGTTGAAAAAAAAGCATCGAGGCCAAAGGCGGCATGCTTGTTGCTTTTGTTGTCTGACAACCGCCTGCCGGAAATGGGCACCGCCGAGGTCGAGTGGAAGGCTACTTCGGACAGGGCGGGGAGGAAGGAGAGATGAGTGGAGCGTTTATTGTTCGAAATACTATAGAGGAGATCAACATGGAAAGGAGAGAGAGATGAAAAAAAGACTACTGACATTTTTGCTGGTTACGAGCTGCCTGTGCGGTTTGCTATCGCCGGCGTTTGCAGAGGAAGGGCTCGGCGGGCCGCCACCCGAAGAGGCGACGGTAAGTCAAGTTGCGCTGGCTCCTGCTCCGGAGCCTGTTGCTGATTCCGCGGGAACCTTAACCGGGGGAGCGGCGGATGTGGTCGGCGTTACTGCCGCTGCGCCAACAGCTGAGGAATTGGCAACCCTGGGGCAGAGTGAACCCTTGGCCGCAAAGTTGGCGGACGTTGTCGGACATAACCGGATAGCGATCAATATGGTTTGGGTTCTGGTCTGTGGCTTTCTGGTCATGTTCATGCAGGCAGGGTTTGCCATGGCCGAGGGCGGCTTCACCAGGGCGAAGAATGCCGGGCACACCATGGCAATGAACTTCATGATCTACGCCATCGGCATCCTTGGCTATTGGGTATGCGGCTTTGCCATTCAGATGGGAGGCGTTGGCGGGGTGGCCACTCTCGGTGGGGCCGGGGTGCTCAACGGTGAGTTCGTGGTCAATCTGTTCGGCAAGGATTTCGGCCTGTTCGGGACCAAGGGATTCTTCCTTTCCGGGACCTATGATGTTGCGGTCTATGCGATCTTTTTGTTCCAGATGGTGTTTATGGATACCACGGCGACCATTCCCACCGGGTCCATGGCTGAACGCTGGACCTTTAAGTCCTTTGTGATCTATGGCTTTTTCATCACCGCCCTGGTCTACCCGCTCTATGCCAACTGGGTGTGGGGCGGCGGCTGGCTCTCGCAGCTCGGCAAGAATTTTGCCTTGGGACATGGGCATGTTGATTTCGCCGGCTCCTCGGTGGTCCATATGACCGGCGGTGTTGCCGCTCTTGCCGGGGCCATTGTTTTGGGGCCGCGGCTGGGCAAGTATAAGGCCGATGGCACGCCCAACGCCATCCCCGGACATCACATTCCCATGGCGATCGTCGGGTGTTTCATTCTTGCCTTTGGCTGGTTCGGCTTCAACGCCGGTTCCACCCTTGCAGGTGGCGATTTCAGGCTGGCGGTTGTTGCGGTCAACACCATGATCGCTTCGGCAGCCGGAGCCTTCGCCGCCATGACCTATATGTGGATTGTCTACGGCAAGCCAGACATCTCAATGATTGCCAACGGTTTTCTCGCCGGACTGGTGGCCGTCACCGCACCCTGTGCTTTTGTGGATTCCGGGGCAGCGGCTTTCATCGGGGCGATTGGTGGCATTCTCTTGTGTGTCAGTGTCTTTTTTGTCGAGCGGGTTCTGAAGGTTGACGATCCGGTCGGCGCGATCTCCGTCCATGGCGTCAATGGTGCCTGGGGTGTTTTGGCCTTGGGGCTGTTTGCGGACGGAACTTACGGCGACGGACTCAACGGAGTGAAGGGCACGGTCAAGGGTCTGTTTTACGGTGACTCGGGGCAGTTTCTGGCCCAGGTTATCGGCACGGTGACCAATATCATCTTTGTCTTCGTGGTCATGTACGTTTTTTTCCGGGTGCTGGACAAGATCGTGCCACTCCGGGTTTCGCCGGAAATGGAGCTGGAAGGCCTCGACCAGAGCGAAGTCGGGGTGAATGCGTACCCGGAATTCAATCTCAATAAAACCCATCGCTAAGGCTGGAGGCATCATGAAAAAGATAGAAGCAATCATCAAGCCGTTCATGCTGGAAGAGCTCAAGGAGGCTATGCATGCCATCGGGGTCCAAGGGATGACCGCCTCCGAAGTGAAGGGGTTCGGCCGCCAGAAGGGGCACACGGAGGTCTACCGCGGCGCCGAGTATGTGGTGGATTTTATCCCCAAGGTAAAGGTGGAGATCGTTGTCGCCGCAGAAATGGTCGACACGGTGGTCAATGCCATCATAGCCAGCGTCAAGACCGGAAAGATCGGCGACGGCAAGATTTTCGTCCTGCCGGTGGATTCGGTTTGTCGCATCAGGACAGGCGAAACCGGCAGGGATGCCATCTGATTCTTGCCTGACGAAAGAAGTAACAACCGGCGGCGGCTTGGTGAAAATCCCGAAGCCGCCGCCGGTTCTCCTCCATTGGTAAAAAACGACAGATGAAATTCCTGATCCTGCAACATACCCCCTGGGCCGGCCCAGGGCGGCTGCTTCTTGAGGCGTTCGCTAAGCATCGGGTGGATTTTGATCTCGTCAAGGTCTGGCAGGATTGGATCCCGGACTTCAACGGCTATGGGGCGATCATTCTCCTCGGGGGGGCTCCCAATGTCGATCAGGTGGAGAAATACCCGTTTCTCGTGGAGGAGAAACGGTTCATCAAAAGGGCGATTGGCGCGGACAAGCCGATTCTTGGCTTCTGTCTCGGTCACCAGCTGCTTGCTGCGGTGCTCGGCGCCCAGGTAGGGCCGAATTTCAAGCCGAGCATCGGCTTTGTGCAGGGGCACCTCACCCATGACGGCCGTGAGCATCCGGCCTTCAGGAATCTCGGAAAGACTATGCCCATGTTCAAGTGGCACAGCCAAACGGTGCTGGAGCCGCTGCCGAAACATTTTTCCCTGCTCGCCACTTCGGAGCAATGCCAGGTGGAGGCCTTTTCCCTTGAGCAGCGGCCCCATATCCTCGGGGTGCAGTTTGATAACCATGTCGCGGTGTTCGAAGATATCAGTCTCTGGCTGGAGCAGGATTGGCAATGGCTCGCCTCGTTCCGGTCCCTCGTGGTACGGCCCGGTGATTTGCTGGCGGAGGCGAGGCTCTTGCGGGCGGAAATTTCCGCTGATTTCCATCAATTTTTCAGTGATTACCTGGCCCTTATTTCCTGATGAAGCAGGGCATGGGGCGGCACAATGGAAGCCGGGTTTACCCTTGCGGGGGAAAACCCGGCGTTTTTCTCAATGGGGAAAATCAGGCAGGACAATATCGTATTTTTTGATGCGGTATCCCATCTGGCGCTGGGTGAGTCCCAGCTCCCGGGCAGCCCGGGCCTGAACCCAGCCGTGTCTTCGGAGGGCGGCCACCACCTCTTCTTTTTCCATATCCTTTAAAGACTTGGGCATGGAGTTTCCGGGCAGGGGTTCGCTTGCCGGTCCTGCTCCTTCGGGTGGTGGCGGGGCAAGGCGGCAGGATGGCGCGATCAGCGTCTCGGTTTCCGGTTCTGCGGTGATGTAGCTGGGCAGCTCACGGGAGACGATGGTTTCGCCGTCCGCCATGATCACCAGCCGTTCAATGAGGTTCTGCAGCTCGCGGACGTTGCCCGGCCAGGAGTAGCCGCAGAGGAGCTGGACCACGGAGCTTGACAGGCGTACCTTCCGTTCGTTCATGCGGTTGCTCTCCTGCAAAAAATGGTCGAGGAGCAGGGGGATGTCTTCCCTCCGTTCCCTGAGCGGCGGCAGGATTACGGGGACCACGTTGAGGCGATAGTAGAGGTCTGCCCGAAAACTTCCCTGCGCAACACATTCTTCCAGGCTGCGGTTGGTGGCGGCAATGACCCGGACATTGACCGTGATGGTCTGGGTGCCGCCCAGCCGCTCGAACATCTGTTCCTGCAGTACCCGGAGCAGCTTGGCCTGCAGGGGTAGGGGCAGCTCTCCCACCTCGTCGAGAAAGATGGTGCCGTTGTCGGCCAGTTCAAACCGTCCTTTCTTGAGGTTGGCCGCGCCGGTGAAGGCTCCCTTTTCATGGCCGAGCAGCTCGCTTTCCAGAAGGTTTTCCGGCAGGGCCGCGCAGTTGATCTTGATGAAGGGTTTGTTGGCCCGGGGGCTGGCCTGGTGGATGGCCCGGGCGACCAGCTCCTTGCCGGTGCCGGATTCCCCCAGAAGCAGGGCGGTGGCCCGGCTGGGCGCCACCTTGTCGATGTAGTTGTACACATCCTGAATCCGTTTGCACTGGCCGATGATGTTGTGCTGGCTGTAGCGGCTGCGCAGCTCTTTCTTGAGCAGCAGGTTTTCCTCCACCAGCACTTGCTGCCTGAGGGAAACCGTCTTGTGCAGCCGCAGGAACTGGGCGATGAGCATGGCGACCACGGTGAGAAAGCGGATGTCTTCCTCAAACGAAATCTCCGGGCCGAAGAGCCTGTCCACGGAAAGAACACCCACCGGTCCCTCGGGCAGCATGACCGGGACGCCGATAAAGGAGATCTCTCCCTTGGGGAGATTGGCGCGGGCGCCGGTCCGGTTTAAAAAAAGCGGTTCGCTGTGGATGTCCGGCACCACGAAGGGGTAGGCGGACTGGAAGATGCGGCCGATCACCCCTTCGCCCAGCCGGTAGATGCCGCGCCTCTCCTCCTCTTTGCTGAGGCCGTACGAGGCGGCGATGGAAAGATGCTCGCCGCCTTCTTCCTGGAGAACAAGGGTGGCCCGCTCCATCCGTAGGGTTTCGTGCAGGCTCTGTAGTATCTCGGCCAGGGTCTTCTTGATGTCCAGGGCGGAGCCGATGAGCTGGCTTATCTGATAGAGGGCCTGCAATTCAAGGCGCTCGGTGGGGTAGTCTGGTTTGCTCATGCGCTGGGTCCGCCTTTGGTTGTGATCGGTTGAGGGTGGCTTTTTTGGGGAAAGTCCTTGTGGTATTGGATTAGCAATAAATGTTCCAATGCTTCAAAAATGTAACATTGCAAGCGCGTAACCTTCTTAATAGCCTGAAATTATAAGTAAATATAATTGCCCCTTCCCTCTTGGAACTCCGCACTTCTGCGGTGGTCGTTTTTCGAGTTGCGACATTTTTGTAGTAAAATTTCTTTTTGGTCGATCTTCAATAACCGTCTCCAGTCTTCCCTTTTGTAGCCAAACTTACAAAATTGAGCAGACCGGACGGCGCCACCTGCGGCATATCCCCTAAACAAATCAAATAATATCGGAAAGTTATCCTGAAACTGAGAAGTTTGTTCCCGCTCTGGCACACCCCTTGCGATAGAGGCAACCGACGGCAGCGCAAGCCAATGGAATTTGAAACCCCATATTCAATACGAGCAAGGAGGAACATAAGATGCGCAAGGTGGCAATTTACGGCAAAGGCGGCATAGGCAAATCAACAACCACCCAGAACACCGTGGCCGGGCTGGCTCAGATGGGCAGAAAAGTCATGGTCGTGGGCTGCGATCCCAAGGCGGATTCCACCCGCTTGTTGCTGGGCGGCCTGGCCCAGAAATCGGTGCTCGACACCCTGCGCGAGGAAGGCGAGGACGTGGAACTGGTGAACATTCGCAAAAAAGGCTACGGCGACACCTGGTGCGTTGAATCAGGCGGGCCCGAGCCCGGCGTTGGTTGCGCTGGGCGCGGCATCATCACCTCCATCAACATGCTGGAGTCCCTCGGCGCCTATGAAGAGAGCGAAGGGTTGGACTATGCCTTTTACGATGTCTTGGGCGACGTGGTCTGCGGCGGTTTTGCCATGCCCATCCGCGACGGCAAGGCGGAAGAGATCTACATCGTCTGCTCCGGCGAGATGATGGCCATGTATGCGGCCAACAACATCTGCAAGGGGATCATGAAGTTCGCCCAGTCCGGTTCCGTCCGCCTCGGCGGGCTGATCTGCAACTCCCGGGCGGTGGACAACGAAAGGGAGATGATCGAGGAACTGGCCAAGATGCTCGGCACCCATATGATCTACTTCGTGCCCAGGGACAACGATGTGCAGCGGGCGGAGATCAACCGCAAGACCGTGATCGAGTGGAATCCGGAGGTTCCCCAGGCCGACCATTATCGGGGCTTGGCCAAGGCCATTGACGAGAACACGAATTTTGTGATTCCCAAACCCCTGGAAATGGAGCAGCTGGAAAAACTGCTCATGGACTACGGGCTGATGAATTAGCAACTGTCCGGCTGCCGGCGGCAAGCCCGAGGCAGTCAGCCACAACCAAACCGAAACAACGAATAGTTCCATAAAAATGGAGAAAATATCATGTTGACTATGATCAGAGCCATTGTCCGGCCGGAAAAAGCAGATAAGGTCCTCGCCTCCCTCATGGAGGCGGGCTTCCCGGCGGTTACCAAATATTCCGTGGCCGGGCGCGGCAAGCAGCGCGGCATCAAGATCGGCGAGGTTACCTACGACGAGATCCCCAAGGTGATGCTGCTGAGCGTCATCAATACGGCGGACAAGGATTTTTTCATCGAGACCGTCATGGGCACGGCCCGCTCCGCTGGCAAAGGGGCATTCGGCGACGGCAAGATCTTCGTTTCCGAGGTGGAGGAATCCTACACCATCAGCTCCGGGGTCAAGGAGACCGCCTACGCAGCGGAAGGGGTGGCGCCATGAAAGAGGTCATCGCCGTTGTGCGCATGAATATGATGAATCAAACCAAGCAGGCTCTGAGCGATGCCGGGATCGACGCCTTTTTCGCCCATGAGGCCCAGGGCCGCGGCAAGGGCTTTGCCAATCCCAAGATTTTGGAGGGCGCCCAGAAGGGCTACGAAGAGGCGGCTTCGCTCTTGGGTTCCAAGGGCCAGCTCTATCCCAAGCGGATGGTGACGGCGGTGGTTGCCGACAAACAGGTCAAGGAGGTGGTTGCCGCGCTCATCGCGGCCAACCAGACCGGCAAACCGGGCGACGGCAAGATCTTTGTCGTGCCGCTCGGTGACGCCGTCCGGGTGCGCACCGGGGAAAAGGGCGCCAAGTCGATATCCTAACCGAAACCAAGGAGAACCCAATGGCAACAACACAGAAAGAAAAGCTGGTGCAGTGGGACCCGGCGGACGTCAAGGCGCAGCTCCTTGAAAAGTATCCGGCCAAGGTCGCCCGCAAACGCGCCAAGCAGATAATGATCAACGAGGCCCTGGGCAACGAAACCCCGGAGATCTCCGCCAACGTGCGGACCACCCCCGGCATCATCACCATGCGCGGCTGCACCTATGCCGGCTGCAAGGGCGTGATCATGGGGCCGACCCGCGACATCGTCAATCTGGTGCACGGCCCCATCGGCTGTTCGTTTTACGCCTGGCTGACCCGGCGCAACCAAACCGACGCAGGCCCGGACGGCGAGAACTACATGAACTACTGCTTCAGTACCGACATGCAGGATTCGGACATCATCTTCGGCGGCGAGAAGAAGCTGACCGCCGCGATCCAGGAGGCCTACGACCTTTTTCATCCCAGGTCCATCGCCATCTTCGCCACCTGTCCGGTGGGGCTGATCGGCGACGACATCCATACCGTGGCCAAGCGGATGAAGGAAAAATTCGGCGACTGCAACGTCTACGCCTTCAGTTGCGAGGGCTACAAGGGGGTGAGCCAGTCCGCCGGCCATCACATCGCCAACAACCAGGTGTTCAAGCATATCGTTGGCGAGAACGACGTGCCCAAGGAGGGCAAGTACAAGATCAACCTGCTGGGCGAGTACAACATCGGCGGCGACGGCTTCGAGATCGACCGGATCTTTAAGAAATGCGGGATCACCAACATCGCCACCTTTTCCGGCAACTCGACCTACGACCAGTTTGCCTCGGCCCACCAGGCCGACCTGAACGCGGTCATGTGCCACCGCTCCATCAACTATGTGGCGGACATGCTGGAGACCAAGTTCGGCATCCCCTGGATCAAGGTGAACTTCATCGGCGCCAACGCCACGGCCAAGTCGCTCCGTAAGATCGCCGAGTACTTCGGGGATAAAAAGCTGATCGACACGGTGGAGGCAGTGATTCGGGAAGAAATGCCGCAGGTTGAGGCGGCCCTGGCTGAGATTACGCCCCGCACCGAGGGCAAGACGGCGATGATGTTTGTCGGCGGAAGCCGGGCTCATCATTACCAGGAGCTGTTCAACGAGATGGGCATGAAAACCATCTCCGCAGGCTACGAGTTCGCCCACCGTGACGACTACGAAGGCCGCCAGGTCATCCCGACCCTGGAGGTGGATGCCGACAGCCGCAACATCGAAGAGATCCATGTCGAGGCCGATCCGGACCGCTTCAAGCCGCGCAAGTCCGAGGCGGAGATGCAGGCGCTGGAAAAGGCGGGCTATCAGTTCAAACATTATGACGGCCTGATTCCGGACATGGAGAAAAACACCCTGATCATCGACGACCTCAACCAGTACGAGGCCGAGAAGCTGGTGGAGCTGATGAAGCCGGATATCTTCTGCGCCGGGATCAAGGAAAAATTCTCCATCCAGAAGCTGGGTGTGCCCATGAAGCAGCTCCACTCCTACGACTCGGGCGGTCCCTATGCCGGATTCAAAGGAGCGGTCAACTTCTATCAGGAGATCGACCGCTTGGTGAACAGCAAGGTCTGGAGCTACATGAAGGCCCCCTGGCAGGAAAACCCGCAGCTCTCGGCGACCTTCGCCTGGGAGTAGGAAGAAGGATCATGGCCTGTGCGGCCATTCAATCGAGGATACCACCATGTTATTACGACATACCCCCAAGGAAATAACCGAGCGCACGGCCTTGACCATCAATCCGGCCAAGACCTGCCAGCCCATCGGCGCCATGTACGCGGCGCTGGGCATCCACGGCTGTCTGCCGCACAGCCATGGTTCCCAGGGCTGCTGCGCCTACCACCGCTCCACCCTGACCCGGCATTACAAGGAGCCGATCTCCGCCGCCACCAGTTCGTTCACCGAGGGGGCCTCGGTGTTCGGCGGCCAGGCCAACATGCTCCAGGCCATCGACAATATCTTCACCGTCTATGACCCCGAGGTGATCGCCATCCACACCACCTGCCTGTCCGAAACCATCGGCGACGATCTCAAGCAGATCAAAACCAAGGCGGAGAAGGAGGGCAAGATCCCCGAGGGTAAAACGGTGATCGGTGCCAACACCCCGAGCTACGTGGGTTCGCACGTCACCGGCTTTTCCAGCATGGTCAAGTCCATGGCCGGGCTTTCCGAGCCCACCGGCAAGAAAAACGGCAAGGTGAACGTCATCCCCGGTTGGGTGGAGCCCTGCGACATGGAGGAGCTGAAAAGGCTGATGGGGCTGATCGGCGTCAAATACATCCTGTTTCCGGACACCTCCGGGGTGCTCAACGGCCCCCTGTCCGGCCAATTCACCATGTTCCCCGAAGGGGGCACCACGGTGGCGGAGCTGAAATCCACCGGCGACTCCATCGGTACCCTGGCCCTGGGCGAGTGGTGTTCGGCGGACGCGGCCCGCTGGCTGGATTCCAAGCGCAAGGTGCCCTGCCGGGTGCTGGACATGCCCTTTGGCCTCAAGGCCACGGACCGGTTCATCGACGCGCTGCGTACCATCGCCGGGGTCAACATCCCGGAGGAGATCACCCTGGAGCGCGGCCAGTTGGTGGACATGATCTCCGATATGCACCAGTACCTCTATCATAAAAAGGTGGCCCTGGTGGGCGACCCGGATCAGCTGATCAGCATGACCGAGTTCCTGGTTTCCCTGGATATGTGCCCCATCCACATCGTCACCGGCACGCCGGGCAAGAAGTTCGAGGCTCGGATCAGGGAGATCACCAAGGATATGCCGTACGAGGTCAATGTGAGGGCGGCGGGGGACATGTTCCTCCTGCACCAGTGGATCAAGAATGAGCCGGTGGATCTGCTGCTCGGCAACACCTACTGCAAGTATATCGCCCGGGACGAGGACATCCCCTACGTGCGGTGGGGATTCCCGATCCTGGACCGCCAGGGACACCAGTACTTGCCGACCGTGGGCTACAAGGGCGGGTTGCGGCTTCTGGAGAAGATCCTCGGCGTGCTCATGGACCGGCAGGACCGGGACGCCACGGAACAGCGGTTTGAGTTGGTGATGTAGTAAATAAACAAGCCGCCAGCCTTCAGCGGTCGGCGATCAGAGTGTCGCTGGGACTGAAAGCTGGCGGGTCACACAAAAAGCGTCCCAATGAGCTTCTTGTAAAAGTCCGCAAAGTTCCCTCTCCCCTTGCGGGAGAGGGCTAGGGAGAGGGGGAAATAGCTATCATGCCTGATTCTGCCAAAGCATCGCGCCGTCTTTCCCTGCCCGTGGCGACGCACGTCAACGCCAGGCTGCGTTTTGCGCCGGACCAGAAGTCTGCGGCGGCCATGTCGCCGGAAGAGGCCCTGGCTTGGGCTACGGAAGTGCTCGGCAGCACAGGAAAACCTGCGCAGGTGGTCATTGCCGGTCCCGGTGATCCCCTTGCCGCTATCAGTCCAACCCTGAAAACTATTCGTCTGTTCAAGCAGAAATATCCGTCCCTGACCGTGGAAATCGTCACCCTGGGCTTGGGCGGCGAGCAGTATGCGGAGATCCTGGAGGAAGAAGGCGTTGGTCTGGTGACTCTGCAGGTGGATGCGGTTGATGCGGAGATTCTCGCAAAGCTCTTTGCCTGGATTCGCCCCGGCAGAAAAACCGTGGTCCTGGCTGAAGCCGTAAAAATCCTTCTGGAGGAACAGGCCCTGGTCATTGGTGCTCTGCAAAAAGCAGGGATCAAGGTCAAGGCCAGAACCACCCTGTACCCAGGATACAACGAAGTCCATCTGGAACAGATCGCGCAACGCATGGCCCAGCTTGGCGTTGCCTCAATGACCCTGGTTCCGTTCAAGCCGGAGGCGGCTGAAGGCGGGATTTTGCCGCCGGAACCGGACAAGGCAATGCTGGCGGCGGCCAGGGGCCTGGCTGGAAAATATCTGGAGGTGTATGAAGAGCAGGAGGTTCTCGCGCCCGGTTGCTCCATGGCCGCGGCCATGGACAACAGTCATACAGCGGGAGGGCTGCCTAGGCCCACCACCAAACGGCCCAATGTGGCCGTGGTCAGCCTCGGCGGCATGGATGTGGATCTCCATCTCGGCCAGGCCTACCAGGCTCTGATCTACGGACCCAGGGAAGACGGCCTGCACTGCCTGCTCGGCCGCCGCGACCTGCCCGAGGCCGGTGGTGGCGGCCTGCGCTGGGAAAAGTTGGCGGAGACTCTGCCCGATTGTTTCGCGCTGCTTGCCGCCAGCGCCGGGGAAAACCCCAAGAAGATTTTGAAGGAGCGCGGCATTACGGTGCTGACCACCGAAGGGGAGATCGATGGCACCGTGGATGTCATGTTCGGTGGCGGCAAGAAAGGACCAAAGGGCCGCAGATAGGACAGCGGCTTCAATTCAAGGAGAAAATTACCATGGCAATTCCGAAAAAACAGATCCTCGTTTGCCAGAGCTTCCGCGTGGCCGGCGACAAGAAGGGCATCTGCCACAAGCAGACCGACGGCTTCCTGCAATATCTCGAAGAGGAGATCCTCGACCGGGGGCTGAACTGCCTGGTCACGGCCACCACCTGTCTCAAACAGTGCGAGGCCGGACCCATCATGGTGATCCAGCCTGAGAACTGGTGGTTCAAGGGGGTGGACAGCCACGATGCCATCGACGAGATTCTGGACAGCCTCGAAGAGGGGAGGCCGGCGGCGGAGTACCTGATCGCCTAGAAAACCCAAAGGAGAGCCGGACCATGGTGCGCATCCGCCCCGCCCTGCCTGCGGACCTCGACAGCCTTGTCGCCCTGCTGCAGATCCTTTTTGGTATTGAAGAGGATTTTTTCGGCGATCACGACAGGCAGCGGCGCGGGCTGGAACTGATGCTGGAAAACGAGCGCGGCTGCGTCCTGGTCGCCGAGGCTGAAGGCGCGGTGGTCGGCATGTGCACCGGCCAGGTGACGATTTCCACGGCCGAGGGCGGCCCGGCTCTGCTGGTCGAGGATGTGGTTATCCGGGAAGAATGGCGGGGGAAAGGCGTCGGGCGGCTCCTGATGGAACGCATCGGGATGTGGGCGCAAGAGCAGGGGATCGAGCGGCTTCAGCTCCTGGCGGACCGCAACAATGGTCCGGCCTTGGATTTTTATGCAGCTCTTGGCTGGCAGGGTACGGCGCTCGTTTGCCTCAGGAAAAATCTCACCCCGCGATAAAGGAGGGCGGACTCATGGGACTTGTTCAGCTTGAAGATTGGCGAAGGCTCCTCCAGATTGACGACTGGCGGCAGTATATCAAGGAGGGCGGCCAGTATCTGCACACCGCCGGTGAGGCCGCCGAGAAGCGCGCCGAGGTCTTCACCCCGGAGATCCTCTATAACCTCACGGCCATGGCCATTGAGAAATTCATCATGGGCTACCTCATGAGCCGCGGCGATCTGGCGGACAACCACACCATGCGCGACCTGGTGGACGCGCTGGAACGCAACGCCGGACCCCAGCCGGAGCTGGGCGCCAAGCTCCGCTATCTCGACGGGTTTCAGGAGATTTGCGATCTGGATACTTACAGCCGCAAGCCTGCGCTTCCCGAGGATATCCCGGAGATTTTGACCATCGGACAGATGGTCAGGGAGTTTGTTGTGCAGCGGGTTCCGGCTTGAGCGCAGCACCGTGGGCGCGGAGGCCGGTAAGGGAAGCGCCAAGAAAATATGGGAGATGGTGTTATTTTTCAGAGAGAGTCAGGCCGGAAGTGAATTAGATATATCCCCGGAATTCCTTGCAGCTTTGCTACATCGCTCTGGGCCAGATTGTTATGCGTTTTCAACGATTCTGATTAAAGCTTGAAGCATAATGGCGCAAGCCCCAAAAAATGCACCAAGAGCATTCCATTTGGTTTGTACTCTGAATGTTCCAGACATATCCCAACCGTCTAGTTCAACACCTGCGAGGTTTGGTTTTTCGCCGCGCTTTTTTGCTTCTTTTGTCCGCCAAGTAACCTCTTGTTCTCTTGTGATTTTTACTATGCTTGCTCGCAGCCAGCTAACTGCAGACGCCCAAAAATAATTGACAGCCATGTTAGATAAGTTATCCAGTGTTCAGTCATTGTTTATTCGATCATTCAAGTAGTTTTTTTACGTATCGGGGAATTCCGGGGACACAATACTTAATTTCTGCCAACCAGGGCTGTATTCAAATTATAAATGCGCCGTGCGCCTCAATCGTCTTGCGGCAACTTGAGCAATCTTTCACTACGCCAGACCCTGACGATCCGAACCTGATCTCTGTCCACCCGATAGACAATCCGAAAAGGGGGCCGGATCAACTCCAGTAGAAAATCCTGCTCAAATTCCGGCACCATGCGGCCCATGCGTGGCTGGCTGGATAGCAACTCAATTTCAGTGATAATTTCCGCGACCAATCGGCTGCCAACCTGCGGCATTGCCTGGTCGGCATAATAGGCAAGAAGGTCTTCCATATCCTGAACCGCGGATTCCGAGAAGGTTATGGGTATCGGACCGACCATTTCTAGGTTAGTCCCAACCGTTTTTTTACCTCGGCAAGGGATGTCTCGTGACCTTGCTCCAGTTCAGCCATGCCCTTGACCACGGCCCGCATGAAAGAACATTCCTCTTCGGTCTTTTCATAATCCCGCAGGTCCTGCACCACCGCCACCCCTCGCCCGCGGCTGGTCAACAAGACCGGTCGATGCGCCTCGGAAACATGCCGGATGACTTTGCCGGGGTTTGTTTTCAGGTCGCTTAACGGGATGACATCCTCTGAAAATCTAATATTCACGACATGGCCCTCCTTGGGGTGCTGTTAACGGGACTAAATGTAGCACCTCTTGGGAGTACTGTACAGCGGAAAATGTTGCCCTCTGTGCCTCTTATTATTTCCTCGGCTTCTTCGAAAACGGCTTGGACGGCGGCTTTACTGCCTCGCGCTGCGCCTCCCCCACCGTAGCCAATAGCTCTACGCAGTTGGCATCGGTTCCGGTTCCGGTTTCGACCAAGGGTATAAGCGCCGCCAGGGGATTGATCAACCCGAGCAAGACCGCGCTGCCGATACGCTTGATCAGGCCGCCCTTGTCGATGCTGACGTCCGGCTTGGCAAAGCTGCCGGTAATATGGATGGGGCTGCGCACCACCAGAATACTCACATCCTTGGGATGCGGCTTCAAAATGATGTCCAATTGCTCGTCGCGGAGGTTGACGTCGCCTGAGCCTTCGATTTGCGTGTCGGCCGTGTCGAGGACGATTGAGCGGCTGGTGGCCAAACCGGCTTGTATCTCGAAGGAGGCGGCCCCGCAGCGGATGGCGGTCTCGCGGTCGCCGACCACGAGGAATTTGATGATCTCGCCGCCGTCCAAGCCGAAAAGCTCCATCAGCAGATTGGAAACCGTACCGCCGGACATCGCGAAACTTCCTTCTCCGGTGGCGGTTGCCAGCATGGCGGCAAGGCTGTTGCCCCGCCCGGAAATTTTGATCTTGGCGCCCATCGCTCCTTCGCTCCCCTTCATCAACTTTACGGTGGGAAACAGTTTGTTGAGCCGCAGAGAGCGCATGGAAATCGTGGCCTGCGTAGCAATGGGATCTTGTTTTGCGTTGAGCGTGATATTCGAGATGATATTCCCGCCCGCGAAGCCGAAGTTGAGCGGCGCCAGGGTGAGTACGCCATCGGCTAATTTCAGGGTTGCCGTGAGATCTTCCAGGGCCAGCCCTTTCGGGCGGCGGATCTGGCCGGCTTTTAAGGTGATGTCGGCGTCGATGGCGTTCAAGCGTTCGACCCGGAATGGTTCCTTGGGCAGCACGCGGGCAGGTGCGGCAGGGGCCTCGGCCTTTTTGCGCTCGCTTGAGACCGTGCCGCGCCCCTTGTCGGCGGCGCCGCTTGAGTGAATCCCGATCATCGGGCCCAGATCCTTCAGGTCGAGGATTTTGCTGTGAAACGAGGCGGCAAGGTGGGGCCGCGGCTGCTTCGGGGTGAACACCGCAGTGCCGCCGATATCGCTGCCCCCGATGATTCCCTTGAAATTTTCATATGCATATTGCGCCCCCTGATTCTTAAAGCGGCCCTCGATGGAAAAAGGGGGCGAATGGGGCAGCGGGACCGGAACTAGCGGATACAGGCGAGACCAGTCGGGACCGGCGATTTTGACCCGCGCGTCGACCCCGGCCAACTGCCCGAGATCGATAAAAGTGCCGTCGATTTCAAATGAATTCTTGCCGATTTTTCCGCTGGCTTGCAGCGGAAAGGCCACGCCGGAATCGCGCAGTCCCAGCACACTGCCCGCTCGTGCCGACCCGGAAAAAGGCAGATTCTTATAGGTGCCGGAAAAAGCGATCACCGTGGGCAGGCGTTGCGGCCTGCCCTGCGCATCCTGCGCTTCGGTCCTGACTTCGGCACGCGCATCCAGATCCTCCAGTCCGTCGCGCCAGCGGATCACGCCATGGTCGATGGTCAGGCTGCGAATTTCCGGTACCGGCGCTGCGGGATCATCGGACCTGCCGAACACCCAGTTGCGCTTGCCGTCCTTGCTGCGCTCCAGCAGCACATCAGCACCCACCACGCGCAGCCGCTCGACAATAATGGCCCGGCCAAACAATGAGCGCAGGTTCGGCACAAACTCAAGGCCTTCCACGGAGGCCATCTGCTTCTCATCCGACCATTCCGGGTTTTCATAGCGCATCTTGCCGATGCGGATGGTGGGAGAAAAACCCAGCGCGACCTTGATCTCGCCCTCGATCTTCAGGTGCCGTCCGGTTTTTTTAAAGACGTAGCGCTCGATGGGCGCGCGAAACCAGTTCCAGTCGAACAATATCAGGAACAACAGAACGAGGATGCCTATTGCACCCGCCGCAATCAGGGTTTTGCGATATTTCAAGTTGTCGGACCAAGGTGAAATTTTTGACGGAGGCACAAGGGAATCTCCTGATTTAAAGTTTCGTGGAGTCCATTAAGTAGCTTCCTTGAGCATCCCACACTCCCCGGTTGATTGTCAATCCAAGGGGGAAACGAGTGGTTCGGTGGAGACAGATCGAAAGGATTATCGCGGCTGAAGCCGCTCCTACGGGCATGGCAACTATTACCTCCTCATGGTAGGAGCGGCTTCAGTCGCGATGAACCCCGCAGGGGCCGACAAAAATGTCCGGCCCTTTCTTTTTTGTCGCAAACATTACACAATCCTCTTCTGCCCCTGCCCCCTCTCGTTTCAGTCCATGAAACGTTGCCTATTTAAATGTTAGTAATTACACAACAAAATATTATATCCCCTGCTTGGCACACCCCTTGCTCTTACCCCTTTGCAAATCACCAGACAGGAGCACGGACGCCATGGAAGCAGCGTTGCAGGAACGACAAGATTCGATACACCGCACCGGGGAAGCTCCTTTTGCCATGGAGTGCAACAAGGACAGCCTGGCCGGGGCGGTGAGCCAGCGGGCCTGCGTGTTCTGCGGCTCCCGGGTGGTGCTCTATCCCATCGCCGACGCCCTGCATCTGGTGCACGGCCCCATCGGCTGCGCGGTCTACACCTGGGATATCCGGGGCGCCCTGTCCTCCGGGCCGGAGTTGCACCGCTTAAGCTTTTCCACGGACATGCAGGAGACCGACGTCATCTTCGGCGGCGAGAAAAAGCTCTACAACGCCCTAGTTGAGCTCATCGACCGGCATGCGCCCAAGGCGGCCTTTGTCTATTCCACCTGCATCGTGGGGATCATCGGCGACGACATGGCGGCGGTGTGCCGCAGGGTGAGCGAGGAAAAAGGCATTCCGGTGCTGCCCGTGCAGTCGGAGGGGTTCAAGGGCAACAAGCGGGAGGGCTACAAGGCCGCCTGCAATGCCATGCGACAACTGGTGGGCATGGGCGACATCAGCGGGATCTCCAAATACAGTCTCAACATTCTGGGCGACTTCAACCTGGCCGGGGAGATATGGCTGATCCGCGACTACTTTACCCGGATGGGCGTCGAGGTGGTGGCCAACATCACCGGGGACGGGAGGGTGGGGGATATCCAGCGGGCCCACGGGGCCGCGCTCAACGTGGTGCAGTGCTCCGGCTCCACCATGGATCTGGCTCGGATGATGGAAAAGGATTACGGCATCCCCTCGCTGCGGGTTTCGTATTTCGGGGTGGAGGACATGGCCGAGTCGCTCTATGCGGTGGCCGAGTTTTTTAAGGACGAGGAGATGATGCTCCGCACCAGGGAATTGGTCAAAGAGGAACTTTCCCTGCTGATGCCCGAACTCATGTGCTATCGCCAGGCCCTGGCCGGCAAGCGGGCCGCCATTTACGTGGGCGGCGCTTTCAAGGCGTTTTCCCTGGTCAAGGCCTTCCGCACCATCGGCATGCAGGTGGTTATGGTCGGCTCCCAGACCGGAACCCCGGAGGATTATCAGGAACTGGCCGAGATCACCGACCCAGGCACCATCATCGTGGATGATTCCAACCCCCTGGAACTTTCCTCGTTTCTCCAGGAAAAGGAGGTGGACATCTTCGTGGGCGGGGTCAAGGAGCGGCCCATTGCCTATAAGCTGGGCGTGGCCTTCTGCGACCATAACCACGAGCGCAAGGAGATGCTCGCCGGCTTTACCGGCATGCTCAACTTTGCCCGCGAGGTGTACGGCTCGGTGATGAGCCCGGTGTGGCGATTTGTGCCACGGAAAGCAGAAATCGTGCAGGAGGGAACCAATGACTAAGATGCCCCCCCAGTATGTCTCCACCACCAATGCCTGCAAGCTGTGCAAGCCGCTGGGCGCCAGCCTCGCCTTTCGGGGCGTGGAAGGGGCCGTGCCCTTTCTCCACGGCTCCCAGGGGTGCGCCACCTACATGCGGCGCTACATCATCAGCCATTTCAACGAGCCCATCGACATCGCCTCCTCCTCGCTGGGGGAGAAGAACGCGGTCTACGGCGGCGGGGCGAACCTGAAGCTCGGGCTGAAAAACGTGACGGAAAAGTACCACCCGGCGCTCATCGGCATCGCCACCACCTGCCTCACCGAAACCATCGGCGACGACGTGAAGATGCTGCTCTTCCAGTACAGCCAGGAGTTCATGCAGGATGGCGGCCCGCTGCTGGTACAGGTTTCCACCCCCAGCTATTCCGGCACCCATATGGAGGGGTTTCACGCGGCGGTGCGGGGGCTGGTGGAGCAGCTGACGGTGGAGTCGGTGCCGAACGGTACGGTCAACATCCTGCCCGGATTCCTCTCGGCTGCGGATCTGCGGAGCCTCAAGGAGATCGTTGCGGATTGCGGGTTGACTGCCACCGTGCTGCCTGATTTTTCCGAAACCCTCGACGGTCCGGCCCTGCGGGACTATCCCCTGATTCCCAAGGGCGGGACGAAGATCAGCGATATCCGCGCCATGGGTGGGGCCAAGGCAACCGTGGAGTTCGGCCATACCCTGCCGGACCAGCTCTCCGGGGGCAAATATCTGGAAAAAAGCTACGGCGTGGACCTGCACCGTTTGGGCATGCCGGTGGGCATCCGGGAAACGGACCGGTTTTTTGAGGTGTTGGCCGGGCTTTCCGGCAAACCCATGCCGGAGAAGTACGCTCTGGCAAGGGGTCGGTTGGTGGACAGCCTGGTGGACGGCCACAAGTACGTGTTCGGCAAACGGGCCGTGGTCTACGGCGAAGAGGATCTGGTGATCGGCCTGACCTCTTTCTTGGTCGAGATCGGGGTGCAGCCGGTGCTCTGCGCCTCGGGCGGCACCAGCGGCAGCTTTGTCAAGGCCATTGAAAAAGCGGTGGAAGGTTTTGGGGTGGAGATGCCTCGGATACACGAGGGCATGGATTTTTACGAGATCGGCGAGTTGGCCGGGGAGCTGAAACCGGATTTCTTCCTCGGCCACAGCAAGGGCTATGGACTGGCCCGGGGCTTGGGCCTTCCGCTTATCCGTGTTGGTTTTCCCATCCACGACCGGGTGGGCGGCCAGCGGCTGCTACATATCGGCTACCACGGGGCGCAGCAGCTTTTCGATCGGGTCGCCAATGCCATGATCGCGGCCAAGCAGGACAGTTCCGAGGTCGGCTACAGCTATATGTGAAAAAAGCAGCTATCAGCGGTCAGCTTTGCGCTGATAGCTGAAGGCTTACAGCTATCTAAATGGGAGAGAGTCATGCACGAGATACACAAAGACCTGAACAAGCACCCCTGTTTCAACCCGGCCATGAAAGGGCAGGCCGGCCGCGTCCATCTGCCGGTGGCCCCGAACTGCAACATCAAATGCAATTACTGCGACCGCAAGTACGACTGCGTCAACGAATCGCGGCCCGGGGTGACCAGCACGATCCTGAGCCCCGAGCAGGCCCTGGTCTACATGGGCAAGGTTCTCGAAAAAGAGCCGCGCATCACCGTGGCTGGCATTGCCGGGCCCGGAGATCCCTTTGCCAATGGTGAGGCGACCATGGAAACCATGCGGTTGATCAATAAGAATTTCCCGCAGATGATCCTGTGCCTGGCCAGCAACGGCCTGGCCATCACCCCCTATATTCCTGAGCTGGCCAATCTCAATGTCTCGCATGTGACCATCACCATCAATGCCGTTGATCCGGAGGTGGGGGCCAAAATTTATAGCTGGGTGCGGGACGGCAAGGTCGCCTATCACGGCCGCCAGGCGGCGGAGCTTCTGCTCTCCCGGCAGTTGGAGGCGGTCAAGGCCCTGAAGGCCCACGGGATCACGGTGAAGATCAATTCGATCCTGATTCCGGGGATCAACGACCAGCATATCCTCAAGGTTGCGGAAACCATGCGGGAGCTGGGCGCCGATCTTTTCAACTGCATGGCCATGTTTCCCAACGTGGGCACCCCCTTTGGCACGATCCGCGAGCCGTCCAAGGAGGAAGTCGGTGCGCTGCGCACCGAGGCGGAGAAGTTCCTGCCGCAGATGCGCCACTGCACCCGCTGCCGGGCCGACGCAGTGGGGTTGCTCGATCAGGACCGGACCGAGGAGATGCGGGGCTGTCTTTCCGCCTGCGCCCAGCTCCCAGCCCTGCCTCCGGAAATCCGACCCTATGTAGCAGTGGCCACCATGGAAGGGGTCTTGGTTAACCAACACCTTGGCGAAGCCAATCGCTTCCAGATTTATGAGCGGAAAGGGGACGAGTATCTGCTTGTGGAAGAGCGGCCCGCACCCAAGGTAAGCGGCGGCCTACAACGCTGGACCTCTTTGGCCAGGGCTTTGAATGATTGCCGGGCCGTACTGGTGAGCGGTGTGGGCGAAACGCCCCGCGGGATTCTTGAAAAAGCCGGGGTAAAGCCGGTGGAGATGGGCGGGTTTATTGTGGATGGGGTGAAGGCGATATTTGAGGGCGGCAACCCCGGGGCGTTGAAGGCAAGGAAGCAGTCTTGCACCAAGGGGGCGTGCGCTGGATCTGGCGGTGGTTGTCAATAAGAGGGGCTCCCCGCTTGGCGGCAACGCGATGTTGTACAATTTTGTCACCTTGATGGCGGCGTGTGATTCAAAAATGTAATTTTAATCAGGGCGGTGCCTTTTGGTAATATGTTTAATTTCAGGATGTTATATGCGGTTCTGGTTTTTTTGATCGTTGGCATGAAATTTGGATACACAGGAGTATATAGAAAACGGGCTTTGAGCCTTTAAGGGTAATTTTCATAATGTATAAAAAAGGAGAGAGAAGATGAGTAAAATCGCGAGGAAGTTGTTGGCCGGGGTTGCCGCCACAGGGGTATGTTTTTCCATGCTTTCCGGCATGGCTTTTGCCGAGGAAGACCAGATCACGACGAACCTGACTGTCGGTGCTTACAGCCAGTATATCTGGCGGGGATTTGAGTACAGCAAGGACAGCGTTGTGGTGCAGCCGGCCATGACCTTGGGATATAAAGGCTTTTCCGCAAACCTGTGGGGAAATTATGACACCGATCCGTATGTCGATGATACTCACAAGTGGACTGAAACCGACGTGACCTTGGCCTATGGTTGGGAGATGGGTCCCATGGCTTATTCCGTGGGCTATATTTACTATGCTAATGATTCGGCGAAGGATTCGCAGGAATTTTTCGCAAGCGCCGCGCTGAACACTCTTTTGAAGCCGACTCTGACCGTATACCGTGACACTGATTACTATCCGGGCTGGTACACGACCCTGGGAATCTCCCATTCCTTCCCGGTGCAGGGTGACATCACTCTGGATCTGGGTGCCCAGGTGAGCTACCTCAAGGCGAGTGAGGCCTCACCTTATAAAGAGGCCGATGGCAGCAAGTACAGCAATTTCCATGACGGGGTGTTGTCTGTGGGCCTTACCGTGCCGGTGAACAAAAATATCACCGTCGCTCCGAAGCTCAGTTATACCTTCGCCTTGAGCAATGATGCCCAGGATCTCATGAAGGCAAACAGCAAGAATGGGAATGACGACAGCTTCGTCTACGGCGGTGTTGCCGTGAGTATGGCGTTCTAACAGGGTTTCCCCCATCTTTTCCCCTGTTTGGCCCGTCTGTCTCGCCCCCTCCCTGGCTGAGACAGACGGGCTTTTTTTATGGAAAAAAGCATTGCGCAACCGTTATATTTTGATAAATATAACGCTATGAAAAACAACACATCGCAAGACAAGGGGAAAGCCGGCCTCAAATGGCGGGGGCGGCTTTGGCTCGAAGGGGAGGAGGGCACCTTTCTCGGCTATGGCCGGGTGGTCTTACTGGAGCGGATCAGGGAGCACGGTTCCCTTGCCCAGGCGGCTCGTTCCATGGAGATGTCCTACAAGCATGCCTGGGATCTTCTCGACTCCATGAACCGCCAGGCCGGGTGCAAGCTGGTGGAGACCTCCCGGGGCGGCAAGAGCGGCGGCGGGGCCAAACTTACGCCTACGGGCGAGAGGGCAATCGCCGTTTTTTGGCAGTACCATGCGCAGTTTCAAGATGTTTTGCAGAAAATGACCGCAAAGCTGGGGGAGGTGCTGTGTGATGCCGGGTGCGGGGACCCTGGCGCGGAACTGTAGTTCACGGTGTTTTATTCTTTATTGCACAGGAGCCTTGCCATGTTTTTAAGAACCTTACTCTGTCTGTTCATCGCGGTCCCTTCAATGTTTTGCTCACCAAGCCCTGCCCGCGCGGAAACCGAGCTGCTCGTCTCCGCCGCAGCCAGCCTGACCGAGTCCTTCAAGGAGATCGGCAAATCGTTTATGGCGAAAAATCCAGGGGTGAAGGTTAATTTCAATTTCGCTGCCACCGGACCGTTGTTGCAGCAAATCGCCCAGGGAGCACCGGCAGACGTCTTTGCCTCTGCCGACCAGGAGAGCATGGACAAGGCGGAAAAGGGTGGGTTCATTGTGACGGGGAGCAGAATCAATTTCGTGGGGAATTCCTTGGTGCTCATCGCCCCGGTGAATATGCCGGTGGTTACAGGGCTTGCTGAGCTGAAATCAGGCCGGGTGCAAAAGATCGCCATGGGTAATCCTGAGTCGGTGCCGGTCGGCAGATATACCAAGGCTGCCCTGGAAAAGCAGGGGTTATGGGAACCGTTGGCGCCCAAATGCGTCATGGGTATCTCGGTAAAACAGGCGCTCGAATATGTGATGCGGGGTGAGGTGGAGGCTGGTTTTGTCTATGCCACGGATGCCGCGGCAGCAAAAGACAGAGTGCGGGTTGTGGCTGAAATCCCCACCGATAAACCCATTGTCTATCCTGTGGCCGTTGTGGCGGGGAGTGCGAACAAGGAGAAGGGGCAGGCCTTTATCCTCTATCTGCGGAGCCCCGAGGCGCAGGGTATTTTGGCGAAATACGGCTTTAAAAGGCCATAGCCGGCTGTTCACTGAAGGAAGCGATCATGCCCGACCTGACTCCTCTCTGGCTTACTTTACGGATTGCCGCTTGCGCGACTGTGATCGCCTTTGGTTTTGCCGTGGCTTTCGCCTGGCTCACCGCCCGCTTCACTTTTTGGGGCCGGGATTTTCTTGACGCTATTTTGACCCTGCCCCTGGTCATGCCGCCTACGGTCCTGGGCTATTACCTCATCGTGGTCTGGGGCAGAAACGGCTGGCTGGGCGCTTGGCTCCATGCCCATTTCGGCATCAGCCTGATGTTTACCTGGCAGGGGGCGGTGCTGGCCGCGACGGTGGTCTCCTTTCCCCTGTTGTTCAAGTCCGCCCGGGCCGCCTTTGAAGGGGTCTCCACCGAGTACGAACAGGCCGCCCGTATCTTGGGCGACAACGAGCTGCGGGTGTTTTTCCGCATTACCCTGCCCCTGGCCGCGCGGGGGCTGCTGGCCGGAACCATGCTCGCCTTTGCCAGGGCCATGGGGGATTTCGGCGCCACCCTGATGGTGGCGGGCAATATCGAGGGCAAGACCCAGACCGCGGCCATGGCGGTGTTCGATGCGGTACAGGCCGGGGACTATACGTTGGCCAATACCCTGGTGGCCATCATGTCGGTGGTCTGCGTCACTATTCTCGTCATGACCAACAAGCTGGCAAACAGAGGGAGGGCAGGGCGATGAGGCTTGAGGTGGATATCCGGAAAACCCTGCAGTCCGGCGACCGGCGTTTTGCGCTGGAGGCGGCTTTCTCCTCGCATGATGATCTCACCGTGATCTTCGGCGCTTCGGGCTCGGGCAAGAGCCTCACCATCCAGGCCATTGCCGGGCTGGTTGCCCCTGAGCAGGGCAGGGTTGTGGTGGGCGGAGAGATTCTTTTTGATTCTCACGTGGGCGTCAATCTCCCGGCACGCAAGCGGGGGGTGGGGTATCTGTTTCAGGACTATGCCCTGTTTCCCCATCTCACGGTGCGGGAAAATATCGGCTACCCCCTGAAAAAGGGTTGGCGCTTCAACCTGTTCCCCGACGACCGGCAGGAGGTGGCGGAGATCATGGCCTCCTTTGAGATCACCCATCTGGCCGAAAGCTATCCGGCGGAGCTGTCCGGGGGGCAGAAGCAGCGGGTGGCCCTGGCCAGGGCCATGATCAAGAAGCCCTCCATCCTGTTGCTGGACGAGCCCTTTTCCGCCCTGGATTCCATGCTCCGTCATCGGATGCGCATGGAGTTGCTGGAGATCAGGCAACGGTTCGGGGTGCCCCTGGTTGTCATCACCCATGATCCGGCGGATGTGGAGGTGTTCGGCGACACCCTGGTCGTCTTTGCCGATGGCAGGGTGGAAGAGGTCAGCAGCAGAAAGGAGTTTGCCGCGCCGGAGGACGACGACGGCTGGCGGACAAAGGTCTGCCAGCGGGCGCAGTGGAAAAAAGAAGGCCTGGCGGCGCGTGGATTGGCCACCGCATCAGTCAGGTGAGGTGACGGTCATGGAGCAGGTACGCGGTTTGGTGGACAGCACCCTGCGCGAGGGCAGCCAGACGGTGGGGGTTGCCTTCACCCTGGAGCAGAAGGTGGCCCTTGCCCGGTATCTTGCACGGGTCGGGATCGAAGAGGTGGAGGTGGGGGTCGCCTCGCCGCTGGATAAAGAACTTCCCGCCTTGGTCGCCCGCTGTCGCGAAGAGGCCGGGGTGAAGCGGCTGTCCCTCTGGTGCCGCTGCCGCAAGGAGGACATCGCCTGCGCTCTTGGCCTGGCCCCGGAGGTGCTCTCCCTTTCCGTGCCGGTTTCTGATCTCCATATCACCACTAAGCTGAACCTGGGGCGTGCAGCGGTGGTGGAGATGGTGGCCAAGGCGGTCTCCAGGGCGGGGGCGGCGGTGGAGTATGTTTCCCTCGGGCTGGAGGATGCGACCAGGGCAGAGCCCGCCTTCCTACGCGAGATCGTCAGCGTTGCCTGTGAAAACGGAGTGAATCGTATCCGGATCGCCGACACGGTGGGCGTGGCCACCCCTGGCACCATTGGTGCCCTGGTCCGCGATCTGCGGAGCAATTTTGCGGTGGAGATCGGGGTGCACATGCACAACGACTTCGGCATGGCCACGGCCAATGCCATTGCTGCTTTGGAGGCAGGCGCCCATTGGGCCGACGTCACCGTCCTGGGGTTGGGAGAGCGGGCCGGGAACAGCCGGTTGGAAGAGGTGGCCGGTTATCTGGCCCTGCAAGGAACAAGGCCCTATGCGACCACTCTGTTTCCAGGCCTGGCCCGTTTGGCCGCCGACTGCTCGGGCCGGAATATCGAACCCCATCAGCCGGTAATCGGCGCGGGGATCTTTGCCTGCGAAACCGGCCTGCATCTGGCCGGGATCGCCAAGGATCCTCGGACCTACGAGCCCTACGAACCGAAGCTGGTTGGGGCTGAAAGGCAATTGTCGTATGGGGCCAAGGTGGGCAGGCAGGGCGTGGCCGAGCGGTTGCGGCAGTTGGGTGTGCAGGTCCAGGAGGCGCAGCTGGCCCGGCTGGCCGATTCCTTTCGGAGCCAGTGCCTGGCCCTGGGCAGGCCGCTTCATGATCTGGAAGTGCGTCGGTTGGTGGCCGAATATAGTTCTTGATCCCAGTGCCTCCCTGCCCGTACAGTGGAAAAAAAGTGGAGAAAGCATCATGACGCAAGAGAACATCTTTTCACTGCTGGCCAGGTCCGGTCCCTTCGCCACCGGAGACAGGCCGCCATCCCTGGCCTCGTTTTCCACGGAAGCGCGGCTTTTTGCCAAGGGGCTGGCCGAGGCTGGCATGGCCACCCGTTACCGGATTCTGCGCAACCAGATCTTCGAGTTTCTCGATGTCCGAACCTTCGCCGGAATCCAGGCGATCATCAACGATCCCGCCCGGCGGAAGCTGGCTAACGAGCGGGCCTACCGGCTGCTGGGCAACATGTTCGGCATCGAGGGCAACGCCCGGGAGGTGATCCTGCGGGTCAACACCTATTCCCGGACCGCCGACGGGGTGATCAACTATCTCAAGGCCAAGGTGCTGGCCAACTACGCCTCCTACATCGAGATGACCAACGAGATCGACTCCTGCAAGAGCCCGGTGGATCTGCTGCTCATCCTCTTTGACGACCGCTACCACAAAAAAGCGCGCTTCGAGGCCAAGCGCAAGCTGATCCTCATGAATCTGGCCGGCTCCATCGATCAGCGGGAACGGGAAACCGAGGTGGAGGGCAAGTTCGGCCAGTTTCTCGACTTTTTGAACGAATACGTCTGGAGCAAGAAAAGCAGAATCGGCGAGCTGGAGATTGTTTATCTTCTGAGCGACCACGACCCGGATACTTTTGCCTGCACCAAGGTTGAGGTCGTCAGCCGGGAGCAGGCCCGCGGAGTGGAAAGAAAGGCCAACCAGAAGCTCACCTTGATCAAGCGCCGCCGCTTCCAGGCCAATGGGGCCGAGGTGCCGATCTATGTCTCCATCCGCAAGAAGCAGTCCGAGGCCAAGGTGCTCAAGCTCCTGCGCAAGGGCGAGGAGAATCCGGCCGTGGCGGTGGACGATGAGCTGGGCCTCATGGGCGTGGTGGACTCGGTGGCCGAGGTCAAGGCCTTCCAGAAACACCTGACCCAGAGCGCCACCCGAGCCGGGTCGCTGATGACCCTGGAGGAGGTGAGCGACACCCTTTCCGGCGGTGGGCATCACAGCGGCAGCATCGGCAGCTCCGCCAAGACCCAGATGTTCAAGTTCTTCGCCCGCATGGGCGGCATGCGCGTGGAATTCATCGTCCACACCAACCGCTCGTACCTCAATTATATCTATGAGCGGGAGGTTTCCCACGACGAGTACGAGGTGAAGCGGATTTTCGACTCCGGGGTGGCGGAATTGCTGTTCCCGCAGGACATCTACGAGATCGACATCGCCGAGAAGAAGGAGGCGGTGCTCCGTTGGTTCAGGAAACGGATTGAGGAGTTTTGAGGAGAGGTATGCTATTATGATCTTCATAAGATGTTATGATAAATTGGTGCGAAGAGGCAACTGTCTAAAAATAAATGGATTAATGATTATCAGGGAAAGGTGAAAATGCGAAGGGATGTTATATGGACAGTAACCTAGGTTTCCGCATCTTCAGCGGATTCGTCTATTTTGATAGACGGCCTCCTGAAATCGCTAAGAGGGGGGAGATAACCATGCTGCTGGCTAGTAGGCCATGATGAATAAAGAGCACCCTCTGCCGCCCATCGAGAAGTTGCGCTGCTCAGTTGATGAGACTGCGAGGCGCCTTAGTGGCGTCTTCACCACCTACCTGCTTGCGGGCATCTACATTGCTGTTGCTATCGCTACTACCACCGATAAACAATTGCTTCTGGAAACCAAGCTGCAATTGCCGCTACTAACCGTTGAGTTGCCCGTCCGAAGTTTTTACATCTTTGTTCCGTTCGCACTATTAGTGCTCCATCTTTATTTGTTACTTAATATATATTTCCTGTCGATTAAGCAGGCGGCCTTCGAAGAAGCGCTACAAACATTACAAGACAAATCGGAGCAGAATTGGCAAAGAGGCTTACTGCTGCCGCTTGCTATCAGTCCTTTGTCGATTCAAGCGGAAAGATCGCTTGTCATTCGATCGGTATTACGTCTAATCATATGGGTAACCGTCATTGCCGCGCCGCCGGTCTTGCTGGAGTTCATACAATTGCGGTTTTTGCCCTACCACAGCGTGCCGATAACCTGGTGGCACAGGGCGATATTTTTGTTGGATTTAGCGGTGCTCTGGGTAATTTGGAGAATCATTCTCAACTGTCGGCCGAAAAAGCATGAGTCTAGATCATCGCGGACATCAAAGATTCTATGTCGCTTAAGGGTGGCAGCCATGTGCCTAATGATCATGACGTCTTGCCTGTTCTCGTTGGTCGTTGCAACCGTCCCCGGAGAGTCCTTGGATCGGCCCGCAAGATTCCTTGATCGGCTCAAGGATCAGCTGCACCGGAATCTAATAGTTAGGAGCACGACTCTGGTGGAAGAGGCGCCACCACCACAGCTTGTGGCCGTTTACATTCAACAAGGGAAAACAGTCGATGACGCATGGCTTGACCACGCCAAAGGCATCACACTTCAGGAACGCGACTTGCGCGGTGCTGACTTCAGTTATTCAAGCTTTTACAATGCTGACCTTAAAGGCGTAAGATTGGATTCTGCCACATTAGCGAGCAGCAATTTTCAGGGTGCAAATTTAAGTAGAGTGAAAAAACAGAGCGGAGGCTTCGTTCCCAGTAGCCTTCGAGGTGCAAATCTGTTTGATGCCGATCTGCAAGGTGCCAACCTCATGTACGCCGAGCTACAAGGTGCAGATTTAAGTGCGGCTAAGCTGCAAGGTGTAAATTTGTACATGGCCAACCTACAGGCGGTCAAAACGCCTGCGGTAACAACGCTCGGGAAAGCATTGGCTGGTGTCGATCTGCGGGGGGCGTCCTTGTTCGGTGTTAAACTACAAGCAGCAGATCTGCCGGGGGCCAACTTACAGGGGGTAGACCTGCGTACAGCGCAACTTCAGGGAGCAAATTTAGAGGAGGCCAACCTAAAAGGTGCCTTCCTCGCTTACGCGGAGTTTCGAGGTGCGAACCTTAAAGCAGCAATCCTAGATATCTGCGATTTGAGCAACGTGCAAGTTGGTCCCCTAACAGCAGGAGATGCGGACAACATTAGGAAGCAGCTCGCAGGGGCGCTCAGTGATTCCACGCTTGAGAGCGCATTGAGCTCCATACCTTTGCAAGGCAAGCCAACTAAGCTTGACTTGCCGGAAAAGTTGCGGGTAAGGGGCGCATTTTATGGTAAGGATTTCGCCAAAGTTGCGGCCATCCCCGGTCCTGTGCCAGTAGATCAATACTTGCAGGGGGTTGAATCTTTTCTGGTAAAACTTGCATGCAGTAGCCGTCCTATTGGGCAAGCTTTGGCTTATAGAACCGGCTTTCTTCTGAGAGATAATGACGAATTTGCCCCCGTACTTGCGCATGCGTTGTTGCAAGCAGAGTCAAAAGGCGAATGTGCCATCTTAAAAGATATCAAAAAAGACTACCACGAGCTTCTAGACAAGGCAGGAAAGATTAAAGATTAAAGTTAGAAAAACGAAGTAGGCGTTCAAGGAAATATACTTACGCTGCACGGATGCTCGAATCACGCGGGAATTTCCCATGCCACGAAGCTCGGCTATGCCTTTAGAGACAGTGACTATTGAAAAGTGCTGCCCAATAAGTCACTCTAGCGGACGCGGAATAACACTCATCTGATTTCAAGCGTTAGCCTTTTCCCGGTGGTGCCTGAGATTCGGACCTGATCCATTAGCCAGTGTGGCCAATGTCGTCCAGTCTTGGCTGCTTCGAATTTCAGTTGCGCCCTCCTTTGGCGCCGCCTCCCCCTTGACAGCTTTCCGGAAAAACGGTAAGTCCTTTCAGTATGTTATGGGTTTCTTGATCTCAAACCGCCGTTTTCTGCCTGAACTGGGGAGTGAATGACCACAAAACCTGAATCCGCCGGGCAATCGGCAGCTTCCACCCAACGCCTGCTTCGGGCTATTCCTAAGGTTGATGAATTTTTAGGCTGGCTGGACCCGCCTACCGATGCGCCTGCTTCGCTGGTGAAAAGCTCGGTGCGCCAACTGCTGGAGTCTCTCCGGCAGGAGATTCTCAAGGGTGCGCCCATCAAGCCCGGTGATCTGACCCAGGTCGCGCTGCTTCCCCGCCTATATAAACTCCTTGCCGCCCGACTCCGACCCAACTTCCGTACCGTGATCAACGGCACCGGCGTGGTGGTGCATACCAACCTTGGCCGGTCCCTGTTGCCCGAGGCGGTCATGGAAAGCCTGCTGGCCGTGGGCAGCCGCTATTCCAACTTGGAGCTTGATCTGGCCACGGGCAAGCGGGGCAGCCGGTACAGCCTGGTGGAGGAGATCCTCTGCGAGCTGACCGGGGGTGAGGCTGCCCTGGTGGTCAACAACAATGCCGCCGCGGTGATGCTGGTGCTGGACACCCTGGCCAAGGGGCGCGAGGTCATCGTCTCCCGGGGTCAGCTGGTGGAGATCGGCGGCTCCTTCCGGATTCCCGAGGTGATGAGCCGCACCGGGGCCAAGCTGGTGGAGGTGGGCGCCACCAACCGCACCCATCTCCGTGACTATGAGGCCGCGATTACCGAAGAAACCGCACTGCTCCTCAAGGTGCACACCAGCAATTACCGGATCATCGGCTTTACCTCCGAGGTCCCGCTGGCGGAGCTGGTCACGCTGGCCGGACGCCACAACCTGCCGGTCATGGAGGATCTGGGCAGCGGCTGTCTGATCGACCTTTCCCGCTTCGGCCTGGCCAAAGAGCCCACCGTAGGCGAGGTGGTCCGGGCCGGGGTCGATGTGGTGACCTTCAGCGGCGACAAGCTGCTGGGCGGCCCCCAGGCCGGGCTTATCGTGGGCAAGAAAGAGATCATCGAGCAGATCAAGGCCAACCCCATGAACCGGGCGCTGCGTATCGACAAGTTCACCCTGGCCGGGCTGGAGGCGGTGTTGCGTCTCTACTTTGACGAGGAAAAGGCCATCGCTGCCATCCCCACCCTGGCCATGCTGGCCATGCCCCTGGCTGCCATCGACCGGAAGGCCAAGCGGCTGCGCCGGTTGATCGGCAAGCCGCTTGGATCGGTCTGCCGGGTGGAACTCAAGAATATTACCTCCATGGTGGGCGGCGGTTCCCTGCCGGAACAACCCCTGCCCAGCCGGGGTGTGGCCCTGGCCCCCCTGGACCGGAGCGTCAATGAGCTGGAAAAGGGGTTGCGGGCGTTGTCCCTGCCGGTGCTCGGCCGCATCGAGGATGACCGGCTGCTCCTTGATATGCGCACCGTGGCGGACAAGGAAGTGCCCATGCTGGCCAACTGTCTGAAAGAAGTTTTTGAGGATAAGAAACGATGACCATCCCTTTGCTGTTTGAGGCCGGGCCTCTGACCCCTGCCGATCTTCGCCGGTTTTCCACGCTGTTCACCAAGACGGCTTTTGATTTTTTTCCCTGTGAGACCGCCAAGCTGGTGCCTCTGGGCGACGAGGAGGGCAAGCCGCCTGCGGAGCTTAAGGATGCGCTCAAGCAGATCCGCGACAACCATCTGCCCGTGGTCGAGGCAGAGCAGCAGGAGCTGCTGCTGCCCATCTGGGGCGGGGAAACGCTCTGCGGGCTACTGGTGGTGCAAGGCGGTGAGGCCCAGCTCTACGGGATGCCGACGGTCTGGCTCGACGAGCAGAGCCATATCATCTCCAGGGAATTTTATCTGCTCAAGCAGAGCTGCCAGGACCCGGCCACCGGGCTGGTGAACGGCTTTCATCTGCGGGGGGAGCTTGAGGCCCTTGGTCAGGAGGAGGACGCAGCCCTGTCGCCCCAAGTCCCGGCCACCCTTGCCCTGCTGGAGGTCTACCCGCGCACCCGTGACGCGGACCGGAGCCTGCGCTACATCGTGCGGGCCGGAAGCTGTCTTGCCTCTATGATCGGGGAGGACATGCATCTGCACCACCTCGGCGCCGGGATCTTCGGTCTGCTCTGGTATGGGGCGGATATGGAGCAGGCCCGTCAGTTGGGCGAATCGCTGCTGCTGAGGCTCAAGCGGGAAAATTTTGTCACCGCCCATCTCGGCATCACCACGGTGACGCCCCACGATCCCGAGGAGAGCGGCGCTCCGGAACAACTTCTGGAGCAGGCCTGGCAGGCCCTGCGCACCGCCCGCTTGCGGGGGCCTTTCAGTCTCTGCGGCCATGTAACGGCCCAGGATATAGAGTCCCACCCCTTTCGCAAGACCCCGGAATCGGCGCTGCGAAAATTGCGAGCCCTGTATCGCGGCAAAAGCCGATTATCCCTGGTCCTGCTCCGCATGGACCAGGAGCCGGCCAGCAACCATTTTTCCAAACGACTCAGGACATTGCTTGGCCAGGAGAAGGGGCTGGTGCTGGTCAATCAGCGGGAGGCGTTTCTCTTCCTCGACGGGCTTGATGGCAAGGCGGCCCGCGCCTGGCTCAAGGATTTTCGAGGCAAGATGGAGGGTATCGGCGGCAGCTCCTTTTCCATGGGGGTGGCCACCTTTCCCTATCATGAGTTCAAGAAATCGGACCTGCCCCTGAACTGCCGCAAGGCCTTGCAGCACGCAGCCTTTTTCGGCCCGGATTCGCTGGCTGTCTTCGACGCGGTGAGCCTCAATATCAGCGGGGATGTCTATTATAACGAGGGCGATCTGGTCAAGGCCCTTGGGGAATACCGGCAAGGTCTGCTCCTTGAGCCGGGTAATGTGAACATCCTCAACAGCATGGGGGTTGCCAACATCCAGCTCAATCGACTCAAGGCGGCCCGGGCCTGTTTTGTGAAGGCGCTGGGGGTTGAACCAAAGAGTTTCATGGCCCTGTTCAATCTGGGCTTTATCTGTCTCGACGACAATCAGGCTGCCGAGGCTCTGGCGCTCTGGGAAAGGGCGCTGGCCGTGGACCGCGATCATCCCGACCTCTTGCAGCATCTTGGCATGCTCTATTGTCGGCAGGGCAGATACGGTGAAGCCCGTGAGGTCTTGGAGCGTTGCGACAAGTTGATCAAAAAGAATCCCCAGCAGGGCGGAGAGCCCATGGTGGTGGCGCGCTGGCTGGGTCGGGCCTGTGAGGCCTTGGGGGAGAACGGCCTGGCCATTGCCGCCTATCAGCGGGCGGTCAGCGGCAACCCCAGGGATGCCGGTTCGTTGAGCAGGCTTGGCAGGCTCTATGCCCTGGAAAAACAGGGCCAGGATATCGCCCTGGCCCTGTGCGGGCAGGCGGTTGAACTGGATGGGGGCAAGGCTGCCCATTGGTATCGGTTTGGCCAGGTGCAGGCCTTGACCCAGGACCAGGAGGGGGCAAGGCAGTCCCTGGTGGAGTGTCTCCGTCTTGATCCGCGCCAGGCGGAAGCCGCGCTGTTGCTGGGCAGGATTTTTGAGCAACAGGGAAAACCCGGCCAGGCGAGAAGGCTCTATGCCAAGATATTGCGGTATTCCCCGGGGTTTGCCCCGGCCCAGGCGGCACTGGCAGCTCTTTCCTGATTGCGCTTCCGAGACTTTTTGTGCGATCATCTTTACTGAACTGTAAGCGATTGCAGGGTGCCACAGATGCACGAAAGAGGGGTGCGAAGTGTGCTATTGCACATGAGCAGCCCGATGACAAAGCAGATGTGGTGCCCTGTGATCGCTTTCGAGGAGACTGGATATGAGGTTGACTAAGGCCGGGGTCGTTGACGAACGGCAGCAGTATTCGCTGGATAATTTCCAGGTGGGTGATTCCTGGCGGTTGTTTCGGATCCTCAGTGAGTTTGTCGAGGGCTTTGACACCCTGGCCAACATCGGCCGGCCGGCGGTGTCGATCTTCGGCTCCGCCAGAACCGGCCAGGACGACCGTTACTACAAGCTGGCCGAGCAGATCGCCTTTGATCTGGCCACTGCCGGCTACGGGATCATCACCGGCGGCGGACCGGGGATCATGGCGGCGGCCAACAAGGGTGCGGCCATTGCCGAAGGCCTGTCCATCGGGCTTAACATCAATCTGCCCTATGAGCAGGAGCCCAATCCCTTTACCAACGTCCCCATGAACTTCAAGTATTTCTTTGTCCGCAAGGTGATGTTTGTCAAATATTCCATGGCCTTTATCGGCATGCCCGGAGGCTTTGGCACCTTGGATGAGCTGTTCGAGTCGTTGACCCTGATCCAGACCAAGAGGGTGAAACGTTTTCCGGTTATTCTGGTGGGTTCTGATTTCTGGGGCGGCCTGGTGGATTGGATCAAGGAGAGGATGTTGGCCGAGCGGTACATCGTGGAAGACGATTTGCTCTACTTCCAGGTCATGGACGACCCGGCGGAGGTGGTGAAGTATATCAAGCGGACCGTGGTGTTGTAGCGCGGTTGCTGCTTGCGCAAATAAAAAAAGGCCCTGTCGGATGTTGTCCGACAGGGCCTTTTTTTATGGTGCCTCAAGAGAAGAGGGGAGCGTACGCCCTTCTTATTTCACGTTGAGCGATCTCTTCCGCAACCGGATGGTCTTGGGGGTCACTTCCACCAGTTCATCATCATTGATGTAGGCGATACAGTCTTCCAGGCTCATCTGCACCGGCGGCACAAGAACCACATTTTCATCGGAGCCGGAAGCGCGCATGTTGGTCAGCTTCTTGCCCTTGGCCGGATTGACCACCATGTCCTGGTTCCGGGCATTCTCGCCGATGATCTGGCCGGCATAGATCCTGTTGCCCGGGCCGAGGAACAAGCGGCCGCGATCCTGCAGGTTGAAAAGGGCGTAGGCCACGGTGGTGCAGGTATCCATGCTGATGAGGACCCCGTTGACCCGATTGATGATGTCTCCGGCATAGGGGCCGTATTCGGCAAAAACGTAGTTCATCATGCCCAATCCCTTGGTGGCGGTCATGAATTCGGAGCGGTAGCCCAGCAGACCCCGGGTGGGGATCTTGTAGACCAGCCGGTTCATGCCGTTTGCTTGGGTCATTTCCTGCATCTGGCCTCTGAGCATTCCCAGCCGTTCGATTACCGCCCCGGCGTACTGTTCGTCCACGTCAATGGTCAGTTCCTCGTAAGGCTCGAGGGTGACGCCGCCTTCCTGTTTCATGATGACCTGGGGGCGGGTAACCTGGAGCTCGAAACCCTCGCGGCGCATCTTTTCGATGAGGATGGAAAGATGCAGCTCGCCACGGCCGGCAACCACATAGCCGACGCCTTCCGTCATGGGTTCGACCCGGAGGGCCACGTCGGCAAGGGTCTCTTTTCGGAGCCGGTCCTCCAAATGGCGGGAGGTGACAAATTTTCCTTCCAACCCGGCAAAAGGCGAGTCGTTGGGGATAAAATTCATCGAGATGGTCGGCGGATCGATCTCGATCAGGGGCATCGGCATGGGGTTGTCCGCATCGGTGAAGGTCACGCCGACGGTAACGTCGTCCATGCCTGCCACGGCAACCAGCTCGCCGACCCCGGCCGTATCGGTGGACACCTTTTTGTCGGACTCAAAGCGGAAGATCTTGGTGAGCCGGGCAGGGGTTACGCTGCCGTCGCGCTTGACCACGGCAATGGGTTTGTTGATGCTCAGGGTGCCGTTTGTCACCTTGCCGATGCCGAGCCGTCCCAGATAGGGGGAATGGTCCAGGGAGCTGACCTGCATCTGCAGGGGCGCGTTCGGGTCGCCGGATGGCGGGGGTACATGGGCGACTATGAGCTGGGAGATCGGCTCCATGGTGGTGGATTCGTCGATGAGGTGATGCTTGGCGTAGCCCTGTTTGGCCGAGGCGTAGACCACCGGGAAATCCAGCAGGTGGTCCGGGGCCTCCAGCTTGACAAAGAGGTCGAAGACTTGGTCAACCACCCACTCGCAGCGGGCTGCGGGCTTGTCGATCTTGTTGATCACCACGATGATGCGCAACCCTGCGGCCAGCGCCTTTTTCAAAACAAAATAGGTCTGGGGCATGGGGCCTTCCTGGGCGTCCACCAGAAGAAGGCAGCCGTCCGCCATGCGCAGGACCCGTTCCACCTGGCCGCCGAAATCGGCGTGTCCAGGGGTGTCGATGATGTTGATCCAGTAATCCTTGTAGCAATAGGAGCCATTTTTGGCGGTGATGGTGATACCGCGTTCCTTTTCCAGATCCATGGAGTCCATGAGGCGTTCGGCGACTTCCTGGTTTTCCCGGAACATGCCGCTTTGCTGGAAAAGTTGGTCGACCAGGGTGGTTTTTCCATGGTCAACGTGGGCAATAATGGCGACGTTTCTGATTATGCTTTGATCCATAACTTTGTGACTTCCATAAAGAAGGGTTCGTTCCCGGTTGGGGAAAAAAAGAGGCACCTTAAATGAAAATCGGGGGAAAGGCAAGGAAAAACCAAAAAATCAGCAAGATAAAGAGGTGGATTAGGTCGCGGCATGGCCTCGGCGGGAGGGTTGCTTTTTTCTGGGGAAAATCTGGCTGGCGGTGAAATTTCACCCCACCTTGCCCCACAAAAAAATATTTGATTGGGTGGAATATGGGTAATCTTTCCATGCAATACTTTCTGTAGTGCTTGTCTTCCAAGTGGAGTCCATATGTAGTGTTTTTAATGCTTTAATTAAGGTGAAAGAATAAGCTGTTCCGCTTGTTTTTTCCTTGACACTGATCCGTCCTTTTCACTATAAGGGTACATAAAGTGGTGCAAAGTGGGTAATAGGGGAGCAAGAAGGAGCTGCGTGTGGTTGAAGGGAATGTGAAAAATCCAGTCTGTCGTTTCCGCAGTCGCTCCGAGCATGTCCTCGACGCGAAGGGCAGGCTGAATATCGCGACCCGGTTCCGCGAGTCCCTGCGCAGCCAGGGCGATGAGCGGCTCATGGTCATTCCCTGGCACAACTGTATCCGGGCCTATCCGTTGCCGCAATGGGAAGAGCTGGAGGCGGCCCTGTTGGCCCAAGGCCAGAAGAGCCCGGAAACGGTCAAGCTGATCCGGTACATGATCGGTGGTGCCGAAGAATGCGCCCTGGACAAGCAGGGCAGAATCCTGCTTCCCGCGACCTTGCGGGAAGATTGCCGCATCAAGAAGGAAATCGTCGCCAACGGCATGATTACCTATTTTGAAATCTGGGACAAGGAAGTCTGGGAGGCTGAGAACAAGCCGACCGCCGAGAATTTCCAGGATTTCGAGCAGGTTCTTCAGGAATTGGGGCTGTTCTGATCCGGTATGCAGCCATCTCATCTCCCGGTCATGCTCGAGGAAGTGGTCACCTGTCTGGCCCCGAAAGATGGAGGTCTGTATGTTGATGGCAATCTGGGCCTGGGCGGCCATACGGAAAGAATACTTGAGACCTGCGGTCCCAGCGGTCAGGTTGTGGGGTTTGACTGGGATGCTTCGGCTCTGACCCTGGCGCAGGAACGGCTGGCCCGGTATGCAGGCCGTGTCCGTTTCGTGCATGAAAATTTCACCTCGATAAAGGAGACCCTGATGGAGCTTGGCATTGGCACAATTGATGGCCTGCTGCTCGATCTGGGTCTTTCTTCTTTGCAGCTGGATGCAAGCGGTCGTGGTTTCAGCTTTAAAGGCAGCGAGCCGCTTGATATGCGGATGGACCAGCGCCAGACCACCACGGCCGCCGAGCTGGTCAACGAGGCCTCCGAGGAAGAGCTAGCGGATATTTTTTTCTACTATGGCGAAGAGCGCCAGGCGAGAAGGATTGCCGAAGAGATTGTCGCGGCACGGCGGAAAGAGAAGATTGTTTCCACCGATCAACTTGTCGCCCTGGTGGATCAGGCCATTCCCAAACGGTTCCATCCCAAGAAGATCCATGTGGCCACCAAGGTTTTTCAGGCCTTGCGCATCGCCGTAAACCGCGAACTTGACAGCCTTGAGCGGATTCTGGCCGATGGCGCCACCCTGCTCGCACCCGGCGCCAGATTTTGTGTCATCTCCTTCCATTCCCTGGAGGATCGCCTGGTAAAACAGGCTTTCCGGGAAAACCCCCTGCTTGAGGTAATCACCCCGAAGCCCCTGACCCCTGGCCGCGCTGAATGCCTGCGCAATCCCAGGGCAAGAAGCGCCAAGCTGCGGGTTGCGGCAAGAGGAAGCACCTGAGATGCGGGATTACGCTAAAAAATATTCCGGCGCGGGCGGCAACAGGCAAAGGGTCGCAGGCAAACGGGCGGGCGGCTCGGATCGGGGGGAGCGGCCGTTCAGGATTATTGGGGTAATAACGGTTGTCGCCATGCTGCTGGGTGTCGTCAGTAGTCTCTGGTTCGGCGCTGCGTTACGGGATGGCCTCGGCAGGCTTGACAAGGGCAGGCAGGAAAAAGTCGAACTCACCGCTGCCAATGTGGCGCTCTCCGCGGAAAAAGAAGCGCTGCTGCAACAGGAAAAAATTGAAGCTGCGGCAGGGGGGCTGGGATTGTTCCCGCCTTCCGAAAAGCAGATGAGAAGGCCATAGGGCCCGGCATGAAGAAGCGGGCAATTGAGGGAAGAGACCGGCGGCCGGCCCTGGTGGGCGGATTTCTTTTGCTTCTGGCGATAGTGTTTGCGGTGGTGGCCATCAGAAGTCAGTTTTTTGGCGACAGCGGTCAGCAGACCCAGAGCGACGGGCAAAAAGAGGAACAGGTCAGCGCCGTCACCGGTGGTGGTCGGAGAAATATTTATGACCGGAACTTCATGGAGCTGGCAGTGAGCTTTCAGCGGAGTTCTTTATATGCAAGGCCTTTGGAGCTTGAGGCGCCCGAGGAAGTTGCCCGTGCGGTCGCAAAAATTCTCGAACTGGATGAGAAAAATATTCTTTCAGCCCTGAAGGGGGAAAGAAGTTTTGCCTGGCTTGGCAGGGATTTATCCCGGGAGAAAGCGGTGAAAATTGCCGATCTCAACCTGAAAGGGGTCTACCGTATCAACCAGGTGCAGAGGTTTTATCCGGGAAACCAGTTGGGCGCCCATGTCATTGGTTTTTTAAAGGATGAACAGGGGTTGGCCGGGGTCGAGTTTTATTATGACAGTGTGCTGCGGGGCGGCGGGGTGTACGATCCCAGACTGGCTGCGGCCGGGGTGAGCAGGAAAATAGCCGAGGGGAGCGACAGCGCCAGCCTTATCCTGACCATTGATATCCACCTGCAGAACATTTTGGAGCAAAAGCTGAAAGCCCTTGTCGGCAGCACGGGAGCCAAAGGTGGGGTGGCTGTGCTCATGGCCCCGGATACCGGGGAGATTATCGGGTTGGCCAGTCTGCCGGACTATGATCCCAATCGATTTTGGGAATTCAGCGCCGAGGCGCGGCGGAACCGGGCTGTGGAAGATATTCTTGACCTTGGTGCCATGGACCGGTTGTTCCAGGCAGCGGCGATCATGGATAACAGGAGCGCTCAGGAAAAAAGCGGGGTGCCGGCAAGCGAAGCAGGCCCGGTGGCAGGGCAGGAGCCGGAAGCGGTTCAGCGGGCTGCCTGGAATCTGGTGCAGGATGGCAGGTATATTTCCCCGGAGGGGGTTGGCTTTGGGCAGACCGTGGTGGGCCGTGACGAGTTCAATGCTTTTTCAGACAAAATCGGCTTGACCGTCAAGGGCGAGGTGGACTTGCCCGAGGCGTTGTTTGCCTTAAAGGATGTGCATGTCGGCCCGGCGAATAAGACCGTCGCGATTCCGGTGGGAAATCCCCCGGAATCGGCAAAGGCCATGGTCCCGCGCGCTGAAAAAGATTTTGGTCCGACAGCAACCCCTCTGGCGTTGCTGTCGGCATTTTGCCGGTTGTTTAACGGAGGTCAGGTGATGACCCCCCATGTGCTCCGTGCTGTCTGGCAGGATGAGCAGGTGTGGGATGTGCCGGTCCGGCAGGGAATTGGGGAGTTTGTCGTGCGACCCGAGGTAAGTACTGGCATGCGCAGCGAAATGAAAAAGGCTGCTGGGGCTGGCCGGACTAATTTTGTCATCGAATCGCTGCTGCAAAAAAATCTTGCTCCGCAGAACCAGGCGCAGCCGGGAAAAGAGGGCGGCGAAAATGCGGGCCCGGGCCAGCCGGTAATGGAGAGTATTCTCCTGGGCATGGCCCCGTTGGAACACCCTGAAATTGCCATGATTGTTGTGCTTGAGGGTGCTCATATCGACCCGTTGGCCAAGTCGCCGGTTCGGGATTTTGCGGAAGAGATGATGCCGCAGGCCAGAACTGCTCTCCAGAACAAGGTGAAGCCCCCCACCGCCAGGGAGTTGGCGGTACGGGAAACCGGTTACTACAAAAAAATGGAAATGATTCAAGCCAAATCCACCCTGCCCGCCGCTTTGGTCCAAGGGCCGCAGGGGCTCGTCATGCCCGATGTGCGGGGGTTGAGCGGGCGCAAGGCGATGCAGGTTCTGCAACCGTATGGGGTGCGGTTGCAGATCATCGGCTCGGGGCAGGTGGCAAGCCAGTATCCCCTGGCCGGTGCAGCCTTGCGGGGCGTTGAACAATGTGTGTTGCACCTGAAAACGATGCAGTAAGGGAAGAAGCCGGGTACTGGACATGGGAAAAAATAACAACCTTGCCGCAGTATCTTTACGGGAAATGGCCGAGGAGATGGAAATCGTGAACCTGGACAGGCTACAGGACAAAACGATACGCAGCATCACCGCCGACTCCCGCCAGGCTGGGCCGGGGGCGTTGTTTGTTGCGATCCCTGGGCTGACCGTGGATGGCCATGACTACCTGGAGGCGGCCGTAAAAAAAGGGTGCGCCGCCGTGCTGGTGGGCAAGGGGCGCTGCCGGGGCTGGAAGCATGCCAAGGTCGCTTGTCTCGAAGTTGCCGATACGCCAAAGGCCCTGGGGCAGGCGGCGGCCAGTTTCCATGGCCAGCCGGCCCGGCGGATGCTGATGATCGGCATCACCGGCACCAACGGCAAGACCACGACCACCTATCTGCTGGAGTCGATCATCCGCCGGGCCGGAGGCAACCCCGGGGTGATCGGCACCGTGAATTATCGGTACAACGCGGTGGAAATTCCCGCCCCGTTTACCACCCCTGATCCGGTGAGTCTGCACCGGATCCTGGCGGAGATGGCGGAGAACGGCGTTACCCATGTGATCATGGAGACCTCCTCCCATGCCCTTGAGCAAAAACGGGTGGCCGGCATCTTTTTCGATGCGGCGCTCTTTACCAATTTGAGCCGGGACCACCTTGATTTTCATGGGGATATGGCCAGTTACTTTGCGAGCAAAAAGATGCTCTTTACCGAGTACCTGAAACAGGACGGCAAGGCGGTGGTTATCTGCGACGAGCGGGATGATGCCGGCGCCGACTGGGGCAGGCGTCTGCTGGCTGACCTGCGGGCAGACAAATCCTTGGGCTACACGGGGAAAAAAGGGCGGACCCTGCTGGACTGCGGTTTTAGCGGGACCACGGTGGCCGTACGAGAGGCTCGGGAGAGTCTGGCCGGAACGGTGGCCTCTCTGGCAACTCCGGCCGGGGAATTGCAGGTCCGTTCCGATCTGGTTGGCACCTTCAACCTGAAGAATCTTCTCGGTGCGGTCGGGGTGGCAGTGGCCTTACGGATTTCCGGGGAAGAGATTGTTGCCGGGCTGGCGCAAGCCCAGGCCGCGCCCGGACGCTTGGAGCGGGTTCAGGCCCCCGCCGGGGTCAGCGTTTTTGTTGATTTTGCCCACTCCCCGGATGCGCTGGCCAATGTGCTGCAGACCATGCGCCGCCTCACCAAGGGCCGTCTGATCGTGATTTTCGGCTGCGGCGGAGACCGCGACCGCGGGAAACGGCCATTGATGGGCAAGGTTGCCGGGGCGATGGCCGATGTGGTGGTGCTTACTTCGGATAATCCGCGCAGTGAAAGGTCTGCCGATATCCTGCGGGACATTGAGGCGGGGATTTTGGAAACCACTTTGCCGCGCCTGCGGATTGAGGCGCTCCTGGCGCGGGGAGCAATGCAGGGCTACGACATTATCCCCTCCCGCCGGGAGGCGATCAGGGAAACCATCCGCCATGCCCAGCCAGGCGATGTGGTGCTGCTATGCGGCAAGGGGCACGAGACCTATCAGATAACCCCGGAGGGGAGATTTTTTTTCGATGACAGGCTTGAAGCCGCAGCCCAGGCTGCGGTGCTCAACTGGTAATGGTCGGAAGAAGTAGTCAAGCTCTCTAAAGAGGGGGATGGGTGATGGATTTGGCAATGGTGCGGAGAACAGGTGCTTGCGGTATGAAAAACGGAAGAACGGAAAAGAATCCTGGCTCTGGCCCCATGCAGAATCCGGTCTGGACGCTGTCCCAGGTTCTTTTGGCCACGGGGGGCAGGTTTCTTTCCGGCCGGACTGCGGCGGGATTTCGCCGGGTCTGCACGGACAGCCGGGCCATTGAACCGGGTGATCTGTTCGTGGCCCTGCGCGGAGAGACCTTTGACGGCCATATGTATCTTGCGCAAGCCGTGGAAAAAGGGGCTGCCGGGCTGGTGGTCGATATGGTGCCCGAGAAGATGCCGCCGGTGCCCGTAGTGTTGGTAACCGACACCCTTCGCGCCCTCGGGGATCTGGCCGCCTACCGGAGATCGCTGATGCCGGATCTGCAGGTGGTGGCGATGACCGGAAGCTGCGGCAAGACCACGGTCAAGGAGATGATTGCGGCGATCCTGAGCAGGGAATACAACGTGCTGAAGACCCAAGGCAACTTTAACAACCTGATCGGGCTGCCGCTTTCCCTGCTGCCGGTGGAATTTCACCATGATTTCGCGGTGATGGAAATGGGCATGAACCAGCCCGGAGAGATCGCCAGGCTCACCGAAATCGCGGACCCGGACATCGCCTGCATCACCAATGTTCAGGATGCCCATCTTGCGGGCTTAAGCGACATCTCCGGGGTGGCCAAGGCCAAGGGCGAGCTCTTTGCCGGGATCAAGGCCTGGGGCAAGCTGGTGGTCAACATCGATGACAAAAGGGTGCGGGGCATAGCCCGGCGCTGCAGTCAGAAAAAAATTACCTTTGGCCGCAGCCCCAAGGCGGATATCCGCAGCCTGCGGTTGCGCAGCCTGGGTGAACGCGGCATGGCCTTTACCTTGCAAATCGGCACCAACGAGGCCCGGGTGAAGATCCGGGGCTTGGGGGCGCATAATGTCCAGAACGCCCTGGCTGCGGCGGGCATGGCCCATGCGGCAGGGGTGAAGTTTGCCGATATCGTGGCCGGGCTGGAGAGCTTTACCCCCTTTGCAAACCGGCTCCAGGTGCAGAAGCTCACCGGCGGAATCAGGCTGGTGAACGACGCCTACAATGCCAACCCCTCTTCCGTGCTGGCTGCCCTTGAGACCCTGCACCACATGGACCGTACCCATAAAAAGGTGGTCATCCTGGGCGACATGCTGGAACTCGGGGCACAGAGTGTTGCGGCCCATCAGGCCATTGGCCGAGAGGTGGCTCGGCTCGGCTTCGACACCTTGCTGGCGGTGGGGGAATTTGCCGAACCCTTGGTTAACGCGGCCTGGAAAGCTGGGATGAACAGGAAGAAGGCCATGTTTTTTGCCAACAAGGAAGAGATCAGCAACTGGTTGCGCCAAGGTATCGCTGCCGGGGCCCTGCAACCGGGGGACTGGGTTTTGGTCAAGGGCTCGCGCGGGATGCGGATGGAAACAATCACTCACGATCTGCTTGAGAAGCAGGGCTAAGGACAACCACCATGCTCTATCATCTTCTCTATCCGCTCCACACCTACTTCAGCGCGCTGAATGTTTTTCGCTATATCACCTTCCGCGCCATCGGCGCCACGCTGACCGCATTTATTATCATGCTGCTGGTGAGCAACAGGTTCATCCGCATGATGCAGGAAAACCAGATCGGTCAGGTGGTGCGGGACGACGGCCCGGCCAGCCATTTCAGCAAGCGGGGGGTCCCCACCATGGGTGGGCTGCTCATCCTGTTTGCCGTGACGGTGACCACCCTGCTCTGGGTTGATTTGTATAATTCCTTTGTCTGGATCATTCTCGGGGTGACCCTCTGGTTCGGAGCAATCGGCGCGTATGACGACTACCGCAAGATAAAAAAGCAGAACAGCAAGGGGTTGAGTGCCCGGGGCAAGATCTTCTGGCAGATTCTCGGCGCTTTAGTGGCGGGATTGCTCATCTATTTCAACCCGGATTTTGACGGGCACTTGAGCTTCCCGTTTTTGAAAAATATCCAGCCCGACCTGGGCACCTTCTACGTGGTTTTCGCTACCCTGGTGGTGGTCGGTGCCTCCAACGCCGTGAATCTCACCGACGGTCTTGACGGGCTGGCCACCGGTCCCACGGTGGTGACGAGCAGTGTCTATCTGCTCTTCTCCTACCTGGCCGGGCATGCCGGGTTGGCGGCATACCTGCAGATCCCCTATGTGCCGGGGGCCGGCGAGGTTGCCGTTTTCTGCGGCGCCCTGGTGGGGGCCAGCCTTGGTTTTCTCTGGTTCAATGCCTACCCGGCCCAGATTTTCATGGGCGATGTGGGCTCCCTGAGCATGGGGGCCGCTCTTGGTATGGTGGCGATCATCATCAAGCAGGAGATGCTGCTGGCCATTGTCGGTGGGGTTTTTGTCATGGAAGCGCTTTCGGTCATCCTCCAGGTGGGTTTTTTCAAGATGACCGGCGGAAAAAGGATCTTTCTCATGGCTCCGTTTCATCACCATTTCGAGAAGAAGGGCTGGACAGAGCCCAAGGTCGTGGTCCGGTTCTGGATTGTTTCCATTGTCCTGGGCTTGAGCGCCCTGGCGACCTTGAAGTTGCGTTAGGAAAATAGAGGAAGATGAAAGGATGAACAGGAACCTCAAGGAAATACTGCAGCCGGGAGCCCACGTGGTGGTGGTGGGCCTTGGCAAGTCCGGTGTTTCCGCAGTGCGTTTCCTGCTCAATCTTGGCGTAAAAATATCGGTTTCAGAGGGTGGCCGTCAGGAGAACCTTGAAGGAGACTTGGTTCGGTGGCTGAAGGAGAAAGGAGTTTTTGTAGAAACTGGCGGCCATACCTCTGAGCTTTTAACTTCGGCAGATTGCATTCTCGTTAGTCCGGGCGTACCGCTGGGGATCGCGCCCCTTGCGGAGGCACAGCAAAAAGGGATTCCGGTGGTGGGCGAGCTGGCCCTGGCCAAGGATTTTCTAAAAGGTGCGTTGGTGGCGGTGACCGGCACCAACGGCAAGAGCACGGTCACCACCCTGATCGGTGATTTGCTCAAAGGCAGCGGCAAGAAGGTCTTTGTGGGCGGCAATCTCGGCACCCCCCTGGCCGAGTATCTCGCCGGGCCCCAGGATTGTGAGGCGGTGGTGCTTGAGGTGAGCAGTTTCCAACTCGACAGCGGTGGGGAGTTTCGGCCCCGGGTTGGGGTGCTGCTGAACATCACCCCGGACCATCTGGATCGGTATGCCTCCTACGAGGCCTATGTCGAGTCCAAGATGTCGCTCTTTAAAAACCAGCAGCCCGGCGATGTGGCGGTGGTCAACGGGGACGATCCTGTCATTGCCCGATGGCTTGGCAAAGAGGCAAAGGGGCAAAGCCCCTGGCCGCTGCGGGGAGAAATCCGGCAATACCGCTCCAGCAAAGCGACCGGGGTGGCAGCATATCTCAGCGGGACCAAGGTTCGCCTTGCCGCGGAGGGCGGAGCAGGCAAGGAAATCGAGGAGTACGAATTGGCGGGAACCCCGCTTGCCCAGGCGCCAAACAGCGAAAATGCCATGGCGGCGATTCTCGCGGCCCGGGCCATGGGGTGCAGCCCGACGGATATCCGGAAAAGTCTGGCCGGCTTCGCCCCGCTGCCGCACCGGCTGGCCCTGGTGGCGGAGATCGGAGGCATCACCTACTACGACGATTCCAAGGCCACCAATGTCGGCGCGGTCTATTCCGCCCTGGGCGGCATGCAACAGCCGGTGGTGCTCATCGCCGGCGGGCGGGACAAGGGCGGTGGCTACGAGATGCTGCTCCCCCTGGTAAAGGAAAAGGTCAGGGCCATGGTCCTGATTGGCGAGGCAAAGGAGGCAATTGCCAAGGCCTTTGCCAAGAGCACCCGGATCGCCTTTGCCGCGGAAATGGACGAGGCGGTACAGCTGGCCAGTTCAATGGCGGAGAAGGGCGACGCGGTGCTGCTGTCTCCGGCCTGCGCAAGTTTTGACATGTTCAGAAGCTACAGCCATCGGGGGGAGGTATTCACCCAGGCTGTCGGCAGGTTGGGGCGGCAGGAAGCGCGATAGCGCAACGGCCGAAAAAACGTCCGGCAGGTCTGGTGTCTGAGGGGCACGGCTTGGGGGCGACAACAAGGCGAGGACGGGTTGATGCAAACAGTGTGCTGTGTGTGCCGAAAAACCAAGAGTCAGGCCGGTTGGATCCAGGGACAGGCCGGCAAGGAAGCAAGGATTTCCCATGGCTATTGCCCGGACTGTTTTCACCAGACCATGGAACGGGCGCAAGACTGGCTCCTGGCGAGAAATGGCGGCAACCGCGGCTTGGCCGCCTGCGGCCGATAGATAAGGATTGGGTGACTGTCCATGCGGATGATCGTGACCGGAGGAGGAACAGGAGGGCATCTTTTCCCCGGCATTGCCGTGGCCGAAGAGATGCTGCGCCGGTTTCCCCAAGGCAAGATCCTCTTTGTCAGCACGGACCGTGCCATTGACAACAAGACCTTGGCTGGGCGCTCTTTTGAAAAGAAGGCCATCGCCTGCCTGCCCTTGAAGGGAAAATCCCTATGGGGAACACTCAAGAGTATGGCCCAGCTCCCCATCAGCCTCTGGCAGGCATTGCGGATCGTGCGCGCCTTTAAGCCGCAGCTGGTTTTGGGGGTGGGCGGCTATGTGACCGGGCCGGTGGTGCTGGCGGCAAGACTCATGGGGGTGAAGACCTGCATCCATGAGCAGAATTCAATTCCGGGAATGGCCAACAGGATGCTTGGAAAAATCGTTGACCAGGTATATATTTCCATCCCCGGCTCCGAGGGGTTTTTCCCCAAGGGGAAAGCGGTGCTCACCGGAAATCCGGTGCGGGCGGAGCTGCTCGAGACGGTAGGCCAGCAGACAAGTCAGGCCGCAGGCAAAACAGTGCTGGTGCTGGGGGGCAGTCAGGGCGCGCACCGGGTCAATGCTCTGATGGTGGAGGCCTTGAGCCCGAACCTCTCCGGCGGCGCGGTTCAGGTCCGGCACCAGACGGGAAACAGCGATGAAGCATGGGTACGAAAGGCTTACGCTGAGGCCGGGGTTACCGCCCAGGTTTCTTCCTTTATTAATGATATGGCAACGGCGTACCGGGAAGCGGATCTTGTTGTCTCGCGGGCTGGGGCAACTACCTTGGCAGAGCTGGCGGTATTGGGCAAGCCGGCCATTTTGATCCCTTACCCCTATGCCGCGGATGATCATCAGACGACCAACGCGGCTTACTTGGTGCAAGGCGGGGCAGCCCTGATGTTTCAGGAACGGGAGCTTGATGGCGCAAAACTGCGGGCGGAGATTCTGGGGCTTATAAACGATGCCCCCCGCTTGCAGGATATGGGCGCGCGGATGCAACAGTTCGCCCGGCCGGAGGCGACCGAGGCCATTGTGGAAAAGAGCATGGAGCTGTTGGCCGCCTGAGCGACCACGGATTAAGGACAAAAGTACATGTATAAGAAAACACAACATATCCATTTCGTGGGCATCGGCGGCATCGGCATGAGCGGCATTGCCGAGTTGCTTTTGAACCTCGGCTATACCGTGAGCGGCTCCGACCTGCGGGAGACCGAAATCACCCGGCGTCTGACGGGTTTGGGCGGCAAGGTGCACACCGGGCATCAGGGTCAGTGGATTGCCGGGGCGGACGTAGTGGTGACCTCTTCGGCCGTGCGGGAAAATAACCCGGAAGTCGAAGCGGCCCGCGCCGCCCATATCCCGGTCATCCCCAGGGCGGAGATGCTGGCCGAACTCATGCGCCTCAAAAAGTATGGCATCGCCGTGGCCGGCAGCCATGGGAAAACCACCACCACCTCCATGGTCGGCTGGCTGCTGGCCGAGGCAGGCCTTGATCCAACGGTGGTGATCGGCGGCAAGGTGAACAGCCTGGGCACCAACGCCAAACTTGGCGAGGGGGAGTTCCTGGTTGCCGAGGCGGACGAGTCGGACGGCTCCTTTTTGAAGCTCTCCCCGGTGCTTGAGATTGTAACCAATATCGACCTGGAGCATCTGGACCATTACCAGGATATCGAAGAGATCAAGGCGGCCTTCCTGGAGTTCATCGAGAAGCTTCCCTTTTATGGGGCGGCGGTGGTCTGTCTGGATGATGCCAATGTCGCTTCGGTCCTGGCCCAGATCCGAAAAAGGGTTATTACCTACGGCCTGACCAGTCAGGCCGATGTCCATGCCCGGGCCGTGGTAGCCCATGGCCTGACCTCGGTTTTTGAGGTTTGCCGGAATACGGAGGTGTTGGGGGAGATAACCCTCAATATCCCTGGCCAGCATAATGTCTACAACGCCTTGGCAGCCATCACCGTGGCCCTGGAGTTGGATATCCCCTTCGGGGTCATTCAAAACGCCCTGAAAACCTTCAGCGGGGTTCAGCGGCGGTTGCAGATCAAGGGGGAGGCAGGTGGGGTCATGGTCATTGATGATTACGGCCACCATCCCACCGAGATTCGGGCAACCCTGGCGGCCATGCGCTCGGCCTGGCCGAGAAGACGGCTGATCGTCATGTTCCAGCCCCACCGTTACACGCGGACTGCCGGATTGTTCAAGGAATTCAGTACCGCCTTTCATGAGGCGGATGTCTTGTTGCTCACCGAGATCTACGCGGCGAGCGAGACCCCCATCGAGGGAATAAGCGGCTCGGCGCTGTTGCAGGAAATCAAGCTGCACGGCCAGAAAAACGCCCATTTTGTCGCGGAGGTTGAATCCTTGGCCCATACGGTAAGGGCTATGGTGCAGCCGGACGATATTGTCCTGACACTGGGCGCGGGCAACATCTACCAGGCCGGTGAGGAACTCTTGCAGAAACTGGAGCAGGGGCATGCTGCCTGCTAGGGTCTGCAACCTGCAAGAGAGCCCCGGCAGGGGTGAGGTCTTGAAATTCCGGGGGCAGAAGCCGATGGACAAAGGACTGGACAACTGGGCGGAGCAATTGCGTGATCTCTGGCCCGGCGAGATCGAATGGGACAGCCCCATGGCCCGTTGGTGTACCCTGCAAGTGGGCGGTCCGGCCAGAGCCGTGGCTACTCCGGCCAGCCGGGAAGAATTACAGAGCCTTCTCGCCGTATTGGCGAAACTGGGCGTTTGCTGGCGGGTCATTGGCCGGGGCAGCAACCTGTTGGTTGCCGATGCGGGTTATGATGGAGTTATTGTCATGCTGGGCCGGAAGTTCGCGGCTATCGAACAGCTGGCCGGGGAAAAGGACGGCGAGGCCAGGGTCCAGGTTGAGGCCGGATGCAGTCTGATGAAGCTGGTTAACTGGTGCGCTGCCCAGGGCTTAGAGGGCCTGGAATTTGCTGCAGGCATCCCGGGTTCGGTGGGCGGGGCGGTGGTCATGAACGCCGGCGCCTGGGGCAAGGAGATGAGCGAACCCCTGTCTGCGGTGACTTTTTTGTGCACCTCTGGAGAGTTGGTGGAAAGAAAAAAAGCCGACCTGGACTTTTCGTATCGGCATCTGGAAACAGAGGGGATGATTGCGGTGGCTGCGGAGTTTTTGTTGCAGGTCGGGGATCGGCAGGCCATTGAAAGAAGATGCGCTCAGTTGATGCGCGACCGGAAAGAAAAGCAGCCGCAGGGTTTGGCCAATGCCGGTTCGTTTTTTAAAAATCCCGCAGGTTTGCCCGCGGCCGGAAAGCTCATCCAGGATGCCGGGTTAAAGGGCCTTACTGTGGGCGGCGCCGAGGTTTCCGAGGTCCATGCCAATTTCCTGGTGAATACCGGTTCGGCCACAGCCCAGGATTTTCTGGACCTGATGCGGCTGGTGCAGGAAAAGGTTTTTGAGCGGTTCGGGGTCCGGCTGGAGCCGGAAGTTCACCTCCTGTAAGCGGGAAGAAAAAAGGGGTAGAGACGGTTTGCGAAAGGGAAAGTCCATACAGCAGAGATACGGGAGCGGCAAGAAAAGCCGGACCCTGGATCTCAAGAAAAAACTGGCCATTCTTGGGGTTGGTTTTCTCTTGTTGGTTGCAGGCTTTGCCGTAGTCGGCTTCATCGTTTATAAGGCCATGAGCCGCTCGGATTTTTTCCAGATAACCGCCACCAACATCCAGGGCTGCCGTCGGACTACTAAGAACCTTATTCTGGAGATGAGCGGGGTGGATGTACACAGTAATCTGCTCGCCCTTGATCCTGCCAAGGTGAAGTCCGGAATCGAGGCCCATGAATGGATCGAGTCGGCGGAGATTACCCGGGACTGGCCCAACCGGTTGACCATCGTGGTCAAAGAGCGTTTACCGGTGGCCATTGTCAGCCTGGAGAACGGCCTGTTCTATCTTGACCAGAACGGCGTTGCCTTTGCCCAGGTGTTACCGCCCGAGGATATGGATTACCCCATTATCACCGGGCTGAAAAGGGATGAGTGGCCGCGGACCCTCAAGGATTCGCAACTGGGCGAGGCCCTGCAGTTCATTAAATACGCGGGTCAGGGAAGTTCCATCCTGCCCAAGCAGAATATCTCGGAACTCCATGTGGACGGGGAGGAAAATATTACCCTCTATTTGGTGGACCGGCCTTTTCCCATCCATCTGGGCGCAGGCAATGTCGGCACCAAATATTTCTGGCTGACCAAGGTGCTGTACAAGTTGTACAAGAGTAAGGAATTCGAAAAAGCCGCCTATGTCAGAATGGATTACGGGCGGAACCAGGTGCTGGTGGGTTTCGACGAGGCGGTGTAGGCGACCGTTTCTCCCGACCGGCCCAGGTTCGTAGCAAAGAAGCAAAAGAAATGTGATAACCGTTGATGGCGCATCGCGAGATCGACCAAAGGTGAACAAATGGCACATGAAGAACGTGGCGATCTGATTGTCGGACTGGATATCGGCACCACCAAGATCTGCGTGGTGGTGGGTGAGGTGCATGACACCAGGGTTGACATCATCGGCATCGGCAGGCACCCGTCGGTGGGGCTGCGCCGTGGGGTGGTGGTCAATATCGAAAGCACTGTCCACTCCATCCGACAGGCGGTGGAAGAGGCGGAACGCATGGCCGGTTGCGAGATCGGCTCGGTGTATGTGGGCATTGCCGGGAGTCATATCAAGAGCTTCAACAGTCACGGCCTGATCGCCATCAAGCATAACGAGATCAGGCAGGATGATATCGACCGGGTGGTGGATGCGGCTCGGGCCGTACCTATCCCGCCGGACCAGGAAGTGATCCATGTGCTGCCCCAGGAGTTCATGGTGGACGGCCAGGCTGATATCCAGGATCCCATCGGCATGACCGGGGTCCGCCTTGAGGCCGACGTGCATATCGTGACCGGTTCGGCCACCGCGGTGCATAACATCGTGAAATGCTGCAACCGCGCCGGACTTCAGGTGACGGATGTGGTGCTTGAACCCCTGGCCTCGGCGGGTGCGGTTCTGACCCGGGAAGAGATGGAGCTGGGCGTCGGCCTGCTGGACATCGGCGGCGGTACTGCCGACCTGGCGATTTTTGCCGATGGGACCATCAAGCACACCTTTGTCCTTGGTCTGGGCGGGCAGAACCTTACCAACGACCTGTCCATCGGACTGCGCACCCCGCAGAAGGAGGCGGAAAGGCTGAAGGAGGAGTACGGCAGTGCCTTGGCCTCGCTGATCGACAAGGATCAGGTCATCGAGGTTCCCAGTGTAGGGGGGAGAAAGAACCGGAAGCTTTCCCGGCGGGTCATGGGAGAGATCCTTGAGCCCCGGGTTGAGGAGATGCTCACCCTCATCAACCAGGAGTTGCTGGATTCCAAGTACAAGGAAATGGTCAATGCCGGCATGGTCTTGACCGGCGGCTCCTGCCTTCTGGACAATATGGAAGAGCTGGCGGAACAGATCTTTGACCTGCCGGTCCGCATCGGCCGCCCGGAAAATATCGGCGGGGTGGTGGATGTGGTGGGCACGCCGCAGTGGGCAACGGGCGTCGGGCTGGTTGTCTATGGCATGAAGAATGGGCCGGGGGAGAGATTCAAACGGCCCAAGGGAGGAGTGGTAGGGAGAGTCACCGGTCGGATGAAAGACTGGTTTAAGGGGATAGTATAAACACGCTTATCAAGCGCCAGGCGATGTTGGGGAGTAGGTCAATGACCTTGAACAGGGAGAGCAGGATATGACTTTTAAATTCGCGGAAGCAGAGTCTCGGGCAAAGATCAAGGTTTTTGGCGTTGGCGGCGGCGGTGGTAATGCGGTCAACACCATGGTGGACAGCAACATCCTTGGTGTGGAGTTCATTGCCGGCAACACCGATATCCAGGACCTGGAGAAATCCAAGGCCGATGTCCGGTTGCAGCTGGGCAAGAACATCGCCAAGGGCCTTGGGGCCGGGGCCAACCCGGAAAGGGGCCGCGAGGCGGCGGAGGAGTCCATCGACGAAATCAGAAAACAGTTGAAGGACTGTGACATGGTTTTTGTCACCGCCGGCTTGGGAGGCGGAACCGGGACCGGGGCCGCGCCGGTTATCGCCCGGATTGCCAAGGAATTGGGGGCCTTGACCGTGGGCGTCGTGACCAAACCCTTTGCCTTCGAGGGCAGGGCTCGGATGAAAAACGCCGAGCTTGGCTGGAAGAATCTCAAAGAGCATGTGGACACCATCATCACCATTCCCAATGACCGCCTGATCTCCATGAGCCAGAAGGGAACCCGTTTCATCGACGGGATGAAGATGGCCGACGATGTCTTGGTGCAGGCGGTAAAAGGCATCACCGATCTGATCAACCTCCCCGGCTACATCAATCCTGACTTTGCCGATGTGCGGGCGATCATGAACGAGATGGGCCAGGCGCTCATGGGTTCAGGTTATGGCGTTGGCGAAAACCGGGCCGTGGAAGCGGTGAACATGGCGATCAACAGCCCGCTCTTACAGGATATCAGCATCGATGGCGCCAAGGGCGTATTGGTCAATATCTCGGCCAGCCGGGAGACCTTGACCATGCCGGAAGTGACCGAGGCAACCACCAAAATCTATCAGGAAGTGCATGAAGACGCCAATATCATCCTGGGCGTTATCTTTGACGAGAACCTGGGAGACGAGTTGCAGGTAACGGTCATTGCCACGGGTATCCGCGATACCGTGGAGGAGGTCGAAGAGCTGTCCGACCGGGTGCAGCTCATGCCGAAAAAAAGGGAGCCGGCTGCGCAGCCGCTGCCGTTTAGAAAAGGCGAGCAGGGCATGGCCGCAGGCCGGGCGGTGGCCAACGGCATGCATCGGTCCTATGCCAACAATATCTTAAACGAGCAGGACTACGATCGGCCGACCTTCCTGCGCAGGAATGAGAGCTGAGCTGTAACTGTCCAGCAGCACCACATCTGCTTCGGAGTCTCGCCGGCTCGTGTGCAATAGCACACTTCGCAGGCCTCTTCCGCGCATCTGTGGCACGGCTGAACAGTTACCGGTGGAGGCTTGCGCCCTGCCTCTGCCTGGGGTAAACATACAAGGTGTTTCGCCTTCGCCTTTTTGAAAAATCAATACAAAGCGGTGCGCAGTGGCTGCCCGCTTTCAACCACTGCCGGGGTGTTTTGCCTCTCTCCGGCAGGTTCGAGATGGACCTCCATGCGCCAGCGCCAACCTGCATCCGGTGATTTTCTTGCCAGCGAAAAAGGGACGCAGCGCAAAAAATGGAAGGGGCTGCTGCCGGTTGCCCTCATCTTTCCTAATCGTTACGGCCTCGGTAACTCCAACCTGGGTTTCCAGCTCGTCTATGCCCTGGTAAACAGCCTGCCCGGCTTCGTCTGTGAGCGGTTTTTTTACCAGGACAACCAGCTCCCGGTTTCCCTGGAATCGGGGCGCCCCCTCCGCGATTTCCCGATTCTGCTCTGCTCCCTGAGCTTTGAACAGGACTTCCTCAACCTGTTGGCCCTTTTTTCCGCCGGGGGCATTGAACCCCTGGCGGAAAAGCGTTCCGCAAACACCAGCAGGTTCCGGCCCGGACAACCGCTGATTGTTGGCGGCGGGGTGGCCTCCTTCATCAATCCCGAGCCCCTAGCCCCCTTTGTGGACCTTTTTGTCGTCGGCGAGGCAGAGCCGATCCTGCCGCAACTCATGGCCCATCTTGCCGACCGTTTGAATGTCGAAGAGCCGGAAGCGCTGCTTCGGGGGATCGTTCGGGAATTCAGCGGCTGCTATGTTCCGCGCTTCTATACCATGCATTACGGGGAAGATGGGATACTGACCCGCATCGAGGCAGAGCCGGAAGCACCGGCCCGGGTGCGCCGCGTGGTGCTGGACCAATCCCCGGTGGCTGGACACTCGCAGCTGCTGAGTCCTGAAGCGGAGTTCGCCAACCTGTTCCTCACCGAGCTTGGCCGCGGCTGCAGCCGCGGGTGCAGATTCTGCGCCGCCGGGTTTGTCTACCGTCCTCCGCGCCTCTGGTCCGCGGAAAGCATCCTTGCCGGCCTGGCCGAGCGGCCTGAGGAGATAAAGCGGGTCGGCCTCCTGGGGATGGAGATGGCGCGGGGTGAGGATCTCACCCGGATTGCCGAATATTTGCTGGGCGAGGGGTGTGCTCTCTCCTTTTCTTCTTTACGGGCCGATGCCATCAGTAAGGAGCTCTGTCATCTGTTGGCGCAAAGCAATTTGAAAAGCGCGGCCATCGCCCCGGACGGCGGTTCGGAAAGGCTGCGGCGGGTAATCAATAAAGGCATCAGCGAGCAGGATGTGCTGTGTGCGGCAGAGGCGCTGGCCCGGGCGGGAATCAATCACCTCAAGCTCTATTTCATGATCGGTCTGCCCACGGAAACCGAGGAGGATCTGGCGGAACTTTTGCTTTTGACGGACAAGGTGCGCAAGACCCTACTGGCGGTAGGGCGGGAAACAGGGCGCATGGGCAACATCACCCTGAGCGTCAACAGCTTTGTGCCCAAGGCCTGGACCCCTTTCCAGTTCCATGGCTTTGCCCCCTTGGCAACGCTGAAAAACAGCATAAAATTTCTGCGCAAGGGCGTGGCCGGCATGGCCAACACCCGCCTGATTGTCGATCAGCCGGGGAACGCCTTCTATCAGGCGGTGCTGGCCCGCGGAGACCGCAAGGTCGGCTTGGCCCTGTATGCCATGCTGCAAGGGGGGCAAAACTGGCGGCAAACCATGCAGGGCTGCGGCATAAACCCGGAAGACTATGCCATACGCCAGCGCGGCCAGGAGGAGCTGTTTCCCTGGGAGATCATCGATCACGGCATCGACCGGCGGTATTTGTGGGCGGAGTATCAGAAGGCCTTGGAAGAAAAATCAACGATTGCCTGTGACCCTTTGCAATGCAGGCGATGCGGGGTATGTCATGGTTAAAGGAAAAAAAATGGAGGACGATGCGGCCAGTCTCGCCCGCCTGAAGCCGTTTCGACTGGTCAAGTTTTTTTCCTACAGCGGTCTGGCGGTGTTTCTTCTTTTTACCCTGGTCCTTTCCTGGATCATTTCGAACCACGCCAAAAAGGTTCTGCTGGAACGCAGCGAGGCCTATGCCTTTGTGGTCGCCGAGAACCTCAGCCATCAGGTGTTCCAGCAATTTGTCCTGCCCACCGTGGTGCGTTATGGGAAGATCGCCCTGCGCAACCCCGAACAGTTCGCCCGGCTTGATACCGTGGTGCGCAACGCCACGCATGGGATGCGGATTCAGGCGGTGACCATCTTCGACTCCAAGCAAAACATCATCTCCTACAGCACGGTGGCCACCCGCATCGGGCGCACCGGCGAGGGCGGCATTGAATACCGCAAGGCTCTGGCTGGGGAGAACAACTCCGTGGTCCGCTCAACCGGCTCCCTGCTGAACCTCCTGCCTGGGGCGCGGCCCATTTCCTCCCAGCTGAGCACCTTCATCCCCTTTCGGCAGTATCAGGCCAATAACCAGAAGGGGGACGTCATCATGGGGGTTATCGAGGTGGTGCAGGATCTCTCCGAGGATGTGGTGGCCATCACCAAGTTGCAGGGCTCCATCATCCTCACCTCCATGCTGATCATGTCCGCCCTTTTTGTGGTGCTCGGGTTCATCGTGGCGCGGGCGGACCGGATCATTGACGCCCGGGCCGAGGAGCGCCGACGCCTTGAGCAGCAACTCAACCAAAGCCAGAGGTTGGCCATTCTCGGCGAGATGGTGGCCTCGGTTTCCCATGAAATAAAAAACCCGCTGGGCATTGTCCGCAGCACCGCGGACATTCTGGGGAAACGCCTCAAGAGCGTGGCGCCTGGCAATGAACATCTGGCTGAAATTATCGTGGAGGAAACAGGCAGGCTGGATGGAATCGTGCGGGAGTTTCTGGATTTTGCCCGTCCCCAGGAGCTTAAGATGGCGCCGACCTCGGTGAATGAGATCTTCAGCAAGATCCTCACCTTCATGGAGCCGGAACTGGAGCGGAAGAAAATTGTCCTGCAAACCTCGCTGGCCCAGGATATGCCGCGAATTGCCCTTGATCAGGGTCTCATCCACAGAGCCTGTCTCAATATTCTGATGAACGGGGTGCAGGCCATGCCGGAAGGGGGAACGCTGACAGTGGAGACCAGATATGAGAAAGCTACAGGCAGGGCGCTGCTCGTTATCAGCGATACCGGGGAGGGGATGTCTCTGGAAAAACAGGGGCAGATCTTTACGCCGTTTTATACCGATAAAAATCGGGGAACCGGGCTTGGGCTGGCCATCGTCAAAAACATTGTGGACAGCCACCAGGGGACCATCTCCGTGGCGAGTAAAGAAGGGGAGGGCGCCACCTTTACGATTGCCCTCCCCGTGGGGTGATCAGCTTTTCTTGTCCGTCTCTTTCTGCACTTCGATTTTTTTCTTGAGCAGATCATGGTCCCGGCGAAGCGCTTCATAGGCTTCCATGGCCTGTTTTTCCACCTCGCCCTGATTGTTTTTGTTCTGCTCCACCCGCGCCTGCACTTTTTCCGCCTTTATCATCAGGTCCTTGGTCCCGAAGATGGAAGAGGCAAGATATTTGCAGGAAAATTTCATCAGGGCGATATCGTCGGTTTTGATCTTTGCCAGGGTTTCCGCATCGACTTCATAGGTCTCCAGAAAGGAGCTGTTGAAGACAAAATCCCGGAATTTGTCGAGATCGGTGCTGGCCAGGAAAAACATCTTCTGGGCCGGCTCGCTCAAGGTGGCCTGCAGGCCGAAAGACTTGCGGCGCATGACGATCTCCATCCATTCCCGGTTCATCTCGTCTGACTCGTCAATCCCCTGCTCAATCCGCCACTGGCGAATGGTTTGCTCCTTCGGTTCTTCGTGCCCCTTGCAGTAGGGCTCTTTCACCAGGAAGTAGAATTCCTCCGCCGCAGTTCCCTCGTTGCCGGCGGCGTGGAAATAAGACATCCCCACCGGATAATAGCGGCAGGTTGTCGGCCGGTAAGGATAAATGGTGCAGCCTTCTTCCGTGACAAAGGGGCAGCGGCCGTTTTCATCGAGATGGATCTTTACGCCGGGGAGATCCGTTTTTTCCAGGTAGACCGGGGTGGTAAAGCGCAGGAGGAATTCTTCGGCCGTGAGGTTTAAAGGCCGTCTGATGCGCAGGATATCATAAGGGGTCAAGATGATATTGATATTGCCGCAGCAGTTGGTAAAGCAGGAAACCCCGGGATGGCAGCTGAATTTCAGGTTGCTGTCAGCCGTAAGTTTGGCGGGCATGATATTGCTTGGGTTGTTGTCGGAGCCGAACAAGGACTTGGCAAAGGAAGGGGCTTGTGGCGTCTGTTGTGACTTGCTCATGGTAGACCTTCAAGGAATGTGTTATTGGGGCAGAAGAAGTGACCGCATTGTTGCTGTCAGGATGTGGGAAAGCATGGACCCTGATGCTGGAGTAGGAACGCTTCCAGCTCTCTCCTTTCTGTGTTTTTAGCCGGCTATATCGACAATGCGTGACAAGGCATAGGGCGATTTTGGCAACACAGTAACCACGGGAACGGTTTGTGTCAAATTCATTTCTCCGCGCCTCAAAAGAGGCGCGGCAAGCAGGGAAAATGATTTTCTCCAAGGCGCAATATTAGGGGAGTCTTCGGGTTTTGCGGGGAGGATGTGCGCAATGTTTTTTTCTTGACTTTTATCAGGTGAGAAATTATACAGACCAATGTTCAGAAAAATGAGTGGCTCTTCAGTTTTGTGCAAAAAAGAAGAAAAAATACGCTGAATTGACCGTTTGGGTGTACGGCGGGGAAAAAGAAGCGGCAAGTTGGGTTTCTTCTACGGTTTTGGTAGTCAGATGGTCAACGGGGTTAAGGTCTGCTTCTGAGGCGGTTGCTTCGAGTGGTTCCGGCCTGGACGGCTGTCCTTAATAAGGTAAACGCGAATTTCGTAAGATCGGAGTTCGGAAAATTCAATCCAAGTGAGGAGGTTAGTGAATGCCAAGTTACGTAGATCCTTCTAAATGTGACGGCTGCAAGGGTGGTGACAAAACCGCCTGCATGTACATCTGCCCCAATGACCTGATGGTCTTGAACAAAGAGGAGATGAAGGCTTACAATCAGGAGCCCGATGCATGCTGGGAATGTTACTCTTGCGTAAAGATCTGTCCGCAGGGTGCCATTGCCGTTCGTGGCTACAACGACTTCGTACCCATGGGTGGCCAGGTTCATCCGATGCGGAGTTCCGATTCCATCATGTGGACCGTTAAGTTCCGTAACGGCAACATGAAGCGTTTCAAGTTCCCCATCCGTACCACGGCTGAGGGTGCTGCCAATGCTTATCCCGCACTGAAATGCACAAACCTGGACGACGAGTTGCTCTCCACCGAGAAGCAGCTGCCTGTACCGACCATGGTTGCCAAGTAAGTTTTTTGGTTAATTAACTGATTTCAATACAATTGCTTAAGGAGATTTACTATGGCGTTACCTAATAAGCCGCTGGGTGAGTTACCCGCCGTTGCCAATCCTGAGGTTGTCGAGCACGATGTAGACGTTCTGATCATCGGTGGTGGTATGGCCGCATGCGGTACTGCTTTCGAGATCAAGAAATGGGCTCCTGCCGACATGAAGATCAAGCTGGTGGACAAGGCATCCATGGAGCGTTCCGGCGCTGTTGCCCAGGGCCTTTCCGCTATCAACACCTACATCGGCGACAACAAGATCGAGAACTACGTAAAAATGGTTCGTAACGATCTCATGGGCGTTGTTCGTGAAGACCTGATCTACGATCTGGGCCGTCACGTTGACGATTCCGTACATCTTTTCGAAGAGTGGGGCCTGCCCGTTTGGAAGCTCGATGCCGACGGCAACAACCTCGACGGCGCACAGCCTGCTCCGAAGTTGACCGAAGGCGGCAAGCCGGTTCGTACCGGCAAGTGGCAGATCATGATCAACGGTGAGTCCTACAAGTGCATCGTTGCTGAGCCCGCCAAGACCGCACTCGGCGATGAGAACATCATGGAGCGCGTGTTCATCGTTAAGCTGATCCTTGACAAGAACAAGGCCAACCAGATCGCTGGCGCTGTTGGTTTCAGCACCCGTGAGAACAAGGTTCACGTTTTCCGTTGCAAGACCGCTCTCTGTGCATGCGGCGGCGCAGTAAACATCTTCCGTCCCCGGTCCACCGGTGAGGGTAAGGGCCGCGCTTGGTATCCTGTATGGAATGCTGGTTCCACCTACACCATGTGTGCACAGGTTGGCGCCACCCTGACCATGATGGAAAACCGCTTCACGCCTGCTCGTTTCAAAGACGGGTACGGACCGGTTGGTGCATGGTTCCTCCTCTTCAAGGCCAAAGTACAGAACGGCCTGGGCGAGTTCTACGCTAACAGCGATTCAGTGAAAGGCGAGCTCGAGAAGTTCATGCCCTACGGCGCTTCTCCGGTAACCCCGACCTGTCTGCGTAACCACCTGATGCTCAACGAGCTGAAGGCTGGTCGTGGCCCGATCTACATGGCTACCGACGTTGCCCTGAACGCATTCTTGGATGCGAAAAAGGCTGCTGGCCTGGACGAGAAGGACGTCAAGAAATACTGGAAGCACCTCGAGTCTGAGGCTTGGGAAGACTTCCTCGACATGTCCGTTGGTCAGGCTGGTCTCTGGGCCGGTGCGAACATCGAGCCCGAGAAGGTTGGATCCGAGATCATGCCGACCGAACCATACATGCTCGGTTCTCACTCCGGCTGCTGTGGTATCTGGACCTCTGGTCCGGACGAGGCTTGGGTCCCGACTGTTGACGGTCCCCGTAGCCATCAGTACAAGTGGGGCTACAACCGCATGACCACCGTTGACGGTCTGTTCACCGCAGGTGACGGCGTTGGCGCTTCCGGTCATAAGTTCTCTTCTGGCTCCCATGCCGAGGGTCGTATTGTTGCCAAGATGATGGTTAAGTTCTGCCGCGACAACGCTTCCTTCAAGCCTGAGCTGCCGAAGTCTGCCCAGGAATATGCTGACGAAGTATACGCACCGGTTAAGCGTTACCTCCAGCATGTTGGCGCTTCCACCGCTTCTGACGTTAACCCCAATTACTGCAAGCCTGCCGGTATCATGATGCGCCTGATGAAGGCCACTGATGAGTACGGCGGCGGTGTTGCTACTTACTACATGACCTCAGGCAAGCTCCTGAACATCTGCTTGGATCTTCTCAAGATGCTGCGTGAAGATGCTGAGTTGATGGCTGCTGGCGATCTGCATGAGTTGATGCGCGCTTGGGAGAACTACCATCGTATTTGGTGTGTTGAGACCCACATCCGTCACATCGAGTTCCGGAAAGAGAGCCGCTACCCGGGCTTCTACTACCGGTCAGACTACCCGACCGTTGACGATGCCAACTGGAAGGCCTTTGTTAACTCCACTTTCGATCCTGCAACCCAGGAGTGGAAGTGTGAAAAGGTTAAATGTATCAACATCATTGAAACCGAGCCGTGGATCTAAGCTTCACCACGCAACTGGTATGATGTAAATTAGAAATCTCCAGGCACCCCAAAGGTGCCTGGAGATTTTTCTATGAGGTGGGCTCTTAAGTTTTTTTGGCTGAGCTGGCTAGGCAAAAGCAGGGTAATCCTGGTCGGTTGAGCCAAAAAAACTCGTTTTTGCAGATAAATACTACTTTACTCAAATGGAGGAAGGCATGACAGACGAACGCAGCGCACCCGCAGGTGCTGTACTTGTCGTTGGCGGTGGCATAAGCGGGCTTACAGCCGCCTTGGAAGCCGCTGAAGTCGGAAAAGATGTTTTTCTGGTCGAGAAAAATTCGTATCTGGGCGGTCGGGTTGCGCAGCTGAATCAGTACTTCCCGAAGCTCTGTCCGCCGACTTGCGGACTGGAAATCAATTTTCAGCGCGTTAAAAGCAACCGTCGGGTTCGGGTCTACACCATGACCGAGGTCAAGAGTGTAACCGGCGGGCCGGGCAACTATCAGGTTACCCTGACGACCAAGCCCCGCTTCATCAATAATAATTGTACCGCCTGCGGCGCCTGTGCCGATGCCTGTCCGGATGAGCGGGACAATGATTTTAATTTTGGCATGAATAAAAGCAAGGCGGTGTACAAGCCCCACGACATGGCTTTCCCCATGAAGTATGTGCTTGATAAAAACGCCTGCAGTGCAGCCGGTTTGCAGGCCATCAAAGATGCCTGCAAATATGATGCGGTTGATCTGGATATGGCAGCCAAGGAATTCACCGTTGACGTGAGCGCCATTGTCTGGGCAACGGGTTGGAATCCCTACGACCCGACCAAGATGACCAATCTCAAGTACGACTCCAGCAACGCCATCATCACCAACATGATGATGGAGCGTCTCGCTGCACCCAACGGTCCCACCGGTGGCAAGATTCTCCGCCCCGGCGACAACAAGGAGCCCGCAAGTTTTGCCTTTGTCCAGTGCGCCGGTTCCCGTGATGAGAATCATCTGGAGTACTGTTCCTATATCTGCTGCATGGCTTCCATGAAGCACATCAACTACATCCGCGAACAGTATCCCACGGCCAAGATCACCGTTTTCTACATCGATCTTCGGACCCCTGGCAAATACGAGAAGTTCCGCGAGAAGTTGATGGCCGATGCAAACATCACCTGGGTGAAGGGCAAGGTTGCTGATATTGTTGCCGAAGCCGATGGCAGTGTGACCCTGATTGCGGAAAATGCCGTGACCGGAGACAAGATCAAGGAAACGGTCGACCTGGCCATCCTGGCCACCGGCATGGAGCCTGCGGCCAAGGCCCAGGCTGCGGCGCTTGGACTTTCCGTTGACAGCAATGGATTTATTCTGGCCGATGCGAATGGCGGGATGGTTTCCGCCGGCTGCGCCAAAAAGGCAGCCGACGTCGTAACCTGTGCCCAGAGTGCAACGGCAGCAGCCATGAAAGCTATTCAAGCGTCCAGGAGGTAGGGTGAATGGAAAAAAAATACGGTGCATATATCTGCACAGGTTGTGGTATAGGAGATGCCCTCGATATTGCGGCGCTGACCAAGGCGGCTGACAAGAACGGCATGCAGACCAAGACCCACGAGGCGCTCTGTAGCGCGGCCGGACGGGAATTGATCCAGAACGACATCAACAATGACGGGGTGAATACCCTGGTTGTCTGTGCCTGTTCCCCTCGGGTCATGAAGGATGAGTTCAATTTCGGGGACGACAAGTACGTTACCCGCGCCAACCTGCGCGAAGGCGTTGCTTGGTGCGTAGAGGCAGTCACAGAAAAACACACCGCCGAGAAGGTGAAGGAATTCGCCACGGAAAAGGGCGAGGACTATGTGCGCATGGCCTGCGTTCAGGCAAAGAAAGGTGAATTGCCCGATCCCTACAAGCTTGAAACCATCAACAGGAAGATTCTCGTCATGGGTGGTGGTATTGCCGGCATGACCGCAGCCATGGATGCTGCCAAGGCCGGCTACGCGGTAACGATCATCGAAGTCCAGGATAAGTTGGGCGGCAAGGCCCTTGGCTGGCGGAAGCAGTTCCCCACCGCCGCGCCTTGGACCGACTTGGAAGAGCCCACGGTGCAGGCCATGGTTGCTGCTGTCCAGGCCGAGGCAGGGATCACCCTGAAGACTTCCACGGAAGTTGCCCGTATTGCCGGTGCCCCGGGTGCTTACAAGGTAACCCTCAAGGCCGCTGGCACCAAAAGCGAGTGGGATGCGCCGAAAAAAGTCGGTGTTGACGAGCAGGATAAAATCACCAAAGGGGAAATGGAAGATCCGAACCTGGGTCTACAGCCCTATATGGCAGAGGATACTGCGGCCGAAGATTTCGGCGCGGTTGTTCTGGCCACGGGCTGGAATCCGGCGGACGTTTCTGAATACGCCCATCTTGGTTATGGCAAGCTGAAAGGCGTGGTCACCAACGCCGAGTTTGAAAAGCTTGCCAAGAACGGCAAGGTTCCGGCCAATGTTGCCTTTGTTCAGAGCCCAGGCGGCGCTGAGCATGATCAGGACTTCCCTTACTGTAACTCGGTTACCAGCATGGTTGCCCTGAAGCAGGCCCGTTATGTCCGTGAGGATAATGCCTCCGGTAAGGCCTATGTCCTCTATCAGCACATGCGGACACCCGGCAACATGGAGATGTTCTACAAGGGTGCCCAGAATGACGACGGCATCTTTATGACCAAGGCCACCGTCACCCAGGTTGAAGAATCTGGCAGCGGCTTGGCTGTCCACCTGAAAGACACCCTGCTCAACGAGGATGTCACCCTGCAGGTGGATATGGTTGTTCTCGCCGCAGGCATGGTGCCGACCACCTCCGATAAGCCGACCATCAATCTTGCCTATCGGCAGGGTCCGGCCTTCCTTGATCTGGAGCTGTTCGACGGGTATGCTGATTCTCATTTCATCTGCTTTCCGTACGAAACCCGTCGGACCGGTGTTTACGCCTGTGGCGGTGTGCGCAAGGCCATGAACATGGAAGAAACCATCGATGACGCATGCGGCGCAGCGCTCAAGGCGATTCAGTCCATCGAATCGGCGGATCGTGGCGTGGCAGTGCATCCCCGTTCCAACGACGGCACCTATCCGGAATTCTTCTTCCAGCGCTGCACCCAGTGTAAGCGTTGTACGGAAGAATGTCCGTTTGGCGCCCTTGACGATGATGAGAAGGGAACACCCAAGCCCAACCCCACCCGGTGTCGCCGTTGTGGTACCTGTATGGGTGCATGCCCCGAACGGATCATCGGTTTCAAGAACTACAACATCGACCAAGTCGGTTCCATGGTCAAGAGCATTGAAGTGCCGGATGATGATGAGGACAAGTTGCGCATCATCGTTTTTGCCTGTGAAAACGACGCCTACCCGGCCCTGGATATGGCCGCCATGCGCAAGCTTCCGCAGAATGCCCTCATTCGGGTCATTTCCGTCCGTTGTCTTGGCTCGGTGAACATGGCTTGGATCAAGGATGCTCTTTCCGCTGGTATGGACGGCGCGCTCCTTCTGGGTTGTAAGTTCGGGGATGATTACCAGTGCCATTTCGTCAAGGGCAGTGAGCTGGCGGATAAACGTATGGCCAACATTGGCGAAACCCTGGGCAGCCTCGGTCTTGAGCCGGAGCGTTGCGCAGTGCGCCAGATTGCCATCAACGAGTACAACAAGGTTGATGAAGTTATCAACGAGTTCGTTGAGGCGATCATCGCTCTTGGCCCGAACCCCTTCAAGGGTTTTTAAGGTCTGCCTGGTCCGGAAAATATCGTTCAGCAGGCGTTTTTGCCTGCTGAACGATTTATATTGAGAAGGGATGCGTCTTGGCGCATGAGTCTTGGGTCAGTGTGAGCTGACATTTTGAGGGAGAATTACTGGAGGCGTGTCATGGCTGAAGGAATGAGGGTTGAACCTGATTTAGAGTTTATAAAGTATGTGAAAAATGCCGGCGGAGACACCTTGAAGAAGTGCTATCAATGTGCCACCTGTTCGGTTGTCTGCCCGTTGTCCACTGACAAAAAACCATTCCCCAGAAAGGAAATGATCTGGGCGCAGTGGGGGTTGAAGGACAAGCTGGTTGCCGATCCTGATATTATGCTTTGCCATCAGTGCGGCGATTGTACCGCCTACTGTCCGCGGGGCGCCAAGCCCGGCGATGTCCTTGGCGCGATCCGGGCCTATGCTTACACCCATTATGGGTTTCCTTCCGGCCTTGCCAAACTGGTAAGCAAGGGCAGCAACCTGCCGCTTATCATTGCCCTGCCGGCTTTGGTGATCCTCGCGGTGTGGTGGTTGTCCGGCGGTATGTCTCTGCCTGCGGCCGACGCCATTGATTTTGGTATGTTTTTTGACTCCCACAAGGATCATCCGACCCTTATCGGTGGCCTGACCCTGAACGTTTTGCTCATCGATGCCATTTTTGTTCCAGCCCTCGGCTTTGCAATTTTTGCAGCCTACAAGGGGGTTTCGAGCATGTGGAAGGCTATGGCGGCACAGCTTGAGGTGAAGTCGGAGTTCCGCCCATCGGTAATGCAGTTTGTTACCCAGTTCCTGGTGCCTTCGGTCAAGGAAATCCTTAGCCATAAGCGTTTCAGGGAGTGCGGCGCGAATCTGAACAGAGTAAACGGCCATCTGCCTCTGGTCCTTTCCTTTATCGGTCTGTTTGTGGTTACCACTTACGGCATGATTCGCAAGGATATCCTGGGCATGTTCATTGAAGGAATGCATGGTCCGATTCCATTGGCGGATCCCTTCAAGTTGCTGGCCAATATCAGCGCCATTGCCTTGATTGTCGGAGTCGGCATCCTCTGGATGAACCGCGCCCACACGGAAGAGGAAAACAATACCACCCCGACGTTTTATGATTGGTTCTTGATTGTCGAGATCATGACAGTGGGCATAACCGGACTTTCTGCGGAACTGACCCGGTTGATCGGCATCCCCGTGCTGGCGTATCTTTTCTATTACATGCACCTGGTCTCCGTGTTGATGCTGTTTATCTACATGCCATATTCAAAATTCGCTCACATGGTATACCGGACTTTTGCCATGGCCTTTGAGAGATACCGCGAAAGCGGATTTGCCAAAAAGATAGAAGAGTAAGCGAACCCCCTATTGTATCAATCAGGCACTCTGCTTCGTGGTGGAGTGCCTGATTGTATTTTGCCTTTTGTGAATGTCTGCGCCGGTCAAAAAATAAGTTGATATTTCGGAATGAAGCGATTAGTATTGCCCGTCTTATCAAGCTGGCGTAGCTCAATTGGTAGAGCAGCTGATTTGTAATCAGCAGGTTGCGGGTTCGAGTCCCATCGCCAGCTCCACCAATGCGAAGCTGGCGATGGCTTGATATAAGGAATGATTGGCTGCCGTAGGGCGGCCTTGTAGTTTTTCGTGGAGGGGTTCCCGAGTGGCTAAAGGGAACAGACTGTAAATCTGTCGGCAATGCCTTCGGAGGTTCGAATCCTCCCCCCTCCACCATTATGATTATGGTGGGAACGCGGCACAAGTAAAATGGTTGCCGTTATATTCCTGCTTTGTTTATCTGGTTAGCGATACGTATAAGCGGGGATAGCTCAATTGGTAGAGCATCAGCCTTCCAAGCTGAGGGTTGCGGGTTCGAGACCCGTTTCCCGCTCCAGTGATGGCACAACGGTGGCTCAGCGATAGGGTGAGCAAACTGGCTTCTTTTTTTGTTTGGACTGTTTGGCTGCCCACGTGGCTCAGTAGGTAGAGCACTTCCTTGGTAAGGAAGAGGTCACCGGTTCGAATCCGGTCGTGGGCTCCATTTGTTTGGCGATTTCAAACATTATTAGGTTGGGAAGTTAAGCGCAACCCTTGAGAAATCAGGGCGGAGGAGGATAAAGACATGGCAAAAGAGAAATTTGAGCGCAAGAAACCGCATGTAAATATTGGGACGATCGGCCACATCGACCATGGCAAGACCACCCTGACCGCGGCCATTACCCGGGTATTGGCCACCAAGGGCTTTGCCAAAGCGACAGCCTTTGACCAGATCGACAAGGCTCCGGAAGAAAAAGAGCGCGGTATCACCATTGCGACCGCCCATGTGGAATACGAGTCCAACAAGCGTCATTACGCCCATGTGGACTGCCCGGGCCATGCAGATTACATCAAGAATATGATCACCGGTGCGGCGCAGATGGACGGCGCTATCCTGGTGGTTGCCGCCACGGACGGCCCCATGCCGCAGACCCGTGAGCACATCCTGCTTGCCCGTCAGGTAGGTGTTCCCTCCATGGTCGTCTTCATGAACAAGTGCGATATGGTTGACGATCCCGAGCTCATCGAGCTGGTGGACATGGAGCTGCGTGAGCTTCTGACCAAATATAATTTCCCCGGCGACGACACCCCGATTATCCAGGGCAGCGCTTTGAAGGCTTTGGAGAATCCGGAAGACGAGGCTGCGGCCAAGTGCATCTGGGACCTGATGGATGCCTGTGATAGCTTTATTCCTGAGCCGGCCCGCGACATCGACAAGCCGTTTTTGATGCCGGTGGAAGATGTCTTCTCCATCTCCGGCCGTGGCACGGTAGCCACCGGTCGTATCGAGCGCGGTAAAGTAAAGGTTGGGGAAGAGATCGAGGTTGTCGGCATCCGGGCAACGGCCAAGACCACGGTCACCGGGGTGGAGATGTTCCGCAAGCTTCTCGATGAGGGCATGGCCGGCGATAACGTGGGCGTGCTCCTCCGCGGTCTGAAGCGTGAGGATATCGAGCGCGGTCAGGTTCTGGCCAAACCGGGTTCCATCACCCCGCATACCAAATTCGTTGCCGAAGCCTACATCCTGTCCAAGGATGAGGGCGGACGTCACACCCCGTTTTTCAACGGGTATCGCCCGCAGTTTTACTTCCGGACCACGGACGTGACCGGAGTAGTGCAGCTGCAAGAGGGCGTTGAGATGGTAATGCCCGGTGACAACGTGACCATCGAAGGACAGTTGATCACCCCGATCGCGATGGAAGAAGGACTTCGTTTCGCGATTCGCGAAGGCGGCCGTACCGTGGGCGCCGGCGTTATCAATAAAATTATCGAATAATCGCCTGTGCGGTTTTGACTGCGAAAAAAGGAAGCTAGATGCGAGACATTATTACTTTGGGTTGTCAGACCTGCAAGAGACGGAATTACACCACGACCAAGAATAAACGGTCTACTCCGAGCAAGCTGGAGTTTAAGAAATTCTGCCCTTTTTGCAGATCACATACCCTGCACAAGGAAACGAAATAGTTTTTAGGCCAGTAGCTCTAATGGTAGAGCATCGGACTCCAAATCCGAGGGCTGGGGGTTCGAGTCCCTCCTGGCCTGCCAGAGACGAGAGATTGTGATTGCTTCGCCCTTTTTCTGATGTGAGAGGGCGAAGTAGTTATTTGGATAATCGGTACCTGGTATCTGGACCGACTTCCTTTTCCCCTTCATGTGTAAGAAAGATCAGCCTGTGCAGGAAGAGACGATCATTATGGCAAGCAAGGAAGACCGATTGGCCAAAAGCAAAAAAGCAGAGGGCACAGATTCTGAACAGGGATCTGTATTTCGGCCGAGTCGGATTAAAGAATTTGCCACCGAAGTGAAAAATGAATTCGGCAAGATCGTTTGGCCGGCCAAAAAACAGACTGTTGGCACTACGGCGGTAGTTGTAGTACTGGTGATGATCATCTCCTTTTATTTGGGAGCTGTTGATCTACTGCTGGGAAAAATAATCGGTTATGTTTTGCGGTAGGAAACCAGCGTAAGCCGGGAGAGAGACAGCATTATGGCACGTCACTGGTATATTGTTCATACATACTCAGGCTTTGAAGAGCAGGTGAAGACCGGCATGCTTGAGCGCGTTAAAAATGCGGGCCAGGAAGAGATGTTTGGGGAGATCCTTGTTCCCACTGAGCAAGTTGTTGAAATGGTGAAGGGCGCCCGGAAAACATCATCCCGCAAATTTTTCCCAGGATATATTCTGGTGAATGTCGATCTCAACGATGAGACTTGGCATACAGTTCGTGATACTCCGAAGGTCACTGGTTTTGTCGGCAACGACATGAATCCGGTGCCTCTATCCGACGAAGAGGCCATGAAGATTATCGGCCGGATCAAGGATGGGGCTCTCAAGCCGAAGCCAAAGGTTTCTTTCGAGTATGGCGATGTTGTCCGGGTTATCGATGGGCCGTTCAATAATTTCCAAGGGGTGGTGGACGAGGTTTTTCCGGAGAAAGGCCGGGTTCGGGTGATGGTTTCCATCTTCGGCAGGGAAACCCCGGTTGAGCTTGAATATATCCAGGTAAGTAGAGGGTAATCGCGTTTTTGCAATTGTAACAAGAATTGCGTAGCATATAGAGGTAGTTTGTTCCGCTAAGCCGTTATGTGAGAATAATCGTAAAATTGTAAGATCGTGATCGGCATAAGTGGCCGTAACGAATTGAGTTACAATGTAATGGTTGTTTCGTAACGGCCACTAAATTTATGATGTCGTGCTCTCTGGCTCCTTGTAGCAGAGAAAAGCCGACATGTGGGAGTTCCAGCGATGGCTAAGAAGATTGAAGGATACATAAAGTTACAGATCCCAGCCGGCAAAGCGAATCCGTCGCCTCCAGTTGGCCCGGCCCTTGGCCAGCGCGGTGTTAACATCATGGAGTTTTGCAAGGCGTTCAATGCAAAAACCCAGGCGGAAGGCGATACGATTATTCCGGTGGTAATTACCGTGTATGCCGACCGTTCATTTACTTTTGTTACCAAGACCCCGCCGGCCTCAACGCTGCTTTTCAAGGCGTGCAGCCTGGGCAAGGGTTCGAGCAACCCCAAGAAGGATCGGGTGGCCAAGATTACCCGCGATAAGATTAAAGAGATTGCCGAGAGAAAACTTCCCGATCTGAACGCCTACGATATCGATGCTGCAATGCGGATTATTGAAGGAACTGCGCGGAGCTGCGGGATTACAATCGTCGATTGATCGTAAGTTTGACTGTTTTTCAATAGATGTATTAGTGGGTTAACCGTAGCACTTCTGATGTGTGAAGGCTTGAATGTTTGGAGAGCGCCATGGCAAAGAAAGGCAAGCAATATAAAAACAGTGTAGCACAGCTTGATCCGATGAAGGCTTATAACCTGGAGGAAGCTGTTACTCTTGCGTTGCAGGGCAAGTTCGCAAAATTTGATGAGTCGGTGGACCTGGCTCTCAACCTTGGCGTTGATCCTCGCCATGCAGAGCAGATGGTGCGGAGCAGCGTTGTCCTCCCTAACGGTACCGGGAAAACAGAGCGCGTTCTTGTTTTTGCCAAGGGCGAGAAAGTGCAGGAAGCTCTTGACGCTGGCGCGGATTATGCCGGTGGCGATGAGCTCCTTGAGAAAATCCAAGGCGGTTGGTTGGAATTTGACAAAACAGTTGCCACCCCCGATATGATGGGCACCGTCGGCAAGATCGGTAAGGTTCTCGGCCCCCGTAATTTGATGCCTAACGCGAAACTGGGCACGGTTACTTTTGATGTCGGCCGGGTAGTTAAGGAAATCAAATCCGGTAAGGTTGATTTCAAGGTTGATAAGGCAGGGGTTCTCCATTGCATGATCGGCAAGTCCTCCTTTGGCACCGAAAAATTGCAGGAAAATATTCTCGCCTTTGTTGACAAGGTTGTTCAGCTCAAGCCCTCTTCCAGTAAGGGTGTTTATTTGAAGGCCGTATATTTGTCCACCACCATGGGGCCGGGGCTAAAACTCGATCCCATGGAATTGCGAACCCTTTGTAAGCATGCCTAATAACCGTTGATCCCGCTGGTTGCAACCAGTGTTTATATATTTTGTATCAAGCAGTTAAGTCGTCAAAGACCGTGGGTACCAAGAGGTTTAATCAGCGCGCTAGTCTATAGTAAGACGCAACGCGTTGGCCTGCCGAGGCGAAATGTCATTGCTTTTCGCAGTGTCGTCACATGGGTTGTTTGTTTTAGGAGAAACAACTCATTCGTCTGTTCCCGGTCGACCTCGACTGCTTCTCGCTAACCCTAATATGTTGTTAGTTTAAAGGAGGTAGAGGAATTGAATCGAGACGATAAGGTTGCGGTAATCGAGGAACTCAGCCGCAGATTGGCCCATGCCAAGTTTGCCGTTGTTTCCGATTATCGTGGTCTGACCGTGCCTGTCATCTCACAACTCCGCCGTGACCTCAAGCAGAGCAACGCCGAAATCCGTGTCGCCAAAAACACCTTGTTGCGGCTGGCCATCAAAGGAACCCCCTTTGAGCCCATGGATCAGTTCCTTGTTGGAACAACGGCAGTTACTTTCGCGGATGGGGATCCGGTGGCGCCGGCTAAGGTTTTGGTCGAGTTTATCAAGACGAACCCAAAGCTTGAAATCAAGACGGCAGTTTTAGATGGCAAATTACTTACGGCAGACGATCTGAGGGCATTGTCCACATTGCCTGGCAAGGATGAACTCCGGGCGCAACTGCTTGCAGTTATGCTCGCTGTTCCGACCAGTTTTGTGCGGGTGCTCAGCGCTGTTCCGCAAAAGGCGTTGTACGCATTGCAGGCAATAAAGGACCAGAAAGGTCAGGGCGACAACTAAACAAGAATAGTATCTGGAGGATAAAGCAATGGCAGTATCAAAGGAAGATGTAATTGATTTTATTTCTAACATGACAGTTCTCGAGCTTTCCGAGCTCATCAAGGAACTTGAAAATAAGTTTGGTGTTTCCGCTGCGGCTCCGATGGCAATGATGGCTGCGCCTGCGGCTGGCGGCGATGCAGGAGCTGCTGCGGAAGAGAAAACCGAGTTTGACGTAATTCTTGTCACTGCTGGCGACAAGAAGATCGGGGTTATCAAAGAGGTTCGCGCTATTACCTCTCTGGGCCTGAAGGAAGCAAAAGACCTGGTCGAAGGCGCACCCAGCCCGATCAAGGAAGGCGTTTCCAAGGATGAAGCTGCCGATATCAAGGCCAAGATCGAGGCTGCTGGCGGAACTGTAGAGATCAAGTAGTGTGAACACCGTCCTGTTTTTTTGCTGATCTTCTCAGGTATCAGCAAAAAAAAATAGCATTTCCCTGGGGCTGACCAAGCCCCAGGGATCAACAAGAGATGCAGCGACGCTACGGGGGAATCCCCGTAGCGTTCTTGCGTTCTTATCAAAGGGAGAGAATTTGGCCTCCAAGATTTACGGCACAATGCATCTTCTGACGCTCCACACCGGGGATCCCGTTCCCATCCGCCACCGCTAAACTGATGAGGGTATTGCTGCATGCAAACTATCAAACGAGTTCGGAAAAGTTTCGCCAAAACCAAGAGTATTGTTGATATCCCACATCTCATCGAGATGCAGGGGCTGTCCTATGAAAAGTTTCTGCAAAAGGACACTGAGCCAGATCAACGTTCGGACAGCGGTCTGCAGGGGATTTTTAAAAGTATTTTCCCCATTCAGGATTTCAACGGCACCTGTTCTCTTGAGTTTGTGCGGTATAACTTCGGAGAGCCGAAGTATTCCGTGGAGGAGTGTATCCAGCGGGGGATGACCTACGAGGTTCCCGTCAAGATTACGGTGCGTCTTGTTTCCTACGATACCGATGCTGAAACCGGCGTGCAGAATATCCGGGACATCAAAGAACAGGCTGTCTACCTGGGCAGCATGCCGTTGATGACCAAAACCGGGGTCTACGTTGTCAACGGGACCGAGCGGGTCATTGTCAGTCAGTTGCAGCGTTCGCCCGGCCTTTTCTACAGCCATGACGGCGGCAAGACCCATTCCGGCGGTAAGCTGCTCTATTCGGCCCGGATTATTCCGGTGCGTGGTTCCTGGATTGATCTCGAGTTTGATGCCAAGGATATCCTGTACGTCCGTATCGACCGGCGCCGCAAATTTCCGGTAACCACCCTGCTCAAGGCCCTTGGCTACAGCGGGGATGAACTGTTGCGCTACTATTACGACACGGAAAAAATTTCCGTGAGCCGTAAAAAATTCAAGAAAGAATTCTCGTCCGAGGTCATGGTTGGACAAAAGGTAACCCATGACATTGTTGACCCGAAAACCGGAGAAATTATTGCCAAGGAAGGCCGCAAGATAGGCAAAGTTCTGGCCAAGAAAATTCTTGAGGCCGGGGTCACCCATTTTGATATCGAAGCGGAGAGTCTGGTCGGCAAGTTTCTTGCCCGCGACATCGTGGACCCGAAGACGAAAGAGGTCATTTTTCCCTGCAACACGGAATTGACCGAGACCATGCTGGACGACATAATCGCGGCGAAGGTCGCCGAATTTGAACTCCTCTTCATCGACGGCATCAAGGTTTCCGATTCTTTCCGCAAGACCTTGGCTCTGGACAAGGTCAATACCCCGGAAGAGGCACTGCTGGAAATATACCGCAGACTGCGACCCAGCAGCCCGCCAACCCACGAGATCGCCTCGGCCTTTTTCGAGAATCTGTTTTTCAGCGCCGACACCTATGATCTTTCCGAGGTCGGCCGTTTTAAAATCAATGCCCGATTGGGCCTGAACACCGATATCGAGCACCGTACCCTGACCAAGGATGATATCATGCTGGCGGTAAGGTATCTGGCGCGTCTCAAGGACAGCCAGGGCCCCATTGACGATATCGACCATCTCGGCAACCGTCGGGTTCGGACGGTCGGCGAGTTGGTGGAAAATCAGTACCGTATGGGACTTGTCCGCATGGAGCGCGCTATACGTGAGCGGATGAGCATTCAGGAGGTTGAGGCTCTGATGCCCCATGACCTGATCAATCCCAAGCCCATTACCGCCGCGATCAAGGAATTTTTCGGCACCAGCCAGCTTTCCCAGTTCATGGACCAGACCAACCCCTTGTCCGAGGTAACGCATAAGCGTCGGCTGAGTGCTCTTGGACCGGGTGGTCTTTCCCGTGAGCGGGCGGGCTTTGAGGTGCGCGATGTTCATCCGACCCATTACGGCCGGATCTGTCCGGTGGAAACGCCTGAAGGCCCGAATATCGGCCTGATAGTTTCGCTTGCCACCTATGCCCGGGTCAATGAATTCGGTTTTATCGAGACTCCATACCGGAACGTCAAGGGCCGGAAGGCGACCAAAGAAGTTTCCTATATGACGGCCCTGGATGAACAGGAGCATGTCATTGCCCAGGCAAAAACCGAGCTGAACAGCAAAGGTAAGATTGTGCCGGACACCCTTATTGCCCGGCAGGACGGCGAGGTGCTCTCCACCGAGGCTGATGCTGTGACGCAGATGGATGTTTCCCCCAACCAGTTGGTGAGTGTTGCCGCCTCGCTTATTCCCTTTCTGGAAAACGACGATGCGAACCGGGCCTTGATGGGCTCCAACATGCAGCGCCAGGGCGTTCCCCTTTTGCGCCCGGAGGCCCCGTTGATCGGAACCGGTCTGGAGTTGACTGTTGCCAAGGATTCCGGCGTCTGCTTGCTGGCCGGCGGTGATGGGGTGGTGGAAGAGGTCGATGCCAACCGGGTCGTGGTCCGTTACGACAAACCCGGCACAGACGGTTTTACCACCGGCATCGGGATCTACCGCCTGGAGAAATATAAGAAATCCAACCAGAATACCTGCTTTACCCAGCGTCCCCTGGTGAATCCAGGCCTGCGAGTGAAAAAGGGTGACATCCTCGCCGACGGCCCGGCCTGTGACCTGGGCGAACTGGCCTTGGGCAAGAACGTGACCATCGCTTTCATGCCGTGGCGGGGCTACAACTTTGAGGACTCCATCCTGATCAGCGAGAAGATGCTGAAAAAGGATACCTATACCTCTCTCCATATCGAGGTGTTTGAGACCGTTGCCCGCGACACCAAGCTGGGCAAGGAGGAAATCACCCGCGACATCCCCAATGTGAGCGAGGAAGCGTTGCGCAATCTCGACGAGTCCGGGGTTATCCGCATCGGGGCGGAGATCAAGTCCGGCGATATTCTGGTGGGCAAGGTGACACCCAAGGGGGAAACCCAGCTTTCACCGGAGGAAAAGTTGTTGCGTGCCATCTTTGGGGAAAAGGCCGGCGATGTGAAAGATACCTCCCTCCGCGTCCCGCCTGGGGCGGAAGGGGTGGTTATCGACGCCAAGGTCTTTTCCCGCAAGGGGGTGGAGAAGGATGAGCGCACCCTGGCCATTGACGAGTTTGAGATCAAGACCCTTGAGCGGGATATGGAAGACGAGGTCAACTGCCTGAAAAAGGGCGTCCGTAACAGCCTGGCCGATCTTCTGGACGGGAAGACCGTGAAAAACGCGGTCAAGGACAAAAAAGGGGAAACCTTGCTGGCCAAGGGAAAGAAACTCTCCCGCGACGTGGTTGAACGGTTGTCTCTCTCCGGCATCAAGCTTATTGACTATGCCGAAAAAGACAAGTTTGAAGGCGAGGTGGCCCTTCTTTTCGAGCGGTACGAAAGCCAGGTCAAACTGGTGCGCGACCGTTATGAAGCGCGGATCACTCGGCTTAAGAAAGGGGATGATCTGCCGCCCGGGGTTATCCGGATGGTCAAGGTCTATGTCGCCACCAAGCGCAAACTGTCCGTGGGCGACAAGATGGCCGGCCGCCACGGAAACAAGGGTGTTGTTTCCCGGATCATGCCCGAAGAGGATATGCCCTATTTTGCCGACGGCACCACAGTGGATATCGTTTTGAACCCGCTGGGTGTTCCTTCGCGTATGAACGTGGGGCAGTTGTTGGAGGTACATCTTGGCCTGGCGGCCAAACGCCTTGGGCAACAGATCCAGCACCTTGCCGATCTGCAGCAGGTTGCGGCGGTGAAGGAAAAACTGCAAAAGGTGTATTCCGCCGAGGAGTATGGGCAGTTGACCGAAGGGTTGACGGATGAAGAGCTGTTGACCCTTGCCAAGCGCATGGGCTCGGGGCTGCATATCGCCACGCCGGTATTTGACGGCGCCCATGAAAGCGAGATCCGGAATCTCTTGGTTGAGGCCGGCATGGACGAGGTTGGGCAGGCCACCTTGTATGACGGCTTGACCGGAGAAAAGTTTGACAACCCGGTAACCGTCGGCACCATGTACATCCTGAAACTCCATCATTTGGTTGATGACAAGATCCATGCCCGTTCCACCGGCCCCTACTCGCTGGTTACCCAACAGCCCCTTGGCGGCAAAGCGCAGTTCGGTGGACAGCGTCTTGGCGAAATGGAGGTCTGGGCCTTGGAGGCGTATGGTGCAGCATATACTTTGCAGGAATTTTTAACAGTCAAGTCGGACGATGTGGGCGGTAGAACAAGGACATACGAGCGGATCGTTAAGGGCAATAATTTTCTGGAGGCAGGCTTGCCGGAATCTTTCAATGTTTTGGTGAAAGAGCTTCAGGGACTTTGTCTGGATATGGAACTGCTTGACGAGAAACCGGAAATTTAGGTCCAAAGTCTTTTGCCGTTCGAAGTGATTTGATTATTCAACATAGATAAGGGTGCTGCCGTGGAAGAACTTTTCAGCTTTTTTTCCAATCCGAAAGGACCGTTAAAATTCAATGCCGTGCGAATCTCCTTGGCCTCGCCGGAAAAAATTCGCGACTGGTCTCATGGTGAGGTGAAAAAACCGGAGACCATTAATTATCGGACCTTTAAACCTGAACGGGAAGGGCTGTTTTGCGCCAAGATTTTCGGCCCGGTCAAGGATTACGAATGCAATTGCGGTAAATACAAACGCATGAAGCACCGTGGGGTTGTCTGTGAAAAGTGTGGGGTTGAGGTTATCCAGTCGAAGGTCCGGCGGGAACGTTTGGGCCATATCGAACTGGCCGCGCCCGTGGCCCACATCTGGTTTCTCAAGAGTCTGCCGAGCAAGATCGGCAACATCCTCGATATGACCCTCAAGGAACTGGAAAAGGTTCTCTACTTTGATTCCTATGTGATCACCGCTTCCGATGAGCCCTCCTTGCCGGTCAGCTCCTTGCTGACCGAAGAAGGGTATCGGCAAGCCAAGGAAGATTTCCCCGGCAAGTTTACCGTTGGCATCGGCGCGGCCGCCATCCAGCAGATGATGCAGAAGCTCGATCTTGAGCCCCTGTCCAAGGTGCTTCGCCAGGAGATGCGGGAAACAGGTTCCGAGGCCAAACGGAAAAAACTGGCCAAGCGGCTCAATGTGGTCGAGGCCTTTCATGAATCCGGCAACAAGCCCGACTGGATGATTTTGGATGTTATCCCGGTTCTGCCCCCTGATCTGCGGCCTTTGGTGCCTCTGGAAGGCGGACGTTTCGCCACTTCCGACCTCAACGATCTCTACCGGCGGGTAATCAACCGGAACAACCGGTTGAAGCGTCTGCTGGAGTTGGATGCCCCGGAAATCATCATCCGCAACGAGAAGCGGATGCTGCAGGAGGCGGTGGACGTTCTCTTCGACAATGGTCGGCGCGGCAAGGTTATCACCGGTCCCAACAAGCGGCCGCTGAAATCACTTTCCGACATGCTCAAGGGCAAACAGGGTCGTTTCCGGCAGAACCTGCTCGGCAAACGGGTGGATTATTCCGGTCGTACCGTCATCGTGGTCGGTCCGCATCTCAGGCTCCATCAGTGCGGTCTGCCGAAGAAGATGGCCCTGGAACTCTTCAAGCCCTTTATCTACAACAAGCTGGAGATGCTTGGTTACGTCACGACCATCAAGAGCGCCAGAAAGATGGTGGAAAAAGGGACCAAAGAGGTCTGGGACGTTCTCGACGACGTGGTCAAGGAATACCCCATCATGCTGAACCGGGCGCCTACCCTGCATCGTCTCGGCATGCAGGCTTTTGAGCCGGTGCTGATTGAGGGCAAGGCCATTCAGTTGCATCCGTTGGTCTGTGCCGCCTTCAACGCGGACTTTGACGGCGACCAGATGGCCGTGCATGTGCCCCTTACGGTTGAGGCGCAGATGGAAGCCCGGGTTCTGATGATGTCCACCAACAATATCCTTTCCCCGGCCCATGGTGAGCCGGTTATCATCCCCTCCCAGGATATCGTTCTCGGTCTCTACTACATGACCCGGGATCGCCATTTCGCCGAGGGCGAGGGCAAGGCCTTCAGCTCGCCGGTTGAGGTGCGGATGGCCTATGACCACGGGGCCGTGCATTTGCAGGCCAAGATCAAGGTGCGGCGTCAGGGTGAGTTCGTGGAAACCACGGTGGGCCGGGTTCTGCTCGGCGAACTTCTGCCGGAGAATGTGCCCTTCAGCCATGTCAACCAGGTGATGGGCAAAAAGCAGCTGGCCAAACTCATTGATCATACCTATCGTCATGCCGGCACCAAGGCCACGGTTATTCTGGCTGATCGCTTGAAGGACATGGGCTACGAGTTCTCCACCAGGGCCTCGATCTCCATCTGCATCAACGACATGATGATTCCGGTGACCAAGGATGACCGGCTGGCGCAAGCCGAAAGTGCGGTGACCGAGGTTGAGCAGCAATACCGGGACGGCTTGATCACCGATGGTGAAAAGTACAACAAGATCGTTGATATCTGGTCGCGCTCCACGGATGATGTGGCCAACGAAATGATGAAGGAGATGAGCGTCCAGTACCTGCGTGACAAGGATAACAAGCTGTTTGAGTCTCCCAGCTTCAATTCCATCTATATCATGGCCGACTCCGGCGCCCGCGGTAGCCGGGACCAGATCCGGCAGCTCGCCGGGATGCGCGGCTTGATGGCCAAGCCTTCCGGCGCGATCATCGAGACCCCGATCAAGGCAAACTTCCGGGAAGGTCTGAACGTTCTGGAATATTTTATTTCCACCCATGGCGCGCGGAAAGGTTTGGCAGATACGGCTCTGAAAACGGCCAACTCCGGATATCTGACCCGACGGCTGGTTGACGTGGCCCAGGATGCAACCATCATCGAGAAGGATTGTGAAACCCTGGACGGAATTTTGATGGAAGCCCTGCTCGAAGGCGGCGAGGTGATCCAGCGGGTGGGCGATCGGATTTTGGGGCGTGTCGCCCTGGAAGACGTGGTCGATCCCTTTAACGGCGAGATTCTGGTCGAGGCCAACGAAGAGATTACCGAAGAGAAGGTCAATCTTATCGAGCAAGCCGGCATTGATCGGGTCATGATCCGTTCCGTGCTCACCTGTCAGGCGCGGCGCGGGGTCTGCAGTTCCTGCTATGGCCGTGATCTTGGCCGTGGGCACATGGTCAACATGGGCGAGGCGGTCGGCATCATCGCGGCGCAGTCCATCGGCGAGCCCGGCACCCAGCTCACCATGCGGACCTTCCATATCGGTGGTACGGCAAGCCGGAGCGTGGAACAGGCCGAGGTCCGTTGCCAACATGGCGGGACCGTGCAGTTCCATAACATGCACTATGTTCAGAATATTGCCGGGACCATGATTGTCATGAACCGGAATGCGGCCGTGGTCATCGTCGGTTCCCAGGGCCGTGAACGGGAACGCTATCAGATAAACTATGGCGCGCAGATCTTTGTCAAGGAGGGTTCGGAAATCGAGCCCGACACCCTGATCGCCAATTGGGATCCGTACACCATTCCCATCGTCAGCGAGATCGGCGGTGTGGTTAAATTCGGCGACATCCTGGAGGGTGTCACCATGCAGGAGCGTGTTGACCCGGTTACCGGGAAATCAAGCCATGTCATCGTGCCTTCCCGCTCCGGGCAGCATAACCCGCGGATTACCCTGAAGGATGAGACCGGGAAGACGGCAAAACTGCCGAAAACTGGCTCTCCGGCTCGATATTCCCTGCCGGTTGGCGCCCTGATCGCGGTGGCGGAAGACACCGTCATTGAGCCGGGAACCGTGCTGGGCAAGATCCCGCGGGAAACCACGAAAACAAAGGATATTACCGGCGGTCTCCCCAGAATTGCCGAACTCTTTGAGGTTCGCAAGCCCAAGGAGTATGCGGTCATTACCGAGATCGACGGCCAGGTAAGCCTTGGCAAGGATCTCAAGGGTAAGAAACGGGTGGTGATTACCCCGGAGGTGGGTGAGGCCAAGGAATATCTCATCCCCAAAGGCAAGCACGTCAGCGTACACGAGGGAGACTATGTCAAGGCCGGGGAGGCGTTGATGGACGGCTCCCCTGACCCGAATGACATTCTCCGGGTTATGGGCGTCAAGGAGCTGGCCAAGTTCCTGGTGAATGAAATCCAGGAGGTGTATCGACTGCAGGGGGTAAAGATCAACGACAAACACATCGAGGTAATCGTCCGCCAGATGCTGCGTCGGGTTCAGATCACTGGGGTGGGCGATTCCACTTTCATGCTGGGTGAGCATGTCGAGTGGTGGCGTTTTAAGGAGGAGAACGAGAAACTTCTCCTGGAAGATGGCCGCCCGGCAACCGCAGAGCCGTTGCTCCTTGGGGTGACCAAGGCCTCCCTCAGCACGGACAGCTTCATCTCCGCAGCCTCCTTCCAGGAGACCACCAAGGTCTTGACCAACGCGGCCATGGCCGGGAAGATCGATACCTTGCGGGGGCTGAAAGAGAACGTGATCATGGGCCGTTTGGTTCCAGCAGGCACAGGCTTTGATGAGTACGTTACGGGCAAGGACAATTAATATATATTTGCCTTGACAAGCATTCGCCCTTCGAGTAAATATGCCGTTTTCCTATGCCGCGCAGTGATTTTGGGCAGCGGGAGATGCTACTAATTAATATCAGTAATAGGGGAGTCGATTTCAATGCCAACCATTAACCAGCTGGTGCGGCACGGACGGAAAAGCAAGATGAGCAAGACCAATACGCCTGCGTTGAAAGGTTCTCCGCAGAAGCGTGGTGTTTGCGTCCGTGTGTATACCACTACCCCCAAGAAGCCAAACTCGGCGCTGAGAAAGGTTGCCAGGGTACGGCTGACCAACGGGATCGAGGTTACCTCATACATCCCCGGTATTGGCCATAATCTTCAGGAGCATTCTGTTGTCCTGATTCGCGGTGGCAGGGTGAAGGATCTTCCCGGTGTCCGCTACCATATCATTCGCGGCACCTTGGACACGCTTGGCGTTGCTAACCGTAAGCAGGGTCGTTCCAAGTACGGAGCCAAGCGGCCGAAATAAGCGGTTTGCCTACTGCTTGAGAAGGAGTTTTAGAGATGCCTAGGAAAAGACTTGTAGCAAGGCGTGGGATTGAACCGGATCCGCGTTTCAATAGTGTGCTGGTTTCGAAGTTTGTCAACGCCTTGATGGAGTGTGGCAAAAAGAGCATCGCCCGCGGCATTTTTTACGGTGCCATGGATATGATCGAGAGCCGCATCACCGAGGCCGATCCTATTGTGGTGTTTGAGAAAGCCATGGAGAAGGTGCGTCCCCGTCTCGAGGTGAAATCCCGTCGGGTTGGTGGTGCTACCTATCAGGTGCCGGTCGAGGTTCGCCCTGAGCGGAGAAATGCCCTGGCAATTCGCTGGTTGGTTAACTTCGCCCAGAAAAGACCTGGGAAAACCATGGCTGACAAGCTGGCCGGCGAACTTGCCGATGCCTACAACAACCGTGGCGCTGCTGTAAAGAAACGCGAAGATACGCACCGCATGGCCGATGCCAACAAGGCGTTTGCCCATTACCGCTGGTAATTCTTGGGCTCTTGGTTTTCCTTGGTTGACAAAACGATGGGGAGGAGGTATTAACACCAATCCTTGTCGGACGGGCTGGGCTTGTGCAGCCTGTAAATAAGTGACCAGGGGAAAAAGAGTGGCTGGGAAAGATTCGCTGCAGTACCTGCGCAATATAGGCATCATGGCCCATATTGATGCAGGCAAGACAACAACAACGGAACGCATTCTTTTTTATACAGGGCGTTCACATAGGATGGGTGAGGTTCATGATGGCAATGCCGTTATGGACTGGATGGAGCAGGAGCAGGAGCGCGGCATAACCATTACATCGGCTGCCACAACCTGTGAGTGGAAAGGCCACACCATCAATATCATAGACACACCGGGGCATGTTGATTTCACCGTTGAGGTGGAACGGTGCCTCAGGGTTTTGGACGGCGCCATCGCGATTTTTTGTGCGGTGGGAGGGGTTGAGCCCCAGTCTGAAACCGTATGGCGGCAGGCGGATCATTACAAGATCCCCAGGATTGCCTACATAAACAAGATGGACCGGCTCGGCGCGGATTTTCAGCGTTGCGTTGTGATGCTGAAGGAGAGGTTGGGAGCAAATCCTTTCCCTCTCCAGCTCCCGGTCGGAAAGGAAGAGACATTTAGGGGCATCATTGATCTCGTCGAAGAGAAGATGATGCGCTTTGATGAAGATACAAAGGGATTCAAGGTTGAGTACGAGCCTGTCCCCGATGAATTCAAAAAAGAATCAACGGCCGCACGGATGGCCCTTATCGAGAAGTTGGCCGACTTCGATGATGGGGTCATGGAAAAATTTCTGAATGAGCAAGTTGTAACGGTTGATGAGATCAACCGGGCAATCAGGGCTGCAACGTTGAACCTTGATATCGTGCCAGTCCTGTGTGGCAGCTCCTTTAAGAATAAAGGGGTGCAGCCATTACTGGACGCAGTAGTCGCCTATCTGCCTTCGCCTCTTGATGCGCCTCCGGTGCAGGGAGTTAATGCAGATGGTGGGTTGGAAACGAGAAAGGCAAGCGACGATGAGAATCTGTCCGCCCTTGTTTTCAAACTGACATCCGATCCTTTTGTGGATATCCTTGCGTATGTGCGCGTCTATTCCGGCGTAATTAAAGTCGGGGATAGGGTGTATAACCCAGGGAAGAAGAAAAAGGAAAAGATTGGCCGAATTGTCAAGATGCACGCCAACAAAAGGGAAGAGGTTGGTGAGCTGAAGGCCGGTGATATTGGAGCAGTGGTTGGGTTACGCTTTTCCATCACCGGGGATTCACTCTGTGAGTCGGGAGATACCTTTACTCTCGATACCATGGATTTTCCCGAGCCGGTTATCAGCGTTGCCATTGAGCCCAAAGGGAAGGCGGACGAAGAAAAGTTGAGGGACAGTCTGGCGAAGATTGCCTTGGAAGATCCCTCCTTTACCGTGTCCATCGATCCTGATTCGGGCCAGACCCTTATTTCAGGGATGGGCGAGCTGCACCTTGAAATTATTGTTGACCGGCTTATCCGGGAGTTCAAGGTCGGGGCCAATATCGGCAAGCCACAGGTTGCCTATAAGGAAACCGTAACCGCTCTCGGCAAGGCGGAAGGAAAGTTTGAGCATCCGACCACCGCTGGTAAAAGCCAGTATGGGCATGTCTGGTTGCAGGTCGAGCCCCTTGAGCGCGGCGAAGGTTTTCGCTTTGAAAGTTGTATTGCCGAGGATGTTATCCCGCCGGCAATTATTCCGGCCATAGAAAAGGCGGTACACGATAGCCTGGATGCCGGAACCTTGATCGGCTTTCCGATTGTTGACCTGAAAGTCAGTTTGGTTGACGGTTCCTATCGCGATGAGGATTCGACCGAACAAGCCTTTGGGGTGGCCGCGGCCATGGCTTTCCGCAAGGCGGTGTCCGAGGCGGGCCCGGTTTTGTTGGAGCCGGTTATGGATGTGGAAATAATCTTGCCCGAGTCATATCTCGGCGAGGTAATTTCCGATTTGACTGCCAAGCGGGCAAAAATACACGGGATGGACAGCCGGGACGGTGCCAGGCAGGCAGTGAAAGCGCAGGTGCCTCTGGCTGAGATGTTTGGCTACTCAACGGATTTACGTTCCGCCACCCAGGGGCGGGCAAATTTCACCATGCAATTTGCCGCATATGACAGGGTGCCGGATCATATAAGTGGAAAGATAATTAAGCGGATTCGAGGCCTTTAAGTCGAGAGACGCAAGCAAAGAAAGAGGAAAAGACATGGCAAAAGAGAAATTTGAGCGCAAGAAACCGCATGTAAATATTGGGACGATCGGCCACATCGACCATGGCAAGACCACCCTGACCGCGGCCATTACCCGGGTATTGGCCACCAAGGGCTTTGCCAAAGCGACAGCCTTTGACCAGATCGACAAGGCTCCGGAAGAAAAAGAGCGCGGTATCACCATTGCGACCGCCCATGTGGAATACGAGTCCAACAAGCGTCATTACGCCCATGTGGACTGCCCGGGCCATGCGGACTACATCAAGAATATGATCACCGGTGCGGCGCAGATGGACGGCGCTATCCTGGTGGTTGCCGCCACGGACGGCCCCATGCCGCAGACCCGTGAGCACATCCTGCTTGCCCGTCAGGTAGGTGTTCCCTCCATGGTCGTCTTCATGAACAAGTGCGATATGGTTGACGATCCCGAGCTCATCGAGCTGGTGGACATGGAGCTGCGTGAGCTTCTGACCAAATATAATTTCCCCGGCGACGACACCCCGATTATCCAGGGCAGCGCTTTGAAGGCTTTGGAGAATCCGGAAGACGAGGCTGCGGCCAAGTGCATCTGGGACCTGATGGATGCCTGTGATAGCTTTATTCCTGAGCCGGCCCGCGACATCGACAAGCCGTTTTTGATGCCGGTGGAAGATGTCTTCTCCATCTCCGGCCGTGGCACGGTAGCCACCGGTCGTATCGAGCGCGGTAAAGTAAAGGTTGGGGAAGAGATCGAGGTTGTCGGCATCCGGGCAACGGCCAAGACCACGGTCACCGGGGTGGAGATGTTCCGCAAGCTTCTCGATGAGGGCATGGCCGGCGATAACGTGGGCGTGCTCCTCCGCGGTCTGAAGCGTGAGGATATCGAGCGCGGTCAGGTTCTGGCCAAACCGGGTTCCATCACCCCGCATACCAAATTCGTTGCCGAAGCCTACATCCTGTCCAAGGATGAGGGCGGACGTCACACCCCGTTTTTCAACGGGTATCGCCCGCAGTTTTACTTCCGGACCACGGACGTGACCGGAGTAGTGCAGCTGCAAGAGGGCGTTGAGATGGTAATGCCCGGTGACAACGTGACCATCGAAGGACAGTTGATCACCCCGATCGCGATGGAAGAAGGACTTCGTTTCGCGATTCGCGAAGGCGGCCGTACCGTGGGCGCCGGCGTTATCAATAAAATTATCGAATAAGGTGGAGCGAGCATGATTCAGACACAGAAAATACGCATCAGGCTTAAGGGGTACGACCATAAGCTTATCGATCAATCCACCTCTGAGATTGTCGATACTGCAAAGCGTACTGGTGCAACTGTTGCTGGGCCGATTCCTCTGCCGACCACGATCAACAAGTTTTGTGTGTTGCGGTCTCCGCATGTGGATAAGAAGTCCCGCGAGCAGTTTGAAATGCGCACCCACAGACGGCTGTTGGACATACTTGAGCCGACGCAGCAGACCATTGATGCACTTATGAAGCTCGAACTTTCCGCTGGCGTTGACGTCGAAATCAAGCTTTAGGATTATGAAACGGTTGTACTGGGTAACGGTACAGTTGCTGTCTAGAGAAGAAAAAAACAGGTAGGAACAATGCCTAAAAAATTAGGATTACTGGGGAAGAAGATTGGCATGACCCGGATCTATACCGAAAACGGCTCTGCCGTTGCGGTAACGGTCATTGAAACTGGACCCTGTGTGGTGCTTCAGAAGAAAACCGTTTCCGGGGAAGGATACGATGCCATTCAGGTTGGGTTTGGCTCCAAGAAAGAGTCTCGCTTGAATAAGCCGGATGCTGGACATGTTAAGGCATCCGGAAAAGGCGGCTTTTATCATATCAAGGAGTTCCGGGTTGCAGATCCCAGCCAGTTTGAAGTGGGGCAGGCACTCTTGGTCTCGGATCTTTTCAAGGTCGGCGACATCATCGATGTGAGCGGGGCTGTGAAGGGCCGTGGTTTTCAGGGTGTTATACGAAGGCATGGTTTTAAGGGCGGCCCCTCTGGCCATGGTTCCATGTTCCATCGTGCTCCCGGCTCCATTGGTTGTAGCGCCTGGCCGAGCCGGGTTATTAAAGGGAAGAAGATGCCTGGGCATATGGGCACGAATATGATCACCAAGAAAAACGTGACCATTATGGATATCCGGCCGGAGCAAAATGTGCTTGTCGTCAAAGGCGGCGTGCCTGGCGCAAAGCAGGGTTTGCTACATATTTATACAAAATAATGAGTCTTAGTTTCCTTAAGATTTATTTTGGGGGTGCCGGAAATGGCAGTTACTGAAATATTCAATGTAGACAATGTGAAAGTGGGTGATCTTGAGTTGAACGACAACTTGTTTGCCGTTCCAGTCAATCCCCATATTATCCATGAAATTGTGAGAATGCAGCGTGCTGCTCGCCGGGCTGGTACTGCCTGTACCAAAACCAGGACAGAAGTGCGCGGCGGCGGCAAGAAGCCTTGGAAGCAGAAAGGTACTGGTCGCGCTCGGGCCGGGAGTCGCACTTCTCCTCTCTGGCGCGGTGGTGGCGTAGTTTTTGGCCCCAAGCCCCGCGATTATTCCTTCAAGGTTCCCAAGAAGGTTAAGAAGCTCGGCCTGCGCATGGCTTTGAGCTCTCGCTTTAGCGATAATCTGGTATTGGTCCTTGATAATTTCAAAATTGATGAAATCAAGACCAAGCGATTTATCGGGGTGATGAACAACCTGAAGATCGAGAATGCCTTGATCGTAATTCCTGAGCGTGATGATCATCTTGAGCGCTCGTCTCGCAATGTGCAGGGTTTTAAGGTTATTCCGACGGCAGGGCTGAATGTTTATGACATTTTGCTCCACAAACATATTGTTCTACTGCAGCCTTGCATTGGCCAGCTGGAAGAGAGGTTGTTGTCATGAAAAACATGTTCAGCATTATTAAAAAGCCTTGCCTGACAGAAAAGGCTCTTGGCTTGCAGGAGACCAACAATCAGGTTGTTGTCAAGGTTGATCCCCGCGCCAATAAAATTGAGATCAAAGATGCCGTTGAAAGACTGTTCAGCGTCAAGGTCGCCAAGGTGCGAACCGCAAATATGCATGGCAAGAAAAAACGTGTGGGCAAGAGCTTCGGACAGCAGTCTGACTGGAAGAAGGCCATTGTTACTCTTGAAGAAGGGAATAAGATTGATTTCCTTGAGAAAATTTAAGGGAAAGTCTCGTCGGCAAGAGTTGTAATTTTTTGTTACGAATACGTAATTTAAATATTATCGGGGTTTGAAATGGCATTAAAGACCTATAAACCTACATCACCGGGCAGAAGATCACTGGTTACAGTTGTCAATCCCGAGTTGTCAAAGGATAAGCCGCAGAAATCATTGATTCGGCCCCTGAGTAAGACCGGGGGAAGGAACAACAATGGCCGCGTTACATCCAGGCATATTGGTGGAGGTCATAAGCGGAAGTATCGGTTGATCGATTTCAAGCGGGAAAAATTGGATATCCCTGCAAAAGTTGCAGCCATTGAATACGATCCGAATCGTTCAGCTAATTTGGCTTTGCTGAATTATGTCGATGGGGAAAAATGCTATATCCTTTCTCCGCTGGGCATCAAGATTGGCGATACCGTTGTTGCGGGCGAGACTGTTGATATCAAGCCAGGCAATTGTTTGCCCATGGGGAACATGCCGCTGGGCAGCATTATCCACAACCTTGAGATGAAAATCGGCAAGGGTGCGCAACTTGTGAGAAGCGCTGGTGTTTCCGCGCAACTTATGGCCAAGGAGGGTGAGTATGTAACGGTCAAATTACCCTCTGGCGAAGTGCGCAAGTTTCATCGGAAATGCCGGGCCTGTATCGGTCAGGTTGGAAATAAGGAACATGAAAGCCAGAAGCTTGGTAAGGCTGGCCGCAGTCGCTGGAAAGGGAACCGGCCCAAGGTTCGTGGTGTTGCCATGAACCCAGTTGATCATCCAATGGGTGGTGGTGAGGGTAAAAGCTCAGGTGGTCGCCATCCTTGTTCTCCGTGGGGTGTCCCCACAAAGGGCTATAAAACACGTGGCAAGAAGTTATCCGACAAATTCATTGTTAAGAAAAGATCATAATTAGGGGGTTACAAGTGGGACGTTCAGTTAAAAAAGGTCCATTTGTAGATGACCATTTGATGGCAAAGGTCATGAAGGCCAAAGACGAGGGCTCCAGAAAGGTTATCCAAACCTGGTCCCGACGCTCTGATGTAATTCCGGACATGGTTGGACTCACCTTTGCTGTGCATAATGGCAAAAAGTTCATCCCGGTTTTCGTGACCGAAAATATGGTGGGGCATAAGCTCGGCGAGTTTTCTCCGACCCGCACCTACCATGGTCACGCAGCGGATAGGAAGAAAAAGAAATAAAAGCTGCTAAGCCGGACACGGTTGTCAGGTAAAGAAAGGAGTTCATTCGATGGAAGCAAAAGCGCTTGCTCGTTATATAAGGATTTCGCCGCAAAAAGCCAGGTTGGTTGCTGATTTGGTGCGTGGGAAAAGTGTCGATTACGCAATAAACGCTCTGCGTTTTTTGCCTAAGAAAGGCGCCCGACTGCTGAAAAAGGTAATTGAATCTGCGGTGGCCAACGCTAGTCAGAATGAGAGTATCGATGTCGATACCCTGTATGTGAAAGCTATTTTCATAGACGGCGGGCCCATGTTGAAGAGAATTATGCCGCGGGCTCAAGGCCGCGCGAACAGGATTCTTAAAAGAACGAGCCATATAACTGTTGTTTTGGACGAGCAATAATTGAATACAGAAGCAAGAAGGTATTCGTTTGTACTTTGAGTTGCATATTAATGAGAATGGAGGAAGGTTTTGGGCCAGAAAGTTAATCCGATAGGTTTACGACTGAATATTATACGTACCTGGGACTCCATCTGGTACGCCGACAAGGATTATGCCAAAAAATTTCTTGAGGATCAGAGCCTTAGGAAGTTTCTCAAAAAGCGGCTCTTTCATGCTGGCATTTCCAAAATTCAGATAGCCCGCACCGGTGACAAACTCCGGATTAAGCTCCATACTGCTCGGCCTGGCATTGTTATCGGTAAAAAAGGGACCGAGATTGAAGTCCTGAAGGCTGAAATTGATAAGTTGACGGGCAAAGAGTGTGTCCTTGATATTCAAGAGGTCCGCCGTCCTGAGGCAGATGCGCAGTTGGTTGCTGAAAATATCGCCTTGCAACTCGAAAGACGTGTGGCCTTCCGTCGTGCCATGAAGAAGTCAGTAAATATGGCCTTGAAGTTCGGTGCCAAAGGTGTTAAGATCGCGTGTTCAGGCCGGTTGGGCGGCGCAGAAATTGCTCGTCAGGAATGGGTACGGGAGGGACGTGTCCCTCTGCATACTCTTCGTGCTGATGTGGATTATGGTATGGCGGAAGCCAATACCACCTATGGCAAAATCGGCGTTAAGGTTTGGATCTTCAAGGGTGAAGTTCTAAGTGCTGCCGACCAGATTGCCGAATAACTCGTTGCCGGGTGAAACGGCTTTAAAAAAGTCAGTCACAGATAGGATATACAGATGTTAAGTCCAAAAAAAGTAAAACACAGAAAGATGTTTAAGGGTCGCTTGACCGGCGCGGCGTATCGCGGGTCTGGCTTCTCTTTCGGTGAATATGCCCTGAAGGCTGTTGGCTGCGGCAAGATGACCGCCCAGCAGATTGAGGCGGCTCGTATTGCAATCAATAGAAAGATTAAGAGAACAGGGCAGTTGTGGATCCGTGTTTTTCCGGACAAGCCAATTACCAAGAAGCCTGCGGAAACCAGAATGGGAAAAGGCAAGGGAAATCCGGAATATTGGGTTGCCCAGGTAAAGCCGGGGCGTATCCTGTACGAGTTGGCCGGGGTTGATGATGATTTGGCCCGAGAGGCATTGAGATTGGCCGCCAATAAACTGCCTTTCCCGACTAAAGTGATTTATGTGGGGACGACTTTATGAAGATGAAAGATATACGTGAGCTTGGGCAAGAAGCGCTTGTTGCCAAGGTGCGGGAGTTGTCGGAAGAGCATTTTAAATTGAAATTCCAACACGGCATCCGTCCCTTGGAGAATACGGCAAAACTGCGGCAGTTGCGTAAAGAAATTGCCCGGATGCAAACTGCTCTTACGGCGCATACTGCGTAACAGGTAGTTTCTGGCCAAGAATACTGGTGTTTTTTTAGTGCTTGCGTCAATTGATAACGCTATCGGGTAGGATACATTCATGGTTGATGAAAAATCGAATAAGAAGACAAGGGTTGGTATCATTGTCAGCACCAAGATGGACAAGAGTGCTATTGTGCAAACCGAGCGCCTTGTTCCCCATAAACTGTATGGGAAGTTCATGCGTCAGCATGCTAAATGCATGGTTCATGACCCGGAAAACAGCTGCAGCGTTGGCGACAGGGTTCTGATTGAAGAGTGCCGCCCGCTGAGCAAGAATAAACGGTGGCGGATTATGGAAGTCATCGAGAAGGCCGTGTAATTAGCGGTTTTTGATAACTAAGTCCCAGGCATTTTGTTTGGTACTTGTAAAGTTTTCTGCGGTTGGTGAAGAAATGATACAAACAGAAACCGTACTTAATGTAGCAGATAATTCAGGCGCCAAGAAGGTTCTTTGTATAAGAGTTTTGGGCGGGACCAGGCGTCGGTATGCCTCGGTTGGCGATGTTATTGTTGTCACTGTCAAAGAGGCGATCCCGAACGCGAAAGTTAAGAAGGGCGATGTTCTCAGGGCAGTCGTGGTAAGGACTGTTAAAGAGATTCGTCGCGAGGATGATACGATTGTTCGCTTTGATGATAACTCCGCCGTATTGCTGGCAAATTCAGGGGAACCGGTTGGCAGTCGTATTTTTGGACCGGTTGCCAGGGAGTTGCGTCCGAAGGGGTATATGAAGATTATTTCCTTGGCTCCTGAGGTTCTGTAACTGCGGATGAAACGAAGATCTGGATATTCAAAGAGTTCCCCCGTTCGTGATTTTGGGCGGTTGAGAGGCTGAAGGCATGAGAGCAAAAACACATTTGAAAGTTAATGATCAGGTTGAGGTGATCGCCGGCAAGGACAAAGGTCGGGTCGGCAAGGTCATCAAGGTCAATGCGACCGATGGCAAAGCCATTGTCGAAAAGATCAACATGATAAAACGGCATACGAAGCCCAGTCAAACGAATCAGCAGGGCGGAATCATTGAGAAGGAGGCGGCCATTGATGCTTCCAACCTGATGGTGATTTGTCCGAAATGTTCAAAGACTTCACGGGTAGGCAAAAAAATACTGGAAGATGGATCTAAGGTTCGCATTTGCAAGAAATGTACTGAATCTGTAGAGGCGAAAGCCTAAGAGGTCCTGATTTTTTTTTTGGAGGCAAGAATGGCTGGGGTAAAAGAGATATATCAGGGCGAGTGTGTCCCGCAGCTTATGCAGGAATTCGGCTACCAGAACATCATGCAGGTGCCGAAGATCACCAAGATCGTACTGAATATGGGCTTGGGTGAGGCTGTGCAGAACCCGAAGATCATCGACAGTGCGGTTCAGGAACTGACCATGATTGCTGGGCAGAAGGCGGTTGTTACCAAAGCGAAGAAATCCATCGCCGGGTTTAAGTTGCGTGCTGGAGTGCCCATTGGTTGCCGGGTAACGCTCCGTGGCGACCGGATGTATGATTTTTTTGCCAAGCTGGTTCACATTGCCTTGCCGCGAGTCCGGGATTTCCGCGGGTTATCCCTGAAGTCGTTTGATGGGCGCGGGAATTATGCCATGGGCATCAAAGAGCATATCATCTTCCCTGAAATTGATTATGATAAAATCGACAAAATCAAGGGACTCAATATAGCGATTACTACGACCGCCGAGTCTGATGATGAAGGTCGGTTTCTTTTGAAAGTAATGGGAATGCCCTTCAGGAAATAGCACAGGGTAAGGAGGAAGAAGTTGGCTAAAAAGTCTTTGATAGCAAAGTGCAAGCGGACGCCGAAGTTTCCAGTGAGGGCTTATAACCGTTGCGGGTTGTGCGGCCGGTCGAGAGCCTTTTATCGGAAATTCGGGGTATGCCGTATCTGTTTCCGGAGCTTGGCTAATCGTGGTGAAATTACCGGTGTTACCAAATCAAGTTGGTAACAGTGTTGATTGTGATCGCCGTAGATATGTTAACTGTTTGTTTTAAAAAACATCATAGGGAGCAAGCACTATGTGCATGACTGACCCCCTGGCTGATATGCTGACCAGGATAAGAAATGCCGGCATGGTCAAGTTCGAGACTGTTGAAATGCCGCTTTCGAAAGTGAAAACCGGTGTTGCCGCGATCCTGAAAAAGGAAGGTTTCATCAATGACTATCAGGTCCTTGATACGGACACGCAAGGTGTTTTGCGTATTGAAATGAAATACGACCAGAACAATGAGCGGATTATTACGAACCTGAAGCGGGTCAGCAAGCCGGGCCGCCGCATTTATGTGAAGCATGACCAGATCCCCAAGGTAATGAGTGGCCTTGGTATCGCGATTATTTCGACTTCCAAAGGAATTTTTACGGATAAAGAAGCACGGTCCATGAAAATTGGTGGCGAGCTTCTCTGTGAAGTTTGGTAGTTCGAATTTGTAATTGCTAACTATTGAGTATTTCGTAACGAGTGGAGAGTCGTCATGTCGAGGATTGGCAATCAACCTATCTCTGTACCTAAAGGGATTAAGCTTGATATAAATGGAACGTACGTTAAGGTCGCCGGGCCCAAAGGGACCCTGGAGCGGAATATCCGCCCTGAGATTGGCCTGCAGGCAGAAGGTGATAACCTGATCGTTGTCCGGAAGGACAACAGTAAAAGGACCAGGGCCTTCTCTGGCCTTACCCGGACCTTAGTCAACAATATGATTATTGGTGTGGATAAGGGGTTCCAGAAAAAATTGTCTATAGAAGGGGTTGGTTACCGGGCCGAGGTCAAGGGCTCTGTTTTGAACCTCAGCGTTGGCTATTCCAATCCGGTGGCGTTTGACCTTCCAAAAGGGGTTACCGCTGAGGTCGACAAAGCAAACAATGTCACCTTGGATTGCATTGATAAAGAGCTGCTTGGTGAAACTGCCGCGAAAATCCGCGCAGTGCGTCCGCCTGAGCCCTATAAGGGGAAAGGCATTCGCTACACGGATGAATACATAGCCCGGAAGGCTGGTAAATCTGCTTCTAAGAAGTAGAGGGACCGCGTAATCTTTACGCGGCTTGCAAGAGATAAATATTTATAAGGCAAAACAATGGGTAAGACAAATCCGAAAGAGATTGCTCGTGAAAAGCGGGTTAAGCGGATCAGGAAAAATATTGCCGGGACTCCGGAGAGACCTCGGTTGCGAGTCTTTAAAAGCGCCAAACATATCTATTGCCAGATTATAGACGATGTTGCCGGAAACACCTTGGCTGCCATGTCCACTGTGGATAAAGGGATGATTGCCGCTGATATCAAGGGAAAAGCCGAGAAGGCGCGTCAGGTCGGGTTGAAGATCGCCGAACTTGCCAAAGGCAAAGGTATTGAAAAGGTGGTTTTCGATCGGGGTGGCTATCTGTATCATGGCCGGGTCAAGGCTCTGTCGGATGGTGCCCGTGAAGGCGGTCTTGATTTCTAATTGGCTGTGCATGAAAAAAAATTCTTATCCCTGTAAAAAAATCCAAAGCAATTTGGGGGTGAACCTTGGCAGATTTTAATAAGAACACAAGTGGCGACGAGTTTATTGAAAAGATCGTTCATATCAACAGGACTGCGAAGGTAGTCAAAGGTGGACGTCGTTTCAGCTTCAGCGCCATTGTTGTTGTTGGTGATGGAAAAGGAAAGGTCGGTTGCGGTCTTGGTAAAGCCAATCAGGTTCCCGAGGCAATCAGGAAAGGGGTTGAGCAGGCACGCAAGGACATGAAAAGTGTTTCCATAACCAACATGAGTATCCCGCATGAGGTTTTTGGGAAGTTTGGCGCTGGCAATGTCATGCTGAAACCCGCAGTAGAAGGAACCGGTGTTATTGCCGGCGGGGCGGTCCGCGCCGTGCTCGAAGCGGTAGGTGTTCATAATATTCTGACCAAGTGTATCGGCTCTCATAACCCGCATAATCTGGTCAAAGCGACCCTCGATGGTTTGCGGCGGCTGCGTACTCCGCAGCAGATCGCACTGAGTCGTGGGAAATCCGTCGAAGAAATTTCTGCCTGAACAGTTCGTCCCCTGATTATAGAGTGCGAATGTCTGTCGGGGATTGATTAAGTTTTTCAATTGTGTGCTGAAAACAGCATGACCTTAATGAAGAGTGAATGGGTATCCATATGGCAAATCAGCTCAAAGTGACCCTGAAGAAAAGCAAGATCGGGAGCACTGAAAAAATACGTGCGACGTTGATCGGCCTGGGGCTGACAAAGATCAATAAAACGGTTATTCGGCAGGACACCCCTGAAATCCGGGGGATGATTAAAAAAGTCGAACATCTGGTTGAGGTGGAGGATTAATTTATGTTGACCTTAGGTAATTTGTCGCCGCAGCCAGGTTCGAGAAAGCCGAGAAAAAGAATAGGCCGGGGCCTTGGTTCTGGGCATGGTAAAACTGCTACGCGTGGTCATAAAGGGCATAAAGCCCGTTCCGGTGGCGGGATCAAGATTGGGTTTGAAGGCGGCCAGATGCCTCTCCAGCGTCGGTTGCCGAAACGCGGCTTTAATAATATCTTCAAGAAAGTCTACACCATTATTAATGTCCAGGAACTGGAACGGTTTGCCGCTGACACCAGGGTTGACCGCCAGGCCTTGATCGCTGCCGGGCTTGTTTCCAAGAATGACAAACTTGTGAAAATTCTTGGAAACGGCGAGTTGACGAATGCGATAACCGTTGCTGTCGACAAGGTGAGTGGTTCTGCGCGTCAGAAGATTGAAGCAGTTGGTGGCAAGGTTGAGGAATAAATAGATGCGCGCTGGGGTTCAGAATGCTGCAAATATCCCGGAATTAAGGCGCCGGATCTTATTCACGGTGATAATGCTGGCCGTTTACCGAGCCGGAGTGCAGATTCCCACGCCAGGAATCAACGGCGAGGCGCTGAATCAATTTTTTCAGAAAAGCGCTGGCTCCCTTTTTGATATGTTCAACATGTTTTCCGGTGGCGCTTTGGAAAAATTTTCCATTTTCGCTCTGGGCATCATGCCATACATCAGCGCCTCGATTATCTTTCAATTATTGACTGTGGTCGTTCCCCAACTGGAGGCACTCTCAAAAGAGGGTGAGTCCGGACGCCGCAAGATTACACAATACACCCGTTATGCCACGGTTATCTTAAGTCTGGTGCAAGGGCTGTTCATCAGTATTGGCCTGGAAAGCATGAGTGCGCCCGGAACCGGCGAGATGGTGGTCATCGCCGCTGGTTGGCATTTTCGGTTGATGACGATGCTGACGTTGACTTCCGGCACCGCTTTTATCATGTGGCTTGGCGAGCAGATGACCGAGCGTGGTATTGGCAACGGGATTTCCATGATAATCTTTGCGGGGATCGTGGCGAGAATGCCCGCTGCCCTTGTAAATACTTTCAAAATGGCCAGCGCGGGCGAGATATCCTATATTATGTTGCCAGTGTTGTTGGCCATGATTGCCGCAGTGATTGCTTTTGTCATCTTTTTTGAAACTGCGCAACGGCGTATTCCCATTCAGTATGCGAAACGGATGGTCGGTCGGCAAATGTATGGAGGGCAGCAATCACACCTTCCTCTGAAAATCAATATGTCCGGGGTTATCCCGCCGATTTTTGCCTCTTCCATCATGATGTTTCCCGCCACCATCGGACAGTTTATCCAGGTTGATTGGGTGCAGAAGATGAGCGCTGCGCTCAGTTGGGGCAGCCTGCCACACACCCTGCTTTTCATCGGTTTTATCGTGTTTTTCTGCTTTTTCTACACGGCGGTTACTTTTAACCCGGTTGACATCGCGGAAAACTTGAAGAAACATGGCGGCTTTGTTCCTGGGATCAGACCGGGGAAGAAAACTTCCGACTTTATCGACAAGATTGTGGTGCGGATGACTGTGATCGGTGCTGCTTATATCAGCGTTATCTGTGTGCTGCCGACCATCTTGATCAACAAGCTGCATGTGCCTTTTTATTTCGGCGGCACCGCCCTGTTGATTGTTGTTGGGGTGGCTATTGATACCATCGCCCAGATTGAGTCCCATACGGTTATGCGGAACTATGATGGTTTTATGAAGTCAGGTGGCTTCAAGGGACGTTGAGAGCGTTTTTAGTGGCATGAACATGGCAATTATTCTGAAGTCGCCTCGAGAAATAGAGCTATTGCACGAGGCCAACCAGATCGTTGCTAGGACCTTGGCCCTGCTTACCGAGAAGATTGAGGCAGGTTGCACAACGTTCGCTCTGGATGCGCTGGCAGAGAAATATTGTCGTGATTGTGGCGCTGAGCCTGCCTTTAAAGGATATCGCGGCTTTCCAGGCAGTCTGTGTGTGTCCATCAACGAACAGGTTGTGCATGGGATTCCATCCAAGAAGGTCATTGTCAGGGATGGCGATATAGTCAGCATAGATTTTGGTGTAAAATATAAAGGGTATTACGGGGATGCGGCGGTAAGCATTCCTGTGGGTACGGTTGCTGCAGAGTGGCGGTCCTTGCTTGAGGTGACGCGGGCAGCTCTTTATAAAGGGATTGCCCAGGCAATCCCTGGGAATAGAATAAACGATATCTCACAGGCCGTGCAGGAACATGTGGAAAAGCACGGTTTTTCAGTTGTCCGGCAGTTTGTCGGCCATGGCATTGGGAGCCAGCTCCATGAGGCCCCGGAAATACCAAATTATGTCCGGTCGGAACGTACACCCAAGCTCATGGCGGGCATGGTTCTTGCCATAGAACCCATGGTAAATCTTGGCACCCATGCGGTTGATGTATTGCGGGATGGGTGGACGGTTGTAACAAGGGATAGGAAGATTTCGGCGCATTTCGAGCATTCTATTGCGGTAACAGACGGCGCGCCCATAATTCTGAGCGAGTTGCCTGCGTAGCTTTTTTTGTTTTTATGAAAAAAAATAAGGCAAAAAAAAATAAATAAGGTAATATCCTCTGCTTTCTGTCTGCCAGAAACATCGTATGTTTGCATTAGGGCAGAGAGAAGTGCATTGTAGGAAATAAGGGGTTTATGACCAAAGAAGAAGCTATTCAGGTTGAAGGAACCATCGTTGAGCCTCTCCCCAATGCAATGTTTCGGGTTGAGCTCGATAATGGGCATAAGATATTAGCCCATATTTCCGGAAAGATGAGGATGCATTTTATTAAGATTCTCCCGGGAGATCGTGTCACTGTTGAATTATCTCCTTATGATCTCACACGGGGAAGAGTGACATTCAGGGCAAAGAAGAAGTAGAATATTTTTTGCCGCATAACAAAAGGGTTGCGCAATGAAAGTAAGATCTTCTGTGAAAAAAATTTGTAGTGACTGCCGGGTGTTCAAACGGAAAGGCGTCTTACGTGTTTCATGTAAGATAAAAAAGCACAAACAGCGGCAGGGATAATTTTTTAATTTATTTTGACTAGCAAGGGAGGCATGCCTTGGCACGTTTAGCTGGTGTTGATTTACCAAGAAATAAGCACATGGTTATTGCTTTAACCTACATCCACGGAATTGGCAGAACTTCTGCCCGCAAAATTCTGGATTCGGTTGGTTTGCCGCACACAACGAACAGCGATGATTTGTCTGAAAGTGATGTTACCAACATCAGAAAAATCATGGATGATGAGTTTGTTGTTGAAGGCGACCGTCGGCGGGAAGTAGCCATGGATGTCAAACGGTTGACCGATGCGGGATGCTACCGCGGAATCCGTCATCGTAAGGGGCTGCCTTGTCGAGGACAGCGCACCAAGACCAATGCTAGGACGAGGAAAGGTCCGAGGCGTTCAGCGATTAAAAGCAAAAAGTAGACATTAAATAATCATTCTGGATTGTTTATAGGAGTTATAATGGCTAGTCCGAAAGCGAGTCGTCCGAAACGCAAGGAAAAGAAGAACGTACCCGAGGGAATATGTTTTATTCACTCCACCTTCAACAACACCCTTGTTACTTTTGCGGACAGGCAGGGGAATGTGATTTCCTGGTCGAGTGCCGGTTGTTTGGGTTTTAAGGGGTCACGGAAAAGCACTCCTTTTGCTGCGCAAAATACGGTTGATGCTGCGGCGAAAAAAGCCCAGGAACATGGCATGCGCAAAGTCGAGGTCAGGGTCAATGGACCTGGGCCGGGACGCGAATCTGCTATTCGGGCTTTGCAGACCAACGGATTTGATGTGAGCGTTATTCGTGATGTGACCCCAGTGCCGCATAATGGCTGCAAGCCTCCCAAGCGTAGAAGGGTATAGTGGAGCAGGGCTGGTCGCAGGGCGTTTGATAATTAAAGTATGATTGCGTGAGATTGAGTGGAGGTCCAAATTGGCCAGATATACAGGCGCGGAATGCCGGCAGTGTCGGCGCGAAAAACTCAAGTTGTTTTTGAAGGGCGACAGATGCTATTCAGATAAGTGCGCCTTTGAGAGGCGTTCCTTTCCACCGGGACAGCATGGTCAGGCCCGGGTGCGCAAGGTTTCTGACTATTCCATTCAGCTGCGGGAAAAACAAAAAGTCCGCCGCATGTATGGTATGCTGGAAGGCCAATTTCACAAATATTTCGAGATTGCTGAGCGGATCAAGGGTGTTACTGGTGAAAACCTGTTGATGCTCCTGGAAAGCCGCCTTGATAATGTGATTTACCGCCTTGGTTATGCAAGCTCGCGGAATCAGGGGCGGCAGTTGGTACGGCACGATCATATTCAGGTGAACGGCAGGAAGGTGAACATTCCTTCTTACCGGGTTTCCGTGAATGACGTTATTACCTTGAAAGAAAAGAGCCGCAAGGTTGCCGCCATCAATGAGAGCCTTGAGGCTGTTGTGCGCCGTGGTGTGCCAAGCTGGTTGGAGCTTGATAAAGAGAACTACAAGGGTACTGTGAAAGCCTTACCGATTCGGCAGGAAATCACCATGCCGATTCAGGAGCAGTTGATTGTAGAGCTTTACTCCAAATAATTAGCCAACCGTGGAGCAATAGGAAACTATGACACTTGAGTCTGATCCGTTTTACAGAAATTGGCATGAGCTTATCATTCCTGAAAGACTGGAAGTAGACCAGGACAGCCATACAAAAAGTTTCGGCAAATTCACCTGTCAGCCTTTGGAGCGAGGGTTTGCCACGACTATAGGGAATTCCCTGCGCAGGATACTTTTGTCCTCTATTCAGGGGGCTGCTATTGTTTCGGTGAAAATTGATGGTGCGCTTCACGAGCTGTCAACCATTCCCGGGGTTAAGGAAGATGTTACCCAGATCATCCTTAATCTTAAAGAAGTGCGCCTGAAGCTCAATACTCCCGGCTCGCAGATCGTCAAGATTGAAAAGAACAAACTTGGCACTGTTACCGCCGGAGATATTACCTCCGGCGGAAAGGTGGAGGTGATGAATCCTGAGAAGGAGATTTGCACCATCACCGGCGAGGGTGTGTTTAAGGCGGAGTTTGAGGTGAAGTGGGGGAAAGGCTACGTCACCGCTGAGAAAAACAAGGCGGAGGAGCAGGTGATCGGGGTAATTCCCATCGATGCTATTTTTACGCCCATTGTCAATGTGAAGTCCCTTGTCAGCCAGGCGCGTGTTGGTCAGCAGACCGATTATGACAAGCTGATTCTGGAAATAACCACCGATGGCAGCGTGCGGCCTGAAGATGCCTTGGCCTATGCCGCCAAAATAATGAAAGAACAGTTGCAGGTTTTCATCGCTTTTGATGAGGAATCTGTTGAGCCGGCCATTGATGATACCCGCGTAGATCGTGTGTCGCCAGTCAATGAGAATCTCTATCGCAGTGTAGAGGATCTGGAACTTTCTGTTCGTTCCGCGAATTGTCTGCGGAATGCGGATATCCGTCACATCGGCGAATTGGTGCAGAAATCCGAGGCTGAGATGCTGAAGACCAAAAACTTTGGTCGTAAATCTCTTAATGAGATCAAGCAGCTGCTGTCTGAGATGGAGCTTTCGCTGGGCATGAAATTAGAAGGCTGGGAGCCTCCTGTTGTGTCAGACAAGGTGTCTGAAGAGCAGTCATAAATCCGGGAAGAGGTAGTTATGAGACATAGAAAAGCAGGCAGAAGACTTGGCAGGACAACATCCAACCGTCTGGCCATGGTTCGCAATATGGTGACTTCTCTGATCGAGCATGAGAGAATTATTACCACCGCCCCCAAGGCTAAGGAAGTTCGCAAGGTGGCGGATCAGATGATTACTTTGGCCAAGCGTGGTGATCTCCACGCCCGGCGTCAGGCCTTATCCTTCATGCAGGATAAAAAGGTTGTCGCCAAGCTGTTTGATGTTCTCAAGGATGAGTACATGACCAGAAACGGCGGGTATACCAGGATTATTAGAACCGGCAATCGCCTTGGCGACGCGGCAGAGATGGCCATCCTTGAGCTGGTGAATTACAGCGAAGGGAAAGGGGAGAAGAAAGAGGATAATTAGTTTTTAATCCTGTCTTAAAAAGCCCAAGCTGGTTTGAACGTACTGTTCAAACCAGCTTTTTTTTGTGAAAAATCTGTCGCGCATTGGTCGGAGATTTTTATAGGTTAGTGGTATGGTTGCTGCTTTCCTGACCGGGATGGTGGCTGGTCGAGGCAAACCGTTGTCCCAAATAACATTGTCGGCCTCTGGATGGCCAAAACGGCACAAAAAACCGTAACGAAATGGCCAAGAAAGCAGAGGATGTTGTGTAACTGACCTTGCCCCTAAAAACTGAGCCATTGCGAAGTTAGTGATTTCGGTCTAGAACCTCACCGAGGAGACGGACATGAAATCGAAACGATTCAGCGAAGAACAGATTATAAGCATACTGAAACAGGCCCAGGCGGGGATGAAAATCGTAGATCTCTGCCGTCAACACGGGATCAGCGATGTGACTTTTTACAACTGGCGCAGCAAGTATGGCGGGATGGAGGTTTCAGAGGCCAAACGGCTGAAGACGCTTGAAAAGGAAAACAAACAGCTCAAACAAATGCTTGCTGACGCAATGCTTGAAAACCGGGCGATCAAGGACGTTCTCTCAAAAAAGTGGTAACGCCTGTCGCTCGGCGGAACGTGGTGATCTATCTACAAGAGAACCATCAGTTCAGCGAACGACGGGCCTGCGATGTTGTCGGGTTGTGCCGGAGCAGTTGCCGGTACCAGGCGATACCCAAGAACGATGAAGAAATCAGGTCCCGCCTGCGAGAGCTGGCGGAACAGCGGCGCAAGTTTGGCGCTCCTCGTTTGCACACCATGTTGCTGCGGGAAGGCTATCAGATCAATCATAAGCGGACGGAACGGCTGTACCGGGAAGAAGGGCTCTCCCTTCGCTTAAAGAAGCGCAAGAAACGGACAAGCCATCTCCGGGTTGTCCTGGATCGTCCGGAACGGATCAATCAACACTGGTCCATGGATTTTGTTTCCGACAACCTTTTCAGTGGCCGCCGTTTTCGGGTATTGACTGTTGTCGATGACTTCAGCAGAGAATGTCCGGTTCTGGAGGCAGACCACTCGCTCACCGGGCAGCGAGTAAGCCGGGTGCTTGATCGTGTCGCCCTGACTCGCGGGTTGCCGGAGGTGATAACGGTGGATAACGGCCCGGAGTTTATCAGCAAAGCTCTTGATCTTTGGGCCTTTGAAAACAAGGTCAAGCTCAGGTTTATTCAGCCGGGGAAGCCGGTTCAGAACGCCTTTATCGAGAGCTTCAATGGGAAGTTCCGAGACGAATGCCTCAATGAGCATGTATTCGTCAGCCTGCACAAGGCCCAAGAAATAATTGAATTATGGCGAACGGATTATAATGTAAATCGGCCCCATAGCTCTCTGGACAACATGACCCCAGAAGAATTTTCAGCAGCCTTTAAACGGGCTCAAAAAGCCGAAATCGCTAATCGCAGACTGGAACAATCACAGGGGTAAGGTCATAACGGCTCCTAAAAAAATATACCATCGTGGGTGTCTGTCGGTTAGTATTACGGCTTTTGCAGGGGTTGAGCAAAAGGATATCAGCATGCTGCGGGTAAATGAAAACGAGGTTGCCTTTCAGGCCGGAATGACTGTTGCGGACTTGGCGCGGGCACAGGGTGGCGACGCTGACATCTTGCTCGTGAACGGCTATCCGGCCACCTTGCAAACCACATTGTCCGACGGGGACCAATGCTGGCTGTGGCAGCGGGGGAAAGCGCCTTCCGCGGAAGAGATGCGGCATCTGCTCTATGCCCGGCACAGCCCAGGCGTGCAGGACCGCCTCCAGGAAAAGGTGGTCGGGATTATGGGGCTGGGAGGCCTTGGTTCCTTGGTGGCCATCGCCCTTGCCCGAATGGGCATTGGCTCCCTGCTCCTTGTCGACTACGATGTGGTGGAGCCCACCAACCTCAATCGGCAACAGTATTTTGTGGACCAGATCGGCCAGAAGAAAACCGCAGCGCTTGGGGACATCCTGCAACGGGTGAATCCCCATGTTTGTGTGACCGCCATTGATAGGCGGTTGGCAGAAGACGATATCGGCGTGGTCTTTAAGAATGTCCACGCCCTGGTGGAGTGTTTCGATGATCCGGCCATGAAGGCTGCGGGTCTGCGGGCCGCTCTGCACAATCTCCCCGGAGTTTTTTATGTATGTGCCTCCGGGCTCGCTGGCTATGGCGAGAACAATGCGATTCGGACCAGGCGGTTGTACCCCGGCATATATCTTGTCGGCGATGAGCTCAGCGCTGCCGGGCCGGGACAGGGGCTCATGGCGGCTCGGGTCGGGATTGCCGCCCACCACCAGGCTAACCAGGTGGTCCGGCTCCTGTTGGGTGTTGAAAATGAGGCTGAGTAGATGAAGATTTTCTGTAACGGCGAAGCGCTGGAGATCGGCTCCGGAATCCGGGTGGCGGATTATCTCAGCCAGCTTGGCCTGGATGCCTCTTCGGTGGTGGTCGAGTGTGACGGGAAGATTTTGACTCGGGAAGAATATGGGAGCCATGTTTTGCAGGATGGCTCGGTCCTTGAATTGATACGGTTTGTGGGGGGCGGTTGAGATGTTGACCATTGCGGGAAGAAAATTTCGCTCACGGCTCTTCGGCGGTACCGGGAAATTCTCCTCGCCGGAGGTCATGAAGGAGGCGCTTGCCGCCTCTGGCTGTGAGATGGTCACCGTGGCGTTGCGCCGCGTTGATCTCAACAACCCGGCCGATGATATCATGGGCGTGCTGGACCGTGACCGCTACCTGTTTCTGCCCAACACCTCCGGAGCCCGGGATGCTGGTGAAGCGATCCGGCTTGCCCGCTTGGCCAGGGCCTCCGGCGGCGGGGAATGGCTCAAGCTTGAGGTGACCCCCGATCCGAGAACCCTGCTCCCTGACCCCATTGAAACCCTGAAGGCCACGGAAGAATTGGTTAAGGAAGGGTTCAAGGTGCTGCCTTATATGAACGCCGATCCGATTCTGGCCCTGCGCCTCCAAGACGCGGGCGCTGTTGCCGTCATGCCCCTTGGCTCGCCCATCGGCACCAACCAGGGGATATTGACCCGGTTTCAGATCGAGATCATCATTGCCCAGGCCCAGGTGCCGGTTATCGTTGACGCAGGGCTTGGCGCACCGTCGCACGTGGCCGAGGCCATGGAGATGGGCGCCGATGCGGTGCTGGTCAACACGGCCATTGCCGTGGCCGGGGATCCGGTCCGCATGGCCCGGGCCTTTGCCATGGCGGTGGAGGCGGGCCGGATCGCCTATGAAGCAGGCCTCGGCATGGTGACTAAGGATGCCGCCCCCTCCTCGCCCGAGGACGGGCTGGGATTTTTGCGTTAATCCCATGTTCACGATCCCCGAATTTCCCGCATTGCAGGAGGCGATCAGCCGTGCCACCGAGACAGAGGTGCTGCGAGCCCTTCACGCTGATCGTCCGGGTCTGGCAGGGTTGGCCGCCCTGTTGTCGCCTGCGGCGGAGCCGCATCTTGGAGCCATGGCCAAACGCTCCGCTGCCATTACCAGCCAGCGTTTCGGTCGGACCATGCAGATGTATGCGCCTGTCTATGTCTCCAGTTTTTGCGCCAACCGCTGCGCCTATTGCGGCTTTTCGGCGGATAATACTATTGAGAGGCGGGTGCTGACCTTTGCCGAGGCGGAAAGCGAGGCCATGATCCTGCACCAGCGCGGATTCAGCCATCTGCTCCTCGTTTCCGGCGAAGCGCCGGCCAAGGTCGGCGTGGATTATCTCGAAGAATTGGCCCTGCGGCTGCGTGATCGCTTTGCCGCCTTGTCCATCGAGGTACAGCCCCTGGCCACCGAGGAATATGCGAGACTTTTCCGCGCCGGCATTACCGCCGTGGCCGTGTATCAGGAAACCTATGACCGGGGGGTGTACAAGCAGGTGCATCTGGCCGGGCGCAAGGCTGATTTTGACTATCGGTTGGAAACCCCGGCCAGGGCTGCAGCCGCCGGCATGCGGGAGGTCGGGATCGGCGCTCTGCTTGGTCTTGCGGACTGGCGGGCGGAAGGACTGGCCCTGGGCCAACATCTTGCCTGGTTGCGAAAAAATTATTGGCGGACCGGACTCACCGTCTCCTTTCCGCGCATGCGTCCGGCGCAAGGGGAGTTCAAACCCTTGTTGCCGGTGAGTGAGAGAAATCTCAGCCAGATGATCTTTGCCCTGCGGATTTTCGACCCGAATGTCGGGTTGTACCTCTCAACCAGGGAGGAGGCCCGGTTTCGCGACGGCATGATCGGCCTAGGACCTACCCGGTATTCGGCGGGCTCTTGCACTGCGCCGGGAGGATACGGCCTGGCAGATGCGGGCGGGGAGCAGTTCGAGGTTGGCGATAGCCGGAGCCTCGCCGAGGTGAGTGCCGCCATCCAGCAAAAGGGCTTTGACCCGGTCCTTAAGGATTGGGATGCTGTTTTTCAAGTGCAGGGAGACGGGCAGCAGGCTGCCTGAACGATACGCGCAACCATAAGGAAGGAGGGGTGAACCCAATGGCAGATTTGAAGAAAATGTACACCACCATTCTTGGTGACCACTTTCCCATGGAGATGAAAATCACCTTTGGCGACCAGGAACTGGTCTACCGGAAGAAGACCTGGAAGATCGTGGCCGAGGACGGCAGCGTTGATGAGCGGGGGGTGCGCTATGGCGAGAACCCGGACCAGGAGGCGGCCCTTTACGAACTGACCAACGGTAATTTGGTGCTGGGCGACTGCCGGTTCATCGAGCCAGGTAAGGGGCTGGTCAGCGGGATCAAGGCGGAGGACATGCTCCAGGTGGGCAAGCATCCCGGCAAGATCAACCTCACCGACATCGACAACGGCTTAAACATCATCAAGTATCTCATGGACCATCCGGCCGCGGTGATCCTCAAGCATAACAACCCATGCGGCGCGGCCTGCGGCGAGACTCTGGCCCGCGCCTATGACCGGGCCAACCGGGCCGACCGCATCGCCGCCTTCGGCGGGGCGGTGATTCTCAACCGGCCCTGCGACAAGGAAACCGCCGAGCTTTTGAGCAAGAACTATCTGGAGGTGGTCTGCGCCCCTGAGTTCGAGACGGGAAGCCTGGAGATCCTCGCGGCCCGGAAAAATCTGCGGGTGGTGCGGATCAGCCGGATCGACCGGCTCGCCGACTATGAGAAATACCGTTATGTCGATTTCAAAAGTCTGATCGATGGCGGCCTCATTGTCCAACAATCGGCGGTGAACTCCATCCGTTCCGTAGCCGACCTGAAGCCGGCGGTGAGTATCTCGAAGGGCCAGGAATACAAGGTCGAACGGGAGCCCACCCAGCGGGAGATCGATGACATGATCTTTGGCTGGGCCGTGGAGCATGGGGTGACCTCCAACTCGGTCATCTACGTGAAGGATGGCTGCACGGTGGGCATCGGCACCGGCGAGCAGGACCGGGTCGGGGTGGCTGACATCGCGGTGTACAAGGCCTATACCAAGTATGCCGATATGCTTTGTTTCGATACCTTTGGTCTTCCCTATGCGGATATGGTGCTGGAGATCGAGCAGGGCAAGCGGAACAAGGCGGACCAGGAGAAGATTGACGGACAGACCAAGGCGGACAAGGCAGGCCTCCCCGGCTCGGTGATGATCTCCGACGCCTTTTTCCCGTACCGGGACGGTGCCGATGTCGGCATCCGGCAGGGGGTTTCCGCCATTCTCCAGGCGGGCGGCTCCATGCGCGATTTTGAGACCATCCAGGCCTGCAACGAGGCTAAGCCGCAGGTGGCCATGAAGTTCACCGGACAAAGGTCTTTCAAGCATTAAGAAGGCAGCAAAATATTTTTTAAAAAAGCCCGACCTGAAAAGGCCGGGCTTTTTTAAAGCAATCCGCCTCAGCCCGCATGGTTCCGCTTTTCGTCAACGATCCGACCATCGCTGAAGGTAAAGATCCGGTCAAAGCCTTCCACCATCCGTTGGTCGTGGGTGACCACCATGATGGCGGAGTTGTTCTCCACTGCCAGCTTCTTGAGCAGGGCCATGACGTGTTTGCCGTTTTCCGTGTCCAGAGCGGCGGTGGGCTCATCGGCCAGGATCACCCGGGGTCGGTTGGCCAGGGCTCTGGCAATGGCGGTGCGCTGCGACTCACCGCCGGAGAGCAGGGCCGGATAATGGTTTAGGCGGTGGCCCAGGCCCAGGTTTTCCAGAATAGCAATGCTCCGGGCTCGCGCCTCCTTGCTTCCCACCCCGTTGTTCTCCAAGGCGATCATCACGTTTTCCACCGTGGTGAGGAAGGGGATCAGGTTGTGGGACTGGAAGATGAATCCCAGTTTTTCCCGCCGCACCCGTTTGAGATCGAGGCCCGGCGGCCAGCCGCCGTCGGCGATCAGCTCTCCGTCCAGCACCACTCTCCCCCGGGTCGGTTCGGTAACCAGGCCGATGGTGGTCAAGAGCGTGGTCTTGCCGGAGCCCGAGGGCCCCAGGATGGCCACCAGTTCTCCGGGAGCCACGTCGAAGGTGGCGTCGGCCAAGGCCACGACCTCGGTGCCGCCGCTGCCGTAAATCTTGGTAAGGTTTTCAATCTGCACCGCGTACATTTGTCTCATCCTCCCAAGGCTTCCGCCGGTTCGACCCGCATGGCCTTGCGGATGCCCACCAGGCTTGCGCCGATGCAGATCAGGATCACGATGCCGAACAGGAGCTGCAGATCGATGGCCACCAGATCCACCCTCCGGGGAAATTTATCGTGGGTGAGCCAGATCAGGGCAAAACCGATGACGTAGGCGATCAGCCCCATGAGAAGCGACTGCTGGAGTATCAGTCCGACGATTACCCGGTTTCTGGTGCCGATCAGCTTGAGGGTGGCGATCACCCGCAGCTTGTCCAGAGTCATGGTGTAGATAATGAGCGAGATGATGACCCCGGAGATGACGAGGAGAATGGCCCGAAACAGGCCGAGCTGCATCTTGGCCTTCTTGATCATGCCCTCGGTGAGGATGCGTTCCTGGTCCTTGCCGGTCAGGGGGCGGAAGTGGTTCCAGCGGTTGATCCGCTCTTGCACCTGGGCAAGGTCCGCCCCTGGGGCGAGCCGTGCCACCACGGTGTTGGCGATGTGAGTCGAACCGACTATGCCTGCGATCTGTGGGGTGAGTTGGTTGGCCTGGTTTGGGGAAAGAAACGGCAGACGGCGGAGCTGGTCTGCGAGTTTTTCTCGGCTGTTACGGATGGCGTTGTTGTCATCCTTGAATTGGATTTTCTGGGCGTCGGCCAGGGTTACATAGGCCACCGGGTCGCCAGCCGAGGAAACCATCTTGGCGGTAAGACCTACCACGGTGTAGTCGTCCCCTGCCAACCGCAGCTGCTCACCCAGGGCGATCTTCATGGCGCGATCCACCACGATCTCGTAATGTTTTTGCCTGAGAGGCCGTCCGGCGACGATGGTGGGCGGGCCGCCCAGGCCTCCCAACTCATAGCCCACCAGGAAGAAACGGAAGGGCTTGCCGTTGCGTTCGCTCTGGATGTTTTGAAAGGAGAGGGCCGAGGCCTGCGCCACCCCGGGCACCGCCCTGATCCGGTATTTAATCTCCTCGGGAATGCGTGAGGTAGCGGCGAAGGGACCGCTGGTGTCCTGCTGCACCACCCAGAGGTCCGCCTCGGTGGCGCGTAGAATGGCGGTGGCGTCGGTGAACAGACCCCGGTAGATGCCGCCCATGCTCATCACCACCCCGAGGAGCAGGCCGAGGCCGAGGCAGGTCTGGATAAAGCGGCTTTTGTTGTGCCGGATGTCGCGCAGGGCCAGATTCATTTGCGTATCCGGACCTTCTGGCCGTCGCTGAACTTTTGCATTTTTTCCGGAGCGGCCAGGGCGATGGCCTCGTTTTCGGTAAGGCCGCTGGTGATTTCGATCATTCCCTGGGGGTCTTCAAGGCCGGTAACGACCTCCTGAAAGCGGAGGCGGCTGTTTTCTACCACCCAGACTCCGCGCTGCTTTCCCTTGGTCACCAAAGCGGTCTTGGGAAGGGACGGCGCTTGCTGTCTGGCGCCTGTCACGATCAGCACCTCGGCCTGTTCGCCAATGCGAAAGTTTTTCCGCGCCGGAGTAAAAGCCACGTCCACCTCGAGTTCCTCGGTGACCCGGTCGCTTTCCCAGGCAAGGCGGGCCACCTGGCCGGGAAATTTTTCACCCGGCGCGGAGCGGAGGGTGATGGTTGCCGGCCGCCCAGGGGCCACCCCCTTAAGCTGTGATTCGTCCACATTGGCCTTCACCCAGACGGTTTCCGGGTTGGCCAGCAGGAAAATCGGCAGCCCTGCGGTTACCGTGGCCCCGGGTTCAAGATCCCGCCGGATAATGACGCCGTCCTCCGGTGCCAAAATCAGGGCGTCGTCCAGCCGGGAGCGGCTCGCGACCACCGCTTCCTTGGCCAACAGATAGGCGGTTTGATACTGTTCCGCCTCCTGCACTGAAACCAGTTCCTTGGCAGCCAGGGCCTTGAACCGGGCCGCATTCTTTGTCGCCAGCGCCAAAGTTGCCTCGGCCTGCCGATTCTGGGCCTGCAATTCGCTGAGGTCAAGTTTCGCCAGGACCTGCCCCCGCTTGACCGCATCCCCCTGGTCCGCGCCGACCTCGGCGATCCGGCCTGTAATCTTGCTGGCGATGTTGACCACCACCTTGGCTTCCACCGTGCCGTTGCCGTAAATCTGGGCTGTCAGATCCCGCTTGGCAAGATGCACCACCTGCACCTTGGGAGGGGCAAAAACCGTGAGCCGGAGGACAAGGCCCAGGGCCAGAATCCCGGCCAGCGCCAGGAGATGTTTTTTTTGTATTTTCTGCATCGTCGGAAGTTGTCTCATATTTTTCTCCATTGCGGCTCTATGGTCTACCCAGAGCGCGGTCCAACCTGGCCCAGGCAATTTTTTGGTCGTATGCAGCTTGGATCTGGGCGGTTTCCGCGTTCAAGGCTTGGGCTTGAGCGTCAATGGCCTCGATCATTGTTCCCAATCCTTCCCGGTAGCGTTCCATGGCCAGGCGCTGGCTTTCCTGGGCTGACACCGTCTCTTTGTTGCTTGCCGCAAGACGGGCTTGGGCCTCGGTGATCCCCAGCCAAGCGGATTCCACTTCCTTGGCCACCTGCATCCGTAGGTTTTTTTGCTGTGCCTCCACCCCTTGCATTGCGGCGTCGGCCTCACGCACCTGTTCCTGGGTGGCGAATCCGGAAAAAACCGGCAGGGTGAGATTGACGCCTACTGCCCAGACCTGGCCTTCCGGGAGCATGCTCTGGGAGGCTTCGCCATAGCTGGCCGTGCCCGAAACGGTGGGAAGGTAGCCGCTGCGCGCTGCCCGCAAAGAGCCTGAGGCCGCATCCTTGAGGGAGGAGAGCCGCTTGAGTTCATTTCTGTTGCGTAATCCCTCATCCTGCAGGCTGGCCAGATCTTTTGGCGCGGAGTCCGCTTTTGCCTCCGGCTCGGCCAGGGTCCGGTCCGCAAGAGAGGTAAGTCCCATGGCGTTGGCCAGTTCCAACCGGGCCAGATTCCGGTTGTTCTCGGCTCTGATCAGCAGGCTTTTGCCTGCGAATAGAGCGGCTTCGGTCCTAGCCACCTCCACTTTGGAGCGGATCCCGTGCCGAAAAAACTCCTCGGCCTGGCGGGACAGCCCTTCTCGGGCAGCCACGGTTTTGCGGCTGGCCTCCACCTGTTTTTCCGCCGCCAGGACGAGATACCAGGCGCCCTTGACCCGAAAGGCCACATCCTGCCGGCTGACCGATACTCCTTCCGCGGCAGCGGCCTTGGCCCCGCGTGCAGCATCGGTGGCCCCGGCGGTACGGCCAAAATCATAGATATTTTGTCGGACCACCACCGAGGTGGTGGAAACCTCGGTTTCCTTGATGCCGCCCAGGGCGGTGAGAAAGGTGTCCCCCTTGTTCCAGTCGCCGGCAAGATTAATTTGGGGCCAGTAATTGGCCTTGGTCTGGCCGAGCTTGGCCTGCATGAGCGAGAGGTTTGCTGCCGCTTCTTCAATCTGGGGATGATTTTTGTCGGCGGTTTTAAGCGCCTCCGCCAGGGTAAGCGGTTCCTCCGCCCTGGCCGGGTGGCTGAGAAAGAGGGCGAGCATTAAAAAAATGAGTGTTTTTTTCATACGGGTTCCATGGGGTTGGTTTCTCTTGGCGCTGGCAAAGGGGCTGGTTGAATAAGCCGCAGGAAATTGTGCCACAGCTGCTCTGCCTCGGCATCCAGGTTGAAAGCACCCCGGGTGATGGACCAGCGCAGGGCGGTGAACTGGATCATACCAAGCAGGGTGATCGCTGTTTCCCTTGGGGAAACGGAGCGGAGCTCGCCGGTTTTTATTCCCGCACCAATGAGGTTGGTGAGGGTTTCGATGTATCCCCGCATCTTGTCGGCTATGGTTTTGGCCAGAAGCGGGTCTCCGAGGTGGATCTCTTCGGAAAACATGAAGCGGGGCAGGCCGGGGTTTGCGGCAATCAGGGCGGCGTGGGAACGAAAAATGATCTCAAGTTTTTCCAGGGCGGAACCTTTTCCAGCCGCAATGCCCGCGGCCTTGCCCATCACCACCTCGCTGATGAAATCCCCCAATGCTCCGAGAATCTCTTGCTTGCCCTTGAAGTGGCGGTAGATATTGGCATCGCTCATCCCTGCCCGTCCGGCAATCTCGGTGATGGTGAGGCCGTGCACCCCTTTTTCGCCGATGACCTGAAGCGCGGCCTGGACAATCTCTTCCCTGCGGATATGGGTGCTTTTTTTCGGCGGCACAGCGGCTCCTTCATGTGAATGCTCGTTCACATTACCAGGAGGTCAGAAACCCTGTCAAGGAATTTTCCGGGGGAAGGGCTGGCGGGGGGCCTGCCTGCAAAATAACAGTAAGCTTGCGCTGGCTTGATCAGGCTTGACGAGTGCTTATCTTACAAGCTAGGTTGAAGCAATCGTGGACATGAAAAAATTGTGGGGCAAGGCAGATGGAACAGAATAAAAACGTTTTTCCCGGCGGTCAGCAAAGCTGTTGAGGCCCGAAGCTCCCTCCTCGGGCAGGAGTGGCCATAGCTGAGCAAGCCTTTGTCACCGGCGTGCTTGCGACTCCGCTGGGCGCGATGCCGCTGGTCGCCACGGTGCTTGCCTGGCGGGACCGCTGGGGCGCATTCCGGGTTCGCCTGGGCTTTAAGCGGATGCAATATACCGTTGAGCCTGGCCTGTACGGAGTTGGTGCCCCCACAGAGGATGCGCCCGTTCTGATCACGGCCAATTACAAGTTGAGTTTCGACCATCTCCGTGCTGCCCTGGCGGGGCACGATGCTTGGCTTCTGGCCCTTGACACCAACGGGATCAATGTTTGGTGCGCTGCGGGCAAGGGGACTTTTGGCACTGTTGCGCTCTGTGCCCAGGTGGCTGCGAGCCGGCTTGCCCAACTGGTCCGGCATCGCAGGCTTGTTGTCCCCCAACTCGGTGCGCCGGGCATCGCGGCGCATGCGGTGAAGCAACAGAGCGGCTTTAGCGTGGTGTACGGGCCGGTCATGGCCCGGGATCTTCCGGAGTTTTTGGCTCGCGGGATGCAGGCCACCCCGGCAATGCGGCGCAAGACTTTTTTTCTGCCGGAACGGGCGGTGTTGATTCCGGTGGAACTCGTCATCGTCTGTAAATGGGCGGTGCCCCTGTCCGTTGTGCTGTATGGGGCGAGCGGTCTGTTTGGTTCGGGGTCATTCTGGGAGAATGTCCGGGTGCATAGTGGTTGGACAGTGGCTGGCCTGTGGAGCGGAATCGTTGCCGGGACGGTGCTGACCCCCTTGCTGTTGCCGGTGCTGCCTGGGCGCGCCTTTTCCCTGAAGGGGGGCGTGGCGGGGCTCATGGTCGCCTTGGTTGTCGCGGTCTTTTTTTTCCGGTCAGGGGGGGCGGGCAACACCCTGACCGGTTTGGCCTGGTTGCTGCTCATCCCGGCCATTGCTTCCTTTCTCGGCATGGAATTTACCGGGGCCTCGACCTACACCTCGCTTTCCGGGGTGAAGAAGGAGATGCGCATTGCTGTGCCGCTGCAGGTTGCGGCGGTACTCTGCGGGCTGTTTCTGCTGGTCTGGGCAAGGAGGTTGCAATGAAGGAAACGGGAAGGCTGTTATATCTCAAGGGAGTTGCCACCCTGCGTCTTGAACAGGAGGCCTGCATCGGTTGCGGCATGTGCCTGACGGTCTGTCCGCAGGAGGTTTTTTCTCTGGCGCACGGCAAGGCGCGGATCATCGAACAGGATGCCTGTATGGAGTGCGGGGCCTGCATGATGAATTGCCCGACTGGGGCGGTTTGGGTGCAAAGCGGAGTGGGCTGCGCCCAGGCGGTATTCAATACCATGCTGGGCCGCAGCAGCGACGCCTGTTGTTCGGTGGCGGGGAAACCGGGCGGCGGTTCCTGTTGCTGAGTTACTCCGTTCGTCCGGCAGGCCGTTGTACCGCAGTGCTAACGGGTTGAAATGGGGTGAGCCACAGAAGGGGCTGGAACGAAAAGTGACTTCGTAACGGCCCCTTGAGTTTCGCCGTGGTTACTTCATTCGCGCCGGCTGAACCTGGGGCGCAGCCTGCGGTGTGCTGGGGGTGGCAGCCTGAGCCGGGGCTTGCTGCGGTGGTGGTTGCGGCACAACCTGTGTCTGGGCAGGAGACTTGCCTGATTTATCGGGGTAGAGGCGCAGGCTTATTCTCCGGTTGCGGGGATCAAAAGGGTTGTCCTTGATAATCGGCTCCGTGGCCGCATAGCCGGAAACCCGGAGGAGGCGGCTGGGCGGGATGCCGTTCTTTTCCACCTCAAGCCGGGCGGCAGAGGCCCTGGAGGTGGAAAGCTCCCAGTTGCCGAATTCTTTTTTTGCATAACTCACCGCATCGGTATGGCCTTCGATTTCAATGCGGTTTGAGGTGTTTTTGATGTTGTCGCAGAGCACCTTCAAAATCTTCTGGCCGCTTTCGGTCAGGGTCGTGCTGCCTAAGGGAAACATGGGGTTTCCCTCCTTGTCCATGATGTCCACTTTGACCCCACCCTCGACCACCTCGATGCGCACCTGATCTTTGAGATCGGCAAGTCGCTGCTCGATTTCCTTTTGCAGCTGGTCCTTGAGCTGCTCCAGGCCTGCGGCGGTTCCCTCTCCTTCCGTTGCCCCGGAGGCGGCGGCTGGGGCTTGGGTAACGGTGATCTGGGCTGCGGGCTGTGCCTGTTCCGTGGAGATCATCTGCGTGGTTCCGCCCGCGCCGCCCTCGGCAAAGATGCTGTACTCCTGAAAATACTTGGCGAGCTCCTCCTTTTGCGGTTTGGTGGTCATGTTGACCAGCCACATGAGGAGGAAAAAAGCCATCATGCCGGTCATGAAGTCGGCAAAGGCCACTTTCCAGCTGCCGCCGTGGTGGCCGCCGCCTTGGACCTTCTTGACTTTTTTTATGATTATGCTTTTGTCTTCCATTTCTTGATGGCCTCCTCGGTCTCGGCGAAGGAGGGACGATCGTCGCCGGGGATGGCCCGTCGGCCGGCCTCAACGGCGAACTGCACCATGAAGCTGGTGGAATAGGCGGCAAGCAGGGAGGTTTTGATCACTCGCAGATAGGTCTCGCGTTCCTGGGCATGGTGCTCGAGCTTGGTGGCCATGGGTCCGACAAAGCCGTAACAGGCAAGGACGCCGAAGAAGGTGCCGACCAGGGCCGCGCCGATATGGTGGCCTAAAACCTCGGCCGATTCGTTGATGTAGCCCATGGTGATAACAATACCCAGAACCGCCGCGACAATACCCAGGCCGGGCAGGGCGTCGCCTACCCGGGCGATGCTGTGGGCGGGCAGCAGCCGTTCATGCTGGTTGGCTTCCAGGTCGATCTCCATGAGGTTGTCCAGCTCATAGGCCGGGTAATTGGCGCTGAGCATGGTGCGGACCGTGTCGCAGATGAATTCCGCCACCTCGCGGTCCTTCATGATGTTGGCGTATTTTTGGAACAGGGGGCTTTTCGGATGATCTTCGATGTCGGACTCGATGGCGACCAACCCTTCCTTCTTGATCTTGAAGAAAACGGCGTTCATCAGCAGCAACAGCTCCAGGTAATGCGCCTTGTTCATGTGGGATTCGGAAAAGATGCTGCCGATGTGTCCGACAATGACTTTCAAAGCCTTGCCCGGCGAGGCAATGATCAGACCGCCGATGGCGGCGCCGAAGATGATAATTACCTCCGCCGGCTGGAACAGGATGTGGAAGTTGCCTTTTCCCATGGCGTAGCCGGTGATAACCGACCCCAGGACAATTGCTATGCCGATGATTGTGAACATGTTGGTAAGTGTTTCCCCATGGAATGCGTATTGGGTTGATGTCGCGCTACTGCCGCCGAATTTCTTCCGCCGAGGCCGGAAAGGTTAGGGCTCCAGCCAGCGCTGACTGATAAGTTGTTCTTTCTGTTTTCTGAGGGCATAGGTGGCGATGGCGTCCTGGATTGCCCCGTTTGTCGGGGCAAACTGGATAGCCACCTGGCAGCCTCCCTCCGGAAGCGGGTTTGCTCGCGTAATCGAACCGCCGACTACGACCCAACAGGGTTGGTCCGTGTAGAGAAGCATGTGGACTTCCACGACATCTCCGGCCGCAAGCGTCTCATGGGAGGTAAGCATGATTCCGCTGGCGCTCAGGCTTACCTCGCCAACGCGCGTTGCTTCCTGTTGTCTGGCAATGAGATGAAAATCAAGGAGGTTGTCCAGCTTGGTGTTGATCTGGAGGAGCAACTGGGTCATGGAGGGTTTGAGATCTTTCGCCTCGTTGTAGCGGGGCATCTTGTAGAACGCAAACAGCAGATCCAGTTTGGCGTTGGCCTCAAGGAGCATCAGGGCAAAGGATGGATCGATTTCGTGGGGCAGCGGATTCAGACCGGCGCCGAGCCTGCCGGAGTCGGAAAGGGCAACGGGAATAATCCTGGCCACGGGCAGGACGCCGTTCTCGATTTTTTGCACCGAGGTGGCCAGCAGATCATCGATCCGGAAATTTTCCCGACGATTTTGGTCGCTGGTGGTTGCAGAGTTGTCGGTTGGCATGCGTATGAATCCCCTATAAAAGACTGAACATCATACCCGGTTGCGGGAATTTTGGAATTATTTTTTGCTGAGCCGGCAAGCTTAATGCACCGAGCAGGAGATGCAGGGGTCATAGGCCCGGACCAGCATCTCGGCCAGCAATTCGATCTCTTGGTCTTTTTTCCCGGTTTGGGCATACTGGCCGGCCAGCGCCTCGATGTCGTGCAGGATGTTGGCGTGGTTCTGGCTGGTGGGGATAACGCAATCCGCCTTGCTGATCTTGCCGTGCTTGTCGAATTTATAATAATGGTAGAGGATGCCCCGGGGAACCTCCACCGCGCCGACCCCTTCGCCTTGTTTCGCCTTTACCGGCTGGCGCGGTTCCTGCCAGGGGCTGCCCAGCAGGGAGTCGATGAGCTGCACGGAATCGAGGGTCACCTGGATGCATTCCACCAGTTGGGCCACATTGCTCATGTAGGGGTTGTGATTTACCGGCACCAGGCCGAGAAATTTCGAGATCTCCCGGGCGGTGGGGTGGAGCAGGGTAAAGTTGTTGTTGAGCCGGGCCAAGGCGCCGACGGCAAAGGAGGCGCGGGAGAGTTTGCTCAGCTTGGAGGTGAAGCCCTTGGCGCAGTATTCATTGGTCATGGCCCGGTATAGGTCTTCCTTTTTCACGACCCCGTCGGAGGAGACCAGCTTGCCGCCGATAAAGGGATAGCCGGTGTCGCCCTTGAGGGAGACGAATTCCGTTTCCCGGCTGAAGTCGGGGATGGTGAAGGTTTTAAACAGCTCCGCCGAGGCGAGCAGATCGGGAACCGAGGCCATCAGCCGCTGGCGGATTTTTTCCAGCTGGCCCTTTTCCGGCAGCATGGTGAAGCCCCCCACCACGGTCCGGGTGGGGTGCAACCGTCTGCCGCCGATAATATCGCAGGCATCGTTGGCCAGCAGTTTGAGTCGCAGGGCCCGCTGCACCACCTCCGGGTGGGTCTTGGCCAGGGGCAGGACGCTGCCTACGCCGAGGAAATCCGGGGCCGCCAGGAAGTACAGGTGCAGGATATGGCTCTGCAGGGTTTCCATGTGCTTGAGCAGGAGCCGCAGATTCGCGGTCTGGGTCGTGGGGGTGATGCCGAAGGCGTTTTCCACCGCCCGGATGCTGGCCAGGGTGTGGCCGATGGAGCAGATCCCGCAGATCCGTCCGCAGATATAGGGCGCGTTTTCCCAGTGCTTGCCCACCAGCATGGCCTCGAAGAAACGGGGCGTTTCCACCACCTCCCATTGCGCCTTTTTGACCACCCCGTTCTTGATGCTGATTTGGATGTTGCCGTGCCCTTCCACCCGGGTCAGGTGGTGGACATTGACCTCGCAGGAGAGCTTCATGATTTTTTCCTCCTGGCCGGGGCCTTTTTGCACCCAGAGGGTATAAGTTTCGTTTGCGCAGGCAAGCTGCTCAACTCAGCTTTATTTTTGGGGCGGAGGGTGTCGGCAAAGGCGGCAAAGCCGCCAAAACATTCCAACCGGTCGAGGATGGTCTCGCTGTCAAAGCCGTAAGTGTGCATGATTTTTTCCAGCTCTTTGAGGTTGGCCCCTTCCGCCGGGCCACGGCAACCCCAGCAGCCCCTGCGGTTACTGGTGCACCAGGCATCGCAGCCAGCCCGGGTGATCGGGCCGAGGCAGGGCTCGCCGAGCTCGAACAGGCAGATGTTCTCGTTGGCCTTGCACTCCATGCACACCGGGTATTCCGGGTGTCGTACCGCCTTGCCCACCACCAGATCGGTGACGATTCTTTCGACCTCCTCCTTTTTGATGGGGCAGCCGAAGATCTCGAGGTCCACCTGGACAAAATTCGCCAGGGGGTGCACTTCCATGGTCTCGATGGGGAAGTCGCCGTACACCTCTTTTTTTACCCAATCCAGATCGCGGAAGCGGTTTTTCAGCTGGTTGACCCCGCCAAAGCAGGCACAGGAGCCAAGGGCGACCAGGATCTTGGCGTTCTTGCGGATCGCTGTGAGTCGGGCGATCTCGTCTTTGCGGGTGACGCTGCCCTCGACAAAGGCGATGTCGTAGTTGTCCCCGCGTTCGCTCATCCCTTCCCGGAAATTGACGACCTCCACCAGGTTGAGAAAATCAAGCAGGGTGGCCTCGTTGTTTAACAGCTGCAACTGGCACCCTTCGCAGGAGCTGAGTTCAAAGAAGCCGACCTTTGGCCGGGCCAGGGGGACGCCGAGGTAGGAGAGTGGTTCGCTCATCTCAGGCAAGCGATTACATGGCACGGCATCTGCTTTGTTATCGGCCTGAGTGCATACCGATGTATGGCCCACAGGCCTCTGTCGCGCATCTGCCGCACCCTGTAATCGTTTGCAGTCCGGGGGGGTGCGCTTGACTTTGTCGTGCCCCTTGAGATCCTTTCCCATCTCAGATCGCCTCCTTGAGATTCATCACCGACCAGTAGTCAAAGACCGGGCCGTCCAGGCAGGTGTAGGTCGAGCCGATGTTGCAGCGGCAGCATTTGCCCCGGCCGCAGTGCATGCGGCGCTCCAGGGAGACGAACATCTTCTGCATGGGCAGTCCGGCCTCGGTGAGCATCTTGCAGACGAAATGGAACATGACCGGCGGCCCGCAGACAATGGCATAGGTGTTCTCCCGCAGGCTTGTGGTCTGGCTGATCCGTTCTTTTAAGAGTTCGGTGATCAGGCCGGTGCGTCCCTGCCAGCCTTTGTCCGCGCGATCCACCGTGATGCCGAGGTTGATGTCAAAGCGGCGCCATTCTTCGTACTGGTAGGTGAAGAGCAGCTCCGCCGGGGTCTTGGCGCCGTACATGATATCCACCCGTCCGTATTTGCTCCGGTTTTCCAGCACGGCTAACAGGGGGGAGCGCAGGGGCACGATGCCCAACCCCCCGCCGATGAGCAGGATGTCTTGCCCCTGCATCTTTTCCAATGGGAAAGAGGTGCCAAATGGGCCGGTTATCCCCACCTTGGTGCCTCGTTCCACCTTGGCCAGGAAATTGGTGAGATTGCCCACTGCCCGGATGCACAGTTCAAGGTCGCCGTGCCGCACCGGGGAAGAGGAGATGGAGAAGGGCGCCTCGCCGATGCCAGGCAGCTCCAGCATGACGAACTGGCCTGGCTTAAAGGAGAAACGGTTCCGCTGGTCAGGGTCGATGATCTGGATCTGGTAGAGTTTTTCGCTGGCGGTGAGCGGGTAGATGCTGGTGATCTCGGCGGGCAGGGTATACTCAAAGCTGCCGGGGTCTTGCTTGCGGTGCGCGCCTGAGGTCTGGCCGAGAATGTCGATAAATTGGAGTTTGTTCTGCATGTTTACTCCTTGCCCCGGACGCTGGCGATGACTTCAGGGGGGGTGATGTCGGCAAGGCAGGCTGTGCCGCAGCGACCGCAGCCGACGCAGAGGGACTCTTCAAAGGCCTCCACAAAGCCGCGGTGTTTGTGGTAGTAGCGGTATTTCAACCGGCTGGCGCTTGTCGGCCGGAAGTTGTGGCCGCCGGCCACCTTGGCAAAGTCGATGAGGTTGCAGGAGTGCAGGGATTTTGTCTTGCTGGCGTGCCTCAGGTCAAGATCGACCTGCTCCTCAACGCCATAGCAGTAACAGGAGGGGCAGACATTGGCGCAGGTCCCGCAGGAAAGGCATTTGTCGCCCCAGTAATCCCAGGCCTTTGATTCAAATTCAAGGTCGAGGATCTTGGTGAGATCCGAGGTGTCCACGGTGGCGGTGTAGCGCGTGCTTTTTTCCTTGGTGACATGCTTGTACAGGGTGTGGTCTTTGGCGCTCGGCTCCTGGCAGCTGATCTGGCTCAGCAGGTCAAAGGCCGTGGCGGTAAGGATCTCCGCAAAATATTTGCCGCCCAGATCGGTGAGAAACAGATCAAAGCCGTGGATGGCGGAATCGGTGCCCATGGAGCGGCAGAAACATTGGGGCTCCGGGTTGCAGCTCAGCCCAACGATGAAGAGGTTTTTTCGTTTGCCCATGTAGTATGGGTTCGGGTAGGTGCTTTGCGCCAGGACCAGATCGAGCTTGTTCAGGGCATTGATGTCGCAGGCATGCATGCCGAAGAAGGCCAGGGGCCGGTAGACATTGAGGTCGACATGCTTCTCCCAGCCGTCGCGGGTCATGGCAAAGGTGGACAAGGTTTCCTGGTAGGGAAGGACAAAGCGTTTGGGCGAATGCACCGTCTGGGTGTAATCAAGGGCGAGTTCGGCAAAATCGTAGACCACATCGAAATCGTACAGGGGCTTGCCGTTGCGGTCGTTGCCCTTGGCCACCGGGCCGACCACGATGTTGACGGCCAGCAGTTCATGGAGGCGGGCGAGCTCCTGTTTTTTGAAGACCTTGAAGATCATGACAGCCCTCCTCGGCAGAGTGGGGAACGGTGCGTGTTTCGTTATAAAGAGGGACTAATCTCTATTGGATATAACGATTGGTCTTCGGCTGTCAAGCGATTGTCCGCCGGCAAGGTTATCTCGCCACTACAAAAGCTCCGGGGAAGCCGGTGCCGGCCATGGTTTGTCCCATCTGTTTGGCTGCGGTCAGGGTTGATCCGGCCTTTACCTGGACGCGGTAGAAAACCTGATCGCCCCGCTCATAGCGGACAGTCTCGGTTTCCTTGCCCTCTTTGTTCATCTTGTCTTTCAGCCGGTCGGCATTCTCCTGGACGGTGAAGGAGCCGATCTGGACATAAAAATCACCCTTCTGGAAATCCTCGTGGGGCAGGAACCGGGCTGCGGTCTTGTTGTCGGCAAGCGTCACGGTTTCCGCCTCGCCCAAGGCGGTGATCCGGACCTGGCCGGTTCCTTCTTTCATGATGCCGAGATCTCGGGCCACATTGTAGGAGAGGTCGATGATTCTCGTTCCCACGAAGGGGCCGCGGTCATTGATCCGCACCGTAGTGGAGCGGCCGTTGCCGAGGTTTTCCACCAGGAGCCGGGTGTTCATGGGCAGGGTTTTGTGGGCCGCAGTCCAATCGTACATATTGTAGGTCTCGCCGTTAGAGGTCTTGCGGCCATGGAAGGGATTGCCATACCAGGAAGCAATGCCGGTTTCGACGTATCCTTCTGCCGAGGGCAGCGGATAGTAGGTCTTGCCCTCAATCTGATAAGGCTTTTGCGTAGCGGGGATTCGACCCGCCTTGGTTGCCGGCTTGGTTGGAGGAGCACCCTTGGGCGGCGGGGTGCTGGTGAGCACTGTCGTACAACCGGAAAAGGTTGCCCCGCACAGAAGCAGAAGGGCAGGGAGGAAGATTGTTCGGATATGTTTTGGGCAACTCATGGTTTTGTCTCGGTAGGGAGGTTGGGCTTGAGCCGTTCGGAGAAGAACGCCCCGGCCTTGCCAACGGTGTGCGGGGTATAGGGGAGGTAGCGTAGCCGCGCAGGCTCTACCCCCACATTGTCGAAAATAACCTTGTTGTCCGCGTCCGTCATGGAAAGATGCAGGTCCAGGATGGGTCGGAAGATGTGAAGCCAGCCGTCCGGCCCAAGGCCGACCAGGGGGGTTTCCCAGCGGCGCAGCTCATAGCCCTTGAGCCACAGGCTTGGGCTTGGCGCTCCGGTGATCTTGTCCCGCAGGAAAGGTCCTTGGGGGGCGGGGGCGTCCAGCTGCTCCTCCACCTCGCGGCTGCCCTGCACACTGAGCCGTGCCCAGGCGGGATGGTCAGGATTATCGGTGCGGAGCAGATGGGTGCCCTGGTCGTTAAAGCTCCACTGGCTGTGGCACACGGTGCAATGGGCCTTTTTTTCGTATTGTCTGTGGGCCGGGTGGACAGGCTGGGGCACCACCAGTTTTTTGCCGGTCAACCGGGTGGTGAGCACAAGGCGGTCCGCCTCAACCTGCAGGTTATCTAGGGGTAGTGGCAGCCCTTTGCGCCAGCCGTGGCAGCTGAGACAGGTGATGGCCGGGGTTGAGCCCTTGGCCGCCCCGTGTCCGCCCATGAGTTCGGCCCCGCTGTGGCAATCGATGCAGGCCATGCCTTTCTGCTGGTGGATGTCCGGAGCCAATTGATGGAACTCAACCCCGTAGGGGCGGGTTTCGGTGGTGTCGGTGCGGTAGGGGGTGCGGTACTCCTGGTTGAAGTCGTGCTCAAAACGGCCATAATAATCAGCACCCACGAAGTTGCCGTAATGGCAGTGCAGGCACTGGCTGTCCGCTGGGGATTTGCTGAAGGCATGGCTGGTCATCTTGCCGTTGGTGTAGGCGAGATGGCAGGCGGCGCAACCTGTGCCGCGCACTGTTTCCGGGTAGGTGTCGCCGGAACTGTACACATGGCAGCGCAGACAGCGCCGGCGCAGCAGGTCGTCGGCAAGGTCAAGCGGGGTGGCGATTGAGTCGTGGGCCGGGATTTCCGCAAGCGAAGCAAGGGGGCCTTGGGCGCCAAAGGCGACACGGACACCATTGACCTCGTTTTGCGCCGTGAAATGCAGTGAAGAGGCGGCCTGGGCTACTTGTTGCGCATGGCATGTGCCGCAGGCCTTCTGCATCTGGTCAGGATGGGCAGGGTGGCTGACAAGTCCGGCATGGGCCTGTTCCTGCGGTGCGCCCTCCGGGTTTCCGCCGTGGCAGTCGGTGCAGGCGAGATTGTGATTGAAATCGAGCCGGACCGTCGGATGGCAACCCTGGCATCCGGGCGGGTGGGCCGGAGCTTCCTGAACAGCGGCCTTTTCCGGAGTCTTGCCTTCCTTGCAGCCGGGCAGGGACAGGGCCACCAGCAGGAAGAGAAGCATCAGGATGGCGCTGGTTTTTATATAGAGGCGAAAAGGCATGGCGGAACGTGTTTCCTCAGGCTTGATAGATGTTCCCGCCATACTACCTTATTAGCGGCACAGGCAACAAGCCGCAATTGCATCGGAGAAGTCTTCGCCGACATTCTCTTTGACTTTCTGTATCCTGTCACATAGAATCGCTTGGTGTTGGAGTTGATAGCGGGACAAATGATATTCTTCTGGTAGTCTTAGATTGCTTGGTCGCCACTAAATTCTTGTTAGGTTCACCAGGGCCCTATGCGTGCATGTCGAGTCTTTTTCTGCGTTTTTGTAGTGCCATCCCTTTTGGTTGCTATGTCCGGTCTGGCAATGTCCCGCGATATATCCCCTGCGGAGATACAAACTTTGGTAGGGATGAAAATTCCTGATGAACGCCATTATCAGGGTCCTGGCTGGCGTCCTGGCTCTATCGGTGATGTCGTAAGTGGGTGGGTCTGCTTGGGAGGGACACGTTCCGGAGAATTCGTTGTTGATCCATGTTATCACCGTGATGGGTCCACAGCTCTTGTGACGATGCGCCATGTGTTGGCTTCACCTGCCTACTCAATAGTTGTAGATGTGCGGGCTATCAAGTCGAAATTGTTGCGGTTTCCCTCCGAAGTAAGGAGACGACTTCAATGGGACGACAAGAAGATACAAGAGAATCGTCGGTGTTCGTCTGCTTTTTTGGATTGCGATAAAGAAAAATCAATTGATGCGAATCCCATCATTTTCGCATTAGCCTTCCCAGAAAAAGGATTTAGTGATTGTTCACACTTCACTCGACGTATTAATCAAGTTTGGCAGCTCGACAAGCAGAGTCAGCGGATGCTCCCTGTATCGCCTAAAGGAGTTTTTTGTTGGTGGAGTGCATGCCTTCTTGAAGACACGTGTCAAGACGAGGACCAATGTAATAGTCCATAACGAAAAAAGTGGACACCATACTTAATTCATTGGCGGATGCCCATTCTGTGATGAAGATAGCTTTCGCTTGACGCTATGACGTTGTAGCGTTAAGTTGTGTGCAGGAGGTACTCGCCATGAGCGCACTCACCAAACGGGCAACCGTGTATTTTGACCCAGCCATGCACCGGGCGCTTCAGCACAAGGCGCTGGTGACATCCCGATCTCTTTCCGATATCGTCAACGAGGCGATACGTCATGCGCTGGCCGAGGATGCGGAAGACTTGGCCGCCTTTGAAGCGCGGGTCAACGAGCCGCTGGTTTCCTACGAAGCTGTGCTGAAAGAGCTCAAGGCCAATGGCCGTCTATAGCATCTTTTTCAAAGATTCTGTCAGGAAGGATCTGGACTCCATTCCCAAAAACGACCTGCAACGGATCATCGAGCGAATAGGAAGCCTTGCCGAGCAGCCCCGCCCCGTGGGGTGCGAAAAACTCTCCGGTCAGGAAAAGTACCGCCTTCGGCAAGGGAATTACCGCATCATTTATTCGATACAGGATACCCAACTGACCATCTGGGTGGTCAAGGTCGGCCACCGCCGAGAAGTCTACCGCAGTTAGAGAAAGCACAAGAAGGGCTCTGAGGGCTGTTCTCGGCTTTCATGGGTCTTTCCCCCACCGCCTCGTCTTTGCTGCAAGCGCCTCGGCAATTTCTCTTGTCGTGGGGGTATTTTCCCTTGGACAAAAGAGGGCGGAATACTGTATTTTGATGGGAATGTAATGCGGCCTGATTGTATGGGTTGCGTTGTTTACGCTGAAAGTCATCCACCGTGGTTTTTTTTCCTATTTTACGAGACCGGCGCCATTTCATGAAAACTACCAATCAGACCCATCGCACCAAGTTCATTTTTATTACCGGCGGCGTTCTCTCTTCCCTGGGAAAAGGACTGGCCGCTGCGTCCATCGGCGCTCTGCTGGAGAGCCGCGGGTTGTCCATCACCTTTCAGAAGCTGGACCCGTACATCAACGTGGACCCTGGCACCATGAACCCCTTCCAGCACGGCGAGGTGTATGTCACCGACGACGGGGCGGAAACCGATCTGGATCTCGGCCATTACGAGCGGTACACCTCGGTGGTCCTGGGGCAGCGCAACAACTACACCTCGGGTCGCATCTATCATTCGGTGATCAGCAAGGAGCGGCGGGGCGAGTATCTGGGCGGCACCGTGCAGGTGATCCCGCATATCACCGACGAGATCAAGACGGCCATCATGCAGTTTGAAGGCGAGGTGGACGTGGCCATCATCGAGATCGGCGGCACCATCGGCGATATCGAAGGGCTGCCATTTTTGGAGGCGATCCGTCAGTTCCGTACCGATGTGGGGAGGGAAAACTCTCTCTATATCCATGTCACCTGGGTTCCCTACATCAAGACCGCGGGCGAGGTGAAAACCAAGCCCACCCAGCACAGTGTCAAGGAGTTGCGGGCCATCGGCATCCAGCCGGATATCCTGCTCTGCCGCACGGAAGGGTTGCTCAGCAATGAGCTGAAGGCCAAGATCTCTCTGTTTTGTAACGTGGAGAAAGAGGCGGTGATCACGGCCCGCGACGTGGACAATATCTACGAGGTGCCGCTCTGTTTCCACGCCGAGGGACTCGACGATATCATTCTCAATAAGCTCAATATCTGGACCGGATCGCCGCGCCTGGATGCCTGGCAGGAGCTGGTTGAGAAGGTCAAGCATCCGAAACGCGAGGTGGAGATCGGCATCATCGGCAAATATGTCGATCTGACCGAGTCGTACAAGAGCCTGCACGAGGCCTTGGTGCATGGGGCCGTGGCCAACGAGGCCAAGGTGCGGCTCCGCTATGTGAGCGCCGAGGAGATCGAAGACAAGGGGGCCGACGGCTTGCTGGCCGGGTGCCACGGGGTGCTGGTCCCGGGCGGCTTCGGCAGTCGCGGGGTGGCGGGGAAGATTCAAGCCGTGACCTTTGCCAGGGAGAAAAAGGTGCCCTATTTCGGCATCTGCCTCGGCATGCAGCTGGCAGTAATCGAGTTTGCCCGCCATATCGCAGGGATGAAAGATGCGGATAGCACCGAGTTCAACCAGCTCACCAAGCATCCGGTCATTTATTTCATCAAGGAGTGGTATGATTACCGCACCGGCAAGGTCCAGATCCGGGATGAATCCACCGCCCTGGGCGGCACCCTGCGGCTGGGCGCCTACCCCTGCAAGATGGTGGAGGGCACCTTTGCCCATAAGGCCTATGGCAGAGACGAGATACAGGAGCGGCACCGGCACCGCTACGAATTCAATAACGCCTTCAAGGACGAGCTGGTGAAACACGGGCTCATCATCAGTGGCACCTCGCCGGACGAGAAGCTGGTGGAGATTGTCGAGTTGCCCGACCATCCGTGGTTTCTGGGCTGCCAATTCCATCCGGAATTCAAATCCGGGCCCATGAAGCCGCATCCCCTGTTCACAAATTTTATTAAGGCAGCCTTGGAGAACGCCGGACTTTAAAGCGGTTCCGGTTTTTATGCCGCCACATTAAGGAGAAAAAAAGTGGAGTCTGTGCGTATCCCAGATTTTTTTGAGGTCGGTCCCAACCGGCCTTTTTTATTGATCGGCGGCCCGTGCGTCATCGAATCGGCCGAACTGTGCCGCGAAGTTGCCGCGGGTCTCAAGGAGATCTGCGCTCGGCTGGGCATCTCCTACATGTTCAAGGCCTCCTTTGACAAGGCCAACCGGACCTCGCTCGATTCCTTTCGGGGCCCCGGCTTGGCCGAGGGTCTGCAAATCTTGGCCGATATCCGCCGGGATTTTGGCGTGCCGGTGGTTTCCGATGTGCATGAGGTGGCCCAGGTCGGGCCGGCCGCTGAGGTGTTGGATGTGTTGCAGATTCCCGCCTTTCTCTGCCGCCAGACCGATCTGCTGGTGGCTGCGGCCAAAAGCGGCAAGGTGGTGAGCCTGAAGAAAGGTCAGTTTGTCTCGCCCTGGGATATGCAACATGCGGTGAGCAAGATCAACGCAGTGGCTAAAAATCGCCTGATGCTCATGGAACGGGGCACCACCTTTGGCTACAATAATTTGGTCGTTGACATGCGTTCCCTGCCGGTCATGCGCTCCTTTGGCTGCCCGGTTATCTACGATGCGACCCACAGCGTCCAGCTGCCCGGCGGGGCAGGGGGCATCTCCGGCGGCCAGCGGGAGTTTATCCCCACCCTGGCCCGGGCCGCAGTGGCGGCCGGGATCGATGGGTTGTTCATGGAGATCCATCCCGATCCGGCCAAGGCCCTGTGCGACGGGCCCAACTCCATGCCCCTCCATGGGTTGGAGCCGTTGCTTGCCCATCTTTTGGAGATTCATACCCTTATCCAGCGACAGACAGGGGAGGCTCGGCCATGACCGACCCCGGCTCCTGCGGCATTTCGGGCGGGCAATACCCTTCCGACTGCGAGGTTATGGAGGGGTTGCGGCAGCGGGCTTTGGCTCGCACCGAGCAGGACGAGCGCGGCTATGTCTGGCGCAACTGCCTGCCGCTGGCCAAGGAAATCCGCCTGTTGCTTCTGGATGTGGACGGGGTTCTCACCGATGGCTCCGTGGTGTATGCCCAGTCGGGCAGCGAGCTGAAATCTTTTAACACCAAGGATGGCTTTGGCATTCGTCTTTTGCAGGAAGCCGGAATTGAAGTGGGCTTGATCACGGCCCGCAGCTCCGAGGCGGTGCAGCGTCGGGCCCAGGATTTGAAACTGGCCCATGTCTATCAGGGGGTGCGCAACAAGATAGAGGCCTTTGACAGAATTCTTGCCGAACAGAAGCTCTCTCCCCAACAGGTCGCCTACATGGGGGATGACTGGCTCGATCTGCCCCTGCTCAGCCGGGTCGGCCTGGCGGTAACGGTGGCCGATGCCGTGACCGAGGTCAAGGCGGTTGCCCATTATGTGACCAGGCGGGAAGGAGGCCGTGGTGCGGTGCGCGAGTTGTGCGAGCTGATCATTGAGGCCAAGGGGCTGCGGGAAGAGTTGCTTGCGAGGTATCTGCGATGATGACCGGCTACCGCAATATCCTCTGGTTGTTGCCCGTGGCCCTTTTGCTGTCCTGGCCGCTTTGGGGTGGAGCCTTCACCAGGGTTTTGGCTCCGCGCGGCGGTCTGGCCACCAACCTTGCCGCGCCGCTGGCCGCGACCACAGGTGCAGGTTTCAACATGGAAGGGGTCTTGTTTTCCCAGCTGAAAAACGGAGTGCGGGATTGGCAGATTCAGGCCAAGCGGCTTTTTTCCGGAGAGGATCAGGACAGAATGCAGCTCGTAACGGTGGAGGCGCAGGTTTTTAAAAACACCGAGCGCAGATTTGTTATCACCGGTCAGGAAGGAGAGTACAACAGCAAAACAAAAATTCTCAGCATGCGAAACGGGGTCAAGGTGCAGGCCGAGAATGGCATGTTGATTCAGTCCGACAGTCTCAGCTATGACGACCAGGCCCGAAAGATCACGACCAGGGTGCCGGTGCAGATTACCGGCAAAGGCCTGGATATCCACGGCAAGGGGATGGATTATGACATGCAGAAGGATGCCTATGATGTCAGCGGTCGGGTGAAGGTAGATATTCAGTAGGATTGGCACAAGGAAAAAGGTCGCACGTGAAAGATATTCCCTTAAAAGAACGGATCATCCTGGCCCTCGACGTGGAAACGCCGGAACAGGCCAAGGAATTGGTAAAAAAAACCGAGTCCCATCTGGGCTTTTACAAGGTCGGGCTGCAGCTGTTCATGGCCGATTGGTTCCAGACCGTTGACTGGCTGGTGGACCGGGGTCATAAGGTGATGCTTGACCTCAAGTTTTTTGATATCCCGGAAACCGTCAAGCTGGCCGTGGCCCAACTCCGGAAACACGGGGTGAGCCTGGCCACGGTCCACGGCAATGACCCGATCATCCGGGCGGCTCTGGAGGAAAAAGGCGGGATCAAGCTGCTGGCTGTGACCGTGCTCACCAGTTTTGGCGAAGAAGACCTGCGGGCCATGGGCATGACCCAGTCCATTGAGGATTTGGTTTATTTTCGGGCCAAACGGGCGTTGGAGCTGGGCTGTGACGGAGTGGTCTCTTCCGGCCTTGAGGCCGCCCGGTTGCGCGACGGACTCGGAGAGAGGCTGTTGCTGGTCACGCCGGGGATCAGGCCAGGGGCCAATGTCCTCGACCATGCCGACGATCAGACCCGGATCATGACCGCCGGCCGCGCCATCAAAAGCGGCGCCGATCAGGTAGTTGTGGGCCGTCCCATCTCCAAGGCCGTTGATCCCATCGCGGTCATTGACGCCATGCAGCAGGAGATTGCCCAGGCCCTCCAGTAAGGGAGGAGCCTGACGAACCTTCTGAGCACCGGACTTTCCTTCTCCCCCTATTTTCTCCCAGAAAATAGCGACTCTTTTTTGTGCGTGAGAAATACTTTTCTGCCACAAAGTCCACCTGGACAAGCCTCCGGGGCAACTTTTTTCCCACCTCTTTACATCCCTTTTCTGAAGGCCTATATTAATATAATAAGAAGCCAGAATAACCGAACAACAGGAGGATATGCCATGCACACCAAAGAAGAACTGTGTGAGAAGATCAAGGCGGTTTTCCCGGAGATCGGCGCCTGCGGTATCGACCTCATGGTTGATTACGACAAGAACAATAAGGCCTGGGTCGTTGACCTTAAGAAGGACAAACACGAGCTCAAGACCTTTCTGGAGGACTCCGAGGCGCAACAGTGCATGGACGGCAAGCAATGCGTGTCGTTGGGGCTGCAGATCGGTCAGCTCAGGAAGAATATCGAGCAACTGTAGCAGGTCACCATTACCTAAGAGGCTGAAACAACTAAAAAACAAACCGGATGCTCAACCCCTCATTTTTAGAGGATAAAAAAAGGAGGTGCGTCCCGAAAACACAGTGCATATTCAATGATACGGGCCAGTCTCAATGTGACAACTTCAACCAAAGGGGTGGGTCATGGACGTTAAGGATTATTGCAGGAATGTGGATACGGAACTCACGGCGTGGAAAGCGAAATTGTATAATGTCATCCGCCAGATGGATAAATTGCCGACAGGCGACAAACAGCGGATGTATGAAAAGGTCAATGGCTTGAATATTGTCATGACCGAGCTAGATGACCGCCTTGATCAACTACGGACGGCGTGCCCAACAGAGTGGAGTCCGGCGCGGAAAGAAATCAAAGGGAAAATAGCCGATCTGGGAAACAAGTACGAGGAGGCCGCACGCGAGTTTTTTGACTATGAGGTTGGCGGCTGACCCCTTTTTTTGGTTTTCAGATTGATTAACCCTTGTGATTCATTGGCAAATCCCGAAAGGAGGAAGCCCCATGCCTTCATTACTATGTCCCGAGTGCCAGCACGAACTTCTGCCCAGTGACCTTGTCGCCCAAGGGGATCATATTATCTGCGGGCGCTGTAGCAGGGAAATATATGAAAAAATAAAGCCTGCCGATAAATTGAAATGCCCGAAGTGCGGCGAGGTTGGTGAACGCAAGACCTTTGTCCTGACTGAATCGTGTTGCTCTGGATAGCCAAGGCTGCCCCGGATTGTCGGGGTAATTACCCGTAATCCGGGACGCAGTTCTTTTAGGTTCAGCCAGGAACTTTCAGGTCTGCAATCAACACTGAAGGGTAGGCCTGCAAAGATTTCCATATATCCGTTCGCGGTGAATGCAACAGTTCTGCAATGGCAAACTCCCTGGCTAGAACATTTCCTAACGTATTGTTTTCGGGAGGAGAAAGATGCTGGCGACCATTCCTTTTAATCTAGAGAAAATCCCCAAGGACGAGGTGGATAAAGAGCTCCTTAGGGCAGCCATCATTGCCGAACTGGACGCGATTAATCTGTATGAGCAGATGGCGAACCTTACAAGAAACAAAGATCTAAAAATTATTTTTCTCGATGTTGCCAGGGAGGAAAAAACCCATGTGGGTGAGTTCCAGGCCTTGCTCCTACAGAAAGATAAGGAACAGCAGCATGAACTTGAGAAGGGCAAGGAAGAAGTGGACGATTTGCTCAAGTGAGGGGGAAATATCCGGCTGGTGACGGGAAGGCCTCTGGGCATGCCCGCAGGGCCAGGTAGGCCTGCGTCCGGCAAGATTTTTCCACATGAGTGTGAAAAGGATGTTGGGTTTCTCCACTAACACCATACGAGGAGGAATAACCATGACAACAAAAATTCAATGGCGCACGGAAATGGACGATGCCCTGTGTCTGGGGCAGAAGGCGGGTAAACCGATCCTGCTCGATTTTTTCAACCCCGGCTGAATTGGCTGTCAACAGATGGATACAGTTACGTATCCCGAAAGTAAGGTTGTCCGCTTCATCGAAGAAAATTTTATCCCGCTCCGCGTCGCGTTTGACAGCAAGCCCCATGCGGAGAAGTACAACGTCAAGTGGACGCCTACCATTATAACCTTGAGTCCGGAAGCCCAGGAACATCACCGGACCGTGGGGTTTCTCGGACCCGAGGAGCTGATTCCCTCGCTTCTGTTGGGGCTTGGCAAATATCATTTTGAAAATGATCGTTTTGACGAGGCCTTGGCCCGCTTTGAGCAACTGGTTGACGGGTATGGTCAAAGCGGCAGCGTTCCGGAGGCCATCTTTCTGACCGGCGTCTGTCGCTACAAGCGGTCGCACGACCCTAAGCCGTTGAAAGCGGCCTATGAAAAGCTGAGCGCTGCTTTCCCCGACAATGAATGGACCAAGCGCGCCTATCCCTACCGGCTCCTCTGAGTAACGGCGCAACGGATCAGCCGAGACTGCCTCGCGCGTCCGGCTGATCCGCGTGTTCCGCCCTGTAAACGATTTCCTGCCGCCGGGGGGAGGACCAGGAAAGGCTTATGAAACAAAACAGCTACGACTGTATCATCATCGGGGCAGGGCCTGGCGGTTTGCAGGCCGCCATCCATCTTGCCCGTTATAACCGCAAGGTTCTTCTCATTGATCACGGCGGCGGTCGGACCCGTCATGCCCTGCATATCGAAAACTATCTCGGTCTCGAAATCACCTCTGGCAAAGAGCTCGTTGATACCGGCATCCGGCAGATAAAATCCTTTGGCGCCGAATTCAGACGTGAGCATGTTGCCTCGGTGCGGGCCGAGAATGGTTTTATTGTCAGCACGGAAAAGGACGAGTACCAGGCGCCCTATGCCATCGTTTCCGCTGGGGCTGTCGAGCATCCGCCAAAAATCAAGGGGATGAACCGGTTCTTCAGCCGGACGGTTTTTACCTGTGTTGACTGCGACGGCTACCGCACCACCGGCAAGAAACTCGTCATCCTCGGCGATTCTCTCGATGCCATGCGCCTTGCCTTTGCCATGCGGCAGATGTTTACCCCGGATATCACCCTCATCCTCCCGAACGGTCTCATGCCGGACGACCACGCCGAACTGCTGGCCGAGGACGGCATTGCCTTTCTGGTCGGCACTCCGCAGGAATTTCTTGGCGATACGGCGTTGGCCGGCGTGCAGCTGGCAGACGGGCAGGAGATTGCCTGCGAGGTGGTCATGCTCAGTTATGATTACACCTTAAACGATTCTTGCCTGGCCGGGCTTGCCCTGAAACGGGAGGGCAACGGGACCACGCTTGCAACCGATCATGCCTGTGAAACCTCTGTTGAAAACCTTTTTGCCCTGGGCGCCCTCAAGGCGGGCAAGGCCCAGGCCATCATTGCCGCCGGTCAGGGAGCCATGGTGGGCATCGAGATTAACCGCCGGCTGCTGGACCTGTGAACAGGCGACGGGAGATTGGGATTTTTCCCATCCCCGTTGACCATGAACCATCCACAATGAAGGAGGAGCGTCATGAAACGTCAGGTTGAAATGGAAGAAACCATGCTGCGTGCGCATCGGGATTTTCTGGGGCATCTCGAAAAATCCCTCAATCTTGTGGCTCAGGATATTGAAGAGGCCGGGGAGATGACGCATATCTGCACCGATGAGTGGTGCATCGCCACCGAGAGCGTGCTCGATGAGCTGGCCAAGGTAATTTTTGCGATCAGCGAACCGCGCTGGCTTGCCAAGGAAGACTCCAAGAAGATCAGCGACCTGCGCCATCGCATCCACGACCTGTATGCTCGCTATAAGGCAGTCAAAAAATAGTACAGGGAGCCACGGATCATGCCACTGGACATCCATCTGCTTATTGGCGGGGAAGCCGGTCAGGGGTTGGTCACTATCGGTCAGTTGCTCGGTAAGGCGCTGGTCCGTGCCGGCTATGAGATTTTTGTCAGCCAGAGTTATCATTCCAGGATTCGCGGCGGGCACAACACCTTTGCCATTCGCCTGGGCAAGGGGCCATTTTTCGCGCCCCGCGAGTCCATTGATATTCTGGTGGCGCTCAATGCCGAAACCGTGGCGCTGCATCGCGGCCAGCTGACCAGCGGGGCATTGCTCATTGCTGATTCCGCCTTTGCCCCGGATCTGCCGGGCACCATTGCGGTGCCCTTTGCCGAACTTGGTCCGGAGCGGCTCTGGAACACCGCGGCCCTCGCCCTGCTCGGCGAAATCTTGGGTATTCCCTCAGAACCGCTCTATCAGGCGCTGGAGGCGATGCTCGGCAAAAAACATCCGGAAGCCTTGGCCGAAAACCGGGAGGTCATGGAGAAAAGCCGGGTCTGGGCTGCGGCCCATATGCCGGAGCATGGCTTAACCCTGACCGGCGGGGCACCGAAAGCGGATCGTCTTTTGCTGAGCGGCAACGAGGCCATTGCCTTGGGCGCTCTGGCCAGCGGCCTCAAGTTCTGCGCCTTTTATCCCATGACCCCGGCCACCTCCATTGTCCTTGAGCTGATCAGCCATGCCGAGGTCATGGGCTGCGTGATCGAGCAGGCGGAGGACGAGATTGGTGCCATCAACATGGCCATCGGCGCGGCTTTCGCCGGAGCGGTCAGCATGGTGGCCACCTCGGGCGGCGGTTTTGCCCTGATGGCCGAGGGGGTCAGTCTGGCCGCCATGACCGAAACGCCGCTACTGATCGCGGTGGCCCAACGGCCCGGTCCGGCCACCGGCATGCCCACCCGGACCGAGCAGGCGGATCTGGAATTCGTCCTCCATGCCGGGCATGGCGAATTTCCTCGGGCGATCTTTGCCCCGGGCAGCATCGAGGCCTGCTACCAGTTGACCCAGAAGGCCTTGGCCCTGGCCGAGCAGGCCCAATTACCGATTTTTCTCCTGACCGACCAGTTCCTGGCCGATTCCTCCCGGCCGGTGGCGCCTTTTGACCTGGCGGCCATCGCCCCGGTCAGGACGGGGGAAGAGCCGGATGCCGTGGCGACCCCTTACCAGCGCTATCGTTTTACGGACAACGGCATCTCGCCCCGCCTGTTGCCGGGAATGTCAGCGCATCTGGTGGTGGCGGACAGCGACGAGCATGACGAAGACGGCCATATCAGCGAAGACCACGGGGTGCGCATCGGTATGGTGGAGAAGCGGCTCCGTAAATCCGCGCTGCTCAGGCAGGAGGCCGTTGCCCCCGAGCTTACCGGGGAAAAAGGCGCGGACCTCCTCCTCGTCTGCTGGGGCTCCAGCCAGGGTCCTGTGCTGGAGGCTGTCGCTGATCTGCGCGGACAGGGGAGGAGTGTCGCCAGCCTCCATTTTTCCCAGGTCTGGCCGCTGGTCCCGGCCCAGTTTGTCGATATTCTCCAGGCTTCCGGCAAGGTCGTCTGCGTGGAGGGTAATGCCACCGGCCAGTTTGCCCGACTCATCCAGCGGGAGACCGGCTTTGCCATGCCAAGCCGGATAGCGCGCTATGACGGGCTGCCCTTTACCGCTCGTTACATCCTGGATCGTCTGGAACGCCTTACAGCTGGGGAGGGAAAAGTATGACATCCATCGAGGAATACGGCAAATACGAAACCGCCTGGTGCCCCGGTTGCGGCAATTTCGGGATTCTCAATGCCCTGAAGCACGCCCTGGTTGCCTGCGACCTTGCGCCCCATCAGGTATTGTTGGTTTCCGGTATCGGCCAGGCAGCTAAAACCCCGCATTATCTGAAGGCCAATGTTTTTAACGGCCTGCATGGCCGCAGCCTGCCCGTGGCCATCGGGGCAAAGCTTGCCAATCCGAAACTCACCGTGATCGCCGAAAGCGGCGATGGCTGCATGTACGGAGAAGGGGGCAACCATTTCCTCGCGGCCCTGCGCCGCAATCTCGACCTCACCATCCTGGCGCACGACAATCGGGTGTACGGTCTTACCAAGGGTCAGGCCAGCCCCACCTCGGAGCAGGGGTTCGTGACCAAAGCCCAGCCCCACGGCGCTTTTGCCGCGCCCTTCAACCCGGTGGCCGTGGCGGTGACCATGGGCGCCTCTTTTGTGGCCCGCGGCTATGCCGGCATGCCGGAGCATCTCGCCACCCTCATCGCCCAGGCCATCAAGCATCGGGGCACGGCCTTGGTCGATATCCTGCAACCCTGCGTGTCGTTCAACAAGGTCAACACCTATCAATGGTACAAGGAACATTGTTATGAACTTGGTGAGGACCATGATCCGGCCGATCATGGCCAGGCCCTGCGCATCGCCCTGGAATTCGGGGAGCGTATTCCGCTCGGCGTTATCTACCAGATAGAAAAGCCGCTCTTCGAGGAACAGTTCGCGGTCCTCAAAAACGGGCCGCTTGCCCTCCAGGAGGTTTCCCGGGAGGGATTGCAGCATGCAATGCAGCGCTATGTTTAGGAAGCTGTCAGGCGGTAATTTTTTTCGGGATAGGCGATAAAGGGTGGCGGGAGTGTTGCCGTGATGGGTAAGATCAAAGATCGATTAAAAATATGGGAGAAGATCTTTGAATCGCATGCACACCACCCCCCTGGAAAGCCTCAAGAAGATATTCGGTTATACCACCTTTCGACCCCCGCAGCAGGAGATCATTGAAGGACTCATCCGGGGGGAAGATGCCTTTGTCCTGATGCCCACCGGCGGCGGCAAGTCGCTGTGTTATCAGATCCCGGCCCTGCACCGTAAAGGCGTGGGCATCGTGATTTCCCCTCTGATTTCCCTGATGAAGGATCAGGTGGATGCCCTGCTCGCCTGCGGGGTGCGGGCGGCCTTTTACAACTCGTCCCTCAAGAGCGAGGAGGCCCGCCAGGTTCTTGCCCAGTTGCACCGGGAGGAGTTGGACCTGCTCTATGTCGCGCCGGAGCGGTTGATGAGCGACGGGTTTGTCGAGCGGCTCCGCGAGATCCCCATCGCCCTGTTTGCCATCGACGAAGCGCACTGCATTTCCCAGTGGGGCCACGATTTCCGTCCCGAATACGCCAAACTCGGCCAGCTGCGCAAGCTCTTTCCCGACATCCCCCTGATCGCCCTCACCGCCACGGCCGAGCCCCATACCCGCAAGGATATCCTCGAACGTTTGGGTCTGAACCCTTCCCAATGCTATGTCTCCGGCTTTGACCGGCCCAATATCCGCTACACCGTGCTGGAAAAACACAAGCCTGTTGCCCAGCTTGCCAATTTTTTGCAGGGGCGGCGGGAGGAGGCAGGGATCGTCTACTGCCTGAGCCGGAAGCGGGTGGAGAAGGTGACGGAGCAGCTGCGGGAGGCCGGGTTTTCCGCAGCCTCCTACCATGCCGGGCTGCCAGCGGGGCAGCGGCAGCGGGTGCAGGAGGATTTCCTGCGGGACGATGTCCAGATCATCGTTGCCACAGTGGCCTTCGGCATGGGCATCGACAAATCCAATATCCGCTATGTGGTGCATTACGACATTCCCAAGAACCTCGAAAGCTATTATCAGGAAACAGGCCGCGCCGGCCGCGACGGGCTGGCCGCCGAGGCTCTGCTCCTGTTCGGCTATGGCGATATCGCCCTGGCCCGCGGCCTGATCGAGAACAGTGACAATGCGGAACAGAAGCGGATCGAACTCCACAAACTCAACACCATGGTGGGCTTTGCCGAGGCCTTGAGCTGCCGGCGCCAGGTGCTGCTCGGCTATTTCGGCGACCGTCTGGAGCAAGACTGCGGGAATTGCGATATCTGCCTCAACCCCCCGGAATTGGTCGATGTGACGGAAGACGCCCGCAAGGCGTTGTCCTGCGTTTTTCGGGTGGAGCAGCGTTTTGGGGTGGGGTATGTGATCGAGGTGCTGCGCGGCTCAAAAAAGGAGCGGCTCCTGCAACTGGGGCATGACCGGCTTTCCACCTATGGCATCGGTGCGGACAAAAGCCAGGAGTACTGGGGCAGCATTCTCCGTCATCTGGTGCAGCAGGGGTATCTGGAACAGGATGTGTCCAACTACTCGGTGCTCAAGCTGAGCGAGGCGGCCCGGCCCCTGCTGCGCGGGGAGCAAACCCTGAGCATGGCCAAACCCAGGGCCAAGGTCGCTGCCTTGCCCAAGGCGGTCCGGCGCAAGGTCGGCGATCTTGAGTGCAATCAGGAGCTGTTTGCCAGGCTGCGCGTGGTGCGAAAGAGTTTGGCCGACGAGGCCGGGGTGCCGCCCTTTGTTATTTTCAGCGATGTCGCCCTGGCTGAGATGGCAGCCCAGCTGCCCACCGACAATGAGGCCTTTTTGCGAATCCACGGCGTCGGCGCCCACAAGCTGGAACGCTACGGGGCGGATTTTCTTGGCGAGATTCAGGAGTTTTGCAAGACAACCGAGGGAGAGGATTAGAGCTTTTTAAGGGGAGGGGATAAACTCACAAGAGATGCATGCCTACCTTGACCACCACCTTTTTGGTGAAGACTGGACCCTGTTTGGTCATCAGCGATGGCATATGGGCATCGTGGGGGAACAACGCCATAAAATTTCCTGGGAATAAATCCACCCGGAGCAATCCTTGTTTGGGGTGTTTGTATAACTCCACATCCTTAACCCCGTCATACGGTTTTTCAATCTCCAGTTCATCGGCCTGTCTCCAGCCAATCACCTCTTCGCCAGTGATAACTACCTGAATATCCAGATATTTCCGGTGCGCTTCCAGCTCGGAGATTTCCGGAGCGCGGGTTTCATAGCTCATAACAATGGCGAAGAGGTCATCGCCAAGCAATGGGTACTTTTTTTCTTCCGCGTCGTGGGGCAACGAGAGGAGAAAATCAAAGGCCAGCTGCCATGCTTTGCCAAAGGGGTACGATGTACAATGATGCAAACGATCAACTATCATAAGTTGTCAATTCCTCTGGGGTTGTTGTTCCGCGCCGGTCCAAATCCCGCTCTGTTTACAGAAGTAACTCCACCCTGTCAAGCTGTGGGATAAGAGCACCGGCTCACGCCCCTGGCTGCTGGCAGGATTTTGCCAGCAGATCCTGCAGTTTCCAGAGCGAGGAGAGGCAGGCGCAGCCCTGACTGCACTCGTTGAGCAGGGCGCAAAAGTTGATGAATTCCTCCATCAGGTTGGTGGTGGCTTTTTTCTTGTATTGGATGATCTGCAGGGTTCGTTGCATGTCGATGCCCTCCACGGGCAGCCCTGCCAGCCACCCCTGTTCCACTTCCCGGCAGACCGCCAGTTTCGAGAGGCAGGCGACCCCTGCCCCCGATTCCACCGCCTTTTTGATGGCCTCGGTATGGCCGAGTTCCATGACCACCTTGAGTCCGGTGACGTGGCGGCCCAGTTTCTTCTTGAAGATCTGGGCCGTGCCCGAGCCCTTTTCCCGCATGACCCACTCGCATTTCTCCAGATCCTCCGGCACCCGGAAGGTCTTATGGGCGCCTATTTCGCTGGCCGGGCTGGCGATCACCATCAGCTCATCCTGAAGCCAGGGGATCGTGGCAATCTGGTCATTGCTGACCTCGCCTTCCACAAAACCCAGATCCATGCTGCCGCCGACGATGAGTTCCTCGGCATGGCTGGTGTTGCAGACCTCCATGTCGATGGCGACCGAGGGATGCATCTGCTTGAAGGCGCCGATCAGGTAGGGCAGGACATAATTGCCGACGGTGGAGCTGGCCACGATTTTGAGGGCGCCGACAACCTTGTCCTTCTTCTCGGTCATCATGGTCTCGATGTTGTTGATCTGGCAGAGGATTTCCTTGGCGAACGGCAGGAGGTAGCGGCCACGGTCATTGATCAACAGAGTGCGGCCCCGGCGGTCAAAAAGAGGGCCGCCCAGTTGGTTCTGTAACTCGCTGAGGGCCATGCTCACCGCCGATTGGGTCAGGAACAGTCTTTCGCTTGCCTTGGTCACCTGCTGGGTTTCGGCTACGGCAACGAAGATTTCCAGTTGTCTCAGGGTAATGCTCATCAGGGGTTCCTCGCGTGATGATGGTTGGGCTGGCATTCTTCCTCAGTATTTACCATAAGTAAAACTTGCCATAAACATCTATATTATTAATTTTTATTTATCATTGGGGTTCGTTACAGTGTCTTCAAGGTCAAGGCAGCACGGGAGAGGAAACAGGCAAGGGTCGTTTTCCTGGGCCCAAGGGTCTGGCTGGCCGAGTCGAAAGATATTTCAGCAAAAAGGAGGAATGGTCATGGGAAAGTCAGAAGATGCCATCTGCAGGATTGCCCCGGTTCGCAACGCCACTCCGGTCAGAAGTGGAGAGGCGTCGGCAAATCGGGCGGGAAACTGGTTCGATACCGGGGGCGGCAAGCATGCCCACGTCAGCCATGTACCGGGCGAGCAGCACGGGAAATTCCCCCGCTTCACCCCGCGCCTGGAGATGTATGTGTTTCATCAGGGGGTCGGCCGAGTGCTCGACATCAGCATGGGCGGCGTCTCGTTTTCATACATTGCCGACAATCCTCCGCCGCAGGAACTGCCGGTGGAAGGAATTCTCTTTACCCACAGCGGCCAGCACATCCAGGGGATTCCCTTTGAGATCATGGCCGATGAGGTGTGTTCCCGTTTTTTTTCAAGCGACTATTTCGTCAGGGAAAGACGGGTCCGTTTTGGCGAGCTTTCCGAGGGACAGATCAGGCAGCTGGAAAGCTTTATCCTGACCAATGCCCATATCCCGCAATTTTCCTACGACACGCGGTACACGGAGTACAAATCCGTGTATGCCACCTCGGGACTGCCTTATTTTGAGAGGAAAGTGCGGGCGAGGGAGGAGCATGCGGGTGTACGCCTGGCTTGACCGAGCCGACATCAGGATTTCCGCGGGGATGGACCGTTACTGCCAGCCCCTGATGCGGTACTCTATCGCCTTCATCTTTATCTGGTTCGGCTTGTTGAAGCCTTTGGGCATGAGTCCGGAAGCGGAGCTGATCAAGCGGACGGTCTACTGGGTTTCTCCGCAGATTTTCTTGCCGGTTCTCGGTTGGTGGGAAGTTACCGTAGGCCTGTGTCTCCTCTATCGGCCGTTGATCCGCATCGCCCTGCTGTTCCTGCTTCTCCAGTTGCCGGGGACGATGCTGCCCTTGCTCCTGCTGCCGGAAATTTGCTTTACCCATCCGCCCTTTGGGTTGTCCTTGGAAGGGCAATATATCGTGAAGAATATCTTTTTGGTGAGCGCGGCTTTTATGATTGGTGGCAAGGTCCGCGCCCAGTGATCGCCCTCAGCACCGGCTGCGCCCTTCCCTCGTGGCCGGGGCGACTGCGGCCTTGTCCAGCCTTTCTCCCCTGGCAAGGCCGCAGAGTTTTTTTTAAGAATGTGGGGGATATTTTCCGGCAGGCGCTGATTTTTCAGCGAAGGCTTAATTCGAGCTTGGCAGGGACACCCTCCTCCTGTTCTTCGGTCTGCACGGGAGCGCCGGTGCTTATCCTGGCGGTATCCCCTCCGAATCGGCTTGTGAGTTCCTGGACGATGGCCAACCCACGTTGTTCGGCCAAGGTCTGCAGCTCCGCTTGGGGCAGGGGTGCGGTTTCCACCAGATGGTCAAACAGGGCTCGATAGAAAGCGGAATCCTCGCTGGCCCTTCCGAGCAAGGCAAGAGCCGGATTGACCCGCTTGACCTTTTGGCCGGTGGTTTCTTCATAGCCGGACTGAAAGGCGGCCAACTTGTCTTCGCCCAGTTTTTCCAGGGCGCGTTGGGTTTTGGCGTTGTCAAAGGCCGGGGAGCCCGGTTTGGTCCCAAATTTCTGTACCAGGGTCCGGCGTAGCTGCGATCTCTTGATTGCCGTACCGTCAAGGCCAGGCTCAAACCCGCCATGCACGGTGAGTTGGAGCTGTTGCCGTTTGCCAAGAGCCTCTGCCACATTTTTAAGTTTTTCCTGCTCAGGTGGAGCCAGCTCCGCCCGGCCCGGTTCGAAGAGGATGGTGTCCGGATTTTCGGAACTGGTGCCGAACATGGAGCCCAAGGCGCGAAAAGGCGCGGTCACGATCTTGGTGAGCAGATTGAACAACGCCTGCCTGATCACGTGCCCGTAAGAGAATTCCGGATGGTCGATGTTGCCCCGGATGGGCACCGCGATATCGATCTTGCCCTCGCTGTCGGTGAGCAGGGCAATGGCTAGGTCCAGGGGCAGGTCCATGGCGCTTGGGCTCTCAACCCGCTCGCCCAGGGTAAAATCTTCCAGCACCACCGAGTTTTCCCCGAGCAGCTCGCTGTCCTTGATGTCATAGCCCAGATCGAGGTTGAGTTTGCCCGAGGCAATGCGCCGTCCGGCGAAGGTGGCGCTATAAGGGGAGAGGGGCATCATGGCGACATTGCGGAAGGTGACCTTGATGTCGGTGAACTGCTTGGGGTTGGACGGGATCAGGATGCCCTTGGCCTTGGCCTGACCGAACTCGCCGACTTTCCCCTCGAATTTGAGCGAGGCGCGGCTGGCCGGCTTGGTGGAGATGCTGGTGACCGCGCCCTTGCATTGCTCGATCCGGGTGGCAAAGGGCAGGACCAGACTCAAGTCGGCAAAATCGACCACCCCGTTATCCAGGCGGACCCGTTCCACCGCCACGGGAAAGGGCGGCTTCTTTGTTTCGTCTTCTTTTGCCTGTTTGCGAATCTTGGCCAGATTGAGGCTCCTGTCCTTGAAGATGGTGATTTTCACCCCCGGCTCCCGCAGCCGAATCTGCTCGATGGTCAGCCGGTCCGGGTTGAGTCCGAAGTCAAGGCCGCTGGCGGTAAGTTCTTTCCAGGCAAGAAGGCGCGCCCCGGTTCCCTCCTCGTTGAGCAGCAGTTTTCCGATCGTTGCCTCGCCCTTCACGGTGAGTGAAGGCTCTGTCTCGCCCGTGGCATAGCGCAGGTGCATGTTTGTCGAGAGGTTGCCGGAAACCAGGGACAGGGCGGCATGCTCTGTAACCAGGGAGGCAAGCGGCTTGAGGTTCATCTCGGTGATCCCGACCTGGCCCTCGATTTGGCCGAGTTTGCCGGCTGATTGCGCTATGGTTCCGCTCAGGCGGGTTGAGCCGCCTGAGCGTATTCCCGCCTGAGCCTCGAAGGAGACCGGTGTGTCGGCGGTGCTGCCAAAATCCTTTACCTGAGCCTTCAGGTCGGTCAGCTCATAGGTGAGGGGCGGGGTGTTTTTCTGGTCGACAAAGCCAAGGCGAAACCCGGAAACGTCGAGCTGGTTGAGCACCATTTTCCAGGGATGTTTTTGGTTCGGCCCGGTTTCTCGCGGTGTTGATTTCTGTCCGTTCACGGACCGGATGTTTTGTTTTGCAGATTTGTTGTGGTTGAGCGGATTTTGGGTATAGGTAACTTCCCCGCCGGTAAGGGCAAGACGTTTGACCAAGGCTTCCTGTCGGCCGAGGTCGAGGCTGCCTCCGGACAGCGAAAGGGCAAGATTTGCCTTCAGGCTGATGGGGGTGGCGCGGCTGGCATCGCTGTAATGCAGCCCGAGGTTGGTGGCGGTGAAAGAGTCGAGGGCAATCCGCCAAGGGGGCGTCTTGTCGGTGTCGGCTTTGGTGTTTGTGGCCGGAGGGTTAGGCGTTGCCTTGACAAGCCTTTGCCAGTTGCCGACCCCTGCGGTATTGACCATGGCCGCGAAGCGACCACCCTTGAGAATAATGGAGGGAAAGGAGATTTGGCGGGTGCCAAAGTCAATGTGGCCGTCCGAGGCGGTGAGGCTCTCGATGTTCAGGAGCGGCTCTGTCTGGTTTTTTTCGGTGAGAGATAGGCCCTGCACTTCAAGGCGGATGGGGTTTATCCGCAGCTCGGATTTTCCGTTGCTGGAGGAAAAATTGTAGCCTGCCGTCAGCTGCGCCGTGCCGGTTGGCTCCACCAGATTTAATCGGTCCTGGCAGAGGTGCCAGATTCCGGCAGGCTTGAAGTCTTTGAGTTCAATGGCGCCGGTGGCTGAGAGCGGTTCGAGTGACATTTCTCCCTGCCAGCCAAGGGTTCCGCTGTCAGGGAGGGAGGCGGAAACAGTATAGGCGCCGCGGTGTTCCGGCAGGGTGGAAATGTTTTTGAGCTCAAGGGCAATGGGTGTAACCGTGGTGCTGCTGGGCTTTGTTTTGGAATGGTCGGCTAGCTGCACCGTGCCGCCGGATAGGGCCAGGTGCTTCAGCAGCAGGCGTGGGGAAGTTTGCTTTCCCGTGTTTGGCTGCGGTTCTGATTTTGGCAGCCTCTCAATCAGCTCGGCCAGGTTGAGGCGGCCATCCTTGCCGATCACCAGATGCAGGGAAGGGCTTTCGATGACAAGGTCTCTAAAGGTCCAGGCCCGGCGGAAGACGCTTTCGAGCTCGAAGTCGACAAAGAGCCTTTGCACTGAGAAGAGCGGTTCGTCCCCGTCGTTGATTTGTAGGCGGAGGTCTTCGGCCTCGCAGGTAAAGAGCAGGGGATTGATCCGCACCTTGCCGAGCAGGAGTTTGCACCGGAGCTGCTCTTCGGCATACTGCGGAGCATAGCGGGAGATGAGGTAGGGGGCCAGGAAGAACCCCGCCATGGTATAGACGGTGAGCAGCGTGGCGAGGCTGATACCCAGGATGGAGAGCCGGCGGCGCCAGAGTGGCGGCAGGGGAAAGAACTGCCGCGCGGTGGCGAGAATTTTTGACATGGCATTCTCCGTGGGGAAAGTGTCCTTGGAACGGAGGGCGGCCCGGTTTTATGAGGCCACTACCATAAGGCCTGGGTCCAGGGGAGATTTTTCCTCTATCCTATTATAGCATAACAGAAAATTTGCAGGACGATGAGACTGTAAATCCCGGCCAGCACATCATCCAGGACGATGCCCATGCCGCCGTTGATCCGCTGGTCGATGAGGCGGATGGGGTAGGGCTTGAAGATGTCGAAAAAACGGAAAAGGAGAAAACCCAGCAGCCAGATCAAGGGGTTGTTCGGCGCACCAATGAGGGTGATGAGCATGCCGATGACCTCGTCGATCACCACCACGCCCGGGTCTTTGCGGTCCAGAATTTTTTCCGCCTGCCCGGCCGTGATGACGGCGATGAAAAAGATACCTCCCAAGGCAAGGGCATAATGGTTCGGCGCCAGTTGCCGCAGAAAAAAATGCAAGGGCAGGGCCAGCAGAGAGCCCCAGGTGCCGGGGGCCTTGGGCAGATAGCCCGCGCCAAAACCGGTGGCGATACCCATGAACAATCGATCCATTTACCTTTCCCCTTTAAACTTTTCGCGTTCGGCGCATCCCACTTCGGCGTACACCTCTTTGATCGGCACGTTGTTTGCGATTGCCACCCGTTTGCAGTCCTCATATTCCGGGGTCAATACCTCCCCGGCCGGAGTCGTTACCTTTTTTACCCGCACCTCGCCCCAGCGGGTGGGAACCGTACCCCCTTCCCGGGGCAGGGTCCAGCGCTGCTCCGTGCGGAAACGCAACCCGATGGCCGTGGTTTCGCTCAAGATGCATTCCTTAATCGGTAGGGATGCCGCCCGGTCGCAGATCACCCGCAAGAGGAAGCCGGGCCGCCCCTTTTTCATCTGGATGGGGATCAGGGCCACATCCAGGGCGCTTAAGGAAAATAGCCGTTCACTGAGATAGGGAAAGGTTTCCGGCGACCAGTCGTCCAGATGGGTTTCGATCACCTCCACCTCCAGGGCCTCGACTGCGATGCGGGCGGTGCCGAGCACCAGGCGCAGAAGATTGGGCTGGCCATTGGCCAGTTCCTGGCTGCCGGCCCCGTAGCCTACACCGGTTATGGTCATGGTCGGCATGGGGCCAAAATTGGTGGCCAGAGCCTTGACGATGGCAGCCCCGGTTGGGGTGACCAGCTCCTGGCTCAGTTCGACTCCGTAGGTGGGCACCCCATGCAGCAGTTCGCAGACTGCGGGTGCGGGCAGGGGCAGCAGGCCATGGGCACACTGGACCCAACCGCGCGGCATGGGCAGGGGGGCGCAATGCAGGTGGGTGATATTCAAGGCACCAAGACCGATGGCCGTGCCGACAATATCAACAATAGAGTCGATTCCGCCCACCTCATGGAAATGCACCGTATCCACCGGCCTGCCATGCACCTTGGCCTCGGCCTCGGCCAGCAGGGAAAAGATGGAAAGCGCTGTTGCCTTGACCGGCTCTGCGAGGTTGCTTGCGGTGATGAGCTGCCTAATATCCCCCAAGGTGCGGTGCGGATGGCTCTCAACGGTCTGGACCGAGAGCGTGGTGGCGGCGATGGCCCCGCAATTCTTTTTGCCCACGGTTAGGGTATAACCGTCAAGGCCAAGCAGGGCCAGCTGGCGTTGCAACTCCTCTTCCTGTAACCCGGCATCGAGCAGGGCACCAAGGAACATGTCGCCGCTGATCCCGGAAAAACAGTCGATATAGGCGAGGGTGCGCGGGTTAGTCATTTTTTTCCGGAGGATCAAGGTTGTTGGGGGTGTCGTTGGGAAAGGACCGTCTGCTGTAATGGGTGAGCCAGGCGAGAATCCGCTTGTGGTAGAAGGCATAGGGGATGGCGACTAGGGCGGAAAGTCCCAGGAGAATCGCAAATTTCAGATAGTTGCCTTGATAGATCTCGGCCCCCTGGAAGGAAAGGAGCAGGGTGCCCGGCATCCGGCCCACAAAGGTAATGAACAGAAATACCGGCAGCGGCATGTGGCTCATGCCCAACAGATAGGCTAGGGAATCTTTGGGGAAGCCGGGCAGGAGAAAGAGCACAAAGGGAATGATGAAATCACCCTTGCCGACCAGGTGGTTGAAGCGCCGGTAGAGGGCGGTGTGTTCCAAACGACGGCGGACCAGATCGCTCAGCAGACGACCGACCATGAAAGCCAGCCAGGAACCGATGGTAAGCCCCAGGGTGGAATAGACAAAGGCCGGCAGGACGCCGAAGAGGTAGCCGCCCAAGACGCCGCTTGCCTCGCCGGGGATGGGGGCGATTAGGACCTGGAGAATCTGCAGGGAGATGAAGATGAGCGGCGCGAAGATGCCTTTGGCCAGGATGACCTCCCGGATCTGTTCCCCGTGCTGCCGTGAATTTTGCAAATAGGAAAGGATTCTGCCGAAAAGGTTGTCCTCCTGGAGCGCGTAGAAGGTAACGGCAGCAATCCCGGCAAGAATGAGCAGAAGGTAGAAGATGCGGCTTTTCAGGAACCGGGTCATGTGGGGAACCTGATGCCAGAAGCAAGCGGTCTGCCCCGGAGAAAGGCGTCCGCGCTCATCCGCTTGGCCCCTTCAAGCTGCACCTCGCCGAGGCGGAGATAATCTTCACCCGTGGCCACCACCAGCCCTGCCTTGTTGGCTCGGCACAGGGTGCCGGGCGCTTCGCGGACAGGGCCAGGGATCACCTGCGGGGCAAAAAAACGCAGCCACTTGCCCTCCAGGGTGGTGTGCGCCATGGGCCATGGGTCCAGCCCTCTGATCTGGCAGCTGATTTCCCGGGCCGATCGGTGCCAGTCGATTGCGCTCAATTCCTTGGACAGCGGCGGGGCAGGGGTGGCCAGGCTGTCGTTCTGTTTCTGCGGGGGGAGGTTCCCTGTTTTGAGCCGTTCCAGGGCCTCGATGAGCAGCCTGCCTCCGAGTTGGGCCATCTTGACGGCCAGGGTGCCGGCGGTGTCGTCGGGTTCGATGGCCAGGCGCACCGGCAGAAGGATGTCCCCGGTATCCATGCCCTCGTCCATCTGCATGATGGTGATGCCGGTTTCCGGGTCGCCGTTGAGCACCGCCCACTGGACCGGCGCCGCGCCCCGGTATTTGGGGAGGAGTGAGCCGTGTACGTTGATGGTGCCTAAGCGCGGCAGGCTGAGTACCGGCCCGGTCAGGATACGGCCATAGGCGGTTACCACCATAAGATCCGGCTTATAGGCGCGGAGCTCTTCCAAAAACTCAGGGGTTCTGACCTTGGTCGGCTGGAGTACCGGAAGGCCCGCAGCCAGGGCCAATTCTTTGACCGGCGGCGGGGCCAGCTTGCGGCCTCTGCCCTTGGGCTTGTCCGGCTGGCAGACCACGGCGACCACCTCTTCTCCGTGGTCGAGAAGCGCCTGCAGCGAGGGCACGGCAAAATCCGGGGTGCCCATGAAGATGATGCGGTACCTGTTGGTTGCCACCGGCTATTGCTCCTCTTCGGCTTTGAGCATTTTCTTGAGCTTCTTTTTGTAGAGCGTTCGCTTGAGGGAGCTGATCCGGTCGATGAACAGGGTGCCGTGCAGGTGATCGAGCTCGTGCTGGATCACCCGGGCGTAATAGCCTTCCGCCTCGAAACTCATGGGCTGGCCGGTGATATCCTGCGCTTCCACCCAGATCTTGGCATAGCGGGGTACGTTGCTGCAATACTCCCGCACGCTGAGGCACCCCTCTTCGTCGATCTCTTGACCCTCGCCCTTGATGATCTTGGGGTTGGCCAGCACGATCAGCTCCCTGGGCGCATCCTTGGGCGAAATATCAATGACGCAGAGCTGCAGGGGGATGTTGATCTGCGGGGCCGCCAGGCCGACGCCGGGGGCGTCGTACATGGTTTCCGCCATGTCGGCCACCAGCTTTTCAAGTTCGGGGCCGAAGTCGGTCACCGGCTTGGCCGTGTCTTTAAGGATGGGAAAGGGGTAGGTGACAATCTCTCGCAGAGCCATGATGTGTCCTTAACTATGGTTGACGCTTTGAAAATGAAAACCGATGACATCTCGGTTCGTTACACCCTGCCGTGCACCTCTTCATAAACCCGGCTGCGGTGTTTGATGGCAAATACTACCACCTCGTTGTTGCGAATGGCATACACCACCCGCCAGTCTCCCACGCGAAGTTTCCAGTATCCTGCCAGTGTGCCCCTCAATGGCTTGCCGTAACGGGACGGGTCGGTGGTCAGGCGGGTTTCAATCGCAATTTTTATTCGTTCCCGCATGGCCTTGGGAAGGGCAGCGGCATCATCCTTGACCTCTGGATGAAAAACAACGGGAAAAGGCATCAGCCGAAAACCTGATCAGCAGTCAGGGCCTTGTTCCGGTCAAAGTTTGCCGCCCGGGCATCAACCACCTTGGTCAGGGCGATGTCCTCGCGCAGTTCCAGCGATTCCAGAAGCAGATCGTGGGCCACCGAGGAAAGGGACGCACCGTCCTGCGCGGCCAGTTTGGCGATGGTTGCGTACAGGTCTTTTTCGCAGACAATGTGGATGCGGGGATTGGGTGTCGGCATGGTATGCTCCTTATTTTTTACAAACTGTAACACTAGTGGTGCACCATGTCAATGCTGTGCTTCTATAGCATACTCTCCGGATCAACGTCCACCGACAAATTCACCGCTCCAGCCAACCGGGTGTGCTCCTGTTCCAACTCCAGGCAGAGGGAGTGCAGCTCTTCGAGGTCCGGCCCTTTGAGGAGGATCTGCCAGCGGAATCGGCCCCGCAACCGGGCCAGGGGCGCCGGGGCCGGGCCGAGGATGGCGGTTTTTTGATAGCGGCGCAACGTTTTTCCCTTGGCGGCGAGGACTTCTGCCCGTTTTTGCACCAACTCTTCCTGCTCGCCGTCGAGGACCAGGTTGATGAGGCGACTGAAGGGCGGATAGCCCAGGGCCTTGCGCAGCCCGATCTCTTTTGCGAAAAAACGGGGGTAATCGTGGTCGCGGGCAGCGGCGATGCTGTAATGGCCGGGTTGGTGGGTCTGGACGATGACCCTACCCGGCTGTTCGCCACGGCCCGCCCGGCCGGTCACCTGGGCCAGGAGCTGGAAGGTGCGCTCGCCTGCCTTGTAATCGGGCATACCCAGCCCGGCATCGGCCCAGACAATGCCCACCAGGGTGACATGGGGGAAATGATGGCCCTTGGTGATCATCTGGGTGCCGACCAGGATGTCCACCTCCCGGTCATGCACCGCCCGGAGGATACGGAGGAAATCCTGGCGGTTGCGGGTGGTGTCGTGGTCGAGCCGGGCGATGCGGGCCTTGGGGAACATCCCCGCAAGCTCCTCTTCGATGCGTTCCGTGCCGAAACCGATGGGAGAGAGGTTTATCGAGCGGCAATTGGTGCAGACCGTGCGGCTGTTGGTGGCATAGCCGCAGTAATGGCAGACCAGTTCGCCCCTCCCCTTATGCAGGGTCAGGGTTATCCGGCAATGGGGGCATTGCACCGCCTGGCCGCAGTCGGAGCAGAGCATGCAGCCGGCAAAACCGCGGCGGTTTAAAAAGACCAGGCTTTGCTCCTGCCGGGCCAGGGTTGCCCGCAGCGCCTGTTTGAGTTGCGGGGAAAAAAGCGGCGGCCGGCCGGAGACCGTGTTCACCGCCTGGAGATCGACCAGTTCCACCTGGGGCAGGGGCCGATTTTCTATGCGGCTCGGCAGGTTCAACAGGGTGTACTTGCCGTTGAGCGCGTGCTGGTAGCTGGCCAGCGACGGGGTGGCCGAGCCGAGCAGCACCGTGGCCCCGCCCTGGCTGCCCCGAAGCAGGGCCAGGTCGCGGCCTTGGTAGCGGAGGCTGTCTTCCTGCTTGTAGGCGCCGTCGTGTTCCTCATCGACGATGATCAACCCCGGGTCACCAAGGGGGGCAAAGATGGCGGAGCGGGCGCCGATTACGATGCGGGCCTCCCCGGAAACAACCCGCTGCCACTGGTCAAAACGCTCGCCTCGGGCCAGGCCGCTGTGGAGCAGGGCCACCGTCTCGCCGAAGCGGGAAAGAAAATGCGCCTCCAGCTGGGTTGCCAGGGCGATCTCCGGCACCAGGACCAGAACGCTGCGGCCCAAGGCCAGGGTGGTTTCCGCCGCCTGCAGGTAGACCTCGGTCTTGCCGCTGCCGGTGACGCCATGCAGCAGGAAGGGTGCGTATTGTTTTTTGGCGATGGCCGGATTCAGTTGGGTCAGGGCATTCTGCTGATCAACGGTGAGTTGGGTGGGCCTGGGGTAAAAAAGCGGGGTTTCGCCAAAGGGGTCGCGATACACCGGGCGTTCTGTCAGACGGATGATGCCCCTTTCTGCCAGCGAGGTGAGGGCTTTGGCCGCGCCGCTGTATGCCTTGGTCAGCTCCCTCCGGGGAAGCCCTTGCGTCGAATCTGTCTGCAGCTCCTCAAGGAGGGCGAGGGTCTTCGTTTCCGAGGGCTTGAGGGTGGCGCGGATTTCCGGGGCAAGCGGTTCGGCGGCCAGGAGCAGGCAGGTTTCGGTCTTCTGGCCGATGGATGCCCCGGAGATAATCTGTTCCAACGAGATCAGCCCCTGTTCCCCCCACTGCTCAATGAGCCGTCTTTCCTTGCCCCGCCAGAGCTTGCGCACGGTGGCGGCGCTCAGTTTTTTGTTGGCCAGCAGATTGGCGAGCCAGGGATGGTCCTGGGAAAGGTGTGGTTGGTCGGTAAGAAAATAGTGCAGCCCCGCCTCGGTAACCTTGAGCTGGCGGCCGCTTTGCGAGGTGAGTCCGCCGGGCAGCGCGCCCCGGATCACCTCGCCGATGGGATAATGGTAGTAGCGGGCCACCCAGCGAAAAAAGGGAACCAATGCTTCCGGGAACACCGGGAAGGCATCGAGGATCTCGGTCACTCGTTTGAGCCGGAACTCTGGCTTTTCTTCGGTTAAGGCCAGCACATAGCCGGTGAGCAACCGTTTGCCCAAGGGAACCAGCACCCGCTGGCCTGGGACGGGAATCTCCCCGCTGGTAGGGACGGCGTAGGTCAGGGTCTGCGGCAGGGGCGCGGCTACGGCGACTTCCAGATAGGTGGGGGATGCGGACATGGGGCCTGTGGGTGAAAGTGAGAGGCCGCCCTTCTGCTTGGCAGAGGGGCGGCCCGGTATGGAGACTCGGTATCAGCCCTTCCGGCCTCTAAGCCGTTGTTGAAAAGTAGAGGGCCAATTGATTGACCAACGCGGCATAAGGAGCCATAACGAAATAATCTTACAGAGATGAGTTGGTTCGCAACGGCTCCTAAAAATCCGCGCAGACTTCCTTGATGTGTTTCTTGAACTCCTTGCATACCACGGGGTGCCGCAGGGCATAGGCGACAATGGCCTTGAGATAGCCGAGCTTGTCCCCGGCGTCGAAGCGGGTGCCGGTGAATTCATAGGCATACATGGGCCGCTGTTTGGCCAGGGCCAGCAGGGCGTCGGTGAGCTGGATCTCCCCGCCGTGGCCGGGGGTGGTTTTTTCAAGCATGGCGAAGATCTCCGGGGTCAGCAGATAGCGGCCGATGATCGCCAGGTTGGAGTCGGTGGTGCCGGGCGCGGGTTTTTCCACCATGCGGTCTATCTGATACACCCCTGGCCTGACCTGGGTTCCCTCCACGATCCCGTACTGGTTGGTTTCCTCGGTCGGCACCTTCTGGATAGCCACGATGGGCGCGTCCAGTTCCTCGTGCAGGGTGAGCATCTGCTGGCAGCACGGGACCTTGCTCAAGACCAGGTCATCGCCCAGCAGCACCAGGAAGGGTTCGTCGCCGATGACGTTTCGGGTGGTCCAGATGGCGTGGCCCAGTCCCAATGGTTTTTTCTGGCGGACCGTGGTAATGTCGATGAGGTTTGAGATGTGGTTGATCTCTTCGCAGAGCGCATCCTTGCCCTTTTGCCGGAGGATGGTGTCGAGTTCGAAATCGTAGTCAAAATGATTCTCGATGGCGGATTTGCCCTGGCTGGTGACAAAAACGATCTCTTCGATCCCGGAGGCGACCACCTCTTCGACAATGTACTGGATGGTCGGCCTATCGACGATGGTGAGCATTTCTTTGGGGATCGCCTTGCTGGCGGGGAGAAAGCGGGTGCCCTTGCCGGCCACCGGGATAACAGCTTTGCGTACGTTCATGGGAGACCCGTTGCTGAGTGTTTTTCTGAAAAAAAGGAGACGCTTTAAGTATGGCATATCACATAGCCAAAGACAACCGCTTGTTCAAGGGAATAATGATCACCAGCCGGGACCTATGCATTTTTTCGTAAAAAAGGTGGGAGAAACCATTCGCCGTGAGGGGCTGCTTGTTGCCGGCGAGCGCTGTGTCGTGGCCGTTTCCGGTGGACCGGATTCCATGGCCCTGCTTCAGGTGCTGGCGCAGCTGGCCCCACCCCTGGACCTTTTTCTGGTGGTTGCCCATGTGGATCATGGCCTGCGGCCCGAGGAGGCGGAGGCGGAGGCGCGCCTGGTAGAGGAAGCGGCCCAGGGGCTGGGGCTTGCTTATGAGTGCGGCAGGCTTGATGTTGCCGCCTGTGCCCGAGAGCAGGGACTGTCCCGTGAGCATGCGGCCCGCAATCTGCGTTACGGATTTTTGGCGGAGGTGGCGGTGCGGTACCGGGCCACGAAGATTGCCGTGGCCCATACAGCGGATGATCAGGCCGAGGAGATCCTGCTGCGGCTTATCCGGGGGACCGGCCGTGCGGGCCTGACCGGGATGGCGAGGCTGCGTGATGGCCTTGTGATCCGGCCTTTTTTAGAAATAGCCAAGGAAGAGATTCTTGGCTATCTTGCCGCGGAAAACATTCCCTATTGCCTGGACAGCTCCAATCGGCAGCGGATTTATCTGCGCAACCGGATCAGGCTCGATCTGCTGCCCTACTTGCAAGAGCATTTCAACCCCAATATCGGCAATTCCCTCCGAGAAACGGCGGCGATTTTACAAGGGGAAGAAGAGCTGCTGGCAGAGATGGCCAGTCAGGCTTACAATCAGGTGGTTGCGGAGGAGGACGGCGAATCGGTCGGGCTGACGATCCAGCGGGCGGATTTTTTGTCTCAGCCCTTGGCCATCAGGCGGCGCATTCTGGAAACAGCCTGCTGGTATATGGGTTGTCGGCCAACTTTCAGGCAGATTGCCCAGCTCCTCTCTCTGGCTGAATCCGGGGCCGAGGGGGCGGAGTTGCATCTGGCCCAAGGGTTGCGGGTTGTCACGACAGAGGGGCGGCTGGGATTTAGCTATCCCCAGGGGCGGCAGGCGGTGCGTGGCAATCTTTCGGAGGCGGGCACGGAAGAGATTCCTTTTGCCAGGGAGTTTTCCGGCCCGGGGGAGTATTTCCTTGAAGATATTGGGGTAATGGTCACGCTTCGTCTTCTGGATGCGCTTCCTGCGGATTGGGAATCCCAGACTCCGGCGACCCTGTACTGCGATGCCGGAAAGATCCGTTTCCCTCTGATGGCCCGGTCCTTCCAGGTGGGAGACCGGTTTCACCCTCTGGGGGCACCGGGCCGGAAAAAGGTCGGTGACTTTTTTACCGATCATAAGATTCCCCCGGCCCAACGGAACCGGATACCCATCCTGGCCGACCAGGAGGGGATCATCGCCATCCTCGGTGTGCGCCCTGACCAGCGGGCGGCCATTGGCCCCAGTAACAGAAGGATCCTCGCCGTAAGCCTGCACCCTTTGGCGACCGGTGAAAATGGCTTTACTGAAAAAGCGATACATGGTAAGTAAGTGGCCACTGCGAACATGAAAACCCGAGGGCGGGTAGCTCAGTTGGATAGAGTGTTGGCCTCCGAAGCCAAAGGTCGTGGGTTCGATCCCCGCTCCGCCCACCAGAAAATATAAGGAATCAGCCGTAAAAGGTTGGTTCCTTTTTTTTGTGGATATGCCGCCTGGCTTGGGAAGAATCTTTCCTGCACTCTCTTCGCCTTCGCCCTGGAAGGACGATTTGTTCCATGAATAGCTTTGCTTCCTTTCCGGCCTCCGTTATAATCGGGAATCAGGGGCGTTACCAGCGCTCCGTCTGCTTCGATAATCTGGCGAAAGCCTCTACCTGGCAAGTGTTGCGAAATGATGGAGCCCGATCCTCACATGAAGGTGTTGGTGGTTGATGATTCGCTGGTCATGCGGAGGATCATCACCAATCACCTGCGGGCTTTGGGGTATTCCAACATCCTTGAGGCGGACAACGGGGAAAAGGCGCTGCGGATTCTGGAGCAGGAACCGGTGGACCTGATTCTTTCCGACTGGTGCATGCGGGTCATGCATGGCATTGAGGTGTTGCGCAGTGTCCGAAAAAATGAGGCAACCAAGAACATCCCCTTTATCATGGTAACGGCCGAGGCGCAGCCGCACCTGATTCTTGAAGCGATTCGGGCTCAGGTCAGTGATTATGTGGTCAAGCCCTTTACTCGGGAGAATCTGCGGGAAAGCATCGAGAAGGTTCTTGCCTTGGGGCAGGTGACTGGCTGAAGGCTGCAAGTAAAGATTTTACCGAATGAACATTGTCGGGGCTTGGGCACATCTCTTCATGCTGAGGTGGTTGCCTGGAAAGAACTGTCCTCAGGCGAATCTTACTCGTCAGGCTCTGGCAACGGCTCTCCCCAATCGTCATCCTCTTGCTTTTCTGCCGGGCAACCGCCCGGGGTGTCATCGTCCTGATCAGCCGAATCATCAAACAGCCCTGCTTCGTCTGGCGGGGCAATGGCGGCAAGATCGGCCTCCTGCCAGGCTTCGAGGGTGATTTCTTCGGGGGTCCCATCGTCATGCTGGAGTTCAACAATCCCCTCCTCCTCGTCAACGGTGACCACGAAAAAGCGGGCGCCATCCTCGATGGCCTCGTACCAGTTGCCTTCAATGGGTTCTATATCGGTCGGCATGCTTTTTTTCGTCCGGGGAGAGCGAGGTGTTGTTACATGAACAGGCAATCCTCCCGCCAGCTACAGTCTTCCTGGCTGCAATGCTCCAAGGCCGAGCCGAAACAGGGGAAGTTGCCTTCTTTCTCCTGGATGGCGCGGATGAGATCCTCTTTTTTCATCTTGCCGGGCTTGAGGCCAAGCTCTTTCGCCTTTGCTTTGATGTCGGGCATCTTCATGGAAAACCTCCGTGGATGTTGGAAATGATGCGGTAACTCCGTATCTTTAAAGGCAGGGATTCATGCTGAGCACAGGGCAGCTGGCGGTTTTGATTACTCGCTCGGTAACGCTGCCGAACAGGGCTTTTTCCACCCCTTTGCAGGTCTGGGTACCGATCATGATCAGGTCGCAGCTTTTGGCCTCGGCGTGGCGGACGATTTCTTTCGGGACATTGCCGTTGAGCACCGCGCTCGCATGGGGGATGTCCTTGTCCATGTTTTCGGCGATGAATTCCGTCATCTTGCGTTTGGCCCGTTCGAGCAGGTCCTTTTCCAGATTTTCCAGGGGCAGATGGGGCACGGCAAAACCGGCATAGGCGTCAAGGCTTTCCACGACAAAAACCACCTCGATGGCCGCCCCGAATTTGCGGGCGATCATGGTGGCGGCTTGTAGAACCCGGTTGGAATGTTCGGAAAAATCCGTGGGGACCAGAATTTTTGTGATGTTGATCATGGTCGAGCCTCCCGTTGGAAAGAGATGTTGGAACAGTCTGGCGCTTGCCTTATTTATGGCCTGGTACTTTCCACCACAAAAGGGGTGCTGCGTATGGCAATGCTTTTTTTCTTGACCCAGAGCCTGGCCATGGGGATCACCTCGCCGTCCATGGTGACGATGTTGGCCAGCTCTTCAACGTAGGAGATGTCCGGTGTTTTGAATTCGTAATAAAAGGTGTTGTCGCTGTAAGGGTCGACCACCAGAATGATTTTCTCCGGGTTGGTCGGGTGTTTTTGGGGGGCGCCGGAAAAGGCGATGTGGGTGTCGCGCAGGCGTTTTTCGTCGTTGGGGCGTTGGTACACCTGGATCTCAAAACGAATTACCGCCTGGGGGAAATTGGAGAGGGGCATGGCTGACCTCTGCACCGTGTGCTGATTGCCTTGTCGGCAACAACCGTATCGAAGCTCTTACTTCATAGTATACAGATTCTCCGGAGTGAATCAAAAAATAAAGTGATCGTGGGTAATTTTTCGCCACCATCCCTGGCCGGTCCAGGCAGGCATTATTTCTTCACCGGAATCGGGCGCATGGCTTCGTCAACTGCGACAAAGGTGAAAAGCCCCTCGATGGCCTTTTCCCTGGTTTCGTCGTACATCTGCTCAAGATATACGGTCACCCGCACCTGGATGCTGGTGTTGCCGATCTTGACCACCTGACCGATCAGTTCGACAAAGGTTCCGGCCGGGATCGGCGTCTTGAAATCGATGCGGTCCGAGCAGACGGTGACGATTTTTTGCCGGGAAAAGCGGGTGGCGGTGATAAAGGCCGCTTCGTCCATCCACTGCAGGGCCGTACCGCCGAACAGGGTGGCGTAGTGGTTGGTGGTGTTGGGGAAAACCGCCTTGGTGATGCGGGTTTCAGCGGATTCCATTCTCTGGGTAATGTTCATGGCGGCCTCGATGGCTGTCTGGGGGGAAAGCGTTGCGGAGGGAAAGGGTTGCGAGCAGGACGGGCGATGCGACCGATCCTGCCCGCACATGGTCTTTCTGCTAAAGCGAGATCAGATACAATGCCGCAACAACACAGAGAAAGATAATGCCGACCTTGAAACAGGCTTCCGGTTCATCGTGGCCGTAGCCGTGGGGGTCGTCGTGGTGATCGTGGGCGCTCATGGGCAAACTCCTCCTTGGTTGGTGATGGTTTCTGATTTTTGGAAAATATCCTTTATTCTACCCGCTTCACTCGTAATTTTTCACCCTCTTCCCGAACCCATTCCTCGACCTCTGTCGGGGATGGCATCCGTCCGGCGCATTTCACCGCGCCGTTGATGATCAGGGCCGGGGTTTTTGTGACCCCGAAGCGCCAGATCTCATCGAGGTCATGCACCGACTCCATGTCGGCGGCCAGGCCGAATTTTTGCAAGGACTCAAAGAGCATGGCGCTGAGTTTGTTGCAGGTTACACAGCCGGAGCCCAGCACCCGGACGGTGAGGATTCCCGGTTCGGCTCCTTGTCTGCCCTGACGGCGTCGGTATTCTGCGAGCAAGGCCTCCCGATAGATCGGTTCTGCTGTTGCGGGGACGTAATTTTCCCTGGCAATGGTACCGAAAAGAAAATCCACCGCGGCCTTTTCCTCCATCTGTCCGGTCAGTGCCTTGTTCAGGGCCTGGTCAAGGCCGATCAGGCCAACATTGGCCGCGCCGATTCGGATGGTGCGGGGTGCTGGTCTGTCCTTGTTTTCCATGGGATTCCTATTTGTGATAAGCGTTTGCCAATTTTCGCTAAAAAAGTGGCAGTTGCCGACCGCCGGCATTGCGTCGTTTGGCCAGGGGCTGCTCAGCCGTACTCAGCAAAGAGGCCGGAATCTCCTGGATAAAGCGGGAGACGCGGTGGTCGGCGGTTCGATTGAAAACGGTGCGGCTTGCCGCGGCGCTTAAGACCAGGCTCTCTTGCGCCCTGGTCATGGCAACATAGAAGAGACGGCGCTCTTCTTCCACATCGCTGTGCAGATTGGCAATGGTGCAGGGGAGGATTTCCTCTTCAATGCCGGCCAGAAAGACCACTGGGAATTCCAGCCCCTTGGCACCATGCATGGTCATGAGAGCCACGGCTTCGGCCCGTGCGTCATAGGCGGTGGCCAGGGCGTTTTGTCTAAGATGTTCGCAAAAGGTCTGGAGGTCGTGGCCAAAGGCGTTGGCCAGTTGGAGCAGCCGCTTGGCCTCGGCCCCCTGAGGATCGATGCCCAGTCCGGGCATGGCCTCGGCCAGGGGGAGGGCAAGTCCATGCTCCGCCGCCGTGCGGAAGTTTTTGAGGGTTTCTCCCATCCTCCCGATGCTTTTTGCCGCAGCGGCTGGGAGGGGAAGGGCAAGCGCTTCGCTGGGGAAATCAGGGCAGCGGAGGGGCAGCTCTTTTTCCAGGAGGGAGATGGTTGCCTCTCCGACCCCTGGAAGGTCTGCCATCAGCTGGAGATGCTCGCTTAAGCCCGCGTCCGGTGCACTGGCCAGGAGGAAATGGCAGGCGGCTTTCAGGTCGGCTTTCAGGTAAAAGGGGGTGGCGCCAACGAGCTGGAAGGGGATGCCTTTGCGATGCAGGGCTTCGGCAATGGGCTCGGCCATCTGGCTGAGCCGGTAGAGGATGGCGAAGTCGGCAAAGCTCCGGGCCTGGCCGCTGCTTTGGCCTGCATGCCGGGAAAGGCTGCTGATGCCGCCCAATCCCTCTTCGATGCGGTGCACGATAAACTCCGCCTCGGCCTGGGCATTTTCCGCCTGATGCCACTCGATGAGTGCCGCGCTGGTGCTTTCGGCCACCAGCTGGGTATCGCCGCTTTGCCGGTTCCGCCGGATGAGAGCGGCGGCGCCATCGATAATGGCAGGGGCGGAACGGTAGTTGCGGATCAGGGCCAGGGTGGTGACGCCCACCCTTTCGCGGAACCGCTGGAACAGGGTGAGGTCGCTGCCGCGAAAGCCGTAAATGGCCTGGTTGGGGTCGCCGATGGCAAATACCCGCGCCTGTTCGCCAAGCAGCAGAACCAGCTGGTACTGGGGATGGTTCAGATCCTGGAATTCGTCGACAAAGAGATGGGCCACCCTGCCACTGACCTGTCTGGCAAAGGCGGGGTCTCGGCTAAGGCGCTCCACGCACCAGGGGATGACCAGGTCGAGGTCAATGGCCTTGTTCGGCATGAGTGAGGCAAGATAGCGCGCAAGGAGATCCGGCAGGGCTCCGTCGGCAGGGAGCGTCCCCCGGTTGAGCTGGTCAACGTAGGCGGTAAGTTGTTTTTTTAGGATATGGTGTTCGGCCCGGGGCATGGCCGGGAAGGCCTTGCGCAGATAGAGGTCGCGTTCCTCCTCGCCGATGACCACGAGGTCGGGGGTTTCCTTGCGCAGCAGGGCCAGGCAATAGCCATGGAAAGTGCCCACGAAGATGGCCTGGGCTGCCTCGCCGAGGTCACGGCTCAAGCGCTCTTGCATCTCGCGGGCTGCCCGGTTGGTGAAGGTGATGGCCACCATCTCTTCTGGGTGGGCATGCTCCGCACCCAGCAGATGTTCGATCCTGGCCACCAGGGTAAAGGTTTTGCCGGTGCCCGGCCCGGCAGCAACGAGGATGGATTCTCCCTTGCTGGTGATGGCGGCCAGCTGTTCCGGATTGGGCTTTCTCTGGGCTTTTGGTATCTCGGTGGGCGGAGGGAGCTTTTTTTCAGGGGGCAGCGGGCTGCGGCCCTGTTTTTTTACGGGAGCAGGGTTTTTCCCGGAAAACAGGCTGATCTGGCCGGCCAGCTCCTGCCGCTCCCCTTCGGCAAAGACCCGGATCACCCCGAATTCGCCATCGTAACCAGGGGTGCGGATGACCTTGCCCGTGCGGAGGCGGGCCACTGCCTCGCCCAACACCGGGGACATTCGATTGATCTCTTCCACCGGCGTGTCGAGCAGCAGGTTGAACTCCGACCCGAAGCGGTCAATGACCTTTGCGTACAGGGCCATCACCCCCTTGGTGGCCGGTCCGGCGCCGAGAATCTCGCCCAACACCTCGGGCAGCGGGATAAGGCTGTGCACCGCAGGTGAGCCGGGCGGGTAGTACGGTTCGGTCCGCTCGGCCAGTTCCATGACCCGGTGCAACACCCCCACGGTCAGGGGCCTGCCGCAGACCGGGCAGATGGCCCCGATTTTCCGGGTCTCGGCGGGCTCAAGGCAAACCCGGCAGTTCCGGTGGCCGTCGGCGTGGTATTTCCCTTCTTCCGGGTAGAATTCAATCGTCGCGGCAAAGGCGTCGGTCAGGGGATTTTTGAGGGCCTCGCGCAGATCGAAAAAGTTGAAGCCGGTGTTGAAGATATTGGCCTCCCTCCCGAGCTTGCCCGGAGAATGGCAATCGGAGTTGGAGATCAGGGCGAAGCGGTCCAGGGCCGGGATGAGCCGGTTCATGTCCGGGTCCGAGGAAAGGCCGGTTTCGAGAGCAAAGACGTGCGAGCTGAGATCGCCGTAGCATTCCTCAATGGTATTGAAGCCGGAGCGGGAGCCGAACAGGGAGAACCACGGCGTCCAGATGTGGGCCGGAACCAAAAACCCTTCCGGCGCTTTTTCCAGCAGGATTTCAAGCAGATCGCGGGAGTCAAGGCCCAGGATGGGGCGGCCGTCGGACTCGATGTTGCCGATGCCGGCCAGGACGCTGTTGATCCGTTCGGCCGAGGCGAAATCGGGTACGTAGAGCAGGTTGTGGACCTTGCGCACCGCGCCGTGCCGTTTGTAAATGGAGCTGATCTCGGCGGTGAGCAGGAAGCGGCTGGGCAGGGCAACCGGGATTGCCTGCGGCAGGGCCGGGGGAATCACCTCATTCTTGAGCTTGAAAAATCCCGGTTCGGCAGGAACCAGCTGCTCCTTGAGCTGACTGAACCAGCCGGGATGGGTGAAGTCGCCCGTGCCGAGGAGGTGGATGCCCTTGACCCTGGCCCAGGCGGCAAGGCCCTGCAGGTTGCCGGCCTTGCTGGTCGCGCGGGAGAAGGGGGAATGGATGTGAAGATCAGCGATATAGCGCATTTTTTCGTTGCCGTTAAAAAAGAGGGAAACCGACGTGAACCAATGAATCTTACACAGATTCACTCTTCCTGTCCACGCCCTATTTTCCTACGAAAAAGACGGAAAAGGATGGCCTTCCTTTGAGAAAATCGCTATATATTGAGCAGTTCATTTCGAACTTTTTTTAATGAGAGGGAGACCGGAAATGGTTGAACAGATAACAGGCGTGGTGATTATCGGCGCTGGCCCGGCAGGGTTGCAGGCCGCCGTGCACGCAGCCCGGAAAAAGGCTTCGGTGCTAGTGTTGGGGCGGGTGGAAAACAGCAGTATTTCCCAGGCCCATGTTGAGAATTATCTCTGTGTCGATGGCGTGACCGCTGGGGCAGAGTTGTTGCGGGTCGCCTTGGCCCAGGCCACTCGTTTTGGCGCGGAGGTGTGGCCCGAGGATGTTCTAAATCTTGGCCAGGAAGGAGAGCTGTTCACGGTCAAGGTGGAAAGCGGACGGCAGGTCACGGCCCGAACCCTGATCCTTGCCACCGGCACCTCACGTAAAAAGTTGAAGGTGCCTGGCGAGAAGGAGCTGCTGGGGCGTGGGGTCAGTTATTGTGTGGATTGTGATGCCAATTTTTATCGCAACGCCAAGGTGGCGGTGGTGGGCAACGAATCCGCCGCGGTGGACGGAGCCCTGACCCTTACCAAGTATGCCGCCGAGGTCCATTTGGTTTGTAAGGATATGACGGTCACCAAGGAGCTTGGCGAAAAGCTGGCCGCCAGCTCGGTGGTGGTCCATAAGGGAGTATGGCCTCAGGAGATCGTCGGCGAAAAGGCGGTGAGCGGTCTTGTGCTGGACAGCGGCGAGACCCTTGCGGTGGACGGGGTCTTTGTCGAACTCGGGGCCAAGGGGGCCATGGAGCTTGCCACCAGCATCGGCGTCCTGCTCGACACGGAAACCTTCTCCTTTATCGAAACCAACAAGAAGCAGGAAACCAATATCCCCGGCATCTATGCGGCCGGCGATATCGCCGGGCCTCCCTGGCAGATGGCCAAGGCGGTGGGCGAGGGGTGCGTGGCCGGCTGGGAGGCCGCCAATTATGCCAACCGGCTCAAGCGTACGCAGGAAAGCGCGTAACGTGCCGGATTTTTTGCCGATGGACTCCCCCGAACAGTACATGGCAGTCGCCCTTGCCGAGGCGCGGCTTGCGGCGGAGCGGGGCGAAGTGCCCATCGGCGCGGTGCTGGTGGATAGCGATGGACAGATCATCGCCCAAAACGGCAATCGCACCATTGAGCTGTGCGACCCAGGAGCGCACGCGGAGATGCTGGTGCTGCGACAGGCGGGCCGTTTGCAGGGGAATTACCGGTTGCCCGGCACCACCCTCTATGTTACTCTTGAACCCTGCGTGATGTGCGCTGGTGCCTTGGTGCATGCCCGGGTGAGCCGCCTGGTCTATGGGGCTGTCGACCCCAAGGCCGGCGGGGTAGTTTCCCTTTTTCAGGTCGGACAGGACACGCGGCTTAACCATCTGCTGGCAGTGGAAGGCGGTCTGCTGGCCGAAGAGAGCGCCACTTTGCTTAAGGATTTTTTTCGGCAAAGAAGGGTGAGGGCATAGGGGAGGAGCGGCTTCAGCCGCGATAATCTGCGTGAAACGGAGAGGTGCCAGAGTGGCCGAACGGGAGCGACTCGAAATCGCTTGACCTGAGAGATCAGGTCCGTGGGTTCGAATCCCACCCTCTCCTCCAGTCCTGCCGGAAAAAGATTCGGCAGGGCGTTTTGAAGTAAGGGGAAAAATGCGAAATTTCTTGCTGCGCCCGACACGGGCCAGCCTTTTAATCCCAGTATCCCTTCGCCTTGCATGAATCAGGACGCAGCAAGAGAGTGGTTCGCCATCCGCACCAAGCCCCAGCAGGAAAAGGTTGCCAAACTGCATTACCAACGGCAGGGGTATGTGGTCTATCTTCCCATGATGCGTACCATTGTCCGGCACGCCCGACGGACAGAAGAGAAGCTTAAGCCCTTTTTCCCCGGCTATCTTTTCTTGCATCTTGCCCCTCTCGAACGGAATTGGGTGGCAATCTCCTCCACCCGCGGCGCCTTGGGCCCGATATGTTTTGGCGACCAGTATGTGCCGGTGCCAGCCTGGATCATCGCCGACCTGCAGGCCAAGGAAGATGGGAACGGAGCGGTCCCCTTGGCGGATCTGCAGAAAAAAGGGCTGACTCCGGGCGCTGCGGTTTCGGTGCAGCTTGATGATGACACCTCTGCTCAGGGCCTGTTTTATTCATTCTCCGGTCAGGAGAATGTGGTGGTGCTTTTAAGTTTTCTCAATCGCCAGGTGAAGGCTACGCTTCCTCTGGATAGAGTGCAACGGCAATAAGGAGCGAAGGCTGTTTCATCTTTTTTGTTTAAGTCCCGTTTTTGTTTGACACTGGCTGAAAATGTCATGTATACCGGGGCAACGGTTGAGCAGGCGTTCACCCGAAGGGCGGTAGCGTGCCTTTTTCCCATTGCAGTGAATTTGTCTGGGATTGTTTTCAGAGAGGAAAAGATATGAAAGAGCAAAAGGAACAACAGTCGCATCAAGTATCGTCAGGGGTTTATCCTGTTGCTGTCTGCCCAGCAGACGATGAAATCAACCTGATTGACCTCTGGCGTGTTCTGGTGCGGCAGTGGAAGGTAATTGGTGTGATCACCGGTTTGTCGGTTCTGGGGGCTGTGGCCTATGTACTCCTGGCAACCCCGGTCTATGAAGCAGAAGCGATTTTGCGGCCACCTGAGAGCAAATATGTGGAGGCCTTGAATATCTCTGGCATTAGCCAGATATCCAGCGCTGATATATTTGCCAAATTTACAGGAAATCTCAAAACAGGGATTTTCCAAAACAGTTCCCTGCGCCAGCAGTTTGTTGTTGAAAACCCACAGTTTTCTTCCTTGCAAAGAAACCTGCTGGGTATCAAGGAGGGGGCGAAAAACGAACTCGGTTCCGTTTTTGTGAGCCTTCAGGGTTACGATTCCAAACTCGTGGCGGATTGGGTGAACGGCTTCATTCTGCTGGCAGAGAGAAGAACTCTTGGCGAATTATTTGATGGTATTGAAATAAAAATAGCCAATCAAAAAAGCGAGATACAGAATCAGCTCCAGGTAGCACGGGATTTTGCAGGCCAACGTCGTCTGGACAGGATTGCCCAACTGGAGGACCAGATAGCCATTGCCCGGGCTTCGAAGATCTTTGACCGGAAACTCTCCAACTATACAACGATGGCGAGCCAAAGCGTTGGGGTGACCTTGAACACTGCGCAAGAGCCGCTGTATATGCGTGGAGTCAAGGAGCTAACTGCTGAAAAGGCAGAACTGGAAAAGCGCAAGAATGACGAGCCGTTTATTGACGGGTTCCGGGATAAACAGGAGCGTTTGGCGCAGTTGGATGCAGGCTTGAAGCAGTTGCAGGCGGCAAAGGCAATTGCCCATGCTGTTATAGTTGATCAGCCGGCGACTCAGGCCAAAATTCCTGTAAAACCGAGGCGGAGGTTTGTGTTGGCTTTGAGTGTTGTGTTTGGGGCCATGATCGGGGTTTTTGTCGCGTTTGTCGTCAATTTTATCGAGCAGAAGAAAAAAAGATAATGAGAAGCCGGCACTCTGCCTGCGGTTCCCGCTAGCCTGTAACCTCTCTTGGGGTGGGCCACAATTTGTATCGGACGGAAAAAATGAACACTCTGGAAACACTGATTAAACGGTTTGAAACCCGTCGGGCTGTTGTCGGTATTGTCGGACTAGGCTATGTTGGTTTGCCACTGATGTTGCGTTTTCAGGCCGTGGGCTTTCGGGTACTAGGTATTGATGTCGACCCCCGCAAGATACAAAAACTTAATGAAGGGCAAAGCTACATCGCCCATATCCCTGCCGCCAGAATTGCCGAGGCCCGCCAAGCCGGTTTTGAAGCTACCAGCGATTTCAGACGGGCCACCGAAGCCGATGCCCTGATTATTTGCGTCCCCACTCCGCTCAACAAAAACCGCGAACCGGACCTTTCCTTTGTCACCGGAACCGTCGAGGCCTTGGTCCCTTACCTGCGTTCGGGCCAGGTTCTTTCTTTGGAGAGCACCACCTATCCGGGCACCACTGAGGAAGAACTGCTGCCGCGCATCGCCAAGGCTGGCTTCGAAATGGGCGAGGACTTTTTCCTAGTTTATTCGCCGGAGCGAGAAGACCCCGGCAGCAAGAACTTCAACCCTGGCAATATCCCCAAGGTAATCGGCGGCCATACATCTGCTTGTCTCAAGGCTGGCAATGCCCTCTATGCTCCTGCCATTGATAAATTGGTGCCAGTCAGCTCCACCAAGGCGGCGGAGATGACTAAGCTGTTAGAAAATATTTTCCGTAGCGTCAACATCGCTCTGGTCAACGAACTGAAGGTGCTCTGTCTGCGAATGGGTATCGATATTCATGAGGTCATCCGTGCCGCCGCCACCAAGCCCTTCGGTTTCATGCCGTTTTATCCCGGGCCCGGGTTGGGCGGCCACTGCATTCCAATTGACCCCTTCTACCTTACCTCCAAAGCCCGGGAATACGATATTTCCACCCGCTTCATCGAGCTGGCCGGGGAGATCAACAGCGCTATGCCCTATTTCGTGGTTCAGCGGGTGATGGAAGCCCTCAACGACCACGGGAAAGCCATGAAGGGTGCTAAAATCCTGATTTTGGGCGCGGCCTACAAGAAAAACGTGGACGACGATCGGGAATCTCCGTCCTATAAATTGATGGAACTGCTGCTGGCCAGAGGCGCATCGGTGGAATATAACGACCCGCATATCCCGGCGCTACGGGCGGGACGCAAACATGATTTCGGCCTCACCAGCACCCTGCTTAATGAATTCAACCTGGCCCAAGCCGATTGCATTCTGCTGGTTACCGACCACGAAGCCTACGATGCGGCCTTCATTATGCAACACGCCAAGTTAATCGTGGACACCCGCGACTTCTTCTTCGCCGACACACCGGAAGCCGCCAATAAACTATATAAAGCCTAACCCGAAAATTTGGGTCTTAACTTTGCCCTTGCGTTTGCCACCAAAATAACTTTTATCGACTTCGATCTCTCCTGAAAAATGAGTCTCATCTTCGACGGCTTTGCAAATGAGTTCTCGAAGGCGATGGAAATAATACGAGGCAGTAGACTTGTTAACCCCCTACCAGAACCGCTGTTGTACGTGCTGTTGTCCCAGCAACAAAGTGTTCGATCAGTCGGTCTTGTTTAGTTTTACTCAGTCTACTTTTTCTCATCCGACCATCCTAAATAATTTTCATTATCTAGGACAACCCCATTTTTTAATATGTTCGTCGCCGCCCGCGAGGCGCAGGTCCTGCGCTTTGTTTACGCGGCCTCCATCATCTCGGCCTGACCAAGGTGGGGGATATCATCGGGTTGCGTTACTTTAATATTTTCCGCCGCCGTCAGGAGCTGGAAGGTGCTTATGCCGTAGTTATCCCCAAATGGGTGGCGGCAATGGTCAAAAACGAAGCGGTCTTCATCAACGGCGATGGAGAAACCAGCCGGGATTTCTGCTGCGTCAGGTTATTTCGTTCAATCCCATTTGCATGAGTTCTGGTCCGAGAAAGCTAAAGCTCGGGCGCCTTTCGTCTCAGAAATTCGACGCTGGCGAGGGGGCAATATGATGAGTTGCGCACAACAAGTGCGACTGGCAATAAGTCAACCGGTGCCTATCTATCGTATTATAAACCAAGCGGTATGAACCTATGAATCCAACGACCAAAAACTCGACCATTCTTGTCACCGGCGCCGATGGCTTTATAGGCTCTCACCTTACCGAATCCCTGGTTCGCCAAGGCCATAAAGTCCGCGCTTTTGTGCTTTACAACTCGTTCAACTCATGGGGCTGGCTGGATCATTGCTCAGCCGATGTTAGGGGCCAGTTCGAGGTATTCGCAGGCGATATCCGCGACCCGCACGGGGTGAAAGAGGCGATGAAGGGTTGCGACGCAGTGCTTCATCTCGCCGCCCTCATTGCAATCCCCTATTCCTATCACTCGCCCGACACCTATGTCGATACCAATGTCAAAGGCACGCTGAATGTATTGCAAGCGGCGCGGGAACTGGGCGTTAAACGCGTAATTCATACCTCGACCAGCGAGGTCTATGGCACCGCGCGTTTTGTACCGATTACCGAAGAACATCCTTTACAGGGGCAGTCGCCATACTCGGCGACCAAGATCGCAGCCGATCAGTTGGCCTATTCCTTCTACGCATCCTTCGGTCTGCCTGTGGTGATTGCTCGACCCTTTAACACCTATGGTCCGCGTCAGTCCGCCCGTGCGGTGATCCCGACCATCATCACCCAGATCGCTAACGGAAAACGCCAGATCAAGCTCGGCGCGGTATCACCCACGCGTGATTTCAACTTTGTGAAAGACACAGTGGCGGGTTTCATCGCCACACTAAACTCAGACCTGGGTCTGGGCGAAGTCGTTAACTTCGGCAGCAATTTTGAGATTTCCATCGGTGACACGGCCCAGTTGATTGCAGAAGCAATGAACACAGAGATCGAAATCATCACTGACGAAGCCCGATTGCGCCCGGAAAACTCGGAGATTGAACGTTTGTGGGCCGACAACACAAAAGCCAAACAACTCTTTGACTGGCAGCCGAGCTACGGCGGGCGCGACGGGTTCAAGCGCGGCCTCGCCGAAACCGCCGAATGGTTCGCTCAGCCCGACAATCTGCGTGGCTATAAAGCGGATATCTATAACTTGTGAAAGCCATGAGTATCCCGAACACTCTCGCGGAACAAGTCGTCGGCGCTATACGCGCCGTTGTCGGGCTTGGTCCTGCTGTTTTGCACGAACCAAACTTCACCGGTAACGAGTGGTTATATCTTAAAGAGTGTCTTGATTCGACCTTCGTCTCGTCAGTCGGCAAGTTTGTCGATCGTTTTGAGGCCGATCTGGCGGCTTATACAGGCGCAAAACACGCGATTGCTGTCGTTAATGGTACGGCAGCGCTGCACATTGCCTTAAAACTCGCCGGTGTTAAAGCCGACGATGAAGTCTTGATTCCTGCGCTGACCTTTGTCGCCACGGCTAATGCCGTGACTTATTGTGGAGCCGTACCGCATTTTGTCGATAGTGAGGCCTACACCTTGGGCGTGAATGCTGCAAAATTGCGTGAATGGCTCAGCAGCCACACAGCGCAACACGCCAGCCAGTGCGTCAATCGTGCTACTGGTCGAGTCATTCGTGTCCTTGTGCCCATGCACACTTTCGGTCATCCAGTGGACATGGAAGGTCTTTTGGCAGTGGCGCACGATTTCAATATTGCGATAGTCGAAGATGCAGCCGAGTCCTTGGGCAGTTTTTACCACGGCCAGCATACCGGTACCTTCGGATTAATGGGTACGTTGAGTTTTAACGGCAACAAGACCATCACCACCGGTGGCGGTGGCGCGATTCTGACCAACGATCCAAAACTCGCGCGTCATGCTAAGCACCTGACCACCACTGCCAAATTGCCGCACGCTTGGGAATACCGTCACGACGAAATTGGCTACAACTACCGTTTGCCCAACCTGAATGCTGCCTTGGGTTGCGCCCAGTTGGAGCAACTGCCGGGAATGCTTGAGGCAAAAAGAGAACTGTTTAAGCGTTACCAAGCGGCATTTGGACCAGTGTCGGGTGTTAAATTGGTGGTTGAGCCAAAAGAATGCCAAAGCAATTACTGGCTGCAGACACTGTTGCTGGAGGCTGAGCAAATGGATCAGCGCGATCTTGTATTGAAGGTTACCAATGAAGCTGGTTTCATGACGCGCCCCGCCTGGACACTGATGCACGAGTTAGCACCTTTCACGGGAAATCCTCGTATGGATCTGGCAACCGCTAACTCCCTGTCCCGGCGCTTGATTAATATTCCGAGTAGTTCTTGGCTTGCTTCCCTCTCCGTATGAGCAAGCCAAGTCTGATCCTGATCGGTGCCGGCGGCCACGCCCATTCGTGTATCGATGTCATCGAGCAGCACGGACAATACCAGATTGCCGGTTTGGTCGGCATACCAGAGGAAATGAATACTCAACACCTTGGGTATTTAGTCATCGCCACAGACACTGTTCTGGCGGAACTCGCCAAAACTTATCAATACGCCGTAATCGCAGTAGGTCACATTCGGTCAGCAGATATCCGCGTCCGTCTCTATCAGCAGGCCACTGAACTCGGGTTCCAATTCCCAGTCATCGTCGCGCCCACCGCGCATGTGTCCCGCCACGCGACCATTGGTGCAGGCACCATCGTCATGCACGGTGCCATCGTCAATGCAGGGGCCAAGATCGGAAACAACTGCATCATTAATACGCACGCACTGATTGAACACGACACGACCGTAGAAGACTACTGCCACATTTCCACCGGAGCGATTCTCAACGGTGATGTAACTATTGGCACTGGCAGTTTTGTCGGCAGTGGCAGTATCGTCAAAGAGGGCATTTCAATTGGACAAAGCTGTTTGGTAGGAATGGGCCTATCTGTGCGCCATAACCTGGTGGGGCACGCCCACTTTGTAGATAGCCAGAAATTATGATAAACCGCACCCTTATCATCGCCGAAGCCGGCGTCAATCATAACGGTGACCTCGAATTGGCCAAACAATTGATCGATGCGGCTGCCGAGGCCGGTGCGGATATCGTCAAGTTCCAGACTTTCAACGCCAATCGTCAAGTTACGCGCACCGCCCAAAAAGCGGGTTACCAAATCCAGACCACAGACAGCACAGAAACCCAGCACGAAATGCTTCGCCGCCTGGAACTCACCGTTGACATGCATCGTGAACTCATCTCTCACTGTGCGAAACGCAACGTCGGTTTTTTCTCTACCGGTTTTGATATCGAGAGTGTTAATCTCCTTGTAAGTCTCGGCCAGAACCATTTCAAAATTCCGTCCGGTGAGATCACTAACCTGCCGTACCTGCGTCATATCGGCCAAATCGGCAAGAAAATCATCCTCTCCACCGGTATGGCGACGCTGGGTGAGATCGAGGCGGCCATTGATATACTTGAGCAAGCTGGCACGCCGCGTGCCAACATCACGGTACTGCACTGCACTACTGAATACCCCACGCCCATGAATGAAGTAAACCTGCGTGCCATGCAGAGCATTCATGCAGCCTTTAGCGTAGCAGTAGGGTATTCTGACCATACGCCCGGCATCGCAGTGGCGATTGCCGCAGTGGCCATGGGTGCTGCCGTCATTGAAAAGCACTTCACGCTAGACCGTAACTTACCCGGTCCTGATCATAAGGCTAGTATTGAGCCAAATGAACTAAAGTCTATGGTGGCAGCTATTCGCGAGATAGAAGTCGCCCTGGGCGATGGCATCAAACGTCTTACCCCCAGTGAAGTTAGAAATAAACCGGTTGCCCGTAAATCACTAGTGGCCAGTCGAGCAATTAAAGCGGGCGAAATATTTACTGCCGAGAATATCACCGCCAAGCGGCCCGGTACTGGCATCTCGCCTATGCGTTGGGATGAAGTCATTGGTCGTCCTGCGCAACATGATTTCGCAATAGACGAGTTGATCGAACTATGACCCGCAAGATTTGCGTCATAACCGGTACGCGTGCTGAATATGGCTTACTGCGCTGGGTCATGCAAGGTATCAAAGATGATCCAGAACTGACGCTGCAAATCATCGCGACTGGCATGCATCTGTCGCCTGAGTTCGGTCTTACTTTCCGCGAGATTGAAAAGAACGGGTTCCAGATCGATCGCAAAGTCGAAATGTTGACGAGTTCTGATACTTCCGTGGGCATCGCCAAATCCATGGGCTTGGGGTTGATTGGTTTTGCAGATGCCTTGAACGAATTAGGCCCCGACCTTATCGTCGTACTTGGAGATCGTTTTGAAATTTTCTCAGCGGTGTCCGCTGCACTCGTTGCGCGTATACCTGTCGCCCATTTACATGGGGGAGAGACCACTGTCGGTGCTTTTGACGAGGCGTTTAGGCATTCAATTACCAAAATGTCGCACCTGCATTTTGTGGCAGCCGAGGAATATCGGCAGCGCGTGATCCAATTGGGAGAGCAGCCTGATCGGGTGTTTTTGGTGGGTGGTCTCGGAATTGACAGCATCAAGCGCTTGAAACTTCTTGACCGTCCAGAGCTTGAGGCTTCGCTTGACTTCAAACTGGGCCTCAAAAACCTGCTGATTACTTTTCATCCGGTCACGCTTGAGACTGCGACTGCCTCAGATCAAATGGCGGAACTCTTGGCGGCCTTGGCTGACCTGATGGATACACAGCTTATCTTCACCCTGCCGAATGCGGATACCGATGGCCGAGCTCTAATTAAGATGGTGGAACAATTTGTGGCGCAACACGCGAACGCCCGTGTCTACACATCCCTTGGCCAACTGCGTTACTTCTCGTGCATTGCCCAGGTTGATGGGGTTGTGGGTAATTCTTCCAGCGGTCTGACAGAAGTCCCCAGCTTCAAGAAGGGCACGATCAACATCGGCGATCGCCAATGGGGTCGATTGCAGGCAACCAGCGTGATCAACTGCGAATCGACCCGTGAGAGTATCTCTATTGCCTTGAGGACTCTTTACTCCGTAAACTTTCAAGCGAATTTGAGTCAAGCACGGAACCCCTATGGTGATGGGGGGGCAAGTGAAAAGGTAGTTAAAACCATAAAGCACCATGCGACCGATGGCATCGTCAAGAAAACCTTCCATGATTTACATGAATAGTAATTTAGGGTGCAAATAAGTGAGCTCATCTGAAGAACTTTGGCACCAAGCTATCCTGCCCGCTAATGCCACCATACAGCAGGCGATACGCAACTTGGATCAGGTCGCAATCAAAATTGTCTTGGTGGTCAATGATGCTGGCGTGCTAGAAGGCACAATCTCCGATGGCGATATACGGCGCGGTTTACTCAAAGGGTTGGATCTCAATAGCCCAATCGCAAGCGTCATTCATCGCAATGCACTAGTAGTGCCGTCTGAGATGGGACGGGAGATGGTCAAACAGTTGATGGTCGCGAATAAGGTCCAACAGATCCCCATGGTTGATGAGCACCATCATCTCGTCGGCTTGCATCTCTGGGATGAAATCACCACGCCACCTAAACGGTCCAATTTGATGGTTATCATGGCCGGTGGGATGGGCACACGACTCCGCCCGCATACGGAAAATTGTCCTAAGCCCTTGTTGCCTGTTGCAGGCAAACCGATGCTGGAGCACATCATCGATCGCGCCAAGCTGGAAGGCTTCAGCCATTTTGTGCTCGCCATCCATTACCTGGGGCAAATGATCGAAGAACATTTTGGCAATGGCGAGCGCCTGAACGTTCAGATAGATTACCTGCGAGAGCAGTCACCCCTCGGCACCGCGGGCGCGATAGGCTTGCTTAATCCACGCCCCAGCGCCCCGTTTGTGGTTACCAATGGTGATGTAATTACAGATATTCGCTATGGAGAACTGCTCGATTTTCATATACGACACGACGCGACCGCCACCATGGCCGTGCGCGTACACGAATGGCAACACCCCTTTGGTGTGGTGCAGACCCAAGGCCTGGAAATTATCGGCTTCGAAGAAAAGCCCGTAGCGCGTAGCCATATAAATGCGGGGGTCTATGCGCTTGATCCGGCAGCGCTGAGTTTCTTGAGCGCGGAGGCGCACTGCGACATGCCAACCTTGTTTGAGCGCCTACAGGCGAAAGCGAAGAGAACGGTGGCGTATCCGATGCATGAGCCATGGCTGGATGTGGGCAGGCCGGATGATTTGGGTCGTGCTTTAGGTGCCGTCGAAAATAATTGACGTAAGGAATTATATCCATGAAAAGAGATTTGATTAAGCAATACAACCTGCCACGGGAGGTTAAGTTCTGCAAGAAATGTACCGTTTCCAATCAACGGCCACGAATCATGTTGGATGAGCACGGCGTTTGTTCAGCATGTAATTACGCCGAATTCAAACGCACAAAAATAGATTGGAAAGCGCGTGAAGATGAACTTGTCGCGCTCTGTAACAAACATCGAAAAAGAAATGGTGAATACGATGTTGTCGTTCCCTGTAGTGGGGGCAAGGACGGTAGTTTTGTAGCTCATCAACTGAAATACAAATATGGCATGAATCCGCTTGCAGTGACATGGGCGCCACTAAAAGCTACTGCAATTGGCCGTAATAATCTTGATGCCTTCATTGCTTCAGGGTTTAACCATATTTTAGGTACGCCTAATCCGCAGGTTACAAAAAAACTCACGCAGTTATCCTTCAAGCATCTTGGCGATCCATTTCAGCCATTTATCTATGGGCAAACAAATTTCCCTCTTCACATGGCCATAAAGCATAATATTCAGTTGATTATGTACGGTGAAAATGGTGAGGTTGAATATGGTGGCGATATGAAGAATGCCTTCCGCGCAACACGAGATATTCAGGATCATGACAAGCATTATTTTTCTGGGATGCCACCAGAGTTTTGGGCGGAGCATGGCATTTCGTTAGTTGATCTTTACCCCTTTATGGCACCAAGATTTGAAGAAACAATAAGTAATAATACTGAAATTCACTTTTTGGGTTATTACAAGTTTTGGGATCCTCAGGAGAATTACTATTACTGCCATGAACACACGGGTTTTACCTCGAATACCGAAAGATCGGAGGGCACCTATTCAAAGTATGCGAGTCTAGATGATCAACTTGATGGGTTTCACTACTATCTTTCTTACATTAAGTTTGGTATCGGGCGGACAACATCGGATACTGCTCATGAAATACGCGATGGGAAAATCACGCGTGAAGAGGGTGTAGCGCTAGTAAAACGCTATGACCATGAGTTTCCTAGAAAATACTACAAGGAGTTCTTGGATTTTTGTTCAATCACCGATGAAGAGGTTCATGCAGTGATTGATAGTTGGCGTTCTGATCATATTTGGTGCAAGAAGAATGGTGAGTGGAACTTGCGTCATGCGGTTTGGCACGACAAGAAATGAGTAGGATGTTGTGAGAAATATTCGCCTGATCGCTCGTCTCGACATCAAGGGCCCCAATCTGATCAAGGGTATTCATCTGGAAGGCCTACGTGTCATGGGGAACCCCAATGAACATGCGATACGCTACTACTTGCAGGGCGTGGACGAACTGATTTACATGGATTGCGTGGCCAGTCTTTATGGCCGCAATCACTTGGGCGACATTGTCAAGTCTGCGGCAAAAGACATTTTTGTCCCCATGACGGTGGGTGGTGGTATTCGATCGGTTGACGATGCAACGGAGATTTTGCGTTCCGGGGCCGACAAGGTGGCAGTTAATACCGCAGCAGTTGCCAATCCCCAACTCATCACTGACATTGCCCGGCGCTTTGGCAGCCAATGTATGGTTCTCTCTGTCGAAGCCAAGCAAATCGATTCAGGACGCTGGGAAGTCTATACCGACAATGGTCGTGAACGCACTGGGCTAGATGTCATCGAATGGGTGAAGCGAGGCATAGGCATGGGTGCGGGCGAAGTGTTGCTGACATCGGTGGACCGTGAGGGTACACGGAAAGGCTTTGATACTGCCTTGGTGAAGGCTGTAACCGCAGAGGTGTCAGTCCCTGTGATTGCCAGTGGTGGCATGGGTAACCCCGAAGATTTGATTGAGGTTGTTTGCAACGGTGGTGCAGATGCCGTTGCGATGGCCGATATCCTGCATTACAAGCGTGCGACGATTGGCGATATCAGAGTCGTAGCCCAGGCAGCGGGATTGGGAGTGAGACACTATGGGTGCGCTTGAAGTCATCGTGATTGATTACGGCGTGGGCAATCTGCTCAGCGTGCAGCGTGGTCTTGAACACTGCGGTGCAAAAGTTACTTTAACCGCAGATCCGGAGCAAATTCTTGCCGCCAGGCGAGTGGTGCTGCCTGGAGTAGGGGCCTTCGGCAATGCAATGCAAGCATTAGAGCGGTTAGGTTTGGTTACGGTAATTCGAGAGCTTGCTCATTGTAACATACCGTTGCTTGGCATTTGTTTAGGTATGCAACTCTTGTTAGATGAAAGTGAGGAGTTTGGTCACACTTCGGGTTTGGGGTTAATCCCCGGTCGCGTGATCCATGTGCCGACCCAAACGCTGTTGGGCGAGAAGCAGAAGATTCCATACATCGGTTGGAATGCACTACAGCCATCGGCTTCATCGACTGATTGGAGCGAGACCGTTCTGCAGAACACCAAGCCAGGAGAGGCCGCGTATTTCGTGCACTCTTTTATGGCCGTGCCCACAAAACCTGCACATCGCATTGCAGAGTGCGTCTGCGGCGGACATAAAGTTGCGGCAGTGATCGGCCGTGATCAGATAATGGGTTGCCAATTCCACCCAGAGAAAAGTGGTGAAGTAGGCTTGGAAATCTTGCGTAGGTTCATTTTGTAATGAGAATTCTTGCCTTGGTTACAGCGCGTGGCGGATCCAAAAGATTGCCAGGGAAAAATGTTCGCATACTAGGGAGTAAACCCCTGATTGTCTGGTCCATTGATGTTGCCAAAGATATTCCAGAGATTTGCGAAATTCTTGTTTCCACAGATGACCCGGAAATTGCGGCAGTTTGTTCGGACGCAGGTGCATATGTGCCATGGTCGCGTCCTGCTGAATTGGCAACTGATACCGCAAGCTCGGTTGACGTAGCCATTCATGCGCTGAACTGGTATGAAAAAGAAAAGGGCGTCGTTGACGGGCTTCTCCTGTTACAGCCGACCTCGCCTTTCCGAACTAGAGAGACAGTGCAACGGGGAATAGAACTGTATTGCAGGTGTGGTCAGCAACCAGTTCTGGGCGTTTCGCTGACCCATGCCCACCCGATGTGGACGTTAAAGATGGAGGGCAAGTATCTGATACCGTTTATGCCCGAGCACGGGCTAGAAACTCGATCTCAAGATTTGATTCCGGCTTATATTGTTAATGGCAGTTTTTATTTAATATCCCCAGAACTACTCCGAACACACAGGTCATTTGTGGGAGTAAAAGCACTACCGTTATTGATTGAGTCGCCACAAGAGGCTTTGGATATTGATACCGAATGGGATTGGTCGGTTGCATATTCGATTGTTAATAATAAATGAAAAAATTATAAGTAACAAGCTTAATAACTAACAGGAAAGGATGTTATATAGTGGTATACAATAGACCGATCTCAGTTGAAATATCTGATGACGAATATTTGACCTTATACGGTACAGTAGCGAAGGCGAAACAGCGACTCTACAATATTGGCGCGGGAACATGGTCACATGCTTATTGGACTAATATTGATCTGCCAGCACAAACAGAAGAATTTGCCGCAATACAGGCACCATGTATTCCTCATGATTTAATAGCACAATCAGATTTTCCTATTCCGACGGAAACGGTTGACGCATTCTATTGTTCGCATGTTGTTGAACATCTCCCTGACAATATCGTTTTAAATATGATGAAAGAAGTATTCCGGTGCTTAGATAAGGGTGGTGTTTTTAGAATAACTACGGGGCCATGCGCCGACCTCGATTGGAATGCACTTTTGAGAAATGATGAAAATTGGTGGTTTTGGTTTAAGGACGCCGATTCAAGTAAGGCGGGCAAAAAAAATATGGGGTTAATGTCTATCTACGACCAGTGGTTGTATTCTGTTGCAACGCCAAGATCACCCTGGTCAGAGACTGAATGCAAAAAAAAATATTGCACTGATGAAGTGAAAAAGCTTGTTGAGGCCAATAAGGCGAACCCGCGCACTTTGTTGGATACACTTACCCAGTCTCTTGAATTCGATTATTCATCCCCAGGGAACCATATAAGTTGGTGGAATTCAAGTAAGCTACATGAGCTTTTAAGTTTGGCTGGATTTAGAAATATATATCGTTCAGGGTATGGTCAAAGTGCTTCTGTTTTGATGCGTGATCTGCGTTATTTTGATCAAACATATCCGCAAATATCTGTTTATGTTGAAGCTGTGAAGTGAGACTTAATTTTCTGCTGGCAGTAGCGCACCAACCGTTCAATACCTTGGGCGCCGACGTTATTCGCACACTGGGCAAAACCCCGCTGCGTTCTACAGCCTTAAACATCCTACTCGCAGAGCAAAGCGATCTCCGGCTATAAATGGTTAAAACCCTTAAAAAACTTTTCGACCTCCTCACGCCCCATGAACGCCGCCGGGCGGCGCTGTTGCTCGGTATGATTCTGATCACGGCGTTCTTGGATGTGGTCGGGGTGGCGTCTATCATGCCGTTTATGGCGGTGGCAGCAAACCCGCAGATGATCGAGACCAACGCTATCCTTGCTGGCGCCTACGATACCCTCGGCTTTATGGACCCCCAAGGCTTTCTATTCTTCCTCGGCGTTATGGTTTTTGGGGCCTTGGTGGTCTCCATCTCTTTTAAGGCGCTCGCTACCTACGTTCAGTTGCGGTTTGTCCTAATGCATGAATACAGCATTAGTCGGCGTTTAGTGGAAGCCTACCTGCATCAACCTTATGCCTGGTTCCTCAACCAACATAGTGCCGATCTCGGAAAGAGTGTTTTGTCGGAAGTAACTCAAGTAGTTTACAGCGCGGTGATGCCGATGATACAATTCATCGCTCAAGGTGCAGTAGTCTTAGCGATAATCGTTTTACTGTTGGTAATTGATCCTTGGCTGTCGCTGGTTGCAGGGGGGGTGGTGGGGCTTGTCTATGGACTCATCTACAAACTCATGCGTGATTATCTTACGCGCATCGGCACTGAACGTCTTTTTGCCAATGAGATGCGTTTCGCGACAGTAAGCGAGGCCTTCGGCGGCATTAAGGAAGTCAAGGTGGGGGGGCTTGAAGAGTCGTACATCCAGCGTTTTTCCCGTCCGGCGCAGCTTTATGCCAGTCATCAGGCATCTTCGCAAGCCATCTCCCTGCTACCGCGGTTTGCGTTGGAGATTTTGGCGTTTGGTGGCATGTTGCTTCTGATGCTTCATCTTTTGACCAGTACCGAGGGTCTTGCGAAGGCACTACCCATTATCGCCATGTACGCTTTCGCCGGTTACCGGCTGATGCCCGCCGTGCAGCAGATGTATAGCTGCATCACCCAATTGCGCTTTACCGGCCCGGCCCTCGACGCGCTTCATAGCGACCTGGCGACTCTCGCACCGCAAAGAACATCGAGTGTGGTGGGCAGCATGCCGATCATCTTGAGCCAGGCCATCACCCTGAAAGACATCACTTACACCTACCCCAAGGCTACGCAACCCACCTTGGTGGATCTCAACCTAACCATCCCGGCACATAGCACCATCGGACTGGTAGGCGCCACGGGCAGCGGCAAGACCACCACAGTGGATCTAATCCTGGGGCTGCTTGAGCCCGAGCGCGGCATTTTGGCAGTGGACGGCACGCCCATCGTTTCCGGCAATCGTCGCCAATGGCAGCGGGCCATCGGCTATGTGCCCCAGCATATCTATCTTGCCGATGACACTGTAGCCGCCAATATCGCCTTTGGTGTGGCGCCAGAGCAGATCGATCAGAAGGCTGTGGAGCGCTCCGCCCGCATTGCCAACCTGCACGACTTTGTTGCCAAGCAACTACCCCAAGGCTACGCCACTACGGTGGGCGAACGCGGCGTGCGGCTCTCCGGTGGTCAACGCCAGCGCATCGGGATTGCCCGCGCCCTTTACCACAACCCGCAGGTGTTGATTCTGGACGAAGCCACCAGTGCACTGGACAATCTCACAGAACAAGCTGTGATGGAGGCGGTGCATAACCTGGGGCACGAGATCACAACCATCCTCATTGCCCACCGTCTTACTACTGTGAGGGAATGCGACGGTATATACCTGCTCGAAAAGGGCCGTGTAATAGGCCAAGGCAATTATGACGAACTCAAAGCCAGTAATAAGCGATTCCAAAATATGACAAAGGTAGCTGTATAAATGAAAGCAATTATTCTCGCCGGAGGTCTCGGCACTCGCATCTCCGAGGAAACTCACCTCAAGCCTAAACCTATGATCGAGATCGGCGGTAAGCCGATTTTGTGGCACATCATGAAGCTTTATTCTGAGCACGGTGTGAATGACTTTGTCATCTGCTGCGGCTACAAGGGCTATGTAATCAAGGAGTATTTCGCCAATTATTTCTTGCACACCTCGGATGTCACCTTCGACATGGCCCACAACACCATGGACGTCCATGAGCGTCATGGGGAGCCTTGGCGGGTGACGCTGGTGGATACGGGCGAGGACACTCTTACAGGCGGCCGCTTGAAGCGTGTGGCGGGCTATGTGAAGGATGAGGCTGCGTTTTGCTTTACTTACGGAGATGGCCTCTCCGATGTCGATATCGGTGCTACCCTCCGTTTTCACCAACAGCACGGCAAACAGGCCACGATCACGGCCGTACAACCGCCGGGGCGTTATGGTGCCCTGCAATTGGCGACGCAGCAGGTGACGGGTTTTATAGAAAAACCCCGTGGCGATGGGGGGGTGATCAATGGCGGTTTTTTTGTGTTGTCTCCTCAGGTGCTGGATTTGATCGCTGGTGACCAAACCAGTTGGGAAGGCGAGCCGCTGATCCAACTGGCGCAACTGGGCGAGATGATGGCCTATGAGCACCATGGCTTTTGGCAACCTATGGATACCCTGCGGGACAAGACCCAACTGGAAGAGCTTTGGGCGTCGGGCCGCGCCCCCTGGAAAATTTGGACATCACCATGAGCCGACCCGATCGTGAGTTTTGGCGCGATAAGCGCGTTTTGTTAACTGGGCATACCGGCTTCAAGGGTGCATGGCTGGTGATCTGGCTTCACCAATTGGGCGCCAAGGTTACCGGCATCAGCCTACCGCCAGCAACGCACTCGAATCTTTTCGCTCTGGCTAAAGTCGAGGATCTATGCCAAAGTCATTTTTGTGATATCCGTGATGCCACAGCGATGGCGAACCATATCCGTGACGCGGAACCGGAAATCGTTCTGCACTTCGCCGCGCAACCCTTGGTCCGGGCCAGTTATCGGGATCCGATCGAAACCTTTTCTACTAATATCATGGGCACGGCCCACGTGCTGGATTCCTTGCGTGGTCTGGATAGTGTCAAAGTCGCCGTGATGATTACCACCGACAAGGTCTATCGCAACCACGAATGGTCTTGGCCCTACCGGGAAGACGATGCCCTGGGAGGCCATGACCCCTACAGCGCCAGCAAGGCGGCCTGTGAATTGGTGATTGCCAGTTACCGGGATGCCTTTTTGCGTCACCAAGGAGTGGCTGTTGCCAGTGCCCGTGCCGGCAATGTCATCGGTGGCGGCGATTGGTCGGAGGACCGGTTGATTCCAGATGCGATCCGCGCCTGGCAATCGGATCAGCTACTTGAGATTCGTCGCCCTCAGGCTATTCGACCCTGGCAGCATGTACTGGAGCCCCTGGCTGGTTATTTGAGTCTGGCGCAAACCCTGTGGGCGCAGCCCCAGCTGGCTGGAGGCTATAACTTTGGCCCGGAAACCAGCGATGCCACCTCGGTGCAAGCCGTCATTGAGTTGGCGCACAAAGCCTACGGCGGCGGCAAGGTGAAGTATGGAGACGGGTCAGAAGGAGCGCACGAAGCAGGCTTCTTGGCCCTGGAAATAGCCAAGGCGCGTACCGCTCTCGATTTCAAGCCGCGCTGGGGCCTGTCCAAGGCCATCAGTCGTACGATGGGCTGGTATCGTGATCAGAACGATGGCGCCGATGCCCGCACCCTGTGTGTAACCGATATCGCCGCTTACGCGGAATCTATGGACAGCTAACTTACAGGAAACTATGAAATTTACGGAAATCCCACTGCCAGGTAGCTATTTAATTGATTTGGAACCGCGCGCCGACGATCGAGGTTTCTTTTCTCGCTATTTTTGCGAGCGGGAGTTCTTGGCACAGGGACTCAATACTAGCTGGGTGCAAATCAATAACTCGTTGAGCAATGAAGCGGGGACTCTGCGAGGCCTGCATTTTCAAAGGCCGCCGAAAGCTGAGGTCAAAATGGTGCGTTGCCTACAAGGTGCCATTTGGGATGTGATAGTTGATCTAAGGGCGGAATCCATGACTTTCGGAAAATGGTTTGGTGCTGAACTGACTGCGCAAAACAGAACGATGATGTATGTTCCTAAAGGTTTTGCACATGGATTTGTTTCCTTGCAGCCCCACTCCGAAATTCTCTATTTGGTTTCAGAATTTTACTCACCTGAATTTGAGGGGACACTCCTGTGGAACACCCCAGAGGTCGGTATTCAATGGCCGACTAAACCTCTACACATTTCCGAGAAGGATACGCAAGGAAAAGGGCTCTCGGAGATTGAGCCAGTAATCTCGTGATTTTAGTGGGTTGGCCTCCATTTTTAGAAATGAGTGAAAGAAATGAGTAAACCTTCAAAGCTATTGATTACAGGCGCATCCGGATTTATTGGGAGTCGGTTGGTCATTCGTGCGCAGCAAGCTGGGTACACGGTGATCGGGGCCAGCAGACATTCAACGGAGAATCTCCAAAAAGAGCTTGGTGCAGAGATTATCAGCCTTGATGTTCTAAATTCGGCCTGTGAGATACCTGCGGTAGATACAATCGTCCATTGCGCCACAGCCAACGATATTCTATCCCGCGATTTTGAGGCCGGCGTTATGCTCTCTGTATTTGGAACCCGGAATTTATTGGAAAAAGCGATGGTGTCAGGCGTAAAGCGTTTTGTTTTCTTCTCCACGTTACAAGTATATGGAACGGAGCTCAATGGCGATATTGACGAATCCACGCCTGTTAATTGCGAAACGTCTTACGCACTCAATCACTTCTTCGGTGAAGAACTGTGTCGTATGTATGCTAAGCGTTTCGGTATTGATGTTATTGTGTTGCGGCCCTCGAATGTTTATGGTGTGCCAGATATTTCAACCGTCAATCGCACAACGCTGGTTCCAATGTGTTTTGTCCAAGAGGCGGTTAGTCAGGGGGCAATCACGCTGTTGTCCTCAGGGATGCAAACAAGAAATTTTGTCTCCACCGATGAAGTGGCAGATGTTGTTCTGGCCGCACTGCGCGATTTCTCCAACGGTTTTACTATTCTGAATGCCTCTTCTGGTTGGAATAGTTCGATACTCGCTATTGCTCGAATGACAGCAGCTGCATATCATGATGTATTTAATAGAAATTCGAAAATAAATATTAAAAGCTCATCACCAGAATCATCGAACAATTTTAGCGTTAGATCAGGGCTATCCTATATACGACTATCCGAATATGAATCTGCTGCCAAAATGCAACAAACAATTTTATCCCTTCTTCAGATAGGAAAATAAGACAAACATGAAAGAACAAGACCCAGTATCCGAATTCTTTTCCGAGCGTAAGGAAGATATATTAGCAATGGGCGCCGACAATGAACTTCGGCGTAAATCCCTTGAGTGGATGCTTCACGCAGACAAATACAAATATACGTACAATTTCACATGGATGGGACGGCCTATCATTAAGTTCCCTTCAGATATAGTGATTCAGCAAGAGATCATGTGGGAACTCAAGCCGGATCTGGTGATCGAGACCGGAATTGCTCATGGTGGCTCGATAGTCTTTACCGCCTCAATGATGGAAATGATGGGTATTGATGGTGAGGTAGTAGGCATCGATATCGATATTCGAAGGCATAATCGAACGTTAATTGAAGAACATCCAATGTATAAGCGCATAACGATGTACGAGGGTAGCTCTACGGATCCTCAAATTATTGAAAAAGTAAGACGCCATGCTGAAGGGAAAAAAACTGTGCTGGTAATTTTGGATTCGCTGCACAGTCATCAGCATGTGTATGATGAACTCAAGGCGTATGCGCCTTTGGTAACCGTTGGATCCTACTGTGTTCTCCCTGATACGTTTATTGAATTTTTCCCCAGAGGCTATTTTTCAGCGAATCGGCCGTGGGATGTTGGCGACAATCCATACACTGCAATGAAACAATTCCTAGAAGAGCAATCGGATTATGAAGTTGACAAAAGGCTTTCAGACAAAGCGATGATTTCGGAGACAATTGATGGCTATTTAAAGCGCGTTAAGTGAATCGAGTTATAACTGAAATTTTGTGAGCGCTTCTTGGAAACCTGTATAAGTTGTACTTCAATTTTGAATCAGCGGAGTAAGATTGATGAGCTACAAAATAAAAAGCGAAGCACCTGAACTCTTTGATGTAGTAATCCCAGAAATTTCCAAAAAATATTCTCAAATTTTCTTTGGGTCACAAGCAAAGACGGCAGTTCTTGGCCTAGGTGTATTGACGCATGATTCTTCCGCAGCTTTAGTCTCTGCGGCTACGGGCGACGTATTATATGCTAGTGCAGAGGAGAGGTTGTCGAATGTAAAGCATGATAGCCGTTTTCCGTGGGCGTCCATTGAAAAATGTTGCGAAATAGCACAGGAACTTGACTTGAAAATCGAGTCTGTAGCTGTAAATTTTAAACCTGAGCTCTTTCTTCCCGGTATTCTTGAGGACGAGTTGAGTTCCGTCAATATAGACAAAAGACTTTCAGATGAATTTTTTACGCAACTAAAGTTGTATGCGACGAAAAAACAACCTCTTGATCTTGCTATTGATTCAACCATTAAAACTGCAATCGTAAATCTAGTCAAAACAGTTTCAGATTCAACTGCCATTGACCCTAAACAGTTGCTTGTTAAAACAAGTTGGTATTTTAATGTAGCTGTAAAATATTACTGTCTTGTTGACATTATTAATCGGTGTTTTCCTGGCGTTAAGGTGAACTACTATCCGCACCACGATTGTCATGCGGCGACCGCATGGTTTGGTTCTGGGCTTCTTGAGACATCGATACTGGTGATCGATGGTCATGGTGAAGTCGATACTACAACGATGCATGAGGCAAGTGCTTTGGGTTTGATGAGAAAGGCGCAAACCAGATGGCCTGCGAGTATGGGGTCGGTATATCTAGCCTTCACCCGCTACCTGGGTTTTGACCATGGCGACGAATACAAGGTAATGGGGATGTCAGCCTATGGTCGCCCAGTGTTTCTCCCTCAACTCAAAGACGCTGTATATATATCGGAGAGTGGGACAGTTGAGTACTGTGACACCGAGTATTTTAGTGTTGCGAATGTGCAAAATTCTGGGCATGTCAGATTTAAAATCAAAGAAACGTTCTCTAGTCTATGTGCATTGCGTAACCCAGATCAGGAGATAAGACAAGAACACTTCAACTTAGCTGCATCCGTTCAAGCTTTAATTGAACATTTGGGTGTTGTTTTAGCGCGTAGGACAGTGAGCTTTACATCTGTTAATTCGCTCGCTATTGCCGGTGGGGTGGCCCTTAACGGTTTAATGAATGAAGCGATTCGCCAATCAGGCGATGTATCCGATATCTTTATTTATCCGGCTGCTTCCGATGATGGAACGAGTGCGGGAGCGGCGATGCTTTATTTGATTGACAAAGGGGTGCGGCCTTCGAAAAGGCTAGATTCATGTTATTTTGGCTATGCCCCCAGGCAAAATGAAATAACAGAGACGCTTTTGTCAATGGGAATAAAGTATAGCAAGCCAGATTCGATTAATGATGAGATTGCCAGGGCAGTCTTCCAAGGGAAAATTGTTGCTCGCTATAACGGCGCTTCTGAGTATGGGCCGCGGGCTCTTGGCAATCGATCCATTTTGGCAAATCCCACAATGGTGGACATGAAGGATATTCTTAACGTTCGCATCAAGCATCGTGAACAATTTAGGCCTTTTGCGCCAGCATGTTTGAGGGAACATGTTTCGACCTTCTTCGATTTTGATGGCGATGCACCGTTCATGATAATGATTGTGCGGGCTAAAGATGATGCTGTTAAGACAATTCCGGCAGTGATACATAGTGACGGCACAGCACGTGTACAAACGGTCACGGAACGTCAAAATCCTGATTTTCATAGAACATTACAGTCATTTTATAAGCTTAGTGGGGTGCCGGTGCTTATCAATACTAGCTTCAATGTTAATGGGGAGGCCATAGTAGATACCCCGCTGGATGCTATCGAATCGTTTGCTTTTATGGACATTGACTACCTCGCAATTGGGGATTTCTGGGTTGCCAAGGCGAACAACAAAAATATTCTGGGCGAAATTACACACAATGATTATTTGGAACTCCGCAGGGATCGCTATATACAGTCTCAAGGAGAGGGGCTTGCCAGTCTCAATGTCAGAAAATACGAATCCTGGTTTTACCCAAGCACCGAGGAAATTTCAATGGCCCTTCGCAAGGGCTCAGACGAATGTAATCCAGGAAGGTGAACTTTGTGAAAAAATCAGTCGAGGAAGCTTTCTCAAAAGTTTTCTTTTTAAACAACGTATCACTTTTCGTCGCGTAGGAGCCGAGAATAATGATCTTTGTTAAGCGATTGTTACGAATTTTTCTTCCGAACTTTCTTTATGAAAAGCTGAAGGAGTATTTATTATCTAGTTTTTTTTCGGCCTACCATTACCATCAAGACGGCCTCGCAACGCAACATAATTGTGATTTCATGAAAGACCCAAGATTCATGAGAGCCTATTCCGCCGGCGAAAAAACAGGATCGTGGGGGGCGCCAATTCATTGGCGAGCATTCGTGGTGTGTTGGGCTGCTCAGTCTGGTCTCAAAAGGGACGGTGACTTTGTAGAGTGTGGAGTAAACAGAGGTGGTTTTGCGGCAACCGTTCTCGAGTATACAGAGCTGTTTAAAACACAGAAGAAATTTTATTTGTTAGACACCTTTTGCGGTTTGGTAGACACGCAGATTAGTGAGGAAGAACGTGTGTTGGGTGTAAAAGGAGGGGGGTATGAGGACTGCTACGATTCAGTTGTTAAGACATTTTCAGCCTACACTGAAAATGTTGTAATTATCAAAGGAATGGTTCCCGAGACCCTTACGTTAGTTCCATCAGAGAGAATCGCGTTCTTGTCAATCGACATGAATTGCGCAAAACCCGAGATAGAAGCGGTTGAGTATTTTTGGGATAAGCTTTCTAGCGGTGCAATTATAGTGCTTGATGATTATGGCTGGCCAGGGCGTATCGTTCAAAAGACTGCTTTTGATAAGTTCTGTTATGAACGGGATGTGCAGGTGTTGGCGCTTCCAACAGGTCAGGGATTAATAATCAAGCCTTAGGTAGATTTGGATTCTATAGCAGTATAACTGCGACACCCGCTACCATAAATGGAATTTTCAACACAATGAACCAACCAACGGAACTTCTTAAAGAACTCACGCTTGTGATACCAAGTTATAATCGTCAATCGTATCTTCTTCGCAGTCTGAAGTACTGGGACGGTAGAGGCCCTCAAGTTTATGCACTGGACGGTAGTGGACAGGCTATTTCGGAAAATGCAATCAAAGATTTTGGTGAAAACATACACTATCTACATTTGCCGCTATCTTATAGGGAGCGCTTAAACAAAGCTCGTAACATAATACGTACTAGGTACGTCGCGCTTCTTGCTGATGACGATTTCTATTTGCCAAGCGGCCTTGTGGCGGCAATTGCTTCTCTGGAGTCGGATTCTTCTCTAGTTGCTTGTGTCGGGAGACCGTTGGGATTTAACTATAACAAAAAGAACGCTGTGGTGGGCATTAATGGTGTCTATCAAGACATGTATAACGATTATATCATCGATTCAGAAAAACCAGCGATGCGTATATTTGATCATATGAACCGATATATGCCATCAACAATGTACGCTATTCTAAGAACAGAGGATTGGAGGAAATCACTTGAAGCGCATGTCAGGCATGAATTTCCAATTTTTTCCATCATTGAATTGCAGATGGAGCTGACAATCAGCTACCTAGGAAAGACGAAAGTCATTCCATTTTTAAGTTGGTTGAAATCTACAGAACTGGAACAAGCAGCTGGACCTGATATCTCTCTGCTAAGAACAAACGAATTCCATGATTGGTGGCCATCGCCGGAATATAAGCAAGTATTTCGGGATAAATTCCTTGAAGTTACGGCTGAAGTTTTTTCTGAATTTGATGGCAGGGATAGATGTGTTATTTCAAAGGAAATTGAAGTGGCGATGGATGCCTATGTCGCGTGGTGTGAAAGATATTTTAAAAAGGCGGTTTCTTTCTACAGATTAAGAGAAGCGTTAAAAGTATGCTTGCCTAAAATTATCGTATCCGTAATTACACACGCAACAAGGAAGATGAGACGGCTTCAGAATTCTCCGGAATCACAGCGTACGCTCATTGAGTGTGCGAAGGCCGTGGAGAAATCGGGCACTTCTGTAAATTTTCATGAACTCAATGAAATTGTTGCACTGGTTGCTGACTTTCACGCCAATAGCCTGAAGAAACAATGCCAGCCATGATATATCAGGGGGAAAGGGAATTGCCCGTACACACTCGGATTTATGAGTCGTAAGATATGACCACCTTGGCGATAATTGGTGCAGGGCGAATGGGGCAGCGTCATATTGGTGTGGCTCGTAAGCTGGACCTCCAGATCTGCGGCATCGTTGATCTTCGATCAAATGCTTTATTTGATGCCCAGGCTGTATATGGTCTTGCAAATAACCTTCTTTTCGCTAACCATGACGCACTATATGAAGTGATCGTACCCGATATCTTGATCATTTCAACAACGGCAGACTCACATTGCGAGCTTACCTGCGCGGCGGCGGAACGAGGCGTTAAATACATCCTTGTCGAAAAGCCGCTTGCGGTTTCTTTGGAAGAGTGTGAAAGGATGATGAGTGTTTGCCGAAGATATGGCGCAAGATTATCAGTCAATCACCAGATGCGGTTTATGGAGCAGTACTCCAAACCCAAGGCACTTCTTGATAGCGACGCCTATGGTGGTTTGAAAAGTATGACCGTGGTTGGCGGTAACTTCGGTATTTCGATGAATGGAACGCATTATTTTGAGGCGTTTCGGTATATGGTGAACGAGGCACCTGTATCCGTAACGGCATGGTTTGACCCTGACGCGGTTGCTAATCCTCGCGGACCACAATTTCAAGACCGTGCCGGTTCGATTCGTGTCACCACTGAAAGCGGTAAGCGGCTGTATATCGAAATTGGATGCGAGCAAGGGCATGGGTTAGAGGTGATTTACGCGGCACGCAATGGAATGATAACCATCAGCGAACTGACTGGCAGCATGAGATTGGCCGTGCGTCAATCCGAATACCGGGACCTGTCGACAACACGATACGGCATGCCTGCTGAGAGTTTCCATGAGACGATCGCTCCGGTAGAAGTCATTGACTCCACGGCGATGGTGCTAAACGCATTGCTCAAGGGCGAGAACATCGTGACCGCAGAGGAAGGAATGATGGCGATTAAGGTCTTGGTCGCTGCCTACACTTCAGCCGAAAATGGCAACATTCCCGTTAGACTAGACGAGCGACTCGACCGTACTCGAATCTTCCCCTGGGCTTGATAAAAGGCAAACTGATACAACATGCCGAAATGACAGACGATAACGTTTCACTGAAAATTGCCTTTGTCGGCGCTGGTTATATGACAACGGAGCATCTCAAGGCGTTTCGTGATATTCCCACGGTAAACCTTACTGGTATTTTTAGTAGAACGCGAAGCCGGGCTGATCAGCTTGCCACGGAGTATGGCTTAAGCGCAGTCTGCGCTTCCATTGATGAGTTATACGAGACAACGCAAGCCAAATTAGTTGTGATCTCGGTGCCAGAGCTGTCAGTTCGGGAGGCATGTGTTGAGGCATTTAAGTATCCTTGGACATGCTTGATAGAGAAACCAGCGGGATACGATGTAGCCGATGCAGAACATATTTTGGCAAGCGCACACGAGCACAAAGCGCAAGCATTTGTGGCATTGAATCGCCGTCACTACAGCAGTACGCGAGCAGTGGTGAAGGAACTCGCTCACCACGAGGGGGCGAGACTTATCCATGTTTATGATCAGCAAGATCAGATCGCTGCCAGAAAAGCGGGGCAACCGGAGTCTGTTGTCCAGAACTGGATGTATGCAAATTCAATCCATGTCATTGACTATCTCACTATTCTTGGCCGAGGCGAGATTGTCGCGGTGGAGCCAGTGATTCCATGGGTGCCCAACTGCCCAAGTTTTGTTGCAGCAAAGATTATGTATGACTCCGGGGATATTGCCCTATACGAGGCCGTGTGGAATGGTCCGGGTCCTTGGGCTGTGACGGTCACTACGCAAGAAAAAAGATGGGAGATGCGCCCCTTGGAGCAAGCCTTTGTGCAACCCTATGGATCACGAAAGCTTGAATCTATCGTTGCTCACAAATGGGATACAGATTTTAAGCCCGGACTCAGAGCGCAAGCGGAGGAGGCGATTAAGGCAATTGGCGGACAGGAGCATGCGCTGCCCAGTCTAGAAGAAGCATTGAGATCAATGCGGTTGGCGCGGGCAATATACGGTGGCGGTAGTTGGCATGCCTAATATTTTCGTCCTAGTTCTTGGCGCTGCACACCAATCGAAGCGCTGACGGTAGGCAACTGCTTCTTGAAAAAAAGAAGACCAGAATTCGGCTCTCAAACTGAATTATGAAAGCGCGTTCGAATTGGATTAGAGGATGGCAATCCCTCAGTCATTCCTTTCTACCGTACTCAAGCGACGACGAGTCCGAAGTTTGTCGTCATGGCGTTTGAGTGCGAAAGCTCTGGCAGACTGGATGTTCAGAGAGAAATCCATAAAACAAAGTTTATCAGGAATGCCGAATTGAACATTAAAAAAGAAGGCGGCGAGTTTCATGTGCTCACATTGGGCTACGGCTTACGTCTTGTTGATCATTTGTGGGCCCCCCTTGAGGAGGCAACTGGTTTTTCGGTTTCTCACCTCCTGCATCCATCCCTGCATCAAAAAGATTTATCCGAACGTGAGAGCCATTTGCATTTGTATTGCATACGTAATGAACCTGAGGAAACAATGCCACGACCAGACATAGAGTATTTAGCATCTCTGGAAGGTGACAATGTTCCCACGATACACAATATGATTATGTGTGACTCGGTATTGCGGGAGCTCCCGTACAGCGAAGCGATCGCTTATGCTTCGTATGTCGGCCGTCGAATGGAGAACCTTTTTAAAGACTTAGAGCCATCCGTAATTATAAGTGGATTCGATGGATTTCAAAGTAGTATGTCGTTGGCAGTAGCAAAGAAGCTGAGCGTTCCTTGGTTTGCTCTTAGTTTTTCGGTCATGCCCAGAGGGCTGACTGGGTTTGCCTCCGGTATGAATACTAGCAGTACTTTCTCGGCACTGTCTGCTTCCCAATGTACAATTCGAACTCTCGCTGAGCGAACATTGTTAGAGTTTGAGGCGGGCAGGTTGCTGGCACCTAGCATTAAAACAGAAAACAATATTAAGACAATTATCAATTTGCTACCCACACGCATTTTGAACTTGTTTAGCGCATTAAAGGAAAATATCACAGGACAATCTGATAAATTTAGCCGGCGTCCCGTGAGCCGTTCAGTTTCGGATTATTTCCGAAGACGTTTGAATCTAATTCGCCTCCCCAGACAATCACTGCTTAAAACTCCACCAGATACGCCTTATTTGTTTATCGGTTTGCATATGCAGCCAGAAATGGCGATCGACGTGTGGGCGCCGTTTTACGCGGATCAGTTTAGCGTTATCGAAGCAATCGCGAGGTCATCCCCGCCAACACATAGGCTGTTGGTAAAGTTGCATAAAATAGATGCAGATAACTACTCTCCGAGGCAGTTGCATCAATTGACGCGACTACCTGGTGTCGAACTTGTTTCTCCATTTGCGTCATCGCGTCAATTTATTGAGAAGGCTTCGTTGATTCTGTCAATCCAGGGAACAATTACTCTGGAGGCTGCGTTGCTGGGGCGACCGGTGTTGGTGTTCGGAGAAACTGTATACACAGATTTGCCGAGCGTAACAAAAGTAGGGCGGATCACAGACTTGCCTGAGCAGATCCGTTCTAAACTTGCTGAGGAACCCTTAGCAAGAGAGAGCATCATGCTCGGCTTGGGATCAGTTCTTCGCCGTTATGCTCCCGGGTGTTTTAATGATTGGGATGTTTTGCCAAGCGCGTCTGAGATTGAAGCTCTTGCAACCCATTTTGAAGCCTTACAATGTTACATTGCAAAAGAGATATCTGCGTAGACTTGGCAACAGTGCCTTCCCGTCATTAATATGATAAGGCCTATCCTCTACATGGAAAAGGGCCTTCAATCCCCATCAACTTCATATTTGAATTCAGAGAAGATGGTTGAAGATAAAGATACTAAGAGATGGTCATTTACAAAAAACATTTAACAACAACACTTCCCTTGGCGCTGTTGGGAATAGTTACTTTGATGTCCATAAATGTGCAAGCCCGCTACGTATTAGCCCCCGGCATTGCGTGCGTCTTAATTGTTATTGGGCTGCTGGTTTCGCTGTGGCAAAGAGACCGCCAACTACCATTTTTTGATATCGGTATGCTTTGTGTTTCGATGACATGTGTTTATTCAGTGTATCCACTAGTTAACTTTATGTTCGGAGATTTCAGTTTCGGCACTCTAGGAGATGGACGACTGACCCACTATGGACCAAGTCCATCAGAAATTGGATTGTTTCACTTCCGACATGTAGTCTACTTACTGTTCCTTGGGATCTTTTATTCGGTTTTTCGTGGGCGTAAAGTGATTTTCATATCGGGAAAGGTGGCAGAACCTAGTCATCGAACCCAACAAATAATTATACTTGGGTTTGTCTTGTTAAATGTCTATTTTCTCATCTTGAATGTGGCAACTGGAATCAACTTTAATCATGGTTACGATCCGGATTCGGTTGCAAATAATCTTGCGGTTAACGCGAGCGCACCTCTCATTTTGTTGCAGTTATCTGGGAAGCTTGCTGGATTAGAGTTTATCTTTCAAACAGCTGTAATTACGCTTATTATACTCCGGTGTAACCAGAAAAAATGGCTTATCGGATTGATAATTTTGATATTTATTGTAACGATTCAATCGTTTTTAGAGAAAGGTTCTAGGGGCGGCTTGATGGCCTTTATGCTTCTGACACTACTCATGTATCACCGAGTCCACAGAGTATCATTAAGATTTTTGTTTGGATCAATATCAATTCTTTTCTTGTACTTTATGTTTATGGGGTGGTATCGGGCATTTGATGATTTCACATCGTGGCAGGGTGCTTTTGACAATTTTAGTGTTGTGATGTCCGCAGGAAATGAATTTCAAAGTCTGCTCGGCACGGCGTACGATGTTTATCTGAGAAAGTTGTCAGGGATAGAGCTCCCGTGGTATTTAGCGATAAACGATTTCACTCCAATACTTCCGCCGCAACAGCTATTACCATTTGAAAAGGTAACCGGAGCAGAGTGGTATTTAAGGCAAATTGGCATAAGTGGCACTGGGCAGGGATTTATGTGGGGTGTTATTACCCAGGCAATTGTCGGTTTCGACTGGATTGAGTTGGCGTTGCGCGGCGCTTTATTGGGGTACATACTGGCACGAATCCATCGTTGGTATCAAGAGAGGCAAGAGGGTTTTCTTGAAACGCTGTTTTATTCAATTCTTTGCGTTTACGTTTTAGGGACTTTTAGAGATACAACAGGTGCCATTTTCTGGCCGATATTTTGGGAGTTTATCCCTTTTTATATTACCCTTCGTTTGCTTGGTGGACCCAAGATTCGTCATCGTAGCAGAATTCGCGAAGTGCGGGAAGTGTGTGTTGATGCTAAAGTGGTGAATTGAATTGTTACGATTTTTCTCGATAATAAGAAGTGGTTCTTCATCACGCCAGCCCCTGAGATAAGCCATATTAGGTTAGTTCTTTGCTGATCGTACAACATTTGGAAGTATATATATAATATAGGTGATTATTAGGTGCAAAAGGAAAATGTTGTTTCTGCGCGATTAATTGATGTTGAAGGTAACAGGCTTGTTTACCTTGGGGCAAGGGCTACGCCAGAACTATGGGATTCGTTATGGTCAATGGATAAGGAGACTGTGCAGAAAAGCATAGCCGCCTCACGTGATGGTGGTCAACTGGTAGCATTGACCAAACGCTACTGTAAGCCAGCAGACGGGATTATCCTAGAAGGAGGCTGTGGGAGAGGGCACTATGTAGCTGCGCTGCACCGTGCAGGCTATAAGTGTGTTGGCATAGACTTTGCCCCGATGGCGGTTAATGCTCTCAATGAGCACGCGCCAGAGCTCGATATCAGGCTTGGTGATTTGCGGGCGCTTCCTTTTTCTGACGCATCAGTTGCAGGATACTGGTCTCTAGGTGTTATTGAACACTTCTGGGATGGCTACCATCCTCTTGCAAGTGAAATGTCGCGAGTCATCAAGGACGGAGGGTATCTTTTTTGCGCTTTTCCTTACATGAGTCCCTTGCGAAAAATCAAGGCTTGGTTGGGTTGTTACCCCATAAGTAGGTTTAAATCTGAACCAGCGGATTTTTATCAGTTTGCATTGTCTGAAAAAACTGTAATCGAGACCATGGCGCAGTTCGGTTTCATTTTCCAGAAAAGCTGGAGCTCAGCTGGTCTCAAGGCTATCCAAGGTGAATGTGGTTATCTTTCGACTATATTTGAACGCCTTTATAGCTACGAAGGCCAATCGCTGTTTCTTCGTAGTTTACGGCGTATGATTGATTTTGGTTTAGTGCATGTGGGCACTTCACATTCTGTTTTATGTGTATTCCGTCGTTGCCAAAGGGAAATCTAATTGCCTAACGTAACGCCGAGACCTTTTCTTGCGCTATTCTTGCCAACACTTGATGGTGGCGGTGCCGAACGGGCTTTTGTTGAGTTGGCGAACCAATGCGCATTATTCTTAGGTGTTCGCGTTGATTTGGTATGCTCGAAGCTTAAAGGGCCATATGTTGAAGAGGTGTCGACTGCCGTTCGGGTAATTGACCTGTCAACTACAAGTAAACTCCTGACCTTGGCTCGGTTGATAAAATATTTAAGAACAGAGAAGCCTGATGCGTTACTCTCGTGTCCAGATCTCGCAAACGTTGGTGCTGTTTTCGCTTGTGCTCTGACAGGGAAAATTGATAAATGTTTTATTAGTGAAAGAACAGTATTGACGGAATTCTTTGTGAGATTTCACCCTTACCGCTTTATTTTTTTAAAGCCTCTATTTCGTATCTTCTATAAGCGTGCAAAGCTTATCATTTGCAATTCTTACGCGGCAAAAAAAGATTTAATGACTGTTCTGGGGGTTAAGGGCTCAATATGTAAAGTCATACATAATTCGGTTGATATTGCGAATGTTGAAAATCTCTCAAAGGAAGAGCTGGTTTTCACTTTGGGTGATGATCGTAATCCTACCATGTTATGCGCAATTGGCAGTTTTAGTCCGGTAAAAGATCGATCCACACTTGTTAAGGCTTTTGCCCTTGTGCGAAAAAAAATTCCTTGTTATCTCTTTCTTCTTGGGGAAGGGGAAGAGAGGGAAAAGCTTGAGCGGTTAGCTCGCGCGCTAGATGTTGATAAATATATACTCATGCCTGGCTTCGACACCAACCCATTTCGATGGCTCGCAAAAGCGGATGTGTTTATCAGTTCGTCGTTGATTGAAGGCTGCCCGAATGTTATTCAGCAAGCGCTCGCGTTAGGGGTTCGTATTGTCGCCACTGATTGTCCCGGCGGAACTGCGGAAATACTCGAAAATGGGAAGTGGGGCCGTTTGGTACCTATGGGAGATTCACGGGCAATGGCGGAAGCAATAATTTCCACTCTCAGCGACAAATCCCTCCCAGATGGTAGGTTGAGAGCAATTGATTTTGAGCCGCGTCGAGTAGCTCGGGCGTATCTCAAATTGATTTTTCCAGAGTTTGTTCCTCAAGAAATCGCGTGCAGCGACTAGCCCGCTTTAAAAACCGACCAGCTACGGTGCCGCTGGCGGTTGTTAATTCCTAGAGTATGTGTGGATTAATTGGAATAGCATCGGTTTTCGTGTGGCCAGAACGCGCCTGGCTCACCGCTGGTCGTGATGCTATGGCCCATCGTGGGCCGGACGATGCTGGTGAATGGTGGGCCGACGACGGGCGGGTGGGGTTGGCTCATCGTCGTCTATCGATTATTGAGCTCTCGCTCGCCGGGCATCAGCCGATGCGGGACGAAGCCCGTGGCCTCACCATTGTATTCAATGGTGAGATTTACAACTTCCGTGAGTTGCGTGACGAACTGGAGCAATGCGGTTACGTCTTTCGCTCATCCAGCGATACGGAAGTGCTGCTGGCCGCCTACGACGTATGGGATACGGATTGCCTGTCGCGATTGAACGGCATGTTTGCTTTTGCGATACACGACGCAAGGCGGCAGCGTGTGTTTATGGCGCGTGATCGTGCCGGAGAAAAGCCGCTTTTCTATCACGTGGCGAATGGCACACTGCGTTTCGCCTCTGAACTCAAGGCCCTGCTGGCAGACGCAAGCCTGCCGCGCCGCATCAGCCCAGAGGCGTTCGACTGTTATCTGGCCATGGGCTTTGTGCCGGGCGATCGCTGTATCCTGCAGGGCTTCCACAAACTGCCCCCCGCCCATGCCCTGACCTTTGATCTCACCGCGGGTACGGCCAGGGTATGGCGCTATTGGCAACTGCCGGAATTGGAACCCCAAGCCGACACTGGTGCGGTGGATGAAGCGGCTCTTCTCGATGAACTGGAGGCGCTGCTTGAAAACGCCGTGGGGCGACAGTTGCTGGCCGATGTCCCAGTAGGGGTACTGCTCAGTGGTGGAGTTGATTCTAGCCTGATCACTGCCATGGCGGTGCGCCAGGCAAGCAAGGTGAAGACCTTCACAATAGGCTTCCCTGGCCACGGCAAGTTGGATGAGACAGGGCATGCCCGCCTAATTGCCCGACATTTTGGTACCCAGCACACGGAACTGATGGCTGAGCCAGCTACGGCAGACCTGCTGCCGTGTTTGGCTCGCCAGTTTGACGAACCGATGGTGGATTCGTCGACGATCCCTACTTTTCTTGTCAGTCAGTTGGTGCGTCAGCACTGCACCGTGGCATTGGGTGGTGATGGTGGCGACGAGTTGTTTGGCGGGTATGGACATTACAGTCGCTTGTTATGGATGCAGAGGCGATTGGGGTTCTTTCCTTACCCGCTGCGGCAGCTTACAGCCTTGGCTGCCGAACGCTTTTTGCCGCTTGGGTTTGCGAACAGCAATATTCGAACGTGGCTGATGGCATCAAGTGAGGATCTGCGTTATGGATTGCCCCAGATCGCCAGCTGCTTCGACGCCACCATTCGGCGGAAGCTCATGGCGGCCTACCCCGGCTATGGTTTGGTTGCCGAGGCCATTCATCGTGATTGCGTACCACGCCATCTTGACCTGCTTCAACGGGCCACCCGCATGGATTTTCAGAATTACCTGGCAGAGGACATTCTGGTCAAGGTGGATCGTGCCAGCATGCTGAACTCTCTGGAAGTGCGCGCGCCGTTGCTCGATTACCGTCTGATTGAGTTTGCCTTTGGCAAGGTGCCCTCGTATTTGAAGGCAACCGCGCAGGAGAAGAAGATATTGCTCAAGCGGTTGACCGCCCGCGTGTTGCCGCCAGAGTTCGACCGACAGCGAAAACAGGGCTTTTCAATTCCGCTGGCGGAGTGGCTTAAGGGCGGGGCATATCGGACGCTGTTTAATGAGGTATTGCGTGACTCGCAGTGCAGCTTTGATGCACGAACAGTTAATGGGCTGCTACGTGGCCAAGATCGTGGACGCAGCAATGGCGAGCGTCTGTTTGCTTTGGTTCTGTTTGAGTTATGGCGGCGGGAGTATGGGGTTACGTTTTGATTGTATTGGAGAATACGTGTGAAAACTGAATTGCTGGAACTGCTGCGTTGTCCGAAGACCGGGCAACGGTTGATGTTGGAGACCGACGAAAATAATTCACAAGAAATCGAGTCGGGTTGGCTGGTCTCAGAAGATGGCCAGCATCGGTATCCTGTCCGTGGCGGTATACCGCGCTTCGTCCCGCAGTCGAATTATGCCGATAACTTCGGTATGCAGTGGAACCATTTTCGCCAAACCCAGCTGGATAGCTATTCCGGTCTACCAATTTCCGCTGATCGGTTCTGGTTGGCCACAGCCTGGTCGCCGGATAAGCTAAAGGGACAATGGGTGCTTGATGTCGGCTGCGGCGCTGGACGCTTTGCCGAAGTGGCATTGAAGGCCGGCGCAAAGGTAGTGGCGCTGGATTACTCCAGCGCGGTAGATGCATGTTATGCCAACTTGAAGCACCACTCAAATCTGCATGTTGTGCAAGGCGATATCTATGCGTTACCATTCGCGCTGGGCGAGTTTCCGTTTGTCTACTCTTTGGGTGTCCTCCAGCACACGCCTGATGTCGCCGCAGCTTTTGCGGCGTTGCCGCCGATGATGCGGGAGGGGGGGCAGTTGTGCGTGGATTTTTACTGGAAACGTTTCAGAACGATGCTGCACACAAAGTATCTACTAAGGCCATTCACTCAACGCATGTCACAGCCAAAGTTGTTCGGTTTGTTGGAGCGGTGGGTGCCGAGTCTATTGGCCGTTAGCCAACGTCTGGGGCGTGTGCCGCTACTTGGGCGAGTACTCAAACGACTGGTCCCCGTTGCGGACTACACCGGTATTTATCCCCTGACCGATCAGCAGTTGAGGGAGTGGGCACTTCTGGATACGTTCGACATGTTGGCGCCCGCGTATGACAACCCCCAGACGGCAGCAATGATTCGGCGATGGCTAAATGATGCGAAGCTTGTAGATGTTGAGGTAGGCCACTGGGGGCATCTGGTTGGTCGTGGTACCAAGTTGGCACAAATTTCTGCCTGAGAAAAGGAACATTTTATGAGTACGAATAATTTTAATTCTGCCTATGCCGAACTTCAAACCCGGCTCGTCGCCGACCCCAAGGGATGGCTTGTAACGGGTATCGCCGGGTTTATTGGCAGCAATCTGCTTGAAACCTTGCTCAAGCTCAATCAGCGTGTGGTTGGTCTGGATAATTTTTCGACTGGCCACCAGCGTAATCTGGACGAAGTCAAGACCCTTGTTTCCCCGGAACAATGGTCAAATTTCCATTTTATTGAAGGCGATATCCGGACGCTGGAGGACTGCCATAAGGCCAGCCAAGGCGTCGATTACATCCTCCACCAAGCCGCCTTGGGTTCCGTGCCGCGCAGCATTGAAGATCCCATCACCACCAATGCCAACAACATCGATGGCTTCCTCAATATGCTGGTCGCCGCGCGTGATGCAAACGTCAAGCGTTTCGTTTATGCCGCTAGCAGCTCCACTTACGGCGACCACCCTGATCTTCCCAAAGTTGAAGCAAATATCGGGAAACCATTGTCGCCCTATGCGGTGACCAAACTTGTCAACGAACTTTATGCCGATGTCTTCGCGCGGACCTACGACTTTAAAACAATTGGTCTGCGTTATTTCAATATCTTTGGACAACGGCAAGATCCGAACGGCGCCTATGCAGCAGTTATCCCAAAATGGACTTCTGCCGTACTCCTGAATCAGCCAGTTTTCATTAATGGGGACGGAGAAACCAGCCGCGACTTTTGTTACATAGATAACGCCGTACAGGCCAACCTGCTCGCCGCCACATGTGAAAATGCAGATGCTGCAAATCAGGTTTATAACGTGGCCGTCAGCGGCAGAACCACCTTAAATAGTTTGTTCGAAATGATTCGCGAGAACCTCAAGGACTTTGGTGTGCTGGCGAATACCCAGGCTATATACCGCGATTTTCGACCCGGAGATGTTCGTCATTCTCAGGCTGATATTGGTAAAGCCCAACGTTTTCTTGGTTACCAACCAAGCCACACAATTTCCCAGGGTATTAATGCGGCGATGTCTTGGTATGTTCACGCCCATCGTCACGGCAGCGTTAAGACCATGCCCTGACACGCAACTCATTTTGCCTGAATCGTTCGCATAAATTCGAACACCTTGGGTAAAGTCTTTGGCATGTTGCAAACCCAGCCAGAGGATTTTTTTATCTGTTTTTCCGTCGCTTTCGCGTCCTAGGAATCCGCCGAACATCACGATCTATCGGATGAGATCACGAATGCTTGGCGGTGTTTTCGGTAGTGGCTTCTTTGCCAAACAAAATATACGCGCCCTACCACCCTAGTAACCATGTCGTCGAGTTTGCCGATTACCAAATTAGCATTATTAATGTAGAGGTCAAATTATGAACCTGATAGAACCCATGTCGTCGGGGTTGCCGATTGTCTGCTTCAACCGTGACCCCATGCCGTGGGGTTTGGACGATCTCGGGGGGGCCTTTGATCCTGAGCTCCCGGTGGGCATTGCGCGAGCGCGACGTGAGTTAACTGTGTCGCTACAGCTACGAACCGGAAAGGTGCAAGTAAGCGTTGAGAGGTCATGGCGACTCACCTGGCAGCGCTGTGCAGATGACACTTTTACATTTCTGGCGAAGATAGCCCTCAGCGCAGACAGGAGGGCTCCTTGAGCGGCATCACGATTGGCATCGATGCATCACGCAATCGTTCCGGTGGCGCGGTGGCGCATTTGGTTGGCATACTTTCTGGGGGGGATCCGATCCAGTTCGGGATCAGCACGGTTCATGTTTGGGCATATCGATCGTTGTTAAATGTCCTACCAGACCGTCCATGGCTTATCAAGCATAATCCGCCCGAAATAGAACAGTCCCTTCTAATGCAAATGTGGTGGCAGCGCTTCAGCTTTCCTCGCGTGGCGAGGAAAGCTGGTTGCTCAATAGTCCTAAATACCGATGCGGGTACTATTTCACCGTTCCGGCCATCCGTCACTATGAGCCGCGATATGCTTTCGTATGAACCCGGTGAAATCGAGCGCTTCGGTTTTAGTCGGGATCGCTTGAGGCTGATACTATTGCGTTACATGCAGAATCGATCGCTTCGGGTGGCTGATGGCGTTATTTTTCTTACCCATTACGCAGCTAATGTAATTCAGCGTTCATGCGGGTCGTTGCCACGTGTTGCCCGTATACCCCATGGTGTGGGCAGAGATTTTAAATGTACCCAGCCAGCCCACTCTTGGCCTGAGAATGGTGAGCGTCCTCTCCGTTGCCTGTATGTCTCTCCCGTATGGGAGTATAAACATCAATGGGTTGTGATCCGGGCTATTGAGGCCCTCCGGAAACGAGACTATCGCATCACACTAGCCTTAGTTGGAGGTGGAAATGGTCGTGCCAAGCGCCTTTTAAATGAACAATTGAGTGTCTCTGATCCCCACCGTACCTTTGTGCAGCAAATGGAATTTGTTCCGCAAAGGGACTTGCCAGGCCATCTTGCTAATGCAGACATATTTATTTTCGCTTCTAGTTGCGAAAATATGCCGAACACCCTAGTCGAGGCCATGGCGGTGGGGTTGCCAATTGCTTGCTCAAATCGTGGCCCCATGCCGGAGGTGCTTGCTGATGGTGGCACATATTTCGACCCGGAAGATGCCGAATCTATTGCTGAAGCCATAGAGCAGATTATTAAAGATCCGGTGCTTCGGGTGAGAATCGCTCAGCGTGCCAAAATCCTTTCCGAACAGTACTCTTGGTTGCGATGCTCAGATGAAACTTGGGCATTTATTGAGAATACCTACAATAGCATCAAAAAATGAAAAAACGACAATACCAAATCTGTACTAACTGCGCTATTGACCTTACCCCTGTGATTGTTCCAGTCTGCGATTAGCGATTTCGGCTTTTTGAGCCCGTTTAAAGGCTGCTGAAAATTCTTCTGGGGTCATGTTGTCCAGAGAGCTATGGGGCCGATTTACATTATAATCCGTTCGCCATAATTCAATTATTTCTTGGGCCTTGTGCAGGCTGACGAATACATGCTCATTGAGGCATTCGTCTCGGAACTTCCCATTGAAGCTCTCGATAAAGGCGTTCTGAACCGGCTTCCCCGGCTGAATAAACCTGAGCTTGACCTTGTTTTCAAAGGCCCAAAGATCAAGAGCTTTGCTGATAAACTCCGGGCCGTTATCCACCGTTATCACCTCCGGCAACCCGCGAGTCAGGGCGACACGATCAAGCACCCGGCTTACTCGCTGCCCGGTGAGCGAGTGGTCTGCCTCCAGAACCGGACATTCTCTGCTGAAGTCATCGACAACAGTCAATACCCGAAAACGGCGGCCACTGAAAAGGTTGTCGGAAACAAAATCCATGGACCAGTGTTGATTGATCCGTTCCGGACGATCCAGGACAACCCGGAGATGGCTTGTCCGTTTCTTGCGCTTCTTTAAGCGAAGGGAGAGCCCTTCTTCCCGGTACAGCCGTTCCGTCCGCTTATGATTGATCTGATAGCCTTCCCGCAGCAACATGGTGTGCAAACGAGGAGCGCCAAACTTGCGCCGCTGTTCCGCCAGCTCTCGCAGGCGGGACCTGATTTCTTCATCGTTCTTGGGTATCGCCTGGTACCGGCAACTGCTCCGGCACAACCCGACAACATCGCAGGCCCGTCGTTCGCTGAACTGATGGTTCTCTTGTAGATAGATCACCACGTTCCGCCGAGCGACAGGCGTTACCACTTTTTTGAGAGAACGTCCTTGATCGCCCGGTTTTCAAGCATTGCGTCAGCAAGCATTTGTTTGAGCTGTTTGTTTTCCTTTTCAAGCGTCTTCAGCCGTTTGGCCTCTGAAACCTCCATCCCGCCATACTTGCTGCGCCAGTTGTAAAAAGTCACATCGCTGATCCCGTGTTGACGGCAGAGATCTACGATTTTCATCCCCGCCTGGGCCTGTTTCAGTATGCTTATAATCTGTTCTTCGCTGAATCGTTTCGATTTCATGTCCGTCTCCTCGGTGAGGTTCTAGACCGAAATCACTAACTTCGCAATGGCTCAGTTTTTAGGGGCAAGGTCACTATGGATACGACGGATTCCTTGATCGAGTTTGACGCAAACGGGGTTTGTGATTATTGCAATAATTACTACTCAAATATCCATCCAAATTGGCATCCTGACGAACTGGGGGAACAGAAACTACGTAACGTAACCGAAAAAATTAAAGCGCAAGGTAAAGGGAAAGATTTCGATTGCATTATTGGTTTGAGTGGCGGTCTTGATAGTTCATATTTGACCTATATTGCCAAAGAAAAATTGGGATTACGTCCCTTGCTGTTCCATGTTGATGCAGGTTGGAACACCGACCAAGCGGTAGGAAACATCGAAAAGTTGGTCGATGGATTGGGCCTTGATTTGTATACTGAGGTAATCAATTGGGAGGAGATCAAGGATCTTCAAGTGTCACTATTGAAATCGCAAATTCCCCATCAGGATATTGCTCAAGATACCGCTTTTTTTTCGACGCTTTATAAATTCGCACGCGTAAATAGAATCAAGTACGTTTTGACTGGTGGCAATTATTCAACAGAGTGTTGCCGAGAGCCAGAAGAGTGGGGCGCCTACCCTGGAACAGACAAAACCTTGATATTGGACATTCATTCAAGATTTGGGAAAACTCCATTAAAAACCTTTCCGATCATCGATGTATTTATTTCCAAGATATACTACAAATACATCTTGGGTATGCAAGTGGTTAAGCCGCTGGATCTAATTCCTTATATTAAAAAAGATGCTGAGTTGTTGCTTGAAAAACGGTTTGGATGGAAAAAGTTTCAGCACAAACATCACGAATCCCGGTTTACTCGTTTTTTTGAAGACTATTGGCTGCCACGGAAATTTGGTTTCGACAGGCGGCGAGCCCACTTTTCGAGCTTAATTCTCACGGGGCAAATGACAAGACAAGAGGCGCTAGCGAGAATTGCCAAACCAGAACTTGATGAACATTTTTTAGAGTGTGAATTTGAGTATGTTGCTCACAAGTTAGATTTGACCGTTGAAGAATTAAGGGAGATATTCAATGGTGAAAACAAATCTAGTTATGACTATAAAAGCAAACGAACTTTAATAGAAATTGGTTCCCGAGCAATGAGTATTCTTGGTTTGGAAAAAAGACTGTACAAATGATTACCATCATTGATTATGGACTGGGCAATGTTCTGGCGTTTGTGAATGTATACAGCCGCTTGAATATTCCAGTCGCGGTTGCGAAGTCTGCCGGTGATTTGGTTAAAGCCACCAAGTTGATTTTGCCCGGAGTGGGTGCTTTTGATCATGCGATGCAGCAGCTGAATTTGTCGGGTATGCGTCAGGCGGTTGAGCAGTTGGTTTTACAAAAAGGGATACCGGTACTTGGTATCTGCGTCGGGATGCAGATGTTGGCCAAATCAAGTGATGAGGGGGTATTGCCCGGCTTGGGGTGGATTGATGGCAAGGTCAGAAGGTTTGATGTGTCAGCGATGCCGCATGGCACTAATTTGCCGCACATGGGTTGGAACGATGTGATGCCGGTGGCTGATAGTGGTTTGTTTAAACGTATGGAGCCGGAGGCCCGGTTTTACTTTCTGCACTCTTACTATTTCGAGTGTCATCAGCAGGCAAACGTTTTGGCAGTCACTGATTACGGCGATCAGTTCAGTTGCGCAGTGAGACATGATAATGTGTATGGCGTTCAATTTCATCCAGAAAAAAGCCATCATTTCGGCAGCCAACTGTTAAGAAACTTCGCGGAAATATAGACATGCTACGCCCTAGAATTATTCCTTGTTTGCTGGTAAGAAATAAAGGGTTGGTTAAGACCGTGAAGTTCGGTCCATCGAAATATGTCGGTGATCCGATTAACGCAGTAAAAATATTTAATGAGAAAGAAGCTGACGAGTTGATTGTGTTGGATATTGATGCCACCGCAACAGGTTCTGCACCTGATTTTGTGATGATTCAAAAATTGGCAGCTGAATGTCGTATGCCTTTGTGTTATGGCGGAGGGGTGAAAACCGTAGAACAGGCGAAACAAATTATCGGGTTGGGTGTAGAGAAGGTTGCGATTAGTTCTGCCGCCCTGAGTGATCCGACTTTGATCACGGCTATTGCTACCGAGATAGGTTGCCAAAGTGTGGTGGTCATCCTTGATGTGAAGAAATCGTTGTTTGGCAAGTACGAGGTTTACACTCATAACGGCCAGAAAAGCACAGGGCGATCACCAGTAGAATTTGCGAAACAGGCTGAAGAATTGGGTGCTGGTGAAATTGTTATCAACTCGATTGATCTGGACGGACAGATGAAGGGATACGATTTAGACTTCGCTGTTAAAGTGCGCGAAGCTGTTTGTTTGCCGATGTCAGTTTTGGGTGGGGCCGGATCGCTTGCCGATATTGAGGCGCTGATTCACGCTTGTGGTGTGGTGGGTGCAGCGGCAGGAAGCTTATTTGTGTTCAAGGGTGTCTATCGGGCTGTTTTGATTAATTATCCCAGTATAATTGAGCGCGATCGTTTAATCCGCAGCTCGTTGAAAAACTAGTGATGCATTATTGCGTCTAGGAGCGCATCATAGGAATTAATCCAATGAGAATACTGATTCTTGGCGTTACCGGAATGTTAGGCAGTGCTATGTTTCGTTTATTGTCGGTAGATCCACGTTTTGAGATTTTTGGAAGTGCTCGAAGTGAAACGGCTAAAAAGTATTTTGATGCTCACTTGCAACAGCAGATTATTTGCGGGGTTGATGTTGAGCATCATGATTCATTGGTGAGGGTTTTTGGTACAGCCAAACCAGAAATAGTGATAAATTGCATTGGTCTTGTTAAGCAAGTTGCGGATGTTAAAGATCCGCTTCAGGCAATTCCTATCAACACTCTTTTGCCTCACCGCCTGGCAGCACTTTGTGCAATTGGCGGAACCCGCCTTATACATATCAGTACAGACTGTGTTTTTTCTGGAACCAAAGGTGGTTATTCGGAGGCTGATTTCCCAGATGCCGATGATCTCTATGGTCGTAGCAAGTTATTGGGCGAGGTGGATTACTCTCATGCGATTACGCTCCGTACATCAATTATCGGTCATGAATTGGCAGGGCATAGAAGTCTGATAAGCTGGTTTTTGTCTCAGGAAAAGCAGGTTAAAGGTTATTCAAGCGCTGTTTTTTCAGGTTTGCCGACGGTTGAACTTTCTCGTGTTGTTCGAGATTTTGTTCTGCCTCACGGTGAGTTGAGAGGCGTTTATCACGTCGCGGCGGCGCCAATTAACAAATTTGATTTACTTACATTGGTTGCAGATGTGTATGGCAAGACGATTGAGGTTATACCGGATGAGTCTCTTGTGATTGATCGCTCTCTGGATTCAAGCCGCTTTCGTTTAGCTACGGGTTATCAACCAAAGGCCTGGCTTGATCTTGTTCGATCTATGCACGAATTCCACTGATTTGCTTAAGTGTGGGGAAAATGTTTAAAGACAAAGTGTTGATGATTACCGGTGGCACAGGCTCTTTCGGGAACACTGTGCTTAAGCGCTTCCTTTCTACGGCGGTGCGCGAGATACGCATCTTCAGCCGGGACGAAAAGAAACAGGAAGAAATGCGTATTGTGTTGAACAATCCGAAACTTAAGTTTTATATCGGTGATGTGCGTGATTACGGCAGTATCCATCAGGCGATGAAAGGGGTGGACTATGTGTTTCATGCCGCAGCATTGAAGCAAGTGCCATCGTGCGAATTTTATCCGATGGAGGCCGTGCGTACCAATGTTATCGGTACCGAAAACATGATGAACGCCGCATCGGCTAATGGCGTTAAGCGAGTGGTGGTGCTGAGTACGGATAAAGCGGTGTATCCCATCAATGCGATGGGTATCACTAAAGCTATGGCTGAAAAATTGATGGTTGCCAAAGCACGTATGCAGGGTGAGGGGGAAACAGTGTTGTGTGCTACTCGCTATGGTAATGTGATGGCCTCGCGCGGTTCGGTTATTCCTTTGTTTGTGTCGCAGCTTAGAGAAGGAAAATCTCTGACAGTAACTGACCCAAAGATGACGCGCTTTTTGATGTCGCTAGAAGATTCTGTGGATTTAGTGCTGTATGCCTTTGAGCATGGCAACCAAGGAGATATTTTTGTGCAAAAGGCACCAGCTTCGACGGTTGCCGACTTAGCGCAAGCTATAAAAGAACTGTTCAATAATGATGAGCCTGTTCGCGTTATCGGAACACGACATGGCGAGAAGTTGTATGAATCATTAATCTCGCGTGAAGAAATGGCGAAGGCTCAGGATGTGGGGGGCTATTACCGTATTCCGGCGGATAACCGTGACCTCAATTACGCTCAGTATTTCAGTGAGGGCGAAGAAAAAATATCGCATCAAGAAGATTACACCTCTCACAATACGGAACGCTTGAATGTAGACCAGGTAAAAGCGTTGTTGCTGAAGCTGGATTACATTAAGGATGAACTTCGTGCTTAATGTAATGACTATCGTCGGCACACGGCCCGAACTGATCAAAATGAGTCGGGTAATTGCCGAGTTTGATCAACACACCAACCATATTCTGGTACACACCGGACAAAATTACGATTACGAACTAAACCAAGTGTTCTTTGAAGACTTGGGTATCCGCAAGCCCGATCATTTTCTCGAAGCGGTGGGGGAGACCGCCGTTCAGACGATCGCGCGGGTAATCGAAAAGTCCGATGAAGTGATGGAAAAGGAATTGCCGGATGCTGTAATGCTGTATGGCGATACCAATTCCTGTCTGGCCGTTATAGCGGCCAAGCGTCGCAAGATTCCGGTGTTCCATATGGAGGCCGGCAATCGCTGCTTTGATCAGCGCGTGCCAGAGGAACTAAACCGCAAGGTGTTGGATCACTTGAGCGACATCAATCTGGTGCTGACCGAGCATGCCCGCCGTTACTTGATCGCCGAAGGAATACGTCCCGAGACCATCATCAAGACTGGGTCGCACATGCGGGAGGTGCTGGATCACTACATGCCAAAGATTGAGAAGTCGGATGTGCTGCAACGGCTGGGTCTTGTGACGAACGAGTTTTTTATTGTGAGCGCCCACCGCGAGGAGAATATTGATACACCGCAGAATCTGCTGGATATGGTCGAGACGCTCAATGCATTGGCGGCAACCTACAACTACCCGGTGATCGTCTCCACGCATCCGCGGACTCGGAAGCGTCTTGACGCTTTGAAGTTGGGAATGGTTAGTCCGCATATACAGTTTCTCAAACCCTTCGGATTTTGCGATTACATCAAATTGCAGATGGAGGCGTTGTGCGTCGTGTCCGATAGCGGCACGATCACTGAGGAGAGTTCCTTGCTTAATTTGCCAGCGATTATGATTCGCAACTCGCATGAGCGCCCCGAAGGAATGGATGTAGGTACGCTCATCATGAGCGGGTTGAAGAAAGATCGGGTATTGGATTCGATGCGCGTGATCATTGCCCAGCATGACAAGATAAAGCGTGTGATGCAGCCTGTCGAGGACTACGAGGCAATCGCAGTTTCCAAGAAAGTTCTGCGGGTTGTTCTGAGCTATGTCGATTATGTAAATCGCACGGTTTGGACGAAACAGTGCTGACTGATGCATGATGAGAGTATTACTCGTTAGTCAGTATTTTTGGCCCGAGAATTTTCGCGTTAACGATTTGGTTCGTGAGCTTGTCGAGCGGGGTCACACCGTGTCAGTATTGACCGGAAAGCCAAACTACCCTTCTGGCAAGGTGTTTGATGAGTTCAGGCTGAACCCCACCGGTTTTGATAATTACTTTGGCGCGGCCATATACCGGGTGCCCATGCTTGCAAGAGGAACCGGTAGTTTGCGGTTGATACTCAATTATTTGAGTTTTGCTATTGGCGCATGTAGTTTTGGCTCATTGCGTTTGATCGGGAAGCGATTTGACATTATTTTTGTGTATGAACCATCACCCATTACGGTGGGTTTGCCTGCTGTTTTTATTGCTTGTTTGAAACGCACACCTGTAGTTTTTTGGGTTCAAGATTTGTGGCCTGAGACATTGGTTGCGCTTGGAGTGGTACGTTCCAAAATAGTACTGGGTGCGGTTGGGTCCTTAGTTAAATTTATCTATAATCGCTGTGCTCTGGTACTAGGCCAATCGCATGGATTTCTCGGCAGTATCTCTAGGTACTGTAGCGACGAAAGGAAGATTCGGTACTTCCCAAACTGGGCAGAAGATGGCGTTTCATCCCTCAAGGTTGCAGGGGCTCCGGAGATGCCAGCACAGGTCGGCATTTTTACTATATTGTTTGCCGGGAACGTTGGGGAAGCGCAAGATTTTCCGGCTATCTTAGATGCCGCTGAAAGTCTGAAATCCAATCCTGCGGTTCGCTGGGTTGTTGTCGGTGATGGCCGGAAGAGTGATTGGTTGCGCCAAGAAGTTGTGCGACGAGGCTTAGTGAGTTGCTTTTCTTTGTTGGGCCGATTTCCAGTGGAGCGCATGTCATCGTTTTATGCGCAGGCGGACGCTCTGCTTGTTTCGCTTAGACGTGATCCCGTGTTTGTGCTGACTATTCCTAGCAAGGTTCAATCCTATCTGATGGCGGGTGTCCCGTTGTTGGGCATGCTGGACGGTGAAGGTGCGGCCATTATTTCCGAGGCTAATGCAGGTTTGGTGTGTTCGGCGGGGGATTCGGCAGGACTCGCCCAGGCGGTGCGAGAACTTTTGTCCATGCCAAAAGAGGAGCGGGCAAGACTTGGCGACAATGGACGTGCTTACGCACAAAGTGAATTCGGACGGGAAGTTCTTATGGATCGGTTAGAGACGTGGTTCGCTGAGCTTGCCGCAGCTAATGAGCGGCTTCGCTTGAGAGAAAACATGTGATTCTGGTTACTGGTGCAACGGGCTTTGTTGGCGCTAACCTTATTGCTAGACTGTCGTTTGGTAATGTGGCCGTTCGTGCTGCTGTGCGCAGCGAGGGTTGTCACGCACCTAAGGGTATTGATGTGGCAAAGGTAGGCGACTTGGGTCCCGATACAGATTGGTCCGGAGCGTTAGTCGGCGTCTCTTCCGTGGTTCATGCCGCAGCGCGGGTACATGTAATGGCCGACACGGCGACCGATCCTTTAGGCGAATTTCGCCAAACAAACGTGGCAGGCACTCTGAACTTTGCGCGTCAGGCCGCCAGATCGGGAGTTAATCGATTTGTCTTTGTTAGCTCGATTAAAGTTAATGGCGAACATACTCTTTTCGGACAGCGCTATGGCCCGAATGACACGCCGAAGCCTTCTGGCCCTTATGGCATTTCAAAGTGTGAGGCAGAGGAGGGCTTGCGACGGATCGCCGAAGAGACGGGGATGGACGTCGTCGTCATTCGCTCCGTCTTGGTCTATGGGCCCGGCGTAAAAGGAAATTTTTTGTCGATGATGCGCTGGTTGCACAAAGGAATCCCGCTTCCTTTTGGTGCAATCAACAATTCACGCAGCCTTGTCGCTCTCGACAACCTGGTCGATCTTCTCGTTACCTGTTTGCAACACCCGGCTGCAGCGAATCAAACGTTTTTAGTGAGCGATGACGAAGATCTTTCCACGACTGAGTTGCTGAAACGTACTGCGGCAGCGATGGGAATTAAAGCCAGGTTGATCCCCGTGTCGGCATTAATCCTTCAGGCCGGCGCCCGCCTCTTGGGAAAACATGATGTTGGTCAGCGTCTCTGTAGTTCGCTGCAAGTGGATATCAGCAGAACACGGGAACTCCTCGGTTGGACGCCTCCCGTAACGGTCGATCAGGCTATTAAAAAGACGGTAGCGCATTTTTTGAGAAATCAGATTCGTTAGACAATGACGACTGGTTGGAGCCTGATTGCCGTTGAGGTGAGTCGGCAATAGTGGACACCAAAACAGTCTCGCCACTGTCTGCATTTTATCAAATCGACGAGCAAAGGCCGCCGGGGAAAGATAACCGAGTTCTCTTTGTTTTTTTTGGCGTTTATAAAAAACCTTTGTGTATTCTGTAATCTCCCGGATTGCTTCTTGCCGGGGTTGATAACGCCGGTGGAAAACGATCTCGATTTTCAGCGTCCCCCAGGCTTTCCTTGGGGGCGTTGTTATAACAGTTATTTTTTCACTCATGGAGGATTGTATCTTGGACTGCTCTAGTAAACTTCGATACTCATAATACTGACTTCCCGGGCGGAGTGATGAGTTAGATCGATCTGCGCCCGTTTGGCGGCGATGCCCGAAAAAGCGATTGACTCACCAGCTTTTTTGGTCAAGCGGCTGCGCATGGCAAAGCCGCCCCATTTCGCCGGGACACATGCCTTTATGGCCAGCCAGGTAGAGCCCTCCCTCACTGGTTGGGATATACGTGATGTCTGTCAGTCAAACCTAGGTGGGTGCGGTTGCGGCAAAATTCTGTGCCAGCAGGTTGTCCGCCACAGGCAGGAAATGGGCGAAATTGGTCGTGGTTTTGATTTTTTGTTTCTGCGCGACAGCGCAGGCCAAGTTCTTGACGCAAGCGTTTGATCCGATGAATCTCGCCTTGCACTCCGTAATCCGGCAGTTTTTTGCAGACGTTCCGGCCCACAGCTTTCTCGAGTCCGGCGACGGGCGGTTTTGATCTCAACCCCCAATCGTGCGGCCTCTTCCCGTAAATTATTAATATAACTGCCATCCCGATTTTTTTCCATATTGACACCTCCGCCTTGTTTGGGATCAAAACATTGGTGTCCATTTGTTCAACCTACAGCAAGCATATGTGGGAATTGAGAGGAACACATGGTTATAAATGGTAAAATTCAGTGGGCGCGAACAAAGCGGCCTTCCATTTTGAACAGATGACGTCTTTTTTCCGTGTATGTAAAATGCACAAAGGTCATTAGGTATGAAGTACCAGTTTCGTAAACTGAATTTTTGGATCGTGCTCGGGGTTGATCTGCTACTGCTGGTCGCTGCGCATTTGCTGGCCTACCTAATTCGTTTCGATGGCGTTGTGCCGCAGGAACAGCGGGCCAACATCTCCGCGGTCCTCGGTTTCCTTCTTGCCGCTAAGCTGGCGCTGTTCCATTTGTTTGGGTTGTATCGGGGTATGTGGAGGTACACTTCTCTGGCCGACCTGCTAAACATTCTCAAAGCTTGCGTGGTTGCGGGTTTTATTACCTTGGGCGGCATTCTGTTGTTGAACCGTTTTGAGGGGTTTTCTAGGTCGGTCTTTGTCCTCGATGCTCTGTTGACTTTTCTTTTCATTGCTGGCTTTCGTGTCAGCCTCAGGCTCTCGTGCCAGAGTGCTTTTTGTCTGCCTTTTCTTCGGGAGGATGTCAGCAAACGGCAGCGTCGCAAGCGGTTGCTTATTATCGGGGCAGGTGACGCGGCTGAGAAGGTGACGCGGGAAATCAACGATAATAAGGCGTTGCCCTACATGGTGGCTGGGTTTCTCGACGATCATTCCGCCAAGATCGGACAGCAGATTCACGGTATTCCGGTTCTCGGCTCAATTGCGGATCTTTCGGAGTATGTCTTTAAGACCAAGGCCCAGGAGGTGCTTATTGCCATTCCCTCGGCCAGCCGTGATCAGATGCAGAGGATTGTCGAACTGTGTCGGGCTTGCGGAATTCCGTTCAAGACCTTGCCCGGGTTAGGAGAGCTGATCAGCGACCGGGTTTCCATCAAGGCCATCCGTGATGTCTCGTACAAAGATCTCCTGGGGCGGCCACCGGTGCGTCTCGAGCTGGAACAAATTGGTGAGTTTCTGGCAGGGAAGACGGTTCTCGTCACCGGGGCCGGCGGGTCCATAGGTTCGGAGCTCTGCCGTCAGATTGTTCGCTTTCGGCCTGGAATGCTTATTCTCATGGATGCCAGCGAACAGAACCTGTACCAGATCGAGATGGAGTTGCTCCACGAATATGGCTTTAAGAACTATGTTGCTGTGCTCGGTAAGGTGCAGGACAAGGCTTTGCTGGAGTCGTTGTTCCCGCACTATCGGCCAACGGTGGTTTTTCATGCCGCAGCCTACAAACATGTGCCCATGGTTGAGCGCAACCCCTGGGAGGGGGTGTACAATAATATTTTTGCCTCCAAGCGGTTGATGGAGGTTTCGGTGCGGTTCGGGGTGGAACGCTTTATCGTGATTTCCACCGACAAGGCGGTGCGGCCCACCAATGTCATGGGTGCCACCAAGCGGATGACCGAGATCCTCATGCAGGGTTTTTGCGAAAAGGCCCGATTGGCAGGAGCAGGAACCCTGTTCATGGCGGTGCGTTTTGGCAATGTCCTCGGCTCTTCGGGCTCGGTCATCCCCCTGTTTCGGCGGCAGATCGAGTTGGGTGGTCCGGTCACCGTCACCCACCCGGATATGACCCGTTATTTTATGTCCATCGAGGAGGCGAGCCAGCTTATTCTCCAGGCCGCGACCATGGGCGAGGGCGGGGAGATATTTATTCTGGAGATGGGGACGCCGGTGCGGATAGGTCAGATGGCCCGGGATTTGATCAAGCTCTGCGGCAAGGAGCCGGACACTGAGATCGAGATCATCTATACCGGGCTTCGGCCCGGGGAAAAGATGTACGAGGAGTTGATCACCGAGGGCGAGGGGATTGTGCCCACCGGCCATGAGAAAATCATGGTGCTGCGTGGGAACGGCGCTTGTCTGGAAGATTTGCAGGAATCGCTGGAAAATCTCAAGCAGTTCGCTTCAACCCATGACTCAGAGGGGATCAAGGCCGAGCTTGGCAAGGTGATCCCAGAATACACTTCCCAGGCCAGTGAATCCGTTTTTCCCAGGGGGTGAGCGTTGCTTTTGTCTGTATATCTTTTTGGAATAATTGATAAAATTATTGGTTGAGACGGTCATCTCTTTCTCTTGGATATTTTGTTCTTTGCAAGAGGGAGCAGGTGTTGTAAAGTGGTGCCCCATTGGCCAGCGTGCCTGTTTGACTTAGAAAACGCTGGAGAGGTGACCGAGTGGCTTAAGGTGCACGCCTGGAACGCGTGTGTGCGGCAACGTACCGTGGGTTCGAATCCCACCTTCTCCACCAGATATTTTACGGTTTGATAGCCGGGTCCTGCGCAACAGAGACTTGCGAACCCCGCCAGGTCCGGAAGGAAGCAACGGTAGTGAGTTACTCTGTGTGCCGCAGGGGTGCCTGGCTATCATTTTTTTGTAAATGTGCAGCAGCACCGCATCTGCGTTGTCATCGGCCTGCTTATGTGCGCAAGCACACTTCGCAGGCCTCTTCCTAGCATCTGCGGTGCTGCTGCACATTTACCTTTTTACCTTTCGGAAGGCGGCTTGGACCTTCGGCCCTTTGCCCATCTTTCGTCTCACTCCCAGAAAAACCGGTTCTGACACCCGAGGACTGAAAATGTCCTACCTTGTTCTCGCCAGAAAATGGCGTCCCCAGAATTTTGATGAGGTTGTCGGTCAGCAGGCCGTGGTGCGCACTTTGCGCAATGCGCTGACCCGGAACCGGGTGGCCCATGCCATGCTTTTTTCCGGGGTGCGCGGGGTCGGGAAAACCACCCTGGCGCGGCTCATGGCTAAGGCGCTCAATTGCCGGCAGGGCGAGCCCGATGTGCCCTGCGATCAGTGCGAGTCCTGCCTGGAGATCATGGCCGGCAACGCCATGGATCTGCATGAGATCGATGGTGCCTCCAACCGCGGCATCCAGGAGATCCGCGAACTCAAGGAAAACATCCGCTTTTTTCCCGCTAAGGGTCGCTATAAAATTATCATCATCGATGAAGTGCACATGCTCACCACCGAGGCCTTCAACGCCCTGTTGAAGACACTGGAAGAGCCGCCCGCCCATGTCTATTTCATGTTCGCCACCACTGAGCTGCACAAGATTCCCATCACCATCCTCTCCCGCTGTCAGCGTTATGAGCTCAAACGGGTACCCTTTGCCGAGCTGGTCGCATTTTTTGCCAGGATCGCCGGGGCGGAAGGGGTTGCCATCTCCCAACGTGCCCTGGAGATGATCGGGCGGGAGGCTGAAGGCAGTGTGCGGGACGGTTTGAGTCTTCTCGATCAGCTCTTTTCCTTTGGCGGTGAGGAGATCAGCGATGGGGATGTGGCCGAGGTTCTGGGGCTGGTTGATCGCCGAATCTATGAAAACCTGGCCCGAGCGCTTTTGGCGGCGGATCTGGCCGGTTGCCTGGAGATCTTTGAGCAGGGCCAAGCCGCGGGCATGGATCTCAAGCGGTTTGCCAACGATCTGCTGGGATTTTTTCGGGCCTTACTGATTGCCAAGGTCAAGGCCCGGCCCGAGGAGTTACTGGATCTTTCCGATCAGGAACTGGCGGCCATCAAGGACATTGCCGCAGGCGCCAGCCAGGAAACGCTCTACCAGTATTTTTCCCTGCTGCTAAAGGGAAGTGAGGAGATGCAGTACTCTTCCCGGCCTCGCCTTGCGCTGGAGATGGCTTTTGTTCGGGCCACCCAGGCCGGACAGATTGTGCCGACGGCTACCCTGCTGGGACGTCTTGACGGATTGCTGGCCGGAGTCGTTCCCCTGCCGCAGGGCGCCGGGAGGTCGATCTCGCCGGCGATTTCCACGGCGGAACCCGAGCCAGCCGCGCCCAGGGCTATGCCCCGGTCATCGATGGCATCTTCTTCTGGAATGGTGCCGGAACAAAAAAAAAATGAAATAGCGCCCGAAGCCACGCCTCCCCAAGCACAGAGCGGGCAATCGTCTCCTTCGGCCGCTGTTCTTCCTGCTGGCCGGGAAGTAAAAAGGCACTGGGATGCGTTTGTTGAATATGTCAAGGAACGTAAGCGCTGGATGGCCCCTGTGTTGCAGTTGTGCGCTTCGGCACGGGATGAGGGGGGCGAACTGGTCCTGAGGTTTGATGACCCCTCCGACTGCAAGCTGTTGCAGGAGCATGACAATCTGAAGCTCCTGCAGACCTTTGCTCTGGATTTTTTTCAGCACGATTTTCGGGTCGTTTTCAAGGTGCGCGGCGCACAGGCCTCTGAGAATGGCGACGGCGACGAGGCGGAGAGCCTTCTTGTCGAGCGGCGGGTTTTGGCCAATGATCCCATGGTTCAGATGACCACTGAGATTTTTGGTGGGCAGGTAGGGAGTATCAGGACCGGGCCGAGTTGAAAGGGAACTTAAAAGTTAAGAATTGCAAGTGAAGGACAGCAGGAGTAGGCAGTTGCTTTTGCTGTCGGACCACTGGGCCAAAAAGTCAATGCCGGAGATATGTGGATGGATATGAAGCAGATGATGAAACAGGCGCAACAGTTCCAGAAACGCCTGACGGAGTTGCAGGGCGAGTTGGCGGGCAGGCAGGTCAGCGCCACGGTGGGTGGCGGCATGGTAAGTGCGACGGTGAATGGTAGGCATGAGCTCATCAGCCTGACCATTGACAAAGAGGTGGTGGACCCTGCGGACCCGCAGATGTTGCAGGATCTTGTGGTTTCCGCAGTGAACGAGGCCATGCGTAAGGCCCAGGCGATGAGCGATGCCGAGATGGCCAAGCTCACCGGCGGGGTCAAGATTCCGGGAATGTTTTAAGTGAAAGGCGCAAAGGAAAAAATGCAGCCTGAAAAAACGCGGCTGTCTGAGCCTGTTCCTTTCCTTTTTCATCTTTTGCCTTGGGTTTCCTTCTCCCTATGAATGTCGTTCCTCCGGCCCTGAGCCGTCTCATCACCGACCTGAACCGGTTGCCGGGGATCGGCATGAAAACCGCGACCCGGTTGGCGCTCCATATCTTGCGGCGGCCCGCCAGCGAGGCCCAGAGCCTGGCCAGGGATCTGGGGGAGCTGCACCGGACCATCAAACTGTGCGGCAGCTGTTTTGCCTTTGCGGAAAGCGATCCGTGCGCCATCTGCAAGGATTCAGAGCGTGATGCCGGGCTGGTTTGCGTGGTAGAGGAATCCGCCGACCTCATGGCCATTGAGAAAACCGGGGCCTTCAAGGGCAAGTACCATATTCTCCACGGGGTTCTTTCTCCCATGGACGGCATCGGTCCGGAGGAAATCAAGGCGGATGCCCTGCTGAAAAGGATCAGGAAGCAGCAGGTGCGGGAGGTGCTGATCGCCACCAGTTCCACCGTGCCGGGGGAAGCGACGGCCGCCTATCTCATCAAGCGGTTGCAGGAGGAGGTGGCGGTCAAGGTGACCAGGCTGGCCTGCGGGATTCCCATGGGTATGGACATTAAGTATGCCGATGAGCTCACGCTTAGCCGGGCCATTGAATCCAGGAAAGACACCTGTTCCTGAAGAAGGAGGATATCGCCAGGAACAGGGGCATCGGCTGGTTTTTTTCGCGGGTGAAGGCGGGCGATGTAAACTAATTTGTCCTTGACACCTGGGGGAATTGTTGGTATTTGGTTGCCGTTTGGAAGTTTTGTCTTAAAAAGAAAGGGCTGTCGCCATGGGCGGCGCGCTCATTATTTTTTTAGGCGCGTAGCTCAGTTGGTTAGAGCGCTTGCCCGACACGCAAGAGGTCGGCGGTTCGAATCCGCCCGCGCCTACCAGAAAAAATCACGAATACCTTGGCGTCGCGAGGCTTGGCAGGGAGCAGTTTCGCCAAACCTCATTGTGCAGGCAGATTGACCTGGTCAATGTGCTTGTTTTTGTTTGTGCATTTGCGGAAAGGCTGAGCCCAACAACCATGACGGAAATATCCCTCACCCTTCCCTCCGGGGAGCAGAAAACGGTCCCTGCGGGGACCACGGTGGCCGAGGCCCTGAAAGAGCTGGTTTCCAACAAGGAGCGTAAGCAGACCATTGCCGCCCGGTTGGATGACAGGCTGGTGGATCTTTCCGCGCCCATCGATGCCGATGCGGCCTTTGCGCCCGTAACCGTCGACAGCCCCGAGGCCTTGGAAATTCTGCGGCACAGCGCGGCCCATGTCATGGCCGAGGCTGTTCTTGCCCTGTTCGGCAAGGAGGTGCAGGTTGCCATCGGACCAGCCATCGCCGATGGATTCTACTATGATTTTGACCGGGCGGAGCCGTTCACCCCAGACGATCTTGCCCGGATTGAAGCAAAAATGCAGGAGCTCGTTGCTCTCGCCGCTCCTTTTTCTCGGGAGACAATGTCTTCCGCCCAGGCGATTGAGCTTTTTGAAAAGAGTGGTCAGTCTTACAAGGTTGAGCTGCTGAATGATCTTGGTGCCGAGACTGTTTCGCTCTACCGGCAGGGCGATTTTGTTGATCTCTGCCGTGGACCGCACTTGCCGCATGCCGGCTGGTTGAAGGCCGTCAAGGTTATCAAGCTGGCTGGCGCCTACTGGCGTGGCGATGAAAACCGGAAGATGCTGCAGCGCATCTATGGCACGGCGTTTTTTGACCCCAAGGATCTGAAGGCCTATCTTTTTCAGCTCGAAGAGGCAAAGAAGCGCGATCACCGGAAGCTTGGCAAGGAGCTGGAGTTGTTTGCCGTTTCCGACCAAGTCGGACCGGGCCTGATTCTCTGGCAACCCAAGGGCGCGCTGCTCCGGAAGATCATTGAGGATCACTGGCGCGAAGAACATTATCGAAACGGCTACGAACTGCTGTTCACCCCGCATATTGCCCGGCGTGACATGTGGCAGACCAGCGGCCATCTCGATTTTTATGGGGAGAACATGTTTTCCGCCATGGAGATCGAGGAGGTAAGCTATCAGCTCAAGCCGATGAATTGCCCGTTTCATATCGCCATCTATAATACGCGCAAACGCAGCTACCGGGAGTTTCCCCTGCGCTGGTGCGAGCTGGGCACGGTGTACCGTTTCGAGAAAACCGGCGCCCTGCATGGCCTGATGCGGGTTCGCGGTTTCACCCAGGATGATGCCCATATATTTTGTCGGCCCGATAACCTGGAAGAGGAGATTTTTAATATCCTTGACCTGAATCTGCACATCCTCAAGACCTTCGGCTTTGAGCACTATGAGGTCTATCTCTCCACCCGGCCGGAGAAATCCGTGGGTAGCGACGAGCACTGGGAGCAGGCCACCACCGCCCTGAAGCTGGCCCTGGAGAAAAAGGGACTGGCTTACGAGCTTGACCCTGGCGAAGGGGTGTTTTACGGGCCGAAGATCGATATCAAAATCAAGGATGTTTTGGGCCGGAGCTGGCAGTGCTCCACGATCCAGGTGGATTTCAACCTGCCCGAACGTTTTGAGATGACCTATACCGGGGAAGACGGCAAGGAGCATCAGCCGATCATGATCCACCGGGCCCTCATGGGCTCGTTGGAGCGTTTCATTGGGGTGCTTATCGAGCATTATGCCGGCGCCTTTCCGGTATGGCTGGCCCCGGCGCAGGCCAGGATCATGAATATCACCGATGCGCAGAGCGATTACGCGGAAGAGGTGTATGGGGAGCTGCGGCGGGCAGGGGTGCGGCTTGAAAAGGATCTCCGCAACGAAAAGCTCAATTACAAAATCCGTGAAGCCCAGATGCAGAAGATTCCCTACATGCTGATCATCGGCGACAAGGAAGTGGAGGCGCGCCAGATCACGGTGCGGCTGCGCAACGGCGATAATCTTCCGGCCATGTCAATCCCCGAGTTTGCGGCGCTGATTGCCAGGGAAAATGAAGCTGGCCGAACTGGCGCTTGCAATAGCTAGGTGTTTCAGAGTAGTATGCAATATTTCAGCGTGCGGATGCCCGGCATCGTGTGCGGTGTTTTAAGAATAATGTGTGCGGAGGTATGAGTATTAAAGGGAAAAAAGTTGGCGACCGACCAGAGCGGGAAGTGCGGGCCAGAATCAACCATGAGATTGATTGTAAGGAAGTCCGTCTCATTGACGAGGAAGGGCAGCAGGTAGGGGTTGTGCCTGTCCGCGAAGCGCTGGCAAAGTCCGAAGCGGTAGGGCTTGATCTTGTAGAACTGTCGGCTGCGGCTGATCCTCCGGTCTGCCGGATCATGGATTTCGGAAAATTTCGTTACGAGCAGAGCAAGAAACAGCAGGAAGCCAAGAAGAAGCAGACGGTTATCGAGGTCAAGGAAATCAAGCTGAGGCCCAAAACCGAGAAGCATGACCTTGAATTCAAGATCAAGAACATCAAGAAGTTTCTGCAGCAGAAGAACAAGGTGAAAATCACCCTGCGGTTTCGTGGCCGCGAGATTGTTTATGCCGACACCCTCGGCATGGAGGTGATGAACAAGGTGGTCGAGGAGTTGAAGGAAGACGCGGTTATTTTGCAGCCTCCCAAGATGGAAGGGCGGCAGATGGCCATGTTTGTAGGGCCGAAATAACAGTTCCGTCAAGGTTGGCGGATAAGCATAGTGTATTGGCCGGTGTAGGTCTGCCGGCGAAGATATGAAAAAGGGAGAAAACCATGCCGAAGATGAAAACAAACAGAGGGGCTGCCAAGCGGTTTAAGTGTACTGGCACCGGCAAGATTGTTCGCCGCAAGGCCTTTACCAGCCATATCCTCACCAAAAAGAGCACCAAGCGGAAAAGGAATTTGCGCCAAGCCGGGATTGTTGATGCTACCAATCTCAAAGGGATCAAGCGTCTCTTGCCCTACATGTAAAAAAATCGGCAGGGCAGATTGTCCGCCTCAAGATGATTACCAGTATAAACACTGCCGACGGGAAGAAAACGTCGGAGAATGTCAATAAGGAGAAGTACGATGCCTCGCGTAACACGTGGATTTAAAGCGCGCCGGAGAAGAAAAAAAGTTTTGAAGTTGGCCAGTGGTTTTATCGGTGGCCGGAACAGCCTGTACCGGACGGCAACGGAAGCCGTGGATCGGGCCTTGGTCTACGCCTACCGCGACCGTCGCCAGAAAAAGCGCGATTTCCGGAAATTGTGGATTGTGCGGATCGGTGCGGCTTGCCATGAAAACGATACCACCTACAGCCGCATGATGGGCGCCTTGAAAAAGGTCAATGTGGAATTGGACCGCAAGGTTCTCGCCAATCTGGCTGTTCTTGATCCGGGGGCCTTTACCCAGGTTGCCAATCTGGCTCGCGTCAGCAACTGATTGTTGCCGTGCCCAGCATGCACGAAGAACTTCTTCGTCTGAAAACCGCTGCCGGTGAAGAGCTCGCCGCAATCTCCCAGCTCGACGAGCTTGAGCCGTTTCGGGTCAAGTATCTGGGCCGGAAAGGGGAGTTTACCCTTGTCCTGCGGCAATTGGGCCAAGCCCCTCCGGAGGAGCGCCCACGGCTCGGACAACTGGCAAACGAGATCAAGCAGGAGCTGGAATCAGCATATGCTGCGCGGGAAGCCCGGCTTGCCGAAGCTGGCGCCGGCGCAGCCCAGGCCACCCTTGATCTGACCCTGCCCGGGCGGACAACGCCTTTTGGCAAGCTGCATCCGGTGACCCAGGTCATGGACGCGGTCTGCGCCATCTTCGAAGGCTTGGGTTTTGCCGTGGCCGAGGGGCCGGATGTCGAGGTTGATTTTTATAATTTCGAGGCCTTGAATATCCCGCCGCATCACCCGGCCCGGGCTATGCATGATACCTTCTATATCAGTGACAACCTGCTGCTCAGAACCCATACCTCGCCCATGCAGGCCAGGATCATGGAGAAGGAGCAGCCGCCCCTGCGGATGATCGCGCCGGGCAAGGTCTACCGCTGCGATTCGGATATCACCCATACCCCCATGTTTCATCAGGTGGAAGGGTTTCTTGTTGACCGCAACATCTCATTCGCCGACCTCAAGGGCGTGCTTTCGGTGTTCATCACCAGGATGTTCGCTGAAAATACCCCCATCCGTTTTCGCCCCAGTTTCTTCCCCTTTACCGAGCCCAGCGCCGAAGTGGATATCGGTTGTGTCATTTGTGGCGGCAAGGGTTGCCGGGTATGCAAACACACCGGCTGGCTTGAGATTTTAGGCGCCGGGATGATCGACCCGGAGGTCTTTAAAAAGGTCGGCTACGATCCGGAAGAGTACAGCGGCTTCGCCTTTGGTCTTGGTATCGAGCGGATTTCCATGTTGAAGTACGGCATCACCGATATCCGCCTTTTTTATGAAAACGACCTGCGTTTTCTTTCCCAGTTTTAGGAGCTGTTACTGAGTAATTAACGCCGTTGCCGCTGATGCTGCTACGGCTCTTTGCGCCGTTTTTTTCACAACGGCTTAAGCCCCTTTGCGGGCGACGACCATAAGACACGATCCATGAAGTTTACGCTCAATTGGCTGCGCGAATACATTGACACGGACCTGGAGCCGGGGCAGATTGCCGACCACCTGACCATGCTTGGTCTTGAGGTGGACGCCTGCGTGCCGTGTTATCCGGAGTTGACCGGGGTTGTGGTAGCGAGGATCGAGGCGGTTTCCCCCCATCCCAACGCGGATAAGCTGGTGCTCTGTGACGTGAATGTGGGCCAGGAGCTGAAAAGAGTGGTCTGTGGCGCACCCAACGCGCGTGCCGGATTGGTTACGGCTCTTGCCTTGCCCGGAGCGGTGTTGCCGGGAGGACTCACCATCAAACCGGCAAAGATCCGCGGCGAGGAATCCTGTGGTATGCTCTGTTCGGCCAAGGAACTTGGGATCACCGAAGACCAGGCCGGGATCATGGAGTTGGCTGCGGAGCTGCAACCGGGGCAACCGCTCAGCCAGGCTCTGGGTCTGGTGGATACCATGATTGAGGTCGATCTCACCCCGAACAGGCCCGATTGCGCCAGTGTGCTGGGGATTGCCCGTGAGGTGGGCGGGGTGATCGGCAAGCGGATCACTCCGCCGGTGGTAGTCGCCCCTGTGCTGACCAGCGAGAATCTCCCCTTCAGTGTGGAGGTGGAATCCGCTGCTGATTGCCCGCGCTATGCCGCCAGGCTGGTTAAAAATGTAAAGATCGGGCCTTCGCCCTGGTGGCTGCAACAGCGATTGCTGGCTGTGGGTATGCGCCCGATCAGCAATATCGTCGATATCACCAACTTTGTCATGCTGGAATACGGTCAGCCTCTGCATGCCTTTGATTTCAACAAACTGGCCGGGGGCAGGATCGTGGTCCGGCGGGCGAGGTCCGGCGAGGGGCTTTCCACCCTGGACGGGACCGAGCACCAGCTTGACAGTCAGATGCTGATGATCTGCGACGCCGAAAGGCCCGTGGCCGTGGCTGGGATCATGGGCGGGGCCAATTCCGAGGTTGGGGCAGAGACCTGCGACATTCTTCTGGAAAGTGCCTGCTTTGCCGCCATCGGCATCCGGCGTACCGCAGGCAGGCTCAACATGAGCACCGAGGCGTCTTACCGTTTCGAACGGGGCGTTGATCCGCAAGGCGTGCCCATGGCCATGGAGCGGGCAGTTCAGCTCATGGCCGCCCTGGCCGGCGGGGAGATTGTCGCGGGCGGTGTTGATTACCGTGAGGGTGTTGTCGCCCCGGCCCCTATTACCTTGCGGGGGAAACGAACATGCGCCCTGCTGGGCATGGATCTTACCCTGGACCAGATTGGTGCTGCCCTGACCGGTATTGAAATTGAGGTGGAACGGATTGATGACGATACCCTGCGGGTGACGCCCCCGAGTTTCCGGGTTGATCTTGAGCGGGAGATTGACCTCATTGAAGAGGTTGCCCGGATCGTGGGCTACAACCTGCTGCCCACCACCCTGCCCATGGTGCCCATGAGTTTTTCCGAGCAGGATGCTCTTCGGGAACTGCGGAAAAAGGTGGCTGAGACCCTCACCTCCCTCGGGTTTTATGAGGCGATCAATTACAGCTTCGTGGCCCCGCAGCATCATGATCTGCTGGGATTGACCGGAGACGACGCCAGGCGACAGACCGTGCATTTGTTAAACCCTCTGGCGGAAGATCAGAGTGTTTTGCGGACCACGCTTTTGCCTGGACTTTTGGAGAATCTGCGGCGTAATCTCAATCATCAGAGCCATGATGTTCGGCTTTTTGAAGTAGGCAAGGTCTTTCATCCCCAGGGGAGTCAGCAGCCCGAGGAGCCTTTTCGCCTGGCCGCAGTTATTTCCGGACGTCGGAATCCGGGGGCGCCCGTGTTCCATGCCGGGGAAACCCCGGTAGACATCTTCGATGTCAAAGGGGTTATGGCGCAAGTTCTTGACCGTCTGCGGCTTGGCGCGACAATCACCTGCCAGGCAGGTGTTGCCGAACAGGAGCTTCCCTTTGCCGAACCGGGCAGTGTCCTGGCCGTCATGGGCGGCGAGAAAATCCTGGGCTGGTGCGGCGCTTTCAGTCAAAAAACGCTGAAAGGTTTTGGCATCAAGCAGCAGGCTTTTTTTGTGGATCTTGATCTTGCCGCGCTCGGCGGTTTTTCGCCCCAGGCAAAAACCTTTGCTCCGTTGCCCAAGTTTCCCTTTGTGAAATGGGACATGGCCCTCATCGTGCCCGAAGGGGCGGCTGCCGGAGAAATGCTTTCCGCCATTCATGGGTGCGGGGAAAAGCTTATCGAGCGGGCCGAGATCTTTGATGTGTTCCAGGGGAAGAATATTGAGGCAGGGAAAAAGAGTGTCGCAATTTCCATCACCTATCGGGCGCTTGATCGAACCCTGGATGACGAAACAGTTGGCAAGATCCACCAAAAAATTATCGAGATGATGATTTCCCGTTTTAACGGTCAGTTACGTGAGGCATAATAGATGAAACGATCCAATCTTACCAGAAAAGAACTCTCGCAGACCATCAACGAGAAGATGGGTTTTTCCCAGCGGAGCGCAGGAGAAATGGTTGATGCTGTTTTTGATGCGCTCAAGAAAACCCTGCTTCAGGGGGAGGCCATCAAGATCGTGCAGTTCGGCACCTTCACCGTGCGGAAAAAATCCTCGCGGGTGGGCCGCAACCCCCGGACCGGAGAAACCATGGAGATCTCCAAGCGGCATATGGTCTCCTTCAGGCCCAGCAAGGTAGTTCGGGAGAATCTGAACAAGGAATAAAGGACCAGTGTGACCAAAACATCTTGCCAGAGTTTTGATGAGGGTCAAGGAACAGCAGGCGCTCGCCTGCCGGGAATTCCTGACAAGCGGTATTTCAAGATTGGCGAGGTGTGTGCGATAACCGGGGTGAAGCAGCATGTGCTTCGCTACTGGGAATCGGAATTCAGGATCCTCCACCCGCAGCGGGCCCAGTCCAAACAGCGGCTCTATCGTCGGGTGGATGTGGAAACGGTCCTGGCGATCAAAAGGCTGCTCAAGGATGAGGGCTTTACCATCAGCGGGGCAAAAAAAGCCTTGGCGCGAGATGGTGGCGGGCAGGAGCATGATTGTGCCGCGTCCCAAACAGAGCAGGAGTTGCCGGGGAAACCGGTGGATATTTTTGGCCAGGTTAAGGCGGAGTTGTTGGCCTTGCAGAAAATTCTCGAGGAATGAGGGTGTCGGAGAGAGTCCAGCTTGACAGGTGCCTCGGGCCATGCTAAATAGGGGGCCAACCTGTTGAGGGAATATATTTTGTCGGGATGTAGCGCAGTCTGGTAGCGCACTTGGATGGGGTCCAAGGGGCCGGAGGTTCGAATCCTCTCATCCCGACCAGCAATAGCAAAGGGGTTAACCGTTTTCGGTTAACCCCTTTTTTTGTGCAAACATTAGCCGCAATTACACGCCCTGGTGCTCCTTTGCCCCAGCCTTGCAGCGAAAGGCACCCCACACCAGCGGGGTGTAGGCAATCAGCAGCCCGGCCAAGCCAGGAAGCGATCCCCGCGCTACCAGCAGAGTAATGGGCAACAACCAGAGAAGATTGATCAGCCCGACCGCGAGGGACACCTGCCGGTGCGTGGCAAAATGGCGGACGGCGTACTGGTAAGCGTGACTGCGATGGGCTTCATGAAAGGCCTCGCCCCGTATCACTCGGCGTAACAAAGTCGTGGTGGCGTCAACTATAAAAACCCCGAGCAGGATAAGCCAGCACCAGAAGAGTTCCGGGGCAACCTGAGCTGCCTGAATCGAGAGAAGCCCCAGAGTCAGCCCCAGGAACCCACTGCCGGAGTCTCCCATGAAAATCCTGGCCCGCGGAAAATTCCAGTACAGAAAGCCGACAACCGAAGACAGCAGCAAGGCCGGAATCTGCCAGCTCTGCCCATCCGGGGCAGAGAGCACAGAGACAAGGCTCCCGCCCAGGCAGACCGTGATCGCCTCAATGCTGGCGATGCCATCGATGCCGTCCATGAAATTGTACAGGTTGAGCAGCCAGACAAGATACACTGCGGCCAGCAAATAGCCAGGCCAACTAAGATAGAACAGGTGTCCGAATAGAGAGAGGGGCGGCAGTTGCCCCAGCCAGAAAAGCCCCCAGATTGCCCCTAGAAAATGAGCGGCCAGCCGCCATTGTGGCGCAATATGGCGGCGGTCATCTAGAAAACCAACCCAGGCAACCAGTCCTCCCGCGCCGGTCAGGGCCAACAATACCTTGGTCGGCAAAGAGCCTATCAGCCACAGGGACAACAGCCCTGCAAAAAAAGTTGCCACTATGGCCAGCCCACCCCCTCGCGGAGTAGGCGCCTGGTGCGAGCTCCGATGGTTGGGAACATCGATAAGGTTGCGTGCCAAGGCGTAACGCCGGATAAGCCCGGTCAGCCACAGGGACAACCCGGCGCTAAAAAGGAAAATCCCCCAGGGATACATTAAGCCAGGCATGTTTTTTGGGACCGCGACCACATCGGCTTCATTGCACACATTGCGTCTTTGAACCGATCATGCGGATGGCTGAGGTGGCATCCATGGCCTGGGACATGATGTCCAGGTAGTCGCCCCGGTAAGCGTTTCTGGCAACCGGAGTGTCCTGGGCCGTGAAATTGCAGTCGTGCTCCTGACAGTATTTCCCCTTGGTCGCGTAGTTGAGGATGATGCGGGGAATGTCATAATGATGGATGGTGTTCTGCCTCACAGGGCGGCCGTTTTCGATGATGTAGATCCGGTTGTGAAAGGTGGCTTCCCCGGTTCCGCCGAGATAGTTGAGATCCTTGTAGGTTTGGCCTCCCGACAGGCTTGGCAGGTGATCGCTCACCAGGATGATCAGCGACTTCGGGTCTGCCGCGATCAGCCCCTTGACAAAGGTGGCGATGGCCTCGGTGCGGTAGTAGTACTGGTTGACGGCTTTCTCCAGTCCTTCGTCCTGGAATTTGCCGAGCATTGCTATGACCTTGGGCCGTTTGCTGTTGTTAAGATCATGGGGGGTGTGCCCGTACATGCTGATGATGTAGTTGAAGATGGGGAGCTTCGGGTTTTCCTTGATCCGCCTGGTGATGAATTCCAGATTTTGGGAGAAAAGTACCCCGTCGAACATATAATCCTCGTCCGTCACGTCCCCCGCAGAGAAATACGTATCGTAGCCTGCGGCGAATTCCTGCGGGTAGTACCTTTTTTCAAAGCCAATTCCGGTATAGGCGTTGGTTGAGTTAAAAAAATCAGGTTTGTAGGCGTTGGTGGCGTTGGTCTCGTAGCCGCCCTGGGCAAGAATTCTGGGAAGGCAGGAGGCCTTGGCCCCGGTGAACACATCGAACTCAATGCCGGAAAACTCCCGCAGGGCCGGAGCCCCGCAGAGAACCTCGAACTCGGCCTGAGCAGTACCCCCGGCAAATACCGGCGATATGGAAATGCCCCCCTTTTTTCCGAACAGTTTGCGGAAAGCGGGATGGGCGGGGTCACGGGAAAAACGGGCTTCCTTTAAAAGCTCTGGGTCCAGGAAGCTCTCAAGAACGATCAGGTGGATATTCCTTTTTCCCGGCTGATCTTTGAGTTCGGCAATCACTCTGTCGAAATCAATGAGGGAAGCGGGATTCATCTGGTGTCCGGCAATTTTCGCATGGTAGCTTTTCCGTCTGGCTTCATTATACAGCATCATGCTCAGGCGGCCGTTGTTGCGGGCGTTGGCTGTGTCGGAATAGATGACGATCTCCTGCTGGGTCTGCTGGAAGGCCGCCATGAAGAAATCCGGGGCTATTTCAACCATCAGCGACAGTGCCAAGAGAGGCAGCGAGGCCATGGCCAGGGCTGGCCGGCGGGTGCGGAGTTCAAGGGAAGCGAGAAAGGCCAGCAGGGGGAGGCCAAGCAGTACTCCGATCAGGGCGAGGGCCAAGGGGGGGAGCACCTGCAGCATCTCCGGCAGTTCGGTTATTTCGGTGATGCGCAGCATCCTGCCGAACATGAGGTAGTAGGCATCGAACACGCCGTAAAACAGGACGAGCGGCGCCGCGGCCACAAACGGTTGCAGGCGTGATTTGCGGAGGAGCTGATTGAAAAAAAAGTAGAGATAGAGGAGCAGGGGGATTTCCAGGCGCCACGCCGGCAGTAATGCGGGCAGGCCGCCGTTTTGCTGAAGAATCGCCGTGTAGCCGAGAAGAAAGAGCAGGAATAGGGTATAGCGGTTTATCGCCACTTTGAGCCGGGAGAGATATGGGAGCACGGTTGGGATCATGGTCATTGTGTGGGGAAAAGAAATCTCGCCGACGGTAAGCCCTGCATCTTCCGGTCAAAAACTGCTTGAGTCCCGGAAAAAACAAAGCAGGGAAGTATACCATACCGACCAGCCAGCCCGCACATATTCTTTTTTGCGGACGGAGTTCGTTCTCGACTCTTCCCCGGCAAAGTTCTGATTGCCGGTTGGATGCAGGCCTGCTAATCTTTGTGAGGGCAACGGTGATTTTTTCAGGATAAGGCGGCCATGCGCATACTCGTAGTCGAAGATGATCATAAAATTGCCTCCTTCATCAGCATGGGGCTCCGGCAGGCGGGTTTTTCCGTTGATGTCGTCGATAATGGCGAGGATGGCCTTTTTCGGGCGCTGGATGGCGCCTATGATCTTGCCGTTCTTGATATTATGCTGCCAAGGCTTGATGGCCTTGCCCTGCTTGATCAGCTCCGTCGTCGGCAGGTCAATACCCCGGTGCTCATTTTAAGCGCCAAACGATCGGTTGCGGATCGGGTTAAGGGCTTGCAGGCCGGTGGGGACGATTATCTCACCAAGCCGTTTTCCTTTTCCGAGCTGCTGGCCAGGGTGCAGGCCCTGATCCGTCGGGCAGGCGCCGCGCCGGAAGCCACGGTCCTGCGGGTGGGGGATCTCTCCCTTAACAAGCTGACGCGGGAGGTTTGCAGGGGGGAGCGCAAGATCGATCTTCAGCCCAGGGAGTTTTCCCTTCTCGAATATCTCATGGGCAACCCGGGGCGGGTCATTTCCAAGACCATGATTTTAGAGCATGTCTGGGATTATAATTTTGACCCCCAGACCAATGTGGTGGACGTCCTCATTTGTCGGTTGCGCAATAAAATTGACCGGGATTTTGGACGCAAGCTAATTCAAACGATTCGCGGGGTCGGCTATGCCCTTGGTGACGATTAAAAATCTAACAAAAACCACGGGGTTTCGGCTGGCCCTGTGGTATTCCCTTATTTTTATTTCCAGCTCGCTCCTGCTTTTTGCCCTGCTGTACTTTCCTTTGCGTTCCGCGATTCTGGAAAAGGATCGGAACATCATCCTGGCCAAACTCAGCGAGTACACCCTACAAGAACAGCAGAGCGGCCTTCAGGCCATGCTTGCCGAGATCCGTCTTGAGGACGAACATAACAGCCAGGCTGGTTTTTTTGTGCGGGTAGCCGACCCCACCGGGCAATCGCTCATTGTCACCCTGCCCCCGGATTGGCGGGAGTTGGCCAGCGGCTTTTCCCCGCTATTCCGCAGTGGGGGCAGGTCTGATGACTGGATTGTCCTCCCTGCGAAAGGAAGAGGCGATTCCCTTGAGATTGTCAATAGACGGCTTGGGGGCGGGTATCTGCTCCAGATTGGCCGAGGTTCTGGGGAACGGCAGAAAATTCTGGAAAATTTCGGTGAGGTTTTTGCGGGGATCATGCTGCCGATGATCATCTTTGGTTTTCTCGGCGGGTTTTTCCTGGCTTTCCGCTCTCTGCGACCGGTGCGCGATCTCATTGAGGTCGTGCGCAGCATCGATATCGGCAAAATGGACGCTCGGGTGCCATCGCGGCACACCGGCGATGAATTGGATGAACTGGTCCGTCTCTTCAACACCATGCTGGAAAAAATCGAACAGCTGCTCACCGGCATGCGGGCGGCTCTGGATAATGTGGCCCATGATCTGCGCACCCCTGTGACTCGCCTGCGGGCAGGAATCGAAACCGCCTTGCAGTCCGACAACACGGCCGAGGTTTTGCGCGAGGCCCTGCTGGACTGCGCCGAAGAGTCAGAGCGTATCATCACTATGCTCAACACCCTGATGGACATCTCCGAGGCGGAGACAGGGGTGATGAAGTTGCATCGCCAACCCATTGCGGTTGTTTCGCTGCTTGCCGAGGTGGTTGATCTGTATCAGTACGTGGCCGAGGAAAAAGGGGTGGCTGTTTCCGTCTCCGGCCCGTCTGACCTTGCGATGATGGCGGATATGGACCGGATGCGGCAGGTTGTCGGCAATCTGCTTGACAACAGCCTCAAGCATACCCCGACCGGTGGTCGCATAGAACTCACCTGTGCCCGTCAGGCTGAAAATGTGGTAATCCGGGTGCAAGATAACGGGGCAGGCATTCCACCCCACGATCTGCCCCTGATTTTTGATCGGTTGTATCGGGGAGATCATAGCCGCAGCCAGCGTGGTCTTGGTCTCGGATTGAGCCTCGTTAAAGCAGTCATTCAGGCCCATGCGGGGAGTATCGAGGTGGAAAGCTCGTCCGGCCATGGGACGACGTTCAGCCTGCGCTTGCCTGCCGATTCATCAATTCTGTCCTGAAGCGGTAGCCTGTTCTTAGTTCATCTTCGTTGTCGTGGGCAGGATAGGTCCATGCATCCTCAACAATTATGCAACCTTTCACGTTTGTAATGCCCAGGAAATAGTCTGGTAATTCTTGGTGTGCTAGATTCAGCGATAGCTGTGCTCTTTCTTGGGAAAAAACGTGGTTATTCTGGCCGCAATCAAGGGGAGGGCTTACGCGAAGGAGCAGGTCAGCCGCCATTATGCCAAAGATCATACATCTACATCCCGTGTTTTCCCGATTTTCCAGCCTTCCCTCTTTCGGCCGTTTTCAGCTTCTCCGTCTTTTTTTCATCTGCTACAGTCTGTATGCCTTTGCGGTACGCCTTGCGTTGTTGATCCACAGTTGGCCCCAGATCGGGCATTCGCCCCTCACCGTGGGCACCATCTTTTTGGTCGGACTGTTGTATGATCTGGTCAATGCCGCATATTTTGCCATTCCCATTGTTTTGTATTTGTTGGTCATGCCCCAGCGTTTTTTTGTCAGCCGCTGGCAAAGGGTTGTCCTCTATCCCCTTGTTTTTGCCCTGTGTTATGGCCTGGTCTTCTCCGCCCTGGCTGAATGGCTGTTCTGGGATGAGTTTGGTGTGCGTTTCAACTTCATCGCCGTGGACTATCTGGTCTATACCCATGAGGTAATAGGCAATATCCGGGAGTCCTATCCGGTTCCTCAGCTGCTTGCCCTCGTTGGCGTTGCGACAGCATTGATTTTTCTCATCATCCGGCCCCGGATTGAAGCAGCCATAGCCTCGGTGCGATTACAGGGGGGCCGAGGCGCAGCGCTTGCACCCCGTCTGAGTGCTGGAGCAGTTTTCCTGCTCTTGCCCGCACTTCTCTTTCTCACTGTGGATGGCTCCCTTGTTGGCAAGGCCTTCGATAATCGCTATGAAAAAGAATTGGCGGAAAATGGGATCTACCAGCTGTTTTCCGCCTTTCGCAACAACAGCCTGGACTACGCGACCTTTTATAAAAACATGGACGAAAAGGCTGCCTTCAGTGGTCTGCGCACCCTGCTTAAGACCAAAAACAGCCGTTATATCGATGATAACCCCACGGACATAGAGCGAGTGGTTACCTCCGTGGCTCCGGAAAAACGTCATAACGTCGTGTTGATCATGGTGGAAAGCCTGAGCGCGGAGTATCTTGGCTCTTTTGGCAACACCGCAGGTCTTACTCCTAATCTTGATGCCCTGGCCAAGGATGGGCTGCTGTTTAATCGGCTGTATGCCACAGGCACCCGAACTGTTCGCGGGATGGAGGCGGTCACTCTTTCCGTGCCTCCGACACCCGGACAGTCCATTGTTAAACGGCCCAATAACGCCAATATGTTTTCCTTGGGCTTCGTTTTTCGGGACAAAGGCTATGACACCAGGTTTTTTTACGGGGGCTTCGGATATTTTGACAACATGAACGCCTTTTTCGGCGGCAACGGTTTTGATGTTACCGACCGCAGCAATCTCCGTGCGGAAGAGAGCACCTTTGCCAATATTTGGGGCGTGTGCGATGAGGATATTCTGGGTAGGGCTCTGCGGGAATTCGACCAATCTGCGAGCCGGAAGAAACCTTTCTTCGGTTATGTGATGACCACTTCAAACCACAGGCCTTTCACCTATCCCGAGGGGAAAATCGATATCCCTTCAAAAACCGGGCGATCCGGGGGAGTCAAGTATACCGATTATGCCATCGGCAGATTCATTGCAGAGGCGCGTCATCATTCCTGGTTTAACAATACCATTTTCGTCATTGTCGCGGATCATTGCGCCGGCAGTGCCGGGCGTCAGGAACTTCCGGTGCATAGCTATCATATCCCCTTGATTTTTTATGGGCCGGGAATCATTAAGCCAGGGGTGAACAGCACTCTGGCAAGTCAGGTGGATCTGGGCCCCACCCTGTTTGGTCTACTGAAGTGGCAATACCACAGCAAGTTCTTTGGCAAGGATATTTTGGCAGCTGATTTCACGCCCCGTGCCTTTATCGGCAACTACCAGCGGCTTGGTTATCTGGAGGATGGGTATCTGGCCATCCTCAATGAACGGCAGGGGATTGCCCAGTATCAGGTGGTCAAAGAAACCATGCAGGATGCGGTGCTGGTCCCGGTAGCGGAGAAAAAGGAACTGAGCGGCAAGGCCATCTGTTCCTATCAGGGGGCCAGCCTGCTCTACCAGAGAGGCCTGGACCGCTGGTCGCCTGAAGAGAGGCTCCCCCGGCTCAGCCAGGCAGCGGCCACGGTATCCCGATCCGGGGTTAAAAAAGAGGGGATAAGCATGGATTTTCGTCGCGCTTTGTGATAATAAAGGAAGCTGGTTTGCGATAACCGCACGAAGCATCCGGACTGTGGCTCACGCCCATGTCCGAATTCCAGAATACTATACGAGCAGAAAAAGAGGATTTCATGGCGAAGAAGGATGAAATTTTTGCAACCCCGCATGGTACGGTGGCCGATTTCAGTTTTGACGCGAAAACAGCCTCCGTCTTCGACGACATGCTGGTCCGTTCGGTTCCTTTTTATCTTGAAGTGCAGCGGATGATGTCCGAGTTGACCCGGGATTTCGCCGTGCCGGGGACGAACGTCTACGACCTGGGCTGTTCCACTGGAACGACCTTGATCCAGCTTGACCCCATCCTCCCTGCGGGCGTAAGGATGGTGGGCTGCGATTATTCCGAGGAGATGCTGAAAAAAGCCGAGGAAAAGCTGAAGAGCCACGGCATGCAGCATGATTACCATCTTGAGTGCATGGATCTCAACAACGAGGTGCGGGTCGAGAACGCCTCGGTGGTGATCATGAACCTCACCCTCCAGTTCGTCCGGCCCTTGAACCGGGAGCGCTTGATCCAGAATATCGCAAAAGGGGTTAACGAAAACGGCTGCCTCATCCTCATCGAGAAGGTGCTGAGCCGGGATTCGCTGCTCAACCGGTTTTTCATCAAGTACTACTATGATTTCAAAGAGGCAAGCGGCTACAGCAAGCTTGAGATCAGCCAGAAACGTGAGGCCTTGGAGAATGTACTCATCCCCTACCGGGTGCAGGAAAACGAGGAACTCGTCTTGCAGAACGGCTTCAGCGAATGCGAAATATTTTTCAAGTGGTACAATTTCTGCGGCTATATCATTCGTAAGGGGGCAAAATGAGATTGAGCAACCCCTTCATGGTCGGGGCTGGGAACTTTTTCTTCCGCTACCGGGCCTATATGTTCCCGGTTATCTTCATCGCCATGCTCTTTGTTTTCAGGCCGCAGATTATCATAAGTGAGACCGTCACCAGTTGGTTGACCAGTCTGGGGTTGGTGGTGACCTTGTTGGGTGAGGGGTTGCGGTTCTTTACCATTGGGTTTGATTACATCGAGCGGGGGGGGAAGGATGGCAAGGTCAACGCCAGCCGTTTGGTGACCGGCGGCATCTACAACCATGTCCGCAACCCCATGTATCTTGGCAACATCTTGATCGCCATCGGCATCGGCTTGTATGGCGGTGCGCCCTTGGCTTTTGTAACGGTGCTGCCGTTCTTCGTCTTCTTCTACTATGCGATTATGGCCACCGAGGAAAAGTTCCTGCAGGGGAAATTCGGGGAGGAATACGAAGCATTCTGTCGCAGGACGCGTCGGCTGTGGCCGTCGTTTGCCAATATCGGGCAGACCTTGTCCGGGTTCAATTTCCATTGGTGGCGCGCCCTGATCAAGGATAGCGGCACCGCCTTCTGGACCTTTGTCGCCCTGGCGCTGATTCCGTTGTGGCGGGAATACTTTCTTCACGGCACCACGCTGAGCGAATCGGCGTACACTCCCTACGCTGGGGGCATCGTGGTCGTTTTACTTCCCTGCTACATCGGTCTGCGCATTCTCAAGAAGAAGGGCAGCATCGACATCTCGTCCTAAGGCTGGGCAAGGCCCGGTCTGCTGCGCCTACGCCTACTCGTCGTAAAGCTCGGGCGTGTGCCGGATGATCTGGGCATCGACCAGATAGATCACATCTTCGGCAATGTTGGTCGCATGGTCGGCAATCCTTTCCAGATGCCGTCCCACGGAGAGGACATGCAGGAGGTTGTTCACATGCTCGGTATCGGTGGTGAGCATCCCCTTGAGTTGGGTGTACATCTCCCGGTTCATGGCGTCCATGGTGTCGTCCGCCGCCCGGATATGGTGGGCCAAGCGTACATCATGGTTGATCAGGGCGTCGATGCTTTCCGTGACCATTTTTTCGGCTAGGTTGACCATGGCCGTCAGGTCAAAGGGGATTTCAAACTTCTCCTGACCGGCGAGGAATAACCCCCGTTCAGCGATGTTCACCGCCAGATCCCCGATCCGTTCCAGATCGCTGTTGATTTTCAGCGCCGCCACGATGAAGCGCAGGTCGATGGCCACCGGCTGATACAAGGCGAGAATCTTCAGGCAATCTTCCTCGATCTCCACCTCCATGTCGTCAACTTCCCGATCCCCTTTGATCACCGCGTTTGCCTTGCCCGGGTCGCGGTTGATCACGGAAAGCGTGGCCTGGTAAACCCGGTCTTCCACGGCTTCGCCCATGGCGATGATCTTTGCCTTCAGTTTGTCGATGTCGTGCTGCATGTGTTTTGCCATGATCGTTACTCCCTTTTCATCCGAAGCGGCCGGTTATGTAATCTTCTGTCTGTTTCTCTCTGGGGTTGGTAAAAATTTTCGGGGTCCGGTCGCATTCAATCAGATGGCCTTCATAGAAAAAGGCGGTGTAGTCGGAAACCCGGGCGGCCTGTTGCATGTTGTGGGTGACGATGACAATGGTGTAGTTGGTGCGCAGCTCGCCGATCAGATCCTCGATCCGCATGGTTGCTTTTGGGTCAAGGGCCGAGGCCGGCTCGTCCATGAGCAGAATCTTCGGTCCGACGGCCAGTGCCCTGGCGATGCAGAGTCGCTGCTGCTGGCCACCCGATAATCCCATGGCATTGGCGTGCAGGCGGTCCTTGACCTCGTCCCAGATGGCGGCCTGCTGCAGGCTTTGCTCCACGATTTCCGCCAACCGTTTCGGATTTTTCTCGCCGTGGATTCTGGGGCCGTAGGCAACGTTGTCGAAGATGGACTTGGGGAAGGGGTTTGATTTCTGGAAAACCATCCCCACCTCCTTGCGCAGCTCCACCACATCGGTGCCCGGGGCATAGATATCTTTCAGGTTGATGGAGATTTCTCCCTCCACCCGGCTGTGGGGGATGGTGTCGTTCATCCGGTTCAGGCATCTGAGAAAGGTCGATTTGCCGCAGCCGGACGGCCCGATCAGGGCAGTGACATGCTTGGCCGGGATCAGCAGGGAGATGTCAAAAAGCGCCTGGGTGGTCCCGTAGAAGAAATTGACCTGGCTGGTGGTGATGACCATTTGCAGATCTGGGGGGTAAATAGACTGTTCTACCATCGGAATTTTTTCCTGAAATGGGTTCGAATGAGTATTGCGCCAAGGCTTAAGCCCAAAACCAGTAAAAGGAGAACCAGGGCGGTGCCGTATTGCATATGTCTGATCCGGTCCGCTTCCGGATGCTGGGTGGCAAGGATGTAGAGATGGTAGGGCAGGGCCATGACCTGATCAAAAATAGAGTTGGGCAGTCTGGGGAGAAAAAAAGCGGCCACGGTCAGAAGGATGGGGGCGGTTTCCCCTGCGGCTCGGCCAATGCCCAGGATCGAGCCGGTTATCATGCCGGAAAGGGAATAGGGCAGGATGTTGGTGCGGATCATTTCCCACTTGGTGGCCCCCAAGGCCAGGCTGGCATCGCGGAATCCCTTGGGCACGGCACGCAGCGATTCTTCACTGGCCACGATAATGGTGGGCAGGACCATGCAGGCGAGGGTCAGACTGCCTGCCAGGATGGAGGGGCCGAAGCCGCAGAAGAGCACAAAGAGACCAAGGCCGAATAGGCCAAAGACAATGGAAGGGACTCCGGCCAGGGTGATAATGGCCAACCGGATCAGGGTGTTGAATCGGCCCTGATCCGCATATTCGGAAAGATAGATCGCCCCGCCGACCCCAAGCGGCAGGGAAACGGCGATGGTGCCCACCACCAGCAACAGGGTGCCGACGATGGCGGGAAAAATGCCGCCCGCTGCCCCGCTTCTCCGGGGAAAGCTGCTGACGAACTGCCAGTTGAGGGCCGGGGCTCCGTGTCGGATGATGTCAAAGAGGATGTAGCCGATCACCAAGACAATGGCGTAGGTGATGAGCCGCAGGGAGAAGAGGATGAATTTATCCGCGGTGTTGTTCATTTCATCATGCCGTATTTTTTCAGCACGCGCTGTGCAACGATGTTGAGGGCAAAGGTGATGACCAGCAGGATGATTCCTATCCAGAAAAGCGCTTGATAATGCACGCTGCCAAAAGGCACCTCGCCCATCTCCGCGGCGATGGTGGCGGTCATGGTCCGCACCGAGGCCAGAGGGGAAAAGGTGAGGATGGCCGAATTGCCGGTGACCATCAGCACCGCCATGGTTTCCCCGATAACCCTGCCGATCCCGAGCATCACCGCAGCCACGATCCCAGGCAGGGCCGCGGGCAAGGTGACCCGGAAGATGGTCTGCAGATGGCTGGCGCCCAACGCCAGGGAGGCGTTTTTCAAGGCGTAGGGCACGCTGACCAGGGCATCCTCCGACAGGGAGATGATGGTGGGAATGGCCATGAGCGAGAGGAGCAGGGCGCCGGTTAAGGCGGTGAGTCCGGTGCTGAGGCCGAAGGTTGCCTTGACGATGGGGGCCACCACCAGCAGGCCGAAGAAACCCAGAACCACCGAGGGGATGCTGGCCAGGATTTCAATGAAGGGCTTGAGGAATTCCCGTTCGGTGGGCAGGGCGATTTCCGCGATGTAGATTGCCACCAGCACGGAGATGGGCACCGTGACCAGCATGGCCAGGGCGGTTACCAGGGCGGAGCCGGAAAGCAGGGGGCCGAGGCCGAAGTGTTCCTCCTGGAAGGAGACCGGAATCCACTGGCTGTCCATGAGCTTGCCCAGCCCGGGAGCGAGCGCAAACGGCCCCGCCTCCCTGAACAGAAAGAGAAAGATCAGGCAGACGACAAGAACGCTGGTCGAGGCGGCGCCCACCAGCAGCAGCCGCATCAACTTGTCGGTTATGAATAGCTTACGAGACCGGGACATATCCTGTTTCTCTCACAATCTTCTGCCCTGCCGGACTCAGGCAGAAATCGATGAACTGCTTTGCCGTATCCTTGGGCGCCCCGTTGGTATAGAAGAACAGCGGCCGGGAAACAGCATATGCCCCGGAACGAACGGTCTCCTCGCTGGGGACCACCGGGCTGGGCTGCTCCTTGGCCTGGATGCCAAGGGTTTTCGCCGTACCTTTCGCCTCCGCGGCAAAGCCCAAGCCAACATAGGCGATGGCCCCACGGTCGGCGGCCACGGCCTGCACCAAGGCGGAGGTGCCTGGGAGCAACCGGGCGGAGGAGCTGAAATCCTCCTTGTTCAGGACATGCTCCTGGAAGAAGATAAAGGTCCCGGAGCTGGACTCGCGGGAGAGGAGGAGAATGGGGGTGTCGGCGCCGCCGACCTCCTTCCAGTTGGTCACTTTGCCCGTGTAGATCAGGCGCAGCTGGTCAATGGTCAGGCTGTTCACCGGGTTTTCCGGATGCACGATCAGGGCGATGCCGTCGCGGGCCACCGGGATTTCCACGGGGGAAACCTTGTTCCCTTCGGCTTGTTTCTGTTCTTTTTCCTTCATGCCCCTGGAGGCTGCGCAGATATCGGTGGTGCCGTTGATCAGGGCGGCGATGCCGGTGCCGGAGCCGCCGCCGGTCACGGAGATGTCAACCTCGGCATGGCCTTTCATGAATTCTTCCGTCCAAGAGCTGACCAGATGAACCATGGTGTCGGAACCTTTAATGGAAAGAGTCTGGATGGGCGCTGATTGTTGCTTGGGGCCGGAGTCGCAACCGGTTATCGCTGTTACGAGCAGTAGGCTAAGGGTCAGGATGATTTTTTTCATGATCTCCTCCGTGTGCGGTGGGCACAATGGTTGGTAAAATTCAAAACAAGAAAAAAAGTGTGGCGAGTGTTTGTAACCCTTTGATTTTACGTGGGCAGGACCAACCAATTCCTGCACAGCTCCGATACCAGAAATTCGGGGTATTTGCCAGTGTAAAATTATACCCACGATTGCCGTGTCCACCTGTAAGAAAAATTAGCCGGTACGATCTACATGATAGAGGGTGGCGATGATGATCAGGGTCCCGGCCAGCAGCCAGCCCGGCCCGAAAAGCCACAGGGCCAAGGGCACGGATAGGTAATAGCCCCGCATCCCCAGGGTGTAGTGGGCCGCGCCGTACTGGATTGTTTCGACCACCGGGGCATGTGCCGAGGAGGTCGAATCCGAGGGGGCGTTGATCATGAAGCCCAGATGGTTGTAATAGCGGATGGCCATGGTGAAATTGAAGAAGGTGAAGAAAAAGTCCACCGAGAGGATGAGCAGTTTGATCTGGTGCAGGCTCTCGATTCGTTTGCCCATGAAGCTGAACAGCTGCATGCTGGCGTCGGCAGGGTGGCCTGGGGTCAGAACGATATTGAGCAGGGCCAGGGCGATGAGGATTGCCGTGGAGGCAAGAAAGCTTGCGGCCATGGTCCAGTTGCGCAGGGTTTGTACGGCCAGGATGTCGCGCTGGTTTTCCATCATCTCCCGGACCCAGGCCGCCCTGGTTGCGGCGTTGCGGGCGTAGATCGTGGCTGCCGGGCAACAGCCTTTTGTGATCAGTAACCCCAGATGATAGACGAGTAAGAGCAGAAAGGCCGTGGCTGTGAACGGGGTTATTTCCAGGGAGAAAAATGTCATGGTCCCTCCTCGGCGATCCTGCTTGGTGCATCTGTTTTCGGCTGGCGGCGGTTGCGCAACATAAAATAGAGGACCGGCACCGCCATGCGGCTAATGAGCAGCGAGGCGATCTCCCCGAACATCAGCGAGATGGCGAGACCTTGGAAGATCGGGTCGGCCAGGATTACCGAGGCCCCGACCACCACGGCCAGGGCGGTGAGGAGCATGGGCCGAAAGCGGATGGCTCCGGCCTCCACCACCGCTTCCTTAAGCGGCAGGCCGTGGCTGATGCGTAACTCGATGAAGTCTACGAGAATAATGGAGTTGCGCACCACGATTCCGGCCCCGGCCATGAAGCCGATCATGGAGGTGGCGGTGAAGAAGGCGCCGAAAGCCCAATGGGCCGGAAGAATGCCGATCAGCGAAAAGGGGATGGCGGCCATCACCACGAGCGGCACGGTGTAATCCTTGAACCAGCCCACCATGAGCATGTAGATGAGGATCATCACCGCGCAGAAGGCGAAGCCAAGATCCCGGAAGACCTCCAGGGTGATGTGCCACTCCCCGTCCCACTTGATCGTCGGCTCCAGCCCGCAAACGGGCTGTTTGAGGTTGTAGATGGCGATGGTCTTCTGTTCGCCCCCGTATTCCCTCCCATCGAGTTGGGCAAGTTTTTTGTTCAGGGCGAAGATGGCGTAGGCCGGGCTCTCCGCCGCCCCGGCCACGTCGCCGGTTACATAGATAACCGGTTTCAGGTTTTTGCGGTAGATGGGCTGGTCAATGGGCGCTTCGCTTACCGTGACCAGCTCCCGCAGGGGCACCAAGGGTCCGGCGGGATTCAGGCCGGAGCGGAGCTGGAGGTTCAGGATGCTCTCCACCCGTGCCCGTAGCGCCCGGGGCAGCTCCAGGACGATGTTGATTTCCTCCTTGTCGTCGGGGTGGTGGAAAAGGGTGATGGGCAACCCCTTGATTGCCAAATCGACGGCCTGGGTGATCTCGCCTTCGGAGATGCCGTTGAGGGCGGCCTTTTCCTTGTCCACCGCGATGACGGTCTTGAGCCGCTCCGCCTCGCGGTACCAGTCCACGTCGACCACTCCTTCCGTGGCGGTGAAGAGTTCCTTGACCTTGCTGGCCAGCTTTAGCCGTTGGGCATCGGTCTGGCCGTAGATTTCCGCGACCAGGGTTTGCAGCACCGGCGGGCCGGGCGGCACCTCGGCCACGGCCACGGAGGCTCCGTATTTTGCCGCGATGGCCACAACCTTGGGCCGGATGCGCTTGGCAATCTCATGGCTCTGGGCCTTGCGTTCACCCTTGGGCAGCAGATTGATCTGGATATCCGCCAGGTTGGCGCTGTTGCGCAGGTAGTAATGGCGGACCAGCCCGTTGAAATTGTAAGGCGAGGCAGTCCCGGCGTAGACCTGATAGTTGATCACCTCCGCTTCCCGGCCGACGACCGCGGCCATTTCCCTGGCTGCTTGGGTGGTTGCCTCCAGGGTAGAGCCTTCGGGCATATCCAGCATGATCTGGAACTCGCTCTTGTTGTCAAAGGGCAGCATCTTGACCTTGACCTGCCCGAAATACACCATGGCGCAGGAGGCAAGAAGCAGACCGACAATGCTCAGGAAGAAGATCAGCCGCCAGCGGGCGTGGGCAAGAAGCGGATCCATGACCCGGTGATAGAGGCGGGTGAAGAAGTCATCCGGGGCTTGGCCGTGCTCTTCTTCCTGCTCCGCCTCCTCCTCGGCATCGATGGGACATTCCGCAGGGGAGCAGTTCTTTTTCAGCACCCGGACTGCGGCCCAGGGGGTAACGGTAAAGGCGATGAACAGCGAAAAGATCATCGCCGCGGAGGAGCCGATGGGGATCGGCCGCATGTAGGGACCCATCAGCCCGCCGACAAAGGCCATGGGCAGAATGGCGGCGATCACCGCCCAGGTGGCGAGGATGGTTGGGTTGCCCACCTCGTTCACCGCCTCGATGGCGATCTTGAGCAGAGGTTTGCGCTGGTTGGCGGGCAGCCTCAGATGGCGAACGATGTTTTCCACCACCACGATGGCGTCATCCACCAGGATGCCGATGGAAAAGATCAGGGCGAACAGGGTGATGCGGTTCAGGGTGTAGCCGTACAGGTAGAACAGGAGCAGGGTCAGCGCCAGGGTCGAAGGGATGGCGAGAATAACGATAATCGACTCCCGCCAGCCCAGGAAGAAAAGGATGAGCAGGGTCACGCCGAACACGGCGATAGCCATGTGCAACAGCAGCTCGTTGGATTTTTCCGCCGCGGTTTCGCCGTAATTTCTGGTCACGCTCACCGTAACATCGCTGGGAATAAGGGCGCCCTTGAGGGTCTCGATCTTGGCCAACACCGATTCCACCACCTGCACGGCGTTGGCCCCCGGCCGTTTGGCCAGAGAGAGGGTCACGGCTGCTTCTTCCGTCTGCCCTTTGTGCGAGCCGAAAAGCACATAGTTGGTCGGATCTTCCGGGCCATCGACTACACTGGCCACCTCGTCGAGATATACCGGTCGGTTGGCGTAAACACCAACGACGATGCGGCCGATCTCCTTGGCCGAGGCAAGAAACTGCCCGGTTTGCAGGAGGACTTCCTTGTTCAGGGATTGCAGGGGGCCGGAGTACGATTGCAGGTTCCCCTGTTGCAGTTTGGGGATAATTTCCGTCGCGGTCAGCCGCCGGGCGGCAAGGCGCGCGGGATCGAAGAGGATTCGGACCTGTCGCTGGGCGCCGCCGATGAGCTTTGTTTCGGCCACCTCGGGAACGTTCTTGACCGCATCGTCGAGCTGGGCCGCGAGACGCCGGAGGGTGTAATGGTCATAATGCGAACTGTGTAGGGTCAGGGCGAGCACCGGCACGTCGTCAATGGTGTGCGGCTTGACCAGGGGCGGCGCGACGCCTTGGGGGATACGGTCGAAATTGGTGGCCAGCTTCTGGTTGAGGCGAACAATGGCGTCTTCCATCTTCTCGCCCACGTAAAAACGGGCGACGAGTAGACACTGGCCCGGCATGGAGGTGGTATAGATGTATTCGACCCCCGGAATTTCGTAGAGGAGTTTTTCCATGGGGATGGCAACCCGTTCCTCCACCTCCTTGGGGGTGGCGCCGGGCATGGCGACCATGACGTCGATCATCGGCACCTTGATCTGCGGCTCTTCCTCCCGTGGCAGCATGGTCACGGCCATGACTCCGAGGAGCAGGGAAGCGATGATCAGGATGGGGGTCAGCCTGGATGCAACGAAAATCGAGGCGAGCCTGCCTGCAAAACTGTGTTGTTGGCTGGGGGGGTGGTTCATCACGGCACGATCTTTACGGATTGACCATCAACAAGCCTCTCCCCGCCCTGGACCACGACCTGTTCTCCTCCATTGAGACCGGCAAGGATTTCCACCTGGCCTTCCCGGTGTTCTCCGCTGCGCACCAGGCGCAAATGGGCTATGTTGTCCTGAGTCACAAAGAGCCGTTCCATCTGGCCGAAGCGGGACAGCGCTGCCTCCGGCACCAGGAAGGTGTTGACCCCCGCCGCGCCGGGAAGGGCCACCCGCGCATACTGCCCGGGCCGCAAGGCTCCGTTGCCGTCGATCCGGATTTTGACCAGGGCGGTCCGCGAGGCGCTATCCGCCGCCGGCCCGATCTCGGTCACGGTTCCGGTCCGGGAAAGCTCGGCGGCCGGGACCGTGACGGCAAGGGTGTCCCCTGTGTTGATTTTCAGGACCAGAGCCTCCGGCACCGCCGCAACCACCTGCAAGTGCTCGGTGTTTTCCAGTACCAGGAGCGGCATTCCAGGGGTGGCCAGATCACCGGCATTGGCCATTTTCTGGGAGATGATTCCGGCAAAGGGGGCGGTGATCTGGGTGTAGTCGCGCATGGCCCTGGCTTCGCGCACCCCTGCCTCCGCGACCCGGTAGGCGTCTTCCTGGGATTTGACCGTTTCCCTGGTGGAGGCGTCTTGTTCGAGCAAGCGTTTTTCGCGGTCGAAATTCCTTTGCGCCTGGCCGAATTGAGTCTCGGCCTGCGACAACCGGGCGGCAATCTCTCCGGCGCTGATGCGTGCCAGGAGCGCGCCTTTTTTCACCGTGGATCCCAGAGTCACCGGCATCTCCTCGATGGGCCCGGCTATCTTGGCGCCGATGGTTGCCCGCTGGAGTGCCTCCACGGCGCCGGCCACCTCGTTTTGCCGCTGGGCCGTTTGGCCGGCCACGGTGACCACCCGAACTTGGGCGGCGGGGAGGGTTTGGGAGGTTGCGCCGTCAGGGGCGGGTTTCTGGCAACCGGCAGCGGTGAGGAGCAAGCACAGAAGAAGCGTGGGAGAAAGATGTTTACGAGGCATGGTTTTCCTGTCCTGTTTCAGGGCTTATTGGCAGCCGTTGTTTTTTTGGGCTGGGGCTCCGCCGGTGTCTCCGGAGTTTCCGGAAACTGGGGCAGGCCGAGGGCGCGCCGCAAATCGGCAACGGCAATGCGTTGGGAGGTTTCCGCCACGATGCGCCGCACCTGGGCGTCGGTCAGCCGGTTTTCCACCCCGAGAAGATCGGCGGAAAGCAGGGTTCCTTCCTTGAACCGGAGCCGGTTGATGCGGGCGCTTTCCTGGGCCTGGGCCACGCTCTTTTCCGTAACCTGCAAACGCTCCCTGGCATCTTGTGCGGCAAACTCCGCCTGCTTTACCTCAAGGGTGATGGCCAGCTCGGTTTTGCGTTTTCTCTCCTGCGCTTCGGACAGCAAGGCGGAGGCTCTGGCAATCTCAGCCGAGGTCCGGCCGCCCTCGGAAAGGTTGAACTGCAACTTGACCCCGGCCTGCCATGAGTCGCCGGAGCCGTCCGTGACATAGCCTTTCTCCGCGTCGTATCCGGCATACCCTTCCAGCGAGGGGTAATAGCCGCCCTGGGCCTGCCGGACCCTGGCCTTGGCTGCCAGAATCATGGCCTCCATGCTTTTGAGCTCATAGCGTTGTGCATGATCGGCGGATTGCGGCATTTCCTGCACGCAGCCTTGGGCCGGGTCGAGGATCACCGGGCCATCCTCAAGCCCCAGCAGGCTGAGGAATATCCTGCGGCTCAGCTCAAGGGTGTGGTGGGCCTGGCTGAGCCCTTCCTGCGCCTTGGACTGCTGCACTTCCAGATCGAGGAGGTCGGCCTTCAGCAGCACCCCTTCCTGATAACGGGCTTGCGCCACAGCCAGGGATGCAGTGATCGCATTCACCGCTGCCTGTTGCGCCTTGAGCAGCTCCTCCGCCTGGATGATGAGCTGAAAGGTTCGGACCACCTCAAAGGCAAGCTGGGCCTGCACCGCCCCAAGCTCCATTTGCGAGGAAACGGTTTGTGCTTCGGCGGCTTTCAATCCGGCCAGGTCGCGGCCGCCGTTGAAAAACCGGTAGCCCAGCCGGACCCCCATGCCCAGGGTGTCGGTGCGGCCGGGATTGTTGAAATCGATGGTATTGTTGAAGGCACCCTGGTTCAGGATATTGCCGAAGGAGTACATGGGATTGTTGGTCTGGTCGTAGCGGGAGTTCAGGTCCAGCTTCGGGAAAAAGGAGGATCGCTCCATGGTGATGGCGGCTTGGGCCGCCTCAATGCGATTTTTGCCCATCCGGCTGTCCGGGTTGTTTTGCACGGCAAAGCGCACCGCATTGCGGATTGTCCATACCTCCGGCCTGGCCGTGGCCGTATTGACCTCTGCGGCCTGGGAAAAACCGGCCGGCAGCAGGAGACTGGCGCAGAGGAAACCGATTATGGGCCAGGAGGGAAGAAAGCGATTGGTGTTTTCGGGAGGTGTTAGCTGGCTCATGGTACCGTGGTTCCTTGTCTAAAGCCCCCGGAAGCGAGGAGCTCGCTGATGATATTCAGTATTTAATTATATAATTACAAACTGAACTATTCGCCACAGGTTTTTAAAAGTTTTTTACGGTCGCGGAAGCAAGCGCTCTTTCTGGCGCCATGAGTCTCCTTATCATTATATCATAGGGGAATGACGGGGAAGCACAGGTATTTTTCCAGAAAAATTATTAGGTAAAATGGCGGCATTCACCCGGATAATTTCGGCCCATCTTTCGATAGGGTTTTTGGGGTTGCGGGTTTTTTAAAACCATTTCTTCTTTTTAAAATAGATCAGCATGGTGATGGCTGTCCCCGCCATCAGGAAGAGGGCGAAGGGGTAGCCGAAATACCAATTGAGTTCTGGCATGTTGAGGGGGCTCTGGCTGGTGTTGAAATTCATGCCGTACAGCCCGGCGATAAAGGTGAGAGGAATGAAGATCACTGCGAAGATGGTCAGCACCTTCATGACCTCATTCATCCGGTTGCTCACCGAGGAAAGATAGATGTCGATCATGCCCGAGATGATGTCGCGGAAGGTTTCCACCGTGTCGAGCACCTGGATGGTATGGTCGTAGAGATCCTTGAGATAGACCCGGATCGATTCCCCCATGAACGCGGTCTCATCCCGTTGCAGCCCGTTGATGACCTCCCGAAGCGGCCAGACCGATTTGCGGAGCAGGATCATCTCCCGTTTCAGGAGATGGATGGCCTGGAGGGTGTCCGGAGAAGGCTCGGCAACCAGTTCCTCTTCCAGCTCCTCGACCTCCTCGCCGATTTTTTCCAGCACGGAAAAGAAGTTGTCCACCACCCTGTCGAGCAGGGAATACAGCAGGTAATCGACTCCCATTTTTCGGGTGCGCCCCTTGTTGTTTTCAAGGCGGACCAGCACCTCTTTGAAAATGGAGTCGTCTTTTTCGTGAAAGGTGAGCAGGTAGCGGGAGCCAAGCACGAAGCTGATCTGCTCCATGCTCATCTCTTTGGTGGCGTCGTCATAGTTGATCAGGTTGATGACCAGGAACAGATAGTCTTCATAGTGATCGATCTTCGGACGCTGGCCGGTATGGAGAATATCTTCAATGGTCAGAGGATGCAGGCCGAAACTGAGGCAGAACTTGTCCACCGCCTCGGCGTCATGCAGGCCGTGGACCCTGATCCAGGTATTGCTGGGGGTTTCTTTCAGCAGATGGAACTCGTCAAGCCGGACCGGGGTGCTGAGGGAAAGGCTCTCGGCATCGTAATCGACCATGTCCAGACCGAATTTTTCCGTTACTTTTTTGCCGATGAACACGGGGCTGCCTGGAGGAAGCCCGGCTTTGCGTGAGGAGGTTTTGACAAGCTTGAGCATCGCTGTTTCCGTAAAGTGAGGATGGTTTTCTTGGGGGTTTGCCCTGTAAAGGGAAGTCCACTGTGTAGTTGAAACAGGATACCATATCCGGCGGCTTTCCGTGAACCCCATTGTCCGCCGGCCCGAATATCTCCCTGGCATTTTAAAAACGGGGAAGATTTTTTTCGCAAAAGACGCTATGGAATCCGGGTCTGATATGCGAGGATGAAAAGTAAACGGGGAAGGGAAAAGGTATTTGGAAAATTCCCTGGCAGAGGCAAGGAAAGAGATGGGGATGAAACAGCCCGGCCCGCAGTATTTGAAAACCATGGTTGAGACCGCAAGTCCGGTGGGCAACATCATCGCCTTGTACGAGAAATGTCTGTTTCACCTGACCAGTGCGCGGGAAAGTCTTGTTGCCGGGGATATTGCCCCCAAGGCGGAAAACCTGCGCAAGGCCATGGATATCCTCTTTTATCTGGACAATGCCCTGGATCTTGCCGACCAGGAATCCGCGCAGCCGTTGCACGAGAGTTACCAGATGATTCTGGCTCAATTGAGTCTGGCCAACAGCGGAAATTCGTCGGAAGCACTGGCTCTGGCCGAGAAATGGCTGGCCGGCTTGCTGGAGGCCTGGGGGGGTATTGCCTCTGGCCGCGGAAATCAGGGTCCGGCGGGGCCGAGTCTCTGAAAACTGTCTGCGGAGAGGAGATAGTGTGGTAAGTTGAGCCTGGTAGGGCTGTTGAAGATTCCCGTTGTTCGGCATCTGCATGGGCCGCAAGAAAAAATTTTACCATCATTGAGATCATGACCTTATCCTTTCCCTCTTGGCTGACCCTTCCCGTTTTGGTTTTTTTCTACCGGCCCCTGGCCCGTTTTTTTCCGAAGATGGACAAGGATGCCTATGTCCGCAAGGTCGTGGCGGCAGGGAATCGCTTTTTCCGGCAGAGATTTGTCCGGACACCTTACGCCGAAAGGATGCTTTTTTTGCCCTACTGCCTGCGGGCAGAAGGGTGCGTCACGGTGATCGACCAGGAAAAAGGGTTGTTGTGCCCGGATGATTGTCGCATCCCTTGCCGTCTGCGGGAGATGCGGGAGATGGCTTTGTCCTTGGGTTACCTGGATGTTTCCATCGTGGTGAGCGGCAGGCTGCACAAAAAAGACGGGGTGCTCCGCAGCCGGGATTTTTTGGTGCGCCGGATCGGACAGCGCCAGCCGCGCGCGGTGCTCGGCTGCCTCTGCACCCGTGACCTGCGGGAGAAATATCTGCGCTCCGCCAATGTCTCGCCGGAGGGCTCCCTTGGGGGGCACGGGCTCAAGGTGATCCCCCAGGTGTGTCTGCTGAAGGACTGCAACTGTCGGCAAAGCTCCGTAGACTGGCAGGAGCTTGAGGCGCTCATTCGGGCCCAGGACTAAAGATGTCCTTGCCTTGTGCTCCGGAAACCGGGAAAAAAATCGCAAGAAAAAGAAAAGGTGTGGGTCCAAATTCTCGCCAAACGGCAAGGCGCAGGGTATCTTTATTAAGAAAGCGCCTTACGGTCAGAGCATTATCAATCGAATACGAAAGTTGGATGCAGCGTGGACAATCAAGAATTAAACACACTCTTTAAGCGCATTGTTGATACGGCAAACGTGGAGTTTTATTTGTTCAACGCCGAGGGCGGGTTTGTTTATGTGAATCAGGCCGCAGCCAAAAACCTTGGCTATTCCGAGGCAGAGCTTCTGGCCTTGAACCTTGCTGACATCGATCCGGCGTTCGGTCCCAAGATCGGGCAGTTCTGGCCCGAGTGGAAAAGGCAGGGCAATCTGCACCTGGAAACCATCCATCGGACAAAGAGCGGGCAGATTGTCCAGAAAGAAGTCGATGCTGTCTGCGTTACCCTTGGCACATCCGAGTATATCTGCGCTTTTGTCCGGGATATCACCGAGCGCAAGCGCATGGAGACGGCCCTGCTGGAAAGCGGGGAGCAATACCGCGATCTTTTTGAAAGCGCCAGCGATCTCATTCAGTTCGTCCGGCCGGATGGCAGCTTTCTCCGGGTCAACCCGGCCTGGCGGGCCACCTTTGGCTATTCGGAGGAAGAGGTCGAGCAGCTCACCATCTTTGATCTCATCGACCCGGACTGCACGACTCACTGCCTGGAGACCTTTCAGCGAGTTCAGGAACAGGGACGGGTCGACAGGATAGAAACAGCCTTTGTCGCCAAAAACGGCGACAAGATTATGATCCAGGGCGCTGCCAGCTGTCGCTACGAAAACGGCAAGCCCCAGTTGACCCGCTGCATTTTCCGTAACGTCAGCGAGGAAAAAAAATTGCAGGCCCAATTGCTGCAATCCCAGAAACTGGAGGCCATCGGTCGGCTGACCAGCGGGGTGGCCCACGATTTCAACAACCTGCTCACCACGATTTTAAGTTACAGCGAGCTGTATTTGCGGCGGCTACCGGCCAGTGACCCGTTGGCGGAAGCCCTGCGCTCCATCCGTGATGCCGGCCTCCGCGGCGCGGCCCTGACCCGCCAGCTGCTCACCTTCAGCCGGCATCAGGTCGTGGATGTGCGGGTTATCGACTTAAACAGCGTTGTCTCGGAGGTAAGTGCCATGATCCGGCGGCTTATCCATCCCGGCATTCATTTTACCGTGGAGACCCAGCCCGGCGGGCAGGGACGGATTCTGGCCGATCAGCACCAGATTGAGCAGGTGTTGTTGAATCTGGCCATCAACGCACGGGATGCCATGGCGGACGGGGATGTCTTGACCGTTTCCTGCGTGGAGGAGGTTCTGGAGCAGAGCGAGTTCTCCAACTTCGGCGAGATTGCGCCGGGACGGTATGTGGTCCTGGTGGTGCGTGACACCGGGGCAGGCATGAGCAACGAGGTGCAGGAGCATATCTTCGAGCCATTTTTTACCACCAAACCCCAGGGCAAGGGAACGGGCCTCGGGCTGGCCACGGCCTACGGCATTGTCAAGCAGCATAGCGGCTACATTGTGGTGCAGAGCGAGCCTGGCAAGGGAACCACCTTCCGCTTGTATTTTCCCAGGGTGGAAGCTCCGGTGGCATCTGCGGTGGCGGGTGTGGCTCTTGAGGTATTGCAGGGCAGTGAAACCATTCTCGTGGTTGACGACGAGCCGGAAATCCTTGCTGTTATCCGTCATTCCCTCGAGGCCATAGGCTATACCGTGCTTACCGCGGCATCTGCCGAGGAGGCTTTGCATCTGGTCGAAGAGGGTGAAGAAAAGATAGACCTCCTGCTCACCGATGTGGTCATGCCGGGGATGAACGGGCACGGACTGGCCGCCAGGGTGCAGGCGGCTGAGCCCCGGATCCGGGTGTTGTTCATGTCGGGCTACACCGATTCCATGCTCGAAGAACACGGCGTTTCCCGGACGCACGCCAATTTCATCAGCAAGCCGCTTTCCCCAAGTGAACTTGCCATTAAAATCCGCAAGGTGCTGACTTAGTTTCGTTGGCTAGAGCTGCCAATCCGGCTCCAGCCTCCCCCGCAGCAGCCCCGTCTTTTTTAAGTGACCTCTGGTGGCCCTGCGCCCTCCCCGGCAATACCGCGCAAGACTTTCTTCGCTCGAGATGGAACATGATTTTTTCCGGTTTTTTGGAAAAAACATGGTAGTTTTTCGGGAGAAGCAGAGGCCCTATCGCATCATCTCAACTGCTGTGTCTGAACGGAGGACGCCATGGAACAGAAGATAGTTATTGTTGCCTTTGCCGGAGAACCGGCCTGTTTTGCCCATGCCCTGCTGAACGGTTTGGATATGCGGGCCAGGGGCTGGGATGTCAAACTCGTTATCGAAGGGAGGGCCACGGCCCTGATTAAAGAGCTGGCCGAACCGGACGTGCCCTTTGCCCCTCTCTACGATAAGGCGAAAAAGGCCGGGCTTATTGACTGCGTCTGCCGGGCCTGCGCCAACAAGATGGGGGCTTTGGCCGCAGCCGAGGCGCAGGGCTTGCCCCTGGCCGACGAGATGCAGGGGCATCCTGCCATGGCCCGCTATCTGGAGGCGGGTTATACGGTGATTACCATATAGGAAAGTAAACAGGTTAAGGAGGAGTTAGTATGGATCTGTATGCAGCCAAGCCCTACCTCTATTGGGGCGGAGTTTTTATCTTTCTGCTGAGTGAACAGTTTTTTTCCTACCGGGAACCCACCGTCCCCCGCGCCAGGCGCTGGCTCGCCAATCTGCCGCTCTCCATCATGAACGGCACGATCTACCACCTCTTGTACACCAGTGCCATAGTCGCCCTGATTTTCGCCGGGCAGGAGAAAAATACCGGCCTGCTCAATGCCTGGGATTTGCCCGAGTGGTTCAAGATTGTTGCCTCCATCCTGATTCTAGATTTTTTCATTTATCTTTGGCATCTGCTCACCCATGTGCTGCCCTTCCTCTGGCGGTTCCACCGGGTCCACCACAGTGACCTGAACATGGACGTGACCACGGCCAACCGTTTTCACTTGGGCGAGTTTCTTTTCACCGGCTTGATCCGGTTGGCGGTGATTTATACCTTCGGCATTCCCCTGACTGCTTACATCCTGTTTGAGATTTGGGTGAACCTCTCCGTGCAGTTCCACCACAGCAGCATTCGGGTGCCGGCTTGGTTTGAGCGAGGGTGGGTGCTTCTCTTTGTCCCGCCTTTTTTGCACCGCATCCACCATTCGGTGCGGATCAAGGAGCGGGATTCCAATTACGGGGTGATCTTTTCCATCTGGGATCGGATGCTGGGCACTCTGATCACCGAGGTGGAACAGGAGAAGATCGTCATCGGCATCGGTTCGCACCGGGAGATCGAAGAACTGGGATTCTGGGGGCTGCTGGCGCTGCCCTTCAGGCGCAACACCCCGTGAAGGCAAGATAGATCATCGCGGCGGGAAATAGACAACAAGGGGGTGAGCAATGAACTGGAAGAATCTGTTTGTGCCGGGCAAGGATTTCAGCGTGGCCCAGGCCAAGGAGTACATGGAGACGCGGGGGGCGGATGCCTATCAGCTGCTGGATGTTCGCCAGCCCAAGGAGTACGAGGAGGGGCACCTGGCCGGGGCCAAACTTATTCCGCTCAAGGAGTTGCCAGGAAGGCTCGGTGAGCTGGAAAAGGAGAAGCCGGTCATTGTCTATTGCGCCGTCGGCGGCAGAAGTAAGGCAGCGGCCCAGCTGCTCGCTGGCAAGGATTTTGCAAGCGTTTACAATATGGCCGGGGGCATCAAGGCCTGGCAGGGGGAGCAGGCCCGGGGGGGAGAAGAGGCAGGGCTGGAGTTTTTCACCGGCCAGGAAGAGTATGAGGATGGGGTGAGTCTGGCCTATGCCATGGAGGATGGGTTGCAGGAGTTCTACCACCGCATGGCCGAGCGGGCGCAAGATGACGAGGCCCGCCAGCTCTATACCCGGTTGATGGGCTTTGAGGATACGCACAAGGGTCGGCTCCTTGCCGAATACCGCCAGACGCACGGGCCAGAGGCAATGCCGGGCAAGGGGGTGGCTGGAATCATGGAGGGCGGCGGCAGGGTGGATGATTTTTTCGCCCAGGCTGATGTCCGTCTGCACAGCAAACGGGATATCCTGGAATTTGCCATGGCGTTAGAGACCCAGGCCCTGGATCTTTACAGCCGCATGGCCCAAAAGAGTGAACAGCCGGAGGTTCGGGCCTTTTTTCTGCGCCTGGCCGACGAGGAAAAAGCGCATCTCGCCTACCTGGCCGAGGCGCTGGATAAGATGTTGTAAACGTAAGGGGGCCGCGCGGCCTTGGAAACAAAACAGGTGGATGATGGGAAACAAAAAGCAGCAGTGCGGAGAGGCCAGGGACGAAGAAATCAAGGCCCTGCTTCACGCCAATCAGGAGTTGCAGCGGGAGCTTGACAAGCGGCGGCAGACCGAGGCTCGGCTCGCTCGGGAGCTTGCCCAGGCCGAGCTTACCTTGCAGGTTATTCCCAGCGCCGCGGTAAGCCTTGACCTGAACGGCAAGATCACTAGCTGGAACAACAAGGCCGAACGGGTCACCGGCTTCAGGCGGGAAGAGGTGTTGGGCCACGCCTGCGATATTTTTGTCCTTCCCCCCTGCTCGCAGGAGTGCGGGGCTTTTGTCGATGAGCAGGGGAACCCCCTTATGGGCAAGGTCTGCCAGATCAAAACCAAGGACGGCAGGGTGCGGAGTGTTGCCAAAAACACCGATCTGCTGAGGGACCCGGACGGCAAGGTGAGAGGGGCGGTGGTGACCTTCAAGGATATCACCGAGCAGCTGGAAATCGAGTTGCAGCTTCGCACCGAGCGGGACAAGTTCCGGGGGATTCTCTCCGCCCTCGACCAGGGCATGCACATCCTCAACCGCGATTATGTGATCGAGTACCAAAACGAGATCCTGCGTCGGACCTTTGGCGACAAGATCGGCGAGAAATGCTATGAGGTTTATAAGCAGCGCGACAAGCCCTGCGAGGTGTGCCGCATGCACGCCGCCATCGAGCGCAACGAGATCCAGCGCACCGAGGAGATCATGTCTGACCGGCGCCATTATGAGCAAAGCTATGTGCCCTTTGCCGATGTCGATGGCCAGACCAAGGCCCTGATCCTCCTGCGGGATGTCACCGAGGAAAAGATGTACCGGGCCGAAACCATGCGGGCCGGGCAGCTTGCCTCCATCGGCGAACTGGCCGCAGGCGTCGCCCATGAAATCAACAACCCCATCAACGGTATCATCAATTACGCCCAGGTACTGCTCGACGACTCGAGCCAGGTGTCGCTGGAGGGCGAAGGCGGCCATCCGATCCAGCGGGAGATGCTCGACCGCATCATTAAGGAGGGAGAGCGGATCGCCTATATCGTGCGCAATCTCCTCTTTTTTGCCCGGCAGCGGGAGGAGGAGGCGGAGGTGGTCTCAATCGAGGCGATCATCCACGATTCCCTTTCCCTGATCAAGCACCAGCTTCAGAAAGACGGGGTGAGTATCCACACCGATATCCCGGAGGACCTGCCGACCATCCGGGTGCATCCGCAGCAGTTGCAGCAGGTTTTTCTCAATCTGCTCAGCAACGCCCGCTACGCCCTCAATCAACGCTATCCTGGGCGGGACCCCGGCAAAAAGGTGGAAATCCGTTGCCGGGCCGCACAGGGCCAAGGGGGCACGGTGCTCAGAACGGAAATCACCGATTATGGCGCAGGAATACCGCCGGAGCTGCTCACCCAGATTTTCGAGCCGTTTTTTTCCTCCAAGAAACCGGGGGAGGGGACCGGCCTGGGTCTCTCCATCAGTGCCGGTTTGGTCAGGGATTTTCAGGGAGATCTCCGGGTGGAGAGCGAACTGGGCGCGCAAACCACCATGATCGTGGATCTGCCCGCTTATGAAGAGTGAATCGCGTAACGTATTGGGCATTGGCGTGCCAGGGGAGCACTAATGATCGATTTGGACAAATCAGAGACCAGGATACTGGTGGTGGATGACGAGGAAAGCCTGCGGCTGACCTTTCAGATGTTTCTTGGCCGTGAGGGGTACGGGCCGGTGCTGACCGCCTCGACCTTTGAAGAGGCCTTGGGACTCATTGAACAGCAGACCTTCGATCTGATCATCAGCGACATCGTCATGGAGGGAGCCTCGGGCATCGACCTGCTGCGGCGGGTGCGGGAGCTGGGGTTGGAGTGCCCGGTGGTCATGGTCACCGGCTATCCCAACATCAACACCGCCTCCGAAGCGGTGCGGTTGGGCGCCTTCGACTATCTGGCCAAGCCGGTGAAAAAGGCCGATCTGTTGCGCACCGCGCGCATGGCCTTGCAGCAGTATGGACTCTGGAAGGAGAAGGAACGGTTGACCGAGGAAAAGGAGCGCTCCCAGCAGTATCTGGAGACGATTTTCCGCAGCGTCCGGGACATGATCATCACCGTTGACCATGACCTGCGGGTGGTACAGATGAATGATCAGGCCAAGAAATGGGCGGCAACGCGTATGCCCGGTCTTGCCATTGGTACCAGTCTGGAGGAGGTGGCCGATTCCTTTGCTGTGTTCGCCACGGACGCGCAGAAGGTTCTGGAATGCCGGGAAGCGGTGCGTGAACATCGCATCGAAGCCAATCTGGAGACCGGCGGCCATGTTGTGTTCCGTCTCAGCGCGGCGCCCCTGGAAAGCCAGCAGGACAAGGGTTTCCTCGGCGTGGTGCTGGTGTTTCGCGATGTGAGCCGGCTGGAGGATCTGGAAAAGCGGGGCAAGCGCACCTACTTTCACCGGCTGGCCGGGGTGAGCCGGGCCATGCAGACCGTGTACACCCTTATAGAAAACGTCGGCCAGGTGGACACCTCGGTGCTGATCACCGGAGAATCGGGGACCGGCAAGGAGCTGGTGGCCGAGGCCCTGCATGCGGAAAGCCCGCGACGGGACATGCCCCTGGTGAAGTTCGACTGCACCTCCATCCCGGAAAATCTCATGGAGTCCGAGTTGTTCGGCCACAAGAAGGGCTCTTTCACCGGGGCGGATCGCAACCGGGAGGGGCGGATTCTCCAGGCGGACGGCGGCACCCTGTTCCTCGATGAGATAGGCGATATCTCGCCGCTCATGCAGCTGCGGCTGCTGCGCTTTCTGCAGGAACGCACCTTCTATCCCGTAGGCGAGGACAAGCCCGTCACCGTGGATGTTCGGGTGGTGGCCGCCACCAATGCCGATCTGAAGCAGAAGGTCCAACGGGGAGAGTTCCGGGAGGATCTCTACTACCGGCTGCGGGTGATTGACATCACCTTGCCGCCGCTCAGAGATCGGCAGGGTGACCTGCCCATTCTGGTGGAGCTGTTCCTGGCCCGCTTCAGCAAGCGATTGAACAAGAACATCACCGGCATTTCCGATCAGGCTTTGCAGCTGCTTGCCGCCTACCGCTGGCCGGGCAATGTCCGTGAGTTGGAGCATGTGGTGGAACGGGCCTGTGTGCTGTGCGCGGACGACACCATCACCACCACCAATCTTCCGGAAGAGGTGCGCAGCGGTGGCCGCGCCGCTGCGGCAACACCTGGGGGGGCTGGGTTTGAAACCGTGGCTGTCGCTGAGACCCCCGGCACAGCCCCGGTCTCGCAGGAAAGCGAGAAGGCGCACATCCTCGACATCATCGCCCAGACCGACGGCAACAAGGCTAAGGCTGCCCGGCTGCTTGGTATTGACCGCAGCACCCTGTACCGAAAAATGAAGGCATACGGCCTGGAATAGCAGAGTGTTGCACCTGCAACACTCTGCCACACATGCTACAGCAAAAGTGTGGCGCCACAATCCGCGGCGCCACACTTTTTGTTTTTGTTCCTCCCTGTCATCCCCCCGTTGTGGATGTTCCCCGGCCATCTCCGAAAAAATCTCATAACATCACGATATTAAAAGATTTATTTGCCTTCTGATCGGCTCTGCCACCCCTTCTTCCCTGCGCAGAGAACGATTTTTTATTTCCTTTGTAATCGAATAGTTACAGCCGCGTGTTGGAAAATTCCCCCCTGTTTCCTGGGTTGTGTTGGCACACCCTGTGCAATGTCTCCTGATCAAACGAGATCAACATCGTGATAAGAACGAAAAAACAAAATCATAGGAGGCTCACCATGAAGAACACATTGCAGAAACAAGGACTCGGTCTTGGCGAACTTGATCAGGAAGCAATCGGTGAGGGAATCTCCCAGGCAGGTGTGGCAGTCATCCTTACCCTGGCAGCATTGATCGGCGTATGGGGCATTGCCTGCCTGATCGGCGGGATGAGCACCATGGGTGGGGTTATGGAGATGGGTCGCAGCTGGCTTACCGCAGTAACTGGGATGTAACAAGCTAAAAACAAGATTGGGATCATTCAAGATCATAGAAAAACAGAATTCAACAAGGAGAAGCATCATGGCACAGGCAACAGCAGAAAAGAAGGGCGCAGGAATCTTCATGGCAATAATGGGCGGCATCGGCGCAGCCGTCGGGTTGTGGGCGCTTGCTGCCTTGAGTTTCAGCCTTTCCAAGGTGGGCTTGAGTGAAGTGGCGCGGCAGTACATGGTGGCCATCGGCCTGATCAGTGAGCAGGCCACCATGGTGGATTTTTACACCCACATTAAAGGCGTGGAGTACCTGGTCTGCCTCGCCTTCTTCGCCGCGTTCCCGGTATTCTTCAAGTATGTCAACACCCCGAAGGTTACGGTTCCCGGCCAACGCTGATTAGGAGCCGTGCGGATGCTTTGTTCTTTGAAGCATCCGTTACGGCACTTGATGCCGTTTTACGGCTAACCTTGTAGTACCTCCCTCTAAGCCCGGATTCGTCCGGGCTTTTTTTTGCCGTTTTTTCTTGGGAACTGGCAGGCTGGCAAAGCTGCATGGTCCGGTTGTTGCAACATAATGTGTTCAGTTGCAACAAGGCAGTCACTCTAAATTTCATTCATCCTTTCCAGGAGGGAGATCGTGGCCAAATACGTGCGAAATTATCTGCTGCTCATGCTGGCGGCAACCCTGGCCGTTGTCGTTTACAACGTCTGGATCGTGGAGAACCGGTCGCCCATGCTTGAGTATTCCAGCTTCCTTGCCAAGCTGGAAAATAACGAGATCCGGGAGGCGCTGATCCGGGGCCAGGAGATTACCGGTACGGACAGCTACGGCCAATCTTTCTCGACCTATGCCCCGGACGTGCCGCAGCTTCTGCCCAAGCTTGAGAAGAAGAATGTCCGCATCTCCGCCAGGGCACCCCAAGGGGCTTCGCCTTTCTGGACTTCCACCTTTCCGGTTCTCCTGCTCATGGGTGGTTGGATGTTCTTCATGCTCCGCAGTCAGAAAGGCGGTGGCAGCAGCGGCTTTGGCAAGAAAAAGATCGCCATGGACCCGGACAAGGCCCGACGAGTGACCTTTGATGATGTGGCCGGCATTCCGGAGGCAAAGGAAGAGCTGGTCGAGATCGTGGAATTCTTGAAGGATTCCAAAAAGATCACCCGGCTCGGCGGCAAGATCCCCAAGGGGGTGCTGCTGCAAGGCCCACCGGGAACCGGGAAAACCCTGCTTGCCAAGGCTATTGCCGGTGAGGCGGGGGTTCCGTTTTACAGCATCAGCGGATCTGACTTTGTCGAGATGTTTGTCGGGGTCGGCGCCTCGCGGGTGCGGGATCTTTTCGCCCAGGCCAAGAAAAGTGCGCCCTGCATCATCTTTATCGATGAAATAGACGCGGTGGGCCGTAGCCGTGGGGCTGCCGGGGCCATGGGCGGCCAGGATGAGCGGGAACAGACCCTCAACGCCCTGCTCGTGGAGATGGATGGGTTTCAGAGCGACCAAACCGTCATCATCGTAGCGGCGACCAACCGGCCGGATGTTCTGGACCCTGCCTTGATGCGGCCGGGGCGGTTCGATCGCCAAGTCACCATCATGCCCCCCGATGTCAAGGGGCGGCGCAAGATCTTGGAGGTGCATTCCCGCAACGTGATGATGGACCCGGACGTTGACTTGCAGGTGGTGGCTCAGTCCACGCCGGGCTTCACCGGTGCCGAACTTGCCAACCTCATCAACGAGTCCGCCCTGATGGCGGCGCGCAAGGGCAAGGCGGGCATCCAGCTCAGCGATATCGAGGATGCCAAGGACAAGATCCTCATGGGTGCCGAAAGGACGGGGTTGGTCATCAGCGAACAACAGCGCAAGGTCACGGCCTACCATGAAGCCGGGCATGCGATCATTGCCAAGGTTCTGCCCAACACCGACCCGGTGCACAAGATCACCATCATTCCCAGGGGGCAGGCCATGGGCGTGATGCAACAGATGCCCATTGATGACCGCCACGCCTATTCGAAGGAGTATCTGACCAACCGGATCACCATCCTGCTTGGCGGTAGAACATCGGAGGAAATCATTTTCAATGAATTTTCCACCGGAGCCAGCAACGATTTGCAGGTGGCCACGGATATCGCCACCCGGATGGTCTGTGAATTCGGGATGAGCGAACGGCTCGGGCCACGGGCCTTTGTCACCCCGGATCAGGGCTTTCTCGGCCTCGGTGCGCGGCAGCGCCCCTACAGCGAAGAGATCGCCAGGGCCATTGATGAGGAGGTCACCAGGATCATCGCGGAGTGCTATCAGGAGGCGATCATTGTCTTGGAAGGGCGGATAACCTTCCTGCATAAGCTGGCCGAGGTTCTTCTGCTCAATGAGACCATTGACGCGGAAGAGGTTGATATCATAGTGACCTGCCCCAAATTGACCGAAGAAAACAAAGCGCAAACCGGGTTATCCCGATAGGCAAATGTTCCATTTGCTGCGCCACCTGTCGCATGCAACACTTCTGTAGCGCCACATGTGTTGCATGCAACACTTCTTTCCTGCATCGCACCTTGCCATCGCAACGGAAAAATAGTGGGTGATGATTTTTTTTTTTGCCCCTCGCATGACACCCTCTCCCAGCCTGCAATTATCCAACCCAGTTGTTTTTAATCGGTAGTCCCTTTTTTCGCAGCCCTTGCGCTTTCTGTCTCGGAGTGTGGCGTCAGTGTTCATGCACTTTGAGACAAGGCTTGGCACAGGATGTGCTTAAGCAGATGCTGGAATACTCGGAATCCCGCCGGAATGGAGTTTGAAGCCCAGGTCTTGGCGGAGAGAATTCCCTTGCCGCACTGATAATGCAAACCGGAGTTTGTTTTTTACGAGATTACTTTTTTACAAGGAGAGCAACATGGGAGGAAGAAAGAAAACACTCTTGGGGATGGCGGCGCTTATGCTCCTGACCGCACCCCTGGCCGCGCAGAGCTGGGCCGCAGAAGGCCCTGGCACGGTGGAACTTGGCAGCCTGGCAAATTATTATTCCGCAGTGACCTTTGATCATGCCATGCATACCGGTGTGGCACCAAGCTGCGCTGAGTGTCATCACCACACAACCGGGCTCGCGCCCACCGATCCGAACTGCGCCCGCTGCCATGAGGCCGGGGCAAAAGCGAAATCGGTGGCCTGCAAGAGCTGCCATTCCGACAAGCGCTTTTCCGCGGAAGACCTGGCGAAAATCGAGGGGAATCCGCAGTTGCACCACAAGGGGAAGCTTGGCCTGAAAGGGGCCTATCATCAGAAATGCCTTGGCTGCCATACCGCCATGGGCGGACCAACCGGCTGCCAGGATTGCCATACCCGTAACGACAAGGGGGACGCCTTTTTTAATTCGGGTAAATATGCCCCGGCTCCTGGCGCTTCCGCCGGGCATGGCGGCGGTCATTGATTGAAGATCTCAGAGGCTTAGAAGTTACGCTGAAACGATATCAGAGGGTTACATTATGAAAAAGTTGAACCGCAGAAGTTTCTTGAAAGGCGGCCTGGCCGGTGGCGCTGCCATCGCCGCCGTCGGGACAAGCAAACAGGCCGTGGCCGGAACGCATAATTTTGGCGGCTACCCGGACAGCATGGGCGTGCTTGTTGATCTCACCAAATGTGTCGGCTGTCGGACCTGCGAAGCCGCCTGCAACAAAGAGCAGAATCTTCCTGCACCGGACAAACCATTCGACGACCCCTCCGTATTTGAGGAGAAGCGCGAGGGTGGATTGCCGCGAAGGACAACGGAAAAGGCGTATACCGTGGTGCAGAAGTATGATGTGCCGGGCCGGGAACACCCGTTGTTCCGGAAGGTGCAGTGCAATCATTGCAACGAACCTGCTTGTCTGACCTCTTGTTTTGTCAATGCCTACAAGAAGACGCCGGAAGGCGCCGTTATCTACGATAAAACCGTGTGTGTCGGTTGCCGGACCTGTATGGTCGCCTGTCCTTTCTATATCCCGGCCTACAGCTACTCCAGCCCCACCAATCCGGTGATAAAAAAATGCATCATGTGCTACGACACCCGCCTCAAATTCGGCCGGCCGCCGGCCTGTGTCGAGGCTTGCCCCCAGGAGGTCATGACCTTTGGCAAGCGCAAGGATCTCCTCAAGCTGGCGCACCAGCGGATCAGCGATAAGCCTGATGCCTACGTGGATCACGTGTATGGCGAAAACGAGGTCGGCGGCACCGCCTGGATGTATCTCTCCGACGTGCCCTTTGACAAGATCGGCTATGACACCCATCTGGGAACCCAGCCGATCATCAGTTATGTCAAGGAGTTCCTTGGGATGGTGCCGATGGTTCTCACCATCTGGCCTGCGCTCTTTACCGGCTTCCATTTGCTGAGCAACCGGAAGGACGCAACGAAAAACGAAGAAAATAAAAGCTGAGGAGAGGTGGAAGACGATGAATAGCTTAAAATCACAAGGGTTCGCCCCTGTTGTCTCCGATCTCAAAAAAGATGGGAGTGAGTGGACCGTAAAAGAGAAGATCATGCTGGGGCTTTCCCCCAAAGAGTACTGGGCGGTTCAGCTGCGCAACCCGTTCAACTGGGTGCTCTGGGCCATTTATGCCATCGGGTTGCCGATCCTGGTGGGGCGTTTTATTTTTGGCTTGGGTTGGGTAACGCATTCCTCCTATGACTACCCCTGGGGGCTGTTTCTGGGCTGGGGTCTGTTCACCATGGTGCCGCTTTCCGCCTCCGGCTTCATGATGGGAACCACGGTGGAGCTTTTTGGCCGTAAGGATTTCAAGTCCATCGAGCGACTCGGCCTACTGAACGGACTTCTGGGCTATCTGTTTGCGGTCGTGTTTCTGCAGGTGGATCTGGGCCAACCCTGGCGTTTGATCTACCCCATGTTCGTTTCTCTGGGACCGGCGGCGGTGCTGTTTCTCGTGGCCTGGCATGTGGCCACCTATCTTACCTGTCAGGTGGCGGAGCTGGTGCCGGCATTCTCCGAGTGGATGGGCTTTCCCAAGGCCAAGAAGTTTATCAAGAGCATCGTCCTCGGTTTGACCATTGCCGGGATCATCCTTTCCACCCTGCATCAGGGGGCGTTGGGCGCGTTGTTCACCTATGCTCCGGGCAAGGTGCATCCGCTCTGGTATTCCTCTCCGTTTCAATGGCTCCATTTTTTCGTGTCCGCGGTGTTTGCCGGCTTGTCCATGCTCATTGTGGTCAGTACCCTGACCAAATGGTTCATGCGCTGGCGGTGTGATGAAAATTATCTGAGCAACCTCAGCAAGCTGACCCTGGGTCTGGCCAAGGGCGCTTCCATGGCCTTGATCACTTATCTGGTCATCAAGATCATCGGGATTGCCCACGACAATAACTGGGCGTATCTGCTCACCGGCTGGGGAGCCTGGTTTATGTTTGAGATGGTGGTGGGGGTCATCCTGCCGCTGATTTTCTACACCATGGCGGTGCGGAACAGCAACGCCTCCTTGGCCCGTTTCGCCGCGATTCTGGCGGTGTTTGGTATTGCCTTGAACCGGTTGAATACGGCGCTCATTGCCTTCAACTGGCAACTGTATCGGGAAATCCCCCACTGGCGTGAATTGGTGATCGTCTTCACCGTCTATGCCACCTACATCGTGGTCTATCGGGCGGTTCTGGCCAGGATGCCGATTCTCTACACCTGGAAGGAAAAGAAGTAATACTGCGTCAGTGATGAAAAATGGCAGGGCCGGGTTTCCGGCCCTGCCGCAACTCGCAACTCCGGGCTGACTGAAATGTAAAGGTCCAGCAGCACCGCATCTGCTTTGTCATCGGCCTATTCGCATAGAGGGGCTATAGCGAACAGGCCTCCTTCGCGCATCTACGGCACTGCTGAACGTTTACAGGCCGGGGATAGTGGCAAGTGTTTAGCCCCAGGTTAACGGTTACACTGAAATGGCATTTCCTTTAAAGAAGACAATCCATGCCACCGCGGTCTCGGTCGTGCTGATCCTTGTGGCCCTGCTGGGGCTGGGAATCAGGCAATATCAGCTGTACCGCAATCATGTCGAGGTCAGCCAACAGACCGAAAAACTCATCTTCCAGTTTTCCATCATCCGGGAGCATGTCACCGAAAACCTGCTGGAAGGGCAGTATGCAGGGCTGGCCCCGGTGGGCGCGGAGCTGGAGGAACTCAATCGCAATTTGGTCTCTGTTATCGGGAACCGGTTCATAGACGATCATTACAAACTCACCCTAGCCAACGCCATTGATCTGCCCGGCCTTGTCCTGCTGGTGCGAAAGATCAGCGCCGGGCCGGTCAAGCCGGAAAATCTGCGGCAACTCAATACGGATATCCGCACCCTGGGCGAGAGGCTCATGCTTTTTGACCGGGTGCTGGTCGAGCATGGCAAGCGCGAGCTGATCAGCTTTCAGAATGTGGTGATCGGCGCCCTGGCCATGGTGGTCAGCCTGATTATCGTCCTGCTTCTTTTTTTTCAGCGGCGCTTGATCGCCCCGTTGCTGGATCTTGTCCAGCAGGTGAAGGAGGTGGCCGCAGGTTCCCGGCCCGGGCTTTCCATTGTCGGGAGAAGCGGGGAGATTTCCGAGCTGGCCTATTCCTTCCACGACCTCTTGATGGCCCGGGAGATCACGGCTAAGGGATTGGCAAAGTTTCAGCGGGTGGCTGCGGCGATTAAAGGGGCGCAACTGGCCATCGCCAGGGCGAAAACCAGGGATTCCCTGTTCAAGGAGGTTTGCCGGGCCCTGCTGGCGAACCACGAGTATTGCCTGGTCTGGATAGGCCAGGGTGACGAGACCGGGGATGTCATGCCGGTGACCGCAGACGGCGCAACCTCCATGAGCAACAAGGAATGTGAAGCCTGCATGGCTGTACTCCTTACCGAGGCCGAGGAAAAGGGGCCGGAGCAGAATCCGGCGGCCCTGGCCCTGCGCTCCAAAGCACCGGTGGTGCGGATGGATATCCTGGCTGGAATTCCCAGGGGGTTGCTCAAGGGAACACCCTTGGCCGATGGGCATGCGGCCTGCGCTGCTCTGCCGATTATTTGGCAAAATATTGTCTACGGCGTGCTTTCCATCTACGCCCTCTCCCCCACGGATTTCGACACCAAGGAGATGGAGCTGCTCGAAGGATTGGCAGGCGATCTCGGCCTGGCGCTGCACACCATCGAAGGGCAGCAGCATCTCGCCAGCAGGGAGAACCTGCATGGCCGGCTTTTTGAAGCCCTGCGGGTGATCCAGCTGACCCTGTCGCCGGCAGGGACTATCCTTGACGCGAACCCGGTTTTTGGTGGCATGGCAGGTTGTGGGGCCGATCAGATCCCCGGTCGTCCGTGGGGTGATTTTTTGATGCCGGGAAAACCTGGTCTGGCCCACGACACCCCAGGATTGATGGAAAAACTGCGCTCGGCAGAGGGCGCTCCCCTGGCTTTTTCCGGGATCACGCCCCCTGAGCGCTTCCTGTGTCGATTGGTCCCGGACGGGGAGCCGGAACGGTTGATCCTGGTGGGGTATCCCCTTGCCCCACAGGAAGGGATCGGGGGGAGGGAGGTGGGGCTGCGGCTGGAAATGATCGCGGCTCTGGCCAGCGGAGTGTCGCATGAGGTGAGCGATCTCAGCAACGGCCTGATCAACTATGCCCAGGTGCTGGCCGATGAGGAGCAACTCAAAAGACCGGGCCAGCCGGAAAACGAGCTGCTGGTCAAGATCATCGAGGCTGGCGAACGTATTGCCGAGATCGTCCGCAAGTTTATCCTCTATGGCCAGGAAGAAGGGGTGACGGCGGGAGAATTCCTGCCCGTGGCCGCGGTGCTGGAGGATGCCCTGCTGCTCATCGGCTATCATCTGAAAAGCGAGGGCATCGGGCTGGAGACCGATCTGGAGGCTGCGCCGCCAGTGGTGCCGGTGCAGGCCCAGCAGATGCAGCAGGTTTTCCTGAGCATCCTGGGCAGCATCCGGACCGCTCTTGCCGAGAGGTTCATCGGCAGGGACCCGCGGAAGAAAATCGCCATTGCCACCCAGACCATGGTGGAGAATGGTCAGGGCCGGATATTTGAGATCAGCATCGTGGAGCACGGGGCGGTGATCCCGCTGGACCGACGGCCTGAGTCAGGGCTCGGCAAGGACCCCACAGCCCAGGGCTGGGGGCGGATACTTGCTGTCTGCCGCCGAATTGTCGAAGACCATGGCGGTCTCCTGCTGATCAGCGGGGAAGAAGGAAAATATACCAGGATAGCGTTCCGTTTTCCCATGAAGGGTGATTGAGCGCCGTTGTTGTAAACATTAGAGAGAATGAAAAGGATTACCCATGCGATGCCAAACCCATCCTTCGGTCTACCGGATTTCCGCCGCAGCCGATATGCTGGCCCTGCACCCGCGCACCTTGCGCAATTATGAAAAAGCGGGGCTTGTCACTCCGAGTCGCAAAGGGAAATGGCGGTATTACAGCGCCGATGATATCGCCTGGATCAGGTGTCTGTTCAGCATGATCCATGGCGGCGGCATCACCATCGCCTCCATAGGCAAGCTGTTGCACTATGCCCCCTGCTGGGAGGTTGCCGACTGCTCCTTGGAAAAACGCGGGCAATGTCCGGTGTACCTGCAGCGTAGCAGAGAATCTCGCTGAAAGTTGGGGCAACGGCCTGGGTTCATTGTCGCAGTAGGGTCCAGCTGCACCAGCGGTCGTTCCGCCTTCGTTCCAGAAAGGTGATTCCGCTCTGCGGCAGGGCGGCGAGCAGATCCTCTTCCATGCCGGAGATAAAGCCGGAGAGTACATAGAGCCTTGCCTGCCAGAAATCAGGATTCTCGAACAGCTCCAGCATCAACCCCTTATAGAGATTGGCCATCACCAGATCCACCCTGGTATCCGGACATTGCCTCCGGAGGTCGGCTTCGAGCACCGTAACTCGATCCTCTACCCCATTGGCCAGGCAGTTGGCGCGGGCCACCTCACAGGCCAGCCGGTTGTTGTCGCAGGCGGTAATCTTGGCCACCCCCTGTTTGGCTGCGGCAATGGCCAGGAGCCCGGTGCCGCAGCCCAGATCCAGGGCGGTGTTGATGGTGACTTCCGGGCTGGACGTGTATTTCAGCAGCCCTTCCAGGCAGAGGCGGGTGGAGGGATGGAAACCGCTGCCGAAGATGACGCTTGGGTCCAGAGAGATATCCGCCGCTGCCTTTTCCCAGACCGGCGCCACGGTTAGGCCGCCCACCGTGAATGGCCCTATTTCCCTGCCCGCCTCCCAATCCGTATAATCCAGATCCGCCTCATAGATAAGCTTGGCCCCCGAGACCTCGCAGAGACTTTTGACCAGCCGTTCCTTGGGGCGGTGGAAAAAGAGGATGGCGGTCTCGTCCTCGATCCAGGTGCCGATGAGGTCCGGATCGTCGATGGCCGGGAGATCCTTGAGGTCGAGATGGTAGGTGTAGAGGCGGCTGTATCGGGTATAGGGCGGGCGGAGCATGGGCGGTATCCGGGTCAGTGGGCAAGGGAGGGCGTCAGGCGCTTGTCCGGCGGGTTGACGGTTTTTTGTAGATACTGTCTGGTAGCCTGGCTGAGTTCCTGAATAAGGGCAATTGCCTCTGCCGTTTTTATTACAGAATCATCGGGCGGGCTTGGGGCGTTGGCGGTCTCTTGCTTTTCCGTTGGCTCAGGCGTGGACGGCAACGGGTCGGCGGCTTGGGTGGGGTTGGCGGTGTCGGGCAAGGTGATCGCAACGCCGTTGATCTTGACCTGCAAGCTTACGGGGCTGGCCTGGCCGGGGGGGCTGGCCAGGGTGAGTTCCTCGGCCAGATAGGTCTTGCCGCTCTGCTCATCGTCAAAAACAAGGCGGCTGTTGCTGACGGCAATGGCGTCGCAGGAAAAGCGCAGAGGCAGTGCAGGCATGGCGGGCAGGAGATCAGCCAGGGCTTGGCCGAGATTATAGCCGCCGCCTTTCCGGCGGACCAGGTGCAGAAAGAAGTGTTCCGCGCCCAGCTTGCAGGCGAACTCTCCGCCAAGCAATCGTTCAGGTAAAAGGTGGAGGGATATCGTGGCCGCGGAGAGCAATGGGTCCACCGGATCATCGGGCGTGGAAAGTTTTGGCCCGACAATGAACTGGCGGAGGGTCAGGGTGCAGGTGCGGGGGTTGAATTCGGCCCTGGCAATGGTCACCGGACGATTCAGGGCTTCGGCAAGATGTTTGGGCAGGAAGGTGGTGGCCAGATAGGGAACCAGCAGAGAGCTGCCAAGCCCCAGGATGAGCGTCAGCCCGAAGAGGAGGCCCACGATTCTCTTAAGCCAGGTCCAGAGGGAAGATCTCCTCGGTCGCCGGGGCAGATGCGGCCCAGACAGGGAGCTGTTCGTCGACTTGCCAGCGCGGATGGGGATGGAACCAAATCGGTCTCGCGGTTTTGGCGTATCGGTAATGCGTATCATCATTTAATCCGACGGGCGCTTGTCCGGTGTTAAAGGTCAGTGCTTGGCAGGAGCACGAAGGAATGCTAAGATACCAAGCCTGTGGGAAAACAAAAGAAAAAACGGCAGACCATTTTTTTCGACACGATACCATAAATATATCGGGGAATTCAACGTGGTTACTTTCTTACGAGGCGTTCTGGTTCTGGTGCTCGCCCCCCTGCTCACGGGGGTAGTCAGCATCGTGGCCATCATCATGGTTCTCATCTTCCGGCGGTCGGCGGCCGAGATTCAGTTTCTCCCCCGCAACTTGGGCAGGATTGTTGCCCGGCTCAGCGGGGTTTCGGTGAGCATGACCGGCGCCGATCTTCTTGAGCCGGGGCAGCCCTACATCTTTGCCGCCAACCACCAGAGCCAGTTTGACATTTTTGCGCTTCAGGGTTATCTGGGTTGTGATTTTCGTTGGCTGCTCAAGCTGGAGCTGTTCAAGATTCCCGTGTTTGGCACGGCCATGCATTTGGCCGGGTATATTCCCGTAGACCGAGCGCATGGCCGCAAGGCGCTCAAGAGTCTGGACGAGGCGGCTCGGCGCATTGCCGGAGGCATCTCGGTAGCCATCTTTCCCGAGGGGACCAGAAGTCCGGACGGCAAGCTGGGCCAGTTCAAGGCAGGGGCCATTGTTTTGGCGATCAAGGCTGGGGTGCCGGTGGTGCCGGTGGCCATTGTCGGCACCCATCAGGTTTTACCCAAGGGCAGTTTGCTGGTCAAGCCAGGCCGGGTGGAGATTCGGGTGGGGGCGCCCATCGCCACCAGCGAGTACACCGTCAAACAGAAGCAGGAATTGGCCGAGCGGTTGCAGGGCAACGTGGCGGAATTGATGGGGCGCTGATGCGGCAGGCTGTTTGGCTTGTAATGCCCGGCTATTGAATCAGCATGGGCTGCGGGAAAACAAGGCAGCCGGCGGAAGAGTCGAGCTGGACCTCCGCCCCAACGGGCAGAATCTGGTTTCTGCTGCCATGGCCGCAGGGGAAGTTGGCCCAGATGGGGATGGGCCGGTGGGCCAGCAGTTCAAGAGCACGCTGCCAGATGGCTTCCCGTTCGCCGCACTGGTCAAAATCTCCCAGGATGAGCCCGGCGATCTGCTCCAGCCGACCAGCGGCCCAGAGGTGGGTGAGCAACCGGTCGATGCGGTAGGGCGCTTCGCCGATGTCCTCCAACACCACAATGGTATCCTTCCACTCCGGTTCCCAGGGGGTGCCCAGCAGATGCACCAGGCTGGTCAGGTTGCCGGGCAAGAGTCTCCCGCTGGCTTGGCCTCCCTTGAGGATTTCTAACCCTTTTATTTTGCTCTCCGGCCTTGGCCTGCCAGTGAGCAGGTCGAAAAAACCCTCCTGCGAATCGCGGTCGCTCCGGGGCAGGGTGGTGAGCATGGGACCGTGGAAGGTAATGAGTCCGGTTTTTTGTTGGATTGCCGAGAGCAGGACCGTGAGGTCGGAAAAACCGATGAGCATTTTCGGTTGCTCACGGATAAGGCTGAAATCCAGGTCCGGCAGGAGCCGCAGGCAACCGTAGCCGCCGCGCACCGCCAAAATGGCTTTGACCTCCGGGTCGCGCCAAAGCTCGTGCAGTTCGGCCAGCCGTTGCTGGTCGGTCCCGGCCAGGTAGTCGTTGTGGCGGAGGATGTCGCCTTGGTATCTGGTCTTGAAGCCCAGCTCGGTGAGAATCTTCAGCCCGGCGGTGAAATCACCTTCGTTGCGCACCGGTCCGGCCGGGGCGATGATGCCGATGGTGTCCCCTTTTTTTAAGGGGGCTGGGAGGATGGGCTTAAGCGTTGCGTTCATGGAGCAGTTGCAGTCCGTTGAGGGTGAGCATGGGGTCAACGTGATCAATGCTGGTGGTGTACGGGGCGATGAGGGTGGCCATGCCGCCGGTCGCCACGGTCTGCGGCATGGCCGGGGCCATCTGCTCCCGCAGCCGGCGGATAAGGCCGTCCACCATGCCGCCATAGCCGAAGAGGATGCCCGATTTGATCGCGGCCACGGTATTGGTGCCGATGGCGGCACCAGGGGGGGTGGAGATGTCAACCTGGGGCAGTTTGGCCGTGCGGCTGCCCAGCGCCTCCATGGCAATGGACAGCCCGGGGGCGATGGCGCCGCCCAGGTATTCCCCGGCCCCGGAAACGCAGTCCCAGGTGATGGCGGTGCCGAAATCAACGACAATGAGAGCAGACTTGAACCTGGCATAGGCGGCCACGGCATTGACCAGACGGTCGGCGCCGATCTCCGCTGGATTGTCGATAAGCACCGGCATGCCGGTCTGCACCGTCTCCGAGCCCACCATCAGCGGAACGGTGTGCAGGTAGCGGGTGGCAAAGGCTGCCCAGGCAGCCTGCATCGTCGGCACCACGCTGGAGATGATCGTGTCGGAGATATCGTTGAAACGGAGGCCTTCCATGGCAAAGAGGGTGTGGAAGATGGCGGCCAGTTCATCAACCGTGCTGCCCTTGTCGGTTTTTACCCGCCAGTGGCAGCGAAGCTTTGGGCCGGCGAAAACCCCGATCACCATGTGGGTATTGCCGATATCAACCGCCAGCAGCATGGGCGACTCCTTGATTGTGGTGTGAGAAAAGTGGTTACGGATTTTCTCATATGTACCAGAGATCGGGCCAGGCTGTCCATGCTCTTGGTCGGTTCGGCAAAAAACTTTGTTTGGTTAGGGGTTGACAGATTCCGGGCGGGGAAGAAGAATAGACAGCAGGCTGTCTGCATCATAAAGGAGTGGTGGAATGAACGAATACATCCAGGTTGCCACCACGGTCGCCACCGAGAAGGAGGCCGCGGCCATCGCCGGATTGCTGGTTGAGCAGCGGCTGGCCGCCTGTGTCCAGGTGATGGGGCCCATAACCAGTCATTACCGCTGGCAGGGGAAGATCGAAATATCCGGGGAGTATCTCTGTCTTGCCAAAAGCCGCGCCGCGCTTTATTCTGAAATTGAGGCGGCGATTAAGGCGATCCACCCCTATGAGGTTGCGGAGATTATTGCCATGCCTATAATTGCCGGAAGCAAGGAGTATCTGGCCTGGCTGGGTGCCGAAGTCAAGGAGCCTTCTTGATCATGGAGGGAGAACAGCCTAAGAAGGCGGGTCGTCGCCGAAATCCCAAGGAGTTCCAATGCCATTGTTGTCGGCGGAAATTGCCCTTCTGCTGGAACTGTCCCTGCGGCTTTCAGATCTGCGATGACTGCTTCAAAGAAAACATGTGGACTATCAGCAATGGCCCGACCTGGGTCTGCCCGGATTGTGGCAGGATACGAATGATGTGATTTTTGTTTGCGTTTAATACAGGGCGGGGGGTGTCCTGAAAAAAAATGGGGGGATGAGTATGGCTAACCAGCGGGAGAGCAGGCGGTGCCGGAGGTTTCCGGTGAAGGACGGGGTGATCGCCCTTGATTCCGTGTACGGCGAAATCATCGACGTGAGCTTCGGCGGGTTGTCTTTTCGGTACACGGCTTATGACGACATGACCACGCAGCCTGCGGAGTTCGGGATCATCTTTGGCGGAGAGAAGCTCTTTTTTGACAATATCCCCCTCACCAATGTCTGTGACATTGTCATCGATGAAAAGGCTGGAGAAGCGGGTGAGGTCAGGCGCCGGGGTATGGCCTTTGGCGATCTTGTCCCGGAGCAGGTTGTAACTCTGGCCAGGTTCATCAGGCAGTTTTCGTTAGAAAAATAAAGAGGAATTTCTGGCGGCAAGGCGCCGTTCATCGAGATACGGTTTGCGGTGCGGTAGTTGCGTATCGGGTCAGGTATCGGTCCAGCTGGTTGGCAAACGCTTGAAGATGCACTTTGCTCAGGGCTGAAGGTCCGCCGGTGATGGTGCCTGTTGAGCGCAACTCGTCCATGAAGTCCCGGCGCGCCAGGTGTTCCTGGATGGTCTCGGGTGTATAGAGCGTGCCCCGCGGATTCAGGGCGGTTGCCGAGGCCGCGACCACCTCGGCCGCAAGGGGAATATCTGCAGTGATCACCAGATCGCCCGGGGCAAGGCTCTTGATGATCCTGGCGTCTGCTACATTGAATCCCGCTGTGACCTGCACCGCTTTGATAAAAGGCGAACGCGGTATTCTCAGGGAGTGATTCGCCACCAGGATACTCTCTACCCGCATCCGCTCCGCAGCCCGGAACAGAATCTCCTTTACTGGGCCGGGGCAGGCATCGGCGTCAATCCAAATGCGCATGGTTTGAGTCTGGCTCTTTTTTCTCAATTATATTCAGGGGCGGCATTCTGTGTCTGGAATATCGCCCCGAATATTGTTGGTCTGGATTATCCGCCAGGGGATTATTTCTGAATCACCCATCTGCCGTTCCTATCCCTGCAGGCCAGGGAGACCACCTTTTCCGGGCGTCCGTCCACGGTGGCGAGGATCTCCGCCTCCCGACAAACCTGACCGGACGGTTCCGTGTAAGCAGGCTGTGGTGTCACGGTGTATGAGCGGTTGGTGTCCGGGTTGACCCATTGGGTGCGTTGATGGGAAGGTGAACTCTCGTATACCTGATTGAGTCGTGCATGGTCGGATTTGTCCATCTCGTTGCCGACGATATAGCCCAGCACGCCGCCTACTGCTGCGCCGAGCAAGGTTCCCGCAGTGTTGTGGCCGATGGCCTGACCGGCGATGGCGCCAGTTGCCGCACCGATAGCCGCGCCGCCTGTTCCTTGCGATGTGTTGGCACACCCGGAGGTGATCAGCATGAAAATAATCGCCACCACCGCCATCTGTAGTCCATGTTTTTTCTGCATGGTTTTCTCCTTATATTGTTGAGTTTTCTGTCCTGGTCATGTCTCAAGCTGCATCAAGAGATGCGATTGCTTATGCAAACGATATAACGCTTGACGTTAAACGTCAATGGTGAGCATCAAATCTTGCCCCGGAAAAGATGATGGGCCAGCGGGCCTTTGCCTCTGCCGAGGGCAAGGTTGGCGCTTTGCCGCAGGACGGTATCCATGAAGGCCACCGCCTTGAAAAAGGCGTCCTGGTCATTGCCGTGGAGCAGATGGTAGGCACCAAAGGCCGAGGCAAAGGTGCAGCCGGTGCCGTGGGTGTTTTTGCTCATGATTCGCGCATGTTTGGCCGTGAGAATCTCCCGGCCTGTTTTTTGCTTGAGGATCAGGAAATCCTCCACCTCCCCGGCCTGTTCCCGGAGATGCCCGCCGGTGAGCACAATGGCCCGCAGCTTGGGGTGGCGGGCAAGCAGGGCGGTTGCCGCTTCCACCGCTTCCTGCGGCGTCTCGAGGTTTCGACCCGCCAGGATTGCCAGCTCGGGGAGGTTGGGGGTGAGGACGGTGGCAACATTGAACAGGGCGTACAGACCGGTATTGCTTTTGGATTTTTGGAAGAGTTCGTGTCCGTCGCTGGCCGTCAGCACCGGATCGCAGATGACCTCGCCGGGGAAATGGTGCAGGGCCTCGGCCATTGCCCCGGCGATTTCGTCGGTGCCAAGCATGCCGGTCTTGATGTGGCTGACAGGCAGATCGGCCAGTACCAGTTGAATCTGTTTCTTGACAAACTCCGGGGCAACGGGCAGATAGGAGGAAACGCCGAGACTGTTCTGGGCGGTGAGACAGGTGATAGCCGCCCCCCCGTAGACCCCGATGGCGGTGAAGGTTTTCAGGTCTGCCTGGATTCCGGCCCCGCCCGAAGGATCGGAACCGGCAATGCTCAGGATCGCCCGTGAATTATGCCGGTCCGGGAGGCGGACTTCCGTGGCCATGGGGAGAAATCCCGGTCAGGCGCAACTGCAGCCGCGGTTCGGGGTGCAGCCGCCTGTGCTGCCCGAGGAGCAACCGCAGCCGGGAGCCTCGGCAACAGGGGTGTCGATGGAAAGCAGGGTGATCTGGTAGGTGATGTCCTGACCAGCCAGCGGATGATTGAAATCAACGGTCATTGTTTCCGCAGCAACCGCGAGCACCGTGGCCGGAACCTTGTGTTGCTGGCCATCCTGTTCCATATTCAGGCCGAGGATCATCCCCGGCGCGATGGCCTGGCCGGCAAAACCCTGGCTGCTCACGGTCATGATCAGGTCTTCATTTTTTAGGCCGTAGGCATCCTTGGCCGCAACGGTGATGCTCTTGGTTTCCTTGGCAGCCATGCCCAGCAGCGCCTGCTCAAAGGCGGGCAGTACAGTGCCGGTTCCCATCTGGAATTGCAGGGGGCCGGTGTCCTGGGAGGAATCAAATTTTTCACCGGTGGGCAGAAATGCGTCGTAGATAATGGTGACGGAGTCGTTTTCAGAAACGTGCTGCATAATGGTTACTCCTCAATAATATATATATAGGGTAGTGTTGATGGCCTGTGTGCTGCAGGGGCCTGGGTCAAGGGCGGCCATGGGACAGCCACCACTTGAGGCCAAGCAGCAGCAAAGGGGCCAGATGGAAGAAGAGGTCAAAGATGTCAATCGGCCGATGGAGCTGGCCGTTTTTCAGCATGATGATCTTTTCCACCACGTGCGGCATGGGATGAAACGGCGCCAGCAGCATGAAAACCGCAAAGACGATCAGAACCGGAAAGGGAAGTTGGTCGAGGAACTGGAGCATGGTCAGATTTTAGCGCTTTCCAGGTTTGCGGTGCGCACTTCCAGCTTGGCGATGAGATGTCCCACCGTGGTCTTGTGTGCCTTGGTCGGCTTCTCGTCCTTGTCGTCGGTGCTGAAATCGGTGGTTTCAAAGCTGTATAACAGTTTTTCGAGTCGGGAGCCGTAGGTGCTTATGGCCTCTTTGGCCGTCAGGTAGAGGCCTTCGTAGGGAAAAGGCTGATCGAAGTCGCAGAGTTTGGCGTCGATGAACTTGTGCAGCCGGGCAATATCCCCTTTGCTGTTGCCATAGTAGATGTCGCAGGTGTTGAGGAGATCGAGGAGTATGCGGTGTAAATCCTCTGACTTTACGGCTTTTTGGCCGCCTGCGGCGCTGAAAAGCAGCTTGATGGCCCGCACAAAACCCTTCAGCCCCATGAAAAAATCGGTGGTTTTTTCGGCGGCAATCGTGTGGGGGTTTACCGGAGAGCCTGGCGCGGTAATCTGACGTTTCAGCTCCGGGAGGATGGTGTTTTTCATGGTGTAATGGAAGGTCCGCGTTTCTTCCAGAACTATGGGAAGAAGTTGGATTTGTTTCAGGCTCTGCGCCTTGTTCCGCAGGCCGATGAGGTTTCTGGACAGGCTGGAGGTAATGGCTTCGATTCTTGCCAGAATCCCTGGGGCCGGAGTCTCCCGCAGACTGATCAGTTCCTGCTGGACCTTGTCCACCACCGTAATCTCCCCCGGAAGATTTTTCAGGAAAAATTCAATGAATTCCTTGAGTTGGTCGGTGGCGGTCATTGCCACCTGGAGATTGTGATCGACAATGGCCCGGGCGAGTCCGGTGAGGCCGTTGAGGTCGACATTACGAATCCTTTTTTCCAGATCAATGGACTGGGTATGGTAGTCATGCAGGGTGGGGGTGTCGTTCTGGCCGCTTTCGTCCCTGACCATGCGGTAAAAATTGTAGCCTTCGTCCACCATTGGTGCGGTTCGTCTGCCGAGCGCTCTGGTCAGGGGGAGCAGACCGCGTACCGAGAGCCGCTCGCGGAGAGATTTGTCCGCTTCGGTTAAAATGGTGATCTGGTCCCGCCAGTTTTTTACGGTTTTTTGGTAGGTGGCGCATTCTTGTACGATTTGTTGCGCCTGGTTGACAGCCTTGACGGGTTGAATGGTTTTGCGGCGGATATCGATATCCAGGGCACCCAACTCGTTTTCGCATTTTTCAATGTGCTTGAGGATCTTTGTCGCTTTCGCGGGCTGCTGATCCCTGACCTCGGCCATGGTGTCCGGCAGACCGAGAAAGCCCAGGATGTGGTTGTAGTTGTTAAAGTTGCAATCCTGCCATTGGGTCACGCGGGAGTCGGTGGAGAGGGAGAGCGTTTCTTTTTTCTGTGCGGCCAGAGTCTCTTTGGCCTGGCTGATAACGCTTTCGGCCTGGGCAAGTGTGGCAGATTGGCCTTGGCCCGGCGCCACGGGGGGCTGGTCAAGTTTTGGCTGCATGGCGGCAAAGGGCACGGGGGTGATCATGGCTTGTGACTTTATCCAGTTGAAAAACAAAGAAAAATGAAAGGTTATCGCTCAGGGACGGTTTTTTCGCGCGGCGCAAGAAATCTAAAAAAATAGTCTTTTTCTCCAGGATATGCTACTTTAATTTTTTTATAAATGCCGGGTCAGATTTTTTGGGATGTCTGCCATTGCCGCAACTACTTGACAAGATAGAAAGATAGGCATATTTTGCCTGTTTTTCAGGTGGCGATATGGACCTGGTCTGTGAAAAATACAAGGAAAAGGTTGATTCTAAAAAGGCTGTCTGCCGGAGGCCCACGGAATATTGTAAATTCAGGAGCGCCTGCCTGCTTTATTTCCTAGCCAGGGAAAAAGCCGGGGAGGAGAAAAAAGAGCCGGAGGATATGGACGGCGAGGGCAAGTAAGCAATGCCTGCCGTTGTGGGAGAATTATGAGTGTGCTGCGATTTGACAAGGGAGGCGGCTTGCTGCCGGCCATCGCCCAGGACCACCTGACCAGGGAGGTCCTCATGCTTGCCTATATCAATGAAGAGGCTTGGCAAAAAACCCTGGAAACAGGCAAGGCCCATTACTGGAGCCGTTCCCGCAATCAGCTCTGGCTCAAGGGAGAGACCTCCGGGCATGTGCAGCTGGTAAAAGAGATCCTGGTTGACTGCGACGCGGACACCGTGGTTTTTTTGGTGGAACAGCTGGGCGGCGCTGCCTGTCATAAGGGGTACCGGAGCTGTTTTTTCAGAAAGGTGCAGGGCAGCGGGCTTGAGGTAAACGATACGCCGGTTTTTGATCCCGGGAAGGTCTATAAAAAATGAACATCTTGAAACTGGGTATCCCCAAGGGCAGTCTGGAAAAGGCGACCGTTGAGCTTTTTGAAAAGTCTGGCTGGCGGATCAAGCTCTCCTCCCGCAATTATTTCCCGGAGGTGGATGATCCCGAATTGTCCTGCTCCATCTGTCGGCCCCAGGAAATGTCCTGCTATGTGGAAAAGGAGGTGCTGGACGCGGGCATCACCGGCAAGGACTGGACCCTGGAGAACGAATCCGACATCGTGGTGGTGGCCGACCTGATCTATTCCAAGGTCAGCAGGCGGTCGACCCGCTGGGTTATCGCCGTGCCCGGAGACTCCAATATCCAGCGGCTTGAGGATCTGGAAGGCAAGAAGATCGCCACTGAGCTGGTGGGCTATACCCGGAAATTTTTCGCCGAAAAGGGGATCAACGTCGATATCTCCTTTTCCTGGGGCGCCACCGAGGCCAAGGTCGTTTCCGGGCTGGCCGACGCCATCGTCGAGGTCACGGAAACGGAAAGCACCATCCGCGCCCATGGCTTGCGGATCATTCACGAGCTGATGACCTCCAACACCCAATTCATCGCCTCCAAGGCTGCCTGGGCCGATCCCTGGAAGCGGGAGAAGATCGAAAACATCGCCCTCCTGTTGCAGGGGGCGCTCAGGGCCGACAAGATCGTCGGGCTCAAGATGAATGTGCCCCAGACCCATCTGGATCAGGTGATCGGGATTCTGCCCAGCCTGAACGCCCCCACGGTGGCGCATTTGTATCACTCGGACTGGTATTCGGTGGAAACGGTCATCTCCGAGCATGAGGTGCGGGATCTTATCCCGAGACTTTTGAAGAATGGTGCCGAAGGCATCATCGAATACTCCTTGAACAAGGTTATCTGAGTTCCGTCCGGACAGGGCTGTCAAACAAAGACTGGGCGACTGTGTCGCCAGGGAGAAAATGTGACCGACTCTGCCGTGAATTACGCAAAGATCGAATTTGTGAAAAGCGCCTACAAGATGGTGCAGGTGCCTGAGGAATCGCTTCCGGAAATCGCTTTTGCCGGGCGATCCAATGTGGGCAAGTCAAGCCTGATCAACCGTCTGGTGAACCGCAATGGGTTGGTTAAGGTCAGCGCCCGACCGGGCAAGACCCAGAGCCTCAACTATTTTATCGTCGATTCCAAGCTCTATCTGGTTGATTTGCCGGGTTACGGCTTTGCCAAGGTCTCCAGGAAACTCCAGGACGACTGGCAGGAGCTGGTTACCGACTACCTGTCCACCAGTCCAACCCTGCGTTGCGTGGTGGTGCTGATCGACATCCGGCATGCACTGAAGGCCCAGGACCGGGAGCTGATCGAATGGCTCCGGAGCCGGGGTAGGCCATTTATTATCGTCTATACCAAGCGGGATAAGCTTTCCAACAACGAGCAGGCCAAGCAGGCCGCGAGTCTCGACGCCGCCCTCGGCCTGAGCAAGCAGGACCGGGTGCTGTTTTCCGCGAAAACCGGCGATGGCAAAGATGAGTTAATGGCGGCAATCGCCACCTTTTTGGGATAGACTGCCGTGGCAAAAAAATCTTGTCGTCTGGAGGGCAAGAACGGCAGCAGCGCTAGCGGCGTAAGGAGCCGTAACGGAACAACTTTTATTTCGTAACGGCTCCTGATTTTCTTCGGGCCTTGATCGTGATGACAATGCCGTCGGCTTGGGCCGGGGGCTTCTCTCTTTTTAGGAAGTGTGGGGACGCAAACCATGATGATTCAAGATGAATGGCACTGTTGGCAGATTACCCTTTGCGGGAGCGAGGACAGCTGTCTTGCCTGGAAGCAGGGTCTCGAGAACAGACCGTGCTGGGAGGTTGCCCAGGAACTGGACGATTACCGCAGCGCGCTCAATGTCTGCAAGGACTGCATCGTTTTTATCTCTAAAGAGAACAGCGCCGCCTTAAGCGAAGAGGAAGTTCAGGAAATCATGGAGCGCAAGATCGAGTGCGTGCTTGCCACGCAATGCCCGAGAAGAAGGGTGTAAGGAAGGCTGTTGCCGGGCAGTCTGATCCCCGGCGGCTGTTTCGGCCTTACTAGTCCGACTTGAGCACCGCCAGGAAGGCGCTCTGCGGAATCTCCACGTTGCCCACGGTTTTCATCCGCTTTTTCCCGGCCTTCTGTTTTTCCAGCAGTTTCCGCTTGCGGCTGATGTCGCCGCCGTAGCATTTCGCCAGCACGTCCTTGCGCAGGGCGGAGATGGTTTCCCTGCCGATGATGTTGCCCCCCACCGCCGCCTGGATGGCGATCTTGAACATCTGCCTGGGGATTTCCTCTTTCAGTTTTTCGCAGGCATGGAGCCCGCGCGCCCTGGCATTGTTGCTGTGCACCAGTTGGGAGAGGGCATCCACCCGCTCGCCGTTCACCAGGATGTCCAGCTTGACCAGATCGCTTTCCCGGTAATCCAGGAGATCGTAATCAAAGGAGCCGTACCCCTGGGTGACGGACTTGAGGCGGTCGTAAAAATCGTAGATGATTTCCGCCAGGGGCAGCTCGCAGGTGAACTCGATTCTGCCGGGGATGGGGTAGTGGTAGTGGGTGTTTTCGCCGCGCCGCTCCATGCACAGGGTCATCACCACCCCCATGTAGCGTTCCGGGATGAGGATGGTCGCCTTGATAAAGGGCTCCTCGATGCGCTCGATGGTGGTGGGGTCCGGGTAATGGGCCGGGTTGTCCACCTCTTTCATGGTCCCTTCCTTGAGGAAGATCTTGTAGTTCACCGAAGGCACGGTGAGGATCAGCGAGAGATCGAACTCCCGCTCCAGCCGTTCCTGGACCACCTCCAGATGGAGCAGCCCCAGGAAGCCGCAGCGGAAACCGAAGCCCAGCGCGGTGGAGGCGTCCTTCTGGAAGGAGAGGGAGGCATCGTTGAGGGTGAGCTTTTCCAGGGCCGTGGCCAGAATCTCATAGTCGTCGGTGGACACGGGATAGATGGAGGAAAACACCACCTGCTTGATCTCCTGGAACCCAGGCAAAGGCTTGGCGCAGGGGCGGTCCTTTAGGGTGATGGTGTCGCCGGGCCTGGTATCGGTGATGTTTTTGATCCCGGCGATGATGTAGCCGACCTGGCCTGCACTCAGTTCTTTCTGCGGTTCGCGGGTCAGGCGGAAAAAGCCCACCTCTTCGACCCGGTAGGCGGCATTGTTGGCCATGAAGAGCATGGTGTCTCCGGCCTTGATCCGTCCTTCAAAGATGCGGCAGGAGATGATGGTCCCCCGGAACGGGTCGTAGGAGGCGTCAAAGATCAGGGCTTCCAGAGGCTTTTCCGGGTCGCCCTTGGGCGGGGGCAGGAGATTGACCACCGCCTCCAGCACCGCATCGACGCCCAGACCGGTTTTTGCCGAACAGAGCTGGATGTGGTCGGCGTCCAGGCCGAGGTCTTCCTCGATCTGCAGGGCAACCCCCTCCGGGTCGGCGGAGGGGAGATCGATCTTGTTGATGACCGGGATGATCTCCAGGTTGTGCTCCATGGCCAGGTAGAGGTTGGCCAGGGTTTGGGCTTCAATGCCCTGAGCCGCGTCCACAAGCAGCAGCGCCCCTTCGCAGGAGGCAAGGGCTCGGGAGACCTCGTAGCTGAAATCGACGTGGCCCGGGGTGTCAACGAGGTTGAGGATGTAGTCCTTGCCGTTCTTGGCCCGGTACGGAAGGCAGATCGCCTGGCTTTTGATGGTGATCCCCCGCTCCCGTTCGATATCCATGCTGTCCAAGAGCTGGTCGTGGAACTGGCGGTCGGTGACCATGCCGCAGAGCTGGATAAAGCGGTCGGCCAGGGTGGATTTTCCGTGGTCTATGTGGGCGATGATGCTGAAGTTTCGGATGTTTTCCATGGATGAGCCGGGGAGGTCCTGTTTTTTCGGTGAGGCTGTTGTTGTACTGTATCAGAATCATGAAGATGGGCGGAAAAAATATCCTGATCCCACAGAAGAGGCTATCTATCATAAAAAGGTAGCCTTGCAAAGGCAATTTTAAAAAGGGATTAGGTCCCACTGTCATTGTAAAGAGGCATGCGGCGAGGCAGGGATGGGCCAAGCTGTTGTGGAAAGAGATTGACCTTTGGCGCGGTTCTATTAATAATAACCCCCATGAAAGAAGACCCGGAAGTCCTTGAAATACTCGATGATGATGAGGATGCGCAGGAAGTATTGCATCCCCTTGTCGCCCTGCCGGACGATGACAATCTCCCGGCCCTGGGCAATGCGGGCCTCCATCGGTATTTGCAGGAAATCAGCCAGTACAAGCTCATGAGCCGCGAAGAGACCGACGCGCTGGCCCGCCATTTCCAGGAAACAGGCGACCCGGAGGCGGCCTATAAGCTGGTCACCTCCAATCTGCGGCTGGTGGTCAAGGTGGCCATGGATTTCCAGAAGTACTGGATGCAGAACTTCCTTGATCTCATCCAGGAAGGCAATGTCGGCCTGGTGCAGGCGGTGAAGAAATTCGATCCCTACCGGCAGGTGAAGTTTTCCTATTATGCCGCCTACTGGATCCGGGCCTATATTCTCAAGTTCATCATGGATAACTGGCGGCTGGTCAAGATCGGCACCACCCAGGCCCAGCGCAAACTGTTTTTCAGCTTGAATAAAGAAAAAAAACTGCTAGAATCGCAGGGCTTTGCCCCCGAGGTCAAATTGCTGGCCCAGCGCCTCAATGTGAAGGAAAGCGAAGTCATTGAGATGAGCCAGCGCATGGACAACTGGGATGTCTCCCTGGAAAGTCCTGTGCGGGAAGGTTCTGACGAGGAGCAGAAAAATTTTCTGCCCATGGTCGGGCCCACCGTGGAAGAACGGGTGGCGGAAAAGGAAGTGCAGGAGTGGATGGCCACCGTTCTCGATAAGCTGCGCGAGACCCTAAACGACAAGGAAAAGGCCATCCTGACCAGCCGACTGCTGAGCGACGAGCCCCTTACCCTGCAGGATATTGCCGACAAGTTTGACATCTCCCGGGAAAGGGTGCGGCAGATCGAAGCCAATCTCTTGAAAAAGATGCGGGAGTATTTTGAAAAGGAAGTGCCTGATATCAAGGACTTCCTTGCTGAATTCCTCAACCCCTGGCGCTCCTGATTGGTAACTGTCCAGCCGCACCGCATCTGCGTCGCAGTCTCACGGTGCTCGCTTAGCTGTCATCGGCCTGCTCATGTGCACCAGCACACTTCGCAGGCCTCTTCCTAGCAGCTACGGCAGCAGCGAAGCGGCGCTGCTGATTAGTTACTTTTTTAACCTTTGCCAATTTTTCCGGCTTCGAGCTGGATAGTTACAATTATTTTACCAGCCGTCCTCGGCGATACCTGGAAAAGAACATATGCGAGTTCCTCTTTTAGACTTACATGGCCAAATGGCTCCCCTGCGTGACGAGATTCTTGCCGCGGTGACCGAGGTCATTGATTCGACCCAGTACATCCTCGGCCCCAAGGTCGAACAGTTTGAGAAAAATGTCGCCGCCTATTGTGGCTCTGGGTATGGGATCGGCGTTGCCAGCGGCACCGACGCCCTGCTTGCCGCGCTCATGGCCCTGGGGATCGGTCCCGGCGATGCGGTCTTGACCACGCCTTACTCTTTTTTTGCCACCATGGGCTGCATCCTCAGGCTGGGTGCAAAGCCGGTTTTTGCTGATATCGATCCGGTCACCTACAATATCGACCCGGAGCGGATGGCGGAGGCCTTGGCCCAGGATGCCAAAGCCGGAAAGCGGATCAAGGCGATCATTCCGGTGCATCTTTATGGCCAATGTGCAGACATGGGGCGGATTCTTGCCCTGGCCAAGGAGTACGGCCTGCCGGTGGTGGAGGATGCCGCCCAGGCCATTGGCGCCGTGTATCCCATGAAAACCGATGGTCAGACCGTTTGGCATCGGGCCGGATCCATGGGAGAGGCCGGCTGCTTTTCTTTTTTCCCCAGCAAAAATCTCGGCGGCATCGGCGACGGTGGATTGATTACCTGCAACGATCCCGCTTTGGCTGAGCGGATCAGGATAATCCGGGTGCATGGCGGGGCGCCCAAGTATCACCACGGGGTGGTGGGGGGGAATTTCCGGATTGATCCCATCCAGACCGTGGTTCTTGATATTAAACTCTCCCGGTTGCCCGAGTGGCACAGGGCAAGACGGCGTAATGCCGCCAACTATCGCCGTCTGTTCGCGCAAACCGGCCTGCTGGAAAACGGTGCGGTTTCTCTGCCCGAAGCGGTGTATCAGGCAGAGGGTGTGGCGGTGGGGGAAGAGTGCGATTACCACATCTATAACCAGTTTGTCATCCGGGCCAGGGACCGTGATGGGCTGCTCCAGCATCTTCAGCGCAACGAGGTCGGGGCGGAGATCTATTATCCCATTCCCCTCCACCGGCAGGGATGTCTCGCTGGCCTGGGGTACGCAGATGTTGCATTTCCCGAAGCGGAGCGGGCGGCACTTGAGACTCTAGCCTTGCCCATTTTTCCCGAACTCACGGGGGAGATGCAGTCCTTTGTCGTTGAAAAGATTGCGGAGTTTTATTCACGGTAGATTCTGTTTTTCTTTGTATTCGTTTCTGAAGCCGGTCCTTTTCACGGTTGCCAAAAAGGACACCCTCTGCTGATGCGTATCAGATTGCCTATCTTCCTGCACCTCGACCTGTCTTTCCCACGGGCGAGAACCCTCGCCCTCGTTTCGGGGTCTGTTTTCTTCCTTTTTTCGCATACCTTTCTTCCCGCTCCGGGCTATGCGGCGGAGCCTTCTGCGCCACCACAGGGCAAGCAGGTTGTTCCGGCGCGGAACATTCAGCTCAAGGAGGACAAGGATGTCGCCTGGAAGGCTTTATGGGATCAGGGGCGGGAGTTGGCGCGCAACGGCAGGCTTGCCGAGGCGGTCCCTGTTTACGAGGCATTGCTGGGCATGCGGGAGGGGCTTGAGGTTGCCCGGTGGGAGCTGGTCACCATTCTCCTGCAACTGAAGAGGGAAGAGGTCGCCCTGCCCCATCTTGAATCGTTGGTTGAGGCTGCTCCTCGGAATCCGCAGTATCTGTTGGCCCTGGCAGAGGCGAGCAGGGGTCAGGGCAATGGTGCGCGGGCTGTGGAGTTGTACAAAAAGGTTCTCCAGCGGGAGCCGGATAATCGCCAGGCCTTGCGCGGTGCTGCTTCTGCCCTGCTTGCCCAGCAGAAAAAGGCCGAAGCGGCAGCCATGCTGGAAGCCCTGCTCCTGCGGGAGCCCGCTCGGCCCGCCTTGCGGGAAGAGTTGGCCAATCTCTATTACGAGATGGGCGCCTACAACAAGGCCAGGGTCCATTTTACCGTTCTGGCCAGGGAAAATCAGACCGACCCGGCAATTCTGCTCAAGACGGCCCAGGTGTATGACAAATCGGGGCTTGAGAGCCAGGCGGTTGAGTACTGGCAACGTCTGGCGCGCACCCCCCAGAGTGGCGAGGCAAAAGAACGGTTGACCGCCTATTATCTGAAGGGCGGCAAGGGGGAGGATGCTTTGGCCTATCTCCTTCCCCTTTTTGAGAAGGAGCCATCCTCCCCTAGGCTTCTCAAGCGTCTTGGCCAGATCTATTCCAGCCTGTCCCGCCTCCCCGAGGCCCTTGCCTATTTTGAACGGTATATTTCCCTCAAGCCCGAGGACAAGGAGGTGTTGCGGCAGGTGATCGACATCCATGCCGTCTTGGGGAACAAGACCGAGATGACGACTCTTGGGCGGGGCCTCAGCCTTGAATCTGCGCCAAACCTTGAGAATCTGGAGCGCGGGGCCGGGCAGTATGAGGCCAATGGCGAACTTCCGGAGGCTGTCGCCCTGTATGACCAGATTCTGGCGGTGACTCCCGATGACCCAAAGATCTTGGCCAAACGGGCCAAGGCTCTGTTGGCAGGCGGCAATGACGACGAGGCCAGCGTCATGTGGGCCCATTTGGAGCGAAGGCAGAAACTCCTCGAAGTGCTTGAAATCCTGTTCAGAATGGAGCCGGGGAACAGAACGGTTCTCAAGAAACTGGCCCGCATGTACCTTGACCGAGGGGAACTGTCCAAGAGCTTGGATATGTTTTCCCGTCTGGGAGCCCTCGGGGTCAGGACACCGGAAGTTTTGGCCGGCCAGGCTTTGGTGTATGAGCGGCTTGGGTATTCCGCCAAAGCCCTGGCCCTGTATGAGCAGCTTCTGGAGGGGGCTGACGAAACCGGCATGTTCAGGCTGCGTTGCGTGCAGTTGGCAGGGGGACTTGGCCTGTTTGGGAAAACCCAGGTTCACCTTGCTCGCTTACAGGAAAAATTCCCCGAATTGTATGAATCTCTGCAGACTCAGCTGCTTATCGCCAAGGCTCTGACTGGGGTTGCTTCCTATGGGGCAGCCAGGGAATGCTATGCCGGGATATTTGCAAAGCATCCAACTGACGGAGAACTGGTCATGGCTGCTTTTTTCGGCCTGGCCGAGACCTATCGGCAGAGCGGTCTGCTCTATGAGGCGGAGCAGGTTCTGCGACAGGCCTATCTCCGCCATCCACAGGATGAAGCGGTTCTGGGACGCTTGTTTGAGTTGGCCCTTGAGGAAAAGCGTTTTGCCGAGGCCTGGGGCTGGCTTGAGCAACTGACACAACAGGATGGCAAGGCTCCCCGGAAAACCGTTGTCCCGGCGAAAGAATTCTTTGATGTCAGGCTGTCGCGGGTACGGTTGCTGGCGGCAGAGGGCGAAACCGGGGAGGCAGTCAAGATCTTGGAGCAGTTGGCCCGAGAGTTGCCGGACAAAGCTGAGAACGGGTTGTTGACGCCGTTGCCATTGCTCCGTCGGGAGGTTGATTTACAGCTCGCCCGGCTGTTGTTTGCCGACCACCGTTATGACGAGGCCGAGCCGTTGGCCGCATCTCTGTCGGGGCAGCGTGGCAATCCCGAGGCAGACCTGCTTCTGCTCCGCATTTACCGCGCTCAGGGAAAGAGCGAGGCGGAAAAGGCGATTTTTCAACGAGTTCTGGCGGAATTTACCCAGGATCAGGGCCTTGTCCTTGATCTCTTGAAGGGGCTAAAAGAGGAGGGGCTGGTTGCGGAGCTGTGCGAGAGGGCGGAGGTGGCCAGTCGGCAGTATCCCGAGTCCGTCACAATCCGCTCGTTGTTTGCCTCGGCCCGGGAGGCCAATGGCGAGATCGGCGCGGCCATTGAAATCTGGCAGGGATTGGTCAGGGATTTTCCGGAGCAGGAGTTTGCCGCCGTGCGTCTTGCCCAGCAGCTTTTCAACCGAGGGCGCTTTGTCGAGGCCAGGGCGGTGGCAGATAGTTTTCCGCAAATCGCGGCGCGACCGGATATGATCCTGCTCAAGGCGCGGATTCTCTGGGCAGAGCATGAGTGGGAAAAAGCCGTGGCGGTGTACGATGCGTTTCTGGACCCCTCGGTGGCGGACAGTCTTGCGGCCCAGGGAAGGGCTAGGGGCGTGACTTTGCCCCGAGACGAGGGGCCTGGTCTCTGGACCAAGTTGACCGTTGCCGAGGTTGACAGGCAGACGATGGTTGATTCGCTGATGGAGCCTAGTGCCCTGCTTGATTCCGGGGCTGAGGCAACTGCGTTGAACCAGCTGGCGGTTCCGTTTTATGCCAAATATCGCTGGCACAAACAGTTTGCTCTGGAAAAAACCGCCAGGCAGGCGGTGATGCAGCGTGAGTATTTGGCGGCTGCAGATTATTTCAAAACCCTGCTGCGGGAATATCCGGCGGACGCCTCCCTGCAGTTTGATCTTGCCGGGATTTACAGCCGATTCGGGCAGTTGGGACATGAGGCGGCGCTCTACGAGGAGATAAACACCGCGGGGGGCGATTTTCCTGGGCTGACTGAGGCCAGGCAGAGAAACGAACTGAAGCGTCAACCCCGGGCTGCTTTAGGGTATGGCTATCTCAAGGAAGAGGGCAGGGAAGGCTATAAGGCGATCAGGAAAAGCTGGGAAGGGGCTAGTCTGCAATACTCGCCCTATCTGCAGCATGACCTGGAGTTGAACCTTGCCCGGCTCGACTACCAGGATACTGGCGGCAATGGCAAGATTCGAGGAACCCGCGCCCTTGTTTCCTATGCGGCCAATATCAATGAGCAGCTTCTCCTGCGCGGCGGGGTAGGGGCGGAGCTGCTGGAAAACAGCCAACCCGATACCACTCTTTTTGAGATGGCCGCGGAGGGTCGCCTGGGAGACCGGTTGACCGGGATTCTTTCCTATGGCCGGGATGTCAAGCATGATACCCTGGCCAGCCTGAGTCGGAATATCGTGCAGCAGGATTATAAGGCGGATTTTGTGCTGGACATGGTCCGCAGTGTCCAGGCGGGAGGGGGGTATCTCTACTCCAGTTTTTCCGACGATAATACCATGCAGGGCTATGATCTCTGGGCCGCCTACCAGATTTTCTTTGAGCCGGCATTTTTAAAATTCAGCTACATGTACGACTTTAAGGACACCGCTGAGGGAAGAGGCGGCGGCCCCCTGCAACCGGATGGGTTTGGTGCCTTCGACCATCCATACTGGACTCCGATAAATTACTGGCAGAACCGCTTCAGTGTATATTTCAAGCACCAGCTCTCCGATGATCAGTTCCGGCGGGGGGTGCCCCGGTACTATGATCTTGAGTATGCTGTTGTTTATGATGAAATGGGGTATGCTATGCAAACTTGGAAAGGTGGTTTTTTTGTGGAGTATGTCCCGCAGGTCATTTTTGCCGCAACGACAGAGCTGACTTCCGGCCCGGAGTATCGGGCCAAGGAGTTTTTTCTTTCGGCGATTTACCGCTGGTAGGCGCCAGGTTTCCTGGTGCGCTTTCCCTTGCAATCTTTTTTTCTGTATGCTAATTGAAGAGCTTGTTGTCCTGTCGCTCCGTATCTCCGGAGCGTGTCGGCCAGAGGATGTGTTGCAAAGGGTGCCGTTTTGTCCGGGGTAATCGCTGCGGTGATTGTCTGCCGGGGAAACGGCTATTTTTTTTAGGAGTTGTGACGGAATAACCATCGTCGTTGATAGCAGCGTAAGCGGCGCTGCTCCGGTGACCATTTCGTTGCGAAGGCCAAGGGGGCGGCCAGGTTCGCTCGTTCCGTGGACGGATAAAGAGCGAATCGGCGCTTTACGCGTTGGCATTGCTGCTGATCACGATATTCCAAATAGTACACATTTTGAACAATGGCCTATAGGGCTATTGTCTCGGTAAGGAGGGTGTTATGGTTGTGCGTATTCCCATGTCTCAGGAGGGATATGCCAGATTGCGTCAGGAGTTGGACCGGCTGGTGAAGAAAGAACGGCCCACGGTCATTGAGGCGATTGAGGTGGCACGGGGGCACGGCGATTTGAAGGAAAACGCCGAATACCACGCGGCCAAGGAGCGTCAGGGGCACATCGAAGGGCGGATCATGGAGCTTAAAGACAAGCTCGGTCGCGCCGAGGTCATTGACTGCACAAACGTGGACTGTTCTCGGGTGGTTTTTGGTACGGTTGTCTCTCTTGTTGATCTGGATACGGATGACGAGATACGGTATCAGCTTCTGGGGCCGCTGGAGGCGGACGTGAGTACGGGCAGCATTTCCGTACTTTCCCCCATTGGTCAAGCAATGATCGGGAAAAGCGTGGGTGATGAGATAACCGTGAAAACTCCGGGCGGGGTGCGGCAGTTGGAGGTCATGGAAATCAAGCCCCCAGAGCGGGCTTGATTTGTAACCGATCAGCAGTACCGCATCTGCTTTGCAGTCTCGCTCTGTGCTCGCTTAGCTGTCATCGGCCCGCTCATGTGCAACAGCACACTTCGCAGACCTCTTCCGCGCATCTGCGGCACTGCTGATCGGTTACGAAGAATCAGGCCTGGCCTTCAGTCATGATCCCGGAAATGAAGATGTCGCTGATCTGCCGGGCTGCTTCGGCAATGGTATAGTTGTGGTCCGGCGATAGAACCCAGAGCCTGGATGTTTCATCCAGCGCGCCGAAAAAGGCCCGCTTGAACACGCCCGGCAGGAGGCTTTGGCGGAACACCCCCTCTTCCTGGCCCTTGTGGACAATGGCGGAAACCACATCCACATATTCAATAAACTTCGTATTCCTGTACTCTCTCATGAACTTGTTGCTCTGACGCAACTCCATCTGCAAAACCTCGGCAAGCTCTTTTTTCTCCTCCATGAGCTGCATGTGGTGCAGGGCGAAAATGTGGAGCATCTTCCGGGGATCGGTCTCTTTCTCCAGAAGGAGTTTAACCTCCAGGATGATTTTGCCGATCTCTTCCTCGAACAGAGAAATGAGTATGTCGTATTTGTTGTTGAAGTACAGGTAAATGGTCCCATCGGCAACCTGGGCTTCCTTGGCGATGTCGGAAATGCGGGCGCTGAAAAAACCCTTTCTGGCGAAAACGGTGATGGCTGCGTCGATAATCTTGGTATGTTTGTCTGAGGTTCTCATGGATTTTTCAGCAGGATAAGCAGAGGTGGAGGCGATGCGCCTGTTGTGTTATGAATGCGTATTCATTCATTTTTTGGCCTATCATAGAAGGGGAAGGGGCGGGTGTCAAGGCAAAAATTTGCGCGTTATGTGAGTAAATTTTTTTTTGGCAGGTGCAGGGAAGTGTTGGGCGGTGGCGGGAACAGTGGGATTTTAGGAGACGTTATGCAGGTACCCCTGCGCCGTCCTGATCCTTTCTCTGCGGCGGCGCCTTGTGCTGTTCTTGCCATTCAGATGCCGACATTATTTTATCGCAACGGTTTAATGCTTTCTTGCCCGGTGGTTTTGGAGTAAAATGCCTCACTCCGTTTCTGGGGCATTTCCCAATGACTCCAAGGAGATAATTGGGCATTACAGCAAAAGGCGAGGAGATTTTTAATGAAGATTCTGGTTGTTGGTTCGGGGGGCAGAGAACATGCCCTGGTCTGGAAATTGCGGCAGAGTCCCAGGGTAACAAAGATTTTTTGCGCTCCGGGCAATGCCGGAATCAGCGGACTGGCAACCTGCGTCAAGATCAGCGCCACCGACATTGAGGCGCTGGCGGACTTTGCCCGGGCGGAAGGGATTGATCTCACCGTGGTTGGCCCTGAAGTGCCGCTCTCCCTGGGAATCGTCGATCTCTTTGAAGAAAAAGGGTTGCGGGTCTTTGGCCCCCGGCGCAACGCCGCCACTCTTGAAGGCAGCAAGGTCTTCATGAAGGATCTGCTTGAAAAATATCATATCCCCTCTGCGTTTTACGCGACTTTTACCGACAGAGAGGAGGCGCTTCGCTACGTTGAAAAACAGGCCGCACCGCTGGTGGTCAAGACCGATGGCCTGGCTGCGGGCAAGGGCGTGGTGGTGGCCCAGAGCATCGACGAGGCCAAGGCGGCGGTGGACCTGTTCATGAAGGAGAAGGCCTTTGGCGAGGCAGGCAGCCGAGTGGTAATCGAGGAGTTTCTCCGGGGCGAGGAGGCCTCTTTCTTGGCCTTCACCGATGGAGAGACGGTTTTGCCCCTGCCGACCTCCCAGGATCATAAAGCGATTTTTGATGGCGACAAGGGCCCGAACACCGGCGGTATGGGGGCCTATTCCCCAGCGCCGGTGGTGACCGAAGCCCTGCACCGGCAGGTCATGGAAACGGTGATGCTGCCGACGGTCAAGGGACTGGCTGCGGAAGGCTGCCCCTATAAAGGGGTGCTCTATGCCGGCCTGATGATTGACCAGGGGGTGATCAAGGTGCTGGAGTTCAACTGCCGGTTCGGCGACCCCGAGGCCCAGCCCCTGCTCATGCGGCTTAAAACCGATCTGGTGGAGGTTATGGAGGCGGTAATCGATGGCCGCCTGGCCGAGATCTCCCTGGAGATTGATCCGCGCCCCACGGTTTGTGTGGTCATGGCGGCCGGAGGATATCCCGGGAAGTACGAAAATGGCAAGGCCATTCAGGGGCTAGCCAAGGCGGGTGAGCATCAGGATGTGGTGGTCTTTCATGCCGGTACCGAACTCAAGGGAGATACGGTTGTCACCAACGGCGGACGGGTGTTGGGAGTGACCGCCATCGGCGACACGGTGCAGGAGGCCATTGCCAAGGCCTATAAGGCTGCGGCAGAGATCAACTGGGACGGCTGTTATTACCGGAAGGATATCGGCCGCAAGGCCTTGGACCGAAAATAAACGTTCAGCAGCACCGCATCTGCATTGTCATCGGCCTGCTCGTGTGCAACAGCACACTTCACGGCCTCTTTCGCGCATCTGCGGCAGCAGGGAAGCGGCGCTGCTGAACGTTTATTGTACATAGTGACATAGTGGATTTTTGTTTCTGGCGAATGATTATGATCGAAAAGGGGAGTGAGCTATGATCGGTATTGTCATGGGCAGTGATTCGGATCTGCCGGTTATGCAGGGTTGCCTGGATTTTTTGAAGAAGATGGAAATCCCCTACGAGATAACGGTGGCTTCCGCCCATCGCAGCCCGGCGCGGGCCATGGAATATGCAAGCAGCGCCAAGGGCCGCGGCTTGAAAATTATCATCGCCGCCGCCGGGATGGCTGCCCATCTGGCCGGAGTTCTGGCGGCCCACACCACCCTGCCTGTTATCGGGGTGCCGGTGGATTCCTCCTCCTTAAACGGTCTTGATGCCCTGCTTTCCACGGTGCAGATGCCGCCGGGGGTGCCGGTGGCCACCATGGGCATCGGCAAGGCCGGGGCGAAAAACGGGGCTATTCTTGCGGCGCAGATTTTGGCGCTTGGTGATGAGCGTTTGGCTGGAAGGCTTGTGGCCTTTAAAGAAGAGATGGCCCGGGAGGTTGAGGAAAAGGCGCAACGGCTCGTCGGAAGCCGGTGACAGGATAAGCTGGAGTGGAACCCCAAGTAACAGACGAGGCCCTGGCCCATGCTTGTGCGGTCCTCCGGGCTGGAGGGGTTGTCGCCTTTCCCACGGAAACATATTACGGGCTGGCGGTTGATCCTTTCAACCAGGCGGCCCTTGCCCGTCTTTTTGCGTTAAAAAGACGCGCCGTTGATAAACCGGTTTTGCTGATTGTTGACGATCCCACTCAGCTTGCAAGGCTGGTCGCGGAGATTCCCTCTCCCTTCGCCATTCTGATGGAGAGGTTCTGGCCCGGGCCATTGACCCTTGTTTTTCCGGGGGCTTCATCATTGTCGGGGATGCTCACCGGACACCGGGGTACCATCGGGGTCCGAGTCTCTTCCCACCCCGTGGCCCGGCAACTTGTCCGGGCCTTTGGCCAACCGATAACGGCCACCAGTGCTAATCTTTCCGGGCATCCTGCAGCGGTGGCTGCCAGCGGCGTACTTGATCAGCTGGGGCCGGAGGTGGACGTTGTTCTTGATGGCGGAGAAACTCCGGGCGGCCAGGGCTCTACCCTCCTGGGCTATCAAGAGGGCAAGATCTGCCTGATCAGGGCCGGGGCCATCCCTTTTGCCGAAATAGAGGCGGTGTTGGCCGGGGCATAGGTGCTCGCCGGTTTTTCCTCTGTGCACTGACGGGGAAAAACGGTGGATGATTTTTCCATTTATACATTTGCCGATCTGTAACGCTTTCGGTATGATAAAATTATGGGCCGGGGCATTGTTTTGATTGCCGTTGTCGCGCCCATTATTTTTTTGGCGTGATGACCACCAACTTCATGATAAGGAAGAGAGATGGCAGACCTTGATTGGGATAGAAATTTTGCCCTGGAGCAGGCTGGAGACGACGAAGAGATGCTGGCGGAGTTGCTGGTCCTTTTCCACGATTCTTCCGCCTCGGACCTGGCGCGGATCAATGACGGCCTTGCTGCGGAAGATCCTGTGGCTGTGGCTGACGCCGCGCACAGCATCAAGGGTGCCTCGGCCAGTCTTGGGGTGGAGGGGGTGCGCAAGATTGCGGCCGAGCTTGAAAAAAAAGGCCGAGCCGGCGACCTGTCCCAGGGAAAAGAGCTTGCGGCTCAGCTTGCCGCGCTTCTCAAGGCTTTTGGCAGTCAGCAATGAAAACGCCCTGGGCAGAAGGCCCACAACACCTTCCAGGGGCAAGATTTTCCCTGAATTCACGTGCGTGAGCCATGCCCAGCGCTAAAGATATACTGAGAAAATTCACCGAACTTAAAACGCTCCCGCATGTGGCGATCAAAGTGACCCAATTGGTCAATGACGATCGCAGCACCATGCAGGATTTCGAGGAGATCATCAAACTCGATCCCGTCTTGGTCACCCGGCTGCTGCGGCTGGTCAACAGCCCCTATTTCGGTTTATCCCAAAAGGTTGAATCCATTTCCAAGGCCGTGGTTTTTGCCGGCATGAAGCAGCTCCGCAATCTGGTTGCGGTTGAAGGGTTGCGCGGGCTGTTCAAGGGCGATGACGCTGATTTCTCGGCGCAAAAACTCTGGATGCATTCCGCCACCGTGGCCATCCTCTCGGGAATGATCGCCAAGCGTATTTTCGGCAAGGATGGCGAGGATGTTTTTCTGGCCGGCATCATCCATGACATCGGACTCATCGTCGAAAATCAGATAGTCGGGGAGCAGCTGCGGGAAGCCTGCAAGGCCTTCCGGGAGGGAAAGGGAACCCTGACCGAGTGTGAGCGCAATGCCATTGGCGCCGATCATGCCGAGGTGGGCTATCTGCTTACCAAGAGTTGGGGGTTGCCCCAGGAAGTACTCGCTTCCATCAAGTCGCATCATCTGTCCAAGCAGGTGAAATCCGCTTCCAGCACCGGCAGTATCTTGCAGCTGGCTGAATTCATGGCGGGAAAGATGCAGTACTGGAATGTCCCCGGCCCCATCGAGGCGTTGCCCCCCGAACTGACCGAGCATGTAAAAGAGCGGGTGGCGGATTACAAGATTATCATCAGGGATCTGCCTGGGGAAATGGCCAAGGCCAAAGAACTGTACGAATCGGACGAATGACGCGCTGATGACCGAGCCCACTTTTGATGCCATATTCGATGACCTCATCGACGCCAACGAGGAACAGCAAAGTTACCTGGCGATTCTCGATGCCTTGCTGCCGGAAGCCTCGATGCTCCTGGTGAGCGAGTCCGGTGCCTTGCTTGATGGGGCGCGCCCCCTGGCGCTTGCCCTGCCGGTGCGGGAAAAGCTGGTGCTTGAGGCCCGAGCGACCGATGGCGTTGTTACGGGAAAAACGGATAACGGTGCACGCTGCCATGCGGTGTATCTTGCCAAACTGTCTGCAGTATTGATCATCTCTTGCCCCGCAACCCTGAAAGATGATGCGGAAGCAGGTTCTGCGATCATCTCCCTGTTGCGCAATACCCTTGAGCTTGCCCAATACCGGCAGGAGCGGGAGATGCTTGTCGCCGATCATGAACAGTCGGTCCGGCAGATCAATATCCTCCAGCAGCAGCATGGCAAGCTGATTGAGGACAACTACCGACAATACCGGCTCAATCAGGATCGGGAAAAAGAGTATGCGAGGAAGCTGGAAAGCGAAATAGCCAAACAAACCGGGGAGTTGCGGGAAGCCAATGCGCGGCTTGAGGAGATCAGTCGGCTGAAGAGCGATTTTCTGGCCAATATGAGCCACGAGTTGCGGACGCCCATGAATGCCATCATCGGCTTCAGCGAGCTCCTGTCCGAAACCCCCCTTGCCGAAGAGCAGCTCGATTACACCAGAACCATCGCCCAATCCGCGACAAGCCTGCTGACCCTGATCAACGACATCCTTGATCTGGCAAAAATCGAGGCGGGAAAGCTTGAGCTTGAACGGTTGCCCTTTGATCTTGCCGAGGTGATCGACAACGTGGCCGCCATGTTCAAGATTCCAGCCAGGGAAAAGGGGGTTGTGGTCACCTGCAAGATTGACAGCCGTATCCCGAAAAGAATAATGGGGGACAGCAACCGGCTGCGCCAGGTTTTGGTGAATCTTGCCGGAAACGCCATGAAATTCACCGAGCAGGGCGGGGTTGACATTGAGGTTGGCTATGAGCGTGAAGCTGCGGGCCAGATTGTCAGTCGTTTTTCGGTCCACGACAGCGGCATAGGTATTCCCGCCGACAGGGTTGAGGCAATTTTTGAAAAATTTACCCAGGCCGACGGCTCGACCACCAGGAAGTATGGGGGCACGGGTCTGGGGTTGGCCATCTGTCTCCAGCTCGTGGAGCTCATGGGCGGTCGTCTCGCGGTGGAGAGCGAGGTGGGCAAGGGCAGCACCTTTTATTTTGTGATTCCCCTGGACGAGGCTCCGGCAGAGATCATCTCCTTGCAAGAGCATAAGGCGGCGGGCCGTGAAAAGGCGGGCAGCGGCGGGAGGATTCTTCTGGTTGAGGATAACGCGGTCAACCAGCGGCTGGCCAGCATCCTGATCACCCGGCAAGGATATGAGGTCGAGGTGGCCTCCGATGGGGTCGAAGCCCTGGAGCATCTTCGGAATCAGACCTTTGATCTTGTTCTGATGGATGTCCAGATGCCCAATATGGACGGCATGGAGGCCACCAGAAGAATCAGGGAGATTGAGGCTGACCAGCCTCTGCGGCAGAGCTATGTAGGGTTGCGCGCCCTGAAACAGCCGCTGGCTATAATCGGGCTCACGGCCCACGCCAGAAAAGAGGATGAGACTGCCTGCTATGAGGCGGGGATGACCGGTTTTCTCACCAAGCCTATTATCAAGGCGAAGCTGGCCATGATCCTCAACGAGATGATGCCGCGGATTTCCTGCCTGGAAAACGAAGATCCTTCCTGATCCCTTCCGATTTCTGCTGTTCTTTCAGCCGTTGCTGCTTGGCCTCTGCCACTCCTGGCTGGCCTGCATTATGGCGATTTTTTCCTGCCACGTCTTGCCATGGGCGGTGATCTCCGCCCGCCGCGCTGTTTCGTTCACCATGCTCAGTTCGATATGGAGCCGTTCCTCGGGCATAAGGCTGCCCAGTCTGTCCGGCCATTCGATCACGGAAAGGCCTGTTCCGTAGAGATATTCCAGCAGGCCGAGATCCTCGATTTCCGTTTCATCGCTCAACCGGTAGAGATCCAGGTGATAGAGGGGTAGCCGCCCCGGATATTCGTGCAGGAGGCTGAAGGTGGGGCTGGTTATGTAGCAGGAGGGGGGCACCTGCAACCCCTGGCCGATGGCCTGGGTGAGGGTGGTTTTCCCTGCTCCCAGAGAGCCGGCCAGGGTGATCACCTCGCCGGGACGGGCGGTCTCTCCCAGATAGCGACCCAGAGCCTGGGTGCTAGGCAAATCCGGCAAGGAAATGGTGATTTTCATCTTACGTACTATCCAGTTAAAGTCAAAAAAACAGGCTGAAACAATCCAAACTATAACTGTTCAGCAGCACCGCATATGCGCGGAAGAGGCCGGCGAAGTGTGCCCTTGCACACGAGCCATCCGATGACAGCTAAGCGAGCGCAGAGCGAGACTGCGAAGCAGATGCGGTGCTGCTGGGCAGTTATCATCTTACTTGTATTTCTTGTGGCAAAAGAGGCATCGGTATTTCGGGGGATGGCCTTGGGGAAGAGGCGCCTGGCCTTCTGGGGCATGGCAGGCGGTGCAATGTTTTTCAGCCTCTTTCTTGTCCATGGGGTAGAATTGCAGGTGGATTTCGTCCCGGGGCAGTTTGGTGGTTGATTCTGGCGGTGCCTTGAGTAAAAAAACAAGGATGGCTGCACAGCCGGCGATGAACAGGAGGTTGAACAGCCGGGTTTTGTTTTTTTTTGGCTCAGGGTTCACGGGCAACTCCGTCATGAGGGTTGGTCAATTCCCATTTCCAGGGCGTTGAAAGGGATAAGGCCGGTGCGCAGGCAGAAAACCAGCCCCTCCAAAACAAGTTTTCCAGCCAGTTTGCCGCCCGAGGCCAGCTCGAGAACACGGGCATGCTGGTGGTGTTTTTGGATGAGCTGGGTCATTTTTTTGCTTTCATACCCATCGTCCAAGATGGTGCGCGCGGTCTCTTCCCCGGAAACGATGGCGGAATAGATGCCCTCGCCGGTGAGACCCGAGGCAAGGCCTGCCGCATCGCCGATTAGAAAGCGGTTGTTGAAACGCCAGCCGCGAAAGTCGGAGTTGATCAGGGCTGCCTGCGGCTGCCGGGACTTGAGCTCAAGGTTGTGGTGGGCACCCCAATGGTGCAGGCTGTTCAGGAGCAAGCCGGGTTTGCTGGTGCTGCGCCGGGCGTATACGCCGATGGAGGCCGTATCCTGGTGGGGGAAGATCCAGGCGTAACCATTGCCGAAAAGATCAGTGTTCAGATGCCACTGCATTTCGGGGAAATCCCCTGCTATCTGGTAGTTGATGCCAACCCCCATTTCTGCGGTGGGAATGCCAAGCTGACGGCGCACCAGGGAGCTGCTCCCGTCGGCGCCCACCAGAAAATCATAGCCAAACTCCTCGCCCCCCCTGGTAGCCACCCGGTCTTCGCTGATTTTCAGAACAAGCGCGTTGGTGGCGATGCTGACTCCGGCGGCCACGGCTTTTTCCGCCATCCAGCGCCCGAGCCGCCCCCTGTCAACGGTGCGGATAATCGGGTTTTCGTTCTGGATCACGGTGTGTTGCCAGTTGCTGTTGATCTGTTGGCGGGTGAAGGATTTTTCCCACAGGGCCTCCGGAAAGTCGAGGTTTTGGGCAACGGAGGGAATGCCGCCGGCGCAGACCTTGGGGCCGATGGCGCTGTTGCGCTCAAGCACCAGGACCTCTTTGCCCTGCCGGGCAAGAAGGGTGGCGCAGGCCAGCCCCCCAGGGCCGCCGCCCACGATGACGGTATGGAAATTTTTCATGGTCGTTGCCTCGAATTTCCTGCTGAAAACACCTCGCACACTATATGAGGATGGCTTTTCCTGTCAAGATATTAGGAGCCGTTACGGAATAAAACCCTTGTCAGGCTGCGCCGTTACGGCTCTTTATGCCGTCATTATTATTCAGACGGTGAGGCTGTTTTGTCACCACGGCTTAAGAGCTCTGGAATCATGGGAAGGTTCATGGTATTATCGCGAAAATTTAAAGACGAGAGCGGGCCTGGGGGATGTCCCTGTGGGCCATGTTTGCCATATCAAAGAAGTCTCCTGCCGGGAGACGCTTGTATACGAGGATTACAGCATGAATCTTGACCCGTTTGATAAAGTGACAAAAAACAAGAGCGCACTTCCCTCGCTGATCCTTGTGGGGACGGGGTTGCTTGCCCTGACTCTGGCAACCTTCTTCTGGCTGGTGGGGGAGATGGAAAAGCCGCAGGTGGTGCTCAATGGGGATAGCGCCCACCTCGGCCTGAGCAGGCAGATATCCTTGGTGGCCAGCGATGCCAAGAGTGGTCTTTCTTCCATCGAGGTTGCCTTGGTGCAGGAGGGCAAGAAGGCGGTACTGCTCGAAAGGGCTTATCCCAGAGCGGGGTATTTTTCCGGGGCTGGGCCGCAGAAAGTCGAGGAGACCATTGAGATAACCCCCAAGGCCCTTGGCTTTAAGGATGGCTCGGCGGAACTGGTGGTGACGGTGGCCGATTTCTCCTGGTGGAACTGGCTCAGGGGCAATATTACCGTGCAGTCCACGGCTGTCACCATCGACACCAAGCCGCCGGTGATCAGCGTGATGGAGTCGCCCAAGTATATCAAGGGCGGCGGCGCCGGGGTGGTTATCTACCGGGTCAGCGAGTCGGCGGGCAGGCACGGGGTATTGATCAACGAGATCTTCTATCCTGGCTTTCCTCTGCCCAAGCGGGGCGAGGGGATCTATGGCGCCTGCATGGGGCTGCCCCACGATATCGCCGTGCTGGAAAAATCCTTTGTCGTTGCGGCGGATCTGGCCGGCAACGAGGCCAAGACCCCCTTTACCATGAACCTGCATGTGCGCAAGATTGTCAGTGACAAAATCACCATCAGCGACGGGTTTCTCTCCGCCAAGCTGCCGGAGTTTGCCAGTCACTATCCGGAGCTCTCTGGCACGCCCGTGGAGCAGTATGTCACGGTGAACAACGATATCCGGGCGGCTAATTACCAGAAGATTCAAGAGGTCTGCGCGAAATTCCGGCCCGAGCGCCTCTGGGATGGCCGTTTTGGGCGCATGGAAGGAAGCCCGCGGGCCGGATACGCCGACCACCGCACCTACCTGTACAACAACGAGAAGATCGATGAGCAGGTCCATCTGGGGGTTGACATTGCCTCGCTGGAGCATGCCAATATCGAGGCTGCCAATCGGGGCGTGGTGGTTTTTGCCGAGTATCTGGGAATCTACGGAAATACCGTTATCCTCGATCATGGCCAGGGGATCTTCAGCCTCTACTCCCATATGAGTCAGATTGATGTTCCGGTGGGCGCTATGGCAGAAAAGGGCTCGGTTGTAGGGCTTTCCGGCACCACCGGCATGGCGGGCGGCGATCATCTCCACTTCGGCATCCTGGTCAACGGAATCTTTGTCGACCCGCGGGAGTGGTGGGACGAGGAGTGGTTGAAACTCCACATGCTGAGCGTGCTCTAAGCCTTGTCCAGAATCAGAATTCTTCCGGAAAATCTGGCCAACCAGATCGCGGCCGGCGAGGTTGTCGAGCGGCCTGCCTCGGTGGTCAAGGAGTTGCTGGAGAACGCCATCGATGCCGGGGCCACTCAGGTCTCCATCCAGGTGGAAGGGGACGGCACCCGCCTGATCCGGGTGATTGATGACGGTTCCGGCATGGATCAGGATGATGTGCTCCTCTGTCTGGAGCGCCATGCCACCAGCAAGATAACCAGCCTTGCCGAGCTTGGCTCTATCCGTTCCCTCGGCTTCCGGGGCGAGGCCGTGCCCAGCATCGCCTCGGTTTCCCGGCTGCGGATTACCTCGCGTCTTGCGGGCCAAGCCTTGGGAACCCAGGTTGATCTTCGTTTCGGTAAGGTTCTCAAGGTGCATGAGATGGGGGGCAGCCCAGGCACCTCCTTTGAGGTTGCCGATCTTTTCGGCAATGTCCCGGCCCGGAAAAAATTTCTCAAATCCACCCGAACGGAACTGGCCCACATCGAAGAGGTGGTGAAGAATTACGCCTTGGCCCGCCCGGAACTGGGGTTTGCTTACACGGTGGATGGGCGCGAGATTTTGCGGTTGCCGACCGGGCTTGATACCCACCGGAGCCGAGCGGCACGGATTTTCGGTAAAGGGGGCGGCTCTCTAGTGGAGGTGGGGCCGCAACCCCTGAACGAGACCGAACTTGGGGTCTCCGGTTTTCTTTTGCCGCCGGATGCCCCTGCCGCGGCCCGGCTCAGGATCTTTGTCAATGGCAGGGCGATCCATGACCGGCTGATCACCCACGCGGTGAGCGAAGGGCTCCAGAACTATCTCATGAAAGGGCGGGGGCCGGGCGGGGTGATTTTTCTCGCTCTGCCGCTGGAAAGCGTTGATGTCAACGTTCATCCCACCAAGCAGGAGGTCAGGTTCCACAAACCGGCCATGGTGCACCAGGCCGTGGTCGCTGCGGTTCAGGCCGCCATGGCGGATTATCAGCAGACCTTGCGCCAGGAAATATTCCGGCCCGCTCCCGTTGGCTCAGGCGGGGTGCAGGCCCAAGCCGCCCCGACCGAGGCCTATGTCCCGGTCTCCGCACCTCCGGCGCCTGCGGTCCAGGAGGTGCTGCCGCTTTTTAAGACCGCGGCCAGGCCTGCTGAGCCTTCGTCTCTCCAAGCGACCCCTGCCGAGGAACAGAGTCCCGTCTTCTCGGAAAGCGGATTTGCTGGGCAGGCGCAGCATGGCCTTGAGGCAGAACAGCTTCAGACCATGTCGCCGGGGAAAAGCGCTCCTCCCCTTGGCGGGTTGCGTTATCTGGGGCAGTTGCTGGACACCTATCTGCTCTGCGCCACGGAAAACGGCCTGCTTGCCGTTGACCAGCATGCCGCCCATGAACGGCTGCTGTTTGAGACCCTGAAAAGGCAGTTTTCCGGCAAAAAGATCGCCCGTCAGACCCTGCTCTTCCCAAAGGTTCTGGAGTGCACCCTGGAGGAGATCCAGATTCTCCGCCAATATGGCGAGGAGATTGCCGCTCTCGGGGTCGAGATCGAGGATTTCGGCGGGGGAAGTCAGGTGGTGAAGGCCGTGCCTGCGGTGCTTGGCCGTTCTCCGGTGGAGGAGGTGATGGCTGGGATCTTTTCCCGCTTTGCCGAATCAGGCTCCGGGAAAGGCGGGGTGCGGGCCGAGGAAGTGCTTTCCGATATGGCCTGCAAGGCAGCGATCAAGGCAGGCCAAAGCCTGAGCCCCAAGGAAGCCGAAGCCCTGCTCGACGAGATGCAACGGGCCGAGGTTTTTTCCCATTGCCCCCATGGCCGACCGGTGGCCAAGAGCTTTACGGCTTACGAGATCAAAAAATGGTTCTATCGCGGGTAACTTATGCAACAGCAATGAAGCGGTGCTGCTGAATAAGTTACAAAAAAACATCGCGCAAGTGGTTGGGAAAATGTATTCTTTTTCGAGAGCATCCGGCATTCTCATGCCTCCGCCGCTGCTGCGCAGCTGTAATTTTTTGATAAGGAAAATCCCATGACAACCCCCATAACCCAAACGAATTTTGCCAATCTCCATCTGCTGCATCGCGGCAAGGTTCGGGACCTCTACGAAGTGAACGACCATCTGTTGATGGTGGCCTCGGACCGAATTTCCGCCTTTGACGTGGTTATGGATGATCCCATCCCCAACAAGGGCGCGATTCTGACCAAGCTTTCCCTGTTCTGGTTTGACTATCTCCAGCACATTGTGCCCAATCATCTGATTACGGCAAATGTTGCGGAATATCCGGCTGCCTGCGCGCCTTACCTGGAGCAACTCGCGGGCCGGAGTCTGCTGGTGAAAAAAGCCAAGCCCCTGCCGGTGGAGTGCATTGTCCGCGGGTATCTCTCTGGGTCGTTTTGGCAGGCATATAAAAAAGACCCCACCGTCTGCGGTTTTGCTTTGCCCGCCGGGATGCGGGAGTCGGACAAGTTTCCCGAGCCGCTCTTCACCCCCTCCACCAAGGCAGCGCTTGGCACGCATGATGAAAACATCTCCCTGGCTGAGATGGAAAAGATCGTGGGCAAGGAACAGACCGCGCGGATCAAGGATATCTGTGTGCGTCTCTATGTGAAGGCGGCGGACTATGCCCGCAGTAGGGGAATCATCATTGCCGACACCAAGTTTGAACTTGGCCTCTGCGATGGCGAGTTGATCCTGATCGATGAGGTGCTGACTCCTGATTCATCGAGGTTCTGGCCTCAAGACCAGTACCAGCCCGGCGCGGGACAACCGAGTTTTGACAAGCAGTTTCTTCGGGACTATCTTTCCACCCTCAATTGGGGGAAAAACCCGCCGCCGCCCAAGCTGCCACAGGAAATTATCGAGAAAACCGCTTCCCGCTATCGGGAGGCGCTGGTCAAGATAACCGGCGGAGATATTTAAAACTTACAGCTTACAGTTTTAAGCCCTGGTGTTACGAGGTGGTGTGATGTCGAGGCCCGTTGTCTGGGTCCTGAGCAAAACCGTTGCCCTCATACCGATGGTTTTTATCCTGTTCGGCCTTGCCGGATGCGGCTTTTCCGGAAGCAGCGCCAGCGATGGCATCAGGGATTTTTTCACTCCGACGGATGTCGGCATCATCCGCCACCATATGCATCTGTATCGCGTCTCTTTGCGGGATTTTACCGCGCGCCTGTACGCCAAGAACCCCAAATATGAGAAAGACCCGCTCCAGCAACGGCGGAAGATTGATTCCATTTTTGCTTCCCTGGCAACCGGGGAGCAGGTGTATGCCTACAAGCCTTCCCACGAGATACTCACGGCGGCGTTTCAAGGGGAGGGTGCCGAGCAGGATCGCGTATACCTGCTGAGCCTTGGCCTGTGGAAAAGTATCCGGGAGGCCTATGATATTCGGGAGGGGGATTTTTTTCTGAGCGGTCTCCAGGTTTCCCTGGAGCGGTTGCAGCGGCTCCATCATAATATCAGCCAAGTGAACTGGCGGCTGAAAACCTACAAGGATAAGAGCGGGAAACTATTGTTCGTCACCAATGAAGCCGGGAAGGACGGCTACCTCAATATGGGTTACGAGGTTATCATGACCCAGATTCTTACCCGCATTGAGGATGATATCATCATGCGGGGAGGGTTGCCGCAGCAATACATGTTCAAGATGTCCACGCTGTTTGTCGGCATCCTCATCTGAGGGGCGGCAACCGCTACAGTCCGGACTCCTTCAGTTTCTCCAGCAAATCCTTTTGTTCCTCCGACAACTCCTTTGGCACCGCCACCAAGATTTTTACCAGTAGGTCTCCCCGTGTTCCTCCCTGGCTGTCCGGCAACCCGTGTTTGCGAAGGCGCAGTTTTGCCTGGGGCTGACAGCCCGGCGGAACCTTGACCTTGAGCTGCTTGCCCTCCAGGGTGGGGACCGCCACCTCAGCACCAAACACGGCGGAGCTGTACGGTATTTGCAGGTCCATGGTGAGATGCGATCCTTCCCGGGTAAAGGTCGGGTGCGGTTCGACCCTGATCAGCAGATAGAGGTCCCCCGGCGGCCCACCCATGGGCGAGGGAGAGCCCTTGCCGGAAATCCGCAGTTTCTTGCCGGTCTCGATTCCGGCGGGAATCTTTACGGAAACCTTTTCCGCCGTAGAGCCGCGGCCAAGGGCGATGGTTTTTTCGGCGCCGGTCAGCACTTCATCAAGGGTGATCGGCAGTTCCAAGGAAAGATCAGTGCCCTTCACCTGTTGCTGCTGGCGGAAATCCTGAAAGCCATGGCTGGCGCGCCCCCCTGCCCCCGGCTGGCGGAACATCTCCTCGAAACCGCCCCCCCCACCGGAGCTCCGGAAGGTGGCGCGGCCCCCGCCGAAGTTGATCCCGAATTCCCGCAGGATATCGCCCAGATCGGCGTTGCGGAAAATGTCTTCCTGGGAATAGCGCTGCTGGAACCCGGCGGAGCCAACGGTATCGTATTGCTGCCGTTTCTCCTTGTCGGAGAGAACGGCGTAAGCCTCGCTGATCTTTTTAAACTGCTCCTCCGCCTCCTTGTTTCCCTTGTTGCGGTCCGGGTGGTGCTTGAGGGCAAGTTTGCGGTAGGCTTTCTTGATTTCCTCCGGGGAAGCGGTTTTTTCCACACCGAGTAATTTATAGTAATCCATACCTAGCCTGCCTGTTTGTCCTGGCGTCTGTCATTAAAAAGGGAACTCTAGAACGGAACATCATCACCCATGACCGGCTCGGGAAAAGGCTGATCGTTGTACTGCTGGGACTGCGAAGAATCTCCGCCGCTGCCCCGGGGGGAGAGCATCTTCATCTCCCTGGCCACGATCTCGGTGGTGTATTTGGTGTTGCCGTCTTTGTCATCCCACTTTCTGGTTTGCAATCTTCCTTCGATGAAAACCTTGGAGCCTTTTGACAGGTACTCCCCGCAAATCTCGCCCAGGCGGCCAAAGGCCACGATCCGGTGCCATTCGGTCAACTCTTCCTTGGTGCCGTCTTGCTTCTTCCAGGTTTCCGTGGTGGCTACGTTGAAGCTGGCGATGGCGGCCCCTGCCTGTGAGTAGCGCACTTCCGGGTCTTTGCCGAGGTTGCCGATGAGGATGACTTTGTTGACCATTTTTTCTCCTTATATTTTTGATCGGGTTTGCAAAAAAAGATGAGGCGCTGTCTTGATGGCCCGCCCATCATAACGGCTATTGCCTGAGCCTGCACCAACCTTTTCCGGGTGCGAAAACTCTGCCGTCTTCAGTGCGTGGCTGCAGAGTAAAGATATACCATAGTAAGGATGGCCCGTTTAAAAATCAACACCCAAAAGGGTGGCTCCCGGAATTGGCGTCAGCCCTGACTGACGCCCTCGGACTCAGGGCGGGCCGCATTTTGTCCGGGCAGCCAGATCGAGCATGGCGGGCAGCCCGCCCCTCTCTTCCGGGGAAAAGCCGAAGACCTCCCGCCAGATTTCATCGCTCTCCATGCAGAAATAGAGGCAGGTATCCGGGTCCAGGTGGCGGGAGAGATGGTGCGCCATGTGGTGGTACATCTCCGTGCGCAGCGGGCGGAAGTAACGGAATTTGTTGTCCAGTCCCAGGATAAACTCTTCATGGAAAAAGCGGGATCTGGGAAAACGTCCGGTGGCAATGTTTTTCAAGGCGGGGAGAAAACGCAGCGCTCCCATGCTGATCCAGACAATGCTTGCCGCCGGTACCGTGGCAAAGAGCCGGTCTATGGTCTCTTGGTAGCCCTTCTGCCAGCCGGGGTGATAGATGAGCGGATCAAAATGAAAGGCCAGTTTGTAGCCCCAGGCGGCGCACTGGGCCGCCGCGGCCAACCGCTGGTCCAAGGTGGCGGTGCGCAGCTCTTCCTTGGCCATGATTTCCGTGCTGTTGAGCGACCAGGCCATGATGGTGCGCCCGCCATGCGCGCAGTGCTCAAGGTTATCCAGGGCAACCGCTTTTGATTTCAGTTCAAGCACCGCGTTGGGCTGATCTTTAAAAAACTCAATGAGGATTCGGCTCAAGCCCGTGACCCGGTCCAGGGCCATGGAGTCGGTAAATTCGCCGGTGCCGATGCGCCGGAAAGTCTGCGGGGATTCGGCAAAGGTGGTGGTGAGCTCGGCCAGCAGATCATCGATATTCACAAAAAAAGAAAGCCAGGGATTGTTGAGGTAGGCTTGCAGGATGCAGTACACGCAGTCCATGGGGCAGTTCATGCCGACATTGAGGACCTGGTAGTCGCAACAGCGGTATTCCCTGGTCGCGGGGCAGGGCTTGAGAAAACGGCCCCGGTTTTTGCAGAGGACAAGATGCTTTTTTCCGCTGGTGAGGCTGTGGGGGCCGGGAATGGCGGCGGAAAGGTCCGGGCCGGAACGGGGCGGAATAATTTGCACATCCCGGCCCGGAAGATTGGCCAGGATGTTTTTGGTGAGGGGCAAATCCCGGCAGTCATCCTCCACATAGACATGTTGGATAATGCTGGCCGGATCAAGGTGGAAGGTCTGAGGCATGGTGTTGGGCTTCCCTGGTTGTGTTTTGGTTGCGGCACCATACCGTAAAGAATCTGGACGGCCAACGAGAAAATTCTTGACCCCCGGCGGAAAATTGCACTACCATTTTCTAGGTGTTTATACCCAGTTGTATCGTGCTTGACTTGCGGCAGGTTTTTATGATGCAATGATAAGCAATCTTTTGAAGTTCCGCTGTTACTTGGAAATGGGGCTGATACCCCACACACGCAAAAGAGGCGAACGATGAAAGAGCAGGATTTTTCCAGGGTCAGAGAGCGTCTGAACGGGATATCGCGTCGTGATTTTATGAAATTTTGCACGGTGATCGCCGCTGGCATGGGGCTTCCCCTTGAGGTCGCGCCGCAGATCGCGGCGGCGATCACGGCCCCGCAACGCCCCCCGGTGATCTGGCTTTCCGGTTCGGCCTGCACCGGCTGCACAGAATCGTTGCTACGGCCCTCCCACCCTTCCCTCGAGCATCTTATTCTTGACCTTATCTCCCTTGATTATAATGAAACCCTCAACGCCGGGGCCGGGCATCAGGCGGAAGCGGCGTTGCAGGCCTCGATTAAGAAGAATGCCGGTAAGTTTATCCTGGTGGTGGAAGGTGCCATTCCCGTCAAGGACAACGGGGTGTACTGCATGATCGGTGGCAAGCCTTTCAGCGAAATCGTGCGTGATACCGCAGCCAAGGCTGCCGCTGTTATCGCCATCGGTTCCTGCGCCTCCTGGGGCGGGGTTGCCGCGGCAAAGCCAAACCCCACCGGCGCCATCGGCGCACCGGAGTTTCTCAAAGGCAAGACCGTGGTGACGATTCCCGGTTGCCCGCCCAATGCCTATAATTTTCTTTCCACTGTGATCCATTTCCTGACCTTCAAAAAATTGCCCGCCCTGGATGAAAAAGGCAGGCCGAAATTCGCCTATGGCCGTCTTATCCACGAAAATTGCGAACGCAGGCCCCATTTTGACGCAGGCCGCTTTGCCATCAAATTCGGCGACGAGGGGCATCGGAAAGGCTATTGCCTGTTCAAGCTCGGGTGCAAGGGGCCGATGACCTTTGCCAACTGCCCGGCCATCCTGTTTAACGAGGTCGGTCCAGGCGCCTGGCCTGTGGGTACCGGGCATCCCTGTTTCGGCTGCACCGAAGAAGGGGTGGGTTTTAATATCCCCCTGCATACCCAGGCCGACCTGAAGTACATCACCCCAGGGGCCGCGTATCCGCACATTGTCACCGAGCGGGGAGAGGGCGCCTCGGTGGGCGCGGTGGCCCTTGCCGCCGGGGTGGCGGGCGTGGCGCTGGGAGCCGGGGTGGCGGTTGCCAAGAACCTTGGCAAGACCGGGCAAGGGTCTTCGTCAGAGGGAGAATAGGCCATGAAGATACGACGCAGGGATTTTTTAAAAGGGGTTGCGGCCAGCGGCTTGCTGCTCGCCGCGGAGCAAACCCCGGCCCAGGCCAAACGGGCCCGAAAGGATCTGCCCCCCAATGCCGTTGGTATCCTGTACGATTCCACCCTCTGTGTCGGCTGTAAGGTCTGTGAGCATGCCTGCAAACAGGCGAACAACAAGCCGGTGGAGCACACCAACCCCAAGGAGCCGATGTGGGATGATCCCCAAGATCTGTCCTCTAAAACCTTAAACATCATCAAACGCTACGGTGTTGAGGGGCAAAAAGACTCGGTCGCTGGTTTTGCCTTCATCAAGCGGCATTGCATGCATTGCATTGATCCCGCTTGCGTTTCGGCCTGTCCGGTTTCGGCGCTGGTGAAAAATTCCGAGAACGGGGTGGTGACGTACAACAAAAAGGCCTGCATCGGCTGCCGTTACTGCCAGGTGGCCTGTCCCTACAATATTCCTAAATTTGAGTGGGATTCGCCCTTCCCCGAGATCACCAAGTGCCAGATGTGTGCCCATCTCTTGGCCAAAGGCGGGATTTCCGCCTGTTGCGCCGCCTGCCCCACCGGCGCCTCCCTGTTCGGACCGGTGGAAAAGCTGCGGCTTGAGGCCAAGCGGCGGCTGGCCATGGCGCCCGGAGAGTATTACGATTTTCCGGTGGCCAATATTGAATCCACCGAGGTGCAGCAGCACCGGGCCGGCGGTTACATCAAGCATGTCTATGGCGAACGGGAGCTCGGCGGCTCCCAGGTTCTCTATCTGGCCGGGGTGCCCTTTGCCAACCTAGGCCTGCCCGATCTGCCCGAGGATTCCTATGTGGCCCTGGCGGACGGCATCCAGTACGCCATTTATAAGGGTATGGTCTATCCCCTCGTGGTTCTGGGCGGTCTGATCTACATTATCCGGAACAGGGAAGAGAAAAAAGAGTAGGGGCGCAAGCCCTGGCTTTTCACGGAAAGGAGTGTTCCCATGCAGGAAAGACAAGCATTAGGAGGCAAGGTGCTGACCGTGCCCTTCAAGGTATGCGCGGCTATCGTGCTTATCGGCCTTTTTTTCATCGGCAAACGTTTTATCTTCGGCATCGGTTCGGTTACCAACATGAACGACGGCTATCCCTGGGGGATCTGGATCGCCTACGACGTGGTGGTGGGTACGGCCCTTGCCTGTGCCGGGTATTCCATCGCCCTGATCGTCTATGTGTTCAACAAGGGGGAATACTCGCCTCTGGTGCGGCCCGCCCTGATGACCAGTATGTTCGGTTACACCCTGGCCGGAATCTCGGTTATCTTCGACATCGGCCGTTATTGGCAGGCTTACAACATCTTCCTGCCCTGGCTCAGCAACCTGCATTCGGTCATGTTTGAGGTCGCCCTCTGCATAGGCACCTATATTCTGGTGCTGTGGATGGAGTTTGCCCCGGTTCTGTTGGATAAGTTCAAGGCAGACCAGTTGAAGGCCAGGCTCAACCGGATCATCTTCGTCTTCATCGCGCTGGGCATCCTGCTGCCCACCATGCACCAATCCTCGCTGGGCACCATGATGCTCATGGCCGGGCACAAGCTTTCCCCCCTCTGGTGGAGCGGCTTTTTGCCCCTGCTCTTTCTCATCACCGCCGTGGTCATCGGCTATGCCGCGGTGATTTTTGAGTCCCTCGTTGCCGCCATTGCCTTCAAACGGCCCATGGAGATGCATCTGCTCAGCAAGATCTCGGCGCTCATGCCCTGGTTGCTTGGCCTCTATCTGGTGGTCCGCATCGAGGATGTGAACCTGCGCGGCTATCTGCCCCTGGCCTTTGACGGAGGACTCCTGGGCAACCTCTTTCTCCTGGAAAACCTGCTGTTCCTCGCCGCCCTGCTGATTCTGGCCTATCCCAATAACCGGCAGAGCCCGCAGCTGCTGTTCATCGCTTCCTGCGCCATGCTGCTGGGGGGGAGCATGTATCGGTTCAACACCTATATTGTCGGCTTTGATCCCGGCACCGGTTGGCGGTATTTCCCCTCGGTGCCAGAAATGTTCATCACCTTCGGTATCATCGCCGCCGAGGTGATGGCCTATCTGTGGTTTGTCAAAACTTTGCCGGTATTGCCCAGACTCACCAAGGCATAATGCATATTTGAAAGATAAATTATAACTTCGGGCCGGAAAGGTTCCGTAAACCACGAAACGTAACTGTTCAGCAGTGTCGCAGGTGCGCGGAAGAGGTCTGTGAAATGTGCTGTTGCACATGAGCAGGCCGATGACAAAGCAGATGCGGTGCTGCTGGGCAGTTACACCTGAAGGAGAGATGTTCATGGCTAAGAGAATCGTCGTTGATCCCATCACCAGAATCGAAGGGCATCTCCGGATTGATTGCGAGATTGATAATGGCCGGGTAACCAAGGCATGGTCGTCCGGCCAGATGTGGCGCGGAATCGAGTTGATTCTCCAGGGCCGCGACCCTCGTGACGCCTGGGTGTTCACCCAGCGGATCTGCGGGGTTTGCACCACGGTGCACGCCATTGCCTCGGTGCGGGCCGTGGAGAATGCCCTGGGGCTGGAGGTGCCGCTCAATGCCCAGTACATCCGAAACATGATGATCGGTGCCCATGGGATCTTCGACCATATTGTTCATTTTTACCACCTCTCCGCTCTGGACTGGGTGGACATCGTTTCCGCCCTCAAGGGGAGTCCCAAGGCGGCGGCCGCCCTTGGCCAGCAGCTTTCTCCCTGGCCCCGCAACAGCGAACAGGAAATCAAGGCGGTGCAGGAAAGGCTGAAAGGCTTTGTCGGCACCGGCCAGCTTGGCATTTTTGCCAGCGGTTACTGGGGCCACCCGGCCATGAAACTCTCCCCGGATGTCAATCTGCTTGCCGCCACCCATTATTTCCAGGCCCTTGAGTACCAGAGACAGATCAATAAGGTGGTGGCCATTCTCGGCAGCAAGACCCCGCATATCCAGAACCTGGCCGTGGGCGGGGTGGCCAACCCCATCAACCCGGACAGCCAGTCCACCCTGACCATTGAGCGGCTCTATTACATCAAGACCCTGATTGACGAGATCGGGGATTTTATCAAGAATGTGTACATGGTCGATGTCGCTGCCATAGGCGCTTTTTATGCGGATTGGACCAAGTACGGGGCCGGGGTGACCAATTATCTCTCGGTGCCGGATATGCCCCTGGACACCAAGGGAACGGCATTTGATCTCCCCGGCGGCTACATTGGTGATGGCAATGTGGGCTCGTTCAAGCCGATCACCGGGTTCAACGACGATTTCTTCAAGCAGGGGGTCAAGGAGGGGATCAAACACTCCTGGTACAAGGGAGACTGGGACCGCCATCCCTGGGAGGAGGAGACCGTGCCCCAGCACACCGAGTTCCAGGATAACGGTAAGTATTCCTGGGTCAAATCCCCGACCTTCAATGGTAAGCCGGCCCAGGTCGGCCCGCTGGCCAATGTCTTGTGCATGTACGCGGCAGGGCACGGTCCGACCAAGACGTACACCGACGGTCTTTTGCAAACGGTGAGCAAGCTGGCCGGGGCCAAGGTCGGGATTGACGCCCTCCATTCCACCATTGGTCGCCATGCGGCACGGGCGGTGCGCTGCGCCGTGCTGCACGATTCCCTGCTTGGTCAGTGGCAGGCTCTGATGGACAATATCGGCAAGGGGGATTATACGACCTTCAACCAGCCGGTGTTCCCGAAGGGCGAGCAGCGCGGGGTGGGTTTTCATGAGGCACCGCGCGGGGTGTTGTCCCACTGGGTCGTGATCCAGGACGGCAAGATCAAGAATTATCAGTGCGTGGTCCCTTCCACCTGGAACGCCGGTCCCAGAAACAATAAAGACGCCCCTGGACCATACGAAGCCTCGCTGGTCGGTAATCCGGTGGCTGATCCGGAAAAACCCCTGGAGGTGTTGCGGACGATCCATTCCTTTGACCCGTGCCTGGCCTGCGCCATCCATCTGCTGGACCCGGAGAGCCGGGAAATCGTTACGGTCAGGACCGCTGTATAAGAAAGATTGTTGCTTGGATTAACCATTGAAAACAGGCCGCCCCGGGTATCGGGACGGCCTGTTTTATAAGGAGGGGTATGTCTCTTAACATTCTGGTGCTTGGCGTGGGAAACGTGTTGCTTACCGATGAGGGTGCGGGAGTACGAGCGGTGGAGCAGCTCAAGCGCCAGTATGTTTTTCCTCCCCAGGTGGAGCTCATCGATGGCGGCACCATGGGCCTTGACCTCCTGGGGTATCTTGATGACAAAACCCATCTGTTCATTGTGGATGCAATCCTTTCGACGCAACCTCCTGGTTCGGTGATCATCGAAAAATTGCTCGATCCTCCCGCCTATTTCCGGCAAAAAATTTCCCCCCACCAAATCGGGCTTTCCGAGCTTCTGGCCGTTGCCGCCATGCAGGATTGTCTGCCTCCAGCCATCACCCTTTTTGGTATTGTCCCCCTTGATCTCTCCACCGGCATAGAGATGTCGCCTGCCGTCACCGCTGCGGTTGACCACGTGGTTCTGGCCGTGGCGAAAGAGCTTGGTCTGCTGGGAATCGAGGTGGGTGCGGCAAGCCGTTAATCCGTTTTTCATGGTTGCCGCCGTGTATCGTCTCTGGAAAAAAACTTGATCCTGACCGGCAAATAGTATTGTATGAAAACTCTACCTGTATCCTGATGCGGCATGTAGGGCAGGCACGTGCGGTTGTGTGGCTCAGCTGCTTTTTTTCAAGGGGAAAGGATGGCGAAGATCGCGGTTTTTGTGGCGGATGATCATTCCATCGTCAGGGAAGGGTTGCGGCAGATGCTTGTCAGAAGCCGCGACCTTGAGCTGGTTGGCGAGGCGGCGGATGGCGAGGCCGCTGTCAAGGAGATCCGGAGATTGCAGCCGGACGTGGCGATCCTTGATATTGCCATGCCCATGGTCAGCGGCCTTGAATGTATTCCCTTGATTAAGCATGATTCTCCCGACACGGCAATTGTAATTCTGTCGATGTTCGCTCGCGAGATGTATGTGCATCAAGCTCTGGCCGCCGGAGCCCTGGGCTATGTGTTAAAAACCGCGCCCTGGGACGAGGTTTTTGAAGCGGTGGGGATGGTGGCCCAGGGCAAGTATTTTTTGAGCCGGGAGATAAATTCCGACCTCATCTGCGGGTACCTCAATAATGGAGAGCGAAAAACCGCCGAGTCGAGCAGGTACGATCTCTTGTCCGAGCGGGAACAGCAGATATTCAGGCTGGTCATCGAAGGCAATCCTACAAAATCCATAGCCGAGCTCCTGTGTCTCAGCCCTAAGACAGTAGAAAAGCACCGTTCCAACATAAGTAAAAAGATCGGCATGAGCGACCCGCTGGCTATGCTGAAATTTGCCATGAAGATCGGGGTGGCCGATCCCGAACTCTGGCCGGATTCATAAAAAGCAGGGCTTGCCTCTCTTGCCTGGAAGAAACTCCGGGCATCGTGTATCATCAAACAATGCATGAAATGTCGCTGGCTGTAAGCATTGTTGAACTTGTTTCCGAAAAGGCGCAGGCCGTCGGGGCGTTGAAGATCACGGCCATCGAGCTTGAGATCGGGAAGCTTTCCGGTCTGATGGCAGAGGCCCTTGTCTTCTGTTTTGAGGCCGCCGCCCGCAACACTCCGGCTGAAGGGGCAGAGCTTCTGATCCGAGAACTTGACGGTCGCGGTAACTGCTTGACTTGCGGCCATTCCTTTGTTGTGGATTCCCTGCTCGGCCAATGTCCGCAATGCGACGGGTATGCAGTGGAGACCGTGCAGGGCAGGGAATTGAAGGTCGTATCCTTCACGGTTGACGAATAAGAAGAATAGGTGGAACCATGTGTGATTCCTGCGGCTGCAGTCAGCCGGAGAACAGCGTAACCGTAAGAAGGCCGGGGCAAGCCATGTCCGGACCCGCGACGGCAGGGCACCACCATTCGCATCAGGGCCGAGTTGTGGAGGTGCGGGAGGCGGTGCTCGGGAAAAACGACGGGATTGCCGCGCATAACCGGGATTTCTTCAGGGAAAAGCGGATCGTGGCGCTCAATCTGGTCAGTTCTCCCGGCTCGGGCAAGACTACAATCCTGGAGCGAACCATCCGGGAGTTGCGGGGCGAGATCCCCATGGCGGTCATCGAGGGGGATCAGCAGACCATGCTCGATGCCGAACGGATCGATGCCACCGGGGTGCCCGTGGTTCAGGTAAACACCGGAGCCGGCTGCCATCTTGACGCGGATATGGTGCATCAGGCCCTGCATCAGCTGGAGCTGGCAGAGAACTCCCTGCTTTTTATCGAAAATGTCGGCAATCTGGTTTGCCCGGCCATGTTTGATTTGGGCGAGGCGGCCAAGGTTGTGATCATCAGCGTCACCGAGGGGGAGGACAAGCCCCTCAAATATCCGGCCATGTTTGATGCTGCCAGCCTCTGCCTGATCAACAAAACCGACCTTCTTCCCCATGTGGATTTTGATGTGGCCCGCTGCCGGGAATATGCCCTGCGGGTGAACCACCATCTGGAATTTTTTGAGATCTCCGCCAGAACCGGCGAGGGCATGCCGGCTTGGCTGGCGTGGCTGCGTCGGCAGCTCTGACGTTTGGGCGAAAGAGATTTCATGCCAACCGAGCGCTGGAAGATATCGGTCAGCGGCATTGTCCAGGGTGTCGGCTTTCGGCCCTTTGTTTTTCGGTTGGCCAGAGAACGCGGACTGACCGGCTTTGTGGCCAATACCCCGGAGGGGGTTGCCATTGAGGCCCAGGGCCAGGCTCCGCAGCTTGAGGATTTTCTTGCTGCCCTGCGGAAAGAAGCGCCCCCCCTGGCCCAGGTCAACGAGATCGTTTCTTTCCCCATCCCCCTGAGCCAGGAGGGCGAATTTGTCCTTCGGCATTCGGCCAGTTCTGGCCCGGTTTCCACCCTGATCTCCCCCGATGTTGCTGTGTGCGAGGCCTGCCTGGCCGAGTTCTTCAGCCCGTCTGACCGCCGTTTCCGCTATCCCTTCATCAACTGCACCAACTGCGGCCCCCGCTATACCATTGTCGAGCGTATCCCCTATGATCGGCCCCATACGACCATGCGTGGGTTTATCATGTGCGCACCCTGCCAGCGGGAATACGATGATCCCGGAAACCGGCGATTCCATGCTCAGCCCAATTGCTGCCCCGATTGCGGGCCGCAGCTCAGTCTGGTCTTGGCGGATGGGCACCAGGTGGCTGAGCGGGATGGGGCGCTCAACGAGGCAGTTCGACGGTTGGCGGCAGGCGAGATTGTGGCGGTCAAGGGGGTGGGCGGTTTTCATCTGGCGGTGGACGCAGCCAACGGCCAGGCAGTAAGGCGTCTGCGGCAGAGGAAAGGGCGGGAAGCCAAGCCTCTGGCGGTCATGGTTGCCGATCTTTCGGCGGCCCGCAAGATCTGTCGGCTGGAGGTTTTAGAAGAACAGGCCCTTACCGGTCAGGAGCGGCCCATTGTTCTGGCTGCCAAAAAAGAGGGGCATGGCTTGGCGGAAGAGGTCGCGCCGGGATGCGACCAATTCGGCCTCATGCTGCCCTATGCGCCGCTCCACTATCTTTTGCTGCAGGGATCGGCGCAGGCCTTGGTTATGACCAGCGGTAATCGCAGCGAAGAGCCGATCTGTATTGGAAATGACGAGGCGGTGCAGCGTTTGGCCGGGATCGCCGACTCTTTTCTTCTGCATGACCGGGGTATCCACCTGCCCTGCGATGATTCGGTGGTTGCCCTCCAGGCCGGAATGATCCGTCAGGTTCGACGCAGCAGGGGTTTTGCTCCGAAGCCTATCGTGATTGAGGGAACCGGAGCAATGGTTCTCGGAGTGGGGGCGGAGATCAAGAACACTGTCTGTCTGCTCAAAGACAACCAGGCTTTTTGCAGCCAGCACATTGGGGATTTGAAAAATCTGGAGGCTTACCGGGTTTTTCAGCAAAGCCTCGGCCAGCTGGGAGCTCTTTTTGAAATCAGCCCGGCCTTGATCGTGCATGACCTGCATCCCCAGTACCTCTCCAGTCGTTGGGCCAAGGAGCAGAAGGGGCTACCCACCTTGGCCGTGCAGCACCACCATGCGCATCTGGCCGCCTGTCTGGCCGAGAACCGGCATGATGGCCCGGCCATCGGCATTATTCTCGATGGGACTGGGTACGGGCCCGACCAGACCATCTGGGGTGGCGAGGTTTTGTTGGGAGACGCCTGCGGTTATCAGCGGTTTTCCGCTCTGGAGGCCTTGCCTCTGCCGGGCGGAGATGCCGCGGTGCAGGCCCCCTGGCGAACCGCGCTGAGTTATCTCCATGCTGCTCATGGCGCGGCGTTGCCCGACCTGCCCTTTATGGCGGGCCACGAAGGTGGGGTGATTCTGGCCATGGTGCAAAAAGGGGTGAACTCTCCCCTGACCAGCAGTTGCGGCAGGCTTTTTGATGCGGTGGCCGCCATGAGCGGGGGTAGACAGATCATCCAGTATGAGGCCCAGGCCGCCATCGAGCTGATGCAGACTGCGGGCGGCTTGCTTGGTGAGGAGGTATTTCCCTGCGAAGTCTACGCAGAAGATGCTATGCTGAAAATCTCGGTGCGTTCCTTGATCCGGGCGGTGGCCCAAGCCGTGCAGACCGGCATGGCGCAAAGAGAAATCAGTCGCAGGTTCCATGGTGGCCTGGTTGCGGTTTTCACTCGGGTGGCTGAGGAGGCGCGACGCCGGGAAAAGATTAAGACCGTGGCCTTGAGTGGCGGCGTTTTTCAGAATCGATTGTTCCTGGAGGGGATGGTGGCCTCTCTGGGGCGGGCTGGGTTCCAGGTGCTGGTTCACAAAGAGCTGCCCTGTAATGATGGTTGCATTTCCTTGGGGCAGGCCGTGATCGGTCGGCAAGCACTGAAAAAAGGGTGATGGTATGTGTCTGGCGATTCCCGGCAGGGTGGTGGAAATATTTCAGGAAAATGGCCTGCTCATGGGCCATGTGGACTACAGCGGCACGGTCAATAAGATCTGTCTCGAGTATGTGCCGGAGATCGCGGTGGGCCAATACACCGTGGTGCATGCCGGCTTTGCCCTGTCGGTGCTGGATGAGGAAGAGGCGCGGCTGAGTTTCGCGGCCTGGCAGGAATTGGTCCAGGCCGTGGCGGCCCAGGGCACGGATATCTTTGGGAAGCCGTTGGAGAAGTAAGGAGGTGCTTGTCTCCCCATGAAATTTGTTGATGAATACCGCGATCCGGCCCTGGCCGGGCGCCTTTTGGAGGAAATCCGGCAGACCGTGACCCGCCCCTGGGTGGTCATGGAGATCTGCGGCGGTCATACCCATGCCATCATGAAAAACGGGCTGGATCAGCTTCTTCCCGCCCAGGTGGAACTGGTGCATGGGCCGGGTTGTCCGGTCTGCGTGACCCCGGTGGAGACCATTGACCGGGCGGTGGCCATCGCCGCCAGACCCGAGGTGATCTTTACCAGTTTCGGCGACATGCTCCGGGTGCCGGGCAGCAGTTCCAGCCTGTTCATGGCGAAATCCGCCGGGGCCGATGTGCGCATGGTTTATTCGCCGCTGGAAGCCGTGGCCTTGGCCCGGCAGAACCCCGAGCGGGAGGTGGTTTTTCTGGCCGTTGGTTTTGAAACAACAGCGCCGGGCAATGGTATGGCCCTGTTGCAAGCCAAACGCGAAGGGCTGACCAACTTCAGCCTGCTGGCCAGCCATGTTCTGGTGCCCCCCGCCATCCGGGCCTTGCTCTCCTCGCCCGGGAACCGGGTGCAGGGTTATTTGGCTCCGGGGCATGTCTGCACCATCATGGGCTGGCAGGAATACGAGCCCCTTGCCGAGGAATTCCGGGTGCCCATCGTGGTCACCGGCTTTGAGCCCATCGATATCCTCGCCGGTCTGCTCATGGTTCTCCGTCAGCTTGAGGCGGGGTGCCATGCGGTGGAAAACCAGTACGGCCGGTCGGTGAGCCGGGAAGGCAACAAGGCGGCGCAACGTGTTTTGGCTGAAGTGTTTGTGGTGCGCGATCGCCCTTGGCGGGGAATCGGGGTGTTGCCTGCCAGCGGCCTGGTGATCCGGGAACATCTCGCTGCCTATGACGCCGGGCGGAAGTTTGCTGTGGAGACCATCAAGGTGCGGGAATCGGAACTGTGCAAGAGCGGCAGCGTGTTGCAGGGGTTGATCAAACCCGACAGTTGTCCGGCCTTTGCCAGAGAATGCACCCCGGAGCATCCCCTGGGGGCGACCATGGTCTCGGGCGAGGGTGCCTGCGCCGCTTATTACAAATATCACAGGACGCGTCATGACTAATGTGAATCCGGAAGATTTTAGCTGCCCCCTGCCCATCATGGAATATGAAACGATCCAATTGGCGCACGGCAGCGGTGGTCGGCTGTCCGCCGAGCTTGTCAGCCGGTTCTTTCTGCCGCGCTTCGGCAATGAAACCCTGAACCGGCTGGAGGATCAGGCGGTGGTTGATTTTCCCCAAGGGCGTTTGGCCTTGACCACCGATTCTTTTGTGGTTGATCCCCTTTTTTTCCCAGGGGGCGACATCGGCGATCTGGCGATCAACGGGACCGTGAACGATGTCTGCATGAGCGGCGCCACGCCGCTTTATCTGGCTGCGGCTTTTATCCTCGAAGAGGGTCTGCCCATGGCCACCCTGCATCGCGTCCTGCTCTCCATGGAAAAGGCGGCGAAAACCGCCGGAGTGCAGATCGTGACCGGGGACACCAAGGTGGTCAACCGGGGCTGCTGCGACAAACTCTTCATCACCACCACCGGGGTGGGCCGGGTGCCGGAAGGGGTGAACATCTCCGCAGCCAATCTTAAGACCGGGGACAAGGTCATTCTTTCCGGCTCCATTGCGGACCATGGCATGGCGATTTTGACCAGCCGGGAGGGGCTTTCCTTTGCCTCCCGGGTGCAGAGCGATACGGCCCCCTTGAATGATCTGGTGGAACAGATGCTGCTCGTCTCCCCCCGCATTCATGCCATGCGCGACCCCACCCGGGGAGGGCTTGCCACCACGCTCAATGAATTTGCCGCCGCTTCCCAGGTGGGCATCATGCTGGAGGAGGCAGCCGTTCCGGTGCGGCCCGAGGTGCGGGGCGCCTGCGAGGTGTTGGGTATCGACCCGATGTATGTCGCCAACGAGGGCAAGCTGGTGGCCGTTGTTCCGGCGGAGGTTGTCGATAAGATGGTGGCTGCCATGCGGCGCCATCCCCTGGGCCGGGAGGCCCAGGTTATCGGCGAGGTTGTTGCGGACAACCGGGGAATGGTGGCCATGCGCACCGCTCTTGGGGCGCACCGGATTGTCGACATGCCGGTGGGCGAACAGCTGCCCAGAATCTGCTGATCTGGCAGCAAAAAGCGCCGACCTTGGAGAAATAAAGGATTGGCGGCAGGTAGAGAAATAAAAAAAGCAGATGATGGGTTGACTTTTTTTCAAGTAACCATGTATAAACTCTCAGGAAACAGGATTTCTGTTATCAATTTTTACAAAGGGAGGTGAGTTGGTGCAGAAGCGAATCGTAACAATGTTGACAGCAATGTCGCTGATGCTTCCGGCTGTCGCTTTGGCGGCCAGCGGGGATGCGCTCTTTTTACAGAGCTGTGGCGCATGTCATAAAAAGGGAGGCAAGGCTGCTATCGTAAACCCTGCCGACAAGGCAGGCAGTGTGTGGGAAAAATTCTTTACCCGTGGACGTCATACGGCTGATATGGGCATGAGTGATGCAGACCTGCAGGCGGTGGTGAAGTATTTGGTGTCGCACGCAGCCGACAGTGATCAACCGGCAGCCGCGGTTATTCCTAAATAATTCACTGGCGAAAAAAGATATTCACTGGGAGGAGGAGAATAAGTGAAAAAGATTTTATTGACCGCAGGTGCATTACTGGCCTGGACAAGCTGCGCCGCTGCAGGAGCAGGTGGCCAGACTGTAGCCATTCCGGTAGAAGACTATAAGGCGATTTTACAACGTCTGGACACCTTGCAGAAGCGTGTTGACCAGATGGAGAAAGCCGAGAGCCCTTCCGGTAAGGCAGCTTCCGCCGCCATGCCGAGCAAGTTGGCCAAGGATGTGGAAAACATCTTCGATACTCTGGACAAGGTTGAAACCAAAACCTTGAAAGATCGGATCAACCTGGGCGCGGAGTTGCGCACCAGGGTAGACAGTTTTAAGTTGAAGGATGATCAAATCCTTGGGGTTGCTGGTGGTGTAGGCACTGACCACAATGATAATTACTGGACCAATCGCTTTCGGTTGAATCTGGATTCTGAGATCCGGAAGAATCTGCTCTTCACCGGTCGTGTCACCGCCTACAAGAATTTTTCTAACCAAGGTCTTACAGCTCAAAATGATGCCAGCCAAGCCCATGTTCCTAGCGACTCCAGCCTAAAGCTGGACAGAGCCTATGTGGACTGGATTCCAGAGGGCATGCCCATTCCGTTGGCCTTGACCTTTGGCCGCCATCCCTCTTCCGAAGGTCCACCTTCCGAACTGAAGGAAAACCGGCTCCGCCAGTCCACCTACCCGTCCCTGTTGTTTGACGGCGAGGCGGACGGCGTGGTGGCCACCGTTGGTCTCGAGCGGTATCTGGGCTGGAAGAATTCCGGTATCCGTTTTGCCTACGGCAAGGGCTATCAGGACTCTAACACAGCTGTGAGTTACTTGGATAACGGGAGCCACCCGTATGATGACATCAATGTCTATGCCATGTTCTTTGAAACCGAGATTCCTGGCGTGCGGGACAGTCTGTTGGTCTTGAGCGCTCTACAGGCAACAGATATAAATGGCATGAGTGGGGGCGGCGACAAGATAGGCGATATGAGCCTGTACGGTGTTCATGCCCAGGCCAATAACGTTGCGGATTCCGGCTTTGATATCTTCCTTTCCACTGGCATTAATCAAACGGATCCGAATGGACGGACATTTATAGGTGCGGGGGGTGCCACAACTGGGCTATTGAATAATGATGGAACAAGCGAGCATACTGGTTGGTCGGTGTACACCGGTTTGCGCTACAACATCCCCTATAAAGCATGGAACAACCCCAAGGTCGGGTTTGAGTACAACCATGGCAGTGAATATTGGGCCAGCTTTACCTGGGGACCCTCGGAGCTGTACAATAAGCTTGCCACCCGTGGCGATGCCTATGATTTCTACTACCTCCAGCCGTTTAACGACAACCTCTTTGGCCGCTTGGGTTACACCCATATAAACTACGATCATGGGTCGATGTCTCAGGTGTTTGGTGAGCCCGGTGATTCCGTGGCCGAACTGGACAATATTTACTTTTTGCTCGACGTGCGCTTCTAAAGCGAGAGCAAGACTGTTTTGTTATACGAGGGTGGCCGTCTGGCCACCCTTTTTTTTATTTTTTATCGAACAGGTCGCTGTCCGTCGCCTCCAAAGAGTGTTTCACGTGTGGCGAACCCGCTTGCGCATGATGGGTGAATTGAATAGACTGGTGAGTATCGTCTGCATCCTTCTTCAAACGTAACCCGACTGGTGTTTCGTCATGGATATTCGTTCACTGTTTTCCTTGCCTGTGCTGACCGCGCTGGTATTTCTCCTTTCCGGCTGTGCCTTGAATCCCGTCACCGGCAAGTCGGAGCTGGCTTTTTACAGCATGAGTGAACAGGAAGAAGTCTCCCTGGGCAGAAAGGCCTTTCCCGAGGCGATCCAACGGATGCAGGGGGAATACGATGACCCGCGGCTTAAGGACTACATCGTCTCGGTGGGGATGCGGTTGGCCAAGGTCAGCCATCGGCCCAATCTGCCCTATGCCTTTAAGGTTGTCAACGACTCCAGTCCCAATGCCTTTGCCATGCCCGGTGGCAATATCGCCATCACCCGCGGCCTGCTGGTCGCCCTGGAAAACGAGGCTCAGCTTGCCGCAGTGCTTGGCCATGAGCTTGGTCATGTCACGGCCCGCCACTCGGTGCAGAACCTGCAACGCGGCATCTTGCTCAATATTGGCCTACAGGTTTTGTCCTATGGGAGTAGTGGAACTTCTTACGGCGTTCTGGCGCGGCAGGCAGGGCAGGTGGCGGGTTCAATTCTGGACAGCTCGTACAGTAGGGAGGAGGAGCGCGAGGCGGATCGGCTGGGCATCGACTATATGGTGAAGGCCAAGTACAGCCCCAAGGGTGCGGTTGAGTTGCAGGAGTTTTTAGCCAAAAAAAGTGGTGAGGGGGAGGCTCAGTGGATGCAGGGGTTGTTTCGCACTCATCCTTTTTCCAAGGAGCGGATGCGGGATAACCAGTACTACATCGATAGCAAATACAGTTGGGCCATGAACAATGAGGAGTATGACTCCGGGGCCGGAGATTTTCTGCGGGCGATGGAACCGTTGCGGAAAACCAAGGAGGCTTACGGCGATTACGATAAGGCCAGGGAAAAAGAGCAGGCCAAGGATCTGGTCGGAGCCATCGCCCTGTATGAGCAGGCAGTGCATAAAGCCCCTGCGCAGGGGCTGTTGCAAAGTGCCCTGGGAATGGCCCATTTGAAAAATAATAGCCTTGACGAAGCCAAAAAGTATTTGACCAGGGCCGTGCAACTGGATGGGGATTATCACGAAAGCCATTTCGGCCTTGGCTACCTGTATCTGAAAGAGAACAATCCCGCTTTGGCCAAGGAGCATCTGCAAAAAAGCATGAAGCTTATGCCCACCCTGGGCAGCGCTTTTTTTCTTGCCGAAAGCTATGAGAAAACAGGGGAGCTGGCAAAGGCCCAGGCCTTGTATGGTCAGGTGGCGGGCGCTGATCCCGGCGGCAATCTGGGCAGGTCTGCGGCTGTTAGAGCCAGGGCGCTTGGGAGTGGGGGCCGCCGTTAGGAAGGTGAGGATTTTTCCGGAGGAGCGACTGTTTTCAGAAACGGTTCGAACAGGTAGCGGAGCTCTTCGAGAGACTGTTTGATCACATAGGGCAGGGCCTTGGCGTACATGTCGAGCAGCACAATGGCATTGACGGACGAGTCGGTTTTTGAAGCGCTCCGTACTCTTTTTGCCATGGCCAGATTGACCTCCTGCATGGTGCGGTACAGATTCGTTAATTTTTCCAGGTTAAAATCCGCCAGGCCTCCCTCGTTTTTCACAAAATATTGGGCCAGCATATAGGTTGCCGTGGCGCGGAAGATGGTTTCTTCCTCGTTGGCCAACGGCAAATGAAATCGGGCCATGGGCTTAAAAAAGGCGGTGTGCGGGCAGCCGCTTGTCGCGATGACCAGCCCCATCAGGGAGCAAAGCGCCCTTTGCGCCGTAGTCTTCTGGGTGGTTATCCTTTCGGCGGTTGTCACCTGAAGGTCCACCAGATCAATGGAGATAAGCTTTTCGCCTTGCTGGACAATGCGGGCCAGGTTGGCCGCAGCCGGGCAATGGGGAGAGGACGTCTCTTGCAATGGGCAACTGGCGCACTGGGCGAAGGAGAGCGCGGTCCAATCCGGCAAGGGTTCTGCGGCAGAGTCGGGGAGGGTTTCAAGGGTTTGGGGATCGAGGCGGACGGTGAACAGCTCTTCGCTATTATCCTGGAGACGGAATCGGTATTCAATGACCAGTGGCTGCGGTTGCATGTTCGCGCTGTTCTCCTGAGTTGTTTCTCAAGTTGGCGGCGGAGCCAATGCCACCCATAAAGATGAAGAATGCTCCCATGTTAGGCGAAATCATTTTTAAAAGCAACGATTCGTGCCAGCCCGCATTCCTGCTTGAAAAACGGAGATGTCCAGAGGTTTTGACTTTCAGGCCTTCACTCGGTACACTGATTGCAAAGCGGGTGTGGAATGCTTAAAAAAAGCGGAGCCCCCCAGAAAAAACCTCTGCCTTGTCGGGAAACTGTATGACATCAAGTCAATTGCTTTCCACCATCCTGGTCATTCCGGGGATAATTTTTCTGATTGCCGCAGCGCGTCTCTGTCTGCAGACCAGGCGGCTGGTTCCCCGTTCCTGTGTGGGAAAATGGAGGGCCCTGTCCGTCCTGAACGTGTTTTTTATTGTCGGGTATCTCTTTTTTATCGCTATTCAGGTCAGGCAGCTTGCTTTTCCGGTGGAGATCGTCACCGGCCTGGTTTTTTTCGGCGGCGCCCTCTTTGTTTTTCTGGTTATCGGCTTGTCCCAGCTCACCATAACCAGGATTTATGAGGCGGAACTGGAAATCCTTCGGACCAACGCCGCCCTTGTCCAAAAAAATACGGAACTCGAAAAGGAGATTGCCGCCCGGCTTGAGGCGGAAGGTCGGGCCAGGGCGAGGCTCCAGCATCTTACCACCCTGCACGCCATCGATATGGTGATTACCGCCAGTCTTGACCTGCGGCTGACCATGAAACTTTTTCTGGAACAGACCGTGTCGCAGTTGGGCATGGATGCCGGGGCCATTCTTCTGCTCAACACCCACACCCAAACCCTGGATCATGGGGCGGACTGGGGTTTTGAGGGGCTTGGCATCCGGAAATCCAGGGTACGGCTTGGCGAGGGCGCCGCCGGGATTGCCGCTTATGAGCGGCGGGTCTTTCACATTGCCGATCTTACCGAGCTTCCCAACCAGTTTGTCCGACAGGAGCTGCTCGAAAATGAGAAATTCATAACCTACTATGCTGTCCCCTTGATTGCCAAAGGGCAGGTGAAGGGCGTTTTCGAGATTTTTTGCAGGCAGCGGTTTGATGCCGAGCCGGAATGGCTCGACTTTTTTGATGCCCTGTCCATCCAAGCGGCAATCGCCATTGATAATGCGACGCTTTTCCGTAATCTCCAGGACTCGAACATCGAATTGACCCTGGCCTACGACACCACCATCGAGGGGTGGGCAAAGGCCTTGGAATTGCGCGATTCGGAAACAGAGGGCCATACCCAGCGGGTGGCGGAGCTCACCTTGAAGGTGGCCTGCGCCCTGGGCATCCGGGAGGATGAGCTTGATCATGTCCGCCGCGGCGCCCTGCTCCATGATATCGGCAAGATGGCGGTACCCGACGCCGTTTTGCTGAATACCGGCTCGCTCACCGAAGAGGAGCAGCAGATCATGCGGCAACATCCGGCCGTTGCCTTTAACCTGCTCTCTCCCATTCAGTATCTGCGCCCGGCCCTTGATATTCCCTATTGTCATCATGAGCGGTGGGATGGCACCGGCTATCCGCGCGGTTTGAAAGGCGAACAGATTCCCCTGGCGGCCAGGATCTTTTCCATTGCCGACAACTGGGACGCCCTGATCTCTGCCCGTCGGTACCGGGAGGCATGGCCTCCGGCAAAGGTCGCCGAGCACATCCGTTCCCTGGCCGGAACCTATTTTGATCCGAATCTGGTGGATATCTTTCTGGCAACAGTGTGAGCTGTCCCGGTTTTTTCTCCCCGCTTCGGCCCTTCAGCCTTTCTTCTCATTATAAAACCGTCATAACTATCAGCTGGATGTCATCGTATTTAGGGGTGTTTATGGAGAAGGCAAGACTCTGGGGGGGGAAGCTCTTGACGATTTTTGTTATTGTCGTGGCGATTGCCTGGCTGGGCCTCCTAGCCTATGGACAGGGCAAGCCTCTGCCCAAGGGGCTCTCGTTTGAGGGACCGCCGCGTGTTGTGCCGGAGGTCGAGTTTCTGGCCGACTGTACCTATCAGCGGGGTGGGCAGCCGGTGCGCGAGCAAGTCATTTTCAAGCGGATGTGCCGGATCATTGATGATGCCGAGCGGTTTGTCCTGCTTGATCTTTTTCTCTTCAACAGCGTCCATGCCCCAGGGGGGAATTTCCCTGCCCTGTCCGACGAAATGGCCCGCAGGCTTGTTGAAAAAAAACAGCGTTCGCCCCAGGTGGATATCGTGCTCATTACCGATGCAATCAATCGGAGTTACGGGCAGGACGAGCCGGAGCATTTCAGGAGAATGCGGGCAAGCGGGGTGCGGATCATTTACACGGATACCAGCAGGCTGCGCGATTCCAATTTTGTCTATTCGGCCTGGTGGCGGCTTTTTTGTCAATGGTTCGGCATCAAGGGGGCTGGCTGGCTGCCGTCGCCCTTTGCCCCGGACGGTCCGGCCATGACCATGCGGGGGTATTTGAGTCTGCTCAACTTCAGAGCCAATCACCGCAAGGTTGTGGTCAGCGAAAAAGAGGCGCTCATCACCTCCGCCAACTCCCATGACGCAAGCGCCTATCATTCGAACATCGCTTTTGTCGCCCAAGGAGCGGTGGTGCAGGATGTTGTCGAGGCGGAAGCGGCAGTGGCGGAACTTTCCGGGGAGACTCTCCCCCGGCGGGAGATTGTGCCCCGTCCTGAAGCCGGTCAGGTGCATCTGCGCTTGCTCACCGAAGGAAAGATCAAGGCGCGGTTGCTGACCGCCCTTGGTCGTTGCGGGACTGGCAGTTCGGTGCGGATGGCCATGTTCTATCTCTCCGACCGCGAGGTTGTTAAAGAGCTTCTGGCTGCGTCGGCCAGGGGGGCCGAGGTGCGGCTTCTCCTTGATCCCAACAAGGATGCCTTTGGCCGCAGGAAAAACGGGATCCCCAACCGACCGGTGGCCCGGGAACTTGTCGAAAAATCCCAGGGCAGGATTCAGGTCCGCTGGTACGGAACGAACGGCGAGCAGTTTCATAGCAAGTTGACTCTGATCTCCCTGCCCGGACAGACCGTGCTCATCGGCGGTTCGGCAAATCTGACCCGGCGAAATCTTGATGATCTGAATCTGGAGGCGTGCCTTGAGGTGACGTCCCCTCCGGATTCGCAGGTGGTTCGGGAGGCAACCGGCTATTTCGAACGGATCTGGCAGAATAAGGATGGCAGCTATTCCCTTGACTACAAGGAGTTTGCCGAGAAATCGCCGTTTCGCTACGCCCTGTACCGTTTCCAGGAGTGGAGCGGGATGAGTACATTTTAACCGCAAGGCGGTGAGGGAAGATGTGCTACAATTAAAAAAAGAGGCGGGATAAAGGTATACCCAGGGCTGAGAGGTGGGGCGCTCGGCCGTAGAGTTTTAGGGGCAACCATGCATGAAAAAATTCTGGTAGTGGACAACCAGCCGCTGATCCTTCGCCTCATGAGCAATTTCCTGGGCAAGAAAGGCTACGAGGTGAAAACCGCGCCTGACAGCCTGACAGCCCTTGCCGTGCTCGCTGATTTTGTTCCGGATATCATGTTTGTGGATATGATCATGCCCCATATCAGCGGTGACAAGCTGTGCCGGATCGTCCGCTGCATGCCGGAGATGAAAAACGTCTGTATCATCATTCTTTCCGCCATCGCCGCAGAGGAAAAGATCGACTGTGCCTCGTTTGGCGCCAATGCCTGTATCGCCAAGGGGCCTTTCCGCGACATTGAACAGCATATCTCCCGGGTGCTCACCGCCCGCGCCAACAAAGAAGATCTGAATTTTCCCGGGATTGTTGGGATTGAAAGTGTGTACGAGCGGGAAATCACCAAGGAACTGTTGAGCTCAAGGAAACATTTTGAGGTTGTCCTTGGCAACATCACCGAGGGTATTGCCGAGTGCACCGCCGAAGGAAGGATTGTGTATGTCAACGCCGCCGGCGCGGCGCTCCTTGGGATTCGGGAAGAAAAAATCCTGGCGACGAATCTGTTTGATTTTTTTGTCGGCAGCACCCGGCAGGAAGTGGAAAAGATATTTGTCGACCTTGGCGAGCGGCCCATTGCCCTTGGCGAGGAGACGGTCTTGCTGCTGAAAGGGCGGCGGGTTGCCCTGATTTTGCTGCCCATTGTCGATGCGGGCCAGCGCACGGCCATCTTGATCATTCAGGACATCACCGAACGCAAAGCCGCGGAAGAGAAACTTGAGGGGTATCGTGACCATCTGGAAAAAATGGTGGTGGCGCGCACGGCGGAGCTTTCGCAAAAAAATGAGCAGCTCCACAAGGAAATCCGTGAACGCCGCGCTGCTGAAGAACGGATGGGGGAGGCCCAGCGGGAGTGGGAGCGGACCTTTGACGCAGTGGATGACATCGTTACCCTGCAGGATGCCTCTCTTCGTCTCACCAGGGTAAACAAGGCGACCTGCCGTATTTTGCAAAAAACAGCGGCAGAGCTGGTCGGCCGGTATTGTTACGAAGTGTTCCGGGGAATTCCCGAACCCTGTCCCGGGTGCGCGGCGCATCTCGCTGGCCACGATCCCAAGTCATACAGCCAGGAGCTTTTTCATCCCGAGCTGCACAAGACCTTCCTGCTCACCGCCACCCCGGTCATGGATGACCAGGGAAAGATGAGCGGTATCGCCCATTTCGCCAAGGATATCAGCGAACAGAAGAAGCTGGAGTTCCAACTCCTACAGGCCCAGAAAATGGAGGCCATCGGCACCCTGGCCGGCGGCATTGCCCATGATTTCAACAATATCCTTGCCGCGATCATGGGCTACACGGAACTGGCCATGATGGATCTGCCTCAGGACACGCCTGCCTATGCCAAGCTGGCGGAAGTGAGCAGGGCCGGCAAGCGGGCCAGGGATCTGGTGGCGCAAATTCTCACCTTCAGCAGGCACAGCGAGGCAAGACGGGAGCCCCTTGAGCTGCGGAGCATAGTCAAGGAGGCCATGAAGCTGCTCAGGGCTTCCCTGCCCAGCACCGTGGAAATGCAGCAGGAAATAAGCGGTCAGCCCTGTTGGGTCCTGGCCGATCCGGTGCAGATCCATCAGGTGCTGATGAATCTCTGCATCAACGCCTCCCACGCCATGCGCGGCAAGGGGGGCCTCATCCTGGTCACCCTTGCCCCCGAAGAGATTGATGGGCCCCGCGCCGCGCTGAACCCGGATATGCGGCCCGGAGCCTATGTCCACCTTGGGGTGCGGGATACCGGGCAGGGGATGGAGCAGGATGTGGCGGCGCGGATCTTTGAGCCGTTTTTTACCACAAAACAAACCGGGGAAGGGACCGGGATGGGGCTTGCCGTGGTGCATGGGATCGTGAAAAATCATCAGGGCGCCATTGAGGTTGCCAGCGTTCCTGGCCAGGGCACGGTTTTTGATCTCTATTTACCCCGGATTACCGAGGTGGGGGAGATTGGCGGCACCCTCGGCGATCTCCATATATCGCGGGGCACGGGACGTATTTTGTTCGTGGATGATGAGCCTGCCCTGGCCGAATTGGGGAAGCAGGTGCTTGAAGCCTTAGGGTACCAGGTTCAGGCCCATGGCGACAGCCGGGAGGCGTGGACGCGGTTTGCCGCCGACCCGGAGGCCTTTGACCTGGTTATCACCGATCTGACCATGCCGGGCATGACCGGCGCCCAGCTTGCCGAAAAGGTCCTGGCCCTGCGCCCCTCCATTCCGGTTATCCTGACCACGGGCTACAGCGACATTCTTACCGAGCAAGAGGCACGGGAGCTGGGGGTGCGCGAGTATCTGCTCAAACCCGTGAGCACCGTCAGGCTGGCGGAGGTGGTGCGCCAGGTGCTCGATGCCGAGGGGCAGGCAGAACAATAAAAAAAATCTGCTCCTGCCGACGGCGCAAAAGCATACTGAATATTCTGGGTTGCCGGAATTGTGGTGCCGCTGAGGCACGAGTATCGAGGGGATGCACTCCTGGAGGAGGGCGTATGGACCTGTTGGCGCGATTGCAGGGGATGAAGGTGCTGCTGGTTGAGGATGATCAGTGGATCAGGGATTCTCTGCGCCGGTTTTTTGCCAAGGAAAATTGCGCGCTCATGGTGGTGGAGAGCGGGGAAGACGCCCTGGAGATCGTCAAGGGCAATGGTTGCGACATCATCATCACCGGCTACCGCCTGCCCGGCATGGATGGCCTTGAATTCTTGAAAAGGGCGGAGCGCATTAATGCCCGGTTTAAAAAAATCCTGCTCACCTCCGACATGAGCGAAGCCGTCATTTCCGAGGCCTTCCGGCTCGGGGTGCATGAATTCATCGAAAAACCTTTTTCCACGGAGGATATGGAAGAGGCCCTTGTCCGGATCCTTGAGAAAAAAATCATCGGTAACGGGCAGGATTTGCTCAAAACGCTGTAACGCCCAGGGGGGCTTAACTGAAGGAGGTGTACCATGATGGATCTTATCCCAAGGAAACCGTTTTCAGAACTCAGCACCGTACGCAACGAAATGGACCGGCTGTGGAACCGGTTCCTGGATGATTGGCCATTGCCGACCGTGTTCACCAAGGGGTGGGCGCCGATGGCCGACATCTCGGAAACCAAGGACAAGCTGATCGTCAAGGCCGAGCTGCCGGGCCTTGAGCCGGAAGACATCAAGCTGAGCCTTTCCGGCAATCTCTTGACCATCAAGGGCGAGAAGAAAAAAGAAAAAGAGGAAAAAGACGAGCAGCATTACTCCCTGGAGCGTTACAGCGGCGAGTTTCAGAGATCCTTCCGTCTGCCGGTGGAGGTGCTGGAGGACAAGATTGATGCCAAATTCGACAAGGGCGTGCTCACCATCACCATGCCCAAGGCCACCAAGACCCCAAAAAAGGAAATCAAGATCAGCAAAGGGAAATGAAAAAAAAACCTTCCCCTGGGCTCTTTTTTTCTCCAATCAGGATTGCCGTGGCGATTTACAACAACCATTTTTTGAGGAGTACAGCATGGCCCAAATAACCCTGCAGGGAAACCCTGTCCAGACCATTGGCGAGTTACCGGCGCCCGGCGCCAAGGCCCCGGATTTTCTGCTGACCAAAACGGATTTGAGCGATGTGCGGCTGCGGGATTTCGTTGGCAAGCGGCTGGTGTTGAACATCTTTCCCAGCATCGACACCCCGGTCTGCGCCATGTCGGTCCGCCACTTCAATGCAGCGATAAATGCCCTGAGCAACGCCGTCTGTCTGTGCATCTCCCGGGATCTGCCTTTTGCCCAGGCGAGATTTTGCGGGGCAGAGGGGCTGGACAGGGTGGTGCCTCTTTCGGAACTGCGGGACAGGGAGTTTGGTGACTGCTACGGGGTCCGTATCACCAGCGGCCCTTTGGCTGGGCTGCTGGCCAGGGCTGTTGTGGTGTGTGATGAGCAGGGCACGGTGCTGTACAGCCAGCTGGTGCAGGAAATCAAGGATGAGCCGGATTATGAGGCGGCCTTGGCTGCGTTGCGGTGAAGATGGGGGCTGCTTCGGAGGAAAGGGTTGGGGAGTTTTCCTGTTTTCCGGGCGCAGGTTTTAGCGGCCTGCCGGTCCAAGCCCTGATGCGTCCTTGATGTTTGCCCCTTTGAGATTGGTGTTGCTCAGGTCGGCCTTGTAGAAATCAGCTCCTTCCAGATCGGCATTTTCCAGATTGGCACCGCTCAGGTTCGCACCCTTGAGGTTTGCCCCTTCCAGATTGGCGTCACGCAGGTTCGCCCCGGAGAGATTGCTGCGTTCGAGGGCAGCCCCTTTGAGTTTTTTCCCGGAGAGATCCTGGCCGGCAAGATTGCACTCCACGCAGCGGTTGGATTGCAGGAGTTTCTCCAGGTCCGTCAGCTTGGGGGCTTCAGGCACCTTCCCCTCTTCCAATGCCTTGCTCGGGGCTGGTGGGCTTGGCGCGACCGGTGAGGCCAAGGGCAAGGCAGCAACGCCTGCCGGGGTTGGCATTGCTTCCGCTGGAGCCGGTTTGGCCGGCGGCGTGATGGCGGCCTGGGCTGCAAGCGGGGCGCTGGGCACTGGAGAAGCGGCAGGCAGCTCCTCCGCAGGCATGGCCGGGGTCGGGCTGGGTGGTGACGCAACGGGGGCCTCGGCGATTCCGTTCTCCTGCTCGGGAGCATTCATCGTTTGCGTTGTCTGCAGCGCCGGGAAAGAAGGAGACCAGAGGTTTTCCCCCTGTTTCCGATCCCTTTCCAGGGGATCTTTTCTCTTGGGGGGCGAAGGTTTTTTGTCGCGGTACTGGGCGAGGAAGGCGTCAATATCCGCTTTGGTACCCTTCTGGCCCTCTTTTTCCAGGATCGTTCCGACCAGGTATGCCCCTTCCAGATCGGTTCCTGACAGGATTGCTCCGGTGAGATCGGCTTTGTAGAGATCAGCTCCGGCCAGGTTGGCCTCCGTGAGATTGGCCTGGCTGAGGTTTGCTTCCGCCAGGTCTGCCGTCTTGAGACTGGCGCCTTGAAGATTGGCCCCGCTCAGGTTGGCTTCAGCCAGGTTGGCCCGATTCAGGTTGAGGCCGGCAAGATCGGCACCGGCCAGGTTGCAGCCAGGGCAGGCGTTTTGGGAAATCAGGCGCTCAATCTCCGACGCAGCTCCCGAGGATATGGTCGCTGGTGGTGCCGGTTTTTTGACAATCTTGACCGGAGCGGGTTGCACCGGAGGGCGCGCTATGGGACCCGAGGCCTGTGCTACAACCGGTGGCTCGGGTCGGGTTGTCGGCGGAGTTCCCGCAGAGGGTGGGGCAGGCTCCGGTGCGGGAGATGCTGCCGGTGAAGCAGCAACGGCAACCTCGGGAGAAGCCGGAGCCGGAGGAGGTGTCTGTGCTTGTTCTGGTGCATAAGGCTGGGAGGCAGGCGCGATTGGTTCGGTTTTTTCCTGAAGCTGGGGAGCGGCGGCAACGGCTTCCGGCCCGGGCTTTTTCGGCTCTTTAAGGGCGTGTTCCGGGGCGGTGTATGTGCCACCCTCGAGGATTGCCCGATCACGGTTGCTGGTGGCAAGGGAGGCGCCCTTGAGATCGGCCCCCTTGAGAAAGGCACCGGTGAGATCCGCCTTGTAAAAATCAACATCCTGCAGGTTGGCGTCGGTCAGGTTTGTCCCGGAAAGATCAACACCCTTGAGGTTTGCCCCTTCCAGATCGGCTCCGGCAAGGTTTGCCCGGGAGAGATTGCTCCGTTCCAGAAAGGCGTTGGCAAGCTTTGCCCGGCGCAGATCAGCGCCGGAGAGATCGCACTCCACGCAGCGCTTGGTGGCCATCAGGGTTTCAAGGTCTTTCTGGGTGTAAGCCGCGGCCTGGCGGGGGGCGGCAGCCAGGCACAGAGAGCAGAAGAGCAGGGCGGCCGCAGGTGTTTTTTTGTTTGAATGTGCCAATGTGTCGTGATCCCCCGGCCATCTCCCCGATGGCGCAATGTTTCCAAACCGTTACCAGAATCTGATTACAACCCTGGGCCGGACTTTGTCAAGTCAAGATGAGAGCCAGCACGGTAAGGCTGGAGATCCCAGAGAGAGTATTTGCCGACAACCGCGTTTTTTTTCACGCCGGCTGCGAATTTTTCGCGCCGGCAGAGGAAAAATTTGTTGTAGTCGCAAAAAAAGACGCCATTACAACAGTTATTGCTTGGGAACTCTTTGATTTTATGGTACGGACAGGTGGCCTATTTTCCCTTTTTTGCGAGTTCGGCAACTTTGGCGGAGGGGTGTTTTTTTGATATTTGAAATTTTATACTAAAACAACGGGTTAGAGAGACGATGCTGGTAAAAGACATTCTCGATAAGAACAGGTTTTCCTTCAGTTTTGAATTCTTCCCGCCCAAGGATGAGCCGGGCTGGGAGTATCTTTTTGCCAACATCTCCGACCTGATGCCCCTGAAGCCCGCCTATGTCAGCGTGACATACGGGGCGGGCGGCTCGACCCGGGACCGGACCCACAAGCTCATTGTCAGGATTCAGCAGGAGACCAGCCTCACTGTGGTTTCCCATCTCACCTGCGTCGGCTCCAACCGGACCGAAACAGGGGAGATCCTCCGCAACTATGCGGCAAGCGGGGTGGAGAATATTCTCGCCCTGCGCGGCGATCCTCCCAAGGGGCAGAGGGATTTCGTTGAGCCCCCGGACGGTTTTGCCCATGCCGCCGACCTGGTCGCCTTTATCAAAAAGAATTTCCCGCGGATGGGCGTTGGGGTGGCCGGTTTTCCCGAGGGGCATCCCGCCACCCCCAACCGGCTGCTGGAGATGGACTATCTCAAGGCCAAGGTCGATGCCGGGGCGGACTATATCGTGACCCAGCTCTTTTTCGATAACCGCGATTTTTATGATTTTCGTGACCGTTGCGCCTTGGCCGGCATAACGGTGCCCATCATCGCCGGGCTCATGCCCATCACCAGCAAGAGCGGGATGGTGCGCATGGCAGAGCTTGCCGCCGGGGCCAGGATTCCGGCCGCCTTGCTCCGCGCGCTGGATCGGGCCAAAAGCGATGAGCAGGTGGAAAAGGTCGGGGTGCACTGGGCCACCGAGCAGGTCCGTGATCTGCTCGATAACGAGGTGCGGGGCATCCATTTTTACACCCTGAATCACTCCCGGCAGGCCCTGGGTATTTACCAGGCCCTCGGGGTGGAGGATTCCATTCAGCTGGGGGCGTGAACCCGGGGCTTCAGGCTTTTTCTTCCTGGGTCCGGCGGGGCCACCATTTGAAGATGCCGTAAACAGAGAGTACCAGATAGACCGAGAAGAGAAAGGCCTCGGCCAGCATGCCCTTATGGGAAAAGCTGATGATCCAGCCAAGATTGGCGATGGTCCAGATCACCCAGCCTGCCGCGCGTTTCTGCAGGTTGTAGAGGGTTCCCAGGATGCTGAGCCCGGTGAGAATCCATTCGAACATGGCAAGTCCTTCATTGGCGCCGCGTTGCTTTCGCCGCTACGCTGCTGCTCTGGCTTTGTTGTTTAAGGGAAAAGAGGAGTAAGGCCCCAGCTTAAAGCCAAAGAGGGGCCTTAAGCAAGCACCAATCTTGAATAATGCGTGAAGCCGTGTTTTGTTTCGTTATAAACAACGTAATTTCATTGATATAAAATCCCTCCCAGGGAGAAGACAAAAAGGAGCACGATATGTCACAGGCTAAAAAAGGAGATAGCGTCAAGATCCATTATACCGGCACGCTGGAGGATGGGACTGTTTTCGATTCCTCTGCCGGGCGCGACCCCCTGGCGTTCACCCTCGGCGGTGGCCAGGTAATAGTGGGCTTTGAAGAGGCTGTTTTGGGAATGACCATCGGCGACAAGAAAAAAGTCACCATCCCCTCGCATAAAGCCTATGGCAAAAAGGATGAGGCGCTGGTTATCGAGGTGCCGCTGAATCAGGTTCCGCCGGATCTCAATCCCGAGGTTGACCAGAAACTGCAGATGGGCGGCCCCAACGGGGAATTGGTTGTGGTAACGGTTCTGGCGGTAACGGACGAGGTTGTCATCTTGGACGCCAACCCGCCCCTGGCAGGCAAGGATCTCACCTTTGATCTGGAACTGGTGGCGATTTCCTGAGCCGGAGGAAAATGAGTCTGTCCGATGCCCTGGTAATTTTTTTACCGGGGCATTTTTTTTGCGCCGGGTTCGCTTGCCTGTATCCGGGGTACAAAAGGGTGTGGTATACTCGGCGAAAGAAGGCTGGCGCGCGCGCAGGCACTTCGATAACAGGGATCAGGTCGGCCATGCAGAAGATCATTGAGCAAGGGTTGTTTTTTCTCCAGAAAAATTGGAGGTTCGTCGCCTTACTGGCCGTGTCTGCAGTGTTGTCGCAAGGGTGTGCCTCGCTGGTGATCCCCCCGATGGTGGGTCCGGTGGTAAAAAATCTCAACCGTCAAGCAGACCTGGAACTGGTTTGTGACGGTGCGCCCTCCTACCTGCTGCTCCTAGATAGCCTCCTGGTTTCCGATCCCGATAACGCCAGGTTGCTGCTGCATGGCACCCAGGCCTATACGGCCTACGCGAGCCTCATGCCGGAATGCGGCCGTCCGGAACGGGCTGCGGTGCTGGGGGAAAGGGCCAAGGCCTACGGCCTGCGTCTGCTTGGCACCCATAAAGGTCTTGGTGGTGCCGAGCAGATTCCGCTTGCCGGATTCAACGAGGCCTTGCAGGGTGTCGGGCCTGGGGAGGTGGAAAAACTGTTCTGGGGCGGTTACGGCTGGGCCACCTGGATCGGGTTCAGCAAGGGGGCACCCGCGGCGGTCGCCGATCTGCCCAAGGTCGAAGAGCTGATGCTGCGGGTGCTGGCCCTGGACGAGGGTTTTTATCACGGCGGGGCCCATCTTTTTCTCGGCATCTATTATGGCTCCCGCCCGGCGATGCTGGGCGGCAGGCCGGAAGTGAGCCGGGGCCATTTTGAGAAGGCCCTGGCCCTGGGCGATCGACGCTTTCTCCCGACCCTGGTGGCCTATGCCGAATACTACGCCCGGCAGACCTTTGACCAAGAGCTCTATGTTCGTCTCCTGGAAGAGGCGCTGGCCTTTGATCTTGCCCAGGCCCCGGACCTGACCCTACCCAATGTTTTGGCCAAGCGGCGGGCTCAGAAATTGCTGGCCCGGGTGGATGAATTTTTTTAACTGCCCAGCAGCACCGCACCTGCTTCGCAGTCTCGCTGTGCTCGCTTAGCTGTCAGCGGCCTACCCCATGTGCGATAGCACACTTCGTAGGCCTCTTCCGCGCATCTGTGGCAGCAGTGACGCGGCGCTGCTGAACAGTTACATGTCGGAGGTTTCGTCCAGTTTTACCTCAAGCTGGATAATTACGATTTTTTAGGAGAGAAGGTATGAATCGTCTGCTGCGCACGGTCTGTTTCGGCATCGCCCTTCTGGCGCTCATGGCCCCTCCGGGCGCTCAGGCCGCGCCCCGCTATCTCTTCAAGATCGCCACCCTTGCCCCGGATGGCAGCGTCTGGGCCAGGCGATTTCAAGAGTTTCAGGAAGAGGTGACCGCCAAGAGCAATGGCGAGATCGGCTTCAAGCTCTATCTGGGCGGGGTAATGGGCGACGACCGGGCCATGTACCGCAAGATGCGGATCGGCCAGCTCCAGGGCGGGGGCTTTACCATGACCGGGATCAGCGAAACGGTGCCGGATTTCCGGATCATGGCCATCCCCTTTCTCTTCAAGTCCTATGCCGAGGTGGACCGGGTTGCGGAGGGGCTGTTCCCCCTTTTCCAGAAGGCTTTTCAGGAAAAGGATCTGGTGCTGCTGGCCATGACCGAGGTCGGTTTTGTCTACACCATGTCCGGCGAACCGGTAACCACCGTGGCCCAGCTGCGGGCGAGCAAGTGCTGGGCGCCGGAGAATGATCCGCTGAGCCGCGGTTTTCTCGAGGATGTGGGCGTCACCCCCATTCCCCTTTCCATTCCGGATGTGCTCTCCTCCCTGCAAACCGGCATGATCAACACGGTGTTCAACGGTTTTTACGGCTCCATCGTCCTCCAGTGGTTTACCCGGACCAAATATATCACCGATACGCCCTTTGGCTACGCCTATGGCGGGTTGGTTTTTTCCAAGAGCGCCTTTGCCAAGCTCCCGCCCCAGCATGTCGCCATGATGGAAGCCGCCGCGAAAAAGCATTTTGCCGGATTGTTGATCGACACCCGGCGCAGCAATGAAGAGGCCTTGACCACCCTGAAAAAAAACGGCATCCAGCTGGTGCCGGCGGAGAAAGAAACCCTGCGCCAGCTGCTGACGGTGCGTGACCAGAAAACCGTACCGCGTCTGATGGGCACGGCCTTTTCCAAGGAAATATACGAGGCGGCTACCCGGTTGCTTGCCGATTTTCGGGCAAAATCCCCCGGCGGAGCGGGAGCGAAATGAGCGACCTTGCGGCCCGGTTTTCCGAGGGCTTCCAGCGGATAAGGCGCTTGCTGGAGCGGCTTGAGGAGGCGGTTCTCCTGCTGCTTATTGCCGCCATGATTCTTCTGGCCTGCGCCCAGATCGTGCTGCGCGATGTCTGGGGCGGGGGATTGTCCTGGGCCGATCCGCTCCTGCGGGTCATGGTGCTGTGGGCCGGGCTTCTCGGGGCCGTGGTGGCCACCAAGATGGACAAGCATATCTCCATTGATCTTGCCTCCCACCTCCTGCCTAAGCCAATTTTTCGCTGGCTGCGGGTGGTGCGGTATCTTTTTGCCACGGGGGTTTGTCTGGTGCTTACCTGGGTGGCGGTTGATTTTGTCCGCCAGGAGGCGCTCCAGAGCAACGGGCAGGAGATGGCCGGGCTTGCCTCCTGGCAGCTCAACCTGATTTTTCCCATAGCCTTTGCCGGCATCGCCCTTCGTTTTCTGCTCGGCAGCGTGCGCAGCCTTCGCGCCGCCCTGCCCGGAAAAGAAGGGTGAATTTCTATGGAAAGGGATGAGACCCTGATATGCAGTTCCTGCAACTGATAACTCTCGGGCTGGCCATCCTGGGCAGCCCGCTCTTCGTGGTGATGGCCGCCCTGGCTCTGCTCGCTTTTTCCGGCGCAGGCGTTGATCCCTCGGTGGTGGTCATCGAGATGTCCCGACTGGCCGATACCCCCATGCTGCTCTCCCTGCCCCTGTTTATCCTCGCCGGGACAATCCTTTCCGAAAGCAAGGCGCCGGTGCGGCTGCTGGACCTGTCCAACGTATTGCTGGGCTGGATGCCCGGCGGGCTAGCGGTGATCGCCCTGGTGGTGTGTTCGATTTTCACCGCCTTTACCGGCGCCTCCGGGGTGACCATCTTTGCCTTGGGCGGCCTGCTCTTTCCGGCCATGCTCAAGGATCGTTACCCCGAGCAGTTTTCCCTGGGGTTGATCACCACCTCCGGCAGTCTGGGGTTGCTCTTTCCTCCCAGCCTCCCCCTTATTCTCTATGGGGTCATCGCCGAGACCCGGATTGACCATCTTTTCCTGGCCGGGATTCTGCCGGGGTTGTTGATGCTGGTTCTGCTGGGTGCTTACAGCATCAGGAAGGGCGCGGCCACCCGTGGCTCCCGTCCGCCGGTGCCGGCAGGGGAAAGGCGGCGAGCCCTGCGCGCCGCAGCCTGGGAGCTGCCGTTGCCGGTCATTGTGCTGGGGGGGATTTACGGCGGTTTTTTTGTCGTGGGTGAGGCGGCGGCGGTGACTGCCCTCTACGTTTTGCTTGTGGAGATGTGCGTGCATCGGGATATCACCCCGGCGCAACTGCCCGGAATCGTGGTGCGGAGCATGGCCCTGTTCGGGGGAATCTTCGTGGTGCTGGCCGCCTCCATGGCTTCCACCAGCTTTTTGATCGATCAGGAGATTCCGGCCAAGCTCTTTGCCCTGATCCGGGAGCATATCTCAAGCAAGTACACCTTTCTCCTGCTGTTGAATGTCTTTCTTCTCATGGTCGGCTGCCTGCTGGATATCTTTTCCGCCCTGGTGCTGGTAGTGCCGCTTATCGTGCCCATTGCCCAGGGGTATGGGGTTGACCCCACCCACCTGGGCATCATCTTTTTAACCAACCTGCAGATCGGTTACTGCACCCCGCCGGTGGGCCTCGATCTTTTTCTGGCCAGCTATCGTTTTGAGCGGCCCATTACCGAACTCTACACCGCCACTCTGCCATTTTTGGCGATATTGCTGGTTTGTCTGGGCCTCATCACCTATTTCCCGCTCCTGAGTCTTTTTCTGGTCGGGCTGTTCGGCTAGTTTCATTCCTGTTCTCCCGAAACCCTGACCGGCCAGACAAAAAACGATTCCCCCTTTTTGTGGCCGACCCCCAAGGCGCCTTTGTGAAGATAGAGAGCCCAGGCCCAGTCTGTTTCGAAAAGGCTGGTGGTGGCTGACCAGTAGGCCTCGCGCACCCGGTGGAACGGGTGGCCGGCCGGCAGGGCTGGTTCCGCCTGCGCACAGTCCACCAGGGATTCCAGGGCGTTTATGTCGGGAAGTCGCCAGTCGTTGTGGCCGTGCAGGCTGGACCGGTTGAGCTCGCCGATGAGATCCAAGGCTTGGGACCAGCTCATGGGCCTTCCGCCCAAATCTCCATCCTTGAGCCAGATGAGTCTGGTGAGATTGTCGAGTACCGTCTCGCCGAGATCGGTAAAGCGTGGCTGCGGCCAGGCGAACCCCAGCCGGTGTTCTCCGTCCTGGCCCGATTCCGGGCAGGGAATCTCCCGACCAAGGGCATCATGGCAGGTTATCTGCCCGGTCTTGGGCAAAAGGTCATAGCCGGCGCCGCGAACCGGCCAGAACAGAGAGTACTCATCCTTGCGTCCGTAAAACATGCGGGCGCCCTCAAGATGAAGACGCCAGGCATAGGCCGGGTGAATCGCGGCCGTGGTGGAGGTCCAGTACCAGCCCAGGAAGATGTTGGTGAAGGGATGGTCCTCCGGCAGCGAGGGCTTTTTTGTTTGATAGCTCATGAGTGAGCGGAGTTCCCGGCGGTTGGGCAGCCGCCAGTCAGCAAAACCGGACCATTTCTGGTGATTCATTCCGGCGATGAAGGCGAGGGCTTCCTGCCAGGTCAGCGGGAACCCGCCCAGGTTGGCATCCCTGGACCAGGTGAACCCGGTGAGACGGTCCAGGACGGTATCGCCTTCCAGGAAAAAACGTGGCTTCGGCCAAGGCAGGCCAAGGCGAAATTCCCCATCCTGTCCGCTGTCGGGGCAGGGGATAACACCCCCCTGTTCGTCGTAGCAAAAAACTTGCCCGGTGTGCAATAATCCTGTTTTCATGGAATTTTCCGGCCCAGCAAGGTGGCTTGGTGCGGCGCTTGGGGCAATTGTTGCTCCCGTCACGCTTGCACCTGTCCGGTGAAGGGGACAAAAGCCACGGAGAGAATGCTCCTACTGGTGATCTTGGTGCCGAATTTTTCCACCAGCAGCAGCTCCTGCGGCAGATGGGGGCGACCCACCGGAATCACCAGCCTGCCGAAGGGCGCCAGCTGCTCGATCAAGGGTTTGGGGATATGTGGCACCGCAGCGGTGACGATGATTCCGTCATAGGGGGCATGTTCCGGCAGGCCGAAAGAGCCGTCGGAGGCAAGGACCTCCACGGTGTCGTAGCTCAGTTGCTGCAAGCGGTTGGCCGCCTGTTTGGCCAGTTCGGGAATGATCTCCAGGCTGTACACCCGTTTGACCAGCTGCGCCAGAACGGCGGCCTGGTAGCCCGAGCCGGTGCCGATTTCCAGGATGATGTCGTCCGGCTCCGGCTCCAGCAGGTCGGTCATCAGCGCGACGATGAAGGGCTGGGAGATGGTCTGGCCGTTGCCGATAGGCAGGGGGTTGTTGTCATAGGCGTAGGGCTTGAGTTCGTCCGGGACGAAATCCTCGCGCCGCACCGTGGCCATGGCATCAAAGACTTGCTGCCGCAGGGTGTAGCGACCGGTGAGGCCGCCGGTAAAGCGGCATTCGTCTTCAATGGTGCGGAGCATACCCTGTATCGATTCCGCGCTCATGATCACCTCCTACCCAAACAGGATGGGGTTGACTGCACAAGAAGAGCTCCTGCTTCCATGATTGCTCAACCGGCCAGCGCAAGTCAAAGATTTTGTTGGCCGGGGCGCCGGGATGATCCACCCCACGGGAGATGGGGGAATTTTCAGGAAGCCGTTGTGATAAAATGATATCATAATCAGGATGGTCTAAACCGCTGGCAGCGTGAGCGGCTCTTAAAAGCTTGTGTCGCCTGAAAATACAGATTAGTAAAAAAAATAGAGAGATACCTTATCCTCATTCACAGGAGGCGGTGACGAACAGTATGGATTTTTTCATGATACGGGTGGGCTTTCTTTTCGACTGGGTTGAGCTGCACCTGGAAAGCAAACAGGGCTTGAAATTTTTCGCCACCGTGCTGGTGAGTTTCTTTGTCGCGGCCATTGTCGTCATCGAGTTGAACCGGCGGCAGCTGGTGCCCGAGCCGTTTGCCTCGCATTTTTCCCTTTCCCACCTTGCCGCCATTGAGCAGGCCTTCAACCTCTTGCTGGCCCTTGAGGTGGTGAGCCTTATTCTCAGTCTGTCCCATTCGGTGACCAAGTCGGTGGGCAAACAGTTTGAGATCCTTTCCCTTATTCTCCTGCGGGATACCTTTAAGGAGTTTTCCCATTTCAGCGAACCGCTGGCCTGGGCTGAAATTGCCTCCTCCCTGGAAAGTATTGTCGCCTCTGCGGTGGGAGCCCTGCTCATCTTTGTGGTCCTGGGTTTTTTTTATAAGGCCCAGCGCTCCCATCCCATCAGTGGGGATGAGAAAGTTCGCAGCCATTTCATCCTGGCGAAAAAGATGATCGCCCTGCTGTTGCTGGTTTCTTTCGCGGGCATTTGTCTTGTTGACCTCTGGGGCTATTTCGCCTTTGGGCTGCCGGAAAACGCCTTTGCCTCCTTTTACACCCTGCTTGTTTTCAGTGATGTGCTGGTGGTGCTCATCTCGCTTCGTTACAGTGCGCAGTATCAGGTATCCTTCCGTAATTCCGGCTATGCGGTGGCCACGGTCCTTATCAGGCTGGCCTTGCTTGCGCCAACTACCCTCGGCGCCGTAATCGGGGTGGGCACCACCCTGTTTGCCCTGGGAATCAGTCTGGCGTATAATGCCTTTGCTCCCACGCCGGAAGAGCTCGGCTGTAAAACCTGAAAAAAACGTAGCGGTGGGAAGTTGTAAGCTTTTTATTTCAAGATGTTGTTCGTGCGTCCCGGCGATGTGGCGTTATGTTTTTTCCTTTTTGCGGGAGCAGCAAATTTTGCTGCGGGAAATTACCGACTACTGTATATAACCTGGGAATATAATGTGATTTTTCCGGACTGGTCTGAAGTGGAAGGGGAGTGTCATGGGTATATGTCGTATAGTGTTGGCGGATGATCATGCCCTGATCCGGCATGGGGTCAAAAAAATGATCGAAGAGAACCCCACCCTCAAGGTGGTCGGCGAAGCGGCCGATGGCCTGGAACTCATCGAGCTTTTAAAAACCACGCCTGCGGATCTTGCCATCCTTGATATCTCCATGCCGAACCTGCGGGGGATTGAGGCAATCCGGGAGGTGCGCAAGATCTGTCCGCAGATCAAGGTGCTCATGCTGACCATGCACAAGGGCGAACAGTACCTCTGCTCCTCCTTTGCTTCCGGGGCGGACGGCTATCTGCTCAAGGAGGATTCCGACACCGAGCTGCTGCCGGCCATCGCCAGGATTCGCCAGGGGGAGTTGTATATCTCCCCCAATCTGGCCGGAGAATTTCCCGAAGACGTCATCGCCTCCTGCAGCAGCCGGAACGATGGCTCCGGCGAGGTCCTGACCCCGCGGGAAAGGCAGATCCTGCAACTGGTGGCCGAGGGGGTTACCAGCCGGGATATCGCCGACAAGCTCGATATCAGCAAGCGGACCGTGGAGCACCATCGGGCCAACATGATGAAGAAGCTCAACATCAAACGCGTCGCCGACCTCATCAAGTATGCCATCGGCAGAGGGCTTTCCGACGCGCCGTCTGAGTGAATTGTCTGACCCTTCCGTTTGCGTCATCGTCATTGTTTGATCGTCCGGTTTTTTTCATTTTGCCAAGGAGGTAAGGTTGTGCGTTTCCCATTCCCAGGAATAAGCAAGAAGCAGGGTTTCTACGCGCTGCTCGAAAAACAGGCGCAGGCCGCGGTGGATGCGGCCAAGGAATTTCAGGTCTTGGTCCATGACTTCGCCAATCTTGCCACGCATGCGGCAAGAATCAAGGAGATAGAAAGCGAGGCCGACCACATCACCCACGAGCTTGCCAACCGGATCGACGCCACCTTTGTCACCCCGATCGACAAGGAAGATCTGCATGCCCTGTCCAGCGAACTGGACGACGTGACCGACTGCATCGAGGCGTGTGTCGGGAGGATGGCGCTCTACCAGTTCACGCAAATACGTCCGGATATGGAGGGGTTGGTGGCCTTGCTGGTGCAAATCACCGAAGCCACGCTGGAGGCGATCATGACCCTGCGCACCAAGCCAAACCGGGATAATGTCCAGGATCTTTTCATCCGCATCCATCAGATCGAAAACGAGCATGACGCCGCCTTCCGCAAGTCGCTTGCCACCCTGCTCAACGCCCCGGATGCGGACCCGATCAAGGTGATCAAGTGGAAGGAGATTTATGACCGGATAGAAAAGGCGGTGGACAAATGCGAAGACGTCGCCCATATCATCGAAAGCGTGGTTGTTAAATATGCTTAGTCTGTCGCTGCTGCTCGTGCTGGTTGTGGTCTGTGCCCTGGCCTTCGATTATATCAACGGCTTTCACGACACGGCTAATGCCATCGCCACGGTGGTCTCCACTCGGGTGCTCTCGCCGCGCAAAGCTATTATCATGGCCGCCTGTCTGAACTTCGTCGGCGCCCTGGTCTCCACCCAGGTGGCGATCACGGTGGCCAGCGGGCTGGTCGATACGGCGCGTTTTCAAATGGTTGATATCCACCAGCCGGCAGGGTTGGCCGCCAAGCTGCAACATCCCGCTGATCTGCTCTCCCAATATTTGGCAACGCAGCTTTCCCCCGCAACCCAGGGGCTGCTCGGGCAATATACCGTGGGCGCCGCCCCTTCCCAGGAGCTGCAGGGTGCCATAGTGGCGGACTTGAACCAGATCATCACAAGAACCGACCTTTACTCCGCCGAGCGGTTCGCCGGGATCGCGCTCAAGGAGAAGACGGTGGCGAAAGCCAAGAATGCCGGTAAGCTGAAGCCGGAGGAGCTGGCCAATACGAACCGCGCGCTGCTGGAAAAGGGTTATCCCCAGGAGCTTGATTCAAACCAGCAGGCCTTCCAGGTGGTTATCCTGGCCGCCATCCTCGGAGCAATCGTCTGGAACCTGATCACCTGGAAATACGGCATCCCCAGCAGTTCCTCCCACGCCCTGATCGGCGGCCTGTGCGGCGCGGCCATCATCCACGGCGGGTTGCCCTCGGTTCTCTGGGGCGGGATTGTCCACAAGGTGTTGATCCCGCTCGTTGGTTCGCCGGCCATGGGCTTTATCATCGGCTTCATTCTCATGGGCATTATCTTCAAAACCCTTGCCCATGTGCATCCCGGCCGAGTGAGCGCGAGCTTCCGCCACCTGCAGATTGTTTCCGCCGCAGCCATGGCTTTTACCCACGGCCTCAACGACGCCCAGAAGAGCATGGGTATCATCACCATGGCCCTGGTGAGCGCCCGGATGATTCCCGAGCCCGTGGTTCCCATGTGGGTGGTGTTATCCTGCGCTGCGGCCATGGCCCTGGGCACCTCCGTGGGCGGCTGGCGCATCATCAAAACCATGGGCCATAAGATCATCCGCCTGGAGCCGGTGCACGGTTTTGCCGCCGAGACCTCCTCCGCCATCGTCCTCTTCGTGACCAGCCATTTCGGTATGCCCGTAAGCACCACCCACGTCATCTCCGGCAGTATCTTCGGGGTGGGCGCCAGCAAGCGGCTCTCCGCCGTCCGCTGGGGTGTGGCGCAGAGCATGGTCATGGCCTGGGTCCTGACCCTTCCCGCCGCCGGGCTGGTTGCCGCGCTTTCTTACGAGTTGCTGATGCTCTTGGGGGTTGGCAGGTAGGAAGGTGAAAAAAGAGGGATTCCTTTGCCTGGCGCGGACTACGAGTGAAGTGACTCGCCTTGCCTGTTTTTGCTTATTTTTCTGGCTATCATGATTTTCGGCCTTGATAGCCAGTTTCGCAGAATGACTTGTTATCCCTTGTAAAGAAGAACGATGAGCCTGAATGCCGCCCTGAATCTTTTCCTGGAAGAATATCCAACAGCAGTAAGTCAGCTATTTACGGATAACGCTGTTGCAGAGTTTGTACGGCGGGAAGTCCCGCTCGTTGTTGCACAAGTTATCGGCGAAAATGACAGATATATAGTTCATGGTAGCCCTGGGCAAGGTAACTGGGCGCGCGTGCCTTGGGTTGCGGTGTACGACCGATTTATTACAGAAACCGCACAGGATGGTTTTTATGTCGTCTACCTGGTAACGGAAGATTTTTCTGGTGTTTATCTTTCTTTGAATCAGGGGGTAACGACTATCCGTCGTGTCTATGGCTCCGACGCAAAAGATGCATTGGCTGTGCGAGCTTCGGACTATATCGCTCGTCTCGGCCAGATTGATAATTCATTAATCGTCGGACCAATTGACTTAAGAGTCACGAGCGCATCAAGTCTCGGCGCCTTCTATGAGCAAGGGTCCATCTGCGCCCAATATTACAAGCGGGGAGAAATACCTAACGACGAAATCTTGGGTAAGGACTTAAGGGAACTTCTTAAACTCTATCTTCTTCTTGCGACGAAAGACCTTGCGGCCGCCTCGGTCAGCTCTGAAGAAGACGATGAAGTTGGGCTTAACAATGAAGACCTCATTAATCTGCGCGAACATAAGCGCATAGAAAGAAATCGCAAATTAGCCGCAAGGGCTAAAAAGATTCATGGTTATACCTGTCAGGCGTGCGGTTTTAATTTTGAAATTAAATATGGAGAGATTGGCCTGGCATTCATTGAAGCGCATCATTTGACACCGCTGCATACACTAAAAGGCCAGAAGATAACGCTTGATCCGAAGCATGATTTTGCCGTTCTGTGCGCGAACTGCCATCGGATGATTCATAAATCAGAGTTCGTGAATTGTATCGAAGATTTCCGAGCCAAATATGTAGTTAAAAAGTGAAAAACTAGAGACATCTCCCATATTTTTGCCGATAAACGCTTCAATAATTGAGGGCCTCCTCCCGCAATGATCATCAACTTTTGGGGAAACCTGAAAGAACTGTCGCGTCCTCCATTCCGGGGGCAGAAGCGGGTTGCGTACCAACTCACCCGACAGGCCTCGGTCAAGGATATTATCGAGGCCCTGGGAATCCCGCATACCGAGGTGGGGCGCTTGACCGTTGCCGGACAAGAGATCTCCTTTGCCGCTCCCGGCAATGCTGATGACACCCTGGATGTCTACCCCCTCTCCCCGCCTGTGGATGTAACAATCCCAACCCTGCTGCGCCCCGAGCCCTTGCCCGGGATCACCTTTGCCGTGGATATGAATGTCGGCAAACTGGCCACTCTGCTGCGCATGGCAGGTTTTGACACCTTTTACCGAAATTACATCTCCGATCCGGAATTGATCGAGGTCGCGGTGCGGGAAAAGCGCATCCTGCTGAGCAAGGATACGGATCTTTTAAAACGCAAAGATGTGGTCTTCGGCTATCTGGTGCGGGAAATCTATCCGGAAAGGCAGTTGGCTGAGATTGTCCAGCTCTTCGGCATTAAGGACCAGTTCAAGCCATTGAGTCGCTGCCTGCGCTGCAACGGGCTCTTGCAGCCAGTCGGTAAGGAGGAGATCATCGAACAACTGGAACCGCTCACTAAAAAATATTACGACTCTTTTCGCCAATGCCTTGGCTGCGGTAAGATCTATTGGCCGGGAACCCATCGGGACAAGATGCTGCTGGTGTTGAATAGGTTTGGCGATTATCACACGCTTGACTGATCGGAAGGGGTGAGAGTCGAAAATGATCGCCTAATTATGCGGAATTAAGTATGGTGCCTCTTCGTTGTGGTCTGCCTGAAATCCCCTTGAAAAATTGGAGAATAATGCATTTGGTTGAGAAGAGCGATCTGGGTATGGGCCCAGGGGAATTCGGAGCCGATATCCCCATTACCCCGCAAGAGAGCTTTGTCCTCGGCGTGTATGCTTCTCTGGATGCCGCAATTGCCTGTGAACTGGATCGGTTGCGTCGTGAAGAGGATATCGTGCCAAGTTGCCAACCGGGCTGTTGTCACTGCTGCCGGTATCATATCCTTACCAACAGTGCCGAGGCCCACACCTTGGCGCAATACATCAGGCGGGAATTTTCCGCAGACCAGATAGACGGCCTGCGGATGCGCACCCAACAATGGCATGAGTGGGACGATGCCAAGCCGGGCCGGCATCCGTCATCCAAGATCGACGAGGGGGCGGACCTTTCCTGCTACGACCATTCCTGCCCTCTGGATGTAAATGGCGTATGTGGCGCCTATCCCGTGCGGCCGGTGGTGTGTCGCACGCATTTTGTCTCTTCGCCCCCCCAGTCCTGCCAGGTGGCGAACGATCCGGAATCCACCGAAGAAGCGCCGATGATGCTCCGATCGGTGGTCACGGCGGCCAGCCCGTTTTCCACGGCGTTACAGGATTATATCGAAAATGCGGGCTTGGATTTCTCCCGCTCGAGAATGCTGCTTCCTCAATGGCTGGCGATTGAAATGGGGTGGGATTTCACCATCTCGCGGTGATCTCTTGCCGAGGTTCGGCAGGGAGACAATCCATCCCAGACCCCATCACGCCCCGGACCCTTAGCTGAACTTTGCCAAGGCCTTCTTGGCTGAATCGCGCAACCCCTTCCAGGCCTTATCGACCCCCTGCTTGGTAACTTCCCAGGCATCTTCACTTGCCGTCGCCAGCCCTTGGGCATTTTTCTTGAGGTCCTCAATCTTTTTTTCAAGTTTGTGGATTTCGGCCAAGGCCTCTGTCTTGCCTGCCCCCATGGTTTTTTGTGATTTCTGCTTCAAGTCGGCAAGCTTGTCCGTCAGGGTTTCCAGCTCTGCCTTTATTTTTTTGAGGTAGAGATTTTTGGTCTGTTCATATTTCTGCTCAACTTTCTTGGCCGGCAAGCAGGCCTTTCGCCAGGCGCAGGTCAATTGGTTGCAGTAATCCTTTGCCGTTTCAAAGCAGGGGAAATTGCCTTCCTTGCTCTGGATGGCCCGAATCAAATCCACCTTCTTCATCTTGCCGACCTGAATGCCAAGCTGTTTTGCTTTTTCCTTGATTTGCGCCATGTCCATTGCTGGTCCCTCCTTCAAAAAAATTATCTGTTATGTGATGATGATGGGCCAATGCCGGACGGAATGTCAAGCGGATATTTTCGCGAAAAAATGGTAAGATACCTCCGTTATCCCGCGCCGCATGGCCGGGGGGGAGGCGTGTAAATAAAACTGATTTGGAGCTTGTGTTTTACCCGGTAGCTGGATGTATAATTTAAATAGAGAAAGTCTGATTCAAGAAAAACAGAGGGAGGGACCATTATCGCGAAACGGGCATGGCCAGTCTGCCCTTGCAGGAAGTGATGCGCCTGAAGGTGAACAGCAACGACAAGGAGCGAAACATTATGGACAAAGGCCAATATGGAAGAAGGGATCGGCTGATTCAGGAAAAGCGGCATGACACCTACCATGAACGGAGAAAGTTGCCCGAGCCGACGGTATGCAGCGAATGCGGGGCCGTGTTCCTGGAGGGCCGCTGGGCGTGGTGGGATGCGGCGGTCAATGCCCATGCCATCGTCTGTCCGGCCTGCCAGCGCATCAAGGATAATTTCCCGGCCGGTTATCTGGAGATCCTGGGTGGGTTTTACGGGACGCGGCGCGAGGAGATCAATAACCTGATCCACAACCTGGAGGATCAGGAAAAAAAAGCGCATCCCATGGAGCGGGTCATGGCCATTGTGGAGGAAGAGGGCCGCACCCTGGTGACCACCACCGGCATCCACCTGGCCCGGCGGATTGGCGAGGCCTTGAACAACGCCTACCAGGGGGAACTCGATTTCACCTACGGTGATGGCGAAAAAATCATCCGGCTCACCTGGGTCCGGGAATAACCGGACGGCTCGGGATGCCGTCTTGCCGGAGGGAGAAGGGCGGCATTGTTGCACGAGATTTTTTGGGGGCCACCAGCCTCATTATTCGCAATTGGGCATGGCGGCCCCTCCCTGGTTCCTTCACTGTCGAAAGGGGGTGCCAACATGGCCAGAAAATCCTTTCCTCTGTCCAAAGTCTATGGCCTGCTCGAACCGGGGCCGGTTGTCATGCTCACCACTGCCCTCGACGGGCGGCCAAACATCATGGCCATGTCGTGGCACACCATGCTCGAGTTTGAGCCGCCGCTGGTGGGTTGCGTCATCAGCAATGGCAACTATTCCTTCGGCCTGCTAGAGAAAACCAACGAATGCGTCATCAACATCCCTACTGTGGAGATAGCGGAAAAGGTGGTGGGCTGCGGCAATACCTCGGGGGCGAATACGGACAAATTCGAGAGGTTTGGTCTCACCCCCAAGCCTGCTGAGTTGGTCGGCGCACCGCTCATCGAAGAGTGCTTCGCCAATCTCGAGTGCCGGGTGGCTGACACAGAGATGGTGGCCAAGTATTGCCTGTTTGTTGTTGAGGTAGTCAAGGCCTGGGTCGACCCCGCAGTGAAAAATCCACGGACGATCCACCATCTCGGCAACGGCAATTTCATGGTTGGCGGGGAAAGGATCAAGCTGAAGTCAAAGATGAAGTAGCGCCCGGATCATCTCCTCCCCAGACCCATCTACCTCTTCGTCCCAAACTCCGCTTCATACCCCACCGTAAACTGGCTGGCGGTGTTATTGCGGAGGCTCAGGAAATGACCGTTGTTTTTGTCAAAGGGACAAATGGGCATGGCGCAAGGCGTAAAGCCGAATTTTCGATAAAAGCGCGGATCGCCTAAAACAAAGATGGTGCTTTCCTTGATGGCCTCCTGCCGCAGGGCAAAGCGCAGCAACTCCGAGCCGATCCCCTGCCTTTGAAACTCCGGCTTCACCGCCAACGGCGCCAGGTGCAAGCCGCAGACCGCGGTGCTGTTGTAGGCCTTGGTAAAAGCGATATAGGCGATGACCGCATTGATGTGAAGACACACCCATTCATGCATTGGTTTGCCATTCTTGTGGAGGTTTTCCACCAGTTGCACCTCATAGGTGCTGTGGGGGAATGCCTGCCGCAACAGGGCGGAAGCCTTGGGGTAATTGTCCGGGGTGAGTTGGCGTATTTTCACGGTTTTTCTGTTTGTAACTTGCTGTTTTTAATGGGGTAAATGGTTCTTTCCGAACTTCGCTATGCTGCCATCTCGTGGGCCAGCATATTCATGATCAGGCGGATCATTGTTTCCTTGTTGGCCGGGTCTGATTGGGCAACCAGCAAAGTCAGCGCCGCCAGGCCAATATCATTGATCACCGGCTCGCCCTGTTCGTTGAGCAGACGGTGATTGCGATTTAGAAAATCAACAAAGAGAAAGGCCCCACTGCGTTTATTGCCATCGGCAAACGGGTGGTTTTTAATGACAAAATAGAGCAGGTGGGCAGCCTTGGCTTCAATGCTGGGATAGGCCGGTTCCCCAAAGACCGTCTGATCGAGATTACCGAGCAACGAGGCCAGTCCATTCTCCCGCTCCTGGGCAAACAGTGGGGTTGCCTCCTTGCGGCTGATCAGTTCTGTCTTTAACCCTGCCAAGGCAGCGCGTGCCTCCGCCACCGTTTGCAAAACGCCACCCGCTTGGGTAGGCGGTGCAGTCAGCAGACCTTCATCGTAGCGTTGTAGCAGCAAAAAAGTCTGCGCGTAGCGGCTGACGATCTCCACCAGGCCCCGGCCGGCATCGGTAAGCAGGTTCGGACTTTGCGCTGCCTTGCGCACCAGCGATAGTGCAGCCTCAAGCTCACGGGCGTTGGCCTCAAAACGCTGGCGATTGAGGGTCCAGCCCTGGGTCAGGTGCTCACGCAGAATACGGGTCGCCCATTGGCGAAAGCGGGTTGCACGCGATGAGTTGACGCGATACCCCACTGAAATGACGGCATCGAGATTAAAATGCTCTATTGAACGTTTCACTTTGCGGCTACCTTCCTGGCGAACTATTTCCAATTTGGAAACAGTTGCCCCGCGTTCCAACTCGCCGCTTTCGAAAATGTTTTTCAGATGTTTTGAAATTGCCGCTTTTTGTACATCGAAAAGAGCGGTCATTTGTTCCTGGCTCAGCCAAACCGTATCCATGCTACCGTCCAGTCGCACCTCAACGGCCTGGCCCTCTTGCTGATAAATGATGATTTCACTGGCCATGTTCACGTCTCTATTTATTCATTGAACGGTGAATGCCTGCCGCAATAAAATTCGGGGTCCGGGGGGGCAGACAGGGGGCGTAAGCCAAATCCCATCTTGACCATCAGCAAATGTATCTTCAGTTTCTTTGCTTCTAATATATCCTGTTACTGGGAATTAAATAGTTCTCTTTTCCTCTTAGGAGAATGCGAGATGCATCCCGGCTTGCATCCCAGGATAATTCGGTTTAGGGTGCAACGCCGGGTGTGCAGCGGGGGGTGCCTCATTCGCCATGCTGTCTCCTTTGTAACAGAAGAAAATAATGACCGCGAGAAAATCGTAGAATGAAAGTTGTTATTGCCGAGAAGCCTTCCGTGGCCCGCGATATTGCCGAGGTCCTCGATATCAAGAGCAAGAAGAAGGGGTACATCGAAGGGCGCGGCTGCGCGATCACCTGGGCCTTCGGCCATCTCGTGACCCTGCAGGAGCCGGGCGAATATGACCCTGCCCTCAAGCGCTGGTCGTTGGAGAGCCTCCCCTTTGTGCCGGAGAAGTTCAAGCTCACCCTGATTCAAAACCGGGGGGTGGACGAGCAGTTCAAGGTGATCGAAACCCTGTGCCAACAGGCCGATGAGATCATCTGCGCCACGGATGCCGGGCGGGAAGGGGAGCTGATCTTCCGCTACATCCTGGCCCTGTGCAACTGCGAGGACAAGCCGATCCGCCGTCTCTGGCTCAACTCCCTCACCCCGGACGCCATTTCAGAGGCGTTCAAGGATCTCAAGGACGGCCACGACTACGACGCGCTCTATGCCGCAGCCCGTTGCCGCAGCGAGTCCGACTGGATCGTCGGCCTCAACGCCACCCGCTACTATACCGTGCGCCACGGCCGGATCGGCGGCGGTAGCGACCGGGTGCTCTGGAGCATCGGTCGCGTGCAGACTCCGGTCTTGGCCATGATCGTGGAGCGCGACGACGCCATTCTCCAGTTCCGGCCCCAGCTTTTCTGGGAGCTCACCACCCGCTACCGCGAGGTGGTGTTCAAGTTCACGGGTAAGCGCTTTGAAAAGCCGGAAAAGGCCCAGGTGCTGCTGGAAAAAATTATTGGCCAGCCCTTTGCCATCACCGGGATTGTTGCCAAGGAGAAAAAGGAGCAGCCGCCCCAGCTTTTCGATCTCACTACCCTGCAGCGGGAAATCAACAAGCTGCACGGGCTCTCGGCCGCCGATACCCTGGCCGCCACCCAGAATCTCTACGAAAAAAAGTTTGTTACCTATCCGCGTACCGACTCGCGCTACCTCAGCAAGGATCTGCAGCCGCGCATTCCCCAGATTTTGGCTCAGCTGAAATCCTTTCGGTCGGAAGAGATCGCGGTGCTCAACCTGGCCAAGCTGCCCTTCAGCAAGCGGATCATCGACGACACCAAGGTGAGCGACCACCATGCCATCATCCCCACCGGCGTTGCGCCGCGCGGCCTCAATGGCCAGGAACAGCTGGTCTACGAGGCGATCACCACCCAGTTCATCGCAGCCTTCTACCCCGCCTGCCTCAAAAATATCACCACCGTGGACGGGATCAGCAATGAGGTAAAGTTCGAGGCCAAGGGGACCCAGATCGTCGAGCCGGGCTGGACCGCGCTGTTTGCTAACAAAAAGCAGAGCCAGGAGGCGGCCGAGGAACAGACCCTGCCGGTGTTTGAAAAGGGCGAAACCGGCCCCCACGAGCCGTCCCTGCGCGAAGGCAAAACCATTCCGCCCAAGCACTTTACGGAAAACTCGCTGCTCGGGGCCATGGAGGCGGCGGGGAAGTTCGTCGAGGACGATACCCTGCGCGAAGCGCTCAAGGAGCGCGGTATCGGCACTCCGGCCACCCGGGCGGCCATCATCGAAACCCTGCTCAGTCGCAACTATATCCAGCGCGAGAAAAAACAGCTCCGCTGCACCGACATGGGCCGCTGCCTCATCGCCCTTATCCGGGATCCCTTGCTTAAGTCGCCGGAAATGACCGGGGAGTGGGAGGAGAAGCTGAAAAAAATCGAGCGCAGCCAGCTCGATCCCGACGAGTTCATGACCGGCATCTCCGGCTACATCCGCACCCTGATTGAGCACAGCACAACGGAGAGGCTGGACACCGCGCGCTGGGGCAGCTGCCCGCTCTGCGGCAAGGAGGTGGTCAAGGGGAAGAGGGCCTACGGCTGTTCGGGCTGGAAGGAGGGCTGCGAATTTGTCCTCGAACCGGAGTGCAAGGGGGTGACGCTTACGGCCAAACAGATTCAGGTTTTGCTCCAGCAGCACATCCTGCCGCAGCCGGTAAGGATCGAGGATGAGCCGCGGATGCTGATCCTCTCCACCCAGGGCATGGTCATGGATCTGTTGCTGCCCTCGGCCGAGCGGCAGCAACAGGTGAAGAAAACGGATCGGCCTTGAGCAAGAAATTACTGTTCAAGGCCGATCCCAATTATTGTAAACGCCTATAAAAAAAAGGGCAAACCCGGGTTAATAATTGCGCCCCCGGCCTCGTTCCTCATCCCTGTCCTTCCTTTGCCGGTCATCCTCCCTCTCCTGGTCTTGCGATCTTGGCGCCTTCTGCTCGCGCTGGGCAGCATCCGGCTGCTGCCTCTGCTCATGGCTTGCCGGGCCTCGCGGCTGAGGAGGGCTTTGGCCTGGGGCTGATCTCTGGAAGCCTTCGTCACCTCGGGGCTGCGGCTGTGAGCGGGCGCCATCCTGATCGTCCTGCTGCCTTGGTGCTGTCCTGCGAGAATCTTCCTCTCTTTCCCGCTGCGCAGGTGCCGGCGCTCTTTGTTCTAACTGCTGCTGTTGCTGAAAGTGCTCGCGCACTGCTTTTTCACGCGGCTGGTAACGGTATTGCTGGCTGTGCAGCGTGTGCTGCTCCTCCACCTGGGGATATCTCTCGCCTGAATACTGCCGCTGGTAGGCAGGTAGCGGCGCCCGCTTCGGCGCAGAGCTGCGCTGCCACTGGTCCCAGCCTCTCCGCTGCTGTTCCCATTCAGGGCCCCAGTGATGACCCCAACGGGGCGGCGCATTGGCACGCCACCCGCGAAAGTACACCGGCGGCTGCCGGTAGTAGCGCACGGGGACCCGCAGGATGAACAGCGGCACATAATATGGCTCCACAAATCCCCAGGGGCCGTTGTACCAGGAACTCGCGTACCAGTTATCGTCCTGGTAGACCCAGTACATGCCATCGTAAAAGAAATAGTTGGCATTCAGCCGGGGAGCGTAGTAGACCGGGTAGCCCGGCACCGGGACAAGTTCCGGGTACAACGGCAGATTGATCCCAATGCTCAGGTGGGGGGTCCCGATACCGATGCTCACCTGGGCTGCGGCAGAAGTCACCGAGCACAACAGCATCGCCAGCCCAATGAATCCGTAGCGTATTTTCTGCATTTTGTCCTCCTGTTGGATAGGCAGGGGCGTGGCCATTGCTTGCCAACGGAAAATGACACCGGCAAGCTGGCAATTCACCCCGGAACCCATGGCTCATTGTACTGAATTGTTCCGAGATAAGCAAAGTGCCATACCATTTTGTTCTTCCGTGGCCCTGGGTAGGGAATACAGGTCCAACCTTCTCGCTTTTTGCTTTCCCGGCTTGTCGGCTTGACGAATTGACTGAAAAGCCATCGGGTTTCCGGGTAATCAGAATTTTTTTTTGTGATAAAATAATTTCATGAAAATCATCACGCCATTCTTTTTCTTTTTTCTGGTCGGAGCCATCTTGAGCCTCAACACCGGCTGCGCGACCTTGCCGAACGTCTCTGAAGTAATTGAGGAGGCGCCGGCCACACAGAATCCGCGGCAAATCGTGGCGGCCAAAGGACGGGTGTTGTCTCCCCAGAAAAGCAAGGCCATCATGGAGCGGCTGAAGCAATCGGTCGATCCGACGGACATTCTGGAACGCCACACCGCCGTGGTGGAATCGGTCACCGAAAGCCCGTTGACCAAGGGGAACAAAGTCACCCTGCTCGCCGACGGTCAGGCCGCCTATGCCGCAATGTTCCAAGCAATCCAGAAGGCCAAAGACCATGTCCATCTTGAAACCTTCATCATTGAAGATGATGAGACAGGCCGCAAATTTGCCGATCTGTTGCTGAAAAAACAGGCGGAAGGCGTTCAGGTAAATGTGATTTATGACAGCGTGGGCAGTATGAACACCCCCGCTGCTTTTTTCCAGCGCCTGGGCGAGGGCGGAATTCAGGTGGTCGGCTTCAATTCGCTCAACCCACTGAAGGCCGAGGGGAAATGGGGGCTGACCCACCGGGATCACCGCAAGATTTTGATAGTCGACGGTAAGGTCGCCATTATCGGGGGCATCAATATCAGCAAGGTGTATTCGAGTCTTCCTTTCAAGCGGAAACAAAACGAAAAGGCGCCAATTCATTGGCGTGACACAGACCTGCAAATTGAAGGCCCGGCCGTGGCTGAAATTCAGAAGCTCTTTCTGGAAACCTGGCAGGGTCAGCAGGGGGTGGAACTTTCCGGCCGGAACTATTTCCCTGCTCTGAAAGAAAAGGGAAATGCCCTGGTGCAAGTGATCGGCAGCACCCCGGGAGAAACCAATAGAATCCCTTTTATTGTGTATGTGTCGGCCATCACCTTTGCCAAGCATTCGATTCATATGACGAATTCCTATTTCATCCCCGACGAACAGATAATACAGAGCCTTACCGATGCGGCTGCGCGCGGGGTTGACGTAAAGATCATTCTCCCGGGGATCACCGATTCCCGGTTGGCCTTATATGCCCAGCGGTATCATTATGCCGGGCTGTTGCAAGCGGGAGTGAAGTTATACGAGCACAATACTTCCCTGTTGCACGCGAAAACCGCGGTCATTGACAAGGTCTGGTCCACGGTCGGCTCGACCAACATGGATTTCTTGAGCCTATTAAACAACGACGAGGTGAATGCGGTTATCCTGAGTCAGGAGTTTGCCGTGGAAATGGAGAAGATGTTTGCCCGGGACCTGGCGGATTCCAAGCAGATTCATAGGGAGGAGTGGGAAAAAAGGCCGTTGTTGCCCAGGTTGAGGGAGTGGTTGGTCAATTTATTCGGCCGCTGGTTGTAGCCGGTCGTGAAGGATGGGTTTATTCCCGCAAACATGGATCAGGTGAATCAGGGGGATACGAGCAGAAATCAGGGGGGAGTATTCCTGTTTCTGCTCGCCATCGCGCTTCTCTTTTCAGCCGGCGGTGCTGCCGCTGCCGAAAAGCCAGGGCAGGGTGCAGAGATCCTGCGCGAAACCTATCGCCGGAACATGGGCCGCTTGGAGAAAAACAGCTTCGGCTTTCCGCTCCTTCTGGAGTCTTTTGAACGAGACGGGAGAGTGCATGCGGATGTCTACGGGATCTTCGATTATCCCTTTAGCAGCGTGGCCAATGTGCTCAAGGTCCCGGAAAACTGGTGCGATATCGTCTCCCTCCATCCCAATGTCAAGGCCTGCACCTACAGGGAACTGCCGGGCGTCTGGCTGCTGACTTTTTACATCGGCCGCAAGGTCTATCAACCTCCGGAAGACACGCGGCAGGTCCCGTACCAGTACCGGGAAGTTACTCAGCAACAGGGATATCTGGATGTTATGCTCAGTGCCGAAGCCGGCCCTTTCGGCACCAATGACCACCGGATGCGGTTCGAGGCCCTGCCCCTTGAGGGGGGAAGGACTTTTGTCCACGTCAGTTATGCATACAGCGACAGTGTTGCGCTTCGCCTCGCGGAAAAGGTATATTTTGCGACCCTCGGCCGGAGCAAGGAGGGGTTCACCCAGACCGGCACCGAGAGAAACGGCACGCCCGTCTATATCGGCGGGCCCCGCGGCGCGATTGAGCGCAATGCTGTCCGGTACTATTTTGCGATCCAGTCTTTTATGAATACCTTGCGCTACCCCGAAGAACGGCGTTTCAGCATGCGGATCAACGAGTGGTACGATCTTACAAGCCGCCACCGGAGGCAGCTCTTCGAACTGGAGAAGGAGGAGTATCTCGCCTTCAAGACGATGGAGCAGAAAAATCAAGTGACACTCCAGAGGCGGCTCGGCACTGATTTTTAGTGAGTGCCCGGCTGCCTCATCCCTCTGTTGCTCAAGCGCGGAGGCTCATCCTCTCCACCCTGGCCGAGCAGCAGGGGGAGAAAACGGATGTTTTTGCCCAAAGGAACTGACCGCATGTCGCAAACAATCCCGCAGGATATCAAGGAAGACCTGGAGAAGGCGGCCCTCCTCCATCAACGGGCCTCTTCCGATTACGAAAAATGCCAGCAATTCAACAAGTTGATGTCCGATCTTCTGGGAAGGCTGGAGGATGCCGGCTGCAACAAGACCGCCGACAAGGTGATGGGTATCCTCCTCGACTGCAACCCCAAACAAGGCGCCCAGTGCGAAAAGGCTGCCCGGATCGGGGACAAGATGAAGAAGTTTGCAAGGGAGGAAGGGGATTAGGGCGTTCTGTCCCGGTTTCCGTTGATTGGCAAGTCAAGTATACGTCAAGCTATCTCTCAAGTTGTCTCAAGTTCGGTTGCCCCATCCCCGCATTTTTTCCTGAACACCCGCACCTCCACATCCACATCCAGCTGCAGCCGGTCGAGGGCCGCCACCTTGGCCTTGGTCTCCCGGTCGATGTTCCAGTAATAGGGGGTCATGGCCAGCAGGTCCATGATCGTCTGGTTGTTGGTGAGTTCGAGGGGGTAGGTGATCCTCGCCACGGTGGCAGGGGAGAAAAGCTCCTTGGCCTTGTCGGTGATCGAGGGCGCTTCATGCTCTCTGGTGATGGGATAGATGATCTCCCGCAACCCGTTGAGGTGACGCGGTCCGGGGCTGACAAAGACCAGGCTGCCGCTTGGCTTGAGGATTCGGGCAAACTCCGCGATGTTGGCCGGGGAAAAGACACTGAGCACGAGATCCAGGGAGCCATCCACAAAGGGCAGATCGTTGATGCTCGCCACGAACCAGGCCATGGTCCGGTCACGCTGGGTGGCCTGCCGCACGGCAAACTTGGAAACATCGACCCCGTGGTACACAATGGCCAGATGCGCCGCGCTGCCGTGGGCCAGGGCCTCCTTGAGGCGCTGGAGATAATAGCCTTCGCCGCAGCCGGCATCGAGAACACTGCACCAGCTGTCGCCTGCCGATCCCGAAAGTGCATTGCCGATGGCCTCGTTGATGCCATCGGAGATCTTGCCGTAATACCCCAGGTCCAAAAACCGTCTCCGGCTTATGATCATCTCCGGGTCGTCCCCCGGCTCTTTGGAATGCTTTTTGTGGGCCAGCACGAGGTTGACATAGCCCTGGCGGGCGGCATCGAAGCTGTGCATCGCTACGCATTGGTAGCCGGTTGCTGTCGGCAGCAGCGGTTCTCGGCAAACAGGGCACTGGAGGATGGAGGTCATGTGCGCATCCTTAAGCTTGGGGCCTGATCCCATCTGCGCAGGATGGGTCGGGTTTCAGGGAGGTGGGTGGGGGAGCCGGGTGCGCAACAACGCCCAAACGCTCTTTGATTGCCCCCGGATTTCAGGGTTCATCTTACTTGATTGTGAGAAATAAATCTGTTCCGGATTCGGCTATGGGTTATAATTTACCTTTGTATTTATCCGGCTTGCGGGCGGGAAGGATCACGAGACAAGAAACGCGACTCTCCCGCCACCTCGCCACGCTCGCTTATCTGCCGGAACCTTGAATGGTTTGAAGGGTGTCTGAATCTTGGCTACGAAAAAATTATTCCCGAAGAAGAAGGGGAGCAGGGGGCAGAGCTGGACCCTGCTCAAGATCGCGGGGGCGCTGACGTTTCTGCTCGTGCTTGCCCTCGGCTTGTACGTCCTCTATCTGGACCAGGTGATCCGCCAGAAGTTTGACGGCAAGCGCTGGGCCTTGCCCGCCGTGGTGTACGCGCGTCCCCTGGAGCTGTACCCCGAGCTGCCTTTTACTCCTGCCCTGCTTGCCGAGGAGTTGGAGCTTGGCGGGTATCGCCGGGACAAGGCGGCCAAGGCTCCGGGGGGCTATGACCGGGCAGGCAATGTCATGCATCTGGTCACCAGGGAATTTGCCTTTGCCGACGGGGTGGAAAAATCGGCCCGGCTCACCGTGGAGTTTTCCGGTTCTGCGATCAAGAAAATCTCCGCCACGGAGAGCGGGGCGGAGATTGCCCTGGCCCGCCTCGATCCCGCCCGGATCGGCAGTTTTCATCCCCTGGAAAACGAAGACCGGATTGTCTGCAGCCGCCAGGAGCTTCCCGATCTGCTGGTCAAGACCCTCCTCGCCGTGGAGGATCGACATTTTTACACCCATTCCGGGGTTGATCCGTTGGGAATCCTGCGGGCCATGGTTGCCAATATCCGCGCCGGCAAGACGGTGCAGGGTGGCAGCACCCTGACCCAGCAGCTGGTGAAGAACTTTTTCCTCAGCAATGAGCGCACCCTGCGGCGCAAGGTCAATGAGCTGATCATGGCCCTGCTGCTGGAGGCGCATTACAGCAAGGACGAGATCCTCACCGCCTATGCCAACGAGATCTTTCTCGGCCAGGATCGGGGCCGGGCGGTGCACGGTTTCGGCCTGGCCAGCCAGTTCTATTTTCGGCGGGAATTGCCGGATCTTTCCGTGGCCCAGATTGCCACGCTGGTGGGGATGATCAAGGGGCCCTCCTATTACGATCCGCGCAGTAACCCGGAGCGTGCTCTGCAGCGGCAACAGGTGATCCTGGCGGTGATGCGGGACGAAAAAGTGATCACCGAGGAGGCATACCGCACGGCCAAGGCTGCCGGCTTGGAAAAGAGCGCTGCGGTACAGAGCGGTTTTAACCGCTATCCCGATTTTCTCGAACTGGTGCGCCGCCAGTTGGGACAGGATTATCGCGAGGAGGATCTCACCTCCAACGGGCTGAAGATCCTCACCACCCTCGATCCCCAGGTGCAGATGCAGGTGGAAAGGAATCTGCGGGAAACGCTCTCGGGTCTGGAAAAACGGACCGCCACCCGTGGCCTTGAGGGGGCGGTGATCGTCAGCAGCCGGGAGGGCGGGGAGATCCTCGCCGTGGCTGGAGGCCGCGACGCCTTGCAGCCCGGGTTTAACCGGGCTCTGGACGCCCAGCGCCCCATCGGCTCGCTGATCAAGCCGCTGGTCTACTTGACGGCCCTGGCCAACGGCTACACCCTGGCAACCCCGGTGCAGGATCTCTCCTTCACCGTGGCCAATCCCGGGGGGAAGGCATGGCACCCGGCGAATTATGACAAGAAAGAGCATGGCCTGGTGCCCTTCCATGAGGCGCTGGCCTATTCCTATAATCTGGCCACGGTCAAGATCGGCATGGATGTCGGGGTGGAAAAGGTGGTGGCCAATCTCAAGCGGGCGGGGATCAATCGGGATTTTGATCCCTATCCCTCCTTCCTGCTGGGAACCGCGGAGCTGTCGCCCCTTGAGGTGGCCCAGATGTATCAGCTTTTTGCCACGGGTGGTTTTTATCAGCCGCAGCGGAGTATCCGCAGTGTGCTGACCCTGGAGAACAAGGTGGTCCAGCGTTTCGGGCTCACCGTGGAGCAGCGTTTTCCGCCCCAGGATGTCTTCCTGCTCAATACGGCCCTGAAGCGGGTGATCAGCAACGGCACCGCGAGGTCGCTGTTAAACTATATCCCCGAGACGGTGCAGGCTGCCGGCAAAACCGGAACCACCGATGACCTGCGGGATAGCTGGTTTGCCGGTTTTACCGGGGACCGGCTGGCCGTGGTCTGGATCGGCCGCGACGATAACAAACCGACCGCATTCACCGGTTCCAGCGGCGCCATGGTGGTGTGGGGCAAGATCATGCAGTCTCTCCATCCCCAGCCTCTGGAGCTGACGGAGCCGGAGGGGCTTGAATGGGCCAGGGTGGATGCGGGAAGCTATGGCCCCTCCGCAGATGCTTCCCGGGACAATGTGGTTCTTCCCTTTGTGGCGGGAACAGTGCCCAGAGGGGCCACCTCGGGTGATGATACTCAGGAGCGGAAAGCCCCTGGGGTCTTGGACACGATCCGTAACTGGTTTCGTTAAAGCCCAACCCGCGAAACCTGTGATTTTACATTATGCAAAAAAAAGGTTCTTCCGGGAATTGTGGGGGACTGGACCATGAAGTCAGTGTGTTCATTTCTTTGCTTGCCCAAAGAAACGAACCAAAGAAAGGGCACCCAGGGCACTTGTCCCGCCGAAGGCGGGATACCCTGCGCTCCTCAAAACTGCCGGGATGTTGCAAACTCGCTGCGCTCAAACAGTGCAACCTCCCTTTTCGGCAGTTTTTCCGGTGCTCGGCTGCGTACCGATGGGATTTTCTTTTCCCCCATTTGTCCTGCCGCGCCTCGCAGACGGGGGCGGAAAAAGACGCGGGAGGTAAGCGAAGACTCCGACTGTTTGAGGGCGAAGCCCGAGTTTTTCCGCGTCCCGCCCTCGACGAGAAGTAAGGGAAGCCCGCAGGGCCAGGACTGGCTGGGGTGCCTTTTTCTTGTTTCTTCTTTTGGGCACGCAAAAGAAGAAAAAGAGAACAGCAAAAAGGCCTCGTCACTTTCCCCGGAATTCCCGGAAGAACCAAAAAGAAGTCCCCTCTCCCCTCGGAGTCTGCGCTTACCTGCGGGAGAGGGCTAGGGAGAGGGGGAAGGCCCTGACTTATTGCGAAATCCCAACCGGACATTACAGGCAGCAACAGAGAGATTGAGGGAAAATGAGATGAAGCAAAGAAGCCACGGACGTTTATGGCATATCGGTTGGCACCTGGGGTTGCTCCTGGCCATGACCCTCTCATTGCACGGCTGTGCAATGCAAGGGCCCGTCAAGCAGCCGGTCGTCCCTGCTCCAGACTCCCGCCCCCCTGTCGTTTCTGCGCCGACTCCTGCCCCGGAACCGGTCGCCCCTCCCAAGCGTGAGTCCGTGCCGGTGCCGGAAGAAGGGAAGGCTGCCGGAACCTTGCTGGCCAATGCCAGGCAGAATGTGCGGGCCGGTCAGTTCAATCAGGCCGAAATGATGCTGGAACGGGCCCTCCGGCTTGAGCCCCGCAACGCCAGGCTGTGGCATGAGATGGCCCAGGTGAAGTACGGGCAGAAAGATTACAAGCAGGTGATCCAGTTCTGTATCAAATCGAACAGCCTGGCCAAAAAGGATTATGGCCTGATCAAGCAGAATTGGCTGTTGATGGAAAAGGGTTATCTGCAACTGGGGGAGCCGGACAAGGCGAAGCAGGCGAGGAGCAAGGCCGGATCACCACCTTGACATCCCCCTGTGGCCTGCCAATAGTAACATTATGATGATTTACCATGAGCTTAGGAGGCTTTTATGAATATTACCATTAAAGAAAAAGCAGAGGCGATGCTGAACAGCAAGCTGACCCCGGGCCAGTTCCTGCGGGTTTTTGTCAAGGAAGGAGGGTGTGCCGGCCTGACCTACGGCGCGGAAATCGCCGGCGAGATGAAGGGCGGGGAGAGTGTGGTCCATACGGCAGGAGCGATCCGGATTGTAACGGATGAAGCGAGCGGGAAATTTCTCGACGGTCTGGTCGTGGACTACTCCGACGAGCTGATCAACGGCGGGTTGCAGTTCACCAATTCCAATACGAAAACCACCTGCGGCTGCGGCCAGAGCTTCAATCTGCAAGGGTTCCCGAAGATCGAAGGCGGCAAGTGCAAAAGCTGAACCAACGTGTTCGATACGAGCTTACCCGCAACGTCTGCCTGGCGTGAAAATGGGGGGAGTGCCCCTGATTTCCCCTGCGGAGGAATAATGGAACCGGATATTTTTCAAATTGTGGAAGAAGCGATCACTCTTGAACTCAATGTCGCCGAGCTGTACCTGCTTTTTCATCATAAATTTCCCGACGATTCTGCTTTCTGGTGGCAACTTGCGTTAGAAGAAAAGAGCCATGCTGCTTTGCTTCGAAGCGGAGGGGAGTATCTTATTAAGACCGGGAAATTTCCTCCTGAGATCGTGCCGGATGCGCTCAATCCCCTTGTTGCGGTGAACAAAAGATTGGAAACAATCTTGGCGGAAATACAGGAAAGGACTCCATCACGGGAGGAGGCCTTCCGTTTGGCCATACAACTGGAAGAGTCTGCCGGGGAAATTCATTTCGAAACTTTCATGAAAATGCCTCCCAGGACCACGGACGAGGAACTGTTTCAGATACTGAACCAGGACGATAAGGATCATGCCCGCAGACTTCGTGACTATGTGAAGGGAAAAGGAATCTATCAAGAAGAGTAGTGAAATGCCGCGAAAGGAAAAGGGGGTCAATCAGCTTTCCACGGGGCAAGTGCGATTCACGCGCCCTGCCGGATTCTGGCGATAGTAGGCGGCGAGGACACCGTAGAGCTCTGGGGCGTGCTTCTGGAGGGCGAGAGGCCGGTCGAAGAATGTTTCCGTGGCTACGGCGAAGAACTCGGCCTCGTTCGTCGCCCCGTAGGCATTGAGGAAAGTTTTGTGGCCTTTTTCGGCCAGGCGGCGCAGTCGCAGGAATTCGTGGGAGCACACGGTCACCCATTCGGCCAACTGGTCGCGGTCAACGAGGGGCGGAGTGCCGTTGGCGGAGCCGCTGAGCATGTCGAGTTTGTGGGCAAACTCATGGTAGACGACGTTATGACCCTGCTCGGGGTGGCGCGCGTCGTGAAGAACGGTATCCCACACCAGGATCACCGGACCCTGCTGGTTGAAGGCCTGACCCAAAAGAGGAACCGAGCCCTCCACGGGGCCATCCACGCGCTCGAAGAAACCGGGGTGGTGCGCGGGGGGCACAACGGTGGAGGGGTAGACGAGAATCGACTCCACGTTGCGATAGTAGTCGTGGGGAAGTCCCAGTTGCAGGAGGCATGCCTGGGCCGCAATGGTGACACGAATCTCATCGGTGAGGTCAAGGCCGCCGCATCCTTCCCAGTCTTTCTCCTCCAGAAATACCTGGATCATCGCGCGCAACTCAGCGCGCTCGGCGTCATCGAGCACGCAGTAGTGGGCCACGTTCGTACGCATAAAGGCTTCCCACGCAGGAGGGAACAGGCGGTTTCGCGCCTCGGCACGGCGATGATCACGGAGCCAATGAAACATGGGCGACACCCTCGTTAATTAAGTATGCTGTCCCCGGAATTAGCCTGCAGCAGAATTTTTATGATGTCGGATCTTATGCCCAGGGCAAGCTTCCCTGTTCTGGCCGAGAAAAAACACGCTCCAGCAGCCCATCTGTCGACTGGTTTCCGTAACGAACAGCCAGAACATCTCGTAGTTTCAGCAGTCTTCGGTTTGCTGTATCAACAAGAGTTCCGAACGTAGTTGCGCGGACCCTGCCGTAGTCGCGGATTTCGTTACGTAGCGTCTTATCCTTAGCAACTCCAGTAGCGACTTTTTGCCCAACAACCCACGCGCATATGTAGGGAGCTCCTGAAATGACACCCGATGCAACGATGTCTTGCACGTAGCCGTCCGCCTGGTTGACCTCCTTGCGCGTCAGCTCGAATCCGCCTTTTTTTAACTCAATCAGCAAGATATGCTGCATTTGTGTCAGTGTAGGATCGCCCGGGTCAAAGGATTCTATGCCAGTCAATTGGCACGTTGTCCTGTCTGACAACACAACAATATCAGGGCGATTCTTCTCATTGATGAACTGCGCACCCGAATTTTTAAACAGTTCTTTTGCCACAGTCTGGAGCGTAGCATTAGAGCAGTATTCTTGTGATTCAAACTCCGGACCGAACAACCAGCGAGAGCGAAGTATCATGGGATGAAGCGTGTGCAGCTCATCAGTTTTGGGGTCATCTGCTAAACGGTGAATGGTTTCGATTACGCTAATTCGGCTGTCGATCTCATCGAGCACACGCAGGGCATCCTTCACCGTCCATTCATCCAATAGTTGATCGAGCCCATCAACATCGTCGGGAAGGAGAGTTGACAGCTTTTGTAACAAGGCAGCGCCGCTCTTGGATTTTTCCAAATTGATGACAGCTTTTACCGCCGTCGCCAAAAAATCAGGCGAGATAGTTGGATGAATTTGCGCAATAGCCTTAGTAAACTCGGCGACTTCTAGCCGTGCACCTTGCCCCAAAGCGGCAAGTTCTCTACGGTTCTGTGCAAGAGCGTCAGTTGAGGATTCATCGACGATTTGAGAAGCTAGTTCCTGAGCGACCTTGCCGATATGTTCGGCCGTTGCCCTGTAAAGTTCCTCAACAATATTCGTTCTCCGGAATCCCGTCCAATCTGTCTCGATTTCAGTTTCGAAACCTGCGGTATCGACAATGACCTTATAGCGCCGCGCAAAGCGCGTGCGGCCATCGAAGCTGACCGGGCCGACTGTCCACGATGGCGTGCCGACAAGTCTGCGTTGTACCCAGAATGCGATACCCTGATGCACGGATGAATGGTTGAGCCGAGTTGAGTCAATCACGATTATCGTGGCCGAGTGGCTTGCGTCTATTGCCAGCGTTGACTCGCTCACCTTGCCCTCGATTTGGTGAAATGCAAGCGATTGGCCGTTGACCCGGATACTGAATTCGGGGTCGTGAATAAACCGCGTCGACAGGACGGTGAGGATTTCGTCAGCATCCATGAGCTTGCGAGCCACCTCTACCGACAGGCGTGTCCCGCTACCTTTACTCTTTGCAAGATTCTCGCTGCGCAGCACGAAAGGGCTTGGGCCGGAGTCCGTTCCAACGGTGAAAATAGCCATCACGCCATCACGCCAAGTTTCAACTTGGTATTCATTGGCAAAGCACAACAGACCATGCCGCCCGACACCATTGCGTCCGTAAGCTTTGCGTGGGCGCCTTGTATGTCCTGGCGGGAACTCGACATTCTGGCCTTGATGCCTGAGTCGATCGTAGCCAAGAGTCATCCACCGGCGCTTGAACTGCTCTGGTGTCATACCGTGTCCGTCATCGGTCACGATGAGCGAGCCTCCGATTTCATCGGGCAATATGAGATCAACCCGGCTTGCACCGGCATCCCAGGCATTAGCTACCAGTTCTGTAAGCGCCACCTGTGGGACGTGAGCTATTTGCCCTAACTCGCGTAGTAAATAGTCCTCCTCGAAAAGCGAGATTTGGATGGGTAAATTAGACATAAGCCGGTTTCTCCTGGTGCCAAATCGATAGAAAGCCCTGCGCAGAATTCCAGGGACGTAATACTTAATTCCTGTCTATCCCCAGATCAAAAATCACCTAAATTTTGGAAATCAGAGACATCTTCCCATATTTTTGTTTTTGAATTTGCTCAAATAAAAACCGCCGGGGAAACCCCGAAGCGGGCTGCCAGGGCCTTGGCCTGTCTGGCGTTGATCTCGCGTTTGCCCGTCAGTATCTCGCTTACCACGGATTGCCCGCCGATCTCCTCGGACAGATCGGTCTGCTTGAGCCCGTGCTGCTCCATGAAGAACCGGAGAACGGCCCGTGGTTCCGCCTCCGGAACGGGATGATGTTGTGTCTCGTAATCCTCGACCAGTTGTCCGACCAGATCGAGAAAATCAGCCAGCTCATGGCCTTCATCGTCGCCGACCGCATCGATGAGGCTGTGCAGCAACGCAACCACCTCTTCAAATTGTGCCTCGGTGCGGATGGGCGTAAGGCGGACCGGCAGCGCTTCTTGCAACGAGCGCCACGCCGGAGCGATTACCGCCGGATCAATGGCATGGCCTGCGGGGATCATTTTCCTTTACTCCTGTTCTGTTTGCACCAGCGGTCATACTCGGGATGGGTGAACACATGCCGGATGTAGACCTTTTGCCGGTTGTAGTGGATCACGGCGATGATTCGGAAGCTGTTGCCGCCTATGTCGAAAATCGTGTACGCATCAGCGTAGTCGGCCGACCGGAACGTTTCCCGCACGTCGCTGAAGCTGGAAAAGTTTGATCTGCTGACCACCCTGTACCAAGATTCCAGGGGAGACTTGGCGGTGGGGTGAATTTTCCAGAAATCCTCCAGCGCTTTCTTGGCGATCACGTGCATGGTTCAATCCAGTATATCGCAATTTGCGATATTTGAAACTGTTTTTTTCTGCGGCTCGATTGCATGGTTGTCTTGGGGGAAATCAGGGCCACTCTCCCAGTTTCTGTGCAGGGTGCAAAGCGCTCCTGTTACGCCGTCTTGACAGGATTTTTATGATAGGCGATGCTGGGTGCGCCGTCAACATAGATGCCTTCCAGATAGGAGAGTTTTCTTGGCAGTTGTTGCACCGTGCCCCTGGCAATGAGGAAGGTTGCTTTCCGCCCGACCGTTAGCCTTCCCAGCTTCTCCATGCCGAAGAACTCGGCGCCGTTTTCCGATCCGCAGCGGATGGTCTCCTCAAGTCTATAGCCGGCCTTGAGAAACAATTTCATCTCCTCGGCCATGGACTCGCCGTGGAGGATGCCGACACTGCCGGCCCCGGTTCCCACCGCCGTTTTTACGCCCAGTTTTCTGGCCAAACGCAGTTGCGCGAGTTGTTCGGCGAGCATCTTCTGCCAAAAAGCCTCCGCGCCTGGGACCGGTTTTCCCGGCGCCACATAGCGAATGGAGAAACGGCACGCCACCTCGCCGCCGGAGCTGGCACCGTCCAAACCATTTTTGGCCCGCAGGACGCTGGGAATCCACAGCACCGCCTGCTCCGCCATTTTCCGGAGATTGTCCTCGCCCATGCCGTATCCCTGTTCAATGGCATCGCACCCCGCCGCAAGCGCCTCCGCTACCTGTTGCACGCCATTGGCCACCACCACCGCCTTTCTGCCGCCTCGGTGGTGGAGAATCCGGCCTAGCTCTTCAGGGGTAAGCCGGGGAGAGGGGGCTTCCTGGTCTTCGATATTGGGGGAATAAGCGATCTTGAGAAAATCGATGGATACCGGGTTGGTGGCGGCGCAATCCTGGCTGCTCCGGCAGAGAGGACCGGAGGTGCGGATGTCGATGCTGCTCCCCTGGGCCAGCCCCTCTCGATACTGTGCCACCAGGCCGCTGGGATCATCGCTGTCGGCCACGCCCAACACTCCGTAGGCATGGCAGTAGCGGATATGCCGCTCCAGCATGGCGGTCTTTTCCGCCAGGCCCGCCTCCTCGGCGGCTAGCCTCACCCTGCTGTCCACGGAGGGCGAGCGCGACAGGGAGACGCTGCAGTCAACCAGCGGGGGCACAATGATGCAGTGCGAGAAGCCGTCGATGGCAGCCCCGTCATGGCGGGGAAGGTCTGCGGCGGAGCCAATGGCGGTAATGATGGTGTCTGTAACTTGCAGAAAGACATCCCTGCGCACCTCACCGCCGCTGCCGTCGATAAAGCTTCCTGCCACGATGTATCGAGTTGCGCCCATGCTGTGTGTTTCCTTATCTCTGCGGTCGCAGAATTCCGGGGCCGCTCCCCGCTTTTTTTTGCCGCGGCAAAGTTCGGTTGTTGACGGCAACGGAATGTTCTATTATTCAATAAACCATCAGGGCGATTAGCTCAGCGGGAGAGCACTGCCTTCACACGGCAGGGGTCACTGGTTCGATCCCAGTATCGCCCACCATTTGAACACCCTGCGAATGGTTGTAAAGTGGCTCAGCCGCGATTCAGCGGCCCACAACAATATTCGTTGTTTCTGAATTCAGATCAAAAACTATCTTCACCTTCCGGTTTCGCAGTTGCTGCATGACCTGGCCGACCTTATCCTCCAGCGTGCAGCCGGCGTCCCCCCAATCTGCCCCGTCTCTCGTAACAAACTCCTGGATCACATTCCGCAACGTCTCCGGGTCGAGCCGCTCGTAAGGGACATCGATTCCTTCTTCGCCCGAGCCGATAGGTTTCTTTTCTGACACGACTCACCTCAACAGAATTATGCTTAATGGGAGCAGGGCCAGGCTGCATTTCCGGGGCACCTTACTTAAATTACTGCCAACCACCGCAGGTGCTATTTCCCGAGCAGCCGGACAAACTCCTCCGGCATCCCGAGCTCAAAGTGCATTTCCTCGCCGCTGTGTGGGTGGATAAAGGATAGCGAGCGGGCATGGAGAGCGAGCCGCCTGCAAACCAGTGGGCCGTTCCCGTATTTTTTGTCCCCGGCCACGGGATGGCCCTTTTCCGCGAAATGGACCCGGATCTGGTGCTTCCGGCCGGTGAGGAGATGGATCTCCACCAGGCTTAAGCCTTTGCCCTCCCGCAACACCTTGTAGGCCGTATGGGAGAGCTTGCCCTTGGCCTGGTCCTGGGTTGAGTAGACCTTCTGCGCCGCATTCTCGGCCAGGTAGGAGGTGATCGTTCCTTCTTTGGGCGTTAGCCGTCCGTGGACGATGGCCAGGTAATGCTTGTTCGTATCCTCCCAATGCTCCTGCAGGTATTGCTTGGCCTGTTCGCTTTTGGCAAAAAGCAGGATGCCGGAGGTGTCCTTGTCCAGGCGATGGACCACATACACCCGGTGGCGCGATCTGGGATCGCCCTTGCGCACATAATCGTTGAGCAGATAATGGGCGGTGCGCTCCTTTTCCCGGTCGGTGCCGATGGTCAGCAGCCCGGCCGGTTTTTCCACCACGAGAATATCCTGGTCCTCATGGAGGATGGGCAAGCCCCGCGGTTGCCGCTTCTTGGTTGGACGGGGGTGATTGTGCGGAGGAGCCATTTCAGTTCTACCTTCCTGAGTTCCCAGCTTCCAAAATGATCTCCCCCTCTCCCGGAAGGCCGGGGCCCTCATGAATCGAGTGTATTTTTGCCTTGTTTCTGGTATAGTCAACTCATGCGTACGAAAAGCCTAAAAGAAACCAATCCCTACCTGAAAACCCTGCACATCCGGGAAAAAGGGCTGTGGTCCAGCGTCTCCTCATCCTCGGCGATCGAAGGCGTCCATGTCGCCAAGGAAAAGGTCACCGGCTCAACGGTTATTTCTCCTCATACGTCTGAAGAGTCCGAGAAATCACGGCATTGAAGAATTTCTCCATTGGCCGGTAGTCTCTTCCCATCCCTTGGCGGACGGCCGCAAAATACTCCTCTTTCTTTTTTCCTTCAAATTCACTGAAATCCAACGGCGGCAATCCGGCTTGCAGAGCCATGAGCGTTGCCAGGAGCCGTGACAATCTGCCGTTTCCTTCCCGGAAGGGATGGATGAGCAGAAGTTCCGTATGCACAATCGCCAGAGCCAGAGCCTGCTCTTCTTGGTTTTTGAAATTGCAGGGGGTATAGCGGTTCAGTTCGTTTTTCTCGAAATCCGCCATCAGTTGCGGAATAACCCTGGGCAAGGCAAAGGTGAATCCCCCTTTGCTTATGGTCACCTGGCGGTATTTCCCGGCCCACTCATAGACCGGGCCGAGCCATTTTTTATGCATGGCGCAGATGTCGGCCGCAGTGAATCGGTGCTCCTGGTCGTATATCTCCGTCAACTGATCAGTGACCCGATACAGCTCCCTGGTTTCAACTTCTTCGATGGCCTGCTTGTCCTGTATCCGGAGGGAGTTCTTGAGCACCAGCCCGTTTGAACCCTCCTCGTACTGATCCTCAGCCAAACCCGTGGTTTTATATCGTCCCGATTTTTTCATGCTATGCCGCCAGTCTCTTTATCCCTTTTCATGAAAGACCACCACTGCCTCCTGGTCGCGGCTCGCTATCTGGCGGGCCACCTTGGCCGGCACCACCTCGTAGCCGGCGCCGAGCTTGACGATGGCCAGCTGGCCGCGGCTGAGCTGGTCGGTTATCTCCTCGGAGACAAAGATCCTCTTGATCCTGTTCTGCTCGACAAAGTTGTAGGGCTCGCCCCGGTCATCCTTGGGCAACCGGTTGGTCTCGATGAGCTGCTTTACCTGGGCCTTCTGCTCCCGCAGCCGGGTCTCTTCGGCGCGCTGGAGGTTGAGCTCCCGGTTGCGCTGATCCTTGGCCGCCTGCTCCTCCCGCGCCTTGTTGGCAACATCGGGGCTTTTGCCGTCGTTTTGCTTGCGGCTGATCCGTTTTTCGTGCTCGGCCTTCTTGGCCTGTTTTTTACTGGCCAGCCCGGCCTTGAGAAGCTGCTCCTGCAACGGGTTTGCCATGTGCTTTTCCTTGCAAAATGATTCAGCGGCCAGCTTTTTCCGCGATGATGGTCTTTGCCTTGCCCATAAAAGAGCGAATTATTGTCCGGTATTTGACCATATTCGCCAGGGGATGCAAAGTGATATGATGGGGGCTAGGGGTGGACCTTCTTGCTGAAGAAGAGCCAAGGCAGGGGATAGGCTTCATTTGTCTGTTCTGTCTGTTCATTTCTTTGCTTGCCCAAAGAAACGAACCAAAGAAAGGGCACCCTGTGTCCCTTGTCCCGCCGAAGGCGGGATGCCCGGAGTTTATGCCCCGCATGGGGTACTCCTCGATGCTGCCGGGGCTTTGCAAACTCGGCTTCGCCTCAAACAGTGCAAAGCCCTTTTTCGGCAGCCTCTCCGGTGCTCGGCTGCGGGCCAATGGGATTTTAACTGCCTTAAGAGCAAAGGAGTTGACTGATTTTGCTTGGAAAGCAGAAAAAACAATTGGCGCTGTAGCGAAAATATGAATACAAAAGCAACCATGAATCAACACCAGGAAATCATTGCCCAAGAGCTGAAGGTCAAGAGTGGTCAGGTGGCGGCCGTGGCCACCCTGTTGCAGGACGGGGGCACGGTGCCGTTTATCGCCCGCTACCGCAAGGAAGCCACCGGTCTGCTGGATGAAATCCAGATCACCGCCATTCGGGATCGGCTCCTGCAACTGGCGGAGCTGGACAAACGGCGGCAGGCGATCATTGCCTCTTTGAGCGAGCGGGAGCTGCTGGAGCCCAAGCTGCACCAGAGTCTTCTGGCCGCCCCCAACCTGACCATCCTCGAAGATCTCTATCTGCCGCACCGACCCAAGCGCAGAACCAGAAGCAGCATTGCCATGGAAAAGGGGCTGGAGCCTCTGGCCCGCGCCATCTTCCGCCAGGATCAAACGCCGCTTGCCCCGGAAAGATTCATCGACCCGGAAAAAGGGGTGGCCAGCGCGGAGGAGGCGTTGGCCGGGGCCCGGGACATCATCGCCGAGTGGCTCAACGAAGATCCCGCGGCCCGGGCCGCGCTGCGGCAGCTCTTCGGGGCCAAGGGGCTGATCGTCTCCAGGGTGGTGAAGAAAAACCAGGAGGCGGGCGCCAAATTCCGGGATTATTTCGAGTGGCAGGAACCGGCACCCAAGGTGCCGAGCCATCGCTTGCTTGCCATGCTGCGCGGGGAAAACGAAAAGGTGCTGACCCTGACCGTGCGTCCGCCGGAAGAGGCGGGTATCGAGCTGTTGCGGAAGCGATATGTCAAAGGCAGCGGGGCAGCAGCGGCCCAGGTTGAGCTTGCGATTCAGGACAGCTACAAGCGGCTGTTGGCCCCGTCCCTGGAAAACGAGCTGCGCACCCATCTCAAAGAGCAGGCCGATGGGGAGGCGATCCGGGTTTTTGTCGACAACCTGCGCGAGCTGCTCCTCGCCCCGCCCCTGGGCCGCAAACGGGTCATGGCCCTGGACCCCGGCTTTCGCACCGGGGCCAAGCTGGTCTGCCTGGACGAACAGGGCAAACTCCTGCACCATGCCACCATCTATCCCACCCTCTCCGCCAACCAGAGCCAGGAAGCCGGCACGGTCGTGGCCGAACTCTGCAGGCAGTACCGGATTGAGGCCATTGCCATCGGTAACGGCACCGCAGGCCGGGAGACAGAAGCCTTTGTTCGGGGGCTGGGCTTGCCTGCAGAGATGATCATCACCATGGTCGATGAGAGCGGGGCCTCGATCTACTCCGCCTCGGAAACCGCCAGGCTGGAATTCCCCGACCATGACCTCACGGTGCGCGGCTCGGTTTCCATCGGCCGGAGGCTGCAGGACCCCCTGGCCGAGCTGGTGAAGTTGGACCCCAAGGTCATCGGGGTCGGCCAGTACCAGCACGACGTCAACCAGGCGGCGCTGAAAAAGAGCCTGGACGATACGGTGGCCAGCTGCGTCAACAGGGTGGGGGTGGAGTTGAACAGCGCCAGCGCCGAGCTGCTGACCCATGTTTCCGGCCTGGGTGTGGGGCTAGCCCAGAATATCATCAAATACCGCAATGAAAACGGCCCCTTTGGAAGCCGGGCGGAGCTGCTCAAGGTTCCCCGGCTGGGGGGCAAGGCTTTTGAGCAGTGCGGTGGATTTTTACGGATCCGGGGCGCAGCCAATCCCCTGGATGCCAGCGGTGTCCACCCAGAGCGCTACCGGATCGTCGAACAGATGGCCAAGGATTGCGGCTGCCGGGTCATCGACCTCATCGAACAGCCGGAGATGCGGGAGAAGATCGAGGTCAGCCGCTATGTCACCGAGGCGGTGGGGCTGCCGACCCTGCACGATATCCTGGCCGAGCTTGCCAAGCCGGGCCGCGACCCGCGGGCAACCTTCACCGAATTTGCCTTCGGCGAAGGGGTCAACTCCATCGCTGACCTGCAACCGGGCATGCGGCTGCCGGGGTTGGTCACCAATGTGACCAAGTTCGGGGCCTTTGTCGATATCGGCGTGCACCAGGACGGGCTGATCCACATCAGCCAACTGGCTGACCGCTATGTGAAGGAGCCGGCAGAGGTGGTCAAGGTGAGGCAGCAGGTAATGGTCCGGGTGCTGGAGGTTGATGTTCCGCGGAAAAGGATTGCGCTTTCGCTTAAGGAAGGGTGAGCAATGGGCGGGTTTTTGAGCCCTAAGCAATCCGATAGCAAGAGGAATGTGTTTGTTCATTTCTTTGCTTGCCCAAAGAAACGAACCAGCAGCGAAGCGGCGAAGAAAGGGCCCCCTGTGTCCCTTGTCCCGCCGAAGGCGGGATGCCCTGTGCTCCTCGATGCTGCCGGGGCTTTGCAAACTCGGCTTGCGCCTCAAACAGTGCAAAGCCCTTTTTCGGCAGCCTCTCCGGTGCTCGGCTGCGGCCAATGGGATTTTAACTGCGATGGAACAAAAAGCTCTAACTGAGATTGCTTGGGAATCTTATATAATGGTGCATGCTGATGACTGAGATGACTGAGACCAAACCAGGGCCCAAAGAGATGCCAAACCAATGCGGACTTTTTTTCAGCCTGCTGGAAGATTGTCTGACCCGGAACACCTTTGTCAAACTGGTGCTGGGCAAATACCATGGGTCGGAACCGGGGCTGGACCGGGTCTTTGTCCGCCGCCTTACCCTGAAGGAGGGGGAGTGTCTCTCTTTTCTCTTTCGCTACCAGACCAAGGACGTTACCAAGAACCTGCCGATCCCGGCGGGGATTGCGACTGTCCGCGAATTGTTTGCCGCCTCGTTCAACAACGTGCATCTGCAGACCGTAACCGAGGAGGTGCAGCTCTCGGTGAACAAAAAGGGCCGATACAATCTGCAGCGGGGCAAGGCAGCGCCGAGGGAGGTCTCCCCCCAGGCACATGACCGCGAGAAGGAGCGGTTTCTCGATCTGGCTGCGCCGTTTCTCAAGGAGCTGGGGGTTACCAACGGGCAGCAGCAGCTCATCCCCTCCATGTCGCGCAAGTGGAAGCAGATCAACAAGTTCATCGAGGTTCTGGACCATGCCATCGTCGCCTCGAAGCTGAAAGAACAGGAGCGGGTGCGGGTGGTTGATTTCGGTTCGGGCAAGGGCTACCTGACCTTTGCCACGGAGGAGTACCTGCGCGCCGGCCTGGGGCTCAAGCCCCAAGTGATCGGGGTGGAATTGCGAGAAGATCTCGTCAGCCTGTGCAGTACAGCCGCTAAAAGGCTGAAGCTCGACGGGTTGTCTTTCGTGCAGGGCGATATCCGGAGCTACACGCCAAAGGGGATCGACATCATGATCGCCCTGCACGCCTGCGACATGGCCACGGATTACGCCATCCACTTAGGGATCCGCGCGGGGGCTTCGATCATCATGTGCGCCCCGTGCTGTCACAAGCAGATCAGGCCGCAGATGCAGAGCCCGGAGCTGCTCAGGCCCATGCTCAAGCACGGCATCCATCTGGGCCAGGAAGCGGAGATGGTCACCGACTCCCTGCGCGCCTTGCTCCTGGAGGCCTCCGGCTACGAGACCCAGATCTTCGAGTTCGTTTCCCTGGAACACACGAGCAAGAACAAGATGATCCTGGGGGTGAAGGGGAGCGGGGTGGCGAGGCAGGCGGAGATTTTGACCCAGATCCGGGGAATCAAGGAGTTTTACTCCATCCGGGAGCATTGCCTGGAGAACCTGTTGCAGGCGGACGGCTTGGGGCAGGGCGGCTGAAGACAAACAACACAAGGTCGCGTCTCTGTGTGGCGTTTTTAGGGGCGGACCTGCAAGGAGGAAGCAGTGGAAAAAACAGATTCACTCACCAACCTGCTGAAACTGAATAACCTGGAAATCTCCACGGTAAAGGCGAACAAGATCCTGGTGGCTCTTGGCCTGCTTGCAGAGAAAGAGCGGCCCAGCTCAAAATATGCCGGGAAAATGAAAAAGTACAAGGCCCTGACCGAGCAGGGGCTTGGCTACGGGATAAACGAGGAAAACCCCAGCAGCCCCGGCCAGACCACCCCCCATTATTTTGTGGATAGTTTTGCGGCGCTACTGGCGCTGATCCAAGAGGAAATCAAGCGGGGTCAGGCATGAACGGCATAAATCGCAGCGAGATCAAAGCCGGGCTGCGGGTGTGCATCGTTTTGAAAGAAGACCAACGTTCAGGCAAACTCACCGAGGGCATCGTCAAGGATATCCTGACTAAATCCCCCACCCATCCCCATGGGATCAAGGTTCGGTTGGAAGGCGGGGCCGTGGGGCGGGTTAAAGAGATTCTGTTGACCTGACCAATTTCAGTCAACTCCTTTGCCTTCATAGCAGTAAAATCCCCTTGGCCCGCAGCCGAGCACCGGAGAGGCTGCCGAAAAAGGGCTTTGCACTGTTTGTGCGAAGCGAGTTTGCAAAGCCCCGGCAGCATCGAGGAGCACAGGGCATCCCGCCCGCGGCGGGACCAGGGACACAGGGGGCCCTTTCTTTGGTTCGTTTCTTTGGGCAAGCAAAGAAATGAACAGATGAATAAAAGTTTCCTCCGGCTACCAAGATGCTTGGTAATCAGAAAAAAGAGCGGAGCATTAAAATGGCACAACCATGGCGAATAGTGGACAGTATCGACACCGACGAGGGACTCCTCGATCTGCGGCAGCGGGGCGAGACGGATTTTTTGATTACCATCGACAGCCGGGTGCTGATGAACTCTTCGGCCAACCGATCCGAAATCGTTTTGTCCGAGCTGGCCTGTGCGGACTTGAAGCAGACCAAGAAGCCCAGGGTGCTGGTGGGCGGTCTGGGCATGGGCTTTACCCTCAAGGCGGCCCTGGATAATCTTCCCCGTGATGCCGAGGTGGTGGTGGCGGAACTGAACCCGATCATGGTCACCTGGTGCCAGGGGCCCATAGCCCAGTTAACCGACGGGGCGGTGGACGACCCGCGGGTCACGGTGGTGATTTCCGATGTGGCCAAGGTTATCGCTGAGGCGGCAAACAAGGGCAAGGAGCAGCGCTTTGACGCCATAATCCTTGATCTGTACGAAGGCCCCTATGAAGGGGATCAGGGCAGGGGCGACTATCTGTACGGCAAGAAGGCGCTGGCGGCAAGCCGTAGTGCCTTGAATCCGGGGGGGGTGTTTGCCGTCTGGTCCGAAGACCCGGATGCCGCCTTTGAAAAACGGCTGCAGGCGGCTGGGTTCTCTGTGAACCGCCAACGCCCTGGTCGGGGCGGGCGCAGGCATGTGGTGTATATCGCCAGGAAAACGGACAAGTAGGAGAGGGGCGAGGGGAACCGCCGTTGTCCGAGCTTAGCCCTGCATGCGGTAGCCGATGCCGCGCACGGTTTCGATGTATTTTCCCGCCTCGCCCAGTTTTTTCCTGAGCCCAAAAACCTGCACGTCCACGGCGCGCGGGGTGATGACGTAGTCATAACCCCGGACCCCGTCGATGATCTGCTGCCGGTTGAAAACCCAGCCCGGCCGCCGGGCCAAAAGCTCCAGGATGGAAAATTCCGTCACGGTCAGGATGATGACTTCGTCTCCCACCAGCACCTCGTAGCGGTTGGGGTCGATGGTTATCCCGTGGATGGTGAGGGGGGTGTTTTTCTTGCCCTCGCTCCCATCCTCGCTCAACCCCTCCTTGCGGCGCAGGGCCGCCTTGATCCGGGAGATGAGGATCTTGGGGCTGAAGGGCTTGGTGATATAATCGTCCGCCCCGAGATCGAGGCCCGCGGCCATGTCGTTTTCCTCGCTCTTGGCGGTGAGCATGACAATGGGCAGGTTCTTGGTCTTGGGATCCTTACGCACCAGCTTGCAGATCTCGAAGCCGCTCAAGCCCGGGAGCATGAGGTCCAGGACGATCAGCTCCGGCCTTTCCCGCTTGATCTGGTTGAGCGCCTGTTCCCCGTTGTCGGCATAGAGCACGTGGAACCCGGCCTTGGCCAGGTTGTAGCCCACCAGCTGCTGGATGTTTTCATCGTCTTCCACGACAAGGATGGTTTCTCTGGCCATTCTGTTTCTCCTGAGCGGTTCCGGTAGGGCCTATCGTGCTATATGATGGCGGACAATTCTGCCCTGCGCCATATAAATAATGTCTTCGCAGATATTGGTGCAGTGGTCGGCGATGCGCTCCATGCTTCTGGCCACGCTGATCAGCTTGGCCAGATAGACCTGCTGGGCCGGATCACGCAGGATGATCTCCTCCATTTCGGTGCGGATGGACGCCTTGTCCCGGTCCACCTCGTCGTCCGTCAGGCACACCTTGTAGGCCAGGTCGGTATCCTCGTTGATAAAGGCCTCCATGGTATTCTGGAACATCCAGATGGTTTTTGCAAACATGGCGTTGAACATCTCCGGAATCTGCATCGCATCGGAGGTGAATTTGACCGGGTCGATGTCGTGGAGCAGGATGACCTTGTCCGCGATCTTGGCCGCCAGGTCGCCGATGCGTTCCAGATCGTTGTCGATCTTGAGCACCGTGACGATGAAACGCAGATCGCCGGCCACGGGCTGGTGCAGGGCCAGGAGGCGCAAGCATTCTTCTTCCACGCTGATCTCCATGTTGTCGATCTCGCCCTTGTCCGTGGCGATCACCTGGCGGGCCAGATCAGGATTTTTTCCCCACAACGCCTTGACCGAGTTCTGCATGTTTTCCTGCACTGCCGTGCCGAGATAGACGATCTGGTTTTTGAGTTTTTCTATTTCCGTCTTAATGTTGCCTGCCATGAATTTCTCCTTCACTTATTCCGTTCGGCCTGAGCTTGTCGAAGGCCTGTAGTAGCGGGAACTGCGGTTCGACAGGCTCACCGTGAACGGTAACTGTTATAATGGAATGATCTATAATAGTCTGCTTTTACCCACGCCTCTCAGCCGAAGCGGCCGGTAATATAATCCTCGGTTTCCTTCTTTTCCGGCATGGTGAACAACCTCTGGGTCGGCCCGTATTCGATCAGTTCTCCGAGGTACATGTATGCCGTGTAATCGGAGATGCGCGCCGCCTGCTGCATGTTGTGGGTGACGATGATGATGGTGTATTCCCCCCGCAGTTCGCGGATGAGATCCTCTATTCTCGCCGTGGAACGCGGGTCCAGGGCCGAGCAGGGCTCGTCCATGAGGATGATCTCCGGGCTTACGGCGATGGCCCTGGCGATGCAGAGCCGCTGCATCTGGCCGCCGGAAAGACCCATGGCCGATTGGTGCAGCCTGTCTTTGACCTCGTCCCAGAGGGCGGCTCGTTTCAGGCATTTCTCCGCAGCCTCGTCGAGCACGGTTTTGTCCTGGATGCCTGCGATCCTCAGGCCGTAGACGATGTTTTCGTAGATGGACTTGGGGAACGGGTTCCATTTCTGGAAGACCATGCCGACCTTGCGCCTCAGTTCAATCACATCGAGGCTGGGGTCGTTGATGTTTTCCCCGTTGATCTTGATGACCCCATCAAGGCGCAACCCGTCGACCAGATCATTCATCCGGTTGATGCAGCGGAGCAGGGTGGATTTGCCGCAGCCGGAAGGGCCGATCAGGGCGGTTACCTGCTGGGCGGGAATTCCGAAGGTCAGATTGTCGAGCGCCTGGCTTGCCCGATAATAGAGGTTCAATCCCTCGATCTCGACCTGCGGGTTGTCAATACGGATTATGGCGGTGTCGGTTGTTTGCATTGTTTCTCCTTATCACACATCGACCACGGAGTGGCGTTGTCGCATCTTGTTGCGCAGATAGATGGCCGTGCTGGTCATCGCCAGCACGATCAGGATCAGCAGCAGGGTGGTGACATAGACCATGGGCTTGGCCGCTTCCACATTGGGGGACTGAAAGCCGATGTCGTAGATATGAAAGCCCAGATGCATGAATTTCCGGTCCAGGTGCAGGAAGGGGAAGACCCCGTCCAGGGGCAGGGCCGGAGCCAGCTTGACTACCCCGGTGATCATCAGCGGGGCGACCTCGCCCGCAGCCCTGGCCATGGCCAGGATGAAGCCGGTGAGGATGCCCGGCGAGGCCATGGGCAGCAGGATTCGGGTCAGGGTCTGGAGCTTGGTGGCGGCCAGGGCCTGGGATCCTTCCCGGATGCCGGGGGGGATGGAGCCCAGGGCCTCTTCCGTAGCGACGATCACCACCGGCACGGTGAGCAGCCCCAGGGTAAGGCTGGTCCAGAGGATGCCGCCGGTGCCGAAGGTCGGGGCGGGCAGCCGTTCGGGGAAAAACAACTGGTCGATACCGCCGCCGATCCCGTAGACGAAAAAACCCAGGCCGAAGATGCCGTAAACGATGGAGGGGATGCCGGCCAGGTTGTTGACCGCGATGCGGACCATCTTCACCAGCCAGCCGTCCTTGGCATATTCGCGCAGATAGATGCCGGCCAGCACCCCCAGGGGAAAGGAGAGGATGCTCATGAGAAAGATCAGCATGATGGTGCCGAAGATGGCCGGGAACAAGCCGCCCTCGGTGTTTGATTCCCTGGGTTCGTCAAAGAGAAGTTCCCGCAGCCGCTCCAGGTAATAGCCGCACTTGGCGAAAAACGACATGGAGTTTGGCTGGTAGGCGCGGACGATGTTGGGCAGGGCTATGGCCTTGGTCCGGCCGTTGGCATCGGTGAAGATCGCCTGATTGGTGGCCAGGGCCGCGGATTTTTCCCCGAGGATGGAAACCAGCGCCTCGAACTCGGTCTTGAGCCCGCTTTTCTCGCCTTTGATGGCGGCAAGGGCCGGGGTGTTTTCTTCCTTGTTATAGAGGGCGGTGGCCAACCGGTGGTCGATGAGTTCCACCCTCCGGTTGAGGTTGGCTATCTTTTTGCCCAGGAGGTCAACCTCTCTTTTCCTTGAGTCGAGGGCAGCGATGGTCATGGCCAGGTTGTTTGAGCCGGAGGCGGGCGGGGCGATGCCCTTGACTTCCAGTTCGCTCAGGTATCCGTAAAAATTGCCGTATTCCTGGCGCTCAAGCACCTGGACCTCTTTTGGATAGCTGAGGCTGGTGATCTCGGAGGCGTCCACCCATTTGAAGTCGAGGCCGTAGAGGTCGCGGTTGCCGATTTTGAACTGGATCCGCTTGTGCCCGGTGGTGGGGATGGCCTCTTCCTGGACAATCTCGCCAAGCAGATGCCGGCCATCGCTCAGGGTGGCCAGGGCGACCTTTTTCGGCCAAAAGACCGCGAGGCCATTGGCCATTACCACATAGAAGAGCAGCAGGGTTAAAAACAGGATCAAGGAAAGGGCAAGGGCGGTGGCCCAGACGAAGGGCTCTCCCTGCCGCCAGAATTTTTTGGTCATGATGTTTTCTCCGAACTTATAGGACTTTGCCACGAAACCCACGAAAACCACGAAAAATTAACGGATACAATCAGGTTGAAAATCATGTTTCGTGTTTTTTTGTGGGTTTCGTGGCGAACAATTTTTAATACCGTCCATATTTCTTCCGCAATCGCTCGCGGACCAGCTCTGCCCCGGTGTTCACCAGAAAGGTCAGGGCGAAAAGCATGGAGGCGCAGAGGAACAGCACCCGGTACAGGGTGCCGCCCATGGGCGCTTCCGGAATCTCCACGGCGATGTTGGCGGACAGGGTCCGCATGCCGTTGAAGATGGACCAGTCGAGGATGGGGGTGTTGCCGGTGGCCATGAGCACGATCATGGTTTCCCCCACCGCCCGGCCGAAGCCGATCATGATCGCGGCAAAGATGCCGGGGCTGGCCGAGGGCAGCACCACCCGCCAGATGGTCTGCCAGCGGCTGGCGCCTAAGGCCAGGGAAGCGGCGGTCAGGCTGGGGGGGATGTTGGAGATGGCGTCCTCGGTGATGGAAAAGATGATGGGGATCACCGCGATGCCAAGGCCAAAGGCGATGATGATGCAGTTGCGCTGGTCATAGCGCAAGCCAAGATCGTTGTAGAGCCATTGCTTGAAATTGCCGGCAAAGAGCAAATGCTCAACAATGGGGGCGATCCCCATGGCCAGGGCCGCGGCCAGGAGGATAATCGGCGCCAGCATCAGGAACTCATGGCCGTTGCAGAAGTTTTGCAGGGTGGGCGTTTTGTAGAAAGGCTTGAGGACAGCCATGATCGTAACGAAGATCAGCGGCAGGAGCAGCACCCCCAGGATCACGGCGAGAATGGCCTTTTCCACGATGGGCGCCAGCCAGAGGGCGATGAGAAAGCCGATGACCACCGAGGGGATCGAGGCCATGATCTCCACCACCGGTTTGACGGTTTTCTTGAAGGTGGCGGTGCTGAACTGGCTGGTGTAGACCGCGCCGAAGATGGCCAGCGGCACGGCAAAGATCATGGCGTACAGGGTGCCCTTGATGGTGCCGAAGAGCAGCGGCACCAGGCTGAATTTCGGTTCAAAATCATCGGAGGCGGAGGAGGATTGCCAGACATACTCCGGCTGGTCGTAGCTTTCGTACCAGACCTTGCCGAACAGGGTTTTCAGGCTGATCTCCGGGTGGGGGGCATCGACCTTCCAGACGGTGAGATTGTTGCGCGAATCAAGGCCGATCAGGCCGTTGCCCTGGCCGGAGATGCCCGCCATGGTCAGGGAGGGCTCAAGGTCCAGCAGATGTTTTTCGCTGGTCATATGATCGAAATGGGTCTTGCCGTCGGCGCCGAGGCTGACCAGGGATTTGGAGCGGCGGGAGGGGATGATGCTTTCCACCGGGGACTGATGGCTGGTCAGGGTATGGGTTTTGCGCAGCCGCCGTACCCGCTCCGGCCCTTCCCCGGTCCAAACCTGGCTCCAGGTGGCAAGGGTGCCGGCGGCGTCGCCCACCGCCACGGAGATATCGCCGAAAACCATGGCCAGGGAGGTGATGCCCTTATTTCCCTGTACGGCCACCACGTTGTCGGTGCGCGCAGCACTCCCGTTTTCTCCCAGATCCCAGCGCAACAGGCTGCCGGTATCGGTGCCGGCAAAGAGGACAGAGCCCTTTTCGTCCAGGGTGAAGGCGGTGATTGTGCCGGGCAGCTCTTCATTGAGCAGAAAAGAAAAAGTCTCTTTCTTCTCCTCGCCCAAGATATTGGTGGTGACCACCTCGTGCTCGATCTGGAACCGGTTGTCCGCCAGGAGCGCCACCTGGGTCAGTCGCCCTTCATGGCTGCGGACCATCATGCTTTTGATCGGGGCCGGATAACGCCGGGGGGGATATTCGCCCAGCCGGGTGATCTCCGGCTGGACGGTTCGTTGGCCGGATTCGGCATAGAGCAGCCGGAAGTCAACCTGGGCGACGGTGACGCTGCTGTCCTCCCAGAGGAGGGTGAAGACGTTGTTTTTATTGCTCTCGACGGATTGGACCCTGGCTTTTTTGGGGGAGGCGGGGGCGGTGAAAAAGGTCTTGCCGGAGGCGAGGTTGTAAAAGGAAAAAAGCCCGGTATTGTCCAGGATAAAGCCCACCTCCTGGGCATCGTCCATGCCCACGGCAAGAATCGGGGCATGCCCTGGCGCAACGGCCACGCGGTGGATGACCTCCGCCCTGGCCGGCTGGAACAGCGGCAGGGTTACCCGGACGATGAGGACCAGGATGGCGATGACACTGGCGATGACCAGCAGACCGCCCACGGTGATGGCCCGGGTGGCGAACCGGTCCTGGCGACGGACTTTTTTGATGAATTGTTTGTCGAGTTTCTGCATGGTGTTCCTTGCTGTTTTGGACACTGCTGCGTAGGGCTTCTACCGGAGAAGCCCCCGGGAAGGCCGGCTTGCAGACGCTGGCCCTCCCGGGGGCCGGGAGGTGAACTTATGTCCGGCTTGAGCCGGGGAGGGTTATTTGAGCTTGGCCAGCTCTTTTTCCACCACCTTGGCAGGCAGGGGCAGGAAGCCGTCTTTTACCACGATCTCCTGGCCGGACTTGGAAAGGATGTACTTGAGGAACTCGGCGGTCTGGGCGGGCATGGGCTTATTCGGCTCCTTGGCCACATAGATGAACAGAGTTCTGGAAAGCGGGTAGCTGCCGTTCATCACGTTTTCAAAACTGGCCTCATGGGCTTTTTCCCCTTTCTTGTTGCTCAGGGCGACGGTCTTGACCCCGGAGGTCTTGTAACCGATGCCGGAGTAGCCGATGCCGTTCTTGTCCTCGGTGATCCCCATTACCACCGAAGCGGAGCCGGGCTGTTCCTTGACGGTATCCTTATAGTCACCCTTGAACAGGGCATGTTCCTTGAAGTAGCCGTAGGTGCCGGAGGCGGAATTACGGCCATAGATGCTCATGGGGGCCTGCTGCCAAGGGCCGGTAAGACCCACCTGGCCCCAGGTGGTGATTTCCTGGCTCAGGCCGCCCTTGCGGGTTTTGGAGAAGATCGCGTCAACCTCCTGCAGGCTCATCTCCTTGACCGGGTTGTCCTTGTTGACGTAAACAGCCAGGGAGTCGAGGGCAACGCTGATCTGGGTCGGGGCGTAGCCGTATTTCTTGGTGAAGGCGTCGATTTCCTCGGATTTCATCGCCCGGGACATGGGGCCGAGCTGGGCGGTGCCGGAAAGGAGGGCGGGCGGGGCGGTGCTTGAGCCCTTGCCCTCGATCTGGATGCGGACATTGGGATATTCCTTGCGGAAGCCTTCAGCCCAGTAGGTCATCAGATTGTTCAGGGTGTCCGAACCGATGCTGTCGAGGTTGCCGGATACGCCGCTCACCTTTTTGTAGACCGGAACTTTCGGGTCCACTTTAACTTCCTCGGCAAACGCGGTGGTTGCGGCGACGGCGACCAGGCAGCCTGCCAACGCAGCCTTGGTGACACTGTTCAAAAAACCTTTGCGCATCATCATGGTGTCTCTCCTTAAGTGGGGTTACAGAATGGCTTATGCCGGTGTGTGACATGCTCGGTACATCTGGACCCCACTATGGCCCCTGATTGTTAGAATTTTATTAGGGTTTCATTAGGAGATGAACAGAAGATGAACCATCCCAAAATCAAATCCTCATCTCCGTGTTCCTAACCTTCTTTTAACCGGCTTTTAATCTAAGGATGACCGCCCTCTAATATTTGCCCGGTAGTCTCTCCGTAACATTTCGGCCCAGAACCATGGTCGAACCTTTGCTTCCCGCCGTTTTCTTGGTTGGGGGCAATCTTTAATAAACCTTACGGAGAAAGGAGAAACAGATGAGAAAGGTATTATCAGCGGCAGCAACACTGGGAATTTGCCTGACCCTGCCCGCCGCGGCCTTGGCGGGAGGGGGCCTGAGCGACGAGCAGATTCTGAAGGAACTTGAGTACCTGCGCAACAAGGTTGCCTCCCAGCAGGAGCACATCGACGCCCTCGGGGCCATGGTGGATAAAAAGGTCTCGGTAAAGGTCGAGGAAGAGGTCAAGAAAAAAGGGGGCAGCGGCAGCAAGGTGGCGTTGGCCAACGAGTTTATCGATCAACTGACCTTGAAAGGCGACCTGCGGGCCCGTTACGAGCGGCAGGACAAGGAATATTATACCCAGGCCAACACCGCCGATGTGGCGCGGGACCGTTGGCGGACCCGTTTCCGGGTCGGCGGCGTCTGGGACAACAAGGGTGAGGACTGGCAGGTCGGCGCGGGCTTGGCTTCTGGCAGCGATGACCCGACCAGCACCAACGATACCTGGAGCGAGGTCAAGCCCTTTGAAACCGGCGATATCCGGCTGGACTATGCCTATGCCAAACATAAGATTCAGGATTTCAACGTGATCCTGGGCCAGCAGCTCAACCCCTACGAGACATCCTGGGTACTGTGGGACGGCGACGTGCGGCTGGCCGGTCTGACAGGTCAGTACGGCGGTAAGGAAGGGATTTTCGCCACCCTGGGCGGCTACAACGCGAAGCTGGTGAACGACGACAACTCCGCCATGCTGTACATGGGGCAGGCCGGTTACCGGGGCAAGGTTGGCGATGTGGCCTATACCGTGGCTGCCGGTTACAGCAAATATGACCAATCCTTCATCAACGACAAGGCCAATACCTCGCTCAACAATATCGACCCGGCACAGTATGCCTTGGAGATCGGCGATCTTTACGGCAAGATCTCCTTTCCGGTGGCCAGCGCCAAGCTCTCTTTGTACGGCCATATCTGGCAGAATTTTGGCGCGGACGGCGATATCGGCGAGAGCCAGGCCAAGGGTTTTCCCAAAAAACCGGGTGACGCCGACCTCGGTTGGGTGATAGGGCTCGATGCCAAGCTCGACAAGGTCCGCTTGGGCTATGCCTACTCGGTGGTGGAAGCGGATTCCATGTACGGCTATCTGGGTGATTCCGATTTCGGCGACGGTCTCGGCATGTCCAAGACCAATAAAAAAGGCCACCGGGTGCAGGCTGGGTACGATTTCACCAAGAACTGGTCCGCGGATATCACCTGGTTGAGCTATGAGCAGGAAGAGGCGTATTATTCGGCCGACAATAAGGTGGATAGTGTTGATCTCTACCAGTTTGACGTAAATTATAAATTCTAAAGGGTTTCAGCTCTTCCCTGATGCGGGCAAGGGTGTCCTGTCTTCCTCCCACCGGCAGGACACCCTTGCCCAACTCGAATGAGCAACAGGCAGTACCTCTCACTCCCTTGGCCCCCCTGTCAGAACATCGGCAGGGGGGTGTTTTTTTGAGCAGAAAAATAACCAACCCATAATCATCCCCTAACACAGGGGCGGTAGTTTGCTCCCAAAGGAAACACAATCACCACAACCGCAAAGGGAGGTTACCGCCATGTCCTGCAAACATCTTCTGCATTACAGCCACGGCACAAACATCTGGTCCGTGGCCAGCTGCTCCGCCAAGAATACGCCCTACGTCCCCAGCCTGCATGAGCTGGAAAGGTATTGCCAAAGCGGCAGACACATCGTCTGCCCCGCCTATCTTTTTTCCTTCGCGGCTGGAGGCATGGCAACGGACAGCTCTGTCCCCGCCGGGATGACGAGAATTCAGCTTGGTCAGCAGAGAAGTGCATAAGGCATTCAATCAGTAAAGGGGGATACATCGTGCGGTGGAACTTGAAAAATAAGCTTGGTTTTTTCTTTGTCTTTATCATGCTGGCCGCAGGTGTTGGGATGAGTGTGCTGTACACCATTTCCATAAACACCCAGGAGCAGCTCATTTCCGGTGCGAGCCGGGCCAACGAGAACATCCGGGTTTCCGGGGAGGATGGCATCGACAATGTGCTCCTGGTCCGGGAGCTGCAGACGGCTCTGCTGGGGCAGATGCTGCAATGGAAGAATTTTTTGGTGCGCGGCCAGTTTCAGGACATGCGGCTGAAATATGAGCAGGAGCTGGAAAAGGGGGATGTCCGGATCACCGCCATGTTGGGTGCGGCCCACCGCGCCTTTGCCCACGACGGCGCAAATCTTGAGCAGTTGCAGAAAATCGCCGCGGAATATGACGGTTTCAAAAAACAGATGGGAACAGCCCGCGGCATGATGGAGTTCCATGACAGCTATATCGAAGGAATCCGGGCCGCTGACCAGTACACCGGCGACAAGGGAACGGAAGCCATCGCCATGACCCGCAAATTGGCGGAGCAGATTGGCAAACAGACCGGAGTACGGACCGGCGAGGCCATTGCCGCGGTGGGAACCGACCATGAGGCCTTGTCCCGGAAGGCGAAAACCCTTTCTCTCCTCGCCTTCATCGGGTCCGGACTCGGCGTGTTCGGCGTTTTCCTTTTCATCCTTTTCTACCTTAGCCGCAAGGTGATGCAGCCCATGACGCAGATCAAGGAACGCTTGCAGGGGGTGGTGGAGCAGGTCTATGAGGAGTCCACCCAGTTGTCCGCCTCAAGTCTGAGCCTGGCGGAAGGGGCGGGGCGTCAGGCCGCTGGGGTGGAAGAGACCGGGGCCTCCATCGAACAGCTCCTCGGCCAGACCAACGCCAACAACGAGAGCGCTCGGCAGGCCAGCGCTCTATCCAAAGATATGCAACAGGTGGTGCAGGAAGGCGGGGCACAGATGGCGATGATGCTGCAAGCCATGCAGGAGATAGAAGGCCAGTCTGCCGAGGTGATGAAGATCATCAAGAACATCAACGCCATCGCCTTTCAGACCAACCTGCTGGCGCTCAACGCCGCGGTGGAGGCAGCCAGGGCCGGAGAGGCCGGGGCAGGTTTTGGCGTGGTTGCCGATGAAATCAGGAGACTGGCCCATAATGTGGCCACTTCTGCCAAGGAAACCTCAGATATTATTCAGAATAATATCGAGAAAGTGAAGCAGGGCAGCGTGCTGTGTGAAAGTCTGGATAAAGCGTTTGTCGAGATCCACCAGGGTATTGCCAAGGTGGATGAGGAGGTGCAGAACATCGCCCAGGCCAGCGCTGAGCAGGTTATCGGAATCCGGCAGGTGAGCGCGGCCATGGGCGAGATCGACACGGTGAGCCTGGCTGCCTCCGCCGAGGCGGAAGAGGCGGCCAGAACTGCGGCGGAATTGAGGACGCAGGCGGTGGAGCTGCGACTCATCTCGGGATCGCTGATTACTCTGATCAACGGGCAAGAGGACGCAGTGGAGGAAGGGGGCCAATGGCAGGAAGAGTCCGCACAGCTTCTTCCCCGGTTGGTGGCCGCATGAGCCAGTTAGCGGAGGTCATTATGTTGGAAAAAGAGGCAGAGCGCGTAAGGTTTCAGCCCAACAGAATTTCACGGGGAGAGATTCTGGACCTGCTTGATAACGACGGCCTCACCGCCTGGTTTCAGCCTGTGTTTTCCCGGCAGACCGGGGAGGTCTTCGGGTATGAGGCCTTGGCCAGACTGCGCGAAAAACGGACTCCTCCCCTCGATATCGGGGAGCTTTTTCAACGAGCCCAGGCCGAAGGCGTTATTTCCAGCCTTGATATGATTTGCCGGGAGCATGCCTTCTGCCGCGCGGCGGAGCTGGGCTTTGCCGAGAGGAACGCCTATCTCTATGTGAATATCTGCCCGGCTACCCTCATGCATCCCGATCACCGGGGCGGCGCCACCGACCGGCTGGCCGAGGAATGCGGCATAGCCAAGGAGCGGATCATCCTGGAGATTACCGAGCAGGAGGCAATCCGCAACTATGATCTTTTTAAAAAATCAGTGGAGTACTATCGGAAACGGGGCTACAAGATCGCCATCGATGATTTCGGCGTGGGCTACGGCGGGCTGAAGATGCTCTCGGTCATCGAGCCGGATTACCTCAAGGTGGACCGGCATTTCATCACCAACATCGACCGGGATTCCTTCAAGCATAACCTGGTGGACGCCATTGCCACGGTGTGCCACAAGCTCGGCATCACCGTGATCGCCGAGGGGATCGAGCGGCCCGAAGAGCTGGAGACCCTGGCCCGGTTCGATATCGATCTGCTCCAAGGCTACCTGCTGGAACGGCCCGGCCCGAATCTTTCCCGGCAGCGCCTCGCCCCGCTGGTGGTCCAGGAAGATGCTTCGTATTGTTCGGGCTCCCATGGAGAATCCTGTACCATCGGCGACACCGTTAAGTACATTGAGCCGCTTTCTCCCCAGCAGTCCCTGATGACCGCCCACCAGCGGTTCATGGATGACGTCAAGCTGCAGGGCATCCCGGTGGTCGATGAGCAGCGGGTGCTGGGCATGCTGAACCGGATGCATTTTCTGGAAAAACAGATGGTCGGCCCCCATGGCTATGGCTTTGCCCTTTCCGCCCACCGGGCGGTCAAAGATGTGCTGGGGGATGATTTTCTCCTGGTGGAGGCGGCCACGCCCATGGAAGAGGTGGTGCGGCGGATCAAGGCCCGCCGCGGCAGGCATCTCTACGACGATATCTGCGTGGCCCGAAACGGCAAATATCTCGGCACCGTGGCCATCAACGCCCTGCTTGAGGCCATCACCCAGAAAAGCATCCAGCTGGCCAAGGGGGCGAACCCCCTGTCCGGCCTGCCGGGCAACGAATTCATCCAGCGGACCGTGGCTACCTTTCTCCAACGCAAGGTCAATTTCGACGTCTGCTACATCGATATCGACGACTTCAAGCCCTACAACGACTATTACGGTTTTGAAAAGGGCGACCTGGTCATTCAACGGATCGGCCAACTTATCGTCGATATCGTCCAGCCCGGAGTCAACGACCGTTTCCGCTTTGTCGGACACATCGGCGGGGATGATTTCATCGTCATCACCCGGCCCCATGCCTCGCAGCAGATCTGTCGGCAGATCATCGACGGCTTGCAGAATCTGTTGCCGGAATTTCATGGCGAGCAGGAGGTGCGGGAGGGGCATTATTATGCCCGGGACCGGCAGGGAGAGCAGCGGAGGTTTGCCCTGCTGTCGCTTTCCATCGGCATCGTCAGCACCGAGGAATGCCCGGTGAATTCATACGCGGAGCTGGCCTTTCTCGCCTCCGGGGTCAAACGGGCGGCCAAGCAGGAAAAAGGCTCGGCCATTGTCCGTAACCGGCGGGAGGCTATCCGGTCGCAGGGTTCTCAGGAAGAGGGTACAGCCGCATGAGCGGCAACAACACAAGATGATGAGGTCACTCACGATGCAACACAGCGAAAGCAGGATTCAGCAGGAACCCGGCATGGTGCTTGTTGTCGAGGATGATGAGGATATCGCCCAACTGCTCTGTTATTCGTTGCGGAAAAACAGCGTGCCTGTGGCCATCGCCCATGACGGCTTGACGGCTTTTGCCCTGGTGGAGCAACTGCGGCCAGCCCTGGTGTTGCTTGATATCATGTTGCCCCGCCTAGACGGGCATGAGGTCTGCAAGTTGATCCGCTCACACCCGGACCGGGATCTGGCTGGCACCCCGGTGGTCATGCTTTCCGCGCTCGGCGCTCCGGAGGATATTGAAAAGGGGATGGGGCTCGGCGCCAACGCTTATTTTGCCAAACCCTATTCGGTGAAGGATGTGGTTTCGGCCACCATGGAGTGGCTGGGAAACGGCGAGGCATAATTGGTTTTTAGATCTTTTCCTCGCGCACATGAAAGACGAGCATGGCGCCGGTCACCGTGCTGAATCCCGTATAGATGAAAAGTAACAGCCAGAGAGCCTGAAAGAAGAGCAGGGCGGCCGGGTTCCAGAGTAAGGCAAGCCCTGCCCCCAGGTTGGTCTGGCTGGCAACGCCGTTGCCGCCATACAGCGCCAGCAGCGTGCAGTAGCCCATCCCCAACAGAGCCATTTGCTGGTACGCGGAAAATTTTCCTTCGCCCCGGTAGTCGGCGCGGAAGTACTCGGACACGATGCGCCAGCCAAGGGCGAAGAGAGCGGCGAGCAGGAAGGCCGTGCGAACCCCCCCCTCCAGAAAAAAATACATGGCCACCAAGCCGATGTTCACCGAAAGAAACGAGGTGATGGCTTGGATTGGCACCACCCCGACCCCGGCGAGGCCGGAGGCGTAGGAGATTTTCTTGGTGGAACCGTGAAAGGTGACGGCCAGCGGGGCTAAGAAGCGGCGGGTCTTCGGTCCCAATTCGAACAAGGGTTTGCCATAGCAGCAGCCGAAGCTGAGGCAGGCGAGCCGGCCGATTCCCTCGCCCAGCAGATAGGCGACCGCCAGGGCCGCCATCACCGGGAGGAGGGAAACCTGCGGCGCATCCCACCGCCAGGCCAAGCCGTTATATGCCGCCACTGCCGGGGGCATGCTCAGCAGGCCGATAATGGCTGCGCCGCCCACGGTGAAGGTGTTGCGTTTCTTTTCCACGGCCATGGCGAGCAGCTTGGCCGCGGCCGTCGAACAGCCCATCACCCCGAGAACCAGACCGATGATTCCCCACAGGGGCATACCCATGGCAGCCAGAAGCAGAAAAAAAGCCATCACCCCGAAAAGGGAGCCGCTGGCCAGCAGCGCCCCGTAATAGGTGATATTGGTGCCGTGCCAGTATCCGTTCGTCGTTCCCTTCCTGGTTGGAATCGCGGCGATGATTTGCCACCTTTCCCGCGGTAAAACGATGTAAGCCCACAGCAGTAGCGGAAGCAGCGCCAGTCCCAGGATCAGGGTGAAAAGGAAGTTGCTCATCTCGTTTCTCCTTTGGTTAGTTTTTAGCCACGGCGATGAGGGAGCGCGCCTGAACCTCGACCTCCACCAGGGGCCGCCCGAAACCGAGACTGAAGCGGCTGTGCACGTCGGTCCGCTTTCCTTTGGTTAGGATATCCTCGGCAAAATGGACCCGGCCTTTCTCGAAAAGCAGGATGTCGGTGCTGCTCCCCGGACGGTAGAGGCTTTTGGGCTGTCCCTTGCTCAGGAACATGCCGGGGTGGATAGGCAAGGGATGGTCATAGCCCGTATCGCTGTAGCATTGCACAATGTCGCCGATCATCATGGCCACCACCTCGACCATGGCCACCTGTCCCACCCCGGTGCCGCCGGGCACGTCGGTGTCAATAATGGTGACCACCCGTTTGTTCTTGGAATACGGGGTGACCACCTCCACCACCGCACCGGGATTGCAGGAATGGTACACGCCGCCCAGGCAATAGTGGTCCACCACTTGGCCGGAAACCGGGGTGTGATTGTAGTGGTACTTGTCCGGGGTCAGACGGAAGACGGCGTAGTCGCCGTGACTGAAGGTCTCAAGCCAGCGGCGGCGGTCAGGACCCAGCAGCTCGGGATAGTCAAAGAACTTGTCCTTGAGAAACAACGGGGAATCGGGGTGCAGGGCGCCCAGCGCCATCCGGGCGTCGGCAGGGGAAACCACGGCGGTGTCCAGGTGCGGCATGGGGCGGCACTGCCAATAGCGGATCTGCCGCTCGAAGATTTTGCGCGGGGTGGTGAAATGTGCCCGCAGGGCCAGGCATTCGGTAAGATCGACGCCGCAGCGTGCCAGGAAGCGGGTGTTGCCGCTCAGCCGCGGCCCCAGCGCCAGGTCGAAATGATACAGGCCCAACAGGCTCGACATGCGGGCCGAGATCGCCAGGCGAAAGAGAAACGGGGCCTTTTCCCTGGCCTGGGAGTAGAGGAAGCGCACGATTCGGTCGCCGAAGAGTTCTTCAGTCATCACCGTGTTGCTTAACCGTTCGACATACTGATGCATGGATGCACCTCCTAGAGCGTCTGTTTCTGCCGTTTGCTGTCCAGGTCCTCGGCAATGACCATGAGTTGCAGCAGCCGCGCCGCGTTTGCCGGGGCAAGAGAATCGCCCCGCAGTTCATCTTGGGTCTGGCGGAGGAAGGCATCAACCTCCTGCGGGCCAAGGATGGCATTCACTTCATCGCGCATCTCAAGGGAAAGCGGAATCTCGCCCGCGGCCATGGCCTGGATGTCTTCGACCACATACTGCCACCCTTCGTTGATCTGCTCCTGCCGCAGGTCCTCGCGGTAATAGCGCTCCGCCGCCAGGTTGAACTCCCTGGCCGACATGTCGTAGGGGGAATCGGCGCCTCCCTTGGCGAGAATCCCGGTGGTCAGGCGGCCCAAGGCCCCGTGCCGGGCAGGCTCTCGCAGGCGCAGCTCCAGATCGGCCAGCAGGTCGGTAAAACCGAAGGCCTCCACCAGGTCGGCCGCCTCTTCGCGGATGATTGCAAGCAGGGCCAGGCGGTATTCTTGGTGCAGCACCCGCAGATAGCCGGGGTAGCGGTGGCTTGTCCGGGTGCTTTTGGTTCTTTTCAGGATGCCGCGGAGAAAACGGTTGGGCGTTTCCTTGTGCACGAAAAAGGTGGGGATGCCGATGGCTGTGCCGAACATGATCTGGCGCCGCTCGCTTTCGACAAAGGGGGTGTCGGGGATGTGCTGATGGCTGCAGCTGCCCGCGGCGATGAACTTGAAGGCCAGGGCGTTGAGCAGCATCTGCAGATCGGTGGCCCGGCCCAGGTCGCCGGCAAACTGTTCAAATTGCGAATAGTAGCGGGCCTCGAAGCCGGAGAAGCCCATGACCTCGAATTCCCGCAGCTTGTAGGGCAGGTAGACCGACATCCGTTTGTCAAAAATCCCCATCATGTCCAGGTCTTCCTTGAGGCGGCGGTCGTTGTGCAGCCTGCCGTCCTGGCTGGCGCTCCGCTCCGTGGAAAGCAGAGCCACCGGGTAATCGATGAGCCGGAAATCCGGGATGAAATCCCCCTTGCAGCGGCAGGCCTTTCCGACGATCTGATCGATAAGCGGCGGGCCGAACGGGGTGAGGGCCTGGCCGCAAAACTTGTTTTTCGCCTTTTTCCGCCAGCGCCGCCAGAGCATGCGCAGGTGGGTGTAATCCAGTTGGTGGGGGAGGAATCCCAGGGCCTGTTCCGGGTGGAAATCCTCGAAGGCCAGGCGGTAGGGCGCGGCGCTGTATGTGCCGACGAACAGGGGCAGGAAGTGCTCCATGACCTTGGCCACCAGATCGCCCATGCATTTCTCGTGGCGGGGGGTGAAGCCGGAGCCGGGGTCGCGCAGCAACCGGTTCATCTTGCGGCTGCCCATGCTGACATGGGTGCCGTTGTTGGCCAGGCTGATGTTGGAGGTATGGGGCATCATCACCAGATTGTTGGTGATGATGCCTGCCTCGCGCATCTTCATCACCGCGTTCAGGTGGCTGCGGCTCAAGACCTGGTGGCAGAGGATCATGTACTGGTGCTTGGCCTCGCCTTCGTCCCAGCCGGAGAGGCAGGGGCTCATGAACAGCTTGCGGTAGAAGGCGTCGGAAATGCATTCGTTCAGAGCCCGCTGCCGCATCGGCGGATGCGGGGAGAAGAAGAGCATGGCTTTTTGCCCCCGCCGGATCAGCTCGAATTTTTCGTTGGCATACATGATCAGCAGCTGGGTGAAGAGAAAGCGCTTGGCCGTCTCCCTGGCCAGGGCTTTGCCATAGCCGGTGTGTGGGTGCATGCCGGTGACATGGAAGGAAAAGGTTTCCGGCGAGGTGTTGTCGCTCAACAGATGGGTGAGCAGCCGGCTCCCGGTTTTTTGCACTGTTTCATGGCGGCCGCCTTGGCCGAGGACATCGGCCAAGGCCAGTTTGAGCAGATAGCTGATGGGGATGCGCAGATGCTGTTCGCCTCCCTCCTCCACAAAGAAGCGGGCGGTGTCGGTGCGTTCGCCGCGGGTATGGTCTTGTTTGTCGGCCTTGAGGTCCGCAGCCAGGGTGTGCAGGGCGTTGGGGTGCAGGCAGGAGAGGGGGAAACGCACCCAGCTGTTTTCCCAAACCTGCTCCACGTTGTCGCTGAGGTAGCGCTCCAGATCTCGCCGGGCCCGGGGGGAGGTATCGCCGCGGTCGGCCCGTTTGATGATGTTGGCGTAGTAGCTCGATTGCTCAATGGCCCGGGGCAGATCCGCCGCCTCGCGGCTACCGGATACCGCCACCTGCAGCTCATTTTCGCAGCCGGTGGTGGCGTCGGCGCCGAAAAAAGGCAGGCTAGCCGGGGAGTTGGGGTCGAGACCGAGCAGGGAGATGCACTCGCGTTCCGTGGGTCTGGGGTCTTGCCCCGTCCCTGTCCGGGTCAAGGAAATGTCCGCAAAGGAAAGTCTGCTCACCATCGCACCCCCTGGTTGATTGTCGGCGGTCTGCCGTCATCTTCTTTTCTTAGAGTTATAAGGGGGTTCTGTCAGGGTAAGATTAGGTTCGCAACATGATTTGATTCGGGAGGGGAGGTAGAGCAGGAAGGCGGAGCGATTTCTTCAGGCGGTGTTTTTCCGGGACCGGGAAGGGGTCGCTTGATCGAGGAAGTACTGAGCCCAGCATTCCCAGGCGGTGGTGTCCAGGGTGCAGGCACTGGGACAGGGGTACTGTTCGACCACATGGGGACACAGCCCGCTTCTGGCCGTGCAGATATGTTTGGCTGCCTTTTCCAGCGCGGTGCTCAAGGTGGGTTTGTCATGTTTTATTGGTGTTTTCATCTTGGTTCTCCTTATAAAGCAGGATGGTGAAGGTTGTACCTTTGCCGACTTCGCTTTGGACACTCACCTCGCCGCCATGCGCTTGGACAATGTGTTTGACAATGGCCAATCCCAGGCCGGTGCCGCCGACTTTGCGGTTGCGGGCCGCATCGCTTCGGTAGAAGCGCTCGAACAACCGCGGCAGGTGCTGGGCTGCGACCCCTGTACCGAAATCCTGGACCTCGATGGCGATTGTTTTTTCATCGCGCTGTTTTCCCCGCACCAACACCCGGCCGCCCTCCTCGCTGTATTTGATCGCATTGACGATGAGGTTGGTGACCGCTTGTTCGAGCAAGGGGCTGTTGAGGGGACCGGTCAGGTCATCCGGAGCTGCCAGTTCGATGCTGATTTTTTTCTCGGCTGCCTTGAGCCCGCAGGTTTCAATGGCCCTGCGCAGAGGGTTGATGATTTTTTCTTCCGTGAGTACCAGCGCGGTCTGTTCCTGATTCTGTTCAAGTCGGGACAAGGCCAGGAGATCGTCGATGATGGCGTGCAGCCGTTTTGATTGCTTGGCGATGATCTCCACAAACCTCCGGGCATCCTCCGGGCTTTCCAGCGCCCCGTCCAGTAGGGTTTCGGCAAAGCCTTCGATGGAGGTTATCGGGGTTTTCAGCTCGTGGGAAACATTGGCCACAAAGTCGCGGCGCATGTTCTCCAGCCTGCGGAGGTTGGTGACATCGTTGATGACGATGATCGCGCCGCTGGTCAGGTCCGAGGCATCCTGAAATCGGGTGCCGTGGGCGTAGAAGTATTTTTCCTGTCCCTCCCGGTCGGTCAGGTCGATTTCCCCCTCGATGGGCTTGGCTGAAGCAAGGGCTTGACTGATAAAGCGTTGCAGGGCCAGGTTGCGCACCGCCACCAGGGCGCTTTTCCCCCGGATCTTTTCGGGGGTAATGTGCAGCAGCCTGGCCCCGGCCTGGTTTATATCGAGGATGCGCTCCTCGGTGTCCACGGTGATAACCCCCTCGACCATGCTGGAAAAAACCGCCTGCAACTGGCTGTGCTGTTGGGCAATGGTCTTGATCCGGCCGTCGAGCTGATCGGCCATGACATTCATGGCTCGGGACAGACTCACCACCTCTTCGGCCCCTTCTTCCCGCAGCTTGCTGGTGAAAGCGCCGTTGGCAAAACGTTCGGCGCCCAGCCGCATCTCTTCCAGCGGTCGGGTGATGCGCTGGGCGATGAACCAGGCGACCAGAGCCACGAGCAGAGCGACAATCAGGCAGCCCCAAACAATCTTTAAAAAGATGGTTCGGAGCGCGTGGTCGATGAAGGTGACCGGGATCGCGGTGCGCAGTACCGCCAGAATCTTGCCCTTCTGCTCCAGGGGAATTGCCACATACATCATCTTTTCCTGGAGGGTGTGGCTGAAGCGCAGAGAGGGGGTGGGTCGATTGGCAAAGGCGGCGATGATCTCCGGCCGGTCGCCGTGGTTTTCCATGCGGCTTGGGTCTTCATCTGAATCGGCCAGGACCTTGCCGTCGGTGGCAATAACGGTCAGGCGGGTGGCGGAATTCTTTCCGGCGGTTGTGCAAAAGGTCTGCAGTGCGGGCAGATCGTTTCGGGCCAGCAGGGCCAGAACGGATTCCTGCGCCAGATGGGCTCGCGCCTCAAGACCGGTGGCGGTCTGGGCCAGCTGAAAGGCGCGGAGGGAATATGCCCCATACCCGGCGGCGACCAAGAGGGCGATGATGGTGATGAGGAGCTGGCTTGGGTACAGCTGCCAGATCAGGCGTTTATGGTGCATGGCAATCCCCGTTGCGATTGGAGTTGATCGGGCCAACAGCAACAGGATAGCACGGGATTGTTAGAATAGGGTCAGGATATTGTCACGATCCCGTAAACATTCCCCAGCACCGAATCTGCTTTGTCATCGGCCTGTTCGCATACTTAGGTATAGCGAACAAGCCTCTTCCGCGCATCTCCGGCACTGGTGAATATTTACAATCTGGGTGGGTTCGTCGTGTTTAGCTTTTGGCGAAGCTCATTCGGAGTAGGGCTTCTTCTTGCCTCGCCGGGGAACGCCGGCGGATGGTCTGGCCGGGGTGGTCGGTCGGGTCGAGGTTGAGGGCCTGGCCGAGGAATACGGCTTGGCTGAAGTGGAGGGCTTGGTGGCAGAATATGGCTTTGCCGAGGTTGCGGGCCTGGCTGAGGCTGAGGGCTTGTACGAGCTGGCGCTGGAGGGCTTGTACGAGGAGCCTGAGGATTTGTAGGGTTTTGCGCCTTTCCGCCCTGGATACGCCGGTTTTGCCGGGCGGCCCTTGGGGGCATCCAGGGTTTTTACTTCGACGTCCCGGCCGTTGATCTTGAGGCCATGGAACACCTCAAGGACTTTCTGGGCGAAGCGGCTGTCTGCTTCCAGCATGGCGGTGTGGTCCAAGATCTCGATGCGGCCGACCTTGATGGAGGCCGAGCCGCTGGCGTCATTGATCTGGCCGATGAGCCGTGCGGGAGAGATGCCGTCCTTTTCGCCGATATTGAGGTAGAACCGGCTGAAATTCACCCGCTCGCCGCGATCATCCTGCCGGCCGAATTTGCTCTCCGGCCGCTCCTGCCTGGAAAACCGGCTGTCCGGACGCTGGTAATCGGTGTTCTGGCCGCGGCCCTTGTCCGTGACGTTGATGTCCGGGGCATTCTGGTAATGGGTCAAAACGGAGGCAAACTCCTGGGAAACAAAACGCAGGATCAGCTCGTCGCGGTCGAGATCGGCCAACGCCTCGGTGATCGCCTCCATAAAGGGGGCCAGCTGAGCGTGGTTTACCTCGACGTTTTTGATGGTTTCGATCTTGTGGAGCAGCTGTTTTTTGCAGACCTCGTGGCCGGAAGGAACCTTACCCAGTTCGAACTGCCTTTTCATCTTGCTCTCGATCTCCTTGATGCGGAACTGTTCGCGCATATGGATAATGGAGATGGAGATGCCGGTTTTGCCGGCCCGGCCGGTGCGACCGCTGCGGTGGGTGTAGTTGGCGCTGTCGTCGGGCAGGTTGTAGTTGATCACGTGGGTCAGGTCGGTGACGTCCAGGCCGCGGGCCGCCACATCGGTGGCCACCAGCAGCTGCACCGACTTGCTGCGGAAACGCTGCATCACGTAATCGCGTTGGCTCTGGGAGAGTTCGCCGTGCAGGGGGTCGGCGCTGTAGCCGTCCTTGCCGAGTTTGTCCGCGACATCGTTGACCTCCTGACGGGTACGGCAGAAGATGATGGCGTACATATCCGGGTTCATGTCCACCAGCCGGCGCAGGGCCAGGTAGCGGTCCTTGGCGTGGACCATGTAGTAGACGTGTTGGATGTTTTCCGAGCCGGCATTGCGGGTGCCCACCGTGATCTCCAGCGGGTTTTTCATGTATTTCCTGGAGATGGAGGCCACGCTTTGCGGCATGGTGGCGGAAAAGAGCAGGGTGTGTTTGTCGTCCGGGGTTTGGGCGAGGATGGCGTTCAGCTCGTCCTGGAAGCCCATCTGCAGCATTTCGTCGGCTTCGTCCAGCACCACCGAGCGGATGGCGGACAGATCGATCACCTGGCGGCGCATCAGATCGTGCAGACGGCCGGGGGTGGCGACGATGATCGGCGCCCCTTGGCGCAGGGAGCGGATCTGGTTGTCAACGCTGGCGCCGCCGTAAATGGCGCAGACGCGGATGGTGGGAAGATTCTTGGCAAAGGCATTGAGGTCGCGGGCCACCTGCATGCAGAGTTCGCGAGTCGGGCAGAGAACCAGGGCCTGGGTCTTGCGGCTGTCTGGATCGCAGAGTTGCACCAGGGGGATGCCGAAGGCCGCGGTCTTGCCGGTGCCGGTTTGGGCCAGGCCGACAATATCCACCGGTTTTTTGAGGAGGATCGGGATGATCTGCTCCTGAACCGGGGTTGGCGAAGTAAAGCCAAGGGCTTCGAGGCCGGAGATGATGTCGGGACGGATGCCAAGGTCAGCAAAGGTGGTCATGGTGCGGTGTTCCTTATTGAAGGGCGTGCGGGGAGGGAAAGGTTGCTGTGCAGGGAAAAAAGTCAGCCTGGGGCGGCCCAACACCCCCTAAACAAAAAAACCACACTTCCTCGCCGGAGGCTTTGTGCGGTGCGCTTTTGTAGATTTAGCGATTACAGGCAGAGGCAACACAATGAATTACGATATTTACCATGAGTCGCCAGGGAAAGCAAGCGCTATGTTTTTCCCGGCTCCTACCGGCTGGCTCCAGAGCCTCGGTGCCAGGCAGGTTATGGCCGATGCGAGGCCAGGGTAATGGGCAGATTGATCAGGTATTCTCGGATGGCGTCACGGACAGTGCGGTAATGGCCCAGGACCTCCGCTTCGCTGGTGGCGGTTTTGGCAAGGCGGGGCGGGTCGGGAAATTGGTGGTGGAGCTTGATCGCCTTGCCCGGAAATAAGGGGCATTGCTCGTTGGCGTCATCGCAGACCGTGATCACATAGTCAAAGGTGGTGGTCTTCAGTTCGGAGAGTAGCTTGGAGTGATGGCTGCGGATGTCGACCCCGGCCTCGGCCATGACTTTTACGGCCAAGGGGTTGAGTCCATGTGTTTCGATCCCGGCCGAGAAAAATTCGTACCGGTCCGGATAGAGATGTCTGCCCCAGCCTTCCGCCATCTGGCTGCGGCAGGAGTTGCCGGTGCAGAGAAAGAGGACCGTCGGTTTGGCTGCGTTCATGGCTCGGTCTCAGCTGATGAGGTTGAAAAGATAGCCCACTCGAGGATGCCGGTGTCGCGTGTCATGAAAAGCCGAGCCGGCCGATTGGCCATGCCTGGGGAGTTAGCCGGTGAGCACCTGGTTGGAAAGCTCGTTGGTGTCATCGTCCTTGATGGGAAAATGGTTGGCCAGGATAATGCCCACCGCCTCAATCTTCCGGCACAGGGCGTTGCAGGCCTGCCCATGTTTTATGCCAATGGCAATCTCATTGGCGTGGGTCATCAGGGTTTCCTGGGAGATTTTCTGGTAGATGCCCGAGTCCGCCAAAATCCAGACCTTGCGCTCAAGCAGGGAGATGAAAAAAAGCACCCCGGTGTTGTCGCGGGTGGTATGGAGTTTCTTTTCGTAAAAGGCGCGGAGCGCCCGCTCAGCCACCCTGGTTTCCAACCGGCTGGCGGGGATGAACAGCCGGAGCAGGGGGGGGGAGATTTTGGCCAGACTGCCGAACCCAATGACGCCGCAGAGCAAAAGGGGCACGAAGTAGCCGAGGCTGTCGGCCAGGAAAAAGTCGGTGATGAGCAGGGCGGCCAGGCCGCCGATGGTCAGGCCTGCCAGAAGCCTTGCCTCGGGATAGGTATCGCTGGCGGTCACCACCATGGCGGCCAACTCGCCGGAGGTTTTTTTCTCCACCTCACCGATGGTTGCGGCGATCTGCTGTTTTTCCGCCTCGGTGAAAAATGTTTCTGCCTGTGTCATCTACCAGCCCCCCGAGGCGCCGCCGCCTCCGAAACCACCGCCGCCAAAGCCGCCAAAACCACTGTCTCCGCCGCTCCCGCCGCCGAAGCCGCCGCCCCCCATATAAAATCCGCCGCCATGGCCGGCATTGGCAAAGAGGATTGGGAGCAAAAGGCCCAACAGGGCGCCACCCGGGATGAGCAGGAGCAGCATCAGCCAACCCAGGGGCGAAGAGAGGCCGAGAAAGGCGAAGAAGGGCAGGAGCACCGCGCCGGTCAGGGCGCCGACCGGCTTGCTCAGCCGTCCGACAAAGCCGACCAAGATGGCAAAGAAGATGAGATAGGGCAGCAGCGAGGATTGGCCGGCGCGCGCTCCCCGGCTGGAGCTGCCACTCCCCTTAAATTCGCCCCTGGCAGCGCTGATGATCGCGGAAACCCCGGCATCAAAGCCTTCGTCAAGTTGGCCCGCCTTGAAACGCGGGCTTATGACCTGATCCACGATGCGCCCGGCAAGCAGGTCGGTCAGTACCCCTTCCAGCCCCCGGCCGACCTCGATGCGGACCTTGCGGTCGCCCTTGCTGACCAGAAGCAGCACCCCGTTGTCCTTGCCCTTTTGCCCGATTTTCCAGGCCTCCACCGTGCGGATGCTGAAATCCTCCAGGGCGTCGCCTTCCAAAGAGGGGATGGTCAGCACCGCGATCTGGGTGGAGTCGGATTGCTCAAAGGCCAGGAGCGTCTGTTCCAGCCTCTGCCGCTCAGCCGGAGAGATCATCCCGGCCAGATCGGTGACATACCCCTGGTACTGCGGAACCTCCAGCGCCCTGGCCGGGCTGGGGCCATCGGCAAAGAGAAGGCCGAGGGTCAGCAGGCAGACGAGCCCCAGTCCCTTGGTCAAACGGTATGGTGCCTGTAGTATGTTGGGCAGCATCGGTTAGAACTTTACCGCCGGGGCCTTGGCCGCCCCCTCTTCCGCCTTGAAAGCCTCACGGCGGGGCAGCTGGAGCAGCATGTTGTTGGTCAGGTTGTTGGGGAAGGTGCGGATGGAGGTGTTGAAGATCCGCACCGCCTCGTTGTAACGGACCCGGGCCACGTTGATCCGGTTTTCCGTGCCTTCCAACTGGTGTTGAAAATCAAGGAAGTTCTGGTTCGCCTTGAGGTCGGGGTATTTCTCCACCACCACCATCAACCGGGAGAGCGCGGAGGAAAGACCGCTTTGCGCCTCCTGGAACTTGGCAAAGGCCTGGGGGTTGTTGACCACTTCGGCCCCTGCCTGGATGGTGCCGACCTTGGCCCGCGCCTCGGTAACAGCGGTGAGGGTCTCTTTCTCATGGGCAGCGTAAGCCTTGACCGCTTCCACGAGGTTGGGGATGAGATCGGCCCGCCGCTGGTAGGAGGCTTCCACATCGCCCCAAGCCGCGATCACGGCTTCGTCGTTCTGCTGGATGGTGTTGTAGCCGCAACCGCTCAAGCCGACCGCGAGAAGGACGAAACTGACAAGGACGAGGAATCTTTGCATGGCGTTATCTCCTGGAAAAATGGTCTTGGGAAATCTTGACATTGCCGCCCGCCCCTGTGGGCTTGGCGGTGGCGCTAACTGGGGAAATATCAGGGTGTTGATGGTGCCCTCGGTACGACTTGAACGTACGACCTACCGCTTAGGAGGCGGTTGCTCTATCCCCTGAGCTACGAGGGCCGATATTTTTTCAGCATATTTCCAGCATAAAAGAAGGTCCGTACTATACCATCGGCAGTGCAATGCGCAATATCTTTCTTGGCTGGAAGCGCTTGCGCCGCTTGGCCTCTGGCTGATCTTCCGTCGGCGTAGGGGTAGGGTCTGCCTTGTGGCCGAAGGCAGAGAAAAAATGTGCGAAAAAACTGGTTCGCCTGCCAGGATGTGCTAGAATGACGCAGTACACACCGTTTTTTGTGAAGTGAAAACAATTTTCAGGGTGAGCGTTCCGCATGCGATTGAGGACCATAACCTTCCTGGCTTTTTTCATCATCGGGCTGTTTCCCCTTACCACTTCCATTGTTTTCAATCTCCCCAAGCTCATTGCCACCCTTGAACAGGCGGCTCAGGAGCAACGTCTTGCCCGGTTGCAGGAAGAATTTATCGCCCTGCAACGAAGGGTGGAGCAGGGGAGGGAAACCCTGCGTGTTTTCGGGATGCTCTCCGAGACCGTGGATTTGGTGGGCCGCCCGGAGCCTGGGATTCCCCTTGTCCAGTTGCGGGAGCGTCTTTCCGACGTGGTCGCCAAGCGCTGGTTCTGGAATCGGCCCGAGGTTCTCTCGGTGTCGATTCTCGATGGGTTGGGCCAGGAACAGTTCCGGGTAAGCCGCCAGGAAAACGGCGAACTCGGGCTGGTTTCCTGTATGCCTGAGAACAGGATGGCAGAAAAAGTGTCTGGGAAGGGAAAGGCTTTCTTGCCTGGGACAACCTTTGTCGGCGAAATCCAAGGGCTTGCCACTCCGGAGAAGGAAGGCCAACTGCATCAGCTCACCGCCCATTTTGGGGTTCCGGTCCAGAATGAGGAGTACGGAACCTCCGGGATTGCGGTGCTGGTGCTGGATATCCACCGCCTTATCAATAAGCTGGAAAAATATGATCTGGTGAATCAGGATGGCTCCTATCTGGGCACGGCGAGTCATGAACGGCAACAGCATGGCCGAGGGCCGGGTCGGGCCTTTGTTGATTTCCCCCAGTTGCGGCAGGCGGTGCAGGATGGAAAGCCGGTTATCCTGAAGGATATGCACGGCGAGGCCCACGCCTGGCTACCGCTGATCAGCGAGGCAGGAGGGGAGCACAGCCTCTGGGTGGGGCAACCGGTGGACAGAAGCGCCATCGAGGTCTGGTTGCAGCAATTCAAAAGGAATCTCGCCCTTATCGTTTCGATTCTGGTGGTGTTGCTTGTCGGCGTAGCGGTGGCCATGGCCCATTATGTCAGCCATCTGCATGGGCAACTCATGGGCGGGCTGGCTTTGATTCTTGACGGAAAAAAGAAGCCGCAACTCAACTGGCGCTGGCCCAGAGAGCATGCTCGGCTGGCTGCTGACCTCGATGCCCTGGCCGAGAAATATCTGGCCGATCGCGCGGCCAGGAAGGCGGCGGAAGAAGAGGTGCGCAGGGAAAGGGAGCATGCCTTGGTCACCCTGCGTTCCATCGGCGATGCGGTGATCGCCACCGATACCGGGGGGCGGGTGACCCGGATGAATGTGGTGGCCGAACAGTTGACCGGCTGGTCCCAGGCCGAGGCCCTTGGCCGAAAGCTGGACGAGGTTTTTGACATTATCGATGCCGGAACCGGGGAAAAGTCCGTAAATCCGGTGGCCCGGGTTCTTGAGACCGGCAAGATAGTCGGCTTGGGCAACCACACGGTGCTCATTGCCCGTGATGGCCGGGAGTACCAAGTGGCGGACAGCGCTGCCCCGATTCTGGGGGGGGATGGCGTGAGCCTTGGCGTGGTCCTGGTTTTCCGGGATGTGACCGAGGAATACGGTCTGCAGGAGCAACTGGCCCACGAACTTACGGTAAAGCAGACCCTGGCCGATTTGGCCGTGCAGTTGGTCGGTTCGGGGCAGAGCCTGTCCGATATTGCCCGGACGATTCTTGGCGCCGCCAGGGAACTCACCGCCAGCCCGCATGGCTATGTGGCCACGGTTGATGCCAAAACCGGCCATTTGGTCTGCCAGGCCTTTACGGAGATGATGGAAACCGGCGGTCAGGGGTTGGAGTTTTCCCCCGGTCCGGATGGCCGGTTTCCCGGATTGTGTGGGCAAGCACTCAATGAAGGACAGGGGTTTTATACCAATGATCCAGGCGCCCATCCGGTTGCCCTGGGCTGCCCCGAGGGGCATCTGGCTGTGAAACGGTTCTTGGCCGTGCCTGTGCAATTGGCCGATCAACTGGTTGGCCAGATCGCCGTGGCCAATGGTGCGCGTGATTATACGGAAAAGGATCTTGATCTGCTGGTTCGGGTGGCCGTGCCGTGCGCCCAGGCCATCAAGGGGGTGCGCGCCGGCGAAGAGCGCGACCGGCTCATGGCCGCCCTGCGCCAGTCCCAGAAGATGGAGGCTGTTGGCACCTTGGCTGGCGGGATAGCCCATGATTTCAACAACATGCTCACTCCGATTCTCGGCTATACCGATCTGGTCGCGGCCCGGCTGCCTCCCGGCGACACCCTGCGGCATGATCTTGGGGAGGTAAAGAAGTCGGCGCTGCGGGCAAAAGATTTGGTGCGCCGGATACTTGCCTTTAGCCGCCAGACAGGGCAGGAACTGGTTTGCATGGCGCTGCCGCCGGTGTTGGGGGAGTGCCTGAGGATGCTGCGTTCCACCCTGCCCACCACCATTGTCTTTCATGAGGATATTGCCACGGATTGCGGACGGGTGATGGCCGATTCCATCCAGATCCAGCAGATTCTCATCAATCTGTGCACCAATGCGGCCCATGCCATGGAAGGGAGCGGAGGCACGTTGGAAGTCAGCCTGCGGGAGATCGGGCTGAATCCGGGAGATACCCTAGCCGGGCAGGAGTGCCGGCCCGGGAAATATTTGCGCCTGGTGGTCAGCGACACCGGTTGCGGCATGGACAAGGCCACGCAGGAGCGGATATTTGAACCCTATTTCACCACCAAGGAGCAAGGCAAGGGCACCGGCATCGGTCTTGCCCTGGTGCATGGAATCGTCAAGGGGCATGGCGGATACCTTTCCGTGTACAGTGAGCCAGGGCAGGGAACAACTTTTTCCCTCTATTTCCCGGTCTGCTGCGATGCTGGCGGGCAATCGTCCAAGGCCATGGATACCGGTATCCCGCGTGGTTCGGAAAGGATGCTGCTGGTTGATGACGAAGAAGATGTCCTGAAAATGCTCAAGGAAATGAGCGAATACCTCGGGTACCGGGTGATGGCGGTCTCGGACAGTACCGAGGCCTATGCCCTGTTTCGCAGCAGGCCGGAGGATTTTGATCTGGTTGTCACCGACCAGACCATGCCCGGCTTGACCGGCGTCGCCCTGGCCCAGAAAATTTTCACGCTGAAACCAGGGATGCCGATCATTATCTGCACCGGGTTCAGCGAGGCGTTGACCGACGGTAAAGCCAGGGAGCTTGGTCTTGCCGGGTATATCATGAAGCCGGTGGTGATGGGCGATTTTGCCCGGGTTGTTCGCCGGGCCCTTGAGGGAGGTGCGGGATGAAGATTGCCACTGCCGAGCAGATGCTGCTCTGCGACAGATTGACCAGTGCGGAATATGGCATCCCAGGCCTGGAGTTGATGGAAAATGCGGGATGCGGCACGGTGGCGGCGATGGTTCGCCATTTCGGGCCGCTTATCGAACGGAAGGTGGTCATTTTTATCGGACCCGGCAATAACGGGGGCGATGGCTTGGTGATCGCCAGGCTCCTTCTGGAGCAGGGCGCCCGGCCCCAGGTGGTGAGCCTGGTGGACCTGGAGAAATTGCAGGGGGATGCAGCGAGAAATCTCGAGCGGGTCAAGCAACTGGCCATGCCGCTCTACACCTGCCTTACCGAAGACGAGCTCTCCTGGGTGGAGCGCTTGGTGGCGGAGAGCGATCTTCTGGTGGACGCCCTTCTGGGCACGGGCTTGCGCAGCCCGGTAACCGGGGTCTTTGCCGCGGTTATCCGATGTCTCAATGCCAGCGCTGTGCCGGTGGTGGCGGTGGATATCCCCTCCGGGCTAGCCAGCGACACCGGTATTCCCCAAGGCGTCAGTGTCCGGGCCCGGCTCACCTGCACCTATGGGTTGCCCAAGTTTGCCCAGGTTGAGCCGCCGGGCAAGGAGTATGTCGGGCTGCTGGAAGTTATTGATATCGGCATCCCGGCGGAGGTGGTCGAGCGGATCGGGGTTACGGTGGAGTGGTTGGACCATGCCTGGGTAAAGGGTTTGATTCCGGAGCGTGGCGTGGCTTCCCATAAGGGAACCTTCGGCCATCTGTTGGCGCTGGCAGGATCGGCGGGCAAAGGGGGGGCGGCGGTGCTCTGCGGCCTGGGTGGCCTGCGGTCCGGCGCAGGGTTGGTGACCATCGCCGCGCCGAAGGCGGTCAATGGTGTGGTGCAGGGGGCGTTGCCCGAGGCCATGACCGAGGTCCTCTCCTTTTCGCAGCACTTTCTCTCCGATACCGATTATGAGCAGCTGTTGGCCGCGGCCCATGGCAAGGAGGCGGTTGCCGTTGGCCCTGGTCTGGGAACCGCGGAGGAAACCGGGCAGGTGGTGCGCAAGCTCTATCGGGAGCTGCGGCAGCCCATGGTGGTTGACGCCGATGGCCTCAATCTGTTGGCCGGAGAGGTTGCCGTGCTCGCCGCCGGCCCCAGGGTCTTGACCCCTCACCCCGGGGAAATGTCGCGCTTGGCAGGGATTTCAACCTTGGAAATCCAGGGCAATCGGCGGGCGCTGGCAGCGGATTTTGCCAAACGGTATGGCGTCTATCTGGTCTTGAAGGGAGCGGCCACGGTCATTGCCGCGCCGGATGGGCGGTTGGCCATAAACCCCACTGGCAACCCCGGCATGGCCGCGGGCGGCATGGGTGATGTGCTGACCGGCCTCCTCGGCGGCCTGCTGGCCCAAGGCGTGGCACCCTGGGAGGCCTCCTGTCTGGCGGTCTATGTCCATGGCCTGGCCGCAGACCGGATTGTCAGGGCAGGGCGCCCTTTTGGTTTTCTGGCCAGCGAGTTGGCTGCGGAGATTCCCGCAGCCTTTCAGGAAGTGTTGGGTTCTGGAAGCACCATGGAGAATGAAGGGAAAAGAGAATAGGCTCGGAGCAGGTTTTTTGCCCTGCGTTGTGCGTTAATCTCTTATTTTTTACGATTTCAATAAACCCAGGAAGGGAGAAAGTACATGCTGATTGCCAAAGAGATCATGGCGAAAAAGATTGTTTCGGTAAAGGCGGATCTGCCGGTGGAAAAACTGGCGGGCATCCTGTGGTCCCACCGCATTAACGGAGCGCCGGTGGTTGACGACGACGGGCAGCTGATCGGAGTGGTGACGGAAAGCGATCTGGTGGATCAGACCAAGAGGTTTCACATCCCCACCGCCATCGCCATCCTTGACTCGGTTATTTTCCTGGACCGGGCCCAAAAGGTGGAAAAGGAAATCAGCAAGATGACCGGCGCCACGGTGGGGGATATCTGTTCCCGGGAGCCTGTGACCATCAGGGAGGATACCCCCCTGGATGAGATTGCCACCATCATGGCCGAGAAAAAGGTCCATACCCTGCCGGTGCTCAAGAACGGCAGTCTGGTTGGCGTGGTCGGCAAGGCGGATATCATTCGGGCCCTGGCCAGGGGATAAAGCTGAGTTGAGCAGCGTGCCTGCTCAAACGAAACTTATGCCCTTTGGGTATAATTCAGCCGATCCGGACCTGGATCAAGCCGCGTACCGAGTTGCCCACAAAAATCGCCTCCGCCTGCGCAAGATCCTGGCGGGTCAGGATGGCTTCCCGCACCGGTAGGGGCGTGTGTTCGAGCAGATATCTCCGAAAAACCCCGGGCAGAAGCCCGCATTCCATGGGCGGAGTCAGCAGGCTGTCCTGTTGCTGGACAAAGATGTTGGTGATGCTTCCCTCGGTCACCTCTCCTCTGCTGTTTGCAAAAAGCACCTCATAAAAACCTGCGGCTACTGCCTGTTGCCGCGCGGTGTCGTACAGCTCCCGCAGGGTGGTTTTGTGAAAGAGCCAGGGGGAGCCGGGGTCGGTGGCTTGGGACGAGAAGATCACCCTCGGTAATTCGGCTTGGGCGGCCTGTGGCATCGGCCAGGAGATGGCGGCCGGGGCTTCACAGGGGTTGGCCTCAAGCTCCAGTTGGCCGCTCTTTGCCAGGGTCAGTCGTACCCGCATGGGAGAGGCGGCAAAATCCAGGGCCAGCCTGTCGAGTCGGGCCCTGAGTTCCGGCGGGTTTAAGGGATAGCGGAAGTAGGCGGCGGAAGCGGCCAGCCGGTCCAGATGTTCGTTGAGAAGCCAATAGCCGGAGCCCGGCTGCCAGAGGAGTGTTTCGATCAGGTGGAAGGCTGGGGCCGGGTCGCTCAAAAAACGACCCTTGAGCAGACATTCTCGCCATTCCTGCTCCGGGTCGGATTCATGGATGATCCCGGAGCCGATGCCCATCTCGCCCTTGTTTCCGTTGAGCTCGATGGTGCGGATCGGCACATTGAAGGTCGCCTCGCCGGAGGGGGCGATAAAGCCGATGGCCCCGGTGTAGACACCGCGCACCCCGCTCTCCAACTCGTGAATAATCTCCATGGTTCTGATTTTGGGAGCGCCGGTGACCGAGCCGCACGGAAACAGGGCCTTAAACAGGGGTTCGATCTTTGTTTCCCGGGGCAGATGGCCGGTGACGGTGGAGGTCATCTGGTGCAGGGTCTCGTAGGTTTCGATGTCAAAAAGGGAGCGGGTGGTGACCGTTCCCGGGGTGCAGATGCGGCCCAAATCATTGCGCAGCAGATCGACGATCATCACATTTTCGCTGCGGTTTTTTTCATCACTCTGCAAAAACTGCATCAGCCGCTCGTCTGCCGCAGGATACGGGCCGCGCTGGATGGTGCCTTTCATGGGCCGGACCAGACATTGCTCGCCGCTTCTTTTGAAAAACAGCTCCGGGGAAAACGAGAGGATCTGTTGGGCGCCGGAGCGGAGATAGGCGCCGAAGGAGACGCTTTGGTTGCGGCGTAATGCCTGATACAGGGCTTCGGGTGAGCCGTCGAAGTCAAAGAGCAGTTTCAGGGTAAAGTTGACCTGGTAGGTGTCGCCGCTCTCGATATACCCCTTGATTTTGGCAAGGGCTGCAATGTAGTCCGCCTGGCTGAGGTTGGGGCGCAGATTGGCGATGCGGTAGTCCGTGGCGACCTGCGTTGCGGGTGGATCGGGCCAGGCGCCGCCGAGTAACTCTCCGGAGTTGTGGTCGAAGATCAGGGGGGCGCGGAATACGCCCAGACGGGCGAGGGGCTTCCCGGGGTCGGGGTGGATTTGTCTTGCCAGGGAGGGTTCGAGCAGATAGCCGAATTCATAACCCAGCCAGCCGGCCAGGTACAACCCTTTTACTAGGAAATCTTCAGCCTGCTGGAAAAAACGGGCCGGGTCATCCCGGGCGTAGCAGGTAAGATGCGCCACGGGGTTGCGAAAAAAATAGGAGTGGGATTCCTCCACAGTGACCCTGCTGGTCTCAAGGAAAACGCAGTCCTCGGTGGCTGCTGTGGCCATGATCCGGGCTAAGGTTTCGTCTGTCAGGGGGCAAGGCATACAGGCATTTTCGCGATGGTTTTTTTGGCCGGGGGCAGGATGTGTCGCATGGTAATGGCCCTGTCGGGGAATGTTACTCCTTTACCGATTCGCGGGCAGTTAAGCAAGGTAAAAAAATGGGATCTGCCAGGGTGTTGCGGCTTTCTTTGGGATTTTTGGGGGAACAGGCGCACTTCATCTTGCGTGAACAATAGGAATATTTTATAAAAACAGGTGTCGGTTATCGGCCGGCATGGTTCCGATGTGGACAAGAATCGCTCTTTGTTGAGCTTGGTGAGACAATTTTTATGGAGGGTTGTGCGTTATGCTGATTAAAGACTGGATGGCGAAAGACGTCCTGACCGTGGATGAGAATACCTCTCTGATGCGGGCCACCAGGATATTGAAAGAAAACAGTATCCGTCGTCTGCCGGTGGTTTCCCATGGGAAGTTGATCGGGATCGTGACGGATCGGGATGTGAAAGACGCCTCTCCTTCCAAGACGACCTCCCTGGATATCCATGAACTCTATTATCTGTTGTCGGAAATGAAGGTAAAGGACGTGATGACCTCCAATCCTCTGACCTTAAGCGAGGACGAGACCCTGGAAAAGGCCGCGTTGGTCATGCTGGAAGATAAGATTTCCGGACTGCCCGTTGTGGATGGACTGGGTCATCTTGTCGGATTGTTGAGCGAAACCGATGTCCTGCGTGGCTTCATTCACAGTACGGGCATCAAAGATGGCGCCATTCAGTTTGTTCTCGATCTGCCGGATGCCGCCGGTTCGGTAACCAAGGTTATTGAGAGTCTCCGCAAATTCGATACCAGGATCATCAGTATCCTCACCTCGTTCGAAGATGCCCCGGAAGGGAAAAAACGGGTGGCCATCCGCGTGATGATTGATGATCCAGAGCGGGAAGAGGCGATGACCAAGGAGCTGCGGGAAACCTTTACCGTGGTGTATCATGGCAAGGACGAGCTGAAAAACATGCCGCGCAAGCGGGCTGTTTGATGTAAGAATCGCAACGAAAGGTTGTTGCGGCCTCAGATAAAAAAAACAAGGCGCATTATGAGCCGTGTTGTCGGGATTGCCCCGCAACACGGCTTTTTTTATAGGTTGGGGAGGTCGGTGGTCTCTGCGGGGAGCGGCTCCTGGGACCAGGGCGGGATGTCTTCCCGGAAGGCTTCCAGGGTAACGCTGCCGCCAACCTTTGTTCCGGGTTTGCCAGTGGCGTTGTCCATGGGGAGCATGATAATGCCCGGGGGGACGGGAAAGCCCCCTGTTGTAGGGTAAGTGGCTTTTGCCTGATTCATGAAATCAAGCCAGATCGGGGCTGCGGCCAATCCGCCTGTTTCGGAGGTTCCCAGAGAGGTGTTGCGGTCGTGCCCTATCCAGACGCAGGTTGTCAGCTCCGGGGTGTAGCCGACAAACCAGGCATCCACGTTCTGATCGGTGGTCCCGGTCTTGCCCGCGGCCGGCGCACCGAAACTGCTGATACCCTTGGCCGTGCCGTCGGTGATGACTCCTTCCATAAGGTGGGTCATCTGGTAGGCAACCCGGGGATCAAGGGCATCGGTGAAGGCCGGGCGTTGTTCCTCCAGTACCTTGCCGGTGCGGTCCACAATCTTTTCGATGAAAAGAGCCTGGGGCATCCGGCCGCTGTTGGCAAAGGCAGCGTATGCCCTGGTCAGCTCAAGGGGAGAGACGCCGGAGGTTCCCAGAGCCAGGGAAAGATCTTTGACCAGGGGGGAGGTGAAGCCCAATCTCTTGGCCAGGTCAATGGTGTTGGCAGCCCCGACCTGTTGCAGAATCTTGATGGTGGGGATATTTCGTGAGTGCACCAGGGCATTTCTAAAGGAGGTGGGGCCTTCAAATTTATTGTTGTAGTTCTTGGGCTCCCAATACTGCATGGAGGTGGCGCCGCGGAAATGAATCGGCTCGTCAAGAATCATGGTGGCGGGGGTCATTCCCTTTTCAAGGGCGGCAGCATAAATAAAGGGCTTGAAAGCGGAGCCAGGCTGACGGCGGGCCTGGGTCGCCCGGTTGAACTGGCTCTTTTCGAAATCCGTGCCGCCCACCATTGCGCGGACATACCCGGTTTTCACCTCCATGGAGATCAGGGCGGCCTGGGGCAAGGTGTCTGCGTGTTTGCTTTGGCGGATGGCCCATTTGGCGGTGCCGCGTTTTATGGCCATGTTGGCGGCCTGTTGCATGTTCTGGTCAAGGGTGGTGTAGATGCGGAGTCCGCCGGTCAGGAGGGCTTCGCTGCCATATTTGCTTTCGACGTAGGCCTTGACATGTTCAATGAAATAATTGTTTTCAAGCGGTCCTTCCTTGGCCGGATTCCAGAGCAGGGTCTGTTCATAGGCTTTTTGGGCGGCGGTTGGGGTGATATAGCCTTCTTCGGCCATACGATTCAGAACATACAACTGTCTGTTCTTGGCCAGCTTGAAATTGCGGAACGGGGAATAGCGGCTTGGCGCTTGCGGCAGTCCGGCAAGAAGCGCAACCTCCGCCAGGTTCAGATCCTGCACCCGTTTGTCGAAGTAGATTTGGGCTGCGGCCTCGACCCCATAGGCGCCACTGCCGAGATATATCTGGTTGAGATAGATGTGGAGGATTTCTTCTTTACTCAGGGTGGTGTCGATCCGGTAGGCGAGAATTGCTTCCTTGATTTTGCGGGTGTAGGTTTTTTCCGGGGTGAGCAGGAGCGCCCTGGCAACCTGCTGGGTTATGGTGCTGCCCCCCTGGCCCCGTTCTCCGGAACGAAGATTGTGGAGAAGCGCCCGGAAGATCGACCAGGCGTCAACCCCGCTGTGTTGATAAAACCGGGAGTCTTCCGCAGCCACAAAGGCTTGGGGGAGTAACTCCGGCATGGTGGAGAGTGGGACCAGGGTCCTGTTTTCCCGTGACACGTAGGTGAGCGGCTGTTTGGCCGAGTCATAGATGATGGAGGCCGTGGCCGGCTGGTAGTGTTTCAGGGAGCCGATTGCCGGAATATCAAGGGAGATAAAGATGTAGAAAGCACCGCCCAGCCCGAGGGTGAGAGCGGCGCAGATGGTAAGCAAAAAGAGGGTGAGCTGGACATGGGTCCATGTCCTGATTGTGGGCTGGTTCTTGTTATGCACGGCAGACACTGAAAAAGGTATTCATTTATGGAGCCGCACGGGACAATGTCGGTTCCGCTTACAGTATTGTTAGCGAACGATAATACAGGGTTCGGCCCGCAAGGTCACTACATTTCTTGAGGCGAGGTTGGGGAGGGGCGAGGTGGGGGGAAAGAACAAAGGATCCAGGGCCGCCACCGAGGATCCTTTGCAAGGAGGGGGATTGAGTCCGCTTGCGCGGAAAGACAGAAGGTCGTTTGTCTTGTTTCGCCATGGTTGGAGAACCATGTTGTCCCTGGCAATAGACGAAGCAAGGTGCGTGCCAGGATGGCGATAACTGGTTATTTTTTGTCGGTTCTTGGTTTTATGTTTTGTTGTTTCGCAATGTTACCTATTTTTCCGAGGTGTATTTTTTTGGGTTGTCCGGATTTTCTCCAGCGGGTATAGTTGTATGCGTAGGGCTTATTTTGATCCTATTCGCTGTCGTAAGCCGATCATTTTTAGCCTAGGCGCGGCGATGTCGCCGGCTTATTGGGTTGGGTGTTTTCGTGGTTGGACCTGGATGTTTGTGGCTGGCTCCAGGCTGCGGTTGATCTGTATCTGCTCGTTTTTGCATCTTTATCCATTTGTTAATTCACCGTTGTCATATTGCTTGCAAGAGAGATATTGCGCCCTCCTGTTTGACGGTAGTCGAATAATGGGCTAAATGTGCATGGTGAAAAATACCAAAAACGGGAGTATGTAAAGAATAAAAACTTGACAATAGCTTTTTCCATTTTGTAGATTGGGTATAACATCACTTGGTTTGGGTGGTTCCCATCGTGAAACCCCCTGGATTCTTTTACTGAAAAACAACAGACAAAGGAGGGCCGCAGGGAAGGGGAAGATTATCTGGTAAGTCGCTGGAGTGATCCATTCGGAACCGCCATTTCGTTTGGGTCAACGATGAACCAAAAACCTGGAAGTCAGGTCGTTTGATTGAGGAGAAAAAAATGGAAGGTCTACTGTTTTTACTTTTCTGGATCGGAGGTGCAGCGCTCCATACCGTATTTGATCTCAAGATCAAACCGTTGATCCAGGCTAATGAGGAAACATTGCGATGAACCTTTTTCGAGGCGACAGTGCAAGGTTTTCGTCATGCTGGATCGCAAGATTAAACGATTAAATTACGTAAAAGGAGAGTTGTCCCCATGAATAATTTTTTAGCTGATGTATTGCCGCAGGAGGGTGGCCTGGTTGCCAGCCCCTCGCGTTCTTACAACGCCACCATTGCCATCGGTGCTTTGCTCGCCGCTCTTGGCCTTGCCGCCGGGCTGCATTCCATGTATGCTGGGCATGAGCATACCTTCGGCGTCACCCGGGATGTTCCCTGGGGGCTGTTGATCGCCGCCTATGTCTTCTTCGTGGTCAGTTCAACCGGCCTGTGCCTGGTTTCCTCCATCGGCCATGTTTTCGGGGTTGAGGCCTTCAAGCCCATTGCCAAGCGCTCGGTGTTCATGGCCATCGTCACCATTGTCGCCGGTTTTTTCGTGATCGGGTTCGAGATTGAAAACCCCTGGCGGATGCCCATCTATAATATGCTCTCTCCCAATCCCACCTCCAATATCTGGTGGATGGGAACCCTGTATGGCGCGTATCTCTTCTTTATGGTGGTAGAGTTTGCCCTGTTGCAGATGGGAAGGCACAAGGCTGCCGGAATGCTCGGCCTGCTGGGGGTTATCTCCGGTATCGCTGCGCACAGCAACCTTGGCGCGGTTTTCGGCCTGCTCAGCGGTCGTGAGTTCTGGCACGGGCCGTACATGCCCATTTACTTCATCACCTCCGCCATGATGTCCGGCTGCGCAGCGGTTATCTTCTTCCACTGTCTCGGGTACCGGGCCAACGGCTGGAAAATGAGTGAGAAACTGGAAGCCTCCCTCATGGCCACGGCAAAATTGGGCGCAACCCTGATCGCGGTGATCATGTTTTTCACCACCTGGAAGATGATCACCGGCATCAGCGGCCAGCCGCCGGGAAAATATGAGGCTATGATGGCTCTGGTGAGCGGCCCCTATGCGATCAATTTCTGGCTGGGCGAGGTCATGCTCGGCATGGTCATTCCCTTTGCCATGATCCTGGCCGCCCGTGCCAAGAATATCCCGGTGCTTTTCTGGTCCTCCATCTCCGGTATCGTCGGCATCTTCTTCATGCGCTACGACCTGGTTGTGGTCGGGCAGCTCGTTCCTTGGTATAGCGAACTCGGGGTTGTTGATATGCCCGAATTGTTAACCTACACCCCTTCCTTGCATGAGATCGTGATCACCGTAGGGGCCATGGGCATCTGTGTTGCGGGTTTCTTCATGGGTGAGAGGCTTTTCCGGGGGCATCTGTCCGAGGATCACTAAGCAGGCGGAGGAAAGGATTATGGTGGCCAAGAGAAAAACGGCCATCCAGCCTTTGCGGCCCGATTTGCCGATTTACCCCATAGGGGTGGCAGCAAAGCTGTTGGATGTTCATCCGAGAACACTTCGTATCTACGAAGCAGATGGGCTGGTTCATCCCCAGCATAATGGATCCCGGCGGCTGTATTCCTTGAACGACATAAAGTGGGTCTCATGTGTCCGTTCCATGATCCACGATCAGGGGATCAGTATTCCGGGACTAAAAAGGCTGTTGACCCTTGCGCCATGCTGGGAGATTGCAGAATGTCCCAGTGAGGTGCATGAAACCTGTGAATGTCTTTTTGACAAGGCTGTGCCGCGGTCCTTGCGGGTCGCGGGCGACGAGGTAGCCGAAAAAAAAGCCAAGGCGGCCGACCGGGCCAAGGGAAATACCGGTTCCGGCCGCAAGAAGCTGGTCGGGCGCAATTGATACAGCTGGTGGTTAACGAATAAGCAAAAAGGCCGGAGAGGGTTTCTCTCCGGCCTTTTTTTATTGGTTTCTCAAGGAAGTTACGGAGAAGGCCGAACCGTGGTGCCTGTCTGCCGTTGGCTTGGCGCTTCTTCCAGCACGGAAGCGTAGCGTGTAAAATATCTTGACAAGTGGGCAATACCATCATATTTTCGGAGTGAATATTCATTCCGAAAAGGAGGCCACGGTATGGCTATTTCCGAAAAACGTCGAGAGATCCTGCACGCGGCATTGGAACTGATTGCCGAACATGGTTTCCATGATGCCCCCATCGCTGCCATTGCCGAGCGGGCCAGCGTGGGAGCGGGGACCATCTACCGCTATTTTGAAAACAAGGACGTGCTTATCAATGAACTGTTTCAGGAGTTGCATGATAGAATTTGGACAGGACTCCTGAAAGGATATGCGCCGGACAAGTCACTCAGGGAAAGATTTGTCCATCTGAGCACGGCGCTGCTCCGTTATTTTATTGATAATCCCTTGGATTTTCGTTACCTGGAGCAGTATCACAACTCGCCTTATGGTGTGGCTTTTCGCCGAGATCGACTTTTGGGCAGCGAGGGGGATGGGGATCTGTACCGCAGCCTCCTTGAAGAGGGCGTGACCCAGCAGATTGTCAAGGATCTCCCGCTGGTTGTGCTTTTTGCCTTGGCGTTTGGTCCGCTTCTCGCGGTGGCCCGCGATCATATCCTTGGCTTTGTCGAACTGGATGAATCTTTAATCGCGCAGACCGTTCAGGCCTGCTGGGACGGCATCAAAAGGTAAAAATCATTGCGACGTTTGTGGCAAAGTTTTTCATATCGCAATTGCGGCGTGAATGTCCGCTCTTGTATGTGGTCGTAAATTTTTGTCCTTCCTCCGGCGCGTCGGTTCGCTGCGCCAGGGACGGAAAGTCGCTCAACTTCTTTGAGGTATAGGTAATGGACACCACGGATACAGTCAAACTGATCACTCTGGCGGGACTCTTAATCGGCGTGATCGCGATAACCGGTTGCAAACAACACTCTCCTGCGGGGCCGCCAACCGGTGGCCCACCCGAGGTGGGGATCGTGTCCATAGTCACCGCACCGGTCACCCTGACCATGGAGCTGTCGGGCCGGACCTCGCCCCACTTAATTGCCGAAGTGCGTCCCCAGGTGGGGGGGATTATCCAGAAAAGGCTGTTCACCGAGGGTTCTGAAGTGAAGGCCGGGCAGGTCCTGTATCGGATAGATCCCGCCACCTATCAGGCCGCCCATGCCAATGCCAAAGCCGCCTTGGCCCGGGCCGAGGCCAACCTTGTTTCCGTCCGCCTCAAGGCGGAGCGCTTCCAGGAGCTGGTGGCAATCAATGCCGTGAGCCGACAGGATTACGATGACGCCAGCTCAATGCTCAAGCAGGCAGAGGCCGAGGTGGCGGCCAATCAGGCGGTTGTCGAGGCTAGCCGCATCAACCTGGATTACACCAGCGTCAAGGCGCCGATATCCGGGCGGATCGGTCGCTCCACCGTGACCGACGGGGCATTGGTCACGGCGAACCAAGCGGCGCCCATGGCCACGATTCAGCAGCTCGATCCCGTCTACGTGGATGTGACCCAGTCCAGCGCTGAGTTGCTCCGCCTGAAGCGCAATCTTGCCAATGGCGAGCTCAAAGGGCAGGACGCCGGCCAGGCAAAGGTCAAGCTGCTGTTGGAAGACGGCAGTTCCTATCCGCAAGAGGGGGTCCTGAAGTTCAGCGAAGTGGCCGTGGACCAGAGTACCGGTTCCCTTATCCTGCGGGCCCTTTTCCCCAACCCGAACCAACTGCTGCTGCCCGGCATGTTTGTCCGCGCCATTGTGCAGGAAGGGGTCAACGAACAGGCGATCCTGGTGCCGCAGCGCGGGGTTACCCGTAACCCCAAGGGGGAGGCCATGGTCATGGTGGTCGGCGCCGAGGAAAAGGTGGAGCCGCGGATCATCAAGGTTTCCCGGACGGTGGGCGACAACTGGCTGGTGAGTGAAGGATTGAAGGCTGGAGAGCGGGTGATCTTGGAAGGGCTTCAGAAGGCGCGTCCCGGAACCCAGGTCAAGGCCGTGGCCTTCGGCAGCAAACCGAATTCCTCGTCGGCCACTGCTCCGCAGTCTCCGGTGGTTAAAAAGTAAAGGAGTCTTTCATGCCCCGTTTTTTTATCAACCGTCCGATTTTTGCCTGGGTAATCGCGATCATGGTCATGCTGGCCGGCCTGCTGGCGATCAAGACCCTGCCGATTTCCCAATACCCGCCCATTGCGCCGCCGCAGATCACCATCAATGCCAGGTACCCGGGCGCTTCGGCCCAGACCGTGCAGGATACCGTCACCCAGGTCATCGAACAGAAGCTCAATGGCATCGACAACCTGATCTATATGTCCTCCACCAGCGATTCCGCCGGGGCGGTGGCCATCAACCTGACCTTCAAGGCCGGTACCGACCCGAATATCGCCCAGGTCCAGGTGCAGAACAAGCTGCAGCTTGCCACGCCGCTGCTGCCCCAGATCGTGCAGCGCCAGGGAATCGCGGTGGTCAAATCGAGCCGAAACTATCTGTTGATCGTCGGGCTGGTTTCGGAAGACGGCTCCATGGACCGCAATGCCTTGACCGACTATATGGTTTCCAACCTCCAGGATATTATCAGCCGCCTGGACGGGGTGGGGGAAGTGCAGCTGTTCGGCACCCAGAACGCCATGCGGATCTGGCTGAACCCTGCCAAGCTGAACAGCTTCCACCTGACCACCAGCGAGGTGATTGCGGCGCTGCAGGACCAGAACGCCCAGGTTTCCGCAGGGCAATTCGGCGCCACCCCTGCGGTGCCGGGGCAACAGCTTAATGCCACCATCACGGCCCGCACCCTGCTGCAGACCCCGGAGCAGTTCGATGCCATCATCCTGCGCACCAACAGCGACGGCTCCACGGTCAGACTCAAGGATGTGGCCGAAAGCAAGATCGGCACGGAAAACTACGATGTTCAGTCGTACTACAAGGGGAAACCGCTGGGCGGCATGGCCATCCGGCTGGCAGCTGGTGCCAACGCCCTGGATACGGGTGAAAGGATCAAGGCCAAGATGGCGCAGCTGTCGAAATACTTCCCGCCGGGCATGAAGGTGGTTTACCCTTACGACACCACGCCCTTTATCAAGATATCCATCGAAGAGGTGGTCCAGACCTTGATTGAGGCGGTCTGCTTGGTCTTTATCATCATGTTTCTCTTCCTGCAGAACTTCCGTGCCACCCTGATCCCCACCATCGCGGTGCCGGTGGTTTTGCTCGGAACCTTTGGGGTGCTGTCGGCCAGCGGTTTTTCCATCAACACCCTGACCATGTTTGCCTTGGTCATCTCCATCGGGTTGTTGGTGGATGATGCCATCGTGGTGGTGGAGAATGTGGAGCGGATTATGTCCGAAGAGGGGTTGTCGCCGCGGGAGGCAACTATCAAGTCCATGGGCCAGATTACGGGCGCCTTGTGGGGCATCGCCACCGTGCTGTCGGCGGTTTTTGTGCCCATGGCCTTTTTCGGCGGCTCCACCGGCGTCATCTACCGCCAGTTCGCCATCACCATCGTCTCCTCGATGATCCTGTCGGTCCTGGTGGCCATGATCCTGACCCCGGCCCTGTGCGCCACTCTGCTCAAACCGATTGAAAAAGGCCATGAGCCCGGAGAATGCGGCTATTTTTGCCGTTTCTTCCGCTGGTTCAACGCCTGGTTCGACCGCCGCCGGGAGCAGTATGAGGGGATCGTTGGTCGTTCTTTTGGTAAGCCCATCCGCTATCTCGTAGTGTACGGCGCCATTGTGGCGGCCATGGCCTTCCTTTCCCTGCGTCTTCCCACCGCCTTCTTGCCGGAGGAGGATCAGGGGTTCCTTCTCTGTCAGCTTCAATTGCCGGCCGGTGCCACCCAGGAGCGGACCATTCAGGTGATCCGCCAGATGGAGCAGCATTTCCTGGAAAAAGAATCCAAGACGGTGGAAGGGATAATCACCGTGGCCGGGTTCAGTTTTGCCGGCCGCGGCCAGAACATGGGACTGGCCTGGGTGAAACTCAAGGACTGGAAGCTCCGCAAGGATAAGGATCTCAAGGCACCTGCCATTGCCGATCGGGCCAAGAAGGCCTTTTCGCAGTTTCGCGACGGTCTGGCCTTCGCCTTTGCCCCGCCTGCAGTACTTGAACTGGGGGTGGCGAACGGCTTTGACATGCAGCTGCAGGATCGTGGCGGCTTAGGACACGAAAAGCTGATGGAGGTGCGCAACCAGTTGTTGGAGATGGCCAAGAACAATCCCAAACTGACAGCGGTACGCCCAAACGGTCAGGATGACGCACCCCAGTTCAAACTGGATATTGATGATGTGCGGGCCGGTGCGTTGGGGGTTTCCCTGGCCGACGTTAATACTGTTCTGGCAACAGCCTGGAGCAGTTCCTACGTGAACGACTTCATCCAAAATGGCCGGGTCAAGAAGGTCTATCTCCAGGCCGAGGCCAATTCCCGGATGCTGCCGGAGGATATCAACCGTTGGTATGTCCGCAACGCCAAGGGTGAGATGGTGCCGTTTTCGGCCTTTGCCACCGCTCATTGGCAGTACGGCTCGCCTCGCCTGGAAAGGTATAACGGCATTCCATCCGCGCAAATCATGGGACAGGCAGTCCCTGGCGTGAGTACCGGCGAGGCGATGGCTGAAATGGAGAAGATGGCCACCGAGCTTCCGCCGGGGATAGGTTACGAGTGGAGCGGCCTTTCTTACGAGGAAAAACAGGCAGGCAAGCAGGCGCCGGCCCTGTATGCCATTTCGCTTTTGGTGGTGTTCCTGGCCGTGGCGGCGTTGTATGAGAGTTGGACCATCCCTTTTGTCAATCTGTTGATGCTGCCGCTTGGCCTGGTGGGCGCGGTTACCGCGGTCACCATGCGGGGGCTGCCCAACGATGTCTATCTCCAGATCGGTCTGCTCACCACCGTGGGGCTTTCCACGAAGAATGCCATCTTGATCATCCAATTCATCAAGGCGCAGATGCAGCAGGGGCAAGAGCTGGTTGCGGCCACTCTGGCGGCGGTGAAGATCCGGCTGCGGCCGGTCATCATGACCTCGCTGGCCTTCTTCTTCGGCACCTTGCCGCTGGCCCTGACCCGCGGGGCGGGTGCCGGGGCGCAGAACGCCATCGGCACCGCCGTCACCGGCGGGCTGCTCTCTGCCACCTTCATCGACTTGATCTTCATCCCGTTTTTCTTTGTCCTGGTTTCCCGACGCTTTGCCAAGAAGCAGCCGGCACCACAATCCCCGGCTGAGCCCAACGTTTCGGAGGTGCATTGAGATGAAAGCGAAGAGCACAGCCCTGTGTCTGCCTTTGGCCGCCTTGCTTTGCCTGGGCGGCTGCACCATGGCCCCCAGGTATGCCCGGCCGGAACCGCCGGTGCCGGCTGCCTGGCCGAGCGGTCAGGCCTATCAAGAGCGGAGCGGCAATCAAGCCGGCCAGGAGGTGGCCGATCTTCCCTGGCAGGAATTCTTTGTCGAGCCACAACTGCAAAAACTGATCGCCCTGGCCCTCACGAATAATCGCGACCTGCGGATCGCCGCCCTCAACATTGAGCGGTCGCGGGCCCAGTACCGGATCCAACGGGCTGAGTTGTTGCCGCAGATTGACGCCACCGGTACCGGCAGCAAGCAGCGCATCCCGGAGACCCTTTCGTCCACCGGCCAGGCAGAAACCGTCCATCAATACAGCGTTGGCCTTGGGGTCAGCGCCTATGAACTCGATCTGTTCGGCCGGGTGCAAAGCCTGAAGGACCAGGCGTTGGAAGAGTATCTTGCCACAGAGCAGGCGCGGCGTACGGTGCAGATCAGCCTGGTGGCCGAGGTGGCTACCAACTACCTGACTCTTGCCGCCGACCGCGAGCAGCTGCACCTGGCCCAGGAGACCCTCACCGCCCAACAGGCCACCCACCAACTGATTAAGCGCCGTTTTGAGGTGGGGGCCACGTCCGAGCTGGATCTGCGGCAGGCGCAAACCCGGCTGGATGCGGCACGGGTGGATGTCGCCCGTTTTGCTACCCTGGTGGCCCAAGACGAAAACGGGCTCAACTTGGTGGTCGGTTCTCCGGTTCCGGCTGAGTTGCTCCCCAAGGCGCTTTCCGAAACGCTTACCGCCGTGGAGGATGTTGCTCCCGGGCTGCCTTCCGAGGTTCTGCTCCGGCGGCCCGATGTTCTGGCGGCCGAGAACCAACTCAAGGGATTCAACGCCAACATCGGCGCGGCGCGGGCCGCGTTTTTCCCCCGCATCACCCTGGTAGGGTCTGTCGGGGTGGGCAGCGATGAACTGTCCGGTCTCTTTACCTCCGGCTCGGGCGCGTGGGTCTTTGCCCCGCATATCGCGCTGCCGATTTTTGATGCCGGGAGCAGATGGGCCAGCTTGAAGGTGGCGGAGGTGGATCGTGATATCGCCGTTGCCCGTTACGAAAAAACGATCCAAACCGCCTTCCGGGAAGTGGCCGACGCCCTTGCCCGGCGGGGAACCATCGACGAGCAGCTGGCCGCGCAGCAGTCGCTCACCGAGGCCACCGCTGCGAGTCACCGGCTCTCCCAAGCCCGCTACGAAAAAGGGGTGGACAGCTATCTGGCCGTGCTCGATTCCCAGCGCTCGTTGTATGGCGCGCAGCAGGGGCTGATCGCCACCCGTTTGACGCGGCTGCTGAATATGGTAACATTATATAAAGTGCTGGGTGGCGGAGGAGAAGGCGCACCTGCTCCTCAAACTCCGTGATCCGTTGCCGGGGTGAAGAAGCATCCCTTAGCCGGAGGGTGTCATGAAACCATCCAGATTGGCTTTCTATATTGCTCTCGCCTTACTCGCCATTGCGGTGGCATTCTATGCTTTAGCCAAAGAACCATCGCCGGAGTGGCCGATCAATCTGATTCACCTGCTTTTTAAACACTGATGCTGTTCGGTGTAGTGCTGACGGGTTGTTCCCCTCTCCCAAAGGCCAGAAAAGGAGCATTATCATGGCAGGGCAACAGAAAAAATGGTTGATCTGGGTTGCTGGTCTGCTGGTTCTGGCTGTCTTGGGGGGTGTTGGCTGGCGGATGTTTGTCGGCAATGATCGGGAAAAAGGACTTGCCAGCGGCAACGGCCGCATCGAGGCGGTTGAAATCGATATCGCCGCCAAGACGGCGGGGCGGATCAAGGCCATTCTGGTGAATGAAGGCGACTTCGTCACTGTCGGGCAGATTGTCGCGCGCATGGACACCGAGGTGCTCGATGCCCAGCGGCACGAGGCCGAAGCCTATCTACGCAAGGCGGAAAGCGGGGTGAAGACCGTGCAAAGCCAAGTGGTGCAGCGCCAGAGCGAGAAAGCCGCCGCCTTGGCGCTTCTCGCGCAACGCGAGGCGGAATTTACTGCATCCCAAAAGCGTCTGTCGCGTTCGCAACCCCTGGCCGACACCGGTGCCGTCTCCATCCAGGAACTGGACGATGATCGTGCCCAGGCCCTGAGCGCCGAAGCGGCGATCCGGGCGGCAAAAGCCCAAGTAGCGGCGGCGGAAGCCGCGATTGCTACCGCCCAATCCCAAGAGGTTGAGGCGATCTCGGTTGTTGAGGCGACACGGGCAACGATTGAGCGGCTTCAGACAGACATCGACGACAGCGCGTTGAAGGCGACCCGTGACGGTCGCGTGCAATACCGCATTGCCCAACCAGGCGAGGTGGTCGCCGGCGGGGGCAAGGTGCTCAATCTGCTCGATCTCAGCGATGTGTACATGACTTTTTTTCTCCCCACCGCTGCTGCGGGCCGAATTGCGATTGGCTCCGAGGTGCGCTTGGTGCTTGATGCTGCGCCTGATTACGTCATCCCGGCCACGGTTTCCTTTGTCGCCGACGTGGCCCAGTTCACGCCCAAAACCGTGGAGACCGCCAGTGAAAGGCAGAAGCTGATGTTTCGGGTCAAAGCGCAAATCGGTCCGGAGTTGCTCAAGAAACATATCCATGAGGTCAAGACCGGGTTGCCGGGCATGGCTTATGTGAGAATCGATCCGCGGCTTGAGTGGCCAGCCACTCTCCAGGTGAGGCTGCCGCAATGACCGGCGGCCCGGCGGCTCCTTCCTCTGTTGCGGCAGGAATCGCGCCGGTCGCGAGGTTAACCGATGTCAGCTTGCGTTACGGCAAAACGCTTGCTTTGGACGGGGTCACCCTCGATCTGCCGACCGGGCAAATGGTCGGGTTGATCGGGCCGGACGGGGTTGGTAAATCGAGCCTGTTCTCGCTGATCGCCGGTGCCCGTGTCATTCAGACCGGCCAGGTTGAGGTGTTGGCCGGTGACATGGGTGAGGCACACCACCGGAAAGTTGTCTGTCCGCGCATTGCCTACATGCCTCAAGGATTGGGCAAGAATCTTTATGCCACGCTGTCGGTATCTGAAAATATCGATTTCTTTGGCCGCTTGTTCGCCCAGGACAGCGGCGAGCGCCACCGCCGCATCGACGACCTGCTCGCGAGTACCGGCCTGGCTCCTTTCCGGGACCGCCCGGCCGGCAAGCTTTCCGGCGGCATGAAACAAAAACTCGGCCTCTGCTGTGCGCTCATTCACGATCCCGATCTGTTGATCCTCGATGAACCCACCACCGGAGTCGATCCGCTTTCGCGCCGGCAGTTCTGGGAGCTGATCGGACGTATCCGCGCCGGGCAACCCGGCATGAGCGTGCTGGTGGCCACCGCCTATATGGAAGAGGCCGCCCGCTTCGACTGGTTGGTAGCCATGGATGGCGGGCGGGTGCTGACTTGTGGCACTCCACGGCAACTGCTGGAGCGCACTGCCAGCGATACCCTGGAGTCCGCCTTCATTGCCCTGCTGCCGGAAGAAAAGCGCGCCGGCCACCAACCGGTACGCATCCCGCCCCGCGCCGCCGGGGATGACGAGATCGCGATCGAAGCGAAGGAGCTGACCATGCGTTTCGGCGACTTCACCGCAGTGGACCGGGTGAGTTTCCGTATCGCCCGCGGCGAGATCTTCGGCTTTCTCGGCTCCAACGGCTGCGGCAAGACAACGACGATGAAGATGCTGACCGGCCTGCTGACGGCCAGCGCGGGAGAGGCTTGGCTGTTCGGCCAGGCGATAAACCCCAAGGACATTGAAACCCGGCGGCGGGTCGGGTATATGACCCAGTCTTTCTCGCTCTATTCCGAGCTGACCGTGGAGCAAAACCTGACCCTGCATGCCAGGCTCTTCAGCGTTCCGGCTGATCAGATCCCCGGCCGGGTAAAGGAGATGGCCAACTATTTCGGCCTGAGCGGGGTCATGGCCGCGCTGCCCGGCAGTCTTCCCTTGGGGCAACGCCAGCGGCTCTCCCTGGCGGTGGCGATGATCCATCGTCCGGAGATGCTGATCCTCGATGAACCCACCTCCGGGGTTGACCCGATCGCCCGCGATGATTTCTGGCAGATTTTGATCGACCTCGCCCGCCGCGACAAAGTCACCATCTTCATCTCCACCCATTTCATGAACGAGGCCGAGCGCTGCGACCGCATCTCGCTGATGCACGCAGGCCTGGTGCTGGTCAGCGATACGCCCGCCGCGATCATGCAAAAACGCGGGGTAACAACACTGGAAGAGGCCTTTATCGGCTATCTGGAAGACGTTGTGCCAGAGAGTAAAACCCCTGCGCGATCAGCCGCCGGGTCGATACCTCCTTCCTCCTCGCCATCACATGGGACCACCGCCCCTGAGAAAAAAATAGGCTTCAGCCTGCGTCGCCTGTTCAGTTACAGCCGACGCGAGGGGATGGAGCTGCGCCGGGACCCGATCCGGGCTACCCTGGCGCTGCTCGGCAGCGTCATCCTCATGCTGATCATGGGTTACGGCATCACTCTGGATGTGGAGAACCTCTCCTTTGCCGTGCTCGATCGCGACCAGACCGCGACCAGCCGCGACTATGTGCTCAATCTTGCCGGGTCGCGTTATTTCAGCGAACATGCGCCAATCGGTGATTATGCCGAGCTGGACCAGCGCATGCGGACCGGCGAGATCAGCCTGGCCCTGGAAATACCCCCGGGCTTTGCCCGGGATTTGGACCGCTCCACCCCGGTGGCGATCGGGGCCTGGATCGACGGCGCCATGCCGCAACGGGCCGAAACCATTCAGGGCTATGTGCGCGGCATGCATGCCCACTGGCTGGCCGACATGGCCGCGCGCAAACTTGGTCAGTCCCGCTCCGCCGGTCTGATCAACATCGAAACCCGGTTTCGTTACAACCCCGATGTTAAAAGTCTGGTGGCGATGGTGCCGGCGGTGATTCCCCTGTTGCTGTTGATGATTCCGGCGATGCTCACGGCGCTCAGTGTGGTGCGGGAAAAAGAGCTTGGCTCCATCGTCAACCTCTATGTCACGCCGGTTACCCGGCTTGAGTTTTTGCTGGGCAAGCAGCTGCCCTACATCGGGCTGGCAATGATGAATTTTTTGCTCATGGCCTTGCTTGCGGTGACCGTTTTCGGCGTGCCGATGAAGGGAAGCTTTCTGGCCCTATCCGCGGCGGCCCTGCTGTACGTAATTTCGGCCACCGCCATGGGTCTGTTGTTTTCCACCTTTGTGCGCAGCCAGATTGCCGCCATCTTCGGCACGGCAGTGCTCACCATCCTGCCCGCCGTACAGTTCTCCGGCATGACCGACCCGGTCTCCTCACTGGAGGGGATGGGCAGGATGATCGGTACCATCTACCCCACCACCTATTTCCTGATCATTGCCCGCGGAACATTTTCCAAGGGACTTGGTTTTGCGGACCTTCAGGCATCCTTCCTTCCGCTCATCCTGGCCGTTCCTTTGTTGACGGCGCTGTGCGTGCTGTTGTTGCGAAAACAGGAGACCTGACCATGCGTTTCTCCACCATTCGACAACTGGGCATCAAGGAATTACGCAGCCTGGCCCGTGACCCGATCATGCTGGGGTTGATTCTCTTTGCCTTCACGGCGGCGATCTACTCGGCAGCCACGGCAATGCCGGAAACCCTCAACAAGGCGCCGATCTCCATCGTTGACGAAGACCGGTCGCCGCTGTCGGCGCGGATCGTTGACGCCTTCTATCCCCCCCATTTTCTCGCGCCAGTGATGATTACCCAAGCCGAGATGGATGCCAGAATGGATGGTGGTCTTGATACCTTTGCCCTGAATATCCCCCCGGAGTTTCAACGCGATCTGCTGGCTGGGCGACAACCAACGATTCAGCTCAATGTCGATGCGACCCGCATGAGCCAAGCCTTTACCGGCAGCGGCTATATCCAGACCATGATCACCAGCGAGGTGACTGAATTCGTCCAGCGTTATCGCGGGGTTGCGGCGCCGCCGGTCGATTTCGCCCTGAGGGCGCGCTTCAATCCCTCCCTGACCCAGGCATGGTTCGGTGCGGTGATGGAAGTCATCAACAACGTCACCATGCTCTCCATCGTGCTCACCGGCGCCGCTTTGATCCGTGAGCGGGAACACGGCACCATCGAACATCTGCTGGTCATGCCGGTAACGCCCTTTGAGATCATGACGAGCAAGGTCTGGGCCATGGGGCTGGTGGTGCTTGCTGCCTGTGCGTTTTCTCTGGTCTTTGTGGTGCAGGGGCTTTTGGCGGTGCCCATTGAAGGTTCGCTCACCCTGTTTCTGGCCGGCACCGCGCTGCATCTGTTCGCCACGACTTCCATGGGCATTTTCATGGGCACCATCGCGCGTTCCATGCCGCAGTTCGGGCTGCTGTTAATGCTTATCCTGATGCCGCTGGAGATGCTCTCCGGCGGGGTCACGCCGCGCGAAAGCATGCCTGATTGGATTCAAGTTATAATGCAGATAGCGCCGACCACCCATTTTGTCTCATTGGCCCAGGCGATTCTCTATCGAGGGGCAGGTCTGGATGTGGTGTGGCCGCAATTTATCACTCTCGTTTTGATAGGTGCGGCCTTTTTCGGCATCACGCTGGTCCGCTTTCGCAAAACCATCGGGATGATGGGGTGAAAAGCCAAGGCAACTGGTGATGGTCTGGCAAAAATCTTAAGCGGGGATTTTCGGCCCAGGCACGGCAATGCGCGCCGGGGATAATCGGCATCGGCGGAGCGTTTTTGTGAGGCGATTTCACGAATGCCCTCACCCCTGCCTTGCCGAAAAAAGATTGGTGGCGCAAGGCGGCGTTCAGTCGCCCAGTTCTTCGCCAAAGGGATTCTTCAGCCCGTACCGTTCTATCTTCCGCCGCAGGGTGTCCTTAGAGATCCCCAACTCCCGGCAAGTGGTCATCCGCCGCCAGTGATTCCGCTCCAAGGAGTGAAAGATCGCCTGTTTCTCGATCTCGTCGAGAGGCTGCGGCTTGTGGAGAGGGATGGCGCCGGGCTGCTGGCTGTCATGGGGTTTGGGGGAAAAGGGCTCGGGCAGATGTTCCGGTCGGATAAATCCACCATGGCAGAGGATGAAGGAGTACTCGATGATGTTCTCCAACTCGCGGATATTGCCGGGGAAGTTGTAGCGCATGAGAATGCCCAGGGCTTCATCGGAGACTCCGACGATATCCTTGCCCTGTTGGGTGCTGAACTGTTTGACGAAATGTTCGGCGAGCATGGGAACGTCTTCCATGCGCTCCCGCAGGGGGGGCAGCATGATTTTTACCACGTTCAGGCGATAGAAGAGATCTTCCCGGAAGATGCCTTCCTGGACGAGCTGCTGCAGGTTGCGGTTGGTGGCGGCGATGATCCGCACGTCGGCCTTGACCGGTTTGTTGGAGCCCAAGGGTTCATACACCTTTTCTTGGAGAACGCGCAGGAGTTTGACCTGCAGGGAGGCGGGGATATCGCCGATTTCGTCAAGGAACAGGGTGCCTTTTTCAGCGCTGGCAAAGCGGCCTGGCCGGTCGTGCTTGGCGTCGGTGAAGGCGCCGGCCTTGTAGCCGAAAAGCTCCGACTCAAGCAGGGTTTCCGGCAGGGCTCCGCAGTTGACCGCCATGAAAGGGCCTTTGTTGCGCTGGCTTGAGGTGTGAATGGCGCGGGCCACCAGCTCCTTACCGGTACCCGACTCGCCGAGCACTAGGACATTGCTCTCGCTGCGGGCGATTTCAGGAAGGATGCTGAAGATGCGCTGCATGGATGCGCTCTTGCTGAGAATTTCGCCAAAGGTGTAGCGCCGGGAAAGCTGCTTGCGGAGTTCCGTGACCACGCTGAGATCCCGGAAAGTTTCCACTCCGCCGATAACGTTGCCTTCGTGGTCAAGAAGCGGGGCGGCGCTGATGCTCAAGGGGATCTGTTTGCCTTCGATGTTTTTGACAAAGATGGAGCGGTTGGCCACGGGCTTGCCGCTGTAAAGGCTTTGGGCAATGGCGCAGTTGTCGCCGCAGATGCTGGAGTGGAACACGTCACTGCACGACTTGCCGATGGCGTCCTGCCTTTTCCAACCCGTAATCAGCTCGGCCGCCCGGTTGAAGGAGGTGATCTTCCAGTTGCGGTTCACGGTGAAGACGCCGTCGGCGATACTTTCCAGGACCAGATCCTTGGTCATGACCGAGGTCAGGTCGCGGAAAGTCTCCACTCCGCCGATTACGTCCCCATCCGGGTCGGTGAGCGGGGCGGCGCTGATGCTGATCGGGATGGTCTCCCCGTCCTTGCTCTTGATGAAGATCGAGCGGTTGCCGATGGGTTTGCCGCTCTCGACGCTCTGGGCCAGAATGCAGTTGTCGCCGCAGATACTGGAGTGGAAGATGGTGTTGCAGGCTTTGCCCAGGACTTCATCCTTGTGCCAGCCGGTGATATGTTCCGCCGCCCGGTTGAAGGAGGTCAGGTTCCAGTTTCGATCCACGGTAAAAACGCCGTCGGCAATGCTGTCTAAAATAAGATCCTGTTGCAGGCTGGAAGTGACATCTCGAAAGGTTTCGACCCCGCCGATGACTTGGCCGTCCGGGTCAACAAGCGGTGAGGCGCTGATGCTGACCGGTATGGTCCGGCCGTTTTTCCCCTTGATATAGATGGAACGATTGACGATAGACTTCCCTTCGTTGACGCTCTGGGCCAGGATGCAGTCTGCCCCGCAGATATTGGACTTGAAAATCGTATTGCAGGAGGCACCGACCACTTCCTGAGCGGTCCATCCGGTGATTTGTTCCGCGGCCTTATTGAAGGAGGTGATGCGGAAGCGCTTGTCCACGGTGAAGACGCCGTCGGCAATGCTGTCCAGGACCAAGGGGTAGATCTGGCCGGGGTCGCTGGCATCGCGGAGGGTGATGATGGCGCCGGAGAGTTTGCCTGTTTTGTCGGGAATAGGGATCGCCGTGACCAGGAGGATGATCGATTCCTTGCTGTCCGGCTTGTGCATCACCACCCGCAGGCCGTGCATGGCCCGGCCCGAGGCCAGCGGGCCGTACAGGCTGCACAGGGCTTCGAATCTGCCTGTGCCACTAAAAACGTCCTGGCAGCTCTTGCCGATGGTCTCGCCGGTGGTGAGGCCCATGAGTTTTTCGGCGGCTTCGTTGAAGGAGGTGATCTGCCAGTTTTCATTCACGGTGAAAACTGCTTCCTGTACAGGGGGGGCAGAGGGTGGAGATGTCGTGTTTTCCATTGTGGCGTTCAGAGGGAGTGGTTCCGTTATGTTTTAATAAGGATTATCGAGTATGAAAATATAGCAGAAAAAAACAGAGTATGCTTGCAGAAAGGCGCAACTAGCTGTTTTTTCTGGTCTGCTGATGGGGAGAGCGTGAAAGAAAGAGCGGTTCGTCGTTTTTTTGCCAATACTCCAGTCGAAAAATTATCTTGACATGCGTGTTTGTCAAATTAGAATGCGGGGAATTTACCTACGGGCAATTAATCCAGAGATTAATTGCTTAAGTGCCTTCTGGATTATCCGATTCCTGAAGGGTGGAAGAGGTCGAGCACCCTTCTGAAATACATTGAGGAGACGTGAGCATGAAGATAGATGATCTTGAAAAACTCGAGAATGAAGGGGCTGAAAACCTTCCTTCCGAGGAGCGGCGGCGATTTCTTCGCTTTGGTTTGGCTGTAACCGGTGTCTTTGTTGGAGGGTCTGTGCTTTCCCTGACCTCCGCCCGTAATGCCGAGAGCGCCATGGGTCCGGTACCCGAATCTGGAAAATTTCCTTACAGCCCCCATTACACCATGGTTATGCGCCAGAACCGCTGCATCGACTGTGAGCGGTGCATGGAAGCCTGTGTGAAAACCAACAACGTTCCCTCCTATGGCTATCGCACCACTATCCTCCAGCAGGAGCGGGAGATTGGCAAGGGCTTGAAAGAGCGGGTTTTCATGCCGGTGCTCTGCAATCATTGCAACCGGCCGCCCTGTGTCCGGGTCTGCCCCACCACCGCAACCTATAAGGACAAGAAAACCGGTATCGTCATGATGGATTACAAGCGCTGCATCGGCTGTAAGACCTGTATGGCGGCCTGTCCTTATAATGCCCGGTATTTTAAGGAAGAGAACCGGGCTGTTGACAAGTGCAACTTCTGTTTCGATACCCGTCTGTCCAAGGGCGAGAGCAAGACGGCCTGTGCGGCGGCTTGTCCGGCCGGGGTTCGCATCTTCGGCGACCTCACTGATTACAACAGCGAAGCCTATAAGCTGATCCACAAGCCTGAAAAGGTTGTTTGGGTTCTTCGGCCTGAAACCGGCGCCATGCCCAACGTGTTTTACATGAATGATTAACCAAACAGCGAAGAGGGCCGTAATGAAACGCAACAATAAGAGCGTAATGAATCTGGTGGGCTTGGCGGCAGTGGTCGGCCTCCTTGTTTTTTCCAGCCTTTCTTTTGGCGAGGAAGCCTACGATGAGGACACCTATGGGCCGAAGGCGCCCATTCTTTGGACAAAGCCCGTGAAAGGCGTGGCGTTTCTCCATAAAACCCACACCATGGATGCCGGTCTTTCCTGTGACAGTTGCCATGACAGTATTTTCCAAATGGCCGCCGGTACTGCCGAGCAGAATGCCGATTTCACCATGGCCTCCCTGTATAAAGGGAAATACTGCGGCGCCTGCCATGACGGGCAGATGGCTTTTGCCTCCAACACCCGTTGTGCAACCTGCCATGTCGGGGTGAAGGGGTACAATAAGTTGACCGGAGCCGCACCCCAGGGTAAGGGTAAGCATTGATTTTTTTCTGTGGCTGAGAGCCATCCGCCTGTGCCAGAGTGAGCAGGCGGGTTGAAATGCACCACGGTTCGATTTTTTAAAGCGGGAAGCCTTTGCAGTAAAAAGGCTTCCCGCTTTTTTTTATTGTTTGCCTCCCCCTCTTTTCCATCCTCCCTTCGCGCTCCTCTTTTTTGGGCAAACTTGGCCTATGCAACACGCCTGTGGTTGTCAAGCCCAGGGGGAGCCCTGTAATTCCTATTGTCAAATAATAGGTGAGTTCTCGTCTTAAGTCCTTCCCTCTCGAGCTGTGATTCCCATCTCCCTCTATTTTCAAGGAACGGCGGGCGCGCGGGCGTTCGTCTTCCAGTGGACCTTTATTTCTGTTTGTTGAGTAAATCCAGCATGTTCCTCTCTCGTGAGTTTTCGGCAATATTCTTGAAAGGCAGGGGTGGTGCTGGGGGTTGCATCTCCAAGGGACGCAGGTTGCGCTATTTTTATCGTTTTTCCCACTTATCTATTTGATTTATTTAGCAAAAAATATTGTTGCCTTCCTTGGTTCTCTTGTGGTTTGCGGAGAGTGCAGGGAAGGGCGGCTGGGGCGTAAAATGTGTATCTGGCTGGTAATACATGCTTTCACCGACTTTGAGGCGCAGATTTTGCTCGGTAGCAGATGGGATTCTTTTGCGCCCTCTCTGCGATGGTGTCCAAATCAAAAAACGCCCAATGTGTTAAATAACTTGAAACAGTATGTGTCCCTGAAAGATATGAAATGAATTCTTACAGAACTCTAACTGCTTGCTTCTCTATGAAAAACAGGAAACTGAAAAGAAAAGAGCCCCTGATCGTATGTTGTGGCACGTACCTTGCTCTGTACCTAGATCGACATGGGGATGTTGCGCGGGAAAAGCCCATGGCCGAATAAGCGTATGCACAGACAAGGAGGTGGCCGGGGAGAGTTTGGGAAATATTCTGGCGAGGAAAAACTCCTCAATCATCGGGTGGCGGCCCGGGAAGTAGACCTTGCTCCAGAAAACATCAGCAACTGTTTGGGTGCAGGCTGAAATAAAAAAATAAAAGAAGTTTGTGAGAAATAACTCCCTGGCCGGGAGTGAGTTAAAAACTAACTGTTAATCTGTACGTAAAAATCTTTAGGGAGGAAACATCATGTTGAACGCATTCTCAATCGCTGAGGTGGCAGAGGAAAAGGTCGCTACCCCGACCGTGACCAAGGCCACCATCATCTGCGCGATCCTGGCCCTTGTCGGTATCGGCGCCGGCCTCTATGCGCAGGTTGTCGGGCATGAACATGCCTTTGCCAACACCAGGGAGATGCCCTGGGGTATCTTGATCGCGAATTATGCTTATTTCGCGATCATCTCAACGGGGCTCTGCCTCTTGGCTGTTCTGAGCCACATCTTTGGGCACAACCGTCTGACCGCGCTCGCCAACCGGATGGTATATCTCTCCATCGTGGTCATCTTCGGCGGATTCCTCATCATCGGTCTTGAACTTGAAAATCCCCATCGCATGCTGCTCTACAACATGCTCTCCCCGAACCTGACCTCCAACATCTGGTGGATGGGAACCCTGTACAGCATGGCCGTGGGCTTCATGTTTGTCGAGTTTTACCTGATCCTGACCAAGAAGTACTCCCTGGCCGTTACCCTCGGCGTACTTGGGGCCATGGCTGAGCTTGCGGCAAACACCAACCTGGGCGCGGTATTCGCGACCCTTTCCGCCCGTCCTTTCTGGTACGGTTCCCAGCTTCCCGTCTATTTTCTTGCCTCGGCCGTAATGACCGGTTCTGCCGCGATCATCCTGTTCAGCAACTGGGCCTATAAGATGCGGGGCGAGGAAATGAGCCAACTCACCCGGGAAGGTCTCCAGGGCGCGGGTAAGGTTATGTTCAGCACCCTCGTGCTGCTGGTCATTGCTACGACCTGGAAGTTCATCGCCGCTTTTTCCGGTGCCGAAGAGGCTCGTCTTGCAGCGCTGAGCCTGATCCAGGGGCCGCTCTCCATGAATTTTTGGGTGTTCGAGACCGTGGTCGGCATGCTTGCCCCCATCGTGATCATGACCCTGTCCCGGATGAAGAGTCAGCAGGCCCTGTCCGCCGCAGCCCTTATGGTGTTGGTTGGTGCGTACTTCCAGCGCTTTGACATCGTGGTTGCCGGTCAGATCGTGCCGATCTACAACGGTTGGGATGAACTGCCGACTTACCTTTCCTATGTCCCCTCCGTGGCGGAGTTTCTGATCGCCCTGGGTGGCTTCGGTCTTATTGGTCTCGGGTTCCTCCTCGGCGAGCGGTTTTTCGGCAAGGCCTTCCGGCCCAACGGCAATCATTAATCACTGCCCCGTACGCGGCTGAGTAAAGATAAATGACCTCCTGCGGGTGGGATATCCCGCCCGCAGGAAGCTCAAACCGGAGTAGAGACCATGATATCTGACAACAAGGCAATCTTCACCATAGGAACCGCGGCGAAAATGCTGGAAGTGCATCCGCGGACCCTGAGGATATACGAACGGGAAAACCTGATCACGCCTTTACGCAACGGGCAGTGGCGTTACTACACCATGGATGACATCAAGTGGATTCAGTGCCTGCGGGACATGATCCATGAGCATGGCATCAGCATCGCGGCCATTAAGAAGCTGTTGCAGTACACCCCCTGCTGGAATATTGCCGACTGTCCCTTTGAGAAGAGAAAGCAGTGCACGGCCTTTATGTCCAGCGGGCTTGTTCCCAGAAAGATCAGTGTGGAGCAGAGATCTGGGGATGTTGCCGCCTGAGCAAGGGGAGCGGCTATTTTTTTAACAAGGAGAACGACAATGACCACCATCACGCAGTTTTTGGATAAAATCAATCTCAGCGGTTTGGGTGCGGACGAAGTAAAGGGAAGCGTTCCGGCCAGGGTTTCTTTGCAGCAGATCAGCGAGGCTTGTTGGGGAGTTGCAACCTTTGTCCTGTTTCTTTTGTTGGGGCCGTTTTCAGCCATTGCCGCCATCTGCAGTGTAATCTCCTTGGCAAAGCAGGGGAATGGGGCCGAGCCGGAGGCGATGGTCTGAGATGCAGCTCGGCGAAGCACATGTGTCCCTTGGCAGAGCAGGAAGGGGCCAGTCATGATGGCTGTGATCAGGAGTGAGCGACCAGTTGTGGAAAAACTGACTGGTGATTGACTCTTGGTTGCAGGGATGGCAAGAAATAAGACAAAAAAAGCTGCTCGATTGAGCAGCTTTTTTTTGTCTATGAAGCAGGAAGCTTACTTGTGGCAACCGTCACACTTGGTCGGGCCGGCATTCTTGGCTTTGTGGCAGCCCTGGCAGAGAGCGTGACCTTTCTTCATATCCCACTTCTTGTCCGCCGGGAAGTTGGCGTCCTTGTGGCAGACATCGCATTCATTCTTGGCCTGATGCTTGGCATGGGGAAATACTGCGGGTTTCTTGGCTGCATCGGTCTTCAGGGTGATATCGGCCGGGCCCTTGTCTGCGGCAAGAGCGGAGCCTGCAACGGTAAGGCCAAAAACAAGCGCGAAGGCTGCGGAACAGATAACGGATTTCTTCATTGTTCTTCTCCCTTAATACAGTTGGTTTATAAAATTGGGTTTATGAATCCCCATTCACTTACAAATGTTGTTTTATAAACCTACTTGCCAAGCCTTGTCAAGCAGGAAGAATATTTGGGATCCAGTCCGTTTGTTTCTTGTGGCTGACGGCTCAGATCAGCTGCCGCCGTAACTGTGCAGGCCGGAAAGCAGGAAGTTGACGCCATAGTAGGTGAAGATCACGGAAAGGAAGCCGAGTACAGCTAGCCAGGCGATGCGCCGCCCTCCCCATCCCCTGGTGAATCTGGCATGGAGGGTTGCCGCGTAGACAAACCAGGTGATCAGCGACCAGGTTTCCTTGGGATCCCAGCTCCAGTAAGTGCCCCAGGCGGAGTTGGCCCAGACCGCCCCGGTGATGATGCCGGCGGTGAGCCAGAGAAAACCGAAAACCAGGGTCTTGTGGATGATGTCGTCGATCACCTTGAGCTCGGGCAGGGAGGCAAGGAGGGAGCCGGGGGTCTCGTTGGTCTTCCGGTCCTTGAGCAGATACATGATGCCCATGCCGCTGGCCACCGCAAAGGCCGCATAGCCGACAAAGCAGGTGATGACATGGGCGATGAGCCAGTTGCTTTGCAGGGCAGGGATCAACGGTTTGATTTCCTTGCCGAACTGGGGGGAAAACGAGGCATAGGCCATGCTCACAAAGGCAAAGGGCATGGAGAAAGCGCCCAGAACCCTGTTCTTGTACTTCCACTCAAGGCCGAGGTAGAAGATGGCAATGGCCCAGGCGAAGAACACCAGGGATTCGTACATGTTGGAAAGGGGCGCATAGCCGATGCCTGCCTGATACGATTCTTGCCAGCGCAGGGCGATGCCCGCAGTGTTGATCAGAAAGGCGCAGGCGGTGATCAGCGTGGCGAAGAGGCCGAGCTTTTTTGCCCGAAAGACAAAGATAGCGATGTAGAGCATGGCGGAAAAAAGATAGGCAAGCGTTGTTATGCCCAAGAGTTGTGAACTGTTCATGGCAGGTCCTTAAGCGTTTTGAAGCGTGGATTCGTGGGTGAAGCACTCGACAAGGGCGGCAAATTCTTTTTCAAAGGCGATCTTGTTTTTGCTGCTGGCACCGCAAACGAGTATCCGGCAACGGTCATCAGCCTCTTCCTTGGTAATATAAACCCAAACTCTCCGGTGCGAAAGAAAGAAAGCGACGTAGAGGCCTATCAGCATGAGGGCACACCCGGCATAAACGGTCCAGACCCCGGGGTCCTTGGCGACCTGAAGGCCGGTGGCGTACACCTGGCTTGCTTCGAAGTCATAGGTTGCGGTCGGGCTGGAAATGGTCTGGGACGCGTTGTTGTCCATCCAGAAGATGCTGGGGTCGCCCTGGCCATCGGAAAACCACACCTTCAGTCTGCCGACATCTCCCATGCGGCTGCGCACCTCCTGGTTGATAACCCCGAAGTCGATGCCGCCTTCCGGCCAGCTGATTTTCTGGCCAAAGGGAATCTGGAAGGACTGGCTGACCTTGGTGGCTCTGTTGGTGATGACCACGTTGAAGCCCTGCATGGGCTCGTAGCTGGATTGGTAGAAGGTGATGCCCTTGTAGTCCAGAGGATCGTTGACGATGATGGCCCGTTTGTCGATTATGGTTTTCCCGTTCTCCAGTATCGAAAGGTTGGAGCGGAATTCCTTGGGGGTTGTTCCGTCTGCGTAAAATGAAACGTTGAAATCATCACATTGCACGGTGAAGCCGAGGGAGAGGGGTTTCTCGGTGCCGGTTTCGTAAACGGTATCGGTGGCGCTTCCTTCCGGGATCATGACGCCGGCCTTGAACCCGAGCAAGGAGCCGATGATGGCCCCGGCAAAGATGATGAGGATGCTCAGGTGGACAGCGTAGACGCCCAGGCGACTCCAGGCCTGCTTTTGGGAAAAGAGGAGCGAACCGGTGGGTTTATTCGCGCTCTGCGCCTTCCAGCCGTTTTTTGCAAGCAGGGTGGTGGCCATCTCCGCAAGGGCGCTGGAATCCCCACGGGCACGGAATTCTTGGCGGTGGGGCATTTTTCCCAGCCGTTCAGGATCAATGTCCAGGTTGTTCATCACCACCATCTGCCAGACATTGGGCAGCCGGTCGATGGTACAGACGATGAGGTTGATGCTGAACAGGAGTAGCAGGCTGATAAACCACCAGGAGTTGTACATGTCCGGCACATCGAGCATCTGGAAGAACTGCGCGGTGCGCTGGCCAAAATTTTCGATGTAAAACGCGGGCGGGTTTTTTTGGGGAATAAGCGTGCCGATGATGGAGGTTGTGGCAAGGATCAGCAGGGAAAAAAGAGCAAGCCTGACGGATGCGAAAAAGCGCCACACCATGTTTTCTGTTTTTTTCATATGCGCCTTGTGAACGAGGTGATTTTTGAGGTGATGGATGGGAAAAAGACAGAAGGTTCTGCCTTGGTTGCAATGTGATCCCGTTGGGTAATTGTCTGTAATCTCTACCCGTGTTTGCCTTGGGCTGTCAATAAAAAAACTCCCCAGGGGGCGGGTATTTCCGCCGGCAAGGGAGCCTTGGTTGTGTGCCGCGTCTGTTGATGGCTGCGGGAAGGGTGGCAAGTGCCCTGTGGTAACAAGACACCGCTCCCTCCGGTTTGTTCCACCCTTTTTCGCGGAACCGTTTTTTTCCGGCGCGGACAAAAAAAGAGAACAAAATACTTGTCAACTGCAGGGAGAAGGTGTATACATTTTTCTCTTTGAAAAGGGACTAAGCCGGAAGAAATCAGGCTGTCTCGGTATAATGATTTCAAAATGTCCGCTGGCGCGGTTTGTTAAAGGAGTTATGTCATGTCGAAAAAATGTGCGATTTGTGGAAAAGGCCCGACCACCGGCAACAATGTAAGTCATGCCAACAATAAGAACAGAAGGCGTTGGCTGCCGAATCTGCAGCGGGTAAGAATGGCTACCTCCGGGGGCAATGGCATGCAGGTCCGTGTTTGCACCCGTTGTATCCGTTCCGGCGCCGTGGTCAAGCCTGCCTGATATTTTCCGAAATTGTTATTGATAGCCCCTGCTTCCTTTTTGCGAAGCTGGGGCTTTTTTTTGTGGGAAAGCGTCAGGCTGGATCACTCTCTGCCCTTGGACAATTTTCCCCCTCCCCCGCCGGCCAAAAGCTTGCCGGTAAGCGAGCTCTTAGGTTCTCCTGGCCTCCAAAACGCCATCAAGCTGCTGCACATGCTGCAGCAGGCGTAAGAGATGTTCCCTGCTGTTTATTTCAACAACTATAGAGATCTTGGCGATCCCGCCGCTTGAGGTTGTTGCCTCAAGGGTGAGGATGTTGGCGTCGTCGTGGCTGATCGCATTGCTGAGCGTGGCCAGCAACCCTTTCTGGTCCCGGGCGATAACCTGAATCTGGGCCCGGTGGGTGGCCTTGATGTTCTCGGCCCAGCTGACGGCGATAAGACGCTGCGGGTCTGCGGCTTTAAGGTTGGGGCAGGATGCCTTGTGCACGGAAATGCCCCGGCCGGAGGTGATGAAGCCCCCGATCTCGTCTCCTGGCACCGGCATGCAGCAATGGCTGATCTTGGTAAGAACATTATCCGCTCCGCTTACCCGGATGATGTTGTCCCTGTCCGGCTTTCTCCCTCCCTTGGTCGGGGCCGCCGCCTGAACGATATCCTCCGGCAGGGTTTCCCGGATTTCCTCGGGCTGCAATTCCTTGATAATGGCTTGCACCATCATTTTTCCCGAGCCGACCCTCCGCATCAGGTCGTCAAGGGAGTTGCAGGCAATGGTTTTGAGGAGCTCCTTGAGATGGCCGGTTTTGATCAGTTTTTTCAGACTGATGTTGTGTCTTTTCAACTCACGTTCGCAGATTTCCCGGCCGACCTGTAGGGTTTTTTCCCGTTCTTCCTGGCTGAGCCACTGACGGATCCGGCTTTTCGCCCGTGCGGTTTTTACCAGGCCGAGCCAGGAGCGGTTTGGCGTTTGTTTGGGCGAGGTGATGATCTCCACCAGATCGCCGTTTTGGAGCTGGGTTTTGAGTTGGGTGATGACTCCGTTGATCTTGGCGCCGGTGCAGCGATTGCCCACCTCGGTATGGATGCTGTAGGCAAAGTCAATGGGGGTGCTGCCCTTGGGGAATTCCTTTACCTCCCCGGTGGGGGTGAGGACGAAGATTTCCTCCTCGTAAAGTTCCCCCTTGACCGCATCAAGAAATTCCCTGGGGTCTTCCAACTCCTGGAGGGTGTGCACCAACTGCTTGAGCCATTTGAAAAGCCTGGCGTCCTTGGTGGTGATGGCCTTGCCTTCTTTGTAGGCCCAGTGGGCGGCAATGCCTTCTTTGGCGATCTGGTCCATCTCCTCGGTGCGGATCTGGACCTCCATGAACTCCCCGCGCAGCCCGATCACCGAGGTGTGCAGCGACTGATACATATTGCCTTTCGGGGTACTGATGAAATCCTTGAAGCGCCCATCCACCGGGGTCCACAGGGAATGGATGATGCCTAAAGCCTCGTAGCACTCCTTGACCGAGGAGACGATGATCCGGAAGGCCACCTTGTCGTAGACCTTCTCGAAGGGGATATTCTGGGCCACGAGTTTCTTGTAGATGCTGTAAAGATGTTTGGGCCGACCCAGCACTCGGAACCCCTTGAGGCCATGCTCGGTCAGCTTCTGGTTGAGCAGCGCCTTGACTTCATCCACATAGGTTTCCCGATCGGCAAGGGAGGTGTGGATCTTGGTGGCGAGATCCTGGTATTCCTCGGGGTGGAGATAGGAGAAGGAGAGGTCTTCCAGTTCACGCTTGAGCCAGTCGATCCCCAGCCGGCTGGCCAAGGGGGCATAGAGGTCCATGGTCTCCTGGGCAAATTCCAGCTGTTTCTCACGCGGAACCTGCTGCAGGGATTGCATGTCGTGCAGCCGGTCGGCCAGTTTGACCAGCAAAACCCGGATGTCGGAAGACATGGCCAGGAGCAGCTTTCGGATATTTTCCGCCTGGTAGGCGAGGCGGCTGTTGAACTGGACATCGGTGATCTTGGTGGCGCCCTTGACGATGTTGGTGACATCGTCGCCAAAGGCCTCGCGGAGGGTTTTTTCCGTCTCCTTGAGGTTCTCTGCTTTCTTGAGCACGCCGTGCAGGAGGCCCGCACAGAGGGTGGGGACATCCAGGCGCATGGTCGCCAGGATGTCGGTGACCATGAGGGCGTGGTAGAGATAGGGGCGACCGGAAAGGCGATGCTTGCCCGAGTAAAATTCCTCGGCAAAGGCATGGGCCTTGGTGAGCAGGACGAGATCTTCCTCGGGCATGTAGCCCCTGGCTCGTTCGACTATTGCTTCTATGGTAACCATGCGGTTGTCGGCGGTAATGGTCTTTGTTTGGGTTCGTTTACTCTGGCGGAGCCAGGGCGCTGCGGACCAGATCAATGAGTTTTGCCCCGGCTTCGGCCAGGGGCAGGCTCAGGGTGTTGCCGGTGGCCCGGTCGCGAATCTCCACCTCTCCTTTTTCGCTGAAGCCCTTGCCGACCATGATCCGGTAGGGAATGCCGAGCAGATCCGCGTCCTTGAACTTGCTGCCAGGCCGTTCATCCCGGTCGTCCAGAAGCACCTCGATCCCGGCCTTGCCCAGCTGGCCATACAGTTCGTTGGCCGCCCCGGTGATCGCCTCGTCCTTGGGCGAGAGGTTCAGGAGGATGACCTGGAAGGGCGCGATGGGCACCGGAAAGATCATGCCGTCCTTGTCGTGGTTCTGCTCGATGGATGCGGCCACGGTGCGGCTGACCCCGATGCCGTAGCAGCCCATGATGAAGGGCTGTTCCGCGCCTTGGTTGTCCAAAAAGCTTGCCTTGAGCGCCTCGCTGTATTTGGTGCCCAGCTTGAAGATGTGGCCCACCTCGATGCCGCGGGTCAGCTCCAGGCTCCCGCCGCAGGCAGGGCAACGGTCTTCGCTGGTGATCTGGCGCAGATCGGTGATGGTCTGCACCGTGAAGTCGCGATTGAGATTGGCATGGAGCAGATGGTAATTCTTCTCGCCCGCGCCGATGGCGAAGTTGTGCATCCGGGTGAGTTCGCTGTCCGCCAGCACGGGGATGGTCAGGCCGATGGGCCCGAGATAGCCGCTGGGTGTGCCGGTGGCGTCGAAGATCTCTTTGTCCTCGGCCAGCCGCAGGTTGTCGGTGTTCACCCCCAGGGCATTGGCCAGCTTGACTGTCTGCACCTCGTGGTCGCCGCGGAGCAGGACCGCAACCGGCTTCTCCTCGGCCATGTAGACCAGGGTCTTGACCAGCTCCTTGGCGGAAATCTTCAGGAATTCAGTGACCGCAGCCACCTTTTTCTTGCCCGGGGTTTCGATCTTTGTCAGGGCGAGCAGGGGCGGCGCGGCTGGCGCGTCCGGAGTCTGGCAGCGGGCCTTTTCCATGTTGGCCGCGTATTCGCACCCCTTGCAGATCACGATGGTGTCTTCGCCGGTGTCGGCCAGGACCATGAACTCGTGGGAGAAGCTGCCGCCGATGGTGCCGGTGTCCGCTTCCACCGCCCGGAAGGCCAGGCCGCAGCGGGAAAAGATCCGGTGGTAGGCCTGGTGCATCTTTTTGTAGGTCGCGTCCGCCCCATCCTCGGTGGCGTCGAAGCTGTAGCCGTCCTTCATGATGAACTCCCGGCCGCGCATCAGGCCGAAGCGGGGCCGGATCTCATCCCGGAACTTGGTCTGGATCTGGTAGAGATTCAGGGGTAGCTCCTTGTAGGAGTGGACGTTGAACCGGATCAGGTCGGTGATCACCTCTTCATGCGTTGGTCCGAGGCAGCTTTCCCGGCCGTGCCGGTCGGTGAAGCGCAGCAGCTCGGGGCCATACTTTTCCCAGCGCCCGGATTCCTTCCAGAGATCCCCCGGCTGAACCATGGGCAGGAGCAGCTCCTGGGCCCCGGCCCGGTTCATCTCCTCGCGGACGATGCGTTCGACCTTGCGGATGGAGGCAAGGCCCAGAGGCAGGTAGGAATAAATCCCCGAGGAGAGTTTTCTGATGAATCCGGCCCGGAGCAGCAGCTGGTGGCTGACCACCTCGGCCTCGGAGGGGGTTTCTTTCAGGGTGGGGATGAGCAGTTGGGAAAAACGCATGGGGCACCTGGTAAGCAGTTATGGTTTAGGCGCGTTCTGGCGCGCCTCTTCGATCATGGTGTCGATCTCGGCCAGGAAAACGGCCAGGAGCTTGTCCTCGGCCACCTTCTTGTACAGTTGGCCCTTCTTGAAAATAATGCCGACCCCGTGGCCGCCAGCCACCCCGATATCGGCTTCTTTCGCCTCGCCCGGGCCATTGACCACGCAGCCCATGACCGCGATCTTTAAGGGGGTTTCGATGTTCTGGATATGGCGTTCCACCTGCTCGGCCAGGGAGAAGAGGTTCACCTGGCAGCGGCCGCAGGTGGGGCAGGAGATCAGCTCCGGCCCCCGTTCGCGGATGTGCAGGCTCCTCAATAGTTCGTAGCCGACCCGAATCTCCTCCACCGGATCCCGGGTCAGGGAGATGCGGAAGGTGTCGCCGATGCCTTCGTAGAGCAGGATGCCCAGGGCCACGCTGGATTTGACCGTGCCGGCAATGAGGCCGCCCGCCTCGGTGACTCCGAGATGCAGGGGGTAGTCGCATTGGCCGGACAAAAGCCGGTATGCCTCCAGGGTGGTGAGGGCGTCCGAGGACTTGAGGGAGATCTTGATCTGGTCAAAATCCAGCTCCTCCAGCAGACGCACATTGCGTAGGGCGCTTTCCGCCAGGGCCTCGGGAGTGGGGTGGCCGTGTTTTGCCAGGATATCCTTTTCCACCGAGCCGGAGTTGACCCCGACCCGGATGGGCACAAGGTGTTGTTTGGCCGCCGCCACCACCCGGGCCAGCTTGTCCTGGCCGCCGAGGTTGCCGGGATTGATCCGGATGCCCTGGGCGCCGTGCTCCATGCTGGCTACGGCCAGCCGGGCGTCAAAATGGATGTCGGCGATGAGCGGGATGGATATCTGCTCCCGAATCCGGGTGATGGCCGCCGCCGCCTCCAGGTCCAGAACCGCCACCCGGATGATCTCGCAGCCCGCCTCGGTGAGCCGGTGAATCTGGGCCACGGTGGCTTCCACATCCCGGGTGTCGGTATTGGTCATGGACTGCACGGCAATGGGGGCGTCACCGCCCACCGGTACGTTGCCCACCTTGATTTGTCGTGTTTTTCTCCGGGTTATCATGGTGCGAGAGTATACACTTTTGCTTTTCTTCCTGCATCCATCTTTTGTCGGGCGGGCCAATGCGGTGCGGTATTTTTTTTGCCACGAAAAACAAGGAGAAAATAAAGGGTTGTCCGGGCGAGTTGGTTGGTTGGTTTGTGGGTCATTTGGACAACCATGCGAAAAGGCTTTGTTTTGTCGATTTTACGGCCGAGCCTCGTGGCAGGTTGGTCTTGAAAAAACGAAGGCCAGCTGGTAGGGTGCGGCCATGAAACTTCTTGTTACCGTGCTTGGGCTGGTCTTTGTTCTGGAAGCGATTCCCTATGTCCTTTTTCCCGAGGCCATGCAGCGGTGGCTGGCGCGAATCGGCCAGATGCCAGCCGGGGCCTTGCGGGCCACGGGACTCTTTGCCCTGGGGCTTGGCCTGCTCCTCTGTTATCTCACCCAGCGAACCGGGCTGTTTCCCTGACACCAGAGTTCGGCTCCTCCGATTTTTCTCTCATTCCCCGTCCAGTAAACTCAAATGGAATCCATGGCCAGCAACGCTGATTTTTTTCTTGCCTCCTATCACTTCGTCCTGCCCGAGGAGAATATCGCCCAGCATCCCCTGAGCCGCCGTGATTCTTCGCGGCTGCTGGTGGTGGATTGCCTGACCGAAGAGACCAGGGACCGGCAATTTGTCGACCTCAGTGATTATCTTGCTCCGGGGGATCTTCTGGTGGTCAACAACACCCGGGTTTTTCCGGCCCGTCTGCTGGGCAGAAAGGAAACCGGTGGCAAGGCGGAGCTATTGATCCTGGAATATCCGGTTCCGGAACCGGATTCTGGCCGTGGGGAGACCGATGGCTGGCAGCAGGCCGAGGTGATCGGGCTGGTGAAAAGCGCCAAGCGTCCGCAGCCGGAAGGAAAGCTGCTTTTTTCTGAAAATCTGGTCGGCACGGTGCGGGAGTTGCTCCCCGACGGCAAGGTGCGGGTTGCCTTGCGTTTTCGGGGCGATCTGGCCAGGCTTCTCGAAGAACACGGGCAGATGCCCCTACCTCCCTATATCCGTCGGGAAGAAGGGCAGAGCGAGGAAGACCGGCAGCGCTATCAGACGGTTTATGCCGAAAGTCCCGGGGCAGTGGCTGCGCCCACCGCGGGGCTCCATTTTACCCCTGAGCTTCTGGCGAGAATTCAGGCGCAAGGGGTTCGCGTGGCCCAGGTAACCCTGCATGTCGGCTACGGCACCTTTGCCCCGGTGCGGGTCGAGGATATCCGGGAGCATGCGATCCATGCCGAATATCTCATGGTTTCCGAAGAGACAGCCGCGCTGGTCAATGAAACAAAGGCTTCAGGGGGGAGGATCTGGGCGGTGGGCACCACCTCAGTGCGGGCCTTGGAGTTTGCCGCCCAGGATACAGGGCAGGTTGCAGCCCGCAGCGGTTTTTGCGATCTCTATATCTATCCGGGCTTTCAGTTCAGGGTGGTGGACAACCTGATCACCAACTTCCATCTGCCGCAGTCATCCCTGCTCTTTTTGGTCAGCGCCCTGGCGGGACGGGAGAAGATTCTTGCTGCGTACGGGGAGGCGGTGGAGAAAGGGTACAGGTTTTACAGCTACGGGGACGCCATGGCCTTGATTACCAGGCATCCCCGGGGGTGAGTTCAGTCGCACTTGCAGGCACAGCCTTCTTTAGCCGGACAGGACGGGGCGGCGTCACCGCTTGCCGGCGAGCAGGATGCGCTTGCCTTGCCGGGGCTGCTGCTGTAACCATCGGAGTACCAGCCCCCGCCTTTCAGCTGGAAGGAACTCCGGGAGATAAGTTTTTTGAGGGTGCCCGTGCAGGCGGGGCAGGTGGTCAGCGGTTTGTCGGACAGGCTCTGCTGCGCCTCGATTACATCCTGGCAGGCTTCACATTGGTATTCGTAGACAGGCATTTCTGGTCCCTCCGTTTTGAGTCCAGTACGGCAATTATGTTAAAAAAAGTGCCGGAAACAGTGGATTTTATTGTTCCCAGCAAAACATCTGCGAAAATACTCTATTTTACAGTATGGCCATTCTCTGAAATGGGATATAATTTAATGCTGGTTGTCTGATCTGTCAATGTCTAGCGATGGATTCCCCGGCGGAACGCGATGGCGGGCTTGTCCCGGAACGAAAATATGAGGAATCGGCGTGCAGAGAATACTGTTAGCCCAGGCTGAGCCGGGAATGATTCTGGCCAAGGAAATTTTGAACCCCGAGGGGATGGTACTCTGCGGGGCCGGCACGGCGTTGAGCGAACCCCTGATCGCACGTCTGGCCGGGTTGGACGTGGTTGATATCACGGTGGACGGGCATCCCGTGAACATCGAGGGGGAAAAGACCCTGCAGGAGGAATTGCAGGAGATCGATTTGCGTTTTCAGCGGGTTGAAGATATCGCGCCGCTCATGTATCTCAAGAAGCGGATTAAAGCAAAGCTGGCGGCCTCGCGGAGTACTGTCTGATGGATGAGCAAAAACGTGCCGAGTTCAAAAAGGTGCTGCGGGAGATAAAAAATCTGCCGACCCTGCCCGGAATCGTTGCCAAGCTGGGCAAGATGGCGGAGAATCCGGACACGACCACCGAGCAGATGGGGAGGGTGATCAGCAAGGATCATATCCTGGCCAGCAAGCTGCTCAAACTGGTCAATTCGGCGTTTTACGGTTTTCCGCAGCGGATCAGCTCCCTGAACAGCGCCATTATTCTTCTCGGTTTTAATGTTATCAAGAGCCTGATTATCAGTGCCTCCATTTTTGAGGTCATGGAGTCGCAGGATGTGGAGCTTTGGGAGCATTCCCTGGGCTGTGCCGTGGTCTGTAACGTTTTAGCCCGACATCTGGGGGTGAAGGACCCGGAAGAGATCAGCACCGCCGGGCTTATCCATGATATCGGCAAGGTTGCCATTAAGATGGAATTGCCCCGGGAGTACGAAATGATCACCGCCCTGTCCCTGGAGAAAAAGATCTCCAGACTTGAGGCGGAACGGGAGATACTGGGGTTGGATCATGCCGAGGTGGGAAGTTGGCTGGCCAAGAGCTGGAACCTGCCCAACAAGCTGGTCGAGCCCATTGCCTGCCATCATGATCCGCAGCTTGCCAAGGAAGAACAGCAGGCCAGCGCCATTGTCCATTTCGCCAATATCCTGATTCGGGGGCTTGGCTATGGCCATGCCGGAGATATCTGGGTGCCGCCGTTGAACAACAAGGCCTGGAAACTCCTGGCCCTTGCCCCCGCCGATATTGATCCCCTGCTGCAGGAGATCGAGGAAAAGCTTTGGGACGTCAAGGGCTTCAGTCTCGATATTCAGTCCAACCCCGAAGGCGCGGCATGAGGATTTTCTCCGTTGTGCGAGTGCCTGAGGTGGAGCGAAAATGTCCCGTATTCTGATTGCCGGCAGCGACTCGCTGATCATGCCGGAATGCCGCCTTCTTCTAGATGCCAAGGGATTTGCGATGAAACATTGTGCGAATCTGCATGATGCCTTGTCGCAGGTGCTGGAAGATCCTCCGGATTTGCTGATAACGGAAAAGGGTTTTTCCGGCAAAAACGGGGATATCGAATTGATCCGGGCCGTGAAGGCCTGTCTGCAAAAGGCCAATATCCCCATTTTTCTGGTCGTGGACGAGAATCAACTCCAGGTTGAGCTGGACTGGGATAATTATCCGGTGGATGACATCATCACCAGGCCGTTTACCCCCGAGGTTCTGCTTACCCGGATCCGCCTCGCCGAATCCCGGATGATTCGGGCCTTTGATAACAACCCCCTCAGTCGGCTTCCTGGCAATACCTCTATCATCCGCGCCATCCAACGGGTGCTGGGGGAATCGGACGGCTATGCGGTCTGCTATGTGGATATCGATAATTTCAAGCCCTATAATGACCGGTATGGTTTCACCCGTGGGGATGAAGTGATCCTCATGGTGGCTCGGGTCATGGTCAATGTGGTGGACGAGCTGGCCAGGAAGGGCAGTTTCGTCGGGCATATCGGCGGGGATGATTTCGTTTTTATTGTCCGGGAAGAGATGGTGGAGGCGGTTTGCAAAAAGATTCTGGCCAATTTCGATCTGGTGCGGAATATGTTCTTGAGTGCGGAAGATATCGCCGTCGGCGAGTTTGTCGGACGCGACCGGCAGGACCGCGAAACACGCTTCGGACTTTTGAGTCTTTCCATCGCGGCGGTGACAACCGGTGGCGGCAGATACACGCATTATGGCGAGGTTTCTTCTGTTGCTTCCCAGCTCAAGCATTGCGTCAAAAAAATGGATGGCAGCAATTATTTGATTGATCGGCGGGATACATAGCAGCCGAGCTGCTGTATGTAGGAAAGTGGCGGCGTAACAAGGCCGAATACAGATGAAACGTGCAGCACCTGCGCCGAATTTGGATGCAGGTGCTTTTTTTTGTACTGATTCTTGCTGGGTGATGTTGTAGATCCCCAGGGAGAGAAAACAGCGCTGTCATGACAAGTAGTTGTCTGGGTAGCAATTGAGCCTGCTTGATGTTGTCTGGAAAAAACTTGCTTTGATGGTTGTTTTGCGCTACGTATAAATCTATATGTTGTTTACTTGTAACGATCAATGGTGGAGGGAGTAAATATGGGAAAATCTCTTGTCGAAATGGCGGCAGATCTGGTTCAGTCGCAATGTGCTTCAAAGGCAATGAATACAGAGGAAATAACCCTGGCGTTGCAATCTACTTTTAATGCGTTGCAGGCGTTGCAGGCAGGCGAAGCAAAACAGCAGGCTGGAATTTCAGAAGGAACTGCCGCGGTAGTTGTTCCTGGCATGAGCCCCGAAAAATCCATCCAGAAAAATAAGATAGTTTGCCTGGAGTGTGGGCAGGAATTCAAGATGCTGTCTCCAAAGCATCTGCGCTCCCATGGTCTGACCGGCAGGGAATACCGGGGGAAATGGGGCTTCCCCCTGCGGCAGCCTCTTTGTGCAAAGTCCCTTTCCGAGCGGCGCAAGAAAGCAGGCAAGGATCGCGGCTTGCCGGATAATTTGCGCAAGGCCATTGCCAAGCGCAAGAAAAACGGCCAGGCCAAGAAGGCGGGCAGCGAGAAGAAATAGCTCCTGCCACCACGGGGTGATCACAGTTGTCCCTCCAGGAGGGCCTCTGACCTGACGGTCAGGGTCCTCCTTTTTTTTGTTAAGGCGCGGCAGATTTTTTGTCGGGGGCGTGAGAGTTGTGCTGCTTCAGGCAAGGCTGTGGATGTTGACTTTTTCCCGAATACACTGCATAGTGCCCGGTGTTTTCGCCTCGTTTCTGGCTTGATGTTATAATTCGTTTATTTTTTTTGGTGAGTGGATTTATGATTGTTGAAATCGCCAAAAGCCGCGATTACAACGGTTGCCGCTGCGCTACTGTAGCTTGTTGATTTTGGGGCCGCGGACTTTTGTGTTTTTGACTTTTATTGCGAGACTTCCATGATTGGTATTTTTGATTCGGGCGTGGGCGGGATGACAGTGGCCAAGGCTGTTGAACAGCTTCTGCCGCAATACCGCATTGCCTATTTCGGCGACCTGGCCCGAACCCCCTATGGTTCCAAGAGCCCGGAAACCATTATCGCCTATGCCCGTCAGAATACGGAGTTTCTCCTCGGCCAGGGGGCAAAGATCATCATTATCGCTTGCAACACCGCAGCCAGCGTAGCTTCGGAAATCCTCCAGCAGGAGTTTTCCGTCCCCATCTTCGAGGTCATCACCCCGGCGGTGCGCAAGGCCGTGGTCACCAGCCGTTCCGGCCGGATCGGGGTGATCGGCACCCGGGCCACCATTAAGAGCGGGGTGTATGAAAAAAAGATCCTGGCCGAGCAACCGGGATACACCGTCTATTCCCAGGCCTGCCCCCTTCTGGTTCCCTTGGTTGAGGAAGGCTGGCTGAACAAGCGGGAAACCAAGATGATCCTCCGCCGTTATCTTCAACCCCTGCGGCTGAGGCAGGTGGATACCTTTGTCCTGGGCTGTACCCATTATCCGCTGTTGAAGGATCTGATCCAACCGCGCATCGGCAAGCGGGTGGCGATTATCGATTCCTCCGAGGTGGTGGCGGAAAGCCTGGCCTCTTTTCTGGACACCAACCCGGCCATCGAGCAGCAGCTCGAACGCAACGGGGTAAGCCATTATTATGTTTCCGATGTGACCGATGCGGCTGTCGATATAGCCAGAAAGGTCTTTGGCCGCCCCATTAACCTGGAAAAGGTTGCCTCGGATATCTTCAACAGGAGTCATTTGTCATGAACCGTATGGATCTCTGCTGCAAATCATTGTTCTCCTTGCTCTTGGGCTTTATTTTTTTGGCGCTTCTTCCCGGTTACGGCCGGTGTGCTGCCCTGACGCCCTTGGAGCTGGCGCAAAAACTTCAGGCCCGCTACGAAGAGACCAAGACCATGACCGCCGACTTTAAGCAGTCGACCTCGGTACCCATGAGCACCCGTAAGCGGCTGGGCGCGGGCAAGGTGGTGATCTTCAAGCCCGGGCGCATCCGCTGGGATTATCAGACGCCGGAACGGCAGGTGTTGATCAGCGACGGCAAGAAGGTCTCCATGTATGTGGCCAATTCCGCCCAGATGATCGTGCAGCCGGTTTCGCAATACATCAACTCCGATGTTACCTATGCCTTCTTTGTCGGCACCGGCAATATTGTCCGTGATTTCAAGGTGCTGCCGCCGGAAAGGCAGGGGGATGCGAATCTCAAGGCGATCAAGCTCGTGCCCAAGATCGCGCATCCGCAGGTGGATTACCTCCATGTCTGGATCGACGAGAATTTCATGGTGCGCCGTCTGGAGATCGTCGATCATTTTGGCAGTATAACCGATCTGGCCTTTTCCAATATCAGCCGCAACGAACCGGTCTCGCCGGAGGTTTTTGTCTTTACCCCGCCGCTGGGCACAGAAATCATCGAGCAGTAAAAAAACGCCCAGCAGCACCGCATCTGCTTTGTCATCGGCCTGCTCGTGTGCACCAGCACACTTCGCAGGCCTCTTTCGCGCATCTGCGGCACTGCTGAACGTTTTTGATCCCGGGGCGAAATTTTTCTCTAATGAATATGAGCAGTGGAAATGGTTGAGAATCCGAGTCAGCCGCACCCTCCGTTTCGTCTGGGGTTAATTGCCATGCCTTGGGCGTTGTTCAACCGGCCCTCTATTCAGTTGGGGACGCTCAAGAGCTATCTGGCTCAGACCGTGCCGGATGTCCAGGTTGCCTGCCTGCATCCCTATCTTGGGTTGGCCAAAGCCCTCGGCCTTGAACTCTATCGGGAAATCTCCCAGGATGTCTGGCTCTGCGAGGGGCTGTACGCCGGGTTGCTCTTTCCGGAGCAGCGTGGGGTGTTGCGCACCTTTCTTGCCAAAAAACTTAAAAATTGCAAGGCTGCGAGCGGTCAGGATATTGAGAGCCTTTGGCAGAAGGTGGATGCCCATCTCCAGTATTGGCTTGCCGGGCAGGACTGGGGGCAGTTCGATCTCGTAGGCTTTTCCGTCTGCTTCAACCAGCTGCTGGCCTCGCTTTTGGCGGCCAAGCGGATTAAGGAGCTGCAACCGCGGCTGCCCATTGTCTTTGGCGGCTCTTCCTGCGTGGCGGAAATGGGCAGCTCTCTGCTGGCAACCTTTCCCTGGCTCGATTATGTGGTGCATGGCGAGGGGGAAATGGTGCTGGCGAACCTCTGCCAGGTGCTGGCCGGACGGCAGGCCTCCCTGGTTCCCCAGATTATGGCCCGAACCCGGCAGGTCAAGGAAGAGGCTTTCAGCGGCGGCCAGTTCAAGACCCTGGCCGAGTTGCCGCCCCCTGACTACGCTGATTATTTCCTTGACCTGCGCCAAGAGTTTGCCGGGGAGCCCTTCGTGCCGGAGCTGCCGGTGGAGTTCTCCCGGGGTTGCTGGTGGGGGAAATGCACCTTCTGCAATCTCAACCTCCAGTGGCACGGCTACCGGGGTAAGAGTGCCGAGCAGATGGAGCAGGAGGTGCTGGGTCTGTCCGAACGGCATGGCTGTCTTGATTTCAGCTTTACGGATAATGTTTTGCCTGGCAGGGAAGCCGCACCATTTTTTGCCAAGATGGCCTCCGGCAAAAAAGATTTTCGTTTTTTTGCCGAACTCCGGGTCAACCAGCGGGGGGAGACCCTCAAAGGCTACCGAGAGGGCGGGCTGGTGGCGGTGCAGGCCGGGATCGAGGCCCTCAGTCAGGGGCTTCTTGAAAAGATGCGCAAGGGAGCCACGGTCATGGAGAACCTGGCCCTGATGAAGGAAAGCCTTGCCCTGGGCATCCGGCTGGACGGGAACCTGATCACCGGTTTTCCTGGGTCCACCGAGGCGGAGGTGGCGGAAACCCTGGCCAACCTTGATTTTGTCCTGCCCTTTACCCCTCTGGCCGCTGCCACCTTTTTTCTCGGTCATGGCTGCGAAGTGGCCTGCAAGCCCAGCGATTACGGCATCAGCGCCATTGTCCAGCATCCCCACAACCGCAAGCTCTTCCCGCCGCACATCTTGCCGGGGCTGACCCTGCTGATCAATGACTATCGCGGGGATCGGGTGCACCAGCGCAGGCTCTGGTTGCCGGTGGTTAAAAAAATCCGAGACTGGCAACGGTTTCATGGGGCAAGGCGAAGTCCTGCTCATCTGGCACCGCCGCTTTCCTACCGGGATGCGGGCAATCTGCTGCTTATCCGGCAGGAACTGCCCGGGCAGGCGACTCTGCATCACCGGTTGCGCGGCACCTCGCGGTCCATCTATCTTGCCTGTGACACAGTGGTCGAATTCGCGGAACTTGCCCGTCTGTTTCCCAAGCTCGGTAAGGCGCAACTGACAACTTTTCTGGAAGAGCTTACGGCAAAACGGTTGCTCTTTGCCCAGGGAACAAGGTACCTTGCCCTGGCGGTACACACAGCAAAGGGGTTATGATGAACACACAACCAACCGGGCAACTCCCCGTGAAAAAATTGGTGCTCGGCGGCTGCCGGAGCGGCAAGAGCCGCTACGCCGAGCAATGGGTTACCCAAAATTTTTCGGACAAGGTTTTTGTCGCCACCCTGGAAGCACGGAACGACGCGGAGATGGACCAGCGCATCGCCCTGCACCTGCAGAGCCGGGGCATAGGCTGGCTGACTGTGGAAGAGCCGCTGGATTTGGTTGGGGTGCTTGAAAAAAACGAGACCGGCTCGGAGGTCTTTTTGGTGGATTGTCTGACCATGTGGCTTACCAATATGATGATGCAGGGCTTCAACGACGAGAAAATCCAGGGGGAGGTTGCCCGGTTGTCTCAGGCCGTGGCTAAGCTCTCCGCCTCGGTGGTGCTGGTTGCCAACGAGGTCGGTCTGGGGATCGTGCCGGAGTCGCCCCTGGGCCGCCGCTTCCGCGATCTGGCCGGCTGGACCAATCAGCAGATGGCTCTGGTCTGTGAGCAGGTGGTTTTCGTGGCTGCCGGCCTGCCTCTGCGACTCAAGGGTTGATATGGAAACGAGCTTGATTAGCGCCCAGGGCGCCCACGGCGGGGATATTCTCTCCATGGCCAAGCGGTTGGGCTGTAGTGTTGGCGATCTCATCGACCTCAGTAGCAATCTCTCCCCGTTGGGCATGGTGCCTGGCTTGCGGGAAGCGCTGGTCGAAAGGCTTCCGGAGATCAGCTTCCTGCCGGAAAGCGGCAGTGAAACCCTGGTCAGGCTCTTTGCCGGGAAATACGGTTGCTCCCCGCAGCAGGTGCTGGCGGGCAACGGCACCACCGAATTTATCTACGCTGTGCCGGGTAGCGTTCAGAGCAGGCGCGCCCTGGTCGTTTCCCCAACCTATGGTGATTACCAGACGGCCTGCAACTGGGCCGGGCTCGCCGTTGATTTTTTCCTCCTGCAAGCGATGGATGATTTCGCCCTTGATTTCAACCGGTTGTCTGCCCGTCTGACCGGGGGCGAGCTGGTGTTTCTTTGTAACCCCAACAACCCCACCGGTAGGGTGGTGGCAAGCCGTGAACTGTTTGATTTCATCCTTGCTCATCCGGCCTCGGAATTTCTCGTCGACGAATCGTACCTGCCCTTTGTCAACGAGCCTTCCCTGGCCGGGTTTCCTCTGCCTGCCAATCTGTTTTTGCTTTGCTCCTCCTCAAAAATTTACGGCATCCCCGGCCTGCGTCTGGGTTTTCTCGTGGCCAACGAGGAAAAGATGGCTCGGTTTGCGGTGCGGCGTAAGCCCTGGGGGGTGAACCGCATGGCTCAGGTGGCAGGGGAGTATCTTCTCGATCATGGTGACTCCTATGTCCAGGCGGTGCGCGATTATCTTGCTCAGGTCCGGCCAGACTTTGTCGCCCGGCTGGCTGCTCTGCCAGGGGTGCAGGTGGTGCCTGGGGCGGCGAATTTTATCCTCTGCCGGTTAGCCGGGGCAATGACCGCCTCCCAGTTGCGGGAGGGTATGCTCCGTGAGCGCATCATGATTCGGGATTGCGGCAACTTTACCGGCCTGGATCCCCACTATTTCCGCGTTTCGTTGCAAGAGGCAGGGCGCAACGAACTGTGCCTCGCCGCGCTCGCCGGGATTCTCGGGGAAAAGCCATGAGAATCGCGATCATCTCCGACACTCACGACCACATTGTCAATCTGCGTTCTGCGGTGAAATACTGCAACGCCTACAGCGTAAGCATGATCATCCACTGCGGCGACCTGATCTCCCCGTTCATGCTCGACGAACTCGCTCGCTTCAGCGGGGCGGTGCATCTGATTTACGGCAACAACATCGGTGATCAGCATGTTATCTCCCAGTCATGCGGGCTCCGTTTTCCCACCATCAGCCACCACGGCATCCTGGGCGCGGTGGAGGCCGGGGGGCTGAAAATCGCCTTTACCCATTATCCGCAGATGGCCAGGGGCATCGCCTGCCAGAGCATGTTTGATGTGGTGTGCTGCGGCCATAATCACCGCTATCAGGTGGAAAAGGTCGGCGATTGCCTGCTGGTCAACCCCGGCGAGCTGTTGGGCAAGGATGAGCAGCCCGGATTCTGTATTTTGCAATGTGAAACAAAAGAGGTGGAAAGGGTGGAGATCGGTTCTGCCATTGACAAGGATTGAAACGAGAAGAGAGAAGCTTCTGTTTCGTAGTTGATAATCATGGAAAAACAACGTGTGAGTAAGGGTGATGACAATGACCGATGATGATAAAAGTTTTGCCGAGATGTTTCAGGAAACAGCCGCCACCACCAAGGAGCGGTTGCGTCCGGGCCAGAAGATCGAGGCCACCGTGGTGCGTATTGCCAAGGAATGGATCTTTCTTGATCTGGGCGCCAAGAGCGAAGGGTCGGTGGCCAAAAATGAATTCACCGATGGTGAGGGCAATCTGACTGTGGCGGAAGGCGACAAGGTACAGGTCTATTTTCTTTCCGAGAAGAGGAACGAACGGTTGTTCACCGCCAAGGTGAGCGGCGGCGCGGTGGCCGGCCATCTTGACGAGGCCTGCCGGAACGGCATCCCGGTTGAGGGCACGGTAACGGCCGAGGTCAAGGGCGGTTTTGATGTCCGCTTCTCCGGCAGCGTCCGGGCCTTTTGCCCCTTTTCCCAGATGGAGATGCGTCGGATCGAAAACGGTGAGGAGTACATCGGCAAGAAATTCGCCTTCCGGGTCACCAAATTCAGCGAACACGGCAAGAACATCGTGGTTTCCCGCCGGGCCTTGCTTGAGGAGGAACGGGCCCAGCAGAAGGAAGCCCTGCAGGAATCCCTGGCTGTCGGCCAGACCGTCACCGGCGTTATCACCTCCATCCGCGATTTCGGCGCCTTTGTCGATATCGGCGGCATCGAGGGGTTGATTCCGGTTTCCGAGATCGCCTGGGGGAGGATCGAGGATATCCACGAGCGGTTGGCCGTAGGTCAGGAAGTGACCGTCACCGTGCTCAAGCTCGATTGGGACCAGGACCGTTACTCTTTCAGCCTCAAGGATTCCCTGCCCAACCCCTGGGAGGAGATCAGCACCATGTTCCCCGAGGGCAGCGTCGTCACCGGCAAGGTTGTCCGTCTCACGGAATTCGGCGCCTTTGTCTCCCTTGCTCCCGGCATCGACGGCCTGGTGCATATCTCCAAGCTGGGAGCGGGACGACGCATCAGTCATCCGCGCGAGGTCGTTCAGGTGGGCGATGCCCTGGAGGTGAAGATCGACAGCGTGGACCCAGAGAAAAAGCGATTGTCCCTCTCCTTGCCCATGCCTGCCAAGGCCGAGGGCCAGGAGGCCGGCAAGGCAGGCGGCAAAAAGGACAAGGGGGCGGGGGAAGGGGAAAACCGGGACGATTTCCGTCAGTACATCGCGGAAAAGAAGAAGGAGGCCGCACCCATGGCCACCTTTGCCGATCTCTTCAACAAGGGACAGAAAAAGTAGGATGGGGCGGCGGCTGGCGTGCTGTTTTTCTCCCGGACCGGGAGAGTTGATTTCAGCGTCAGCAGCTGTCGTTGATGTCCTGGCTGTTTGCCGCCCAGCGGTACAGGTAATCGTTGAGCTTCAGCTGCTGCTCCAGGGTGATGGTGTCCCAGGCCCCGGCTTTGGCGCATTTCGGGGAACGGGTTGCAAAGATCCGGTTCCAGCCCTCCGAATTTTTTGATTCCACCCAGAGAAAGGGGGCGCCTTTGTCATTGTTGCGTGAGTGGCAGCCCTTGCAGGTCTCCTTAAAGAGCTTGCCGCCCTCGCCCCAGGGGCGGCTTTCCCAGTCCAGCGGGCCGTCGCTGAGAACCCGGCAGGTCTGGGTGGTTGCGTCATAACGGGTTTTTGGGGCACCGCTTGCCTGGTTGGCCAAGGCGGGAATAAGCAGCAGGGCGGCGAGGGAAAGTGCGAGGTGCTTCATGGATTCTCCTTTCTGGATGGTTGCCTGAGGAGAAACGGTAGCGCGGGTTTGGGGTTTTGGCAAGAACCAATATCCGGCGTTGGCCTGCTGAATGAGCGCGGTTATTTTTTATCCAGGGCCTTGCGCACCGCTTGGGCCAGCTCCCGCACTGAAACCGGCTTCATCAGGTAGGCCCGGATGCCCATGGCCTTTGCCTGCTCCTTGTTGATCAGCTCGCTGAAGCCGGTGCAAAGGATAACTGGCAGATCAGGGCGCAGGGCCAGCGCCTTTTGGGCCAGCTCGAAGCCGGTCAGGTTGGGCATGGTCATGTCGGTGATCAGCAGGTCAAAGGCCGCAGGATCTTGTTCCACACGGGCCAGGGCCTTCAGGCTGTCGCCGCAAATGGTGACCTGGTAGCCGAGATTTTGCAGGATCACCCGCAGCATGCCGGTGATCATCTCCTCGTCGTCCACCACCAGCAGCCGCTCGGTGCCGGTGGGGATGGTCTCCGGGCAGATCGCCCCGATCGGCAGCACAGCCGCCTCCGCCACCCTGGGCAGATAGACATGGAAATTCGTGCCCCGGCCCGGTTCGCTGTACACGGTGATCTGCCCCTGGTGGCTTTTGACAATGCCGTGGACCACGGAAAGCCCCAGGCCGGTTCCTTCCCCAGTGGGTTTAGTGGTGAAGTAGGGCTCAAAAATTCGGGCCATGGTTGCGTGATCCATGCCGCAGCCGGTATCGCTGACCTCGAGCAGCACATAGTCTCCGGGCGCAAGCTCGAAGCTGGCCACCTTGCTGTCTTCCTCCCCGATGCTCACTTTCATCAGACTCACCCCCAGCACCCCGCCGGTATCTCGCATGGCCTGGTAGGCGTTGGTGCACAGGTTCATGATGATCTGGTGCAGCTGGGTCGGGTCGGCCAGGATGGCGCCGCACTCGGGGGAAATCTCTTCGCGGATTTCGATGGTGGATGGCAGGGAGGCCCGCAGCAGCTTGAGCGCCTCCTTCACCACCAGATGCGGCTGGAGGGGTTTTCGCTCCTTGGGGGATTGTCGGCTGAAAGCGAGAATCTGCTGGACCAGTTCCTTGGCCCGCAGGGCGGCCTTGATGACCTGGTGCAGATCGGCGGCCAGGGCATCCTGCGAGGAAATCCTGGTCAGCGCCAATTCGGTGTAGCCGAGGATGGGGGCCAGGATATTGTTGAAATCATGGGCGATGCCGCCGGCCAGGGTGCCGATGGCCTCCATCTTTTGGGATTGCCTCAGCCGCTCCTCCATCCGCAGCTGTCCGGAGATGTCCTTGGCGATGTGGACAAAGCCGGTAAGTCCTGTTGCGTCGACAAGGGGGAAGGAGGCCGCGGCAAAGGTCTTATTTAGATTCTCATGGCAGATGTTTGCCCGGTGATTGCTCAAATCCGCGCGGGAGAGAACCTCTGGGCACCCGGGGCAAGGCTTGTCTCCCCCCCGGAACAGCTCGTAGCAGTGCTTGCCGATCAGCTCCGCCGGTTCTACCCCGAACAGGGCGCCCGCCGCTTTGTTGGCCCGGATGATCCGCATCTCATGGTCATGGATGGTCACGACATCATCGATGGCGTCAAAGGTTTTTTCCCACTGGTCCTTGATGCTGCGTATTTCAATCTCGGCGAGCTTCTGTTTGAGGATGGCCCAGAAGTTGTTCATGTATTGGGCAAGTTGGTTGGCATCCGTCTGATCGTAGGGCAGTTCCTTATTGCCGACCCCGATGATGGCCACGATGCGTTCCCCGTCAAAAATCGGTACGCTCAGGTGGCGGAGTAGGGGGAAATGGCCTTCCGGGTAGCCCTTGCGGTTGGGGGTATTTGGGTAGTCGTTGTGGATCACCGGTTGGCGGAGGCGGACGCAATCGGCCCAGATTCCGGCCTTCTCCAGCGGATAATGGACCAATTTCGAGGCCGAGCATTCGGCCTGGACCGCTGCCGACCAGGAAAATAGCTCGATGGTTTGCTGATCCTCCTTCATGAAATGAAGATAGCCCACCGTGCTGCCGGTGAGCCGCACCGCCTCGGCCAGGGCTTGGTCGGTCAAGGCGTCCCTGGAGGTCCATGGCCGCTGGGCCAGATCGAGCAGGGCCTTGGCCTGTTCTTCCTCGCGGCGTGTCTTTTCCTCCGCCTCTTTGATGGCCGTGATGTCGGTGGCAATCTCCAGCCGGACCAGACGGCCGTCGATCCAGGGGACGGCCCGGTCATGGATGTGGAACCAGCGACCGGTGACGGTGTTCCGGAACTCCCAGGTGTGGACCTTTGCCGGAGTTCCCGCAGGGGTCAAGAGCAAGCTGTTGGTGCAGAAGGAGCACGGCCCTGTTTGCCCGGCTTGGATGGTCTGCCAGCAGATGGAGCCGGTGATGTCGCCCAGCAGATCCCGGCAGTAACGGTTGGCGAAAAGCACCTCGTAGGTCTGCATGTCGGCCACATAGACCAAGGCCTCCAGGCTGTCCAATACGGTTTTCAGCATGGTATGGGAGGCCATGAGCCGGTGGTGGGTCGCCAGCTGCCGTTCCAGTTGCTGGTTGAGAGAGGTGAAGCGGTTGCTCGCGGTTTTGGCCAAGGAACAGCGGAGAAAGATCAGGGGGGAATCCGTGACCTTTGCCTGAATCCGGTGGCCGAAGCAGCTGTAGCGGAGGATCTGCCCGTCTGGTTTCAGGCGGGAGAGGGAGCCTGGCATTTGCTGTTTGTTTCTGGCGCAGGTGGCAAGATAGCCGGACACCGTCTCGACCGATTCGCGAACAAATTCGCTGAGCTTGTGTCCAGGGGCATTATGAGGGGGCAGGCCGAGCATTGTTGCGCCGGCAGGGTTGGTCGCAGTGATCTCCCCGTTCTTGGTGAGGAGAAAGCAGGCGTCCGGCCATGGCTCGCTCAGTTCGGCAAACAGCTCGGTCAGCATGCCTTAATTTCCGTAATATTCCCGGCCTTGGGCCGCATCGGCTTCGGGGCATTGTTGGGTGTAAACAACAATGCGGCAGTGTCCGCAGTGTTTGGCAATGGTTTCTTCAAGCACCACTTTGGCATAGCCCAGGTTGGCGGCGGTGATGACCCCAAAGACGTTGGAGGTCATCATGCACATGGAGGGACGGTCCTGCACCTTGTCCTCAAAGGGGCAGGTGGAGCTTTCCAGGATGATCTTTTTGCTGTCCTGTTCCACGATGGAAAAGTTGCCGTTGATCCGTTGTTTGAGGTCCACGAGAACCTCCCCCACCTGCTGGCGGTTGAGCGTGGATACTCCCAGCTCCTTGGTGTAGAGGGCATTGATCCAGTCCCCCATGTGCTGGCCAACCAGGCTGATATACCCGGCAGCCTCTTCGTAGCCGACCACCTCTTCCAAGGTGCCGGCCAGTTCACGGATGAGAGTTCTGAGGAAAAGATCCCTGTTCAGCGGGAGAGTGAGTTGCCGCATTGCTGTTGCTTGGTCCATGGCCGCGCTCCTCTGTGGCGGGATATGGGAGCGGAACGGAACGGGGCCCGCTCCAGAAACTGTCTCTAGACAGTATTATCCGGCAGGCGGGGAGGTAAAGTCAAGGGGAAGGTGGGGGGATCAGCGGCTGTCCTGTCGCTGGCGGACGATCTCAAAAAGGATGACGCCCGCGGCCACCGAGGCGTTGAGGGAGTTAAGGCTGCCTGCCATGGGGATGGAGACCAGCTCATCGCACTGCTCGCGGACCAGGGGGCGCATCCCTTTGTCCTCGCCGCCGATGACCAGGCAGACGGGGCCGGAGAATTTGGTCTCGTACACGGTGCGTTTGGCCTCGCCAGCTGCTCCGTAAACCCAGAAGCTTTTCTCCTTAACGGTTTGCAGGGTGGTCACCAGATTGGTGACCAGGCAGAGCTTGAGATGGGCCATGGCCCCGGCTGCGGCCTTGGCTGCGGTGGCGTTGAGCGGGGCCGAACGGTCCTTGGGCAGGATGATGCCGATTGCTCCGGCTGCTGCGGCGCTGCGGATGATGGCCCCCAGATTGTGCGGGTCCTGGATGGAGTCCAGCGCCACGATGAGCGGCTGCTCTGACTCCCCGGCTTTTTTCAACAGCTCATGCAGGCTGCAGGTGGATACGGGCGCTGTTTTTGCCAACACCCCCTGGTGGGTTTTGTCCGGGGAGCTGGGGAAGCGCTGGCCCGGCAGAAAACGGACCTTGACCCCCTGTTCCTGGGCCAGGGCAATGATCTCCTGGATCTTGGCCCCGGCCTTGCCCTGCTGGATAACCACCTCCCGCACCTTTTTTGGCTGAAGCCGCAGCATCTCAAGGATGGGATGGATGCCCCAGAGGAGGTCGTCGGTGTCCGGCTCGTTGCTCATGGTGCCTCCAAAAAAAAGGTCGAGGTTATTGTGCGGTAAAGCCCAGGGCTACGAGGTCGAGGGGTTGGCCATCGGGGTTGCGGCGGGCCTTGCAGCGTTCGGCGATGACCACTGCCCGCAGGACCTCCACCGCCTCATCCAGCCGGTCGTTGATCACCAGATAGTCGTAGTGGTTGGCATCCTCCATCTCGCGGCGGGCATTGTTCAGCCGTAGCTGCACGGTTTCTTCGGGGTCAGTGCCCCTCCCCCGTAACCGTCTTTCCAGCTCAGCCCAGGAGGGCGGGGCGATGAAGAGGAAGATGGCTCCAGGGTGTCCGCAATCACGGAGTTGCCTGGCTCCCTGAACATCGATGTCGAGGAAAACATCAATCCCCTTGGCCTGTTGCGCCTCGATGGCCGCCCGGCTGGTGCCGTAGAGATTGCCATGCACCTCGGCCCACTCGAGAAAGGCCTGTTCGGTGCGCATCCCCTCAAAGGTGGGGCGGTCGACAAAGTGGTACTCTTGGCCGTTGCTCTCGCCGTGGCGCGGGGCGCGGGTGGTGTGCGACACGGAAAAAGCGAGGTTGGGCACCGCGGTCAGCAGTTTTTTGAGGATGGTGGACTTGCCCGCCCCGGAGGGAGCGGAGATGACAAAAAGGTTGCCCCGGCTCATTTATCCGCCTTTTCCGGCTGCTCGTCGTCGCGCCGGTCGTAGGAGGCCATGAAGCGCAGGGTGATGGTTTCCGGCTGCACCGAGGAGAGCAGCACATGGTTGCTGTCGAGGATGATGATGGAGCGGGTCCGGCGGCCTTCGGTGACATCGATGAGCCTTTTCTGCTCCTTGGCCTCTTCCCGCAGTTTTTTCATGGGGGAGGATTTGGGGTTCACCACCGCCAGCACCCTGTTGGCAAGGACGGCGTTGCCAAAGCCCACGTTGATCATTCTCTGGTCTGACATGGTCTTCCCTTATTCGATGTTCTGGATCTGTTCGCGGAGTTTTTCCACCTCGGTTTTCAGCTCCACAGTGAGGTGGGCGGTGGGGGCATCGCTGATCTTCGAGGCCAGGGTGTTGATCTCCCGCAGGAATTCCTGGAGGAGAAAATCAAGCCTGCGGCCCACGGGTTCGTCCGCCGCCAGGAAACCGGAAAATTGGCTGATATGGCTGCGCAGGCGCACCACCTCCTCGGTGACATCCGCCTTGTCGGCCATCATCGCCACCTCCTGGGCCAAGCGGAGAGGGTCAAGGTCAACCCCCTGGAGGAGAATGGCCAACCGCTCCTTGAGCTTCTCGGTTCTGCGCTGGACAATGGCGGGGATATCCTGGGCAATGGTCTCCACGGTTTTGGCAAATTCCTGCAACCGTTGGTGCAACTCGTTCTTGAGCGCGTCGCCTTCTTGCTCCCGCATGGACTGCGCCATGGTCAGGGCCTGGGTAAGGGCCTCGGCGACCTGCGGCCAGACCGCCTCGAGGTCTTCCTCTTCCTCGTGGGCCACGATGATCTCTTTGTAGTTTTGGATCATGGCCAGGGTCGGTCCGTCGGGCAGGGAGAGATCTTGGCGGATCGCTTCCAGGCACTGGTAATAATTGCGGGCCAGCGGCAGGTTGGCGGCCAAACGGATATTGTCGCCCGCCTCGGAGCCGGGATTAACGTAGACATCCACATGGCCTCGGCTGTAGTAGGCGTTGATCTCTTTTTTGATCCGGTCTTCCAGGCCGAGGTATTTGCGGGGGATCTTGATGCTCAGGTCCAGAAACTTGTGGTTCACCGAGCGGATCTCCACGGTCCAGCTTTTTGCCCCGGTCGCTTCGCCCCGGCCGTAACCGGTCATGCTCAACGGTCTTTTCATCCGATGGCCTCAAGAAGTTCGGCGGTGGAGGCAGTGGCCGTGCCTACCTTACCCACCACGATGCCCGCGGCGAAGTTGGCGATGGTGGCGGCATCGGCGGCGGAAAGGCCGACGGCCAGACCCAGGGCCAGGGTGGCGATCACCGTGTCCCCTGCGCCGGTGACATCGTACACCTCCTTGGCCATGGTGGGTATGGTGAAGAGGGGGTGCCCCTTTTCGTACAGGGCCATGCCCGCCTCGCCCCGGGTGATGAGGACCGCGTCGCTGGCCAGCTTTTTCTGGAGGAGATGGGCTGCAATCTCCAGGTCCGCCTCGGTTTTGATCACCATGTCGGCCATGCGCTCGGCCTCGTGCAGGTTGGGGGTGATGATGGTGGCGCCGCGGAAGCGTTCCGGGTGCTGGGGCTTGGGGTCGATGATCAGCGGGATGTCTCGTTCCTTGAGCCGGCTCCGCAGATGGTCCATCAGGGGCAGGTTGATCATGCCCTTATTGTAGTCGGAGACGATGACCGCGTCGAAGTTCTCCAGATTGTCGTCGATGAAGCGGCAGATCTCCGCCAGCCGCTCCGGACTTGGCTCCCCGGTTTTTTCCCGGTCGAAGCGGACCACCTGCTGGTGCTGGGCCACGATCCGGGTCTTGAGGGTGGTGGGGCGGTTGGAGGTGCGGACGATCCCCGTGGCAGGGGAGCCGATTTCCGCCAGCAGACTCAAAAGATGGTCGCCCATGGCATCGTTGCCGATTAGGCCGCAGAGGGAGGCGCGGCTGTTCTGGGCGTAGATGTTGTGCAGGACGTTGGCCGCCCCGCCCAACAGCAGGTTTTCGTGGGTGACATCCACCACCGGCACCGGTGCTTCCGGAGAGATCCGGGAAACAGAGCCCCAGATGAAGTGATCGACAATGATGTCGCCGAGCACCAGAATGTTGGCGGAGCTGAATTTACCAACCGCATCGCGCAGCTGTTTTTTCTTTGTACTGGACAGGGTCACGGACCGGCTCCTGAGATCATTGAGTAGAGAAGGTACGGCTGGCGCAACAAGGCGCAACCAGCTGGAAGGATACAAGAAACGCAATTATAGACCGCTTTGGGGGTCTTGGGCAAGCAAAGAAATGGGCTTTTGGTCGCTTCTGCCATGGGTATGGATAAAAAAAGGCCCTGCCGGGGGGAGGAACCGGCAGGGCCTTGCACAGAAAAACAGCTGCGGGGGGGCAGCTGTTTTTTAAGGAGCGGTAGGATTAGTCCTTGATCTCACACTTGCCCTGCTCGCATTCCACATCGGCGATCAGGACGCGGCTCTTGAGCCCGGCTTTGTCCAGGGCGGCTTTGGCCATTTCCGCCCGGGCTCCGGTGGAGCAATGGATCAGCATCTCCTTGCCCTTGGGCAATTCGCCGATCCGTTTTTCGATTTCGTCCAGGGGGATGGAGATGGAGTTTTTGAAGGCGCCGGTCTGCACCTCGTCCTTGGTGCGGACATCGAGGATCACCTGCGTGGCGCTGCCGTCCATGGCCTTCTTGAACTCAGCCAGGGAGACCTCGCCCTTGCCCATCTGCCGGACCCAGGTGATGGCAGCAGGGGTGGGCCCCTTGGCCAGCTTGTTGCTCTTGGCTGCCCAGGATTTTTCGCCGCCCGGCCAGATGGAGATCGTCTTGACGCCCCATTTCTTGATCATGTTGTAGCCTTTTTGCGCCTCGACAAAGGAGTTGGCGTAGACCACGGTGGGGGCTTTGATCGGGAAACCATCCTCTTTTGCAGCCAGCGAGGCCAGGGGGATGTTGTGTGCTTTGGGAATATGGCCCGCTTCGTATTCCTCCTTGGAGCGCAGATCGATCAGGACGATGTTGCCTGTCTGGACAAATTTTTCCGAGGCGGTCACGCTCTTGCCGGCCTTTTTCCAGCCGGGGATGCCTTGGAGCATGACATGGAGATTGGTGTAGCCCATCTGCTTGGCCATGTTCGCGGCGCTGGGGCTCATGCCGCAGGTGGGCCCGCCGCAGTAGAAGATGAGCTGGGTGTTGTTGAGCTTTGCATCGCCGGGCAGGAAGGCTGCGCCGGTATCCTTCATGACCGTCTCGGGGATGGAGATGGCGGTGGGGATATGTCCTTCATGGTAACGGGCCGCCGGCCTGGAGTCGATCAGCACGTAATTGCCCTCGTCCGGGCCCACGGCGATGAGCTTGGCCAACTCGTCGGTCTTGATTTCCTTTACGCCTTCCGGCAGGGTGGCAAGCTTGGGCTTGATGTCGGTGGCGTATCTGTCGCTGCCGCGCATTTCAAACTGGATGATCGAGGCTTCGCCCTCCACCGCGTGGTCTACGCCTGCGGTTTTGTCATCGAACTTGACGAATTCGTTTTTGCCGTTCACCTCGATGGTGATGGTCTTGGCCTTGTTGGATTTGCCGGTGACCTTGCCGGTAAAGGTGTTGGTGCTCTGGGCGGTCTGCGGTGCCGGGTCCGCGGCAAGGGCCAAGGAGCCGGAGAGGTTCGGGCTGCCGACCAGAAGGCCGGTAAACAGCAGGAATGGAAGCCATCTGCGCAACTGCTTGTTCTGCATGATCGTTCTCCTTGAAAAAATAATGATTATTCGGGTTGGTTCACTGGATTTTTGGGTTGTTTTTTTTCTGTCTTTCGCTTGGCGAAAGCCGGTTCAGGGCTTTGTGTACGCTGTTGAGCAAGGTTTCCGGCTCGAACGGCTTGGCGATGCAAGCCAGGCAGCCATTTTTTTGCAAGGCATCGACCGTCTGATCGCGGATCTCTTCCGCCAGAACGAGATAGGGCATGGCAAAATTGCTGGCAGAGAGGGCATGCATGAAGGCGCGGCACGCCTCCGGTGAGGCTGAATCCAGGTCAACGATCAGCAGATCAACGGGCTCCTGGGCGTTGTGCAAAGCCCTGGCCAGGGTCAGCGCCTCTTCCGTGGTCTCGGCAAGGCTTACCCGGTAATCCGCCTGTTTGAGCATGAGCCCGAGGCTGTGTTGCAGGTTGGGCCTGCTTTCTGCAAGAAGAATGTGTCGTCTGGCCATGGGCTCGGTGGTGTAAAGGTATTTTGCTAAAAAAACGGTGTTGTCGGTGACGCCCGTGATTAAAGCAAGATGGGTGCCATGGATGGGCAATAAGACGTATCTTGCTGAAATATTGCAGGATGTTGTGTGTGGCTGGTGGGGGGAATTTGGGCAATGGGTGCAAGGAGGTTTGCGCTGGAGAGTGGCAGCTTAAAGCTGCGGAGCGAGGGTTGAGGGCCGCGACGGCTTGCTCTTAGCCCTACTCCCCCCGGTCCGCCTGTTTGAGCCGCCAGTTGAGGGCCTGCCGGGTGATGCCGAGCATCTCCGCGGCAATGGCCTGGTTGCCTTTGGCCCGGTTCAGGGCCTCCAGTACCAGGAGATAACCCGCCTCTCTGATGGAGGGGAGCTTAAGAAGATCGGCGAATGGGGTCCGGGTTTCCGGATGCCTTTTGACCTCCTCTTCCAGGTTGGGCCGCCTGAGTCGGAGATACTCCTTGAAGGAATCCATGGACAGGGTGCGGTTTTTGTGCGTGCTCACTGCGTCAAAGGTCATGTTTTTGAGTTCCCGGATATTGCCGGGAAAATCATAGGTGCCCAAGAGGGAGATCAGCTCCTTGGGGAAGGCAGGCTTCTTCTTGTTGAGCTTGGCTGCGGCCTCCTCGAAAAAGTAATCGATCAGCAGGGGCAGGTCATCAAGCCTTTCCCGCAGGGGAGGGATATGGATGCGGTGGGCATGGAGCCGGTAGTAGAGATCCTTGCGGAAGGTGTTGTTTTCCTGCATCTCCTCGAGGTTCTGGTGGGTGGCGAAGATCATTCGGCAATCGGTGCGTTTGGGGATGTCCGAGCCCAGGGGCAGATACTCCCGTTCTTGGAGGAGGCGGAGCAGTTTGGTCTGCGAGAGCTGGGAGAGATCGCCGATTTCGTCGAGAAACAGGGTGCCGCCCGCAGCCTGCTCGATAAGGCCCCGCCGGGTCTGCTCCGCCCCGGTGAAGGCGCCCTTTTTGTGGCCGAACAGGGTGTCGGCGAACATGGTGTCGTCCAGGCCCGCCACATTGAGCGGAACAAACTCGCCCTTCCGATTGCTTAAGGCGTGCAGGGCTTGGGCAATGAGTTCCTTGCCCACCCCGGTTTCCCCGGAGATCAGCACCGGCTCGCTGGTGTCGGCAATGGACTCCACGTACTGGAAGATGGAGCGCATCCCCTTGTTGTGGGTGGTGATTCGGCTGAAGGCCTCGGGGTGATCCAGGGTGTCCTTGAGGAAATGTTCCTTGAGCAGATCGTTTTCCTGACGCAACCGGCTGAGGTCAACGGCCCGTTGCACCCCGGCGATGAGGCGGGTCTCCTCGCTGACCTTGGTGTAGTAGTCAAAGGCCCCGAGTTTCATGCACCGTACCGCAGTATCCACCAGATCAAGGCCGGTGATGATGATCACCGGAATCTGCGGGTATTCGCGCACGATATTCGGCAGCAGCTCTTCCCCGGAGAGATGGGGCATGGTGAGATCAAGAACGATCACTCCCACCTTCTCGCTGGCCAGGATATCCATGACCTTGCGGCTGTCGGCGCAGCAGCGGATATTGCTGAGTCCTTCGGAGCGCAGGGTCAGGCTGAAGCTGTGCAGCCAGGCCTCTTCATCATCCACGAGCAGGATGGGGCGCAAAGGGGAAAGCTGCTTGTCCATGAAAAAATCCTCCTGAAATTTCGGACTGGCGCAGGGCCAGGGGGGGTACAATTGAGCCTACCCGGCTTGCGTTGTTTTGTCATCCGTCTCTTCCCGCCAGAGCGGAAAGGAGATGGTCGCGGTGGTGCCTGCCTCCGGGCTTGAGCTGAAGCGCAGCCTGCCCAGGTGTTCCTTGATGATCCCTGCGGAGACCGAGAGGCCGAGGCCGGTGCCGCCGTATGACCGTTTGGTGGTGAAGAAAGGGTCGGTGATCTGGTTGATGATTTCCTCGGCAATCCCGGTGCCCTGGTCGTGGACGCACACCTCTACCTCTTCGCTGTTTGCGTCATAGCGCGAGGCGATGGATATGGCCGCATCTTGGTTGGCCAGGGCCTCGCAGCTGTTCTGGATCAGGTTGATCAGCACCTGCTCCAGCCGTTGGCGGTTGCCCCGGATGGGCGGCAGGTTTGGGGTCAGATCGGTGCTGAAATTTCGGGTGGCGTTCTTGATCTTGTTGTGGTTGAGGCGTACCGCAGCCCGGGCGATCTCGTTGAGATCCACCGGTTCCATGTGGCGGGTGGTGTCCTGTCGGGCGTAATCCTTGAGATCGTGGACGATATTCTTGATGCGCCGGGCGCTTTCTTCCAGCTCCAGAAAAAGGCGGGGGATCTGTTCGCACATCTCGCTGTATTGCAGCCCGGCAACGAGAAAATCCCCGTTTTCGCGGTAGTATTCGTCGAGAATCGGCTTGGCGCTTTCCCAGGCCTTGAAGAGCATGGAGGTGTTGAGCATGGCGATGCTGTTGGGGTTGTTGATTTCGTGGGCCACCCCGGAGATGAGCACGCCCAGCGAGATCATCTTGTCCGCCTGGACCAACTGCTGCTGCTGGAGCCGGGTCTCGTCCTCGGTCCGCCTGCGTTCGGTGATGTCCCGGATGATCCAGATGGAGTTCCACTTATCCTTGATCCTGGCCTCGGAAAGCGAGAGCTCGATGGGCAGTTCAGTGCCGTCCTTGCGCCGGGTGATCAGCTCGATGGTTTCGCGGATGGGTCCGTCGCTCACCGGTTTTTCTTCGATTGCGCCCCGTTGGCCGGATTCGGAAAGCCGCGGGGAGATCAGGGTGTGGATCGGCTTGCCCAGAGCCTCGGCGGCACTAAAGCCGAAGATCTCTGCGGCGGCCTCGTTCCAGTAGGAAATATTGCCGCGATGGTCCATCATGGCGATGGCGTCCTGGGCCGAGGCGGTGAGGTTTCTAAACTTGTCCTCGCTTTGCCGCAGGTCGGCTTCAGCCTCCTGCTGCCGGGTTCTGGTGATTGCATAGCGGCGGGCCAGGGTGGTGAGTTCCTCGGCCAGATTGACCACCTCCCTGGGGCCGGTCCAGCTGAATTGTACGTTCTCCTCCCCCTTGTTGAGGATGGAGTCCAGGCCGGTGAGGATCGTATCCTTGATCCGGTCGATTTTTTTGGCGATGGCGTTGGCAATGAGCGCGACGATGATGCCGATGCTGATCACGATCCAGACAATGTTGTAGATCAGGGAAAGCTTCCATTCCCGGGCCGCGCTGCGGTCCACGGGCGAACCGAGCCACAGGGTCGGGGGGAGATGGTCGTTGAAGATGAGCGGCAGCCAGATAAGGCTGTGGCCGGAAGCATTTTCCCAGACAAAGGGGCGGTTGTCCGCCATGGGGGCGGCAAGGCCGGGGAAGAGGGCAAGGAGGTTGGCGCCGGAGGCGATGGGGTGCGCGGTGTCCAGTTCGGGAAAGGCGGTCGGGGCATGGACAATGGCGCCCGCAGGCGTTGCCCAGCAGGCATTTCCTTGGGCCTCGAGGAAGAGGTCTGGGGCGATCTCCATGATGACCACGCCCGTTACGGCGCCATCTCTGCCAGGAATTGGGGTTGTCAGGCTCAGGCGGTTGGCGGCGGGATCGTCCGGGTCCTTGCTCAGGAGGGTGTCGACCTCGGATTCCTTGAGCGCCAGCCCTTTTCGGAACAGCGGGGTCTGTGCCGCATTATCAGTGGGTTCGTCTGGGGCAACTTCCAGGGAGCCGTTATTCCGGCGGAGGTGGACCAGTTGGCTGCCGGAGGCGTCGAGCAGGCGGACCCCGAGAATCACCTTTTCCGTATTCATTTGGCCGATGAGCAGGTCTGCCAGCCGCTGGCGTTTAACTGGGTCCAGGGGCAACGGGGTAAGCCCCGCGATCATGGGGGTGGCCGCCGTCTGGAGGAGGCTTTTCCGGATGCATTTCACTCTGGCATTGAGGGAAACAAAGCTGCTTTCGGCCCCGGCGGCGGTCCGTTTTTTCTCCACCGTTTCATGTTGGTTGATGTGGGAGCGAAGATTGACCCCGACCAGGGTGAGGATGGGCAGGATGCCAAGGGCAAGGAGGATGATGAAGATGATGGTCCGCAGTCTCATGGGGTGCCTTGGCTATGGAATATGGTTGCGTAAAGGACTGGGCTCTGTTTTTTTGAGGGAAAGAGGATCATTTTTTCAACCAACGGAGGATAGTAGCATGAAAGACATTTTGATTGCAATCACCGGGGTGGAACTTGATTTTGAAACGGCACGGAAAATGGCCAGCATCATTGCCCAAGGGGAGAACAGGGAATCAGATTGCATCGCCTGGTCTGATGCGCGGCAGAAAAGCCATTCGCCCAGCTATGTGCAATGCGAGATTAACGGCAGGCCGGGTTGGGAGGTGTATGGCGAGAATCACGGCGGCTGGCTGAAGATTATTTTCAATCCAGGGGATTATGTGTTCATCCATAGTTGAGGGATTCGGGAAAAACCGCCCTTCGAGAGGCTCAGGGTGAGCGGGTATTACCGTAACGCATTGATATTCCGTTCGCCCTGAGATTCTATGGTTTACGTCAAGCATTTTGTAAGCCGTTCTGGGTTAAATGTCGAGCGGTAGTGATGAATAGACCAGGCGGCTCGGGCGATTTTCCGGGCGATGATCACCAACGTTGCGGTCGTACTCCAGCCTTTGCTGCGATAATGCTCATAAATAGGTTTCCAGACTTTGGTTTTGACGGCGGACATCGCGGCATTAAACAGCAGACGGCGTAATTCGCCGGGGCCGCGTTTGGACAAGCGTCTACGGCCAGCCTTGTGACCGGAGTCATTTGCTCTGGGGTCGAAACCGGTGAATGCGACGAACGCATCCGCATTGCGGAAAGGAACTCGTTCCAACGTATTGGTTAAGGCCATGCCCACCAGGGGGCCAACCCCCACAATGGTTTGCAACCGCTGTTGCGTTTCCTTGTGTTGCGGAGAACGGGCAGCAATCGTTGCCATGGCGACATCGATTTTGGCAATCAAAGCGTCGAGCTTGCACAAGACCGCCTTGAGCTCAGGGGCAAACCCGCCCAGGTTGGCCATCGTCAGCTTGAGCGTGCTCTTGATGCGGACGATCTTGGCCCGCCGCCGGATCAGATGGTCCAGCTTGCGCTGGTTGGCCGTGGGGGACGTGTAGGGACGCAGGCGAGTATGCTCTTGCGCGATGAGACGAGCGATTAGTTCGGCATCGACACGGTCGGTTTTGGCGCGGTTGCCCATGGCCTTGGCGTAGTGCCGGGTCTCCATTGGGTTAAGCAGAAATACGGTATAGCCTTGCCTATGCGCCAGATCAGCCAGCAACTCGTGATATCCGCCTGTAGACTCCAGGCCGATACGGCTGCCTGCGGGCAGGGATTTCAGCCAAGCCAGCAAAACTTCATGCTGATTGACAACACTGTGGACAGGAAAGCTTTGCGCAGCACAAGCAACGACAACGGCGTCTTTGGCAACATCCACCCCTACGTTTAGAAAGGTTTGCATGATGGTAGCCTCCAGAAGTAAAGTAATCATGCTGGGGTGGCACACACCGACGTTAGCTTGCGTTCAAATCGGCGGTCAATGCACATGCCGCTAGATTCTTCATCGACGTTTGGGGTGTGGTGGGAGATTTCTCAGTAAGTCTGTCCGCAGCGCGGCAGATGCCAGTCGAAGTCCCTCCACCCCGGCTCTTCTTCTTAGAGCTTCTCAGAAATGAGCTGTAAAAACCATACAAGCCTGTCGAAGGGCTGCCTTGACGGTAGGAATTACCGCCCATTCCCGGTCTCTTCTGCCATCCTCTCGCTGAGCACCTGGCGGAAGAGGATGCGCTTTGCCTCCCAGGGGGCTTCGGCGAAAGTCATCTGTCTGCCGATACTCCTGCCCTCGAGCCGATAGCACCAGAAGCCGTTGGCAACCGGCATGACCTGGCTGATTCCCTGCGGAGCCAGTTGGGCCAGCTCTTGGTCCTGGGGATTGAGCGGGTCGAGAAAGCGGGGGGCCAATAGGCCGCCAAGGGTTCTTGTCCCGTCCTGGGACATCTCTTTCGCCACCGTGGCCAGCTCCTCCCCAGCCAGCAGCCGTTGCCGGGCCTTTTCGCAGAGCATTTCCTGCTCCTGCCGGCGGGCCGGGCTGTCCATGGGGTTGGCGTAGCGGAAGATGCCGCCCAGCTCCAGTCTCTCCGGTAGGGTGATTGGGGCGCTTTTCAGTTGTTTGAGGCTTTTTGGGATGGTCTGCGTGAGCGCCTTGTTGTATTCCTGCAACCGTCTGGCCAGCCGGGCTTCCAGATCACTCTTCGGGGGTGCTCCGCCCAAGGCCTTGCGGACGATGGCGGTCAGGGTCTGCAAATCCGGGAGCTGGAGAGCGGGGGAGGCGGTGGCGAGCAATCCGGCCCCGACTGGCCCCGGTTTGGGGGCAGGAGTTCGGCGGCGGGCGCGGATTGCCTCGACCCAGGTCGGGGCAGGCGTTTCTTTGCGGAGATGGCCCAGGCTGAAGAGCGCCACCCCGTCATAGCCGTATTCCCCGGCAATTCGCGCTTCCTTGCCAAGCTGTTCTGGGCCTTTGTCGGAAGCGCCCAGCCCGGCCCAGAGGGCAATCTTTGGGTTGCGGGGGGTGTTCGTGATAATCTCCCGGAGCTGGGAGCCCACCCGGTCGGTATCCCCGAAATAGGCCATGGGGTAGAGGGCGTCCACCAGCCCTTCCTCTGCCCAGGCCTGCCATTCCTGGCCGTTTTCCAGATAGGCGGCTGAGGTTTCGGGAAAGACGGCGGCCGAAAGGACAGCCCCCGGTGTGCTGCCCTGGTCCACAACCTTCCGGACCTCCCGCAGCAGTTGGGTGACTTGGCCTGCGCGGAACTCGTTCCAGAAAAGCGCCGCCGTGGTAAGCACCCGGTCCGCAGGCAATTGTGTCCCCTCAAGCCAGGCGGTCACGGTCTCGGCAGTGAGTCGCTCGGGCAGCAGTCTGGGATCAAGCCCCCAGAGGCGCTGGAATTCTTCGGCCAGCACGTCGCTTTTCCCGTAGCCTGGGCCGGGGTAGCGGAGGAAGTCAAGATGAATCCCGGCCACCGGGTAGCGGGCCAGCAGCTCCCGGACCACCGTCACAAAAAGAGCCCGGTATTCCGCAGAGGCCGGGTCGGCATAGCTGCCTTCGATCCAGCCCAGCCGTTTTTCCCGCGCGGAATAGCTGGACACAGGCCGCCCGGTGTTGTCGGAGAGAATCCAGGGTTGGTCCGGGTGTCCGGGGTGCTTGGGATTTTCCGGTGGGGTGGCGCCGCCCCAGAGATAATAGACATTGAGCCAGGCATGGAGGGGCAGGGGGGCACAGTCCGTGAGCAGCTGCGCCAGGGGGTCGAAATCCGCCGGAGCCGCAGCCAGGTTCTCGGCCCGGGGTGCGATCTCGCTTCGGTACAGGGCATCGGCCCTTCCCCGGACCTGGATCAGCAGTTGGTCAAATCCTGCCTGCTTGGCTTGGGAGCAGATCGAGGCAACCTCCTCCGGGCTGTCCAGGTCGAAACGGACAACCCAGGCCGAGGTCCGCAACCGTGGAGCGCAGGCCGAGACCAGAAGCAGCAGGGCCAGGGCAGGGAGCAGGGTGCGCAGGGAAAGGGGTAGTGGTCTTCTTGGCATCCGGGTTGACCTTTTTGCGCTAGGATGGTAATTTGCGCGACGTTTTTAGGAGCCGTTACGAACTAATCTCTGCCTCCATTGTTACCGCGCCGTTTACGAAATGCGCCAGGAAAAAGATAATGACCGACCTGAAAAAATTTCCCGAAGGCATGCAGCCCCTGGGTGACTCGCCCTTCCCCTTTGCCTGCAACCCCGAGGTTCCCTGTTTTACCCGCTGCTGCCGGAAACTGACCCTCTTTCTCTACCCCTACGATATCATCCGCCTGAAAAAAAGGTTGGGGATCACCTCGGAGGAGTTTCTCAACACCTACACCGGCGTGGTCCAGGGGACCAATCCGCTCTTCCCTTCGGTTGTCATGCGGATGGGGGATGAGGCGGAAGGCACCTGCCCGTTTCTCGACCCGGAACGGGGCTGCCTCGTATATGAAGATCGCCCCTCCGCCTGCCGCACCTATCCCCTGGAGCGGGCCGTTGACCGCAACCCGGAGCGCGGCCAGCCCAGGGCCTATTATTTCATGACCGATCACTCGTACTGCCTGGGACATCAGGAGAAAAAGGAGTGGACGGTGAAGGAATGGCTCCGCGACCAGCAGCTGGTCTATTACAATGCCATGGACGACCAATGGGCCGAGATGGACACCCTCTGGGCCTCAAACCCCTGGCAGGGCGAGGGCGCGGCCGGGCCCAAACAGCAGCTGGCCTTCATGGTCTGCTACAATGTCGACCGTTTCCGGCAGTATGTGGTGGAGCACAACATGCTCAACGTCTACCGGCTGGACAAATCACGCAAACGGCTCATCGAGACCGATGATGAGGCCCTGCTTACTTTCGGCTACGACTGGCTCAAGCTGGTGCTTGGCAACCGGCCCACCCTCCAGTTGAAACGATAATGGCAACCGGTACCCTCTTGCCGTGCCGCCGGACGTATTCGTGAAGACCAGGCTTGCACATCTTCGCGCCTATCTTCCCACCATCGCCTTCTTTGGCGGTTTCTTGTGGGATGCCCTCACCATTGGCCGGTCGGTAGCGCCTTCGGATCTCTGGATTTTGTCCGGCTATCTCGCTGGCGCGGCTGGCATCCTGTGGTGGCTGGGGCATCGGCGCCACGCCCTTGCTGCGACAGGGTTCGAAGATGGGGCGCAGGTCACGGGCCCGCCCGTTTCTTTTTTTGCAACTTGGTGGGAGCGCGCTCCTTTTCTGCTGCTTCAGTTTCTGTTCGGCGGACTTTTTAGCGCGCTTTTCATTCTCTACTTCAAAAGCTCCAGTCACCTGACCGCCGTGCTGTGGTCTCTGGGGCTTGGTGGGTTGCTGGTCGCCAACGAGTTTATTGACGACAAGTACCATCGTTTTACCCTTACCTGGGCCTTGTTCGGGCTCTGCGCCATGCTCCTTTTCAACTTCCTGCTGCCCTTCATGGTCGGCAGCATCAGCATGGTGTGGTTTTACCTCAGCACCCTGGCCGGAGCAGGGCTCACCCATTGGCTGCGCAAGAAAACCCCGGGGTGTCCTGGGCGGGCGGCGCCGGTCTGGATCATCGCCGCCCTGCTGGCGGTGGCGTATCCCCTGGATCTTATCCCTCCGGTTCCCCTGGTGAAGCGGGATATTCAGGTGGGCAGAAATTTTGCGCATGCGGCGGCTGAGTATCGCCTCACCCTTGAAAAGGCCCCCTGGTGGGTATTCTGGCGGGAGTTGTCAACCGAGGTGCATCTTGTGCCCGGCGAGCGGCTGTACTGCGTTTCTTCGGTATTCGCCCCGAGAGGTTTAAGCACCCGCCTCTATCACCGCTGGGAGCATTACGATTCTAAGCGCGGTTGGCAGACCTTCTCCCGCATAGGCTTTGGCCTCTCCGGCGGTCGCAATGGCGGGTTTCGCGGCTATACCTACAAACAGGATATGGCGGCAGGGGAATGGAGGGTGAACGTGGAAACTGAAAATGGCCGCACGGTTGCTGTTCATGCTTTTAGCGTGGTGATGGATGTGCCACCTGACCCCGATAGGGTGACGGTGCTGGGCTTGTGAATGCGCGAGGAAGTAAAAGGATTGTGTCAATCTGGCCTCTGCGGGGCTTCAGCTTGTCAACAACCGTTAATGTCGTCATAAAAGGAGAAAAGCCCAAATGTCGATCCTGAAAAAAGCATTGATCAAAGCATCAGGAAATCGCTTCATGCAACGGGTGTTGGAGAGAAACGTGCGGGCCTCGCAAGATCTGATGGGGATCGGCTCTGGTGACGGAGTTTCAGGCAGTGGGGAACAGGCGATCTTCCATCTTCTCAAGCAGAGGGTTAAGCCCCCGTATTGTATTTTTGATGTGGGTGCAAACCAGGGGCAATTCCTTCAACTCATTCTTGATAATATCGCAGGGGCTGATTTTTCAATTCACTGCTTTGAACCAGGACGCGGAACATTCAAGATCCTTGCGGAATCTGCCAGGAAAGATAAACGAATTACGCTGAATAATATCGGGATAGGCAAAGAAAAAGGCGAGGCGGTATTACACTTTGACAACGTTGGCTCAGGGCTTGCTTCACTTACAAGAAGAAGGCTGGATCACTTTGGTATCGATTTCAGCAAGTCAGAAAAAGTGGAAATCAACACCATTGATAACTACTGTGCAGAGAAGGAAATACCCCGCATTCACCTATTGAAACTTGATATAGAGGGGCATGAACTTGATGCCTTCGCTGGCGCGAAAAGAATGTTTGAGGCAAAGGCAATAGACATTGTCACGTTTGAATTCGGTGGCTGCAATATCGATACGCGGACATTTTTTCAGGATTTCTGGTATTTTTTTAGTGAAATAAATATGAAAATTTTCAGGATTACTCCTTCAGGATACTTGTGTCCGATTGAGTCATATAAGGAAATTAATGAGCAATTTACGACCACAAACTTTGTTGCAATAGCAAACGGCTAACGGGTCAGGAGGGAAGGTCAAGTTATCACAAAATTTTGAATATGGAACGGCCCTAAGCTGTTCCATCAGGTCTTGATATTGACAATAATCCCGGCTTCATGTTCAAGATTATCCAGAGTGGTCAACAGGTTATTGAGGTCAAGAGGTACCTCCTGCGTCATCTGGCATACCGCATTATCTGAACAGTCATAGATGTCTAGAATAAAATCCTCGTTGTTTTTGGCAAGGACCAAATGTAAGGGTACTCCGCTGGCAGCCAGATCTTCATTGGCCTGTTTTATCATCTGATGGATGGATTTTTCCGCCAGTGGTGGACGAGGCGGAGTTTCTTCCTGGGACCCGGTTCCTTTACTCCTGTTTTTTTTCCTTTTTTCCCATTCCTGTCTGAGAACCAGAGGATCAACGTGTCGTACCCTGCCGATGGGCAACGGCGGATGGATGTCTTTCCGTGTTGGCAGTGGATCCGTGGGTGGGGGGGTTGGATTTCTCACCTCGTAAACCGCAAACGCATTTTTATACTCAATTGGTTGGGCTGTTGCAGGCTGGGTTGGATTCAGCACTTCGTTTACAACAGTCGTTGCCGTGGTGGTCGCAGTCTCCGTTGGCGCGGCTGCGGTGGTGGCAAGATTCACCCCTGGCGTCTCAACCACCGTAGCTGGCGTCCCAGTAGCCAGAGTTGCAGCCCCTGCGCCAGGGGGTAGGGTTTGCCCTGTAACCACTGGCGTTGCGGTGGGGCTCGTGGTTTCCGGCGGGACCAGAGGAGCAACCAGGGTCTGGGTCGCTTGATTAGCCGCCAAAGCAGCTTGTTGGGCGGGGGTCAGGTTTTGGGTCTCAAGAGCGGTTTGAACCGTTTCGTTAACCGCCAAGGCCGCTTCTTGGGCAGGACTCAACCCTTGAGATTCAGTAATCGATGTTAACTCGGGAGTCGGCCCCGTGGCTAACAGCGGTTCGGCTGGGGAGGTTGGCTCGAGGTTCAAGGTTTGCAGCGCCTCACTGCCCAGCAAGGCAACTTGTTGGGCAGGGGTCAAGTTTTGAGTCGCGGCAGTTGCTACGGCAACAGGGTTCTTCACGATGTTCAGCGGGGAAGTGGCAAGGGGCACAGAGGTCTGGGTTCGGTCCTGCAGGGCTGTTGGTAGGACTGGATTGGTAGCGTTAATGTCATCAACCGGCATGTCTTTTCTCCATCTACGGAAAGTTTTCTTCCCTTTTTGCGGAGCAGACGCATGGGCACGATACTCTTTTAAACCTATGATTTAAAAATAAACAGAAATAGGGGGACCGTCAATAGCGGCCAGGGAAAACGCTTTTCAGCCAATTCTTCTCCGGGTTTAACAAAATGAATGTCTGCTTGCGGGTGGGTTGAGGGGGCAGAATCATCCGTTTTTTTTGAAGTTGTGGGCCCCCTTGCCTAGTTCGCCTTCTTGACAAACTGGGTCAGGATTACAATCCGCTGGCCGTTTACTCTGGCCTCGATATGCTCAGGGTTATCCGCCACCAGCGAGATTCCGCGCACTACGGTGCCGCGCTTGGCCGTAAAGTTGGCCCCTTTTACATCCAAATCCTTGATCAACGTTACCGTATCGCCTGTTGTAAGCAGTGCGCCGTTGCTGTCGCGATGTTTGACTGCCTCTTCCTTGCTTTCTCCCTCGCCCGTTGCTTGCGCCCAGGCCTGGGTTTCTTCGTCTAAATAAAGCGTGTCGAGCAGGTCCTGGGCCCAGCCTTCGGCGCTCAGGCGTTTCAGCATCCGCCAGGCCATAACCTGCACTGCGGGGACCTGACTCCACATGCTTTCGTTCAGGCAGCGCCAGTGATGCACATCAACTTTTTCCGGATTGTCAATCTGTTCGCGACAGGTTGCACAGAGAAGCACGCACTGGTCCGCACTGCCGTTTGAGGTGGGTGGAACTTCATACACGCCCAGGCTCTCTGTGGCGCCACACAATTCACATTTGGATTCGCTGCGGACGTGTAAGGTTTTTTCTGTAGTCATTGGTTTTTGTTCCTTCTTTGTCGTTGGCCTGGATGCTCATCTGAAAACGCTTACGGCCAACTCAGGGAATGATGCAGAAGTCGGATAATATGCACGTCTCCTTTTCGCACCCGGTACACAACAACAAACGGGGTGCCGGAAACAACAAGCTCCTTCGTGTCCGATAACCGGCCCGGCCTGCCCAGGTTGGGCTGGTCTTGCAGGAGTTCCACCGCTTCTATGACCCGGCTTGCCATTCGCCTTGCCGCCGTGGGGTTATCTTGGGCAATGTACTCACCTGCCGCTTTCAGGTCGTCCAGCGCGGGCGCGGCCCATTCAAGCCTTCGCATTCTTTCCCCAAGTATTGAGGATGGCGATGGCCTGTTCATGGCTTTTCAGGTCGCCACGATCGGCGGCGGCAAGACCCTCCTTGATCGCTTCCACCTGCCATTCCTGGACATTGAGAAATTCCTCAATCGCCTGTGCTGCCAGAAACGACTTTGAGCGATGGGTTGTTTGCGCCAAGGCTGCCAAGCGCTCAGCCAGATCAGCGGATACCCGTGTGGAAACTAAGATCGTTTCATTCATACTGGCCGCCTCTTTGTTTTGTATACATTGTCATCATAAGTGATGATAGCATGGTTTGGGTAGAGAGACAAGCCAGTAGCCGCCGGTTTGGCAGTTCCCTCGCTCACCCCTGCCCATTCTGCCGCCAGCGCCCGCCCTTGCCGCCGTTGCGGGGCTGGATCTCCGCCTTGGTTTTCAGGTACATCACCGCGCTATAGCCCAGCAGCCCTTCCACCGCTGCGTCGAATTCCTTGCAGGGCCGGACGGTGAAATCCGAGGGCGGCTCGATATCCACCTCGCCCCGGCCGGTAAATTGCAGGGTCAGGGAGACCGGGCAGGTGCCATGGAACTCGCGCACCTTGTTTTTCAGGCTTTCCAATTTCGGTCTGCTCACCTGGTCGGATTTGAGCAGGATGCGGGCGCCGTTGGTGTATTTGCTCCGCGCCTCGCTCAGGCTGTCCACCGATTCGGCGATGATCTTGGCCCCCTGTTCTTCCTGTTTGACCGTGCCCAGCACGATGATAGGCTCGTCGGAGGTGAGGAGATGGCCGCACTTGGCAAAGGCCTCGGGGAAAACGACCACCTCGACGGCGCCGGCCCGGTCTTCGAGCACGATGAAGGCCATGCGGTCGCCTTTTTTACTGCGATGATCCTTGTATTCCCGGACCAGGCCGCCCACCCGCACCGGTTGGTTGTCGCCCCAGTCGCCAAGACTGGTGAGGTCGGTGTCGGCCACGGCCTTGATTTCCTGGTAGAAATTGTCCAGGGGATGGCCGGTGAGGTAGAAGCCCACGGTTTCCTTTTCAAAGAGGAGCCGCTCTTTCTCGGTCCATTCCGAGATGTTGGGCAGGTCGATGGTGTTGGCCTTGCTGCCCTGGGCCTGCGGCATGGCTGAGAAGAGCGAGATCTGGCCGCTCAAGCGATCCCGTTGTGCGGACTGGGCCTGTTCCAGGGCCATATCCAGGATGGCGAAGAGCTGGGAGCGTTTGGCCCCAAGGGAATCAAAGGCCCCGGCCTTGATCAGGCTTTCAATGACCCGCCGGTTCACCTTGCGGGAATCGACCCGGTCGCAGAAATCCTCCAGCCCTGCATAGGGGCCTTCTACTGCCCGCACCTCCATGATGGAGTCCAGGGCTTGCCCGCCCACGTTCTTGACTGCGGCCAGGCCGAAGCGGATGCGGTCGTTGACCACGGCAAAGTCCTTGTCCGATTCGTTGATGTCCGGGGGCAAGACCTCGATGTCGTGGTCCCGGCATTCGATGATGTAGCGCACCACCTTGTCGGTGTTGCCTACGTCGCAGGAGAGCAGGGCGGCCATGAACTGGGCCGGATAGTGGGCCTTGAGCCAGGCGGTCTGGTAGGCGATCAGGGCGTAGGCCGCGCTGTGGCTTTTGTTGAAGCCGTAGCCCGCGAACTTGGCCATCAGGTCGAAGACGTACTCGGCCTTGTCAGCCGGGATACTGTTCTTCTTGGCCCCGGCCAGGAATTTCTCCTTCTCCGCCTCCATGACCTCGGCCTTTTTCTTGCCCATGGCCCGGCGCAGGTTGTCGGCATCGCCCAGGGAGTAGCCGGCCAGGACGTTGGCGATCTTCATGACCTGTTCCTGATAGACGATAACCCCGTAGGTCTCCTTGAGGATCGGTTCCAACTGCGGCAACGGATAAATGGCCTGCATCCGGCCGTGCTTGGTATCGACAAACTGATCCACCATGCCGGATTCCAGCGGGCCTGGGCGGTAGAGGGCCACCAGAGCGATGAGGTCGGAAAAGACCTCGGGCTTCATCTTCATCAGCAACCCGCGCATGCCGGAGCTTTCCAGCTGGAACACCCCCAGAGCGTCGCCCTTGGCCAGCAGGTCATAGGTCTTGGTGTCGTCCAGGGGGATGCGGTTGATGTCGGGCTTATGCCCGATATCCGTAGCGATCAGCTTGAGGGCCCGGTCGATGACGGTGAGGGTCTTGAGGCCCAAGAAGTCGAACTTGATCAACCCGGTCATCTCGGTGTGGATCATGTCGTACTGGGTCAAGACCTCGCCCTTGGGGCCCTTGCAAACCGGGAGGTATTCCACCATGGGCCTGGGCGAAATGACGACACCTGCGGCATGGATGGAGGTATGGCGGTTGAGCCCTTCCAGGGTCTGGGCGATACGGAGAAGCTCCTCTATCTGGGGGTCGCGTTTTATCAGCTCCTGGAGGCGGGGCTCAGCCTCGATGGCCTTTTTGATCGTGATTTTCAGCTCTTCCGGGATGAGCTTGGCGATGCGGTCCACGTCGCCGTAGGCCACGCCCAGGGCCCGGCCCACGTCGCGGATCACGGCCCGGGCCTTCATGGAGCCGTAGGTGACGATCTGGGCGACATGCGCCTCGCCGCCGTAGCGTTGCTGCACGTACTCGATGACCTCGCCGCGGCGCTCCTGGCAGAAGTCCACGTCAAAGTCGGGCATGGACTTGCGCTCGATGTTCAGGAAACGCTCGAAGATCAGGCCATAAGGGATGGGGTCGATGTCGGTGATCCGCATGGAATAGGCGGCGAGACTGCCCGCGCCGGAGCCGCGGCCTGGGCCCACCGGAATCTCATGGTCCTTGGCCCAGTTGATGAAGTCGGCCACAATGAGAAAATAGCCGGGAAAGCCCATCTTGATGATGACGTCGATTTCGTGGGTCAGCCGGTCGCGGTAGGTTTTTTCAATCTCCGGGGTGAGTTCGCCGATCTCCCGCATGTCGTTGAGCCGTTCTTCCAGTCCGGCCAGGGCGGCCTTTTCGAACAGGGAGTCAAGGCTATCGCCCTCGGGCACCGGGAAGATGGGGAAATGGGACTCGCCAAAGGTCAGCTCGACATTGCACCGCTCGGCCAAGCGGACCGTCTCGGCGATGGCCTCGGGCGAATGGGCAAAAGCCCTTTTCATCTCGTCGGGCGATTTGAAGAAGAGTTCGTCCGTGGAGAACCGGAAGCGGCTGGCATCGTGCATGGTTTTGCCGGTCTGGATGCAGAGCAGCACCTCGTGAGCCTGGGCCTCTTCCCGGTTGAGGTAATGGCAGTCGTTGGTGGCAATGAGCGGGATGCCCAGCTCCTGGGAGAGCTGCTTGAGCCCTGTATTGACCACGGTCTGTTCCGGGATATTGTTTTCCTGCATCTCGAGATAGAGGCGGTCGCCGAACAGGGCCATGAGCTGGCGCGCCTCTTCCCGGGCGCCTTCCATGTCGCCGGCGGTGATGCGCATGGGGATACCGCCGTGCAGGCAGGCGGTGAGGGCGATGAGCCCCTCGGCATGGCTGGCCAGCACCTCCAGATCGATGCGCGGCTTGTAGTGGAACCCCTCCAGCTGGGCCAGGCTGGCCAACTTGAGCAGGTTCTGGTAGCCGGTATTGTTCATGGCCAGAAGCACGAGGTGGAAGGCGGCCTTGCCCGCGCTTTTTGCCGATTTGTCGAAGCGGTGGCTGGGGGAGACATAGAACTCGCAGCCGATGATGGGCTTGATCCCGGCCTTTTTAGCCTGGACATAGAATTCCAGCGCCCCGAACATGGAGCCGTGATCGGTGATGGCCACGGAGTCCATCCCGTATTCCTTGCACTTGGCCAACAGGTCGCCGACCCGGATGGCGCCGTCGAGCAGGCTGTACTGGGTGTGGACATGGAGGTGGACGAAATTGGCTGGCGGGGTTTCCGGCATGGGTAGTTCCAGGTAAATTTAAATGGTTAAGGCAAAGCTGCAAAGAAGCACGGGTAACGATGCGGGTAAAAGATAAACGCCGTTGCCTGCAAGCTGTTCTGTTTTTATTCCGTACGGAACAATTGCATCCGGTCTAGGGCGGCCAGGCTTTCCCACAGGTCATCCTCGGTGTGGGGCTCCAGGGTGACGAGAGGCTGCAACCGCTGCTCCTTAAGATACCTGAACAGACCGGAAAAATCAAAGTCCCCCCGGCCCGGGGCAAGGTGCGCGTCCCGGTCGCCATGGTTGTCATGCAGGTGGAGCTGGCCGAGCCAGGGTGCCATGGTGGGCAGCCACGCCTGCCAGCTGTTTTTGGCGAAGGAGGCGACATGGCCAACGTCGAGGCAGAACCTGGCCAGGGGCGAGTTCAGGGCGGCGAGCATTTTTTCATGCTGTTCTGGTCCTGTTTCGTAGGTGTTTTCCAGCATCAGCGGTACTTGGTGTGCGGCGGCTTGTGTCAGTAGCGCCTGCCAGGTTGCCAGGGCTGCGTTGAACCAGGCGGATTGCTTGTAGCCGTGTTTGTTTTCTTCGTAGTTCAGGTGGCAGACCACAGCGGCCGGTCGGAATACCTCGATGAGGTCAAAGGCCTTGCCCAGCTTGGTGCGGGTGGCCGCCAGAATATGCTCATCCAAGGCCCCCGGAGCGAGATCGAAAAAAGGGGCGTGCAGGGTGCAGCCAAGCCCGGCCTCGGCCAGGGTCTCGGCAACCTCCCGGTATTCGGCAGCGGTGGCAGTGTAGAGCGTATCGCCTTCCAGGCCGATTTCCGGCTGAATCCGGTGGGTGAGAACAAGATCCAGCTCCTGCTGGAGCCGGCGAAACGGAAAATTGATAAAACAGCGCGAGGTGATGTGCTGGTACGTCATTTTTTCACCGGTCAGGCGTGCATCAATCATCCAGCTTTTTGGCCTCGTCGATGAGCATGATGGGGATGTCCTCACGGATCTCGTACAATAGTCGGCAGCTCTTGCAGACCAGACCGTCTTTTTTTTCGGTGAGCGTTACCTCCCCTTTGCATTTGGGGCAGGCAAGGATATCAAGCAGTTCTTGGCTGATCATGGCACGGCTCCGGCTGATGGTAATCGGCGGCAGATGGGGTTCGTTTAGCGGCAAACAACACAGGCGTCGGAATTATCTTAAAAACTTTCTATTTCTTGCAAAATGCGCTAGGATATCGGACCTTTTCAGGTGGCCGGATCATGTCGGTAAATTCTGAGTGAAGATAAAATGCCCCGCCGAGAAAAGCAAGCCTTTCCGTGGATGCGGCGATTGGCTATCTGTCCGGCGGGGTTTGTTTGGGAGAAGAGCGAAAATGAAAGGAATAATCCTGGCAGGTGGCTCTGGTACGCGGTTGTATCCGCTGACCCGTTCGGTGAGCAAGCAGCTGCTGCCGGTCTATGACAAGCCCATGATCTATTACCCCCTGTCCACCCTCATGCTGGCAGGGATTCGGGAGGTTCTGCTCATCACCACCCCGGAGGATCAGGGGCAATTCATGGAGTTGCTGGGCGATGGCAGTCAGTGGGGCATTACCTTGGAATACGCGGTGCAGCCCAGGCCCGAGGGTATTGCCCAGGCCTTTGTGATCGGGGAAAAATTCATCGGCAATGCGCCGGTCTGCCTTATCCTCGGGGATAACATTTTCTACGGACCCGGACTGGCTCAAACCATTCAGGACAAAGCGGCCGATCCCAAAGGCGGGATGGTCTTCGGCTACTACGTGCGGGATCCCGAGCGCTATGGGGTGATCTCCTTTGGCCCGGACCGCACCGTGCTGGATATCGAAGAAAAGCCGACCAAGCCGAAATCCCATTACGCCGTGACCGGTCTCTATTTTTATGACAGTCAGGTGGTCGAGATTGCCAGAAATCTTAAGCCTTCCGCCCGGGGGGAGCTTGAGATAACCGATGTCAACAAGGCCTATCTTGCCAAGGGACAGCTGCAGGTTGAACTCCTGGGGCGGGGCACGGCCTGGCTTGACACCGGTACCCATAATTCCCTGCTGGATGCGGCCAATTTCATCAAGGTCATGGAAGATCGGCAGGGGTTGAAGATTGCCTGTCTTGAGGAGATCGCCTTTCGGATGGGCTACATCGATGCCGCGCAGTTGGCGCGGCTGGCCGAGCCCCTGCGGAAAAACGGCTATGGTCAGTATCTGCTCCAGATTCTTGAGGAGGAGCAGGGCCGATGAGGTTTGTTCCCTCCGAGATTCCCGAGGTGTTGCTCATCGAGCCCCAGGTCTTTGGGGATTCCCGCGGGTTTTTCATGGAGACCTGGCATGCGGCAAAGTTTGCCGCAGCCGGCCTTGATTGCAGTTTTGTCCAGGACAACCACAGCAAATCGGTGCAGGGCACCCTGCGCGGGCTGCATTACCAGATCGAAAAGCCCCAGGGTAAGCTGGTGCGGGTGATTAGCGGCGAGGTGTTTGATGTGGCCGTAGATTTGCGAAAAAGTTCTCCCACCTTTGGCAGATGGATCGGGGATATCCTCTCTGCGGAAAACAAGAAGATGCTCTGGGTGCCGCCGGGTTTTGGCCATGGTTTTTACGTGCTAAGCCCCGAGGCCGAATTTGTTTATAAGTGCACGGAGCTGTATGCTCCGGAGCATGAGCGTTGCATCCGCTGGGATGATCCCGAACTGGGCATTTCCTGGCCGTTGTTGGCTCATGCGCCTTTGTTGTCGGCCAAGGATCTGGCCGGGGTCTCGCTGGCCGAGGCGGAGTTGTATCCATGAGGGTTTTGCTCGTCGGCAGCAACGGCCAGCTGGGCCGGGAACTGCAACGCTGCACGCCCGCCGACACGGAACTGTTGGCCTTGGGCTCGCAAGAGTTTGACCTGAGGGAAGCAGGAGTCGTGGCGGCCAGGGTGACTGCTTTCCAGCCCCAGGTGATTATCAATGCCGCCGCCTATACCGCGGTGGACCGGGCGGAAAGCGAGTCGGATGCCGCCTTTGCTGTCAATGGCAAAGGCGCGGGAAACCTTGCCGAGGCGGCCCGCACGGTGGGTGCTTACTGTCTTCATATGTCCACGGATTTTGTCTTTGACGGAGCGCAATCTCGCCCCTATCTGCCCACGGACCGGACAAACCCTTTGGGTGTCTACGGCGCCAGCAAGCTGGCCGGCGAGCAGCTGGCGCTTGCGGCCTACCCGGAGGGGGTGGCCATTGTCCGCACCGCTTGGCTCTATTCCGCTTTTGGTAATAATTTTGTCACCACCATGGTGCGGCTCATGGGTGAGAGAGAAAATATTGGGGTGGTGGCGGATCAGGTTGGCACCCCGACCTGGGGGGGCGGTCTGGCCGAGGCTCTCTGGCAGATGTGCCGGGTGCAGCCAAAGGGCATCTACCACTGGACCGATGCCGGGGTGGCCAGTTGGTATGATTTTGCCGTGGCCATCCAGGAAGAGGGGCTTGCTTGTGGGCTGCTTGCCCGGGAGATTCCCATCCAGCCCATCAATACCGTTGCTTATCCCACCCCGGCCAAGCGGCCAGCCTACAGTGTGCTGGACAAAACCGAGACCTGGGCGGTCCTGGGGATGACGTCGCCCCACTGGCGGGTTGCCCTGCGGCGGATGTTGCTTGAATACAAGGAGAACCGTGGTGCATAAGCTGCTGGTTACCGGCGGGGCCGGTTTTATCGGGGCCAATTTTGTTCATTACTGGCTGGCCCAATATCCGCAGGATCGGGTGGTGGTGCTCGATGCCCTGACCTATGCCGGGAATATGGCCAGTCTTGCCGGATGTCTGGAGCAGGACAATTTCCGCTTTGTCCACGGAGACATCGGGGATCAGGACCTGGTCGAAACCCTGTTGGCCGAAGAGGGGCTTGACACCGTGGTCAATTTTGCCGCCGAATCCCACGTGGACCGCTCCATTCACGGCCCGGACCCCTTTGTGACCACCAATGTGGTCGGCACCCACAGCCTGCTCAAGGCGGCGAAAAAGATTTGGCTGGACGGGGGTAGTAGGCGGCCGCACCGGTTCCACCACGTTTCCACCGATGAGGTCTACGGCTCGCTCACTCCGGAGGAGCCGCCTTTCACGGAGGCCTCTGCCTATGCCCCCAACTCGCCCTATTCGGCGAGCAAGGCGGCCTCCGACCATCTGGTGCGGGCGTATCACCACACTTATGGGCTTGAGGTTTCCACCAGCAATTGTTCGAACAACTATGGCCCCTACCAGTTTCCGGAAAAGCTGATCCCGCTGATCATCCTCAACATCCTGGAGGCAAAACCGCTGCCTATTTACGGCGACGGCCTGAACATCCGCGACTGGCTCCATGTGGAGGACCATTGCCGGGGCATCGATCTGGTTCTGCGCAAGGGCAGGGTCGGCGAGGTTTACAATATTGGGGGCAATAACGAATGGCGTAATATCGAAATCGTCCGGCTGGTCTGCAGTCTGGTGGATGAACGGCTTGCCGCTTCCGAGAGTCTGCGGCAGCGCTTTCCGCGCTCTCCCATCTGTCTGGGGCACCCGGCGGAGTTTCTCATATCCTTTGTCAAAGACCGCCCCGGCCATGATCGGCGTTATGCCATCAACGCCGCGAAAAGCCGGAGCGAGCTGGGCTATGAGCCCCTGGAATCCTTTGAAACCGGGATCAGAAAAACCATTGACTGGTATCTGGCTAACGAACCCTGGTGGCGGGCGGTGATGAACGGCAGCTATCGGGATTGGCTGGAAAAGCAGTATGCGCACTGAGAAATTGCCACTCTCCGTGGCCATCATCACCAAGAACGAGGAGGACCGTCTGCCCGAGTGTTTGGCCAGCGTTTCCTTTGCCGACGAGGTCGTGGTGGTGGATTCAGGGAGCACGGACAGGACCGTGGATATTGCCCGGGAGTTTGGCGCCGTGGTGTACGACGAGCCCTGGCAGGGGTTTGGCCGTCAGAAGCAGCTGGCTATTGACCGCTGCCGCCACGATTGGGTGCTGGTGCTCGATGCCGATGAGCGGGTTGGGGCGGAGACGCAGTGGGAGATCAGGGAGGTGTTGGCTGCGGGAACGTGTGTCGCCTACAGCTTTCCCCGCAAAAATTACTTTTGCGGCCGCTGGCTCAGGCATGCCGGCTGGTGGCCGGACCGGGTGGTTCGTCTGTTTCGCAAGGATTCCGCCAGGATGTCCGAACGTTCGGTACATGAATCCTTGGAGGTGCATGGCCCGGTGGGGGCTCTGCACCATCCTCTGATCCATTACGCCAACAAAGATCTGGAACAGACCCTGAGTAAGGTGAACCACTATTCTTCCGCCGGGGCCAACGAGCTGTTTGCCCAAGGAAAAACCGCTTCGGTCACCAAGGCGTATCTTCGGGCGGCCTGGGCTTTTTTTTACAACTATATTCTCCGGGGTGGTTTCCTCGACCGGGGCGAAGGCTTTATCATGGCTGTTTCCGATTTTATGAACGTATTTTTCAAGTATGCCAAGCTGCGCGAGCTGCAGAAGCAAAAAGAAAAAGATTCGCCGTCTTGATGCTGATTCCGTGAATATTCTCATCGTCAAGACCAGCGCCATCGGCGATGTCATCCATACCCTTCCTGCCCTCAATGCCCTGCGCCGCAAATATCCGGAGGCCCGGATCGATTGGCTTGTGGAAGAGGCGGCGGCCGATCTGGTTATCGGTCATAAGGCCCTTGATACCGTGCTGGTTTCCCGGCGCAAGGCCTGGATCCGGGACCTGAAACAGGGCAAGTTGCTGGCAGCCTACCGAGGGTTTGCCGACTTTGTCAAAAAGTTGCGGGGTACGGAGTACGATTTGCTCCTCGACTTTCAAGGGCTGCTGAAAAGCGGGATATTTGTCGGGCTGGCCCGGGCCAAAAGAAAGGTCGGTTTCGGCAAGGGGATGGAGCATGCCGAATGCAGCTACCTCTTTCTCAACGAGCCCATCCCGCCGGTGAACATGGACCAGCATGCGGCCATCCGGGAATTGCTGCTGCTCAAGGCCATCGGCATTGAGAGCGAGGAGGTTGTTTTTGATCTGCCGGTTACCGATGAACAGCGGGAAAAGGTGGGGCAACTGCTCGCGGCTGAAGGGATCGATCCGGCCCGGCCGTTGGTGGCCATCAACCCCATGACCACCTGGGAAACCAAGCACTGGCGCAATGATCGTTTTGCCCGGGTTGCCGACCAGCTGCTCGACAAGGGCATGGCCGTTGTTTTCAGCGGCGGCCCGCAGGACGTGCAGGGCATCGAAGAGATTCGCAGTGCCATGACCGGCAAGGCCGTGAGTCTGGCCGGCAGGACAACCCTCAAAGAGCTGGCCGCGCTCTATGAACGGGTGAACGTCCTCATTACCACCGACACCGGCCCTATGCATTTAGCAGCGGCGGCAGGCACCCCGGTGGTCGCCCTGTTCGGGCCGACTGCGCCCTGGCGGACCGGGCCTTTCGGTGAGGGCCACCGGATCCTGCGGGCGGAAGTTGCCTGCAGTCCTTGTCTGAAGAGGCAGTGCGACCGTGAGCATGCCTGCATGGCCCAGATCACCGTGGATCAGGTGGTGCAGGCAACGCAAGCAGTGCTCAAGGGCGGGAGCTGAGCGCATGGATATCTCCATCGTTATCGTGAACTGGAACACCAGGGAGTTGCTGCTGGATTGTCTGGCCTCACTGTATGCCACGGTCAAGGAGTTGCGCTTTGAGGTTTTTCTCGTTGATAACGCCTCCAGCGATGGCAGCGTTGAAGCGGTGCGGGCCCAGTATCCGCAGGTTAGAATCATCCAGAATGAGAAAAATCTCGGTTTTGCCGCCGCCAACAACAAAGCCCTGCGGGTTATGCAGGGCAAGTATGCGCTGCTGCTCAATACCGATACAGTGTTGACGGACGGGGCCATTGCAAAAATTTTTACATACCTGGAAAATCACGGCGAGGTTGGCATGGCCTGCGGCCAGTTGCTCAATGCGGACGGCTCCAAGCAGAATTCCATTGCCAATTTCCCGAGTTTATTGGGCCTTCTCTGTAATGAAACAGTGCTGCGCCTTCTGTGGCCGCGCAGATTCCCAAGTAAAAGGCAGGAATATAGGGCACCCATTGAGGTGGAATCCTGCATCGGTGCCTGCCTGATGGTGCGCAAGGCGGCCATGGAGGCGGTGGGGCTGCTGGATGAGCGCTACTTCTTTTTCCTGGAGGAAACGGATTGGGCGTTTGCCATGCTCAAGGCGGGCTGGAAATCCTGTTTTGTCCCTGATGCCCGCATCTACCATTTACAGGGCCAGAGTGCCGGGCATAATGTCAGAGCCCGCATCATGTTTTATCGGGCGCGGTATCAATATCTCCGCAAATGGTTCCCGCAACTCTGGCCGTTCCATGGCCTGTTGGTCGTGGTACGTCTGCTTCTCAATGTTTTGTTGAACGGAATCGGCCTGTTTATGACACTGGGGTTGCATGGGGGCATCCGGGGAAGATTGGCGCTGTACCTGCAGTTGCTTTTTTGGCATCTCCGGGGTTGCCCCTGATGCCTTTGGTAGATATGACATTGGTTACAGGTAAGACAACGATAGCAGGATCACCGCGCAATATCTTGCTGATCCAACTCGGTGATATTGGTGATGTTGTCCTGACTCTGCCCTGTATCAGGGCCTTGCGGGAGAACTATCCACAGGCCAGGATTGTGGTCGCTGTCTGGGGCAAGGCTGCCGAGCTGCTGGAGGATTGTCCTTGGCTTGATCAGGTTATCGCGGTTACGAAATCGTCCCAGTCGTTTTGGGAAGAGCTTCGTTTCCAGCTCGATTTTTTTCGCAATCTGCAAAGACTCCATTGTGATTTGGCCATTGACCTGCGAACCGGAACGCGCGGAGCCATAATGGCATTTTTGTCGGGGGCATCCCAAAGAATCGGTTTTTATGCCGATGATGGCAAATTATGGCGGAATCGGCTCTTTACCGGTCTTTTGAAACGTGAGTATACCCCTGACCTGCATGTTGTCGATTATCTCCTCTGTCTGCTCGAAGCATCTGGGATTACAACTGAACAGAGAACCCCCGAGTTGGCTGTTGCCGGGGAGAAGCAGGAAAAAATTCGGGTTCTTTTTGAAGAGGCAGCGCTTCCCGAAAATAAAAAGATTGTTGCGGTGCAGCCGTTTTCCCTTTGGCAGTATAAGGAATGGGGCAAGGAAAAGTACATCGCCCTGATCCAGTGGCTGGTGGCGGAATACGGAGTGGTTGTGATTGTCACCGGATCTGTCGTGGAAAAAGACAGGGCCGAGGAAATTGTCCGGGGCTGTGGCGCGGGATGCTATAATTTTGCCGGCAAGACCTCCATCGCCATGTATGCGGCTTTGTTGAAGAACTGTCAGTTTTTTATAGGGGTCGACAGCGCTGGGCTTCATATTGCCGCAGCGGTGGGAACCCCCACGATCGGGATATTTGGCCCGTCGTCTCCGGTGTCCTGGGCGCCGGTGGGCAGGCAACACCTTGTCGTTCAGAAAAAAATGTCGTGTGTTCCATGCCGAGAAAAGGGATGCAAAAATGGCGAAAAGAGTAGCTGCTTGGATGAATTGACCCTTGAAGAGGTTCGGGCACAGATTGAGACCCATCTGTGGAGTAACTCTGCGATAACGTTAAGTTGATGGGCGCCGGTCATTTGCTGGGATTGGTCATAAACTCAAGATCTGGGATGTGTTAGAAGGGGATAATGTGAATGGAGCTGAATGTGACAACGAAAGATAATCGCAGTACATTTTTTTCTTTCCTGGCTGCAAGTATTCCGGTAGTCCTCGGGATTTTTGTTTTTCTGATTCCTTTTCCACACACAACCACGCTCAAGGAGATTTGTTATTATTTGTCGGTGTCCTTGGTTGTTGGTTTATTTCTGTTCAGGAAGATGAAATTTTCTTTTCAGACCCCCCTGGCATTGTCAGGAATTCTTTTTGTGGCCTGGTGCTTTGTGGGCCTTTTTTATGCGTTGAACACAGGAAATAGTATTCATGATTTCTATACGCATTTGTTGAAATATATTCTTTTGTATTTCATTCTGGTTAATGTTTTTGACTCAACGAAAAAATTATTTGTTCTCTCCTGGATAATAATCTGTTCAGCCTCAAGTCTTTTTCTTTGGCGGTTGTACTATGACTATGTGGTGATTGGAACCCCCCTTACCCAGAGATTTGGTGCATGTTTCACCGAGGTGACAACCAATTTGATAGGAATCATCGCCGTAATTTCAATTATCTTCAGTATCCTCAATATTTCCCAGGCCAAAGGGTGGCCTTGGAAGATATTTTTCTCTGGCTGCGCTCTGTCGGCTTTTACTGTAATTTTGCTGACCCAAACCAGGGGTGCATTCCTGGCTTTGTTTGTTTCGTTGGTAATTCTTCTTTCCGCGCGGAAGATGATTTTGGTCGGACTCGTATTGTTGCTTGGCGGAATCCTGCTTGTAAGTCCTGCCGGAGGGAGATTTACAAATAATATGACCGATAACGTAAGAATTAAACAGGCACTGCTTGTTTGGGAAGTGGTGAAGGACCACCCCATAACCGGGATAGGGTTTGGCATGCAAACCTTTGGTGGCAATCTGGATTTACAAAGCTACAATGCCAAGTTGTCGGAAAAATTCCAGACGCAAGAAATTTTATTAAATCCCCACAATATGTACACCGATATTGCAGTGCGGACAGGCATTCCCGGTATTCTCTTATTTTTTGGGGTCATGTTTTCGTTTTTTCGCATGCTGTGGCTACTCAAGCAAAATGGCGAAAACGATTCGATAAGGTCGTGGGCCGCCGCTGTTTTCGCCGCAGGGCTGCCATTCTTCGTAATTGGATTTTTTGACCCTGTTTTCAGTCATTATCCCGAGTCGGTTCTGTGCGTGATTTTTGCCATGGGAACAATATTGTGGCGAGTCAACGAAGACAGCAAAGCATCCATGGCGGCATAGGGTTGTGATGGGACAGGCTGGATTGAAGAAAAAGATAGCGGTTGTCATCCCGAAATATGGTCTGGTTGGCGGAGGAGAGCAATTTGCCTTGCAATTGACGGAAAAAATTGCCCAAAATCCCCGCTATGATATCCACGTTTTTGCCAACAAATGGAAGGCTGTTTCAGGCAATATCTCTTTTCATTTTGTTCCCATGCTCCGATTTCCACGATTCCTGACTACGGTAAGTTTTGCTTATTTTGCCAATGCCGCCATTGCCCGCCAGGATTTCGATCTCATCCACACCCATGACCGGATATTTCACGCAGATATCTTTACCATGCATGGGGTACCGCACCGTTTTTGGGTCCGGGAGGTTCGAAAAAAAAGGATGAGCCTTTTTGATCGTGTAACCGCATGGGTGGAGCAGCGGTTGATCGCCGATCATCGATGCAAGTTTCTGTTGCCGGTTTCCAGTCTGGCCTTGGAGAAATTCAGCCGTGAATTTACCGTTGCACCAAGCCGGGTGAAGGTGATCCATCCCGGGATCGAGTTTGCGCGATTTAACCTGCCGGATCGGGCGGAAAAACGAAAGCAGATACGAAAAAATTTTGGGGTAGGTGCCGATGATTTCCTGGTGTTGTTTGTGGGCATGAACTTTGAGCTCAAGGGCTTACAGGCCGTGATTTCCGCGCTCGCCAAGGCAAAGATTAAGCTGCCGGGTAAGGGCATGAAATTACTTGTTGTGGGCAAGGGCAATCAGGGCAAATATCTAAAGATCGCGGCTGACCTCGGTGTTAGCGGGGATATTGTTTTTGCCGGAGTGCAGACCAAAGGCATTGAGGAAATATATGCGGCCTCGGATGTGTGTGCGTTGCTGTCCGGGTTTGACACCTTTGGCATGACCGTTCTGGAGGCCATGGCTGCCTCGCTCCCCGTCATCATCAGCACACAAGTAGGAGCCAGAGATATAGTAACTAATGGCGAGCATGGTTTTATCGTTGCCAAGGATGATACAGAAACGGTGAGTGTCCACCTGGTGTCGTTGTGCGATGAGCAACGGAGGGCGAGGATGGGCAGGGCTGCCATGCAGCGGGCGGCACAGTATTCCTGGGATGAGGTTGCAGGAAAGGTTATCACGATTTACGAGAAGATACTGTCCGCAGGCCTCTGAGGCAATAATCCCACAAAGTTCCTGAAGTTTCCGGCACCAGGTGGATTTTGGTGCGTTTTCCCCTACCGTACCCTTGCCGACCCAACCTTTCAAGGTGCGAGGTGATCATTGGGAAGAGATTGTACCGGTTCAACACGGCGTCTCGGGCTTCCTGGATTTATTGCTGGGACTGCTCGTAGCGCTTGTGTGCGAGACAGTCTTCGATGATGGAGATCGCCTTTTCCGGATGCTGGAGATCGATCCTGGTGAGGGCATTTTTGGGAAAATATTTTTCGATGTTGGGGCAACCGGCGTAGATGGGATAGCAGCCGGCCAGAAATGGATCGGAGATCTTTTCCGTCCAATAATCGTCGACCGCGCAATTTTCAATGGCGATGTGATATTTGTACGGGGCAAGGGCGTCCCATTTGTCCTCTATCTCTCTTATTCCCCGACCGAAGACGTCAATCCTGTCGCCAAAGTGATTTTGTAGGGTGTTGACAAAGGCAAGGCGAAGCCGATGCCCGTCGCTGAAGGCTTTGGTGGAAGAGATAACAGACAGTTCATTTGTCTTATCGTAATGGGTAATTGCCGACAACTCGTCGTAATCCTTTGACCAAGACAGATTCATATGGTTTTTTTGTCGTCTGCCGACGTGCCAAGGTAGCCCTGGTTGGTCGATGATTGTCTGGGGATGCTTGAGGTCAGTCCGGCAGGTGATAACAATGGCGAATTGCTTGAGGAATTCCGGACGGTATTGTTTCAGGGTAGGCGGTTCGGCTGTGATGAGTATTGTATTTTCACGCGGACAATAGGCAGATTCGCCTTTCGGAAGTCCCTCGAAAACCACCCAATAGTCGCATTCTTTTTTATTCTGGTCAAAAAGGAAGGTGTAATCGCCCCAAACTCCTTGCTGGAGCGGAGTTTGTCGTGCTATTGGCCAGTCAGGGCATGTAAGTTTTACTGTGATCATGGTTTTGTAATCCAAAATGTTATGTTTCTAGTCATTTTTTCCCAGGCTGTCCCCGTCAAATTCGTAGTGCCAGGGTTTACGCCTTCTGCCGTTGTGCTGGGGGAGAGGGTGCGCACTGCATTTTTTATCGGGTCCGTCGGATGTGTGTTTTCAGAGAGTGGTTCAGATACGGTTCCATGCTTCAGGAAGAAGATCTTTCGTATTAAACGAGGGAGAATTGAACCAGCGTTTCGGCGCGTAGACACTCGTATTCGGATGCTGACCTAGCCAAGCTCCCCACCAGGAAAAACTGCTGTTAGCAATGATATGGTGCCTGCACTGACTCATCAGGCGCAAATCTTCGTAATTTTTTTCAGGGCCGTTATGGGCGACGAAGGTAGCTGGGTGTGTGATTTTTAAATTTTTCTCCGCCCACTCAGGATCATCACTGAAGATGAAAAAACAAGGGTGATGAACTTGTTGGCTAAGGCGCTCAATGCACTGTGCATAATAGTCAAGATTGCATGTTCCATGGATCGTATTGGTCTTCGCATCTGTCACATAATCCCCGCGGCGAACATGTAAGCTCACTGATTCACAGGAGGTTATTTGTTGTGCTAACTGCCTGTTCTTGTCTGCCTGGGGCAATTTTACCGTAAATTCATTCCTGATAATATCCGCTATGTTGAGAAAATATTTTTCACTCTGCCAATATCCGTCCAAATATACGGAATCAGGCAAAGTGAGTATTTCCGGGTCGAAGTGATATTGCTTTTCGCGGATATGGGTTGTTTTTACTCTGCTTGGGCACCGCAGAAGTTTTTTAATTTTTTTCTTGAAAGAGCCTGATTCTGGCTCTTTCAAGAGTTGTATCTCTTCCGGAGTTGCAAGGAGTTCTTTTATATTAAAAACGGATAAACCATAGTCGTGCAGACTGTAATCTTGGAAGTCCGATATATCCAGTTTCAAAACAGTATGATGTGTTGCCGCAAGTTGCCTACCTGCCGCATACTGAAACATCTGGTTCCCAAGTCCACCCATTATTCTGACGAGGATCATTTTGAAAGAGCAACCATTGGTTTGAGTTTTTTTGCTACAGTTCTGCAGAATCTGTCCAGGAGACGAGGCCCGGCACGATAGAAATCCCTTTCAGCCCGACAGAGATCTGCATAGTGTTTTTTCTCTGGAGCGGCAAGAGGACTGGGAGAGTCAGGCGGACCTTGCAGGGCAGCGGAATAGATGTCTGCTCTGAGTTGGTACTTTGTTTTGCGGTCCATTTTTTTCGCATAGTAAGTGGGAGCAGTTTCTCGATAGATCAACAAAGGATTCGCCAACATCCAGGTTTCGCCCAGGGCTCCAAGGCGAAGCCATAATTCGTAATCCTCCCCTACCGGGGGAGTAAGGCTTTCATTGAATGGTCCCGCCTGGATGAGACTTTCCCGTCTGGCTAGAACCGAGGAGATAATGAACACATTCTCCTGCACAAGCTTCTCATAGGGGATCAGGCCAAAGGAGATTTTCTGATGGTATGCGGGAGCGTCGTCTTTGGCGCCGATTCCATCCCAACGGAAGGCGTTGGTGCCGAGGAGAACGCACGCCTTGTTGCGCACAAGAAATTCCACTTGTCTTTCCAGCTTTTCAGGAAGCCAGAGGTCATCATCATCGAGAAAGGCGACAAACTGGGCAGAGCCTTGGCGAATTGCGCGATTTCTGGGGGCAGCAGGGTAGCCGATGTGCCTGCCCGGTAAATAAATAAAACGTTTGTCTGTCAAAAAAGGCCTGACAGCATCTCTGATTTCAAGGCTGTCTCCATCTTCCGCAATCCAACAGAGCCAGTCTTCATAGGTCTGGGATTGGACACTTTTCAGTGCTTCAGACAGGAGAGAGGCTCGATTATAGGTGGGGAGGATAATATCGACGGTCATTGTTCAACAAACTGCATGGTGTACAGCATGTGGTACACGCCATTTTTTGCCAGCAACGCATCGTGGGTGCCTTCTTCCGCGATTAGGCCATCCTTGATGACAATGATTCGGTCCGCATTTTTAATGGTGGAGAGTCGATGCGCTATTATGAAGGTGGTTCTTCCTTTCATAAGATTTTCTAAGGCGTTTTGTACCTCGCGTTCAGATTCTGTATCAAGGGCTGAGGTCGCTTCATCCAAGATGAGGATGGGAGCATCCTTTGCCAGCGCCCTGGCGATGGAGATGCGTTGCTGCTGGCCCCCGGAAAGTCTTGCGCCGGACTCGCCGATTATCGTGTCAAATCCATCGGGCAGCTCGTTGATGAAATCGAGGGCATGTGCCGCTCTGGCAACGGCAACCAGTTCTTCTTCGGATTTTTCCAGATCTCCGTAAGCGATATTGTTGCGTATCGTGTCGTTAAAAAGAATGGTCTGCTGGGTGACTATGGCAATTTGGTTACGCAGGGATTTCATGGTCACATTGCGAAGGTCATGGCCATCAATGGAAATTTCTCCTTTGGTAACATCAAGGAAGCGGGGGATGAGATTGGCAAGGGTTGTCTTGCCTCCGCCACTTGTGCCAACCAGGGCAATGACCTCGCCAGGGGTTACGGTAAGGTTTATCCCTTTGAGTATTTCGGTGGTGCCGTCGTAGCTGAAATGGACATCTTTGAAAATAATTTCTTTTCGGATCGGCGGCAGGTCAATGGCTCCTGTTTTATCGGCGATGTCCGGTTTGATGTCGAGTATGTTGAACACGCGGCTGGCTGCGGCAAGACCATGCTGGATGGGATTGTTGACTTTGCTTATATTTTTGATCGGCTCATAGACCATGATCAGCGCCGTGAGAAACGAAAAAAAGGTGCCCGGCGTCGAGTGCCCGTTGAGAACTTGGTTGCCGCCATACCACATGATCAGGGCGATACCGATTCCGCCCAACAGTTCCATCAGCGGGTGATTGATGCTTTTTAACTGCACGTCTTTCATGGCGATGCGGAAGAGTTTCCCCGCCCTTTCTGAAAATCGTTTGTACTCATATGTTTCCATGCCGAAGGCTTTAACGATCCGGTTGCCCTGGATGGTTTCCTGGAGAATGTTGGCGATGGCGGCGGTGGTGCGTTGGCTGCTGAAGCTGAGTTCGCGGAATTTTTTACCGAATCGATAAATCGGCAGGCTGGCAAGAGGAAGAAAAACAAGGGACATCAGGGCAAGTTTCCAGTCCTGGTAAAAAAGAACGGTCAGCAACCCAAGAGCTTGGAAAAGATCCTTCAGGGTTCCGACAAGGGCTGAAGACACAGCGCCCTGCATGAGTGTAACATCCGAAATAATCCTTGAGATAAGCTCTCCGGTCGGGGTTTTGGAGAAGAAGGAGAGGGGAAGATTTTGGATATGGTCATATATTTTTTTGCGCAGATCAAGGATGACGCCCTGGCCAACTCGTTCCATGAAGTATGAATAGCAATAATAGAAAACCCCCTTGACCAGAAAGAGCAGCATAAGGGCAAGCGGCAGCAGGTTGAGCATTAAACGGTCTTTTTTGAAAAAGATTTCGTCGAGAAGAGGCTTGACCATGTAGGCCTGCAACGCGCTTAAGCTGGCAACGGCGACCATGCTGATCATGGCCAGGATAAGCCGGTTCCGATACGGTTTGATGATCGGGATGATCCGAAAAATAATAGATTTATCAGGCATAGGTGTGTCGTTCTATTGTTACTATTATGTTCAGTTTTTGTGGGGGTAATGCTTTTCCCAGAGAAAGGCGGTGGTGCAAATAGTCTCCAGGTCCTGGTAGGTCGGTTTCCATGGCAAGAGCTTCGTGATTTTTTCGGTGTTGGCGACCAGGGCGGGAGGATCTCCGTCCCTGCGTCCTGCGGAAACAATTTCGAAATCAATCTTGCTTACCCGGCGCACGGTTTCAAGAACTTCTCTGACGCTGAAGCCGTATCCGTATCCACAGTTCAGCGTCTCGGAGAAGCCCCCCTCAAGGAGATACGCCAGGGCAAGGAGGTGGGCGGTGGCCAAATCCTCGACGTGGATATAATCGCGGACGCAGGTGCCGTCCTGGGTTGGGTAATCGGTTCCGTAGATGGCGACTTTTTCTCTTTTCCCGCAGGCAGCCTGACAGGCCACATGGATGAGATGCGTTGCTTCAGGGGTGGCTTCTCCCAACGCCCCATCCAGACTTGCTCCGGCGACATTAAAATAGCGTAGAGCGACATAACGGAAGGCGTCTTGAGGAGAGGATGCAGCCGAGCTGTTCGCCGCATCCTCCAGCATCCATTCGGTCATCAATTTTGATCGGCCATAAGGATTTATGGGCGAGACGCGGGTTGTTTCCCGAATTTGGGCATCCTCAGGCACGCCATATACCGCGGCGGATGAGGAAAAGACGAAATGTTTTACCCCTGTCCGCAGGCAGGCGGCGATAAGGCTTCTTGAGCCGCTGGTGTTGTTGCCATAATATTTCAAGGGGTCGGCCACTGATTCTGAAACAACTATATGCCCGGCAAAATGGATGACGGCATCAATTTTGTGTTCGAGCATCACCCTAGACATTAGCTCGAAATCCCCGGCATCGCCTTCCACCAGATGTGCCTGCGCGGGGACAGCCCAACGGTTTCCAGAGTAAAAATTGTCGACGATAACCACATTGCAGCCGGCATTGACAAGTTGTCGGCTCGTATGGGAACCGATATAACCGGCTCCTCCGGTGACGAGGACATTCCGGCAGGTTAAGAGATTCAGGGTGTTCATGGAGATTTTTTCACTGGGGGGAGGCGGCCTTCCTGCTCGTTGTCTCAGGGAAGATATTGGCTTATCGGCCATCTCCTGGGCATTGTGGGGAGGAGTAGAACAGTATTAAAAATAATCGCAATTACTATATGATCCTCTGCGGTTTGTCAAACAAATGTTGGTAAATGTCGGCAGGCTGGGAGATCAAAGAGTTTTTATCAGCTCTGTGCTCAAATATCTCTCCCCCGTGTCGCAAAGCGGAAAGACGATCTGTTTGCCCCGGTTTTCCGGGCGAGAAGCGATATGCATGGCGGCCCAGGCGTTGGCGCCCGAGGAGATCCCGCAGAGAATCCCTTCTTCTTTGGCAATCCTGCGGGCGGTTTCCATGGCCTGCTCGTTGGTCACCGTGATGATTTCATCGATGATCTCCCGGTTGAGAATCTTAGGGACAAAGCCTGCGCCGATGCCCTGAATTTTGTGGGGGCCTGGTTTTCCTCCGGATAAAACCGGAGAGTCGGCTGGTTCCACCGCCACCACGTACAGCGATGGTTTTTTCTCCTTGATCATCTCGCCAACCCCGGTGATGGTGCCGCCGGTGCCCACTCCGGCCACAAAAATATCGATGGTGCCGTCCGTGTCCTCCCATATTTCTCGGGCCGTGGTCCGGCGATGAATCTCCGGATTTGCCGGGTTGGTGAACTGATTGGGCATGAAGCTGTTCGGGGTTTTGGCGAGAAGCTCTTCCGCTCTGGCTATAGAGCCTTTCATTCCTTCGCTGCCCGGGGTAAGCACCAGTTCGGCGCCCAGGTGTTTGAGGAGGGTTCGTCGTTCCAAGCTCATGGTTTCCGGCATGGTTAGGACCAGCCGGTATTTTCTGGCCGCGCAGACAAAAGCCAGGGCGATACCGGTATTACCGCTGGTGGGTTCGATGATGGTGGTTGTCTGCTTAAGAAGTCCCTGCTCCTCGGCGGCATTGATCATGGCCAGGCCGATACGGTCCTTGACGCTTCCCAGCGGATTTTGGAATTCCAGCTTGGCAAGTAGCTGAGCCTCTAGCCCCGTCCCGAGCCGAGATAGTCTGAGTATGGGAGTGTTGCCTATGATTGCGGTGATGTCAGGGGAAATGCGTGGCATGGTGGAGTTCTCCTGCGATGAATGGGCAAAGAGCGTTTACTTTGACTTGGTTGGTGAAAAAGTCGGGAGAGGCGTTTTCCCGTCCTGATAGGGGGGAATCAGAGAAATGGGGTGAGCACTTCACAATCCCGGCAGATATTCATTTTCCCCTTCCAGTTTTTTTGGGCCTTGCACTCGCAAATGGTACCGTTGATGAACCAGCATAATTCTCCGGCCTGAAATTCCCAGGCCGGGCATTGCTCCCGCCTCTCCGGTGGGCATTTTTTAACCTCCCAGCAGGGAGAAGGTCCGCATTTGTCTTTTTGTTGTTGGCGGGAAAGCAGGAAGAAAACTTGCCGTTCTACGTGGGGGGGGACGGAGCGCCAGCCTTGTTCGTAGCCTTGGATGGCCTTTATCGACGAACCGAGGAGTTCGGCAAGTTGTTTCTGGGTTTTGCCAAGTTTCTTGCGCGCCAACAAAAAATTCAGTTTGTCCATTGACTGCTCCTGGCAGAAGAAACAATAAGGGTGTGTTTGCTATTATGGTATTAGTACCACAGGGTGGCAGTGGATTGTCAAGGGGAGAATGCTCAGTTCGTTGCAGATGCGGACGTTGGGATTGTCCCGTATCTGCGGCAATAACCGCTCTGCGGAGAGGATTCTGTGGGTGGGAGAGGGCGTGCTTTCAACTCAGCCGGACCCAACGCCCGGAAGGGTCTTTGGATACGGTGATTTGGCTGGAGCGGCCTTTCTGGATTTTTTCCAGTCCGTCGCGCATGGCTTTTGAGTAGTTTTCACAGACGCAGATGCTTCTGTCCACGAGGGAAAGTGCCTCCTCCTGGCCGATTCCGAGGATGCCGCCAAATTTGTAGATGAGGTCGGTAAGCTCAAGTTTGGTTCCGTTGAAAAAAGTGGAGGTCAGCTCGTTGCTGAAAACAACAAGGTTCTGGAGAAAAAGAAAAGAGTCTCGGTTTTTGTCGGGCTTTGGAGGCTCTGTATCCATGCAATCGATAATTTTTTTGGAGAAATTCCAGAAGGTCGAAATCTCCCGGCCAATTTGGCTGTAGGTCAGACCTTTCAGCACGAGGCGGCTCGAATGCTCCTCTGAGTAGCCCTTTTGCATGTGCAGCTCAATGGCCTGATATTGGGCAGGCAGATAGACCAGGACCACAAGTTTTCCCAGTTTATGCAGCAGGCTGCAAACGTATGCCTCTTCCGCAGAGATGCGGGTCTTGTTGAGTTCACAGTAGATTCTGCTCTGGGTGGCGCTGATGAGGGACAGGGTAAAGGCTCCGGCGATTTCATCCTTTTCGGTGCCGGTCCGCATGAATTCTTCAAACAGCGCCATGGTGGCGGCCAGCTGGCGCAGGGTGTCAAACCCAACCACGGTTATGGCCCGCGAGATGGTGCTGACCGGGGTTCCCCGCGAATAGTAGGCGGAGTTAACCACCTGCAGAATCCTGGTGGTGAGGGAGTAATCCTTGAGAATGGTGTTGGCCACTTCCTGAGCAGTGGCGCGGTTGCTGCCCAGCAACGAGATGAGTTCCGTTACATGTCCGGACATGGCTGGCAGGAAGTCCATGTTGACCATGGCAAAGATTTCCAGCAGCCGTTGGCGGATCTGATTGTCTTGTGTCTCTGTCATCTGAATTCAGTGCTGGATTGAAGAATGTGTATTTTTTTCATCCTAAATCTATCCTGCCCACCCTAAAATGTTTTCTTGGCTTTCGCAAGTTTATAGAAGGTTATCCCTTGCGGCACGGCGAGGCTGTCCGTGTGGTTGCCTTGGGATTACTGGTTTGGCAAGCGTCGGTATTGGATGGCCTCGGCAAGGTGGCTTGACAGGATGCTCGGGCTTTCTTCCAGGTCGGCAATGGTTCTGGCGATCTTCAGGATGCGGTGATACGCCCTTGCGGAAAGGCCAAGCCGGGTGGTGGCTTGAACCAGGAGCGTCTGTCCCTGGGTGTCAAGGGAGCAATGACGTTTGAGATCTCTTGGGCCCATCTGGCTGTTGAAGTACACTGCGGGTCTCTCGACAAACCGCGCCTGTTGAAGCCCTTGGGCCTTGCTTACCCTGGCCTTGATTGCCGCCGAGGTTTCACCGGCCTGTGAGTCTGTGAGTTCATGCACCTTCACGGCAGGCACCTCAAGATGGATATCAATTCGGTCCAGCAGGGGGCCGGAGAGTTTGCTGCGGTATCGCTGGATTTGTTGGGGTGTGCAGAGGCAGTCCTTGTCCGAACCCAGGAAGCTGCAGGGGCAGGGGTTCATCGCCGAAACCAGCATGAAATCAGCGGGGAAGCGGAGTGATTGCGAGGCCCTGGCAATGGTGACCTGGCCGTCTTCCAGGGGCTGCCGCAGAACCTCCAGAACATTGCGTTTGAATTCCGGCAGTTCATCCAGAAAGAGCACGCCGTTGTGGGCCAGAGAGACCTCTCCGGGCCGGGGAATTTGCCCGCTGTGACTTCCAGCAATATTTGCGATATATAAGGATGGGAGTGAATTGCGATACAGGGGCTTTTTCATAACGAAATAACGCCTCATTGAGAGGTCGAAGTGGCAGGTAATATGTAACACATTGTTTTTTGCAACTATGCTATATTAAAAACAAAATGTTATGGTTGACATCGAGAGGCTCAGGATATGAAAGCCATTATAGAAAAGACTAGCTGTCTGACAGGCAAAGCGCAAGACGAAACTGAAATTCCAATAATTAATGCGCCTAAAATAACAGGAATAGCTGCGACGGTGTCAGGATTTAACAGGAATAGCTGCGACAAGGTTCAAGGGCCGTGCCAAACACGAAAAATCCGGCCGACCCGGAGAAGCGTCTCCGGCGTCTTTTCTTTCCGCGGCGAGGAAAGCATTCCCTTCGAGTCAACCCTTGAGAGGGATTTTTTGATCAGAAAGGAATTCAGCCCGGTCGTGCTGAAGGTCATTCCCCAACCGGTAAGGATCCCATTCAAGGCGTTAACCGGTGGAACCTACACTTATACTCCGGATTTTCTCGTCTATTACCGGTCCGGTGATTACCCGTGGGGGGAAGGACTGAATCCCTTGCTGGTGGAGGTGAAGCCGCGCTCCGAGGTGCGATCGCACTGGCCTGAGATGAAGCCGAAATATCGCGCAGCGCTGCATTACGCACGCGAACAGGGTTGGGATTTTAGGATTCATGACGAGTCGCGGATCCGGGACCAGGTATTCCAGAACATCATGTTCCTTCAGCGATATAGGCGTATGTGTTTTGCACCGGAAGAAACGAAATGGATTCTTGATAATCTAGGGGAAATGAAGCAGGCCCCGTTTCATTATCTGGTCGGCCGGCATTTTTGCGGACGGGCCGACACGGCCGTGGGCATTTCACATGTCTGGCACATGTTGGCCACCGGCCTGCTGGATTGCGACATGACCAGTCTCCTTACCAACAACACTGTTCTATGGATACGCCAAAATGACTGACAATGATGAAAGTCGGGAACCCGGCATCGGGTTGGATCGTCTGAAGCTCGATCTGACTCCAGGGGCGTTCGTGTCTCGGGATGGGGTGGTTCATCGCATCGCACAGATATTGGATTTCGACACCCTCATTGGAATTGAGGCTGAGACCGGTAGATATTGCCCCCTACGTATAAGGGAACTGAAACCGGTTAAAGAAATCAGCCAAGACATCCGCGCAAGGGCTTCCCTGGATTTGGAGGATATCAACGATGCAGATTGGAAAATCGCTGAGCAACGCTATATGGCGATCAAGCCTCTGCTCTCCGCCGTGGGAGGAGGCAGGAAAGCTATCGAAGAAAGGGCGAAAGAGGTTGGTGTGGACACGGCTACCTTGTACCGGTGGTTGCGGCTCTACCAAGGCCTCGGAGTTGTTTCTGCTCTAATTCCCAAAAAGCGAGGGGCGAAGGCTGGTGGGGTGCGGATATCCAAGCATACCGAAAATATTATCCAGGAGGTCATTAAGGACACCTATTTGACCGGTCAACGGTCTTACTCGCAAAAGATTGTCCTGGAAATCCATCGCCGGTGTCATCAGCGCGGGGTGGCTCCGCCTCACGGCAACACCGTGCGGTCCCGTTTGAATGCTCTCAGCGAAAAGCAGGTTCTTCGCGGCCGCGGCTTCAAGGAAAAGGCGAAAAATAAGTTTCTTCCGACAGCCGGGAGATTCCCCAATGCCGATTACCCCTTGGCCGTCATCCAGATAGACCATACGCCTGTGGATATCATTTTGGTGGATGACATCCATCGGAAACCAATCGGACGCCCATGGATTACCTTGGCGATCGATGTGTTCAGCCGTATGGTCGCCGGCTACTATTTGTCGTTCGATCCGCCGAGCGAAACATCCGTCGCCATGTGCGTCGCCCACGCCATTCTTCCCAAAGAGGAATGGTTGGCCCTGCACGGTGTTGATGCGCGCTGGGATGTTTGGGGGATAATGAATACCATCCACACCGATAACGGCGCCGAGTTTCGTTCGGATAATTTCAGGCAGTCCTGCCTTATGCACGGCATAAACCTGGAGTTTCGGCCGGTCAAGCAGCCCAGATATGGAGGGCATATCGAAAGGATGTTGGGAACACTGCTGAAAGAGATTCACGACTTGCCTGGCACTACATTCTCATCCATCAAGGAAAGAGAAGGGTACGACTCGGAAAAGAATGCGGCGATGACCAAGTCGGAGTTCGAGTCCTGGCTGGTTACTCTGATCTGCAAGGTCTATCATCAACGCATGCATTCAACCATTGGCATGTCCCCGGCTAAAAAATGGGAGATAGGGATGTTCGGGAATGCCGAGGTCGCGGGAAGAGGGCTGCCGCCCCGTCCTACGGAAAGGCAAGCCCTACTTTTTGACTTCCTGCCGTCATTTCATCGCACCATTCAAACCTACGGTGTCTCCATTGACGGGCTGGACTACTATGCCGATGTCTTGCGGTCATGGATCAACGCCTCTGATCCAAAAAAACAGGGCAAGAAACGAAATTTTATTTTTCGTCGTGACCCACGCGATATCAGCGCCGTTTGGTTCTATGATCCGGATAGCAAGGAATACTTCAAGATTCCTTTTGCCAACCAGGCACTGCCCACCATGAGTGTCTGGGAGTATCAGCAGGCCCGCAGTGCGGCGCGTCGGGAGGGGATGAAGTCGGTCAACGAACCACAGATCCTGCAGGCGCTTACCGACCTCAGGAGTCGAGTGGAAGAATCCAAGGAAAAAAGCAAGAAAGCCAGGCGCATGAGCCAGCGGAGACGCGAGCATGAGAAGAACATCAGCCCAGGCAACTTGGCGGGGGTGATGCCGCCATCATCACAAGAGAAACAAGTTCCTCCATCCTTCAGCGAATTGCTGGATGATGATGTGGAAGCTTTCAACGATATCGCATGAGGCGCCGGATGTCAGAATACACCCATCTTCATCCAGACTTTGTCGCTGTAATGGTACTTTCCTCCGAGGATCGGATCGCCTCTATGGATCATCCCCGTTGGATAGGCTACACCCGTGCCACCGAAATCCTTGATGTCCTGCAGGGACTCCTGACCAAGCCGCAGCGGCCGAGAATGCCGAACTTGTTGGTGGTGGGAGACTCAAACAACGGGAAAACAACGCTGGTAAGGCGTTTCGGCGAGCTTTGTGGTCAATCTTACGTTGATGAAAACGGAGATCCGGTCCGGCCGATCATCATCGCTGAGGCTCCCACGAGCGCCGATGAAAAAGCACTCTATATCTCCATCCTTGAACGGTTCTGGACTCCCTATCGTGCGACGGATCCGGTTTCCAAGCTTCGCTACCAACTGATCCACCTAATGCGCGCTTGCCATGTGCGCATGCTGATTATCGACGAACTGCACTCGCTGCTCACCGGGACCGCGGCGAAGCAGCGGGAGATAATGAACGCCCTCAAGCTGCTTTGTAATGAGCTTTGCATCCCAATTGTCGGCGTGGGCACCCGGGAGGCCGTGCGTGTTCTCCACACCGACCCGCAGCATGCCAGCCGGTTCGATGTCGCGTCCATGCCGGCCTGGTCGCTGAATAAAGATTTCCAGCGACTGCTTGCGAGTTTTGAGAAAGTGTTGCCACTCAAAAAACCGTCACGGTTGCATGTCCCGGAACTGGCCAGTCGGTTGCATGCCATATCAGAAGGCAATATCGGCAATCTTCACCGACTGTTGGCCGAATGTGCGAAAGAAGCCATAATTTCCGGGAAAGAGCAGATAGACGAGAAAATCATTGAGAGCAAGCAGTGGATTCGGCCTACTCGTGGCATCCGGGAACTGTTCGGGTAGCCTCTCGTTGGGCTGTCCCGGTGGGTCTGCTGCCGGATGAGATTTTTTCATCCTGGCTGGTCCGGGCGGCGTTGGCTAACGGCTGTGATCCCATGGTCCTGACCGGCGTCATCTGGCCACGCTGGCGTGTCTGGATTGGTGACCTCGATCGGAACATTCCAGATGAACGCCTGGCTGTTCTGGCGAAGGAAAGTGGTATCCGGCCGGAGGCTTTCAAGGGGGCGTTGTTGCGGCCAGTTTTCCTGGCCGTAATGGATGAGGAACCGCCCCTTAAAAGCGGTTGGCCATGGCTGATTCCGACCGGCTCTCGCAACCGAAAGCGCTCAGACGGTCTGCAATACTGCCCCCGGTGTCTGGCCGAGGACCGCACTCCTTATTACCGGCTGCAGTGGAGGTTCTCTTGGCACACGGTTTGTGCCAAGCACGGATGCGGGCTGCTCGATCGCTGCCCTCATTGCGGCGCGGTTCTCGAACCGCACCGACTGGTTCTGGGAACGCCGTATATCGGGGTTTGCTTCACCTGCCGAGGAGCATTGGCCGACGCCTCCACCGAGATCCCGAAAGAGCGTTACGCCCTCCGGATCCAGGAGGCTACCGACAATGCGATAAGGAATGGCGGCGGAGAGAGGTGCGGCGAGAAGGTCACGGTTCGAGGCTGGTTCACTACGCTTTGGTTTTGGAACGAGCTTATCAGGATGAGCATGCGGTCCGAAACGGTGGCCATGAGCGCTTTGGCGCAACAATGGCCCTCTGGGGTGGACAGGGTGGTTGGCAAGGTTTGTTTCGGCGGGCAGAGCGTCTCCCAAAGGAGGGCTGCTCTCGACAATATCGGTTGGCTCATGTCGATGTCCTACGGAGAATTGTTGTCGCTGACAAGCTCCGTCGGACTGAGCCGGCAGAACCTGTTGCTCGCCGGGAAACCACCTTTGCTGGCCATAGCCCGGTTGGCGGACGAGCTTCCGTCCCGGAGGGGAATTGTCGGAGTATACGATGAAAGGTGTAAGGACAGGTGTAGTGGGCCTCCTCCTCCCAAATCGCGGAGACAGGTGGAATGGCAAATGACATTGCTGCGACGAAAGATGGTCGGCGAATGAAGTCGGCCGGCGGCAAAGTCCGCGAGGGCCGTGAGCCTTGTGTTCGCTGCCGCCGAACGACTTACGCCATCGGGAAAGTCACCCCCTACGGCCCGGTGTGCAACGCCTGCTCACCCTATTTTCGCAAGGCCGGAATATGCCCCCGTTGCGGCAAGGAGTCCCGGTGGCTCAGCAAAGTTCTTCGCCTCGGCATCGATCAACCGATCTGCCCAGCCTGTCAGCGGCTTGATCATGGCAACTGCGCTCTTTGCCGCAGGAATCGTTTGCTGTATGACGACGGCGCCGGCCAGCTTCTCTGTAAACCCTGCTTGAAAAATGGGACGGTAGCATGCCGAACTTGCGGCAAGCCGTCGCCGGCGGGCAAGGGAGGAGAATGCGACGACTGCTACTGGAACCGGCTTCTTTCCAAACGCATCGATATTGCAGCCGTGGTGTTCGGCAGGAAAGATAACTCAGAGATATTTCGCGCTTTCGGCGAATGGCTACGAGAGGATGCCGGAGCCCATCTGGCCGCGGTCAAGATCAATCGGTATTTCGAGTTTTTCTTGGAAATGTGGTCCCTGGACGAGAACATTCCGGATGCGATCACACTTCTGGAACACTTTTCGCCCGGCGTAATGCGTAGGAATTTTCAGCCGCTGCGCTTTCTTGAGGAAAAGGGCATGGTCAAGATCATGACCGAGGATAGGGAAGAAGTGACTGAGCGTAAGCGCATTAAGGAGATAATGGCCAAAAGCGCCGAAACCGGCAGAGCCCACATATTCATGATCAGGTATCACGACCGCCTTACGCAGCGGATGCGGGAAGGGGTCACCGGGCTGTCATCCGTCAGGTTGGCCTTGAGCCCGGCCTTGGCGTTGCTCAAGACGGCGATCGAGAACGGCCGGGAGTTGCCATGCCAAGAGGATCTGCTAGAATATCTCGGGAAGGCGCCCGGGCAGCGGGCGGCAGTAAGCGGGTTTGTTTGCATGCTGCGCGATGAATTCGGGGCGGAACTGGCGTTGCCGTCCGCAAAGTTGCTACGATACAAAAATGTGAGGCGACGGCCCGAGAATCGTTTGGCGCTTGAGCGGGAACTGATTGAGTTGCTGCGCTCTGAGAAGAAGAGCGAAGGTATCAGCCGTAAGCTGGTCGAGTTGTCTCTGCGGTACTTTCATCGGGTTCCGGCTAGTATGGCGAGGAAGATGTCCATTGGAGATCAGTTGGTGAAAATCGATGGTGGCGATATGGCTATTTTAAGTAGGAAGAAACATTATTGGCTGCCGAAGGAATTGGGTGTGAATGTGAAATGTTAGTCCGTCCTCCAACAGAGGAGCTTCTTTTTATCTCAGGACTATATCCTGCAAGAAGTTTAAAATTGTCGGTCTACTGCACGAGTTGAGCGGAGTTAGACCGGTCCGCGCACTCACCGGAACGCAAGCATGTGTGTCGTTCGACAGGGTTGTTGTTAGGAATATAAGTGATTGTGGCACATACCGACTAAACTCAACTATCATGATTTGGGTCGTTCGGCAAACATTTTCAATACTTTGGCGGAAGGATATGTTGAGAGAGATGCAACACCGTTAGCCATCTCGACAGGCATTAGTGCACCTTCGTAACGATTGCTCAGGATGGTTGGGAGTGTCGCGAGGATGCGGTCAAAGCCGATGAGGTCTGCGGCTGTGGGGTTTGGATGATGAAAGCCGGTTGGAACATTGATCACCATTGAATGGTATTGGTTTAATTTAACAAAAACTTTGGCCCCATAATTGGTGTCAAGTCCGTAGGGGGCGCCCTGGTTAGGGCGATTTTGTACGCGTTGCTTAATATACAAATCGTCCGGGATGAAACATGAAGGGTGGGGGGCGTGATTGCGGATTAACGTGAGGTGATCATAGAAAGTTCCACTTTTTTCTTGTCCAATGATGTGGACTGGACATCCTGATTGAACCGAGTGTTCCATGAAAGTTCTGATTGGAGCGACAAGTTTCGAGTATTGTGCACGAATAGAGAGAGGCCCATCCTTGATGAATAGGCAATCTTTCAAAGTTTCCCTCTTCCCTTCCCAAAAGTAACGGATGCCTGTAAAGAGCATGAGAGTTTCGTGAATCGCCATATATGACGATGCGATTGTGTCAGGTGCGGAATCTTCCGACATTTCCTGATGGAATCCCAACATGTCGGTAATAAGTATGGTCTTGCGGCATTTGTGGCAGGGGCCAGTGTCAGCATCGTATGGAAGTGTCGCCTTCGTTTGGCGGCAGTGCGGACATTCAAACTCGGGCAGGCTGCGTTGGGCCGCTGGGTTCCATTTGTGATAGACAAGCCATTTAAGAGTTTCGTATGGCTCTGAGTCAAGGACTGCGTCTTCCGTGAAGGATGTATAAATAATTTCACGTACAGCATCGTAGAGGGTTTTGCCAGCTACTTCAACGTGGCGTAATGGAAAAACGGTCGCGTGATGCATGGCACTGTCTTTTAAAATGTCACGAAGCGCGAAGGGGTGGGGTGTATCTTTGTCTATACGGTTAAGAGCATACTGGTCGAGGCGAAGTAAGGCTGTCTTGATGAAAGCTCGGGCGCAATACGGCGGTGTTTCCTTGGTGATAATCTGATAAGAACCGTCGGCGCTGAAGACGATGGAAAGTGGTTCTTTTTTATGTGTAATCGGTGACCACAGGCCATTTGCTTCCTCTGTGTTAGGCGCTACGTCTGTCAATTGCTGGCATAGTTTCTGGACCAAAGGATTGTCCAGGACTTCAAGGTGCCCGAGTTTACTTGCCCGTTCTGCGGGTAATCGCCTACCACCCTGGAATGGCATTACACAGGTCCTCCTGTAGCGAGTGCAGATGTTGAAGTTGTTGTCGTTGCCGGAGGGGGCGTAAATAGTCGAACCTGGACCGGCACAACAAAACGATGCGAGCGAGTTAGCATTCGGATGTACCCTGGTGTTTTGGCCGACAAAATATCATTTTGGAGGCTGTCGTAGGCAACGTTCAATTTGCCGAGGGCGGAAACTTCATCCCGCGATGAAAGGTGTGCGATAAAGAAGTTCTCAGTCTGGGCAAGAAGATCCCGGTTGATTGTGGTTGGTGATTGCGTGGAGTAAACCATTCCAATGTGATATTTGGCGCCTTCCTTTGCGAATCGGCTGTAGATTGTAGTGACATCTTCCGTTCGCGGAAACAGATTGTGCGCCTCTTCGAAGTATATCTGGACGAAGTGATCACCGAGATTGTTGTTGCTGAATTTGTCGACCTGGTGGTTAAAAACGGCTTTCGAGAGTTCCATTGAGAAATATTCCATAATCTGTGGGTTTGCATTTCCCAAGTCGAGAATAACGGTTTTCCCATCATCGATCAGTTTCAATATCTCTGTGATAAAATGACCTGCATTTGCGTCGTGGTATGTGCGAAAAGGTAAGAGAAGAGAGATGCCGGACCTTCCAGGGGGGGGTTCAAGAAATTCAAGAAGAGCTGTTTCGGTTGCCCCAAACAGAGGACCGCTCTTAGATTGGAGTTCCGGGTCATTAGGGGAAGAACGACGGTATAAGTTTACTTTCTCAAGCTCACTGACAAGATCGGCAAGGGAATTTGGTGGTCCTGGTGTCTTATTTTTGAAAATCGCATCGCGTAATCCTTTGGAGAAACCGGGATTGAAATGCTGAGCAATACTGGATGTCAATCCTAGTTGTCGTAGTCCCTTTTCGTCTGAGGTGAAACCCGCTTTATGTAATATTGCCCAGTAAATCTGGATTTGGCGGATTACTCGGACTTTATCGCCATTCATTTGCATGGCTATTACGTCAGCGATAGCTGGTAATTCAATACTGGCAAATGCTTTGATGTAGTCCGAGTCGCGGTTTGCTTGACGAAGCAGGCTGGCAAGCACAGGAAGAGAACTGTCTGGATTATTAAAGAAATTTAGTTTTAGGGGGCGCGAGGTAGTCCCAGTTTTTGGAGTCAAAGCGTAGACTGTGCATTTAGATGAATTACCGCTAGCCAGAGAACGATTGTTGTCCTGCGGGTTGTCGTTTGCATACTCCCCGTTGATGTCAAAGATAAGTTGACCTACGTTGGGTTGCGTTTCGATTAAACTTTGGGCGATGAGTTTTACCACGTTACTTTTTCCCAAACGGGTCTTTCCGAACATGGCGGTCCGGCCTCCCATGAAGTCGGTTGTGGAAACGTTCACGTCAACATTTGGGGCGGGTTTCCCGGGCAGCGGAAGTCTGCACTCAGTCATTCGCAGTTTGCCCATAGTGAAGCGGCCATCAGGTCGTACCAATGTGTTGATGATTAGATCCAGAAGGTCATCGCATGGTGCATAAACCCGATATTTGTGAGCGCTTACAAAGTTGTTGATGTCGCCGGAAAATTCTACTTCGTTGGATTTTTCCGGATGGGGATAGAACATGCCGAGGACGCTTGTTTTGAGGGCGCCCCACTGCAATTCGCTTTGAGTAAAGACATCCAATTCTGGCATGGACTTCTTCTGGAGTTCAAAATAAGTCTGTTGTACATCTTTCGACAATGGCGTTGGGGCCGATTCTAAAACCCGGAGTAATGTGAAGTGTGGAGGCAGGGAATTAAGGTTGTTTGGGGCCATTATAAGAAGAGAATTACGCGGAACGCCGCCAACGGCGATTTTGAAGGGGTCTGAGGTAATTATCGTGAGGGTGTCATAGCCAATGTCGAGGATGTATCCGACAAAACGCATGTCGTTGTATCTCTTGGCTTTCTCATTTGCTTCTTCGCGTTCCATAAACTGCTGCAAGACACGCAGTTTATGGTTTTGTATTGCCGCATCTTCGAAGAATTCCTTCATGTTGCCTCCTCAATGGTTCAATACGAGAATTTCTCCCGCCTCTTTGGTGACGAGTCCTGGCGAGAGTCCAACTCCAGCCTTGAACTGAATCAGCGAACACTTTGGGTATAGCGCCCTAATGTCGTCATGTGATGATGTTGTCATTGCCCATCGTACACCACGTTCTGTTGCTCGATCAAGGGATGCAGCGAGACGCACATGAGAGGAAAATGTGAATTGGGCAAACATATAATGTTCGACTCGTGATTCTCTGCGCCCTGGGTGGTATGGAGGATCTAAAAAGAGAAAATCGTTTTTTTGCGCGGCATCAACAATAGATTCAAAATCAGAACAGATTAGTTTCGTCCCCCTAAGGGCCTTGGCCACATGGACGAGGTCTTCTTCGGTTATGGCCCAGCGACGGTCCTGTCCTCCGTATCCGACGTTGAACCGGCCTCGTGAATTCTGGCGCCACATGCCTTTGAAGCAGGTTCGATTCAGATAAAGCGTGCGGGCAGCTTTTGAGATAACGTCCCATCCGGTGGTATCTTGGCTGCGAACCCTATAGTATTCGTGTTTTCCCTCTTTGTAAGCAAGATATTTTCCCCAAACAACATGTGGTGCTCGACGGATTCCTTTGTATAAATCAATAAGTTCTGGGTTTTTATCGCTTAGGATTGCCGGTTTCGCCTGAATAGCAAGGAATACAGCCCCTCCGCCAAGAAATGGCTCTACAAAGTGCCCTTTAATTTCATTAATACGGGGCAGATGCGTGACAATTTGACCGAGAAATCGTTGTTTGCCACCAGGGTATCGAATTGGAGTTTTAGCGTGCAGGCCTGCCATAAGTTTCCTTCTGTTTGGTTGAGTAGATTCTATATATGCGGGGCAAAAATAATAGTCCTCTTCCTCTATTTTCTTTCGAACTTATATGCGACAAAGATGTTCCCGAAAATTTGGTATAAGCGGGTACCCGAGAATATTTTTGATCGTCCTGGTCGGCTCGCCATGTTTGGAGCGCAGGCCTCGCCCGGAGCTTTGTCCAATTAGTATCCAGTTGGCGGCTCGGTATGCTGTCCCGGTGAAACGTGAAGTGTCCACCATAGTCTCAGCCCAATGAACTGGGTGCCGGTAGAGGGCGAACCAGTCTGCTGGTAAGCGACGACATATCGCTCCGAGAAGGTGCGAAGCCAAATGTGGCACACGTACCCAAGTCGGGATCAAAAAACGGGTGTTGTATGCCAACAGTGGAAGATTCTTCTTTCTCGCTTCATCGCTCCAGCCGATGTAAGCGTCACGAGGAGCTAAACGGTAAGCTACCGACGAGAAGGCTAAACAGGCGATGGGCCTGTTGCGGGAGATGGCAAGATATTTGAGGTGTTCGCCTACCGGCTGGCGGTAGCCTAGATAGTGTTGATGTTCGATGAGGCCGTTGAAGATGGCTTCTTGGGGGGTGCGGCGTACTTGCCGTAACTCAATGGGGCCGAGGTCGGCCAGCGAGCAAACGAGTGGCGATTCATCCACGCAAGGTGGCGGTGGCAATTGTTGGTGTCTGTTTTGTGGGGTATGTTTCGATCGTGGCGGAGGTAGGGCGACAAGCCCCTGCTCATGGAGACGGAGAAGAAGTCCGCGGCAGATCATTTCTTTAGGTTTGCCATTGGGTTGTGCCCAGTTCCACGCTTCACACAGTCGGCGGGAAAGCTCCTGTCGGCTTGTCTTAGGGTTGGCGGTGATGATCTTGTGGATAAAGTCAATGTCGGCCGGGTAAACATCTCGACCCCGGTGGGTCATAATTGGTGCCATGGAATATGTTTATCAAAAGGCACGAAAGAACGCACGGAAAAAAATCATTTATATAATAATTTGTACGAAGAGGTGTCCGAGGATAGGTAGGGCGGGCACGAAAACCTCATATTCGCTTATAATGTGGCGCGTTTGTTTTCTTAATACTATATATTGTGCTATTTATAATGATGGGTTAATTTGTCGGATAGGAAGAGCAAGGTGAGGGAATTATTTCATGGATGATGAAGAGATAGGATACATGTCAGAACGTTTACCTCAGGTCCGATTTAGCGTGAACTCACGATGCGGGCGTGCCTGTTTTTTCTGCCGACAATCTGGTGAATCGTTATCCACGCAAGCTTCGGCGGCCATGAGTCTTGACGATATTTTCATCCTTGGGACGGCGTTTAAGGCTGTTGGTCTTACATCGATCAAGTTGACTGGCGGTGATCCCGCGCTGTGGGATCCGCTTGTAGATGCAGTCCGTATATTGAAAAAAACGTTAGGGATGAAACCTGTTGAAGTCATCTCTCGTCACCCCTCAATAGGGAATCGAGCGGAGGCATTGTCATCAGTTGACACCGACGTCCTAAATATAAGCCTTGATACCTTACGTCCAGAATGCCACAAGGGCATCACCGGTAGGGATGATCATTCCGAGATACTCAGCGCCATTGACTGTTGCGTGCAGGCCGGGTTGGACGTTAAGCTCAATATGGTGGTTATGCGCGATGTCAATGTCCACGAAGTTATGGATATAGTGCGATACTCAGAACGTACCGGCGTGCGCACACTGAAACTTTTAGATGTCATTCAAGACCTTGACGACGATGATGAGTCCTTCGTGGGTAGAATTAGCGAAACGGCTCGTCTTGCCGATCTGTATACCCCTTTACATATTATCTCTGATATGCTCGCGAAGTATGTCGGAAACGACGGTGAGTTAGCCTTGCAGGGTGGCCTCGGCCATCCAATGCGCAAGTTTCAGTTACCATCTGGCCTTTGTGTCTTAGTTAAGGATCATAAAGCGGGTGCTTGGTATGGTTCTATCTGTCAGAGCTGTCCGAGTTTTCCCTGTCACGATGCTCTCATGGCTTTGCGGGTGACCGCAGACCTCCGGCTTCAATATTGCTTGCTTCGAGAAGATGTCGCTATCGACCTTCGCCCCTTATTCCAAGATGCAGAGGCACTAAATACAGCTCTTCGAAACGCTATCAGTGTCTTTAGCGAGGCCACGTTTATGGAAAATCGTGAGGTGACGCTTTGATGAGACCGGTCGTTCTCCTTGCATATCCAAAAATCGACCACGAAAAAAACTATGTTTATTTTTGGATGCCGACTCCTCTGCTGATAATCGCGAAATCTTTATTGGAACAAGGGCTGGCCGAGCCAATAATCTTCGATGGTAACAATCGGTCAATTGCCGACTGGAGAGCTTTGCTATCGGAGTACGCCAGTAGAACCATTTGCATTGCGGTTAGCGTGATGACCGGTGGAGGGCAGATCGGGCATGCCATTGAGTTGCTTCGGGTCGCCAAGGAGCTCCCGGACTGTCCTCTTATTGTTTTGGGCGGGCCGCACGTAAATGTCTTGCCTGAGCAGACGCTAGCCCATGAAGTTGTGGATGTTGTGCTTCAAGGCCCAGGAAATGTCTCAATGCCAGTTCTCGTAAAAGCACTCCTCGGTGACGGTGTTTTGAAAGACGTTCCTGGTTTGCTCGCCAAGGTAGGTTGTTCTTTAATATGCGGCCCTAAAAACCAACTCCAGTCTCAGCTTCTTACCGGATACCCGTGGCAGCTCCTTAATCTTGTTGAGTACTTTCGTGATGATCCAACAGTGGCGCAAAAAACACTAAACTATGTGTCTTCAATCGGTTGTGTCTATAAATGTAGATTTTGCTACGAAACCACATACAAATATCGATGGAGTCATATCGAGGCCATCGATTTGCTCAATGACATCGAAAACCTTGTCCTCACCTATGGAATTAATGGGATCAAGTTCTACGATGCGGATTGGTTCATTAGTCTCCGTCGCGCCAAGGCATTTGTCGATGGTTTGTCGGAACGGGCGATTAACATTCGATGGGCAGCCTCTATCAACCCGAACGACGTGCTCCGTGCGCGACGGCAAGTTCCTAAATTGCTCGACGGATTGGCTGCAAGTGGATGCTCACGTCTCCTGATGGGGGTTGAGTCTGGTTCAGACCGCGTACTTGCTGATATCGTGAAGAAGGAGGTCACACGTAACCAAATTGTTGATGTTGCTCGGGAAATTGCAGCAGCAGGAATTCTTGGATCATATACATTTATCGTTGGATTTCCCGGGGAGACGACACAGGAGCAAGATGCTACATACTCCCTAATTGACGAATTGGACAATTTAAGTCCGCGTCCAGAGAGCAGGGTACATCTGTTCGCGCCATATCCGGGGACACCACTTTTTGATGTTTCACTTGAGCACGGCTTCCGACCGCCAAATTCTTTTGAAGAATGGTCTAACTTTGACTACTACGCATCGCAGACGCCATGGACGGATGACACGTTCGTTGAACGGGCACGAAGAGCCACTCGTATGACGTTGATGCCCACTCCCATTACAGGAGGTATGGAATCGTGAAGGCAAGAGGGATTTTCATTCGCGAAAGTTTGATCGATTGCCGGCTTCCAGCAGGTCTTGAAGAGATGGTTATCGATCAACACTCTCACATGCTAGGGGCGATTGAACCCGTTCAAATTATTGTGACCTCGTCTCCATTGGATCGCTTGCCAGAAATGGCAATGGCGGTATCCTTCTCGCTTATCCCCAAACGGTTCTATGCTCACTTTATTGATGGGAAGCTCCTGTGGGTCGTTTTCCCTAAGATGATATGTTTTGTTCCGCAGGGGGACTCTGTGGCGGCAGATCGAGTTCGTACGGTGGGCAGGATGTTCGCTATTCAAGATAAACAAATGCCCTTTGAAGAACTGTTTGAACATGACCATCCAAATATTATGCGTGAAGAAGTTAGGTGAGACTAGACTTGATGATGGAGAACGAGATTAATGGTCGGGAATGTTCTTTGGTCGATGAGCTTACATTCGATGTTTGTCCGCCTTTCTCCTGGAAGCTCACACTTTGGAAACCTTCACATTTTCCAACTCAGTTGGAGATGCACTCGCGGAACGTATCCTGGCGTACCTTCCGTGTGCAGGGGCTCCCGTGCGGTGTGCGGTTCACCGCCATAAAGGACCAGCTTTTCGCTCAGGTGTTCTCGATTCCTGCTTGGACGCGCAAGCACTCGTCGTCTCTTGAATCTCGGATTCGGCGCTCCTATGGCCTCAATGATGACTTGTCTGTATTTTATACGATGGCCTCGCAAGACCCTGTGCTGGCACCGGCTGTCCGGCGTTTATTTGGTATGAGAAGTAGTTGCCCGGAAAGTGTTTTCGAGATGGCAATTTTGTGTGTTGTGCTCCAAAATACGACCTTACAACGAAGCCGTCAGATGTTATCCGCTCTTCTGCGCTTATATGGAGAAAGTATTGTTTTTGACGATGTAACACTGCTGGTATTTTTTGGCGCTAAAAGACTTTCAGCAGTTCCTCCGGCCGAATTGAGAGAGCGGGCGAGAGTCGGGTATCGGGACAAAATACTTTCGGCTATCGCAGAATGGTTTTCACGAATGGAGATTGAAGACGAAATTACTGGTTCGACTCTGTCCGAGGTGGTTTCAGCCCTTTGCCAAATACGAGGAGTGGGCCCCTATACGGCTAAGACCATTGCCGCTTCGGCTCTCCGTGACCCTTCCGCTTTTGGCCTCGACGTTTGGAATCGAAAAATCCTAGGTCGTCTCCTCCTTGGCGACGAGGGGGCCACCGCCGAGGCTGTAGATGCAGAGTGTCGTAGTCGTTTCGGTGATCTTGCTGGACGTGCCGTTGAGTACCTGATCGAGTCCGAGCAGCTCGCGGACTCAGTTTGTCCCATTTATGCCACGGACGAGGAGGCGAGAGATGCAACTCGAATCTGGCCCCGTCCACCACATTTGAATACTGTAAATTTGGAGGAATACAACCAATGAAAAACTACAAATGGCCTACGCCTGTCGGTTCCGGCGCTACAGTAGGCATTGTGAGTCTCGGCGCTCCAGATGCTGGGGACAATCCCCTGTTTTTTGAGAGAGGACTTGAGTGGCTCAAATCAAGAGGGATCCAGGCTAAGGTCGGGTCAAGCACACTCGGCAACAATGGATTCTTAGCCGCTACACCTGCAAATCTCGTGAGTGACCTCAACGATTTTCTGCGCGACCCGGAGGTCTCACTTATTATGGCAGCCGGGGGCGGAGCGAATTGTAACCAGTTATTGCGTCTTCTCGACTTAGATCTCTTCGCGAAAGAGGGAAAGGGATTGATCGGGCTAAGCAACCCGACTGTGCTTTTGAATGCGCTGACAGCGCATTCAGGTGTTATCTCCTTTCATGGCCCGGCAGTCGTGTGGAATTTGGGGGGCGAGGAGCCCCTTGATGACTATTCTGAGCGGCACATGTGGAAGGCTCTTCGGCAGGATAGGCCGATGACAATTGACTCCGAGGAGACTTGGTCCTGGCTGCGCCCGGGAATATGTGATGGAGTACTGTTTGGCGGTAACCTTTGGTCGCTTCAGCAATTAATCGGAACGCCATGGGAACCTGACTGGACAAATGCCATTCTTTTCATCGAAGACTGCTTCACACAGCTCCATCAGATTGATGCTATACTGACGCACTTCGATGACGCTGGGGTATTCAATCAGATCGCGGGGTTAGTGGTAGGCGTGTTCGAGAGCTGTTCAGAAGAGGATTATTCTCCTGCGCCGACAACAGAGCAGATAGTAATGAGAATTGTGGACCGTTACAACTTTCCGGTGTTGGCGGGAGTACACTTGGGACACACTTCAAGAAAAATCACGGTTCCGATTGGCGCATCGGCACGACTCGACAGTACTCAAAATTCTTTTGTTGTTCGATAGCCTATAACTGATGAGCCGAATTAACGCACAAATTGCACAAAAGCGCGATAACCTTTGTCGTCGCCTGCGGGCGTTCCTGCACGAACGGGATTTTGTTGAAGTCCATTCGCCTATTCTTTTGCGATCAATGCCAGGCACTGAAGGGGTTTTTATGGACATTCGGGGTGAGGCTTACAACCTACGCCGCTGCATGGAATTGAAATTGAGATCGGCGCTTGCCGAAGGGCTTCGGTCGGTATTTGAGCTAGGTCCCTGCTTTCGTCCAGAAGATTCTCCTGATAACGTCCATCATCCTGAGTTTCACATGCTTGAACTGTTTGAATGTGAACTCGAATATGAAGGCCTTTTGGATCTAACACGTAAGTTGTTATGTGTTGCGGCCGAAAATCCTGCTCTCGAGTTCGAAGTTGTTGATGTCTCAGATTGGCTAGCGCGTAACTACGACATCGATGTTGAGCAAGGGGGCGATTCGATTAGAATGCAACTGGTCGAGCGAGGTGCCGTTCCTTTTAAATTTGCAGACAAACCAGCGTTCGAAGCGATTAATTATGTGGTCGGAGAGTATTTGGAGAAAGGGTGTGGGACTAAAATGCGCCCAGCTCTTCTGCATCGTTATCCGGCATGCACGGTGTGTTTGGCCCGGCGAGACGCGGATCGACCTTCAATTATCGAGCGATTCGAGGTCTTCGTTGAAGGCTTGGAGGTGGCCAACGGATTTGTCGACGAAATATGCGCAGATAATGTATCTGTTAGGATGATTGAGAACGGGCCGTGCTTTACGGATGAACCATTCATTAAACTCCTTCGGTCTGGTGGCCTCCCCCCAAGTGCTGGGGTAGGATTCGGAATCGAACGATTATTGATGGCCTTTGGTGGAGTAGGGCCGATGTCACATCTGTTTCACGAAAACCAATTCGGGAGGCTATAGGTTTGCGGTTTGGAGTTGTTGGAATCGGCAGAGCGGGTGAAGTGTTCCTTCATGCAGTAGCGAGGTTACGTGATGCGACTGTAGTTGCGGTTGCATCACGTAATGCCGAGAATGCATCGGCATTCGCTAAGCACTGGAGAGTGCCTTATAGTTACGGGGAATTAAGCGCATTCATGCTGCAGAAGGATATGGATGCCGTTTACATCGCCACTCCGCCAGACTCACATGAAATGATTGCCCTTGCGGCAGCCACTCAGGGTAAACATGTTTTGGTTGAAAAGCCGATGGCGCGGACACTAGAGGAGGCCGACTCCATTATCAATGCTTGTAGGCGAGCGGGGGTGGTGCTCGCGAGTGTCTACCCCCATCGATTCCTCCCCGCGGTTGCAAAAGTGAGAGAGGCCGTTGTTCGTGGTTCGTTGGGAAGCCTTACGGCCGTTGCATGCGAGGGACGTTTTTGGCGAAACCCTTCTTATTATCAAAGTCCCGACTGGCGTGCAACCTGGGCCAATGAAGGTGGAGGAGCGCTGACCAGTCAACTCATTCATACTCTTGATCTTCTGCTTTGGATAGGTGGTGATATCAGCTCTGTTGTTGGCTACTGCGATACCCGTGTTCACAAGATAGAAACCGAAGATACGGTCGCCACAGCATTGCGATTTAAAAACGGTGCTCTTGGATCTTTCATAGGAGGCACTAGCTTTTTTCCTGGATACGCGAGGCGTGTTGACTTCCATTGCCAAAAGGGTACTGTGGGCTTGCTCGACGATGAAGTGGGGCGATGGGATGTAGAGGGGCATCTGTCAAGCGAACATGTTTCAGATCTTCACGACGACTCTGGCAATGCTACAGGTATCCGGCCCCATGGAATCGATCCGTCTCTGCATGTTGCAGTTATCCATGATTTTATTGCTGCTTGCTGCGGCAAGAAAAGAGTTATGGTCGATGGCATGGCCGCTCGAAAGTCGTTGGAGTTGGTTTGTGCGATACATCGCACGAACTCCGAACGAAGGGAGGTCCAGCTTCCACTATAATAACAAACAGGACGACCTTCTCCTTTTTATTGCCACAATGCCGACTCCTTGGTTGACTCGAAAGAGTCCTGGGTCTCTTTGCTGAGAACGGTAAAGAAGTCCAACCCCGTTTCTTTCTCCACCTCTTTTACGCTCACGATATATTGGGACATATTTTCCGTGTTGAGACTTCTGTTCGGCATGATGAAAGCGATGGCTTTCTGGTTCTCCGGGGAGAAGACGATCTTGAAAAGAGCGGAAGGGACTGCGACTTTGTTTTTTCCAATAACTTTCAGTTCTTCTTTCCCATCATATACCGGTCCGGTGTAGATATAAATTTCTCCTCGGGATATGGCCCAATCCCTGACCTTATCCTCTAGTATCCTCCATATCCCTCGATTCATTCCTTTGCCGACCTGCGGAACCATGTTTGATAGGTAGAAGCACTCGGCCATGGCCTGCGCGTCCCATTTCATGTCAGCAGCTGGCGCCATGTGCCCCCTGTCATAAGGGGAGCCTTTATAATCGTTGAGTTCCGCGCGCCGGCCTTTAGCCAGATCAGGATCTGGCTTGAAAGCGTCCTTGCGGGCAAGGGTCCCAACAGCCTTTTCTTTGGTGAGATGCTCAATTACCCAGATCGGGGTTTTCCGTTCTGAATCATGGGCAAGGAGGAAACCTTTATGGCAAAGAACCTCGCCATTGTTCCCTGGAATGCCATAGGTGGTGAGTTCTTGGCAGTCATCCAGAGGGCCAGCGGCAACTTGAGAGGCGGAGAGGCTGAAAAGGACAAATGAAAATATCAGAAAACGAAATCGCAGGTCGAATAGCCGAGATAACCTCAAGGGAATTGCCTCAATATATGTTTTTCGTTCTGTTTGAGTAATTTTGTTTGTGGCTTTAGCACCCACATGACGGGCTTAATGTCCCATCGCAACATTCTACTCTGCCAGTGCTGCTGCATCCGCAGACCCCGCCATGATGAGAGCAGCATCCGCGTTGATTCATTTCGGTTTTATCATTTGGTTCATTTAAGCAGGGAGAGTCGGTCACAGTGTCAATGGATACCTTTATGTCTTCCTGGTCGAAATTGGAAGCGGCATAATTGGTTCCAGGGAAGGCAAACATGACCATCATTGCCGCCGTCACAATTAATATCTTCTTCATTTTCAGACTCCTTTTTGAATGGAATTCTACGGTTCAAGACCGAAAAAACAAAGAGCCAATTCCTATTGTGATCAGGAAGAATGGGACAAGTATAATCATGCACCCTGTGGTTGTTCTGTTGTATACACGGTTGTAGGCGGCTTTTTTGGGGTTTGTGAGCCAGCCGAGCCCTCGAGGCGCTTTTATACCGAGACTGTGCCGCACGACCCTTTTCAGTGAAGTTCTAGCCGCGAGTCGCTTGCTGAAAGAAGGCTTTCTGATTCCGAATTTCATTTTTTGTATTGCACCGATGGTAGCGGTCAGCGGTCATTGGCTGAATTCACAAACTCATTTTATGCATTTGTAATGTTAGGCCTATTGGCTCCAGAATTCAATACGGGGAAAATACTGATATGGGGCTATTGGGCATAGGCTTTTTTCGGATTGATCTGTAGCCGCTCAGCATCTTTCTCTTTCCTTCTTTCGCAAGCGATTTTAAAAGCCTTTTCCTTCCCGTGTTTCAAGATGGAGACCGTAGTTTTCCCGTGTTTGCCTTGAAGGGTAACCCAGCTCACCTCATATCTGTTCAATTTTTCGTTGAGCCGCACCCCTACAACCCCTTCGTTCGTCTTGCTTATGGTGACGATGTTTCTGTCTGTTCTGGGTTTGCCAATCTCCTTTTCCGTGGAGTCTCGCCAGGCGATGGCTGCAAGCAGGCTGGCGGCTCGACCGCCATGCTTTAGATCGGAAAAAAGTTTTGAATGAGTTTTCCCGTTGAATCGCACTCGCACATACCAGCCATAGGTATGCTTGGAAGATTGGTCAATTCTGGCAATATCCTTGTGTTTTTCTTCCGGATTTTTCACACAGCACTCCCTATCTTTTTCATATACCAATAGCCTGTTAGCCTAACAATATCACGCGATATTTGTGCGGGGAGCACTCACCACCGGCAGTTCCTTCCAAGAGGTCGTGTAGGATGGCGACCTCCTTCCTTGTTTATTTTTCCAAGGCCGCAGGAGTCCTGCTGCAGCACTATGCAGGGTATCTCTGCCCCATCTTCGGTTAATCTTGTCTACGGCGCTCATGAGCGATTCCTGCCCCTTTGGCGGGGCATAGAAAAGATGGCCCTGCGCGTGGCTGGCTGAAACCAGATCCATAAATACCACCCCGACCTTCTGGTAGGCGTAGCCGGGACGGAAGAGCTGCTGCAGCACCTCTGCAGCATAGTGGATCAGCTCCAGCGTTGAGGAGGTGTGGATTGGTAGGGTAACGGTCTTGCTGTTAGCATACTGCGGCTCACCTTCCCGGAATCGGTTGGTGGTGAGGTAGACCTGGACACAACCGGTCTTCATCTTCTCTGCCCGCAGCTTTTCGGCGGCAATGGCGATATAGGAGGAAAGCGCCTCCTTTAGCCAGGCAAGGTCGGTGACAGGCTGGCCAAATGATCGGGAGCTGGTGATGGACTTCCTGGGCGGGGGTATATCCTCCAGCGGCAGACAGGAAATCCCGCGCAGTTCCATGGCGGTGCGCAGGCCTGTCACGGTCAGGTGTTTGCGCAACCAGGTGTCATTGCCGTTCTTCAGGTCAAGAGCGGTGCGGATACCGCAGGCAAAGAGCTTCTGGCTCTGGCGTGGGCCAATGCCCCAAACATCCCCCACCTCAATGGTGGCCAACAGGGCATCGAGCCCCTGATCAGGTAGAACAAACACTCCGCCATGCTCCGGACGCTTCTTGGCGATCCGGTTGGCGATCTTGGCCAGAGTCTTGGTGGGGCCAAAGCCGATGGACACCGGGATGCCGACCTGTTTCTTAACCGTGGCCCGGAGATGGCGGCCGTTCTCAAGCAGCGCCACTTCGTTGGCCTGCGGAAGGCGGATAAAGGCCTCGTCGATGGAATAGACCTCCACCTCGGGCTCAAGCTGGCAGAGCACATCCATGACCCGTTGGGAAAGATCTCCATACAGGGGATAGTTGGAGGAAAAAACTTGGACCTGGTGGGCCGCGATCAGACCGCGGCATTTGAAGAAGGGTTCGCCCATCTTGATGCCCAGGGTCTTGGCCTCGTTGGACCGGGCGATGATGCAGCCGTCGTTGTTGGAAAGCACCACCACCGGCCGACCTTCGAGCCTGGGATTGAACAACCGTTCGCAGGAGACGTAGAAATTGTTACAGTCGAGCAGGGCAAAGATAGATGGCATGGGCAAGCCTACAGGGCGTGGATCACGAAGGCGACCACACCCCAGATTTCGCAGGCGGTCTCCTCCGTGAGTTCTATGGGCTGATAATCCGGATTCTCGGGCAGCAACCGCACGACGTCATTCTGCTTGAAGAGTCTCTTCACCGTGAGATCGCCGTTGACCACTGCGATGACCACCTTGTCGCTAGCTGGCTCCAGGGAGCGGTCCACTACCAGAATGTCGTCATGGTGGATGCCGGCGCCGATCATGGAGTCCCCTGCCACCCGCACAAAGAAGGTAGCGGCCGGGTGCTGGATCATGAGTTCGTTGAGATCGAGACGGCCCTGGATATAATCGTCGGCCGGAGACGGAAAGCCTGCGGACACCCCGCAGGCAAACAGGGGCCGCTTGAGGTCGATCTTCCGGTCAAAGCCGTAGATGGCAGAAATGGTGGGGGCTGTTTTCATGGCGATATGTTCTTTTTTTGACCGGTTTGATTTCATGTCCATTCCCTCACTGAGGTTCTAGACCGAAATCACTCGCTTCGCAATAGTTCAGTTTTTAGGAAGAAGATCAGGAGGCATTCGAAGAATTGGGCTCATTTTTATTATGCTTACGAGCATAATAAATTCACGATTTGAAGCGTTACGCTTCGAGGCGTAACGATAAGCCAGAAAATGACATTTTTTGTGCCTTTTCCTCGTATTTTTTCTGTATTGTGATCGGAGATCAGGTTTGATAGGGTGACCTGAACCGTTTTCGGCCAAGTGATGCAGGAAGGAATGGTAGAGCTGCGCTGGAATCGGTTCCTCGGTCAAGCGGGCGTCGAAGCGCAAACGTATCTCGCGAGAATATCGATCAAGGTGAAATCCGGTTATAAGATTTCTTGATAACACGTATTTTGTGGTGTTATCAGGTTAGCAAACAGCCTGCCTGAACGGGTTATTGTGCCAATATTTATTTAAGCCCCGGAGTTATCGGGAAAACCATATAATTACTTGTTAGAATTGAAATCTGATGAAACTTTGGCAAATAAGTAGCAGGCTCATTAAGTAAATTTATCGGGGTCCTCAAAATGCTGTTACAACATCTCTCCGTAGATCGTATTATCATCCATCAAATTTATAGACGCGATAGTGAGGGGAATAAAGTCCCTCCCTTACAAAGTCACGAGTATACAATTTTTGCTGAAGACGCCATGTTAACCTTCAAGAGTCGCGTCACAAGTGCACTTGGTCATGACTCAAAAGCGGTCCAACTGGAAATAGTGAACCAAGACCCCAACTATCTTCCAAGCCTGATTGATGGCATGGTTACTCAAGACAAACAGGCTTTTGCTGTATCCTCGTTTGACATTGCTAAAAAATTAACTGATTCACAGCACAACAGATCCATGCCAGGCGGAATAATTGTTGTCTTTAGTGGTACACAAGGACTTCAGTCAAAAAAATTCCTTGGTATTATTAAAGCAGAAGTTCATAGTGGTTATGAAAAAGAAATAAATCCAGAAACAAATGAAATTTCATTGAAATTTGTTGAAGAAATTTTACTAACTCCTGGCTCCCGTCTTTATAAGACTGCAGGCTTTTTTGAAAATAGTAATTATCAGGAGTCCACCTCTGATCTCAATAAAAAGTGGACTGTAATGGTTTCTGATTACCAAATAAACAAAACCGATGGAAAGGCAGCGGCAAAATATTTTTATTCTGACTTTCTTGGTTGCGGGTATCCACAAACCAGTGCTAGAACTACAAAACAATTTTACGAAGCTGCGAAATCTTTCATAACTAACCTGGATGTTACTCCGGCAAAAAAGAGTGATCTTTTAAATGCATTAACAACTTATTTGAAAGTCGATGCATCTTCCACGGTCAGTGCGTCAGATTTCGCTACAAGATATTTTGAGGATGTAGATATCCAAGATTTATTTTCAGAGCACATAGAAGGTGCCGGTTTACCTACTACCGCATTCACCAAGGATATTGAGCATATTAAGAGCAAACTTAAATTCAGGAGAGTAAGCTTTAAAAGTAATGTTCGCATAACAGCACCTTCAGATGTTTTCAAAAAATTAATCACCATTGAAACAATAGAAGGTGAGGTGGATGAATCTGGAAATCCTACTGAGTGGACACAAGTTCTAATAAAAGACAGGATAACCCAACAAGAATGAATGAGTCTGAATTTAGGGAAAAGTGGGAATCAGAGAAGTCTATCTACGGTGCTTGGGGGGAGTACGTCGTAAATACAATTACTCAATCACTTATTGAAAAAGGTAAAGATCTTGATATTTTCTTTAAAACACCAGCAAAATATCGCCTTAAAGATGACAAATCTCTTGTAGATAAAGCATTCTATCGCCCTGACAAGAATTACACTGATCCTTATAATCAAATTGAGGATAAAGTTGGTGCCAGATTTATTGTCCTTCTCTTAAATGATATAAAAGAAATTTGTGATGTCATAGAAGGAAACAAAGAATGGTGTTGTACAAACTGCAGGCATTTTGAGCAGGACAGAGAGAAAGATCCTCTTCTCTTCACCTACCAATCAGTCCATTATATAATTCACCCTAATAAAGAAATAGATTTAGGTGGAATTATTATCCCAATAACAACACCATGTGAAGTTCAAATAAGAACACTATTGCAACATGCACACGCAGAATTGACGCATGATGCAATATATAAAAGCAAAAGAACTGTTAAGCCAAAAGTTCATCGAACAGTTGCCAAAAGCATGGCATTGATTGAAACAACTGATGACTTCTTCTCAGAAGTAACTCAATTGCTGAATTATGGACCACTTGAAGAGTACAATGTACTAGATAAACTAGATGGCATATATTTTAGTAATACAGGAATTAAATCTCATACTCAAAAATCTTCTATTATCCTTTGGGATGTATTTGAAACTTTCATAAACGACAATCTAGTTGATAATATTCAAGAATTTCTAGTCCAAAACGACTTCCTGTCAGATCTCATTAAAAAGAAATATAGCGACAACTCTCTCTATCAACAAAGTACAATCTTGTTTGTTTACTGGATGCTACGAAAAAAGAAGAGAAGGTTGCTCCAGGATTGGCCCTTTTCAAGGGAAATACTTGAAGCATTAGCTGTTGATTTAGGGGTTAGTATTTGTGACTATTAACCTCAAACTCATTACTAGGTGGTCATCTTGCCTCATGTAAAATGAATAAAAAAAAGGCTGAACCGCTGTTTCAGGATTTCAGGTAATAGCCATCCTTTGGGCAGGATGATCTGCGGATCTGCTGCAAGGAGTAGAGCTTGATCAGGACTGGCAGAATTTGAGAAGTCAGATCACTTTTGTGAATCGACTATTTTGGAATCCTCGCTATTGAGACAAACCTCAGTTCCATTTACGTTTTGACCTAAGAGCTTAATTTTTGACAATGCATTCAGAACGGCACTCTTGAGGCTTCCTTGTTTGTCATGAACATGTTTATAGGCGTATGCGATTTTGGGCCGAAATTCCAGAGCATTGTCAAAAATACCTTTGGCTCTTGCCAGCGAATCCAAAAAGGATGGTAGCCAAACCGTCAAGTCGCAATCGTTTTCCAAGCGAAATGCAAATCCTTTGAATTTATCTGTATCTTCAAGCAGTCCTTCCGTGGAAATTTTTGCCCGTCTTTGGATTTCCAAGAGATAGCCAATTCCAAGTTCTGTTTCGACACGAGCAAGTAGCATACAACGAGATTTTCGCTTTTCTATGGGCCGGGTCGGATCTAGAAAAAGCCATTTTCGTTTTCTGAGATTCAGCCCTTTCTCTATGTTAAAATCGGAAAAAGTGAATGTGATTGGCTCAGAAGAATTACTAATGCTGCAATCACATGAGACAGACGCCACGGATTTAATCCCGTAGTTGGAATCCGTCGCCAAATTAACCAAGGCATTCCATGCATCTTTCAATGTGCCTTGGGATTCAACTTTTTCTGGAGCATGGATCGTAGCCTGATCCACATCTTCTTTTTTTCCGTGCGCTTCCCCGCCGGAACATTGATCCGCAAGATCCCGTAGAAGTGTGGAGCCCTTTTCGCGGTCACCCTGCTGATTGCGTACTATTTTGGTCACTTTTCGTCTTTTGCCCAGCCCCCCGTAAGGTGCGTCCAAGATTTCCCTGGCGTTCAACCCAGTGCCTGGCTCCTCGGAATATCTCAGAAATAGCTCTTTTTGCTCTTTGGGACGCCTTTTGACGACGCGAGGCCATGTGGTTTTGTCTCTCAATTTTTTCAGTGGGCCGGTCACCAAATTGGTATTTTGGCGGTCCAGGTATATTTCGACTCCTCCTGGATCACTCCATCTCAATATTTGCAAAGCGAGAAACCGAGTTTTGTCCTTGTCGAGCCACAGCCCCTTTACATGCAGTTGAACGGCGCCGTCATGCCATGGGCCTATTTCGGGAAATATCTGTGTGGTTCCTCTTGTATCCTGAGCACCTTCGAGTTGTCCCCAAATCGATCGTACCCGTTTTTCGGTGACAGGGTCATGACGGATATGGGCTAGGAAAATGCCATCACCGTCATAACAATGCTTGTCCATAGTGACCTGCCAGGTATCAGGTGGTGCCTCCTCCACATCTGGAACGATCAACTTGTCTATCGCAACGTCAAAGGGATTTGTGAGTAAGACTCTTTTGACATATTGCGACCGTCCATAAAGGCGCGAGAACATCACAAGGCAAGGAATGATCAGTCCAAAAGGGGTTGAGGTAAGGTGAAATGATGCGATTTTGGTGGGTAAATGGCGACTCCTATCCGGCAAAGAATAGGAAAAAGGGGGGATGATCCAAGATTTTTCACTTATTTTCCCCCATGAGGTTGCAAATTCCCATGCGTTTTCATCGAAATCGAGTTGGAATATTTCTTCTACGATATTGTTCCTATCAATTTTGTCGAGTTGACCAATTTTATTGTGGCCGCGAAATATCGTCCCCAGTGGGACTTGACCGAGATTGGTGATTCCGGCGGGATAATAAAAAAATTCGTCACCAAGGTTATTGTCGTCATGAAATTTACGGCAACAGACTTTGACTTTGGGTTCGGACTGGGCGGATTCGTTTTTTTCTAGATCACAGTACCACCAAACGACGCGGCGAATGTTGTCATCGGGGAGGCCTTCAAGGATTACTTTGGGGGAAGAACTCATAATGGATATCTCCGCAAAAGGTTGCCGGAAACACGAACGCCCCGCTGAACCAGCAGGGCGTCGCATTTATTCCTAGAATGTCGCATTAATTGATGGAAGTCACACCCGCCGCCGATCAGGCCGGCATCGGAAATAGTATGGTGCGGGGCGCGAAATGGTCTGGTGGTAATCAGGCTTCTGTCCTGAGGGATGAGCCCCATGGTGGAATAGATTTTCGTGGTTTCCAGGGCCTCGGCAAAGGAAAGATCGGGCAGGATTGAGGGGAGTCTTCGGGCCAGCATGGTTTTCCCCGAACCGGGGGGGCCGGAAAGCAGGATGTTGTGCCGTCCTGCTGCGGCAACCTCCAGCGCTCGTTTCACATGGGCGTGTCCCTTGATCTCGGAAAAATCGTTTTCCGGGGTGTCTGTCTGGCGGAACAGGTCGGCGTGGCATATGGTTATCGGGGAGAGCGGAGTCTTTCCTGCCAGGAGTTCCACCGCCTCATGCAGGGCGGCCACACTCACCGTGTCGATCCCATCCACCACGGCCCCTTCCGCGCCGTTGGCCTCGGGGACCAGGTAATAGGTCAAGCCAGCGTTCCGGGCGGCCAGGGCAATGGGCAGGATGCCCGGAGTAGGGCGCAGGCCGCCATCCAGGGAAAGCTCCCCGGTGACGCAGGTCCGGGCGAGAATTTCCGTGTTGATCAGTCCTGCGGCGGCCAAGATGCCGAGGGCGATGGGCAGGTCAAAGCCGGTGCCTGATTTCTTGAGATCGGCTGGGGCGAGGTTTACGGTGATGCGCCGATTGGGGAAATCATAGCCGCTGTTCTTGATGGCCGCCTTGACTCGGTCCTTGCTTTCCCGCACCGCGCCTTCGGCAAGACCGACAATGGTGAAGGTCGGCAGACCCATGGCGATATCAACCTCCACGTCAACGAGATGTCCGTCAACGCCCAACACTGTTCCGCTGATAACCTTGGCAAGCATGGTTGGCTCCGGGCAGGCTTCTATGTGTGGGGGCATGTGCGCCCGGGTTTTCATTGCATACGCTGGCAGATTGCAAAAAAGAGCTTACAGATAAGAGTACACAATCGGTCAGGGTTTTCCAAGGCCATGTTTTTGCATGTCCTTGGCGGCTACCCTTCGTAAAAGATGTGGCTGGTGGTGCTGGATTTCTTGGCCTGATACATGGCTTTGTCTGCCTTCTGGAGCAGGGCGTCAATCTGCTTGTCATCGTCAGGATAGATGCTGATGCCCACGCTGGCCGTGACGGTAAACCGTGTATCGTGAAAGAGGATGGGTTGGGCCAGGGCGTCGGTGATTTTTTTTACTATAGTGTTCACTGCGGTTTTGCTGGAAATATCATGGAGAATCACTACGAATTCATCACCGCCCATGCGGGCGACCGTGTCGGAGTCGCGCAACAGACCGCGCAGCCTGGAGGAAACCTCTATGAGGACCGCGTCTCCGGCCAGGTGCCCGTGTGCATCATTGATCTGCTTGAATTTGTCCAGATCCACATAGAGGAGGGCGATTTTTTTGCGGTGCCGCTGGCTTAAAATCATGGCCTGGGCCAGGCGATCCGGGAAAATATGCCTGTTGATCAGGCCGGTGAGGGGGTCATGATGGGCCAGGTGGGCAATGTGATCCTGGGCTTGTCTTTTTTGTGCGGCCAGGGCGAACAGGGAGGCGAAGTGCTCAACGATGTCGAGATCCCGTTTTTCATAATTGCGGCGGCTGTCCGCCATGGTGATGAGGCCAAGGAGCTCGTTATTGAACATGGCCGGAACCGCCAAAAGACGGGTAAGCGAGGCCGGACCGTCAGAAATTCCTTTTGCCCGGTAGTCGGCGGGTGGCGAGTTTGACAGAATACCGGTCTTGTTTTCCAGGACCCAGTTGACCAGGCCTTGAGGGGTGTGCACCAAGGCGCCGTCTTCCTCGTGCATGGCGCATAGGGACTGAATCTCCGGGGAAAAAGCTACGGCTTGCAGGTTGTTTGTTTTTGGGTCTACCAAGTCGATAATTCCGTCTTTGCTGCCGGTCAGAGCCAGAATCTCTTCCAGTAGGGCGGCGGAAATGTCCTTCAGGGAATCGGAGGAGATAATCATTTTGGAAATTTTGGCCACGGCCTCGTTCATGGCCGATTCGATGGCCAGCTTGTCTTCCGCCTGTTTTCTGGCGGTGACATCCTGAAAGATGGCGACAACCTCGTCGGATGGCAGCTTGTACACATAGTTTTCTCGCCAGCCGACCTGGCGGTTGTCCTTATACAGTGAAATCGGGAGATGTTCCGGCCTGCCGGTTTGCCAGACCCGTTGCAGAACGGCAAGAAGGCCTAACTCCTTTGCCCCGGGGAAGACCTCGAGGAGTGATCTGCCGATTACCTGGTCTTTGCGTATTTTATTGATGCGTTCCGCGGCCCGGTTGAAATCGACAAAAATAAAATCACTGGCTCCGAGATTTTTTGCCTCGTAAACCGCGACCCCGGAACTCATGTTGTTGAACAGCTCCCGGAAGCGTGTTTCATTGGCCAGCAAGGCATGTTCCGCCTCGTACCGTTCGCTGATGTCCTTGGCAATCAGGATGATAGTGGGCTGGTCGTTCTGACGGAGTTCCAGGAAATGCAGGGCGACATGTTTGCCGCTTAACAGGGTGGGAGGATCGTCTTCGATGAGCTGGGGCAAACGTTCGGGGTGGGCCAGCAGGCTGGCAATCTTTTCCTGTTCATCCTCGGCGAAAAGCGAGGCAAGGTTTGCGGCCAGTAGTTTTTCCTCGGCAAGGTTGCACAGGGCCAGGGCGGCCAGATTGACGAAGATTATGGTGCCGTCCGGGGTCAGCTCGAAAACCGCCTCGGACATGTTGTTGATGATGGCTTCGAAATGGTTTTTTGAGGAAAGCAGTTCCTTGGTGATGGTCCGGTACTGGATGTCTTCCAGATTTGCCACAGGCTCAAGGCTTTCAGAGGAGTGATCCGCCAGATGGTGGATCACTTCAAGAACGTGTTTCTGGATGGATTTGATGGAGCCCTTGGCGATGCAGGTATTGGCGCCGAACTGTTTGTAGTCGACGTTATCCTCCGCGGCAATGGCGGAAAGGATGACGATGAAAAGTTCGGCAAACCGGGGGATGCTGCGGATAATCCGGCAGAGCTTGTCGCCGCCGATGTTGGGCATGACCAGATCGACAAAGATGACGTCCGGCGTGTAGACCTCCAGCACGCTGAGGGCCGCCAGGCCATCGCTGGCCGTCATCACCTCGTGGCCTTCCTTTTCCAGGAAATTGGCCAGGAGTTTGAGGATCATCGGGTGGTTGTCCACCAGGAGAATTTTTAAGGTCATGGCCCCCCAGCCTTGGAGTTATTGCGGCAACTCTCTATTGTGTATGTGTAAATGTTTTGCCTGTCAACGGATATCGTCCGTTGGTCAACCGATGATCCAGATCGCCACCTCTTCGGCCATGAGCAGTACTCGGTCCGAAACACCCCGGAAGATGCCTTTGCTGACCTCCTCTCCTCGGCGGCCCATGACGATGGTGCCGAAATCATCGATCAGCGCCTGGCGAAGAATCTGGCGGCTGGGGTCGATACCCATGAAGGTTTCCAGCCAGAAGATGCGCTCCGGTGGAAAGCCGCTGTCAATGAGGAGTTGTTTGGGCGCATGGAAAAGGCTGTCTTCCCTGCGCAGATGCTCTTCGCACCACGCTTCGCCCCAGATGGCGTAAAAATCCTTGGGCTCGATCTTGGGATGGCTGCCCAGCAGGGCTTTTGAGTAAAAGAGGGTTATTTCGGCGCAGGGGTTGCCGGCAAGGATAAAGCCGAGATGGTCAATGGCCTTCAGGGAATGGCAGGTGCCGTCCACCGGCACCAGGAATTTACAGGAGTTGACTTGGCCATCAATGATCCACAGGGGGACATCATGGCATTTTTCCAGGATGGTTGCGGAAACACTGCCCATGATCATCTCCTCCAGTTTGCCGATGCCCCGGCGGCCGATGAGCAGGGCGTCGTATTTCCCCTGGCGCGCCTCCTGGATGATGTCGAGGGCCACGCTTCGCTGGGAAAGCCGGACAGAGGTGTGCACCTGTTCTTCGGCAATGCCAAGCCGCTTGAGGGTGTCGGTGGCCTGGAGCATGTATTTTTTCTGGACGGCCAGCAGGTTGCGGGTGGCCGGGCTTACGGTATTGAGCAGCTCCGCTTCGGTGAGCCAGTCTTTGGCTGCGGAACCAGCGCCGCTTGCCGGGACAAGGGAAAGAAGGTGGAAATGGATGTCTGGGAGCTGCTGGAAAAGCTGGCCGAGGTAGCGGAGGGAATGGGTGCTGTATGGTGAGCCGTCAACGGCGATGAGGATTTTTTTCAACATGCGTGGCCTCCTTGTGCCTGGTCCTGAATAAAGGGTACCAAACCTGGCTGGTCGAGGCAATCGCTATGGAGAAAAAAACGGGATGGGGAAGGCCATCAATCAAGATCGTTGTGGTAGCTGCACGGCGCGCCGAGATAATTTGTCAAGGTGACACTCTTGCCAAGGCTGGTGAGGTAGCTGGGGGTAAGTGGAATCTTGCCCGCGCCGCCCGGTGCGTCAATGGCGAAGGTCGGCACGGCCAGGCCGGAGGTGTGGCCGATTAGGGATTGCATGATCCCCAGGCCCGTCTCCACTCGGGTCCTGAAGTGGTTGGTGCCCCGGGTCATGTCTGCCTGGAAAAGATAGTATGGCTTTACCCGGATCATGAGCAGTCCGTGCATGAGCTTGGTAATGGTCGCGGCGTTGTCGTTGACGCCCCTGAGCAGGACGGTCTGGTTGCCCAGAGGGATTCCGGCCCCGGCCAGACGGGCGCAGGCCTTGGCCGCCTCGGGCGTTATCTCGTCGGGGTGGTTGAAATGGGTATTGATGTAGAGCGGGTGATACCGCTTGAGGATACCGGCCAGTCGGGTGGTGATCCGCATGGGCAGGGTGCAGGGAACCCGGCTGCCGATGCGGATGATCTGGATCGAGGGGATGGCCCGCAGGTTGTCCAGCAGCCAGGCCAGGGTCTCGTCGCTCAAGAGCAGCGGATCGCCGCCGGAGATGAGGACATCGCGGATCTGTTTGTTTTTGCGGAGATAGGCAAAGGCGGCTTCCATGGTTTCCCGGTTGACGAGCATGCGGCTGGTGCCCACCTTTCTTTTTCTGGTACAGAACCGGCAGTACATGGCGCATTGACTGGCCACCAGAAAGAGAACGCGGTCCGGGTAGGTGTGGACCAGATTCGGCACCGGCGAGCGGTTTTCCTCGTCCAGGGGATCGGCAAGGCAGATTTCGTCTTCAAGTTCCAGCGGGTCGGGAACGGCCTGCCGCCAGAGGGGATCACCCGGACCCTTGATCAGCCCGAGGTAATAGGGGTTGATCCGCATGGGGAACTGTTCGGTCACGGTTTTCAGAACCGAACAATCGCAGTCGAAATGGCGGCCCAGCTGTTCGGGGGTGGTTATGCTGCGGGCCAGCAGGTTGTTCCAGTGTGTCATCGTTACAATCCGGTAAAAAAGGAGAAGAAAACAGCGGCACAAAGCTTACCCAAGATCGGGCGGCGGTGCAATGGGCCTTTACCGCAAAGACGGGGCCGCTTCAAGATATTTTGCGCATGCTTCCGGTTGTGTTTTAAAAAAACCGGCAGGAGAAAAAAACTGGTCAGGATGGAGGCGGAAGTGGTAAAAAATGAAGTTGGTCTTGCCGCCAGAAAACGATGGTCGTGTTTCTTGAATGCAACGCAGCCAAACCTCAGCCCAGGTAGCGTATCCATGCCGCAAAACAGCTTCCGCTTTCAGTATGATCCCTATGGCAACACCAAGGTGATTGAGGTCTTCAGTCGCTGGCTCGGGGTGTATGACAACCAGTTCACCAACAAGGGCACCGCCTTTACCAGGGAGGAGCGGGAGCAGCTCCAGCTGGAAGGCACCCTGCCTCCCAGCGTCCGCACCCTGGAGCAGCAGGTGGACAACTGTCTGGAAGTGTTGGCGGGTAAACCCAGCGACCTGGAGCAGTTTGTCTATCTGCGCTCCCTCTACGACCGGAATGTGACCCTGGCCCATGCCGTTATCGCCAGCGATATTGAGCGCTTCATGCGGATCATTTATACGCCCACGGTGGGCGAGGCGTGCCGACAGTATTCTTCCATGTTCCGCAAGGCAAACGGGCTGCATTTTTTCCCGGGCAACATTGACCGGGCCGAGGAGATTCTGGGCCGGTTCAAATCCAGACAGATTCGGGTGGCGGTGGTCACCGACAATCAGGGCATTCTCGGCATCGGCGATCAGGGAGTGGGCGGAATCTCCATCTGTCTTGGCAAGCTTATGCTCTACACCCAGGGAGCCGGGGTGGCGCCTTGGCATTGTCTGCCCATTTCCCTTGATGTGGGGACGGACAACGCCGCGCTCTTGAACGATCCGAACTATCTTGGCTGGTGGCATCCCCGTTTGGTCGGGGATGAGTATCTCGACTTTGTTCGGCGGTTTGCCAAGGCGTTCAAGGCGGTGTTTCCCCATGCCCTTTGCCAGTGGGAGGATTTTTCCAAGCAGAAGGCCTTTGCCATCCGCGATACCTATCTGCATGATCTTGTCTCTTTCAATGACGATATTCAGGGCACCGGGGCCGTGGTTCTGGCGGCGTTGCTCTCCGCCATGAAGATCAAGAAGGAATCACTTGCCAAACAGGTTTATCTGATTTATGGCGCCGGTGCGGGCGGGGTCGGCATTGCCGAACAGCTCGAGACCGCGCTTATTGAGGCCGGACTCGGCCCGGAAGAGGCGCGAGCCCGGATTTTCACCGTGGACAGTAAAGGGCTGGTGACCACCGAGCGCGAGCTTGCACCATACAAGCGGAAATTTGCCAAGGACCCGGCAGCCCTGGACTGGTACGCGGCGAAAACGGACGGCAGCCTGTTGAACGTGATCCAGAAGGCTCGGGTTACGGTGTTGATCGGTACCTCGGGTCAGCCCGGCGCTTTCAGCAGATATATTGTCCAAGCCATGCAGGGCAACAGCCGACGGCCTGTTATTCTGCCGCTCAGCAATCCCACGGCCCAGGCCGAGGCGGTGCCCGCCGATATCCATAAATGGACCTCCGGCAGCGCCCTGGTCGCCACGGGCAGCCCCTTTGAGCCGGTAGTTGTCGGAGGAATGCCGGTCAGGGTCGGGCAGTGCAATAATGTTTTTATCTTTCCGGGGGTGGGTCTGGGAGTCATGGCCTCAGGCGCGCAGGAGGTGCTGCCCCAGTTTTTTACCGCCGCGGCCCAGGCAGTGGCCGGGCAGGTGGAGGCGGCGGATCTCAAGAAAGGCATTCTTCTGCCCTCGGTGGCCCGGCTGCGCGAGGTAAGTCTGGCCGTGGCCTTGGCCGTGGGGGAAACGGCCATCGGCCGGGGGGTAGCCAAGCCCTGCGTGTACAGCACCTACCAGCATGATTACAAGCGGGAACGGTTGCAGCGCCTGGTGGAGATGATGGGCTGGCAGCCCAGGTATCTGCCGCTTGTGCCCCGGTGATTCCGGAGCACAAGCTCAGAGAAGGCCTTTTTCTTTCCAGAACTTGATGGCGCCGGGATGCATGGGAATGACAACCCCCCTGGCGCCGGAGCGCCGGGTCATATCTTTCAGGGCGGGAACTTTTCGCCCCATGTGGCGCAACCCTTTTTTGTCGTAGATGGTGGTAAGCAAGCGGTAGACCACCTCGTCCGGCACCTCGGCGCCGGCGACCAAGAGGGTGGAGTCCTGGAAGGAAGGGGTATTGTGGTTTACCCCCCGATAGGTCCCGGCAGGCAGGGTGCGGGGAGTGAAGTAGGGGTATTTCTTGTAGAAGCCGCTGGCCCTGGCTTCGGCATCGAGATTGAGAAGATCGATCTTGCCGATTCTGGCTGCCATGGTAATGGCGCTATTTGGGAAAGCGGTAAACAACCAGAAGGCATCGAGTTGTTTGTTGGTAAAGGCCAGGGCAACCTCGTTGTAGCCGATATGGACGGGGATGATGGCGTCCCAGACCCCCAGATGTCTGAAGAAAAGTTCGCAGTTGGCAAAGGCTCCTGAGCCGGGGCTGCCGACCCCCACCCTTTTTCCTTTGAGATCCTTGATACTCTTTATTCCCGAGCCCTTGCGCACCACGAGCTGGGCTGGGGCGCCGTAGAGGGAGGCCACGGCCAGGACCTTGTCATAGGTGTTGCTGTCGTCTTGCAGCAGCCCGTTACGGCCAAGGTAGGCATGGCCGGAGTAAACCAGGCTGAAATCGGCTTGGCCGGTATGGATTTCGCGCAGGTTTTCCAGGGAGCCTGCGGACGGCTGGGCTCTGACGCCCAAGGCAGAGAGGGCTTTGCTCCCTGGGTAGGTCTCGATGGCTTCGGCCACCTGCTGGAAGGTGCCCCCGGCCGGACCGCCCAGAAACACCATGTTTTTTTGAAGGGCAAGGACTGGCGGGGCAGAGGAAAGAACTAGGAGCAGTGCCACAGAGAAGATGAGCAGTGCGAGGCGGGTAGTTTTTTTTGCCATGGGAAGGTTCTCTGTTGAGAAGTTGAGCGTCTCGGTAACCTCGGCTCGGCCAGGGTGTGCTCGTCAAAGAGTTGCACCGATGCACGTCGGTCCTATTATCCTGTGAAAAGAGTACTGCTCTTTTTTGGCCGGCGCAATATAGATAGTCTGGTAAAAAAAGGAAAAAGCCCACAGGCCCGTAAGACAAGAACAAAAAAGGACAAAGTAATATCGGTGGCCAACACTCCGTGAGAAAACGATTGGGAGATATAAATGAGTGTTTTTGAAATTGCCATGCTGATCTGTTTCGGCGCGGCCTGGCCCTTTTCCCTGTGTCGATCCTACCGGTCTCGGACCAATGCCGGCAAGAGCCTCTTCTTTTTGGGCGTGGTTTTCCTGGGGTATGTTTCCGGAATCCTGCACAAGATATTTTTCAGCCCTGATCCGGTGATCGGGCTGTATATCCTGAACGGGATCATGGTGGCGGGGGATATTTTGCTGTACTTCCGGAACCGGAGGATTGACCGCGCCGGTGTATGAACGGCGGAGTCAGGAGCCAGAGGGAAAATCCGTCTTCCTCAGTTACAGCTCCAGCTGGACGCCAACCTCGATGACCTGGTCCGAGGGGATGTCGAAAAACGCCGCGGCATCCATGGCGTTGCGCGCCAGAAAGAGGAAGAGGTGCGAGCGCCAGCGCCACATCTCCGGGTGTTCGCTGATGGAGAGTTTTTCCCGGCCCAGGAAAAAACTGGCCTCTTTCATATCCAGATTCACCCCCTTGCTGCGGGACAGGGCGAAGATGGTGTCAATCTTCGGTTCTTCCATGAAGCCGTAGTGGGCAATGATGCGGTAGAGGCCCGCGCCCAGTTTTTCGGCCTCGATTTTCTCGAAATTCGGCACCCGGGGAATCTCCTCGGTACGGATGTTGAGAAAAACCACCTCGGAGTGCAGAATCTTGTTGTGCTTCAGATTGTGCATCAGCGCGGCGGGCACAATATCGTGGCCTCGGGTCAGGAACACGGCCTGGCCGTTGATCCGTTGCGGGGGATTGTTTGCCAGCATCTCCTTGAATTCTTCCAGTCTCGGGGTCAGGCTCCGCATTTTCTTGCCAAGGATTTCGCGGCCCTGTTCCCAGGTCAGCATGATGAGGAAAAAGAAGCCGCCAATGGCCAGGGCGAACCAGGCGCCGTGGAAGATCTTGCTCATGTTCGCCCCGAAGAAGGGGAGATCAACCACAAAGAAAAGGGCGGAGAGAAGCCCGGCTGCCAGCGGGTTCCATTTCCAGCGCTTGCTGGCGACCACAAAAAAGAGGGTGGTGGTGATCAGCATGGTCGCGCTCACGGCCACGCCATAGGCGGCGGCCAGCTTGCTTGACGATTGAAAGCCCAGGACCAGACCGATGGTGCAGAGCATCAGAGCCCAGTTCACTGGGCCCACATAAATCTGGCCGATGTGGGCGGACGAGGTGTGGGTGATCCGCATTCGGGGAAGGTATCCCAGTTGAATCGCCTGGCGGGTGAGGGAAAAAGAACCGGTGATTACGGCCTGGGAGGCGATGATGGTGGCACAAGTGGCCAGGAGCACCATGGGGATCATGGCCCAGTCCGGGACCAGGGCGTAGAACGGGTGATACGCTTCTTCCGGCCTGACAAGCAAGAGGGCGCCCTGGCCAAAATAGTTGAGAATCAGCGCCGGAAAGGCAACCAGGAACCAGACCAGCTGGATGGGCCGTTTGCCGAAGTGACCCATGTCGGCATAGATTGCCTCGGCCCCGGTGACCGCCAGGAAAACCGCGCCCAGCACGATGAAGCCGTGCATTCTGTTTTCGAGAAGAAAGTTGATGCCGTGCCAGGGAAAGACGGCGGCCAGAACCTGCGGGCAGCGTATGATCTGGGCAATGCCGAGAACTGCAAGCACGAAGAACCAGAGAAGCATGATCGGCCCGAACAGGCGGCCCACCTTGGCGGTGCCCCGCTTTTGCAGAAGAAACAGCCCGGCCAGAATGATAATGGTGGCCGGGATGACATAAGACTCCAGCAGCGGGGTGATGTTGTACACCCCTTCCACCGCGCTGAGCACCGAGATGGCCGGGGTGATCATGCCGTCGCCATACATCAGGCAGGCGGCAAAGAGCCCGATCCCTACCAGGGCCCATTGGGGGGTGCGCGACTTGACGTTTTTCGGTTTGATCAGGGCGGTAAGGGCCAGGACTCCGCCTTCGCCTTCGTTATCCGCTCGGAGGATGAAGCCGAGATATTTGACGCTGACAATGAGCAGCAGCGCCCAAAAGATGAGGGATAATACGCCAAGCACATTGTCGGCAGAGGCCGTGATGCCATACTCGCCATGGAAACATTCCCGCATGGCGTAGAGGGGGCTGGTGCCGATGTCGCCAAAAACAACGCCCAGGGCCGCAAGCGACAGAACAGTTAGTCTTTTGCCGTGTATTTCTTTGGAGGGGATGCTCATGCCGCACTCTTCCTTTGCTTATCAATAAACCGCCACTATTGGCGATTGTCCGCAAAAGAGCAACAAAAAAAACTCCGTTTTGCTCCCTTCTGCGCTTTGCCTCCGGGGCTTTCAGTGCTATGCTTGTGGCATCGTGTTTCAGCCCAAGGGAGAGCGCAACGATTTGTCTGACAATCGGCGCACGCTTTCCCCATTCCGAAGACCCGGAGCGGAACAAGAGGAGTCGCACGCATGCCCGATGGATATACAGCTATCTTTGCTCTCCTTGCCCTTGTGGCAATTGTCACCTTTTTCCTGGTCAGGGTGAGCAAATCCAGGGAATTGCTTGATGAAGAAGGGAATGACCACAAGATGGGGCTTTTCGGACGGTTCCATCGCCAGGACGATTTTTTTGTGGTCGATGCAACCGGTAAGACCATTCTCATGCAGGCGGCTGCCCAGGGTTTTGAGGAAGGGATCGATCATGTCCTGGTCAAGGCCACTGTCGAAGCGGTCAACTCTGCCACGGATGACGGCACCACCGCGCTCCACTGCGCCATCGCCCCAGGCAATCCGGCCATTGTTTCCAGATTGTTGGATTTTGGCGCTCAGCCGAATGTAGCCGACCATGACGGCAGGACGCCGCTCTGGCTTGCGGTTCACAAGGAGGATGCGCGGATCGCTGCTCTTCTTCTTGATTACAAGGCGGATCCGAATTGTCGGGTGGGGAAAAACCGGTTGACCCCGCTCATGGCGGCGGCCAAAAATGGGCGGATTGAGGTCGTCAATCTGCTTCTTGATCGGGGCGCGGACCTCAGGCTTGTTTCGGAAGATGGCCGAACCGCGGCCCAATTCGCCAGGGAAAATTTCAAGGTGAATATGGGTGATCAGGTCGCGCACAACCAGAAACTTGCCGCAATGGTATTGCGGCTTGAAGCCGGTCTAAAAACCCGGGCCTGAGTGGCTTCCTGCCGGTCAGATACTTCAGCGTTACAAGGACGGGCCTCTCTTTTCGTGAAGCTTCTGTATGGTTTATTCTTATTAGAGCAAAAAAACTTGCTCCTCTTCTTTGTTAATTTTTCTGGTAAGTTGCCAACTGGCTCTGGAGAGCCGAACGGGGCAATGTGCTGATTCGTATCGCATCATTATTGTTATTGTAACTTTTTTGTATTGTTAGCCTTGCGGGCAAGGTGTCAGGGCTATTTTCGCTTGACAAAGATTAAGCTTTTTCTTATTTAGGAAATGAACTTTTTAATTACATTCTTAATCTTACGCAGTTGGCATCGGCAGGGGGGCCTCCGGTGGGTACTATGATGAAAATTGCGATCCATGGTCCGAAGGGTAGTGAGGATGAAAGAAAACAAGAATCGGAAATATTGGCAGATTGCTCTTGCTCCTCTTGTGCCCCTTGTGGTGATCGGTGGATATTTCTGGCCGTATCTCGGCTACATAGCGATCGCCATGCTGCTGCTCATGCTGACTCTTGCCCTATTCCGTGGCCGGTATTATTGCGGGTGGTTCTGCGCCATGGGTTCTTTCCATGAGCGGGCTCTCTCCTTGGTCAGCCGAAAAAAAAAGATGCTGCCGGTTTTCAAGGCGCAATGGTTCAGGTGGATTGTCTTTGTGCTTATGATGGGCCTGCTGACCTCGCGGCTGATGCTGTCCGGTGGAGATCCGGAAAAGATTGGGGCGACCTTTGTCATGATGTGGAGCATCGCCACCGGGCTGGCTATCGGGATCGGTCTTGTTTGGAAACCGCGCTCCTGGTGCAGTATCTGTCCCATGGGTATGCTACAGGGACTTATCGGGCCGCGGGTTTACCGACTACAGATTGGAGACGGCTGTCGCGAGTGTGGTTTGTGCGAGAAGGTCTGCCCCATCGAGACCAATCCAAGTAGTATGCGGAGCATGGGAAGGGTAAAAAGTGCCGATTGCATGCGCTGCGGCAACTGTGTGGTGAATTGTCCCGGCAAGGCTCTTTTTTTTACGGGGCAACGTTAGGCGTCCTGCGTAAATAAACCGTCGAGCCCCGATCTAAAAATATTTTTGTTGTCTTCTTGAAAAATGCCGAATCGCCATACCAGGCGGTTCGGCATTTTTGTGTCTGATGCGGGGAAGGTTCGACCGTTTCCCTATTGAAAACAGGAGGTCTAGCCCTGCAACAGACTCAAGACGTTTTGTTTGTTCATGTTCTTGGCCTGGGCCAAGGCAAAGGATTTCGCTTCGGTCAGAACCTTCATGGCGGTGAAGTTGATGGTCTCTTCCGCCAGGTCCACATCGGCGGTGGTCGAGGCGGCGGAAAGCAGATTGCTGCCGGTGGTGGCCAAGTTGTTGATGGTGGAGGTAAGCTGTTGCTGGGTGGAGCCGATGTCGGCCCGGGAGGCATCGATCTGCCCCAGTGCCGCATCGGCAATCTTGATGGCGGTCTGGGCGCTTTCCTGGCTCAGGACATTGACCTCGGAGAGCATGCCCAGGTTTGGGCTGCCGAGTTTATCCGCTGCTGCCGAGGGGATGGACAGTTTGCTGGTTTCGCCGCTGTTTGCGCCCGTTTGCACCTCTTTGCCGACGAAGGTGCCGGAGAGCAGCTGTTGTCCGTTGTAGGTTGTCTCTTGGGCGATTTTGTCGAGTTGAGCCAGTGAGTTGTTGATGTCGCTCTGGAGAGCCTGACGAGTTTCCTGAGTTTGGCTGGCGTTTGCGGCTTGCATTGCTTTTTCGCGGATGTATTGCACCAGGGCCGTTGACTGTCCCAGGGCGCTGTCCGCCACCTGGGCCATGGATATGGCATCGTTGGCATTGCGCAACGCCTGCCCCGTTCCCCGCGCCTGACTGAGCAGGCTGTCGGCGATGGTCATTCCGGCGGCATCGTCTGCCGCCTTGTTGATGCGCCGCCCGGAAGCGATTTTTTCCAGGGATGAAGCGAGATTTTTTTGGCTGTTCCCCAGTTGGCTTAAGGCTAAAGAGCTGCTGTTATTATTGATCGTGATAGCCATGGCATGCCTCCTTGTATACCCTATACTATGCGGATGTGCCGCCGGAAGTCAAGAGGGCGGGAATATCCGTGAACTTGAGGAGATGCGCGTTGCCCGTCCTGTCAGCCGCGCCGAGAGGCTGGTGCCGGGTGAAAAAATAGGCTTTAGTCTCCCTCGACTTCCATTGGCTGATCTGTCTCGGATTCTGACGGGAGTTCCTTTTTTTCCTGCAGCATCTGCTTCTTTTCTTCTTTCTTCTTTTTCTTTGCCAGCTCTCGTTGCCGTTTTTCGTATTGATAGTTCGGCTTTGCCATGTTGTTACCTTTTTTGGTAGAGGGTTGATCTGCACTGATTATTTAAGGGTTTACCGCCCGGAGAAAGATTCGCAGGGGGGCGGGGTAGCCTTCCACGGTCAGGGCCGGGTTGCGTGGGTCGAGAAAATCCTCGTAGGATTCAAAGGTCATCCAGGCTGTTTTGTGTTGTTCCTCGCTGCTCATGGGGTGGCTGCAAAAGATCTCCACCTCGGCAAAGCCGGTGCGGATAAGCCAGTTGCGCAGGCAACTGGCCGTGGGCACGAAATAGGTGCCCGGCACCTTGGCGTAACGCTCCTCCGGGAAAAGGGCCACCGGCTCTTCGCCCGGGATGGCCTGGGATTCTATAATCAAAATCCCGCCGGGCTGCATGGCCGCCCGGATTTCCCGCAGCATCTCCACCGGCGAGATGCGATGGTAGATGATACCCATCAGAAACACCACGTCAAAACTGGATGGAAAGAGAGTAATATCTTCCACCCCCATCAACTCGATGAACAGCTCGTCGGCTCCGGCCAGGTGGCGGAGAGTCTTGAAACAGTAATAATGCTGGAGAAAGGGCTCCAAGCCGACAACGCAGCGCGGCTTCTGTGGCAGCATGCGAAACATGTAGTAGCCGTTGTTGCAGCCAATATCGGCCACGACCTTGTCGGTGAGGTCGGGCAGGGCGGGGAGCAACCGGTTCCACTTGCGCCAGCTCTGCCACTCCGCATCGATTTCAACCCCGAATACCTTGAAAGGTCCTTTACGCCAGGGCATGAAACCCCGCATGGCCTCATGCACCAGGCACCGGTCCGCTTCGCTTAATTCATCGGCTAAGCCGATGGTCACCGCATCTTGGCTGAAATCGGTGAACTGCGCCTGCAGATGGTGCAAGGCCTCATAGGGCTCGCGAAAGCGCAGGAAACCCTTCTTGGGCTGGGCCAGCCGGCTAGCCGTCTCTGCCCGGCGGGTGCGGATGGCATCCTTGTTAGCGGTTTTCAGCAGGTCAAGATAATCGCGCATATCCGAATCTACGGCGACCGCTATTTGCCGGAAGGCACTTTGATCTTCTTGTCCTCTTTCAGCTCTTTGTTCTCGCGGAAGAGCAGGAAGGTTTTGCCGATGATCTGGGCGATCCGGCTTTTGGATTTTTGGGCCAGCAGTTCGGCGGCCTCAACCCTGGCGTAGGGGCAGCCGTCCTGGAGCTTGACCTTGACCAGTTCGTGCGCAGCCAGCACTTCTTCCAGCGCGGCGGTGAGATTGTCGGTAACGCCATCCTTGCCGATCATGACCAGGGGGGAAAGGTGGTGCCCCAAGCCGCGCAGGTGGCGGGCCTCTTTGCCCGTAAGATACAATTTTTTGCTCATGTTTTTATCCTAAACCGTTGTAATTAAGATACTATCGTCGCCCTGAGATCAGGGGCGGCATAAGGAGCGGTAACGAACAGCTCAATAGTGGAGAGGTTGTTTCGTAACAGCTCCTAAAAAAGGTTGGAGATAATTTTGGAGCCGCCGACCCACATGCCGGCAACAGCCCCGATGCTCGGCAGCACAAAGGCCAGAAAAAGTCGCAACAGACGGTTGCGCCACCAGCCACGGACGCTTGCCATGTCCTGAAGGACGGTTTCAAATTCAATAACCAGCGGCGGCTGGACCATGACCTGAATAAAGGCCGTGACATGTCCCACGCCGAGCACGGGCAACAGGGTGGTGATGGGCGCTCCGACAAAGGCGCCGAGAATGGTGAAGGGATGGGCCAGCGCTAAAACGGCCCCCAGGGCGGCGGGAAGGCCGGTGGCCAGAATCCAGAAGAGCAGATTGTCGCCGGCCACTGTCGCGCCTTTGGTGAAGGCGATCGCGACCAGGGCGAGCACGATGACGGCGGGGATAGCCCAGCCAACCACCTTCCAGACCGGGGAAACGGGCGGGATTATGTTGATGGCTTCCATCTGGTCGCTGCGGTCCTCGCCAAGCGCTTCCTTGATTCCGGCCACATGGCCGGCCCCCACCACGGCCACCAGTTTTTTGCCCTTGGCTCCCTTGATTTTTTCCGCCAGATAGGTGTCCCGTTCGTCGATGAGTACCCGTTTGAGCTCGGGCATGGCCTGACCCAGTTCAGTCAGCAGTTCGGAAAGAACGTCGGTCTCTTTCAGCTCCCGCAGCTTGTCCTCGGTAATCTCGGTTTCTTCAAACATGCTGGTGAGAATGCTGGCCAGCAGATAGTTTTTGCGCCAGAACGAGGTGGATTGCCAGGCCCGGCGCAGGGTGACCCGCACATCCCGGTCGCAGAGCGCCACGGGAATGCCGTATTTTTCCGCTTCCTGCACGGCCTCCAGCAGTTCGGTGCCCGGCTTGACTCCCATCTGGTCGCCCAGCCTTTTCTGATAAGAGGCCAGGACCATGTTGATCAGCAAGGTAGAGAGCTGTTTTTTGCGGATGATCTCCCGCAGGTCAAGAAGCTCCCAGGTTTTGCGTTTGGCCAGGGCCTCGTAGCGCTTCTCGTCAAGCTCCACGCAGACGCAGTCCGGTTTTTCCTCGGCAATAACCTGGCGGACCAGGTCCACGGACTCCTTGGAGATATGGGCCGTGCCGATCAAAAAGATTTCCCGATTACCCATCTTAAGGCGATGGACATCCGGGGGATAATTGGGGGCGGAAGCCGCCGTGGGTTCAGTCATTTTTTTTGGTCACATTAGAAGCGGTATTGCAGCCCGGCGGTAACAAGATGGGCTGCGGAGTTGTCGAAAGTGCCACTTGGGTTCGGGGCCGCATTGGCAACAGTGCGGCTTTCCTTGTCGTCAAAGAGATAGGCTGCACCAATCTGAAGTTTCTCGTTGACTTGGTATCGCGCGCCGATGGAGTAGATTTTTGCATCGGAATCAGGTAGCTCAAAGCCCAGGGTCTGATCCGGAATCGGGGTCTTGTCGATGGCGAATCCGGCCATGACGGTCCATTGAGTGTTGAGTTTATGGGTTAGGCCGAAGCGGAAGGCATCGGAGTTGGACCAGTTTTTGGCCTTTGGGGTGTCAAATACGGCGGTTAAGATAGGATGTAGAGTGGTGTTATAATTAAAGTCCAGCTGATCGTACGCATTCCAAAAGGTCTTGTCATAGGCGAACTCGGCAGTGGTTTTGCCGCTGTTGCAGGTATAGGCGGCTGCCAAAGTTAGTACCGCAGGGGCGGGGACTGATACGGCTGCGAAGTTATCATATAATGGAGTTCCGTTCAGGGAAAGTTTGGCATTACCCTCAATGTCCAGATCAATTTTGGAACGATAGGTGGCGGCCAGGGAGAGGTTGTCCACAGGCCGGAAGGTGGCGGCCAGGTTGTAACCGTACTCGGTGGTGTCGCCGTCCATGTCTCGCGCAACGATGGCGCCGACGTTTCCGTTGCTCTTCACCACTCCTTCGGCATAGAGAACCCGCACCCCGCCGCCAATGGAGAGCCTGTCACTTATTTTATAAGAAACAGTGGGGTTGAGTTCGTAGGTTTTCAGGGTAAACTCCTCTGCGGTTGTCTTCGGAAAGGAGTTGTCCCAACGTTTTGAAAGCCCATACGGGGCCACCACGGAAAGACCAAAACGGAAGTTATTGTATTCCGGGGAAACGACATGCAGGTTGGGCATGGCGAAATCTTCCGTTTTGGAGCCGCTGCTGTAACCGGGGCGGGTATCCGTATATTCTATGCTGGAAAGATTGATCCAGGTGAGGCTCGCTTCGGTCTGCCACTTGTCTTCAAGCCAGCTCATGTTGGCCGGATTGTAATAGCTCGCATCCGCAGCCGGAGTGTTGGCGGCATACGCGCCACTCAGAGCTGTCGAATTGACGGATTGTTCCGGTATCCGATAGCCCGAGGCAAAGGCGGGGCCTGCGGCCAGTATCCCGCTCAGGGCGACAACAGCGATTTTCTTTTTCATCTCCTCTCCTTTTTTTATGGTCATCGGGTCAGGGGGTACTGGTGTAGAGATAGCGTTTTATTTTGTGGGTCGCGGTCTTGGTGAACGGTTCGCGGTGTTCGTTTGTTTGGGCAAGCTGCGCATACTGGGGCAGCTGCTGATTCACCTGCTTTTTGATCTCTGCGAGAATATCGGCAATATAGTCCAGCTGCCGGGATTGGTCCTTGCCCCGGGTTTCCGCGTCGATCAGCTCGTAATCGAGATAGATCAAAGCTTCCAGGCGATTGTTGCGTTCGCGCACCAACGATTCCACCACATGCTGGAAGGCGTTGATCTTCTCCTCGATGGTCTCGGGGTAGATGTTCTCGCCGTTGGAAAGGACAATCACGCTTTTGGAGCGGCCCTTGATAACAAGATTGCCCTGCGGGTCCAGAAAGCCGAGATCGCCGGTGGCCAGCCAGCCGTCCGGGTCGAGGACTTCCGCGGTTGCCTCGGGATTGCCTCGGTACCCCTGCATCACATTGGGGCCCCGGACCAGGATTTCGCCCCAACCCGTTTCAGGGGCCGGCTTGCTGATCCGGACTTCTACATCCCGTACTGGTTTGCCGGCCGAACCCAGGGCGATGGTCGGGTCGCCGCATGGCCCGGCACTGACCAAGGGCGAGGCTTCGGTCAGGCCGTAGCCGACTAGGTAGGGAAACCCGGATTCGGCCAGGAATCGTTCCACCTCGATGTTGAGGGGGGCGCCCCCGATGGCGAGCAGTTTCAACTTGCCCCCGAAAAATATCTGTAATTTTCGGCCGATTTTTTGCAGAATTTTTCGGCGGACCAGGGGCAGCTTCATGGCCGTCCGCATGAGAACATTGGCGGTGATGACAGGGAGAACCTTCTTTTTGTAGATCTTTTCCATGACCATGGGCACCATGCACATGATGGTGGGTTGTTCCTGCCGGCAGATTCGCTCAAGGACGGTGGGGGTTGGGGTTTTGCCTGCATAGATAATGTGGGAGCCCGTGGCCAGCGGCACCAGGAAGCTGGTACTGAACTCGTAGGCATGGGACATGGGCAGGACGGAAAGAAAGGTCCAGCCCTGCACCGGCTCATCGGGAAAGATGGACAGGGTGGCCCGGACATTGCTGATAAAGTTTTTATGACTCAGCATCACTGCCTTGGCGTGGCCCGAGGTGCCGGAGGTATAGATGATCGAGGCGGTGTCGTCCGGGTCGGCCAGATCCGCGGCCAGGGCTTTTTTCTTTTCCGGGAGATCCCTGGCAGTGATGAGAAATTTACTGAAAGGTGTGGTGGGCACGAGATTGTTCTGATCAGCCGTGTCATCCAGGGTGATTACGGTCTTGAGTCTGTTGCCGGGAAGCTCATAGAGTTTTTCCAGCTGGCGCTGGGTGGTGAAAATAATCTTTGCCCCGGCCTCGTTCAGGATGTGCTTGACGTCGGCCTCCGGAAAATCGGGGAGAATCGGCACGGCGATCGCCCCCAGGCGGACGATGCCGAAATAGGCCATGCCCCACTGCGGGGAGTTGTCGGCGAGAATCGCCACCCGGTCGCCTTTTTTTATACCGCGCTCCTTGAGCAGGGCCGCGACTTCCAGAGATTTTTGGTGGAACTCCCCATAGCGCATGGGCGGCTGAAAGGCGAAACCCACCGCGGGCCGGTCTCCGAAGGAGTGGGCGCTTTCCTCCAAGAGCAGGGGCAAGGTTGTGATGGTGGTTGAGATCATAATTGTTGCATAGCGATTAATTTTTGGTGTAAGCGCAAAAAAAAGCCGCGATTACAACGATTGGCAATCGGTAACTCTTTGGTTTCGGAGTCTCGCGGGCTCGCTTACCTGTGTCGCGGACCTGCGCCGATGGGTCCAGGCCCATCCGCTGACTGCTTTCCTTTTTTACGAGACCGTCAATTTTTCCAGAGCCTGGTACAGGCACTGAATTTCCACAGGCTTGGTCAGATACTCGTTCATGCCGGCTTCAAGGCATTTTTCCCGGTCGCCCTTGATGGCGTTAGCGGTGAGGGCGATAATGGGCAGGTCAAGCCGCAACGTCTGGCGGATGACCCTGGTTGCGGTCAGACCGTCCATTTCCGGCATCATGACATCCATTAATACTGCGTCATAGGTTTTGTCTTGCAAGGCGTTGAGCGCCTCCTGACCGTTGCCCGCTATATCAACCAGAATGCCAACTCTTGTCAAGAGTTGACTTGCCACCATCTGGTTTACCGGGTCGTCCTCGACCACAAGTACCCGTTTGCCGGCCAGGGTCTTGAACTGTTTTCTGTCGCTTTCCATCGCAGGCGAAAAAGGGGGGGCTGTTGTGGTTGTTGTCCCCAGGCAGGCGCCAATGGCTTCGTAGAGGTAGGATTGCTTGATCGGTTTGTTCAGGAGGATGACCCCCGGGCAGTTTTTCATGCCTTCAGCGGCGGTTTCTATGTCGAGCGGAGTGAGAATAATCACCGGAATTGCAGGGGTGTCCGGCTGGTTGGCGTGGCGCTCTTTCAGGAAAAGGGGCAGGTCGAGTCCGGCCAGGGAGCTGTCGAGAACAAGAAGTGCATGGTCCCCGATCATGGGGGCAATAGGCAGGGGCGAGCCGTCTTTTGCCGGAAGCGAAAGGGGCTCGGCCCTGCAACCGAAATCGGAGAGCATCTCCAGCAAGGTTTCCCGCAGGGCCGGATGATCTGTCGCCACCAGAACTCTGGCCCCGGCGACCGAGGCAGGAAGAGCGAGGGGCTGTTGTTTCTCCGGAGGTTGCAGTTGCACCCGGATGGTGAAACGGAAGGTGCTGCCCTTGCCCGGCTCGCTTTCGGCGCTGATTTCTCCGCCCATCAGGGTGACCAGCTGCCTGCTGATGGCAAGACCAAGGCCGGTTCCCCCGTAAAGCCTGGAGGTTGAGCTGTCTGCCTGGGTGTATTCGCTGAAGAGCTGCCTGATCTGGTCATGGTTGATCCCGTTGCCGGTATCCCGCACGGAAAAATGCAGCACAGCCTGGTCGTCGTTTTGCTTTTCACAGTGCGCCGTGATGGCGACCTCGCCTTTTTCCGTAAATTTGATGGCGTTGTTTACAAGGTTGATCAGAATCTGCCGCAGGCGGAGGGAGTCGCCCATCATGGCGCAGGGCGGGTTGCCCTCCACGTTGAGCAGTAATTCAAGACCTTTGTCCGTGGCTTGCTTGCCGAACAGGTCCGCAAGGCTCTCCACGGTTTCCCGCAGATCAAAATTGGCGCACTCGAGATCAAGGCGGCCGGCTTCGATCTTTGAGAAATCAAGGATGTCGTTGATCAGGGCCAGCAGCGCCTTGCCGGAGTCTTGGATAATGGTGAGGTACTGTTGCAGCTTTGTTGTTTCCGCCATTTTCACCGCCATGTTCGCCATGCCGAGAATGGCGTTCATCGGGGTACGAATCTCATGGCTCATGGAGGCGAGAAATTGGGATTTCGCCTTGCTGGCCGCTTCTGCCCGTGCTTCCGCTTTTTGCCGGTTTTTGGCTTCCCTGGCAAGGTTCTCATTGACCCGGCTTAGGTCTGCCGTGCGTTCTTCAACTAGGAGTTCCAGCGAATCTTTAAATTGTTCCAGGTCCCGGAATGATTTTTCCAACTTGCCGTGTGCCTCTTCGAGCTGTCGGGCATAGACGGTTTGCATCTGCTCCTTGTCCTGTTTCATGAGTTGGAACCGGTCAGCAAGTCCCATGGACAAGAGAATGACCTCCCAGGCTGAGCCGAGCTGGATGCCCCAGTGGGTAATGAAGATGTGGGGCAGGACGCCAAAGGTTTTCAGGGCATACACCGTTACTCCCAGCATGGAAACAGACCAGGCCAGGAAATAATAACGGGCAGGGCGGTAGCCTTTGATCATGCAGATAAAGCCTGCAACGATCAGGGCAACCACGGTCAGGCTCATCAGGGTCGCGAGGCGGATGCTCAGATGGTAGCCGACAAAAAAGGTCAGAACGGCGCCAATTACGGAGAGGGCGAGGCCTGCGCGGAGAATGGTGTCAATTCGGGGAACATTTTTTGCCGTATCGAGGATGTTTCGAGTGAATTGGGTAGCGAAGATGTAGGCGAGAAAAATAAACAAGGGTGTGCAGTTATTGGCCCACCAAATCTGGTTGGGCCAGAAGTACTGGAAAGCCATGCCATTGACGCTCAATTGGAACAGCATATAGGTGAAGACAAAAAGGACGTAGTAGAGATAGGTACTGTCCTTGAGGCCAAGATAGATGAAAAAGTTATAGATCATCATGACCAGCAGGATGCCGTAATAGATGCCCAGCAGCGTCTGCTCCCTGGTGATTTCCTCGGCCAGGCAGGCGGGCGAATGCAGTACGAGCGGTAGGTTCAGGGAGCTTGTCGTCTCACAGCGGAGGAACAGGGTTTTCTCTTCGCCCGCTGCAAGCCTGATCGGGAAAATGTTGTTCTTGTGCTGGATGGTTCTCTGTTTGAAAGGGAAGCTGTCGCCTGCCTTGAGAACGGTGAAGGTGCCTGTGTCGGTTGGGGTATATAAATCGAGGTGATCAAGAAGCGGGTATTTTATTTCAAGAAAGTATTCTACGGACCTGGGAAGGCTGTTGTTCACGGTAAAACGAGCCCAGACAGACGAAGTGGTAAAGCCGAAGCTGGGGGTGTCGGCGGTTGAGGGGGTAAACCGGGCCTCATTTTGCTTTGAAACGATGTCGGTGATCGTCAGGTTTCCGGTCGGATCTTCAAGAAGCTCAAGGTGTTTCGTCAGGGGATATGAGCCTTTTCCCGGGGTAATAACCACCGGGACAGGCATGGCCCGGGCAACTGTCGGGGCCGCCAGGAGACAAAAAAGCGCGAAGCATCGGAGGCAGCGTCCCATCATTGATCCGGTGCGCATGAACCCACCCAGCGTGTGCATGACAGCATGATTATTGACCTTGTGTTTTTTGGGTCCAAAAGCGAGAATAAAGAATATATTCAGTATAAACATGAAAAATAAGGCAAAAACAATACTTTTGTCGAGTTTTATCAGCTGGTTAATAAGGGCAGTTTTTCCCAGGTACCAGTAGGGAATGAGGAGGCGGCGGGAAAGATGTGGGGGCTGGTAAATAATTTTTAGCGGCTTGTGCCACATAGTGGTATATTTTGTATGTAAAAATGTGGGGTATAGTTCAAGATAGCCGGGCTTGGTGGGCAGGTTGATGTAACAATTGCATTGTCTGTCGTGTGGATTGTCTCAAACGTAATGCAGGAGGTCACAAGATGAAAGGAAAGATCGCGGTTATTGTTGTGATGGCGGCAATCCTGGTCTCGTTGTCTCAGGCCAGGGTGTTTGCCGATGATGAGGGCGGAGAGACGGCCTACCGTTTTGATCCGTTGACCCAGACCAGCCGTGCCTTGGAGTTTAAAAACACCTTTGATGGGTATAAGCTGTATAAAAATAATTGCAAAAGCTGCCATTTCAGGGGTAACGAACGGGGCGCTCGGTACATGAATGAGGATTCACGGACCATGATGGGCTGGAACGCCGTATTTTACAGAAAAAATGTGCGATGCGCCAAGGATGGTTCCTGGGCCAAGCTTTCCCCGGAAGAATTGATGTATATAAATGATTATCTTTACAGCAAGGCCTATGACACCTGGGATCCCAGGTCCAACAAAAGCTGCGGCTGATAAGCCCCGGCTGCTCCCGGTCCGGGGGCGATAACAATCAGAGTCTGGTGAAACTCCAACTCAGCGGCTGGCCGTTCTTGTAAGGAAGATGGCCATGGAAGATGCGGGGGTCGGAGTCAAAAACCAGAGGCAGAAAATAGCGGTCTCCTTCCCACATCGGCAGGAGATGCAGGTGAGTAATGGGGTGCCAGGCGAGCACCCCTTCTTCATTCTTAGGGAAGGGTGTGCCGTGGAAGCGGTCGATCCGGAAGATAAAGCCCAGCCAGTCTTCCCCCTGCGGACCGAAGCCGGGCCAGTTGATGGTTCCGCGCAGCAGGATTTCCTCGCAGTCGATCCCTGCCTCTTCCTTGATTTCCCTGGTGAGGCAGGTAAGAACATCCTCGTCCGGCCGCATTTTGCCGCCGAGCCCGTTGTATTTGCCGAGGTGGGCATCAGTCGGACGGGCATTACGATGGACAAGAAGGGTTTGGGTTCGGTCTGGAGACAGTATGTAGCCAAGGGTGCCGATGATGGGGGTGTAGGTCATATCCGTCCTGTTGCCGGGAATAGAGCGAAAAGGTTGAAAATATTTTTGTTGAAATCGCAAGAAGCCGCGATTACAACGGTTGTTGCTTTGTAACCCTTTGATTTTGTGTTACGGACATGTGTGCTTCCCCCTTTTTTCCGTGTCTGTCATATATGTCTCTTTTAAAATCCAGCATGATTCTATACCATGAATCCATGCTGGGGAAGAGGTGCGTTCGCTCTTGCCGCAAGCCGGTGCTAAAAAATAATGTGGGCATTTCGTATCACCAAAACGGCAGCAGCGTCAGGAGCCGTAAGGAAACGACCAGAATTGTACAGGTTATTTTTAAAACGGCTCCTAAAATATCGGAGTAAAAATGGCAATCCTTATTGTTGACGATATTCCTGTAAACCTGATGCTGCTCGAGGAGATGCTCCAGCAGGAGGGATATGCGGATTTGTATTGTGTGCGAAGCGGTCTGGACGCCCTGGAAATGTTGGCCTCAACCGAGGAGGCCGAGGCGGAGGAGAAAAGGGTCGATCTCATCCTCATGGATGTCATGATGCCGGGTATGGACGGCATAGAAACATGTCGACGGATAAAGGCGCAGGATGGGCTGCGGGATATTCCGGTGATCATGGTTACGGTCCGCGATGATGATGAAGCGCTTGCCCAGGCTTTCGCCGTGGGCGCGACAGACTATATCATCAAGCCGGTCAAGGAGATCGAGCTGATGGCCAGGGTTCGCGCCGCCCTGAAACTGAAGCGGGAAACCGATCGGCGCAAGGCCCGGGAGCAGGAGTTGGTCGAACTTACCCGCCAACTGGACATCATGAACCGCCGCCTGATGCACATGGTGCCACGCGACAGCCTGACCGAGGTGGGCAACCGTCGGTATTTTGATGAAATCCTGGGGCGGGAATGGAATCGAGCCCGGCGGGCGGCGGTGCCACTTTCCCTGCTCATGGTGGATCTTGATGATTTTAAAAAATTTAACGAAATCCATGGACGGGACAAGGGCGACGAATGCCTGCGGAAGGTGGCCGACGCCCTGCGCTGTGTCCTCAAGCGGGCCGGGGACACCGTAGTCCGCTATGGCGGGGAGGAGTTTGCCGCCATCCTGCCCAACACCCCCAATGGGGGTGCCATGGTCGTGGCCCATGAATTTCTCGAGCAGATGGCCGCGCTGGCTATCAGTTATGCCGGAGCGCAAACCGGGGAGATTTTGACGGTGAGCATTGGTTTGGCAACTGCCGAACCGTGTCGTGGCTCGGACATGCAGAGTTTGATAATTGCCGCGGACGGCGCGCGCTATCTGGCCAAAAGTGAAGGTGGTAATCGGATCAAGGTGGCCCTTGATTGCCGGTAATTTGTAACACCATTGGTGTGAGGAGGATGATGATGAAACAATGCAGCCTGAATGATTTTATGGAAGAACTGAAGCCCTGGCTCGACACGAATCACATCCGAAGCGCCGAGTGGAGTGGTGGGGACCAATTGATCATTCATTTCCTGGATGGGATGAAAAACGTCTATCTGATTGATGATTGTAACGAAAAACAGATTCGGACAGTTGTCAGCGCTCTGAAGAAAAAGGGGATAGTAGTAAAGGCATAATTTCAGGAGCCGAAAATAAATAGTCATCGCCGCTGACACTGCTATTTTTGAGCAACGGCTTAAGTATATCGTAGGTGCAGCATCGGACGAGTTTTTCATGATCCATGCGCTGGCGGAGGGGTATGGCTGAGGAAACGGCGGCAGAGACACAGAAGAAGTTTATCATCCTTAAGAACGCGGTTGAGAATACCAACGAGGCTTTTGTCACCATTGATGAAAGCTCCACGGTGATCTTTTTCAACAAGGCGGCGGAGAGGATGTTTGGATATGACCGGGAGGAGGTTCTTGGCCATGATCTGGGGAAAATTCTGACCACCATGTGCCGGGCGGGTCATGAGCTGGCGGTGGCACGCTACGTCCGAACCGGCGAGGCAACCTTGATCGGGCACGAAACGGAACTGGTGGTGGCCCGTAAAAACGGGGAGACCTTCCCTGCTTCCATCTCTTTTTCCGTGGCAGACATTGAGGGCCAGCTCTATTTTACCGGTCTGGTCAGAGATCTCTCCGATACCAGAAGTCTGGAGGACCGGCTTGCCCAGAACGAGCGGTTGGCCGCGTTGGGCCAGACCGTGGCCGAAATCAACCATGAGATAAAAAATCCGCTGATCATGATTGGCGGGTTTGCCCGGCAGCTCTTGAAAAAAGCAACGGCGGAGAAAGACCGGGCCAAGCTGACCATTATCGTCGATGAGGTCACACGCCTGGAACATCTGCTTGCCGGGTTGAAAGAGCTGTACAAGCCCCCGCAGCTTAATCTGGCGGGGATCTCCCTGAATGAACTTCTCGAAGAGGTTGTTGACCTGGCGCATTCCTATTCCGGTGGTAAGGGGATTGACATCCATTTTGTCCCCACCACCGATGTCGTGGTCGAGGTGGACCGGGAAAAGATAAAGCAGGTGTTGCTCAACCTAGTGAAGAATGGGATTGAAGCGACTCCGGCGGGAGGGAAGGTCGTGGTCAGCACCAGAGTGCAGGAAAAACTGGTGGAGGTTGACGTGACAGACACCGGGGAGGGGATTCCCGAGGAGATTAAAAAAAGGATCTTCCTGCCTTTCTTTACCACGAAAGAGCAGGGAACCGGCTTAGGTCTCTCCATCTCCAAAAGGATTATCGAGGATCACCCCGGTTGCTCGTTTCAGTTGGACAGCGAGGAAGGCAAGGGCACCGTCGCAACCATCGGGTTTCGTCGCGGCAAGGTGTAAAGTCTTCTCCGGGCGGCAGATCTTTAAGGCGCAGTTCCTGCCCGTGCTAATATGGCGGGTCGATTCATCCTCTTCCTCCGTTTGCTCCGGAAGGCCATCTCGTAACAAACAAAACCCAATCCATTCCGGTTCCGGGGTGTCAGGCCGCGATGCCGACGCGGTTGCGCCCGGCTTTTTTGGCTTCGAGCATGGCGGTGTCTGCCTGCTTGATAAGGTCGGCCAGATCAGGCGGGGTGGTTGTGGTCTCGGGGGAGTAGCACGTCACGCCGAAGGTGGCGGTGACCCGGATCTGGTGCTGGTCGGTGAGGCTGGTTTGGCTCTCGATGGCTTGCCGCAATCGCTCTGCCAGGGCGCCCGCCTGCTCCAAATAGGTTTCCGGTAAAATCATGAGAAATTCCTCCCCGCCGTAACGGCCGAGGATGTCGGGCTGGCGGCATTGCTCCTGGGCCGTGGCGCTGATCGTTTTCAGCACCGCATCGCCAGCCTCATGACCGTAAGTGTCATTAACCCGTTTGAAATGGTCCACATCAAAAAAGATACAGGAAAGGGGATGGCCATAGCGGGTGGCGCGATCGAGCTCCTCGCTGAGGCGGGTGAGTAGGAAACGGCGGTTCTTTAGTTTGGTCAGGTCATCGGTTATTGCCATTTCTCGGATGATCTCTTCAGCAGCCACCAGTTTTTTCTGGAGTGTGACAACCAGGCGGTAGACGATCCCCAGGAAAGAAGTCAGCGTCACCGTGAACAGCAGGCCAAGGAGCAGTTTGTGCAGCATCTGGGCCCGGACCATCTCATCGATATTGAAGCGGACGCTGATGCCGCCACGGACATCGCCAAGCTGATATCCCTGCGCGGCATGGCAGGCGAGGCAGGGCTTTTCAACGAAGAGCGGCGCCATGTAGCGGTAATAGGTAGCGCCATCGTTTTTTTCCTTGCTGATCGCCTCTTTTTTCCCCTGGGCGAAGCTCATGAGCGCCTGTTGTTCAAAGGAGTCCGGTTTATTGTTGGGGTTGAGCGGTTTGAGGCTGGTGATGTGGAATTGGAAAGCGCCTTCACGGGCGGCGATTTCCGAGATTTCCCTGGTCATCAGGGCGGGGTTTTTCTTGGTGTAGATCTTGCCGTTGCTGGCTGTGATGTCGGGGTTCAGGAGGTAGGGGTTGGACTCCATGCCCGGTGTTTTTTCGACAAAAACGCCGCCGTGCAGGGCATTCCATTTACGGGCAATGATGAGGCTGTTGAAAAGTGCCTGGCCCCGGTTTTTGAGTCCCTGTTCGATGGTATTCTGGTGGTTGAGGAAAATGCCGGTGAAGAGGGCGGAAATGAACAGCAGAATGACCATGCTGATATTAAGGGCAAATAGTTTCCAGGGTGACTTGTGAGCTGATTTCGGTGGCGGCATGATTTTCCTTCTATCTGAAATGTGGGGCGAGTTCCACCGAAATATTACCGGCCACCGGAGTTTTAGGGCCTCGTTTAGTCTTGTTCTGTAAACCGTGTTTGCCAGCAAGATGGGGGCTCTGGTCCCCCTTGGCAGGACTCTCCTGAATGAAGCTAAAGGGTTCAGGGGTGTTTTGTCGCGGTAAGCTCCGAGTAGGAAATTACCTTGTTGCGGCCTGTCTTTTTGGCCTGGTAAAGGGCGCGGTCGGCAAAAGCCAGGAGATCTTCAGGCCTTTGCGGGGAGTGAGCCCGGGTCGAGGCCAGACCGATACTGATGGTGACCCGCATGGCAACATCCTTATCCTGGTGGGTGTATTCCTGAGCCCGGGCGCGGATACGTTCGGCAATGCTTGTGGCGCCTTCCAGATCGGTATTGGGCAAGAGGATGGCAAACTCCTCACCGCCGTAGCGGGCCACGGTGTCCGTGGCCCGAGCCTCGCTCAGAATCTGTTCCGCGGTTCCTTTCAGCACCAGATCGCCAAAGGGATGGCCGCAGGTATCGTTAACCTCCTTGAAAAGATCAAGGTCGAGCATCATGCAGGACAACTCGGTCTGGTGGCGTTGGGCCAGGAGAAATTCATGGCGGAGCATTTCCTGGAAGTAGCGATGGTTGTAAAGGCCGGTCAGGCTGTCGCGGCTGGTCTGTTCGCGGAGCGTCTTGTTGAGGCGGCTTAATTCGTGGGCCACCGAGGTCATGCGGTTGGCATGGGAGATGAGCAGGCGGAGCAGGAGGGCGGTGATGCCTGCGGTTATTCCGCCGACCAATAGATGTTCCGGGTCAAAATAGGGAATGTTCGGATGCAGGAAATAATCGATGACCGGACTGATATTGGCCATGAGCAGCACAATGGCCAGATAGATCAGCAAACGGATCATCTGTTGGCGCATGGTTTCCCCTCTTTCCTGAATCCCTCTGTCCAGCTTGGATTTCGTATCTAAATTAGATAATAACCAGGAAAAGCAGGAATGTACAGCTGTCGCTGTTTTTAAAATTCTTGAGCGAGGCGATTGAGCAAGCGGCGGTGGGGGGCAGGAAAGGCGTAATTTTCAAGGTCATCCGGGATTGCCCAGCGGTATTCCTGGGCGGCGTGCAGAAACGGTTCTGTCCCGCTGCCCTGTAGGCGGCAGTGATAGCAGTGGAGCGTGATCCTGTATCTGGTGAAACTGTGCTTGATGGTGGCGATTTTTTTCAAATCGTGGATGGCAAAGCCGGTTTCCTCCCGATATTCCCGCACGAGTGCCTGTTCCGGGGTTTCGCCCTCTTCGATTCGCCCGCCGGGAAGTTCCCAGAGATTGGGCCAGACATCATCGGCCAGACGCTTCTGGATGTAGATCTTCCCATGGTGCCGCAATACCCCGCTTACCATGGTGATGGGGATGATCTCCCTTGGTTTGCCGGCAACCGGTCTCTCGCTCACCACTCCTTGGGCAAGGGCCTCGCAGTGGTCGCGAATCGGACAAATATCGCAACGGGGAGAACGGGGTAGACAGACCAGGGCGCCGAGCTCCATGAGTGCCTGGTTGAAAAACCGTGCCTTGCCTTGGGGAATAAGCTCGGCCGCCTTCTGCCAGATAAAAGCGTGGGTAGCCTTTTCCTTGACCGGCTCGGCCAGGTTGAAAAGCCGCGCGAACAACCGCTCCACATTGGCGTCCACGATGGGGTGGCTTTGGTTGAAGGCCAGGCTCATGATCGCCCCGGCGGTGTACCGGCCGATGCCCGGCAGCTGAAGCAGGGCACCATGGTCTTCCGGCAGGGCGGCGTCATGTCGGGAGCAGAGCAGCTCTGCGGTCTTGAGGAGGTTTTTGGCCCGGGAGTAATAGCCCAAGCCTTCCCACAACCGCAGGACTTCCTGCTCCGGTGCCGCAGCCAGGCTGGCAATATCGGGAAAACGGTCGAGCCAGCGGTTGAAGTAAACCACTACCCGATCCATCTGGGTCTGCTGCAGCATGATCTCTGAAACCCAGATGTGGTAGGGGAGATAGGTGCACCGCCAGGGGAGCAAGCGGCCATTTTTGGCAAACCAGTGGAGCAGGGCATCCTGGAGGGTAGGCGGCATGGGCGGATCTGCTCAGGTTTCTTTTAACAGGCGCAACAGATCGGCGGGATTCATGGCGTGGCTGACATCGGTGCCTTCCAGCAGGCTGTCCGCCAGGGCTCTCTTTTCATGGTGGAGATGGACGATTTTTTCCTCGATGGTGTTTTTTGCCACCAGACGATAAATAGTCACCGGGCGCTGCTGGCCGATGCGATGGGCCCGGTCCGAGGCCTGGTCTTCCACGGCGGGATTCCACCAGGGGTCCATGTGGATCACGTAGTCTGCGGCGGTGAGGTTGAGGCCCACCCCTCCGGCTTTGAGGCTGATGAGGAACAGGTCGCCGTGCCCCGCCTGGAACTCCTGGACCTGGCGCTGGCGTTCCTTGGACGGAGTGCTGCCGTCCAGGTACCTGTAAGGGATGCCCTCTCGGTCGAGATGTTCGCGGACCAGGCTTAAATGATCGACAAACTGGCTGAACACCAGGGCCTTGTGCCCGTTTTCCCGCAATTCTTCGACAAGCTTGGCAAAGAGGGTGAGCTTGGCGCTGGGGATGTCCGTCTCGGGCAGGACCAGGCGGGGGTTGCAGCAGGCCCGCCGCAGTTTCATGATCTCGGCCAGAATCTGCAGCGAGCGTTTCCCCGGCGGGCCGCCGGTCTGGCGCAGGTTTTCCAGAGCTCGCTGCCGCAGGGCCAGATAGAGGGCCGCCTCCTTTTCCTCCATCTCCACCTGGAGGAGAATCTCGGTGCGCTCGGGCAACTCCTCCAGAACCTGTGACTTGAGGCGGCGTAGGATGAAGGGGTTGATCAGTTTCTTGAGCTTTTTCCGCGCCTCCGGGTCGTTGCCGCGCTCGATGGGGATGGCAAACCGCTGGTTGAACTGGTTCAGGGAGCCGAGAAGCCCGGGATTGATGAACTGAAACAGGTTCCAGAGCTCGGTGAGGTGGTTTTCAATGGGGGTGCCGGTGGTGACCATCTTGAACTTCCCCTGCAAGAGCATGGCTGCCCGCGAGCGTTTGGTGATGAAGTTTTTGATGGCCTGGGCCTCGTCCAGAATGATGGTCTCCCAGTTTCGGGTGGCCAGAAGTGCTGATTCCTGCTGGAGCAGACCGTAGCTGCAGATGAGCAGGTCGAAAGGGCCAAGCTCGGAGAGCATTTTTTTTCGCTGGCGGCCGCCGAAGATAACGACCTTGAAGGTCGGGGCAAAACGGCTTGCCTCCTCCTGCCAGTTGGGGCAAACCGAGGTCGGGGCCACCACCAGGGTCGGTCCTTGGTCGGCGCGGTCAAGGGCCAGGGCCAGGGCCTGGATGGTCTTGCCGAGTCCCATGTCGTCCGCCAGGCAGGCCCCCACCCCCCAGTTGGCCAGGCGGGCCAGCCAGTTGAAGCCGGTCAGTTGATAATCCCGGAGCACGGCCTTGAAGGTGGACGGCAGCTTGGGCTCGTATTCTTGGGCCTCCTTGAGCCGTTTTTGCTGCTCTTGCCACCGCTCGTCCGTGTGCAGATCGCCCACCCCGTTGGTGAAATCCTCCAGGGCCAGGGCGGCAAGAGGGTGGAGGCGGATCGTGGTTTTTCTCAGTTCGGCAAAGGCGGCGATCTCGTCCAACCGCTTGCGCAGCTCCCGGGACAGGGCGAGGAAATGGCCATGCCCTAGGGGAATGAAGCGGCTGCTGTTGGTCTGGGCCAGCTCAAGCAGGGTGCGCATGTCGAGCACCAGGGATTCGTTGAGCTTCAAGGTCCCGCTCATTTCAAACCAGTTGTTGCGTTCCTTGACCGTGAGCAGAAACTGGTTGAGCTCGGCGGGCGGGCTTACTGTGAGCCGTTCCCCTTCGGGCCATTCGATGATGACATCATCCGGCAGACTTTGCAGCTCCAGGAGGAGTTGCAGGCATTCCTCCGGATCTTGGAGCAGCCATTCCCGCTCCAGGTCCGTGCCCTTGGCCAGCATGGGACAGGATTCTTCGACAAATCGGGCGTTTTTTTCTTCCAGCTCCAGGTCGCGTTTTGTCTGGATGCGGGTGCCGCCGCTGTGGGCGATGATGGTTTTCGGGCCTTCCCCAGGTCTCTGGTATGGTCCGTCGGGCTGGAGCGGTCGGACGAGCATGGCCAATCTGAACCCAGGCCCGTAAGGCAACAGTTGCATGTGGATGCGCGAATCCGCTGGTGCCTCGGCAATGCCCACGGATTTGCCCTCGATGGTCGAGTGCACGGTCATGAAAGAGGAGATGTTGCCCAGGGTGGCAAAAAGTTCGTCCTTGCCGTCAAGCGGGACACTCAAGCCATGGGGACCGATAACCTGGGCCACCCGGCGATGGTCCCCCGCGATGGGGAAAACTCGGAAACGGGCAGGGGTTTCCCGGACGACTATTGCCTCGGTGCTGTCGGGCCAGGGCGAAAACTGGATCAACAGGGATTCACCTTGCTGATCAACCCGTAGCTCCGGTTCGCCTTGCAGGATCTCCACCGGGGTTTTTGGCGAGCCGGCAAGAAAGGCATAGGGGTGGCCGATGAGCATGAGCAGGGCATTGGGCATGGCAAAGCGGAAGTAAACGCCCCGGCTGTCTTTTTGTTCGGTGATGGTTTCGCAGGCCAGGAGATCCTGGGGGCTTAAAAAGGAGGGCTTGTTTTTGCGAAACAGTTTTCTTAAGGCCACGGATCTGCCCTTGGTCCATTGGCCGCGGGCGGTGAGATTCTGAATCTTTGGCGTCAGGGAGATGACCCCATCCTGGCTGCGGTAATCAATCATCCAGGCCAGTCGTGAGGTGGTTTCCGGCTTGTTGGGCGGGTTCAGGGCAGGGGCCGAGCTGAAACTGAGGGCGCGCAGGGCGCGTTGCCATTGTTCCTCCGGGGTAATTGCGGTTGTCAGGGCGCAGGCTTCGTTCAGTTCGGGGGTGCTGGGTGGGGCGGACGATTTTTCTCCAGCCAGGCGTAACAGGGAGGTGTATTCACGGGCAAGCCAGAGATAGCCGTGGGCAGCGGCTTTTTTTTGAAAGGCCTTTATCTGCGGCAGGCAGACCGGGCTGGGTTTCCCTTCGATCCAGTAAGTGACCAGGGCCAGGAAAAGTGTGGAGATGCTGTGCGGCCTGGGCAAAAGGCTCACTGCCGTGAGCCGGTCGCGGGCCAGATCGAGCCGGTTTTCCCTCGCTTCCACCAGGGCAAGGAGGAGGGTGTAGGCGGGGAGAAAGAGGTTGTGGGGTTGAACATCCTCGATATCCTGGACAATATCCCTGACTTGCTGGTGGGTGGTGTAATCCCCGCTTTTGAGCAGGGCCATGAGGTAGAACAGCCCTTCTATCCCGGTGAAATAGGCCTGTTCGTTTTGGTTGGCCTTTCTGATTTTGGCGAGGTCTTCTTCGTAGCAGAGAATAGCGGAAGTTGTTTCCCCGGCAAGAAATTGCTGCCAGCCCAGCACCCCCAGCGGCGCCGCCTGTTGCTGGTTGGTGCTAAGCCAGGCGGTGGCTGCCCGGGTCTGTCCCCGGATGAGCAGATGGGAGGTGAGCAGATAGGAGAAGGGCTCGCGGTTTTTCGCGGGTAACCCTTTGAAAAAACGCTTGTTTTGCAGGTATTCCAGGGGCAGGGTTATTTCCGTAAGATGGAGCAGGCCGTCTAAAAATATCTGGTGCAGGGCGTAGAGCTGGACATGCAGGGGAAGACCGGCAAACCATGGCGGGTCAAAAGGGGTGTTACAGAGTGTGAGCAAGGGGTTTTCTGGAAAACGGTCGGGAAACTCTTCCTGGAGTTCGAGAAGGCGGAGGAGATTGTGATTGTATCCGGTTTCATCCGTGGTCAGGAGGCTCAGGCGAAGATCGCGCAGGCTGCGGTGCCACAGAAAGTCCGGCTCGGGATTCTCTTCCGGCGCCGGGGTCGGCCAGGCCTGTTTGATGGCTCCGGCCAGGGCGGGGAAATACGGCTGCTTCCGGGCATCGTGGGCCACGGGTTCAAGAATTTCCTTGCGGCTGGCGCAGCCATTTTCCAGAAGATTTTTTTCCCTCAGTTCGGTCAGGGCGGCCAGGAGATTTTTTTCCGTGGCCGTGGGCCAGATTCGGCTAACGGTGGGGGAAAACAGGCAGGCAACCAGGGCGGCTTCCCGGACCGGCTCTTCAACCAGAGCGCAGGCTTGCATGGCGAAGCGGGCTTTGGGCGACAAAGACTGGTAGGCAGCCCAGAGGTTCTGGTTTTTTTGTGAGGGGCTCATTGGCAAGGTGGCGATCCTAAGTACGGAGGAAACTGTTGAGCTTGGCGACAAGGGCGTCTTCGGGCAAGGCCCCGACCACCTGATCGACAACCTGGCCGTTTTTAAAAAAAATAAGGGTGGGAACGCCCCGGATTCCGTAGCGTCCGGCAATGAGATGATTCGTGCTGGTGTCGATCTTGGCGATGATCGCCCGGCCAAAAAACTGTCGCGCCAGTTTGTCGATGACCGGAGCCAGGGTTCGGCAGGGGCCGCAGTTTGGCGAATACAAGTCGAGCAGCAGCGGCAGATCTGCCTCGCGGATCACCTGCGCAGCGTCCTGGTCGGTAAGCTCAACCGGCGTGGCGTAACCGGCCATGGGCAGCGGGGTCTGGCATTTGCCGCAGCGCGGGCCACGGTGTTGTTTGCTGGCGGCCATTTTATTCTTGGTCTTACAGCTTGGACATGCAACAATCAGGGTGTTCATGGTATGATGCCGATCAAGAAAGATAAGGGATAATAAGGTCGCCGCGCATGCAAGTTCATTTTTTAGGGGTTGGCGAAGCCTGCGACCCGGAACGGTTCAACACCTCGCTTCTGGTTGTGAGCGGGAGCAAAAAGCATTATATCCTACTTGACTGCGGATTTACCACCCCCCATCGATATTTTGCTGATTGTTCCAAGCCAAACCAGCTTGATGCCCTCTGGATTTCGCATTTTCATGGAGACCATTTTTTTGGAATCCCCCTGCTGCTCCTGCGTTTCTGGGAGATGGGACGAAGCAAACCGTTGTTGTTGGTCGGGCCGCCCGGGTTGGAGGAGAAGGTGGAAAAAATCCTTGATCTGGCCTATCCTGCGTTTCGGGAGAAACTGCAGTATGCTTTGCAGTATCGCGAGATAGAGGATGGCGGCTCTTTTCAGGCAGCCGGGTTTTTCTGGCAGGTGGCTGCCACGGAGCACTCGCAGCCCTGCCTTGCCCTTAAGTTGAGTGCCTGCGGAAAATCGCTTTTTTACAGCGGGGATGGGCGGCCAACCCTGGGATCAGCCAGTCTGGCCAAGGGATGCACCTTGATGGTGCATGAGGCCTATCGGGTTGTCGGTGAGACCGCCAACCACGGCAGTCTTGCCGAGTGTCTCGCCTTGACGCACCAGGCAGGCTGTGAAAAGCTGGCAATCGTACATGTCGCCCATTATGAACGGGAACGGGAAAATACGAAGATCCAGCGGCTTTTGCAGGAAAGCGGTTTATCGGGGGTTTTTTTGCCGGAACCGGGAGAGCAGCTGAGTCTTTAATCGATATTCAACAATGGGGAGCCCATGATGGAGCAGGATGTAACCGTGGAGAAGTATGGGATTCAGGAGGTGGCTGCCTGGCTGGTGATCGTCGTGCTGATCACGCTTATCATCAAAACGCTTTCCTTCCTCTTTATTCCCCTGAGTGTGGCCCTGCTCATTTTTTTCGCCTTGGGGATGCCCCTGGAGTTTCTCCGGCGGCTCGGGGTTCCTGGCTGGCTCAGGATTCTCCTGGTGGTTTCGCTTGTTTTGGGGAGCATCTATCTGATCGGTTGGCTTGTGCAGGCAAATGTCCTGGAGTGTGTCGCCCAGATGCCGGTTATCGAGGAGCGGCTTTTGGGACATGCTGCAAGTGTCTTGCAGTATTTCGGTATGTCGGTGGAGCAGGGCAAGGAGATGATGGCGGCCTTTTTCGGCCGGATGGACGGCAGAAAGCTGGAGCCGTTGGCCCCGTTTCTTCAGGCCGCAGGGGGCTCTTTTTTTCATTTTCTGGGCAGCACAGTCTGGGTGGTGCTTTTTTTGATCTTTATGCTGGCCGAGTGCGAGGGTCTGCAAGGCAGGCTGCACAACGCTTTTGGTTCACGGCGGGCGGAAAGAATCATCAAGGTCGGCGGCCGGATCAGTATGGCGGTCGAGGAGTATTTGGGGCTCAAAACCCTGATCAGTCTGCTGGTCGGAGGGCTGACCGCCATCACCCTCTGGCTGTTCGGCGTCCAGTTTGCCCTGTTGTGGGGCTTGCTCACCTTTCTGCTCAATTTCATCCCGAACATCGGCGCTCTGATTGCCACAGTCCCTCCCGTGTTTGTGGCACTTTTTCAATTCGGCTCCTTGAGTCTGGCATTGTTCGTCACCGGGGTGTTGGTCTCCATTCATCTGGTGGTGGGAAATTATTTGGAACCAAAGATCATGGGCCGCGGTCTTGATCTCAGCCCCCTGGTGGTGTTGTTTTCCCTGGTCTTCTGGGGCTGGATGTGGGGCGGGGTCGGCATGCTGCTGGCCGTGCCTATTACCGCTGCGGTCAAGATTGCCATGGAGGAATATAAGCCAACCCAGGTTGTGGCGAAAATGATCAGCGAGGAATAGTGGTATTTTTTTGCGGAATGATTAATTTGTAAGGCATCTGTCTCGCAACTTCAAATTATTTAGGCAAGGAGAAAATATGTACAGCAGCAACAATGACAGAACAATGGTTATTGACCAGTCCCGCTCCCAGGCGGCAACCCTTTTCTTGGCCAAGGTCTTCAACTGGATGGCCATCGGCCTTGGTCTCACCGGGCTTACCGCCTTACTGGTCGCCAGCTCTCCGGCCATGCAGCAGGCCATCTTCGGCAACAAGATCTTGTTTTATGGCCTGATTTTTGGCGAACTTGGCATGGTGATCTATCTCTCCGCCAGGATCGAACAAATGTCTGCCCGCATGGCGACCAATCTTTTCCTGGGCTATTCCATCTTGAACGGGGCGACCATTTCCGCCATCCTTCTGCTCTATACAGGCGCCTCCGTCGCCACCACCTTTTTTGTCGCGGGCGGCATGTTCGTTTCCATGGCGATTTACGGCACGGTGACCAAAAAAGATCTCACCAGCATGGGCTCCTTTCTATTCATGGGTCTGGTGGGCATAATCATCGCCTCGGTGGTGAATATCTTCTTGGGCAGCTCCATGGTTTCCTGGGTTGTTTCCGCCATCGGCGTGATTGTTTTCACCGGCCTTACCGCCTATGACGTGCAGAAGATCACCCGGATTGGCTCAGGCGGAATCATGGAGAACGGCCAGGCTGCGATCCAGAAAGGCGCGATCATGGGGGCCTTGGCCTTGTATCTCGACTTTGTCAATCTGTTCCTCATGCTGCTCCGGTTCCTGGGGGACCGCCGTTAACCTTTCTTCCCCTGCGCTATCGGTGATAGGAAAAAGCGATTGTCCGAAGCGGCAATCGCTTTTTTTTTCGATTTGAATATGCTCCTGGGCTGCGTTACCGTGAGAGGCCGCTTGCGTGTGGCAGCGGCTTGCGCTAGGCAACAGGGAAGGAACTTTTACCCGAGAGGAAAAGATTCATGCGAAATGTGGAAAATCTATGGTTGCGCGGGAAGAAAATCGTCACCGTGCTGATGTGTGTGGCTGTATTGACGGGAGTCGGGGGGTGTGCGAGTCAGGCCGGGGATAGCCCCCAAAAATCCGGGGGCGGCTGCCTCAGTTTTTTACAGTTGTTTTCATAACCCCTGTTTTCTGGGGGCAGAAAGATGAAAAAATCCGGCCCGGATATTTCCGGGCCGGATTTTTTTGTAGGGATCAGGAGGTGAGCCCCCGATAGATCTCGGGAATGCGGTTGGGGAGTTTTTTGACCTCGTCGATGCAGATATAATTCACCTCCCCGTACATGTGGGGGAGGTAGGCGTGGGCCTGCTTGTCAATGGTGATGCAGAACGGATGCACCCCCTGGGCCTTGGCCTCAATCAGGGCATGGCGGGTATCTTCGATGGCATAATCCCCCTTGTAGTCGTCATAATCCTCGGGCTTGCCGTCGGACAGGGTGATGAGCAGCCTGATTCTGGCATCGCTTTCGGCCAGGAGTCGGGTCAGATGCCGGATGGGAGGCCCCATTCGCGTGTATTCCTGAGGGGCGATGGCGGCAATCCTCCCCTTCACCTCATCGTTGTAAGGTTCGCCAAGGTCCTTGATCTGAAACAGCTCGGAGCGCGTGCGGCGCATGCCGGAAAAGCCGTAGATGCCGTAGGTGTCGCCAAGAACCTCAAGGGCTTCACACAGGAGGATCAGGGATTCCTTGATGGCCGTGTTGATCCACCCCTCGGTGGAGGAGGACATGTCGACGAGAAAGAGGGCGCTGATGTTGCGTTTATCCCGGGCCAGCCGGATAAAGAGTTCCTCTGAGGGGGAAAGACCGGCCTTGATATCGGCTAGGGTTTCGATGAGGGCGTCGAGATCGATTTCGTCCCCATCTTTTTGCCGGCGGATAAAGCGTTCCTGATTGCGCATCATTTCGAACTGCCGTTTGAGCCGGGCCAGGTGGCCGCGGTATTTGGCCAAGGTGTTGCCGACAAAGGCGCCCGTGACCGGGATGATTTTCTTGATGGCAAGCGAGCACCAGTTTTTGCGGAAGCCCGAGCGTCGGTAGTCCCACTCGTCATAGATAAAGAGGTTGGTCCCGATAAGAGCCTCGCCCTCCTGGGGCGCTGGCGCGCTTCCCTGGGCCAGTGCCTTGCCCGCAGACTGCCTGGCGCTGGAGATATACTGGGATGGAACCTGGCCGAGATCCTCGACGATCTCCCGGGCCAGTTTTTTGAGTGTGTCCGGCAGGTCGATCCGGCTGTCGTCGATGGTGATGAATTCAAGGGTTTTTTCTTGTGTTTTTTCCGCATTCCGCTGCTCTTTCCCGGCCCCGTCGGGCGAGATAATCATCGCAGTCTGGCCATCAAGTTCAGGAAGATTCGCGCTTTGGGCTTCGTGGCTTTCTTTTTCGGGGGGGGCATCCGGGGCGGCATGCGCTTTGATGACGGCGGCGAGCGCTGCGATGAATTGTTCCTTGGCCGCCGCTCTTTTCTTCCGCTGGACCGCCAACACCTCGGCCGGACGCAACACTCCCTGGAAGATTATGGGCGGGCAAGGTTCTTCGGTCCGGTCACGGAACCAGTCATAGGCCTCCGCTACAAAACAGGCAGAGTCATGGTTGGTGGCGTCATCTTGAAATAAGGCGTTAAAAAGGCCGATTACGGGCGTGGTCGCGGGAGGCTCTTCTGTTGAGTTCTGTTCGGCATGGAGGAGGATGCTCCTTTGCAGGTCTCGGGTGGAGCCCTGTGCGTCCAGAGGGATGGTCCGGTAAAGGGCCTGGAAGAGCGGGATGCTTTCCCGCATGAGGCCCGGAAGCCTTTTTTTGAGAAAGGAGGTGGCCCGGGCTGTTTCGCCAAGGTGGAAAAGATCGGCCGCAAGGGAGGGTTTTGGGAAGAGGTTGAAGAAAACGCTGGGGCCTGTGAATTCTGGGGGCAAGATGGTGTGATACTGTTTTGTCGCGGCGGTAATCGCCGGGGAGTCCTCAGGGAGATGGAGCGAAAAAGTGCCGATGGCGGAAAAGGCCCATTGGAAGGAGATGATGAGTTTGTAGAGCAGGAAATTGTCTGCCCGTTTGGGAAAGATGGCAATTCTGGGGGGAAGATAGATTGCCGCGGTGTCCGTGTAGATCTCCTGGCCGGTGCTCAGCTCCAGCGGGTGTTCGGCAAGTCCGGTGGCATAGGGTTGCAATCTGGCGCTGATCTCGGCGAGGCTGATGCCTTTCTCGCCCCGGATCGGGCAGAGAAAGGTTTCCTCCACCCGCTCCAGGAGTTGCCTGGCCTGGTGGAGCCCCCCGGATTCATAGGCCGCCAGGATGGCCTTGACCCAATCACCAAGTTGGGAGTGGTGCAGGCAGGTAAGCCCCTTTGCAACCGCATGGAGGAAATTATTGCACAGGGCATGGCTCACCGGCCAGATTGCCGTAATCTGGCGGAAGATTTCGTTCAGCGCCGCATCGGGCAAGCCCTGCAACGGTTCGGTTATCTCTTCGATTTCCCAGTCGTTGAGAATGTCCGGCAGGACAGCCTGGGCAAACCTGGTTTTGAGTTCGCGTGGGTCCAGGGGGATCACCTGCGTTTTAAAAGAGGGAGCTGGTCATTTCCTCGAGGGCGGCCAGCATTTCATGGTCATCGGTCAGGGTCTCCGTGATCGCGGCTTTGCAGGCAGTGCGCGGGGGGATTCCGCTCTTGATGAGTTTGCCGGCATGGATCAGCAGCCGGGTGCTTGCCCCTTCCTGTAACCCTGAGTCTTTCAGGCTCCGGGTCATGGCGGCCAGCCGGACAAGTTTTTCCGCAATCGGTTGTTCGATGCCGGATTCCTCCCGGACAATGCTGGTCTCCAGTTCGGCCGGGGGGTAGTTGAATTCAAAGGAAACGAAACGCTGGCGGGTGGACTGCTTGAGATCCTTGAGAACACTCTGGTAGCCAGGATTGTAGGAGATGGCCAGCATGAATTCGGGCGGGGCGGTCAGGGTTTCCCCCAGTTTTTCAATGGGCAGCTCCCTGCGGTCATCGGCCAGGGGATGGATAACCACGGTGGTGTCCTTTCTGGCCTCAACGATTTCGTCAAGATAACAGATGGCTCCGGCCCGGACCGCCGTGGTGAGAGGGCCATCCATCCAGACCGCTTCGCCGCCTTTGATGAGAAAGCGGCCGATCAGGTCGCTGGTGGAAAGATCGTCATGGCAGGACACGGTGATGAGCGGGCGAGCGAGTTCCCAGGCCAACCGCTGCATGAACCGGGTCTTACCGCAGCCGGTTGGGCCTTTTAACAGGATCGGCAGCTGATTGTTATAAGCGGTTCTGGCAATGAGCAGTTCATCCGCCTGCTCCAGATAGAATGGTTTTTCTGTGAGAACGTCTTCGGTAATGGCGATGTTTTTCACCTGTTTTTTCCCTCCTTGATAGAAGAAGAGTAAGAACGGTTTGTGCTCGGGGCAAATGAAAATGTGACGGACTCGTAAAAAAGGAAAAAAGTTGCCGGTCCGCAACATAAAATCAAAGGGTTACATCGCAACAAGGATTGTCATCGCCGGTTGTCGCGGTTTTAATATAATGGAGGGCCAGGACAAAATAACTTGCCGGTGGTCGCCGGTGGGGGTAAGGAATGGGAAATACGGTCATGGTGGTTCATGGTCAATGAAACGGGAAGCTGGTTCTTTCGAGTGGGCGAAGGACGGGGAAGCACGGTCACAGGAGCAGGGGATGCGCAGTGGTGAAAAAACGGAAATGGTATGAAAAATACCTGCCATTTGTGGCGAGAAGTCCGGAAATGCAGCTACGCTGGCTTGAATCCGCTTTTCGGAAAGGGGCCCTGACCCCCCATGAAATCACGCCATATATCAAGCTGTTCATGGCTCCGGATGGGGAAGGAAATCCGGCGCGGGTTCGCGGGCTGCTCCATTCGTTGAGCGGTAGCGCCATCGAGAAAATGTTGGGCGCTGCTGATATCTATGATGTCCCCGATCTTTTCAGGTGCGTTACCGAGCCCACGGTGTCGCAGGCGGTCATTGCGATCACCAAGGCGGTCCCTCCCTATGAGAAGACGCCGGAGATGGTGGTCGATAAGGTTTTGCAAGCGGTGTATGACTTTTCGGAGGAGCTTCTGGCCCAGGCTGCCGCGATGGTGGCGGGGAGTGCGGAAAGGCCCGCCCATTTCCAGGAGGCCTACGAGAGATTCAAGGAGATCAAGGAGGACGAGAAGCTGTTGAGCGCCCTGTATCCCAAGGCGATTTTGTAATTGTCCCGTGCCTGCTCAAAAAAAAAGCCCTTCCGGATTCGGAAGGGCTTTTGATGTTCTACAAAGAAGGGAGGATTATTTTTTCTTGCCTTTGGTGGCGGCGCGTTTGGATGCCTTCAAGGGGTTGATCTTGAGGGTGGACACGCTGATCTCGGGCTTCACATGGGTTGCAAAATTGCAAATCCCCAGACGCCATTTGGCTTCGGGCATGGTGTAGGTGACGCAATATTTCACGGCCTCGACCTCAATCGTGCGCTCGCAACCCTCACATTTGTCGATGATCTGCTGAAACTGGCCGGTGGTATATTTGCTGGTCATATCCTTGGGAGCCGCTTTTGCCATTGTCATCCTCCGAATGAAACCCAGGTCGGGAGTTGCTTCATCCCCTGATCGGGTGCTGTTTGTTTGGGTACTCAGGAAGCCGCCGCAATTCGGCGCAACATCTCAATAAAGAATCAGCTTATTTAAATTATCCCGCCTGCCGTGTCAATAAAAAAAGAAGAAGGGCATGCGACCTGAAGAGGTTCTCTTTCGGTAAAAATTATGGTCGATGCGAGATTTTCAGGCATAAATAAACGCTATCTATCTATTGTTTTTGGGAAAATCTTAAGATATAAGATAGAAATGCCGGTTTAATTTCAGCAAGAGAGGAATGGGATATGCCGTTTTATGTCTGGAAGGGCGTCAACTCCTATGGGGAAAAGCGCAAGGGCAAGATAGAAATGCCCAACGAAGCCATGGCGCAAGCGCATCTGAAAAAGATGCGGATAACGGTGTCCGTGTTGAAAGAAGCCCCCAAGGACATGTTTGAAAATATTGAATTCTTAAAGCCGAAAATAACCGGCAAGGATGTGGTTATCTTTACCCGCCAGTTGTCCACCATGATCGATGCAGGGTTGCCGCTGGTGCAAAGCCTGGAGATTTTAGGGGAACAGGTGGAAAATCCGTCTTTCAAGAAGGTGTTGCGGACAATCAGAACGGATGTGGAGACCGGCACCACCTTTGCCGATGCCATGAAAAAACATCCCACCTGCTTTGACACTCTGTACTGTAACATGGTGGAGGCTGGCGAGATTGGCGGTATTTTGGATACCATTTTGAACCGACTGGCGGCCTTCATGGAAAAAAACATGGCGCTCAAGAAGAAGGTGAAAGGCGCCATGACCTATCCCATTATTTGTATCTGCATCTCTTTTGTGGTTATGGCGGTGATGCTTGTTTTTGTGGTGCCGGTCTTTGAGAGGATGTTCGCGGATTTTGGCGGCGCCCTGCCGGTTCCGACCCAGATGGTTGTTGATATGAGTGCGTTTGCGCAAAAGAATTTTCTTTTTATCATCGGGGCGATCTTCGGTGCGATTTTTTTGGTGAAAAAGATATACAAAACAGAGAAGGGCCGTATTCAGATGGACAGAATGATGCTGAATATGCCCATTGTTGGCACTCTTGTGCGGAGAGTGGCGGTGGCCAAGTTCACCCGGACTCTTGGCACCATGCTGCAAAGCGGGGTACCGATTCTGGAGGCCCTTAATGTTGTGGCAAGAACCGCAGGGAACAAGATCATTGAGATGGCGGTGTTCAGGGTGACGGACAGCATCAGCGAAGGGCGGGCCATTGCCGAACCCCTGGAAGAGACAGGGGTGTTTCCCGGCATGGTGGTGCAGATGATCAATGTCGGTGAAGCCACCGGCGCCCTTGACATCATGTTGACCAAGATTGCGGATTTTTATGATGAAGAGGTTGATCAGGCCGTGGAAAATCTGACCGCGGCGATCGAACCGTTGATGATGGTTTTTCTGGGCGGCATGATCGGGGGGTTGGTTATTGCCATGTACCTGCCCATCTTCAGTATGGCCGGAGCAATTGGTGGTTGATTTTCAGGACGCATCCTGTATTGGTTTTTTAATCTGATTCGGAGGAAGAGATGGGCGAGATTATCGGTGTGTTGGGAAGAGAGGTTTTGGATTCACGGGGTAACCCCACCGTTGAGGTTGAGGTGTTTCTCGATTCCGGCGTAGTCGGTCGGGCTCTGGTGCCATCCGGCGCCTCCACCGGCACCCGCGAGGCCTTGGAGCTTCGCGATACGAAGAAAAAACGGTATCTCGGCAAAGGGGTGCTCACTGCGGTGGCCAATGTGAACGAGAAGATCGGCCCGGGCATCATCGGCCTTGATTCCACCCAGCAGGTGATTGTCGATCAGGCCATGCTGTTGCTGGACGGCACCGAATACAAGAAGAATCTTGGCGCCAATGCTATCCTCGGGGTTTCCATGGCCGTGGCCAAGGCTTCCGCCGAGGAGGTCGGCCTGCCGCTCTATACCTATCTTGGCGGGGTGAATGGTAAGGTGCTGCCCGTACCGATGATGAATGTTTTAAACGGCGGGGCGCATGCCGACAACAATGTGGATATCCAGGAATTCATGGTCATGCCTGCCGGGGCCAGCTCCTTTTCCGAGGCCCTGCGCATGGGGGTGGAAACCTTCCACAGCCTCAAGGCGGTGCTGAAAAAGGCCGGACTCCAGACCGCCGTTGGTGACGAGGGCGGCTTTGCCCCCAATCTCCGCTCCAACGAGGAGGCCATGGAGTTCCTGCTGGAGGCGATTGTCAAGGCTGGTTACAAGCCGGGCAAGGATATTTTTATCGCTCTCGATGTGGCGGCAAGCGAGCTCTATGACCCGAAGAAAAAATGCTATGTGCTCGCCGCAGAGAAAAAGGCCAACAAAACGGCGGATGAGCTGATCGCCTTTTATGAGGGTTGGGTGAAAAAATATCCCCTGGTCTCCATTGAAGACGGATTGGCCGAGGCCGACTGGGCGGGTTGGGCCAAGCTGACCAAGAAGCTGGGGGGCAAGGTGCAGCTGGTCGGGGACGATATCTTTGTCACCAATACCAAGATTCTGGCCAAGGGCATTAAAGAGGAGGTGGCCAACTCCATCTTGATCAAGCTCAATCAGATCGGCACGGTCACGGAAACCCTCGATGCCGTGGAGATGGCCCATCGTGCTGGATATACCTCGATCATCTCCCATCGTTCCGGCGAAACCGAGGACACAACCATCGCCGATCTCAGCGTGGCTTTGAACACCGGCCAGATCAAGACCGGCGCCCCTTCCCGGACCGACCGGGTCGCCAAATACAACCAGTTGCTGCGGATTGAGGATGAGCTTGGTGCTGCGGGCAGGTATGCCGGCAAAGGTGCCTTGAAATATATTTCTTGACAATTATCAGTTGGTTGAACATGTTGTGAGTCAATAAAGGAGGGGGCTCCATGACCCTGACAAAAGCGGATCTTGTTCAAAAGGTATATCAAAATCACAATTTCACCAAGGCCCAGGCTGCCGAGGCCGTGGAGGCTTTTCTGCGCATTGCCAAAAAATGCCTGAATACCGGTGAGGATCTATTGATCAGTGGTTTTGGCAAGTTCAATGTGAAAAAGAAAAATGCCCGGCGCGGGAGAAATCCCCAGACCGGTGATGAACTGATTCTGGATGCCCGGAAGGTTGTGACCTTCAAACCGTCCGGACTTCTGCGTTCCAGGATTAACGGAGAATAGCGGCCTTTACGGGGTTGTGCATTTTCGACGCTGACACGTTTATCAAGACGGGTTGTGTTTCCCTTGGCAGCAAGGAGGCAACCCGTCTTTTTTTTTACTTTTTTTCTATGTCTCGGAATGCTTTGCTGCATTTAACCGGCAGAGAGAGGGAGAGGATATGGCTTGGGAGAAGAAACGTCTTGTGGAACTGGCCGCCCTGGTCCAGGGGGAGCTGGTTGGCGATCCCGAGGTGCTCATTGGCGGCGTTGCCGATTTTGATAACGCTGTTGAGGGCGAGATAACCTTTGTTGCCGATTTGAAACGCGGGGCCCGGCTTGACGAATGCAAGGCTTCGGCGATCATTGTGCCGGCCTCGGTCACCGAGATCAGTACTCCGGCGATTCGGGTCAAGAACCCCTATCTGGCCGTGGCCCGCATCCATTCCCTGTTTGTCGAGGAGCCGTTTGTTGCCACTGGCATTGATGCCCGGTCGGTTGTCGGCCGGGCTTGTCATATCCCTGCCGAGGTTGCCATCGGTCCGTTGGTCTCTCTTGGCAACCGGGTCCGGCTGGGGCAGCGGGTCACCCTGCATCCGGGGGTGGTGGTGTACGATGATGCCGTCATTGGCGACGATGTGGTGCTGTATGCCAATGTGACGATTGGGCACCACTGTCAGATCGGGAACAGGGTTATCATCCACAGCGGGGCGGTGATCGGCAGCGACGGCTTTGGCTACGCCACCGACGGAAACGGGCACCACGTCAAACGGCCGCAGGTTGGCATGGTTCAGATTGATGATGATGTGGAGATCGGCGCCAATACCTGTATTGATCGGGCCACCTTCGGTAAAACCTGGATCAAACGGGGAACGAAGATCGATAACCTCGTGCAGCTTGGCCATAATGTGGTCATCGGCGAGGACGCCTTGCTTGTCGCCCAGGTGGGCATGGCCGGCAGTGTTACCACCGGCAACAATGTGATTCTCGGCGGGCAGGTCGGTCTTGCCGGGCATATCCATCTCGGGGACCGGGCAATGATTGCGGCCAAGTCAGGGGTGCATAGCAACCTGGAGCCCGGCGCCATCGTGGCCGGTATTCCGGCCATTTCCCATAAAACCTGGCTGCGCGCCAGCGCCGCCTATGCCAAGCTTCCGGAAATGGTGCGGGAACTGCGGGAGCTGCGGCGGAAGGTGGCCGAGCTGTCCCGGGCCATGACCCCGGGCCAAGATGATAGCCCTGGCAACAATGAGTAACCCATCGGTCTGATTGCTGGAAATAAAATGGTCTGGCAGTGGTTGGCTTCGTAAAAAGAGAGGAGAGGTGGCATGAATTCTGATCTGCAACAGCTTGATATTCTGGAAATCCTGAAGATTTTACCGCACAGGTATCCCTTTCTCATGGTGGATCGCATTGTTGAGATGCATCTCGGCGAGTCCATCCGGGGATACAAGAACGTGACCATGAATGAGAATTTTTTTCAGGGCCATTTCCCCTCGCAGCCTGTCATGCCTGGGGTCTTGATCCTTGAGGGCATGGCCCAGGTCGGGGCGATTCTTGCCTATGTCACCGATCCCGAGGCGGTTGCCAACAAACTCGTCTATTTTGCCGGTCTTGAGGGCGTGAAATTTCGGCAAAAGGTTGTGCCCGGAGACCAGCTGTATTACGAGCTCTCGGTGACCAAACGCAAAGCCAGGTTCTGGAAGATGGAGGGCAAGGCCTTTGTCGACGGCAAGCTCGTGGCCGAAGCCGAACTCATGGCCACCTTTGCCTGAGCCGTCTGTGTACCCCTTTATCCCGTTGTTGATGCCCCACCTAACCAAATCCAAGCGAAGGTGCAATGAACATACATCCTACTGCAGTTATTGATCCCGAGGCCAAGGTTGATGCCTCCACCACTGTCGGCCCCTATGCCGTTATCGAGAAAGGGGTGGTGATCGGCCCTGATTGTGTGATCTGCCCCCATGCCGTGGTCACCGGTTTGACCACCATCGGCGCCCGCAACACCATCGGCTCCTTCGCTAATATCGGTGGGCCGCCCCAGGATTTGAAATACAATAACGAGCCCACCCGGTTGGTTATCGGCGATGATAATCAGATCCGGGAGTATGTTTCCATCCACCGCGGCACCCCGGGCGGCCATGGGGTGACCACGGTGGGCAGCGGCAACCTGCTGATGGCCTACACCCATATCGCCCATGACTGCGTGGTCGGGGATCACGTCATCATGGCCAACGCCGCCACCTTGGGCGGGCATGTCGAGGTCGCCGACCGGGTGATCATCGGTGGACTTACCGCCGTGCACCAGTTTGTTCGGATCGGCGAGTATGCCTATATTGGCGGCATGTCCGGACTCAGCAAGGATGTGCCTCCCTATGTGATCATGGCCGGGATTCGCAACCAGATGCGGGTGACCGGCATTAACCGGATTGGCCTGCGTCGGTCGGGCTTTACCGCGGATGAGATCAAGAAACTGGGGCAGGCCTACAAGATTATTTTTCGCAGTCCGGAATTGCTGCTCCAGGAGGCGCTCGCTAAGACCCTGGAGGAGATTCCCGACTGTGCGCCGGTTGCCAAGCTGGTGAATTTTTTTGCCACCTCGAAACGTGGGGCGGTGCGCATGGCCGGTGATGACGAAGAATAGCATCGGCATCATCGCCGGCGGCGGTCAATTCCCCAAACTCTTTGCCGAGGCTGCCAAGAAAGCAGGGCGCGAGGTGGTGATCGTCGCGCACCAGGGGGAGTCCTGGCCCGAACTCGAAAGCATTGCCGACCGGTTTTGCTGGGTAAAGCTCGGCCAGCTAGGGCGGATCATAAGTTTTTTCCGGGAGCATGGCGTTACGGAAACCGTTTTCCTGGGCGATATCACCAAAACCAGGATTTTCAAGGATGTCTGGCCGGACCTCAAGGGGCTGACCCTGTGGAATAAAATAGACATCCGGCAGGATGATGCGATCCTGCGGGCGGTGGCCGACGCCTTGGAAAAAGAGGGTATCCATGTTCTGGAATCCACCCTCTACCTCAAGGACCTGCTTTTTCCCAAAGGAGTGCTTACCAAGAAAAAGCCTACGGCCGAACAGATGGAGGACATCCGCTTCGGCTGGCAGACAGCCAGAGCCATCGGCGCCCTTGATATCGGGCAGTGCGTTGTGGTCCGGGACCGCACCGTGCTGGCGGTGGAGGCCATCGAAGGCACAGATGCCGCCATTACCCGGGGCGGCACCCTGGGTAAAGAGAAGGGCGTGGTGGTCAAGGTGAAAAAGCCCAAGCAGGATTTCCGTTTCGACCTGCCGGCCATCGGCGGAAAAACCATCGAGACCATGTCTGCGGTCAAGGCCGCTGTCCTGGCGGTGGAAACCGGCCAGGCCCTGCTCTTTGACCGGGAAGCCGTGATCGACATGGCGAACCGGGCCGGGATTGTCGTGGTCGGGGTGGAGGAGTTGGCGGACGGAACCCTGTCGTTGTAGTAACTGTTCAGCAGCGCCACATCTGCTTCGCAGTTTCGCGTGCTCGCTTAGCTGCCATCGGCCTGCTCATGTGCAACAGCACACTTTGCAGACCTCTGGAGTTTATGCCCCGCAGGGGTGCGCATCTGTGGCAGCAGCGAAGCGGCGCTGCTGAGCAGTTGCTTGCTGTAATTTTTTCGTTACCTGTACTCAGTCATCAGGAAGATACCACTCATGAAAGCCATGGTTCTGGCCGCCGGCCTCGGAACACGTCTGCGGCCCTATTCCCTGAAACGCCCCAAACCCCTGTTTCCGGTGCTTGACACCCCCCTCCTGACCCATACCCTGACCCAGCTCCGCCGGAGTGGGGCCGAGGGGATCGTGGTCAATGCCCACCATCTCCGGGAGCAGATCAGGGCCATGCTCCACGGGCAAGGGGATGTCCATGTCCAGATGGAAGAAATGGAATTGGGAACCGGGGGCGGCCTGCGTCTGGCGCAAAGTCATTTTGGCGAGCCCCCCTTTCTCGCGGTCAATGGCGATATCGTCCACGATCTTGACCTGGCCGCGATCTATCGGAGCCATTGCGCCTCCGGCGCGGATGTGACCATGGTGCTGCACGATTGCCCACGTTTCAACAATGTCCGGGTCAATGGCCAGGGTCGGATCCAAGGTTTTTCCGGCCCAGCGGGGAAGGGTGAGCGGCTTCTGGCCTTCACCGGGGTGCAGGTCATCAATCCGGCGGTTCTTTCGCTGATCCCAGAGGGCCTTTTTTATAACATCATCGATTGTTATACTGCCTTGCTCACAAACGGGGGCACGATCCAGGCCTTGGTGGTCGCGGACCATTTCTGGACCGATATGGGCACCCCGGCGGATTATCTGCAGCTCCACGCGGATATTTTGCTGCAGGGAAGGCTGCCTGGATTTTCCTCTGGGTGCGGGGCCAGCCCTTTTTATCTCGCAAAAGACGTGGCGCTCGGAGCAGGGGTCTCGTTTCAGGACTGGGTCGCCATCGGACATGGGGCGACCATCGGTGAGGGGGCGAGCCTTACCCGGGTTGTGGTCTGGGATGGAGCCAGGGTTGCCCCCGGCAGTGTCGTGACCGACAGGATCATCATGGAGGGGGATTAAGGTGTTTACGGACCAACACAGGCAGGCCCTGGCCAAGCTGTTGGCCGCGCAGGGGTTTCCCTCGGAGATTGAGGTGGCGGACAGGATGGCAGGGGATGGCTCTGACCGGCAGTTTTACCGGCTTGCCGTGGGTGGCCTTTCCCTGTTGGCGATCTTGCCCAGCGCCAGCCAACCCCAAGGCATGGCCGAGGCCCGAGCCGCTTATTTAATAGGGCAGCATTTTTTCAGATGTGGGGCAGCGGTGCCGCGGATCTACGGTTTTGCCGAGGACTGCGGTCTTATTCTCTGCGAGGATTTAGGCGACACCAAACTCCATGATCTGGTTCTTCAGCAGGGGGCGGAGGCGCCGGAGGTGGAGTCCTACTACCGTCAGGCCCTGGCCGTCCTGGCCCATTTGCAGACCGAAACGCGCCATGGCTTTCAGTCGGGCTGGTGCTGGGATACCCCCCGGTATGACCGCGAACTCATGCTGGCCAGGGAGTCCGGTTATTTTCAAAAGGCCCTGTGCGAGGATTTTTTTGGGATGAGCGATTTGCCCCAAGGGCTTGGTCAGGAGTTTATTTTTCTGGCGGAACGGGCCATGCAGGAACCCGCCGATTTCATTTTGCACCGGGATTTTCAGTCGCGCAACCTCATGGTATGTGAGGGAAAAATCAGAATTATTGATTTTCAGGGTGCCAGAATGGGGCCGTTGGGGTATGATCCCGCCTCCCTGCTCATCGATCCCTATGCCGGTTTGTCCTTAGATCGGCAGCAGGCCCTCCTTGGTTGTTATCTGGATGCCCTCGCCTCTCACATTCCCCTTGACCGGGGACGATTTATTGAGGGATATTACTACATGGCTCTGCAGCGCAACCTGCAGATTCTGGGAGCTTTTGCCTTTCTTTCGAAAAACCGGGGGAAACAATTTTTTCGGCAGTTCATCAAACCCGCCGCCACCAATCTTCACGAACATCTGGCTGCGCCGCAGGGGCGGGATTTCCCTTCTTTACGCTCTTTGGTGGAGCAGGTAAGAAATTTTCTGGAAGCCGTCGTTTGAAAAGCGCAGTGCCGCTTGTGCTGTGGTCAACGGTAGTAGCGTAAATGACGATGGTTTTTCCTTAATGGCTTTTTAACACAACACGGAACCCTGTAACTCCCATGCAAACCCGATACCCCATAGTTGCCCTGGTCGGCCGACCCAATGTCGGCAAATCGAGCCTTTTCAATAGATTCGCCAAGCACCGCAAAGCCATTGTCGACCCCACCCCCGGTGTAACCCGTGACCGGCACTATGAACAGGTGACCATTGAGGAGCGGACATTTATCCTGGTCGACACCGGAGGCATCGAGGGTGACGGGCGGGAAATGATGGCCGGCTTGATCCGTGAGCAGACCATGCAGGCCATGCGGGAGGCGGACGTGATCCTCTTCCTGCTTGACGGCAAGGAGGGGGTGCTGCCGGAAGATTACGAGGTGGCGGACTATCTGCGGCGGACTCAAAAGCCGGTGCATTTTCTGGTCAACAAGGTGGACAGCCCGGAGCTTGAGCAAAAGCTGCTCCCCCAATTTTACGAGCTGGGGGTGGATAAGCTCTGGCCGGTTTCCGCGGCGCACGGCTATGGGGTCAAGGCGTTTTTTGAGACCCTGCTCGAGACCCTGCCGGTTTTCCCCGAATCCGAAGACATCCCGCCGGATACCATCAGCCTGGCCTGCCTGGGGCGGCCCAATGTGGGCAAGTCTTCCCTGATCAACCGATTGCTGGGTGAAGAGCGCATGGTGGTCTCGGATATCCCGGGTACCACCAGGGATTCGGTGGACACCCTGCTCACCGTTGGCAATCAGCCGTATCTGCTCATCGATACGGCGGGGATCAGGCGCAAGGGTAAGGTCCAGGAAAAACTGGAGAAATTCAGCGTGCTCCAGGCCTTGGGCGCTCTGGAGCGCTGCGATGTGGTGCTGATTTTGATCGACGCCGGAGAAGGAATCACCGAGCAGGACACCAAGGTGCTGGGCTATGCCTTTGAACGGGGCCGGGCCTGTCTGATCCTGGTGAACAAGTGGGATTTGCTCCATGGGGATGCGAAGCGGCAGAAACAGCTGATGGAGGAGATCACCCGGGCAACGAGTTTTGTCGAATATGCCCCGGTGCTCAAGATTTCCGCCCTTACCGGCGCCGGGATCAAGCAGTTGCTGCCCATGGTTGCGAAGATGTATAAGCAGTATTGCGGCACCTTTTCAACCGGCAAGCTCAACCGAATCTTGCAGGCTGCGTTGGAGAGCCATAATCCGACCATGCACCAGGGCCGCCGCCTCAAGTTTTTCTACACGACCCAGGTTTCCTCCAAGCCGCCCACCTTTATCGTCTTTACCAATTATCCCAAAGGGGTGCATTTTTCCTATCTCCGTTACCTGCTGAACCAGTTTAGGGCCGGACTCAAGCTGGATGCCATCCCCATCAAGATTATCCTCAAGGAACGGCAACGCAAGGAATATGGCTAAAGGCAAGCTGCCGGGCAAGAATTTCGGGTTGTTGGGAGCCAATGGTAAAGGGCTGAGTGGTGCCTTTGCTTTGGCGGTCGAACATGCCGGATGCGCCAGACACCTTGCCCTGCAGGAAGATGCCTGGCGTTTTTTTGTTTCCCGCCTGGCGGAAGGCCTCGCCGAGTTTCTTGAGGCCGGTGCTGACCGCCAAGGCCTTGAGCTCGACAGCCCAGCGGCCACCCCCCCTCTTTCCCAGGATACCCCAGCCGCGCTTGGTCGGGAAGCAGTCCGACTCTTCAGGCAGGAGGCCTTGCCCTTTGCCGACTTCTTCTCTTTTCTCAAATGCCTCCGCCGGACCATACTCAACGATCCTCTCCTGCTGCCCCAGCTTCAGCCGAGCTGCGCTTTATTTTTTGACCGCTTGGAAACCGCGGCCGCCGGCCAGTGGCTCAAGGAAGAGACCAGTTCGGCCCAGCATCGGCTTCGCGAGGCAAGATATTTTATCCTCGATGAAAAAAGACGCTATGCGGCCATCTTCCACCGGATGGCCGAGCCTGCCTGCATTGTTGATCAGCAGGGATGCCTGCTCGATGTCAATGGCGCCTTTGCGAATTTTTTCAAGACGCAGGGCGAGATGCTGTTGGGCAAGCCGTGCTCTCTGTTGTTCGGGCCGTCTGCCTGCAAGGCCTGTGCGCTTGAAAAAAATCTGGCCAGACATGGATCCTTTGCCAATATCGAAGTTGCCCTCCCGGTTGACGGGGAGAGCCGGACGGTCTTGATAAGCGGCTCTTCATTGGGCAAGGTGCGCGGCGTTCCCGGCGGCATTGTCATCTTGCAGGATGTCACCGCGCAAAGGCGGACAGCCCAGGCCCTGAGCGAAAGCGAAGAGCAATTCCGCAGCCTGGTGGAAAATATGCCGGATGTTACCTGGCGGGCGGATGCAGAGGGGATGCTGGTCTATGTCAGCCCCAATGTTCGAAGAATATGTGGCTACGAGCCGAGCGAGCTGCTTGGCCAGAGCATATTCAGCCGCGTTCATCCCGAGAATCTTGCCGAGGTCCGGAAGCGATACGGGCTGCTCTTTGCCAAGAACCGGGAATTTTCCCTCCGTTACCGCCTGCGTCATAAAAACGGGAAATGGTTGTGGGTTCATGACCGGGCCAGGGCTATCGGCGCTTATGCCAATGGGGTCTTTGCCGATATCACCAAGCTTCAGAAAATGGAAAAGGAGCTTCAGGAATATCGGGACTGGCTTGAGGATTTGGTCGATGAACGGGCGCAGGAGGTAAAGACCGTCAATGCCCAGCTGTTGCTGGAAGTGGCCGAGCGTCAGCAGGCGCAGCAGGAGCTGGAGCGGCTGGCGGCAAGTCTCCGGCGTTCCAATGCCGAGTTGGAACAGTTTGCCCATGTGGCCTCCCACGATATGAAAGAGCCGCTCCTGCTGATCGTTGCCTTTGCCGAGCGTTTGTTGGCCAAATGGCCGGAAAAATTTGACGGCAAGGCGGGCGAATATCTTGGGCGGATTCTCAAGGCCGGTCGGCAGTTGCAGGAGCTGGTGGATGATATTCTGCAGCTTTCCAAGGTGCGCAGCTGCGAGCACCCGTTCGGAATGGTTGCCCTGGATGATCTCCTGCGGGAGGTGATGGACGATTTTGAAGAAAGGATCAGACAGGTGCAGGGAAATGTCGGGGTGGGGACCCTTGCGGCCATTGAGGGAGACAGAACCCAACTCCGTCAGCTTTTCCAGAACCTCATTGCCAACGCCCTGAAGTACCGGCAGGCAAACCTGCCTCCCGTGGTTGAGGTGAAGGGCAGAACGCTGCCGGGCAAGATCTATGAAATCACGGTGCAGGACAACGGCATCGGCTTTGAGGAAAAAAACGCGGAACGGATTTTTCAGCCCTTTGTCCGGTTGCATGGCCGCCAGGAATATGAAGGGACCGGCATCGGCTTGGCAACCTGCGAAAAAATAGTCGCCCGGCACGGCGGGAGGATCACCGCCAAAAGCAGGCCCGGAGAGGGCTCTATTTTTATCATCCAATTACCTCTTACCCAGCGCAAGCGATAGTAGGCCAAGGTGTTTTTGCTCTGTGGTGTCGAGCGAACCTGTGCCCATCCTGGGCCTCGTCTCGCCCCAACGCAAAGAAGCAGTTCGCTCTTTTTCTTTCCGGTTTTTTATCTGAAAAAATGCTTCCTTCCACGCCTCTCTTTGGGTATGCTGTACCACATATTGTGGTGGCATCTGTGGTTGGTGCGCCATATCGTGTTTTATTTCCATGATAATCAAGACATTACCCAAGGGGTGCCCGATGGAGTTACCAATCAGTTTTGATGAAGCGCTGAAGGAATGGGAGCGTTTTGAAGAGTATCTTGTCCAGGCCAGGTACGCTATCCGCAACAATAAAACCGGGGTTCCCATGGAAAAAGACATGACCCAGGTGCTGTTGCGCATCAGCAAGCAGTTCAAGCACCCGGCGGTGGCCAAGGCCCTGATCCACGGCACCATCATTACGGCCACCCCCTTTCTGATGAACGGCGGCAACCCCTATACCCGCCGGGCCGGTTATTATTCCTGCTATCCCCTGGGCGATGTGGAAGACTCCACCGATGCGATCTTTGACATGGAACGCGATCTGGTCAGCATCTTCCAGCATGCCGGTGGCGGCGGTATAGACGTGACCAAGATCAGGCCCAAGGGCACCATTGTTGACAACGGGCAGGGGCTTGCCTCCGGACCGGTTTCCTTTGCCAAGGGTTTTTCCCATCTCTCGGAGCGCATCAGCCAGGGCGGCAAGCGGCGGGGCGCCCTGATGATTCAGGCGGACTGGGATATCAAGGACGTCAAGGAGTTCATCTCCTTCAAGGGGGATAATCCCGGCCTGTACACCGGCTGCAATATCTCGCTCAATGTCACCGATGAGAAGTTCTGGGAGAATGAGGAACTCACCACCCTGGTGGCCGAGTACATCTGGAAATCCGGCGATCCTGGCCTGCTTTTCACCCAGAAGAGCCTGGCCAACACCCCGGTGCTGGCTAAGTACAATCCGGTCTATTCCAACCCCTGCGGGGAATACCTTTCCACCAAGGATACGGCCTGCAACCTGCTCACGGTTTGCCTGCCCAAGTGCCTTCAGGAGGACAAGGGAAAATTTTTCGACGGGGTTTTCGAGGCGGCCAGGCTCGCGGCCATTGCCGGCAACGAGATTCTCGACCTGGGCGGCTTTCCCCCCATTGAGCGGATCAAGGCCAACACCCTTAAGTTTAGGCCCATCGGCATCGGCTTTACCGGTCTGCACCATGCCATGAACCATTTTGGTGTTTCCTATGCCGATGAGCATGAGGCGCCGCTTTTTGCCAAGGCGACCCAGTTGGCTCTGATGCTGGGCTCCATGCAGGGCAGTATCGATTACGCCGAGTTTATCAAGAAAGAGGGCAAGCAGAAAAAGCTCACCCCCCAAGAATGGAACATGACCTATGTCGATAAGATCGACAGCGAGGCCCTGGCCTTCATTGAGTCGGATATGCCCAACAAACCCCAGTGGCGCAAGCGGACCTCCGATATCTTCGGCCTCTTGCGCAAGCTCGGCGGCCTGTATAACTCGGTGACCACCTCCCAGGCCCCCACCGGTTCCATCTCTCAGTTGATGCGGGTGGCCTGCACCGGGGTGGAGCCCTATTTCTCCATGATCCAGCGCCGCAAGGTCAAGGATGTGGATGATTCCTGGAAGGAGTTCATCCTCGTGCCCCTGGAGTTTTATCAGTACGAGGAGGAGAAGCTGGAATGGATTGCCGACCAGACCGCGCACAAGATCGAGCCGTACCAGCAGATTCGGATTCTGGAAGCGTGCCAGGCCTTCAATCATACCGCGGTTTCCAAGACCATCAACCTGCCCGCCGACACCACGGTGGCAGACATCAAGAAGATCCTTCAGTATGCCCGGAAGAGCAATCTCAAGGGCGTCACGATGTTCCGCGATTCCTCCATGGAAGGGGTGTTGAGCGATCATGGCTCCAAGCTGGAGGCGACCTGCGAATTCTGCGATATGGACGTGCGCAGCGGCAGCACCTATAAGTTCAGGGGGCCGGCGCCGCTCTATATTACGGCCAATAAGGGCGGACAGGGGCATGTGCGGGAGGTTTTCCTCAACACCACCAAGTCCGGCTCGACTCTGCACGGGATGAGCGAGGCCCTGGGTCGGGTCATCTCCGTGGCGCTTCAGCACGACTATCGGCTGGTGGGCAAGATCGCCCGGACTCTGGAGGATATCTCCTCCGACGGCGCCTGGACCAGCGCCTCGTTGGGCCGGTGCTATTCCATCCCCGCGGCCCTGGCCAAGGTTCTTGATAAGGGCGGAGAGGGCGAGGTGGAGCAGGATCCGGAGCCTTACGCCGAGCCTTCCTCCTATTCTTCCTGTCCGGCCTGCGGCAAGCTGAGCCTGCGGCGCAGCGGCGGCTGCAACCAGTGCATGAGCTGCGGCTACTCCTCCTGCTGAGCGACATGCAGTCAGCTCCGCAACAAGGCAGATACAACAAGGCGGTCATGGCGTTCATGGCCGTCTTGTTTTTTTTCATGGTGGTGGGCGACACCATTATTGGCCGCCATCAACAGGATTTTTTGTTTTCCCGGGCGGAGGATCAGGCCCGCCGCGATCTGCAGCTCATGGCGGCCAATTTTCTTGAGCCGCTTCTCAAATATGATTACGTCTGGATAAACGGCTTTGTTCAGCGCTGGGGCGAGGAACACCAAGAGGTGGTGCGTCTGGCCGCCGTGGATGCAGAGGGCCGGGAGCTGGTTGCCTTCAGCCGCCCCAGGGATGGGGCAAGGGCCTTTCTGGTGGAAGAAAAACTCCTTTTTCAGGGCAAGCACCTGTTGACCCTGCAGATGGAGTCTTCCTCCGGAGAGGTGGATAGCCTTCTGCGCAAGCTCCACTGGCAGCTGGGGGTTGCCTCTTTTCTTCTCACGGCCATCGCCGGGATTGTTCTGTGGTTCACCTTGCGTCGTATCGCCCTCGCCCCCCTGGAAAAGGAAATCGAGCTGCGTCTGGAAACGGAGCAGAAGCTGGCCACGGCCCACCATCAGCTCGAAGAGCGGGTCCGGGAGCGGACCATCGATCTGGAGGATGCCAATCTCCTGTTGCAGAAGGAGGTTCTGGAGCGTCATGCCGCGGAAGAGCAGTTCGCCCGGCTGCATCGGGAGTACGAGCTGATCTTAAACTCCGCCGGGGAAGGGATCTACGGCCTGGACACCGAGGGGCGCATAACCTTTGTCAATTCGGCGGGCTTGCAGATTCTTGGCTATGAGGAAACGGATTTGATCGGCAGCCATCTGCATGATTTCCGGCATCACGTGCGCTGGGATGGCGAACCGTATGACCGGGAGGATTGCCCGGTGTGCGCGGCCTATGCCGAGGGGAAGAAAAACCAGGGGGAAGAAAGCTACTTCGGCAGAAAGGACGGCGCGGTTTTTCCGGTGGAGTTTGTCGGCACCCCCCTGGTGGAAGGCGATAAGGTCATGGGTACGGTGGTGGTCTTTGAAGACATCACCGTGCGCAAGCAGACCGAACGCGATCTGTTGGGGCTGACCGAGACCCTGGAACGGCGGGTCTTGGAGCGCACCGTTCGCCTGGATGCCGCCAACCTGGAATTGCGGGAAACCCTGGGCCAGCTGGAGCAGACCCAGGCCCAGCTGGTGCAAGCCGGGAAGATGGCGGCTCTGGGCGATCTGGTGGCCGGAGTTGCCCATGAGATCAACACCCCGGTGGGTGTGGGTGTAACGGCGGCCTCGCATCTGGAAAGCGAGACCAGGGAGATCACAACGCTCTATGGGGAAGGGCGCATGAAACGGGGTGATCTTGACCGGTATCTTGCGCTCTGTCAGGATGCCGCCAAGCTGATTCTTTCCAATCTGAACCGGGCGGCGGAACTCATCCGCAGTTTCAAACAGGTGGCGGTGGATCAGTCTGGAGAGGGGCGCAGAACCTTTCGGGTCAAGGAGTATCTGGCCGAGGTCTGCCTGAGCCTCCGACCGGTTTTGAAGAATACCGGCCATCGTCTGGAGATCTCCTGCCCCGACGATCTGGAGTTGAACAGTTATCCCGGGGCCTTTTCCCAGATCGTTACCAATTTCATCACCAACTCGTTGACCCATGCCTACGACGAGGATGAAGTCGGCTCCCTGCTTTTTGATATCAGCTTGCAGGGCGGCAATGTCCTGTTCCGCTACACCGACGACGGCAAGGGGATGACCGAAGATCAGGTCAACCATGCCTTTGATCCTTTTTTTACGACCAATCGGAAAAAAGGAGGGAGCGGTTTGGGGTTGCATATCGTATATAATCTGGTGACCCAGAAATTGCTGGGGACAATCGCCTGTGAAAGCAAGCCAGGGAAGGGGACATCTTTTGTGCTTCTTTTTCCGGCCGTCATACCTGGGGGGGTATCGCATGGTTGAATCGGATGAGGCAGTTTTTTTTGCGGATGAACCGGACGGGGCTGTGCCTTTCCGGCAACGGGGTGGGGGCAATGGCACCTGGAAAGTGCTGGTGGTTGACGATGAGGAAGAGGTGCACGCCGTCACCAAGCTGGTTCTCGCTGATTTTTTTTACGAGAACAAAGGGTTGCTTTTTCTCCATGCCTATTCCGGTCGGGAGGCCAGGGAACTTATTGCCGAACACCCCGACACCGCCATCATTTTTCTTGACGTGGTCATGGAGAAAAACGATGCCGGACTCGAAGTGGTCCGCTACATCCGGGAGGAGTTGAAAAACGTCTTTGTCCGCATCATCCTGCGCACCGGCCAGCCCGGTCAGGCGCCGGCCGAGAAGGTAATTGTTGAGTATGACATCAACGATTACAAGGAAAAAACCGAACTCACCGCCCAGAAGCTTTTCACCACCATGGTCGCCTCCCTCCGCTCCTACCGGGATATCCTCACCATCGAGGCCAACCGCAAGGGGCTGGAAAAGATCATCGAGGCGGCCACCTATATCTGTCGGCTCCGCTCGATCAAAAATCTGGCCAGCGGGGTTTTGACCCAGCTGGTTTCCATCCTGCATCTCAGCGAAAACGCCCTCTATTGTCAGACCTCCGGGATCGCGGTGAACAAGGTGCAGGGCAGTTTCAATGTGCTGGCCGCCACCGGGACCTATGAGCCGTATATCGACGCCGAGGCCCGGGGAGATTTACCGGCCAGGGTTCTGGATGATGTCCTGCGGGTGACGGCGCTCAAGCAATCCATCTGCGAGGACAACCGGTATATCGGTTATTTCCGCAGTGAGCGCGGAGAAGAAACGGTTATCTATCTTGAGGGCTGGCGGGATCTCAGCGAGCTTGACCGGAGGATGATCGAGGTCTTTTGCGGCAACGTGCAGGTGGCCTACGAAAACGTGCTCTTGAATCAGGAAATCGAAGGAACCCAGAAAGAGATCATCTACACCCTGGGTGAGCTTGCCGAGATGCGTTCCCTGGAGACGGGCAACCATGTCCGGAGGGTGGCGGAATACAGCCGGGTGCTGGCGGAAAAACATGGTTTGAGCCAGCGGGAGGTGGAGGTGATCCGTCTTGCTTCCTCTATGCATGACGTGGGCAAGGTCGCCATCCCCGACGCCATTCTCAACAAGACCGGGCCGCTCTCCGCCGCGGAATTTGAGGTCATGAAGACCCATACCATCCGGGCCCAGGAGATAATGGGCCTTTCCGATCGGGAGATCATCAAGACCGCCATTATCATCGCCCTGCAGCACCATGAAAAGTTTGACGGCACCGGCTACCCCAAAGGCTTGAAGGGGGAGGCTATCCATATCAGCGCGAGAATCACCGCCCTTGCCGATGTGTTTGACGCCCTGGGAAATGATCGATCCTACCGTGAGGCTTGGGAGATGGAGGCCATCCTTGATCTTATCCGCAGGGAACGGGGCGCGCACTTCGACCCGGTTCTGGTGGATCTCTTTTTTGCCAATATCGACACGATCCTGGAGATCAGGAACAGGCTGGCCGGGTAGCGATTATCGGGCCTTCAAGGCCTCGCCGATGATCGGCCAGACCCGGTGCAGTTCTTCCCGATTGGCAAAGGGGATGGAGAGGTGCAGCTGATCCTGCTCAAAGGAGGGCGAGTGGCTGAGCGTCACCCCTTTGGGCAGCTTGAGTGTGGCGGCAAAGGTGCGGAATTCTTGTTCCGCCGCGGCGAGGCTCGGAAAGCGTTGATCGGTGAGCCACTGCATGAGCCGGGCTGTTTTCTGCGGGATGTTTGTTTCCTGGGGGTCAAGGATTTCCCGCACCTCTGGCTGGCAGAGCAGGGCCATGACCGAGGTGCTGTGTCTGGCCGCCAGCTCCCGGCAGGTGGCGGTGATTTTCTTCTGGTTGCTGACGCTGAGACTGAGGATTTCCATGACCTCGTAGAGGGAAAGGCGGTCGGTGAAATTCAGGGCCAGCAATTCCTTGGCCACTCCCTCGTGTAACCGTCCTTCATGGAGTGCGCCCAGCAGGTGTTCTTCAAGCCCGAGAAGCTGCAACAGGTTCTGCAGATGATGGCGGTGCGGCTCCAGTCCCAAGGCGGGAAGAAACCGGCGGGCTGCTTCGTTCTCATCCAGATGGACGAGGATTTTCTGGAAAAAGATGGCCTGCTCCACCACGGTGATGTCGCCACGGAGCAAGGTGTCTTCCAGATTGATGGCCAGGGCCTCCGCCGGCAGGGTTTCCGCCGGCAGAACCAAGCAGATGGCGGAAATGCTGTGTTGGGTCTGCTGGGCAGCCAACAACCGTCTGCGACCGGTGACGATCTCCAGCATGGCCCTCCCCTGTTCCCTGAGGATGGGGGGGTGGAGAATCCCGGTTCGGGCAACGGACGCCAGCAGCTCCGCGCTTGGTTCCCGTGCTTCTTCCGGAGTCAGGCTGTTGCTGAAATCCTGGAAATTGATGTGCTGGAGATTGACGAGGCTTGAGCGGAAGGTGGGCGGCATTGGCGTTCTCATGGGCTGTTGAAGTCTAGTGTTGCTTGACTCTATGGGAAAAAAGGCCCATCTTGTCAATGAAAAGTTCAGGGATTTTTTCGGAACCTTCCATCGGGCAGCAGCCTTTTGTCACTGGGACGGTTGGGCGAGGAGCGGCATGAAAGTAACCATTATTGCGGCCAGCACCATCTGCGGACGCATCGGCCCCGGCCTGACCGGCAGCCCGGTTGACCGTGGCTTTCTTGAAAAAATGCGGGCGGCAACCGATGCCAGTCTGCTGGGCGCGGAAACCCTGCGCCAGGGTGATCCGGAGATGCGGGGGCCAGGCGGGCATCTTCTGCCCCTGCGGATCAGGGGTTTCATCACCCAGTCCGGCGATATCCCGGTGGTGGGGAGAAAGATCTTCCAACAAGGTGTGCCGCCGCTTATCTTTACCGGTGAAGCAGCGGCGGCGGAATTGCGGCACAGGCTGGGCGGCTTGGGCCAGGTCGTAGTCCTGCCGACCGACTCAGCTGGGGAGCTTTCTCTGGCCGCGGCCCTGGCCCATCTGGCAAAACTCGGTACGGCCTCGCTGCTGATCGAAGGCGGAGGCAGGTTGAACCATGCCTGCCTGCGGCAAGGGGTTGTCGATGAGATTCTTCTTACCCTGACGCCGAAGATTTCCGGCGACCAGGGGGCACCCTCCCTGTGCGGTGGTCCTGGTCCGCTGGGCGAGCCGTTTTTGCCGCTGGCCCTGGTTTCGTGCGAGGCTGCGGAAACCGGGGAGGTGTTTTTGAAATACCGGGTCAACAAGGGGGAATGAGCATGCAACAGGAACTGGCGATCTTGTATTCCGGAGGGACCGATTCCCTCGCGCTCTATGCCCTGGCCAGCGCCGGGCATCATCCAGGTCTGGCCCGGCCGGTGCGCATCCATCTCCTCCACATGCTCAACGGCATGGGGCGTTTTGCCGACTTCCCCAGAAACCGTTTCCTGGCTGCGCAAAAGATCATGCTGGCCAATGCCGCCGATCCTGAGAAAATTCCCGGGGCGGAGATGGTGGAGCTCGACATGGGCAGACTGTTCCAGGGGCTGTGGCTTGACCGCTATGAGGAATACATGCCCCGCTACAACGGGAAAAATCTTGTCTGCGTGGCCTGCAAGCTAGGTATGCATGCGCGGGCCATTATCTATTGCCACGAGCATTTCGTCCCCCATTTCGTGGCCGGGTACACCAAAAAACAGGGCCATTACCCCGAGCAGACCCCGGTCTTCATGGAAAAGATCAAGCAGCTGTCGGCCCGGTTCGGGATCAGCACCACCTTTCCGGTCTACGAGGATTTTGACGACCAGATGATTACCCGGCATGTGCTGGAGGATTTCGGCCTGCCCTCCACGGGCGGGGGCGAGCGGAAATGCCTGTTCTGCCAGACCCTGACCACGGCAACGGAGAAGGAGATCGGCCAGTACCTCGATGACATGCTCCCCCGGGTTGGTGAGTATATTGAACACCGCTTGGCCGGCCGGGTTCGCGAGGCGGCTCTTTGTTTTCCTCCCGGGAACCGGAATGCATAGCTCTCAGACGGTAACGGGCGCAAGATATTTTGCGTGGTTGCGCCGGTTTTTTGTGAATTTCCCCTGCCATTTAAATAAGTTAATCTCTCTTTCTCCTGTTTCGTCAGAAAAAGATTGCTCCCCTTCGCCTCCGCTGTGTGCCCTTGCCCTGTGGGGGTTTGTCTCGAGAAATCATCCCCTTGTCTGTTCCCTCCTGCGCTGGCACCCAATTTGCTAATCATTAACCCAAGGTCAGCTGTGTGCTGGACATGATTTTTCTGCCTTCGCTCTGGGATCAGGAAAGGGGGAAGGATAACTGTTCATTTTTCCAAGGAGGAGAAGGAGTCTATGAAACGATACCGTGTATTCTCGGCGATGCTGGCGGTTTCCGCTGTGGTGGCGGGCGGAGCGGCTTTTGCCGGTGAGGCGCACAAGGCGATCACCGGTCCTTTTGCCACGCCCATGGACGTGACCAAGAAATGTCTGGAGTGCCATGCGGACGCGGCAACGGACATCATGAAAACCACCCACTGGACCTGGGCCAGCGAGCAGGAGATCTCGGGCAAGAAGGGCAAAGTCATGCTGGGCAAGAAGAACGCCATCAATAATTTCTGTATCTCCCTCGATTCCAACTGGCCGCGCTGCACCAGCTGTCATATCAGTTACGGCTGGAAGGATGCCAAGTTTGATTTCACCGATAAAACCAAGGTGGATTGCCTGATTTGCCATGACGGCTCAGGAACCTATAAAAAGGCGCCGCCGGCAGCGGGGATGCCCTTCGGGTTCACCGGCAATCCGGAGTTCGACGCCAAGCCCGTTGATCTGGTGGCTGTAGCCCAGAGCGTTGGTAAGCCGACCAAGAAGAACTGTGTGTCCTGCCATGGTTTTGGCGGCGGCGGCAACAACGTCAAGCACGGGGACATCGATTCCTCCATGGCCAATCCCACCAAGGCCATTGACGTGCATATGGGCTCCGACGGCCTGAACTTCCAGTGCACCGAGTGTCACACCACCCAGAAGCATGAGATTAAGGGCAATGCCCTGGTTGTAACGCCCGGAGGCAAGAATCATCTGGAGTGTACCCAGTGCCACGATGCCAAGCCCCACAAGAATGCCAAGCTGAACACGCATACCGCCACCGTGGCCTGTCAGACCTGCCATATTCCCACCTTTGCCAAGGCCATGCCCACCAAGATGAATTGGGATTGGTCCACCGCCGGTCAGGATATCAAGGTGGACGAGCAGGTGTTCGGCACGGAGAAACGCGACAGCTACGATAAAAAGAAAGGGAATTTCACCTGGGCCAAAGACGTTAAGCCCGCCTACAAGTGGTACAATGGCAACGCCACTGTCTACCTGCGCGGCGAGAAGATCGATCCTGCAAAGGTTACCGAGTTGAACGCACCGGTGGGCAGCATCAAGGATAAGACCGCCAAGATTTATCCGTTCAAGGTGCACACCGGCAAGCAGATCTACGACAAGGAGAACAAGTACTTCCTGACTCCCAAGGTCTGGCCGACCAACAAGGAGGACAAGGACGCTTACTGGAAGAACTTTGACTGGAACAAGGCGGTCAAGGCTGGTAGCGAGGCTTCCGGTCTGGCATACAGCGGCAGCTACGATTTTGCCCCCACCGTCATGTACTGGCGGATCAACCACATGGTTGCCCCGGCCAGTGAGGCCTTAAAGTGCAACGACTGTCATGCCGCCAATGGTCGTCTTGACTGGAAGGCCCTGGGTTACAAAGGCGATCCCATGAAAACAAAAGGCGCCGCCAGGATGAAGATGAAAAAGTAATATTCCTGGTTTTTGCACCATTTTTGAGCCCCCTTCCTCATGAGGAAGGGGGCTTTTTTTGTGCTTTATTCCCATTGGCACGCAGACGAGCACCGGAGAGGTTGCCTAAAAAAGAGTTTGCACTGTCTGAGGCGTAGCCGAGTTTGCAAACTCCCGCCCACGGCGGGACAAGGGACACAGGGGGGCCTTTTCTTCGCCGCTTCGCTGCTGGTTCATTTCTTTGGGCAAGCAAGGAAATGAACATACTGATTTCAAGGGGACTTCCAGGAATTGCAGGAAAGACTACCGATGATTTATGACAAGGTTTTCCGGCGGCGGTGCGCCAGAAAAATATACCCATAGATCATCAGGTTCACCACTATCAGGCCCAGGCCAAGCAGGTAACGCAACTCAATGGTGAGGTTCTCAGGATAGAGAAAGAGGGCAACGTAATGCTCGATGAAGCCTCCTGCATAACCTGCCTCGCCGCCCCGTTCCCGCAAAAAGTTCTCCAGCGGCGTAAGCGGACAAACCCAGTCTGCCCACTCGATCACCACCCCCCAGAGCATGGCAACAAGATGCACCCAGAGGAGGGAGGGGCGGCGCAGCACCAGCAAGCCCCCCAGCACGGTAAAAAGAGTGAAGGCGAGATGGAGCAGGAGGATACAGTCGGCGGTTATGCGGTAGATCATCTTTCGCGTTTTTGCGGACTCTGCTCGGCCAGCAATCTATGCCACTGCTGCGGGAGCGCGCCATTTAATCATTGCGACCTTCATGGCGTCGTTCACGACAAGGCATGCGACCATCGCATAGGCGAAAATCACGAGCGTCTGCCACCAAGGCAATGGCATGAGTCCCGGGAGACCCACGAAGGTCAGGGCGGTGCCCGTGAACGCATCCGCCATGAGTGCCCCCATGAGGGTTTTGCTGGGCATCGTCGTCCAGAACCAGTGGCGTTCCCGCGCAGACACGATGGAGAATACGGCAAAGTAGAGCAGCGTCAGGAAGCTGAAGGTGTAGAGCCCATTGTTGTTGGTCGCCAAGCCGAAACGCAGCCAGCCGACCCACAAGAGGAAAAGCGCCTCCGCGACCATCGCCACGCCCAGCACCACGGACACGGTGATGAAGCCCCCGATATTCCACGTCTCCGGTTTCTTGGACGGCTGAACATGGTCGGTGGCAAGGGCGATCTTCGCGAAGTCCGTCATAAAGACCAGCAGCAGCATGGCAAAGGCGGAGACGACGAACTTGCCGGTCACCACGAAGGCGATGGCCACGAAGGCCGCTTTTAGGATTGTCCGGCTGATTTTGTTGATGACCCACGTCAGGATGCGTTGGTAGATGGTCCGCCCTTGCTCGACCAGGGAGACGATGTTCGTCAGCCCTGGTTCGGTCAAAACGACGCTTGCGGCACCCTTGGCAATGTCGGTGGCGGTGCTGACGGCAATACCCACTTCGGCCTGGCGCAGCGCGGGCGCATCATTGACGCCGTCGCCCGTCATGCCGGTCACATGCCCCGCATCCTGCAGGTGTTGGACCACGATGTATTTGTCTTCGGGATATACTTCGGCGTAGCCATCGACACCGGCCAACAAGTCAACCGGCTCCTTGCCGGCCAGAGCGCTCGCCGCTTTCAGGTCCGCCACCCGCCGGATGTTCGGTAGCCCAACTCCGTGCGCGATTTCACTCGCAACGGCTAGGGCATCGCCGGAGAGCATCTTCACTGAAACGCCGAGGTCGTGCAGTGTCGCGATGAGCTGCTTTGCCTCCGGTCGCGGTGGATCATACAAGGTCACCAAGCCGACCAAGGCAAGGGGGCCTGTCTCGGGGCCCCGCGCCACCGCTAGGGTGCGATAGCCCTTCAGTGCCGATTCGCTTACCTGCGCCTCCAAGGCCTCGATCGCTGGGAGCTGAAGTCCGCAGGTCTGGGCAACGGTGCGCACGGCGCCTTTCATCACGCGCAGCAGTTGGCTGTTTTGTTCGACCACGGCTTCCGTCCGCCGGGTTTTTGCATCGAACGGCGTGAAGGAGACTGGTGTGACCTTGGGAAGGTCGGCGAAGATATGCCGCTCTTTCGCCGCAGCGAGGAACGCCAAGTCGATCGGGTCCTGGTTGGCTTCTTGAGACGCGAGGGCGCCGACAAAGAGCACGTCGGCTTCCGTTGCGTGCTCCAGCGGGATCACGCCGGTGACAGCCAGTTGGTTCATCGTGATAGTGCCCGTTTTGTCCACGCAGAGCACGTCCATCGTTGCGGCATCCTCAGCGGCACTGAGGCGCGTGACCAGCACGCCGCGCTTCGCCAGCTCCTTCGCCCCGAAGGCCATGCTGACCGTGAACATGACGGGGAGAGCGACCGGCACCGCACTCATCAACAGGACCAGCATGAGCGGGATCATCTCAAGAAGCGCCGCGCCGCGGATCAGCGACAGGACGATCACTACGCCGAGCAGCGCCCCGACGATGACGAAGAGCCAACGCACCACCTTGGCCACCACCGCTTCGATGTGCAACTTCGGTCGCGCCTCCTGCACGAGTTCCGTGGTGCGGCCAAAGTAGGTCTTCGCCCCGGTCAGTATTACCACGCCGTTGCCTTCGCCCCGGCGGACGACGGACCCCGACGAGAGCACTTCGCCGGAGGCCTTGTCGGCATCCTGCGACTCGCCGGTGAGGGCAGACTGATCAACACGCAATGTTCCGCTGAGAAGTTTCACGTCCGCCGGGATGATGTCGCCGGGACGCACGCGGACAATGTCGCCTGGGACCAGCGCCCGGGCGGGGATAACCTGCCAGCTCCCTTCGCGCAGCACCCGCGCACTCACCTGTAACCTGAGCCGCAGCGCATCGACGACTCCGGCGGCCCGGCGCTCCTGCATAAAGCTCAACACCGCATTGATAACCAGTAGCGCGCCCACCACGGCAAGATCCGAGTATTTTCGAAGGACGGCTGACAGGATCATGATCAGCTCAAGCATCCACGCCGACACCCCCCAGAATTTCCCGAGGAAGTTGAGAATCGGGTGCTCCTTTTGCTCGGCCACTTCGTTGTAGCCGTGCTCCTTCAGCCGGGCCTCCACCTCCATCCGCGTCAGGCCTGCCTCTGGGTTCACCTGAAGCATCGCAAGCGTTTCGGCAACCGGCGCGGAAGCGATGTCCGGGCCCTTCTTGTTTGATGGCCTTGAGCGCACGATCATGCCTCCCAGAATGAAGCAAAGCTGAGATCCCCGGCGGGCATCATCAGGAGAAAGAAGACGACTGACCCAAGGGACCTTGCAACCAGGGGGGGCACCTGCTTAATTCAATAAATCCCTGCATCCACTTGGTTGTTCTTGGGACAGGGCTGTCGAACTATGGCCAGCGTGGCGGCAATGTCCACCCCTGGGGCTATTCTGATTATAAATGATACTTGAAAGAAAGCGAAACCCGGGCTCGGTAGGCGGTCACCTTGCCGTCTTCGATCTTCATGTCCAGCTTGATGACCTCGGCGACACGGAGATCCTTCAGGCTCTTGCTCGCCGTGTCGATTGCTGTTTGGGCCGCCGCCTCCCAGGATTCGCTGCTGGTGCCCACCACTTCGATGATTTTGTAGACGCTTCCTGACATGGTTGTCTCCTCTGTTTGGGTTTAGGAAAACACTTCCTGCACATTTACCATTTCATGTCGACTTCTTTCGGGGTCTCCTGCATATCGGTGGTACAGCCTGGGGCAACGTGAGCGAACGCCTGAGAAAAAAGGGGCATCCCCAACTTTTTCGTTGCTATCCATAGATAGATTCTAGGTGGCAGGGCATGGAAAGGCAAGGGGAAAATAAGCTGCGATTCTGCCCGTATCCTGCACCGGGAAGGGCATGCGGAGAGCATGAAGTTGGCTAATTTACTCTTGTCTGTTTTTGTGATATGCAAAGAGAAGAAGCCGCCACAATAATCCGTCCAAAGGGAGGCCCTCATGCCGCGCGATATTCCGGTGGGAAACGGCCATCTTCTGGTCTGCTTTGACCAGGAGTATCGCATCCGCGACCTGTATTTCCCCCATGTCGGTCAGGAGAACCATGTTTCCGGGGACTTTTGCCGGTTCGGGATTTGGGTCGACGGCATCTTCCGCTGGGTCGGCCCGGACTGGCGCCGGGATCTCCTCTACGAGCCGGACACCATGGTGACCCAGGTCAACCTCTTTCACGACGAATTGGGCGTTCTGCTCACCTGTCGCGATGCGGTGGATTTCCACGAGAATATCTATCTTCGCCAGGTGGTGGTGGAAAATCTGCGGCCCGCGTCTCGGGATATCCGCCTCTTTTTTGCCCAGAGCTTCAATATCTCCGGCAACAGGGTCGGCGACACCGCTGCCTTTGACCCGGAAACCGGCGGCATTGTCCACTACAAGGGCAGCCGTTATTTTCTGGCAGGCGGCACGGTGGATGGCGCAACCGCTTTTTCCCAATTCGCCGTGGGGCAGAAAAAAGTGAACGGCAGGGAAGGCACCTATCGCGATGCCGAAGACGGCGTCCTCTCCGGCAATACCATTGCCCAGGGCTCAGTGGATTCGGTGGCGGCGCTTCATCTTACGGTCCCGGGCAATGGCCGTGTCACTGCCTATTACTGGCTGGCCGCCGGCGAATCTTGGCGCGACGTGCGTCGGCTCGACCGGGTGGTGAGACATAAAACCCCGCAAACTCTCATTCAGCGTACGGCAGACTACTGGCAGCTCTGGGTCCGCAAGGAGATGCCGCGCCTCGACATCCTCCCGGCCAAGGTGGCCGAGCTCTATCGCCGCAGCCTGCTGGTGGTGCAGACCCAGCTCGACTGGCAGGGCGGGGTGCTGGCCGGCAACGATTCGGATGTCATCCAGTTCAACCGCGACACCTATTCCTACATCTGGCCGCGGGACGGCGCGCTGGCGGCCAACGCCCTCGACATGGCAGGCTACGCGATTCCGGCCCAGCGTTTCTACGAATTTTGCGGGGCAGTCATCGAGCGGGAAGGCTACTTCCTGCACAAGTACAATCCGGACGGCACCTTGGCTTCTTCCTGGCATCCCTGGCTCAACAACGGCCTGAGTCAGTTGCCTATCCAGGAAGACGAAACTGCGCTGGTGGTGTGGGCCCTGTGGAACCATTTCGTGCTCTACCGCGACATCGAGTTCATCAAGCCCCTGTATCTGCCGCTGATCAAAAACGCGGCGGATTTCATGTGCCGCTTTCGGGATCAGGAAACCGGCCTGCCCTCACCCTCCTACGACCTCTGGGAAGAGCGGCGCGGCATGCTCAGCTTCACCACCGGCGCCGTGTTCGGCGGCCTTACCGCCGCCTCGCTTTTTTGCAGCGTCTTCGGCGAGGAAGAAAAGGCCGGGGAATACCAAAAGGCTGCCGCCGAGCTCCGCGATGCGGCGAGCAAATATCTGTGGCAGGAAGAGCTGGGCCGCTTCTGCCGCATGCTCTCCCGCGATGGGGATGGCAGCCTGCAGGTTGACGCGACCTGCGACAGCAGCCTGTGGGGCTTGTTCGCCTTCGGCCTCTATGCCCCGGATGATCCGCGCCTCGAGGCGACCATGGCGGCACTGCGGCAAAAAATATGGCTCAACACCGAGGTGGGCGGCATGGCCCGTTATGAAGGGGATGGCTACCATCGGACCGACAGCGCCTATCCGGGCAATCCCTGGTTTCTCTGCACTCTGTGGCTGGCGGATTACCTGGCGAGCAGGGCAAAAACCGAACAAGATATGGACGAGCCCCTCGCTCTGCTCGAATGGGTTGCGGATCATGCCCTTCCCTCGGGGGTGCTGGCCGAGCAGGTGCACCCGGAAACCGGCGAACCGCTTTCGGTCTCACCCCTCACCTGGAGCCATGCCACTTTCATCGCCAGCACCCAGCGCATTCTGAGGTGCCTGGCTGCCATGCACCCCTGCCCGACCTGCGGCCATGCCTCCTCGGTGCGGATGCATGAAGAGGATTGGCTTGCCTCCCTCTATGGCAAGGCCTGTGACACCATCCGCGGCATCTGCCGAGTCCGCTAGTCCATGTAACTTGTTTCATTTCGTATTCCCCCTCCCCCGCAAGGGGGGAGGGTACTAATTTGAGTGTCGATTTAAAAGTTACAGGTGCTGCTCGCCGCGGCGGTCCATTTTTCAAGCCTGGTGCCATCCCCCTTGGAGCAGTCCATTTTTATGTGTTATGCTGGAGTCTGGGCAGGGAGCCTTTCTGCCCGGATTGCGCAAGCAATTACCAGGCAGAGCAAAAGGAATCACCACGAGCCATGCGGATCAGCTGCGTAATCCCCACGAGAAACCGGCCGGAAATGACCTGCCGGGCCATTGCCAGCGTGGTCGGTCAGGATACGCCGGTCAGCGAGATCATTGTCGTGGACGATGGCTCGACGGACAACACCGTTGCCCTGGTGGCCGCCCGCTTTCCCGAGGTGCGGCTGCTGCAACGCTCCGGCCTTGGGCCGGGGCTGGCGAGAAATGCCGGGGTTGCCCAGGCCTGCGGCGAGGTGGTCATGTTTCTGGATTCCGACGATGTCTGGCTGGAGGGCCATGTGACAAGCCTGGTGCGGACCATGGCCCGTGGCTATTCGGTGGCCTATGGGGTGACCAGAAACAGCGACCAGGTTGGGGGCGGGGAGTTTTGCATCCCCGAGCCGGGTATGGCCGTGGAAGGTGAATGCCTCGCCGGGCTGGCCCGCTGGTGTTTTCTCGTCCCTTCGGCAATGGGTGTGGAGAGAGATGCCTTTGCCGCGGCGGGTGGTTTCGGGGGTGGGGAGTTGGGCGAGGATTGGTCTTTTTTTATTCGGCTTGCCCGCCGGTTTCCCTTTGGCTTTTGCGGGGAGGAGCCCATTACCCTGCGCTATCTCCACCCTGGCAGCCTGTGTAATTGCGCGAACAATGAGCGGCTCGGAACCTTGCTGGCCTCGGTCTCCCTTGCCCTGGCGGAAACCGGGGCTGCCTCCGAGGACCTCACCCGGTTTCAGGCCCTGGTCGACTGGACCAAGCAGCAAGGGGATTGGCAGACCATCCAGCAGTGGTATATTTCCTTGAAACAGGAGGAGTTCATTTGAAACCACCCATATCCCCCCAGGACCATGCGCGGGTGTTGGCGGAAGGGATTGATATCCCCCAGCAGCAGCCCTCTTTTGCCCTGCCCCTGCCGGAGGTCGGCATCTGCGGGAAAACCGTTTGGGTCCGGCTGCCCGAGGGGTTGATCCCCTTTACGGCCAGGCTGGAGGTGAATCTTGGGGCAGAGGTTCGGGGCATTCATATGTCCCGCATGGAAGAGGTAATCGCCGGTCTGTATGGCAAGGAGTTCAGCGATCTCCGCGACTACGGGCTACAGCTCGGCCGGGAGATGATGGCGCGTCAGGGTGCGAACCGCGGCAGGGTCCGGCTGGCCGGGCAGTTGCCGCTCATCCGAACGGCCAAGGTCAGCGGCAGGCAATCGGTGGATTCCATTGCCATCAGCCTTGATCTGAAGCTCACCGGGCAGGGGGAAGGGCTGGAAAGCGTGGCCGTGCTCGGAGTCGGCGTGGCCCACATCACCGCTTGCCCCTGCACCCAGGCGTATAATCAAACCCTGTTCCGCAAGGAGGGGGATAATTGCCCCTTGCCCACCCATTCGCAGCGCTCCCAGACCACTCTTTCTCTTCAGTCGGCAGGTCTTTCTCCGAGCATTGGTGAGCTATTGGCCTGCCTGGAAGAGGCCCTGCATGTGACCCAGGATCTGCTGAAAAGAACCGACGAGGCCCAGCTGGTCTACACCTCGCACAGCCAGCCGCAGTTTGCCGAGGACGCAGTGCGGGAAGTGGCCCGGCGGGCAGGGGAGCGGTTCGGCAAGGCGCTGCCGCCGGAAACACTGGTGTTGATCGAGTCGTTGAGCCTGGAGAGCATCCATATCCACGATGTCTGTTGTCGGCTGGAAACCACCCTGGCGGAAATCGTCAACCATTTAGGGGCTTCATGGCAACAGTGTTAGCGGCGACGGTATTGACCCAGGATTGGCTGCAAACGTACCCGGAGGAGCTGCGCCGGGCCCTGGGTAAAGTTGCGCTCCGTAGCGGGCAGCCCATGTATGTGGCGGGCGGCCCGGTGCGGGACTGGCTGCTGGGGGTGGCGGCCAAGGATCTCGATCTTACCGTGCCGGTTGGCGCCTTGGCCTGCGCCCGCGAGGTCAGCGCTCTGTTGGGCGGCACCTTTGTCCTGCTCGACGAGGGGGAAGACGTGGCCAGGGTTGTCTGGCAGGGTTTGACCCTTGATTTTTCCGGTTTTAGAAACCACTCCACCACCATTGAAGACGACCTCGGCCAGCGGGATTTCACCATCAACGCCATGGCGGTTCTTCTTGGCCCTGAAATCGGCACCCTGTCCTCGCTTACGGTTATTGATCCTCTCGGCGGCGTGGCTGATCTTGGGCAGAAGCTTGTCCGGACCCCGGCGGTGGCCAATCTGTTGGCCGATCCTCTGCGGCTGTTGCGGGCCCATCGCTTTTCGGCCACCCTGGGGTTTGCCATCGAAGCACAGACCGAGGCGGCCATTGCCGCCCATGGCGAGCTGCTGGTTGAGGCGGCCATGGAACGGGTGGCCTATGAGCTTGGCCTGATCATGGCCTCACCCCGTGCCTGGCAGACGATCAGCCGCATGGCGGAAAATAGTCTCCTCTGGGTTGTCTTTCCCGAGCTTGTCCCGGGTCGCGGCCTGGAGCAGCCTGCCAGCCATCATCTGGATGTGTTCGAACACTCTCTGGAGGCCTTGCGCCGGCTGGAAAAAATCCTGCTCGATCCGGAGGCATATTTCCCTGGGCAGGGCGAACTGTTCCGCGAGGTAGTCCAGGGAAAGCGGGGTGTATTGCTGAAATGGGCCGCCCTGTTTCATGACTTGGGCAAGCCGGAGACGCACCGGCTGGTTGAGGAAAAGATAACCTTTTATAATCACGATCAGGCCGGGGCTGCGATTTTTGCAGCCATCGCCGAAAGGCTGCACTGGCCTAAAGACGACCGCAATCGGGTGGCCCGGCTCATTGCCCTGCACATGTGGCCCTTTCATCTCAGTAACGCCCGGTTGCGCACCGGGATCACGCGCAAGGCCTGTCTGCGTCTGGTCAAGGCGGTCGGCGATGATCTGGCCCCCCTCTTTCTGCTGGCCATGGCGGACAGTCTTGCCGGGCAGGGCCCTGGCAAGCCGGAGGGTATGGAGGAAAATCTGGCCGCGCTTTTCCTTGAGGTGCATGGGGTATACGCGGAGTATATCCAGCCGGTCTTCGCCAGCCCACCGCTGGTTACCGGCCATGATCTTATCGAGGTTTTTGCCCTTGTGCCCGGCTCGGCCTTCAAGGAGATCCTCGATGGCTTGGTGGTGGCGCAGGTGGAAGGGCTGGTTTCGGACCGGGAACAGGCCCTGGCCTGGGTGAAGAAGTTTCTGGAGGCCGGGGCATCAGCAACCCCGTTATAATGGCAGAAGGGGCGGTAATTTAAGGTGCACAAACTACAGATTATTCCATAACGCTCCCTAAATAAGTTTGACTGTTTTTTAGGCCCCGTTGTACCCTGAACGGAGCAGGTGCTGTAGCAGAGGCTGGGGGGCGTTTTTTTAAGCAGATCAACCGCAAGGAAGCAGGCCGCAATTATGAACGATAAGATTCCCCAAGGCCCGTACTGTTCCGTTTTTAAAACGCTCACCAAAAAGGATTTCCTGAACACGATCAACCATCACACCCTGAGTTTTCTTGGCCGTGATCCCCAGCGGGCCGGGAGCAGGGATCTGTACAAGGCCCTGGCCTACACCATCCGTGATTTTTTGATCGAGCGCTGGATTGCCACGCAAAAGGGCTATTACGCAAAGGGTAAGAAACGGGTCTACTACCTCTCCTTGGAGTTTCTTATCGGTCGCTCATTGGGCAATAGCCTTATCAACCTCGGCTTTTATGACGAGATGGCCGGGGTTTTACAGGAGATGGGCTACGACCTCGAAGAGATCAGGGAGGAAGAGGAAGATGCCGCTCTTGGCAACGGCGGCCTTGGGCGCCTGGCCGCCTGTTTTCTCGATTCGCTGGCCACCCTGGGCGTTCCGGCTTACGGGTATGGCATCCGTTATGAATACGGCCTTTTTTATCAGCGCATCGTTGATGGCTTCCAGATGGAACATCCTGACAACTGGCTGCGCTACGGCACCCCCTGGGAGTATGAAAGGCCCCAGAATCTCTATCCGGTGAGGTATTATGGCCGGGTGCAGCGTTACAAAAACAATAAGGGCGAGCTTCAGACCGACTGGATCGAGACGGAAGAGATCATGGCCATGGCCTGTGATGTTCTGGTGCCCGGCTTTAACAATGACAATGTCATCAATATGCGCCTCTGGACAGCCAGGGCTTCCCGTGAGCTTGATCTCGGCTCGTTCAACCGGGGGGATTACATTTCGGCCGTGCAGGAAAAGGTACAGTCGGAAACGATTTCCAAGGTTCTCTATCCCTCGGACGATATCCGGCAGGGCCAGGAGCTGCGGTTGAAGCAGCAGTACTTTTTCGTGGCCGCCACCTTCCAGGATATCCTCCGGCGGCACAAGAAAAAGCACGATGATTTCGATTCCTTCGCCGATGAAATTGCCGTGCAGCTCAACGATACCCATCCCTCCATCGCCATTCCCGAATTTATGCGGCTTTTGGTGGATGAGGAGGCGGTTCCTTGGGAAAAGGCTTGGCAAATCTGCGTTGGCACCTTTGGCTACACCAATCACACCCTGATGCCGGAAGCGCTGGAAAGTTGGCCCGTGGAGCTGCTGGGCAAGGTGCTGCCCCGGCATCTTGAGATCATCTACGAGATCAACCGCCAGTTCCTCGCAGAGGTTGCGGCCCGGTATCCGGGCAGGGACGATCTCTTGCGCGCCATGTCCATCATCGAGGAGGGGCCGGTGAAAAGGGTGCGTATGGCGTATCTGGCCATTGTGGGCAGCCATTCGGTCAATGGGGTGGCCGAGCTCCACACCCATCTTTTGAAAACCAGGCTTTTTAAAGATTTTCACGAGTTTTACCCGGGCCGCTTCAATTGCAAAACCAACGGCATCACCCAGCGGCGCTGGCTGCTCAAATGCAACCCCGGCCTGGCCGGCCTGATCACCGACACCATCGGCGGGGAATGGGTGACCAACCTCGATTACCTGCGCAACCTTGAGGCGTATGCCGACCAGCCGAAGTTTCAGAAAAAATGGGCCAAGGTGAAAACGGAGAACAAAAAACGGCTGGCTGCCATCATCAAGCAGGATTGCGGCGTGACGGTCAACCCCAACACCATGTTCGATGTCCAGGTGAAACGGATCCACGAGTACAAGCGGCAACTGCTCAATATCCTGCATGTCATCACCCTGTACCACCGGATCGCCAACGGGGAGGATGCGGATTCTCCCGCGCGGACCATTGTTTTCGGGGGCAAGGCCGCACCTTCGTATTTCAAGGCAAAACTGATCATCAAGCTGATCAATTCGGTGGCCGAGGTGGTCAATCATGATTCACGGGTGGAAGATCGGCTCAAGGTGGCGTTCATTCCCAACTACGGCGTCTCTGTCGCCGAAAAGATCTTTCCGGCCTCCGATCTTTCCGAGCAGATTTCCACCGCAGGCACCGAGGCCTCCGGCACCGGCAACATGAAATTTTCCCTAAACGGCGCCCTGACCATCGGCACCCTGGACGGCGCCAACATCGAGATCCGCGAGGAGGTTGGGCCTGAGAATATCTTCATCTTCGGCATGACCACGGAAGAGGTCGAGGAAGCCAAGCGCAATCCCCGCCGCAACGCCTTTGACGTGTATCGCGACAATGCAGAGATAAAGCGCACCCTGGACAGCATCCGCAGCGGCTATTTCAGCCGGGGCGACACCTCCCTCTTTGCCCCCATCGTCGAGGGGTTGCTCAATCTCAACGACCCCTACCTGCTGTTGCTTGATCTGGAGGATTATCTCCGCTGTCAGAAAGAGGTGGGCGATCTGTATCGCGATCAGCCGAACTGGATCCGCAAGTCCATCCTCAATGTGGCTCGCATGGGCAAATTTTCCAGCGATCGAACCATCCGCGAATATGCCCGGGATATCTGGGGAATCCCCGTAGATTGACGTAACTGTCCAGCAGCACCGCATCTGCGTTGTCATCGGCCTGCTTGTTGCACCAGCACACTTCGCAGACCTCTTCCTAGCAGCTGCACCACTGCTGAACAGTTACGGTTTTTTCGTGTTTCGTGGCGAGTCATTTTACAGCGGTCACGGGATGCGCTCTCCCCAAAATACATTGACTTTTCGCCCCATTGTTGATAGCTAACAGGATGCTAAAAAAGCTGTATTTTGCTTTTTTAGCATCCTGTTTTGCAATCAGGCGTACAACACGCGCCATTCCCGAGACTGGACAAGACTATGACTCAAGACAACCTATCCTCCCGCTTCCAGGCAAATGGCCTGGCGACCCTCATCGGCAGCCTGCCGGTTACCGATCATAAGGAGGCGTTTGCCCTCATCTTCGCGCACACCCCGGACATTCCCCTGTGGCCGCAATTGCCGAGCAACCCCAAGGAAGGGATGCTCAGTCAGTTCAGCGAAGGGATGCCCGGCATCATCGAAGAGGGGGGACGGACCTATTTCGATATCGAGACCGAGACCTTTGCCGAGGAGATGCTGGCCTATTTTGAGCAGTATCTTGCCGCCCTCGAGGACCCGAGCCTTCTGTCGGACTCGCCCTTTGCCGTGAGCCCGGATAGGGCCCAGGGCCTTTTTGCCCTTAAGGAGGCGGTGGCCGGCAAGGCCGTGACCGCGGTCAAGGGCCAGATGACCGGGCCGTTCACCCTGCTCACCGGGCTCCACGACCGGGAGGGAAGGGCGGCTTATTACGAGCCGACCATCCGGGAACTGGTGGTGAAGGGGCTTTCCCTTAAGGCTGCCTGGCAGGTCCGGTTTCTCGCCCAGTCCCAGGCCCCGGTCATCCTCTTCATCGACGAACCGGCCCTGGCCGGTCTTGGCTCCTCGGCCTTTCTCAGTGTTTCCCTGGACGAGCTCGGCCAGGAGCTCAATGAGATCATCGGCGCGGCCCAGGCAGCGGGCGGGCTGGTGGGCGTCCATGTCTGCGCCAATACGGACTGGGAATTTCTCCTTTCCACCTCCCTGGATATTGTCAGCTTCGACGCCTACGGCTTTTTCGACAAGCTGGTCGCCTGCAAGGAGGTGCTGTACGGATTTTTGGAACGGGGCGGCATTATTGCCTGGGGGATCGTGCCCACTTCGGAGAAGGAATATATAGAACAGGAAACAGCAGAGTCTCTGCTGGCGCGCTGGGAGGCACAGGCTGCCCAGCTGGTCAACGGCTCCTGGGATTATCAATCCCTGCTGCGGCAGACCCTGATCACCCCAAGCTGCGGAACCGGCTCTCTGCCTCTGGTCCACGCCAAAAAGGTGCTGGCTCTGACCCGGGATCTTTCCAAGCTGTTGCGGGACAAGTATCTGTAGACGCGGGCATTGGTCGGCCTTTTTTTATCCAACCACTATTAAAAAGTTTGAGTATTGATGCTATGGAAGAACTGAATCAGGTGTTGACGCAGCGTCGTCAAAAGGCCCAGGAGCTGGCAGAGCTGGGCGTTAATCTCTATGCCAACGATTTCAAGCCCGCCCACCGGATCTGCGATGTGCTGGCTAAAAACGACAACCCGGACGCGCCCTTGGAAGAGGGGATCAAATCCGTGGCCGGCCGGATCATGGCACTACGCAAGTTCGGCAAGGCCGCCTTTGTCCAGATCCAGGATGAAACAGGCCGCATCCAGGTGTATGTCAAGCGCGATGAGCTCGGGGTGGAGGTCTACCAGATCTTTAAAAAACTCGATGTCGGCGACATCGTCGGTTTCGGCGGGGCACTGTTCCGCACCCAGACCGGCGAGCTCACCATCGATGCGGCAACCCTGAAGCCGATCACCAAATCCCTGCGGCCCCTGCCGGAGAAATTCCACGGCCTCACCGATGTGGAAACCCGCTACCGGCAGCGTTATGTTGATCTGATCATGAATCCGGAGGTGCGCGACACCTTTCGCAAGCGGGTGGAGATCATCCGACTGATCCGCGATTTCCTGGTGAACCGGGGCTTCATGGAGGTGGAAACTCCGATGATGCAGGCCATTGCCGGCGGGGCCACGGCCAAGCCCTTCAAGACCCATCACAATGCCTTGGGCATGGATCTCTACCTGCGGATTGCCCCGGAGCTCTATCTCAAGCGGCTGCTGGTGGGGGGGTTTGAAAAGGTTTTCGAGATCAACCGCAATTTCAGAAACGAGGGCCTTTCCACCCGGCACAATCCCGAATTCACCATGCTCGAATTCTACCAGGCCTTTGCCACCTACGAAGATCTCATGGACCTCACCGAGGAGATGGTTTCCTACATCGCCGCCGAGGTCACCGGCTCCATGGTCGTCAGTTACCAGGGGCAGGAGGTTGATCTTTCCCCGCCCTGGAAGCGCTACACCATGGACGAGGCGCTCATCGAGGTGGGCGGGGTTGACCAGGGTGTTCTCGTCGATCCAGCCCTTACCCGGCAGCTCGCCAAGGAAAAGGGCATTGCCCTTGAGCCCATGGCAGGGCACGGCAAGGCCAAGACCGAACTGTTTGAACTGCTGGTGGAAGAAAAGCTGATCAATCCCACCTTTGTGACCCAATATCCCACCGAGGTCTCGCCCCTGGCCCGCCGCAACGAGAAGAACCCCGAGGTCACCGACCGATTCGAGCTTTTCGTGACCGGCCGCGAAATAGCCAATGCCTTCAGCGAACTCAATGATCCCATTGATCAGAAAGAGCGGCTGACCAAGCAGATTGCCGAGCGGGGCAATGATGAGGAGATCTTCCCGGAGATGGATGAGGATTTTGTCCGGGCCCTGGAATATGGCATGCCTCCCGCGGCAGGGGAAGGAATCGGCATCGATCGCCTGGTCATGCTGTTGACCGATTCTGCCTCGATCCGGGATGTTATTCTCTTTCCGCATCTGCGCCCGGAGAGCAAATAATCCGTGTAACCGTCCAGGAGCACGTCATCTGCTTTGTCATCGGCCGGCTCATGTGCACCAGCACACTTCGCCGGCCTCTTCCGCGCATCTGCGGCGCTCCTGAACGGTTTACACCTCCCGAGGAGCCGGGAACCTCGCCGATCCGTCTTTTTGTTCCAGAGAGAGACGGCGTTACCCGCTGAGACATTGCCGAAGGCAAAAAAGTCCCCTCTCCCCTTGCGGGAGAGGGATAGGGTGAGGGGGAAGGTGCATGAGGTGATGCTGTCGGCAACGTCACCCACCCCCAACCCCTCCCGTCAAGGGAGGGGAGATACAGAATCTTGACCGGCCACTACTGGGAAAAAGAGGGAAATTGTGAATTTTGAATGGTTTGTTTGCCTGCGATACCTGAAAGCCAAGCGCAAGCACGGTTTCATCTCGCTTATTTCCTTGATCTCCATTGCCGGGGTCATGGTCGGGGTTATGGCCCTTATCGTGGTGCTGGCGGTGATGACCGGTTTTACCTCCGAGTTCCGGGACAAGATCCTGGGCATTAACTCCCATGTGGTAGTCCAGGATTACACCGGCAATATCAGCGACTACGAACAGGTCGCCGCCAAGGTGCGCGCTGTTGAGGGGGTAAGCGGCGTCACCCCCTATCTCTACAGCCAGGCCATGATCACCGGTGGCGAAGGCGGCACCGGCGCCGTGTTGCGCGGCCTTGATCCTGCCACTGCTCAGGGAGTGCTCAATCTGGGAAAGAATCTGCGCACAGGCTCCATCGCGGATTTGTCGCCTGTTCCGGGTGATGGCGCGAGAAGGCTGCCCGGCATCATCCTGGGCAAGGAGCTTGCCGCCCAGTTGCATGTCTCGGCCCATGATCGGGTGCGGCTGATCTCGGCTTCAGGCCCCCTCACCCCCATGGGGATAATGCCCAAGGTCTCCACCTGTCAGGTGGTCGGGATTTTTGAAACCGGCATGTACGAGTATGATTCCGCCCTGGCGTATGTTTCCCTGGAAACGGCGCAGCGCTTCTTTGACCTGCCCGGCGCGGTGCATGGCCTGGAGGTGAAAACCACCGATCTCAATCAGGCGGACCAGGTTGCCAAACGGATCGAGCAGGCCCTGGGGCCGAATTATTTCGCCAAGGACTGGATGCGGATGAACCGGAACATCTTTTCCGCCCTCCAGCTGGAAAAGACGGCTCTCTCCGTAATCATGGCCCTGGTGGTGATGGTCGCCGCCTTCAATATCGTCAGCACCCTGATTATGGTGGTCATGGAAAAGAACAAGGATATTGCCATCCTGAAATCCATGGGCGCCACCTCCGGCAGTATCATGCGGATTTTTATCTACGAGGGGCTGGTTATCGGTCTTGCTGGCACTTTTCTCGGGGTGCTGGGGGGCTTAGGCCTCTGCGCGATCTTGAGCCGCTACCAGTTCATCAAGCTGCCAGACGTCTACCCGATTTCCACCCTGCCGGTGCTGGTCCTGCCTTCGGACGTCATTCTCATTGCCCTATCGGCAACGGTTATTACCCTGGTCGCCACCCTGTATCCTTCCTGGCAGGCGGCCAAGGTCGACCCGGCCGTGGCCCTGCGTTATGAGTAGAGGAGACCACCCCATGGCCAGTGACGCCCAAGAACAAGCTTTCTTTTTTGAAGCGCGGGATATTTACAAGGAATACAGCGATCACGGCAGCCTGCAGGTGCTCGCCGGGGTAAATCTGCGGCTGGTTGCCGGGGAAATGGTTGCGGTGGTCGGCGCTTCCGGCACCGGAAAAACAACCTTGCTCCATATCCTGGGCGCCCTTGATCAACCCAGCCAGGGGCAGGTTTTTTACCGGGGCGAAAATGTTTTTGAGAAAAACGCTGACCAGCTGGCCCTGTTCCGCAACCAGGTTATCGGGTTTGTTTTTCAGTCCCACCATCTGCTCCCGGAGTTCAACGCCCTGGAAAACGTCCTGCTGCCCGGGCTCATCGCCGGGAAGAAACGGGCAGAGCTTACTGGGTATGCGGAATATCTCCTGGAGCGGGTCGGAGTATTGAATCGCGCCACCCACAAGGTGGGCGAGCTTTCCGGCGGCGAACAGCAGCGGGTCGCCCTGGCCCGGGCTCTGATCATGAAGCCGGCGGTTCTTCTGGCTGATGAGCCCACCGGCAACCTTGATCCTAAAACCGGGCTCAAGGTTTTTGAGCTTATTCAGGAGTTGAGCGAGACCCTCTCCCTGGCAACGGTCATGGTGACGCACAACCTGGAGCTGTCCCGGCGGATGAGCCGTTGTCTCACCTTGCGGGACGGGGGCTTACACGAAACTCGGGATGAGAGCAAAGATTCTTGACAGTAGGTTCAATGCCTGATAATCCTGATACGCTCAATTAACAGATCGCCGACACGTCCGCATCCTTGGGGCGGTCACTCAAGTCTCCTTTACAGCAAAAGCGAGAGTATGAAACAAAACAACTCAGCCCGGCACATAGCACGCTCCTGCGGTTTTTCGAGGTCCATGAAGATTGTGGTTACCGCCCTTGTCCTCGTTGTGGTCCAGAGTTTTCTGCCTTTGGCAGGGGAGGCATTTGGCGCGGGGACCGAGTCGAATACGGTCATGGTTCCCCCCAAGATCAATGCCCAGACAGGGGTTGATCAGCTTCTCGCCTTAAGCGACAAGACCTTGCAGGAGGTCGTGCAGAGCAAAGGGTTGGCGATGCTCTCCAGGGAGGAAGTGCAACGAAAGCTCGGCTATGCGCAGTGGCCTCCCAAGGTAGAGGCCCTGAAACCTTTGATCACCTCCCCGGCGGTCAACTATGTGGCGGTGGGCAGTATCACCAAACTTGGCGAGCAGCTCAGTCTGGATTTCGTCGTCCATGACATCCTCGGCAATAGCCCGCCCAAATTTTATTATCAGGTCAGCAATAACGAGACCGAGCTGCAGAAATCCCTGAATCAGATGGTCAACGATATTCTTGCCAGCACCGGCCAATATTTTCTCATCCAGTCCATTGGCGTTGCCGGAAACACCCGCGTAGATTCCGGGGCCATCATGCGTCAGGTAAAAAGTCAAGCCGGGGAGCGTTATGCCCCGGAACTTTTACGGGCGGACCTGAAAAATATCTTTCAGATGGGCTATTTTGACGATGTGCAGATCCTGGTCACCGATACGGAAAAAGGCAAGGACATCATCTTCCAGCTCACGGAAAAAGCGGTAATCGGCCAAGTTCTTATTAATGGCGAGAAAGAGCTTGACGAGAAAGATGTAAAAGAGGTGGTGAGCATCTCCCCCAATACCATCATCAACACCAAGGAGGTGCAAACCTCCGTTGAAAATATCCGCAAGCTCTATAAGGATAAGGGCTTTTACCGGACCACCGTCGCCGCCAAGCTCAACTATGCCACGCCTGACAAGGTGGATGTCACCTTTGACATAGAAGAAGGCATCAAGATGTATATCAAGGGCATCCGTTTTGTCGGCAACAAGGCCTTCAGCGAGAAGGAATTGCGCAAGGAGATGACCACCTCGGAAAAAGGGTTGCTCTCCTGGTTTACCGAGTCCGGTAAGTTGAAGCGCGATCTGCTTGAGCAGGATCGCTCCCGGATCGGCGCCATGTATCACAACAGCGGCTACATCGAGGCCAGGATCAGCGAGCCGGAGATAAGCGATGAAGGCGACTGGCTCTACGTTACCTTTGATATTCAGGAGGGCGACCGTTACCGGGTCGGCACCATCGAGATCGAGGGGGATATTGTTGGTGATAAAAATGAACTGTTCAGCCTGATCGAGCTGAGCAAGGAGAAATTTTTCAGCCGCAAGATTTTGCGGGATGATGTTCTGCGCCTTACGGACCGTTACGCGGAGAGCGGTTACGCTTTTGCCGAGGTGGACCCGAAACTCAGCAAAAATGATGAAGACAAGCGCATGGATCTGTTGCTCAAGATTTCCCAGGGAACCTTGGTGCACATCAACCGGATCAATATCAAGGGCAACACCAGGACCCGGGACAAGGTCATCCGCCGGGAAATGCAGGTCAAGGAGGGCGGCCTGCTCGATGCAAGCGCGGTGAGAAAGAGCAGCGAGCGCTTGCAGCGGCTTGAATTTTTTGAAGAGGTGAACGTCACCCCCGAGGCCACGGTGCAGGACGGCTTGATGGATGTCGTGGTCGATGTGAAGGAGAAGGCCACCGGTACCTTCAGCATCGGGGCCGGATACAGCTCGGTGGACAATCTGATGTTCATGGGTGAGGTCAGTGAAAACAACTTTCTCGGCAAGGGCCAGCGGCTCTCCCTGCAAGCCAACATGAGCTCCCGCAGCAGCCGCTACAACTTCAGCTTTACCGAGCCCCATCTCAACGACACCAAGCTGCTGTTCGGCTACGATATTTACAACTGGTCCAGACAATACGACGATTATACCAAGGATTCCACCGGTGCTGCCCTGCGCTTTGCCTATCCGGTCTGGAACAAGTGGAGTCTCGGTTGGGGGTATGGCTTTGATGACACCAAGATGACCGATGTGGTGGTGACTAATGTCCCACAAAGTTTACTGGATTCCATGGAGATTGAGACCACAAGCTTTGTCCGGGTCGGTCTTTCCAAGGACACCCGGAACAAGATCACCGACGCCTCAAAGGGCTGGCTCACCAACTACTCCATCAAGCAGGCGGGCGGCCCCTTGGGGGGAGACAGCGCCTTTACCAAGTACGAGGCCACTTCCGGCTGGTACTATCCCTTGCTGTGGGACACAACCTTCCATGTCAAGGGCTCCATTGGCTATGTTATTGAAAACGAAGAGAAAAAACTGCCGGTGTATGAAAAGTTCTATCTGGGTGGGCTCAACACCATCCGGGGCTTTGACAGCGGCAAGATCAGCCCTCTGGAAAAAAATCCCGATGGTGTTACCTATTCACGGGTGGGTGGCGAAAAGATGTGGTACGGCAACGTGGAATGGATATTCCCCATTGTCAAGGATATCGGCCTGAAAGGCTTGGTGTTCTTTGATCTGGGCAACGTCTACACCGATTCGGAGACTTGGAGTGTCTCAGATCTGCGCTACAGCACCGGCCTGGGTTTCCGCTGGATGTCACCCATGGGTCCTCTGCGCCTTGAATGGGGCTGGAATCTTGCTCCGGAAGAGGGAGAGAAACAGGGCGTCTGGGATTTCAGCATTGGCGGGGCTTTCTAAGAAATGGCTGCATCCGCAAATGTGTCGGTTTTCCCCTGCTTTTCCACCCTCCTCAAGATAAAAAATGGACAATAGGTTGACGGCCCTCTTCACCGAGGGCCGTTCCGTTAACATCATCGGCCTGCGGGGAAGCGCCCCTGCCTTTCATCTTGGCCGCACAGCCCGGCTTGGGCAACGCCCCATTCTCTGTCTCGCGCCAAGCGAGACCGCGGCCCAGCATCTTGTCCAGGATCTTGCTCTTTTTAGCGACACCCCGGTTCTCTATTTCCCTAGTCAGGAAATCCCTCCTTATACCCCGTTGTCGCCGGACAGCCGGACCGTGGCCGAGCGCCTTGCCACCCTGTTTCAGATCCACAGCGCCGACAAGCCATTTATCCTGGTCATGTCCATTGAGGCCTTACTGAGAAGGGTTCTTCCCCGCGCCTCCCTTGCAAATCTGGCCGAGCTGGTCATGCGCGGCGAAGATACCGATCTTGACGGGTTGGTCGCCTCGCTCACCGCCTCTGGTTATGATGCGGCGGCTCTGGTGCAATCCGTGGGCGAGTTCAGTCTGCGTGGCGGTATTCTGGATATCTTTCCCACTGGTTTTGAGATGCCGGTTCGTCTCGATTTTTGTGGCGATACCGTCGAATCCATCCGCAAATTCGACCCCATCAGCCAACGCTCGGTAGAGGATCTCGAAGAGATTGTTCTCCTGCCGGTAAGCGATATTCTCTATCCTGCCACGGAGCAGGAATTGCGGCAATTGGTCGATCGCTTCCATGCCTTTGCCGAGAATCTCGTCTGGGATAATGAGCGGGCCGGGGTGATGGCGGATTGTCTCCAGCATCGCCAGCGCTTTCCCGGGGTTGAATTTTTGTTGCCGCTCTTCTACGAAACGTCGACCGTGCTTGATTATCTGCCGGACGATACCATCGTCTTTTTCTCCTCGCCAACCGCCATTATGGAAAGCCTCGCCCTCTGCCGGGAAAGGATTGAGGCTAATTTTATCGAGGCCGCCGGTGCTCGTCTGCCCGTCTTGCCGCCGGAACAGATCTTTCTGCCGGAAGATGAATGGCAAGAACGGCTGGCCCGTTTCCAGCAGGGGCGGTTCTACGATTTTGCCCATCCGGACATGGAAGAGGGCGAAACCCTGGAGATAGCCTGCGGCAATCATGTCCTGCTCAAGCAGCAGCTTGAGCTGCAACGGAAGAATCAGGGGATGATGCCCGAGCTGGCCAGGCAGCTGCACACCTGGCTTGAGGCCGGAGATGCGACCTTTTTTGCCTGTCGGACCAAGCGGCATGCGGAGCACATGGCGGAGCTGCTCCATCAATACGATCTGCCGGTTGCCATAACCGAAGCCCCGGTGCTGGAAGCCGCTTCTGCCAGCCGAGAGATTATCCTGGTGGATTCGCCGCTGGCCGCAGGTTTTGATCTGCCGGGCGCGCGGCTGCATTGGGTTTCGGAAAGCGAGCTTTTCGGCGAGCTGCGCCTGGGTGCGGGCAAAAAGAAAGGCGTGCAGCGAAGCAGGCCAGCGGTGAGCTTTGCCGAGCTTACGGTTGGCGATATTGTGGTGCACACGGCCCATGGTCTTGGCAGGTACGAAGGGCTGATCAATATCGTGTTGGGCGGCATCGCCAATGATTTTTTCCAGCTGGTTTACCGTGACGGCGACAAGCTTTACGTGCCGGTGGATCAGCTCAAGGTGATCAGTAAGTACCAGGGACTCTCCGACACCGAACCGAAACTCGACAAGTTGGGCGGTAAAGTCTGGCAGACCCGGCGGGAAAAAGTCAAGGAAGAGGTCTGGAAGGTGGCCCAGGACCTGTTGGGTCTTTATGCCCGGCGAGCCATGGTGGAGGGGTATGCCTTTTCGCCGCCGGACGAGTTGTTCCATGAGATGGAAGAGTCTTTTCCCTATGACGAGACAGCAGGGCAGCTCAAGGCGATCAACGAGGTTCTCGACGATCTGACCTCGCCCAGGCCGATGGACCGTCTGGTCTGCGGGGACGTGGGTTACGGCAAAACCGAGGTCGCCATCCGGGCTGCCTTCAAGGTGGTGGCCGACAATTTCCAGGTCGCCATTCTGGTGCCGACCACGGTATTGGCCGAGCAGCATGCCGCCACCTTCCGTGAACGGTTGCAGGGTTTCCCGGTTCGGGTGGAAAGCCTGACCCGTTTTCGCAGTCCGGCAGAGCAGAAACAGATTATCCAGGAACTGGGCCAAGGGAGGGTCGATATTGTTGTCGGCACCCATCGGCTGTTGTCCCAGGATGTGGCCTTCAAGCGTCTCGGGCTCCTGATTATCGACGAAGAGCACCGATTCGGCGTTTCCCACAAGGAAAAACTTAAAAAACTCAAAAGCCAGGTGGATGTCCTGACCCTGACCGCTACCCCGATTCCCCGCACCCTGCAACTCTCCCTGCTCAGTATCCGCGACCTTTCCGTGATCAGCTCACCGCCCGAGTTTAGGCGACCGGTGAAAACCTTTGTCGCCCGCGATGACGAACTGGTGATCAAGGAGGCGGTGGTGAAGGAGCTGCAACGGGGCGGCCAGGTTTTTCTCGTCCATAACCGGGTGCACTCCATTCAGGAAATGGCTTCCCAGGTGCAGAAGCTGGTCCCGGAGGCGCGGCTGGCCGTGGCCCACGGTCAGATGCCGGGAAAGGCTCTGGAAGAGATCATGGTCCGTTTTGTTAAGCGGGAGATCGATGTGCTGGTCTGCACCACTATTATTGAATCAGGCCTGGATATCCCCAACGCCAACACCATTGTCATCACCAGGGCGGACCGGCTTGGCCTGGCGGAAATCTATCAGCTCCGCGGCAGGGTGGGGCGTGGGCGGGAGCAGGCCTATGCCTATTTGCTGGTGCCCTCCCTGGACGGCTTATCCAAGGATGCCCAGCAGCGTCTGCGGGCGCTCATGGATTACAACGAACTCGGCGGCGGCTTCAAGCTGGCAATGAGTGATCTGCAGATCCGGGGGGGAGGTAATATCCTGGGGATCTCGCAAAGCGGCAATATTGCCGCGGTGGGCTATGATCTGTACCTGGAGTTGTTGCAACAGACGGTTCTCGACTTGAAGCGGAAAGGCGCCGCAGTGGAACAACCGCCTGAGCAGATAGAGCCTGAAATCAATCTCAAGATCTCGGCCTTTCTGCCGGAGCGCTATATTCCTTCGACAGAACAGCGTTACATCGCTTACCGCCGCCTGACCAATGCCGAGCAGGTGGAAGAGCTGCTGGATCTGAAGGATGAATTTGCCGACCGCTACGGCCCGCTTCCCGAGGAGGCGCTTAACCTGTTTGAGGTGCTGGCCCTGAAAACCTTACTCAGGCGGTTGTGGATCAGCAAGCTGGAGCAGGGGCCTGCTAACCTGGTTTTCTCCTTTCATGAGAAAACGCCGGTGACTCCGGAGAAGATCATGCGTCTGCTGGGAAAATATAAAAATCGGGCGCGCTTCACCCCTGAATCCCGGTTGATCGTCATGACCGAACCCGGTGCTTTGCCGGGGCAAACATTCCAGAATGCGCAAAATATCCTTGCCTTGCTCACGGAAGATGACATTTGAAAATGACTGTGGTAGAATTTGTCGGCTATAAAGTCGTATAAGATTAAAAACAATATTTTCAACCTGTTATGAGTGGATCGGTGAAATTTTCCTTACATGTTTTATGTGTGGCCCTGTGTCTTCTTGCTTTTTTCCATCCGCCTGTTGCCCGGGCGGAGATGGTCGACCGTATCGTCGCCATTGTCAACGATGATGTTATTACCTTCTCCGATCTCAATCGGGAAGGGGCGGCGCTGTTCCGCCGGATCACCCAAGAGGCTCCGCCGGAACAGGTTGAGCGAACCCTGCTCAAGGCCAGGGAGGAGATGCTCTCCAGCCTCATTGACAAGCTCATCGTTGCCCAGCGGGCCAAGAAACTGGGGATTTCGGTGGCCGACGCCGAGGTGGACACCGCGATCAGCAGAATCATCGAGCGCAACAAAACCACTGCAGAAAAATTCTGGAAGCAGATGACGCTCATGGGCTCCAACGAGCACGACTACCGGGAGCTCATCCGCAGCCAGATGCTGCAGGAAAGATTGATCGATTACGAAATTCGTTCCCGGGTTGTGGTGAATGAGGAACGAATACGTGAATTTTACGAAAAAAATTATGCCCAGAAAATGAAGGAAGATGCCTATCATGTTTTGCAGATGGGTTTTGCCTGGAAAGAAAACACCCAGGCGGCAAAGGATGATGCGCGGCGACGGGCGGAAGAGGCGCGGCAGCAGGCTCTTGCCGGGCAGGATTTTCGCACCCTGGCCCGGCAGGCTTCTGACCTGCCTTCGGCCAAGGATGGTGGCGATATCGGGGTTTTCAAAAAGTCGGAAATGGCTTCCTACATGAAGGCCAGCATTCTCGGTCTGCAGCCGGGACAAATCAGCGCCATTCAGGAGACTTCGGCCGGGTACCAGTTTTTCAAGCTTCTTTCCGATCGGGGAGATGTAGGCCTGCAGGCTTCCTACGAGACGGTGAAAGAGCAGATCAGGCAGCGTCTGTATGAGGAGGCGTTGAACAGCCAGTTTCAGAAATGGGTAAAAGAGCTCCGCGATCAGGCGTATATCAAAAAAATACTATAAGTCTAATCTGTCCCAATAACCTCTGGATAAGGGATGTCTCTCATGACCAAGGACTCGCCATCTGCTGATGATGCAACCGGCCAACCTGCAGCCTTATCACGATCCGATGAAACCCTTGGCAGTTTTCTGAAAAGGCATCGGCAAACCCAAGGGAAAGACCTCGAAGAAATTGCGAAAAAGACGCGCATTCATGCTTCAACTCTTCGGGCTATTGAGGAAGACAATCCCAAGGCTCTGCCCGCGGAGGTTTTTGCCCGGGGGTTTGTGAAAAATTATGCGCAGTATCTTGGTCTTGATCCCAACGAGGCCTTGGCCTGGTATATCGAACAGAATGAAGGAGAAGCCAGGCCAACGGAAAAAATCAATGTCCAGGAGGTTCTTGCCGGCGAGGCCATGGCCGAGGCACGGACTTTTCCGGTGGGACGGTTTGTCATCTTTTTTATTGTCGCGGGCGTTCTGTTTCTTGCCGGGTATCTGGTCTTGAGTTTTTTAAATTCGTCCGGCCCGCCAGCCGATATTGCCACGAAAGACGCGATTCCCCAAGCCCAGGTTGAACAGCAACCGCTGCCGGCCGCTCCGGTGACAGGCGAGCCAGGCACAGAGGGTGTGGGGACAGAGCAGGCACCGCCTGTGACGCAGGGGGGAACACAGGCCCCGGTTCTTCCCCTGCCTGGGTCCGTCCCTGTAGCACCAGGACAAGAAGAGAAGAAGGCCTTATCCCCGCCAGAAAAGGCAGGACAGTTAGGGGAACCCCAGAAGGTTGGCGGGGAACAGGTTAAAAAAAAAACAGATGACGGAAAGCCCATAATTTATCCGCAGGCACTCAAGGAAAAGCCGGTCCAGAACCCGGAGCCTCAGGAAGTTGCCAAACCAGCGCCCGTATCGGCTGTTTCGTCACCGCCTTCCACGGTAAAAGCCCCGGGGATGAATTATGTTCTGGAGGCGAAGTTCACCGAGTCGACCTGGCTCTCGGTGCAGATAGACAAGGAAAAAAAGAAGTCAGCCATTTACCAGCCTGGGGATCACCTGGTGTGGCAGGCGGAAAAAAAGATTTCTCTTTTTGTCGGGAATGCCGGCGGCATCGTCCTCACCCTGAACGGCAAGCCGGTACCTTCCCTTGGCAAGTCAATGGACAGCGCCCGAATTACTTTCCCGACGGAGTAAATGCTGAACTCGCAAAAAAGGGAAAGAGGCCACAGGTCCGTAGCTCAAAAGCAAAGAGTTACAAAGCACTAACCGTTGTAATCGCGGCTTTTCGAACTCTGCGCTTATCTGCGATTGCAACAATAGTCACAGCGAGAGCAGATGTCCTTGCAGCAAAGCCTGGCCGTTGTGCTTCAGGTTAAAGATCACGGTGATTCCGACAAGATTGTCACCCTGTATACCCTGGAACACGGCAAAATCGTGCTTATCGCCAAGGGCGCCAAGCGCAGCAAAAAACGTTTTGTCAACAAGCTTGAGCTCTTTTCCCTCCTCTCCATCCAATTTGCTCCAAGCCGACACAGTTCGCTCATGCGTCTGGATCAGGCCGATTTGCTGGACCCTTTCCCCAGGCTGCGGGAAAACTACGAACTGTATATCGGTGCTTGCCTCCTGTGCGAACTTGTCCTGCACTGGACCAGGGAGCAAGACAGCGACGAAGAGCTTTTCCGCTTGCTTGCCTGGGCGTTGGAGGGGTTGGCTGCGGCGGGGGGGAGTGTCAACCGCACGATCATTTTCTTCCATGTCAAAATGCTGGATATCCTCGGCTATCGTCCCGATCTGACAGGCTGTCTCGATTGCCGTGTCCTTGGCGCACCTGGGGTCTTGTACCGTTTTAGCCCCCTGCGCAACGGGTTGGTTTGCAGTCGTTGTGAACCCCAGGCCACGGCGAACTCTCAGCCGCTTTCCATCCAGACCATCCAATTGTTGCGCAGGGTTCAGGACATGGAACAAGGCAAATTGGAACGGCTCCATTTTTCCTTGGCTGCCACGCGGGAGGCCATTGCCCTGCTGAAACGGTACGACAGTCATCTCTTGCAGCGGGAAGTGCAATCCTGGAATTTTTTGGGCTGAGGGTAGCTGTTCTGCAGCACCACACCTGCTTCGCAGTCTCGCTCATGCTCTCGCTTAGCTGTCATCGGCCTGCTCGTGTGCAACAGCACACTTCGCAGACCTCTTCCGCGCATCTGTGGCAGCAGTGAAACGGCGCGGCAGAACAGCTACCGTTTTGGGACTGCCTTGGGCCGGCTAGGTTCTGGGCTGACTGCTTATTCCGCTTTCATTTTCTGGAGGAGCCAGGCCATGTTGCTTCCCAGATCGCGCATGGTTTTCATACCTTCCTCGTCGTTGGCCACCTCGCCCGGTTCCCGGCCGACGCCGATGTTCCAATACGAGGAACCCACCACGATCATCTGACCGATCAGAAAAAAGGCGTTGAGGGAGTTGAATACCTGAATGGCCCCGGCTCTGCGGACCGCGACCACCCCGGCCCCGGCTTTGCGTTTGAACAGATCGCCGTTGGCCCGGGAAACCATGCCGCACCGCTCGATTAAGGCTTTCATCCCTGCGGAGACATCGGCGAAGTAGGTGGGGGATCCCAGGAGAATGCCATCCGCCGCGATCATCTTGGCAAGACAATCGTTGATGATATCCTTTTCCACGGCGCAGCGGTTATCTTTGTTTTTGAAACATTGATAACAGGCGATGCAGCCGGAAACCGGCTGGCCGGATAACTCCACCAGCTCCGTGTCGATCCCTTGTAGAGACAACTCTTCCAAAGCGGTATTCAGCAATTTTGCGGTATTCCCTCCCTTGCGGGCGCTCCCGTTAAAAGCGACGACTTTCATGGCATTCTCCTCGGGTGTTTTCATTTTACGGGGTTGGGGTCGTTGTGCTGCGGCGTTCAGTGGCGTGCAGACCAGAATATTGTAATCGAGATTGGCGAGGACGGGAAGGATTTCGGGAAAGCGCCAGCCGGGGCTCTCCCGGCTGGCGCTTGTGAGAAAAGATTACTTCCAGCAATAGGACATTTCCGTTTCGGTCCGCCAGCTGTCCCAGAGATAAGCCTCCTCCCGTTGTTGGGAGATGATCCGGAAGGCATGGCGCACCTGCGCCTCAAAAAAGCTGCAGTAAGTACTCGGCGCATTGATGTCGCCGGAGACCTTGTAAATTTCGGCCGGGCATGGCGCCCCGCAGAAATGCCGGATGGCGCATCCGGCGCAGGGCAGAATTTTTTCCACCTTCCTGTTGGTTACTTCCTGGAAGGGTTTGCTGGCAAGAATATCGGCAGGATCATCCCGGAAGATGTTGCCGCCGGAAAACTCGTTCATGCCGATGAATTCACTGCACGGCACAACCTCGCCGTCCGCGGAAACGGCAAAGAAGCAACGACCGCCGCCGCAGGGAGAGATGTCGCACATCAGCCTGCGGCCGGTCGGGCCGATAACTCCGGCCAGCACATTGGCGAAGTTGGCGATGACCAGTTTTCTGCCGGTTTGCTCAAAAAGCTCAAAAGAGCGGTCCAGCGCCTTGAAGAAAGACTCGGCAAGGACCTGGTTGTCCGGTTTCAGGTCCATTCCGCCCTGGCGGGTGCAGCGCACCGGATTGAGCATGACCACCCGCACCCCCAGCCCGTGGTAAAAGTCCACCATCTCGGTCAGGGTGTGCACGTTGGCCTGGGTTACGGTGGTGATGACATTGAGGGCCGGATAATCAACGAGTTTTTTGATCACCGCAACCACGGTGTCGTAATAACCGTTGCCCTGCCAGTTTTTTCGGGTGCGGTTGGCGACCTCCGCGGTGGGGGCATCCAGGGACAGGCCGATGCCGACGTGGTGCTCCCTTAAAAAGCTGATTGCCGTGTCGTCGAGCAGGGTGGCGTTGGTCTGGATGCCGAAATTAAAGTCGTCTCTAAAACGCGTAATTGCAGCAAACACCGCCTCCCTGGCCACCATGGGTTCGCTGCCGTGGAAGATAAGCTGCGGTTTTACCCCCTCCGGCAATATCTTCCGGAAGTGTTGCAACAGCCGCTCGAGGGCGAGCATCAGCTTTTCCTCGCCCATGTCGATGCCGTTTTTGCGCATCTCTTCGGGGAGGTAGCAGTAGCTGCAGTTCAGGTTGCAGCGTTCGGTGGGGTTCACATAAGCGGCGGAGAGCTGCAAGCCCGTGCGGAGGTGATTCATTTCCGTCTGAAACTCCGGGGCGCGGGCCAGGAAGTCTTCGACCATGGCGCCAGCCAAAGCCTGGGGCAGCTCATGACGATCAACCAGAGCCCAGTAGGCCGTGTCCGCCTCGACAACCGCAACCCGTTCCGGATCGCCGATCTCCAGCACGGAAAAGTTCGGGCCCTGGCCGGTGTTGGCGAAAATGGTCGCCGCTGTCTGTTTGCGTGCTTGTGCCATTACTTGCCGCCGTCCTTTGCTGTTGTGTCCGCATTGGGGGCGAGCAGGATATAATGGGAAAGGCCGGTTCCCTGGCCGATCAGGTTGCAGCGCCGACGGTACGAAATGATCTGTTTCTGTGCTTTCATGGTGTTCTCCTGTTATTGTTGACCTGCGTGCATAAAAAAACCCGGAGCAGCTCCATAGGAGCCACTCCGGGTTCTGTTTCCATTAGAATCCCCAGACGACGGCAATACATACGTGAGAAACATTATCACCAGGTCTTCTGACTTTCGGATCGTCTGCTGGTCTGCTGCCTTCCCCCCACAGTTTACGCTCTGGGAGTGACCGGGAAATTCCCTGTGCCGACCAGCATCCCCGATTACAGCGGCGGGACCGCCACGGATTTACACCGTGTTCCGGGATGATGCAATGTTTGTTCTTTTTTTGCTTTTAAACCCTTTTTGTCCTGGCTTGTCAAGTGGGGTTGCAACGAATTCCAGGAATGAAAATGCGGAGATCCGTATTTGTTTTTTGAAAAGGTTTGGGTTATACGCCCACGGCGGAAAAGCGGTCCGTTATCCTCTCGCCTCGGGGGATAATTGGCTTTAAATCGGGATAAAATCGCAAGCCGTCCTTGACTGTAATACGAAAGTTGGTTATTTTTCCATGTTCAAGCGAGAGTGGCGGAATTGGTAGACGCACTGGTCTTAGGAACCAGCGCCTTTGGTATGGGGGTTCGACTCCCCCCTCTCGCACCAACAAGAAAACAGCTCCGACTCGAAGGCCGGGGTATAGGCAAATATCTCATCCATACCGTGGGGAGAGAATCTCGAAGACGTTCCTTCACTGTATGACTGTGTTGTTGAAAATGTTTGAAACAAGGAAGGTGTTGCATGCAGATCAATGTCGAAGATGTAAGTCAGCTTACCAAAAAAATGACTATCACTCTGCCGGAAGCGCAGGTTGTCCAGGAGTTGGAGTCCGCCTATAAGAAACTGAACTCTGAGGTTTCCCTAAAAGGGTTTCGCAAGGGCAAGGTACCCCGTCAGGTGCTGGAGAAAAATTATCGACCCAAGGTTGAGTATGAGGTGGCGGAAAAGTTGATTCAGGGCACTTATTTTGACGCTCTTGAGAAAAGCAAGATCGATGCGGTTGTGCATCCGGATATCCGCGAACAGAAATTTGCCGAAAACGGCACCTTTGTCTACACCGCAGAGGTGGATGTTCGGCCCCAGTTTGAACTGGCTGAGTATAAGGGCCTTGAGATCGAACAGGCCCCACTTGAGGTGACAGACGAGGAAATCTCCCAGGAGCTTGAGGCGCTGCGCAAGCAAATGGCTCCCCTGCAAAGCGTTGAAGACCGCGCCATTGCCAAGGGACACCTGGCTGTGGTTGATTTTCAGGGCTACCATAACGGCAACCCCATCAAGCAGGTGGTCGGAGAAAATTATTCGGTTGATGTGGGGTCAGGTCAGTTTGGCAACGAGTTTGAAGAGAAACTTCTTGGTCTGAAAAAAGGCGAGGAAACTTCTCAGGAAATAGATTTTCCGGCAAATTTCGCCAATCCGATCCTGGCGGGCAAGAAGGTGGAGTTTAAAATCAATGTCAAGGATGTCAAAGAAAGGGTGTTGCCCGCTCTTGATGATGAATTTGCCAAGGAGGTAAGCGAGGCTTTTGCCGACCTGGAGGCGCTCAAGGCCCATATCCGTGAAAAAAAGCTGCAGGCCAAGAAGGATGCCCAGCGTGGTGATCTCACCGACAAATTGATGCGGGTGCTGATTGAAACCCATGAGTTTGAGATTCCGCCTCGGCTGGTGGCCTATGAAATCGAGGCAATGATCAAGGAACTGGAAAGCAACCTGGAGCGGCAGGGGATGACTCTGGAAGCTGCCGGGTTCAACAGGGATGCCTTGGTGGAACAGTATAAGCTTGCGGCTCAGGCCCGGGTTAAGGGCGATTTTCTTTTGAAAAAGGTGGCGGAAAAGGAAGGGCTCAAGCTGGAAAACGAAGACATCGACAAAGGCTTTAAGCGCATCTCCGAACAGTACAACATGCCGGTCAGCGAAGTGAAAAAATATTTTTCCAGCAGGGATGACCTGCTGCCATTCATGGCAGAACTGTTGAACGAAAAAATCTTAAGTTTCCTGCTTGACGCAGCCAAGATGAAAATTGTGCCGGCTGCTGCCTAGGGCGTGAGTGATCCCACAGTAACTTCTTGAAGGAGCATGTTTATGAATCTCGTCCCCATGGTTGTTGAACAGAGCCCCCGCGGAGAGCGGGCCTATGATATCTATTCCCGGCTGTTGAAAGAGCGGATTATTTTTTTGGGATCGGCCATCAATGACGATGTAGCCAACAGCATCATCGCTCAGATCCTCTTTCTGGAGGCCGATGATCCGGACAAGGATATCACCTTTTATATCAACTCTCCTGGGGGGGTGGTGACGGCTGGCATGGCTATTTATGATACAATGCACTATGTGAAGTGCGATATCGCCACCCTGTGCATGGGGCAGGCGGCCAGCATGGGCGCGGTGCTCCTTGCCGCCGGCACCGAGGGGAAACGGTATGCGCTGCCGAACTCCCGGATCATGCTGCATCAGCCCATGGGTGGCTTTCAGGGGCAGGCCTCCGATATTGACATCCACGCCAAGGAGATTCTGCGGATGCGGCAGGCCCTAAACGGCATTTTGGCGCATCATACCAAGCAAAAAATCAAGAAGATTCAAGTTGATACAGACCGGGATTTTTTCATGGGCGCCGAGGAAGCCAAAGCTTATGGCGTAATTGACAAGGTGCTGGTGAAGCGGACGAATCCTGACGAGGAGAGTGGGCATGGCAAAAGATCATAACGGCGAAGTGGAAGTCACCTGCTCCTTTTGCGGTAAGAGCCAAGATGAGGTCAAGAAGCTGATCGCCGGGCCGACGGTGTATATCTGCAACGAGTGCATCGACCTGTGCAATGAGATCGTCAGCGAGGACCGGCAGCAGGCGTTGGAGTCGCAACTGGAGGCTTCTACCCTCAAGCCCCATGACATCAAGGCCCACCTTGATGAATATGTGATTGGTCAGGACAGGGCCAAGAAGGTCCTTGCGGTTGCGGTGCATAATCATTACAAACGAATAGAGGCCCAGGGGAGTGGCGACGGCAGCGAGGTTGAATTGCAGAAAAGCAATATCCTGCTGGTTGGCCCGACCGGCTGTGGCAAGACGCTGCTGGCCCAGACTCTGGCGAAGATCCTCAATGTTCCTTTTGCCATGGCCGACGCCACCACCCTGACCGAGGCGGGTTATGTCGGCGAAGATGTGGAGAACATCCTGGTCAATCTTCTCCAGGCCGCGGATCACGATATCCAGCGGGCCAGTCGCGGCATCATCTATATCGATGAAATTGACAAGATTGCCCGGAAATCAGACAGTGCTTCCATCACCCGTGATGTCTCCGGTGAAGGGGTGCAGCAGGCACTGCTGAAGATCATCGAGGGAACTGTGGCCAGTGTTCCCCCCAAGGGTGGGCGCAAGCATCCGCAGCAGGAATATATCAAGATTGATACCACCAATATTCTGTTTATCTGCGGCGGAGCCTTTGTCGGGCTCGACGGCGTGATCAAGCAGCGAACCGGCACCAAGTCCATGGGGTTTGGGGCCAAGGTCGTTGGCAAGCCGAAAAAGACGGTGGGAGATATCCTGGCTCAGGTGCAGGCGGAAGATCTCCTGCGTTTTGGCCTGATTCCGGAACTGGTTGGTCGTCTGCCGGTGGTGGCGACCATGGAGGAGCTGGATGAGGAGGATATGATCCGCGTTTTGCGTACGCCAAAGAACGCGCTGACCAAGCAGTATGAGCGTCTTTTTGCTTTTGACAATATCCGGCTGCGCTTCACCGAGGGCGCGCTCAAGGCCATCGCCCAGCAGGCGATCAAAAGAAAGTCCGGAGCACGGGGCTTGAGAACGGTCATGGAGCAGGCAATGCTTGATATCATGTACGAATTGCCTTCCAAGGAAAATGTGCGGGAATGCGTGATCAGCGAACAGGTGGTGCTGAACGGCGATTATCCGGTGATTTTGTACGATAACGACGCGGAATCAAAGAAAAGCGCCTGAGCCGACGAGCAGTCGGTGTAGGCGCTTTTACGGCCTTTTATAATATTATTTGTCACTGCTGTCAGTTATGCCATCTGACTGGCATGATCATTTGAAGACAACGGCTAACCCATCACGAGTGTTTTAACCATTATGGTTGAGTCTGATCCCGAACAGAAAATTGCCTATCCGATGATGCCCTTGCGGGACATCGTGATCTTCCCTTACATGGTGGCGCCGTTGGTGGTTGGCCGGGAACGCTCTATAAAGGCGCTTGAAGAGGCAATGGCCAAGCGTTCTGAAATCTTTCTCGTAACCCAGAAAGACGCGGCTGAGGATGATCCAACCGAGGAGAGCGTGCATGCGGTGGGAACCGTTGCCACGGTCATGCAACTGCTCCGGCTGCCGGATGGCACGATCAAGGCTCTGGTCGAAGGTAAAAGAAGGGGCAGGATCGTAAAGCATCTGCCCAATCCCGACTATTTTGTTGTGCAGCTTGAAGGCGAAGAGGCAGAGGACGAGGGCGGTCTTGAAGCAATCGCCTATGTCCGGGAGATCCAGACAAGTTTTAAGGAGTATGTTAAATACAACAAAAAAGTGCCGGCCGAGGTTATAAAATCCTTGGCCCGCATTGAGCGGCCTGCAAAATTTGTCGATGTCCTGGCCGCACATCTGCCCCTGAACGTGCAGGAAAAGCAGGGCATCCTGGAGAATTTTTCGGTTGTTGCGCGCCTGGAACAGGTGTTGGCCCTTATCCATAAGGAAATTGAGATCGCCGAGCTTGAGGAGATTATCCGAGCCCGGGTGAAGAAAAAAATGGATAAGACCCAGAAGGATTATTTCCTGGCGGAGCAACTTCGCGCCATCCAGAAAGAGATGGGGGGCGCCGAGGATGCTTCTTCCGAGCTCGAGGGGCTCGACAAGGCTATTCAGGAGAAAAATTTGCCCGAGGCGGCTCGCGCCAAGCTGGAGCAGGAATTCAAGAAGCTGAAGATGATGCCGGCCATGTCGGCCGAGGCCACGGTGGTTCGCAATTATATCGACTGCATTCTCAGTCTTCCTTGGCGGGAAAAAACTGAAGAGAAGATCGATATTCTGGAGGCGGAGGAAATCCTTGCCCAGGACCACCATGGTCTTTTGAAGCCTAAGGAACGAATCCTTGAATATCTTGCCGTGCAGGCCCAGGTTGAAAAAATCAAGGGGCCGATTCTCTGCCTGGTTGGTCCTCCCGGTGTTGGCAAAACCTCATTGTGCAAGTCCCTGGCCCGCGCCATGGGGCGCAAGTTTGTTCGGCTCTCCCTCGGCGGGGTTCGTGACGAGGCTGAGATCCGAGGGCACCGGCGCACCTATATCGGGGCCTTGCCAGGCAAGATTATTCAGTCCATGCAGAAGGCGAAGGTCGTGAATCCGGTTATCTGTCTTGATGAGGTGGACAAGATGAGTATGGATTTCCGGGGAGATCCTTCTTCCGCCCTGCTGGAGGTGCTGGACCCGGAGCAAAATGTCGCTTTCAACGATCATTATCTTGATCTCGACTATGACCTGTCCGGGGTTTTTTTCGTGACCACCGCCAACAATCTCCACGCCATCCCGGCGCCGCTCCAAGATCGGATGGAGATAATCAAGCTCAATGGCTATACGGAAGAGGATAAGCTGAACATCGCCCAGGGCTTTCTGGTGCCGAAACAATTGGAGGCAAACGGTTTCGGGCCGGAGGATATTACCTTCAACGATGGCGCGATTCTTGAGATTATCCGGAGATACACCCGCGAAGCTGGGGTGCGCAATCTTGAGCGCAGCATTGCCTCGGTCTGTCGCAAGGTGGCCCGGGACCGGCAAAAGAAAAAGACGGACAAACGATATCGGTTGAACGATGCGGCCATTGCCAAGTATTTGGGTGGGGTCAGGTATCGTTTCGGTCTGGCCGAAGAGCGGGATAAGATTGGCCTTACCACCGGTCTTGCCTGGACCGAGGTGGGAGGTGAGTTGTTGCAGATCGAGACGGCCCTGATGCCTGGGAAAGGGAATCTGACTGTGACCGGAAAGCTCGGTGATGTCATGCAGGAATCCGCCCAGGCGGCCTTGAGCTACGTGCGGACTCGAGCCTTGCAGCTTGGCCTGTTGCCGGACTTTTATCAGAAACTTGATATTCATATCCATGTGCCGGAAGGGGCCATTCCCAAGGATGGGCCGTCTGCCGGGATTACCATGGCGACCTCGATGGTTTCCGCCTTGCTCAAGCTTCCGGTCCGGCGGGATATCGCCATGACCGGCGAGATTACCCTGCGCGGCCGAATCTTGCCCATTGGGGGTCTCACCGAAAAACTTCTTGCCGCGCGACGGGGGAATATCAAGCATGTTCTGATCCCTCGGGAGAATGAAGTCGATCTTCACGAAATCCCGGCAAAGATTCTCAAGGGGCTCACGGTGGAGCTGGTTGAGCATGTTGACGAAGTCTTGGCGAAGGCATTGGTCCTCCAGGAGGGGGATACCCTTTTCAAGGACATTCCCTTTGGCGAGTTTGGCGGGGATGGTGTGCTTTCCTCGAACAATGTGGCTCATTAGCAGAGGGTGTGACTCTGTCTGCAGACGGAAAAAGAATTCAGCATAATTCGCAGCCATCATTTTTGGAATGCGGTAAGTTTTTTGCTTGACGGATGAGGGGTGGCAAGGGTATATCTTGCCACACTTCATGTGGGGCGAATAGCTCAGCTGGGAGAGCATCGGCCTTACAAGCCGAGGGTCACAGGTTCGATCCCTGTTTCGCCCACCACAAGAGGAGTGGTAGTTCAGTTGGTTAGAATACCGGCCTGTCACGCCGGGGGTCGCGGGTTCGAGCCCCGTCCACTCCGCCAAAAGAAAAATTAAAGGGATTAGCGATTACTGCTAATCCCTTTTTTTTTAAATTATCTGTGCCAGATTCGCGGTTTTCTTTGGAGCAAGTGCTTGACACTGCCTGTGTCCCATGAGTAACATAAAAGTTTTATGGGATGGCGTAATCGAATAACCGGCTAACGCATGGAGTTTGCTATAATGGTTTGTTGTGAAACGTGTTTCTGCGCAAACCCATGCCCGAGGAGCCTATGATCCGTTACCTGGAAGAAATAGGACGCAATACCATCTGGCTCCTGGAAGATCTGGGACGCATGGGTTCGTTTCTGGCTTTGGGTCTTGGCGGCGTTTTCAAAAGACCGTTTCGATTTTCCGCCATGATTCGCCAGGTCCGCCTGATCGGCGCCAATTCTTTCTGGGTTATATTTTTTGTGGCAGGGTTCACCGGGATGGTCCTTGGCTTACAAGGATATTATACCTTGCGTAAATTCGGCTCGGAAGGGGCCTTGGGGTCGGCGGTTTCCCTGTCTCTGCTCCGTGAGCTTGGCCCGGTTTTGACGGCCCTGATGGTTACCGGGCGGGCCGGGTCGGCTATGTGCGCCGAAATCGGGATCATGCGCAATAGCGAGCAGCTTGACGCCTTGGAATGTATGGCCATCGACCCTTTCCGTTATCTCATCACGCCAAAGTTTCTTGCCACGCTCATCTCGGTTCCGATTCTCACCATTTTTTTCAATGTTGTCGGCATCTTCGGCGGATATCTGGCCGGTTGCGGCTTATTGGGGGTCAATCCCGGGGCGTATTGGGCTGGCATGGAGCAGAGTGTTGTGAATCAGGATATAAACATGGGCATCATAAAATCTTTTGTTTTTGCCCTGGTCATCGTTTGGGTGTGTGCGGGGCGAGGGTATTTTGTGCACGTCATCCGGGGGGCCGGTTTTGGCGCTGAGGGCGTGAGCAAGGTCACCACCCAGGCAGTTGTTCTTTCCTCCGTCGCGATTCTTATCTGGGATTATTTGCTTACGGCGATACTGTTATGAATCAGGCGGTTATCGAGTTTAAAGATGTTGTGAAATCCTTTGGCAAGCAGACCATTCTTGACCGGGTGAACCTGACGATCAATTCCGGCAAGACTACGGTTATCGCCGGACCGAGTGGCCAGGGGAAAAGTGTGACTATGAAGCTTATCCTGGGGCTCTTGCGTCCGGATTCCGGGCAGATCCTGGTGGATGGGCAAGATATCTCCAAGATGCGCGGCAAAGCGCTGAATGGGATTCGGACAAAATTTGGCGTCCTTTTTCAGGGGTCGGCGCTGCTTGATTCCTTGAGTGTTTTTGCCAATGTGGCTCTACCCCTTGAAGAGCGGACAAGGTTAGGGAGCGAGGAGATTCGGACGCGGGTGCTTGCCACCCTGGCGCAACTTGGTCTCACGGGGCATGAGGAAAAATATCCGGCTCAGTTGAGCGGTGGTATGAGAAAGAGGGTGGGGCTTGCCAGGGCGTTAATGTTGCAGCCGGAAATAATGCTGTTTGATGAGCCGACCACGGGTCTTGATCCTGAGAAATCCTTGGAGATTTACAAACTTTTTCTGGAGACCCAGAAGAAATTCGGATATACGTCCATTATAGTCAGTCACGATATCCCTAAAATCTTCAATCTGGCAGATCAGGTCATTTTGATCAATAAGGGTAAGTTCAACACCTTTGCCAGTCCTGAAGATATTCAACAGAGTGAACTTCCCGAGATTCAGGACTTTGTACAGAACACCATGGGGAAGGTTTATTTAAGCAGGGAGATGGAATAAAGGGTATGAAGAAGATAAATGTTGATGCGATTGTTGGTCTCTTTGTTCTGGCAGGTTTTCTGGCTTTTGCTTATATGTCTCTGCAATTGGGCGAGTTTTCAGTGTTCTCAATGGAGAAGACATATTCCGTGCGGGCGACATTTGGCAATGTCTCCGGCCTTAAGCGCGGAGCCCTAGTGGAAATGGCCGGAGTTAATGTCGGCAAAGTAAGCAATATCTCGTTGGGTGAAAATGATCGGGCCCAGGTTGAGCTTCTGATCAATAGCGGGGTAAAGATTACCGATGATGCAATTGCCTCTATTAAAACCCAGGGGATTATCGGGGATAAATATATTAAAATTTCCCAGGGCGGTTCGGAAGAATTGTTGGTTGATGGGGGTGTTATCACGGAAACAGAATCCGCGCTTGATCTTGAGGAATTGGTGAGTAAGTATATATTCGGCAAGGTCTGATCACCCTTAATACCTCGGGTTGTGGGCGGTTTTTGGAAATTATTTAAAAAAAGAACAACGTATCTGGCAGACATAAAATAAGTTGTTTTTTTGTTAGCTCCTGTTTGTGTGTCCTGTTCAGTTTGGCTTGGCGACAACGAGCTCTTCGGCCTTCAGCAAATTGGGTTACAGAGGACGACCATGAAAAATCGTGACAGTTTCCCGCTTCAATTGTACAGAATATGTTTCTGTTGCCTGGCAATCTGGCTGGGGTCTATGACCATTGCCTTGGCGCAGGATGTGGCGGTTGACGATGAACCGGATTTCGGGGAAGAGCGTGATATTGGTCTGGCCTCGGATCCTCTGGAGTCGATCAACCGTGGTTTTTTTCATTTTAACGACAAACTTTATTTTTGGGTGGTTAAGCCGGCATCCCAGGGATATGCGTATTTTATCGCCGAAGACGTGCGGATGTGCGTGCGGAGTTTTTTTAAAAATCTTCTGGCTCCGGTTCGGATTGTGAACAATCTTCTGCAGGGGAAAGTTGCGAACAGTGGGGTTGAATCCGCCCGTTTTGTTATCAATTCCACCCTTGGCATTGCCGGTCTGGCCGATCCTGCCAAAAATGAGTTCGGTTTGTCTCCCAAGGATGAAGACCTGGGGCAAACCATTGGGGTGTATGGATTTGGAGAAGGCATTTATCTTTGCTGGCCCTTCTTTGGCCCCTCGAATGTGCGTGATACCATCGGGTTGGCTGGGGATTTTTTCTTGAGTCCAGTGTCCTATCTTGCCATGTCTGATTCGGGTGCAGGGATGGCCGTTGAGGCTGGCCGAGAGGTGAATAACACCTCCCTTACCCTAGGGGATTACGAAGATTTCAAAGAATCCGCCATTGATCCGTATGTGGCCCTGCGCGATGCATATCGTCAGTATCGGCAAAAGAAAATACATGATGTTGCCGGGGGGAGTGAATCGGTGTACATGTCCTCATTCGACAGGATTGAAAAAAAATATGCCCAGAATATGCCTGGGCCGGTTTCGGTTGACACCTCGGTTGATGCTCAGTAGGCATCGGTGATGCGGTAAACTGTGCTTGCCATGAATACGGCGGCGTGGTCAAGGTGTCGTCTGGTCGGGGAGGTTCTGGCTTTGACGCTCTGCAAGGGCCTGTGAAAAAAAGTTTAAGCTCGCCAAGCAGGAAGAGTAAAGGCTCTGTGTCGCTGGATTGAGCGAAACCAGAGTTATTTAATAATTTTATCTTTTCAGCGAATGATTGTAGAGGCAAAAATGAAAAACAGGAACAGATGGTGTCTGAAGTTTCTTCCGGTAATTATTCTGACAATTGCTATCCTCGTTATGTCTCAGGGTATTTCCTGTGCTGCTACTGACCCGGTTGTCTTCGTAAAGGATGCCGTTGACGAGATTATTTCTATTCTTCAGGATGAAAAGCTCGCCGTGCCGACTCGCAGGGCGGAGAGGAAAAATCGGGTGGTAACTATTGTCGAAAAGAAATTTGACTTTCGAGATATGTCCATGCGTGCGTTGGCCAAGCACTGGCGGGAAAGAACTCCTGAAGAGCAGGATCGCTTTGTTTTCTTGTTTAAGACGCTATTGGAAAACACATATATAGCCAAAATAGAAACGTATTCAGGGGAAAAAGTTGTCTTTAAGAAAACAGAAATGCAGGGGAATAAGGCCATTGTTTATAGTGACCTGATTCGAAAGAAGGTGGAAACGCCGGTTAATTACAAGCTCAAAAATAACGATGATCGCTGGCTGGTTTATGATGTAGAGGTGGAGGGGGTAAGCCTGGTGAATAATTACCGGACCCAGTTTGCCAGTATTCTGAACAAGGAGAATTTCGCCGGACTTATTGCCAGGCTTGAAGAGAAGGTCAATAAGGGGGCGACTGAATAAACGCAAATGGGTACCGTTGACGAAATGCTTTTTGGGAGATATCGGCCTGAGGAGTTACATGATATATTTTCTTTTTTATCCGCTGATGAGATGCTGGAGTTGTTTGCGTATCTTGAGTTCAGAGAGTGGCAACCAGCGGAAATTGTGACGAAAAGCGGGGATCCTGGCGATTTTATGGGGTTTCTGGTTGAGGGAAAACTGGCCGTTAAGATGGATGCGATTTTCCCTGGTAAATTCATTCTGGTTGCCGTGCTTGAGCGGGGAAGTCTGGTTGGTGAGATTTCTGCTGTTGAGGGGGGGGACCGACATGCAACCGTTATCGCCACGGAAAAGAGTCGTCTCCTGATCCTCTCTCGTGAAAAGCTGGAACAGCTGCTGATACAGGCCCCTGTGCTTGGCCTGAAACTTTTACGGCGGATTATTCATGTGCTTGGTCACCGCCTGGGTAAGGCGAGCGACCGGCTAGCCCGATTGTTGTAACCCCTTGTAAGCCAGTTTTTGTTCAAGTCATAGTCCTCCTGTTTGTCGAAGATCCCCTGTTGAGTGTGCACGCCAACGAGAAAAAAAGGTCTGGCGGTGAATTAACTTGACAATAAGCCGTGTTTATTTATATTGATCTGTTCCATTTTTTGCATTGTGAACAGGTGATGCGTGCGGATCAAGTGGGAAGAAATACCAGCGGACGGCCTTTTTTTCAGTGTTGACGATGATTCCTGGGTTCCTGGTGAAGAGGTCGTCTGTGCAGGACCGGGAGTGTGCACCTTTTCTTTGAGAAAAGAGGGCGGGCGGGTGATTTTTGCTGGTATCATGCGCCTCCCCGTTCTTCTCGATTGCGATCGCTGTCTTGAGTCTTTTGCCTATACCTTGGCGGAAGAGTTTGAGATTGTTTTTGAGTTGTTTGTCAAACAGGACGAGGCAGGTCTTGCTGCGGAATACTTTTGCAAGAGTAGTGACCTGGATGTTGTGTATCTTGCGGAGCCGGTTGTGGATGTTTTTTCCGTGCTTGCCGAGCAGGTGTATCTTAGCCTGCCAGAGAAAAGACTCTGTAACGATAAGTGTTTGGGGCTCTGTCCGAAGTGCGGGGCGAACTTGAGTCGTTGTCCGTGTGATTGTGCCAGAGGTACAAGCGTATCTCCATTTAATGTTTTGGCAAAGTTGCAGGATCAGTAGCAGGGTAATTTGCCGAAGCGATCTCTATCGAAACGCTTCAGCTTATTGGCTTTGCGGAACAAAAACTGATTCATTTGTGTTGAACCTGTTGAGTTTTTTTGAGAAACCCGTTACAGACAACAAGCTGTAACCGAGATCTTTCCAATTGGAGGAAAAGTAATGGCCTTACCGAAAAGAAGACATTCGCATGCCCGTACCAGAATACGTCGTTCACATGATGCTCTGTGTGGCATAACCGTTTCCACCTGCTCCGAATGTGGCGAGCCGAAGCTCTCGCACCGTCTGTGTCCTGGCTGCGGGTCATACAAGGGCCGTACTGTTGTCAAGTTGACCGCAGAGTAATAGAGTTACGCCATGGCGTTGCATATTGCCTTGGATGCCATGGGCGGGGACCGAGGCCCGGAAGAACTGGTTTCCGGGGCAGTCCTGGCTGCGTGCGACTCTAACCTTGAGATCAGCCTGATTGGTGATCAGACCCGTCTCGAGGCTATTCTCGCAACCCATGGCACTCCTTCACCCCGGATTCATCTGGTGCATGCCTCCCAGGTTGTTGACATGGATGAATCCCCCTTTGACGCCATCCGCAGGAAAAAAGACTCATCCATCATGAAGGCCTTTGCCCTCCACAAAGAGGGCAGGGTTGACGCTGTTGTCAGCGCCGGCAATTCTGGGGCGACACTGGCTGCAGCCCTCAAGTTGCTTGGCCGTCTGGAGCATGTATCCCGGCCTGGAATCGCGGGTATTTTCCCTACCTTGAAAGGGCCGGTGGTAATGATGGATGTGGGCGCAAACGTTGATTGCCGCCCTGAGCATCTCTTTCAATTCGGGGTTATGGCCACCGCTTTTTCTCAAATACTCTTTGGCCTGGACCGGCCCCGTGTCGGTCTGCTCAGTATCGGCGAAGAGGGGGGGAAAGGCAATGCCCTGGTGAAAAAATCCCACGAACTGTTTCAGCAGAGTTCCTTGAATTACATCGGCAATGTCGAGGGCCGCGACACCTTTCAGGGGGATGTTGACGTCATGGTCTGTGACGGATTTGTTGGCAATGTCTGCCTGAAACTGAGCGAGGGTTTGGCCGAGGCGGTCATGGGCATGCTGGGTGAGGAGATTGCAAAGAGTTTTAAGGCAAAGCTTGGCTATCTGCTTGCCAGGGATGCCTTTGTTTCTTTTAAAAAACGGGTTGATTATGCCGAGTATGGCGGCGCCCCCTTGCTCGGTATCCGCGGCAACGCCATTATTTGCCATGGGCGTTCAAACGCCGTGGCAATAAAAAATGCCATCCGGGTTGCCTCCGAAATGGCCCGCAATAAAGTCAATGACCGCATCCTTGAGCTTTTTTCCCTTGATCATCTTCTGGTGCAACAGGATGATTCCTTGTCGGCGGAAGTCGCTGTTTCCGGAGTAGCCCCATGAGCCGTGCGGTTATCATCGGGACCGGATCCTGCCTGCCGGAAAGGATCCTCACCAACGCGGATCTTGAGAAGATGGTTGATACCACCGATGAGTGGATTACCACCAGAACGGGGATCAAGACCCGGCATATTGCCCGGGCAGGGGAAGAGACTTCCAAGCTCGCCAGCGAGGCAGCCCGCCGCGCCTTGGACATGGCCGGGGTGACCCCGGCGGAAGTCGACATGATCGTCCTCGGGACGATTTCCTGTGAAAAGGCCATGCCTTCCTGCGCCTGTCTGGTACAGAAGGAGCTGGAGGCCGTCAATGCCTTCGCCTTTGACATCAACGCCGCTTGTTCCGGCTTTCTCTACGGCCTTGACCTGGCCGACAAATACATCCATCATACCCCGGACATGAAGATTCTGGTGATCGGCGCGGAGAATCTTTCCAGCCGGACCAATTGGCAGGACCGCAATACCTGTGTGCTTTTCGGCGATGGAGCCGGGGCCTGTCTGGTGACCGGCAACGATCAGGGGCGGGGAATTTTGGCCAGTCAGCTCTATGCGGATGGTCGGTTATGGGAGTTGCTCCATATGGACAACGCTCCCAGTTTGAACCCGGACCTCTGCACCCAGCCAAGCGATGGCCCCTTCATCAAAATGGTGGGGAAGGATGTTTTTCGCTACGCGGTCCGGGCCATGGCGGATGCCATCACCGCCGTCCTTGAAAAAGAAGGCCTTGCCCTCGCGGACATCTCCCTTATTGTGCCCCACCAGGCAAATATTCGTATCCTGAAAAGCTTGGCCGATCACCTCCGTGTGCCCCTCGAAAAAATCTATATTAATGTACACAAATATGGTAATACATCGGCGGCGACCGTGCCGATTGCCATGGACGAAGCGAACCGGGAAGGCCGATTGCAGCAGGGAGATCTGCTTCTCATCTGCACTTTTGGCGGGGGCTTTACCTGGGGCGCAGCCGTGGTCAGGTGGTAGGCACAGGGCGCGCTATTTTCAACCGCATATCAAAGTAATTGAGGACAAGGGGGCAGAGTGGATTATTTCTTGAGCGAAGAGCAGCAGATGATCGTCGATGTTGCTCGGCAGATTACCGATGAAATGATTGTTCCGCAAAGGTCGGAATTGGATGAAACCGAAGATTATCCCCGTGATATCTTAACCGCCATCGCCAAGGCTGATTTGTATGGCCTCTATATTCCTGAAGAATATGGTGGTTTGGGCGGGGGGTGTTTTGACATTGTCCTCGCCCTTGAACAGTTTGCCCGCGGCTGTACCGGGGTGGCCACCGCCTTTGCCGCCAGTGCCCTGGGCGCCTACCCGATTCTTATCTCCGGCAGCGAAGAACTGAAGCAGAAATATATGCCTCTCATCGCCAGCGGCGAGAAATTGGCGGCGTTTGCCCTTACCGAGGCCAATGCCGGCAGCGATGCCTCCGGTATCCAGACCACCGCCGTGCTCGATGGCGACGAATGGGTCCTCAACGGCACCAAACAGTGGATTACCAATGCCGGCGAGGCTCAGATCTATACGGTTATTGCCATCACCGACAAAAGCAAGGGGCCCCGCGGCGCCACCATGTTTGTGGTCGAGGATACCGATCCTGGTTTTTCCTACGGGGTCAAGGAAAAAAAGCTGGGTATCCGCTGTTCTTCCACCCGGGAGCTGATCTTCAAGGACTGCCGTATTCCCAAGGACAGGGTGATCGGTCGGATCGGCATGGGCTTTATCACCGTGATGAAGACCCTGGATCAGTCCCGTCCGGGGATCGCCATCCTCGGCGTTGGCCTGGGGCAGGGTGCCTTGGATGAGGCGGTTACCTACGCCAAGCAGCGGGTACAGTTCGGCAAACCCATTATATCCTTCCAGGCCGTACAGCATATCCTGGCCGATATGGCCATCCAGGTCGAGGCGGGCCGCGCCTTGGTCTACTCGGCAGCCAAGCATATCGACGCCCATAAGAATGACATGTCCAAGGCCTCCTCCATGTGTAAGGTGTTCGCCACCGACATGGCGATGAAGGTTACCGTCGATGCGGTTCAGGTCCTTGCTGGTTATGGGTATATGCGTGATTACCCGGTGGAGAAGATGATGCGTGACGCCAAGATCCTCCAAATTTACGAGGGCACCAATCAGATCCAGCGGAATGTTATTGGTCAGGAACTGAACAAGGAGTACATGAGGTCCTCATGAAGATCATCGTTTGCGTAAAACAGGTGCCGGACGCCAAGGATGTCCGCCTGGACCCCAAGACCAACACCCTGTCCAGGGAAGGGGTGCAAGCCATCATGAACCCCTACGACCGCCATGCCCTTGAGGAGGCGGTTCGCCTGAAGGAGCAGCACGGCGGCATGGTAACCGTGCTCAGCATGGGGCCTCCCCAGGCAGAGGAGATGCTGCGCGAGGCGGTGTCCTGCGGGGCGGATGAGGCGGTGCTTGTTTCGGATCGCGCCTTTGCCGGAGCGGACACCTGGGCCACCACCTATACCCTGTCCCAGGCCATTAAAAAGATAGATGATTTTGATTTGATCCTCTGCGGCAAGCAGGCCATTGATGGAGATACCGCCCAAGTAGGGCCCGGCTTGGCAGAACGCCTTGATATCCCTTTTGTCGCCTATGTGCGCAAGATCAATGACTGTACCGCCAACACCATTAAGGCAGAGCGTTTGATGGACGACGGTTACGACCTGGTGGAGGTCCCGTTGCCCGCGCTGTTCACCGTGGTTAAAGAGATCAACGAGCCCAGAATTCCTTCCCTCAAGGGGAAGATGAAGGCGAAAAAGATCGATATCACCAAGCTGACCGCAGTGGATATCGAGGCAGACCCGGAGCAGTTGGGGCTCAAAGGTTCCACCACCCAGGTGGTCAAGGTCTTCTCTCCGGAATTGCGGGGGGAGCGGTGCATGCTTGGTGGCACCCCCAGTGAGCAGGTTGCCCAGTTGTATGAGAAATTGTCGCCTCTCCTGTAGACTTTAGGAGCCGTAACGAAATAACTATTAGATTTTTAGTTATTTCGTTACGGCTCCTTATGCCGGGATGACGACATTTTAATATTACGGTTATTTTAAAAACAACGGCTCAGACGAACGGAATTCTCCATGTTACAGATTGATATAGAAGCCTGTATTGGTTGTGGTGTCTGTGAAAGTACCTGCACCTTCGGGGCCATCAAGGTTGAAGGCGGGGTCGCCGTGGTCGGTGAGACCTGTACCCTGTGCGGCAGTTGCGTGGATGTCTGCGAGGTCGGCGCTCTTTCCATCAAGCGGGAGGAAAAGGCAACCCAGGGCAACTTGGGCGATTGGTCCGGGGTCTGGGTTTATGCGGAATGCCGACATGGCAAACTCGCCCCCGTTGCCTTGGAACTGCTTGGGGCCGGGCGTAAGCTGGCCGAAAAAAGAGGGGTTCCCCTTTCCGCTGTTCTTTTGGGCGCAAAAGTCGAGGGCATGGCCGAAGAGCTTATTGCCTGCGGCGCAGACAAGGTGTTTGTCGTCGATGATCCGAATCTGGCCTCTTTCACCGATGACGCGTATGGCAACGCCTTGAGTGCGCTGGCCAAAAAACACAGGCCCGAGATTATTCTTGCCGGTGCCACGGCCATCGGTAGATCATTTATCCCCCGGGTTGCCACCACTTTGGCCACCGGTCTTACCGCCGATTGTACGGATTTGGCGATCCGTGATGAGGATGGTGCGCTGCTCCAGACCCGTCCGGCCTTTGGCGGCAACATCATGGCCACCATTGTTTGCCCGCATACCCGCCCGCAGATCTCCACGGTGCGGCCGCTGGTGATGAAGCCCCTTACCAGGGATGCGGGGCGCAAGGGGGAAATCCTTAAGGTGAATCTGGAGCCGGCCTTGCTCAAGCCCCGGGTGAAGGTGCTTGAATCCGTGGTGGAAGATCTTGACCGGGTGAACCTCAGCGAGGCCGATATTGTCGTGGCCGGCGGTAGGGGCTTGGAAAACGAAAAGGGCTTTGCCATGATCCGGGAACTGGCCGATGTTCTGGGCGGGGCGGTTGCCGCTTCCCGGGCCGCAGTGGACAGCGGCTGGATTCCCTATCCCCATCAGGTTGGGCAGACCGGCAAGACCGTGGCCCCCAAAATCTATATTGCCTGCGGGATATCCGGTGCCATCCAGCATCTGGTGGGGATGCAGTCCGCCGACACCATCATCGCCATCAACCGTGACGCCGATGCCCCGATCTTTGACGTGGCCACCTACGGCATTGTCGGGGATGTCTTCGAGATTGTGCCCATGCTTATCGCGAAATTCAAGGAAAGGAAGAGCGCATGAGTCTGAGCGGAAAAATCGCCGTAGTCACCGGAGGCAGCAGGGGCATTGGTCGGGCTATCTGTCAGCGCTTGGCAGCCCAAGGCGCCACAGTCATTGTCAACTATGTGAGCAATCCCTCTGCCGCCGAAGAGACGGTGCAGTCCATTTTGGGCGCAGGCGGCAAGGCCGAAGCGGTCCAGTTCAACGTTGCCGTTGCCGAGGAGATCGAAGCGGCTTTCAAGAAGATTCTTGATACCCATGGCCGGGTGGATATCCTGGTGAACAACGCCGGCATCACCAGGGACGGCCTGCTCATGAAGATGAAGGATGAGCAGTGGGACGAGGTCCTCAACACCAACCTCAAGGGAGTGTTTCTCTGTACCAAGGCGGTGAGCCGGGGCATGATGAAACAGCGTTGGGGAAGGGTCATCAATATTACCTCGGTGATCGGTTTTGCCGGCAACGCAGGCCAGGCCAACTATGCTGCCGCCAAGGCAGGGATCGTCGGTTTCACCAAATCCGTGGCCAAGGAGCTTGCCTCCCGCGGGATCACGGTGAACGGGGTGGCCCCCGGCTACATTGTCACCGACATGACCCGCGACCTTGCCGAAGAGGTTACCAATACGATCAAGGCTGAGATCCCCATGGGGGTGTTGGGCGAGGCGGAGGATATTGCCGGGGCTGTTGCCTATCTGGCTTCTGACGATGCGCGCTATGTGACAGGGCAGTTTATCCATGTCAATGGCGGCATGTTCATGTGATATATATTGTAAGAGCAAAACTTGGTAAGATGTTACCGTAAACAAGCAAGGAGAAAAGACATGTCTGTACAGGAAAAACTCATTGATATCATTGCCGAGCAGCTGAGTGTGGACAAAGACAAGGTTGTGCCGGGGGCTTCTTTTATTGATGATCTGGGCGCTGACTCCCTTGACCTGGTTGAGCTGATCATGGCCATGGAAGAGGCCTTTGATATCGAGATCGCCGATGACGTTGCCGAAAAGATCACCACCGTTCAGAACGCCATCGACCATATCAATAAGGTTACCGGTTGAGCCGAACAGTTTTTTGTCGGCAGCAGGTACCTAGCAGGAACAACTGAGGGCGGACCTTGGCGGGATATTTCCTGCCAAGGCCTTCCTTTCTCTGCAAACAGATTGTGAGGATCAGCGTGGGCAGAAGAGTCGTGGTCACAGGAGTTGGACTGGTTACTCCCCTGGGAACAGGCGTGGAGAAAACCTGGAGTGCGCTGTGCGCAGGCAAGAGCGGCATCGGCCCGATTACCCGGTTCGACGCCAGCGAGGTCGGCGTCAACATCGCTGCCGAGGTCAAGGATTTTCAGGTTGAAGACCATATTGACAAAAAGGTCGCCAAGCACCTCGACCTCTTTGTGCAATACGCGGTCGCCGCAGCCGGGGAAGCCCTACGCAACGCCGATCTGCAGATTACCGAGGAAAACGCACCCCGGATTGCCAGTATCATGGGCTGCGGCCTCGGCGGCCTGCCTACCATCGAAAAATACCATCAGGTGGCCATGGAAAAGGGGACCAAGCGTATCACCCCCTTTTTTATTCCCATGGTTATACCCAACATGGGCGCCGGCCAGATCTCCATTATTTACGGCACCAAGGGGCCGAACCTGTGCCTCACCACAGCCTGCGCCGCCGGTACCCATGCGGTGGGCGAGGCGTTTCGCTCCATCGTTAACGATGAATGTGATGTGGCCATCACCGGCGGCAGCGAATCGGTGATCTGTCCTCTGGCCGTCGGCGGTTTCCACGCGATGAAGGCGTTGTCCACCCGCAATGACCAGCCGGAAAAAGCCTCCCGCCCCTTTGACCGGGACCGGGACGGCTTTATTATTTCCGAAGGGGCCGGCGTACTCATCCTCGAAGAGTTGGAGCATGCCCTGGCCCGTGGCGCCAAGATCTATGCCGAGGTTGCCGGCTACGGGTTGAGCAGCGATGGTTACCACATGGCCGCCCCTCCCGAGGATGGCAACGGCGCGTCCCGCTGCATGCAGATGGCCCTCAAGGATGCGGGCATGCGCCCGGAAGATGTTGACTATATCAACGCCCATGGCACCTCAACCCCGTTGAACGATGTCGTGGAAACCCGGGCCATTAAAACGGCTTTCGGCGACCAGGCCTACAAGCTGGCCATCAGCTCGACCAAGTCCATGACCGGCCATATGTTGGGCGGAGCAGGGGGCATCGAAGCGGTCTTTACCGCCCTGTCCATCAAGCATCAGATTGCTCCGCCGACCATGAATCTGGAAAATCCCAGCCCTGAGTGCGATCTGGACTATGTCCCCAATCAGGCGCGCAAGATGAAGATTCGGGCGGCGATGTCCAATTCCTTTGGCTTCGGCGGGACCAACGCGGTGTTGATCATGAAGCAGTACGAGGGCAACCCGTGAAGATTGCCATTGGTTGCGATCATGGCGGCATCAGCCTCAAGGCTGAGATTGTTCCGCTGCTTCAGGAGCTGGGGCATACGGTGGATGACAAGGGCTGCTATTCCACCGAGTCTGTCGATTACCCTGATTTTGCCAAGGCTGTTTGCACTCAGGTGCAAAACGGCGCTTGCGAGCGCGGGATTCTGATCTGCGGCACCGGGGTCGGGATGTCCATGGTGGCCAACCGCTTCGAGGGAATCCGGGCGGCTCTGGGCAACGAGCTGTTTACCGCCCGGATGAGTCGGGAGCACAATGACGCCAACGTCCTTTGCCTCGGCGCCAGGGTTGTCGGCCCCGGTCTGGCCGTGGAAATAGTCCGGGCCTGGGTCAGCACCGAATTTGCCGGAGGCAGGCACCAGCGGCGGATTGACATGTTCTAGATAAACGGGTCTGCCCCCTGTTTGCGGGCCCCCCATGCACGATTTTTTTTGCGCGGCCGGAATTACCTGGAGTAATTTTTCGGCCGTGATTATTTCGCCTGATCCATAACCATGAAGGATACTGCTGTGTCGTATTTGAAAGAGAGTGATCCGGATGTGTACAGTTCCATCCGCCATGAGTTGGCCCGCCAGTCCAATCAGCTTGAACTGATTGCTTCCGAGAATATTGTCAGCGAGGCGGTGCTTGAGGCCCAAGGCTCCATTTTTACCAACAAGTATGCCGAAGGCTATCCTGGTAAGCGCTACTATGGCGGCTGCGAATACGCTGACCAGATTGAATCCCTGGCCATCGAGCGGGCCCTGAAGATTTTTGGCGCCGAATACGCCAATGTTCAGCCCCATTCCGGCAGCCAGGCCAACATGGCGGTCTATTTTTCCTCGCTGCAGCCGGGAGATACGGTGCTGGGCATGGATCTGGCCCACGGCGGCCACCTCACCCACGGATCAGCGGTGAATTTTTCCGGACAGCTCTATAAATTTGTTTCCTACGGGGTGAACCGGGAAACCGAGCGCATCGACATGGCCGAGGTGGAGCGCATTGCCCTTGAACAGAGACCGAAGATGATCGTGGCCGGGGCGAGCGCCTACCCTCGGGTTATTGATTTTGCCGGGTTCCGCGCCATAGCCGACAAGATCGGCGCCCTGTTCATGGTGGATATGGCCCATATCGCCGGACTGGTGGCGGCCGGGGTCCATCCTTCGCCGGTGCCCTATGCTGATTTCGTCACGACCACCACCCACAAGACCCTGCGCGGTCCGCGGGGCGGCTTGATCCTCGCCAAGGCTGAGTTCGGCAAGAAGTTGGACAGCAAAATCTTCCCCGGCATCCAAGGTGGGCCATTGGTGCATGTCATCGCCGCCAAGGCCGTGGCCTTCAAGGAGGCCATGGGAGAGAAGTTCAAGCAGGATCAGGTCCAGGTGGTGAAAAACGCCCAGGCCTTGGGGGCAGGGTTGGTTGGCCACGGTTTCCGCCTTGTTTCCGGCGGCACCGACAATCATCTGCTCCTGGTTGATCTGAGCAACAAGGGGGCAACCGGCAAGGAGTCGGAAGAGGCCTTGGAAGAGGCCGGTCTTACCGTGAACAAAAACGCCATCCCCTTTGACCAGCAGAGCCGCTTTGTCACCAGCGGGGTGCGCATCGGTACTCCGGCTGTTACCACCCGGGGGCTCAAGGAACCGGAGATGGCCAAGATTGCCGACTGGATCAACCGGGCCATCGAGAACCGGCAGAACAAGGAAGCCCTGAACGCTATCCGGCTCGAGGTTCGCGCCCTGTGCGATACTTTTCCCCTGTATCCTGACATGGCGCGGGACAACGAGTAACCGATCATGACAGACACCCGCCCGTCCTGGGACGAATATTTCATGGGTATCACCGAGATGGTGGCCCAGCGCTCAACCTGCCTCCGCCGCAAGGTGGGCGCCATTCTGGTGCGGGACAAGCGCATCATCGCCACAGGCTACAACGGAGCCCCGGCCAAGGTCAGCCATTGTCTTGATATCGGCTGCCTGCGGGAGCAGCAGGGGATTCCCTCCGGGGAGCGGCATGAACTGTGCCGTGGCCTGCACGCCGAGCAAAACGCCATTATCCAGGCGGCGCTGCACGGTTTCAGCGTTGAGGGGGCTACCCTGTACTGTACCAATATGCCCTGCTCCATCTGCAGCAAGATGCTGATCAATGCACGAATTGAAAAAATCTATTATAAAGAGGGATATGCCGACAGCCTTTCCTCCTTGCTGTTGGCCGAAGCCAAAGTTCCTGTTGTCCAACTGGGGTAGCGGTAAGTGGCCGCAATGTGCCCCGGCGCAAATATCGTTAAGGCGAAGTTATGAAATGTCCGTATTGCGGTCATCTGGAAAACAGGGTTGTTGATTCCCGCCTGAACAAGGACTTTACCATCACCCGTCGTCGCCGGATGTGCGATGCCTGTAATCGCAGGTTTACTACCTACGAACGGCTTGAAGTGACCATGCCCATGCTGATCAAGAAGGATGGGCGCCGTGAGGCCTGGGACCGGCACAAGGTGGTGGAAGGTCTGCAAAAGGCCTGCGAGAAGCGGCCGGTCAGCATGGAGCAGATCGATGAGTTTGTCGATTCTCTGGAACGGGAGCTGCAGGATATGGGCGAACGCGAGATCCCGGTGAAGTTGGTCGGGGAGCGGGTCATGGACGGCTTAAGGAAGCTCGACGGCGTGGCCTATGTGCGTTTTGCCTCCGTGTATCGGCAGTTCAAGGATCTGAGCGAGTTCATGTCTGAATTGAAGGACATGTTGGGCGGACCGGAAGAAAAAACGGAATGAAAGACGACCGCACCTGGATGCAGCTGGCCATCAGGGAGGCGCGAAAAGGGCTGGGACGCACCTCGCCCAATCCCTGTGTCGGCGCGGTGGTGGTCAAAAATAACCGGCTCATTGCCACGGGATTCCATGCCAAGGCCGGAACCCCCCATGCCGAGGTGCATGCCATCCGGGCTGCAGGGGCAAAAGCCAGGGGCGCCACGATCTATGTGACCCTGGAGCCTTGCAACCATACGGGACGGACTCCGCCCTGCACCCAGGCCATTCTCGCGGCAGGGATCAAACGGGTGGTGGTCGGCATGCTCGACCCCAATCCGCTCGTTGCGGGAGGGGGGTGCAAGACCTTGGCTTCTCATGGCCTTGAGGTCACGCAGGGCGTGTTGGCCGAAGAATGCTCCAGCCTGAATCGCCCCTTCAGCAAGCATGTCACCACCGGGTTGCCTTGGGTGATCATGAAGGCCGGGATGAGTCTGGATGGGAGATTGGCTCTCGCCTCCGGCCAGTGCAGTTGGATTACCAATGAGCAATCCCGGCGGCAGGTGCATCGGCTGCGGGATCGGGTGGATGCCATCCTCATCGGCAGCGAGACAGCCCTGTGCGATGATCCCGCCCTCACGACCAGGGTGCCGGGCCGCAGGGGCAGGGATCCGTTGCGGGTTATTCTGGATACCGCGCTCAGGTTGCCGTCCATTGCCAAGATGTTGCAACAGGCTTCCTCTGCCCCAACCTGGATCTTTTGCGGGCCGGATGCGGATGTGAAACGGGCCGAGGCCCTGGTTGCGGCAGGCGCGGTCATCAAGCAGGTCCGGCTCGATGACGCAGGCCAGCTTGATCTTGGTGCGGTGCTCTGCGAGCTTGGCCGAGCGCAGCTCACCAGTGTGCTGGTCGAAGGGGGCAGCCGGGTGCATGGCGCTTTTTTGCGGGCCAATCTGGTGGACGAGGTGAATATCTTTGTGGCCCCGATCTTTATCGGCGACGACGGGGTGCCTCTTGTGGACTCCCTTGGCCTGCAAAAGATTGCGGAAGCCCCCGGCTTTAAGGTCACCAAGGTGCGGCGGTTAGGCAACGATGTGCTGATCGAAGGGTTGATAGAGAAACAGCTTATAGCTCGCAGCTGATAGCTGACTGCTTAGGAAAGAATATGTTTACCGGGATCATACTGGGGCAAGGCAGGATACTGGAAAAAAGACCGGTTGGTGGCGGGATGCTCTTTGCCATTGGCGCGGACTTTGATCTGCCCGAGCCTGCGGAAGGCGAGTCCATCGCGGTCAACGGGGTCTGTCTCACGGCCAAGGAGATCAGCGGTCGCCGCTTTCTCGTCGATGTGTCGCCGGAAAGCCTGAACCGCACCAATCTCGGGCAGCTGGCCGTCGGCAGCGTGGTCAATCTGGAACGCGCCCTGCGCCTCAGCGACCGGTTGGGCGGGCATATGGTCAGCGGGCATGTGGACGCCACGACCCCCATGCTCACCCGCCAGCCCCTGGGGGATTTCGTGCTTTTCAGCTTCCAGGTTCCGGCTGGGTTTGGCAAGTATATCATCGAAAAAGGCTCCATCGCCATTGACGGCATCAGTCTTACCGTCAACAGTATCGACGATAAGGCCTTTTCCGTTTCCATCATCCCCCACACCCTCGGCATCACGACCCTGGGTGCGCTGCGGCAGGGGAGCGTGGTGAATATTGAAGTGGATTTGATCGGCAAATATGTGGAAAAATTGCTCTCCGCCAAGGACGCTGACGGCGGGGGTGGGGAATCAAGAATCAATTCCGCTTTTCTGGCAGAGCACGGCTTTTTGCGATAACAGTGCCCGGCCTACAGGCGGCGAAAGTTTTGAGGTGAAGACCATGGCGGTAAGTTCCATTGAAGAGGTGATTGACGAGATCCGGGCCGGGAAGATGATCATACTGGTCGATGACGAGGATCGCGAGAACGAAGGCGATCTCTACATGGCCGCGGAAAAGGTCACGCCCGAGGCGATCAATTTCATGGCCACCCATGGGAGGGGCCTCATCTGCCTGACCCTGACCCCGGATCATCTGGAGCAGTTGCAGATCCCCATGATGGTGCAGAACAACAAGTCGCCCTTTGAAACGGCCTTCACGGTGAGCATCGAGGCCACCACCGGGGTCACCACCGGCATCTCCGCGGCGGACCGAGCCCGAACCATTCTGGTGGCCGCCGATCCCAAGGCCAAGCCCAGCGATATCGTCAGCCCGGGGCATATTTTTCCCCTGCGCGCCAGGCGCGGCGGGGTTTTGGTCCGCACCGGCCAGACCGAGGGGTCGGTGGATCTCTCCCGCTTGGCCGGATTGCATCCTTCCGGGGTGATCTGCGAGATCATGAAGGAAGACGGCACCATGGCCCGGATGCCCGATCTGGAGATCTTTGCCAAGGAACATGGGCTCAAGATTGCCACCATCGCCGATCTCGTTGCCTACCGGACCCGCGAGGACAAGCTGGTCCACCGGGCCGCCGAGGCCAAAATCCCGACTCTCTACGGCGATTTTCGGACCATTGTCTACACCAATGATGTGGACGAACTCGAGCATGTTGCCCTGGTCAAGGGGGAGATCGACCCCAACAAAGAGATCATGGTCCGGGTGCATTCCTCCTGCTTGACCGGCGATGTCTTCGGCTCCAAACGCTGCGACTGCGGCGGGCAACTGCACAGCGCCATGCGCATGGTCGAGCATGAGGGCGCAGGCATCATCCTCTACATGCAGCAGGAGGGGAGAGGCATCGGCTTGATCAACAAGATCAAGGCTTACGCCCTCCAAGAAGGCGGGATGGACACGGTGGAGGCCAATGTGCATCTGGGTTTCAAGGCCGATCTGCGCGACTATGGGATCGGCGCCCAGATCCTCCGGGATTTGGGGGTCCGCAAGATGCGATTGCTCACCAACAATCCCAAGAAGATCATCGGCCTTGAAGGCTATGGAATTAAGGTCACGGGCCGTCTGCCCATTGAGATGGAACCGAAGCCGGAAAATATCGATTACCTGAAGGCCAAGAAGGATAAGCTTGGCCATATGCTGGATCTGTTCACCGGCGGCAAGGATACGAAAAACACCTAAGTCTTTGTTCACTTTTTGGAGGAAGCACGATGCCCAAATTTTTTGAAGGAAAGCTGCAGGCCGAAGGGAAGAAATTCGGGATTGTCATTGCCCGGTTCAATTCGTTCATTGCCGAGCGTCTGCTGGAAGGCGCCCTGGACACCCTGATGCGTTCCGGGGTGAAGGACAAGGAGATCGAGGTGGCCAGGGTTCCCGGCGCCTTCGAAATCCCCCTGGTTGCCCAGAAGATGGTCAAATCCGGCCGCTATGACGCAGTGATCTGCCTCGGCGCGGTGATCCGCGGCTCCACCCCCCATTTTGATTTCGTGGCCAACGAGGCGACCAAGGGGATTGCCCAGGCCAGCATGGAGTCCGGGGTGCCCATCATCTTCGGCGTGCTGACCACCGACTCCATCGAGCAGGCCATCGAACGGGCCGGCTCCAAGGCCGGGAACAAGGGCTCCGAGTGCGCAGCCACCGCCATCGAGATGGTCAACCTCCTGCCGCAGCTCGCCTGATCATTCATGGGAAACCGACGCAAGGCAAGAGAGCTTGCCCTCAACGCCCTCTTCCAAGGGGAGATGACCGCAACCTCCGCAGTGGAGAACTTTCCGCTGCTCTGCGAGAATTTTGAGATCAATAAAAAGGCCATCCCCTATGGCCGGGAGCTGGTTTACGGCATCACCGACAAGCGGGACGAGCTCGACGCCAAGATCGAGGGAAGCGCGGTGAACTGGCGGGTCAGCCGGATGTCGGTGCTGGATCGCAACATTATCCGGCTGGCAGCCTATGAAATGATGTTCAAGGAGGATGTGCCGCCCAGGGTCGCCATCGACGAGGCCATCGAGCTGGCCAAGCGTTACTGTGGCGAGGATTCTCCTGGTTTTATCAACGGGATTCTCGACGCTATTCTAAAAAATATCGGCAAGGAAAAATAGCGTCTACTGCAGGGATGCCTGCGCTTCCATCACCGGAACCGATCTGCGAGCATAATGGCATCAGGGAACAAGAAGCAGGAAAAACCAACACTGGGGCGAGAGATACTTTCCGTATTCGGGGTGTTTGCCGCCCTTTTTCTGCTCCTCTGCCTGGTCAGCTATAGCTCGGTGGAGCCGCTGATCCAGACAGCCCCGGCCAACTGGGGCGGGTCGGTGGGCCAGTTTGTCGCCGGCCTGCTCATGGATCTGCTGGGGATCACCTCCCTCTGGTTGCCCGTTCTTCTGCTTTTTTTTGCCATCCGCCTGTTCTCGCCGGATTTCAGCCTGGAAACCATCCCCCAGATCGTCTTTGGCTGCACCGGCATTCTCCTGGCCAGCGCCGGACTTTCCGGCGTCACCTTCCTGCCTTCCTTCACTGTTTTTGAGCACACCTATCCGGTGGCCGGATTCCTGGGTACCCTGCTGGCCCAGTATGGCCAGCTGTTCTTCGGTGGCCCCGGCTCCTTGCTCTTGTTTGTCGTAGTCCTGGTTATCTCCCTGATGCTGATCAGCAGTTTCTCCCCCTACTCCCTTGGCCGTCGGCTGTGTGCTTTTCTGGCCTGTCGCTGGGCGGCGAGGAAAGCGGTCGAGGCCAACGGTTCGGCTGGGCAGGGCAAGAAACAGGCAATCGCTCCCCTGGTAACCGAGACCGAGGCAAGCCCGGAGGAAGATGACTTTGTCGTGCCCAAGGTGCATGCGCCGGTGAAGCTTGAGGCCGGGGGAGAGGACGAATCCTTCCGCCTCCTGCCCGTGGCCAGCGGCGAATACCGGCTGCCGCCCTTGTCCTTGCTGGATAAACCGGAAAACACCGAGGTGGTCGTGGACCGCGAGTACTACTATGCGGTCAGCGCCGAGCTGGAGGAAAAACTTAAAGATTTCGGGGTGGTGGGCAAGGTGGTCGGCATTTCCCCAGGCCCGGTGATCACCACCTATGAATTTTCCCCGGCGCCTGGGGTCAAGATCAACAAGATCATCGCCCTGGCCGATGATCTGGCCCTGGGACTCAAGGCCGAGAGTGTGCGCATCGTCGGCTCCATTCCGGGCAAGGCCGCGCTGGGCATTGAGATCCCCAACCCGACCCGCAATATCGTCTATGTCCGCGATATCTTTGCCCATGAGAAATTCCAGAAGGCGGCCTCCCGGCTCACCATCGGCCTGGGCATGGATGTGGTGGGCAATCCGGTGATCGCCGATCTGGCGCGGATGCCCCATTTGCTCATCGCCGGGGCAACCGGCTCGGGCAAGAGCGTGGCGGTCAACACCATCATCTGCTCGATCCTTTTTCGGGCCACCCCCGAGGAGGTCCGGTTGCTGCTGGTGGACCCCAAGCGCATCGAGCTTTCCTGCTACGAGGACATCCCCCATCTCCTCCACCCGGTGGTCGTTGACCCCAAGCTGGCCAGCCGGGCCCTATTGTGGGCAGTGCGGGAGATGGAGCGCCGCTACCAGCTGATGGAAGAGGCCAAGGTCAAGAGCCTGGCCAGCTACAACGCCGAGGCCGTGGACAAGCTGCCCCTGATCGTCATCATCATCGACGAGCTGGCCGACCTGATGATGGTTTCCTCCCGCGAGGTCGAGGATTCCGTGGCCAGATTGGCCCAGATGGCGCGAGCCGCGGGGATGCACCTGATCCTCGCCACCCAACGGCCCTCGGTGGATGTGCTCACCGGTCTGATCAAGGCCAACTTCCCGACCCGGATGTCGTTCAAGGTCTCCTCCAAGATCGATTCCCGCACCATTCTGGACGGGAGCGGGGCCGAGCACCTGCTGGGCGCCGGCGACATGCTCTTCATGCCGCCTGGCACCAGCAAGCTGCAGCGGATTCACGGCGCCTATATCTCGGATAAGGAAACCGAGCGGATTGTCTCCTTTCTCAAGGAGCAGGGCGCTGTGCGCTACGATGAATCCGTGCTGAAGCTTGCCGAGGAAGCCGAGGCCGGCGAGGGCGACGAGGGTGGGGAGTCGGACGAGAAATATGACGAAGCCGTGGCCCTGGTCTGCGAATCGGGCCAAGCCTCCATCTCCATGGTGCAGCGGCGACTGCGGGTGGGGTACAACCGGGCGGCCCGGATGATCGAACTCATGGAAAAGGAAGGGGTGGTCGGCCCGGCGGACGGCTCCAAGCCCCGCGAGGTCTTGGCTCGGAAAAGTTATTAATTATTTGTTACCGGCGGCTTGCCATAATTTAATGAATGACTAAATTACAGAGCAGAGATGTTCTGTTTTTTTATGGGATGAGTGTGAGGAATGAATATGAGAGTGGCTGGATCGCCCATTGATATAACCAAGGTTCGGACGGTTGTGTACCACATGCCGGACGGCCAGCAGTTTTCCATCAACATGGAAGGCATTGAGCAGTTTGTCGAGCTCGGACCGGGTCGGATTTGCGACACCTCGGATATCGACGGGGTGCTGCATTTCTTCCCCCGCGGCAACGCCTAGTTTTCGAGCAAATTCCTTTTCCGGCAAACCGATGCTGATCAACCCCAAGAGCGACGGCCATGTCCACACCCGGCTCTGCCACCACGCCACCGGCGAGATGGAGGAGTATGTGGTCGCGGCCATCGACAAGGGGCTTGAGGAGCTGGTCTTTCTGGAGCATCTGGAATGCGGCATCCGCTACCGCGAAGACACCTGGCTTTCCGAAGAGGATTTTGCCGCCTACCACCGCGAAGGGCAGCGGCTGCGGCAGGTTTATGGGGACAGGATTTCTATCGGCCTCGGGGTGGAGGTGGGCTACAACCCCAAGCAGGTCCCTGCGATTCTTGATTTCCTCCAGCAGTACACCTGGGACCGGGTCGGTCTCTCCTTCCATTACTACGAGATCGACGGGCATCATTACAACGTGGTGAGCCGTCGCAAGATCAACCTGGAGCCCTTGGGCAAGCAGGGGGTGGAGCGGGTGATCTCCGACTATTTCGCCACTCTGCTGGAGGCGGTTGAGGTTCTGCCCGGCACGGTGCTTTGCCATCTGGACGCTGTGCTGCGTCATCATCCCGAGGTCCATTTTACCGGGGCGCACCGGCGGCAGATCGGGGAGATTTTTCAGAGGATGCTGAGTAAGGACATGGCTTTGGAGGTGAATACCTCCGGGTTTTCTCATCGGGGGGAGCAGTATCCGGTGCGCTCGCTGATCGACGAGGCTGTTGCCTTGGGAGTCCCGCTGGTGGCTGGGTCGGATGCGCATCGGCCTGGTGAGGTGGGGCGGTTTTTTGAGAGGTTGTTGGGGTAGGGGTGTTTGTTCATTTCTTTGCTTGCCCAAAGAAACGAACCAAAGAAAAGGCACCCTGTGTCACTTGTCCCGCCGAAGGCGGGATGCCCTGCGCTCCTCAAAGCTGCCGGGATGTTGCAAACTCGCTGCGCTCAAACAGTGCAACCTCCCGTTTCGGCAGCTTTTCCGGTGCTCGGCTGCGTGCCAATGGGGAAATCCTCATGTGGCGAAGGAAACGTTCTCGTTGAGTAATTTGTTAGGGCCACATTGCATTGTTTTTATTTCTAACTACTTCAAATTTCCTGAATCCTGCTCTAGCCTTAAATGTCTCTATATTTTTACCCAAGCTTCCAAGTGCATCAGAAATTTGGGCGCGCGTAATTTCTGATTGGTCTCCGACGATGACGCGTTTTAGTGTAAACGTGCTTGAGAATTTCGTATAATATAATCCATTAATTTCCTGATTCAGCTCCATGTAGGCTCTATATTCTTGTTCATACTCCCAATGCGAAAATTTCGTAAATAATAACTTTTCCATGAAAGCTTCATCGGGAACATCTGGGGGTAGTAGAAGTCGAGAATCTATGTAGTCAATTTTTTTGACAGCGCCACGAGGCACTTTAAATCCGAGGCAAACGCCTTTGTGTTTGTCTGCGTAGTGCCCCCAAAGAACAGGGTTTTTCCATGTCTTGCTGAAGCAAAGGAGGCCTTTAGTTTTTGAAATTGTTGCTTTTGTCGCTTTCAGCGCCTCACGAAATTTTCGGTCAGAAAGATCAACACCAAGAAACTCAAATGGATCGTTCAATTCCATAATTCGTGCGATCTTGAGTCGACGGTCCTTCAGGGCTTTAAGCCCGTAATGTGCATTTAGAAAGTGATATACGAGCATCGGAACTGAGCCTAGCAAGTTGTTCCACGGTTCTGGCAATCATGCCGAAAATAATAATGGACAGAAATAGATTCCCCATCATCCCAAGCTAATCATCAGCGGAATAACATGCAGCTTTTTGGAAACGGTCTGGGTGGTGCCGAGCTTCCAGTCGGTGCAGGTGGCTTTGTCGCCTAGGAGTGCGTCGATCTCCGCCGTCAGACCCTTGATATTGATGATGGGGTGGCGGCTGAATACCTCGGGCAGGCCGTAGGTCAGGTTGCAGGCCAGGCATTTGCCGGGGCGCTCGTGGAGTTCCAGCGCTAGGGTGAGGGTGTTTGCCGCCTGGCCCTTGAAAACGAGGCGGATGTCGTAGGCTCCGTCTTCGGCGTCGCCGAACAGGGCGTCGAAGAAGGCGTTGGCCCGTTCGGGCGGAAAGAGGGTCTGCAGGGTTTCCTGGGTGAAAATATCCTGTGCGTTGTTCATTTCTATTTCCTTGGATTTATGTAAAAAGTTGTCTTGCTGGTGTCTGATTTTTGTAACAAGCTATTCTACCAGCCAGGCATGAAAATTAAAACTTTTTTGTCGAAAGCCCACCTGCTGTTGTGTTAGAGTTGCCGCCATGCAACCCACCCTATTTCCCATGACGCCAAAGCCCCAGCCCGCCCGCTCCGCCAGCCAGATCAGCCGCAAGGCCTTGAACGAGGCGCAATACGAGGCGGTGACCACCGTATCAGGTCCGGTGCTGGTCATTGCCGGGGCAGGTAGCGGCAAAACCCGCACCCTGGTCTATCGTCTGGCCCATCTTGTCGAGCAGGGCGTGCCTCCGGAGCAGATTTTGCTGCTCACCTTTACCCGCAAGGCCGCCCAGGAGATGCTGCACCGGGCCAGCCTGTTGCTCGATGATTCCTGTCGGCGGGTGATGGGCGGCACCTTCCATGCCACGGCCAATCTGCTGCTGCGCCGTTATTGCCGCCATCTCGGCTATCAGGCCAACTTCACCATCATCGACCAGTCCGATGCCGAGGGCATCGTCAATCTGCTCAAATCCTCCCTGAACCTGGGCGGCGAGAACAAGCGTTTTCCCTCCAAGCGGGTGGTGATCTCCATCCTGAGCAAGTCGGTGAACAAGGGCCTTGGCATCGAAGAGCTGATCGAGGCCGAATACGGCCATTTTCATGATTTTGCCGACGATCTCCAGACCATTGCCCAGCATTATCGGCGGTTCAAGCTTGAGCACAGCCTCATGGATTACGACGACCTGCTGGTGAACTGGCGGAGGGTTCTGGAGGAGTTTCCCGAGGTGCATGCAGAGCTGGCCAACCGTTTCAGCCACATCATGGTGGATGAGTACCAGGACACCAACCCCATCCAGGCGGCCATCGTCCGGCTGATGGCGGCCAAGCACAACAATGTGATGGTGGTGGGCGATGATTCCCAGTCAATCTACAGCTTCCGGGGCGCTGATTTCCGCAACATCATGGAGTTCCCTTCGCTGTTCCCGGACACCCGACTCATCCGCTTGGAAGAGAACTACCGCTCCACCCAGAAGATTCTCGATTTGACCAACGCCATCATCGAAAAGGCCCAGGAGAAATACACCAAGACCCTGTTCACCAACATCACGGGCGGGGAAAAGCCCGTGGTCTACGGGGCCAGGGATGAGGCCACCCAGGCCCGTTATGTGGCGGAAAAGATCGTGGCCCTGCACAAAGCGGGCGAGCCGTTGGATGAGATGGCGGTGCTTTTCCGTTCCGGTTTCCATTCCTACAAGCTGGAGCTGGAGCTGACCCACCGGCAGATCGAGTTTGACAAGCGCGGCGGCCTCAAGCTCAACGAGCTGGCCCATAACAAGGATGTCATTTCCTATCTGCGGGTGGTGGCCAATCCCCATGACCATCTCTCCTGGAACCGGCTTCTGCTGCAGCTCGACAAGGTGGGACCCAAGACGGCCCAGAACATCCTGAGCCGGGTCAAGAGCGCGGACGATCCCCTGGCGGCGCTGAAGGAATACCCGGCCGGTAAAACCTGGAAAGAGGGTTTGACTGATTTACTGGAGATGCTTGAGGCGCTTCGGCAGCCGGGCATGAGCCTGGGCCAGATGTTCGAGCGGATCATGGATTACTACGAGCCGATCTTCGAGCGGCTCTACCACGACGATTATCCCCGCCGCCGTCGGGATCTGGACGAGTTGGGCCGGGTGATGGGCGGGTACGGCGAGCTGCAGACCTTTCTAGACGACGCCTCCCTCGATCCGCCCCAGGCCGGGGCCCTGGAAGAGGATGGCGGCAAGCGGCTGGTGCTCTCCACCATCCATTCGGCCAAGGGATTGGAATGGGACACGGTCTTTATCATCAACCTTGCCGAGGGCCGCTTTCCCTCAGCCCAGGCCGTGCTGCCCGCCCACCGGGAAGAGGAGCGGAGGTTGCTTTATGTGGCCGCGACCCGGGCCCGCAAGCAGCTCTTTCTGGTCTACCCGCAGGAGATCATGTCCTACGATTCCTCCTCGGCTGCGGGCGGGCCTTCCCCGTTTTTGCAGGAATTGCCCCATGCCCTGACTCAGTCGCCTGTCGCCCCGGCCTGGCAGCCCCAGTCCTCCGCCTATGATGCGGAGCAGGAAGAGCGGCCCGATTACAGCATCCCGCCGCTGAGGTCTTCGTATCCGCCCGGTCTCCCCAGCTCGGCTGCGGCTGCCCCGGCCCCAAGTATCAAGCTCGGCAACCGGGTGCGGCATCCTTTTTTCGGGGAGGGGGTGGTGGAAAAGGTGGTCAGTCCCAAATCGCTGGAGGTTCTCTTTGCCCGGCACGGCCGGAAGACCCTCCATCTTGACTATGCCAAGCTGGAACTGTTGCCATGATGAATTATGAGGAGGCGTGGAGTTTTCTCGACAACCTGCAGTTTTTCAAGATCAAGCTGGGGTTGGAGAGCATGAGCCAGTTCTTGGAGGCGGTGGGCAACCCGCACCGGGGCCTGCGGTTCGTGCATGTGGCCGGCACCAATGGCAAAGGCTCTGTTTCCACGACCCTGCGGACCATCCTGACCAGGGCCGGCTACAAGGTCGGGCTCTACACCTCGCCGCACCTGAGCTGCGTGCGGGAGCGGTTTCGCATCGATGACCGCTTTATCTCCGAAGAGGCCTTCGCCCGCCAGGCCAGTGCGATTCGCAAGGCCCTGGGCGAGCGGCAGATCACTTATTTCGAGTTCGCCACCGCCCTGGCTCTGCTCTGGTTTGCCGAGGAGCAGGTGGATGTGGCCATCCTGGAAGTCGGCATGGGTGGCAGGTTGGATGCCACCAACGTGATCACCCCCCTGGTCTCCGTGATCACCAATGTGAGCATGGACCATGAACAGTACCTGGGCAACACCCTGGCTGCGGTGGCCTTTGAAAAGGCCGGAGTTGTCAAACCCAAGGTGCCGGTGGTTGCCGGGCTGGCTGCGGACGAAAGCCTGACGGTGGTGGCGCAGGTGTGCGAGGAGCGTAAGGCCCCCCTGTTTCTGCTGGGTCGGGAGTTTGCCGCGGTCCGTGGCCCGGAGGGAAGCTGGCAGTACCGAGGTATCGACCCCACCCATTCCCTTGGCGATCTCCATTGTCGTTTGAAGGGCGGGTACCAGATCGGCAATGCCGCCCTGGCCCTGGCCGCGCTGGAAACCATCTCTAAAACCTTGCCGGTGGACGGCGAGGCGATCCGGCAGGGGCTGCTCTCCGTTACCTGGCCGGGCCGCCTCGAATATTTCTGCCTGGCGGACGGCAAGCCGGTGGAATGTCCTGCCGAGGGTGCAGCCGGACAGCCCGCTTCTTTCCGCCGCTACCTGCTGGATGGGGCCCACAACCCCGCCGGGGTGGAGAGCCTCTTGGCTGCCCTAGTCAGCGAGTTCCATTATGACCACCTTATCCTGGTCTGGGCCTGCATGGGGGACAAGGATGTGGCTGCGACCCTCACCGCCATCGCCCCCCTGGCGGACCGCATCATCTTCACCCGCCCGGAAAGCGAGCGCTCGGCCACGCCGGAGCAGCTGGCCGCCATCCTGCCCGAGGAAGAACGCCCCAAGGCGCAGGGTGCGGCAACGGTGGCCGAGGCCCTGGCCCTGGCCGGTGATCTGGCGCAAAGCGGGGATCTGATCTGTGTGGCCGGTTCTCTCTATTTGGTGGGTGCGGCGCGGAAGATCCTGCTGGGGGAGGTGGCGCCATGAGTGCGGATCAGAATCTGTACGGCGAGGGGGTGGCTGAGGAGGATATTCGTCGCGAACGCGCCAAGGCGAGGGAAATACGGAAGAGCAGATGGTGGCAGACCAAGCTCTCCCTTGGTATCTGCTACTATTGCGGCAACAAGACCCCGGCCAAGGAGCTTACCATGGACCACATCGTCCCCCTGGCCAGGGGAGGGACAAGCTCCAAGGGGAATCTTGCCGCCTGCTGCAAGGAATGCAATAATCTGAAGAAAACCATGCTGCCCATCGAGTGGGATGCCTACATGGAGCGGCTGGAAAAAGGGTGAAGTTTGCCGCCTGTAGCTGTCAGCTTACCGCTGTTTTTTAATCCCCCAGGCAGGTGCCGATTTCCCGCGCGGTCAGGACCTTATCGCTGTCCAGGGGCACCTTCTTTCTAGCCTTGATCGCCTCGGCCAGGGGTACGGCAACAATATCCGTGGCGGACAGGGCCACCATGTGGTCGAAGACCTCTTGCTCGGCCAACCGCACTGCCGCGCCGCCAAAGCGCAGGGCCAGCATCCGGTCGAAGGTGGTGGGGGAGCCGCCGCGCTGTAAGTGTCCCAGCACCAGGGAACGGGTGTCCTTGCCGGTTTTTTCCCGAATCTGTTGTGCCACCCATTCGCCCACCCCGCCCAGGATAACCTCCTGCCGCCCGATTTCATGGGCATCCGTGGTCTTGTGGATGACCTCGGCATTTTTTGCTCTGGCTCCCTCGGCCACCACGACAATGGCGTAATGTTTGTGATGCAATTCGTTGTCGTTGATCTTGTCGCAGACCTTATCCATATCAAAGGGGATTTCCGGGATGAGGATGACGTCGGCGCAGCCGGAGATTCCGGAGTTGATGGCTATCCAGCCGGAATCGCGGCCCATGACCTCGACCACCATGACCCGGTCGTGGGATTTGGCGGTGGAATGCAGCTTGTCAAGGGCCTCGGTCGCCGTGGCCACGGCGGTGTCGCAGCCGAAGGTTCTTTGGGTGGCCAGCAGATCGTTGTCAATGGTCTTGGGAACCCCGATCACCGGCATCCCCTTTTCCGTGGCGAAACGGTGGGCAATCTCCAGGCTGCCGTCGCCGCCCACGGCAATATGGCAGAAAAAACCCATGCGGGTAAAGTTTTGCATGACCCGGTCGGAAACATCGCGGAGCAGCACCTCGCCGGCCATGTTTTCCACCGGCATGGCAAAGGGGTTGCCCTTGTTGGTCGAGCCGAGGATCGTGCCGCCGGTGGGGGTGATGTCCTCAACGATCTCCGGGGTGAGGCGGATAAGTTCGTCCGGGTCGAGCAGTCCCTTGTAGCCGCCGTGGCTGCCGTAGACCTCCCAGCCCCGGTAATGGGCGGATTTGGTCACTGCATAGATAACCGCGTTCAGGCCCGGGGCGTCGCCGCCGCCGGTGGATATGACGATTTTTTTCATCTGTTCGACCCCGCACCGTGACTGAGTAACGACCTTTGTTTATTAGGAAAACCCTTTTTTCAGTTATAGCGTGAATCAGGCAGAGATCAAAACAAAAAACCAGCCTTGACTTCTGCGGGTATATTTCTTAATTTACTCGATAAGAAAAAGATGAAATTCCATTTTTCTTACCGGCCCCCCGTGCCGGGATATTTTTTTATGAACCTTTTGATGAGGAGATCATAGGATGCTTGAAGTAACAGAACAGGCGGTTGTTAAACTGAAAGCGTACCTGGCCGATAATAATATCGATTCTGCCGTACGTGTTGCGTTGATGCAGGGTGGCTGAGCAGGCCCCTCTTTGGGATTGGCTCTGGATGAGCCAAAAGAAAATGATGCAACGTTTGAACATGGCGGAATTAAATTCTTGCTGGACAATAATCTCAGCAATCAGTGCGGAGTCATCAAGGTAGACTTCATCGAGGCCGGACCCCGTTCCGGTTTTGGCATCTCCTCGGCCAAGCCTCTCGGTGGCGGTGGCGGCGGGAGCTGCGGCAGTTCCTGCGGGAGCGGCGGCGGTGGTTCTTGCGGTTGCTGATTATCTTGTTTTGAATGTGTTGTAAAAAAACCCTGGCTTTGGCCGGGGTTTTTTTATTGGGGCTTGGTGCTGTTGTCCCGGATGAAGATGGGCAGGTAGGCGAGAAGATCGTTCATCTCCTCGCCCTTTTCCGGGATGTCCTCGCCGCGCAAGGCCACCTCGATGCAGAAATTGATCACCCCGGCAAGGGTGCTAACGGGGTTACCCATGACCAGATATTGCTCTCGGTTCAGGGTTTTCGGGCTGAGATCCCGGCCATCTTCATGGCAGGTGAGGCAGGTCTTGCCGGAGGTGCCGCCTCCGAGAGCAGGGCTTGCAAAGAGCAGCTTTCCGTTTCGGGCATCCGCGCCCAGGCAGCTGCCGGTGGCGAGAAGAAAAACGCTGCCTGCCGCCATCAGCCTGATGATTGTTTTCATGCGGTGCCGTTTCCCCTTGCAGAAAAGTGTTATGTTTTTCTCGGTTTTCAAAGATACTGTACTATGGAAAGGGTGCGGAGAGAAATACAGAACAGAGGAGCGGGCCATGGCAAGGCATGAAGGCGCAGAGGCTGAGGGGCTGAGAGAAGAGCAGGGGAAAGCGCTGCTTTGGCTGGCGCGGGAGACCATCGGCCGGCAACTCGGCATGCAGGCTCGGGAGCCGGGCACTGATATTGCGGCCCGCTTGCTGGATGCTGAGCTGCAGCGCAAGCGGGGAACCTTTGTCACCCTGAAAGAGCATGGCGAGCTGCGCGGCTGTATCGGCAGCCTTGCCGCCCTTGATTCCATTGTCGAGGGGGTGAAGCGCAATGCCCTCCATGCCGCTTTTGACGATTCCCGCTTCAGGCCGGTGGAAAAAAACGAACTCGCCGCAATCGAGGTGGAGATCAGCATCCTCACCGAGCCGACCCCCTTGGCCTATGCAAGCGCAGAGGAACTGCTCCGTACCTTGCAGGTCGGGATCGATGGGGTCATTCTCCGCAAGGGGGTGCAGGGCGCCACCTTTCTTCCCCAGGTTTGGGAGCAGTTGCCCGATCCTAAGGATTTTTTAAGCCATCTCTGCCGCAAGGCGGGGTTGCCCGCCGATGCCTGGCGATCAGGAAATTTGGAGGTGTCCACCTATCGGGTGCAGTATTTTGAGGAACACGGCTGAACGCTCCGGCAAAAAAGGCTGCGGCAGATGATGGCTTGACGGATGGCTGTTGATTTTTGCAGGGTGATATGGTACATCGCCGTTTGATCTGAGCACCATGCCTGGGTGGCGGAACTGGTAGACGCAAGGGACTTAAAATCCCTCGGGGCTTGCCCCGTACGAGTTCGATTCTCGTCCTGGGCACCATTTTTATCTGCGGTTTTTGGGCCTTGGCCATGGGAGAGGGGAGTAATGAGTGGAAAGCAGGCAACCATTGACATAATCGCCGAAATTTTCTGTCAGGCCGTCAAGAAGACCCTGGACAAGAGCACCCAAAAGGCCATCAAGTATTCAAAGACCATCCAGGTTATTCCCAAGGTGAGCCTCCGGCCGGAAGTCGGCTGTTTTGTCCAGTTCAGTGGGGATTATAACGGTTTGGTGGTGGTGAATTTTTCCGCCGGGGCTGCCATGGAACTCTACCGGAGCTACATGCTTGCCATGGGCATGCCGGAAAGCGAGCTGGCCAAGGATTCGACCTCCGCCGAGGTGGTTGACACCATGGGGGAGATGACCAACCAGTTCATGGGCAAGGCCATGCAGATGGTGGAAGGCAGGTTCGATCTCACCTCCTACATCGGCCAGCCCAAGGCGTTGTCCTTGAATACCGCCATCACCCTCACCCCGGATCTTGATTTTCAGGACAACCGGCGGTTGGTGTTCAGTCTCGATACTCATCGGTTTTATATGGAGATGGCTCTGGAGCGGACGGAATTTATCTCCCTGTAACTGCCCACCACCACCACATCTGCTTCGCAGTCTCGCTCTGCGCTCGCTTAGCTGTCATCGGTCTGCTCGTGTGCAATAGCACACTTCGCAGGCCTCTTTCGCGCATCTGTGGCACTGCTGAACAGTTACGTTCTGTGACTTTTTTTCCAGTTGATCCCCGTAAATGGCTGCCTCCGGGCAGCCATTTTTTTTGGCAGAGTCGGAGAAATGGCCTTGGTCGTTATGGAGGGCAGCCGGGCTTTTGCCTTTCAAAACACCCGGTCTTACAGTATAAGATAAAGCTTCCCCTGAATTCGTTCATTTTTTGATTTTTTATATTCTTGGAGGTAGGTCATGTCGAAGTGCAGCAGTGGAACCTGTGGCAGTAAGAAAGCGAGTGGCTGCGGCTCCGCCGATGCGGCGGTGGCCCAGCAGAATACGGCGATCGCCGCCTCTCTGGACCGGATCAAAAACAAGATCCTGGTGATGAGCGGCAAGGGCGGGGTGGGCAAGTCCACCGTTTCGGTGAATCTGGCCTTAGGTCTTGCGCAAAAGGGCTACAAGGTCGGCCTCATGGACGTTGATCTCCACGGCCCGGACATCGTCCGCATGCTCGGCATGCCAGGCCGGATGGACGGTGAGCTCACCAAGGACGGCAAGATGCCGCCCCTGCAATACAACGACCATCTCAAGGTCATCTCGCTGGAAAGCATGATGGAGAACCGGGATGATCCCATCATCTGGCGCGGACCCCTGAAAAATCAGGCGATCCGTCAGTTTATCGCGGATGTGAATTGGGGCGAGCTGGATTATCTGGTCATCGACGCGCCTCCGGGCACCGGGGACGAGCCCATGACCGTGGCCCACACCATCAAGGATGCCAAGGCCCTGGTCGTGACCACTCCCCAGAACATCGCCCTGGCCGATGTGCGCAAGTCCATCAACTTCTGCAAGCACGTGTCCATGAAGATCCTCGGGATCGTGGAGAACATGAGCGGTTTCATCTGCCCGCATTGCGACAAGCCGGTGGATATCTTCAAGACCGGCGGCGGCGAGCAGCTGGCCACGGAATTTGCCGTGCCCTTTCTGGGCCGGATCCCTCTTGATGCCAGGGTGGTTATCGCCGGGGATGACGGCAAGCCCTATCTCTCTTCCGGTGCCACGAGCCCGGCCGCCCAGGCGTTTGAGGCGTTTCTGGCCAAGGTCGAGAAAGAGCTGCCCGTCCTCCAGGCCGCAGCCGTTTCCATTCCCATGGCCAAGGCTCCGTCGAGTTGCGGCTGCGGTGGCGGGCCCTGCAACCCGAACACCTGTGATTGTTGAGGGCTCCGAAAATGATCGTCAAACAGCTGACCGTGGGCTCCATGGCTGTATGCTGCTATGTGGTGGGCTGCGAGGAAACCAAGAAGTGCTGCATCATTGATCCCGGCGGCAACGAGGAGAAGATTCTCGCCTTCTGCCGGAATGAAGGGCTCAGTGTGGAGGCGATTGTCTGCACCCACGGCCATCCGGATCATGTCTGCGGCAACGCTGTGATCCAGAAGGCCACCGGCGCGCCCATTCTCATGCATGCGGCGGATGCCGAGTTCTTTGCCAAGCCGGAGGTGATTCAGTATTTTTCCATGCTCGGCCTGCCTCCCTCGCCGCCGGTGGACAGGCGTGTCAGCGATGGCGAGGCGATCGTCATCGGTAACCTCACCCTCACGGTTCTTCACACCCCCGGCCATACCCCGGGCGGAATCTGCCTCTATGCCGCGCCCCATCTCTTTACCGGCGACACCCTGTTTGTCGAGGGGCTGGGCCGCACCGATTTCCCCGGCGGCGATTCCAAGCAGCTGCTCGCTGCCATCAAAACCAAGATCCTGACTCTGCCCTCTGAAACCGTGGTCTGGCCGGGGCATGGTTACGGCGGAGCCAGATCCACCGTGGGCGAGGAGGCCCGGAACAACCCTTACCTGCAAGGGAACTGGTAGCAGATGCGGGAGATCGTCCTCGGCACGGCCGGCCATGTGGACCACGGCAAGACCAGCCTGGTCAGAGCCCTCACCGGTATTGACACCGACCGGCTTAAAGAGGAGAAGAAGCGGGGCATCACCATCGAGCTCGGCTTTGCCTTTCTCGATCTGCCCTGCGGTCACCGCCTCGGCATCATCGACGTTCCCGGCCATGAGCGTTTTGTAAAAAACATGGTGGCCGGCGCCACCGGCATCGATCTGCTCGCCTTTGTCATCGCGGCGGACGAGGGGATCATGCCCCAGACCAGGGAGCATTTCGAGATCTGCCGTCTGCTCGGGGTGAAGCGGGGGCTGGTCATTCTCACCAAGAAGGACATGGTGGATGCGGAGTGGCTCACGCTGGTGCAGGAGGATGTCCGTCAGTTCCTGGCCGGCAGCTTTCTTGAAGAGGCGCCCATGGTCGCGGTTTCCTCCACCACCGGCGAGGGGCTGGATGAGGTCCGGCAGGTGCTGGACACCCTGGTGCGGACCAGCGAGTTTTCCGAAGCCCATGGTCCGTTTCGGTTGCCGGTGGATCGGGTCTTCAGCATGAAGGGGTTCGGGGTGGTGGTCACCGGCACCTCCATCTCGGGCAGAATCGCGGTGGGCGAGGATATCACCGTCTATCCCCAAGGTCATACCGCCAAGATCCGTGGCATCCAGGTGCATGGCCAGGATGTGGAGCTGGTCGAGGCGGGCAAGCGCACCGCCATCAACATCCAGGGGCTGGACACCGAGATGATCAGCCGGGGCAACATGCTCGCCACCCCAGGGACCCTCGCGCCCTCCTTTCTACTGGACGGAGATTTTTTCTATCTCTCCTCCTGCGCCAAACCCCTCAAGAACAGAAGTAGGGTGCGGGTGCACATCGGCACCGCCGAGATCATGGGCCGCATCGTCCTGTTGGAGGATGAGGAGCTTGTCCCCGGCAGCCGGGCCAACGTGCAGATCCTGCTGGAAGAGCCCTTTGGCGCCTGGCCCGGGGACCGTTATGTGGTGCGGAGTTATTCGCCCGTGGCCACCATCGGCGGCGGCGGAATCTGGAACGGATCTCCGCCCAAGCGGCGCCGCTTTAAGGAAGCGAACAGCGAGGTTTTTGCCCTGTACCAGGCGGGTTCTGCTGAGGATATTTCTCTGCTCCATCTCCGGGAGGCCGGGGTTGCCGGGCTCACCTTCGAATCGCTCTGCGTGAAGATGGGCCAGTTCGGCAAGCGTTTTAGAAAGCTGCTGGACGGTCCCATCTCCAGCCGAAAGATCATCATGGTTGATTCGGAGCGACAGCGCATGGTCGCGGCGGAAACCTTCGAGGGGATGGGCGCATCGCTTCAGAAACTCCTGGCTGATTTTCACCGGGACAATTCGATGAAGCCGGGTCTCTCCAAGGAGGAGCTGCGTTCCCGTCTGCCCGGCGACATGGATCAGCGATTTTTCCAGCTGCTGCTCAACACCCTGGTCAAGCAGGGGACAATTGTGGTCGATGAATCCGTGGTCAGGCTGACCGGCCATCAGGTATCGCTGAAAGCGGATGCCCAGAGTATCCGTACTGAAATGGAGGCCTTTTACAGTGAGGCCGGGCTGACGCCGCCCACCGTCCGGGAGGTGCAGGAGCGGTTTGCCAAGTATCCTGCCCCCCTGGTCCGTGAGGTGCTGGAGCTTTTGGTCCGTGAGCAGGTTCTGCTCAAGATCAGCGAGGATCTCTATTTTCCGTGCCGCGCCATCACCGCCCTACAGGAACAGCTGGTGGCCTTCATCAAGAAGGAAGGAGAGATCGACGCGCCGCGTTTTAAAAATCTCACCGGCCTGACCAGGAAATTTTCTATCCCTCTGCTGGAGTATTTTGATAAAATCAAGGTGACTATCCGGGTCGGCGATCGGCGGTTGCTTCGGGAGCGGAGCACGTGAGGAGTTTTTTTCCGGAGGCACAGCCATCGGTACGATAACCGGTAATACCAGCGGCCTGAAAACCGTCCAGCTGAAAGGGCTTGAGCGCATAGCCGGACGCCGGGTGAACCCGGATCTGGTCATCAGCCCGGAGCTGGCAAAAGAGCTCTGCGCGGTGGCCTTTGAGCTTGGCCGGCAGGTGGGGGTGTTGCTCAGCCGCAGCGGGCAGGTGGAGGCGGTCATGGTCGGGGATCACCGTTCCATCATGATCCCGGCCCTGAAGCAGTTTCGGGCCTCGGGCGGGCGTCTCAAGGGGTTGCGTTGTGTGCATACCCATCTTGCGGGCGAGGATCTTAGCGAAGACGATTTGATGGATCTCCTTTTCCTGCGGCTGGATATGATGACCGTGGTCAAGATGGACCAGGGCGGGACAACTTGGCTTTATTCCGCCCATCTGGTGCCGCAGCCGGTGGAGGGCCGCAACTGGGTCTTTCTGGAGCCGGAGGTGCCCAGCCAGCAATCCCGTTCGTGCCGGGAACTCATTGCCGCGCTGGAGGATGAGTTCGCCAAGGCCAGGCCGGTGCGGGAGATTGATGCGGGCCGGGACCGGGCGATTCTGATCAGCGTGACGCCGCTTTCTAAGGCCAAGGCCCAGGAGTCCATGGACGAACTGGCCGAGCTGGCGCGCTCCGCCGAGGTAATCGTCCTCGATACCGTGGTGCAGCGGCGGGAAAAGATCAATCCCCGGTTGATCCTGGGCAAGGGCAAGCTCGGCGAGATCATGCTGACCGCGCTGAGGCTCAACGCCAATCTGCTGATTTTTGATCAGGAGTTGAACCCTTCCCAGGTGCGCTCGATAACCGACCACACCGAGCTGAGGGTCATCGACCGCACCCAGCTGATCCTCGATATCTTTGCCCGGAGGGCCTTGAGCCGGGAAGGCAAACTGCAGATCGAGATGGCCCAGCTCAAATACATGCTGCCCAGGTTGACCACCCGCGATGATGCCCTGTCCCGGCTCACCGGCGGCATCGGCGGGCGTGGCCCCGGCGAGACCCGTCTGGAGGTGGACCGCCGCCGCATCAATGATCGGTTGGGCAAGCTGGCCAAAAAACTCAAGGAGGTCAGCCGGGAGCGGGAGCAGCGGCGAGCGCGGCGCCGCAAAAATGACTTGCCGGTTCTCTCGCTGGTCGGCTATACCAATGCCGGGAAGTCAACCCTGCTCAATACGCTGACCAACAGCGCGATTGTCGCGGAGGATAAGCTGTTTGCCACCCTGGACCCAACCAGCCGCAGGCTTCGTTTCCCCGAGGATGTGGAAGTCATTATCACGGATACGGTGGGCTTTATCCGCCATCTTCCGGAGGAGTTGCTCAAGGCCTTCAAGGCGACCCTGGAGGAACTGCACGAAGCCGACGTGCTTGTGCATGTTATCGACATCAGCAATCCGCGTTGCAATGATCATATCCAGGTGGTGGAGGAGTTGTTGCGGGAGCTTGAGCTGGATGGTATTCCCTGTCTCAAGGTTTTTAATAAGATTGATTTGGTTGCGCCGGAGGTCGTTGCCGAGCATCTGCGGCTGCATGAGGCGGTTGCCTTAAGCGCCCATAATGCCGCAACCTTCGGTCCGTTTCTGGACAGAGCCAAGAGCCTGGTTCTGAAAAAATGGCAGGTGAGGGGAGAACATGTACAGTCTGAAATTCAGGAACCACCCCCCGGTACTCCAGCCTCTTCATCGATGTAGGGGATTATGCGCATATTAAGCCCTAAACGACAATTCCGTGTTTTTTCATCCTTTCTCTTCGCTGTGCTCCTTTTCTTTGGCAACGGGCAGCCCGCGCTTGCCCAAAATGCGACCATTGAGGAGTTGATTGTCACCAATTCCAGTACAGACCTGCTTTTGTTCCTGACGGTCAACGATGCCTTTACCAGGCAGATGGAAGAGGGGATCAAGAACGGCATCCCGGTGACCTTTAATTTTTATGTGAAGCTGGAACGCAAACGCATGTGGCTCAATCAGGAGCTTGTCTCCCTGCAATTTGACCACACCCTGAGTTACGACACCTTGAAAGAGGAGTACTCCATTGTCCGTTCGGAACTGGCCGGTCAGACCTTCCGCACCAAATCATTGGCCGAGGCGAAGAAAGCCATGGCCCAGCTCAATGGTCCGCCGATCGCGCCGCTGAAGGGGCTGCTGCCCGAGGCGGGATATCTGCTCAAGGTGAAGGCCAAACTTGCGGAAAAAACCCTGCCGCTCTATTTTCACTATGTGATCCCCTTCTGGAGCCTCTGGGATTTTGAAACCGCCTGGTACAATGTGGAGTTCAGGTATTAGGAGCCGTTACAGAATGAAAGCTGATGGTCGGACTATTCCGTTACGGCTCCTTACGCCGTTATCACTGCTGCCGTTTTTGCAAATCAGAAGGCAAGATTATCTTGCGGTGACGGCTTAGCATGGAGGCAACCCAAGAGGAGGTTCTCAGGAAAGACCGGCTGCGCCGCAAAAAGCGTATCCGCCTGATCATCCTTGCTTGCCTCGTTTTGATTCCCCTGTTGACCTATTTGGAAACCAGGGTTGTGCAGCTGGGGGCCGTTCCCTTTCCGGTCAGCGGCAATGTTCTGATCTTCGTGCTCATCAACTTCAACGTTCTCCTGTTGCTGTTGATGGTTTTTTTGGTTCTCCGCAATCTGGCGCAGCTTGTCTTTGAGCGCCGCCGCCGTTTTCTGGGCACCAAGCTTCGCTCCAAGCTGGTGATCGCCTTTGTTTCCATGTCTTTTTTTCCCACCGGGCTGCTTTTTTTTATCGCTCTGCAGTTTGTCTCCACCAGCATGGATTACTGGTTCAATATCAATGTCGCCCAGTCCCTGGAAGAATCGATCTCCATCGCCAAGAATACATACCAGGAGGCGCAAGACCAGGTTGATCGCCAGGCCCGCCTTATCGCGGAACGGCTGGAGTCGAAACGCTACGCGGATCTTGCCGGAGAAAATCTGACCCCTGTACTGCAAGACATTATCAAAAGCCATGGGTTGGCCGGAATCGAGGTGATTTCCGAGCAAAGGGAGGTCGTGGCCCGCGCTTACCGGCCGGAGATCGCAGGCGAGGGGGTGCCGGAAATTCCGCTGAACATGATCCGTAACGCCCTGGCCGACAATCAGGAGCAGGCAACCATCCAGCCGGTGGCGGCGGGGGAGCTGGTGCGCGGGGTGAGCTCGGTGCGGCTCGGCGGAGCCGAGGCCCGGCAAGGGGCGCTGGTCGTCTCCCTGCTGATTCCCCAAGAGAGGGTGAAGCGGTTGCAGACCATCTCCGCCGGGTATGAGGGCTACAAGCAGCTGATGATTCTCAAGGCCCCGATCAAAACCACCCTGCTGGTCATGCTGCTCATCGTCACCTTGTTGATCGTCTTTTGCGCGATCTGGTTCGCCTTTTATGTGGCCGGCGGCCTGACCGGGCCCATCGGCAGGCTGGCCGAGGCGACGCGGCGGGTAGCTGAGGGGGAACTGGATTTTGTTCTGGAAAAGACCTCGGGCGATGAGATGGGGACCCTGGTTGATTCCTTCAACCGGATGACCAGTGACCTTTCCGCCAGTAAAAGGCAGCTCGAAGAGGCCAATGCCGCCCTGCGCCAGGGCAATCTGGATGCCGAGACCCGGCGGCGCTACATGGAGATCGTTTTGCAGAGCGTGGCGGCCGGGGTTATCTCCCTGGATGAACAGGGGAGGATTACCACAATCAACCGCTTTGCCGAGGAACTGCTCCGCATTGACCGCAGGGCCTTTGAAGGCAAGGAATATCATGCGGTACTTCGGCCGGAGCACCGGGCCATTCTGGAAGGTTTTCTCGCCGAACTCTCCCGCAGCGGCAAGTCTTCCCTGGAAAGGCCGCTGCGCCTCACTGTGGGTGATGAAACCTTTTCGCTACGGGTCAATGTAACCCGGCTGGAAGATGAGAATAATCAGCCCCTCGGCGTGGTCCTGGTGTTCGACAACCTCACCGAGCTGGAAAAGGCGCAGCGGATGGCGGCTTGGCGCGAGGTGGCGCGGCGCATCGCCCATGAGGTGAAGAATCCCCTGACCCCGATTCAACTTTCCGCCCAGCGGCTCCGCAAGCGATACCTGGACCGGCTGGCCGGGGACCAGGAGGTTTTTGATGTCTGTACCAAAACCATTATCAACCAGGTTGACGAGCTGAAAAAACTGGTCAGCGAATTTTCCAATTTCGCCCGGATGCCTGCGGTGCACAAAGCACTGGGCAGCCTTGCCGAAATGGCCAACGAGGTTTTTATTCTTTACCAGGAGGCCCATAAGGACCGGCAGTTTCGGTTGCGGGTGGAGGGGCCGATCCCGCAATTCTCCTTTGACGCCAAGCAGATGAAGCGGGTGCTCATCAACCTGCTCAATAATGCCGTGGCCGCCACCGCCAGTGCCGGGGTGATTGAGATTATTCTCGCCTGCGAGGAAGAGCGCAAGGTGGTCAGTCTTGAGGTGCGCGACAATGGCTCCGGGGTCAGCGACGAGGACAAGCTGCGCCTCTTTGAGCCGTATTTTTCCAGGAAAAAGACCGGAACCGGTCTGGGTTTGGCCATTGCCAGCACGGTGGTGGCGGACCACCACGGCTATATCAGGGTCAGGGACAACGAGCCCCAGGGGACCCGTTTCATTATTGAGCTTCCCCTGGGCAACGGATAGAAAACCGGCAATTATTCAGCAGCACCACATCTGCTTTGTCATCGACTTGCTTATGTGCGATAGCACACTTCGCAGGTCTCTTCCGCCCATCTGCGGCACTGCTGAATAGTTGTGAAAACCGTGTCGTCTGCTCGACTGGGCATGGTATATTGGATACAGGTAGACAAATTTCAGTGAAACGGCGGCAACGAAATAGCGATGGCGAAAACGATCCTTATAATCGACGATGAAGCGAGTATCCGTGAATCCCTGTCCGGCATCCTGGCGGACGAGGGGTTTCAGACCCTTTCTGCCGAGGATGGGCAGCAGGGGCTTGCTCTGTTGGAGGAGGAGCGGGTTGACCTGGTTCTGCTCGATATTTGGATGCCGGGGCTGGACGGCCTGGAGGTGCTGAAAAGAATCAAGGAATCCCAAGCCGAATTGCCGGTGATCATGATCTCCGGCCACGGTACCATTGAAACCGCGGTGCAGGCCACCAAGATGGGGGCTTACGATTTCATCGAAAAGCCGCCTTCCTACGATAAGATCATCCTTTCCATCAACAACGCCCTGGATCTTGCCCGGCTCAAAAAAGAGAACCTGATCTTGCGCCAGCAGACCCACCGTGCCAGTCAGCTTACCGGCAACTCCTCGTCCATGGCGGAACTCCGGCAGCTAGTGGAGCGGGTGGCACCCACTGAGGCCTGGGTTTTGATTCGGGGGGAGCATGGTACCGGCAAGGAGCTGGTGGCGCAGAGTATCCATCGGCTGTCAAAAAATGCGGCCAAGCCGATGATCGAGTTGAACTGCGCCGCTATCCCGGAAGAGCTGATCGAGTCCGAGCTGTTCGGCCATGAGAAGGGCTCATTCACCGGAGCCACCGCCAGTCGACGGGGAAAGTTCGACCTGGCCGACGGCGGCACGCTCTTCTTGGACGAAATCGGCGACATGAGCCTCAAGACCCAGGCCAAGGTGCTGCGCATCCTGCAGGAACAGAAATTTGAGCGGGTGGGCGGCTCAAAAACCATCCAGGTCGAGGTTCGGGTGCTGGCCGCTACCAACAAGGACCTTGAGCAGGAGATCGAAAACGGTACTTTCCGGGCGGATCTCTATTACCGGCTCAACGTGGTGCCCATTCAGGTGCCGCCGCTTCGCGAGCGACGGGAGGATATTCCCCTGTTGGTCGCTGATTTTGTGGCGGACAACGCAAGAAAGGGGTTGGGGGAAAAGGCGTTCAGCTCAGGGGCGTTGCAGGTCATGATGCAGCACGGCTGGCCGGGTAATGTCCGGGAGCTGCGCAACTTTGTGGAGCGGGTCATGATCATGTGCCCGGCGGAAACGGTTGATGAGGCCATGGTCTGGCAGCTGCTCGGCATTGCTCCGGCAGATGCTGCGCCATCGGTCGCCGGTCTGGAGGCGCTGTACCATTCCTTGAGCTATAAAGAGGCCAAGAAGATTTTTGAGCGGGATTTTCTCAAGGCCCGTCTTGCCGGCAATGACGGGAATATTTCCCAGACTGCGGAACAAATAGGTCTGGAGCGTAGTCATCTGCACAGGAAGATGAAATCCCTGTCCTTGGACGAAGAATAGCTGCTGCTTTTCCCCAGCGAGATTTGAGAGGATGCCATGAGCGAACACGAGACTAGCCTTCCCGACCAGAAGGCGCTGGAAAAGGAAATCGGGGAGTATCTCACCAAGAAGTACGGGCAGAAGGTGAAGATCATCTCCAGCGGCCTTCTGCCCATGGCCCAGGGTGAGGAGGGCGAGGCGGGGCAGCCAGGGAGAAGCGGTGCGGCTGATTTTCATTTCGACACCCATCCGGAAGAGCTCATTGCCTATCTCGACGAGTATGTGGTGCGGCAGGATGAGGCCAAGGCCATTCTCGCCACCAAGATTTGCACCCATTTCAACCGGATCAGCTATGCCTTGGCCAATCCCCGCAAGGCAAGGCGCAACATGGGGCAGATCAAGAGTAACGTTCTGCTCATGGGCCCGACCGGGGTCGGTAAGACCTTCCTCATCAAGCTCATTGCCCGGCACCTTGGGGTGCCCTTCATCAAGGGGGATGCCACCAAGTTCAGTGAAACAGGCTATGTGGGCGGGGACGTGGAGGATCTGGTCCGCGATCTGGTCCGGGAGGCGGACGGGGATATTGAGCGGGCCCAGTACGGCATTATTTATTTGGATGAGATTGACAAGATAGCCGCCAGCCCCTTCAGGATCGGGGCCGATGTCTCCCGAACCGGGGTGCAGCGCACCCTGCTCAAACCCATGGAGGAAACCGAGGTCGAACTCAAGGTTGCCCATGACCCGGTCTCGCAGATCGAGGCCATTGAGCAGTATCGGGCAACGGGCAAGAGGGAGCGGCGGTTGGTCAATACCAAAAATATCCTTTTCATCATGAGCGGCGCCTTTGCCGGGCTTGAGGATATCATCAAAAAACGGGTGCAGCAGCAATCCATGGGCTTTGAAAGCTCGGTGACCTCGGTGAAAACCGCTGGCCGTTTTCTTAAGCAGGTCAAGGCGGAGGATCTTGTCGAGTTTGGTTTTGAAAGCGAGTTTGTCGGGCGTCTGCCGGTCATCGCCGTGCTCGATGAATTGAGCGAAGATGATTTTTACGAGATTCTGGCCAATCCCAACAGCTCCATCGTGGTTGCCAAGAAACAGGATTTTCGTGTGTACGGCGTTAATCTCCAGTTTGAAGACGCGGCGCTACGGGAAGTTGCCAGGCTGGCCAAGCTGGAGCGGACCGGAGCTCGCGGGCTGGTCAGCGTCATGGAAAAGATCTTGCTCCACTACGAGAAAAAGCTGCCCTCCACCAGCATCCGCCATCTTGTGGTGGATGTGGAGCTGGTGCGCTCGCCGATGGTCGTACTGGAAAGGCTGTTGGCCGATGCCGCAGTGCAGGCGGAGCACCGGACCCGTTTTGAGGCCTTGCAGGCTGCGGAGTATGAGCGCTTGACCGGCTTTATCCTGAAGCGGATGGGGAATTATCTGGAAGACCATCAGGTGCTCACCACCCCGACGCGCCTGCAGCTCATGGCCAAGGAGAGTCAGGACCAGGATGTGGATCCCCGCGAGGTCTGTGATACCTTCATCCGCTTGGTTCAGGCCATCCACGGCGCTGAGGCGGAGATCAGCGAAAAATGCGGGCTCATGGTCACTTTCAGCGAAGAGGCTGTTGACCGCTTGTTGTCCAGAGAACCGCGGACCCTTGAGACCATTCAGTCCTCGTGTGCCCAGATTCTGCAGGCCATGGAGTACGGCCTGCGGCTCATGGGGCAGAAAAAAGGGGTTGCCCAGGTCGTTGTGCCCAAGGAGGGGATCGATATGCCGGAGCGGTATATCAATACCCTGGTGGGGGAAACCTTTAAGATCGAATAAAAGCAGGAGGAAGCCTTTCCTCTCGCGTAGAAAAGGAGACAGTGGATCATGATTTTTCCTGAATACCGGGCCCGCAGGCTCAGACAGAACGAAACCTTTCGGGCGCTGATCCGGGAGACCAGCATTTCCCCGGCCCATCTTGTCTATCCGCTTTTTGTCATGCCCGGAAAGGGCGTTCGGGAAGAGGTGTCATCCATGCCCGGGGTGTTCCGGATCTCCGTGGACCAGCTGGCCAAGGAGGCCAAGGAATGCATGGGGCTGGGGGTGAACTCGGTCATCCTTTTCGGCCTGCCCGACAAGAAAGATTCGAAGGGTTCAGGGGCACATGCCAAGGACGGCATCATCCAGCGGGCCATCAAGGAGCTGAAGAACACGGCCCCGAAGCTCACGGTCTGTACCGATGTCTGTCTGTGCGAATACACCAGCCATGGTCATTGCGGGATCATGATTGATGATGTGGTGGACAACGACACCACCCTGGAGGTGCTTGCCCGAACCGCGCTTTCCCATGCCCAGGCCGGGGCCGACATGGTGGCCCCCTCGGACATGATGGATGGCCGGGTTGCCGAGATTCGGGGAATTCTGGACGAGAACAACTTTCCCATGGTGCCGATCATGTCCTATGCCGTGAAATACGCCTCCGCGTTTTACGGGCCTTTCAGGGATGCGGCGGAATGCGCGCCCCAGCAGGGCGACCGCAAGTCTTATCAGATGGACCCGGCAAACGTGCGGGAGGCTCTGCGGGAGGCGACCCTGGATGTGGAAGAGGGGGCGGATATCCTGATGGTCAAACCGGCCATGGCCTACCTGGACGTGATCAGTCGGCTGCGGGATGAGTTCGACCTGCCCATCGCCGCCTACCAGGTGAGCGGCGAGTACGCCATGATCAAGGCCGCTGCGGCCAATGGCTGGATCGACGGGGAAAAGGTCATGCATGAGAGTCTGCTCAGCATCAGGCGGGCAGGCGCGGATATCATCATCACCTACTTTGCCAAGGAGATGGCCAGATTGCTCAACAAATAGGCGGAGGTATAAGGGAGACGCCGTTGCTGGCAGCAGGGGATGGCCTGGTGTAACATTTTATGAGGGGATAAGGGCTGTTGTCCTTATCCCCTTTTGCGTGCCGGGGTGCATGGCGTTCTGTCGGCGGCTACTTTGTAACCGTGATCCCGCTGCCCAGTTTTTCCACGATCTTGGGGCCGATTCCTTTGACTTTGGCCAGATCTTTTGTTGATTTGAACTGGCCGTTTTTCTGCCGGTACTCGACGATGGCCTGCGCCTTGGCCGGGCCAATGCCCTGCAAGCCGGTGAGTTCCTGTGTTGTGGCCTTGTTGATGTCCACCGCGGCAAAAGCGACGGCAGCCCAACACAAACATCCGCACAGTGTTGCAAGAAGAATTTTCAGCATGGTTTTCCTCCGGAAAAAATAATGAAAAATGCGCCATGCACCCCGCATGGTTGTTCAGCTGGGAAAGAAAGGGGTTTGTTGCCTGACCACTTCATGTCTCCAGAATGGTATCTAATTGTCAGGCGGATGTCAATTGCAAATTCAACATTTGAGGAACAGGGAGGGCGGCTAGTTGCGTCGGCCTGAAGAGGGCGGGGGAATGGGGGGAAGGGGCGGTAGCGGAGTGAGCAGGTAATCGGTTCGCACATTGCCGAGGCTGGCAAAGATGGTGGCCTTGAGGGCGGGGTCTTCTTTGTACATGGGGGTGAGCCAGGCCCGGATCTTCTCTCTGCGGGAGTCCGCGGCAAGTGTGCAGGGGTTGGCCACGGGGGTAATACCCAGGCTTTGCCCCATCTCGATGATCCGTTTTTTTTCCACCATGACCAGGGGGCGGATCAGGGTCAGCTTGCCGCCGAACAGCTCCTGCCTTGGTGCCATGGCGCTGAGATTGCCCCCGTAGAACAGATTGAGGAAAAACGTCTCGATAATATCTTCCTGGTGGTGGCCGAAGGCGAGTTTGTTGCAACGATGTTCTTCGGCCAGGGAGAAAAGTCGGTTGCGGCGCTGGCGGGCGCAATGATAGCAGCCGCTCTTGCCGTTTTCGGCGATGAGCGCCTGGTGGCCGAAGTCGGTCCGTTCCATCAGCATGGGCAGGTCTATGCGGCAGAGCTGCTCTTGGACCAGATCGTACTCTCCGCCGCCGAACCCCATGTCGAGGTGCACCGCCAGCAGCTCATAGCGGATAGGCGCCTTGCGGCGCCATTCCTTGAGAAGCCAGGCGAGCACCAAGCTGTCGATGCCCCCGGACACGGCGATCATCACCCGGTCGCCGTCGGCCAGCATCTGGTAGAGATGCATGGCCCGGCCGACAAGATGATTGAACTGCTTGGGGATGGCGAACACAGGGGATGATTATTTTTTCAGATAGGGACAGTCGGCGATTTTTTGCTGGAGGCCGTCACGGACAAGTTCTTCGGCGCTGAGCCATTTAATGCCCCGTTGCGCTTTTTTGAAAAACTGGAACATGTCGGCAAGCAGGGGCTGCTGTGTCTCGTTGAAAACCCCGGAACAGATGACCTGGCCTGTTTCCGCCTGGATGAGCTTATAATCAAAAGCGACAGAAGCCGGGCTGACAATGGAATATTCGGTGCCTTCCCGTTCGGTAAAGCGTTGCAGGGTGAACAGGAGAACGGCGTCAGCCTGCTTGGTCCGGCAGATGGTGACCGCCGCGGTTGTCCGGCAGCGATTCATGTCTTTATCCAGGGCATCCCGTTGTCCTGGAGTGAGAAGGGCGATATCTTCCCTGCCGGAAAAATATTCCGCCAGTATTGTGTCAGCGAGTTTCTGGCCCTTTTCAAGCTGCTGCGTCTCTTTGGGCGAACGGCTGTTTTGGCCATCCGTGACGATTTCCGCTGGGAGCACGATGATTGTTTTGACCGGAAGCAGATCCTCGGGCTGTATCTGGGCGGTTGTGCGCGCGCAGCCGGAAAACAGGGTGAGTACGGTCAGGCTTGCGAGAAAAACGGTATACGGTTTGCAGAGTGTCACGATGGTTTCTCCAGTATGAAAAATTATAAGGACCCTTTGGAAGAGACTGGGCCCTGGGCGCGGGGGTCCACGGTGGTTGCCTCATCAAGGGCCCGGCCTAGGGCCTTGAAAATTGCTTCGAGAATATGGTGGGTGTTCTCGCCGTGGGCCATTTCCACATGCAGGGTCAATCCGCCATGCAGGGTGAAAGCGCGGAGAAACTCCTTGGCCAGCTGGGTATCGAAGTCGCCGACCTTTTGCTCAAGAAAGGGAACGCCATAATGGAGATACGGTCTGTTGGAGCAATCCAGAGTCACTCGGACCAAGGCCTCGTCCATGGGCAGAGCGCTGAAGCCGTAACGTCTGATGCCGCCAAAATCCCGCAATGATTTTTTCAGGGCTTGGCCCAGGCAAATTCCCAGATCTTCCACCGTGTGATGCGCGTCAACCTCCGTATCTCCGGAGGCGCGGATGGCAAGATCGAAAAAACCATGCACGGCAAAGAGGGTGAGCATGTGATCCATAAAGGGTACGCCCGAGGCGCACTGGGCCTTGCCGGTGCCGTCAAGGGCGAAAGAGAGGGCGATATCGGTTTCCTTGGTTTTGCGTTTTACTTCGTTTTGGCGGGCTCGCTGTGCTGCCATGGGTTGCTCCTGCAATTGTCTGGCTGCTTGCACAGAAGCCAGTATCATCGGTAATGAATATATAGGTAGAAAAACAAGACGGATGATTGTTTATACCAAGATGTCGCGGCTTCAGGCAATAGGAATCCCCATACCTTCCAGAGAAAAGATTGTAATAACAAAATATTATAGATCGTTTTGTCGCTAAGGAGGGCATGGCGGTTCAGGGGACAAAAAGATCCCGTGTTGCCGGTTTTTTGTTGACAACCCATTCCCACATTGTTATACATCTGGCGTTTTTCACATACTGAAAATGAGCGGGAATAACTCAGTGGTAGAGTGCAACCTTGCCAAGGTTGAAGTCGCGAGTTCGAATCTCGTTTCCCGCTCCATATTTAGGAACCGTTAAGAAGTAACTTGTACAATTCTGACCGTTCCTTTACGGCTCCTTATGCCGTGTTGACTCTCCAGAATGACCAGATAGTTTTTTATAACGGCGTTGCTCGCGGCTTGTGTTCGTGAGCCTATTTGCATTGACCGACAGCCCGTCTGCATTTTTTTATGGCAGAACGGGCCATTTTGACTTATATAGACCTATTCTTTATTGAGTTTTGCGAGGGCTTTGAAATGAAGACATATTTGACCCCGGTCAAAGATATTGAGCGCAAGTGGTTGATCGTTGATGCTCAGGATAAGGTGCTTGGTCGTTTGGCTTCCGAGATTGCCACGCGTTTGCGCGGCAAGCACAAGGCCAATTACTGCACCTTTCTTGATGTCGGTGATTTTGTCATTGTCGTTAATGCGGACAAGGTTCGTCTGACCGGCAAGAAGTGGGATGACAAGGTGTATCGTCATCACTCCGGTTTTATGGGCGGCTTGAAGGAAAAGACTGCCAAGGTCCTTCTGGTGGAAAAGCCGGAAGAGCTGTTGCGCAAGGCTGTTCGCGGCATGTTGCCCAAAAACACCCTGGGCCGGCATCAACTGAAGAAATTAAAGGTATATGCCGGAACGGAGCATCCCCATGCCGCCCAGCAGCCTGAGTCTCTGGAATTATAAAGCTGAGTTGAGCAGCTTGCCTGCTTAAACGAAACTTATGCCCTCTGGGTATAAAATCCTGCCCTTTTAAAACAGGATAATGGAGCTTGAACATGGCAGACAATAGTTTTTACGCGACCGGAAAAAGAAAGACCGCTATTGCCAGGGTGTGGCTGAGGCCGGGTTCCGGCAACATCCAGGTCAACAAGATGAGCGTGCCAGATTATTTCGGCGGCGGATTTGACTACCTGCAGAAGATTTCCAAGCCTTTGGCTTTGACCGATACTGCGGCAAAGTTCGATATCCTCGCGACCTTGACCGGTGGCGGTAAGATTGCTCAGACCGAGGCCTTGCGGCACGGGATTTCCCGGGCACTGCTGGTTGTTGATCCCGAGCATCGTGGTGCCTTGAAAAAAGCGGGTTTTCTCACCCGTGATCAGCGCGTGAAAGAACGGAAAAAATATGGTCAGAAGGGCGCCAGGGCAAGGTTCCAGTTCTCCAAGCGTTAATCGTTGCCTGGTATTGCCTTGTCAATATCACGGACACCATTGTGTATCTCATCAGGGGAAGGCGCTTATCGCTCTTCCCCTGATTTTTTTTGGCCTGAGTCAGGCAGCCTTCCGGTTGCGAGCTGAGTGGAGGAAAAGATGGTACGAATCGGCATTGTCGGGGCTTCCGGGTACACCGGGGCGGAGCTTGCTCGGATACTGTGCAATCATCCCGAGGTAGAGTTGACGGTGGCGACCTCCCGGCAATATGCGGGGAAACCGCTTTCCCAGATTTTTCCCAGCTTGCAGGGCCGGGCGGACATTATCTGTGAAGATCTCCAGGTTGAGGCGCTTGTCGATCGGGCTGATTTTTTCTTTACTGCGGTTCCCCATCAGACCGCCATGGATATCGTGCCGCAGCTGGTGGCCGCAGGCAAGAAGGTAGTTGATCTTTCCGCCGATTTTCGTATCCATGACGCGCAGGTCTATGAGCAGTGGTACCAGGCCCACAGCGCCAAGGATCTGCTGGCCACGGCGGTGTACGGCCTGCCTGAGCTGCATCGGGCGGCGATCCGCAAGGCGCAGTTGGTTGCCAATCCCGGCTGCTACCCGACCAGCGTTATTCTTGGGCTGGCGCCCTTGCTCAAGGGTGGGCTGATTGATCCCCAAACCATTATCATTGATTCCAAATCAGGAGCCTCCGGGGCAGGGCGGGCGGCGCAGGTCGGTTCGCTCTACTGCGAGGTGGCCGATGGCTTCAAGGCATACAAGGTGGGCGAGCATCGCCATACCCCGGAGATCGAGCAGGAGCTGGGCGGGTTGTGCGGCAAGCCGGTGACGGTATCTTTCACCCCCCATCTGGTGCCGATGTCCCGGGGCATTCTCAGCACGATTTACGCCCATGCAGGCAAGGCGCTCCCCGGTTTGACCGAACTCTATCGGGATTTTTATCGGGAGGAGGAATTTGTCCGGGTTTGCCCAGCCGGGCAGTATCCGGCAACCCAGTATGTCCGGGGCAGCAATTACTGCGATATCGGCACCAAGTTCGATCCCCGCACCGGACGGGTTATCATCATTTCCGTCATAGACAACGTGGTTAAGGGCGCTTCCGGGCAAGCCGTGCAGAACATGAATCTCATGTGCGGTTTTCCGGAGAATACCGGGCTTAGAATCGTTCCTCTTTTCCCCTAAAGCACAGTGCGAAACATCAAGCTTGTTTTGGCCTATGACGGGACTGACTACGCCGGTTGGCAGAGACAGCTGGGCCAGCCCACCATCCAGCAGGTGGTGGAAGAGGCTATTGCCCGCCTGACCCAGGCGCAGGTCACGCTTCATGGGGCAGGCCGCACCGATGCCGGGGTGCATGCCGAGGGTATGGTGGCCAATTTTCACACCGCGGCAGCCATTCCGCTTGCCGGCTTGGTGAAGGGGTTAAACGGCATGCTGCCTGTGGCCATCCGGGTGCTTACCGCTGAAAAGGTTGCCAACGATTTTCATGCGCGCTATAACGCCAGGGGCAAGGTGTATGAGTACACCTTCATGATCACGGAGATCATGCCGCCTTGCTCGCGGCTCTATGCCGCCCAGGTCCGGGGGGCTTTTGCCTGCGCCACCGTGCGGCTCTGTCTGCCGATGCTGGTCGGAACCCATGATTTCAGCAGCTTTGAGGCATCCGGGTCCCGTGATTTGTCCATCACCGGTGGCAGGGGTGCCGTGCGCACCATTTTTTCCGCCCGTCTTGCCGAGGAGGGAAAAGACTCTCGGGTGTATCGATTGATCATCGCCGGGGATGGATTTTTACGGCATATGGTGCGCAACATTGTCGGCACCCTGTTTGACGTGGGCCGGGGGCGTTTGACACCCCTTGATTTTCAGGAGATCGTGGCTGGCCGGGATCGGGCCTTGGCTGGAGCAACCGCGCCTGCCAAGGGTTTGACTTTGAAGACTGTTTTGTACTAGTACATTGTAACTCTTAATGTTTCTGCAAAACTCCCCTCCCCTTGCGGGAGGGGTTGGGGGTGGGGGTAGCTACAACCTGCTGATATAATGGCAACTTCCCCCTCTCCCTAACCCTCCCCCGCAAGGGGGGAGGGAATTAATTTGATGTCGATTAAAAAGTTACAAGGTACTAGATAGATTGTGTTGGCTTCGTGGCGGTGACTGTCGGAGCTTTTTTGCAAACGCCATTACAAGGAAAGAAAATGGAAGCGGAAATTAGTCTTGCGCAACGAGTCAAGCAGATCAAGCCTTCCCCCACCCTTGCCGTGAACGCCAAGGCCAAGGCTCTGAAGGCGGCGGGCGCTGATATCCTCAATTTCAGCGTGGGCGAGCCGGATTTTGACACCCCTGCCCATGTGTGCGAGGCCGGGAAAAAGGCCATCGACGAAGGGTTCACCCGCTACACCGCAGTGCCGGGTATCCCGGAACTGCGGGAAGCCATTGCCAATCGTCTGGCCCAGGATAAGGGTTGGAGCTATGAGCCCGATCAGATCCAGGTCTGTTGCGGCGGCAAGCACGGGCTTTACAATATGGCCCAGGCCCTGTTCGGCCCTGGCGATGAGGTGCTGATCCCGACCCCGTACTGGGTCTCCTATCCGCCCATTGTCCTGCTGGCAGGCGCCACCCCGGTGGAGGTGCCGCTCTCCGAGGCCAACGATTTTGACTTGAGCGAGGAGTTGCTCACCCGCTACGCCACCCCGAAAACCAAGGCCATTATCCTCAACAGCCCCTCCAACCCCACCGGCGCCGTGTTCTCCGCCAAAGCCCTTGAGGCCGTAGCGAAAATGGCTCTGGCCAATAACTGGCTGATCATCTCCGACGATATCTACGACACCATTGTCTATGGCGACGGCAAGCTGCCGCATATCCTGGATGTGGACAAGCGGCTCGCAGCCCAGACCCTGGTGCTCAACGGCGTGTCCAAGTCCTTTGCCATGACCGGCTGGCGCATCGGCTATACGGCCGGGCCCAAGCAGATCATTGCGGCCATGAACAAGATCCAGAGTCAGAGCACCTCCAATCCGTGCTCCATCTCCCAGAAGGCGGCGTTGGCCGCAGTGAGCGGGCCGCAGGATTTCCCAACCATGATGCGGGACGCCTTTGTGCCCCGGCTTGACTTCATCATGGGTGCCCTGGGCAATATTCCCGGCGTGACCTGTGTGCGGCCCAAGGGTGCTTTTTACGTGTTCCCCAATGTTTCCGCCTATTATGGCAGAAACTTCCAGGGGAAGGTGATGGCGAACTCGGTTGATCTGGCGGATTATCTGCTGGACGAGGCCTTGCTGGCCACGGTGCCGGGCGCGGCTTTCGGGGCGGATGCCTTTATCCGCTTCTCCTTTGCCACGGCCATGGGGACCATCGAGGAAGGAATGAAGCGGCTGGCAGCGGCCTTGGGGAAACTTTCTTAGAGTCGATCGTTCTTCAGTCTGGTAAGTGATTGTTGTGGGGCAGGAGCTGTGCTCTGCCTAATACTGTAAGCGTTTGCCGGATTACCGCAGATGCGGTGCCGGGTGATGGCTTACTCAGCCTGCACTAAAATCCTTGAGCGAGGCATCGCTCAAGGCCCAGGTCCAGCTGTCCAGGGGGCGCTCCTTTGAGAGCGCTTTCTGGCCGTTCTGGGAGTAACACTGGTAGACCCACTCCCCACCTTTGTTAAAAACCCTGATCAGTCCATGATTGGGGTGCGTAAACCAGCCTTCAGAATATGTGCCGTCCATGTGCCTGTGTATCTCCCTAAGTGTTGCGTCTTGGTAATCCCGCCTGCCATATTGCTATTTTTCCAGGCAGTGGGCAATACATTCCTTGCATTTTTTGTCTGTTTTTCCGGTTTGGCAGTACTTGCTGAAGCCTGAAATCAGATCGTTGCCGCCCCGTGGGCATTGTTCAATGAAACTGACAAACTGGGTCAGCCGTTCGATGATTTCCTTGGGTGCGGCATGTTCAATCTTGCAGGCCCCTTCCTCCGCAATCTTTTCCTCTACAGCCAAAATCTTGATAAAGAAATCCTTGAGCGCCCGATGGCGGAGGATAACATCCTTGGCCATTTCCTGTCCGGCAGGGGTGAGGGTGATGACCTCATAGGGGGCATAGTTGATCAACCCCTTCTGGGCCAAGGAGCGGAAGGCTTCGGTCACCGAGGAGCGGCTGACCTTGAGCGTGCTGGCGATTTCCTTGGCCCTGGCCACCTGTTTTTCGGCGATGATGTGGAAGATGGTTTCCAGATAGTCTTCCAGGCTGGCGCTGAGTCGTTTGGGCGTTGGCATGGGCTGCTTGCTTGGCATATGGATGTCTGCTCCCAAGGGGCACCAGTAGTCTGCTCCAGAGATAAATATTCTTAGGATTGTCTAAAAGTATTAAGGACTGAGCGGCTTGTCAAGTTTTATTGGCTGGATGATGGCGTTTGGGAAAGTTCCCGAAAGAGTCTGGCATGGTATTCGGCGCGTGTTTGGTCGGGCTTGAGTTGCCGGTAGATCATGACCAGCTCTTTGTGGGGCAGGGCAAACCGACTGTCTACAGCAATGGCCTGTTCAAATGAGGCAATTGCCTCATCTACCCGACCCATTTCCCGCTCAACCAGGCCGAGGTTATAGATGTAGGCCGATTTTTTTTCGGGTTCCAACCGGATGGCCTCGTTAAATTCCCCGAGCGCCTTGGGGTATTCCTTGAGCTGCCAATAGGCTTTGCCCAGTTGGCCGTGTGCTGCTCCGGCTATTGGCGCGATTTGTACGGCCTTGGCAAAGTACTGTTGTGCCTTCTGGTAATCGTGCAGACCGTAGTATGCAGTTCCGGTGTTGAGCAGGGTAATGTAGTGGTATGGGAATTTTTCCAACATGGTCAAGAGATGGGGCAAGGCTTCGCTGTAGTTGTCCTGGGCCAGATAGGCTGAGCCGATATACGCGTGCGGGGTCACATCGTTGGGCTGGTAGTGCAAGGACTTGTTGCCGGAATCAATAACCTCTTGCCAGTTCTCTTGCACCGTGGCAACGCAGGTTTTGAGATAGAAATGATCCGCGGCAATGGCCTTGAGGTTGTCCACCACCATGATCGGGGCAAACACCAGGATGACGATGGCGGTATAGGCGAAAAAGCGTTTGGGGATATGGATCGGTTTGTCTGGTCTTGCCTCCCGTGCCAGGGAGGCAAGAAGACCCAGCACCGCCATGATGGTGAAAAGCGGGATCATTCTCTCCAGCGGGAAGCAGAACAGGGCATTGATGCCGATTCCCACCAGAGACAACCCCATAGCTTGGAGTTCGAGGGTTTTTGCCGGGTCTCCGGTGCACTCTCTGTGGGTTCTGAAAAGAAAAAACCCCAGCGATCCAATAAGGCAAGCGAAGAGCGTCAGGCCGATTAGGCCCAGTTCCGCCCAGATTTGCAGATAATCGTTATGGGCGTCTTTCAGGTACTGGGTATAGAGAAAAATCGACTCCTTTTGTACCGAGGGGAAATGGACCTTCAGGTTGCCCAGCCCGACTCCGAGTAGCGGATGCTGTTGGATCAGGGTGAGGGTGTCCGTCCAGATGGCAAAGCGGACATGATTGCCCTGAATGGAGGCAATGGAGGCGGCCCGGAGGCCGATGGCTTCGTAGCCAGGGGTGAAGCCAGCTGGGCCGATGTTCATCATGGTCAGGACAACAAGCAGGCCGAAGAGCATGGCCCATTTTTTCTGTCTGGACCAAAGGGAGGCGAGGTTGAGCCGGGTTGTCTTGTACAGGACGGCGAATAGCAGACATTGGCAGGTGACGGCCAACCAACCGGCCCGGGTTTGCGTGTAGATGAGATAGACGACGATCAGGCTGAGCATGAGGCTTGCACCCCAGGCAGTGGTATTGTTTTTCGTGGTCAGAAAAAGGAAACCCCCGATTGGAAAGAGCAGGACAATGAAGTGCACCGCCATGTTCTTGTTGGCAAAATTCGCGGCGGGCGGGGCGAGCTGTGGGATAACGGAGAGGCCAAAGAGATGCTGGCTGATGCCCAGGATGGCCACCAGGAAAGCGGCACCGAACAGGGCGGCCAGAACCTGGCGCCGCTGGGCCGAGGAGATCGCGAGCTGCGGGATCAGGAAAAAGAACAGGGCCGCCACCAGCCACTGGCGTCCGATATGCCAGGCCTCATAGGGATTGAGCGCAAAGATGGTAGTGAACAGGCCCCAGCTGATACAGGTAAGAAGCGGCCAGGTGAAGAAAGGTAATCTTTGGGTGGGCAAGGAGTTGCTGGTTGTCTGGGATATCAGCCAGAACAGGGCAAGGAGTATTCCGCTGGTCTCAAGAACAATGCGCTGTGGGAGATTGCTGAAGTCGCTCAGGCCGGGATAAAAAGCAATGGGTGCGGTGAAGGCAATGAACAGCAACAAGACAAATTTTTTTTTTGTTGGGAAAAACATGTTGATGCAGGCCTAGTTTGTGATTCACACAAAAAAAGCGGCGTCCATGGAGGAGCCGCTTTTTTTGTGTGTTGAAACAGGATGCTAACTTATATTCATGGTACTGGCCAGCTGGCAGCCTTCTTGCCAATTACTGCTGGCGTCGGCGGGTTTCCTGCCGCATTTTCGCTTGTTGTAATTGCCATTATGTAGGCCCTGTTATTGATCGTAACTTTAACTTCTCCATCTGTGGCAGAATCCTTCGGATAATCTGTATCAATAAGCTCAGCCAAACGGGCTGTACCGATTGCAGTACTAGTGACTGGGGTTACCGCGCCACCGGCCAGATTCTTCGCAAAGTTCATGGTTGCGGCACCGCGGGCTGCGCCCAGCACACCATTTGCTGCCCCATTACTCGCTTCCAGAGTCAGATCCTGATACCTGGGGACCGCCACTGCCGCCAGAATACCCAGAATAACAATGACCACAATCAACTCGATCAGGGTGAAACCTTTTTCATTTCCCGCCAGATTCTTCTTCATACCGTTCTCCTTGTGAATGGTTAATGCATGAACCATACTCTGTTTAGCAATCTTCCGTCAAATATTTTTTGCCGGATTTTCATGTTGTTATAGTGGGTTGCGCCGTGCTCCATCTGTGTTTTTCTGGGTCATCCCCCTCCCCGGACAACCTTGAGCATGTCCCACATAGGGGTGAAGATGGCCAGGGCGAGGAGGCCGACGAAGATGCCCAGCACCAGCAGGAGGATCGGCTCGATCAGGGTGGAGAGGTTTCTGATGGTGTAATCGCTTTCCAGATCGTAGTAATCAGCCACCTTTGCCATCATCTCATCCAACCGGCCGGACTGCTCGCCCACCGCGATCATCTGGGGAACCATGGGCGGAATTTCCGGGTGACTGGCCATGGCCTCGTGCAGGCTGACGCCTTCCTCCACCTCGCCGGTGATTTCCTCCACCATCTGGAACAGGACCAGATTTTCCAGGGCGTTTGTCGAGAGCCGCAGGGTTTTGATGATGTCGATGCCGCTGGTGGTGAGCACGGAAAAAACCCGGCAGAATCTGGCCATGTAAATCTTGGTGGCCAGGGGGCCGAAGATCGGCATCTTCAGCAGGAGCCGGTCGCGGAAGAGCACGAACTCTGGAGCACCCAGGGCCAGCCGGTAGGCGATGAACAGGGCCATTGCTGCCCCGACAATCCCTAAGGTGTTGTCGGCAAAAAAGGTGCTGACCCCCATGAGGATGCGGGTGGCCAGGGGCAGTTGGACCTTGGCCGCGGCAAAGAGTTTTGCGAACTTGGGCACCACGAAGGTCATCAGGAAAAAGACCGCGCCGGTGATGGCGATGATGACGAATTTCGGATACCGGGTGGCGGACTTGATCCGTTCCGTGATGGCCTTCTCGTTTTCATAGAGGGAGGCCAGATAGGCAAAGGCCTTGTCCAGGGAGCCGGTTTCCTCGCCCACCTTGACGATATTATAGAAAAGCAGGTTGAAGACCTTGGGTTGGCGGCTCACGGTTTCGCTCAGGCTTGCGCCGCTTTCCACCTCGGCGGTCATGGAGAGGATGATCTCCCGCAAGATTGGGTTGCTCACCTGGAGGGCCAGGATACCGAAGGACTCGATGATGCTGACCCCGGCGGCCAGCAGGGTGGCCAGTTGCCGGCAAAAGAGGATCTTGTCTTCCAGGGTGACCCCGAAGAGCCGCTCCTTGAGTGTTGGTCCGGCTGTGGCCAGGGCGGTTTTCTTTACCCCGGCGGCCTGCTGCTCGGAGAGAACCTGGATGTTCACCGGGCTCAAGCCTCCTTTCTGCAGCCAGGTTTCCACCTCCTGCATGATTTCTGCGGCATGGGTGCCGGAAACAACCCGACCGGCGGAGTTGATGGCCTCGTAACGGAAGATCGGCACCGGTTATTCCTTCAGTTCCATGGTGACGCGGAAGGCCTCGTCCACCGAGGTCTGGCCGCTGACCACCTTGGCCATGCTGGACTGGCGCAGGGAGGTGAGGTCTTCTTTCAGCGCCTGCAGGAAGATATCGTTACTGGAGGATTTCTTGAGGATAAGGTCCTCGATGGCCTGGGAAATAACCATGGTTTCGTAAATGGCGATTCTCCCTTTGTAGCCCGAGCCCTCGCATTTGTCGCAGCCCACCGGTTTGTAGAAAATCCGCGACGGGTCATAGGCAACGCCCAGGGCTTCCTGGAGTTCTTCCGGCGGGGTGAAGGGCGCCTTGCAGTTGGGGCAGAGCAGACGCAGGAGGCGTTGGGCCACCACCAACCCCACGGCCGAGGCAATGAGAAAGGGCTGGATGCCCATCTCGATGAGCCGGGTGATGGCGCCTGCCGCATCGTTGGTATGCAGGGTGGAAAACACCAGATGGCCGGTGAGCGCCGCCTGGATGGCGATCTCGGCGGTTTCCGCATCGCGGATTTCGCCGATCATGATGATGTCCGGATCCTGGCGGAGGATGGAGCGCAGGGAGTTGGCAAAGGTGAGGTCGGCCCGGACATTGACCTGCACCTGGTTGATCCCGGACAGTTCATACTCCACCGGGTCTTCCACGGTGACGATATTCTTATCCACCGAGTTGAGATAATTCAGGGCGGCATAGAGGGTGGTGGTCTTGCCGCTGCCGGTGGGGCCGGTGACCAGGATGATCTCATGGGGCCGGGAAAGATGCTCGATGAACAGGGCGCGCTGGTATGGCTCAAAGCCAAGGGCCTGCAGGTTGAAGCGCACCGTGCCCTTGTCCAGCAGGCGCAGCACCACTTTTTCCCCGGCGCTGAGGGGCAGGATGGAGACGCGCACGTCAAACTCCTTGCCGGAGATGGGTAGTTCAAACCGGCCATCCTGGGGCTTGCGGCGCTCGCCGATATCAAGATGGGCCATGATCTTGATGCGGGAGATGAGGTTGGGGTGCATTTCCAGGGGAAAGATGTTGGCTTCGCGGAGGATGCCGTCCACCCTGGTGCGGACCCGTACCCGCTCATGATCCGGCTCGATGTGGATGTCGCTGGCCCGCTGCCGCACGGCTTTGAGCAGGATATCGTTGATGGCGTTGACGATGTCGGATTCTTCCCCGGAGTCTTCAAACCGCTCTTCGGCCTTGGCCGCCGAGGCGTACAGCCGGTCCATCGCGGCGATGATCTCCGATTCGATCCCCACGCAGATTACGGTCTTTTCCTTAATATAATGGGCCACCTCGTCAACGGCGAAGATGTTGAGCGGGTCGGCAAAGGCGACCAGCACCTCGCCGGGCCGCTTGCCAAGGGCGAGGACCTTGTATTTTCTGGAGACGGCCTCGGGAATGATCTGGGCCACCTCCGGGTCCACCACAATCCGGCTGAAATCGATGAAGGGAATTTTCAGCTGCCGGGCAATGGTGTTGGCCACGGCGGTATCGTTGACAAAGCCCAGTTCGCGTAGGGCTTCGCCCAGTTTCATGTCGCGGTCAGCGCCATGGGACAACGCCTGTTGCAACTGGGTAGCGGTGATCAGCCCGCCTTCCACAAGAATGTCGCCGAATTTTCTTCGTTTCGGTTGCGGTGTCGTCATCGGAAGCGCCACGGCTGGTGGTTTTGCAAGGAATTATTGTCTGCGGGACAGTCGCCCGAGGGTTTGTTTTTCATTGTGATCCCCTCACAAAAGGAGAGGGATACACGGGTCTCACGCTTTCCCCTGCTGGTTCTTCCGCCGGGGTGGCACTAGTTCCCTCTCCTTCAGGAAGAGGATTGGCGGGAGGGGGCGGGGGTGGCAACGGCATGGTCTGCGGTACCTGTATCTTCGGCGGTTGGCTAAGCGATTGCCTGTTGCCGTTTACCAGGCCATTGAACCAGGCAATCCCCTGCTCGAACCAGGGCGTCATTGTCTGTCTGCCCTCATCCGCCAGGCGTGTGATCCAGTCCGTTGACTGATCAACCCATGGGGGCCTGGCAGGTCTCTCAAAGGAGATGTTGTTTGTAATCCAGACCGGGGGAAAGACGACCCCCCAGAACAGGAGCAGGAGAAGCAAAAAGCCCGTGCCCCAACGGAGAACTGGCCCGAGAAACCCGCGTCCCTGCTGCGGGGTATTGAGGGAAGCTATTGCCTCCCGGACGATTTTACGGGAGATGCGGGTTTCTTTTTCGGCGTAGGCAACCAGGAGCGTTCTGCTCATGATCTTGTTGATCAGCCGGGGATAGCCCTTGGTGAAACGCCAGAGCAGGTCGGTGGTGGCGAAGGAGCGCGGCATTTCATAGACGCCGCTTTTCTTGAAACGGTGGAGGATATAGCTGACCATTTCCTGCTTGGAAAGGGGGGCAAGGGTCTCCATGATGCTGACCCGTTGGACAAGCTGGCGCATGTTGTTCTGGGCCAGCTTGTCGCGGAGCTCCGGCTGACCGAAGAGCACGATCTGCAAGAGCTTCTGGGTGTCTGTCTCGAAATTGGAGAGCAGGCGGAGCTGTTCCAGACTCTCGTCGGGAAGGTTCTGCGCTTCGTCAATGACGATGAGCAGCTTCTTGCCTTGTAGCGCCAGGGCGTACAGATGGTCGTTTAAGATGCGCAGCAGCGCGTCGAGGCTGGCTGCGTGGTCCGTGGGAACGGGGAGACCGATATCCTGAAAAATGGCCAGGAGCAGTTCCAGGCGGGAGAGGTGGGGCGAGAGGATCACCGCGGTTTCAAACCGGTCGGGCAGATCATCCATCATCAGGCGGAGCATGAGGGTTTTGCCGGTGCCGATCTCGCCGGTGACGATGATGAAACCCTCGTCTCCCTGCAGGCCGTAGCGGATAACCTCCCGCAGGGCGGCATGCCCCTTGGTGGGGAAGTAATAATTCCTGTCCGGCGTCATGCGGAAAGGATCTTCCTGTAGGCCGAAAAACTCAAGATGATTCATTGTGGCGGTGCCGCAGCCCCCTGACTCGTTTTTGCCGGATCATCAGCGGGCAGAGTGGTTCCCTCAGGAGCCCTGGAGGGAGTTGTCTCCTTGGCCGTTGCCTGGTCGGTTTGTTTTTTGGGCATGCTGACAATGCGGGGGGTGATAAAGACCATGAGTTCCGTCTGGTCGTTGCGCTTGTTTGAGTTTTTGAAGAGGTTGCCAAGGATCGGGATATCCCCCAGACCCGGCACCTTGCTGTTTTGATCGCTCTTGTTTTTCTGGAGAATGCCGCCGATGACCACGGTGACCTTGTCTTCCAGAAAAAGATTGGTGGTGATCGCCTGTTTGTTGATCAGCAGTCCGCTTGTGCTGGAGGATGTCTGGTCAACGCTGTCGTTGGTGACCGCGACATCCAGGATAACGTAGCCATCCTGCAACACCGTGGGCTTGACCTTGAGACCAAGGTTGGCCTCCCTAAACGAGGTGTTGACGGTGTTGGCGGTCTGGGTCACATAGGGGATCTCCTTGCCCTGTTTGATCTCGGCCTCTCTGCCGTCGAGGACAAGCACGCTGGGCGAGGAAAGGATCTCCAGCAGGTTGTCCGATTGCATGGCCTGGAGTTCCACATTGAGATTGATGTTCTGGCGGATAAAGCCGAAGGCCAGGCTGGTGGTGGACTCGGCGGCAGGCAGGTTAATGGCTGCCGCGATCGGGTTGATCTTGGTGGCAAGGGCGGCGGCATCCCGGTAGTTGTTGTAGCCCCAGATGATGCCCAGCTGTTTCTTGGCCTCGTTGGAGATGGAAACGATGCGGGCCTCGATGTGGACCTGGGGGATGGGCTGATCAAGCTCAACCAGCATCTCGCGCAGACGGGGGATGTTTTCGGCCCGATCCTGAATGACCAGGCAATTGCCGCGGGTGGTCACGGTGATTGCGCCATTTGGGCCGAGGAGGGGTTTCAACTGGTCGAGATAGGCGGCGGCATTGCCGAATTTGGTGCAGAGCCGTTCGCTGGTAAGATCGCGCTGTTGTCCTTGGAAGTCCGCCTTTTTTTCCACGAAGAGGACATTATTTTTCTGGTAGTACCGCAGCTGCTTGGCATCCATGATGACCTGGAACACCTCGTACAGGCTCAGCTTTTCCACGTCAAGATTGATGGTGTCGGTGATGTTGTCCGCCACCAGGATATTGATTCCGGCCTGGCGGCCCATGCCGCGCAAGAGCAGGGAAACCTGCAGGTTTTCCGTCCGCAGGGAGGCGGGGAATTTTTTCAGAACCTCCAGCAGGGGTGCGTTGTTTTCCGGTTCCACCGGGACGGCGCTCAGGCCGGGTAAGGGGGAAAGCCCCTGCGCCAAGACAAGCACCGCCGAGAAAAGTATTGCCCGCAGAGAAGAGATTCGCATCAGGGTTTTTTATCCTTCATGGGCAGAGGCCTGGGTGAGGACTCAAGCCACAGTTCGTGGGAGACGCCATTTTGTTCAAGAACAACAAGATCCTTGAGTATCTGCTTGATAACCGAGTCGCCCACCGTTTCCCCCTTGGTGACCAGGTGGTCATTGATAACGGCCTGGGGGTTGCTCTTGTCCCAGATTATACCAGAGAGGGTCAATCCGCCAATGGAATTGCTTTTTTCCCGTGGTTCCTGGCTTTTGAAAAAGCTGATCTGCTCACGGCTCCAGTTAAAGGGATCTCTTCCCAGGGGCGGGCTGGCTGTTTTTTTACCTAAAACCGCCTCGATTTTTTCCGGCCGCACCGTGAGGACCTGGGGCTCTTTGGCCTGAAGCGGCAGGGCGTGGCCAAGCAACAGGAGCGCCGGGAGCAGGACTTTGCCTGCCAGGGCTCTCGCTAATGTTTTCAGCGGCGGGAGGTGTCGGTTGTTCATCATGGCTTGGCCAGGGTTGTTCTGCCGACAACCATGCTGAATTTAACCTTGGCCTGCTGATCGTAGCCCGCATTTGTCAGGCGTTCCACGGCAAGATCCTCGATGATTCCTATCTCGGCTCGGCTTTCGATGTATTGCAGATACCGGTAGAGCTCCGGAAAAGGAAGCTCGCCGGCCAGACTCACGGTGTTCAGGATGAAGCCGTTTACGGAGCGGTCTTCCAGCTGGCTCATCTGCTGCAAATTGTTTTCCATGTTGATCGGTGCGTTGGCATGCAGGGTGAAAAGGGTTTTGGAAAACTGTTCCCGGTCTGTCAGCGCTTGCCAGTGTTCCTCGATAAGCCGGATTTGCAAGGTCAGGGTCTCTGTTTGTTCCCGCAGAATCTTTTGTTCCGCCTCAAGCTGGGAAACCTGCAGGGCAAGCGCACTGCCCAGCTGGGCGGGAGCGGTGCTCTCGACCTCTTGTTTCTGGGTAATTTTCTGGCGCAGCGCTTTTTTCTGCGGAGCCAGGAGCAGGGTCGAACCGCCATAGAGCACGGCAAAGCAGACCAGAACCCCGAGGCAGAGTTTCCGCAGCTCGGCAAAGGCCTCCGGATCGCTCTTTAACAGGAAAAACCATTCCTTCAGCTTGTTCCCGAGAATGATGAGTTGCTGGGCGTTCACGAGGGATCACCTTCTCGTTTCAGTTGAAAGGCGATGGTAAAGGTGAAGTCTGCTTTCTTGGCCTCGGGGCTGCGGTCAAGGTTATGGAGCATGACGCTGGTAAAGAGGGGATTGTTGCCCAGCGCCTTGACAAAGGCGGGCAGCTCCCGATACTGGAGGGCGCTGCCGGTAATCTGGCCGCCATCCTTGGCGAAGATGATTTTTTCGCAGCGGACCGAAGAGGGCATTGCCGTGGCAATGGTCGAAAGTACCCTGGAGAAATATTTTTTTCGTTCCTGGATGCTGGTGAGTTTTGTTGCCTGCACGCTCAACTGCTCTTTTTCGTCTTTCTGCTGTTTGATGCTGCTGGTCAGCTGGGCAATCTTTGCCTGGGTCGCGGCAATTTCTGCGGCCCGTTGCTGGGCGGCGGCAATGTCGAGGTTCAGCGAACTGATTTGTCTTTTGAGAACCCGGTCGCTTGCGGCGAGAAAAAGGAAAATAAGGGCCAGGAGAAGACCCACTGCGGGCAGGGTCGTTTTTCTGATCCTTTCGGCAAGAGGCAGCTGGGGGACAAGATTGATCCGTTCAAGCATGGCTCACCACCTCGCGCCTGTGCCGAGGGCCAGGACATGCAGTAGGGGCGAACAATCCGGGCTGCCGGTGGTGGCGGTCAAGGATTTGCACTGGACGCCGAGGAGATTGTTGCTGCTCTCGGAAAGCTCCGTCCAGAAACCGTCGGCGCCACCGACAAAGATGTTGCGGATGGCCGCGCCTTTTTGGATGGAGGCGTAATAATCACGGGTGCGCAGAATCTCCAGGGGAATTTTGTGCAGATAATCCGACCAGGTAACGTTGTCTGCTTCTTCTGAAGAAGGGGTGCTGGCGGCGCTGGCCGAAGGCGTGGATTCGGATCCAGACCGTGTGGCCTCTTGGGAGGACAGCACCGAGAAATCGGCAAGAATGGAGGCGGCGTCGACGTGCTCGTCTGAGTGCGGCTGGTTGTCTTCGTCGAAAATGAGCAGGTCGTCGGTAAGTTCCGGCAATTGCGTTGCTGATGGCAGCGCAATGTGCAACGGTTGTTGCCGGCTGATTTCCCCCTGTGGTTGCATGGCTTTTACCGTGCGGATGAGGGGGAGTTTGTCCTTTTCGTACACGGCCAGGGAGATGCTGTCTTGCCAGAGGAGCACGCAGAGGCTGGCCTCGTTTGGCGGCAGCATTTTTTCCTGAAAAAGAAAGGTGAAGGCGGCAAAGACGTCCGGTTCAAAAAAAGAGAGCTTGATCTGTTTTCTGCTGAATTCCCGGCGGATTTTCTGAAACACCCCGGCGGGAAACAGGTAGACCGTCACCTGGAGCCGATCTTTGAAGCGGCCGGTGATCTGCCAGTCGTAAATAAACTCGTTGAGCGGCCTGTGCAGGGCTTTGGCAAGATGGTAGGGCAAGGCCTTGCCCACCGCGCCATCCGGCATGATGGGAATGCTGGTGGTGATCACTTCAAAAAAGGCAAGGGGCAGGGCCATGGAGACCAGGCCATGGAGATTGCCAACCCCGGCGAGCAGCCGGGGGATGGTGACATCCGCGGTGAGGGCGCTGTCGGTTTGGGCAAGAATATGCAGCTGGGCTGCGCCGGACGGAGCCTTTGAGACCTCGGCCAGCATGGTGTTCTCACTGTCGCCGGCAAGGGCGAGATATCTTTTGGTGCTGAAGGGCAGCTTCATAAAAAAGATGGTTCCGTTCGTTTCGTCATTGGGGGTTCGTTGCCGGCCCAGGCTGGATCTGCCCTGCGGTCAGGGAAGAGAGCCATTGGCTGTCAAAAAAATCTGCCTGCCCAAGGAGGTCGAGATTCTGGCGGAGCAGGGGGTGGTTTGGCGCCAGGGCGTGGGCCTCGCTGAAAAGCCTTTTGGCCGGGGCGCGCAACCCCAGCTCCGCCAGGGCCACCGCCATGTTGATCAGGGCCTCCGGTCTTTCCGGCTGCTGCTTGCGCGCCTGTTCAAGGTAGTAGATTCCCCGCCAGTGCTGATTTTCCTGAATCAGGGCGATTCCTGTGTCGTTGAGCTGCTGGTAGAGGTCAGCGCCTGTTGCGCCCGGTGATGCTGCCGGCGGGATCGGTGGCGCCGGAGGCATTGCCTTGGAGTCAACCGGCTGGGGTGCCGGCTCGGCGGGACGACCCGGTATCCCAGCCGGAGCAGCAGCGTCAGTGGCAACAGCGCCAGCGGTGACGGGCGGCTTGGCATCCTTGCGCTTTGGTCCGCTAAAAAATACGATCAAGGCAAGAGCCAGCAGGGCAGAGGCTCCCAGCAGCACAATCCACCGCTTTTTGCTTGTGCCCGCTTGCAGGCCAATGCCCGTGGCAGGAGCTGATTTTTTTTTTGGAAAGGCCGCCCGGTTCGCCGGTGCGGATCTTTTCGAGGGTATTGTAGAGTCTGCTCACGCGTCCGCTTACCACTCAGAAGGGCGTTTGTCGGCGGAATCCACATTGTCGGTGAGTGGCCGGTCATCGTTCACATAGAAAATGGCGTCAACCCCCCGGCCACTGGCATCGCGTTCGTTGCCAGGGTAGTAGGCCCAGCCGGTGGACTCATCCGCCCGCCTGGGGTTTATCAGCACATCGGCCATGCTCTTTGCGGAAACGCCGGAAGGGCTGGCGGACATGCCCGGTGGCTGGTCCGGCAGGTTGCAGAGCGGCAGGGCCAGGTTCTGTTCGGTGGAGTAGAAATCACTGCGGACAATGCGCAACCCTTTTAAGGCGGCGGGACGGGTGAGAAGGCGCAGCTCGTTATATTGCAACTCTTCCAGGGTGGGCCAGTCCGGATTGTTGCCGTCGGGTCCGGTGTTGACCCCGGAGGCGAGAATCTTGGCGTGGGCCAGTTCGAGTCCGCCCCGGATGGCGGCGAGCTTGCCCTTGACCACGGCGATCTTCGCTTCCTTCTGGATGTTGAGATAGTAGGGGATCGCCGTGGCGGAAATGAGCCCGAGGAGAATGATGACGATGATGAGCTCGATGAGGGTGAAGCCTTTGTTGTCAAGCTTAAGCAATGGAAAACCTCCTGTGCCATGGTGTCTGTTCAGGTACAACATTGCTTCCCGCCGACTTTTTACCGAGGAATCATTTCTTTATAGCACAGATATCTCTGAGATCAAAGGAATAACCCATTGTTTTATTGGGGAAAAATAATAAAAAGCCATGGTTTTTCAAGGCGGAGGGGGTGATGTGTGAATTTGTGGCCAATAAAAAACAATATTTCTGAACAGTTATGGTTGGTTTGGAGGGATCACCATGGAAGAAAATGCGGACAATGGGGGGCTCTTTATTTTTTTAGCAGGCAATGAGGATACGGTTGGAAAGGACTTAGGGCTTGGATGGGGACGATTCGTTCGGCTACAGAATATATTTTGCCTCAACCTCCCGACTGACGCCGGTGCCGTGGGTGGCGCGGACCCGGATTGTCGCCGGGGTAGCCGCAGCGGTGAAGTTATCGGTGATGATTGCTGTGGGAATCTGGCCGATGGTTGGATTAACCAGCGCTGGTCTGGCTGGAAGGGCACCGCCCCTATCGTTTCTAAGGATATTCAACCGCATGACGGACTCGGCGCTGTACAGGGCTTGAGCCCAGAGATAGTCCTCCGCCGAGGATCTCTGGGTGGTCACGGTGTACCGGGCGATCAACAGACCGAACAGGGCGAGAATGACAATGGCGAACACCGCAGTGATCAGGGCGAAGCCGCGCTGGGTGGCAAGGGGGACAAGATATTTATGGCACATTGCGGATCTCGATCTCCTTGTGGAAGTTTATGGTTTCGTCGTTGCGGGCAATGGCGAAGTTGATAGCCACCATGCTGTTTCGGGACGAGGTGCCGGGTGCGTAAATGAAATAGGGCAGACCGCCGCTGGGGACGATATTCTTGACGAGGGGTTGAGGGTTGCCGAATACCCCCAAGGCCTCTGTCGCCGACACCGCGGTCGTGGATCGGGACAGGACGCCGTTGGTAACAGAAAAGCGCACCGCCAGGTTTTGTACGGCGTAGTAGCGGTTATACGGCGACGAGGCCAGGCCGATGTTTTCTCCCAAAGTCATCCTTCTGCCGCCGCCGCTTACGCCGGTAACGCTGTATATTCTGCTGCTATCGGCGAAGTCATTCCATGAAGTATTGTAGATGGAAACCAGGGTGCCGACCGGCAGCGCGGCAGTGGGGTCAGTGATTCTGTTGGTGGGAGTGGGCTCCGTGTACTGGCCAAAGACAGGGCTCATGGCATTTTCATTAACCAGGCCGACACTGATGGTATCGTCAGCGATTGTTGTGGTGGAAACATCTACCGCATTGGGCACGGCAATGTGAATCTCCCGCTCCATCCGCACCAGGGCGGATTTGCCTTCCTCGTACATCTCCATGCGGACATCAGCGCCGAAGAAGCCCGTGAAAGCTTGGCTGATGAATCCGGCCCCCATGGCGCCGACGATGCCGAGCAGGACGATGACGATGATCAATTCGATTAGGGTGAAGCCGTTCGGCTTCTTTCCGGGTTGAATCATGTTTGTTGTCTTCATTCTAAATATTGCAGGCTACCGCTACAAAGCGGAAAACCTCCCCCAAGGGCGAGGTGATGGTCACGACAACCCGTTTGGTGTCCGTCCTATTCGCCGAAACGGCGGGCAGAGTGTTGGTAATGGTGGCGTTGGAACTGGTGATATAATCGACCGTTACCTGGCGACGATAACCGGGGAGGTTGAAGGTATTGCCGTTTTGATCCGTGAAATTGTCAATTTCTGCAGGCATGCTGCGATAGTCATCAACGTCATCATAGGTCGTTCTTGTCTCGCCCGCATCGGCGCCGAGATTTGCCACCGGTGTTGCAGTAGTGACGCAGGTGTCGATGAGTGAGGGTCGTGTAGCCCGGTTGGGGCTTTCGACGGTGCAAATCGGCCCGCCGCCTATGGGGGTATTTTCATCCCATCGCTTGGCCATGACTTCATCCATTAGGGCTTGACCCAGGGCGATGGCTCGTTCCCGGATCACCGGATCGGGGCTGTGGGTGATGGCGTTGAAGAACGGCACTAGGATTCCGGCAACCGCGCCGAGGATGACGATGGTGATGACAATCTCGATCAGGGTGAAGCCGCAGTTCGCGGCAGGTTTGTATGCGTCGTTTCTCATGCTACTCCACATAGCCAGTGCGTGGGTGGATAGTGACGGGTGTGCCGTTGCCATCCGCTTTGATGATGAAAGTTGTGTCGGTAGTAAAGGGGACGCCCGCCGGGTTGATGGGCTCGCCCAGGCCATTGAACCAGACTGAGGAGGAGAGGTCGTAGGGGACGGGGTCGGGGGGGCCGGTGAGGGAGGTGTTGGCCTTGTCATTCAATGCCCGGTTGCGGTACGTTTCTTCCGCACATTTGTCAGGTTTATTTATTTCGCTTTCATCAGGGGGGAGGCACTTGCCGTTCTGCCGCTGGATAGTGTAGCGGTTTGCTGAAACGGTTATTCCCCAAGGTTTTGCGACATATGTATCATCGTACTGCTGGGTCATGGCCTTGTGCTGGGCGTAACGCACCGCCCGCTTGAACTCCTTTACCGCAGCCGCTTCTTCCATGCCGACGGGCCAGCGCTCATAGGCCACGGCGGAGAGAATGCCCAGGATGACAATGATCATAACCAGTTCGATCAGGGTGAAGCCCCGCTGGTGGCATGTTCTGTATGGGAAAAGGTTTCTGGCCATGGCTCAGCGAATGATCTCCCGCCAGTTGATGATCCGGTCATTGCCACGATAGATGCCGAAATTGACTCGGCCTGTGGGGTCATCATTGTAGTCGATGGCGCCGACCCATTCATATCGTAGCCAGGGCAGGGACGTGCCGATTAGCGCCGTCACGTCCACACTGCCGAGGTATTTGTAGTCCCAGCCGCTTGGCTTGGTCAAGTACAGACTGCCTTTGCCCATATTTGTAGTCAGCGTGGAAAGGCTGACATTGATATGGTTACTATTCATCTCGGCGGAGGTCAGTTGTTGCTGGTAATTGCCAAAGCTGAAGTTGGCGGCGGTCAAGGTGGTGCAGTTATCTTCTGCATTGGTGACCCACTGGGCGGTATTGTCGAGGTACTGTGTCTGAAACGGCAGTTTATGGTCATCCGTTTCCGGGCCATAGGCGTTTTGTAGAACGAGACGGCCAAAGCGGAGCGGAGTCGTGGCGGCATGCACAGCAATAGCCGAAGCCGTAGTTATTCCGTCCGTGTCGGTCGGCTTGGTGCTGATCGTGATATCAGCCGGGGCAACGGGCGTGGCAGGACGGCTTGCTATGTGTTTGGCTGTTACCGAGGCCACGCCATTGTTCCAGCTTCCTGTTGGCGTTGTGGCACTTGCCAAGAGAGTTGAACTTGGGCTGGAAGGCAGTCCCGTTGCCGTGAAGGCGTAGTTGTTCCAAGTGGACAGGTTCAGCTTGGCGAAAGCCCCTGTGTAGTTTTGGGTCGTCGCGTTTGCCTGATTTTGTGCGGTCAGGGTAAAAGCGGTGGAAAAGCCGTCCTGGCCCAAATAGGTAAAATTGCCTGAACAGCCTTCTGTGACGCTCCCCGACGTGATGGCAAAATGATCGGGAATGAAGCGGCCTACCGTGCCGCTTGCGGTTCCAGTTATGTCGCCTGCGCCGAGATAATCGCGGTCCCCTATAATCGACGCGATGGTGATGATGCCGACTTCATTCCAGGCAAGGTCCGTTATTGTTGTCGCGCCGTTAGTGAAATTTAATGAGCCGCCTGGCACCACGCATTCGGTAGTCGAGCCCTTGCAGCTCAAGGTGCTATTGGCCCCACCAACGGGAGCGAAAAGAGCCGCGGTCAATCTTACCCCTTCCGGGTTGGTTTCCTTGGAGAAGTTGGGTGTGGTTTGAAGCTTGGCGTTCTGTGCCGTCACTGTTGCCGTGAACGCCTCTCCTGTCTTTACGAATTTATTGCCGCTTGCATCGGTTGCGGCGGGATTGACCAGTTGTGGCGCTGCCGTCTGTTTGATGTTGGACAGCGCGAAGAGAGCAGGCTTGGCCACAAAGGGATCATTGCCGAGAAGCACCACCCCGGCGTCCGGTGGGGTATTGGTGCCGGCACCCTCGTAAAGGGCATTGAGCTGGATTTTGCCTGCGTCCGGATAACAAAGACTGAAGGTGGCTTTGGGAGAGGAACCCGTACCGAAAGTCAGGCTAAGTGTTGTTGCCCCCGTATAGGTAGTGCCTAGTGCGGAGTATCCTGTTACGCAATCGGCATTTCCGGTTCCTGTGACTACCGAGCCTTGCTTTGTGCCGGTACTTGGGTTGAGATAGGTCGACCAGAATTTTACGTTGCGAGTCTTGCTGGCCAATTGTGCGGTGCAGTCGGTTATGGTTACCAGTTGTCTGGTTGCCGAGGTGTGGTCCGGAACATCGAACGAGAGACTGGTTGAAGCGAAATTTAGGGTGCAATCATTGGTTCCGGTTGTGGTGTTGTAGCAGGTTGTGACATTCGTCGCGGTCGGGGAAGTTGCCGTTCCGCCTAAGGTCACAGACCCAGATGCGGACAAGGTCATCGTGATCTGACCTCCGGAGATGGAGAACGAACTGGAGGGGGTCCATGTGCCGATATTGGGCAAAGTTCCGGTCACTGTGCCAAGGTAGAGGACAGAGCAGGATGCATCTGCACAGGCCTGCAGGGTTATGGTCTCCGGGACACAGGTGTTGGCGCTGCCGTCGTGCAGGATGCGGATATGGTCCAGGGTGGGCAGGGGCTGGGGCTGGGTCGAGCATACTCGCAGATTGTCGACTTCATGGATATTGGTTGAGTCCCCGGTGGAGCCGGTGAAGGAAAGATACCAGTTGGCTGGCACCGCTGCCTGCCCGGCCGTCGCCTTGGCGTCGAAGGGAGAAACAAGGGTGGCGAAGCCGGTTCCTGTGTCGCGCTCCACCGAGGTATAGGCGTTGATGCCGTTGGTGTGGTCGATGGTTATGCGGTAACGGTGGGGCGGGTTAGCTGTGCCGTTGTTGTCGATGCCCGGAGCAAGGGTGGCAGTCCCTGCGAGATAGGCATAGCCGGTGTAGAGGGAGCCGGAGCCCCTGATGGCCGCCGAGTCAAGCTGACGCCCGGGGCCGCCGGTGCGGCCTTCGGTGGGATTTGAGAAGTTGCCGTATTCGTCCAGGGCCACCCCCAGCCAGCCTCCGGCAAAACCCGCATGGGTGGTATCCCCGCCTGCGCTGGTCTGTTTTGGCGCGTAGCCCAACGAACCGCCAAAAGCGCCGGGCACGGGCGCGATCGAGGCATCGGACAGGACAACGCACATGCCGTCCGCGCCGGAGCCGTTGTAGGCAAAATGGTCGAATTCCACCACGATTTTATTGCCGGCTGCCGGAAAAAGCTGCTGTAAAACGGCCATGGTGGATGCGCCAGTGGAAGCATTGGTGAGCCGCAGGCGGTGGCTGGAGATCGTGGGGTTACCAAAGGTTCCGCTTTCGTGGGCCACCACCCAGTTTCCAGCAGGGGCGCCATCAGCGCGATTGAAATCATCGGTGAAGCAGTAGGGCTTGTTTACGGTGTAGACTTGGCCGGTGAAGTTGCCGTTCCCGCTGCCGCTGCCGCCTAGTGGATTGCTCGCCATGTCGATAATCGAATCGTTGTCCACCAGATTGAGTCCAAGGGTGCCGTTGCCGTTGTCGCTGCCGGTGGAAGCGACAACCGTCCAGATGGTGCCGCTGCCTGTCACCGAGGTAATAGTGGCACCGCTTACTCCACCGGTCTGGGCTACAGCGAAGTCGGTGGCGTCGACCCCGGTGACATTTTTGCTGAAGGTCACGGTCCAGGAAACGCTGGGCAGGGCCGTCGGGTTCGGGTTAACCAAGATGATGGAAGAGACTGTCGGCACGATTTTGTCGATGGTGTAGACTTGCCCGGTGAACGGGAGGTTGGTCACCGAGGGGATAACACCAGTGGTATTGGACATGTTTAGTCCCAAAGTGCCGTTGCCGCTGCCGGTGGAGGCGGTAACCGTCCATGTGGTGCCGCTGCCGCTCACCCCGGTAATGGTCGGCGTACCGCCCAGCCCGGAATTAACGAGCGTGAAGTTGTTGCTGCTTACCCCTGAGACACTTTTGCTGAAGGTCACGGTCCAGGAAACGCTGGGCAGGGCTGTCGGGTTCGGGTTAACCAAGATGATCGAAGTTACTGTGGGACAAGTTGAAGTTGTGAAAGTGAGATCGCTTCCATTGGTCGTGTCAGCGCTGTTCACGCCCTTGGCGCGAAAGTGGTAGAGGGTGTTGCAGGTCAGACCAGTTACGGCGGCAGAAACGGCGCTACCACTTGCACCTGCAGCTAGAGGGCTTTGCGTTGCGGTAACCGTGTTGCCATAGCCGGTGGTCAGGCCATAATCAAAGGTAACCGTGGTGCTCGCGCCGTTGCTGCTAACCGTGCCATTTAACGTTGCCCCAGTGGTCGTCAAGGCGGAAGCGGCAACGGTGGCAACGGTGGGTGGTGCGATGACGATTATACCGTTGCTCAGCGTGTACGTGTTGCTGCTGTTTCCAGAGCAGTCATTGTTGGTATAGGCACGGACACCAACATCATAGGTTCCGACAGTAGCGGGGGCCGTAATGTCGAAAGTCTCGATGTATAATCCGTTACCGTTGTGATCTGGAGTATTTCTACAGGTTGTGATTTGAGCGTTGGTTGTAGTGTCTGTCGTCCTGATCCGGGTAGATCCCCAGTTCGAATTCGACGTGTTGGTCTCCGAGGCAACCACAGAAATGGTCGCTCCGGATAAAACGGTAACGCTCGCAACGCTATTCAGTGTCACGGAATTAACCGTAAGGGTGGCGCTGGCATTCCCGACAACAACCAGGGTTCCAAGGACGAGACACACAAGCCAGACAAAAGCAGTGGAAACCGCATGCAAGTAGGAGGGGACAGGCCACGTTTTTTTCATATCAAACATTCTAGCCACGGGAATACCAGTTCGGCACGGTTGGTTGTCGGTTCCGTTACGCTTGAAATATTCTGGGGGACAGAATACCGATTGCCTGGATTTTATAATTTTTTCTACGGGTCATTCCCGCTGCAAATCCCGAGGGGATTTTTTGCGAGTCAAAGGCCTGAAGCTTGAGTGCGGCCTCTTTCTTGGCCATCCCTGGAGGAGAGAAAGACAGATACCATGAAAACAGTCTAATGGCAGGGAAATACAGTGTCAAGGAAGGACTCGGGCAAAAGAGTCAATGAGTTCCCGCAGGCCAGCATAGGATGTCTGGTTGAATATCTGCCGTCTGATTTCCGCCCCGCCCACCACCCCTTTGAAATACCGGCCCGCGTGGTTTTTGAGCTGGGAAGGCGGGGTGTCGGGTTGGTACTCTGCGATGAGGGCCAGGTGGCGGTTCAGGGCTGCGAGCCGGAAGCTGAGGGATGGGTTTTCTGGCGCATCGGCGGAGAAGATCCAGGGCGCGCCCAGGGCACCCCGGCCGATCATCACCCCGTCGCAGCCGGTTTCCGCCAGCATCCGTAACCCGTCGGCATGGGATTGAACGTCGCCGTTGCCGATCACCGGGATGGAAACCGCCTGTTTCACCTGGCTGATGATCCGCCAGTCGGCGGTGCCGGAAAAGCCGTCGCTCCAGGTCCGGGCGTGGACCGTGATTGCGGCGGCCCCGTTGTCCTCGGCCATTCTGGCGAAGTCGCAGGCAATGATGGCCTTGTGGTCCCAGCCGGAGCGGAATTTGACCGTCACCGGCAGAGAAGAATCTTGCACTACAGCCCGAATGATCTTCGCAGCCAGGGCGGGGAGTTTCATGAGGTAACAGCCCGCCCCCTTTTTGATGACCTTTTTGGCCGGACAGCCCATGTTGATATCGATGCAATCAATGGGGTAATCCGAAAGAATGGCCGCGGCCTCGCCCATGATCTCCGGCTCGCTGCCAAAAAGCTGCATGGCCACGGGGCGTTCAGCCGGTACGGTTCTAAGCAAGTCCAGGGTGTTCTGCTGCCGGTAATGGAGGCCGTGGCAGCTGATCATCTCCGAAAAGCAGAGAGCGGCGCCGAACTCCCGGCACTGCAGACGGAAGGCGAGGTCGCTGTAACCGGCTAGTGGCGCGAGGATGAATGGATTGTCAATGCGGAGGGTGCCGATGGCAAACATGGAGAAAGGCTCAAAGTGAAAGGAACAAGATTACAGGGCAGGATTTTTCCTGGTGCCTGTAACCTTGCTCCTGGCGTAAGACCGCTTATAAAATTTCTTCGACGGCCTTGACCACATTCTCGGTGGTAAAACCGAAGTAGGGGAACAGTTGCTCCGCCGGGGCGGATTCGCCAAAGCGGTCGATGCCGATGACCCGGCCCTTGATGCCGACATAACGGTACCAACCGCCGGTGACTCCGGCCTCGATGGCGACCCTGGCCTGGACTGCATCCGGGAGCACGGACTGTTGGTATTCCTTGCCCTGGCTCTCGAAGCAATCGGTGCTGGGCATGGAGACCACGCGGATCTTCTTGCCCTTGGCCGTCAGCTCCTTGGCTGCTGCCACCGCAAGCTCGACCTCGGAACCGGTGGCGATGAGGATGGCATCCGGCGTACCGCAGCCGCAATCGAGCAGGACATAGCCGCCCTTGGCGATGTTGGCCAGCTGTTCGGCGGTGCGGGGTTGGTGCGGTAGGTTCTGCCGGGAAAGCAGCAGGCAGGTGGGGCCGGTGGCGCGCTCAATGGCAACCTTCCAGGCCATTGCCGTTTCCACCGCGTCGCAGGGGCGCCAGACGCCCATGTTCGGGATCATCCTGAGCGTTGCTGCCTGTTCGATGGGCTGGTGGGTGGGGCCGTCCTCGCCCAGGCCGATGGAGTCGTGGGTGAAGACGTATATGGAGCGCTGCTTCATGAGTGCTGCCATGCGCAGGGCGTTGCGGGCGTATTCGGAAAAGATCAGAAAGGTGGCGGTGTAGGGGATAAAGCCGGCGTGCAGGGAGATGCCGTTGGCAATGGCACACATGCCGAACTCGCGGACCCCGTAATAGATGTAGTTGCCGCCTGCCTCCGTGTTGATGCCCTTGCTGCCGGACCAGATGGTCAGGTTGCTGCCGGCCAGATCCGCCGAGCCGCCGAGGAATTCCGGCAGCAGCGGGCCGTAGCCGTTGAGGCAGTTTTGGGAGGCCTTGCGGGTGGCGACCTTCTCTGCCTTGGCGTTGACTGCGTCGATGTAGGCCCCGGTCTTTGTCTGCCAGTCCGTCGGGAGGGTGCCGGAAAGTCTGCGCTCAAGCTCTACGGCAAGCTCCGGGTGCGCGGTTTTATAGGCACCAAACCGGGTGTTCCATTCGGCTTCCCTGGCGGCGCCCTTGTCTTTGGCGTTCCAGCCGGCATAAATCTCGGCCGGGATTTCAAAGGCGGGATGGGGCCAGCCGATGGTCTGGCGAACCAGGGCGATCTCGGCATCACCCAGGGGGGCGCCGTGGCAATCTTCCTTGCCCTGCTTGTTGGGGGAGCCCCAGCCGATCACGGTCTTGCAGCAGATGAGCGTGGGCTTGTCCGTTACACTCTTTGCCTCGGCAATGGCTTTTTTTACCGCCTCGCCGTCATGGCCGTCCACGCCCTCAATGACGTGCCAGCCGTAGGCGCGAAAGCGCATGGGGGTGTTGTCGGTGAACCAGCCCTGCACCTCACCGTCGATGGAGATGCCGTTGTCATCATACAGGGCGGTGAGCTTGCCCAACCCCAGGGTGCCGGCCAGGGAGCAGGCTTCGTGGGAAATCCCCTCCATCATGCAGCCGTCGCCCAGGAACACATAGGTGTGATGATCGATAACCGCGTGGCCCGGCCGGTTGAACTGGCCGGCCAGGGTTTTTTCGGCAATGGCCATGCCCACCGCGTTGGCAATGCCCTGACCCAGGGGGCCGGTGGTGGTTTCGATGCCGGGGGCGTAGCCGTATTCCGGGTGGCCGGGGGTTTTGCTGTGCAGCTGGCGGAAGTTTTTGATCTCCGCCATGGGCAGGTCGTAGCCGCTGAGGTGGAGCAGGGAATAGAGCAGCATGGAGCCGTGGCCGTTACTGAGGACAAAACGGTCGCGGTTGGCCCATTTGGGGTTGGCTGGATTATGCTGGAGAAAGTCGTTCCAGAGGACTTCGGCAATGTCTGCCATGCCCATGGGCGCGCCGGGATGGCCTGATTTGGCTTTCTGGATGGCATCCATGCTCAGGGCGCGGATGGCATTGGCAAGTTCTCTGCGTGATGGCATGGGACCTCCAGTTTCTGGTTCTGTGGTGATGGGATTGCCGGAGCAAATTTGGTTATAAAATTTTTCTATATACCGTTGCTTGCGGGATATTGCGAATCATAATTTGTTGATAGCGCATGGCTATCAATTCCCCCGGCCCTTGTTTTTTTCATAACGGGAGATGGCACTGTAGAGGCGGATGTATATCTGCTCGGCCAGATTGTCCACTATGGTTTCCAGGGCCTGTTTCTTGTGGGTATCGGTCTGGAGGGAATAGGATTCCGTGAGGGCGAAGCCCTTGGCTTCCCAAGCTGCCTTGCCGGTGCGGGTGTCGGTGACGGTGTAGTCAACATTCAGGGTGGCAATGAGCGCCTGGGCCCGGTCTTTGGCGTCATAGGCCCGGCCGGTATAACTCACCGCGTTGATCCTGCCGTTGAGGACATAGTCGGCTTCTCCGGAGCTGTCCACCAGGGTGAACTGTTTGCTCTGGCCGAGCCAGTCCAGCAGGGCATTGCGGATGTCGGAGGCGAGCCGGATTTCATTGGTCGGGTTGGGCCAGATGGGAACGTGGAGCTTGAGGACTTTGCCCTGCTTGTCCGGCGGCAGCATGTTGGGGTTGTGGTAGCCGCATCCGGCGGTAATCAGCAGGAGAAGGAGCAGGCTCAGGGTTTTCAGGGTAAGGATTTTCATGGTCTGGTCCCGTAAGTGTCTGGCGTCAGGCTAAAAAAGGAACGGGTATTTAGGCTGAAGGCTGACGACTGAAGTTTATATACTAAAAAAAACCTTCAATCTTCGGTCTATCCGCCTGGGTAGTTACCCTAAATCACAATGTTGATCAGTTTATTCGGCACGACAATCACCTTACGCACCGGTTGGCCTTCCAGAAATTTTTGCACCTTTTCATCGGCCAGGGCCATCTTTTCAAGGTCACCGTCGCTGGTGCCCAGAGCAACCTGGAGCTGGCTGCGGACCTTGCCCTTTACCTGGATTACGATGGTGATCGCCTCCTCCCGGACCGCTTCGTCATCGTACTCTGGCCAGAGCACTTCGGCAAGGGGGGTAGGGTGTTTTGTCAGCTCCCAGAGCTCGGCGCACAGATGCGGGACCATGGGGGAGAGCAGGGCAAGCATCGCCTCAATGGCCTCGCGGATCACGGCGGGATCAGGGCTTTCGCCGGACTCATCGGCGGCCAGACTGTACAGGGTGTTGGTCAGCTCCATCACCGAGCTGATGGCGGTGTTGAAATGGAACTTCGCCTCGATATCGGCTCCGAATTTGCGGATGGTCTGATGGGTTTTCCGGTGCAGGGCGGTACTTGCCGCATTCATTTCTTGCGGCAGCGAAGAGGCGGGTTTGGTAAAGACGGCGAGGTTTTCGTCCACTAGGCGGAAGACCCGGTTCAAGAAGCGGTAGGCCCCTTCCACCCCCTGATCGCTCCATTCCAGATCCCGTTCCGGCGGGGCGGCAAAGAGGCTGAAAAGGCGGACCGTGTCGGCCCCGTATTTTTCCACCAGCTCATTGGGATCCACCACGTTGCCCTTGGACTTGGACATCTTGGTGCCGTCCTTGATGACCATGCCCTGGGTGAGCAGGTTGGTGAACGGCTCGTCGATGGACAGGTAGCCGAGATCGCGCAGGACCTTGGTGAAAAAACGGGAATAGAGCAGGTGGAGGATGGCGTGTTCCACCCCGCCGATGTACTGATCCACCGGCAGCCAGTAATCGGCCTTGGCTTTGTCCAGGACCCCGTCGGTGAACCGGGGGCTGACGTAGCGGGCAAAATACCAGGAGGACTCGACAAAGGTATCCATGGTGTCGGTTTCGCGCCGGGCCGGGCCGTGGCAGACAGGGCAGGTGGTCTGGTAGAAGCTTTCCAGGGTGTGCAGCGGCGATTTGCCGGATTTGTCGAACTGCACATCGGTGGGCAGGCTGACGGGCAGATCCTTTTCCGGCACCGGCACCACCCCGCACTTGGCGCAGTGGAGCATGGGAATGGGGGCGCCCCAGTAGCGCTGGCGGGAGATGCCCCAGTCGCGCAAGCGGAAGGTGGTGCGCTGGCAGCCGAAGCCTTTTTTCGCGGCCGCCGCGGTGATGGCGGTCTTGGCCTTTTCCGAAGAGAGACCGGTGAATTCCCCAGAGGCTACCAGGGTGCCGAGCCCTTCGTGGGCCTCGGTCATGGTGGCTGGGTCTAACGGCTCGCCTTCGGGCTGAATGACGACCTTGATCTCGATCCCGTATTTTCTGGCGAATTCAAAGTCGCGCTGGTCGTGGGCAGGGACCGCCATCACTGCGCCGGTCCCGTATTCCATGAGCACAAAATTGGCCACATACACCGGCAAACGCTCGCCGGTAAAGGGGTTGAGGCAATAGCCTCCGGTGAAAACCCCTTCTTTTTCCAGCTCGTCTTCCGGTTTCTGCCGTTGCTTCTCGATCTTGATTCTGGCAACGAACTCCTTGACCGCGGTTTCCTGGGGGGTGCCAGCGCTCAACGCAAGGGCCAGTGGGTGTTCCGGGGCGATGGACATGAAGGTCGCGCCAAAGATGGTATCCGGTCTGGTGGTGAAGATGGTAAGCGTTTTGCCGGAATTTTCGAGGGGGAAGTTCACCTCGGCGCCCACGCTCTTGCCGATCCAGTTGCGTTGCATGGTGAGCACCTTCTCCGGCCAGCCCGTAAGCGTGTCGCAACCGGCAAGCAGCTCCTCGGCGTAGTCGGTGATCTTGAAGAACCAACTGTTCATTTCCCGGGGGAGCACGGCATTGTCGCAACGCCAGCAGGCGCCGTCGATGACCTGTTCGTTGGCCAGCACCGTCTGGCAGGTTTCGCACCAGTTGACCGTGGTCACCTTTTGGTAGACCAACCCCTTTTCGTACATCTTAATAAAAAGCAGCTGCTCCCAGCGGTAGTACTTATCGTTGCAGGTGGCGAGTTCGCGGCCCCAGTCGTAGCTGAACCCCATGCGCTGCAACTGTTGCTTCATGTAGTCGATGTTTTCGTAGGTCCATTTGGCCGGATGGGTGTCGTGCTTGATCGCTGCATTTTCCGCGGGCAGGCCGAAGGCGTCCCAGCCCATGGGGTGAAGGACGTTGAAGCCCTTCATCCGCTTGTAGCGGGCCACCACGTCGCCGATGGTGTAGTTGCGGACATGGCCCATGTGGATGCGGCCGGAAGGGTAGGGGAACATCTCCAGCAGATAGTATTTGGGCCGGGAGGGATCTTCTTTTGCGGTGTAGGTGGAGTTTGCAAGCCAGTGGCTGCGCCATTTTTCTTCGATGGCCTTAAAATCGTATTTCATCGTTGCTGATCCGGTTTTTTCAGTGCTGAGCACGGGCACTGTGCCAGGAGTTGTCTCCTCGGCGAGCAGTCTTCAGTTCTCAGCCCTGTTCAGTTATTCGGTTGACGGGAAATTATGCTGGGCAAGATTTTCAAAGGAGGTGAAGCGGTCAAGAAAAGCCAGCTCCACGGTGCCGGTAGGGCCATTACGTTGCTTGCCGATAATGACTTCGGCAATGCCCTTTCTCGGGTTGTCTTCCGCTTTGTTATAGACCTCATCTCGATAGATGAAGATGATCAGGTCGGCATCCTGCTCGATGGCACCCGACTCACGCAGGTCGGAAAGCTGTGGCCTTTTGTTGGGGCGGCTTTCCAGGCTGCGGTTTAGCTGGGAAAGAGCCATAACCGGGATGCTGAGCTCCTTGGCCATGGCCTTGAGCGAGCGGGAGATGTCACTGATTTCTTGTTCGCGGGACTGGGAGTTTGATTTGCCCCGCATCAACTGGAGGTAATCCACCACCACCATGCCGATGTTGTGTTCGGTTTTTAGACGCCGGCATTTGGCCCGCATCTCCAGCACCGTGATGGCCGGGGTGTCATCGATGTAGATGGGGGCTTCCGAAAGCATGCCCACCGCCCGGGTAAGCTTGGGCCAATCCTGCTCCTTGAGAAAACCGGTCCGCAGGCGCTGGGCGTCAACCCGGCTGATGGAACAGAGCATACGCATGCCCAGCTGTTCCTTGGACATTTCCAGGCTGAACACCGCCACCGGCACCTTGTGGAGCAGGGCGGCGTTTTGGACCATGTTGACGGCCAGGGCGGTTTTGCCCATACTGGGACGGCCAGCCAGGATGATGAGGTCCGAGCGTTGCAACCCTGCGGTCATCTTGTCGAAATCGTGATATTCGGTGGGAACGCCGGTGATGTGTTCCTTGCGTTCGTAGAGCTGCTCGATGTATTTGAAGGTGCTGGAAATGACACTCTTGAGCGAGTGGTAGGACTGGCCGCTCTTGGCCCGAGAGATCTCAAAGACGGTCGTTTCCACGTCGTCGAGGAGACCGTCGATATCATCCTGTTCCTCGTAGCAACGACCGGCGATCTCGGTGCCGGTTTGGATCAACTTGCGGAGGATGGCTTTTTCCCGCACTATTCTGGCGTAGTAGGCAATGTTTGCGGCAACCGGCACGATGTCGGTGAGGGTGGCGAGGTAGGTGGGGCCGCCGATCGCCTCAAAGCGGTTGTTGTCTTTCAGCAGGTTGGAAATGGTGATGAGGTCAAGGGGTTCGCCACGGTCAAACAGGGTGATCATGGCGGAAAAGATGTGTTTATGCGCGTCGCGGTAAAAGTCTTCTTCGGTGAGAATCTCCGCCGCCCTGGGCATGGCTCCCTGTTGCAGCATGACGGAGCCGAGAACGCATTGCTCGGCCTCAAGATTCTGCGGGGGCAGGCGGTGGGTGGTGGAAGGGTTTGGTCCGGATTCCATGGATTACCGTTGGCTGTAATGAAAGGGGGCAGGTTTCTGCCCCCACTCGGTTATCCTGCGTTATTCCAAGGTCACAGCAAAGGGCGGATTCTGCGGCCAAGGGACCGGTTCCAGGTCCGCCTTTTGCTGGTGGACTTTAGAATTATTCCGCGGCCAGAGGAACGATTTCCACCGTGATTTCCGCAGAAATCTGATAGCCGATTTTCACCGGCACCATGGTGACGCCCAGGGTCTTGATGGGTTCGTCAAGAACGATTTTTTTCTTGTCGATTTCAATGCCCAGTTCGGCCAGTTTCTCCGCAATGTCCGCGGAGGTGACAGAACCATAGAGCTTGTTGTCATCCCCGGAACGATGGGCAATGACCACCGTGGCTCCGGCCACCTTTTTGGCCAAGGCCTCTGCCCCGTCACGCTGGCTTTTCTTTCTTGCCACAATGGCGGCTTTTTCCCTTTCCAGGGTAGTAAGGTTTGCCTTGGTGGCAGACACGGCAAGACGGCGGGGGATCAGGAAGTTACGACCGTAGCCGTCCTTGACCTTAACAACATCGCCTTCCTCGCCAAGAGTGTCAATGGTTTCTTTTAAAATGAGTTCCATGTTGTACCTCCGGTTGAATCCTGTTTTGCCGGGATTCATTATTGCTGAAAAATGAAGACCTTGAAAAGGTCCCCAGTTTCATGTGTGTTTCTTTAAATTAAGACACCGAGGTGTCATCCACATCTTTTTTAAGCCGTTTCTTCCTGAAATCAACCCAGACATCAGCCAGGCCAAGTAAAGCGACAAAGCCGATGCCGTAAATCTGCAAGAACAGAAGGCTGTACGTTATCATCCTGATCGCCAAGGGCAGCGACCATTTGTGCATCATGCTCGAGACAACCGCCAACCCCTGCGAGAGATACAGAACCAAAAGCACCAGGCCCGCATTCAAGCCCAGGGTGTGGAACCTTTCCTCGGGGACCAGAAGTGCGATGCCTGCCAGGATCACCGGCCAAACCAGCAATTCCGGGAGCCGCCAGTTTTTTAAATCTTCCCTCCCTGTTCGGGAGGGGTCCCTCTTCTTCAGCAACCACTGGCCGGCCACAATGTTCAGCCAGACGGTGCAGATGATCGAGGTGAGGAGCAAAGCCGGGAAAAGCCGGGCCACCTGTTCCCGAAGCTGGGTGACGAAGGCTTTGATCTCTTCAAGATCTTCAGCCGGGAAACGCCCTGAATCCCGATACAGGTTAACAGTTGCCTCAAAACCCTTGTCCAGACTCTGCCGCAGCTCGAGATACGGATTGCTTTGGGTGGCCATGCCGACCAGCCAACCCGTGACGAGCCAGACAAGGACGAGATAGCCAACGCTTTGTATCCCGGCTCGCAGGGCCGACTCATTTCCCCTGTCTGCCCTGGCAAGGATAAAGCCAATGGGCAGGAGGGTCAGTGAGAAAAGCAGGCCCGGCAGGGTTCCGGTCCAGAAGGTCGTGCCGCCTGTAATGGCAAGGGCCAAGGCAACAATGATTGTCCCTTGTTTCTGACCGTAAACGCCCAGGAAGTAGTAGACGGGCAGGGGCATCAGGCAATGGAGCCACTCAAGGCCGACAAAAACTGCCGGCATCGTGAAAACGAGGGCCGTAACAGCGATAGCCACGATGGTCTCTGTTTGCTTGCTTACTCCTGTGCGTAAAAACACGATTCCTGGTTGGTTCCTGTTCTACTGCTGGGTCTGGCCGGCATAAGGCAACAGGGCAATCTGGCGCGCACGCTTGATTGCCTCGGTGAGCTGCCTCTGGTGATGGGCGCAGTTGCCATAGATGCGTCGGGGTATAATCTTGCCGCGCTCCGTTACAAAATTGCGCAGGGTTTTAACATCCTTATAATCAATCATCAGGCTCTTGTCCGTGCAGAAACGACAAACCTTGCGCCGGTTGAAAATCTTCTTTTTCTTGATAACCATGGTCTTTCCTCTTTTTTGGTTCGATATATGTAATAGTTAATCGCGACAGGCGCAAAAACTATTCAGAGGCTTCTTCTTCAACCGCAGGGGTGGTTTCCGGCTCTGCAAGCCCTTCTGGCTTGGGTGCATCCGGGGTGAAGACGTCCTGGGTTTTGACGGTCATGAACTTGAGAACCCGATCATCGATGCGGATGAGCCGTTCCATTTCCTTGACGCCCTCAGGCAACCCGGCATATTCGACATAGAGAAAGTCGCCCTGGGCTTCTTTCTTGATGGGATAGGCCAACTTTTTCAGGCCCCATCGGTCGGTTCTCACGATGAGTCCGCCAAAACCTTCGATGGTTCCAGTTACCTTGTCGGAAACCGAAGAGAATTCCGTTTCTCCGGCCCCCGGCCTGACAATAACAATTGTCTCGTACCTGCGCATTGATTCCTCCTTGTGGTCATTTGGCCCTTGCTTTTTGCGTTTCATGCGAAGAGCAAGGAGGTATGTGGGAAAATAATAAAAAAACAATCGCGATTGATAGCAATTAACCTTGTGTTTGTCAATTGTTTTCTGGAGATGGTTCCGGCTCGCTTTTGGTCTGTTGCCAGATCGTCAGGAGTGCCTCGGGGGCAAGATCAACGATCTGCTTTCCTTGGCCAGCTAAATTTTTTTCAAGCATGAGAAAGCGGGTCGTGAACTTGCCCGTTGCCGCATGCAGAGCGTCTTCCCCGTCGATATCCGCCTTCCTCGCTACAACCGCGAGGGCAAAGAGAAGGTCGCCGAATTCTTCCCTGATCTGTTCGCGTGCCCCACGGGCAAAGGCATCCTGTAGTTCCTGGAATTCTTCGCTAACTTTGCTTAGGGCTCCGGAGATATCCGGCCAATCAAAGCCCTCCCTGGCCACCCGGTCTGCGACCCGTTGAGCCCTGCGCAGGGCTGGCAGGCTTTTGGGGATGGAGTCCAGAAGATGCCTGGGTTTTTCTTTCTGTTCGTTTTCCTGGTTTTTTATTGCCTGCCACTGCTGGCGCAGTTCCTGTTCCGAGTCCACGGTTTCACTGCCGAACACATGGGGGTGGCGGCGGATCATCTTGGCGGAAATGGAGTCAATGACATCGGAAAGGGTGAAGAGATTTTTTTCCTGGTAGAGGTTGTTGAGGAAAATAACCTGAAAAAGGAGATCTCCCAGTTCTTCGCAGATGTGGCTGGGGCTGTCGTCGTTGATTGCCTCGAGGAGCTCGTGGGTTTCCTCGACAAGATACTGCTTGAAGGTCTGAGGGGTTTGTTTTTGATCCCAGGGGCATCCGTCCGGGGCTCGGAGGCGGCTGATAATTTCAAGAAGGGCAAGGAATTTTTCCGCAGTGGGTGTCATGGGGGCCGACCTGTGTCAGGGTGAAGGAGATGGGTGATGACGGCAACCACTAGTGCCGCAGGCATTTTTCCGCCGAAATTCTGGACTCATGAAGGAGGGGCTGTTTTCGATTACACCGGAGTTGATCCCCACGAGGTTTTATATACCAGCTCCTTGGAAGAATGAGAAGTGTCCAGCATCATATAGAACTGTATCTGGGGTGTCGGGAAAAATGAGGTTGTGGGGAAGATTGCGACTAGGTATATATACGGATACAGGTGCAGGTTTTTGTGGAGTTGTTTTTCCGCTATCCAGGTAAAATTTGCAGATGTCTGCTACGGCTTGCAAAAAGATGCTCAATTGGATATAGATACAAATTTCATTGAGTAATCCTGTTGTTTATTCGTTCTTTTTATAGATGCATGTATGGAAAAAGGTGTTTGGCGCAGGGGGGGCCGTGTTGCCAATGGAACCGTTGGGCATGGCATTTTTATTGGTTTTGAACCTGTGCGAGGTGAGTGGTCATGGCAAAGAAGGTTATTCTTGAAAAACATAAGGATGTGGCGCGGATCGATCAGGAAGACAAGCGGACACACGGCTGGTATGTGCGCGTTCGTTTTCAGGGGACAACGCATTCCAAGTTTTTTTCCGATGGCAAATGCGGCGGCCGCTATTCAAGCCTGCTCGCAGCCCTTACCTGGCGCGATACCATGGAGAAAAAGATAGGGAAGATCCGAACCGACAAACATCTTGTCACGGTGAGCAACACCACCACCGGGGTTGTCGGTGTCCGATTTAACGAGAAGCTGAACCGGTATGAAGTGAGCTGGGTGAATCGTGTTGGCAAGCAGGGCAAGACTTCCGTTTCCGTAAATAAAAACGGGAAGGAAAAGGCGTTCCAGATTGCCTGTGAGATACGAAAGGTGAAAGAAGCGGAGCGGCTCAGCTCCTAACGAAGGGCTGGGAAAACCTGTTTTGGGCAGTCTGCGCTGTGACGGTTTGTGCCGGAGAGAATCATTGCTTCGGTCTGCTGTATTTTGTGATTACGGGGTGGGATCCAGCAAGGCGCATAGCTCAATCGGCACGGAAATCAAGGCTTGAGCGCCATTTTCTTTCAGTTCGTCCGCAGTGCGAAAACCCCAAAGCGCCCCAATGGCAAACATTTTGGCCGCTCGTGCTGTTTGCATGTCGGTATTGGTGTCGCCGAGATAGAGAAAATCCGCCGGTTCACGCTGCAGCAGGTTGGCGATGCGCAATGCCCCTGTAGGGTCAGGTTTTCTGGGAAATGGTTCCCTGGCGCCTGCAACCGCGGCAAAATCCCATTGCGGCAGAAGTGTTCGGACAACCTCCTGGGTTAAGGCGTCGGGCTTGTTCGAGAGGATTGCCATCTGTATCCCCCGGCTGGCAAGCGTATCGAGCAGCTCGGCAATGCCGGGATAGGGTCTTGTCGTGTCTGCCCAGTGCAAGGCGTATTCCTGGCGCATCTTTTGCACGCAATCCTGAATAACATTCTGTTGCTGAGCCTCTGCAGGCAGGGCGCGTTGGACCAGTTTGGTGATTCCGTCTCCGACAAAATAGCGGTAGGCCTGTGCGGGATGGGAAGGAAGTCCCTGTCGACTCAGGACCCGATTCATCGAATCCGCCAAGTCGGCAAGGCTGTCAACGAGAGTGCCGTCTAAATCAAAAAGCACACATTTTTGGCGAGTCATGGAGGCGGGCAGGGGTTTTGGGTTTATTTTGCGGAACCGGCCTTGGGGCCAGCCAATAAACTCAGAATCCGCAGGCCAACCCCGAGTCTTGCCCGGAGCAGCGAGGGTTTGGCTGGTTTGACCAGGTAGTCGTCCGCCCCGCCTTCCAGGGCAAGGACTTGTTCCTCAATGGAGCTGCGGGCGCTGAAGATGATAGTGTACACGTATGGCCCATCCGCACGCATCCGGATACGTTGGCAGACCTGCATGCCGCTGAGGCCCGGGATGTTCCAGTCCAGAATGGCAAGGGTAATGGTGGCGTCGGTTTCAAGGGCGTTCCAGGCTGTGTCGCCGTTATCCGCCTCAATCGGTTCGTAGCCCCATTTCACCAGAAAATTATTCAACCCCTTACGCACCACCGGGTTATCCTCTGCGACCAAAATTTTGTGGCGTTTTTGGGCCTTTGGGGGGGAGGGCGCTTCTTGTGTCGATTTTTTTTCCGTCATGGGGGTGTGCTCAACTGTTGACAGGGTTTGCCTTTGTAAGGGGGAATCAGCTCTCTGTTGAATTGTTGCATAAAAAGGGATTGCGTGGCAAGACAAAACCAGAGAGGGCCTGTGTTTGTTGAAATTATCAAGTAATATTATCTCGTTACATATCCCGATGGTGCGCAGAATTATTGTCTCTGTCTGTCGCGTCTTTCCTCTTGACTCTCTATTCCAATAGCACTATTCTTTGCGAGTTTTAGTTGTAACAAGAAGTTGAGCATTCCGCAGGAAGTGCGCATATTTTTTATGATTTCAGGAAGGTCTTTGTTCTGGAATCATAACAGGATGTTTTTGATTCAATAAAAATTTTTAAGGAGGATCACCATGTCTGTTTGTGTTGTTGGCCATTCAAATCCCGATACCGATTCCGTTGCCGCTGCCATTGCTTATGCACATTATCTGAAGGCAACCGGCACTGACGCCATTGCCTGCATGCAGATTGAGGCAGCCAAGCTGAACCCCGAGAGCACCGTTGTTCTCAAAAACTTTGGCCTGGCTGCGCCCCAGACCATGATGGACGCTGCCGGCAAGAAGGTTGCCCTGGTTGATTTCAGCGATATCGGTCAGGCTCCGGCAAACATCAAGGACGCCGAGGTTGTCGCCATTGTCGATCATCACAAGATCGGTGACATCACCACCAACAACCCGATCGTTTTCAATGCCCAGCCTGTTGGTTGCACCTGCACCGTGCTGTACGAGATGTTTAAGAACAACAATGTCGCTCTGCCCAAGGATATTGCCGGCGCCATGCTTTCCGCCATCCTGAGCGACACCGTAAACTTCAAGTCCCCCACCTGCACCGCTCCTGACAAGGCTGCGGTTGCTGCGCTGAAAACCATCGCCGGCATTGCCGACACCGATGCGCTTTTCATGGAGATGCTGAAGGCCAAGTCTTCCGTGGAAGGTGTTCCCATGAAGGATCTCGTTTTCCGCGACTACAAGGATTTCGACATGAACGGTAAGAAGGTGGGCATCGGCCAGATCGAACTCGCCACCCTTGAGCAGGTTGCCGGCATTCGCGCCGACCTGTACAAGGCTCTTGAGGATCTCAAGAAGGATGGCCGTCATTCCGTACTGTTCATGCTCACCGACGTTGTGAAAGAGGGTACCGACCTGCTGGTTGTTTCCGATGAGCCCGCGGTTATTGAGCAGGCTTTCGGCGGCAAGATCGCAAACAACTCCATGTGGATAGGTGGCATGATGAGCCGCAAGAAACAGACCGTTCCGCCGTTGCAGAAGGCTTTTGGCTGCTAAGGCGCTGAATATCAAAGTTGTTGTTTAAAAAAAACCCCGGACGGGATTTCCGTCCGGGGTTTTTTTGTGCCGGGTAATGGGGTATCTGTGTAGTCGATGGTTCTCTGGTGTTATTTCTTTCCGCCGTTCCCTTTTTTGGTGGGTTTCCTGGGTGTTGGTTTGCTCGGGGTGAGGGCGGACTTGGCCTCCTTGTTTGTCTCGTCCCACGACTTGCGGCCAACCATGCCAAGCAATCGCTTGTCCAGCCTGACAAGATGGTGCATGGCTCGCAATCTTTCCGGGTCGGTTTCCCCATTGATGTTGATGATGATCAAGCGATTGAGCCCGTGTCCGTATTGATTGTTCAGGTCGATCACCGCCCCGATTACCACCAGCCTGCCGTTTTCTATTCTTGGTCCGTACCGTTTCAAGGCCGTGTTTACTTGAAAATCAACATTCTTTTCCACCAGCACGGGCTCTGCCTGTGCCCCCGCGCCATTGCCGGCCTGTTCCCCCAGGGAAAGACGCAGGGTGTCGAGATCCCGGCGTAGGTCCGGCCCCAGATGACTATACCCTTTGGTGAAAAGCCGGAGGCTGTCGCTGTTGGTATTGCCGGTGATGAGCAGAACAGGGGAGAGGAGTTCGTTGACCCCGTAGTCAATAGCTCCGGCGGAGAGCAAAAATTGATTACCGAGATTTCTCACCGTATAGATGGTGTCAACCGGGTCAGGATAGAACAGGGTCGGTTGCACCCGGGCATCGCAATCCGCCAGCCAGGTAATGTGCGGGGTGCCTGGCGTCCGTTGCGGTTCGTCTGCCGGCCTGCTGGTCACAACCTGATCGTTGTGCCGGGCGATCTTTTCTGTCACGGCATAGGGGGGCAGCCCTGCGCGGAGCTTTTTGATGGGACGCATATCCGCGGCGCTAGCCAAGGGCATAAGGGCGACAAGCAATGAGAGTGGGAGAACTATTCCGAGGCGCATTGGTATTGGTCCTGGTGTTGCAAAATATTGGCGGATAGCGGTTACTGTCATTATCGGTGAATTCGCGAATGTCTAAAATTTTTTTCACGCACGGGATTATGCTGCCGGTGGAATACGGGATAAAGGTGTATCGTAATTACGTGAAAACAGATAGTTGCTGCGATCCATGCGTTGTCGGGCCGATTTTTGGGGTACTCGACAAATCCCGCCTGTTGTCTTGACAACGAAAAAGAGCATACTTATTGTTGGACACGAACTTGAAATTGCCTAGAAAAATCAAGTTATTGCAGATGGATACAGTTTAGAATCGCAGAAAGGCCCCGATGGGTTTATTGCGCCGGAAAGGAGATACGGGTGGCTGAGCAAGAAGAAAAACAAGAGGGGTTTGAACAGGAGAACTTGGGGGCAGATCAGGGCAAGGCCGAGGCGGAAGACGTCTCTGCTCAGTTGGCAAAGGCCCTGGAAAGAAACCTTGAGTTGGAGGACAAGTTGCTACGCATGGCGGCGGAGCAGGACAATTTCAGGAAAAGAATGCAACGCGAGCGGGAAACAGCGCTCAAGTATGCGGAAGAAACCATCCTGCGGGAGATTCTTCCTTCCCTGGACAACCTTGAGCGCGCCGTGGAGCAGTGCAAGTGTTCCCCTGAGGCTGATGCTGGGACTCTCCTGGCCGGGGTGGAAATGACCTGCAAGGGGCTGATCAATACCCTGGAAAAATTCGGGGTAAAACCCCTGGCTGGCGAGGGGCAACCCTTTGATCCGAATTTTCATGAAGCCGTGGCCATGGAAGCCAGCGCGGACGTGCCGGAAAACCAGATTTTGCAGGAATATCAGAAAGGATACATGTTTAAGGATAGACTTATCCGGGCGGCCAAGGTCGTTGTTTCAAAGGGTAATGTTGAAGAATAATTAAGGATGCTTCATCCCGTTAGGTAAGGAGAATATGAGATGGGAAAAATTATTGGTATTGATTTAGGAACGACAAACTCATGTGTCGCGGTGATGGAAGGCGGCGAGCCCAAGGTTATCGCCAATGTGGAAGGCAACCGGACCACCCCTTCGGTGGTAGCTTTTTCAAACAGTGGAGAGCGGCTGGTGGGCCAGGTTGCCAAACGGCAGGCGGTCACCAATCCGACCCGTACCCTGCATGCGATCAAGCGGCTTATCGGGCGCAAGTTCGGTGATGCGGAAGTGAAAAAGAGCATCGAGATCAGCCCGTTTCAGATCGTCAACGGTAAGGATGGTGACGCGGCGGTTGAGGTTGACGGCAAGGTTATGACCCCTGCCGAGATCTCTGCCATGATCCTTACCAAGATGAAGCAGACCGCGGAGGAATATCTGGGCGAGGAAGTTACCGAGGCGGTCATCACCGTGCCTGCGTATTTCAACGATTCCCAGCGCCAGGCCACCAAGGACGCAGGTCGGATTGCGGGGCTTAACGTGCAGCGGATCATTAACGAGCCCACTGCTGCGGCCCTGGCCTACGGCCTGGACAAGAAGGGCGAGGAAAAAATCGCCGTGTTCGACTTGGGCGGCGGCACCTTTGATATCTCGGTGCTGGAGATCGGCGACGGCGTGTTCGAGGTGAAATCCACCAACGGCGACACCTTCCTCGGCGGCGAAGACTTCGACATGCGCATTGTCAACTGGATTGCCGATGAGTTCAAGCGGGATCAGGGCATTGATCTGCGCACCGACAATATGGCCTTGCAGCGTCTGCGGGAAGAGGCGGAAAAAGCGAAGATGGAACTTTCCACCACCATGGAAACCGACATCAACCTGCCCTTTATCACGGCGGACGCCTCCGGGCCCAAGCATCTGCAGATGAAGCTCTCCCGCGCCAAGCTGGAAAGCCTGGTGGAAGATCTGATCGAACGGACGGTTAAGCCCTGTCAGATTGCCTTGAAGGATGCCGGCATCAATGCGGCGGATATCGACGAGGTGATCCTGGTCGGCGGCATGACCCGGATGCCCAAGGTGCAGGAAAAGGTCAAGGAGATCTTCGGCAAGGATCCCCATAAGGGCGTGAACCCGGACGAGGTTGTGGCCATCGGCGCCGCGGTGCAGGGTGGGGTGCTCAAGGGCGATGTCAAGGACGTGCTGCTCCTCGACGTTACCCCGTTGTCTCTCGGTATCGAGACCCTGGGCGGGGTGATGACCAAGCTCATCGAGAAGAACACCACCATCCCTACCAAGAAGAGCCAGGTTTTCTCCACTGCGGCGGACAGCCAGCCCGCGGTTTCCATCCATGTGCTCCAAGGTGAGCGCGAGATGGCGGCAAATAACAAGACCATCGGCCGCTTCGAGCTGACCGATCTTCCCCCGGCCCCGCGCGGGGTGCCGCAGATCGAGGTTACCTTTGATCTTGACGCCAACGGCATTCTTCACGTTTCCGCCAAGGATATGGGCACCGGCAAGGAGCAATCCATCCGGATCACCGCCTCCAGCGGCCTTTCTGAGGAAGAGATCAAGCGGATGCAGAAGGACGCTGAGGCCCATGCCGATGAAGACCGCAAGCGCAAGGAGTTGGTCGAAACCAAGAATCAGGCCGATTCTATGATCTATGCCACGGAAAAGAGCATGAAGGACTTGGGCGATAAGGTTGACAGCGAGACCAAGAACAAGGTCCAGGTCGAGATCGACAGCCTCAAGAAGCTCATGGAGTCCGACGATGTGGAGGCGATCAAGAAGGGGCTTGAGTCTTTGACCCAGGCTTCCCACAAGTTGGCTGAGATGATGTATGCCCAGGCGACCAAGGACAAGGCTGCGGAAGGCACAGAAGGCGCTGGCCAGACCGGTGGGACAAAGAAGGATGATGACGATGTGGTGGACGCGGATTTTGAAGAAGTGAAATAACCACCGCGTGGTGCAGTGATTTTAGGCCAGGGGACACATGTTCCCTGGCTTTTTTTATGTCCGCTGATCAGTCGCCGCCGCAGCGAAGGCGGGAGAGAGCCTCGCTGAAGTTGAATCTGTCGTCATGCTCGCCAATGTGGCAGCGCAGGCAGGTGTCCATGGTCGGCTGGCCAGCCTTGGCAGCTGCCGGCTGCAAGGTATGGGCGCGGGCCGGACCATGGCAGGATTCGCAGCCGACTTGGCGCAGGTCATGGGCAAGGGCGAGCATTTCCTGTCCGGTCTGGGCGGCGGGGCCGGTGATGTGGCAGGGCAGGCACTGCACATTGAACTGCTGCCCCTTGGCCTCCAAGGTGTCATAGGCTGTGGCATGTTGGGTGCCGCGCCATTTTGCAAACTGCGGGGCATGACAGCTGGTGCAGGCGGTGCTGCCGGCGTAATTTCCCGAAGGTTCTCCCTGCTTCTGGCTGGTACTGTCTGCAATTCTCGCCTTTGCCGCAGCCTTGCCGATCCGGTTCACCTCGCTGGTGGTCGCATCGACAATGGCCCGGATTGCCGGGTTATCCGGAAGTTCCTTGCGCATGGCTTCAAAACGGCTGCTGTAGGAGGAAAATCTTTGGCGGTTTGCCTCCCGCGTCTTCTGCTCACCGGTGAGGCGGCCAATCTCCTCATCCAGCAGTCGCTGTCTGGCAAGCAGGTCGTTATAGGCTTCAAGCACTTGGGGTTGGTCCTTGAAGGTCTGCCCTGGGTCGCCATGCTTGCGGTACCGGTTGATCTGCCATCCCAAACGGTCCATTTCGTTTTTCTTGTCTGTCAGCAGATTTTCGGCGCTGGTTTCTTCCCATCTCTTGCTCTGTTTGTTCCAATGCACCTCCAGGATGCCCACTGATTTGCCTTGGGCTTCCACCTGGGTGATCAGGGTGTTGTTTACCCGCTCCGGGGGGATATTGCCCTGGGTGCTCCCTCCCTGTAAAATCAGATGGATCTCTGGATGGGTCTCTGCAATCTTTCTATTTATTGCCGCAGGAAAGCTGGAAAGAAGAATGACCATCTCGGTCCGGCCACGGAGCTGGACGAGTTCTTTCGGTAAAACCTCCTCCCATGGGGCAATGACTGCGTTGTCTTTTTCGTTAAGGGGAGAGTCTGCACCTTGGCCAGTGAGGCCGATGACCGCGATGCGCATGCCTCCTGCCGTGATCAGGGTGTGCGGTTTGAACCAGGGCTTGCGCTCAGTGCGATTGAGCAGATTGGCGCTCAGCCAGGGGAAGCTTGCTTTTTTCTGGAGGGCGAGAAGGAAGGGAAGGCCTGCCGCGAGATCCTGCCTGGCGACGCCGACCGCGGCAAAGGACATCTTGCTGTATGCCGCGACAATTCCCTGTGCCGTAACGGCGAGCTGTTCGCGTTGATCCGGCGGCAATTTTTCATCCTTAAAAAGCAGGGCTCCGCTGTCGAGGGCAAGCACCGCTGTTTTTTTCCCTCTAATTGCCTCAAGCTGCTGTGCTTTCTTGGGCAGACCGCCCAATTGGTTGCTTTTTCAGCCGCAGGGCTCTGTTTCTCCCCGCACATCATTGGAAAAGAAGATGGTCAGATCGTGCTGTTCCCCTGTCTGCTGGCTGGGGGTGTGCGTCCGTTTTGGTGCGGCCGCTGATGCGGGCCCGGTGATGTTGAGCAGGGCAAGAAAGAAAAGCAGCAGAAAGGTGGCCTGTTTGTTCATCGTGATCGTGTGCTCCTGATCTTGGGTAGTTGCCTGAAAGAGGATCAGGCGGGTTGTTTTTTTCGATCCCGCAGCAGCTGCCGCCATTTGCCAAGGCGGTCCCGGATCACTGCTTCATACCCCCGGTTGGCGGGCTGATAATAGGTTTTTCCTTCAAGTTCGGCCGGTAGGTGATGCTGATCCACCAGGGCATGGGGATCGTCGTGGGCATACTGGTAGCCCTGGCCATAGCCGAGATCCTTCATCAGTGAAGTCGGCGCGTTGCGGAGATGGAGCGGCACCGGCAGGCTGCCTGTGCGTCTGATGTCGTGCATTACCGTGTTATAGGCGGCATAGATGGCATTGCTCTTGGGAGCGGTGGCAAGATAGGTTACGGCTTGGGCCAGGGCCAACTCTCCCTCCGGAGTTCCCAAGGTCTGATACGAGTTTCTGGCATTCAGGGCAACCGTAAGGGCCTGCGGGTCCGCGTTGCCGACATCCTCCGAGGCGAAACGGATCAGGCGGCGAACCACGTACAGGGGTTCCTCCCCGGCGGCGAGCATCCGGCACAGCCAGTAGAGGGCGCCGTCCGGATCGCTGTCCCGCAGGCTTTTGTGCAGGGCCGAGATCAGATTGTAATGCTCCTCGCCGTCCGCGTCATAGCGCAGGCTTTTGCGCTGGATGGCCTCTTCCACCGTGGCCAAGGTTATCTGCCGCGTGCCATCGGCATCCGGTTCGGCCAGATTGGCGGCGATTTCCAGACTGTTCAGCAGACTGCGGGCATCGCCGTCCGCAATCCTGGCCAGGTGGGCGGCAGCCGCAGGCTCCAGGGTAATCTGCCAGGCGCCCAGCCCCTGTTCCTTATCCGTGATGGCCCGTTGGAGAATGGTTTGTAGATCATCCGGGGTCAAGGGGGCAAGGACCAGAACCCTGCAGCGGGAGAGAAGGGGGGCGATAACGTGGAAAGAGGGGTTTTCGGTGGTTGCGCCGATGAGGGTCAACAGGCCGCTTTCCACATGGGGGAGAAAGGCGTCCTGCTGGCTTTTGTTGAAGCGATGGATTTCGTCCACGAAAACGATGGTGGCGGTGTTGCGCTCTTCTTTGGCCGCTTGGGCCTGAGCCACTATTTCCCGGATCTCCTTGACCCCGGAGAGTACGGCGGAAAAAAAGGCAAAATCAGCGCCGGTTGTTTGGGCCAGGATTCGGGCCAGGGTGGTTTTGCCGGTGCCGGGCGGACCCCAAAGCACCAGGGAGGGCAGGTATTTCTGCTGGATGAGCCGCCGGAGAAGCTTGTCCTCGCCCAGCAGCTGTTTTTGCCCGACAAAATCATCTATTGTTTGCGGACGCAAACGTTCTGCCAGGGGGGCGGTGTGTGGGGCAGGTTGTCGGGCCATGACTCGTTATCTGGCTGGTGGAGGAGATGAGGGAATCGATTTCAAAAAAATAGTATGCCAGGAATTTGACGGAATGTCATCAGCTGATCACGCAGCAGGGCAGGGAGCAAGCGCTCCGGATTTTTTACGCCAGCAGGAAGGCAAGGCGGTCTGCCAGACGTTCCGCCGAAAAAATCAGGGATTCCAGATCGAGAAAATTCAGAACCTGGCGATCGAAAAGAACCTTGACCTTGGCGGGAAATCCGTCTTCTGGTTCTTCCTCCCAGTAGACAAGATATTGCGGAATCTTGGGCAGGACCGGGATGATGCACCCCAGCGTGGCCGATGGCGTCGGGTGCGCTACACCTCCTAACCGATTGCAGGCCGAGATGATTGCCTCGGCAGCAAGATGGGCGAAAAGCTCTGCCAATCTATTTTCGCAATAGGTGGCAAGGGTTCTTACCTTGGAGATGGAGTTGGGCAGAGTTTCCAGCCCGATCCAGTCCAGGGTGGGATCCGCGCCGCCCTGGGAGTGAATGTAATTGTAGATCAGGATCTGGTCCCTGGGGTCATCCGGGGTGCGCCCGTCGAGGAGGATTCCCTGCCGGCTTAAAAGCACCTCTTGGGCAAGAAACGGAAACGACAGGGTCTGGTTGTTTGCGCCACAGAGGGTGGCGCCCAGCGGGGCGGCAATACGGGTGAAATCCAGGCCGGAAATCTTATCTTTGAGGTGTTCGATAAGGGCGAGATCGCGTTGCCCGGAAAGTTCCTCCAGGGGCCCTCCCTGTTCTGGCACAACATTGAGGCCGGTGGTTTCAAGATAAGGGCACTTGCCAAAGGCCTCACCACTTTTTGCGACCGCTGCGGAAAAGGCGAGGCAGGTCGGGTAGCCGCATTGACCGCAATTGCTCTTTGGGGTTCGCTGGACAATCTCGTAGGGGTTCATGGGAGCGGGCTACTTATGTTTTTTGTGACAAGCCTTGGTGAGGTCGTTCACTTTTTCGGCCTGCTCCAGGGCGGTGCGCATATCCCCCTTGCGGGCGTAGGCCAAAGCCTCTCGCAGGGCCGTAAGGCAGATAAGCCACTCTTCATGCCAGGCCGGTTCAGAGAAAACAGTATAGTTTTCAAAGGCGGCAACAAGGGCTTTTTCTTCGGCAGGGGTGGGATTCTGCCCCTGCTCCAGCTTTTTGGACACGGTTTTCCAGAGGCTGCTAATCTCTTTTTTTATTTTTTTCCCCTCAGGCGGTCGCCCCTTCAAGCGAAACTCCTTGTCCTGCTGTGCCTCGCGGCTTTTTTCATAGGTCTGCATCCGGTCGGTGGTCAGGGTGGGCTCCTTGTCCGAATCCCGGAGGGGCACCTGAAAAGAAAGGGTGCAATACGCAGTGTCACCGGTGATCTTTTGTTTGGTTTTTATGAACAGGGGGTTCCCAATGGCGACCAGCCGGCTGCCAACCCGGAGTCTCCCCTGGGCAAGATCGTTGGCAAGGGCTCTGAGGTCGGCGGCGATATTTTCAAGGGTGTTCGGGTCGTTGTACTGGGCAGCCATCGTCTCTCGCTTTAATAAAAGATTACCAGGGCAGTGATGTTGTCGCGGCCGCCTTGCTCATTGGCGGCGGTGACCAGGGTTTCGCTGGCTTTTTCCGGGGTGGGGGCATTGAGGAGGATTTGCTCAATCCGGGTGTGGTCAACCATGTTCCATAGGCCATCGGAACAGAGGAGTATCCTGCTTCCCGGCCGTAAAATGTTTTTATGGTATTCCGGACCCTCAGGGAAGTGGAAGCCGATGGCTCTTGTTACCACCTGGCGGGGAATCTGAATCTCATTGTTGTTGGTGTCGATTTTGTTGATGTATGCCACGGTGGTATGATCGGTGGTGAGCTGCTGCAGGCTGCCTTTTTCAGAGAGATAGCAGCGAGCATCTCCGACGTGACAGGTGTGGAGGCGGTTTTCGTCAAGAAGACAGGCGACCATGGTGCAGCCCATGCCCTGCATGGTCTCATCGTCGGCGGCTTTGGCCATTACGGTCTCATTGGCGTGCTGGAAAGCGGCCAGCATACTCTGGTGAATCGCATCGTCGTTGCCTCGGATCTCCCCAATTTTTTCTTCCGAGAGGAATTCGAGCAGGGATTCGATGGCCAAGCGGCTGGCGATCTCGCCTGCATTATGGCCGCCCATGCCATCGGCGACCACGAAAAGGCGCCGGTTTCGCAGAGAGCAAAAGCTGTCTTCGTTATGGTCGCGGACCATTCCGGTGTCCGTGCGCCCATAAAAAGAAATACCTCTGGGCTTGCTTTTGCAGATTTTTCTTAAAAAAGCGAACATCATGCACGATCCGTTGTTTTCCCGACCGGGGAAATTACTCAAAATGAAGTTGGTAGATTACCATCCAGAAAACAATAGCCCCATCTTTTCTTCCGGCAAGAAAGGTGTGGGGTTTTGGCCCGTGGGCCAGGCTGTATATGCCATCGCCTCTGCCGTCGAGAATGGAGAGGCATTCCCCGCTGTTACTGTCCCAGAGCTTGATGATGTCATCTTCACAGCCGGAGATCACGGTCTGGTTGTCCTGAAGAAACAAAGCGGAAGAAATGGTTTCGTCATGGGCCTTGATCGATTTGAGGCAGCGCCCGGTCTTGTGTTCCCATACTTTTAAATGACGGTCGGTGCCGGCAGAGACAAAGCGCTGGCCATCGGAGGAATTTGCCAGGGCGATAACCGGCATGGCATGGGCTTCAATGATTCTCGTGCATTCTTTGCCGTTTGTCTCCCAGAAGCGGACAGAGCCGTCTTGGCTCCCGGTTACCAGATTTAAACCGCTCGTTGTATAGGTAATGGCGCGGATAGCGCCGCCTTCCTTGATTGAGGTGGTCATTTCCGGACCGGTGCCAAGCTTGCGTATTTTCATGATGCCGTCTGCTCCGCCAGAAGCAAGGTAGCGGCCGTTTTCGTTGAAGGCTAAGGCATGGACCGGACCGTTGTGGGCAGTTTCCTTTGATTCCAGAGTGCCGGTCTTTGCGGAAAAAAGACAGATAGTGCCATCCTGGGCGCCTACGGCGATAAAATTGCTCTGGGGGCAGACAGCCAGCGCAGAAATAGCACTCCCGTCTTTTTCTAAGATAATGCCTTGCTGTGAGGAGATACCCAGGTCGTGAAGGATTATTTTCCCCCCGGGGCCAGCAGCAACAAATTTCTTTGTATTCGGGATATGGGCAAGATGTGTTGCCGGCCCTTCATCTCCACTCAGGGTCAGAAAACGTTGGACTCCCAGCACTTTCTTTTTTGTCCCTACCAGCAACAGCCTATGATAGACCATGTTGAAAATTTTGTCTTTTTTGAAGCTGCTGTTTTTCCAGGCCGTCATCAGGATGTCATGGCATGGGCCATAGCGTTTATTATCCAGATGGTCGAGGATGTTGCGCTGCACAGAAGAGTGGAGTTGCCCTTCTCGGAAAATTTCCAGGGAGTTTTTGGGGGTGCACAGACGAAATTCCGGGAACTGCTGTTTTTCAAGTTCGACCTTGTCAGCCACCATGCTGCGTTTGACCGCACCCTCCATCTCGGTGAGCCAGGGCGTCGTGGCGCCACGTTTCTTGGCTGTTTCAATCTGCCGGATAATTTTTGTTGCTTTTGTCCCTGAGCGCCAGTTGAGCAAAATCATATTGTACACTGCTTCGGGAAGCATCTCGTTGACTTCAAGGGTCTTGTTCAGGCAGGCGGCAGCTTCTCTGCTTTCCCCCAGCTCAAAGAGGGAGACGGCTCTGTTGTTAAGGCCGTCCGCCCTGAGATCAATATTGCTGAGTTCCGCGTAAGGGCATGAAGTATTAAAGGCCGCGGTATAAGCCCCATTCAAGGCTTCTCGCATTTCAGCAAAATTTTGGTAACGGTCGTCTGGGTTAAAGGCAACGCTTTTGCGGAGAACATTTTTGAGTGCTGCGGAGAATTTGATATCCGGGGCCGCCGGAGTTGGGGTGGGTATTTTATGTTCGAGCGCATTGTTGGTAAATGGTTTCTTGCCGCAAAGCATGACCCAGAGGCACAGGCCAAAGGAGAAAATGTCAGTCCGCAGATCAACCGTGTGGGCGTTGCGCAGTTGTTCCGGGGAGGCGTAGCCGAGGGTTCCCCGAAAACCGATGGTTGCCTCATGATCTGCTGTATCAACATCGGGAACCAGGCCATCGCCTTTTTCCGTGTCCCCATGGGCAAGGAGGATGCCGAAATCGGTTATTTTCAACAAGGAGTTTTTGGTGATCAGGATATTTTGGGGTTTGATATCGCGATGGATAATGCCACGCTGGTGGGTAAATTCCATGCCGTGACAGAATTGAATGGCAAGGGACAGGGCGGTGCGGAGATTTCTGCAACGACCGGCCTTGATCCAGTCGGAAAGATTTCCGCCATCGACGAATTCAATGAAAAGATGGGGGATTTTATTGATGCCAAGCACATAAAAACAGGAGGCAACATTGGGATGCATACCCATCCGAACCCAGCTGTTGGCTTCCTTGAGTATCCGGTGCATGCCTTCACGGTCCGCAAGGACTTCCGGCCGGGGGGCTTTAATCGCCACCTTTATTTTCCAGCCGAGATGTTCAGAGATGTAGACGTTCCCCATGGATCCAGACATAACCTGTTCGATATGATAACGGTTAAGAATGGTATCTCCAGGGGCCCAGACAGGCACCTGAGGGATTTTAGGCGAGGGGGAAGGCTGTGGGGCTTTGGTGGATGCTTCACCTGGGATGCCGGTGGGGGCACCTTTTTTCCACTTGTTTATTTGGGTAAAGAGTCTGGAGAGCATCCGGGTGATTAATTGAACCTGATTTTTACGCTTTTGATTTGAATCATGTCGCCTTTGCGTAAGAGGCGTTCTTCTTTGATGATGACATCGTTGAGTTTGGTGTTGGCCCACGAGCGCTGGGGCACGATGTAATATCTGTCTTTCTTGCTCACCACATAGCACTGGGTTTTGCCGACAAGCCAGCCGGCAATGATTATGTCGCAGGACGGGTCTTTGCCGAGTTTTACACTGCTCTTCCCATCCAGGGAGAGCACGTTTGGCGTGGCAGAACCTTCAATTACCGTGAGCCTGTAAACTTCAGTTGCGGAAGGGGCCTTGGCCTGAATGGGTTGGGCTGCGGCCTGTTGTCGGGGAGAACTGACAAAAACAGTTGCTTCGTCATCCATATCCATGGCTGTGGCGTAGGATGACGAAGCATTTTGTTGGCTTGCCGCCGCCTGGAGCAAGCGAAATTTTCCGATGAAAATAACGTCTTTTTCCGTGACCGGCACCTTTGAGGTGATTTTTTTCCCGTTTACGGTAGTGCCGTTGGTGCTTTTCATGTCTGCCAGGTAATGGCGGCCATCGCGGAGTTCAATAGAGGAATGGTGTCTGGATATGGCGGTGTTGTCGATGACCACATCCGCATCGGGGCTGCGGCCAATAATGAGCTTGTTGCCTTCATGGGTAGTGAAAGTGGTAATAACCCGGTCATTGAGCATAATGGTCCAATCTGATTTGGTGTAATCCTCAAGATTGATCGTTCCGTCCTGCATCATCATTCTTTTCCGGGGGGCTCCATTTTATTGCCAATCGTTTGCCGGAATCTGCAGGTGCAGAAATATGGCAAAAGAGATGTTTCCTGTGTGTAGCGAAATGTTTTTCAGAAAAACTATTTGTTGCACTATATCAGAAAGTTGCATGGAATTAACTTGCCTGTTATGAACGTATCATATATCAGATAAGGGTGTAATAAAAAAACGTTACGCCTTTAGATTTTTTTTATAAATATTGTATAATTATAGTGGTACGTTAGAGGCAAGAGATGCTGGGGGCTGGGTTGTCCGAATTTTGGGTGGTTGCAAAAAAATATGACTGAGACCTCACCGCCGTCAAGCGGTAAACTTGCTGAAATATTTGCAAAAATGAACATGGGCGAGCTCCCGGCTATGTCCCATAATGTTCAGGAGCTGATTTCCCTCACCCACAGCAGTCGTAGCGCCGCGTACGAACTTTCCAAGGTTATTCTCAAAGATTATTCCCTTACCAACAAAGTTCTCCAAGTGGTCAACTCGGCCTATTACTCCCTTGGGCGCCCGGTGAATTCCATCTCCAAGGCGGTGACTATTCTTGGCTTTGACGCTGTTCGCGACCTTGCCACGGCCATTGCCCTGTTTGAGGATTTTCTTAAAACAGGCGTTGAAAAAGAAGGGATCAGTAAAATACTGACCCGATCTTTTTTAAGCGCCATGCAGGCCCGCGATCTGGCTGTTGAGAAAAACATCAATATCGTGCCGGAGGAGGCCTTTATCTGTGCCCTCCTCCATGATCTTGGTAAGATTATTGTCTGTATCTACCTGCCGGAAGTCTATCGCGAAATCGAACAGAAGGTGGCTGGCGGTATGTCCGAAGATTCCGCCACCCGACAGGTGCTTGAGGATCTGACCTTTGACAGGATAGGAGCCGAGGTCGCCACTTTCTGGAATTTGTCCGATAAAGTCAGCGCGTCCATGGATCCGGACCCTTCGGAGCCCAAAAATAGCTATGACACCCTTGGCTATCTGAAAAGCATCTCGAATTTTTCCAATAAACTTGTCAAATATATTTGCGAAGAAAAGGATATAGACGTTCTTGTCGGTCAGTACGGGGAGTTGCTGTCCATTAATAAGGAAGAAGCCCTGGAGATGGTCAATAAGAGTGTAGAGGCCTCCGAGGATATTTCCGAATCCATTCGGTATGGGCTTTCCAAGTTGAAGATCCGTAGCCGGTTGCGGGGCATTGAAGAGGCCATCAAGGATCCTGCCCTGGCAGCAAAAAAGAAGAAAAAAAGGGTTCAGGAGGCGGAAGCAAGAGGCGATTTGGCGGAAAGAAAAAACGAGGCCGAGGAAGCAGGGGAGGGTATCCAGGAGTTAGACGAGCTGCCCATCAGTCAGGATAAATCCATTAATGATTTTATCCATGATATTACCGAAACGCTCATGGGGCCGTTCAACCTTAATGATTTTTATATCAATCTCTTGGAGGGGCTTTACCGGGGCATTGGTTTTGACCGGGTGCTTCTCGCTGTGATCAGCGTGCAACCAACCCGCCGGGTTTTGGTCGGCCGGTTTGGCTTGGGAGATATTGACCCGGCCGGAATCGCTCGATTTGAGCACGATCTCGCCCCGAGTGGTTACATTATTCCCAAGTCTCTCAAGGCCTGCAAGGATATGGCCATCCCTGCCAACACTCCGGACGCCTTTCCCGAGAGCCTTAAGTTTTTTGTGAAAGACCGGACGGTGTATCTCTTCCCAATCTGCCTCGACGATAAACCCATCGGCCTGATCTATCTCGATCGAAAAAAGGGTAGGCCAAAACTTGATGCTAACCGGATCAAGGCAACCCGCTTATTCCGTGATTTTGCGGTGATGGCGATCCGTAAACTCCGCAGTCGCAAGCAGTAGCATCACGAAGTTCGTCTCCTTCCTCCAGCCCAACAGATCATTTTCCCGGTCTCACATCTTGTCGATTCGGTCGATTTTGCTTCTCAGTTCTTTTAGTTTGGGAAAGAGAGGATCCTTCTCGGGGAGATTTTTAAGCGCTTCCGTTATATGGTAGCGGGCCGAGAGACTTGATCCTTCATAATATTGATACAGGGCGAGATTGTAGTGTCCAAGGGCCTTGTTTCCAAGAGAGGCTCTGATTTTTCCGATTTCCTGATAGAGTTTTGCATAGGTTGGCATACGTTCGGTCAGGTTTTCATAAATGAGAACCGCCTGTGCAAGCTCACCTGTCTGCTGCAAGGCTTTGGCCAGATAGTAGGTGTTGTAAGTCTCGGAGGGATTCAGTCTGTTTATTTCCTGAAATATTTCCAGGGCCTTCTTTGTCTCTCCCGCTTCAAGCTTTATTCTGCCGAGGTCTGTTTTGAGAATGGGCCTGTCTGGAAAACGGTTTATGACTTTTTGGAGAGTCTCTTCTGCTTTTTGGAAATCACGGTTTGCCAGATAGGCTTGGGATAGGCCGAAAAAAACCATGGGATCGTTCTGCAGGGCGCCTGGTTCCTCCGCCTTGTTTTTCAGGATCGGTAGGATCGACTGCGTGTCCCGGGTGAGGGCCTGTACCCGGTATTTGAATCTCTGGTAGGCAAACTCATCCTGAACTTGGATTTTTTTCTGCGGATCCTGTAGGATGAGGTCTTCTATGTAGCCGATTCTGTTTTCCGGCTCTGGGTGGGTGAGCAGATAGGTGGGTACCTGTTTGCGGTGATAGCGGCTGACCCGGCGCATTTTTTTGAGCATATTCACCATGTCCGCCGGGTCGCGCTTTTCTTCTTGCATCCATTTGTAGGACAACCGGTCTGCCTCTTCTTCGTCCTCGCGGCTGAATTTGAGGTTTGCAGTAAGGCCGCCCGCCATGGAGCCAGTAACAACGGCTTGGGAAAGGGCACCCCCGCCGAGGAGCAGGCCTGCCAGCATCAGGGCGGTGGAGGTAGCATTGACTTTGCCCGATTTGCTGATTCTGTCCGCAATATGACGGCTGGCGGCATGGCCGATTTCGTGGGCGAGGACGCTGACCAGTTCTCCTTCGGTGTCGCACAGGTCAATGAGGCCTGAATGGAAGAAAATTAGGCCTGACGGGGCGGCGAAGGCATTGAATTCCTTGTTGTCGATGATGAAAAAATGATAATCAAAGAACTGTGGCCCAGCGAGTTGCAGGGTCTGTTGTCCGAGATTTGTTACATATTCCGTAAGGTCCGGGTCATCAAGAAGGGTGAATTCCTTGCGGATGATGGACAGGAGCTTTTCGCCGACTTCCCGTTCTTCCCCAATGCTGAAAGCCTGGGCTGGGGGCGGGGAAAAACCTGCCAAGGGCAGATTGCCGAGCAAGAAAACAGTGCAGATGATGAATGCGGTGAGGCGTCGGAAGGTGGTGTTGTGATTCATGTGAACTATTGAGATACCTACGATAGGAAACTTGTTTGATTCCATCTCTACGTATTTATATAACTATAATGACGAAGATCCGTTTACGCCACCATTTGTTCCGTTCTGCCGCACCGGCAGGTCAACCATTGCAATCTTCGGATAATCCTGTATAGAGAGCCATATGCTGAAGGAACTCATCATCACCAATCTTGCCCTCATCGAGAAACTGCATGTTTCTTTTGCCGAAGGACTCACGGTTCTTACCGGAGAGACCGGGGCCGGGAAATCCATCATCCTGCAGGCCATTCATCTGCTGGGAGGCGGTAAAGCTGCGGCCACCTGGATCAGAAGCGGGGCGGAGACGGCAACGGTGGAGGCCCTTTTTGAACTCAACCCCCAGCATGGAATCATCCAGGAAAAATTAGCGGAGATGGGATGTGAACCCGAGGCCGAACTGGTGGTCAAGCGGGTGATTTCCTTGAAAGGTTCCAGCCGGTATTTCATGAACGGCAGTCTGGCCACGGCCAAGGCGGTGGGCGAGGTGATGGAAAATCTGCTCAGCGTTGCCAGTCAGCATGATCATCAGCAACTGTTGCAACCCCGCAGCCATCTTGATTGTATTGACGCAGTCGGCGGTCTCTGGCCCCAACGGCTCATTGTTTCCCAGTGTTACGATACCTGGCTGGAGGCCAGGAAATCATATCAGGAGCTTGTGGCCAAGGAGAGGGACAAGGAACAACGTCGTGATTTTCTCACCTTTCAGGCCAGGGAGATCGAGGAGGCTGCCGCCAGCCCAGGGGAAGACGCCGCTCTGGTTCTTGAGCGTGACAGGTTGCGGGCCTCCGATGACCTGATCGGCCTTGGGAAAAAAAGCTGGCATCTTCTGGCGGAGGCGGTCAATACCCCCCTTTCCGCGGTGCGCAAAAACCTGACTCACATGGCTGCTTTTGATCAGAGCCTTGCGGGGCTTGCCGAAGAGGTGGCCGGGAATTGTTTTCAGCTGGAAGACCATGTGCAAACAATCCGCAACTATGTGGAGACCCTTGCCAGTGATCCGGCGCGGCTCGATGTGGTTACGGCGCGTCTTGATCTGTTGCAGCGGCTCAAAAGAAAATATGGCGGTGAGCTTGACGCAGTCCTCGCCTTTGGCCGGGAAGCAAAGCAGGAGCTTGCGGAAATCGAGGCGCTGGATGAGCGGCTGGCCTCCCTGGAGAAAGAAGTGCGTCAGAGCGAAACCGCCCTGGTCGAGGCGGCGGCGCTGCTTTCCAAGGGACGGCAGGCTGCGGCTCAGGAACTGGTCGGTAAGATTCGTGCTTCTCTGGCTGCTCTCTGTTTTGAGCAGGCGATTTTTGAGATCTGTTTCAAGGGGGAACAGAACGAGGAACTGGGGGGTATCTCCCGACTTGGTTGGGATCGGCCGGAATTCATGTTTTCCGCCAATCAGGGTGAGGAGCCCAAGCCCTTGGTCAAGGTTGCCTCGGGCGGTGAACTGTCGCGGTTGATGTTGGCCTTGAAGACCATCCTGGCCCAAAAGGATCAGGTCGATACGGTTATTTTCGATGAGATCGATGCCGGGATCAGCGGCAAGGCGGCAGAGGCGGTGGCCAGGAAGATTCGGGAGTTGGCTGGGCATCACCAGGTATTTTGCATTACCCATCTCCCGCAGATTGCCTCCCTGGCTGACGAGCATTTTCTGGTGCAAAAATCCGTGGTCGATGCCCGCACCAAAACCACGATTATCCCCTTGTCCCTTGAAAAAAGAGAGCATGAACTTGCTCGGATGCTGGATGGAGATTCGGTCAGCGAACAGACCCTGGCCTATGTGCGGACGCTCATGGAGCGGAAGGCGGTTTTATGACCCGTGCTTTGGCCCTTTTTTCCGGGGGCTTGGACAGCATCCTCGCCTGCCGGGTGGTGGCGGCGCAGGGGATTGCGGTACAGGCGGTCAAGTTTGTCACTCCCTTTTTCGGCTATGAACTCCTGGCCAAGGAGCAGGAATATGCCCAGATGGTCAGGGATAGCTACGGCATTGAGGTTGTCCTCCGTGATGTGAGCGATGCCTATTTTACGATGCTGCGCAACCCTCCCCATGGGTACGGCAAGAATTTTAACCCCTGCATCGATTGCAAGATTCTCTTGCTCCGGGCGGCGAAAATGTTGCTGCCGGAATTCTCCGCCTCTTTTCTGATTACCGGCGAGGTGATCGGCCAACGGCCGATGTCCCAGCGTCGCGATACCCTGCGGGTGATTGAACGGGACAGCGGTTGTACTGGCATTCTCTTGCGGCCATTGTGCGCCAAAACACAGGAACCGACTCTTGCGGAGCGTGAAGGTTTGGTGGATCGCGATCTTCTCCTTGATTTTAACGGCAGGGGGCGGCAGCCGCAAATACAGCTGGCCGAACAATTTGGCATTAAAGACTATCCCCGTCCTGCCGGGGGGTGTGTCCTTACCGAAAAGGATCAGGCAAAACGGATTGCTTGGTATTATTCCCGTTATCCCCAGGTTAGGCTTAATGATATCCGGTTGCTCCTCTTTGGCCGTCATTTTCAGCTGCCCCATGGCGGTTGGCTTGTCTTGGGGCGTGATGAAGCTGAGAATGTTCGGCTTGAGGCGCTTCATGATCCGGGTGATTTTCTGGTGCATATGCCCGAGCGGTCTGGGCCAATGGGGGTGTTGCATTCGGGGCACCCGGATGATTTTGTGGCGGCAGCCGGGCTTGTGGTTCGCTTCGGGAAAAAAATGATCGGGGAGTCAGCAGCGGCAACGGTGTTGTTTGCTTCTGGGGGAGAAGAGCGGTGTCTGATAGCGGAGCCTCTTGCCGATCAACTCTTCCAGGAATGGGCTCTGTAAGCGAAAGGTTTTCAGGTCAGGCCATACTTGTGCATTTTGCTGAGCAGGGTTTTGCGGGTGATGTTCAGGCGCCGGGATGCTTCACTTTTGTTGCCCCCCGTTTCCGCCAGGATGTTTTTGATGACGATCTGTTCCGCCTCTTCCAGCGATCCTGGGGGGGCAGCGGCAGAGGGAAGTAGCGTCTCGGTTTTTATGGCGAAACGTCGCACCGGGATGGGCAGGCTCTCTTCATCGAGATAATCGCCGCGCATGAGGATAATGCCCCGTTCGATGGCGTTTTCAAGCTCCCGCACGTTTCCGGGCCAGGGGTAGTTGAGAAGCAGGGCCATGCAACGGGGTGTAATACCTGCAACCTGGCGGTTGTTTTTCTTGGCAAATTTTTCCACAAAGTATTCGGCCAGGGCGGGGATATCTTCTCTGCGGTCCTTGAGTGGGGGAACGTGCAGGGTCACCACGTTGAGTCTGTAGTACAGATCCTCCCGGAAGGTGCCCTGGGCTACCTCTTCTTCCAGTCTACGGTTACTGGCTGCCAGGACGCGCGCGTCAACGGCAAGGGTTTCCTGCCCCCCAACCCGTTGGACCTCGTGTTCCTGCAAGACTCGAAGGAGTTTTGCCTGCATGCCCGGTGAGGTTTCACTTATTTCATCAAGAAAGATGGTGCCGCCATTGGCCTGGACGAATCTTCCCTCCCGCCGCCGGTCGGCTCCGGTAAAAGCGCCCTTTTCATGACCGAACAGTTCCGATTCCAGGAGATTTTCCACCAGGGCCGCACAGTTGACCTTGATGAAAGGACCATTTTTCCGGGCGCTATTGTGGTGCAGGGCCGCAGCGATCAATTCCTTGCCCGTGCCCGATTCTCCGGAAATAAGAACGGTAGCCTCGGTTGGTGCGACGTAGGATACCATTTCCATGAGTTCGCGCATCGGTTCTGAGCTGCCAATGATTCCCCCGGCGTCTATGACCGGTCCTTTATTTTTGCCGGAAGATTTTTTGTTTTCCTGGACTTGCCGGTGATCCAAAGCATGGGCCATGGTGAGTTTGAGCCGGTCAAAATCAAGGGGTTTAGTCAGATAGTCGTGGGCTCCGATCTTGATGGCCTCTACGGCGGCATCCACAGAAGAGTAGGCAGTCATGATGACTACGGGAATGGCTGGATTGTACGCATGAATTTGCCGCAGTGCTTCGATGCCGTCCAGTTTGGTCATGCGGACATCCATAAGAATGGCATCAAAAGGTGTGTTGTGGACAGCCTCGATGGCGGTTGTTCCGTCATCCGCTTCTTCTATCTGCCAGCCCCATTGCTTCAGCATGGTTTTCAGCATGATGCGATGGGTTTTGTCGTCATCGACGACGAGAATGGAAACCGGGCGGTTTTTTTTCATTGCTGCCAGCAAGCCTGAGGTGAAATTTTAGGTATTTTGCCGCGTGGGATACGGGAAGGGCTTGACACTTTTGGGTAAAGTTGATAGATGCAGAGCATCGTTTAAAATACGAAAAATATCGTTATCCTGCAAGGTATAACGCCAACGTAGCTCAGTTGGTAGAGCAACTGATTCGTAATCAGTAGGTCAGCGGTTCGATTCCGCTCGTTGGCTCCAGAAAAATGAATGGCTTATGGATTTATCCGTAAGCCATTTTTTTATTTCGGTAAAAAATACACAAAAAAAAAGCCCCGCCGAAGCGAGGCCTTAAAATATCATTCAACAGGTTTTAGCGTTGAACGACATTGGCTGCAGAGGGTCCCTTGGGGCCGTCGACAACGTCGAAGGTTACCCGGGCGCCTTCCTGCAAGGACTTGAAGCCCTGCGCCTGAATTGCGGAATGATGTACGAATACATCCTTGCCGCCGTCCTGCTCAATAAAACCAAAACCCTTTGAATCATTAAACCATTTAACTGTGCCTTCTGCCATCTTGTACTACTCCTTTGTGCTCGGTTCCACGTAGGAACCACGTTGTTATAAAGCCGAGATATCGTTTGATATCCCGACTGGAGGTTTGGTTGCCCAAACCGGTGTTTTAGAGTTGAACCACATTGGCTGCAGAGGGTCCCTTGGGGCCGTCGACAACGTCGAAGGTTACCCGGGCGCCTTCCTGCAAGGACTTGAAGCCCTGCGCCTGAATTGCGGAATGATGTACGAATACATCCTTGCCGCCGTCCTGCTCAATAAAACCAAAACCCTTTGAATCATTAAACCATTTAACTGTGCCTTCTGCCATCTTGTACTACTCCTTTGTGCTCGGTTCCACGGAGGAACCACGTTGTTATAAAGCCGAAATATCGTTTGATATCCCGACTGGAGGTTTGGTTGCCCAAACCGGGGGTTTTAGAGTTGAACCACATTGGCTGCAGAGGGTCCCTTAGGGCCGTCGACAACGTCGAAGGTTACCCGGGCGCCTTCCTGCAATGATTTGAATCCTTGGGCCTGAATTGCGGAATGATGTACGAATACATCCTTGCCGCCGTCCTGCTCAATAAAACCAAAACCCTTTGAATCATTAAACCATTTAACTGTGCCTTCTGCCATCTTGTACTACTCCTTTGTGCTCGGTTCCACGGAGGAACCACTTTGTTATAAAGCCGAAATATCGTTTGATATCCCGACTGGAGGTTTGGTTGCCCAAACCGATTTACCGTCGTTGTGCGGGAACCGGGATGCCAAAATCAAAGGACGAGGCCCTGGTGCGCTTGCTTCTCCCCGATCCGGCAGGGGCAGGTTTTTTTCTTATCGGCCTTTCGCCGCGAGCCTTGAGTGGTTCTTCAAGGTCGCAAGCCTCAGCGACAAAACCGATGACGTCTCTGCGGATCATTTTTTTGCCCAGGGTGCGCTCGATGGATAGGATCATACTGCCATCTTCGCGGGACGCCAGGGTAAGGGCTTCGCCTGTTTTGGTGGCCCGGCCGGTGCGGCCAGTCCGGTGTGTATAGGCTTCAACCGTGTCCGGTACATCATAATTGATAACATGTGAAATCCCGGAGACATCAATACCGCGCGCGGCAATGTCCGTGGCAACCAGAACCTTGAAGGTCCCATTTTTAAAGCCGTCCAGGGCCTGCTGGCGTTTCTGCTGGGACAGGTTGCCCTGAAGGGAGGTTGCGCTGTGCCCGGATTTTTCCAGGTGCAGGGCCAGGCTTTTTGCCTTGTGTTTTGTCTTGGTGAAGATCAGGGTTGTTTTCGTCTCTTCCTGGGCCATGATGCTTTTCAGCATGGCGGTCTTGTTCTCTTTTGTGACTTGGAAGAGCACATGGGAGATGGCCGTAACGGGCTCGGTGTGATTGATCTGGACGACTGCCGGGTTGTTCAGGATCTCTTCCGCCAGGTGACGGATTTCCGCCGGCATGGTGGCGGAAAAAACGAGGTTCTGACGCTGGGTCGGCAGGTGCTTCATGATCCGCCGGATATCCGGCAAGAAGCCTTTGTCAAACATATGGTCGGCTTCATCGAGAACCAGCACCTCAACGTCCCGGAGGTTTATGGCTTTGTCATTCAGGTGGTCAAGCAGACGTCCAGGGCAGGCAACGATGATTTCCGCCCCCTCTCTGACTTTTTTGATCTGGCCGGGCTTGCCGACTCCGCCATAGATAACAACACTGCGGAGTCTGGTCTGTCCGGCCATGGTGCCGATATTCTCATGGATCTGTTCAGCAAGCTCTCTGGTGGGAGCAACGATAAGCGCACGTACTTTTTTGCGGGGTCCGGCTTGCAGACGTTGCAGGAGCGGGAGCACAAAGGCTGCGGTCTTGCCGGTGCCTGTCTGGGCGAGGCCAAGGATATCGCGGCCAGCGAGAATGGGAGGCATGGCCTCGCGCTGGATGGGGGTTGGCGAAGTATAACCGCAGGCTTCAATGCCGGCAATTATCTGGGGATGAAACTGAAACTCTTCAAAACTCATTAGAACTCCTTTGTTCAATTGGCGATGCGGCGTAATGGGGCAACTGGAGCTGCATCGCGTAAAGCAGCGTCTTTCTCAAGACCACTGAGTATATTTTGTTATTTGTATGCATGCCGGAAGGTGCCAGGGATGACGAGGGAGTGTGCCAAGGGTAAAATCAACAATGTGTCAGTCCTGGATGTTCCACTTTAGCGAATATGTTTTCTGTGTATGTGGTCGGCAGAAACTTTACGAGAGACTGACGAAGCAGGGGGGAAATAACACGGCTGGATGGATATCATGAAGAGGTATTACTTCTATTTAAATTTATTTTCGTTTCAACAACATACTCTGCCTTTTCTTTTTGTGCAATAGGAAAAGTGGTGCGAGTGGAAATATTTTAAAAGCACAAGCCGCGGCGATAAGGGAGGGATAAGGTCGAAATTTTCTTTAAGAGGATATCTGCCATCGTGATGAGGATAAATCGTGGCGGGAGTAGCGGCTAGAGCCTTGTTGCGGCGTTGGGATCAAGGTGGAAATTTTTTGGGGCAGAGGGGTGGCTTGGTAAATCTAGAGAAATAAAGGGGTGGGTGTGGGGGGTGTCTTTGGGTATAATCAGAATCGTTGGATAAAAGGCGATAGCAAAAAAAGAAGAAGGGGATTGGGTGGTCTATGAAAATACGGACTTTTTTTGTCAGAGTGCTCTGCTGCGGCTATATAATGACGAGTTTGGGCTGTGCCGCCGCCGTAGTGGGCGGAGGAGCGGCCGGTGGGTACGCGGTGGGCACGGATGAGCGGTCTGCCGGGACGATGCTTGATGATGCCGCGATTACAGCCAAGGTCAAAACCGAGCTTATCAACGAAAAAAACGTCAAGGCCCGCAATATTGATGTTGATACTGTGGCGGGAGTGGTGGTTCTTTCCGGGTATGTTGATTCGCAGCAGGAGGCGGACAGGGCTGGGTTCCTCGCCAAATCGGTGCCTGGAGTTGTGCGGGTAAAAAATGAGCTCCGGGTTGGCTCCCGCACCATGGGCCAGGGTTTTGATGATAAGGTGCTTGGTGGTAAGATCAAGACGAGACTCATGGAAGAGCCCGGTATCAGATCGCTCAACATCGATGTGGATGTTTACTCAGGCACCGCCAATGTTACCGGTGCTGTTGCAAGTCAGGAACAAAAGAAAAAAGTGCTCAATTTGATTCGTTCCATGGAGGGAGTTAAGGGCGTCGTCGATAATCTGCAGATTCGCTGAATTCCGGGCCGTCCTTGTCCTGCCGTAAGTAATGATAACTTAAGCGTGTGTCGAAGAGGCTCCATTCAATGGCTCTGTCTTGTGGTAATCTTTGTGTTGTTCTGGTCGAGCCAAAAGGGTCGGGAAATATAGGCTCCGTGGCTCGGGTCATGAAAAATTTCGGCTTCGGCGAGCTGCGTCTGGTGCAGCCGCGGGCAAGCCATCTCGGAGCGGAAGCCCGCAATATGGCGGTATCCGCCATCGACCTTCTTGAGCGGGCCAAGGTGTATGAAAACCTGGCTCTTGCTCTGGCCGACAGGAACCTCGCTCTGGGCACGACCCGTCGCTTCGGCAAATATCGGGAGGAACTGCTGCATCCTGCCGAGGCGGCCACAACCATCGCGGCTCTGGCAAAAACCGCCAAGGCGGCAATTGTTTTCGGCCCTGAGGACACAGGGCTTAAGACCGAAGATCTGGATCTTTGTCAATACTGCCTCACCATCCCCACCCATCCCGACCTGCCTTCCATGAATCTGGCCCAGGCCGTGGCGGTCTGCCTGTATGAGGCTTCCTTGAAGTTTTCTGCTCCTGGTGAGGACAAGACGCGGGGGAAGCGTCCGGCCTTGGGGAAGAATCTGGAAGCCATGTTCGTGCAGATGCGGCAGGTGCTTCTCGAGGTGGGTTTTCTTAATCCGCAAAATCCGGAGCACCTAGTCCGCGCTTTTCGGCGGATGCTTGCCCGCCAGGGCTTGACCGAACATGAGGTGCAGATTCTCCGCGGCCTGTGGGATAAAATTTCCTGGCTGCATCGGGGGAAAGGCCCGTCCTGAAAGAGAAGAGCGACACCTGTCCGAACCCTTGCAGTCAGTCCGTTTCGGAAGGGGGGGTGGTGGGACAATAAAAAAAGGGTTTCGCAATGATGCGAAACCCTTATCTTTTTTCGTGGGGTGAGCGATGGGACTTGAACCCACGACCTCCGAGGCCACAACCCGGTGCTACCACCAGCTGAGCTACGCTCACCATATGGGGGATATCCTCCCCGGAACCAACGCCCCCTATATAATCAATCGGTTTCTGTTTCGCAAGGGCAAAGTCGGGGAGGCAAGGGCTTATAGCTCTTTACTGCAGTGCTTGCACATCTTGGCCTGGGATTTGATGATCTCCATACAGTAGGGGCATTCCTTCCGGTGGTTGTTTTCCAGAAGCTGTTTTATGGACAGGTTGGCCTGCATCTCGATATCGCCATGGATGAACTTGTGGTTGCGGATCGGATCGATGCAGTCGAGGTTGTTCAGGTCTATCAGGAGTTCGCAGGCCCGTTTGCGCGCCGCGAGGTCAGCTGAGTTGTCAAGGACGAGACAGAGGGCTGGGGCGAGATTGTTTTCAGCCACGCAGCTATCCAGATCCCCGGTATTTGTTTTTTCCTTCCGGAAGCGCTCGCTTTGTTGCTGGAGGGCCGCAACATCAATTATCGACCCGGTAAAAGCATCGGCGCCGCCCACCATGATGGTCATGCCGGTGTCCTCTCCCGGAAGCAGCATGTAGCGGCAGGAAGCCTTGTGCCCATAGCGTTCCTCGAATTGCTCCCAGCTTTTGGCGAAGATGGAACAGTCATTGTTGAGGCAGATGAACAGAATATCCGATCCCCATCCCAGGCCATCGCCGATGTGGAATGGCGGAGCCTCGCAGCAGGAAAGTCGCTCCTTGCAATAGGGGCAGAAGTGTTCTTCGCTGGCAAGCCTGATGCATCGTTCGATGTCCATGGTGATATCCTCCGTAGGCGCATGGCCTCTGGTGTCAGTGAGGTGTGTTTACCGATTTACTGGCGCTCCTACCTGGGGCGCGATTGCTTTGCTGGTTCAGGAAGCAGGGGACGTGTCGTTGAGGGTGAAGACAAAAAAATACACGCCAAGGAGCAACAGGAACACAGCGAGGGAAACTCGGTATTTCATTAAAAACTTCATCACCGCAGAATAATGCACAATGAGAGGGAGGTCAACCGCGCAAGTGATTTTTCGCGATAACCGAGGATTGGCTGGGGTAGTGCAGGGCAATTCGTGGGTTGCGGTTGAAATGCGCTTGAGTTTATCCGGCTGAACAGAGTACACTTTGAGTCAAGGTGACGGGAACGCAGGAGAAACTCTTTATGTTCGTTCTTTGCGCAACCCTTGTGTTCTCAGGGGGTTACAGGAAAACTGGTTGACTTTTACGGGTATGGCAATTAAAGATGGTCTCGTAAAAAAAAGAAGAGTCAGGTGCCCACTGTTCCACAGGCTGATATTTTCTTGATGAGAAACATGAACGCACAGTACGGATTTTTCATTCGCTGCGTCTTTATTATAAGATTGAGAATTTGGGGTTATTGAAGAAGATTATGGCTAAGAAAGAGATTTCTCGTTATGCGGAGGCCGGGGTTGATATCGATAAGGGTAACGCCTTTATCGATGCCATTAAGCCAATCGTGGCCTCTACCTTTCGCCCCGGCGTACTTACCGGCATTGGCGGGTTTGGCGGGCTATTTGCCCTGGGTGGCGGCAAGTTCCAGGATCCGGTTCTGGTGTCGTCAACCGATGGAGTCGGCACCAAGCTGAAGATCGCCGAGATGTGCAACAAGCATGATACCATTGGCATCGATTTGGTGGCCATGTGCGTGAACGACATCATCGTCTGTGGTGCGCATCCGCTTTTCTTTCTGGATTATTTCGCCACCGGTGGACTTGATCTTGGGGTTGCCACCGACGTGGTCAAGGGGATCGCCAAGGGCTGCGAGATTTCCAAATGCTCCCTGATCGGCGGGGAAACGGCGGAGATGCCTGGCCTGTATCAGGCCGGAGACTATGACATCGCCGGGTTCGTGGTTGGGATCTGTGAGCGCGACAAGTTGATTGACGGCTCTGAGATCAGTGTTGGCGACAAATTGATCGGCCTTGCCTCAAGCGGGGTGCACAGCAACGGCTTTTCCCTGGTGCGTAAGGTCTGTTTCGAGGAGATGGGCCTCAGCGTCAATGACCGGATCGAGGAGTTCGGCTGTACCCTTGGCGAGGAATTGTTGCGCCCGACCAGAATCTACAGTGAAACCCTGCTGAATTTGGTGAAAAACTTCAAGGTGAAAGGGCTGGTTCACATAACCGGCGGCGGCATTATTGATAATATCCCGCGGGTCTTGCCCAATGGCTGCAAGGCGGTAATCAACAAGAAGGGCTGGCAGGTTCTTCCGGTTTTTGATTTTCTCCAGAAAAACGGCAAGATCTCAGCCCATGAGATGTGCCGCACCTTCAACTGCGGGATCGGCATGGTTGTGGTGGTTGATGCAAAACAGGTGGATGACTGTATGCAGCAACTGATTGCCTTGGGTGAGACCCCGTATCTGATCGGGGAGATTGACGCCATGAAGAAAAAGGATACCATGGCCGTTGAGGTTGATTGCGGCTGAGTTATTGTTTGTAAGGTTTTCTGTTCAAGGCTCACGGGTTTTCCGTGGGCCTTTTTTGTTGCCGCTTCAGCTCCCGCAGTCTTTGGTGCCACCTTGGATCTTATAGATGGCATGCTGTAAGGCGGGGAGCACGGCTTCCAGATTTTCCGTGGCCGCTTTTTTGCTGCCCGGAAGGTTGATGATCAGGCTGTTTTTCCTGATGCCGGCGATTCCTCGGGACAGGATGGCATTGGGAGTTTTTTGCAGGCTGGCCTGACGCATGGCCTCGCCGATGCCCGGGATTTCCCGGTCAAGAATTGCCCTGGTCGCCTCGGGGGTCAGATCGCTGGGGGAAACGCCGGTGCCGCCGGTACTCAGGATCAGGTCGATTTTTTTTTCATCCACCCAGGACCGGAGGGTTTCTTGGATTATGGCGAGCTCGTCCGGGACGATTTTATAGGCCACCACGGAAAATCCCTGTTCGCTGAGGATTGCTTGCAGCTGCGGGCCGCTGGTGTCTTCCCGCTCTCCGCGTGAGCCTTTGTCGCTGATGGTCAGTATGCCGCCGGTGTATGATGTCATGCGCTGTCTCCTTCAAACAGATGAGGTCCGTCTGCATATTAGTAGGAAAAATCCAATGAAGTCAAGCAGCTAATCGGAATGTCTGTTGTCTTCTCCCGGGCAACCTGCTATTTTGGTAACTGTCCAGCAGCACCACATCTGCTTTGTCATCGGCCTGCTCATGTGCACTAGCACACTTCGCAGACCTCTTTCGCGCATCTGTGGCACTGCTGAACATTTACCGATGGGGGATGGTCTGCTTTTTGGGGCTCGACCTGAGTAGTTCCCTGTTTGGATCGATAAAAATAGAGCCGTATTCGTTTTTGGGTGACTTTTAATGAAAAAACCCTCGCAGGACACAGGGAAAATAGCCAGATCGGCCGGAACAGTCGGGGTGGCCGTGATGTGCAGCCGTGTCCTGGGGCTGGTCCGAGAGCAGGTTTTTGCCACGTTTTTCGGGGCTGGCTTTGCCTTCGACGCATTTGTGGTGGCTTTTCGTATCCCCAACCTGCTGCGTGATCTCTTTGGCGAAGGGGCCTTGAGCGCCGCCTTTGTCACGGTTTTTTCCGACTATGAAACCAACAAGGGCGAAAAAGCGACTTGGGCCTTGGCGAGCAATGTCCTGGCTTTTGTCGCTATCCTGCTCAGCTGTCTCACTCTGTTGGGTGTGTTGTTTTCCGAGCAGATCGTTGGCTTCATGGTCGAAGCGGAGTTTGAGTCGATTCCCGGAAAAGTCGCGCTCACCACGCTTCTTTCGACGATCATGTTTCCCTTTCTCATCTTTATTTCCCTCTCCTCGGTGGTGATGGGGATTCTGAACACCAGGGGGCGTTTTTTCGTCCCGGCCCTGGCTGCGGGTTTTTTCAACCTGGGTTCGATCATTGGCGGCGTTGGCTTTGCCCTGCTCATGCCCCGGTTTGGCCAGCCGCCCATTGTTGGCATGGCCATCGGCACCCTGATTGGCGGTCTGCTCCAGCTCGCCTGCCAATTGCCTGCCTTGTTTCGGGCTGGATTCGTCTTTGTGCCGCAGCTTGACCTCCGCCATCCCGGCCTACGCCGCATCATGAAACTCATGGCCCCGGCGGTGATCGGCCTTGCGCCGTTACAGATCAATGTGCTGATCAACACCTATTTCGCCTCTTCCCTGGTCGAGGGAAGTCTTTCCTGGCTCAGTTACGCTTTTCGTCTGTTTTGGCTGCCGGTTGGTCTTTTCGGGGTTGCTCTCTCCACCGCGACCCTGCCGGTGATCGCCCGGTATGCAGCGCTCCGGGATATGGACCGGTTGCGGGAAACCTATGCCTCCTCGCTTACCTTGGCCTTTTCCCTGACCATTCCCGCCTCGGTGGGGTTGATCCTGCTGGGGGAACCCATAATCAGAGTTATCTTTCAGCACGGCAGCTTTGACAGCCTGGCCACCGCGAGAACCGCCGAGGCGCTGTCCTGTTATGCCGTGGGGCTTTTTGCCTATTCGTCGGTCAAGATCATGGTCCCGGTATTTTATGCCCTGGACGAGACCCGGTATCCGGTGCTGGGCAGCTTTCTGACCATGGCGGTTAATGTATTCCTGGTCTGGCTTACCATCGGTTTCTTGCAGCACAAGGCCCTTGCCCTGTCCATCTCCTGCGCCATGATCCTGAATTTTCTTTTCCTGAGCACGGTACTGTACAAAAAGCTTGCCGGGTATTCCCTGCGCTATCTTTTTTCCGGGCTGGGCAGGGTTCTCTGCGCTTCGCTGGCCATGGCCCTCTGTTTGTTCGGGGTGCAATATCTTCTCGCCCCTCTTGCTCTGTCCGGTTTTCTGGGCAGCGTGGTTGCGCTTGCCGTGGCTATTGCTACGGGGGGGGTGGTCTACGGAGTGACGCTCTATGCCTTGGGGTTCAAGGAGTTGACCGTGCTGGTGGAGAGGGTTCGCCAGCGTTTTGGCTGGTGAGGATGATTTCTGGCTCTAGGCAAGCTGGCGCAGCAGGCTGAGCTGAGCCAGCAGGGCCGGGACCGCGGTATCGACCCGGAGGATGCGGGGGCCGAGGCTAAAGGGGATAAAGCCTTGCTCCTTGAAGCGTTGCACCTCAAAATCAACCCAGCCCCCCTCCGGGCCGATGGCAAGGACCACCCGTTGGGCCAACAGACCCCCGGCCGCCTGAGCCATGGTTTGCTCTCCTTCCGGATGGGCGAGAAGCCGGATCGGGCAATCGCTGAGCAGTTCGGGCAGGAAGTCTTCCACGAATGGCCGGAAGCGGGTATGGACGGAGATCTCCGGCATCTTGGTGTCAATGGCCTGCTCAAGCCCAAGGCACAGCGGTTCGGTAAAGGCGTTGCTCTGGATGAGGGTGGAGCTGAAAAAACTTTTTTCAACCCGGTTGGCGTTTATCAGGAAGATTCGGTTCACCCCCATGGAAACCGCCTGGGCCAAGACCCGTTTCAGCATGATCGGGCGAGGCACGGCCAAGATCAGATCGGTGGGGGGGAAGGTCGGCGGTTCGGTGGTGAGATGCACCTCAAGTACAATGCTGTTATTGTCCATCTCTTGGATGCAGCCGGTGCCGAGCAGGCCGCCCAGCATGCCGACCCGGACGCTGTCCCCGATGGTGGCGCGAAGGATTTTGCGGATGTGGTCGGCGCGGCGTCCGGTCAGGGTGACGTGGTGATCGGTCAGTTCCTGCGGATGGAGTAAAATCAGGTTCATAATGGATATGGTTCCAGCTTTTTTTTACAATCTGTTTTTGACGGTGGGGGTGATTGTATTCGCTCCGATTCTTTTCGTCAAAGTTATACTGACGCCCAAGTACCGCAGCCGTTCCGCTCAGCGGCTGGGGTTCGCCCTTGGGGAAAGCTCCGGTGGTTTCAGTGCGGATAGGCCCCGCATCTGGGTGCATGCCCTGTCCGTGGGCGAGGTGGCTTCCGCCCGGAATCTGGTGCAGGAGTTGCGGCGGAACTATCCCCAGGGGATCATTATTTTTTCTTCGGCCACCAGGGCCGGGGAGTCTTTTGCCCGTTCTGTCCTGGGGGAAGATGTCGATTACTTCGTCCCCTTTCCCTTTGATCTGCTCTGGAGCGTAAAACGGCTGGTTTCCTGGGCACGGCCCGATCTTTTTGTTCTGGTGGAGACCGATTTCTGGCCGAACTTCTTAAGGGAACTCAATCGGCTGGGCATCCCTTCTCTTTTGGTCAATGGCCGGGTCTCGGAAAGCTCGCTGACCAGGTACCGCAGGTTCCGCTGGTTTTTCAGGCCGCTTTTCAATTCTTTCCAAGTCCTAGCCATGCAGACGGAGCAGGATGCTGTCAGTATGCGGCAATTGGGGGTTGACCCCGTGCGTCTGGCGGTTCTGGGGAACCTGAAATACGACGCGGCCCTGTCTGGAGGCGCCGTCAAGGCAGGACTTGACCGGACCGCCTTGCACATTCCGGAGCAGGCCCTGGTTTGGGTGGCGGGCAGCACCCACCGCGGCGAGGAAGAGATTATCTTCGATGTGTTCCAAAAGCTTACCCGAACCTGTGCCAATCTTTTTTTAGTGTTGGCCCCCCGGAATGTGGAGCGGGGTGCCGAGCTTGCAGCCATGGCGCTCAGGCACGGTCTTTCGGCCTTTCGCCGTTCGCTCGGGGGAGTGGGGGAGGGCTCGGTGTTGATTCTCGATACCCTGGGGGAATTGGCCTCGGTATACGCTTTGTGTGATGTGGCTTTTATCGGAGGCAGTCTGGTGCCTCAGCGGGGCCATAACCCGCTTGAACCCGCCGTGTATGGGAAACCGGTGTTGTTCGGGCCGTGCATGGAGGATTTTGCCGAAATCAGCCACGATCTTTTGGCTGTGGGCGGGGCGAGGCAGGTTCACGATGCAGAGGAGCTTCGCGCTGACCTTTCCCTGCTGTTGGCCGAGCCTGCAAATCGGGAGCGGGCAGGGCGCCAGGCGCAGGAGTTGATTACCGCCAGGCGTGGAGTCACCGAGGCGCATATCGCCCTGATCCGCAGTGCGCTGGCGCGGGAGGAGAAAGGATGAAGCAACTGCTTGCCGTCCTGTTTTTGATCGGGCGCCTTTTTTCACCGATGTACAGCCTGGTCATGGTGCTGCGCGCCTTTCTCTACCGAAAAAATATCTTTTTAAAATCCCAGCGGCTGTCGGTGCCGGTCATCAGCATCGGCAATCTCACCCTGGGAGGCACCGGAAAAACGCCCATGGTGCGCTATGTGACCCGCTTGCTCCTGGACAGGGGGCTTCGGCCGGCCATTGTCAGTCGCGGCTACGGTGGCAAGGCCACCGGCAAGGTGAATATCGTTTCCGATGGCGCAAAGATCCTGCTTACGCCGGATATGGCCGGGGATGAGCCTTTCATGTTGGCCGAGGCGTTGCCTGGGGTTCCGGTCCTGACCGGTCCTGAAAGAGCGCCGGTTGCAAGCCATGCCATCCTGAAATTTGGCGTGAACCTGGTCGTCATGGATGATGGCTTTCAGCATCTTGCCGTGCAGCGTGATCTTGACCTGGTGCTCTTCAGTGCCAGGACGCTTCTTGGCAATGGCCGGGTTTTTCCAGGAGGGCCATTGCGGGAGCCGGTCTCCGCCCTGAGGCGGGCCCACGGCTTTGTCATTACCGGGGTTGATAGCGGCAATCGGGCCAAGGTGGAGGATTTTCAACGGTGGCTGCAGGGATCTTTTCCGGAACAGCCTGTGTTTGCGGGAGAATATTTGCCTGCCGGAATCTGGCACAGCAGGCAGGGCAAGGTGTGTACCCTTGCCGAGGCGCGGGAAATACCCGTGTTCGCCTTTGCCGGGATCGCCAACCCGGACTCCTTCCGTCAGACCCTGCGGCAGGAGGAGTTTTCTCTTGCCGGATTTAAGGAGTTCAAAGACCATCATTGTTATACGGCGCAGGATGTCGCGGCCCTTGTCGCCGTAGCCCGAGCAAACGGGGCCCAGGCGCTAATCACCACGGAAAAGGATTTTGTCAAGCTCCGCCCCTTTTTCGGGGAATTTCCCATCTTGGCCTTGACCATCGAACTTCGTATGGACCAGGGTTTTGATCTGTTCATGGCTGGTCGGCTCGGTGAGCCGCCCCTGTAATTGCCGCGAAAAAAATACAATCCCGGAGAAGCCAGGTATTCCGGGGTGTGGTTTTTTTGCAACAGTCTGTTTGCCCTCTGCATTTCTCCGTTTGTGGTCAACCTGTGTAACATCCCGAAAACAAATGATTTTATCATTTTTTCATCCAATGTGGCTGTGGTGGTCTGTTTTTTGCATTTGAACCATATGGTTTCGTTATCGTTGTGAAATACACACAGACAGAAAAAGAGTGTTCACTATATGGATTCATTACAGCACACCATAAAAAGGCCGGTAAGCTTCGCTGGAATTGGTCTTCATTCCGGCAAGGTTGCCACCCTCTCCATTCTGCCCGGCGAGGAGAACAGCGGAATTCGTTTTGTCCGCAGTGATCTGCCGCAGGCTGCACCGACCCCGGCTTTCATGGATCGGATCGTCGACACTCGGCTTGCCACCACCATCGCCACCGAGGATGAGGCGATGATCTCCACCACGGAACATCTGCTCGCCGCGCTTTTCGGCATGGGCATCGATAACGCGGTGGTCGAGTTGGATGGGCCTGAGGTGCCCATCATGGATGGCAGTGCCGGCCCCTTTGTTCATGTGCTGAAAAGGGTGGGTCGCCGTCGGCAGAACGCCTGCAAGTGGATGCTCAAGGTCAACAAGGAAATTTCCTATTCCGAGGGTGATTCCTTTGTGAAGATTTTGCCCTATGATGGGTTCAAGGTCACCTGCGAGATTGAGTTCAACCACCACCTGATCAGAAAGCAGATTTTCTCCAGTGAGCTGACCCCGCAGAAATTCGCCCAGGAGGTTGCCGGGGCCAGAACCTTCGGTTTTCTGGATCAGGTCGAGAAACTCAGGCAGAATGGTCTTGCCCTGGGCGGTTCCCTGGAAAACGCTGTGGTCATCGACGATGATTGCATAGTCAATGCCGAGGGGTTGCGTTTTGCCGATGAGTTCGCCAGGCACAAGGCCCTGGACGTGATCGGCGATTTGGCGCTGCTGGGCTTCCCTCTGCTTGGTCATGTCGTGACCAGGAAATCAGGGCATGGGCATCATTTTTCCTTGATGAAGCAGCTTGCCGCTCAGCCTGAGCGGTGGGACCTGATCGCCTATGAGGAAGAAGGGGGCAACCGGGTCCTGGAAAAGGTGGTCTTGAGCACCAAGGAGGCTGGCGACAAGCTGTTGTCCTATCTGCTGCCGCCCAGCATCGCCCTTGCCGGACAGCCCTGTTTTGCCTGAACGACCTCGCCTCTCCTGAGAGGAACGACCCGCAGATGTTGCAAAACTCTGCGGGTTTTTTTACGCCCAGCAGTTGTCGGGTGTTTCCTCGAATCCTGCTTGCAATGGCAGGGGAAATTGGTACGATGCAGCATTCTCAGTATTGTTGATCCAATTGGTCGGGTTTTTTCACCTCCGACCTGACTAACCATGAGGAGCAGGGTATGGGTTTTTCAGGAAAACTTGGCTTTATCGGCGGGGGGTTGATGGCCGAAGCCCTGATCAAGGGCATAACCGGGGCCGGGCTTGTCGAAGCCGGACAGATTCTGGTCGCCGATCCCAGCAGTGACCGGCAGGCCTTGTTGCAGAAAGAGTATAAGGTTGCCGCTGTTTCAGAGGCCACTGCTGTCTGGGCGGAATGCAAGGTTGTTATTCTCGCGGTCAAGCCGCAGGTGATAGGCGCAGTCCTCAGCGATTCTCGGGAGAAGATCCAGGCCGATCATCTGATTGTCTCCATCGCCGCAGGTATTCCCTTGGCCGTGTTGGAAGGCGCGGTTTCCGGGCGTGGCTGCCGGGTTATCCGGGTGATGCCCAATACCCCGGCTATCGTGCTCAAGGGCGCCTCTGCCCTGAGCCCTGGTCAAGGGGTGACTCCCGAGGATCTGGCCGTGGCCACCAGCATCTTCGATGCGGTCGGCGTCAGCTTTGTTCTGGATGAGACCTATCTCGACGCGGTTACCGGTTTGAGCGGCAGCGGCCCGGCTTATGTGTTCACCTTTATCGAAGCCTTGGTCGACGCCGGGGTAAAAGTGGGTTTGGCTCGGCCCGTGGCCCAGAGCCTTGCTCTGCAAACGGTGCTGGGCTCCGTTCTGCTGGCACTGGACGGGAACAAACATCCCGCCGAGTTGCGGGCCATGGTGACTTCACCGGGTGGCACAACCATTGCCGGGCTGCATGAGCTTGAAAAGGGGGCTTTCCGGGCGTTGGTAACCAACGCGGTGGAGGCCGCCACCAACCGCTCCTGCGAACTTGGTCGGCTCGTGCTCTCCAGCACCAGTAAGCCTTCGTAACAAAAATAACCTTGCCGTCTGGCTGGAAAGAACGGCATAAGAAGCCGTAATGGAACAGTGCTGATAAGCTATTCCGTAACGGCTCCTCAATAAATTGGGATTGTAATGGAAATCCGTAAGGTTGGGATCATCTGCAAAAAGGATTCGTCCGCCGCTCTGGGCATGAGCAGAGAACTGCTCCCCTGGCTGGCTGAGCGGGGTATTGCTGCCGCAGTGGATACCATTGCCGATGATATGGACCTGCTTATCATTTTGGGCGGGGACGGCACCCTGCTCCATGTCGCGGACCAGGCAAGCCGATTGCAAGTGCCGGTGGTCGGGGTGAACCTCGGCGATCTCGGGTTTCTGACTGAAGTGGCGGTCAGCGAGCGCTATGAGGTTTTGGAAAGGATTCTGGCCGGGCAGGTCGTTGTTGAGGAAAGATTGATGCTCAAAGCCAGGCTTCATCACGGCAACGAGACGGCTGACTGGCGCTATGGTCTGAACGATGTCGTGGTCAGCAAGGGCAGCGCTGACCGGCTTGCCCAGCTGAGCACCTGGGCCGATCAGGAGTACATCACAACCTACCGGGCGGATGGCCTGATCTTTTCCACGCCCACTGGTTCCACCGCCTACAACCTTTCCGCAGGCGGACCCATCGTCAATCCGGCCTTGCAAGCCATCCTGGTAACGCCGATCTGCCCGTTCATGCTGGAAAGCCGTCCGGTGCTGCTGCCTGCCACGGTTTGTCTTACCACCCGGCTTGCCGAGCAGGCCAACGGGGTGAAGATCATTGTCGACGGCCAGCCTGCCTGGGAAATGTCGGCCGGCGACACCCTGGAGGTGATGGCCTCGGAAAGGCCCCTGCGGCTTATCTGTTCTCCCCAGAAGGATTATTTCGAAATTCTGCGCAACAAGTTGAATTGGGGCGGGCGGGCAGGCGAGGTGGGAAAAAACAAGCGGTGATGGGTGTATCTTGCGATGCCAAAAAAAGGAGGCCCCCAACAAGGAGGCCTCCTTTTTTAGTTGTAAAGCTCTTGGTTGAAGCTAATCCTTTTCTTCCAGCTTGTGGGCCAGGGCTTCCCGTTCTTCCTGCATGGCGATCTTTCCGGCCTCAATGGCTTCGCTGAGGGTTCTTTTTTTCTCGTCGAGAAATTCCTTCCCTTGTGCGGCCAGGTCCGTGCCTCTGCTGATGAGTTCTTTCCCCTTGGCGATCATCTCCTTGCTCCGCTCAATGGCGGTTTCTTTGTATTCCTGGAAATCATCGGGCAAGGTCTTGGCTCTTTCCCTCAGCTCGGCCCCATAGTCGGCCAGCATCTCCCGGGTTTCCTGGCCGCTCTTCGGAGCGGTCAATAGGGCAATGGCTGCGCCGACAACGGTACCGGCCAGGAAGGCCAACACTGCCGTGCTGGAATTGTCGCAATTGTCTCTGCTCATATCAGTTCTCCTTTTTTTGGTGTCTGCCACGATCGTTTGAGGAAATGTGAGAAGGCCATAATCCCGGCGCTGAAACCGCCTAATTGGGTGATGAAGGGGCTTATTGTTTCCTTGAGCATGGTGGTGGTGGTGAGCAGGATGTCTGCCGATTTCTGGGCGGTGTAGATGACTGCATCCGTCTTCTCCAGTTTGTCGCTTAAGGAAATGGAGAGAATTTGGATTTCGTTGGCTGCCTCGGTCAGGGACCGGCACAGCGGGTCCACGTGCGTGTTCAAGGTCTCGATAAAGACCTCGGTTTTCTGCAAGGTGCGCCGGAACTGCAGAAAGGTTGGGACCAGGGCGAGAGCAATGGCAAAAAGGCTTACGGCGCTGAGCAGGGAGAAAAAATCTAATAAAGTCAATTCCGTTACTCCTGTGTGAGCCAAGGATATAGGTAAAACATCATATTATTATAATAGAGGGGTTTCCTCAGGGCTGCAAGGGAAAAGCCATTGGTTTGGCCAAGACCGGTCAGGCGCCTCCCTGTTTATCTTGACAGAGAAAAAGTCGCCCGCAGTTTCCCTCCGTGCACCTGCACCTCTTGCAGGGTATAGGCGGCGGTGATTTCCTTGAGATTCCTGCCCTTGAGCTCATAGATAGGACGTTTGGCAAGTTCCTGTCGAGCGATGGATTCGATGGCTGTTCGGGCTTTGTCTTGCAGCTCGGGCGTGAGTTCCGGCAGGTCCAACCGTTCCACCGTGGCCTGATCGAGATAGAATGATTTCGCTTCCGCATCGTAACGCGGCGTCGCCGCGACTGCCAGATATCCGGAGATAGGCTTGAGAAAGGGAATGTTCAGCTCGACCCGTGTATTGATTCCGATCTGATTTGCGCCCTCGGACAGAAAAATCTCGGGCTCACTGAGAGCGACATTGAGAACCAACCAGTTTTTGGTGATGGGAAACCGGGGGGCAACGCGAGCCTGAATCTCATCGCGGGTAAGGGTCACCACCATGTCGTCGGATTTGCACCCAACAATCGTGGTAAGAAAGGCGAGTGCCATGATCAACCAGATTTTCGAATTACGCATGTATAAAGGCTCACCGGTCAGATGCTTTGTGGGAGGGGAGGCCAGAGTTCGGAGTCTACAGCACCCGAAGGAATGCAAGCAGATCGGCATTGATCTGGTCTTTATGGGTAGAGCACATGCCGTGCGGCAAGCCAGGATAGACTTTCAGCGTGGCCCCTTTGACGATCTTGGCCGAGAGCATGGCCGAGGCGCCGATCGGCACGATTTGGTCGTCGTCGCCGTGCATGATGAGCGTCGGGACGTCGAATTTTTTGAGGTCTTCCGTGAAATCCGTTTCGGAAAAGGCCTTGATGCAATCGATGACGCCTTTGAACCCGGCCTGCATCCCTTGCAGCCAGAACGAGTCCCGCAGTCCTTGCGAGACCTTGGCGTTCGGTCTGTTGGTGCCGTAGAACGGCACGGTGAGATCTTTAAAGAACTGCGAGCGATCGGCGAGCACGCCAGCGCGGATTTGCTCGAAGGCGTCGAGCGGCAAGCCCTTGGGATTGGCGGCCGTCTTGAGCATCAGCGGCGTTACCGAGCCGATCAGCACGGCCTTGGCCACCCGGTTGGTGCTGTGGCGACCGATATAACGGGCCACTTCGCCGCCGCCCGTGGAGTGCCCGACATGGATCGCATTCTTCAGGTCGAGCTTTTTCACCAGCGTAGCGAGATCGTCGGCGTAGGTGTCCATTTCGTTGCCATCCCAAGGTTGGCCCGATCGCCCATGGCCGCGGCGGTCATGGGCGATGCAGCGATACCCATGGGTGCCCAAAAACAGCATTTGATCTTCCCAGGCGTCCGCGCTCAGCGGCCAGCCATGGCTGAAGACCACGGGCTGTCCACTGCCCCAGTCCTTGTAATAGATCTGCGTGCCGTCTTGCGTCGTGATCGTGTTCATCGCTTGCCTCCTTCAGTCGCAGCGGTGGTCGGCCTGCCCGCCAACTCGACCGCAATGTTAGGCCGTGCCGTACTTGCGATTGAAATCCTGTTCGCTCATGACCAGTAAAAGAATGCCTTCGATAACTCCAAGGATGGAGGGAATAACGGTCCAGCAGAACAACAAATAGAAGATGCCCCAGCCAATGCGGCCAAGATAGAATTTATGGATGCCGAAACCGCCCAGAAACAAGGCAAAGAGGGCGGCGGCCAATTTGCTTTTGCCATTTGGCGCCACCGCGGCAAAGTTGTTCGGTGGTGCAAACTGCCGCACCCCACACTTGGGACATATTTCCGCCTTTGCTTTGATGATCGCGCCGCACTCGGAGCAGAATTTCTCATCGGCAGCTTTGTGCATGGCTTTAGTCATCTCCTGCTCCCTGGAAAATGGATAACAAGCGGTTAGGAGCAGCAACCCTGAATGGGTGTGCCAGCTCGAAGAAAGGAAAGTGGAAATTTTCAGTATTCAAACAACGAGCACTCAGTAATGCAAGCTGATCGTCATATCCAGGTTTTGTCCGTCGTACTGGAGACAGGAGGCCGAGAACGAAGGCGCGCCGACCAAGGCTGTTGCGTCGTTTGAAAAACCGTAGCCTTCCGTTGGGCTCCCCAGAAGGTTGGTGTCAAGTTTGCCGTTCATATTTTCATCATGGATGACGGCAAGCGCATACGTTCCCGGGGCGATGTCTTCAAAGTCGCAACGCGCCTGCGTATTCCGAACTTTTATTATCATGATATTGGTTGCGGAGTGCAGAAATTCAGTCGGAAAACCAACGGGCGATTCAAAAAGCGCGCACGCCACGGCTCCGGTGCTGTTTCTAATGTTCAGAATCTTTACGTGAATTCCGGGGCATGCTGTTTGGGCATAGGCAATGGCGGGAAGATGCGCAACCATCAGGACTGCACACAAGGCGAGGTAGCGAACTCCCCTGGGGATGGGCCCCTTCACTTTTTTGACTATGGTAGGCTCATGCATGATCTTTTTCACACACCCAATTAATTTCCCGACAAATAATCAGGTGTCCCCGTAATAGTGGATTTTTTTTACTGCTTAACTTAACCATTAACGCAGGCTGGGTTCATGGTTAAGCTGGCAAGCTTCTCTCTTCTAATCTCATTTCCTGAATTATCCCTGTATACCAGCTCGTCCGATTCAAAATCGTATTCCGGAATAGTCGAATCGCGCCATCTCGAAAGAAAAAATTGATAGAGGGGATGGAACATGCTGCCGTGGTTGGAAGAATGTTTAAATATATATTCCGGCATCTCCTGGACGTTCAACCCAGCGTGGTAATACTTCATAAAGACATAATCTCCGAGGACGGTAAGCTTGAACAACGGTGTTTCCTCGTACAGCTTCAATTTTATGTCTTTTTGGAGAATTTTAAGCCCCTTTAAGAAATCGACGCTTTTTGTTATCTGCTCCCGGAAATGTTCAAGCGTGATCTCAGGATCAGGAATGCTCTTGGCCCGGAGACATGCCCCTTCGCCGAAGGGGTTCAGCAGCATGATCTTTGCCCCACGACAATTCTGGATGATATGGTGCAGGTCGCTCTCCGGGTTTACAAAGGTATTGAAACCCGTTGAGCCGATCAGCATCACATCTTTTCCCAGGCCTTGCTGTTCCTTGAATTTTTTGAGCCGTTTTTTCACCCGAAAACTTTTTGGATGCGCCGCAAGAACAAGGCCCATGTCATTGCGCGCCATTTTAGAGAATTTTCTGTTTTTCCAATTACTCACCAAATAGTTGAAAAGCATGATGAGCAGTACCGCCACCGCGATTTCCACGGAGATGAGGAAGGCTTTTTCGCTTTCGATGAGTGTCCAGTAGGTCAGATAATTGTCGGCAATGAGCTTGCCTGTGTATGGCAGCGAGAGAGCAATGGTTGCGCTCAAGACAAGGATGGAAATGTGGTAAATAAGGTTTGTTATACTCTTAAACATATCTACCTTTTGGATCTTGGTTTTTGATCGGTATGGATCAATGGCTGGAGAAAAACAAGGGTGGCGAGGAAGGGGAGCGGTGAGTTGTTCGGGGATGAGCCCCCTTTTTTATGCGAGGTGTGCTTTAGCCGTTTGAATGGCGAGATTTTTATCCTTGGTAAACAATCTCCACTTCATTTCTGTTGAGTGAATACCGGCTTTTTTGTCTTGCCCTCTGCTGTAATACCAGTGGCCAAAGCGCTCGACCGTGGAAAAGGGATGATTCTCCGTGCAGAGAAACCCGCACGGTTTAAACTCTTCGAAAAAAATAGTTTCATCCGGGTCTTCATCGTAAGACTGGTCTTCAGGCAAGGCGATTTGGGAGACATCCACATTCTCCGCTTCCTTTTCATCCAGCCAATCTGAAATTTTCAAATCATTTGGATTTTTGTTTTCCATGGCCTTTGCTCCTTGAGAAAACTAACGGGCTGAGAGGGACGCTGTTGCTTTGCCGACTAACTTACCATGAAACTTGGGTTTCCGGTTATAATTTCACGGATCTTGTCCGAGACAGGCAACGAATCGACCACGTCTCCGGGGTGTTTTTTGGCTGAGGCACTATGCAAAATCATGCATGAGTCAGAGGTGTTGCGATATTGTGATTACTTTTCGCACGCCACACCCAGGAAATCGGGAACCGTCCCCCTTTTTCTATCTTTTGTTGTCCGTTTGTCAGCCTTTCTTGAACAGCTTATAGATGGCGGAAAAATCTTCCTGCTCTATGCCCTCTTCAAAGGTTCTCCCGTATAGCTCTTTTACCACCGCGCCGGTGAAGAGGGATTTTTTTTCTTCATAGGCCAGGTCTTGGAGGCAATGGAGATCCTTGTAGATGAGGGCGCTGGAAAAATGGGTGGAGAAATCTTCTTGGAGCAATTTGTTCTTCTTGGCACTCAGGACAAGGGAGTTGCCGCCACCCACGGAGAGGATATCCAGGATTTCTTCCTTGGCAAGGCCGATGGCCTCTCCCAGCGACAGCGCCTCGGCAATGGTGGCCATGAAGCTTCCCAGGGTCAGGTTGTTGATGAGCTTCATCTTGGTGGCAAGACCCGGTTCTTTGAGGTAGAAAAGATTTTTGCCGATGTTTTCCAGCACCGGTTTGGCCTTTTCATACCCTGCTTCCTTGCCGCTGATCAAAACGGTGAGGGCCCCCTGCGATGCAGGAACAACGCTGCCCAGCACTGGGGCTTCAAGATACACCCCGCCACCTTGTGCGCAAAGCGCATGAAAGAGCGGTACTTCCCTGAAATGGTTGGTGGAGAAATCCACGATGATTTTGCCGGAGATATCGCCGGACAACAGCCCGTCTTCCTGGCTGAGGATGGCATGGACCGCCGTACTGTCAAACATACAGACAAAAATAATCTCTGCTTTGTCTGCTACCTTTCTGGGAGAGGAGACTACTTCGGCCTTCATCCCCTCAGCTTTTGAGGGGGTGCGGTTCCAAACCGTGAGGGTGTGGCCGCAGTCCAAGAGCCGTCCCGCAATGGCTTTGCCAAGGTGTCCAAGTCCGATAAATCCTACATGCATTGTCGTTCCCCCGGAAATTATGTGTGTGGGAATTCGCCCTTCATTCTGCGGCTATCCGAGATAGTCAACCAATCGACAACGTTTGCGTCCCCGATGACAGCTGCCTTCCCATGTTTTTGTCGTAGGTCGGGTAGAGCAAAGCGAAACCCGACAATTTTCAGTCGAGTTGTGGATGATGTTGTCGTTTAAACGTCGGGTTTCGTTCCTCTACCCGACCTACGAAACTATCATTTCTTCAAGTTTTCCCACTTAATGACCTTTTGATGTTCAAATCGATCCTCGCCTAGATACTTATAGGAATCGCCAACCACGAACTCCGAGCCGTCGACGGTGGTGTATTTGGTTTGTGTTGTTTCACCGCCTTTGCAACCAGCGAGTGTGATGAGCGCAATCACTGCGACAATCAGAAATCTCTTTTTCATGTTTTCCCCAATGCTATTTGCCGGTTTTCAGAAGCTGAATGTCCCTCAGGTGTTTGTCCTTTCCACTTTCGCCTGAAAAAACGGCGCGTTCCTTTTGCCGAATCAGCGATGCAACTGATGCAACGCAGACCGGAATATTGAAAAGCTTTGCCTCCACAGCATCTGCCGCAACCTCCGAATAGCTCGGGTCACCTTCCCTCGGAGTGAGAAGTTCAGCGTAGTGAATTTGCTTCAGGGGCACCTGAATGCCGGCCTTTGCGAATGAAGTGCTGCTGTAACCGCGCAGATTGAGTTTGCCTAGTGCGCAGCAAATGCGGTCTGAGTTATCGAGAGTCGGATTGACAAGGAGGTCCATGTCGTCCGCCTGACGATTTGGGCAATGCCAGGCAACGGCCAAGCCTCCAATTATGATGAACTCGGCCGCATTGCTGGTGAGGGTCTTAATCGGGGACAGACCACGTTTTTAATCGATTCTTTTTCTGTGTTCTTTTCGTTATCGGCTGTTTGCTTGCACGGCCTTCCTGCTTTTCCTGGAATTACCCGGCGACCAAGCACTGCGGCTATTTCTTCTGTAAATCTTGGGTTACCAAGGGAAAAATTTCCATTGGTGGCCCGACGAATCTGGTCAACGATACCAGGTTCCATCTCATGACGGAAAAGTTCTCGGTAGGAGGCCTGCCTTTCTTCACCGGTCCGGCCAGAACTCAGATAGACGGGATGGTGGCTCAATAGGGCCGATGTTTCGCCTTGTCCATTGCAACCATAGCTTGACCAGCGATACTCGCCTGGGTGTTCAACGATACCGGCACGGACCGGATTCATTTCTATGTACCGCTGGCATAACAACAGATATTCTTCCTGTTGAGTGATGCATGAGCGAAAACGTCCTTCCCAAAGTGTCCCGCTACGACGATACGTGCGGTTGATGTACTGGACATAACGCTGCCCCAATCGTTTCATGAGCATTCCGGCGCTGTCCGCATCTGCCGGTGTCAAAAGAAGGTGAACATGGTTGGTCATCAACACATAGGCATGTATGGAACAACCTGTATCGCGGCTATACTCCTGCAACCAGTCAAGATAAAACCCGTAATCCTCGTCAGCATAAAAACAAGGCTGCCGATTATTTCCACGTTGGATCAAGTGAAGGGGAACACCTGGTATGATGAGGCGGGGTCGTCTTGGCATGAGCACACTTGTACTCATTTTTCACCTTCTCCGCAACATAAAACGTGGTCTGTCCCCGATTTACCGTCCCCGATTTACCCCTGCAGCGATTTACCCCTGCAGGGAATTCTGGTGACACCTTACTTAATTCGTTCTCATGCCAGACATGTCGACACTCTGACGCCAGGCGAGACTGCGCAGCAGGCGCGCGATCCCCTGACCGCGCTTATCTCAGCGCAACTCCTCCAACCGCTCCATACCGGCCTTGATTTTCTCCAACTTGGCCTGCATCTCCCCGATCTTCTCCCGCTCCTTGGTCTTCACTTCTTCCGGGGCATTGGCCATGAACTTCTCATTGGCCAGTTTTCCCAGGCAGCGGGCCAGCTCACCCTCGGTCTTGTCCTGATCCTTCTTGAGTTTCGCTTGCTCCTTGTCCACATCCACCAATCCGGCCAGGGGCACGAAGATCTCGATGTCGGTATAGAGATAGGAGGCCGCGCCCTTGGGCCGGGTGCCTTCCTTCTGCACGGCCATGGTGGAGGTCCGGGTCAGGGTCTTGAGGGAACCGGCCAGGGAGGTCAAGCCTGCGTGTTTGGTTTCGTCGTGGCAGACGATCAGCACCTCGATCTCGGCTGAAGGATGGATCATGGCCTCGCTGCGGATGTTGCGGATGCCCCCGACAATCCCCATGAACAGCGCGGCCAGTTCGGCAGCTTCGGCATCGTCCCAGGCCGGGTTCGGGGTGGGGAAGGCTTCGACCATGATGCTGGTCCGCTCTCCGGGCAGAACATGCCAGATCTCTTCGGTAACAAACGGGGTGATGGGGTGTAGGAGCTTGAGCGTGTTTTCCAGCACCGCCAGGAGCACCGCCTGGGATTGACCCTTGGCCGTGGCGTTGTCGCCGTAGAGATCGCTCTTGATCCATTCCAGGTACCAGTCGCAGAACTCGTTCCAGACGAACTGGTAGATGGTCGAGGCCGCGTCGTTGAAGCGGTAGTCGTCCAGGGCCTGGCGTACCTCGGTGATCGCCTGGTTGAGCCGGTGGAGAATCCAGCGGTGGGCCAGGGGGAAATCTCTGGGGTCGATATCCTTGCTGATCGCGGGATCGCAGGCATTGATGTGCATGAGGGCGAAGCGGGCCGCGTTCCAGATCTTGTTGATGAAATGGCGGTAGCCCTCGATGCGCTCCTCGGCGAGCTTGATCTCGCGGCCTTGGGCGGCAAAGGCGGTGAGGGTGAAGCGCAGGGCGTCGGTGCCGTACTCGGCCATGACCACCAGGGGGTCGATGACGTTGCCCGTGGATTTGCTCATCTTCTTACCGTGCTTGTCGCGGACCAGGGCGTGGAGATAGACGTCTTTGAAGGGCACCTCGCCCATGATGTGGATGCCCATCATCATCATCCGGGCCACCCAGAAGAAGAGGATGTCGAAGCTGGTGATCAGCACCGAGGTGGGGTAAAAGAATTTCAGCTCCTTGGTCTCGTCGGGCCAGCCCAGGGTGGAGAAGGGCCAGAGGGCCGAGGAGAACCAGGTGTCCAGCACGTCGGTTTCCTGGGTGAGCTTGGCTGAGCCGCATTTTTCGCAAACGGCAGGCGCATGCTCCTCCACCATGAAATGACCGCAATCGTCGCAGGTCCAGGCCGGGATTTGGTGGCCCCACCAGATCTGGCGGGAGATGCACCAGTCGCGGATGTTGTCCATCCAGGCGTAGAAGGTGTTGTACCAGGTCTTGGGGTGGATGGCGGTCCGCCCGTCGCGCACCGCGGCCACGGCTTGCGCGGCCAGCGGTTTTACGGAAACGAACCATTGCAGCGAGGTGGTGGGCTCGACCACGGTTTTGCAGCGGTAGCACTGGCCCACCGCATGGGAGTAGTTCTCGATTTTTTCCAGGAATCCCTGGGCTTCCAGATCGGCGACGATCTGTTTGCGGCAGGCAAAGCGCTCCAGCCCCGCGTAGGGGCCGGCTGCCTCGTTCATGAAGCCGGAGTCGTCCATGACCTTGATCCGCTCCAGGTTGTGGCGTAACCCGATTTCGTAGTCGTTGCGGTCGTGGGACGGGGTGACCTTGAGCGCGCCGGTGCCGAACTCCCGCTCCACGTGGTGGTCGTAGACCACCGGGATGGTGCGGTCGGTGAGGGGCAGCTTGATGCCGATTTCCTTCAAGTGGCTGTAGCGCTCGTCGTCCGGATGCACGGCCACGGCGGTGTCGCCCAGCATGGTCTCGGGCCGGGTGGTGGCGACCACCACATGGCCGGAGCCGTCGGCGTAGGGGTAGCGGATGTGGTAGAGCTTGCCCGCCGTGTCCTCGTGTTCTACCTCGTCGTCGGAGAGCGCGGTTTTGCAACGGGGGCACCAGTTGACGATGTAATCGCCCTTGTAGATCAGCCCTTCTTTGTAAAGGCGGACAAAAACGGTGCGTACCGCCTTGGACAACCCCTCGTCCATGGTGAACCGTTCCCGGTCCCAGTCGCAGGAGCAGCCCAGGTGCTTGAGCTGGTTGATGATGGTGCCGCCTTTTTCCTCGCGCCATTGCCAGACGCGCTCGATAAACTGTTCGCGGCCGAGGTCGTGGCGGCTCTTGCCCTCGGTGGCAAGCTGGCGTTCCACCACGTTCTGGGTGGCGATGCCCGCATGGTCGGTGCCCGGCACCCAGAGGGTGTTGTAGCCGCACATCCGCTTGTAGCGGACCAGGACATCCTGCATGGTGTTGTTCAGGGCATGGCCTACATGGAGCACCCCGGTGACGTTGGGCGGCGGGATGACGATGGAAAAGGAGGGCTTGGACTCGTCCATGGTGGCCTGGAAGTTTTTCTGCTCAAGCCATTTCTGATACCACCTGGCCTCAACCTCTTTGAATTCGTAGCCCTTGGCCAGCTCATGGTCGCCGGTCGCGGCGGAGGGGTTTTCGCTCATCGGTTACATTACACTCCAGGGTTTGGGAAGAAAGATATTGGTATAGAGATCCAGGGCATAGCGGTCGGTCATGCCGGCGATGAAATCGCAGACCATCTGTTCCCGCGGGGTCGCCTCGTCATAATCGATGACCCTTTCCCAGTGGTCGTCCTTGTTGATGAAATACTCGTACAGCTCCCGCAGCACCTTTTTGGCTTTGATGAAGTCGTCGTGCACCCGGTTGGTTTCGTAGACGTTTTCATAGAGAAAGGAGCGCAGTTCGGCAATACCCTCCAGCAGCTGCGGGGTCATGGTCAGGGTTTTTCCGCCGTTTTTCAGGGTCTGGACCACAAGATCGTGGACCATGGTGCCGATCCGTGCGGAATGATTGGAGCCGAACAGCTTCTGGAGATGGCTGGGGATCTGCGATTCGCTGAGAATCCCGGCCCGCACCGCATCGTCCAGATCGTGGTTCACATAGGCGATGATGTCGGCGATGCGCACCACTCGGCCTTCCATGGTGGCAGGCAGCTCGGAGATGTCTTGCGGCAGAATCTCGCGCCTCCCCTTGGAATGTTTGGCAATGCCGTCCAGCACCTCCACGGTGAGGTTAAGTCCCTCGCCTTTTTTTTCCAGGATGTTCACCACCCGCAGGCTCTGTTCGTAATGGCGGAAACCCTGGGGGTACAGCTCGTCCAACACCGCTTCCCCGGCGTGGCCAAAGGGGGTGTGGCCGAGATCATGGCCCAGGGCGATGGCCTCGGTGAGATGGCCGTTGAGGCGCAGGGCCACGGAGATGGTCCGGGCGATCTGGCTGACCTCGAGCACATGGGTGAGCCGGGTCCGGTAATGGTCGCCGGTGGGGGCCAGGAAGACCTGGGTCTTGTGCTTGAGGCGGCGGAATGACTTGCAGTGGATGATCCGATCCCGGTCGCGCTGGTAGGCGCCTCGGATGGGGCATTCTTCCTCCTGCCTGAGTCGGCCTTTGCTCTCCCGGCTTAGGGCGGCATAGGGCGCGAGGCTTGCGGCCTCGCGCTCCTCGATCTGCTTGCGGATGGAATGGTCCATGGCCTTAGAGTGCCGGGGCTAGGCTGCCGACATGGTTGACGATCTCACCCCGGTTCAAGTCTTTCAGCACCGGGTGGAGCATGATCTTGTTGGGGGTGGTCTCGCCGTTGATGTTGGTGATCACCAGTTTGCCGCGGCCCTTGCCGTAGAGATCGTTAAAATCATAGACCGCGCCGACCACGGTCAGTTCCTTGGCCTCCACCTTTTCCTTGTACAGCTCCAGGGCGGCCTTGACCTGGTAATCCACGTTGCGCTCCACGTTTTTGTTCCAGCGGGCGTTTGCGTCGCCGCTGTTGTCGTCCGCGGCGATCACCGGTTTGAGGTTGTCCAGCTCGGCCTTGATGCCCTTGGTCTCGCCGGAGTAATCGCCCATGGCGGCCTTGATCGCGCCGCAGCTGGAGTGGCCCATGATCAGGAGGATCTTGGTGGGCAGATGGCGCACCCCGTAATCAACCGAGCCTTCGGCGTTTTTAACCTGGTTGCCGATGTTGCGGACCACGAAGATGTTGTTGTCCGGGTCCATGCCGAATAACTGGGTGTGTACCCGGGAGTCGGAGCAGGTAACCACGGTGAGGGTCGGGGTTTGGCCGGTCTGGAAGGTGTCGAAGTGGTGGCTGTCGTTGTGGCCGGTGAACTGGTCGTTGCCGCTGACCGCCGCTTTGACCGTGGCCTCCGCGCTCTTAACCGGCACGGTTGGCCCCTCGTGGCCGTGTTCTGCGGCAAAGGCAGCCGGGGCGCAGGCCAGGAGGGCGGCGCAGGCGAGGGTGCAGGCAACTTGGGTAATCGGGTAGATTTTTTTCATTGTGGGCCTCCGGAAGGGTGAAAGGGATAAAAAAGGGGGAATATGTGTATCTATACGTTATTACGTTGGTCTGGCCTGGTGAGGGGCGCGGGAAAACAAGCGTTGAAGATACCGGCAAATGCGACGCCGGTCAAGTGCGATGCGCCTTTTTGCCGCAGGGAAAATTAATCTCCGCACTCTCCGGCGAAGCGGGTCTCGATTTCTTCCATCCCGGCCTGGGCTTGTTCCCAGTCTGCGTAAGTTCTTTTTAGTTTCCGGCCCAGGGAAGTGTATTCGTTGTTGAGCTCGGCAAAGCGGTCCTGATCCTTGTAAAGCTCCGGGTCGGCCATGGCCTGTTCCAGCTGAGTCTTTCTGCCTTCGAGCTGTTCGATCTCCTGCTCGCAGCGGTCGACCATCTTTTTGAGCGGCGCGATTTCGCGGTTTTTTTGCTGGCGCAGGTCCGCCTGAAGCTTGCGGGAGTCCTTGCCCTTTTTTCCCTGCTTTTCAGGGGGCGAGCTACCGGCTTCAATTTTGGGCGTGGGACTCTTTTTTTGCGGGGAGCTGGCCGCGTCGGCATGGGTCTTGTGCAGGTAGTAGTCGATATTGCCGTCAAAGATGGTGCCGTGGCCGCCCTTGATCTCCAGCACCTTGCCGACAAATGAGTTGGCAAAATAGCGGTTGTGGGAAACCACGATGATGGAGCCGTCGTATTGGCGCATCGCCTCCTGGAGCACTTCCTGGGACTGGATGTCCAGATGGTTGGTGGGCTCGTCCAAAATGAGGAGGTTGGCCGGGGTGGCGATCATCTTGGCCAGGGCCACCCGGCTTTTCTCGCCGCCGGAGAGCACCCCCACCTTCTTGTCCACGTCATCGCCGCGAAAGAGGAAGGCGCCCAGCAGGGAACGGGTCTGGGTGACGCTCAGCTCGTTGTTCACATGGCTCAGGGTTTCCAGCACCGTGTAGCGGGAGTCAAGCTCCTGGGCCTGGTGCTGGCCGAAGTAGGAGATGGTCACGTTGTGGCCGAAGCGGATGGCGCCGCTGTCCGGGGTGATGAGGCCGGCCAGGATCTTGACCAGGGTGGATTTGCCCGCGCCGTTGACCCCGAGTACGGCCAGCTTCTCGCCGCGCTGCAGGGTAAAGGAGAGATCGCGGAAAACCGGCTGCCCGCCGAACTGTTTGCTCATCTTCTCGACCTCCAGCACGGTTCTGCCGGAAGCCGGGGAGGGGGGGAAGCGGAAGGCGATGGTGTTTTCCGTCTCGTCCAGCTCGATCATCTCGATCTTGTCCAGCTGCTTGAGGCGGCTCTGCACCTGGGTGGCCTTGGTGGCTTTGGAGCGGAACCGGTCCACGAATTTCATGGTTTGCTCGATCATGGCCTGCTGATTCTCGTAGGCCGCCCGCTTGATGATCATCCGGTTTGCCTTGTCCACCAGGTATTTTGAGTAATTGCCCTTGTAGACCGTGAGATCGCCCAGGGAGATCTCCCAGGTGGTGGTGGTGAGGTTGTCGAGAAAGGAGCGGTCATGGGAGATCATCACCATGGCGCCCCGGTGATTTTGCAGAAACTCTTCCAGCCAGGTCAGCGACTCGATGTCCAGATGGTTGGTGGGTTCGTCTAGCAGCAGCAGATCCGGTTTGGCAAGGAGAATCTTGGCCAGCATCAACCGCATGAGCCAGCCGCCGGAAAATGAAATGCTGTCCTTGCTAAAATCGCTTTGGGAAAAACCAAGGCCCAGAAGAATCCTTTCAATCTGGGACTCCATGGTAAAGATGTCGGATTGGTCCAGCCGGTGCTGCAAATCCCCCTGGCGGTGGAGCAGATCACCGAAGCCGGGGTCTTCCGGCGGTACCGTGCCAAGGGCCTGGTTAACCTGATCCAGCTCTTCTTGCAGGGCCAGGGCCTCGGCAAAAGCGGTTTTCGCCTCATCAAACAGGGTGCGGCCCGGGGCAAAGGAGGCGATTTCCTGGGGCAGGTAGCCGATGCTGATGTTTTTGGACCGGGTCAGGACACCGTCATCCACATGCTTGACCCCCGCCATGATCTTGAGCAGGGTGGATTTGCCCGCGCCGTTAACGCCGACCAGGCCGATTTTTTCGCCGGGATGGACGCGGACCGAGACGTTCTTGAACAGGTGTTTGGAGCTGAACTGGATGGAAAGCTGATTGATGGCAAGCATGGGTGTGCATTATCCGCTGAGATTGTCTGTTGAGGAAAAGAACAATCGCACACCATAGCACATTGTGTTGGGTATTTCTAATAGATGTTGAAAAAAGCCATCCGCGGTTTTTTTTGGCGCTGGAATTGCACAGAGGAAAAGAATCCTCAGATGGCGTAGTTGCCACCGGCAACACCGGTGAGTTCGCCAAGGTGGGTCGGCAGGATGATGAGCACGGTGGTGCCTTTGCCCTGCTCGCTGGTGATGGTGACAGTGCCCATGTGCTCGTTGATGATCTGTTTGACATAGGGCAACCCCAGGCCGGTGCTCAGCCGGTTGATATGCAGATAGGGATCGAAGATAACCTCGAGCATTTCCTTGGAGATTCCAGGCCCATCATCGGTAATTTTTACCTGGCAGCCGGCCGAAGTCATTTCCGTGGCGATGATGATCTGGTTATTCTTGCCGCAGGCATTCACCGCGTTCCGGAGCATGTGGGCAAGGGCGATCTTGATGAGCGAGCTGTTGCCATGGAAAAAAAGCGGGGTCTGGCTGAGGGTGGGTATGAGGCTGACCTTTTTGAGGCGGGCCTCTTCCTTCACTGATTCCACCGCCTCCGCGACAATGGGATTGAGATTCAGCGGCGCGAAGATTTTTTTTGCTTCCGGTCGGACCGATTCGAATTTGCTTACCAGATTTTCAAGCCTGCGGGCCTGGTCAAGAATATGGACCAGTTTTAACCTCCCCTCTTCTTCTGCCGGATAGGCGTTGAGGAGTCGGCGAACCATGCCGCCGATGATGGTGACCGGGTTGCGTACTTCATGGGCGATGCGCAGGGCCATGGCCGCCCTGGTCCGTTCTGCGATGACCGCCTCGATGTCCTTGTTTAGGCGGAAGAGATCCTGGCTGTTTTTTTCGATCTTTTCGCGGTCCCGCACCATCCGTTCCATGATGGTTTCGATCCGGTTGAAAAAAAGAGTCACCGAGGCAATGACAATAAAGGCCATGCTGTTGATTGACCCGCTGAACGGGGCCAATAACAACCAGATGTCTTCCCTGCCGTAAAAAGCGAGGAGGTGTTTGAGGATGTGTCCGCTGGAGCGCGACAGGGCAAGGGCAAAGATCGCCCCGCAGAACCAGAGGAGAAAGATGGCCAGGGGGCTTTCCCGGTCGGCGCGGGCCAGGGCATAAGCATGGTTGAGGCATAGCCCTGAAAGAATGATGAGGGCTATGGCTCCGCCGAAGTCGAGGAGCCAGACCGGGAGCATGGAGATAGTGATCATGGGCGGTCCTGCCCAGGGGAAGATGGCGTTGCTTGTTTCTCCCGGAGCAACTTAAGGCCCCGATAAAAAAGAAACATGGCCGGCACGGCGAGGAGATGATCCAGCTTCAGGACATAGTACAGTCCCTCTTGCCAGCCGGTGAGGCGGAGCAGGGGGATGTCTGCTCCGGGTGGCAGGAACAGGGCGTCTTCGCTGATGTCCAGGTCTAGGAAATGTCCCACCATGGTGGTGGCGCTCCAGAGCATGAGGAGCCAGGTTCCGGCAATGATGTGTTGCCAGCCCTTGAGGGAAGCGAGCCGGGTCTGGCGGGCTTTCACGGCAAAAAAGAAAAGGGAGACAATCAGGAAAAAGTGGGCGAGTTGATGGATGTACAACCCGGAATAGGCATGGGGCTGAAAGGCCATGGCGTTATCCGGCAGGAGAGCGCCCAACAGCAGCAGAAATACGGTGAAAAAAAATGGCGCCAAGAAAAAAACCTCGGATGGTTGCTGGGATAGGGAGCCATTGGGGCCGCAACATTGAACAGCCCTATTGTTGAGTGCACCATACCATGATGCCTGGTCGGGCGGCATATGAAAAAAACGGCTCATAGGAAAAAATGCCCAAGGGCAGGGCTGCCGCTGAAAAAATATCAGGAGCGTTCGTTCAACGAGGCCGGTTTTCTTGAAAGGCCCAACTCCTGGGAAACCTGGGTGGCAACCTCCTCTATGGATTTTCCCGCCGTGGAAACAATGGGAATCTGGTGGTTGTGAAAAATGGTTTCGGCGGTCTGAATCTCTTCGCTACAGGTGGAGCGTTTGGCATAGTTGCTGTCCGCGTAGCGTTTTTCCCGGACATTGTGGAGCACTTCAGGGGTGGTGGTCAGGCCGATGGCTCGTTTTCTGTTTCTGATTATTTCCTCCGGCAGGGTGTATTCCCGGAGATATTCGGCGGTGAGAGGGAAGTTTGCCGATTTTAACCCCATCTGCGTTGCCAGGTACACGCTGACCGGGGTCTTGCCGGAGCGGGAAACCCCCAGCAGAATGACCTCGGCCTCGTCCAGCTCATGCATGTTGACCCCGTCATCATGTTCCAGGCAGTAGTGAATGGCCTCGACCCGCTTGGCCATGGTCAGGTTGTCGATATGCCGGGAAAAACCGGGAACGCCCAAGGCTTTTGCTTCCAGGCAGCCTTCCAGTCGGGTCATGAAAAATTCAAAGGCATCAAAAAGCTCGACCTCGGGAGAATCGAAAACAGCGCGGATCTCTGTGGTCATGATGGTGCTGAAAATCAGCGGCCGACGGCCGGCGGATTTTTTCAGGATATAGTCCAGAATCTTTTTCGCTTCTTCCTTGTTGAGGACAAAGGGGAATTTTTCTTCATGAAAATTGATTTCGGGAAACTGGCAGATCAGGGCCTGGCCCAGGTTTGTCGCGAGTATTCCGGTGCTGTCCGAGATATAATAGACGTCTTTCGATGACCACATGTTGCGTTGCTCCTTGGTACCTGGGGGAGAAGGGAAGCGGCTGTCTCAGGCCGATCTTCCTCCCAAAAATAGGATGAAATCCTCAAACCTTTTTTGCTCGAAGTGGCCGACCATCTCTTCCTTCATCAGGGTCAGGGCACTGAGAGGGCGTCGTGCCCCGCCGTATGGGCGATGGGTGGTCAGGGCATCGTACACGTCCGCGATCGTGGCGATTTTGGCGTTGTCGGAAATTTGGTCCCCTTTGAGCCCGTGGGGGTAGCCTTGGCCGTTGATTTTCTCGTGGTGGTGGATGATCACATCCAGGGTGATTTCGGAGGCGTGTTTGTCCATGAGCCAGTGTCCCTGGCCGGGATGTTTTTTGATGATTTCGAATTCCTCGAAGTCGAGTTTCCCCGGTTTGTTGAGAATGCTGTCCACGATCTGGCTTTTTCCCACATCGTGCAGGATGCACCCCAGAGCAAAATCGTGGAGGTCCGGGGCATCATTTTTGCGGATCATCAGCCAAAGGCCAATGCCGAAAACCGCAACATTCACGCAGTGGGAAAAGGTGTAGTAGTCGTGGGAGCCCAGGCGAAGCAAGTGGCGGATGGATTGGGTGTCCGCCAGGGTAAGCTCGATGAGCTTGCTGGTGACGTCCTTGGCGCGGGAGATGTTTTTGCCGCTCCGGGGGTCATCAAACACGTCCCGGATGATGTTTTTGGCGCAGGCGTGCACAACCGATGATTTTTGTTCAAGGGGAATGGCGGTATTTCTGATGATGGAATCCAGGGAGTCTTCCAGGAAATTTTCAAATTTTTTACTGGAGTCCTGGGTGATGAAGAGCGGTCCGTGGCTTTTTCTGGTGAGTGTCTCCTTGATGTCGGCGATATTGGTATTGGCCGCGATCAGCAGGATCGGTTTGTTGCTGTTGGGGGGCTTAGTGTAGATATTGAAATTGATTATCCGGTCTTCAGCAAGAAGATAGTCGGTGACTATCCGGATAAATTTCCTGGATTCGGGGATCATGTTTTTTTTAGATTCTCCAGAATTTTATGGCGGCGCGGCGTTGCTTACAAGGCGCCGGACAGTCCGGCATTTTTCCCGAGATAGGTGGAAAGCTGGGAGAAACTGCAGCCATAGGCCTCAACCGCCTCCTGTTTTCCCTTCACCCGGAACGAGTATTTTTTGAAAAAAGTTTCGGGCTCAAAGAGGTGTACGGCGGCGTCGCAGCCCATCACCAGATCAAGATCATCCTGGCGGCTGGTCATGTTTTCCAGACGAAACGCCACGTTGACCACGTCCCCGACCACGGTATAGTTGTTCTGTCCGTCCTGGGTAAGGTTTCCCAGCATGGCTTCGCCGGTGTTGAGGGCAGCCCCGATCTGCAAAATCCAGGGAAGGTCCGGGACCTTCTTGCTGAGATCGCTGGTGAAGGCATTGATGGCAATGGCGGTTTTTAGCGCTTGGTGGATGTTGTCCTGAAGATTTGGCCCTGCCCACAGAGCCATGACCGCGTCACCGATGAATTTATCGACAATCCCGTTATGTTTGTGCACCAGCTTGCTTACTCCCCCGGTCCAGTGCTGGAGGAGCTGGGAAACCCACTGGTCCCCCATGGTTTCGGACAGTTTGGTAAAGTCGTGGATATCGCAGATCAGGATGGTGATGATCTGTTTCTGGACAAAGGCCACGGTCATTTCATCGAGGTCCGGCCCGGTTGCTGCCGCCGGTCTGGTTGGGGTCGTATCCTGATGGAACAGGAGACGGGTGCTGCCGATGCCGATGCAGTCCCCGTTTTGTAGGGTGATGGGCGTATGGATTTTTCGGCCATTGAGAAAGGTGCCGTTGGAGCTTCCCAGGTCAAGGAGATTGAAGCGGCCATTCTCTTCCCTCTGGATCATGGCGTGCTTCCGCGATACCCAGGAGTAGGGCAGCATGATATCGGTGTTGGCCACCCGGCCCAGGGTATAGGTGGTGTTATCGGTGAGCAGCCAGCGGTGGCCGCTCCCTTCCTGGGTATCAAGTGCATCCAGGAGGGTAAGGGTAGCTGGCGTTTTCGGTGGCACGGTCATGGTTGTCAGAAGGGTTTCCTGTTAGCCCTGGCTCTGGATGAGGCTGATGATTTCCTCGGGCTCGGCGAAACGGCCGGCAGTCTGTTTTGAAAAGATCAGGCGGTCGTCGGCCACGATCTCATAGATGCCGCCTGAGCCGGGAATAAGCTCAACCTCGGCGGCAAATTGTTTTTTTAATTCAGCTTCCAGCCTGGAAGCTCGTGGCAGATAATTTCATTGTGAGCAGTAGGTGATGGTGATTTTCATGGCGAATTTCCGTGTGAAAAAGATTGTTTAATGGCCGGCAGAATATGCGCACCCCGGTGTTTCCTTATACCACAACGGCAGCTGATTATAACAGGATGGATTGTCCGATAAATTCATTGTGATTGCAAGCGGAGAAATAATCCGACAGGGGTCTTTTTTAGAGAACCAGGGGGAGAAAGCCACCGGCGACAAAAGCCGGGCAGGTTAGTTGTTCTAGAGGGGACAACCCGACGGTTGTGGGCAGGGTGTGTGGTCCAGCCATTTCAGGAGGCCTTGCGCGGCACGGTAGCCGGTGCTGAAGGCGCCCTGCAGCAGGTAGCCTCCGGTTGGCGCTTCCCAGTCCAGCATTTCTCCGGCCACGAATACCCCCGGCAGTTTACGGAGCATGAGGTCCTCGTTCACCTCCGGAAAGGGAACGCCCCCGGCGGAGGAAATTGCCTCGGCAAGAGGCCTGGTGTTGCGGATGGGTACGGGAAGATTCTTGATCTGTTCGGCAAGGGCCGCCGGGTTGCTCAGCTCTTCCGGAGAGCAAATTTCGCGGAGCAGCGAATAGGCAGGGCCGGTGAGGTGGATGGTCTTGCGCAGGAAATTGGCGAGACTTTCCTTGCCGCGTGGCTGCGCAAGCTTTTCTCGAATCCGTTCCAGCGGGAGATCGCGCTTGAGATCGAGAAAAAGTGGGATAGGGCTGCCTTTTTCCAGCAGGTCGCGGATCATACCGCTCACGGCATAGACCGGTCCTCCTCCCAGGCCATGGGCAGTCACCATTACATCGCCGGTGGCCTGCTGATCGCCGCAGCGGAGGAGGATATTCTTGAGGGGTTTGCCGCTGAAGCGGGTACGGAAATGCTCGGACCACGCCACTTCAACCCCGCAATTTGCCGGGCGGAATGGCTCGAGGTGGACACCTCGAGCGGCGATTGGCGTGGTCCAGCTTCCATCGGAGCCGGTTTGGGGCCAGCTGGCCCCGCCCAGGGCAAGGAGTAAGGCTTTGGCCGGGAATTCGAGGAGTTCGCCGGCCTCGGTAAGAAAGAGCGGGGCGCCCGTTTGGGAAAACCCCTGCCAGCGGTGGCGGTAGTGGAAGACAACCCCGCGTCTGCCCAGGGCCTCAACCCAGATCTTCAGAATATCGTGGGCAGTGGCATCCTTGGGGAAAACCCGGCCGCTGGTGCCGACAAAGGTTTCCACCCCGAGTCCGCGCAACCAAGCGCGCAGGTCGTCCGGCGAAAAACCGGCCAGGAATTTCCTGAAGATTTCGGCGTTGTCCCCATAGCGGGCGGCAAAAGATTCGGCTTGTTCCGAATGGGTGAGATTCAGCCCGCCGCGACCGGCAACCAAGAATTTGCAGCCGGCCGAACCCTTGGTGTCGAACATCTCCACCGGCAGGCCTGCATCGCTTAAGATGGTGGCGGCCATGAGTCCGGCCGGGCCACAACCGACAACCGCCACCCTGGTTTCGTCTTTCATGGGCTGGTTATTTTTTGTCTGTCTTGCCGGGGGATTTTTTTTGTTCCAGTTCCTTGATTCGGTCAATGAGGGCTTCGCTCAAGGCCACCCTCCCTTCAAGCACGCACCCCGGTCGGCCGGGAATACAGTCTTGCTTGAGCATCAGGCACTTATCGTCATTGTAGTCGTAGTTTTTGCAGGAAAAGCTCATCGTCGGGGAACCTGAGGTGGTTTGCGGCGCAATCGGGAGGATTTTAGCGTTTAAGGATACCGTGTTTCTTCATCTTGTACTGGAGCAGGCTCTTGGTGATCCCCAAAGCGTCCGCCGCTTTGGTCTGGACATAGTTTGCCTTCTTGAGGGCGGAAGAAACCATTTTCTTTTCAATGCCGTCAAGCACATCGGGCAGGGGGGTATTAGCCGGGATCGCCTGCTCCAGGTCGAAGCCATTCAGCCACTGCAGGGGTTCCTTGCCGGTCATGGTTTCGGGCTGGACATCTTCCGGGCGGATCAGGTTTCTGCTGCAGAGAATGGCCGCCCGTTCGATGGTGTTTTCCAGCTCCCGGATGTTGCCTTCCCAGGGCAGAGTCGTGAGAAAACGCACGGTTTCCGTGGCAATCTCCAGTTTGGGCTTGTTCAACTGCCCGGCGTATTTGCTGACGAAATGGGCGACCAGCATGGGGATGTCATCGGTGCGCTCCCGCAGGGGGGGGAGATGGATGTGGAGCACGTTGAGCCGGTAATAGAGATCTTCCCGGAAATGATTTTTGTCCACCTCATCCTTGAGATCCCGGTTGGTTGCGGCGATGATGCGGACATCAACCCGCAGGGTCTGACTGCCGCCGACCCGCTCAAAGTTCCGTTCCTGGAGAACGCGCAGCAGTTTGGCCTGGAGCGGCATGGGCATTTCGCCGACCTCGTCGAGGAAAAGGCTGCCGGTGTCGGCCAGTTCGAACCTTCCCTTGCGCAGGGCGATGGCCCCGGTGAAGGCCCCTTTTTCATGGCCAAAGAGTTCGCTTTCCAGGAGATTTTCCGGCAACCCCGCGCAGTTGAGGGAAATGAACGGCGCTTTTTCCCGTGGGCTGTGGCAATGGATGGCCCTGGCCACCAGTTCCTTGCCGGTGCCGGATTCGCCGGTGATCAGGACCGAGGTTGAGGTCGGGGCCACCTTTTCGATGAGGTTGAAGATGGCCTGCATCTTCTGGTTTTTGCCGACCATGTTGGCAAAGGAGGTGCGGGAACGCATTTCCTCCCGAAGCCGCATGTTCTCCCGGAGTACGGCGTAGTGCTCCAGGGCCTTGGTGGTGTTCAGCACCAGTTCATCGTTGTTAAAGGGTTTGGTGAGATAGTTGAAGGCCCCGGCTTTCATGGCAGCCACGGCCATTTCCACCTCGCCGAAGGCGGTGACCATGATCACGGGTAGATCCGGGTTGAGGGTTTTTGCCGCTTTGAGCAATCCCAGGCCATCAAGCCCGGGCATGCGCATATCGGTGATGATCAGGTCGATGTCGGTCTCGCCCAGGATTTTGAGGGCCTCTTCCCCGTTTCCGGCGGTAAAGATCCCGAGACCTTCTTCGCGGAGCAGTTCGGAGAGGACTATAAGATAGTTTGGCTCATCGTCAACAATCAGTACGGTGTTCATATGCAGGTAGCCTTGCAGCAGTGGAATTTCAGGGGAGACGTCCTGGGGGTGAAAACATGCCTGCTATGCGGCATGCTCGGCAATTTCCTTGATATCGGCAATGAGGATAATATCGTCGTTGCCCATGATGGTGTATCCGTAGATCCCATTGACTTTTTGAAGTTTTTTGTACCCGTCGCCAAATTCCTTGGCCACGATCTTTTGGTGGGACAGGATGCGGTCAACCAGCAGGCCGACCCCATGGAGTTTGCAGACCACAACAATTTTACTGCGCAGGTCAGCCAGGGTCGTGGAGGCTTTCGGGTAAAAGAAGGTGTTGAGCTCCACAAGCCGCAGAATTGCGCCATCATATGCGATGCAGTGGTTTTCCGCAAGAAGCGGGATGATGTTTTCGGTTTCGATGACCGTGGTGACCTCATCGGAGGGGATGGCATAGGTCTCTTCGCCGGATTGCGCGAGCATGGCCTCTTTGGTGACCAGCGTTTTGGTGAGCGGTACGGTAAGGGAAACCGTGGTGCCTTTGCCCACGATGGAATCAAGCTGGATGGAGCCGTTGCATTCCTTGAGGCCGGACATGACCACGTCCATGCCCACCCCGCGGCCGGAGACCTCGCTGACCTTCTCGGCGGAACTGAATCCCGGCTTGAAAACGAGGTTGATCAGCTCCCGATCACTCAAGCGCTCCAGCTCTTCAGCGGCCATGAACCCCTTGTTCAGGGCGACTTCCTTCATTTTTCGCGGATCGATGCCCATGCCGTCGTCTTCAATGATAATGTAGACATTGTTTTCATCGGCCCGCGCCTGCAAGGTAAGGCTGCCCTGTTCCGGTTTGCCCGCTTTTTTTCTTTCTTCCGGCCCCTGGAGCCCGTGGTCCAGGGAGTTGCGTAGGATGTGGACCAGTGGGTTTTCGATCTTCTCCAGCAGGTCTTTATCGATAACGGTCTCCTCACCGGTGATGGTGAAGTGGACCTCCTTGGAGAGCGAGGCGGACAGCTGGCGGACCACCTTGGGGAAGCGCTGGAACAGCGATTTGACCGGCACCCTGCGGATGCTCATGATGTTGGCGTGCAGTTTTTCGAGCTGTTCGTCAAGGGCATGGATGATGCCGTCGAATCTGGCCACGAGTCCGAACTCCGCCTGCTTTGTTTCCAGCTGTTTTTTGAGGAAATTGAGGGAATCGAGGCTGATGTACAGCCCGCCCACGGAGTTGGCGAAGTTGTCGAGCAGCGCCTGATCAATGCGGATGGTTTTTGTTTGCTCGGAGGTTTTTGTTTCCTTGATGTGGGCATCCAAGGTCCGTTTGTCTTGGATTGCCAGCGCTTTTTTCAGGTCGCCTTCCTGGATAACCCCCTGCTCGATGAGCAGCTCTCCGATCTTTTTTTGCTGGCCCAGGGCTGCGGAGATCTGTGCTTCGCTGACAAGCTGCTGCTCCACCAGAATCTCTCCCAGGCGGGCGCTGCCGCCCTTTGCCCGGGCCTCAAAACAGCCGATCACCGAGTTGAGCAGGTTGCGACAGAGGGTGTTGTATTCATCGCTGGCCACCATCAGAGCGTCATCCAGGAAGTTCCGCATGGCCACAAGCTCGCCAAGCTCTCCAGTAATGGCAGGGTTGCCTTGCAGGGCTTCGCTCACTTGGGCAAGGGCCTGGGCAAAGGTGAGCAGGAGGTCTTTGTCCGCAGCCTTTTTGGTTTCAAGAAGTTGGAGAATCAGGCCGAACTGGGCCAGCTGGCTGCTGAAATCCTTGTCGCCCAGAAAGTATTGGTTGTCTGGGGAAAAGGCGCTGCTCGGCCCTTTTTGTTTCTTTGCCGCGATAATTGACTGGAGGTCGATGTTAGCTTTTTCAATTTGATCCAGCAACCCAGGGATCAGGGGGTGGGTGTGGATATTCTGGCCAAGATCGAGGAATTCATGGAGGAGATTTTCCAGGGTGATGACACTCTGGATGGAGCCGGTTGCGGCAATGGGTTGGATTGCCTCCACCTGGGTGAGGAAGCTTTTTTCTTCCGGCAGGAAGGCTACTTCGGTAGGGTTTTTCTGGGCTCGGTCGAGCATGGCTTGCAGGTATTCGATCCCTTTGAGCAGGATGTCGATGATCTTTTTGTTGATCAGGACTTCGCCTTTGCGGCAGGCATCAAGGAGATTTTCGAGGCGGTGGGAGAACTTGTTGATGTTGGTGAGGCCAAAGAAACCGGAGTTGCCCTTGAGGCTGTGTACCGGGCGGAAGATCCTGTTGATGATCTCGGCGTTGCCAGGGTCCTCTTCCAGGGCGATGAAGTCCGCCTCGATTCCCTGGAGTGAATCGTTGGATTCATCGATAAAGCCTTGGAGTGCGTCAAGATCAACGTCGTACTGCATGTCAGTTTCCTTTTTCGCTGGCCAGCACTTTGAGAATCTCGTTGATGCGGTTCAGTTTCCTGGCCGCTGCATCCACGGCGTCAATGAGGTCCTGCATGTCCTTGAACGGTTTGAAAAAGATGTCGTTTGCCCCATAGCGAAAGGCGTTGAGGGTATTGTTGATCGTGATGTAGCCGGTAATCATGATTACCTGGATGGTGCCGTTGTAGTTCTTGATCTTGCGCAACAGGGAAAGGCCGTCCAACTCGGGCATCATGATGTCGCTGATCACGATGTCGAAATGTTCGTCCTCGATCATCTCGTAGGATTTGACGGGATCGTTGCAGGTCGTGACTTCGTAAGGGGTTTCGGCAAAGGCTCTGGCAAGAGCCTTCAGGACGCTGGTTGAGTCATCGACAATGAGGACTTTGTATTTTCTGGCCATGTGGCGCGTGTCCTTGCGGAAAATATTTCTGAAAAGATAACCGTTTGTCGGGAAAAATGGGCAAACGCTATGGATATCATAGGGGTATTTGGGAGAATGGATCAAGGGAAAAAAGAGGCCCCGGCGGGAGGGATGAGGCGGCAGGGAAAGCTTTTTGCAATGGCGGGGACGCTACCAGATAATATCTTCCCAGTGCTGTTGGGCTGCTGACTTTTTTGCCTGCTCAGCGATGGTTTTCTTTTCCTCTGCCGTTAAATCGTTGGACAGCACATTGTCAGGGTTGGCCGGGTCAACAATGCATGTTGTCTCCAGCGCTTCTCCTATCGAATCCAAGACATGCAGAAGGTTAAGGGCGAGAGAATCCGTGTCTCTTCCGGTCAGGGCGTTTATCACGAAGAGTTCAAGATACAAGGAGGGCCAGTCAAGTTGGTGGATGTGCCGCCATATTTTGATCGCCTGGATTTCCCCAAGGCGCTGTGATTTGACGACGGTCTCCACGTGGAGGTTCACGTTGGTTTGCCGCAGGGAATCGGACTTGAGCCAGTACAGGTCATGATAACTCTCATAGCCTGCTTGCGTCCGGCCGGGAATCAAGTCGAGATTCAGGCCGTTTATGGAAATACCGATGGAAACATTCTGACGGCGGGGATTCCAGCCATGCAATGCGGCCAGGGTAAACAGCTCGTCATAGATTTTTTTCAAGGTTCCCGGCATCTCGGGTTTTAAAGAGATAAAAAGATCCACCTCGGTTACGCCATGGACGGCTGTCTGCTTTGCGTAGGAGCCGGAATACGACAGGGATGCCAGCCACTCTCCCGCCCAGCGTTGTATCTTGGGGGCAATGCGTCTCGCTGCTTGTTCTGCCGCAGATTCAGGCCCGTGAGGAACTTCATATTTTTTGAGGATGGAGAGGCCATATTCGTCGCCTGTCATGCAATTACCCGTTTTTGCCTGTTAGCGGTTCCTAAGGTGTAATAAGCGAAAAACCTTCTGTTTCGAGCCAATGTTCCCCTTGGTCCATACCTGCGGGAACTTATTTGTAGTACTGTCGGCTGGGCAGGAAGTCAATCCTGTTTCTTGGCAAAAAAGGCGAGTCGGGTCTTGAAGAATAGGTTTTGCGCGGGCTGGGGCCGTTTACTTGTGGGCCCCAGCACTGGTTGCCAGCCTTTGCTTGATATCATGCAGGAGTTTGATGGGGACACGGATGGTTTTGGTGTTGCCGCCCAGGGGAGTGACCGAGTGCGTGTCGCCATGGTAATCCGTGCCGCCGCTGAGGAGCAGGCCGTGTTTTGCGGCAAGCGCCTGCAGGAGGCGGCATACCTTTTGGGAATGGGTGGGGTAGAAGGCTTCCAGCCCTGCCAATCCGGAATCTTTGAGCTGGGCAACAAGGGTGGTGATTTTTTCAAGGCCCGGGTCCGAGCAGGCCGGATGGGCGAGCACCGCCAGACCGTTGGCTTCGGTGATGTGGCTGATTACTTCGTCTGCCTGGGGTTTGACATGTTCGACAAAGGCCGGACAGCCGCGCTTGAGGAAACGGGCGAAGGCGTCCTGGCTATTTTTGGCCCGGCCTTTTCGGACAAGCAGGCGGGCGAAGTGGGGGCGGCCCACCTGGTCTCCGGCAATCCGGGTCAGCTCTTCGCTGGTTATGGAGATGCCCAGTGCTTGGAGACGCGCCAGCATCCCCTGGTTGCGGTTGTGTCGGGCCTGTTGTTGTTTTTTTAGAAAGGCGAGAAAGTCGGGGTGTTCGTGGTTGAAGCCGTAGCCCAGAATATGGAGGGAAACCCCGTCGAGGTCGCTACTTATCTCTATGCCCGTGACAACCTCAACCCCGGTGACTGTGCCGTGGGCAATAGCTTCGGGAAGCCCCGCGACGGTGTCATGGTCGGTGAGGGCGATGGCCGCAAGCCCTCGGCGGGCGGCAAGAGTCAGCAAGGCCGTTGGCGTCAGCAGCCCGTCCGAACAGGTTGAGTGGGTATGCAGATCGATGAATGGCGTCATTTTTCAGGGAGATTATTTGCCCATGGCCTTATTTTTTTGCGTGGAGTAATTTTGTACGAATCTATATACTAACACTACTGGTGCATAAATGCTGTACGGATGCGTCCTCCTTTCCCGGGCTTATCCCTCCAAGAGACCTTCAACCGGCTGATTACAGGAGTTTTTTGCATGGCTCAGATCGATGCTTTTTTTAAACTGATGAACGAACAGGGCGCTTCGGACCTGCATATGGTTTCCGGGCAGCAGCCTATCCTCCGTATCCGGGGCGAGATGGAGCGGGTCAAGTACAAGGTGCTTGGCAACGATGAGCTCAAGGCCATGCTCTATGAGATTGTTTCCGAGGAAAAGGTCAAGGTTTTCGAGGAGACCGGCGATGTGGATTTCGGTTATGAGATTGCCGGGCTTGCCCGTTACCGCGGCAACTTATTCATGCAGAAATACGGGATCGGCGCAGTGTTCCGTGAGATTCCCAGCAATATCCTGGGCTGCGATCAGTTGGGTCTGCCCCAGGTTGTTTCGCAGCTCGCCACCCTGCCCAAGGGAATGGTTCTGGTCACCGGCCCCACCGGCAGCGGCAAGTCGACCACCCTGGCCGCCATTGTCGATCAAGCCAACAAGCTCCGGAAAGACCATATCCTGACCATCGAAGATCCCATCGAGTTCGTGCACAAGAGCCAGAACTGCATCGTCAATCATCGGGAGGTGGGGCTGCACACCCAGTCTTTTTCCGCAGCCCTGCGCGGCGCACTCCGTGAAGACCCGGACATCATCATGGTCGGTGAAATGCGCGATCTGGAAACCATTGCCCTGGCCATGGAAGCGGCCATGACCGGCCATCTGGTCTTCGGCACCCTGCACACCCTGAACGCCAACAAGACCGTGGACAGGATCATCGAAATTTTCCCCTCCAGCCAGCAGGCCCAGGTCCGTTCCACCCTGGCCGATGCCTTGAAGGCCGTGGTTTCCCAGACCCTGTTCAAGCGGGTGGACATCAAGGGGCGCTGCGCCGCGCTGGAGATACTGATCTGCACCCCGGCGGTGCGGAACCTGATTCGCGAGGGCAAGACCTATCAGATCCCCTCTGCAATGCAGACCGGGAAAAAATTCGGGATGCAGACCCTGGATGACGCGATCATGGAGTTGATCAAAAAAGGCTGGATTTCCGGAGATGACGCCTACATAAACTGCATTGACAAGAGCAAGTTTGTCCAGTTTCTCAAAAAGCCCCCCACGGATTTCACCGATGCCTAAAGGCAGATTGCTGCTCGTCGGCTCACAAGGGTTCCGGCGAACCATTGGTGGTTCGGTACGGCTGGGCGGTTATGGTTTTGCCGTCAGAAAGGAAAAAGATACTGCCATGCCGGGCCGTGGAAAAGATGTCGGCCCTGGAGTCCCGATACTGCGCTGGGGGAAATGGTTCTTTTTTGCCCGTTGACACCACGCAGTAACGTGGCGTAACGGCCTCCATGAACCGGGGGCTGCCAGAGGAGCCAAGGCCATGGTGGGGCATCAGGAGAACATCGGCCTTGAGCAGGTTTTCCTTTGCTAAGATGTATTCTTCGTAGTCCTTTTCGATATCCCCAGGAAAAAGAAAGGTGTTGCCGCCGTTGTCCAGGCGCAGGACGAGCCCCCTGTTGTTCGGGTTGTCTGGCATTGCTTTCTTGCTCGCCATCTGGTCTTTGCCTTCGACAAGGGCCAGATTTGCCAGGCAGGTGATGGCAAAGCCATTGCTCCCGGTGGCAAGCACTTCCCCCGCTCTGGCAATCCGCACCTGGCAACCACTCTGTTCCGCTCCATGTAGAAAAGCGGCAAAGCCTGGTTCCTGGCCGCTGGTTTCGCTGAGCCAGAGAATCTTTGGCTGAAATCTTTTGATGACCCAGGGTAGGCCGTTAAAATGATCGGCATGGCTATGAGTGAGGATAATCTGTTCCACCCTTCTGATCTGTCGGTGCCATAAAAATGGTGCGATTACCCGTTCCCCTACATTGAAAAGTCCGGTGGGTGGGCCGCCGCCGTCGATGAGGATGACGCGGTGGTCGGGTTGTTCCACGACCGTGGCGCTACCGCTTCCCACGGCCAAAAAAGAGATCTGGGTCGAGTTGTTATGCCACTTCGGCAGCGACGGATAGCCGGAAAGTAGTAGGGAAAAACAGGCAAGCATGGCCAGAATGGGAAGCGTACGCCTGCTATGGAAAATCAGGAGAAGGAGCGCATAGGAAAGGATCAACAGGGGCATGGCCGGCGTGGGGAGCCAGAGGGAGGAGAATGGCAATCCGGCAAGAAAGGCGGTCAAGGCGTTGGAAATCTGGATGCCAAGGGCACCTGTTTTTAAAAGAAATACCGCGAGCGTGGGGACAAACGGCTGGGTGAGAATGGCCATCAGGCCCAAGGGCAGTGTCCAGAAGCAGAGAAAAGGTGTGACCAGCAGGGTGGTGATGGGGCCCAGCGGGGAAAGTCTGTTGAAGTGGAGCAGGGAGAGCGGGGCGGTGGCGAGAAAAGCGGCGCAGGAGATGAATAGCCCTGAAATGAGGAGGTAGCGCAGGGTTTGCCAGGGAGAGCGGTTGTCCTTCTGGGGGTGCCAGGCAGCGAGGCGGGGCATGGCGAGTACTATTGCCGCGGTGGCTGCAAAGGAGAGCTGGAAGGAGGCGGTGTGGATGCTGAGCGGGTTGAGCAGGAGGATGCAGAAAGCGGCAATGGCAAGGTTGTTCAGGCTTGACCACTGGCGATCCAGGAGAATGGCAGTGATGAAAACGGTGGTCATGATCAGGGATCGCGCCACCGGGGGCTGAAAACCGGCAAAGCCGGTGTAGAGAAAGAGCACGGGAAACGAGAGAGCCAAGGCGATCTTGTTTGCGGGCAAGCGGAGCAGCAGCCAAGGGAAGCGGTTGACCAGAAAACGGAAGAAAACCGTGGTCAGGAAAGCCACGACAACGAGATGGCTCCCTGAAATGGCCAGGATGTGCATGATGCCGGTTGCCCGGTACATCTCCGCGATCTCAGATGAAAGGCCGCTGCTGTCGCCAATGAGGAGCGCCTGGTACAGCCCGGCGGTGGCCGGGGCAAGGTTCGCATAAAGAAAGGCCTCGAATTGCTGCCGGCATCTCTCAAGAAAATAGGGGGCCGGCAGGGGAAGGCGGCTGGCGGCCAGGGGGGAGATGGGCTGGATGAAAATGGGGGTGGCAACCCAGCCTTTGACCATGATTTCTTCGGCGGCAAGATATCCGGCATAATCAAAGGCGCCAGGGGTTGCCAGCTTTTCCGGCAGGGAAAGCCGGGCGCGCACCAAATAATCCTGGCCGGGCACGAGCCCTTGGAGCAGCGGGGCGTTGATCGTGAGTGTAATGCGGCCTGTTGTTGCAAGGGGGGCTTGGGCCGAAGGGAGCAGGATGCTGTCCGTTTCGAGAATGAGATAGGTTTTTTCATTCTTGAAAACAGGTTTTTGGATCAATTTCCCAGTCAGGCTGGCATCCTGCTTCTCCGGGATAAGGCGCGTGAGATGATGGGGGGGGAATTTAGGTGAGAGAAACGATTCTGTGTACAGCAAGCCGCAGAGAAAGAACAGGGGGAGCAGCAGGGCCAGGAGCCAGGCTTGTGCCTGTGGCCATCGGAGCAGGATGAGGGCTGCCAAAGCTGCGATCAGGGCGGTCGGCAGCCAGAGAGAAGTGACGGTCGGCAGCCAGTCGGCTCCTGCGGTCATTGTTCCCGCGGCAAAGGCCAGGAGCGTCGGCAGGAGCGGGTTGCGGTCTGTCTGGGGCAGCATGTGTCTTGTCTGCGGCCTTCCGGCTGGAAAAAATTCAGCAAACGTTGGCTGGTCTCATTGTTCGGCGTGTTGTCGCAGTCGCCAAGTGAAAAATGAAACCGGTATTCTCAGTCGAGAAAATGTTTGAGTTTTTCCCGTCTACTTGAATGCCGCAACCGATTGAGCGCTTTTTTCTCGATCTGCCGGATGCGTTCCCGCGACACGTTGAACCGCTTGCCGATCTCTTCCAGGGTGTATTCCGCGTCTTCGCCAATGCCGAAGCGCAACCGGATGATCTTTTCTTCCCGGGTGCTCAGGGTATTGAGGATGCTGGTAACCCGATCGGAGAGTTGCTGGTTCTGCACAGCCTCGTAAGGCGAAACCGATTCCTGGTTTTCCAGGAAATCTCCCAGGGTGGAGTCGTCATCGCCCACCGGGGTTTCCAGAGAGATGGGTTCCCGGGAGGCCTCCAGGATGGCGAGGATCTTGTCCATCGGCAACCCGGTTTTCTCGGAAATTTCAATGGGGGTCGGCTCGCGGCCCAGCTCCTTGAGGAGCGAGTAAAACGCCTTGAAGAATTGACTCCTGAGCTCCAGGAAATGCACCGGCAGCCGGATGGTTCTGGTTTTGTCCAGGATGGCCCTGGTGATCGCCTGTCTGATCCACCAGCTGGCATAGGTGCTGAATTTGTTGCCCTTGGTGTAGTCAAAACGGAACACGGCCCGCATCAGGCCGAGATTGCCTTCCTGGATGAGGTCGGCCAGGGTGAGACCCTGGTGCATGTAGCGCTTGGCGATACTGACCACCAGGCGGAGATTGGCCTTGATCATGGCATCCTTGGCAATCTCGATGGAGCGGTGGAACATCTCCAGCTTGCAATGCATTTCCTGGAGTTTTTTGTTGGTAGGATGCATCTCGCAAGCCTTGACAATCGCGCGCATCATGAAGTTGAGATGCTGCTTTTTAGGCTTCAGGGTCGGGTCACGTTTTTCCCACAGGTCAATGCGTTCAACAAGTTGGATCAGCTCCTCGGTCCCATGCTGATCCTGGCGAACCGAACGGATTATCCCGTCAAATCCCTCGCGGATGGTTTTGCTGTATTTCTCTTCTTCCTGCGGGGTGAGCAGTTCGAACTTCCCCATCTCCCGGAGGTAGGTGGTGGTTGTTTCTTCCGGTTCCGGGCTATCCTCCTTGGAAACAAGGGCGGCGGCGTCCATGAGCTTGTCGTCGTCATCGTCAAGGGGGGGCTCTTCGTGCTGGCCATCCCCGCTACCTTCCCAGCTCTTGCCATCGAGGGTTTTTTTCTTGCCGGATTTCTCCTGGCTGACTATTTCGATATTATTCTCATTGAGAAAATCGAAAATACCGTCAATGGCATCAGCGTCTTTTCCTTCCGGAATCAGGTCGTTCAGGAAGCTGAGGGTTACGCATCCCTCATCTTTTCCGGCTTCGAGTAATCTGGCTTTTATATCGGCAGGCACGGGCTAACCTCTCCTGGTTTCAAAGTTTTCTTTCTGTTGCGGGCAAATACCGGTCCTCTATATGACCGGGGCAGAAAACTTGACAATATACAAATAGTATCAGAATATGGCAAGGAAAAGTGAGTAAAAAAATAATTACTGGTTTTTTTGTGGTGGGGCTAAATTTTCGAAAAAAATGTTGACACTGAGGAGATTAGCCAATAGTATTGCGCATCGCATACGAGAAAATCATGTGCATATTCCTTCCTTAAATTACATAAGACCAAAATAATCCGAGAATATATATCAGCCTCCTAATTCAAATTCTCGAAAAACAACCTGTTCAATTTCACATTCACATATTGCTCTCTGTAAAATTTCCGCATCGTCAAAAAACGCCAGGCATTTCCGTCCGCTAGATCGTGGCCGTTTTCCTGATATTATCGTAATTCTGCGGAAACATTTCAAGATTTTTCATTTCAGATTTTTTCTGTTGTGATGGGGCGGGCGTGAACATCCTGCTGTTCCCGTTTTCTCATCATGTCTGATTTGAATTCTTTTTTTAAGATTGCCTGGGGCCGTCGCGGTTCAAACTCTACATTATATCAGAGCAGTATACGGGAGATGGAGAAAGGGATTGTATGAACTTATCTGAACTTAAATTGATGAAAATCACCGAGCTGACCAAGCTCGCCAAGGATTACCGGATTGAAGAATACAGCGCCATGCGCAAGCAGGAGCTGATTTTCGCCATCCTGCAGGCCGCTGGCGGGCAGTCCGAAAAAAACGGCGAGAACTGGGGCAGCGGCGTGCTTGAGGTGCTGCCCGATGGGTTCGGTTTTCTGCGGGCGCCGTATTACAATTATCTGCCTGGGCCTGATGACATCTATGTTTCCCCTTCCCAAATCCGGCGGCTTAATCTTCGCACCGGTGATACCATTGAGGGTCCGGTCCGTACTCCCAAGGAAGGTGAGCGCTATTTTGCCCTGCTCAAGGTGGATAGTGTCAACTTTGATCCGCCGGAAAAGGCCCGGGACAAAACTCTGTTTTCCAACCTTACCCCGTTGCATCCCCAGGAGCGCATACATCTTGAACGGGAGTCGGACAATTACTCCATGCGAATCATGGACATCATGTCGCCCATTGGCAAGGGCCAGCGCGGCCTGATTGTCGCCCCGCCCAGAACCGGCAAGACCGTGTTGATCAAGGATATCGCCAACAGCATTACCAAAAACCACAAAGAGATCATCCTCATTGTTCTGCTCATCGACGAACGGCCTGAGGAAGTCACCGACATGGCAAGGGGTGTCGATGCCGAGGTGATCAGTTCCACCTTCGATGAGCCACCCCAGCGGCATATCCAGGTGGCCGAGATGGTCCTCGACAAGGCCCGCCGTCTGGTGGAGCACAAGAAGGATGTGGTTATCCTGCTGGACAGCATTACCCGTCTGGCCCGGGCTTACAACACGGTGGTGCCGCCCAGCGGTAAGATTCTTTCCGGCGGTGTTGATTCTAACGCCCTGCATCGCCCGAAGCGGTTTTTTGGTGCGGCGCGGAATATTGAAGAGGGGGGCAGTCTGACCATTCTTGCCTCGGCCCTGATCGAAACCGGTAGCCGGATGGATGAAGTTATTTTCGAGGAGTTCAAGGGCACCGGCAACATGGAGCTTGTCCTCGACCGGAAGATCGCGGACCGGAGAATATTTCCTGCCATCGATATGGCCAAATCCGGAACCCGGAAGGAAGAGCTCTTGCTTACGGCGGAAGAGTTGAACAAGGTTTGGATTTTGCGCAAACTCCTGGGTTCCATGAACCCCATCGATGCCATGGAGTTTTTCCGGGATAAGATGAAGGGAACCCGCTCCAACGCCGAATTTTTTGAGTCCATGAAAGGCGGTTGATTTTGGCTGTTCCGCAATTCAGGCTTGCAAAAAAAAGAATATAAAGATATAGTCCACTGTTTTTTACTCGTTTGGTCGAAAAATGAGCCCGTCAGGGCCGTGTATAATGGATTTTTGTTAATTTATTGGAGGGTTCTGTCCATGAAAGAAGGTGTACATCCCGAATATCATAAAATCGATGCCGTCTGTGCCTGTGGCAATGCAGTTGAACTTGGTTCGGTTCTTTCTGCAATAAAAGTGGAAATCTGTTCAGCCTGCCATCCGTTTTTCACCGGCAAGCAAAAGCTGATTGACTCTGCGGGCCGGATTGAGAAGTTCAATAAGAAATATGGCAAGCAGCAAGCAGCCGAATAAGAACAACGTTTTGTGGGTCTTGATAACGCCTTTGGACCATCCCTGTAAGGGGAGATGGCTCAGGGGCGTTCCTTTTTTGACGAGATGATCATGTTTGCCCAACTTGAAAATGTTGCAGAACGCAAGCTGGCTCTTGAGGCCAGACTTTCAGAGCCGCAGTTGGCAAGTGATCAAGCCGAATTTCGCCGGGTGGCCAAAGAGCATGCACATTTGGCAAAACTTGATGATCTGTACAACAACTACAAGAAGGTAAATAAGGAGATCGCGGAAAATCGTCTTCTGCTTCAGGAAGAAGACGACGGCGAGCTCCGCGAGCTTGTCCGGGCTGACCTTGCAGAGCTGGAAATCAGCCAGGAAGAATTGATCAAGGCGCTTCGGGTTGCCCTACTCCCCAAGGATCCCAATGACGATAAAAACACCCTTCTTGAGATCAGGGCCGGCACCGGTGGGGACGAGGCGGCGCTGTTTGTCAGCGACCTGTTCAGGATGTACAGCAGGTATGCCGAGCAACAGGGGTGGAAGGTTGAGGTGATGACCAGTAACCCCACCGGGATCGGGGGGTTCAAGGAAATCATCGCCTTGATCAGCGGCGAGCATGTCTACAGCAAATTAAAGTATGAATCCGGGGCCCATCGTGTCCAGCGTGTTCCCGAGACCGAAACCCAGGGACGGATTCATACCTCCGCCGTTACCGTGGCGGTTATGCCCGAGGCGGAAGAGGTTGAGCTTGATATCAGCCCCAATGACCTGCGGTTCGATGTCTACCGTTCCACCGGTTCCGGCGGGCAGAGCGTCAATACCACCGATTCGGCGGTGCGGGTCACCCATCTGCCCACCGGGCTGGTGGTGACCTGTCAGGATGAAAAATCCCAGCACAAAAACAAGGCCAAGGCCCTGCAGGTTCTCCGTGCCCGGCTTCTCGACAAGATGCAGCGCGAACAGGACGAGAAGATGTCTGCGGACCGCAAGAGCCAGGTGGGCAGCGGCGACCGGAGTGAACGCATTCGAACCTATAATTTCCCGCAGGGCAGGGTCAGCGATCACCGGATCAATCTCACCCTGTACCAGCTTGATGAAATCCTCACGGGAAAGCTTGACGACCTCATCGACCCCCTCATTGTCCATTTTCAAACAGAAGCCTTGCAGATCATGCAATAAAATGTGCTCCGTGGACCCAGTCTCCCGCTTTTCACCGGCTCGAAAAATCCGCCCATGATTCTCAAACAGGTATATCTTGAGAGCGTCCAGCGCCTCGCCGATACCGGCGTAGCAGAGCCGGAAGTCGAAGCAGCGCTTTTGCTGGGGCATGTCTTGAGTTATTCCCGAACCCAGTTTTTCCTTGCGTTGGCGCAAGAAATCTCTCCGCAGTACCTAGCCTTTTTTAATACCCTTCTTTCCCGGCGTCTCTTGAGGGAACCATTGGCCTACATCATTGGTGAGCAGGAATTCTGGTCGTTGCCCTTTGCGGTTTCTCGCCAGGTTCTCATTCCCCGTCCCGAGACCGAGGAGCTTTTGGGAAAAATTTTTGCCACCGCGCGCCAGGAGGGCCTGCCGCCGGGCCCGGTGCTGGATCTGGGCGTCGGCAGTGGCGCGATCACCGTTGTTCTGGCCCGCGAACTCCCGGAACGTCTGGTGTTTGGGGTTGATCTTTCTCTGGCCGCCCTGAAAGTTGCCAGGGAAAATAGCGTTCGGCATCAGGTACAGTCGAGAATTTTTTTAGTAAACAGCGACTGGTTGACCGCCATCAAGCAGGAAAGAAGGTTTGCCCTGGTTGTCTCCAATCCACCTTACATAGCCGCATCGGTATTGGACACTCTGGAGCCGGAGGTGCGGGATTTCGAGCCCCATCGTGCCCTGAATGGAGGGGCTGACGGTCTCTCCGATATCCGGGCGTTGGCGGCGCAAGTGCACCGCGTAATGCTGTCCGGCGGCTTGTTTTCCATGGAGATCGGTGCGGATCAGCAGGAGGCGGTGCTGAAAATCTTTTCTTCCTTTCCCGAATATGATAGGTTGCAGGTCCATCCTGATCTGGCTGGTTTGCCGCGTATTTTCCAGGCCCGTCGCTGCTGAGCCGTAACGCCGCATTTTTTCCGCGATTTTTTTAATAAGAGAGAACTTTATGGACAAGATAGTTATTGAAGGTGGATATCCCCTGCATGGTGAAATTGCGGTGAGCGGCGCCAAAAATGCGGCCCTGCCGCTGATGGCCGCCTGTCTGCTGAGCGCTGAACCGATCATCTTGCGCAATGTGCCGGATCTTCGGGATGTCCGGACCTTTCTTACCCTGCTCGAATCTTTCGGGGTCAAGTGGCAGAAAGACGGGACGGTGCTGGTACTGGATGCGGGCACCATCACCAGTTGCGAGGCCTCCTATGAGCTGGTCAAGACCATGCGAGCCTCGGTGTTGGTTTTGGGACCTCTTTTGGCCAGGATGGGTACGGCCCGGGTTTCCCTGCCCGGAGGCTGCGCCATCGGCGCCCGGCCCATCAATTTTCATCTCCAGGGCTTGGAAAAACTCGGTTCCCAATATGAATTGAGCCAGGGGTATGTCGAGGCCAAGGCGGTGGGCAGATTGCAGGGAGGCACCGTCTGTTTCGATATCCCTTCGGTCACCGGGACGGAGAATATCCTCATGGCCGCGACCCTGGCCGAGGGCGTCACCGTGATCAAGAACGCAGCCCGTGAGCCGGAGATCGGGAACCTTGTCGATCTGCTCATTGCCATGGGGGCGCGGATCAAGGGCAAGGATTCCGACACCCTGGTGGTGGAGGGGGTGAAGAAATTGCACGGCGCCGAGATGGAGGTCATCCCCGACCGCATCGAGGCCGGAACCTATCTTATCGCCGTCGGCGCGGTTGGTGGCGAGGCCACGGTGACGCAGTGCAACCCGCAGCATCTGCCGGCCTTGTTGGAAAAATTACGGGCCGCTGGGTTGTCGGTTCAGGAGGATCAGGACCGTATTCATGTCGCCCGTAAGGGGCCCCTTAGGAGCGTGGATATCAAGACCATGCCCTATCCCGGATTCCCAACCGATCTCCAGGCCCAGATCATGGCGTTGATGACCTTGAGCGATGGCCTGAGCGTGATTGCCGAGACTATCTTCGAGAACCGTTTTATGCATGTGGCCGAACTGCACCGCATGGGAGCGGACATCAAGGTGGATGGTCACAGCGCCATCGTCACCGGCACAGGCCGGTTGAGCGGGGCGCCGGTGATGGCCACGGATCTGCGGGCCAGCGCTTCTCTGGTGATCGCGGCCCTTGCTGCCGAGGGGGAAACACATATTTCCCGGGTCTATCATCTGGATCGGGGCTATGACAACCTGGTTGGCAAACTCTCTGCGGCCGGGGCTCGCATCCGGCGCGAAAAAGAGTGATTCATCTGTAAACGCGAAGCAGCACTGCATCTGCTTCGCAGTCTCGCTGTGCTCGCTTAGCTGTCATCGGCCTGCTCATGTGCGCTCGCACTCGTTGCGGGCCTCTTCCGCGCATCTGCGGCAGCAGCGAAGCGGCGCTGCTGCGCGTTTACAATTCAGGGATTGCGCCACGTTTTTTTCCCCTGGTGACCGCTTACCCCGGCAGGACAATGGTCACCGTAGTGCCGTCCCCTTCTGTGCTCGCGATTCTGATCGTGCCCCCGTGTTCGTCGATAATTTTGTAGACCATGGCCAATCCCAGGCCGGTACCCTCCGGTTTGGTCGTGAAATACGGATCCATGACCCGTTCCAGATTATCCGCCGCTATTCCGCAGCCCGTGTCCCGCACGCTTATCTCAATGGTGTCTGGCCGGGCTCCCTCCCGCACCGCCACTCGTAATTCCCCGCCGTGCTCCATGGCCTGCAGGCTGTTGAGATAGAGGTTCAGCAGCACCTGATTGAGGCGGTCCTTGTCCAGGCGCACTTGTTTGCGTGCCAGGGCTATCTCCTGGTGCACGGTAACGCCCAGTTCCTTGGCGTCACTCTGGATAAGCTTGAGGGATGCCGCGATAAACGGTTCGATCTCCACTTCGGCGATGGTCAGCGGGAGAGGGCGGGCGTAAGTGAGCAGTTCGGTGATGCTGCGGTTGAGCCGTTCCACCTCGTTGATCAACAATCTGGCAGCCTCCCCCTCCTCACTTTGAGCGGGAAAACGGGAGCCAAGCAGGGTGGCGAAACCCTTAATGGAACTCAGCGGGTTTCTCACCTCATGGGCAACGCCGGCGGCCATCTTGCCCAGGGCGACAAGGCGGTCATGCCGCCGGACCTGGGATTCGAGTTTTTTGATCTCCGTGACATCGTACATGAGCGTGACCCTGCCGATGGTATTGCTTTGCCCATCGGTGATGGGCACGGAGCTGATATGCAGGTGGTTGGGCGCGGGAGAATCCGGGGGCAGAAGGATCTCTCTGTCGAGGACCTCCTCGTCCTGGGCGATAACTTGCGGGATGTGCGGCAAGACTGCGGTCTGAAGATGGCCAATGGCCTGTTCCGGGGTTTTGCCGGTGAATTTTGCCGCGGTGCTGTTGAAGGTCTGGATATGTCCTTCGGCATTGGTGGCGATGATGCCCACGGGCAAACGGGAAATAAGCAAGTCGGTAAAGGCCCGCATATTCATGAGGGTTTTTTGGGATGACCGGTAGCTTTGCGCGGTGAGCAAGGCGATCCAGCCGCCAATCGCCACCAGCAGCATGGCGATGGACATGTATATCATGTGGTACCGGTCCTGCTGGATAATCTTATCCTGTTCCGTCATATCGAGGCCGACAACAATAGAGAGGTTTTCCCCGGGCAGCCAGGTGTCTTTGCCTGAAAAAGATTGGCAGGCCGCCGGGTTTTCCATGTTTTCCCTGACATGGCTGTCCGGTTGTCCTGCCTGCTGCATGGCCTGCATGTGTCTCTTGAAAAAATACCCGCGTCCGCGCATGAACGGTTTGAATGGCGCGACAACTTCAAAGACCTTCTGCTTCGTTCCCTGGTCGCTGATGATCTGGTATTTGCCGATGGGGGCAAGTTGGGTATCAGTGAGCAGGGGATGGTCGAGGTCGGTGTCCACCAGATCGGGGGTGCTGTGCGCCACGATCTTACCGGCACTGTTGGCCACGGCGATATAGAGAATACTCGATTCGCCCGCAGCCTGTTCGATCAGATGCTGAAATTGTTGGGCGTTGGGGGTGCCCATCATCATCGAGGCCCTGGTGCCTGCGCCGATAAAACGGATTATGGCTTGTCCTTTATTGAAAAGACTTTCAGTCATGATCCGTTTTTCCCGCTGCAGGTTATTGGCCGCGAAGAAAAAAACAATGGCAATGAGCATGCCTATGGCAGTGGCCAGAATCCAGGGGGAGGCATAGGCAAATGGGGAGGTAACTATTTTTGTCTTTTTTTTCATGACGCCTTATCCAGGGGAGAAATCTTTGTCGGCATGGAGAGTCTGCTCGTCTCTATGAAACCATTATTATGTTGCACAAGCAATTATTGTTCCTTGTCTGTTTCACTCCTGAAAATGCAGCCACCATGCCACATATTCATCTCCTTGGCCGGTGGAGAATTTCCAGTTGGGTAAAAAATAGCCAATCAGCCCCTTGGTGCTTGGATAAAAAGTATCCAGCCAGCATCATCAGACATGCTTCCCCAAGAGTCCCTATCTTTTTGTTTAAATAAAAACCTGTTATTTCGGGAAGTTGTATTTTGTTCGGTTGTTGGCATGGTTGTTGTAATAAGAACAGGATACACAGAGAAACCATTGCAACCCATTCAATTCAACACCAAATGTTCTGGAGGCACACAATGAAAAAGACACTACTTGCAGTTGCCGCAATTGCCCTGATTGGTTTGGCCGGATATCAGCTTGCCGAGGCGCAACCCTGGGGAGGCGGACCAGGCATGGGGCCAGGCTGTGCAATGATGGGCGGCCCTGGGCAAGGTCAAGGGCAGATGAGCGAAGAGACCTTGAAAGCCAGGGAGAAATTTTTTAACGAGACAACAGATCTGCGCAAGAAGATGTTTTCCAAGAAAACCGAGCTGGACGCGGTCATGAGCGGGGAAAAGCCGGACGAGAAAAAAGCGGCAAGACTCTCCGAGGAGTTGTTTGATCTCCGTGGCCAGATGCACAAGAAAGCTCAGGATGCAGGCCTGGCCCAAGCCGGTTTCGGGTGTGGCGGCCCTGGCATGGGTATGGGCTCCGGCCCCCATCATCGTTCCTGTCGCTGGTAAGATGCGCTGATCGTTTTTTTCTTTGGGTGTTTGGGTGGGCTTCCCTGTTGAAGCCCACCTATTTTTTTGACTGCGAGCCAGGGTGTTGCGCAAAACATGCCCTGCATGCCCTAATACGCAGGGCATGTCAGTTGATTTTTGTGGTTTGCCGCTCCAGATGGTATTCTGCTTCCCGCCTCATGTCGTTGAGCAATGCCAGCCTGGCGGATTCGACCTTTTCGTATGGAAGATCAAGCAACAGGGCGATGTCGGAGATTTCGATTCCTCCTCCGAAATGTTCTTCTGCGATGATGATTTTGAGAAAATCTTCTTTGACAAAAGACTGTATCTCCTGACTGATATCAACCATGGTATTGCAGGCATGGTCATATGTCCGGCCTTGGGACAGCTCTTCCCGCATTTTTTTCACAGCCCGTTCGTATTCCCTGTGCATGACGGCAGAAAATTGTCCATACTGTTTTCTGTTGGTAAAGGACATGATCTTTTCTCTGTTTTTTAGCGCTAAGGGCTGACTCTGCTTTGTTGGCTTGCTCTGGCAACGGTGTTATTATAATTGTGTATCACAGAAAAGTTAGGTGAAAACAGCAAAAAAACGAGGATGAACAATCACGCGGCTCGGTTGGCGCAACCGGGAAACCTTTTTGACGAGGCTTTCGTGCGGATAATGGCGACAAGGAATATTTGTAACCTTCAGGTGGGCATGGTTCTTTTTTGTATCGTATCTTGCTCGTTTTTTTCTTCCCTTTCCTGGGGCGAGGAACTTCTTGATGCCGAGGGTTTCCTTGTTGTGCGTGCTCTGTCCCCACGCGCAACCGAGATGGCAAATCCTGGAACCAAACCGGATGAGGCGCTGTTGCAAACCGCCTATGCTGGTGGAGAGACCTTGCGCTATAAGGTGAGTTGGCTTGGCATAACGGCGGGCGAACTCGTCATGCAAGTCAGCAAAATTGCCGACCGCCAGGAAACATTTGCCCTTGACGTGACTGCCAGGAGCGCTGGGCTGCTTGCGGTATTCTACCCGGTGGAGGATCAGTTCCGCACCATCGTGCAGGGGCCAATGCGCTTACCAATCCGTCATGAAATGCAGCAGAAGGAGGGGCGTCGCATTAACAGCAAGATTACCAAATATGACCAGGAGAAGTTTCGCGTGTCCCACCGTAAAAATGATGAGCCCGCTGATATATATCAGGTTGATGGCCCGATGCATAACGAGTTTTCCTCATTCTTCTTCATGCGGGCTTTGTCCTTTGTCGGGGAGGCCCCGATGGTCGTCCCTACTTTCGCCGATAAAAAGCGACATGAGGTGGTCGTCACCGTAGAGGGAAAGGAAGAGCAGGAAAGCGTGCTGGGAAAGAAAAATACCATCAAGGTTCAGCCGCATCTGAAATTCAAGGGGCTGTATGAAAAGATAGGCGATCCTCTTGTTTGGCTCACCGATGACGCCTGGCGGATTCCCACCAGGATTCAGGCGAAGATCGTCATCGGTTCCTTGACGGCGGAACTGGTTGAATACACAGGCCCGGCCGGAAAATTCGCCATCACAGACACTCCCAAAGAATTGCTTCGACAAGCTCCGGCGAATACCCCGTAAGTCGCCACAGGCGTGCCTGGGCCTGGGTGTTGGCGGCAAGGGCAGGGATATCTTGCTGCGAGAGGCCCAGGTCGGCAAGCGAGGTGGGGGCGGCAATTTTTTGCAACCATTGGCTGAAAAGACGTATCCCTTCCTGGGCCAGGAGCTGCTGGTCCGTCTTCTCCACCCCAAAAACATGGGTGGCAAACAGGGCCTGGCGGGCTGGGTTTTTCCTGGCGGCAAAGGCCATGGCTCCGGGCAGGATTGCCGCGAGTCCGGCGCCGTGGGGGATATCGTGCAGTCCGCTGAGGGAGTGTTCGATCAGGTGGCAGGGAAATCCGACCCGGCCCAGACCTGCGGCGCTGATGCCGTTTAAGGCCAGAGCGCTTGCCCACATGAGTTCGGCGCGGCTCTGATAATCCTCGGGGTTGGCCAAGGCTGCCTCGCAGGCGGCCATCAGGGTTTTCATGAGTCCGGCGCTGTAATGATCCTGCAAGGGGGAAAAGGACTCTTCCCGGTTCAAGTAAAACTCAAGCAGATGGCTGAAGGCGTCCACTGCCCCGAAGGCGGTGGTGGATGGCGGAACGCTGAAGGTGACGGTGGGGTCCAGGATGGCGATGCTGGGAAAAAGGTGTCGGTTGCCGATGCCGATCTTCTGACTGGTTGCTTCATTGGTGAGCACCATGCCGTTGTTTGTTTCCGACCCCGAGCCGGCGACCGTGGGCACGGCGACAACCGGCAGGGCTGCCTTGATGCTTTTTTTTCCCTTGAAAAAACCCCAGACATCATGATTTGCCAAGGTTCCGGCGGCAATGGCCTTGGCGCTGTCAATGACGCTGCCGCCTCCCACGGCGACAATAACCCCGACCCCGTTTTTTCGCACCAGGGTAATGCCTTGTTGGACGTGGCTTACAATGGGATTCGGCTGTACCCCCTCGTGTTCGATAACCTCAATTCCGGCCTGGCGCAAGGAATGAAGGACCGCCTGGTAAACGCCAATTTTCTTCAGGTTCTCTCTGCCGGTGACCAGCAAGGCCTTGGTGCCGACGGATGCGGTCTGCTCGCCTGTCTGGCCAAGGGCGCCTCGACCGAAGATGATCTTGGTCGGGTTGTGGAAAACAAAGTCGCGCATGGCGGATCAGCTTGGGGGGCAGCCGGTCACGGCGTTGGTCAGGCGGACAAAATCTTCAATGGTCAGTCGCTCCGCCCGGGTTTCCGGGTTGATCCCCGATTGCGTCAGCAGGGCGGAGATTTGCTCCCGGGACAACCCGTTGATCATGCCGGCGCTCAAGGAATTGCGCAGAGTCTTGCGCCGCTGGCCAAAGGCGGCATTGACGATGCGCCGGAGCAGTTTCCGGTCATGGGGAGGAATCTGCGCCACCCGTGGAGGCACCGGGCGGAAAGTGATCCGCACCACCACCGAATCAACCTTGGGACGCGGATGGAACTGGCCGGGTCCTACCTGCATGATGGTTTGCACCGAGGCGCAATCGGCGAGCAGGACGGAGAGCACCCCGTATTCCTTGGAGCCCACCGGGGCGGTGAGGCGCTGGCCTACCTCTTTTTGCAGCATGAGCACGGCCCAACTCAGGGATTCGTGGCTTTCGATGAGCTTGAAAAGAAGCAGGTTGGAGATGGAGTAGGGGAGGTTGGCCAGGATCTTCAGTGGGCCATTGGTCTGGGCGGCAAGTTCGGCAAAGTCGGCTTTGAGCAGATCTTGATGGATGAGGGTGACGTTGCCGGGCAGAGACTGGTGCTCCTGGTGGTAGGCAACGATCCCGGCATCAAGCTCCAGGCCGATTACCTGTCTGACCCGTTCGGCCAGGGGCAGGGTCAGGGATCCCAGGCCCACCCCAAGCTCCAGAACAGAATCTTCTTGGGTCACGCCCGAGAGCTCGACAATGCGTTCCGCTGTTTGGCGGTGGACCAGGAAATTCTGCCCCAGTTTTTTGCTGGGGGCCAGCTGGTGCGAGGTCAGGATTTTTTTTATGGGCAGATCGTTGCTCATGGGGTCTCATTTAAGGAAGTGTTTTTCCTGTCTCTTTTTGCGGAGAGCGCGGAAGAATTTGAAAGAAAGAAGGTAGCCGGCGCAGGTAAACGGGATTGCCAGCAGGATTCCGCCGACCAGCATGACCGCAACCGCCTCAAGACCCAGTTGTCCGAGGATGGCAAGGTTTTGGGTAAAGCCTGCGTCAGAGGCAAACAACCCCAGCAGACCATGTATCCGCTCCCAGGAAAGACGCCCGGGAAGCAGCCAGTTTCCCACCCGCCAGGAAAAATAATATTGTGGCAGCCAGGTGAGGGGATTGCTGATCGCCGTGGCCGCGATCAGGGCGGCAAGGATGTTTCCCCGGAGAATCCAGGCCAGGATGATGATCAGCGCGGTGTGCAGGGGGATGGTCGGGGTAATACCGACAAAGAGACCGATGGCCACACCCAGGGCCAGGGAATGCGGGTCGCCCTGCAGGCGGAGAAATTTCAGATAATAGTATTTTGCGGCGCGGTTGGGCTTCATGGTTCGGCACGGACTGCTGGCGGAGTCGGCGAACCTCCACCGGGAACAGGCCCAGGATGCAGGAACGGCGAGCGGGAATAGGCATCGGTGTCAAACGAGGTCGTGGCTTTTTCGGCAAAATGATAAAAGCCTGCCAGGGCGATCATCGCGGCATTATCGGTACACAGCTCCAGGGAGGGCATGAATATCCGGATGTTCTTTTCGGCGCCGAGGTTCTGGAGGGCGGCGCGCAATCGGGAGTTGGCTGCCACCCCCCCGGCTAGGGCGACGGTGGAGATTCCGTGCAGTTGCGCGGCCTTGAGCACTTTTTCGCACAGCACCTCCACCACCGCTTCCTGAAAAGAGGCGCAGACATCGGGGATGCTGAACGGTTCGTTTTTCTGCTGGCGCTGGTGGACATAATTGGCCACTGAGGTTTTTAGGCCGCTGAAACTGAAATCGAGACTGTCCGGAGCAAGCCAGGCGCGGGGGAAGGGGATCGCTGCGGGGTTTCCTTGCTCGGCCAACCGGCTGATCACCGGCCCGCCTGGATATTCCAGGCCAAGAATTTTGCCCACCTTGTCAAAGGCCTCCCCTGCCGCATCATCGCGGGTTCTGCCCAGGGGTTGGATGGCGGTGTGGCCCTGAACTAGGAAGATGCTGGAATGTCCGCCCGAGGCAACCAAGGCGATATAGGGAAATTCCGGCTGCTCCTTTTCCAGAAAAGGGGAGAGGAGATGGCCGACAATGTGGTCAACCCCCACATAGGGGATGCCTTTTACCGCGGAAATGGCTTTGGCAAAGGAAAGGCCGATGAGCAATGAGCCGACCAGGCCCGGCCCTTGGGTGACGGCCAGGCCATCCAGATCGTCCAGGGTTATCCCGGCCTGTTTCAGCGCCGTATCCACCACCGGATAGATGTTCTCCAGATGCTTCCGGGAGGCAAGCTCGGGAACCACCCCGCCGTAGGGGCTATGCACGGCCACCTGGGAGTTGATGATATTGCTCAGCAGGGTGTGGCCATCGCGCAGAACCGCTGCGGCGGTTTCATCGCAGGAGCTTTCAATGCCGAGGATGAGCATGAACGGTTTTTCCCAAGGTGAATTTTAAGAGGGGGAGTGCATAAATGACGATTGACGAATGCTTCCAGGCATCGTAGTCTGACGTCCTTCACTATGTAGCAGGAAAGCCGGAAAAAATCAAAGATTGATGCAGTCGGAGCGGACGATTTCAACCGGACAGCCGGGTGGGCGTCGGCCCAGGATGGTTTCCCCTGTTTGCATTTTCATTGTTAAAGATACACGTTATGAGAGCATGACGAGCATGACAACCAACCACGACCGATATGCAATAAAGCAACCGGCCGCTCCTGCCACTCCGTCGGAACCGGTTCTTTCCGGGCAAACCCAGGGCGAGCGTTTGACGGACATGTTTGCCCGTTCCATCAGTTATCTGCGGATTTCTCTTACCGACCACTGCAATCTTCGCTGTCAGTACTGCACGCCGCAGGAAGGGCAGATCAAGTTGGCCAACGAGGAGCTGCTCAGCTACGAGGAGATTCTCAGGGTCGTGCGCATTGCCGTTTCGCTTGGCATTGAGAAGGTCCGGCTGACCGGCGGTGAACCCCTGGTGCGGCGGGATGTGCTCTCCTTTATCAAGGCGCTGGCCAAAATTCCGGGCCTCACCGACATCCGTCTTACCACCAACGGTGTTTTGCTGGCCGATTATGCCGAGGCCTTGCAACAGGCCGGGATCAGCAAGCTGAATATTAGCCTCGACACCCTGCGTCCGGAGCGTTTCCAGCAGATTACCGGGGTTGACGCCTTTGCTCGGGTCTGGGCCGGGATCAGCAAGGCTAGAGAGCTTGGTTTTTCCCCGATCAAACTGAACGTCGTTGCCCTGAAGGGGATCAATGATGACGAGTTCATCGATTTTGCCCGACTGACCCTTACCGAGCCTCTCCAGATTCGTTTTATCGAGTTCATGCCCATTGGCGCTTCGGCCCTCTGTGACCAAGGAAAATACATCAGCTCCCAGGAAATCATGGAGCTTCTCAAGCCCTTGGGTCCACTTGCGCCGGTGGAGGCCAAGCGCATGGACGGGCCAGCTCGTATTTACCGGTTTGCCGGGGCTGTCGGCAGTGTCGGTTTTATCAGCCCCATCAGCCACCACTTCTGCGACCGGTGCAACCGCTTGCGGCTCACTTCGGAAGGCAGATTGCGGTCCTGTCTTTTATCCGACCAGGAAACCGATCTTAGGGAAAGGTTGCGCAGCGGGGCAGACGATGAAGAGATCAGGGAGCTTATTGTCGCAACTATCCTGAACAAGCCGAAAGGGCATTCCATTTCGGTGGATGACCGGGGAAGCTGCCATGGGCAGATGTCACGGATCGGGGGATAAATGAGGGGAGGAAGGGGTAAGGAATTGAGATGTTACCCCTTTGCTCTGTGCCTGCGTTACTCTTCCAGCCTGGGGTAGGACCCCAGCCATTCGAAATATGAGCAGATTTCTTTTAGTCTTTCGCAGCCATCCCTGACAATGTCATCCTCAAGATGGCCAAGCATGTCGATGAAAAACAGGTAACGGCCGGGTTCGTCCTTGACCGGACGGGATTCGATCCGGGTCAGGTTGATGGAGCGCTGGGCCAGGATGCTCAGGGCATCGTTTAAGGCGCCGGGCCGGTCTAGGAGGCTGACCAGGAGAGAGGTCTTGTCCTTGCCGCTTCGGGAGGGTGATTCCTTGCCGATGAGCAGGAAGCGGGTGGTGTTGCCCCGGTAATCCTCGATTCCCTTGACCACCGTCTGCAACTGGTAGGTCGTGATGGCCAGTGAGCTGGCAATGGCTGCCACGGTAGGGTCTTCCGCCGCCATTTTCGCGGCAACGCTGGTGGAAAAGACATCCTGGACCGTGACGTTGGGAAGATGTTTTTTCAGCCATTGCCGACACTGGGCAATGGGCTGCGGATGGGAAACCACCAGCTTGATGTCATCCATGTTGCCTGATTTATTGACCAGGTTCTGGATGATCGCCAGATTCAATTCCCCACAGATTTTGACATTATATTTGATGAAAGAATCCAGGGTCGAAGTGACCGCGCCTTCGATGGAGTTTTCCACCGGGACTATGCCGTATTGGGTTCTGCCCCGCTCAACCTCGTCGAATATGTCCTCAATGGTTTCCAGGGGGAGATACTTGGCGGAGTGTCCGAAGTATTTCACCCCGGCCAGATGGGAAAAGGTTGCTTCCGGCCCCAGGTAGGCGACTTCCACATTTTTTTGCGAGAGTCGGCAGGTGGTGATGATCTCGTGGAAGATGCTCAGGAGGGGTTGCTCGGGAAAGGCGCCGTTGTTTTCCGCGAGCAGACGTTCGAAAATCTGCCGCTCCCGCAACGGATCCCATTTGGCCTTGTTGTTCTGGTTCTTGAGCTCGCCGATTTTTTTGGCGCAGAGCAACCGTTTTTTGAGAAGCTCCAAGAACTGGCTGTCTATGGCGTCGATCTGTTGCCGGACATCGGCAAGGGTGAGGTCTTTTTTGTTTTTCATCATGAGATTGCCGGGCGTTGAGGGCTGTGTCTTGGGAACATATTTGCTGTATGCCCTATTCCGGGGCAAGGCTTTTGTGATTTCAGGCAATTGCCTTTGGGCACAGTGACTTTCTTAATCGTATCCAGGGAAAAATAAAAGGGAAAAAATTCTGCTTATCCACCAGGGGCTGTTTCTTCGCGGAAAGTCGCCAAGCAAGGGGATTAACTATTTGCTTCTCCGGGTGGATAATGTATAAACGTTTTAATGAGATATTCATGGCTTTGCTGTAACGGCAAGCCCTTATTGTGTCAGTCAGAGTGAGAGAAAATAAATTCGCAATCGCTTCCCAGGCCGAATTATGAAAGTAAAAAGCTGCATGCAAAAAGACCTGATCATCATCGGGAAAAATGCCTTGCTGCAAGAGGCCGGGGCGTTGATGAAAAAACATTCCATCCGTCATCTGCCGGTGGTGGAGGAGGAGCAGCTGGTCGGCTTTATAACGGAAAGCGATCTGCGGCAGTATTCGTTCCCTGCCCAAGAGAAAGATATCCAGGTGCATGAGGTGATGGTACTGAACCCCATTACCGTCAATATCAACGCCAGCATCGAAAAGGCCGCTCGCCTCATTCACGATTACAAGATCGGCGGGTTGCCGGTTCTTGATAAGAAAAAGCTGGTGGGGATCATCACCGCCATTGATTTGCTCTCGGCCTTCATCAACATGATGGGGTTGTTGCGGGACTCATCGCGGTTGGATGTTCTGGTCGGCAAGGTCGGCGGGGTCGAGGGCGTTACCAGGATCATTAAAGAGCACGGGTGTGAGATAATCAGCGTGGCAACGGAAAGCCATTCCTCCCGGCGGAAATTGTATTGCTTCAGGCTGGAGAAGGGTGAGTTGGATAAAGCGATTGAGGCCCTGGAAAATGCCGGCCACAAAGTTGTCTCGGTGGTGGATTAAGTCCCCTGGTCATGGCATGATTATTCCCGGGAAGGAGCGGGTTATATGAGCGAGTTCAAGGTTCAGAAAACATACGAAGAAATCAATGCCAAGATCAAGGCGGGGCAGGCCGTGGTGGTCACCGCCGAAGAGATGGTCGGCATTGTGAAAAAGCACGGCCCGGTGGAGGCGGCCAGAAAGGTGGACGTGGTCACCACCGGCACCTTCTCGCCCATGTGTTCTTCCGGGGCGTTTATCAATTTTGGCCACTCCAACCCCACCCACAAGGCGCTCAAGGTGTGGATGAACAATGTCCCTGCCTATGCCGGTCTTGCCGCCGTTGATGTCTATCTCGGGGCCACAGAGCCGACCGAGGATGATCCTTTGAATAAGGTTTTTCCTGGCGAATTTCTCTATGGCGGCGGCCATGTGCTTGAAGATTTGGTGGCCGGGAAAAAGGTGCTCCTGAAGTCGGTTGGCTATGGAACCGACTGCTATCCCAATAAAAATCTGGAAAAAGAGGTGACTCTTGCCGATTTGCCGTACGCGCTCCTGGTGAATCCCCGCAATTGTTATCAGAATTACAATTGCGCCATCAATCTTTCCGAGCGGACCATTTATACCTACATGGGCACCCTGAAACCCCAGGTTAAAAATGCGACTTTTTGCAGCGCCGGTGAGTTGAGCCCCCTGCATAACGATCCTTTTTATAAGACCATTGGTCTGGGAACGAGGATATTTTTAGGCGGCGGAATCGGTTATGTGACCTGGCACGGCAGTCAGCATAACCCCAAAGCCCTGCGTTCGGAAAACGGCACCACCAGAAGGGCGGCCGGCACCATGATGGTGCAGGGAGACATGAAGCAGATGTCTGCCCGCTGGCTCAAGGGCGTGAGTATGCAGGGCTACGGCAGTTCCCTGGCCGTGGGCATCGGGGTGCCGATTCCCATCCTCAATGAGGAGATGGCCGCCTATACCGGGGTTTCAGATGCGGAGATCTTTACCCAGATTGTTGATTATTCCTATGACTATTCCCATGGTGTGGCGCGCAACTATGGCGAGGTCAGCTATGCACAGCTGAAAAGCGGTCAGATCGAGGTGAATGGCAAGATGGTGCCCACCGCACCCCTCTCCAGTGTGGTGCGGGCTCGGGAAATTGCCGAGACTCTCAAGGAGTGGATAAAAGCAGGCAAGTTTTTTCTTGAAAAGCCGATCCAAACCATGCCGTCAGAGTAAGTGCGCGCAGGGTGGAAACTTCCCTATCCGAAAAATATTGGAAGCTGCAGGAAATATTTTCACAACATAAGGAGGTTGCTGTCGCCTTTTCCGGCGGGGTGGACAGTTCCTTTCTCCTGCATGCAGCCTGTGCAACGCTGGGACCCTCCTCGGTACATGCCTTCCATGCCAAGTCCGAACTTCTACCGCCCTTTGAATCAGAGCGGGTTGAGCGCGTTATCCGGGAGCGTGGTTGCGTCTTTCACCCCATTGAGATCAAGCCGTTCAGCTGGTCAGGGTTTCTAGTCAATGGTCCCGACCGCTGCTATCATTGCAAGAAGAAAATCTATCAAACATTTTTGGCCGATCCTTTTTTTATCAAAGGCGCAGTGCTGTTCGACGGCACCAACCGCGACGATATCGGGCAGGATCGACCAGGGTTGTTGGCTGCTTCCGAATTGAATGTGCAAACGCCCTTGGCTGATGTTGGTTTTACCAAAAAAGAAATCCGGTTGCTCAGTCGGGAGTTTTCCCTGGCAACCTGGGATGTCCATGCCTCCTCATGTTTGGCCACCAGAATAGCGAAGTGGGAACCCATCACCAGAGAGAAAATTTTACTAGTGTCCCAGTGTGAGGCGTTGTTGCAAAAAAGAGGGTTTAAGGGAGTGCGGGTGCGCCTTTCCGAAGAAAATGCAACCATTGCAGTTCTGCAAAAAGATTTGGCTGAACTGCAAAAAAAACGTGTATTTTCGGACATTAAGAAAGGCTTTATGTCCTTGGGGGTGCGTGGGGTGGTGCTTGATCTGCAAGGGAGATTGGGCTGATGAGGGTGATTCTCCGTCGTAGATCAGTCGAAAAAAAATGCATCGATATGTCATTTTTTTCTTATTTCATCACATTTTTTGTTTGACAGACGCTTTTTTTTGTTTGACAATCACCTCACATAAGTTTAAATCGCCCCTAAGGCAACTGTATTACGGTGCTTGTAGAAGGCAGAGAATCTCTAAATTCACGAGGAGGAAGGAGAGGAATGAACAAAAGTGAATTAGTCGAGAACATGGCAAAGGCTGGCGGTATCAGTAAGGCTGCAGCCGAGAAGACCCTTGGCGGCATGCTGGCCGCAGTTACCACCGCTTTGAAGAAGGGTGACAAGGTAACTTTGGTTGGGTTTGGCACATTTTCTGTGACCAAGAGGGCGGCCCGTCAGGGACGCAATCCTCAGACCGGAAAGGCCATCACCATCAAGGCCCGCAAAGTTGCTCGCTTTAAGCCCGGCAGCAAGCTTGCTGAAGCAGTAAAGTAAACTGATTTTCATCAGTCGCTGTATCTGTTCAACAGACAAGGCAGGTACTCCTTGAGAAGGGAGTTCCTGCCTTCTTTTTTGTTGACGCCTTAGAAAACTCTGGGTACATATGGTCCACAATTTTCCTACCGGAGAACAGCGGGGGAGAATATGGAAATATAATGATAATGTCGGGATGTGGCTCAGCCTGGTAGAGCACGTGCTTCGGGAGCACGGGGTCGGAGGTTCGAATCCTCTCATCCCGACCAGTTACAGCGACGGTTTGCGGGTAATCCTGCAAACCGTTTTTTTGTGCAAAATTGACAACGATTGACCCCGCATACTCACGGGCAGAATCATCCGGGCGGGAGTATTTTCGTCACTTCGCAGTCAATCCCTCCCTGGGACAGGGTGATGCTGAGATTTTGTCCCAGATGTACCTCTGCGTAGCTCCGAATAACATCTCCATTTTTCTGCTGCACAATGCTGTATCCTCTGGCGAGAACCGCCAATGGACTGATGGCATGCAGGAGGCTCGCGGTTTTTCCAAATGCTGCACGCTTGCGTTCCTGTCGGCGAAGCATAGCCTGGCCCAAGCGCCTGCGCAGTTCGTGGACCTCTTGCCGTTGATATTCGAGACGCTGTTGCGGGGTATGGCGGGCCAGGACCTGACTGAGTCTGGCCAGATCGAGCTGGCGCTGATGGATGGTGCCGGAAAAGGCGAATTGCAGAGAGGCCAGCGCATGGTCTGTTGTGAGGCGGAACTGGTCAAGCAGGGAGGTTGGATCGCCCAGTGCTCTCTTGTGGGCCTCAATGGTGCGGCGAGAAACTGCCAACCTGTCCATAACCGTTCTTGCCAACCGGCGGCTGAGATTGTGTAGTTGGGCGTCCAGTTGGGCGCGGTTGGGGACAACCGTTTCGGCTGCGGCGGTTGGGGTTGGCGCCCGGAAGTCCGCGACCAGGTCGGCAATGGTGATGTCAATCTCATGGCCGATGGCCGAGACAATCGGGATGTGCGAACCGGCAATGGCCCGGGCGAGTTTTTCCTCATTAAAGGTCCACAGATCTTCCAGGGAGCCGCCTCCCCGGCAGAGAACGATTACGTCATTACGCCCTCTTTCGTTACAGAGGGTGATGGCCTCGATGATATCTTCCATGGCCCCAGCCCCTTGCACCCTGACGGGGATAATCTCCACGGGAACAGCGGCGCATCTTTTTTGAGCCATGGCGAGAAAATCATGCACCGCAGCGCCGCTGGGCGAGGTGATGAGGGCTATTCTTTCGGGCAGCAGCGGCAGGGGTCTTTTGCGTTCCCCGGCAAAGAGACCTTCGGCAGCCAATTTGCGCTTGAGAAGATCGAAGGCAAGCTGCAATGCTCCCGCGCCTTTTGTTGCAAGGATGTCCACAATCAGCTGGTATTCGCCGCGGGCCTCATACAACGAGATCTTGCCCCGGCAGACTACCTCCATGCCGTCTTCGGGGGTGCAGGCGAGATAACGCTGCTGGGGCTTGAAGAGCACGGCTTTTATCTGGGCGGTTGTATCTTTAAGGGTGAAATAGAGATGGCCGGAGTAGGGACAGCGCAGGTTGGAGATCTCGCCAGCCACGGTCACAAAAGGAAAGGAAACCTCAAGCACCCCCCGGATCGACTGGGTAAGCTCGCTGACTGTTTGGATATGGTCGCTGGTCATGCTGTGCATGTTCACTACCTAGCATGACCGGCACGGCAGCGACAAGTATTTTGTTCCGTGGTCGTGGGCTGCGGCCGGGTCTGCACGGCTGGATGCAGCGAACAACAATTTAAAATGACGGATGCTTTTTTCGGGCGGAAAAGGTATAGTGTCGGCAAATTTCGTTGTTTCAGGGGAAAAACGTAAGCAGTGTAACGGCGAGGGGTTGAAGCATGTCTGAACAAAATACTTATTTTCAACAAGAGATACTGAACAAGCCTTTACAGAAACACGGATTGCTCGAAGAGTTCAATCTGCCTCCCAAGGCAATCCTGTTTATCCGCAACAACAAGCGAAATATAATAATCGCCCTGCTCTGCTGCGTGCTGGCAATTATGGGCTGGTCCTCTCTTCGCTATTACCTCGCCAAGCAAGATGATCGGGCCGCAGCCCTCCTGGCCGAGGCGGTTGACCAGGGTGCGGCTGAGCAACGCAAGGTGCTCTTGCAGAAAGTTGTTGATGAATACGGACGGACCGGCTCTGCCATGTGGGCAAAGGTTGAGCTGGGGCATCTTGCCTTTGATGCGCAGCAGTATGATGAGGCCATAAAGGTGTATCTGGGCGTTCGTGATGATCTGGCCAAGTCGAGTCCGGTGTTCCCCCTGGTGCAGCTGAATCTGGCTCAGGCCTATGAAAATAAGAATGCCCTGCCCGAGGCCCTTGCCGCCTACAAGGGCTTGGCGGAGATCAAGGGGTTTGCCGGGGAGGCTTACCTGGCCATGGGCAGGATTTATGAGTTGCAGAAAGCCGTGCCCCAGGCAAAAGAGATGTATGGCAAGGTGCTGACCGAGGAAACCGTTTCTCCGGCGGTTAAGGAAAAAGTGCAGGCTAAGCTCGATCGGCTTTAAATTTCTGCTGTTGCGGGATAGTCCGGAAAAACTTGATACGGTACAGATTGAGCAATGGAGATCATCCGCACGCCTGCCGAGATGACGGCCTGGGCAAATAGGGCGCTTGCCGACGGACAGACAATCGGGCTGGTGCCCACCATGGGTTTTTTTCATGAGGGGCATCTGCGTTTGATGCGCAAGGCCAGCGAGAAGGCCGGACGCACGGTGGTGAGTCTGTTTGTCAACCCGATTCAGTTTGGTGTCAACGAAGACCTTGGTCGGTATCCCCGCGATTTTTCCCGGGATTGTCAGCTTGCGGAGGCCGAAGGGGTGGATGTTCTTTTTGCCCCCGAGTCCCGCGACATGTATCCTCCGGAGGCCAGCACCCGAGTGATTGTCTCGGGATTGACGGATGTCCTCTGCGGTGCGAGTCGTCCGGGTCATTTTGCCGGAGTAACCACCGTTGTTGCCAAGCTTTTCCATCTTGTCAAACCGCATTGTGCTGTTTTCGGCAGAAAGGATTTCCAGCAGCTGGCGGTGATAGAAAGAATGGTGGCGGATCTCAATTGGGATGTGGAGATCATCGGCCACCCAATTGTCCGGGAAGCGGACGGCCTGGCCATGAGCTCCCGGAACACCTATCTTTCCGGCCCGGAGCGGCAGGCGGCCCTCTGTCTCTTCCGGGCCATTAGCCATGCGAGAAGACGGGTGCGCACCGGGCTTGTTGAGGCAACGGTGCTGCTGCGGGAGGTGGAGGAGTTGTTGCAGCAGGAGGCGGTGGTTATTGAGTATGTAAGCCTTGTTGATCAGGCGACTTTGCTGCCCCAAGCCGTCTTGCAAAAAGGCGCGGTGTTGGCCCTGGCCATAAAGGTCGGGGTTACACGTTTGATCGACAACGATAATCTTTTTGACGACTGAGAGAACGACAATGTTGCAATACATGTTAAAATCAAAGATACACCGGGCCACGGTGATTGAGGCTGATCTCAACTATGAGGGCAGCCTCACGGTGGACAGAAATCTGATGGACGCCGTTGGTCTGTATCCTTATGAACGGGTGCATATCTACAACATCAACAACGGCGAGCGCTTTGATACCTATGTGATCGAAGGGGCGGCCGGTTCCGGGATGATCGGCCTCAACGGCGCGGCTGCCCGCAAGGGGATGGTCGGCGATTTGGTGATTATTGTCAGCTATGCCTTGTATGGCCCGGAAGAACTCGCAGGATACAAGCCCAGGATCGTGGTGCTTGACAAGGGCAACCAGATCAAAAAGGTGATGCATGTCGAGGAAGCGCAACATCCGTATCGTGGATAGCGTCCCTCTCGGGAGCTGTTTCGACGCGTCCTGCCTGAGCGTCATCTGTTCCCTTGCCGCTGGTGTATGTCATTTTTCCCGCTATAAACATCCATGATTCTCCTTGTTGCCGCCACAGAGATGGAAGCCTTGCCCCTGGCCGAAAAAAAGACCGGTCAGCCCCGCGAGCTTTTTGTCGCGGGCGTTGGACCGATTGAAACAGCGGTTCGTCTTACCCGGCGGCTGTGCGGGGGGAGGGAGAATGTCTCCCTGGTCCTCAATTTCGGCGTGGCCGGGGCCTATGTCGGTTCCGGCGCGGGCCTGCTCGATATCTGTCTGGCTGAGAGCGAGGTTCTGGGTGATTTCGGCATCTGCCACGCAGAAAGCGTTGAGCCCTTGGGTGGTCAATTGGTAGGAAGAGCCGTTTTCCCCCTGGACCCACGGTATGTTGCCCAGGCCGGTAAAATCTTAGCAACGCACGATTGCGGTTGCAGGAAAGGCGTGTTCGTTACAGTCAATGGGGCCACTGCCACAGCCAAGCGTGGTGCCGTGTTGCATGCTGCCCATAATGGCCTCTGCGAGAACATGGAAGGCGGGGCAGTGGCCAGGGTCTGTGAAGAGTTTGCCGTCCCCTGTCTTGAGGTGCGCTGCGTCAGCAACATGGTGGAAGATCGCAACCTGGCGAATTGGCAGCTTGCCGCTGCCGTGCATACATGTGGACAGGCTGTTTCCCTGCTTGTCGATCATCTCGTCCTCAGCTGAATCAGGCCAAAATCCGTGCCGCTTCTTTCCGAAAAAAACAAGCTCTCTCTAGGCTTCTCTCCCTGTCCCAACGATACGTTCATTTTTCATGCCTTGGTGCATGGGCAGCATGGGCAGGCGTGCGGAAGCTCTCCGGCCTTTGGGGAAGCTGCGCTTGCCGATGTCGAAACTCTGAATGAATGGGCGCTTGCTGGCCGGCTTGATGTAACCAAATTGTCGTTTCATGCCTTGGGGCATGTCCTGGATCAATATATCCTGCTCATGGCCGGAAGCGCTCTTGGTCGCGGCTGCGGCCCGTTGTTGGTTGCCCGGGAAAATTTTGCCATGGCAACACTGCCCCGGCTGACCATCGCCATTCCAGGCAAACACACCACGGCGGCCCTGCTGCTGCGGATGTATTCCCCTGCCGCTCTCACGACCAGGGTGATGCGTTTTGACCAGATCATGCCGGCCATTGCGGCAGGTGAGATCGATGCCGGAGTGATCATCCACGAGAGCCGTTTCACCTTTCAGGAGCATGGCCTGTTGCTGCTCCAGGATCTTGGCGCTTGGTGGGAGCAGGAGACCGGCTTTCCCATCCCGTTGGGCGGCATCGTGGCAAAGCGCTCCTTGGGTAAGGAGAAAATCCAGGCCATCGACCGGTGTGTCCGGGCAAGTGTTGCCTCCGCCTTTGCCAGTCCCGAGGCGGGTATGCCCTATATCCGGCAACATGCCCAGGAGCTTGACGATAAGGTCATTAAGGCGCACATCGGGCTCTATGTAAATTCGTTTTCTCTTGATTTGGGAGGAGAAGGGGTTGGTGCGGTGCGGGAATTTCTGAAGCGAGGGCGGCAGCTCGGGATTTTTCCGGAGCAGTCATCCGCTCTGCCCTTAACCAGTATGGAATTATAACGCCAGAGACCTTTTGGTAAACGAACGGGGCTATTTTTTCTTTTGTGGTGCTCTTTCGGGCTTAAGCCAGAAACGTGCTTGACAAGAAATATATTCAGAATATATTTCAAAATTCGCTGTTTTGTAAGGTTTTGGCCAGTGCGCGACTGTGCACTCGATATTTCTAGTATATAAGCCGATCTCTATCGGAAGACGAGTTGAATTTAAAGGTAAGGAATAGAGCAATGAAACTCACAGGAGCACAGGCATTCCTCAAGTGCCTGGAAGAGCATGGCGTCGAGGTTATCTTCGGCTATCCCGGCGGGGCACTCATCGATGTCTATGACGAGTTGATGAAAAATGACAAAATCCACCACGTTCTAACCCGGCATGAGCAGGCCGCAGTCCATGCCGCCGATGCCTACGGGCGGATTAAGGGCGAAGTTGGGGTTGCCTTGGTGACCTCCGGACCCGGCGCCACCAATGCGGTTACCGGCATTGCCTCGGCATATCTGGACTCGATCCCCCTGGTCGTTTTCACCGGGCAGGTACCGACCAAGCTGATTGGTAACGATGCCTTCCAGGAGGTTGATATTGTCGGGATTACCCGGCCGATCACCAAGCATAACTATCTGGTGAAAGATGCCGAGGAGCTGGTTCCTATTATTCGGGAGGCTTTCCATCTGGCCAAAACCGGCCGTCCTGGCCCCGTGCTTATTGACATGCCCAAGGATGTTCTGGCTAACCGGATAACCTATCCCGAGCTGAAACCCATCAGCATGCGGACTTACAAGCCCACCTATGAGCCGCATCCAGGTCAGATCGAAAAGGCCTGCCAGGCAATGCTCAAGGCCAAAAAACCGGTGATCTATGCGGGTGGCGGCGTTATCCTTTCCGACTCCAATGAGGAGCTGACTGAACTTGCCAGAAGGCTTAATATTCCCGTCACCATGACCCTTATGGGGCTGGGCGGTTTTCCGGGGACGGATCCGTTGTCCATGGGCATGCTGGGGATGCACGGAACCTACTTTGCCAACATGGCTGTGGCCAACTGTGACCTGCTGATCGCGGTCGGTGCCCGTTTCGATGACCGGGTGACAGGCAGGGTGGACGCCTTTGCTCCCCACGCCGAGATCATCCATATCGATATCGATCCTTCCTCCATCAGCAAGAACGTCCGGGTGGACATCCCCATCGTAGCCGACTGCAAGCATGCGCTGGATGCCATCAATGCCTGGTTTGCTCGGAGCACGGAGTTCAAGGCCGAGGAGTGCGTGGAAAAAAATCGTCCCTGGCATGAGCAGATCCGGGAGTGGAAGAACAAGCATCCCCTGGGCTATGTCGAGGAAACCGATATCATCAAGCCCCAGTTTGTTATCCAGAAGCTGCATGAACTGACCGGCGGCGATGCGATCATTACCACCGAGGTCGGCCAGCACCAGATGTGGACCGCCCAGTTCTATCATTTTAACAAGCCCCGCCAATGGGCCACCTCCGGCGGTCTTGGTGTCATGGGCTATGGCTTTCCTGCGGCCATCGGCGCCCAGATGGCCGCCCCGGACAAGGTTGTTATCGACATTGCCGGGGATGGCTCCATCCAAATGAACATCCAGGAACTGGCCACCTGCAGGCAGGAAAAATTGCCGGTCAAGGTAGCCATTTTGAATAATGGCTATCTGGGCATGGTTCGCCAGTGGCAGGAGTTGTTTTATAATAAGCAGTACTCCTCGACCGTTATGGAGGTTGCCCCGGATTTTGTCAAAGTGGCCGAGGCCTATGGCGCGGTTGGCCTGCGGGCGACCAAGCCCAGCGAGGTCGAGCCGGTTATCAGGGAGGCCCTGAAGATTAACAACACTGTATTTATGGACTTTGTCATTGCCAGGGAAGAAGGTGTGTACCCCATGGTTCCTGCTGGTAAGGCCACAACCGAGATGCTGCTGGTTTAATAAGGATAGCGCGATGAAACATACCATTTCCGTACTGTTGCAGAATAAACCCGGAGTTCTCTCCCGGGTCACAGGCCTTTTCAGCGGCCGGGGATTCAACATCGAAAGCCTGTCCGTGGCCCAGACCCTTGAGCAGGATGTTTCCTGTCTGACCCTGGTGACCTCCGGCGAGGATACCATCATTGAGCAGATCACCAAGCAGCTCCACAAGCTCATTGACGTTATTAAAGTAACCGATATGTGTGAGCATGATAATGTGGAGCGGGAGATGGCCCTGATCCGGGTAAAGGCCGAGGCGCATACCAGGGCCGAGGTCTTGCGGATAATCGATATCTTCCGGGGCAAGGTTATTGATGTCGGCCCCAAGAGCTATGTCGTGGAAGTTACCGGCAAGGCAAGCAAGCTCCAGGCGGTGATTGATATCCTGCGGCCCATCGGCATCCAGGAGATTGTCCGTTCCGGGACCATTGCCATGACCCGGGCGCAAAAATCATAATGTTTTTTGGCAGACAGGGTTAGCAGATGAACTGACAGGCTGTGATCACGGTCTGTCAGTTCATTTTTATATGGGCCGAAATGATCCGGGCCTTTTAGGAAACAATTTTGCAGTGAGACAGGAAACCCATGAAAAAACCACAAGTTCCTGTGGCCCTCGAAGGATATCCGTTCATCGGTTTTACGGCCCTGACCACCCTGGTTCTTGCCATTCTGGGTCATGGTTTCAGTGCCCTGCTGGCCTTGTTCACCACGGCCTTTGTCCTGTACTTTTTCCGGGATCCGGAACGGATCTGCCCGGATGATGAGGATGTGCTGGTTTCTCCGGCAGACGGCAAGGTCATCCTTATCGAAAAGGTTTTTGACGATAAATTTGTGAAGGAGCATGTGTATAAGGTGAGCATCTTCATGAATGTCTTCAATGTGCATGTGAACAGGGCCCCCTGTCCGGGTACCGTGACCCAGGTCCAGTATTTTCCGGGGATGTTTTTTTCGGCCAATACCGAACGCGGGGCCCTGGAAAACGAGGCCTGCGCTCTTACCATTGAAACAAGGAGCAACCGCAAAATTGCGGTGGTGCAGGTGGCTGGCCTCATTGCCCGGCGGATTGTATGTTGGGCGGGAAAGGGGGATAGATTGATGCGTGGCGAGCGCTTCGGCCTGATTCGTTTCGGTTCACGGGTTGATCTCTATCTTCCACAGCAGATTCAATTGGAAGTCGCAATCGGCCAGAAAGTAAGGGCCGGAGAGACGGTTCTTGGCTATCTTCCTTGATACTCCTATGCAGAAACGCATTTTTTCAATATACTATCCAAGATTCGAGTGCGAACTTTGCGTTGTTTGCAAATAATATCGGAAGGAGGCGCACATGAGTAAGCACCATAAAGCCAAAGATGTGATTTCCGCAAAGGGCAAAATCTGCCTCTTGCCCAGCGTTATCACCACGGCAAGTCTCTTTAGTGGATTTTATGCCATAGTTGCGGCAATCAACGGCCAGTATTTTCACGCAGCCGTGGCGATTATTATCTCCGGGGTTTTTGATGGCTTGGACGGTAGGGTTGCCCGTCTTACCGGCACGACCAGCAAGTTTGGCATGGAGTACGATTCTCTCTGCGATCTGGTTGCCTTTGGCGTGGCTCCGGCGGTGCTGGCCTATGAGTGGGTGCTGCGGCCTTATGGACGTTATGGCTGGCTGGCAGCTTTTCTCTATGTGGCGACCACGGCCCTGCGTCTGGCCCGTTTCAATACCCAGGACACCACCTCGACCAAAAATGAATTTACGGGCTTGCCCTGTCCCGCAGCCGGAGGAATGATCGCCGCCTCCGTTATGTTCTGCACTTTTTTTGAGATCACCGGCACCCTGAGAAATTTCATTATGCTGGGAACCGTCTACGGTCTTTCCTATCTCATGGTTAGTTCCGTCAAATATCTGAGCTTCAAGCATGCACAAACCGATGGTGCCAAAAAGTTCCAGGTTCTGGTCGGGCTGGTCCTGCTCATCATGGTGCTGGCCACCGAACCTCAGGTTACTCTCTTTGTCCTGGGCGCAACCTACGTGCTATCCGGACCGCTGGCGGCGGGGTACCGTTTGGTGGTGAGGGGCAAGACTTCCGTCGAGGAAGAACAGGAACATTCGGTTTAAGCTTGGTTTAAGGCGGCATTCTTCTTGCGCTGCCTTGGCTGAGAGGAGTGACGTAGCGATGTCTAATAAAATAATTATTTTTGATACCACCTTGCGTGATGGCGAGCAGTCGCCCGGCGCAAGCATGAATATGCAGGAAAAATTCCGCTTGGCTCAGCAGCTGGTCAAGCTGAAGGTGGACGTGATTGAAGCCGGGTTTCCCGTGGCCTCGCCCGGGGATTTCGAGTGTGTGCGCAATATCGCCGAACATGTTCGGGGGGCGCAGATCGCGGCTCTCGCCCGCTGTAGCGTCAAGGATATCGACCGGGCCTGGGAGGCGCTTAAGGCTGGAGAAAATCCTCGAATCCACACCTTTTTGGCCACCTCAGACATCCATCTGAAGCACAAGCTGAAGATGAGCCGGGAGCAGGTGCTGGAACTGGCCGTGGCCTCGGTGAAACACGCCGCCAAATACACCAGCAACGTGGAGTTCTCCGCCGAGGATGCCTCGCGCAGCGACCTTGATTTTGTCTGCCAGGTCTTTGCCGCGGTAATCGACGCCGGGGCCACGACCCTGAATTTCCCGGATACCACCGGCTATGCCCTGCCCGATGAGTTTGGTCGTAAAATTGCCTATCTTATCGAGAACATCCCCAATATTCATAAGGCTGTTCTCAGTGTCCATTGCCACAACGATCTCGGTCTGGCCGTGGCCAATTCGCTGGCCGCCATCAACCATGGGGCCAGGCAGGTGGAGTCCACCATCAATGGTCTGGGGGAAAGGGCCGGCAATACGGCCATGGAAGAGCTGGTCATGGTCATCCGTACCCGCGCCGACCAGATGCAGGTGCACACCGATATTGTCACCGAGCACATCTATCCCACCAGCCGGCTGGTCACCACCATCACCGGGATGGCGGTGCAGGCCAACAAGGCCATTGTCGGTGCCAATGCCTTTGCCCATGAATCCGGGATCCACCAGGACGGGGTGCTCAAGGAACGAACCACCTACGAGATCATGAATCCGGTGGATATCGGGATCTCCACCGGCAACATTGTGCTCGGCAAGCATTCCGGCCGGCATGCCCTGAAGGATCGCATTGCGGCCATGGGCTACAGCCTCAAGGACGATGAACTGGAGCGGGTTTTTGCCCGGTTCAAGGAGGTGGCCGACGTCAAAAAGGAGATGTTTGACGAGGATCTCGAGGCCATCCTGATGGACGAGGTGCTGCGGATCACCGAGACCTTCTCCCTGGTGCATCTGGGGGCGATGAGCGGCAACAAGAGTCTGCCCACCGCAGCGGTGCGGCTGCTCATCGACGGCAAGGAGCAGGAGAAGGCCTGCATCGGTATCGGTCCCATTGATGCCTGTTTTCGGGCCATTGCCGATTTGACCCAGACCAAGAGCAAGCTCCTCTATTTCTCGGTCAGCTCCATCACCGGCGGCACCGATGCCCAGGGCGAGGTGCTGGTCCGCATTGAAGATGAGGGCAAGGTTGTGGTGGGGCAGGGGGCGGACCCGGATATCATCACCGCTGCGGCCAAGGCCTATCTCAACGGTCTGAACCGGTTGGTGTTTTTGAAAAGGGAAACCACGCGGCAGGGAAACTGACCAATCTGAGTATGTTTGTAACCTGCTGATATTTTTTATAATTGCCGGGTGATCCCCGGCTGCTGTCTGTTAAGGAATTGGGACAATGACTGCTGCAAAAAAGAAATTCAATGTTGCTGTTGCCGGCGCCACCGGGGCTGTCGGCGGTGCCATGCTCGATGTTTTGGCGCGAAGGGATTTTCCCCTGGACGAACTGCGCTTGCTTGCCTCGGAGCGGTCCGTGGGCAAAACCCTCACTTTTAAGGGAAAGGAGATTCCGGTTCAGCTCTTGAGCAAGGATGCCTTTGCCGGGATTGACATCGCTCTCTTTTCCGCCGGCGCGACCCGTTCCTTCGATTTTGCTCCGGCTGCCGTAGCGGCAGGGGCGGTGGTGATCGACAACTCCAGTGCCTACCGCATGGACCCGGAAATCCCTCTGGTGGTGCCCGAGGTCAATGCCCATGCCATTGCCCAGTATAAAAAACGGGGCATCATCGCCAACCCCAACTGCTCCACGATCCAGATGCTGGTGGCCCTGAAACCGATCCACGACAAGGTGCGGATCAAGCGTATTGTGGTTTCCACCTATCAGGCGGTTTCCGGCACCGGGGCCAAGGCCATTGAGGAGCTCAAACAGCAGATTCTCGATTATGCGGCGGGCAAGCCCATGGTGCATAACGTGTACCCGCACCAGATCGCCTTCAACTGCCTACCCCAGATCGACAGCTTCCTAGAGAACGGCTACACCAAGGAAGAGATGAAGATGGTCAACGAGACCCGCAAGATGTTTGAAGACCTCACCATCGGCGTTACCGCCACCACGGTGCGGGTGCCGGTTTTTTACGGCCACTCCGAGTCGGTCAACATCGAAACCGAAAAAAAGATCACGGTAGCCGAGGTCAAGGCTCTGTTGAAGAATGCCCCAGGCGTTAAGTTGGTTGATGAGCCGACCCTGGGCCAATATCCCATGGCCATTGATTGCACGGGCAAGTTCGAGACCCTGGTGGGGAGGATTCGCGAGGATGAGTCCATCGCCAACGGGATCAACCTCTGGGTGGTGTCCGACAATATCCTCAAGGGTGCGGCGCTCAATGCGGTGCAGATCGCCGAGGAACTCATCCGGGATTATCTGTAATTGCGGATCATCAGCGGCAGCGCCCGGGGGCGCAAGCTGCTTGCGCCGGGCCAGCGGTTCGGCAACCTGATTCGTCCCACCTCCGACCGGGCCAGGGAGGCGATTTTCAGCATTCTCGGCAACAAGGTCGTGGGCGCCCGGGTATTGGATCTTTTTGCCGGCACCGGCGCTCTGGGTCTTGAAGCCTTAAGTCGGAGTGCGCTCCTGGCGGTTTTCGTCGATGGCCAGCGCTCCGTCACCGAGTTGCTTGAGAAGAATATCGAGCTCTGTGGTTTTGCCGAGCGCGCTGCGGTGTTCCATAAGGATCTGGCCCGGGGGCTTGCTTTTTTGATGCCAAAGCAGCCAGCCGAGGGCTTTGACCTGGTTTTTCTCGATCCTCCCTATGGAAAGGGGCTTGCCCTGCAGAGCCTTGAATCTTTGGCAGCCGATGATTTTCTTGCTGCCGAGGGGATTGTCGTCCTCGAAGATGCGGCCACGGCGCAATACCCGGAAATCATGGGGCCGCTTGCCTGTTTTGACCGGCGCCGCTACGGAGAGGCCGGTTTCTGGCTCTACCAACACACTGAAGGCAGGGTGCCATGACAGACTACGAGCCGTTTGTCTCTGAAAACACATCCGAATCAATCGCCGTATATCCCGGCACCTTTGACCCCATAACCAACGGGCATCTCGATATCGTGCACCGGGGGCTGCACCTGTTTGACCGGATCATCATTGCCGTTGCCAGCAACCCCGCCAAGCAGCCGCTTTTTCCCCTGGAGGAACGGCGCAAGATGATCGAGGAGTGTTTTTCCGGGGAAGAAAACCGGGTTACGGTCGAGGATGTTTCCGGGCTGCTTGTTGATTTTGCTTACAAACGCGGGGCCAAGGCGATCATCCGCGGCCTGCGGGCTGTGTCGGATTTTGATTACGAGTTTCAGTTGGCCTTGATGAACCGCAGAATCGAGCGGGAGGTGGAAACGGTTTTTTTGATGACCGGTTTTCGCTGGATATTCATCAGTTCCAGCATCATCAAGGACGCGGCCAGGCATGGCGGGGATGTGAGTGGTCTGGTGCCGGATCATGTCTGCGAGAGGTTGCGGGCTCGGTACCTGCAGCCATGATCAGCGGCGGGCTGACTGTCCGGTCGGGAGCCTGTATCCTCCCGGCCCAGTGCCAGAAAAGGATGGTTTTCTGGTATGGCTGATGCGGAGCGAAAAGAAGCGCCCCTGACCCGGCGGATATTTCTGGCTGGTTCCTGGTCCTGGCTGCGCTGGGGTGCCGGTGTCCTGCTTTTGTATCCGGTGTTCCGCTTTCTCGGCTACCGCGCCCCCAAACAGCCACGCATAGTGAAGGTGAATAAGGTCGTGCCGGTGGGCGGCTTTGTCCTAGAACATGATTTTATCCTCTTTGTCGGGCAAACCGGTCCTTGGGCTGTCTCTCGGAAATGCACCCATCTGGGCTGTCGGCTTAACTACCAGGAAAAGGAAAGCATCCTGGCCTGCCCCTGTCATCGCAGCCGTTTTAACAAGGAAGGGGTCCGGCTGAGCGGCCCGGCCCAAAAGAATCTCCCCCGTTTCCAGGTGGCCACGGTGCGGGAGGACAAGGACGGCAAAGGGTATCTTGTTACCTATTAAGGCTATGAACATCCGCACCTTTATCATCGAGACGAAATGGGGGGGCATGAGCCTGGTCTCGCTCTACCTCTCGGTTTTATCCGGGATGGTAATAGCCCTCCAGTACGACCCAACCACTCCATTTTTCTCCGCCAGCTCCCTTGATTTGCTGGCGCCCTTCGGCCAATTCTTTCGGTCCTGTCATTTTTATTCCAGTCAGATGTTTTTTCTTTTTTCCCTTTGCCATCTGGCGGCGATTATCCTGGCAAAGGCTGATCAGCAGCTGCGTTTCGGCAAATGGCTTCTGCTGATCGGTTCCGTTCTTGCCGCGCTGTTGCTCCTTTTTACCGGCTATGTTCTGCGGGCGGATGCAACCGGCGAGGCCGCAGGGGTCATTGCCGAAAATATCACCCTTTCCATTCCCTATCTGGGAGCACCGCTGAACTCGTTGCTTTTTTCCATTGAGGCCGAGGGCATGAAGCGGGTCTACGCCAACCATCTCATCGGCCTGGGGCTTGTCTGGGGGGTCTGTTGCTGGGATCATCTGCGCCGCTACCGGGTGGGCTTTGGTCAACACAGTTTACTGTTGTTTGCCACGGTGGTGGTCAGTCTCTGTCTGGCAGCGCCCATGGAACCGACCCGCCTCGGGCTGTTCCATATCCAGGGGCCATGGTTTCTGCTCGGTTTGCAGGAGCTGTTGCGCTACATCCAGCCTTTCTGGGCGGGGGTGATCTTTCCGAGCACCGTGGTTGTCGCTTTGGCTTGCGTGGGCACGAAAACTCCGGGCCGGCGAAAGTCGTTGCTGTTTATCGCAGGCTGGCTCGGGGTCTATCTCATCCTTTCCATAATTGCTGCGTTGCGATAGAGAAAGTGGGAATGAAGACTGGCAGCTCTTTATTCCCCTTTTTCCTTCACGGCAAGGGCAGGCTGACAGAAAAAATTGTGCCCTGGGGCTGATAATCGCGCAGGGAAATTTTGCCGCCATGGCTGTGCACAATCTGGCGGACAATGGCCAGGCCAAGCCCGGTCCCTGTTTCCCGAGTTGTGAAAAAAGGCTCGAAAATTCTTTCCCGAATATTTTCCGGGATGCCGTGGCCGTTGTCAACGACCTCCAGAACAACAGCGGTTTCTGGTATTTCCTCGGCTCGGAGCAGTATCCTCCCACTTTCCATATTACGGCAGGCATTGGCGCTGTTTGCAATCAGGTTGAGAAGCACTTGCCTGACCAGCTGTCGATCTCCCCAGCAGTTAAGGTCTGGCGGAATCTCCAGAGCAAGGCTCAGGACAGGGTTCCAGCCTGGGTTTTGGCCCAGGGTTTCCAGGGCCTCCCGCGCCAGGGTGAGCAAGGAAAACCATTCTTTTTCCGGATTGACCGGTTTGGAGAAGAGAAGGAAGTCGTGAATTGTTGCATCGAGCCGGTCTGATTCCCGCATGATGATGTCAAACAGCCGTTTGTTGATGGATTTGTCCCGTGTTTCCTTCTCCAACAGTTGGACGGCCCCGGAGATGGCGGCCAGTGGGTTTCTGAGTTCATGGGCAATGCCCGCGGCCATTTCGCCGATGGTTGCCATTTTTTCGGCCTGCTGTACCTGGGCCTCCATCTTTTTTATCTGACTGAGATCCTGCAGGGTATAGACATAGCCGTTTTCCTTGTCGTCCGGGGCATTGAGCCTGGAGCAGGAATATCCCACCGGGATTGTTTCCCCGTTTTTGCGGGGGATGGCGGCCATGTGCCGTCGTTCGTCGTCGAGCAGGGGGGTTTCCAGGCTGGGAAACGCTTGGGAAAGTGCTTGGCCGAGGATCTCGCCGGGCCTGTAGCCGGTGATGAGTTCTGCCGCCCGGTTGAAGGAGGTTATCCGGTTCTCGGCGTCAACGGTGATAATGCCGGTATTGATGTCCTCAAAGATCTGTTTGTAGAGAAAGGAGAGTCGGTCATAGTCGCTTGCGGTCTGGAACAGTTCTGCTTCTGCCTTTTGCAGTCTGGTCGAGAGCATGGAGCTCAAGATGGCAACCAGGAAAAAGGTGAGACTGTAAATAGTAAAATAATGAAGAAGCATTTGAAGGTTGTTCAGCTGGCTGGGGTAGGTCTGGGCAAACCGGGAGGCATATCCGCCATACTCGACAAGGAGCAGCGCGCCGAATAGCAGGGTGCTCAATGAGGCAAAGAGCAGGCTTCCCCGTCGAAAAAGCATGAAGGCCCCCATGACAATGGGAAAAAAATACACCACCGTGAAAACAGACTGACTGCCGCCGGTGGAAAACACCAGAAGCGTCACCAGAAGGGTGTCAAGGGTGATCTGCATATAGCCGAAGCGGGAATAGCATTGGATCACCCTTACCACCAGGGCGGAGAAGATGGTGAACAGGTAAAGGCCGGCAATGAAATAGGCAAGATAGTGTAGGGGAGGAAGAAAGATGGACGGCGTCTTTGTCTGGAGAAGGACGCTGACTCCCAGCATCAGGGAAAGAAAAAGCACCCGGAAAAAGAGCAGCCACTGAATCTGCTTCTTGAGATGATCATTAGCGGCAGGCGAGCCGGTATGCGGGCAAAGAGCGGAAAATATCATATGGCCTTTTAATCAGATGTTATATTTTTTCGCCTTGTAGCGGAAGGACCGGAAGCTCATCTTTAGGAGATCCGCCGCTTTCATTCTGGAATTCTTGGTTCGGGCCAGGGCCGTTTGAATCAGCCTTTTTTCAATATCGGTGATGTACTGTTCAAGCCCCAGGTCAAAGGCGGCTTCCTCCGCGGCCCCGGAGTCATCCTGGCCCCCCAGCGCGGGGTCAGGGGGGCGGCTAGTTCGATGTCCTGACAGGGTGAGGCTTTCCGGCAGGATGATATTGGAAGATTCAAGGGCAACCCCGCGTTCAACGATATTTTCCAGTTCGCGGACATTGCCGGGGAAATCATAGTCCATCAAAACCTTCAGGGCATAGGACGAGATCTGCTGCACCTCCTTGTCGAACAGGGCCGAATATTTCTTCAGGAAATGCTCGACCAGGAGCGGCACATCCCCCTTGCGTTCACGGAGCGGCGGGATGCGGATGGGGACAACTGCCAGACGGTAAAAAAGATCCTCCCGGAAGCGACCGGCCATGACCTCCTCCTCCAGGTTCTTGTTGGTGGCGGAAATGATCCGAACCTTGACCTTGATGGTCTCGGTGCCGCCGACTTTCTTGAATTCCCGTTCCTGTAAGACCCGTAGGAGTTTGGTCTGGATAAGCGGGGAGAGTTCGCCGATTTCATCCAAAAAGGCGCTGCCATGGTTGGCCAGCTCGAACAGCCCGGTCTTGTTGGCAATCGCCCCGGTGAACGAACCCTTGGCATGGCCGAACAGTTCTGATTCGATGAGGTTTTCCGGGATGGCGCTGCAGGTGATGGGGACAAAGGCGTTTGCTGCGACCTTGCTGTGCTGGTGAATGGCCTGCGCCACCAGTTCCTTGCCGGTTCCGGATTCGCCATAGATGAGGATATTGGCCTGGGTCGGGCCGATGCGCTGGATGAGGTCGTAAATCTTGAGCATCTCGGGGCTGTTGCCGATGATTCCGGCAAAAGAATCATGGTCCTTGGCCGGGGGCTTCTCCTGCCGACTTCCCAGCGCTGCCGTGATGACCGAGAGAATGTCATCAACCTTGAACGGCTTGGTGATGTAATCGTAGGCGCCGTTTTTCATGGCCAGCACCGCATCTTCCGGCGAGGCGTAAGCGGTGATCAGCACCACGGGGATGGAGAGGTCCTGCTGTTTGATGTTTTCCAGAAGGGCGAGGCCGCTGAGATCCGGCATGCGGATGTCCGAGACGATCAGGTCGAAATGGCGTTGTTGCAGAAGGGCGAGAGCCTCGGCTCCGCTTGCCGCGGCATGGGTTGCATACCCGTTTTTCTCCAGGAGAATGGTGAGGAACTCCCGCATGCTGGGTTCATCGTCAACAACAAGAATCTCGGCTGTCTCGGCCATGGTTTGTGCTCAAGGCTGGGGTGGTCTTCCGGGGTGGGGAACGCGATCGAGCTTATCTTAACAGAAAATCCCCCCCCTGAAACAACAAAAACGCGTAGAGCTTGAAAGCCCTGCGCGTTTTTGGATGGTGCGAAAAAAGCCGGAAACCGGCGTTTAAAGAATTATTCGGCGCCGACGCCGAGATAGGTCCGGAGCTTTTCATCTTCGAAAAGCTTCTCGGCGGTTTCTTCCTTGGTCAGGAGGGAAACAATGTAGCCGACCAGGAAAGAGGCGGTCATGGAGACAATCGCCGGGTTCTTCAGGGCAAACAGCTCGGAGCCTTTAGGATTATGGAGAACATCCACCCAGACCGTGGGGCTGATGATGATGAGACCCACGGCCAGGAAAGCACCGGTCAGGATGGCCCAGACCGCGCCGGCGGTGGTGAATTTTTTCCAGAAGATCGACAGGATCAGAGCTGGAAAATTGGCGCTGCAGGCGATGGCAAAGGCAAGGCCCACCATGAAGGCGACGTTCTGCCCCTTAAAGAGGATGCCCAGCCCAACAGCGAATATGCCGAACAGCAGGGTGGCGATCTTGCTGGCCCGCACCTCTTCCTGCTCGGTGGCAGTGCCCTTCCTGATAACATGCACATAGATGTCATGGGAGAAGGAGGACGCTGCTGCCAGGGTGAGACCTGCCACAACCGCGAGAATGGTGGCGAAGGCCACGGCGGCGATGAAGCCCAGGAAAGGGGTGCCGCCGAGGAATTCGGCCAGGAGCGGGGCAGCCATGTTGCCGCCCTTGTCGATATTGGTGATGACTTCACGGCCGATAAGGGCAGCGGCGCCAAAACCGACAATGGGGATGATAATGTAGAAGTAGCCGATGAAGCCGGTGGCGAAGAGCACGGAGATCCGGGCGGCCTTGGCGTCGGGTACGGTGAAAAAGCGCTGCAGGATGTGGGGAAGTCCCAGCAGGCCGAACATCAGGGCCAGGCCGAGGGAGACTGCATCGATGGGGCTGGTGATCAGCCCGCCCGGCTCAAGTGCTGCCTGGCCATATTGGTTGGCCACTGCGGCATAGAGGTCTCCGGGGTTGAAGTTGAACTTGGCCAGCACCATGAGCATCATTACGGAGACACCGCAGAGCAGCATGACCGCCTTGATGATTTGTACCCAGGTGGTTGCCAGCATGCCGCCAAAGAGAACATAGGCCAGCATGATGCAGCCAACCATGATCTCCGCGTACTCATAAGGAATACCGAACATCAGTTTGATCAGGCTGCCGGAACCCACCATCTGGGCGATGGTGTAGAAGAGCACGGTGAGGATGCCGCCGATGGCCGAGGCAATGCGCACCGGGGTCTGTTTGAGGCGGAAGGCGACCACGTCGGCAAAGGTGAACTTGCCTAAGTTCCGCAGGGGTTCGGCGATGAGGAACATCAAGGCCGGCCAGCCAACCAGCCAGCCGACGGCGTAGATCATGCCATCATAGCCCTTGAGGGCAACCATACCGGCGATGCCCAGGAAGGAGGCGGCGGACATGTAGTCGCCCGACAGGGCCAGGCCATTCTGAAAGGCGCTGACGCTGCGGCCGGCGGCGTAAAACTCCTTTGTGGTCTTGGTGCGTTTGGCGGCCCAATAGGTAATCGCCAGGGTGATGGCGACGATGATCAAAAAGAAGACAATGGCAGGCATGGTGGGTGTTCCCAGGCTGGTCTGGATGGCGCCCGCCGCCTGTTCGGTTACTGGTGGCATGTGAACTCTCCTTGGCTGATGGTAAAGGGAAGGAAATAGTGTTTATTTTCCGAACAGCTTGGCCCGCAGTCTCTTGACCTCGGGGTCGTAGATGGCGTTGGCCCAGATAACATAGATCACGGTGAGCAGCCAGGAGGCGAGGATGACGGCGACGGCCAAGGGGATCCCCAGGGTGGTTGCCGTTGCCTCGTCGAGCTTTTGGGCCAGGAAGGGTTTATTGTAGCCGATCAGGAGAACGAAACCATAGTAGGATACGAAGAGCAGCATCGTCAGCAGTATTGAGATTTTTGCTCGTTTTGCCACGAGGGATTTAAATTCACTCGATTCGAGCAGACTGTGGACGTCTTTTTGCATTGCGGCCTCCTTGGGTTGATGGTCTGACTGCGGTGATGGATTTCATGCCTGAAAAAAAATAATATTTTCGGCAGGTTACTCGGTCGTGATGTCATGCTGCACCACGATGAAACTAGGTATAATTACCCTGGGTGTTGGTGGCTGTCAACTTTTTTGGGTATTTTTTTATGCGTTTGGGAAAGGGATATTGCCGGCAGCAGAAATGTTCGGTGGATTACAGTGCCCATCGTGAACCCTGGCCGGCCCGGAAGATTTCCCGCAGGGTGCGGTACCCTTCTCCTTGGAATTTCTTGATGAGAAAGAGAAAAAGGTAGGCGGTTTGCAGGGCATCCTGCAAGGCGTCGTGGGGGACAAAGGCGGGCAGCCCGTATTGACGGCTGAGTTCGGAGAGGTTGTAGGAATGGCCGCCGTCGATCTTGTTTCGGTAAGGGGCTCCAAAGCGTTCCATGTGAATCTGGGCAAGCCGTAGAGTGTCAACGCAGGGATTGTGGAGGGGAGAGCCGAAGATCCGCTTGCAGGCACGGTTCAGAAAGGCGAGATCCAGATCGACAAAATGCCCGACCAACAGGGCTTTGCCGCAATAAGCGATGAAGCTGGGCAGCACCTCGTGCAGCGGCGGGGCAGCCTCCAGCTGTTGCGGGGTGAGGCGGTGGACCAGGGTGCTGTTTTTGGGCAGCGGCTTGTCCGGTTTGACATGGGCGTAAAAGGTTTCTCCGGCTATGATTTGCAGGTGTTTGATGCGTACCGCCCCAATGGAGACGATTTCATCCTGCCGCTCATGGAGTCCGGTTAATTCGGTATCTAAAACCACGAATTCATATTCCTCCACCGGCTGGAACTGGTCGAGGGCCTTGAAATAGCGTTTGTTCTCGGCGAACATGGGGTGGGCTGGGTGGAACAGCTCAGAGATGGAGAAAAAGGACATTGCTACCCCTCGGTCAGTCGGTATTCCTGCCGGATATGGCTTTGCAGGCGGCGGACCACCTCGAAGGCCTCCTTGAGGGTCTGTTTTTCAAGTTCGGAAAGATCCGCCGGGTTGATGTGGTTGTCCGGGGGCTGTTGCTGCTCAATCATGCGCAGCTGGTGGATAAGCCGCATCTGCATGAGAAACTCGTAGGCCTTTACGGTTTCGCTGTACAACTCATGGGAAAGATGGCCGTCTTCGTGGAGAATCTGGAGGCGGCCCAGGGTATTGTTTTCCGGGATCCCGTGTTTCAGGGCAAAGAGCCGGGCGAAATCGACAAAAGGGACCAACCCTTTTTTCTTGAGATCCAGGGAGTTTTTGTGCTCCCCGTCCTTTTCCACGATGAGGTTGCGGAAAAAAGAAAGCGGCGGTCGCGCCTCCAAGGCGTTCTGGGCCAGGTGGAGGAGAAAAACCTCCTGCTGCGGCACGTTGCGCACCAGGTATTGCCGGAGGCCTTCCGCCAGGGTCGCATCGCCATATGCGGCCCGGAAGTCAAAGAAGATGGTGGAGTGCATGACCTCAAGCGGCTCGGGCCTGTGCAGCCACTGATCAAAGTACCCGCGCCAGCCGGTAATCGGCTGCCGCCATTTGGGGTTGGAGGCCATGATCTCCCCCGGGCACAGTGGATAGCCGCAACGGACCAGATGGTCGATCGACTTTTCCCCCAGAGCCTTGAAATATGCCGCCGCCAGTTCCCCCTGCGCCTCGCTTTCCGGCTGGGCGTAGAGCAGGGCGTTGTCCTGGTCGGTGATGAAGGTCTGTTCCCTGCGGCCCTCGCTGCCCATGACCAGCCAGCAAAAGGGCAGGGGCGGGGGGCCGAGTTCTTCAATAAGCAGGGTGAGCAACCGGTCAAGGATGTGGTCGTTCAAGACCGTGATCATCCGGGTGATGTTGTTGGCCTTGGCGCCTTCCTCAATGAGGGTGCGGATAACGGCCGGGATCTTCCTGGCCAGGGGGTAAAGCCCTTCGATGGTCCGCTGCGCCACGATTTCTCGGAAGAGGTAGAGGGGCGAGGTGCCCTGGAGGAGCATGATGTCGTGAGTGGTGATTACCCCGATGATGTTTCCCTGTTGTTCCACGGCCAGATGGTGGATGGAAAGGTGCATCATCTGCAGCATGGCATCGAAACACACCTGATGGGAGGGGATGGTTTGCAAGGGCGTCGCCATGATCTGGCTTACCGGGGTCTGGTAGTCGAGCCCGGCCGCGACCACCTTGGTCCGAAGATCCCGGTCGGTGATGATGCCGACGATTTTTTTCTCCTGGTCGTGGATCAGCAGGGAGCCGATATGCAGCTCCGCCATCCGGGCCGCCGCCATCTGGACGCTGTCCGTTGCGGCAATGGTTTTTGGGGCGCCTTTGACAATATCGCCGACCTGGGCTGAGAAAAGAAACAGGGCGCTTTCGGTGCGCGGGGCAATTTTATGTTGCCGCAGCTGGGCATATGCGGTTTTTACGAGTTTTTCGGACATGCTGCGCAGAAAGTAATGGGTGACCTTGGGGGATGACTGGATGAGGTTGAGAAACGCCTCCCGTGGGAAGAGAAAGCAGAAGGTGTCCTCAACGGTCTCGACGTTGAGGTTTGCCATGTTGGTCCCCTGGATAATGGGCAGGGCACCGAAATATTCTCCCTCGCCGCGAAAATCCTTGAGGGTTATGGTTCCCTCTTCGTCCTTGAGATAGATTTTGACCCCGCCTTTCTGGATGAGATAAAAATGCTGGACCTGGGTCTGGTCCTGCCGGAAGATAACGGTTCCTTTCGGGAAAAAATCGATGAGGCAGCTGGTGGCCAGATTTCTCAGCGTGTCCGTATCAAGTTCGTTAAAAGGGAGGGTGTGAGCCAGGAATTCAAGGACGATTTCCGGGGCCACGGCATGGATATTTTTATTAGAAGACGCGCGCATGGTTGCCTCATTCGGGGTTGTTTCCCTTAATTCAGGACTACACAAAGGTGTGCCTGCGGTCAAGGAATAATCGGAAATACTCCATGTCATGGTTCCTTGACATGGAGTATTGTAACATAGTAAAAACTCAAGAGAAAATCCTTGCGTAAACCATCAGGCCTTGAAGGGGAAACCAATTTCATGATGAGAGAACACGCGGTAATTATTCCGGTTATCCTTGCCGGAGGATCCGGCACCCGACTGTGGCCTTTGTCCCGGGAGTGCCATCCCAAGCAGCTTCTCCCCCTGGTCAACGACAAGACCATGCTTCAGAATACGCTGTTACGGGTCCAGGGATTGAAGGGGGTTTCCTCGCCCATCGTCGTCTGCACCGAAGAGCACCGGTTCTTGGTGGCCGAGCAGGTCCGCGCCATTGGCGGGGCAGCGACGATCATCATCGAACCTCTGGGGCGGGATACGGCCCCGGCAGTTGCCGTCGCCGCCCTGGAGGCGGTCCGGCAGGACGAAAATGCGGTTCTCCTTGTCCTGCCGGCAGACCATGTCATCGGCAACGAGGGAAATTTTGCCGAGGCCGTGGCCAGGGGGGTAACTTGTGCCGCGCAGGGGCATCCTGTTACCTTTGGTATTGTCCCACAGAGCCCGCATACCGGATACGGCTATATCAAAAAGGGGGAGGTGGTCGGCGGGGAGGAGCCGCCGGTTTTCGCGGTGGACTGCTTTGTGGAAAAGCCTTCCCTGGAAAAAGCCAGGCAGTATCTGGACCAAGGCTATCTCTGGAACAGCGGGATGTTTCTCTTTCAGGGTGCTGGATTTCTGGCGACTCTCAAAGAGTTTGAGCCGGTCATGGCCGATTGCGTGGCGCGGGCCTATACCGCCCGCACCCATGACCTGGATTTTATCCGCCTTGATTCCGAGGCCTTTTCCGCAAGCCCCGCCAACTCCGTGGACTATGCGGTGATGGAACGGGTCCGGGATACGGTGGTTGTGCCCCTGGATTGTTCCTGGAGCGATGTGGGTTCCTGGGAGGCACTCTGGGAGATCGGCGAACAGGACAAAAACGGCAATATCTTCATCGGCAACGTCCTGGCCGAGGAGGTGACGGGTTCTTATATCCATGCCGGAGAGAGTCTTGTCGCGGCAATTGGTCTCAGCAATCTTATCATTGTCGAGACCAAGGACGCGTTGCTGGTCGCTTCCAAGGACCGGACCCAGGAGGTGAAGACCATTGTCAAACGCCTGAAGCTGGAGAAGCGGGAGGAGGTTCGGCTGCACAAAAAGGTCTTTCGCCCCTGGGGGTCTTATGAATGTGTGGATTGCGGGGAACGTTTTCAGGCGAAACGGATCATGGTGAATCCCGGCGCCACCCTGTCGCTGCAACGGCATTTTCATCGGGCTGAACACTGGGTGGTGGTAAAAGGTACCGCCCATATCACCAATGGCGATCAGGCTATTATTTTAACGGAAAATCAGTCCACCTATATTCCCCTCGGAGCAAAACACCGACTGGAAAATCCCGGCACTATCCCCCTGGAGATCATCGAGATTCAGACCGGCAGCTATCTGGGGGAAGACGATATCGAGAGATTTGAGGATCTGTACGGCCGTTGAATCGAGGTGTTTGTCCCACAGGTCAGAAAAAACAGAGTGTGGCGAGGTGTTTTTATTGATCTGAAATCTGCCGCTCCCTTTTCGGGAAAAGAATTTAAAAAACAGCAAGTTGTCCACATTATTTTATTTGCACTTTACAAATAATAGGTATATCAACGTATGTGTTGCATGAGGAGGCGTTTGGGGAGCCGTGTAGCGGAAGTGTCCATCTCTGCGAAAAGGTGACAGGGGATGCAGCGTGTTTTGGTGCTTGGCGGGAGTGGTTTTGTCGGCAGGGCGCTGGTTCAAAGCCTTGTGGGCGATGGCTTTGAGACCGCCGTGGTTGCACGGAATGCTTTTCCTGAAGCAGAGGGGTTGGGCGTTCGGTTTCTTTCCGGTGATATCGGCGATGCGGATTTTCTGAAAAATTCCCTGGCCGGGTATGACACCGTATTTCATCTTGCCTCCAAAACAGGCATTTGGGGTGATAAAGAGGAGTTTTACCGAACCAATGTCGTCGGCACCCAGAATGTTTTAGACGCCTGTCGTGCAAATAACATCCACGCCCTCATCTATGCCAGCACGCCCGGGGTTGTTTACCAGAAAGACGACCTGTGCGGGGTGAACGAACGCACTCCCTACGCCCGGGATTTCCTCTGTGACTACGCCCAGAGCAAGGCCATTGCCGAGAAAATGGTTCTTGAGGCCAACTCCAACGCCCTGAAAACCATAGCCCTGCGTCCTCATCTTGTCTGGGGGCCGGGAGACACTAACCATATCCCTCGCCTTTTGGGCCAAGCCAGATGCCGACAGTTGAAACGGGTCGGGGATGGCCATAATCTCGTGGATGTCACCTATATTGATAATGCCGCGGACGCCTTTGTTTTGGCGGCGAAGAACTTGCATGGCTCGGCCTCTGGGGCCGGAAAGCCCTACTTTATCTCCCAGGGTGAGCCGGTCAATCTCTGGAATTGGCTCAACAAGTTTTTACGGCGGCTTGATATTCCCGTTGTCGAGGAAAGTATCTCTTTCCAAAAGGCATACCTGACGGGGATGTTCATGGAAAAGGCTTTTCCCCTTGCCCGGATAAAGCGGGAGCCCTGCATGACCCGTTTCCTTGCCGTGCAACTGGCGAAGTCCCATTGGTTCTCCATCGAGAATGCCAATCGCGATCTTGGCTATTTTCCCAAGGTTTCGACAGCGGAAGGCATCAATACCATCCTGCAATGGGTTAACAAGAGCGAACTTTGATTTTCCCCCTCCCTGCGCTTTTTCCCCTCTTATTTCGATCCCATCATTATTCTGAAAGTTGTTAAGACATTGTTTGAAAAAACTTGGGCCTTTCGTAGGGATAAAACGGCAGCAGCGCCGGCGGCGGAAGGAGCCGGAAAGGAACGTCCCGAATTGTACAGGTTATTTTTAATGGCTCCTAAAAATATCTTGCAGAGAATTTCTATTTTTCATAATGTGACCGCCTGGTCATAATATGGATACCCTTCTTGCTCAGCCAAAACAAACCTTCGTGAATCTGCCGCCGGAAAAGCGCGACAACATCGTGCGTGCGGCGGCTGCCGAGTTTGCCGCGCAGGGTTACCAACGGGCAAGCCTCAATAATATCGTCAAGCAGTTGGGGATATCCAAGGGCTCGCTCTACCAGTATTTCGACAACAAGGAAGCCCTGTTCCTGCATGTGTTCGATCATTTCACCCAGCAGGTGAAGCGGTATGTCAAGGCCTCGGTTGCGGGCAATGGCCAGGATGATTTCTTTGGTGTGGCCAGACAGGTATTGCTGGCAGGCATAGCCTTCATCGACAATCACCCGGAGTATTTTCAGGTGTATCTCAAGGTGCTGTTCGAACGGGATGTGCCCCGCCGGGAGGAACTGGTGGCCAGGGTCCGTCTCTTTTCCCTGGAATATTTCGGCCCCCTTGCGGACCGGGCCATGGGGCAGGGGGTGTTGCGCTGCGATATCCCTCCGCAGAAGGTGGTTTTTATTTTGGATGCGATGCTGGATCGCTTCCTGCAAGGATATGCCCAGCCGTACCTCGATGGAGGGCTGGCGCTGGCCGGGATGTCCGTCGGCCGGCTCCATGATGAAATTGACAGTATGGTTGCAGTGTTGCGTACCGGCTTGCAACCTTCAGGTAGAGGAGATAAGTAATGGAACAGATGGTGGTTGCGGCAGGACTTGGCGATATTCTGGAGAAGGTTAAGGGCAGGGAACGGCTCAGCGCCTCGGACGGGGTTCGACTGTATAAAAGCAACGATATCCTGGCGGTGGGCTATATGGCCAACCTGGTGCGGGAGCGGCTCAACGGTAACCGCGCTTATTTCATTTACAACCAGCACATCAACTACTCCAACATCTGCACCAATCTTTGCAAGTTCTGCGCCTTCGGCAAGGACAAGGAATCGTCCCAAGCCTATGAGATGACGGTGGATCAGGTCAAGGCCAAGGTGCGGGAGCGTCTGGCCGAACCCATCACCGAGGTGCATGTGGTGGGCGGCATTCACCCGGATCTGCCGTATCAATATTATCTGGACATGCTGCGCGGCATCAAGGAAGTGCGGCCGGAGATCCACATTCAGGCCTTTACCTGCGTGGAGATTGCCCATTTGGCAGGTCTCGCCGGAAAATCCGTGACCGAAACCCTCAAGGAATTGGTTGCTGCCGGGCTTGGCTCGATCCCCGGAGGCGGGGCTGAGGTGTTCAGCCCCCGGATCAGGCAGCGGACCTGCGAGAAGAAGCTTTCCGGTGAGGGGTGGCTTGAGGTTGCCAAGGCTGCCCATCGGATCGGGCTCAAGAGCAACGCCACCATGCTCTACGGCCATATCGAAACCATGGAGGAACGGGTCGAACACCTTGCCGCCCTCCGGGAGGCCCAGGATGAAACCGGCGGTTTCCTCACCTTCATCCCCCTGGCCTTCCATCCGAAGAACACCGAGCTGCATGAGCTGGCCAAGACCAGCGGCCTTGATGATCTCAAGAATATCGCAGTGGCCCGCTGTTTTCTCGACAATTTTCCGCATATCAAGGCCTACTGGGTGATGATCGGCCCCAAGCTGGCCCAGATTGCGCTTTCCTTCGGGGCGGACGATGTGGACGGCACGGTCAAGGAGGAGCTGATCACCCACATGGCCGGCGGTGAGGCTGGCGGAACCATGGCCGACACCGAGCTGATCCGGTTGATCCGCGATGCCGGGCGGCAACCGGTGGAGCGGGATACCCTGTATAACGTCATTCAAGAGTATTGAGCGTCATGGATATGAAGCGGATTACGGAAAAAGGGCTGGCGGGCGAGCGGATTACCGCGGAAGAGGGCGTGGCGCTTTTGGAACACGGTGATCTCTACCAGCTGGGATTTTTGGCCAACGCCATTCGTCGACGCAAACACCCGGAGTCGATGGTGACCTATGTGGTCGACCGCAACATCAACTACACCGATATCTGCGTCTCCGCCTGTAAGTTCTGCGCCTTTTTCAAGGCCCCGGAAGATCCGGCCGGCTCGGTGCTCTCCTTTGCTGAGCTTGGCGAAAAGATCGAGGAAACCAAGGCGCTGGGCGGCACCCAGATCCTCCTGCAGGGCGGGCTCCATCCGGACAAGCCTCTGGAGTTCTACGAGGAGATGCTCCGTTTCATCAAGGGGCATAACATCCATATTCACGGCTTCTCCCCGCCGGAGGTCTGCCATTTCGCCACCCTGTCCGGCCTGCCGGTGCGGGAGGTCTTGATCCGTCTGCAGCAGGCAGGCCTTGATTCCATCCCCGGCGGCGGGGCGGAGATCCTCTGCGACCGGGTGCGGCAGGAAACTGCGCCGCGCAAATGCTTAACCGACGCCTGGCTCGGGGTCATGGAAGAGGCGCACCACTTGGGGATGCGCACCACCGCGACCATGATGTTTGGGCATCTGGAAACCTTGGCCGAGCGGGTCGAGCACCTTGCCCGGGTGCGCGACCTGCAGGACAAGACCGGCGGCTTCACCGCCTTTATCCCCTGGCCCTTCCAGCCGGACAACACGGCGCTTTCCCATCTTCCCAAGACCACCGCCTTTGGCTATCTGAAGATGCTGGCCCTTTCCCGGATTTTTCTCGATAATATCGACAACATCCAAGCCTCTTGGGTGACCCAGGGACCCAAGATCGCCCAGCTCTCGCTCTTCTTTGGGGCCAATGATTTCGGCAGCACCATGATCGAGGAGAACGTGGTGGCTGCGGCCGGGGTGGGGTTCCGCCTCTCCGAGCAGGAGATCCGGGCTTTGGTGGAAGGCGCCGGCTGTGTGCCCAGGCAGCGCAGAATGGATTACTCTCTGGTGTAAGATGCAGGAATACCCTCGCTACCTCTACCGGGCGCCCTTTGTTGTGCCGGGCCATGGCCCGGTCATCGTTGACGGCGCGGTACTCACCGAAGACGGGCTGGTCGTGGCGGTGGGGTCGTATGCCGACCTGAAAGATGCTGATGCCCAGGGGAAAGACTATGACGGCCACGTCATTACGCCTCCCCTGGTCAACTGCCACGCCCATCTCGAACTTTCTTGCCTAGCGGGGCTGACCGGGGATCCCCCCACGCCCGGCGACATGACCGGCTGGATCAGGGGGCTGCTCGCCGCCCGGGCTGAAAATCCCGATCCGGAAACCGTGCAGGATGCCGCCCGTCTGGCCCTGGCCCGTCTCTATGCCGGAGGCTGCCGGGCCGTGGCTGATATCGGCAACCGGCAGGAAAGCTCTTTGCTGGGCGAGGGCTTCAAGACCGAGGTGCTCTTTTTTCTTGAGTTGCTTGGGTTGTGCGGGGCTGCCGAGGAAGCGGCCCTGGCCTCCTTGTCTGGCATCGACGCCGATGTCCGCTGTATCCCCCATGCCCCGTATTCGTCCGGGCCGGCGCTGATCCGGGCCTTGAAAAAGCGGGCCGGTGCTCGCCTGTTTCCCGTGCATGTGGCCGAGTCTGCCCAGGAGATTGAATTTTTGCGCACCGGCCACGGACCGTTTGTTGATTTTCTTGGGGAGCGGGGCGTGGAGGTTGCGGCCTTCACCCCGCCCCGCATGGGCGCGGTCCGGTATCTGGATTCTCTCGGGGTGCTGGATGCGCACACCCTCTGTGTCCATGGCGTGCATGTGGAGGATGAGGAGATCGCTCTTTTGGCCGAACGCGGGGCTGCGGTGTGCTTGTGTCCCGGCAGCAACCGGTTCATGGGGGTCGGTGTTGCCCCGGTGCAAAAAATGCTCGCCCAGTCCATCCCTCTGGTGCTGGGTACAGACAGTCTGGCCAGCAATCTCCATTTGAACCTCTGGCGGGAAATGCAGATCTTGCGGGAAGACCATCCCGATCTTCCGCCCGAAGCGGTCTTTGCCATGGCCTCGGCCAATGGCGCAGATCTTCTTGGCATAAGCGGAAAGCTCGGCACCGTGGTCCCCGGTGTTTCTTCCTCTCTTTTGGCGGTGCGCTGCCCGGCAAAGAGCGAGGCTGAGGTTTTTGAATTTCTCACCTCGGTCGGCACGGATGTCCAACTTGAGTGGCTTGAGTAGCGGCATGAAGATCACGGCCAGGATCGGGATGGTGAATTACATTAACACCGCGCCCTTGTATGAGGTGTGGCGGCAGACTGTGCATCGTGCGGACTGGCGGGTTGTCGAGGCGCCGCCTGCAGTGCTCAACCGCATGCTCCATGAAAACGAACTTGATCTCGGCTTTGTCTCCTCCCAGGAATATGCTCTGCATCCTGAGGAGTACCGGATAATGAGTGACCTGTCCATCTCGGCCACCGGACCGGTGGGCAGTGTTTTTCTCTTTTCGGAAGTGCCTATTTCCAGCCTGGATAACCAGCTGGTTTTGCTCAGCTCCCAGTCCCAGACTTCGGTGAGTCTGGTGAAGATCATTCTGGAAGAGTTCCACCGGCTCCGACCCCGCTATTGCAGCGGATTGGCCAGCGAGCTGGGGCCGGACGCGGAAAAGCCTGCAGCGGTGCTGGCCATAGGCGATGAGGCCTTGCGGCTGGCGGTGGCAGGCCGATATCCCCACCGGCTTGATCTCGGCGAGGCGTGGCAGGTTCGCACCGGCCTGCCCTTTGTTTTTGCGGTATGGGCCGTGCGGGAGGATTTCTGCCGCGAAGAGGCGGACACGGTCATGGCCATTTACCAGGAACTGCATCGTTGCCTGCGCCAGGGCAAAGAGCGGCTGCGGGAGATCAGCGCCACCGTGGCCGGACGGGTGCCCATGGACGAGGATGCCTGTTACCGCTATCTTCAAGGTATTGAATATGATCTGAGCAGCGAAAAGCAGGCGGCGCTGACGAAATTTTTCGAGTATCTTATTGCACGTGGCGAGGTCCCTGCTTCGGCGCTTCCCCTCAAGGTCTGCGGAAAACACTAATTACATGAAAAATCCAGACGAAAAGAAAAAATTTGTTCAGGAAAAATTCTCCTCCATCAGTGGGAAATACGATTTTCTCAACTCGGTGTTAAGCTTTCAGATCGACCGTTACTGGCGCTGGGTCACCACCCGGGAGTTGAAGGAATTTCCCCAGGGGGTGGTGCTCGACCTCTGTGCCGGCACTCTGCCCCTGTCCTTGGAGCTGACCCGGCAGGCCAGGCAACGTCGAGTGCTGGCGGTGGATTTTTGTGAAGACATGCTGCGGGCTGGGATGCAGCATCTTCCCGCCGATGACCGAAAAGGGAGGATCGGACCGGTATGCGGCGACGGGGAGCAGATTCCCGTGCAGACCGGCACGGTCTGGGGAGTTACTGTCGCCTTTGGGGTCAGGAATCTGGCGAGAACCCAGCAGGGATTGAATGAAATGCACCGGGTGCTCAAGCCGGGCGGCAAGCTGCTGATCCTCGAATTTTCCAGGCCGCAAAACCCGGTGGTCAAGCTGCTCTATAATTTTTATCTCAACCGGGTGTTGCCGAAGATTGCCGGGTTTGTTTCCGGCGACACCGAGGCCTACGAATATCTGGCCAGCTCCATTGCCGAATTTTATGCGCCCGAAGAACTGCTGGCCATGATGCAACAGGCCGGGTTTGCCAAAACCTACCATCGGCCGCTGACCTTCGGCGTGGTGACGGTCTATGTGGGGGTGAAATGAAAAAAATTGTCCTGGCCATAACCGGCGCCACCGGGGCGGTGTATGCTCTGGAGTTTCTCAAGATCTGTCAGCCCCTTGCGGTCGAGGTGCACGGGCTTTTGTCCGAGGCCGGTGAGCAGGTGCTGGGGCTGGAGCTTGGCCTGTCGCGCACGGATCTTGATCCTTATGTTGCCCGCTGGCATGATGTGCATGATTTTGCCGCGCCCATGTCCAGCGGCTCCAGCGATTTTTCCGGCATGGCCGTTCTGCCCTGCACCATGGGGAGCCTTGCCGCCATTGCCAACGGCGTCTGCGGCAACCTGATCCACCGGGCCGCGGACGTGATGCTCAAGGAGCGGCGCCCCCTGGTGCTGGCGGTTCGGGAAACCCCTTTGAATAGAACCCACCTCACCAATATGTTGAAGGCGCACGAGGCTGGAGCCATCATCTGCCCGCCCATGCCCGCCCTGTACCATCGGCCGCAAAGCATCGAAGAGATGGCCCGTCTGTTTGCCGGCCGGGTGGCGGGATTGCTTGGGCTCGAGGTTGACTTGCCGAGATGGCAGGGCATTGCCCCGGAGAAAAAGGCATGATAACGGGGCGCAACCGGCGCTTGGCCGGAGAGGGTTGGTGATGTTGCGCAAGGTGAAGGCCCTGCTTGAGATGATCAAGTTCGGGCATACTATTTTTGCCCTGCCCTTTGCCTTGATCGGGGCATTTTTGGCAAAACGCGGGGTTCCCGATGCTGTCACCTTTGGCTGGATCATTTTGGCCATGGTTGGGGCTCGGACCGCAGCCATGGGTTTTAACCGCATCGCTGACCGGAAATTTGACGCAGCCAACCCCCGCACCGCGAATCGGGCTATCCCGGCTGGCGCGGTGCGGCTGGTGGAAGCCTGGGCCATGGTTTTTCTCTTCACCCTGCTCTATTTTGTTGCCTGCTATCAGCTCAACCCCCTTACCCTGTTGTTGTCCCCCTTCGCGCTGGGGCTTACCTTCCTGTATTCCCTAACCAAGCGTTTTACCTGGCTGTGTCATGTGGTTCTCGGTGTTGCCCTGGCTTTTTCGCCTTTGGGCGGTTGGGTCGCAGTCAAGGGAACCTTACTCGATTTCCCCCTTGTGTTGTCGTTGGGAGTGCTTTTCTGGGTGGCGGGATTTGATACGGTGTATGCCTGTCTTGATGCCGATTTTGACCGGCAAGCAGGGCTTTATTCCCTGCCCTCACGGTTTGGTCGGGAAAAAGCTTTCCGGCTTGCGGTTTTTTTTCATGCTCTGGCCTTTCTTTTGTTTGTGCTCACGGGTATAGTGTCTGGGCTGAATTTTTATTATTACCTGGGAATTGCTCTCACGGCTGGAGCCCTTTTTTATCAGCATCTTGCTGTCAACCCGAAGGATTTGTCCCGTATTCAGCTTTCTTTTTTTGCCATGAACGGGCTTATTAGTCTTACCTTGTTTGTTGCGACCTGGCTTTCGTTGGTGGTTTGACCAGAAAAACTCATAATAAAAGGAACTGTCATGCAATTTGGAAAAATTCATAAAGCCGTTCTCGTTTCGTTTGCCCTTGGGGCCACCGTTATCTTTGCAACCAGCGTCTGGTCCAAGCCGGAAAAGAAGGCAGAGGAAGTAGCGGCCCTTGTCAATGGTCAGCCCATTGTTGCTGCGGCTGTGCAGGGAGAGATAAAGGGGATTTTAGGCCGTTTTCAGGAACAGGGTCGCAAACCCAGTGAGGCGGAGATGACCACGCTCCGTCAATCGGTTCTCGAAAAGATGATCAAGCTCGAGCTGTTGAGTCAGGAGAGCAAAAAAGCCGGGGTTGTTGTCAGCAACACCGATATCGACAACGAGCTGAAAGGATACAAGAAGGGTTTTGCCGATGACAAGGCTTTTGCCAAGGCACTTGGCGAGGCAGGCATCACCGAGGCGGAGTTGCGCAAGCAGATTGGTAAGAACCTGGCCATTCAGAAATTCATCGACACCAAGTTCAAGGGCAAGGTCCAGGTGACTGAGCAGGAAGCCAAGGATTTCTACAACAGCAATCAGGATAAATTTGCCCAGCCGGAAATGGCCCATGCCCGTCACATCCTGATTGCGGCTAAAGAAGCGGAGCCCAAGGCGGATAAGGATCGCAAGCGGGCAAAACTTGTCCAGATCAAAAAACAGCTGAAGGACGGCGCTGATTTTGCCGAGTTGGCCAAGCAGTCTTCAGATTGCCCGAGCAAGGAGCGGGGCGGTGATCTGGGATTTTTCCCCAGAGGCCAGATGGTGAAGGCGTTTGATCAGGCAGTATTCAAAATGACGCCCGGCGAGATCAGTGACATTGTGGAAACGGAATTCGGCTACCACCTGATTAAGCTGGAAGAGAAAAAGCCGGCCAAGACGGTGAGCTTTGACGAGGCAAAGGCCAAAATTACCGCCTATCTCACCCAGGAAAAGATTACTGCCAATATCGAGGCCTTTATTGCCGAGGCCAAAGGCAAGGCGACCATCAAGATCCTGAGCCCCCAGGCGAAAAAATAGATTTCTGAGGCAATTCAGTTGGAGTCGGGGCCATGGTTTGTTGCAAACCATGGCCCTTTTTGTTTGTCTTTTTCTCGCGCTAGGTGGAGTCCAGTCCGAGCTGATATTGTTCTGGGCAGTCTCTTAGAAAGAGGGGTCGCTACAGTAGAGCTTGCGAAATTTTTCCATTTCCTGCTGTACCGCCGGGGCAAGATCGAGGTCATAGCGGGCGACATATTCCGCCGCCATGCGGTGGGTGTTGAATATGGGGCAGTTGAGGGTGAGGTTGGCGATGCATTTGTCGATATATTGATTATGCAGGGCCGGGTCATAAAACCGCCGCAGCATTTCCGGGAAAATAGCATAGAATGAGGCAGAATCTTCATTGTAGAGAAGGGACGAGGGCTGTTCGCTGAAATGCTCCGAGGAAACGGAATCTTCATAGCCGAATTTCCAGCCGGTTTGGCCATCGTGATAGCCTTCAACCCACCAGCCATCCATGATACTGATGTTGGGTATGCCGTTCATGGCGGCTTTCATCCCGCTGGTACCACTGGCTTCCAGCGGGCGTTTGGGGCTGTTCAGCCAGGCGTGGGAACCGGCAACCATCATTTTGGCCAGGTGCATGTCGTAGCCCGGAATGAAGACCAGTTTGGCCAGGCCATGACTTTTTCGGTACAGCTCTTCCTGAACAGCCAGGATGTTTCTGATCAAGTCCTGCCCCGGCTCATCCGAGGGATGGGCCTTGCCCGCGTAGATAAAATTCACCGGCCAGTTATTTTCCGTAATCATTGCCGCCAAACGATCCAGATCTTCAAAAATCAGATCTGCCCGTTTGTAGGTGGAAAAGCGTCGGGCAAAACCCAGGGTGAAGGTCGTGTGCTCAAGGGGCGCTTCCCCCTCGCTCCGATAGGAAAGGTAGTTTGGCGGATCAATCCAGGTCGCCAGACGTTGGTTGCGATGGGTGATGAGCATCCGGTTCACATAATCCACCAGTATTTTGGTGTCCGTCTGCCAGGCCTGCTCAAAATAGGTGCGAAACTTGTTGTTCCGCTGTAGGGCCTCCGCCCCGGCAAAAACGCTGGGATCTCTCCGCCAGTTGTGCAACTCGGGAAAGGTGTCGTACAGTTCCGCCTTGGCATCGCTTGTCCAGGTGAGATGATGCACGCCGTTGGTGATCGCCGTAATTTTGTCGGCATACTGTGGGAACTGCTTCTGGGTCACCTCCTTGTGAAGGCGGCTCACGCTGTTGGTGGCCCGGTTGAGCTTCATGGCCATGGCGGTGAAGTTGTAGACCGAGGGGTTATGTTCGTCCAGGGCCAGAAGATTCAAGATGCGCTTGCAGAACGGGTTGATTAAGTCTTCATACACGGAAATGTTGAAGCGGTCATGTCCGGCCATGACCGGGGTATGGATGGTAAAGACAAGACGCTTGGCGACCTCTGCTGCAGCAGTGAGGATATCGTGGTCTGTGGTCTTTTTTTCGTACTTGGGTCCATGTTTTTTCTGGAGGAGCTGGGTGATCAGGGCGAGAACCACACTCACGCCGTGCTGTTCGTTTAAGTGAATAGTCCGGGAAGTAATGCCCAATGCTTCCATGACCGGCATCACTCCGGTGCCCAGGAGCCTGCGCTGGGTTGCTTTTACCTTTTCGGAGCTGCTGTCATACAGGTGTTGGGCAGCGTCCTGAATCCAGGGGGGGGATTGCGGCGTCTGGTAATCAAGAAGGATTTCCGGGACAAAGGAGTCGAGCCCTTCGCTTATTTCCATTTTGAGCCATAATTGGGCGTGGGCCACGGATCGTATCCCCTGAAGATCATAAAACGGAACCTCAATGGTGAGAGGTTGTGTGGGGTCTGCCGGATCGTGCAGCAGATAGAGTCCCGGGGTGTTTTCCGGTTCCCATTGGGAGGCCCAGGCCACCTGTCCTCTTTTTGAATCGACCATCTGGGAAAAATATCCCTTCCGGTACAGCAGGGAAATCCCGACCACCGGAATTTTGCAGTCCGCGAAACTTTTCAGGGTGTCTCCGGCAAGGATGCCGAGCCCGCCGCTGTAGTTGGGGATTTTGACTGGGCCCTGCAAGAACAACCGCACAAAACGGTTGATGGATTCGTCCGGATGTTCTGTTATCTCAAGTTGCTGGAGTCTGTTGCGAACCGGATGGAAAACATCCAGATCCGCCCCTATCTCCATGGAGATGTAGGTGACGGATTCGCCGGTCGGAGAGGTGATGGCTTGCCAGACCGAATCAAGAACCTTTTGGGAAACACCGAAAAAAGTGCCGAATCTGTTTGTGGAAAGCATGTCACGAAGGCGATGTTTCCCGTTTGTCGAAAGCGTGGCTTTCGCTGATTTTTTGGGATTGGTTTTGCTGTGTGTCGGAGGGGAAGATTTCATCGGTCCGCATGGTCTCGTGAGCATAAACGAGTAAAATTTTTTTGTTTGGAATGCACAGGAAAACAGAAAACTAAAAGATCACTGTGCATGTTTGATGAAGTATAATGATATATCGTGTTCTTCCGCCCATGCAAGCGAATTATATCGACCGGCCTAAAGGAGCTTTTTGGGGGAATCAAAAAGGCAGAAATATGCCTGTGTTACAGCCTTTCGCATCGCGAAAAAACATATAAAAAAACACGTTGAAATTTAACAAAGAGTTCTGTATGATCTTCATGATTATTTAATTATACTTAATTGTATAAGGGGTTGTTTTCATATAAAAATCTGTTACAAGACGTATCAGGAGGAAGGAGAGAATGAAAAGAGGAATTTTGCAGTATCTGGCAATGGCATGTGTTGTTGTTTCCCTTTCCCTTTTGGCTGGCGGTTGTGCCAAGCAAAAGGTGCAGAGCGATAAGGACATGGCTGGCGGCGCACCCGCTGTGGGCAAGGAAGAGTCTCTTGCTTCAAAGTGGATTGGTGGCGACAGTGGTGCGGTTCTGGAAGGACGGACCACCGCCCCGATGCTGCCCATCTATTTTGACTTCGACAAGTCCGATATCCGCGCAGACCAGAAGGATCGTATCAAGAAAAATGGCGATCTCCTGATCGGTTCCGCAAATGCCCGTGTTCGGGTGGAAGGCAACACCGATGAGCGTGGCACCAACGAGTACAATATGGCCCTCGGCGAGAGACGCGCCGTGACCGCCGTGAAGTATCTTGTCAATATGGGCGTTGCGGAAGCCCGCATTGACACCCTCAGCTTTGGTGAGGAAAAACCCCTCAACCTTGGTCATGATGAAATGGCTTGGTCGCAGAATCGTCGTGACGACTTTGTTATCGTTAAGTAAGCTTCTTTTCTAAGAAGATTGTTGTAATCTGAGATGGGAGCATGTTTATGTTCCCATCTCTTTTTTTTGTTTGTAGTACTGTAGATTATGACGCGACACCTGAAAATTTTCTGCTGATAACAAACCGGAGATATGTATGAAAATGAAATTCCTTAGGGGACTGTTTTTTGTGTGTGTGGCGTTGTGTGCCTCTTCGGCGCTTGCCCTTGCGGCTCCGGAACGGGGGAAAATCGCCACCGTTAGCATCCAAAAAATTCTTGGCAGTTCCAAGGCGGCGCTGGAGGCTCAAAAAATCTTGCAGGCGGAGGTTGATAAGTTCCAGTCAAAGTTCAAGGCGGATGAAGATGGTCTGACCGCTTTGAAAAATGATATCGAAAAGAAAAGTGCTGCTTGGAGCGAAGAGGTTCGCGCGGAAAAAGAGCGTGAGTACCAGAAGAAACTTCGTGATTACGGTCTGAAAACCGAGGATGCGAAACTTGAGATGCAGCAACTTGAGAAACGTCACATGGAGCCGATTTTGAAGCATCTCAATGATATTATTGCTGAGATCGGCAAGAAAAATGGCTACACGCTGATTCTTGAGAATACCATGAAGGGGTTGCGCAACCGGACAGGGTTGCTTTATGCCGATGATACCCTTGATATCAGCGATCAGGTTCAGAAGGAGCTTGATAACCGTTTGAAGAAATAAAAATAATTTCCAAGAAGTTGCCAGCAAAAAAGAGGCGTTACGGAGGGTCTACCGTAACGCCTCTTTTTGTTGATTTTCTGCCAGTGGAATAAAAAAGATCAACCCCATACCGGGAAGCGAGAGCAGGAAGCTGATTCCGAAAAAATAACCATACCCGGCCCAAGCGGCGAGAAAGCCGCTCAATACCCCGGCATACAGGCCGCTGAAACTCATCAACGCTGTGCCGATTGCATAATGCGCCGCCTTGAACCGCGGCTTGCATAAACGCATGAGGAAGACCATGAGCACCGCGGTTCCAAGTCCTCCGGCAAACTGATCAAAGGCATGCACGCAGACAACGGCAAGAAGGTTGTTCCCGCCGATTGCGGCGGGAAGAGGACTACCGGTATTGAGCAGGACAAAGTCATTAAGTTTCAGGGCCAGAAGCATATAGGCCAGATTCGTAAGATTCTGGGCTAATAACAACGGCCAGATCATTCTTTTAAATGAATATTTCGAGATAAGCCAGCCGCCGAGCATGGCGCCGATTATGGAGAATGGCAGGCCAATCCCACCGGTAATCCAGCCGTAGTGCTGTTTTATGCCCAGATCGACCATGAACGGCGCAACCATGCTGGAGAGCATGTATTCTCCTGTTCTGATCAGAGCGATAAATGCCAGGATGGGGCCAATTTTTTCACGATCCATGAAGGAAAAAAAGGCTTCACTGAAAAAGGCGTTCCCTTTGTGCCGCAGCCATTTTCTGATTTCTTTTCGCTTGAAACCGATAACGATCAGTGCGGTGACCAGGAATATGCTGATCAGGGGGGCCGGATCGATATTGAGCAAAAAAACATGGCGCGGCAGCAGGCCTTGCTTGGGAATGGTCTGGCTCAGCAGGCGCAAGGCGAGTAAGGCAAGTGCGGCGCCAATGGCAAGTTTGAACAGGCGACCTGCTTTGGGTCTCGGCAGCAACAGATTTAGGGGAAGGGCGGCTGTTTCGTTGTGGGGCAAATACCGGAGATGGTAGGCGAAAAAAAGTGCCAGAATGAGGGCCGATGCCCCAAAGGCAACAGGCCACCCAGAGGTTGTCCCAATGGTTGCAATAATTCCGGCGCCGGCCATCATGGCAATGCGATAGGCCATGACCCGATAACCGACAAAACGAGCCTGTTCCGGAGTGTCCAAGGTCTCCAGATAAAAGCCGTCAATGGCGATATCGTGGGTGGCGGCCAGGAAGCTCCCGATAAAAAAGGCTATACCGATGAGGGGCGTGGCCTGGGGCAGGGGGGCAAGGGCAGCGGCGAGCAGCAGAAGTCCCGCCAGGAGAATCTGCATGACGAGCAGCCACTGACGTTTGGTGCCGTAACGGTCAAGATGCGGTGCCCAAAAAAATTTTAAAGCCCAGGGCAAACCGAAAAGGGAAGTAAGGCCGATGCCTTCAAGGCTTACGCCGTTGTCCCGGAAAAACACAGTGGAGACAGTGCGAATGATTGAATAGGGCAATCCTTCGCAGAAGTAGGTGGTAAAGGTCCATGCCTGGGGGAGGGCTGGTTTTGGGCCGGAGCTCTTTTTTTCTGTTGCTGTCATGGTGAAGGATACATGTGCTCGAGGAAAATATTTTCTGTCATACGGCTCGTTTTCTGTATATAGTTTTAAATAAGGTGCTGCGCCAGGGAATAACAATCCATTGCCCGTATGAAGACCTTACTTGATTGCTTACAGCGTTGAAAGGGAATGGGGGAAAATTGGCTGAGTCTTTGGCTTTTCATATGGGGATTAAATTTTTCAAGGAGTGATTTATGGCCAGAAATATCATCATCATGGACAGCTCAGCCAGCATGCGGCGCATCATCCGGACCATGATTCAGGCCACGGTAAATGACGCGGTTGTCTCCGAGGCTGTTGATGCCGAGGAGGCACAGGGCCTCATTGAAGACGCCCATTACCATCTGGTAATTTTTTCCAGGGAATCCTCCGATAAAAAATGGCTCGAATTTGCCCAAAAACGGCTTGCCTTGCCAGAGGCACAAAGAACAAATTTTATCCTGTTTACCTCAAGTAAAAAGCAAGATTATTTTCAAGAGATCAAGCGTTATGGCATTAAAGAGCATATTGTCATTCCCTGCGCACCCGATGCACTTGGTGAGCTGATTACCAGAACCTGCACCCACTTCGCCATGCGGGAGACTCGGCGTTACAGTATTCATGACGCCAGCGCCAGTCTGGCGCAGGGGAATAACAGTTTTCCCGCCGAGATCATCAATTTCAGTGAGGGTGGGGCGCTGTGCGAACTCGATGCCCCTGCGCAGTTAAACTGGTTTATGCCTGCAATGATCAGTATGGAGTTTAACCTTGATGGCGCTACGTTGAAAGTCGCGGGGCTGTATTCCGTGGCCCGGCGTCTGATGGTGGTTGAAGCGAATCCGGATTACTCACCACGACGTATCCGTCTCGCCTACCGGTTTATCAGTGTCCCTGAGGAAAGTAAAAAACAATTGACCCAGGTTTTTGGGGTGATTGAGAAATTGGAAGGTTTGCTCGGGTACGAAGATTAAGAACCGTTACGAAAGGTTTCGGCTTCGTTACAGCCCCGTTATGCCTTTTTGGTTCTGGGGTCTCCTCCAGATGGCGAGATTGTTTTGTCTCAGCGGTTCTAGCGCTGCTTTCCACAGAGGGCGAGGGCTTCGACAATGATTGCCGGGACATCGATATTTCCCTTATGACGAAGCTGGGCCTGGGTGCCGTGCTCCATGAATTTATCCGGCAACCCCAGCACCTTGGTGTGAATGCCCCAGAGATTTTTCTGGGCAAAAAGTTCAAGAATGGCGCTGCCAAAGCCGCCTTTTTTCACGTTGTCCTCGATGGTTATCACCTTGCCGGTCCGACTGGCCCACGCACAGATCAGCACATCATCCAGGGGCCTGACAAAGCGTGGGTTGATCACCGCCGCCTCAATCCCAAGTTTTTTTAGCCCTGTTGCTGCCTCCAGAGCAGCAGCAACCCTGTTGCCAATGGGGAGCAAAAGGATGTCCTTTCCTTCCCGCAGCAGTTCGCCTGTTCCCAGAGGGATGCGTTGCAGCACCTCGTCCAGGGCAACGCCTTCCCCGTTTCCCCGCGGATAGCGGACAGCCGCGGGACCTGGGTGCAGGATGGCTGTGTGGAGCATGTGCCGCAGTTCATTTTCATCCTTGGGGGCCATGATCACCAGATTGGGGATGAAGCGCAGGAAGGAAAGGTCGAACACCCCGTGGTGGGTGGGCCCGTCATCGCCGACCAGGCCGCCCCGGTCAATGGCCAGGGTAACGGGCAGATTGGGCAGGCAGACGTCGTGGATAATTTGGTCAAGGGCGCGCTGGAAGAAGGTGGAGTAGATGGCCACCACCGGCAGCAGTCCTTCCGTGGCCATGCCTGCCGCATAGGTGACGGCATGTTGTTCGGCAATTCCCACATCAAAAAAGCGCTCAGGAAACCGTTGGGAAAAATCGCTCAAGCCTGTACCTGCAGGCATGGCGGCAGTGATGGCGACCACCCGAGGGTCCTGTTCCGCGATCTGCACCAAGGTTTCACCAAAAATCTTGGTGTAGCTGGGCGGAGCAGGAGGGGAGGGCACGGGCAGGCCGGTTTCAATGCAAAATGGACCGACCCCGTGAAAATCGCCCGGATTTTTTTCCGCTGGTTCGTAGCCCTTGCCCTTGGTGGTCAGCACATGGATGAGCGTGGGGCCGGTGCTGAAATCGCGGACATTGCTCAGTGCTTCAATGAGGTTTTCCAGCTTGTGGCCGGGGATGGGGCCGATGTATTCAAATTTGAGGGCCTCGAAGAGCATGCCGGGTGTAAAAAAGCCCTTGAAGCTCTCCTCGCTTTTCTTGAGCACAGAGAGGATGTTCTCCCCCACGTTGGAAAAGGACTTGAGGAAATGTTCCATCTCCTTCTTGACCCGCACCGCGGTCTTGCTGGTCAGTTTCCTGCTTAGGAAGCTGGAAAGCGCTCCCACATTGGGGGAAATGGACATCTCGTTGTCATTGAGGATGACAATGAGATTCTTGTGGAGATGGCCTGCCTGATTGAGGGCCTCAAAGGCCATGCCGCCGGTCATGGAGCCATCGCCGATCACGGCGATGCTCTTGTGGAGATCGCCTTTCAGATCCTTGGCCGTGGCAATGCCCAGGCTGGCCGAGATCGAGGTGCTGCTGTGGCCGGTATCAAAGGCGTCAAAGGGGCTTTCCGCTCTTTTGGGAAAGCCGCTGATCCCCTGGTACTGACGCAGGGTGTGGAACTGTTTCCTCCTGCCGGTGATCAGCTTGTGGGTATAGCTCTGATGGCCCACGTCCCAGACCACCTTGTCTTCCGGGGTATCGAAAACATAATGAATGGCCAGGGTGAGTTCGACCACCCCCAGACAGGGCGCCAGATGTCCGCCGGTCTGGGAAACGGTCTGGATGATCGTCTCTCTGATTTCCGCAGCCAGCGTCCCGAGTTGTTCCACAGAGAGCTTCCTGAGGTCAACCGGGGAATTGATGGTGTCAAGTAACGGGGTATGGCTCATTGTGGCCTTTTCCTCCGGGGGTTACCCGGTTAGTTGTTCCGTTCGTAAATATACCGGGCAAGGGCGCGGAGCGGCTCGGCTTGGGCGTCAAAGATTTCCAGAGTGGAAATGGCCTCATCAACGGCCTCCTTGGCCATGATCTTTGTTTTGGCAACCCCGAAGAAGGCCGGGTAGGTGGCTTTGTTCCTTTCTGCATCGGCTCCGGCGGTCTTGCCGAGATTCTCCGTGGTTCCTTCCACATCCAGCAGGTCGTCAACTATCTGGAAGGCCAGGCCGATCTGCACCCCGTATCGGCTCAGGGCGGCAAACTGTTGGTCGTTGGCCTGGCCGAAAATCGCCCCGGCCTGCACGGAGGCGGTAATAAGGGCGCCGGTTTTGTAACCATGGATCAGCCGCAGGTGCTCAAAGGAGATTGCCTGGCCTTCCGCGGCAAGGTCCAAGGACTGACCGCCCACCATGCCCTTTGGACCGATGGCGTGAGCGATGATGTTGATCATCTTAAGCTGCGCGGCCGGGGAGATGGTCTGCTGGGCATCCGGATGGCTCAGCAGTTCAAAGGCGAAGCTGAGCAGGCCGTCTCCGGCCAGGATGGCCTCTGCTTCACCGAAGACCACGTGGCAGGTCGGTTTGCCGCGGCGGAGGGCATCATCGTCCATGGCCGGCAGATCGTCATGGATCAGGGAATAGGTGTGGATGCATTCCAGGGCGCAGGCAACGGGTAAAAGATGTTCGGTTGGGGCATGCAAAGCCTCTGCCGCAGCCAGGGCCAGGATGGGCCGGATCCTTTTGCCCCCGGCGAAAAGGCTGTAGCGCATGGCCTTGATATGGTTGGCAAGCGGCCCCTCTTCTGTAAGCATATAGCGCGTCAGAGCCTGTTCGACAACCGCGCATTGCTCTTTCAGGTATTTTTTAAATTCCATGGTTGGGAAATTCCCGATGGTCGCAAGCGAGGCAGAGGTTAGGCGTCGTCTTCATCAGAAGCCGCGCCAGAGGAGATAAAGGGAACGCTCACGAGTTTGCCGTCTTTTTTTAAGAGGAGATCAACTCTCTGCTGTGCTTCCTCCAGCTTGTGGTTGCACAACTCGGCCAGTTTGATTCCCTCGTCAAATTTTTTCAGGGATTTTTCCAGGCTCAGGTCGCCGTTTTCCAGCTCCTGGGTAATCTGTTCAAGCGACTCCAGGGCTTCTTCAAAAGATTTTTTGGACATGATCCCTCCCGAGGTTTCTCAAAAAAAGATTGGTCCTCGTCTAACGGCAGTATGAATAGAATTGTTTAAAATAAATGAAGTTGCGCTTCTGGGCAATGTCTTTCCAAAAAAACATGAGTATGGTAGGTTGCTAGGCATCGTCTTATCATGTCTGCCTGGCTCAAAACGTTTTTTTGAAGAAAGACCTTCATGCCATACTCCTTGCCGAATCTTCTCCCCCAATTCAGTCGCTGGCTTGCCGTGGAAAAGGGCTATTCCCCAAAAACTGTTGAAAGTTATGGCCGGGATCTTGCCGAATTTGCTTCGTTTGTCGAGCCTGGGCAGGATGTCCGCCAGATCGAACCCCGCGCCGTTCGTTCCTATGTCTATGCCTTAAACGGCAAGAACAAGGGCAGCTCCGTGGCCAGAAAGCTCTCGACGCTGCGCACCTTCTTCCGTCATCTTCTCCGCGAGGGCGTTATCACCCATGACCCTGTCGCGCCCATTGCCACGCCGAAACAGGAAAAACACATGCCTGTTTTTCTCACGGTGGACGAGGTTTTTACCCTGTTGGAGATGCCGGGCGGTGGCGATGCCTTTGCCTTTCGTGACCGGGCGATTCTTGAGATTCTTTATTCCACAGGTCTGCGGGTTGCCGAGCTTGCCTCCCTCGACCTGGAGCGCCTTGACGCCGAAGAAGGCATGCTCCGGGTCACCGGCAAGGGCAACCGGGAACGTCTGGTGCCGGTGGGCAACCCGGCCCTGGAAGCCCTGAACCAGTATCTGCCCCAGCGGACGCTGCTGATCCGCGAACGGATCAGTCGTGGGGATGCACCGGAAAACAAGGCGGTTTTTCTCAACCACCGCGGGTTGCGGCTCACCACCCGTAGCATCGAACGGCTGGTGAAGCTCTATGCCCTGCGGGCCGGGATCGCCGCCCGGGTAACGCCCCATGCCCTGCGCCATTCCTTTGCCACCCATCTTCTGGAAATGGGAGCGGATCTGCGAACGGTGCAGGAACTGCTGGGGCATGTCAGCCTGTCAACCACCCAGCGCTATACCCATCTGAATATGGATCATTTGAATGAGGTCTATGATCGGGCCCATCCAAAGGCGAGAATGTAAAAGGGAATGGCTGTTGGGTGTAGCCAGTAGCTGATCGTTTGCAATTTTTTTTAACGAGGCCATCATGATTGTTGAAATCGCAACTAACCGCGATTACAACGGTTATTGCTCTGTTGCTTGTTGAGTGTGTTGAGGATCTGTGCCCTTTCCTTTTTTTAGGTGACCATTTTGATTGAATACGATTTGAAGTATTGCCCGAAGTGCCGCGACGAGTATCGGTCGGAGATTGAAAAATGCGCAACCTGCGCAGTCGAGCTTGTCTGGGGGGCGGAGTTGTCGGTAATGGAAAAAAACAAAGGCGGCTCTCGCCAGAAGCGGAAAGGACCGTTGACTCCTGATGACCATCTGGCCGTCATTTTCCAGGCTCCCATGGCGGACCTCAAACATCTTAAGGCTCTGCTTGAGGCCGAACAGATCGGCGCTATGATCAGTAAGGAAGGCGGGGGTTGCGCCAGTGGCGGCTGTGCCCCCAAGTTTCAGCTTCAGGTACGGCAGGAAGAGGTGCAGGATGCTTTGCAGGTGCTCGCCCAAGAGCATCGTCGGGCAACCGCCCTGGCCGAACATGACGATACCCATGCCGGGGCGGTTTTTAACCCGGAGGCCGAGGAGGCTGTCTGCCCTGCCTGCGGCTTTTCCTTTGCGACCACTACCACGACCTGTCCGGACTGTGGGCTCTGTTTCGGTTGAGGAAGCGTATTACAAGGGCGGGCCTTTGCAGCCCTCGCCCTTTTGCCCGGAAAAGACAGCGAAGCGGTGGTGCTGGTACCAGCAATGCACCGAACTGAAACCTGCCTGTTGTAACCAGATCAACTGGGAGTCCAGGGGAGACATCCGGTCCGCCTTCATCCGTTCCAGAGCGGCATTGAGGTCGACGTCGGAGACCCCGAGGTCTTGAATCTGCCGAAGCCAGGTTTCCTGGTACACCTGTTCGATCTGCGGTGTTGGTCCCAGAATCTGCTCGGCGTTGATGAAGATACCGCCATCAGGTAACGCATCATAGATGTTCTTGAACAGCTTGATTTTGCGTGCGTCTGTGAGGTGGTGGATTGACAGGGCAGAGATGATTACCTCAAATTTCCCCCCAAAGCCGTCGGCGTAATCCCCAGCGACAAATTCCAGGCGCTCCTCCATCCCGGCAAATCGTTCCCGAGCCTTGCTCAGCATCTCTTGGGAGATGTCCATCAGGGTGATCCTGGCCTTGGCAAACTTTTTGGCGACCAGGAACGAGAGCAATCCCGTACCCGCGCCGAGGTCAAGCACCCGGAAGTTGGCTGTGGGTTGATGTGGGATCAGCGCCAGCGCCGTGCCGTAAAAATCATCGAAACAGGGGATCAGTTGTCGGCGGGCGCGGTCATAAGTCTGCGCTGCCTTGTCGAAAGCGGTTTTAATCTCGGCCATGCTCATTGTTGCGCTATGCCGAGGACGCTGTCGATGACTTGCCCTGCCGCCTCTTCGACCTCCCCCAACGCCCCGGTAATCGGTAACCCAGCCCGTTCTGTTTTCCGGATCGCGCTTGAGTCGGGGAAGCAGGCAAGGGGGGGCTGGCCAAGGGCTTCGGTCAGAAAACCCCGGTCGTCGTCATCCGTCACCAGATTGCCGACAAAGGAGATGCGGGGGATGCCTGATTCCTCGGCGAGCTTCTTGATCTTCAGCGCCGTGCGCACCCCGGACTTTGAGGGGATCACCACGATGAGCAGATGATCCACCCCGGCGATGGTGCCCCTCCCCAGGTGTTCCACCCCCGCCTCCATGTCGAGCAGCACCACCTGGGAGGGGGAGAGGAGCAGCTTGGTGAGCATTCTTTTCAGTACGTTGCTTTCCGGGCAGGCGCAGCCGCCCTTGGCGGTCTGGATGGCTCCGAGGACCATGAGCTTGATGCCGTCCTTTTCCACGATGAAGCGGGCCAGCAGATCATCCACCTGGGGGTTGATGTTGTAGAAAGGCGAGCCGTCCACCTTGCCGGAGCGCTCCACCAGCAGATCCTTCATCTCGGCGATGGGGGTGATTTTTTCGTCCTCGGCAAAGCCAAGGCTCTGGGCCATGTGCGGGCTGGGGTCCGCGTCGATAACCAGCACCTCCCTGCCGTGTTTTTGGAGATATTTTGCCAGCATGGCCATGATCGTGGTCTTGCCCACGCCGCCCTTGCCGCTGATTGCAATCTTCATCTCAAAATCCTCTGTAATTCAGTTCATGTTGCACGCCTGTCTCCTTTTTGATGCACGAAGGCGGCAGGTTCGATTATATTCCATTGACTCCCAAGGCTAAGCCTAATCAGCCGGGGGCAAAGTGCAAAGAAAAAAATACCGTCTCTTGCCGGTTATTCCATCCCTAGCCTGAAACTGGAGAACCATGGTTACCCTTGGAATTGAGAATCTCTTAGCTTCCCCCCCTGCCTCTCTTGCCGGCAAACGGCTGGCCCTGCTCTGCAATCAGGCCTCCACCGACCACCATCTCCGCCACAGCCGGGATCTGATTATAGCCGCCTTTCCGGGCCAGCTCACCTGCCTGTTCACCCCCCAGCACGGATTCTTTGCGGAAAAGCAGGACAACATGATCGAATCGGCCCATATGACCGATCCGGTCAGCGGCCTGCCGGTGTTCAGCCTCTACGGCGAGGTGCGTCGGCCCACCGCAGCCATGTACGACCATTTTGATGTGCTGCTCGTGGACATTGTCGATGTGGGGACCAGGGTCTATACCTTCCTCTACACCCTGGCCTACTGTCTTGAGGTGGCCAGGGAGTGCGGGAAAAAGGTGGTGGTGCTTGACCGGCCCAATCCCGTGGGCGGGGAGGCCATCGAGGGCAATCTGTTGCAGGATGATTGCCGCTCCTTTGTCGGGTTGTATCCTCTGCCCATGCGCCACGGTCTCACCTTTGGCGAGCTGGCCCGGCTGCTCAACGAAGAGTACGGAATCGGGGCGGATCTTGAGGTGGTGGCCATGCCCGGCTGGCAACGGCGGATGCTTTTCACCGATACCGGCCTGCCTTGGGTGTTCCCTTCGCCCAACATGCCGAATCCGACCACAGCCCTGGTTTATCCGGGCCAGGTGATCTTTGAAGGCACCAACATCTCCGAAGGCAGGGGCACCTCCTTGCCCTTTGAGCTGTTCGGCGCTCCGTTTCTTGACTGGCAGACGGTTCTGGACAGCATGCAGGGGTTGCCTCTGCCCGGTTGTTTTCTCCGCCCCCTGGCCTTTGAGCCCACGGCCAACAAATGGGCCGGGCAGCCTTGCAAGGGCTTCCAGCTTCATGTCACCAACCCACGGACCTTTTTGCCCTATCGCACCTCGCTGGCCCTGCTTCAGGCTTTTCTGCGCTGTTATCCGGAGCAGTTCGCCCTCAAAGCTCCGCCCTACGAGTACGAATTTGAGCGGACCCCCCTTGATCTGATCCTGGGCGACAGTAATCTCAGGCACCAACTGGCGGCAGGCGCGGACATCCGTGAGCTTGAGTTGGCCTGGCAGCCGGGGCTTGACGGTTTTAGCGAGATTCGGCAAAAATATTTTCTCTACCAATAGGGGGCTGCCCGCCAGCAAACCATGACCTCCGTGGATGTGAGTGATACCAGCCGGTTCATCGCCAAGCTGGCTCCATATTTTGTGGACACCCCGGCAGAGTGCCCGTACGGCCTTGACCGTTTGGCGGTCTACCACCAGGCGGGTTTCAATTTTCTGCCCCCGGCCATGCTGGAGGAGTTTCTCGCCGCCGGATACCGGCGCAACGGCAACACCATCTACGCCATGCGCTGTCCGGACTGTACGGCCTGTGTGCCCATCCGACTTGCGACGCAAACCTTTCTTCCCTCCCGGAACATGCGGCGCGTTCGGGAGCGGAATCAGGATTTGGATATCAGCGTGGGGCCGCTTGAGGTGACGCCGGAAAAGCTGCAGCTGCTGGATTGCTTTTTGAACAGCCGCTATCCTGGCCGGGCCAGCACGGCACTGGATTATTACAGCGGTTTTTTTGTCAACTCCCTGGCCCCGAGCATGGAAATTTCCTTCCGGCTCTCCGGGCAGCTGTTGGGGGTGTCCATTGTCGATCTGGCAGAACGCAGCCTGAGCGCGGTGTATTTCTATTTTGACCCGGCGTTTGAGAAAAGAAGCCTGGGAACCTTCAATATTTTGTATCTGGCCGAGCTTGCCGGGCGGGAGGACTGTGACTATCTCTATCTTGGCTACTGGATAGAACCGGTCCCGGCCATGGCGTACAAGGCCCGTTTTCGGCCCCATTATCTGTTGATAAACGGAGACTGGATACAGGTGGATTGAGGTACAGCAAAAGGAGCAGAAGATAATGTTTGGTTTTTTGTTTCGGTCCGGAAAAAGCAAAGCAGGGCATGTCCCTGGTCAGCAAGGGCTTGATCCCCAGACCCAGCACCAGCAGGAGCGGGAACAGTTCCAGGAGGTGCTGCAATCCTTCAATGCCTCCCGCATCGAAGAGCGGCTGAAGGTGCTGGATATTTTTCTCTCCGTGGAAGAGCATCTTACCCTGACCGGGCTCGAGGGTATCATCAGGGAAAAAAGGCCGGAGCTGCTGGATCGGGAGTTTCTCAAGGAAACCATGGAGATGTTCTGCCAGTTCGGTTTTGCCCAGAAACAGCTGTTTGAAACCCAGGAACCGGTCTACGAACACCACCACCTCGGCATGCACCACGACCATTTCATCTGCACCCGCTGCGGCAAGATCCAGGAGTTTGCCAACCACGACCTTGAAAGGCTCCAGCACGAAATAGCCGAGCAGTTCCAGTTCCACCCCCTTCAGCACAAGATGGAGATATACGGACTGTGCGCTTCCTGCATGGCCCAGCGGGAACCGGCCTTGTCCCTGCAGTATGCCGCCAATGGCGAACGGGTGCGGATTGTCACAATCCTGGGCGGCCGGGAGGCGCAGGCCAGGCTGAGCGATATGGGTCTTACGGTGGGGTCATGTCTTGAGATTGTCAGCAATCATTCCTCTGGGCCTCTCATCGTGGCAAGCAAGGGGACGCGTCTGGCCATCAATGCCGGTCTGGCCAAAAAGGTCATGGTGGCCCACGCCTGCCGCCATGCCGACGAATTGTAGAGGATTGTTGATCCTCTTTCCCATCCCCTTGACATCCCCCTTGACCTGTCCCATACTTTTTATATGAGGAGTGAGGAATCATGGGCCTGTGAATCTGGCAGGGCTGTCTCTAATTTCCAAGACAGGGAGGGGTATGATGAACGATACGGATAAGAAGGTGTGTCCCGAATGCAACGGCGAGAAGGTGATTCGGGGAACCTGCGAATGCAGTAGCGAGTGGCGTGGGTCCAAGGTCGGCGATGACTGGAACGATTGCCAGTGCGTGCCGCAGGTGACCTGCCCCATGTGCAAGGGGACCGGGTTTGTTGAAAGTCTCTAGCCGGGGTTGGCTTCCGAAAAAGTTGGGCGGGTAAGGGAAGAAAAGCCATGGATCAGTCCAGAAAGAAACATCCTCCTGACAGAGTGCCCGGCGGACTGCCGCGGAGCATGGTGTTGCAAGGCGTGGGCTCCATGTTTCATGCCGGAAACTGGTTTCCGGCTGCGGATGTGTATGAGACCGCATCGGCGATCATCGTTTGTATGGATATCTCCGGCATAGCGCCGGATACCCTTGCCGTAATGGTCGAGGAGTCGCGGGTTACTGTTTCCGGAAGGCGGGGATACGAGCCGCAGGAAATGGTGTCGCGCATTCACCAGCTGGAGATTGACCGCGGTTTTTTCGAGCGGTCCATCTCCTTGCCTAAAACCGTTGATGTTTCCAAGGCGGTCTCGGAAAGCAGAAACGGTTTTTTGCAGATTAACCTGCCCTTGCGGCGCAACACTGGAAAAATCAAGATCACCGTTAGGTGAGTCTAGGAATCGGCGGGTTTTCTTTTACCTGAACAAAAAACGATGCAGGTTGAAAATCATGAGCGAAGACGACAGGCAAAAAGAAACAGAGATTTCGGCCCAAAAAGCTGAACATCACGGGAATCCCACCGAGTTGCCTGTGCCGGAGATCCTGCCGGTGCTGCCCCTGCACGGCTTCGTCTTTTTTCCCGGCATGGGTTTTCCGATGAATATCCTGCATCCTGCCTCCCAAAAGCTTATCGACGAGGCGGTTCTGAAAGATCGGTTGATCGCCATTGTCAGTCACAAGGAGCCTGCCGAGGAGAAACAGGAGCGAGTTGAGCCCGAGCACCTGCACAGAATAGGGGTGTTGGGCTATATCCACAAGCTGGTCAAGGTCAGGGAGGGCGGCGGGTATCAGGTTTTGATCAGCGCCATCAAAAAGCTGGAGCTGGTTGAATTTGTCCAGAAAGAACCCTACCTGACAGCCCGGGTCGCCGTTATCCCCATGGAGGTCGAAGAGGATAAAGAGGTCGAGGCGTTGGTGCTCAATCTTCGGACCCAGTTTAAAAAAATGGCGGAGTTGCTGTCGCTTCCGGTTGAACTCATCACCACCATCGAATCCCTGTCCGACCCTTTCTATATCTCCTATCTGGTGATTTCCCAGCTCAATCTCACGCCGGTCGAGGAACAGGAACTCCTTGAGATTCAGCCGGGCAAGGCCCTGATGCACCGAACCGCCCGCGAACTCAACAAGCGCCTGGAAACGGCCCAGATGAGCCAGGATATCCAGAAAAGCATCAAGGAAGACACGGATCACAAGCAGCGGGATTTCTTTCTGCGCCAACAGCTCAACGCCATCCGCAAGGAGCTTGGCGAAGATGAGGATAATCTCGATCTCAAGGAGCTACGCGAAAAGTTTGCCAAAACCGAACTGCCCCCGGAGGCCAAGAAGACTGCGGAAAAGGAACTCGACCGGCTGGCCCGCATCTCGCCCTCCTCGCCGGAATACACGGTTTCTCGGACCTATCTCGATTGGCTCCTTGATCTGCCCTGGCTGACCTCCACCCCCGATTCCCTGGACATCGTCAAGGCCCAGCAGGTGATGGACGAAGACCATTACGGTCTGGCGGAGATCAAGAAACGGATCATCGAGTTTCTCGCGGTGCGCAAGCTCAAGCAGGACATGCACGGGCCGATTCTTTGTTTTGTCGGCCCGCCGGGCGTGGGCAAGACCTCGCTCGGCCAATCCATCGCCCGGTCCATGGGCCGAAAGTTCATCCGCATCTCCCTGGGCGGCGTGCGGGACGAGGCGGAGATCCGCGGGCACCGGCGCACCTACATCGGCGCCCTGCCTGGCCGCATTATCCAGAGTCTGCGCAAGGCCGGGGCCAACAACCCGCTTTTCATGCTGGACGAGATCGACAAGCTGGGCATGGATTTTCGGGGCGATCCCTCCTCGGCCCTGCTGGAGGTTCTTGATCCGGAACAGAATTTCACCTTTGCCGACCACTACCTGGAGATTCCCTTTGATCTCTCCAAGGTGATGTTCATCACCACGGCCAATCTGCTCGACAATATTCCCGGCCCGTTGCGCGACCGGATGGAGGTCATCGAGCTCTCCGGCTATACCCAGGATGAAAAGCTCAACATCGCCAAGCGGCACCTCCTGCCCAAGCAACTGGAGGCCCACGCCATCAGCGAGGACGACCTGAAGATCGACGACCAGGCAATCAAGATGGTGATCCGCTCGCACACCCGAGAGGCCGGGGTCAGAAACCTGGAACGGAAACTGGCCGCGATCTGTCGGGGGGTGGCCAAGGAGATTGTCACCGGCAAGACCGGCACGACCCTGATCGATGCAACCAATCTTGCCACCTATCTCGGCCCCATCCAGTTTTTTCCGGAGACCAAGGCCCGGTCTTGGGGGCCTGGCCTGGCCACCGGCCTAGCCTGGACTCCGGTGGGCGGGGAGCTGCTCTTCATCGAGGCCGCCAAGATGAAGGGCAAGGGCAATCTCACCATGACCGGCAAGCTGGGGGATGTGATGAAGGAGTCAGCCACTGCCGCGCTCACCTACATTCGCTCCCATGCCAAGGAACTGGGGGTGGACGAAGCAATTTTTGCCAAGATCGACCTGCACATCCATGTGCCCGAGGGCGCCATCCCCAAGGACGGGCCTTCGGCCGGGGTGGCCATGGTCACCGCCCTGACCTCGCTGCTCACCGGGCGCACGGTGAGCAAGGACATGGCCATGACCGGCGAGATCACCCTGCGCGGCGACGTGCTGCCGGTGGGCGGGATCAAGGAAAAGGTGCTGGCTGCGGTGCGGGCCGGGATCAAGGAGATTGTTTTGCCTGCGCTCAATGAGAAGGATGTGGTGGAGATTCCGGATAATGTGAAAGAGGATGTCCGGTTTCATCTGGTGCAGGATATCAAGGAAGCGCTTGGTTTGTTGTTGGCCAAGGAGTGACGAAGCCGTTATTGTATGAGGTAAATTTGGTATACTGTCCCCGGAATTCCTTCGGAATTTCTTGGGATGAAGATAGTTTCTTGGGAATCGGCTAGAGTCAATTCATAGTCGAGGGAGGTAATATGGTCAATGCTGTTCTTAAAGAGCAAGGTTCAGCGAGAGAAGATGTACAGAAATTAGAGCCGCTAGTTGTAATCAGGCCAAAAAACGGTACGTATATAACTATTTTATTAACAGTGATTGCTGTAACACTATTTGCTGTTTTTTTCGTCTTGATACCTGTTGTGGCACATATGGATTTTGCTGCAGTATGGCCTGTAAGTGATAACAGATACCCTGTCAAGGTGGTAATATTTTTTTCTTCTCTGGTGTGGATATATTATTTGCCGCGTAATATCCCATGGATAAATACTAAAGAAATATTGTTTTTATCTAACATGGTGATTGTTTATAGATTTATCCCTGGTAGTAATTTCTCAATTAAATACGATGAGATGTGTGTAGATGAGTATTCTGGGAATAGAGTTGGGTACGTGTTAACACGCAGTGAGAAATTCATTAAATCATCAATTAACTATAGTATTTTTTTTACAAGTAAATATTTAAATTGTATTTCGTTAAGCTTAAAAAATAAATATAATTTGTACGATCTTGGCAATATAAATAAAGCAATGAAAATTATAAAAAATAATGTGTCAGAATATAATCTGCACTAGTGGACATTGTTGATTTGTCGACTAACCTACCATAAGTCTTGGGTTATTAAGAGCACGAAGAGTAAAAGAAGGTAGGCTACTTTTTAGTTGTCGATTTACTGGTCGTTTGCCTTTCCCGTGCTCGTCCCACCCAGAACAATGCGAACCTTTTTCACTAGGTGCTCCGGAGAGTAGCTTTCCTTGGCCTGGCGCAGGCCGGGAATGCCCAAATCCTGCTCCCGGTTGACATACTCAAAATCACTAAGATTCTCTCTGGCAAACCATTGGTTGATCAACTGGGCCAACCCTTGGAACTGAGGCATGGCCTTCTCGAAATGGGTGACTGCGGTTGAGGGGCTGAGCCTCTCACCCACGGTGAACGCCTCAATCCTTCCCGCAATCCGGATGGCGCCGCCGGTCAGGGGCAATTTTTCGTAGTGGTGCAGGGTTTCTTCTATCGCCTGATCTTCTCCGCGCAATCCCGGCTCGATCTTGCACTCTCGGTCGGTGCACCAGCGGTCTTGCATGGCCAGGCATTCTGGAACTGTTTCCGGGGTGATCATCTCGTACTGGCAGTCGTACGCGGCCAGGCATTGGTTAATGTGGTTTCTTTTCTTGGTGAAATGCCTGCCCGCCAGGAAGGCAAGGTCTTCCCTGCGGTAGACATAGTCGGCATTGTCCCGATCCTCGACCACCACTGTCCCAGGCGGTAGGGCTGTCTCCGTGAGTTTTTCCTTGGGGAAGCGAGTCGCTTCCGAAATCCTGCTGCCGTATGCATCGAAAACCTCGGCCAGTGAGACCGGGCCCACGGGGTTTCCCAGGAGAACCATCCCCGTCTTTGTCTTGGCAAAAAAGAGGAGGGATTCCTTGAACTCGTCGATCCAGATCGGCCGGGTGTGCCGCCAGGCAAAGAGATTGGTGAAGGTCAGCTCGGAGATCACCGGAGGAAACTGCCGGAGATATTCGGTAACAGGCTGTCGGTCATCGAGGGTAAGCGGGCGCAGGGTCATGGGGCTCCTGTGAGAGGGTGTAGGGTAGGATCAGTATAGAGGCGTCGCAGGATTCTCGCAATTGATTCCCTTGCCAAGGGCGCGTTGCTTTTCTTGCAAATACGGAGAAATCCGTATAGATTGTCTGGTTTGTTGGCGGTTGGCGCAAGACAGGAAAATTCGGGGGTAGCCCCTCTAAGAAAAGGTGAACAGATGGAAGTGGTGCTTGCCAAGAATGCAGGCTTTTGCATGGGGGTGCGGAGGGCTGTTGAGACCACCCTCGGCATGGTCCAGAAGGGCGAGACCACCATTGCCACCTTTGGGCCCTTGATCCACAATCCGCAAGTTCTGAAACTGCTTGAGGAGCAAGGGGTGAAAATCCTTACCGAGATTCCGGCCCAGGCCACCGGCGCCATAATTATCCGGGCCCACGGCATTCCCCCGGAAGAGAAGAAAAAGCTTGAAGCCACCGGTGCTCGGGTCGAGGATGCCACCTGTCCCCGGGTGCTCAAGGTGCAGGCCATTATTGCCAGATACAAAAAAGAGGGCTACTCCACGGTGATCATCGGCGACCGTGACCACGCCGAGGTGGAAGGGCTCATGGGCTATGCCGACAACACCGGGCAGGTGGTGAACAGCGAGGAGGATGTCGCGGCCCTGCGGCTTGACGGGCCGTACATCATTGTCAGCCAGACCACCCAGAACGAGCATCTTTTTGAAAGGCTCAAAGAGATGATCCTGCAAAAATATCCTGGGGGCGAGGTGTTCAACACCATCTGCGATTCCACCCATAAACGGCAGGAGGAGGTGCGCCAGCTCTGCCAGGAGGTGGAAGCCTTGGTAGTGGTGGGTGGGAAGACCAGCGCCAACACCAAGCGGCTGGGAGAGATTGCCGAAAGCCTGGGCTGCCCGGTGTTCATGGTGGAGTCGGAAACGGATCTTGAGCCGCAGGCCTTGGCGCGCTATGGCCGGGTAGGGGTTACGGCTGGGGCCTCCACCCCGAATTGGGTGATCAGCCGGATTGTTGAAGTGTTGGAGAATATAACGGCGAAGACGCCTTGAGGGGAAAGAAGAATGCTGAGTTGGTTTAAGAAGAAAATCGGCGGCGCGCAGGCACTGCCGCCGGAGCAGGGTCCTGGAGCAGAGGTCGTCGCCCCTGCCGCAGAAGCCTCGGGGCAAGAGGAGAATGGGGCCAGTTTTTTTCTGCGGCTTAAGGATGGCCTGTCCAGAACCCGAAAAACCTTTGTCCGCCAGATTGACGCGCTTTTTCTCGGCAAGAAGCAGATCGATGCCGAGCTGCTCGATGATCTGGAAGAGATTCTGATCATGGCGGATATCGGCGCCAACACCACTCAGGAACTCCTTGAGAAGACCAGGGAGCAGGTGCGGCGCAACGAATTGGCGGATGGGCAGGCTCTTAAAAAAGCACTCAAGGAGATGATCCTCGGCTATCTGCGCAATGCGGACCGGCCTGCGGATTTTGCCCTGCCGACACAGGGGCCCTTTGTCGTCATGGTGCTGGGGGTCAACGGAGTGGGCAAGACCACCACCATCGGCAAGCTGGCCTATAAGTTCACCCAAGCAGGGCAGAAGGTGCTGCTGGTGGCCGCCGATACCTTTCGGGCCGCAGCCAGCGAGCAGTTGCAGATCTGGGGCAAGCGGGTCGGGGTGGAGCTTGTGGCCCAGCAGGCCGGGGCGGACCCATCCTCCGTGGTCTTCGATGCCTTGGATTATGCCAAGCCGCGCAATTTTGACGTGGTGCTGGTGGACACAGCCGGCCGCTTGCACACCAAGGTCAACCTCATGGAAGAGCTGAAAAAGATCAAGCGGGTCATGGATAAGAAGATCCCCGGCGCGCCCCATGAGATCCTGCTGGTGCTCGACGCCACCACCGGCCAGAATGCCATCTCCCAGGCGCGGCTGTTCAACGAGGCCGTGGATGTCACCGGCCTGGCCCTGACCAAGCTTGACGGGACTGCCAAGGGCGGCATTGTGATCAATATCTGCCACGAGTTCAACATCCCCATCCGCTTCATCGGCATCGGGGAACAGATGGAGGATCTGCGCGATTTCGAGCCGGGCGAGTTTGTCGAGGCCCTGTTTGCCGAGGGTGAGGCATGATCGTCTATCGTCGGCATAAGCCGCCGGGCTGCGGCGGGTTTTTACTGGTTGTGGCCCTGCTCCTGTTCGCCATGGGCGGCGCCCCGCTTATCCTTGACGTGTTGGGGTTTCTCTTTTTCACCGGGGTCTTTTTGGTTCTCATGGTTTTTGTCGGAATCTGGGGGTTTTCCCAGTATATCCGGAGGATGGCGGTTCGCTATGAGCGTTCCCAAACCGAAAGCCACAACCAGTTTGTCTTTCTGCTGATCAATATCCTGATCCGCATTGCCCAGGCGGACGGGGTTGTCACCAAGGCAGAGCTTGCCCCCATCGAGAATTTTTTTCGTGTGCATCTGCGCTACAACCAGAGCCAGATGTACTGGGTGCGCGACCTGATCCAGGACGCCCTTGCCTCCCAGGCCTCCCTTGAAGCCATGCTCGCCGAGTTCAAGAGCCATTTCGCATACGAGCCCCGGCTTATCCTGGTGGAGCTCATCTATCAGGTGCTCTACACCAATGCCCAGGTTTCCGCCCAGGAACTGGCCATGGTGCAGACCATTGCCGATTTCCTCGGGATTACCGCCTATGACCACCACGCCATCCGCAGCAAATATGTGAGCGGCAGCGGTGGTCGGGCCTTCCCCGGCCAGGGGAAGAGCGAGGCCCAGTACTATGAAATTCTTGGGCTGGCGCCGGGGGCAACGCCTGAACAGATCAAAAGCGCCTACCGGAAATTGAGCATGCAGTATCATCCGGACAAGGTGGCGCATCTGGGCGAGGAGTTTCGCCGGGTGGCTGAGGAGAAGATGAAGGAGCTGAATGAGGCCTATCAGCACTTAAAAAAACTGTAAACGCTCAGCAGCACCGCATCTGCTTTGTCATCGGTCTGCTTATGTGCAATAGCACACTTCGCAGGCCTCTTTCGCACATCTGCGGCACTGTTGAACGTTTACATGTCAGCTTCGAACGGTTTTGTGATTATAAATAAACAGTATAAACAGGGTGGCGGGCATGAACATCCTTGTCCTTGAGCCCTATTACGGCGGCTCGCACAAAGCGTTTCTTGCCGGTCTGACTCGGAATCTCCCCTATACCTTTGATCTGCTGACCCTGCCAGCGCACAGCTGGAAATGGCGGATGCGCCTTGCAGCCCCGCATTTCGCCGGGGTTCTTGCTGCTGATCCGCGTTACAAAGCCAAGACCTTTGACCGGATTTTCTGCTCCTCCCTGGTCGATGTCGCTGCTCTGCGCGGCCTGTTGCCGCCACACCTCCGCACCGTCCCGCTTCTGACCTACTTCCACGAGAATCAGTTCGCTTACCCGGTGCAGATTTCCGAGGCGCGGGATGTGCATTTTGGCCTGACCAATCTCACCACGGCTCTGGCGTCCGACAGGCTTGCCTTTAACTCACAGTATAATTTGGATTCTTTTCTGGCGGGCTGTCGGGAGCTTTTGGCCAAGATGCCGGACATGTCTTTACCAGGCTATGAGGAGGCGATCCGTGCCAAGGCGACTATCCTCCCTCCGGGCCTGGATTTTAGCGGGATTGACGGTTGCTCGGAGGAGAAGCAGACAGGCAGACCGCCGGTTCTTGTCTGGAACCACCGTTGGGAGCACGATAAGAACCCGGAGTTGTTCTTCAACACCCTGTACGGGTTTGCGGAGCAAGGGGTTCCCTTTGGTCTGATCGTGCTGGGAGAATCCTTCCGGAATCAGCCGCCGGTCTTTGCCCAGGCAACGCAGAGGCTTGCCCCGCATATTGTTCATTTCGGCTATGCGGAAGATCGGCAGGAGTATTGCAGGCTGCTCTGCCAGGGGGATGTCGTCGTTTCCACGGCTAACCATGAGTTTTACGGCATGGCGGTTCTTGAGGCGGTGCGTGGCGGCTGCCGGCCATTGGTGCCGGATCGCCTATCGTATCGGGAGCTTTTTGCTCCAGCCTTTCGCTACGAGGATGTGGCTTTTGCCCAGAAACTGTTGGCGAGCATGGAGACAGGAAGGCTTACGGCCCATGAGGCGCACACCCTGACCAGTCGGTTTTCCTGGCCGGAACTGGCCCGCAGTTATCAGCAATGGTTTGAAACGCAGGGATAACCGGCGGTAGGCGGATCAGCAGGGGGCGGATTCGCTAAAGTTTTTCGTCAGAAATTCGCATTCTGCCGGGGAAAGATCAAAGCGAATCTCCGCTTCCTTGATCACCGTCCCCCTTTTTTTCTGCGGATTATGGAGCAACTCTTCGCTCATCCAGCATATGGCCTTTTTCATCTTGTCGCTGCCGGTTGGCAGCCTTCCGGCACCGTCCATCTGCGTCCTCCTTTATACCGGCTTTACCATGATGCCGCCAAGGGGCGGAACCGAGACCAGGATATGGAACGGGGCCTCGCCCAAGGGCTCGGCAATGGCCTGCTTGCGATCCGGGTTGGACACATTGCTGCCGCCGAATTCAGTGTTGTCGGTGGAGAGGATTTCCTGGTACCAGCCCGCGGTCGGCACCCCGAGTTTGTAGTCGTGCAGAACCTGGGGAGTGAAGTTGAGCAGGCAGACCACATGGTCTTTGGCCTTTTTGCCCTGGCGGCAGAAGGCGATGATGCTGTTGTCCACATCCTTGAAATCCATCCATCTGAAGCCGTCGTAGGAAAAATCGATCTCCCAGAGGGGGCGGGTGTCCTTGTAGACCGCATTCAGCTGCTGGACGAATTTCTGCAGCTGCTGGTGCATGGTGTTCTGTTCGGTCAGATGCCAGTCCAGGCTCACCTTGCAGTACCATTCGGAGATTTGGCCGAACTCTCCTCCCATGAACAGGAGCTTCTTGCCCGGATGGGTCCAGAGGAAAAAGAAGAGCAACCGCAGGTTGGCGAATTTCTGCCACATGTCGCCGGGCATCTTGAAGAGCAGGGAGCGCTTGCCATGCACCACCTCGTCGTGGGACATGGGCAGGATGAAGTTTTCGGTGAAGGCGTAGAGCAGGGAGAAGGTGAGGGCGTTGTGGTGGTATTTGCGGAAGATCGGCTCCTTGCTGAAATAGCCCAGAATGTCGTTCATCCAGCCCATGTTCCACTTGTAGCCAAAACCCAGGCCTCCCCAGTCCAGGGGCTTGGAAACCCCGTAGAAGCTGGTCGATTCCTCGGCGATCATCAGGGTGTCTGGATAGCGGCTGTAGATGATGGCGTTCATGTGCTTGATGAATTCGATGGCGTCGATGTTTTCCTTGCCGCCGTAGATGTTGGGCACCCAGTCTCCGTCATTGCGGGCATAGTCTAGGTAGAGCATGGAGGCCACCGCATCGACCCGCAGGCCGTCGATGTGGAATTTGTCCATCCAGAAGAGGGCGTTGGCAATGAGGAAGTTCTGCACCTCCTTGCGGCCGTAGTTGAAGATCAGGGTGCCCCACTCGGGATGCGCCCCCTGCCTGGGGTCTTCGTGCTCGTAGAGGGCGGTGCCATCAAAGCGGCTTAAGGCATGGCCATCGGAGGGAAAGTGGGACGGCACCCAGTCGAGGATCACGCCGATCCCGTTTTGATGACACTGGTCCACGAAGTACATGAAATCCTGGGGCGTGCCGTGGCGGCTGGTCACGGCAAAGTAGCCGGTGACCTGATATCCCCAGGATTCGTCCAATGGATGCTCCATGATGGGCATCAGCTCGATATGGGTGAAACCCATCTCCTTGACGTACGGGATCAGGGAACCGGCCAGCTCCTGATAGGAGAGCAATCGTGCTGGGTCTGCCGGGTCGCGCCGCCAGGAGGCCAGATGGACCTCGTAGGTGGACATGGGTTGCTCGTAGCTTCTCCGGCTTTTTCGCTCCTTGATCCAGGCCGCGTCGTTCCAGGCGTAGCCGTTCAGCCCCCAGACAATCGAGGCGGTTTTTGGCCGAATCTCGGCGAAGAACTGGAAGGGGTCGGCCTTTTCGAGCAGCGCGTCGTGCTGGGTTTTGACCTCGTACTTGTACGGCTCTCCCTGGCCGATGTCCGGGATAAACAGCTCCCAGATGCCGGACTGGCCCAAAACCCGCATTTGATGCACCCTGCCGTCCCAGTAATTGAAGTTACCCAGGACACTGACCCTCTTAGCGCTTGGAGCCCAGACCCGGAAGATGGTGCCGCTGACGCCGTCAATGGTGACGAGCTGTGCGCCGAGAGTGTTGTAAATTTCGTAGTTGGTGCCGTTGTTGAAGAGATAGCGGTCATACTCGGACATCTGGGGCAGGAACCGGTACGGATCCTTGAAAACATGGTGGTTCTCATCGTAAAAGACAGCTTCAAATTCATAGGGGAAAGGCTCGGTGCAATCGGTAATGACAATCTCGAAAAAACCTTCCGATCTTGTCTTGTACATCTCTTTTTTTTCCCCTTTGGCCATCAGCCAGCAGGCGGTGGCGTTGGGCTGGAAGGTTCTGATAACCGAAGAGGCGGCATCGTGGTCCAGAACGTGGAAGCCCAGAACCTGAAAGGGGTCATGGTGTTCGGAGGCAATGATCCGGTTGATTTCGGAATTTATATCAGAGGTCATATGCGCGGTTTCTGCCTGGTGTGGGTTGTTGAGGCCTTTGCACGCTGTTGCAAGAGTGGATAAAGAGCCGTTTGTAATAAAAATAATGCCGTCATCTTAATTAACCAAACGGCATAAAAATCCGTAACGAAAAGGTCAAAAAGGCGCAGACCCTTTCGTAACGGTTTCTAAATTCTAGCACGGAACAGAGAGGAAACTCCAACTCTTTTCCGGTACAGGGCTAAATTTGTTGCATGTGCAGGATTTCTTGACTGACAGCCAAGACAAATGCTAAGTTGCAGGCGGATTTGCATCGGTCGCCCGTGGCGATCAACAACACAGAACCAGACATGGGGCTTTCTTCCGGATGATCGAAACCCTGCAAGGCTATTTCCTCATTGCCACCCCCCAGATGCCGGACCCCCGTTTTGCCGGGAAGGTTGTCTATCTCTGCGCCCACAACGACGAGGGGGCCATGGGGCTGGTGGTGAACGAACCCATTGTCGGTATCAGCCTGGCGGATGTTTTCAAAAGCGCCGATATTCCGCTACCGCCGGGGCTGTTGCCGACGGTGTATATGGGTGGGCCGGTGGAGGTGGCAAACGCCTTTTTTCTGTACAGCTCCGAGTACAAGGCGCCGCATTTCCTTGAGGTGAGCAAGAGTGTCCATTTGACGAGCGACCCGCAGTTGCTCTACGATCTCGCCTCGGGTCAGGGGCCGAAAAATCTGCTGGTGGCCTTGGGCTATTCCGGCTGGGGACCGGGACAGCTGGAGGCAGAGCTCACCGTGGACGGCTGGCTCACCCTGCCCGCGGATGACGACATCATCTTCCATACCCCGGACAGGTTGCGCTGGCAGAAGGCGGCGCAGCGGCACGGCATTGATATCGCCCTGTTCGGCGATGTGGTGGGTACGGCCTGAGTGGCCGGTGGGATGAAAAATACGGGCTGGTCCCGTGATTGGATACAGGAAAAACAATGACGCACATCTCGCAGTTTCTTGGGGAAGAGGCCGATCTCGGCCCGGAAAAACGCATCGCCATCCTCTCTGCGCCGCTGGCCTCTTCGGTGAGCTGGCTGGGCGGCACCGAGCTTGGGCCGCAGGCGATCATCGATGCTTCCCCGGCCTTGGAGGTGTTTGATGACGAGCTTTTGTCCGAGACCGTGCGGCTCGGTATTGCCACCAGACCGGTGCCGAATTTTACGGCAATAACCGCAAGAGAGGCCTGTCGACAGATAGAGGCAACCGTGGCCGCGGAGCTGGCCGGGGGGATGTTTCCGGTGCTGCTCGGGGGCGAGCATACCGTAACCGTGCCTGCGGTACAGGCCTGTCTGGCGCAATACCCCGATCTGCATGTGGTGCAGATCGACGCCCATCTTGACCTGCGTGACCAATATGAAGACAACCCCAACAGCCATGCTTGCGTGATGCGGCGGCTTGCCGACTTGGGGGTTCCCTTTACCCAGATCGGCATCCGCTCCTTTTCTAAGGAAGAATACGAACTTGTCCAAGCCAAGGGGTGGCACCCATTCTTTATGCATCGGATTCACACCGAACCGGATTGGATTGCCCAGGTCTGCGCCGGGATCAAGGGGCCGGTCTATCTTACCTGTGATGTGGATGGGCTGGATCCCACGATCGTGCCGGCCACCGGCACTCCGGAGCCGGACGGTCTGACCTGGCACCAAACCATCGACCTGTTGCGGGAGCTTGCCGCCAAGCACCGCATCGTGGGTATGGATTTTGTCGAATTTTCTCCGCGTGTTGGCGCGGAACATGCGGCCTTTACCGTGGCCAAACTGATCTATCGGACGCTCGGCTATATCTTTCGTTGAGGGGTGGCGGGAAAGCGCTTGAACGCGGGTGTTGCAACAAATAAGTCAAGGATTGGTGATTGAATATGTCTGAGGAACAGGAAATATTTCAGTGTCGGCAATGCGGCCATTGCTGCCAGGGCGAAACCACGGTTTCTCTCGACCCCGAGGATGTCGCCCGGCTGGTCGCCTATCTGCATCTGCCCATTGCCGAGGTGCAGGAGAAATATCTGCGCCTTACCGGCAAGGTGGTGCAGATGAAGATCGTGGACGGCCACTGCATCTTTTTTAACGAGGGCTGCACGGTGCATGAAGGCAAACCCTGGCGCTGTAGGCAATGGCCCCTGCATCCCAGCATGCTCACCGATCAGAACAATTTCGAGGCCATCCGCCAATCCTGCCCCGGCATTAAAGGGGAGCTCGGCTATGAGGAATTCCGCTCCCGGCTGGCGGAGCTTCTCAATCAGCAGGACCCAGGCAAGTAGGGGGAAAGGCGGTGAAGATCATCCTCCCGCTCCTGGGCAAAACCAAGGAACAGTACCTTGCCGCCGGAATCGATGATTTTGCCGGGCGGCTCAGACGTTTTGTCCCGCTTGATTTGCCGGTGCTCAAAGAAAAGAAGAATGCCACCAAGGAAGATGCGGCGCGGTTGCAAAATGAGGAGGGGCAGATACTTCTCGCTAGCGTACCGCAGTCCGCCAGGGTAGTGGCCCTGGCTCCGGCAGGCCAGCAACTCAGTTCGGAAGAACTGGCTGATCTGCTAAGCCGTTGGGAGGATCAGGGGGTTCGGGAGATTGCCTTTTTGATCGGCGGCCCCACGGGCCTTGCGCCGGAGCTGGTCCGGCAGGCGGATTATGTGTTGTCGCTCTCGCGGATGACCTTTACCCACGAGATGGCCCGACTGCTGGTACTCGAACAGCTGTACCGGGCTTTTTCCATCAAGGCCGGGACCGGGTACCATAAATAAACAAGGGCGGGTTAAACGGATTCCACGGAGCGGACCTCCGGAACCTCCCCTTTTAAGAATTTTTCAATCCCGTTCTTGAGCGTATTTCTGGACATGGGGCATTCCTTGCAGGCGCCGGTCAGCTGGACCGTGACCACCCCGTCCTTGCTCACATCCACCAGGGCCACATCGCCTCCGTCTGCCTGTAATGTTGGGCGAATCTTTGCCAGAGCCGCCAGAATCCTGTCGCGCATTGTTAATCCTCAAGCTGGGTTGTCAGGGTGAAAAGGTACTGCAATCTAACACAGCTCCGCTCCGCCGACAACCTTTGCCAGCAACCGGGTCAGAACTAACCGATTGCCAGATTGCCCGTTGTTGTAGTATGATAGCGCTCCCATTTTGTTCATTGCGCACAATGATGACTTCGCAAAAAGGGAAAAGGTCACAGGTTCGTGACACAATGTCAAGAAGTCACAAAGTTATACCCGTTGTTGAAATCGCGCTTTTTGCGATTTCAACAACGGGTTTTATCCCAACAAGGAGTCATAATGAAAAAGGTCCATAAGGATTTTCAGGATGCGTCAAGTCTGGAGCTGGCCCGTTTTGCCGCCCTGGCAGCCCTGGATAAAAAAGCGGAGGACCTGGTCGTTCTTGATGTGCGGGGCCTGTCTTCCTTTACCGATTTTTTTGTCATCATGAGCGGGCGTTCCACCAGGCATGTGCAGGGTCTGGCCCAGGCGGTGGATGCGGCCCTGCGTCATAAAAACGTCAAGGACGGCAACACCGAGGGCCTCAACGAGGGGCATTGGGTTCTCCTCGATTATAACGATGTGATCGTGCATGTCTTTTACAGCGAAGACCGCAGCTTTTACGACATTGAAGGCTTGTGGCACGACGCCCCCAGAGTGGAAATAGCCCCGGAAGCATCCTGAACAGGCTCTAAGACTCTGGAGAAACGATGAAGAAGATCACGCCGGTATTGCTGGCCATCCTCGATGGTTGGGGAATTGGGGAACCGTGGGAAGGCAACGCCATCCATCTTGCCCGTACACCCAACATGGACCGCTGGCAGGCACACCAGCCCGCCACGACCCTGGTTGCCCACAACGGCGCGGTGGGGCTGCCCGAAGGGCAGATGGGCAATTCCGAGGTGGGGCATCTCAATATCGGCGCCGGTCGCATTGTCTACCAGGATTTCACCCGGATCAACCGAGCCATTGAAACCGGGGATTTCTTCAAAAACGAAGCGTTGGCCGGGGTTTTTGGCCGCGCCGCCGCCCAGGGCACCGCGGTGCATCTGCTGGGGCTCGTTTCCGACGGCGGGGTGCACAGCCATATCCGCCATCTCATCGCCCTGCTGGAAATGGCTAAAAAAATGGGGCTGGTCAAGGTCTATATCCATGCCTTCATGGATGGCCGCGACACCCCGCCCCGGAGCGGGGAAGGGTACATGGCCGAGCTTGCCGAAGCCATTGCCAGGATCGGTGTGGGCCAGGTCGCCTCGGTCTGTGGCCGTTATTATGCCATGGACCGCGACAACCGTTGGGATCGGGTTTCCTTGGCCTGGCAGGCCATGGTGGATGGCCGGGGCCAATATGCGGCCACCGAGGCAGGCGAGGCAATGGCTGCGGCCTATGGGCGCGGCGAAAACGATGAGTTCATCAAGCCCACGGTGATCACGAGCAACGGGCAGCCGGTGGCCACCATCAACGATGGGGATTCGCTTATTTTCTTCAATTTCCGGGCCGACCGGGCCAGGCAGATGACCCATGCCTTTATCGACCAAGGATTTACCGGTTTTCCCGTGCAGCACCGCCCCAAACTGGCCGACTATCTTACCTTCACGGTGTATGAGAAGGATTTTCATCTGGCCGTGGCTTTTCCGCCGGTGGCCCTCACCCATATCCTGGGGGAAGAGGTCAGCAGTCACGGCTTACGGCAGCTGCGCATCGCCGAAACGGAAAAATACGCCCACGTCACCTATTTTTTCAATGGCGGCCGTGAAGCCCCCTATCCTCTGGAAGACAGAGCCCTGCTCCCGTCCCCGCGCGAGGTGGCCACCTACGACTTGAAGCCGGAGATGAGCGCGGATGCGGTAACCGAAGAGTTGCTGCGTCGCCTTGCGGACAATCCCTACAGCCTGGTGGTGCTCAACTTCGCCAACTGCGACATGGTGGGGCATAGCGGAATCATGGCCGCAGCCATCACTGCGGTGGAGACCGTGGACCGGTGCATCGGTCGGGTGGTCGAACGCTTTACCGAACTCGGCGGGGTGGTGCTGATCACCGCGGACCACGGCAATGCCGAGGTCATGATCGATAAAAAAACCTGCGGCCCGGTGACGGCGCATTCCACCAACCCGGTGCCCCTGGTGATGGTCGGCGCCCAGCCCGGCCTTGGCCTTCAGGATGGCGGCACCCTGACCAACATCGCCCCCACCATTCTTGCGCTGATGGGGTTGCCCATTCCGGCGGAGATGGAAAGCGCCAGCCTGCTGGTGCGGCATGAAAAATAAAGCTGTCAGCTGATAGCGAACAAGCAAAGGGTAATCAGTGATGCAATACATCAGCACCCGGGGCGGTATCGCCCCCATATCCTTCAAGCAGGCCGTGATGATGGGCCTTGCCACCGACGGCGGCCTGCTGCTGCCTGTGTCTATCCCCGAAATCCCAGCCGAGACCCTGACCCAGTGGCGGCAGCTCAGTTATCCGGAGCTGGCAACCGCTGTGCTCAGCTGTTTTATCGACGATATTCCGACCGACGACCTGCGTGGGTTGGTGGAAAAATCGTATAGCACCTTCAACCACCCGGAGATCACCCCGCTGGTCAAGCAGGGCGACTGTTACATCCTTGAGCTGTTCCACGGGCCGACCCTGGCCTTCAAGGACGTGGCCCTGCAGTTTCTGGGCAATGTTTTTGAGTATCTGCTCAAGGAATCCGGCGGCAGAATGAACATCCTCGGCGCCACCTCCGGCGATACCGGGAGCGCCGCGATCTACGGGGTGCGGGGCAAGGAACGGATCAACATCTTCATCCTCCACCCCCACAAGCGGGTCAGCCCCATCCAGGAATTGCAGATGACCACCGTCACCGATGCCAATGTCTTCAATCTGGCGGTGCGCGGCACCTTTGACGACGGGCAAGCAATAGTCAAGACCATCTTCAACGATCTGGCTTTCAAGGAAAAGCACCAGCTGGGCGCGGTCAATTCCATCAACTGGGCCCGGATTGTGGCCCAGGTTGTCTATTATATCTATGCCGCCCTCAAGGTTACCGCAAGCGAAGGGGTGCCCCAGGTTGATTTTTCCGTGCCCACCGGTAACTTCGGCGATATCTTTGCCGGGTATGTGGCCCGCCGCATGCTGCCTCAGCAAATCCGCCGCCTGATTTTGGCCACCAACGAGAACAACCTGCTGACCCGTTTTATCCTAAACGGCGATTATTCCCTGGGCGCTGTGGCGCAAACCTCAAGCCCCTCCATGGACATCCAGGTGGCCAGCAATTTTGAGCGCTATCTCTACTACCTTAACGGCGAGGATGCCGACCGAACCCGTCGGGATATGGACCGTTTCGGTGCCCGCGGCAGCCTTCAGTTTGACGAACTTGCCCAGGAACGGGTGCGGGCGGATTTTGCCTCGCGCAGCGTGAACGAAGAGCAAACCATCGCCACCATCCGTGATTTTTACGAGCAGCATGGCTATGTGCTTGATCCGCATACCGCCGTGGGGGTCAAGGCCGGCCTGGCGGGCAGGGAGGTGGGGGTGCCGATGATCTGCCTGGCCACCGCCCATCCGGCCAAGTTCGGCGCGGCAGTCCGGCGTGCCATCGGCCATGAGCCTGAACTGCCGGAAAGCCTTGCCGCGCTGGCCGACCAGGAAACGCGCTGTGAGGTGATACCGGCCGAGGTTGGGGCTGTGCAGGCGTTTGTCGAGCAGCATGCCCTATAGCTTTCCGGGGACGGATTTTTTTGTCGGGGTTGAGGTTGGTGTATTTTTCTGTTTTTCTCTGTTACACTGTTAGGTGCCGATGGAGTGGTCACTGCAAGAAAAACAGTTGGAAATCCATTGAACGAGGCCTCCGTGAACCAAACCGAACTCCTGCAATTCCTGAGCAAGATAGACCTGTTTCATTTCTTCCCCCCCGAAGAGCTTGCGGATTTTTTGAAAAAGGCCACGGAAGTGCCGGTCGCCAAGGGCGTCATTCTCTTTCGCGAGGGAGAACCCGGCCAGGAGATGTATATCGTGTTGCGGGGGATGCTCAAGGTCTTTAGTGGCAACCGGGTGATTGCCATCATTAAACCCGGCGAATATTTCGGCGAAATGGCCATCATTGAAAATCAGCCCCGCTCCGCCAGCGTGGCAGTCCTGGAAGATTCCCTTCTCCTGCAGGTTCCCTACGCCGTATTTCAAGAGTATTTTTCCCGACAGCCCAAATCGCTGGTCGCCATGATGCGGACCCTGAGCCAGCGGGTCCGGCGTGATCTCGAAATTCTCGGGCAAGAGTATGAGCAGATCAATATCATGGTCCATGATATGAAAAATCTGCTCACCCCCTTTCATCTTTTGGAGGTCCTGGAACGAACCGTGCCAGGTCTTGCCGGGAACAGATACCTCGCCTGCATGGTCAAGGCGCGGGGGGATCTTCTCATTCTCATGGAAAATGCCCTGGCCCAGGCGAAACGACTCCACATCGAAACCCCGATCCATACCGACTCTCTGGACCAACTGCTCGTTGATCTTCAAGAATCGTCCTGGCTGGTTCATCCGGAGATTGGTGGTCGAGGCCTTCGGGTAGAGGTCACCGGCACTCTGCCGGAATTCCCCTTTTCTTCCCTCGGCCTCTGTCGGGTGTTTTCAAACCTCGTGGTCAATGCCGCCCAGGCCAGTGAAGCAGGGGGCCTCATTACCCTTGCCCTTTCCTGTGAGGAGGGCGAAGCGGTGGTCAAGGTTATTGACCACGGTCACGGCATTCCCGAGGAGGTGCAGGAAAAAATATTCCAGCCCCATTTTACCACCAAGACCGACGGCAATGGGATCGGCCTCCTCTCCTGCAAGCAGATCATCGAAGAAACCCATCACGGCAGCCTCACCTTTACCTCCACGCCCGGCCAGGGCACGACCTTCACCATCCGTCTTCCCTTCTCTGTCTGAATCGGGTAAACATCTGCAGGCAATCGCTGTCGGCCATGGCGCGGATTTCCGCCGTGGCCTCGTATTCTGTCGAATTTTTGCTAATCAGAAATCAGCCAGCAGAGGCGGATGGTGATGGAAATTTTCAAGCAGAGGGTTGATGAGGCGGTCGGGTTTTTGCAGGAGACCATGCCGGAGCTGCCGGAGATTGTCTTGGTGCTCGGTACCGGCTTGAGCGGCTTGGGGGAAAGGATCGAATCGCCGCTTGTCCTGCCCTATGCGGAGATTCCCAACTTCCCCACAACAACCGTGGCCAGCCATGCAGGAAACCTTATCTTTGGCAGGCTCTGCGGCAGGCCGGTGGCGGTATTGCAGGGCAGGTTCCATTATTACGAAGGGTATTCCGCCCGCGAGCTGACCATGCCGATCCGGGTCCTTGCTCTGCTCGGCGCAAAAAACCTCATCGTGTGCAACTCGGCAGGCGGCCTCAACCCAGCCTTCGCGGCCGGCACCGTGATGGTACTGCGCGACCATCTGAATTTTATCCCGGACAACCCCCTGCGGGGGCCCAATGTTGATGCCTGGGGCCCTCGCTTTCCCGACCTCTCCGCCCCCTATAACCAGCGTTTTATCGACACGGCCCTGGCCTGCGCGGCCAGGGAGCAGATCGCCCAGGTCGCCACCGGCGTCTATGTGGCCATCCCCGGACCCAGCTTGGAAACCCCGGCGGAAACCCGGTATCTTAGGCAATGCGGCGCCGATGTCGTGGGCATGTCCACCGTGCCCGAGGTGATCGTGGCCATCCACGCCGGGATGCGGGTCTTGGGGCTATCGGTGGTGGCAAACGTCAATGATCCTGACAACCTCAAGCCCATCATTTTGGAAGAGATCATCGAGGAAACCAGAAGGGCGGAAGACCGTTTGGCTCGCCTGCTCCTCGCTGTGCTGCCAGAGATTTAAAAGAGGAAACCCATGAACGCCAAAGCAACTCTGCTGGTCTGTGGCCAGATTCTGACCCTGGATCCCCACAACACCGTGATCGAAGACGGCGTTGTGGTTATTGCCGGAGACACCATTGTCGAGGTGGGGGAGCGGACAGCCCTGCTGGGCAAGTACCCCGGGGTGGAGCAGCTTGTCCAGCCCCATGGCCTGGTGATGCCGGGGTTGGTCAACAGCCACACCCACGCGGCCATGGCCTGTTTCCGGGGATTGGCCGATGATCTGCCCCTGATGACCTGGCTCACCGAGTACATCTTTCCGGTGGAGGGGAATCTCAACCCCGAGATGGTGTATCAATCCTCCTTGCTCTCCATGGGTGAGATGATCAAGTCCGGCACCACCAGTTTCTGCGATATGTATCTCTTTGCCAAGGAGGTGGCCCGGGCCACGGCGGACTCCGGGATGCGCGGCTGGCTGGGCGAGGTGCTGTACGATTTCCCCTCGCCCAACTACGGCGCGCCGGAAAACGGCATCGTGTATCTGGAGGAGCTGATGGCTGAATACCGCAACCATCCGCTCATCTCCATCACCGTTGATCCCCATGCCGTGTACACCTGCTCCCCGGATCTGCTCAAGCGGCTCAAGACCGTGGCGGAAAAGCACGGGGGTGCCTATGTGATCCACCTCTCCGAAACCAGGGACGAGGTGGAGGGGTGCCGGGCCAAATACGGGCATACCCCGGTCATGCACCTTGATGCCCTGGGGATTCTCGACAGCCAGGTGGTGGCGGACCATTGCGTGGTATTGACCGAACCGGAGATCGACCTCCTCGCCGAGCGGGGCGTTAAGGTGGCCCATTGCCCGGAAAGCAACATGAAGCTTGCCTCGGGCGTGGCTCCGGTGGTGGAGCTGCTGGCGGCCGGGGTCACGGTGGGACTGGGCACCGATGGCGCGGCCAGCAACAACGATGTGGACATGTTCGGCGAGATGGACTCTGCCGCCAAGTTGCACAAGGTGCATCGCCTCGACCCCACGGTGATGAGCGCCGAAACCACCCTGCGCATGGCTACCCTGGGCGGCGCCAAGCTGCTGGGCGTGGAGAGCCGGATCGGCAGCCTGGAGGTGGGGAAAAAGGGTGATCTCATTGTGCTGGATATGAACAAGCCGCACCTGACCCCGATGTACAACATTCCTTCCCATCTGGTCTATGCGGCAACCGGTTCGGATGTGGCGCATTCGGTGATCAACGGGAAGGTGGTGATGCGAGACAGGCGGCTGCTTACCATGGACGAGGATGCGGTGCTGGACAGGTTGCGCGAAATCGGCGCGCAGATCGCCGGGATGGTCAGGCCTGGGCGCAGTTGAGCCGTCTCCGGGGAAATTGAGAGGGAGGCCGGGTCGCGATGGGGGAGAACTCTCTTTGGATAGGGCCTGCCGAGTTGTTTGCCTACGATGACGACCCGGGCGAGTTGTATGGCGAAGGGTATTTCTTTTCAGAAAATACCCTTCGCCGCGTTTTAAAACGTGTTCAGGATATACTCGGCGATCGTCTTGGCGTCGCGGTCGGGCAGGAAATTGGTGTCGAACTTCGACATGCCCGGCCCGGGATTGCGCATCTTATCGATGATCGCCTCCACGGTGTTGACCTTATTGGCCTCCCGATTTGCTTTGTGCAGAGATTTTTGAGGGTTGATGATGTTGCCGCCGTTCGGATGGCAGGCACTGCAGCGCTGTGCAAAGAGCTCTTCCCCATTGGTCGCCGCCGCCTGCGCGGTATTCGCCGTTGGTATCCACAGGCAAGCGGCTGACAGGGCAAGAGTAAGGGTAACAACTTTCTTCATTTTCAGGGGCCTCATCTGTCAAAGGTTTATTTCTCGCCGGTCCCATATTGTGCGGCAAGATAGCTGCTGATGGTTTTGGCGTCCTCCTCGTTGATCGGCGCGCCAAACACCTTGATCATCTTATGGACTTCGTTATCCCAGGTTTTCGCGGGCAGGCGGGGCTGCATGGTAATGTAATCGGGGGAGTGGCAGATGGCGCAGAAGATCATCACCTTGTCTTTGCCGGCGCCCTCTTTCAGCTCAGGCGGAATTGTCGGCAGGGTGATCGAGTGAACAGTGCCCGTTTCCTCGGCCCGCGCCATCGGGACATGATGCTGCACAAGGTACACGGCGGCTGCTACCAGCATGGCGAATACGATGATTTTTTTCATATTCCCTCCTATCCGACGGTGATGTCGACTTTTTCGATATTATTCCGCATGTAGCCGGCCGGATTCCACAGACTGTCAAGAGGCTGGGACTCGCCGATGCTGTCGGTCGCGCGCGCCATCAGGGTATATTTTCCTTTCTGCGACGGCTTCCAGGGCAGCGACCACAAGACCCAGGAATACTTACCGAGATCCTTGCCTAATCTGGCCTCTTTCCAGGTCTTGCCGCCATCCACCGAAACAACGACATCCTTGATGCCGTAGCCGCCGGAAAAGGCGAGGCCGGAGATGGTCACCTCCTTGCCCATTGGCAAACGGTTGCCCTGGGAGGGCTCGATGATAAGCGAGCGGGTATCCATCCGGTTGATGGGAACGGTCTTGTCAGGGTTGGTGCCGGGGGGGACGCAGGCACAGGGATTGGCCGGAATGCGATAGGCCGGATTCATCCAGAAAGTCTCCAGCGGTTTCGACAACACGGTCACATCGCTGAGCGCCTTTACCCAGTATGATGCATACCAGCCCGGCACCACCAATCGGGCGGGGAAGCCGTTGAGCATGGTCAGCGGCTTCCCGTTCATCTCGTAGGCGATGATGATATCTTCCTCCAGAGCCTTATCCACTGGTAACGCCTTGACCAGGTCAGGTACGGTGGGAAGCGGCCCGGAATCAAGGCCATTAAAGGACACCTCCACCGAATCGCCTTTGACTCCGGCCTTGGCCAGGATGTCCTTCAAGCGAGCGCCACCCCAGGTGACGTTGCCCATGGCGCCGTTGCCCCACTGCCCACCGGGAACACGCGGCTCAAAAAGGCTGCGGCCATTACCGGCGCATTGGATGACCGCAGTATAGCTAACCTTGGGAAGTCCTTTCAGATCGTCCATGGAAAGCTCAAACGACCGCTCGGTATTGCCGCCGACCTTGATCCGCCAGGTCCGCAGATCAACCGAGGTGGGAATGTTGGCGATATGCCAGCGGACAAAGAGCGCCTCGTTCGGGGTAATCAGCTCCTTGAAAAAATGTTTGGGTGTTTCCAGCTGCGGTGGCCGTGAGGTGAGGAGGATCAAGTCCGTCTTTTCCGGGAAACGGACTAATTTTCCCTCACTGGCAAAAAGATCAGTTGGTATCCCCCCAAAGGCGGTCACCATACCGATGGAACTTGCGGTCTTTAGAAAATCCCGACGTGAAAAAAATCTACTTTTCATGGCCCCCTCCCATAGGATTGTTTTGAAAAAGAGTACCGGCTTCAGCTCGTTACCGTAATGACGATCCGAAAAGAAAAGAGATGACCTCCTGTCGTTGCTGTGAAAAACATAGGTCGAAAACCTTGATGTACGATCCTGCGGCAATTGAATATTTATACCACGCAGGAAGCCGATAATTACAGCATTTTATTTTCTCGGCAACTCGAAATGCAGAAAGGGGAAATCCATGATACATATACTGAGGTAGGCGAGAAAAATGGACCACCAACACACCATTTTTTATCAAAATTTTTGAGATATCCTCCCGGCATGAGCAGGTGAAAGGAAATGAAAAATAACAGATTGGCTTTTGTTTTGGTCACCACTGTCGCCATCGCCATTGTCGGCGCCGGCCTGTCCCTCTTTTTTGGCAGGTTTCTCAACCTTGCCGGTGTCGGAGGCGAGACGATGCCACTGTCGCTTCCTTCGACCGTCCCCCGGCAGGAGGCGACAGCGGCAATCACCTTTGCCCCTCCCTCTCCTCAGGATGCCCCGGCATCCATCAAAGAAGCGGTGCTGCTCGGCGCCAACATCCTCACGGAAACCGGTAAATATGCCGCTCCATATGTGGGCAACAAGCTCTCTTGCACCAATTGCCACTTCAAGGCCGGCATCACCCAGGGCGGGAAAAATGGCGGCCTGTCATTGGTCGGGGTGGGAGCCGCCTATCCCCAATACCGTAAAAGGCAAGATTATGCCGTTGATCTGGTAACCCGCACCAACGACTGTTTTAAAAGAAGCATGAACGGCAAGCCATTGCCTGAAGAAAGCAAGGAAATGGCCGCCATTGTCACCTACTACCAGTGGATATCAAAGGGATTGCCGGTGTACGCGGAAATACCCTGGCTGGGCCTGCCGCATCTCAAGAGCACCCATGTCCCGGACAAGAACAATGGCGGGCAGGTTTTTGACGCCAAATGCACCGTCTGCCACGGGAAGAACGGCGAAGGCACCAACGCCGCTCCTCCTCTGTGGGGCGACACCTCCTTCAACGACGGGGCAGGCATGCATAAGTCGGCAAACCTTGCCTCCTTTGCCCACCTCAACATGCCGTTGGGCAACCCGAATCTTTCCGTTGAGGATGCCCTGGATGTGGCGGAGTATGTTGCCGCCCAGCCGCGACCCCATTTCAGCAATAAGTAATCGTCAGGAGTGTAGCGCATGGAGTTTCCAATCTTTCAGGTTCCCTATCTGGGAAACGGCATGACCATTGCGCTTGATGCCGTGCTGCATGTCATTATCAGCCACGGCCTGGCCATTGGCGCGGTTTCCATGGTGGTGGTCAGCGAATATCTCGGACAGCGCCGGGTATCCCGGGATTGGGAATGCTTTGCCAGGGATTTTCTTCGCGTTATCGTTTTTCTGACCACCAGCGTCGGCGCTGTAACCGGAGTCGGCATCTGGCTCATCACCAGCGCTCTGGCCCCGCGCGGGATCGGTTCGCTGCTCAGGGTTTTTTTCTGGCCCTGGTTTATGGAATGGGGTGTTTTTACCGCCGAGGTGGTCATCGTCCTTATTTACTACTACACTTGGCAGAGCTGGACCGGGGAGAGGAAAAAACACCACCTGCGGCTCGGCCTCGGCTATGTTGCGGCGGCCCTCTGCTCGGCTCTGCTGATCACCGGCATTCTCGGCTTCATGCTCACCCCGGACGGCTGGCCGTGGAACAAGAGCCTCTGGTCGGCATTTTTCAATGCCAGCTACTTGCCGCAACTTGTCCTGCGCCTCGGCATCGCCTATTCCCTGGGCACCCTCTTTTCCGTCGGCTACCTTGTCTTTACCCGCCGGGAAGGTAATTTTCGCAAAGAGGGTCTTGCTGTTTTCGCTAAAATCGCCCTTTTTAGCCTAACGCTTACGATTCTCAGCGCCGTCTGGTATTTCAAGGTGGTCCCCTCCACCTTCAAGACCCATTCGCTCTATGCGGTCATGACCTCCCGCTTTTCCCAGCAGCCCGAACTGTTTTGGAAGATCACCGTCGGCGGCGCGGTTTTCTTGCTGTTTTTCTGGCTTGTGGCCCTGCGCAGGTCAGTCATCGCCGTTCGAATCCTTGTGGTTCCGGCGATTGTTGTCTCGATTCTTTTTGTGGCCCAGTTTGAACGGGTGCGGGAGTTTATCCGCGGCCCGTATCTGATGCCCGGTTATATGTATGCCAACCAGGTGCTGCTTGCGGAAACGCCTCTCTTTGCCAAACAGGGCATGCTCCCGAGCTCTTACTGGTATAAGGCCACAGCCAGGCAGGGCGATCCGGTGGGCCAGGGCGCCTATCTCTTTGCCCAAAACTGTTCCGCCTGCCATACCATCGGGGGGATCAACGATATCGTTGCCCGGGTGCAGGGCAGGACAGCGGACGGCCTCTACGTCATCCTCGGCCATACCCAGGAAATGGTGCCCTTCATGCCCCCTTTTTCAGGCACCGATCAAGAGCGGCGGACCATGGCCGATTTTCTCTTTCGCCTCGGGGACGGCGCCATCAAACTTGGCGCTCCCTCTCGCTTTACCCCGCTCAACGGAGGGGCGGCACATGAATAACCTTCTTGATCTCCTTCTGCAAAAGCCCATGCCCGATCCATGGCTGCAGGGCCTTCTTTTTGTCTCCTTTGCCCTGCATCTGCTCTTTGTCCTGTTCACGCTCGGCACGGCGATCCTTGCTTTTTTCTACCTGCTGAGCGGCCATTGGGGCGGCAAGCCTCAATCCCTTCGCCTGGCAGGCCGGATTACCAAAGCCTTCATGAGCCACAAAAGTCTTGCCGTGGTGTTGGGCGTGGCCCCCTTGCTTTTGATCCAGGTTGCCTTTACCATTCCCTTTTTTACCGGGGTCAATCTCTTTGCCCCGTACTGGCTTGCCATCATCGCGCTGCTCATCGTTGCCTTCCTTGCTTTCGACGTACTGGCCCATCACCTTGACAGCCACCGTCTTATCCCGCTGATCTTGGGAATCACCGGCCTGCTCACCCTGTTGGCGGTCCCGGGAATCTTCGTCCTGATCCTGACCGCCTCCGAACATCCTGCTCGCTGGATTACCATCATTGAGCAAGGGTACCGCCTGAACGGGTCGTTGGCTGTTCACTGGTTGTTCAGATATCTGCATGTCCTGGGGGCTGCGGTGGTGTTCGGGGCGGCGTTTCATTATTTTTTCGCCGCTGAGAACAAGGAGGAGCGAAAATCCCTGCTGCACCTTCTCGTGGCCGCCACCTTGCTGCAGATTTTCCTCGGCATCCTGCTCTATGCATCACTGCCGGACAAGCCGGGGATGATTGTCAATCTCGCCCTTTTTATCGGGGTAGGCGGTGTTGCTCTTTTTCTTTGGTACCTATTCACCATCGGCAGCAAAGAGGATACGCTCCTCTCATTACAAATTACCGTTCCCGCGATGATCTGTATCCTGATCTCGATGTTACTGGGCCGCCAGCTGATTCAGAACCGGACATATCTGCCCCTCACGGTAGCGCTGCAGGAAAATACCCGGGCGCACAGCCGGGAAACCGGTGCTTTCACCCAGGAAAGCCTTGCTCGGTATCAGGCAAAGCTCAACGTTGTCTACGACAACGGCGCCACCATCTATGCCAAGAGCTGCGCCTTCTGTCATGGCGAGCTGGCGGACGGCGCGGGCCCAGAGGCGAAGAATCTGGGGGTGCAGCCGGAAAACATTGCCGCCGTGCGGACTACCGCACCCTATCTCCACAAAATTCTTACCGAGGGGGTCCCCGGCTCGGCCATGCCGTACTTCACCTTTCTGGATCGGAACAAGCTTGATGCCCTGGCCGAATATCTCAACGCCAGCCATCATCTGATAGAAAAACCAGGGCCTCCTCCGGTTGTCATTTCTGCGGCAACGCTTCAGCAGGCCGAGCAGATATATGCCCAGACCTGCACGCCGTGTCACGGCAATGACGGCAAGGGTACGGAACAATCCCGCGGCTACCGTCCGCCACCGCCTGATTTTACAGCGTATAGCCTCACCCCCCAGCGGATGTTCGAGGTGATCAGCAACGGCTACAACGGCACGTTAATGCCTGGTTTTGGAAACTTGCCAGAAATGGTCCGGTGGGGGCTAGTAGAAGTCGTCACAGCCAAACGTGATCGGTAAACAGAGGGGAAAAGATAGGTGTGACAACGGCGGAAAAAGGTTCATGATCCGGAAAATTCGCAAAGGCCTTTGTTTTCGCTCATTTCGAAGAAATCAGGCCCTGGCGGTTGTAGTTGGATAATATTTCCGCCCCTCTGGTGTATGCTGCCAGGGGGAGCGAGGCGGCGCACTCCGTGATCAATGGTCGGATTGGTGATGCGGGACCGGAAACCGCTCACCATGAATGAGGATGCAGTGCTGGATAATCTGCGCGAGATCGGCGTACGGATCTCAGGGTTGGTCAGGCCGGGGCGGCGATAACAGCCGGATCAGGGAAAAAGAATTGGGCTATTAGGGGAATTAATGACTCTGCTGACAAATATCTGGTTGCATTTGCAAGAAAAAGGAATCTCCCGCACCCTGAGCATCATGCTGAACAGGATGTTTGATTTTCATTTTGACTGGAAATACAAGACCGACACGAGGAATAAAATCAGCCTGCACGATCTCACCGTTACGGGAGAGAACAAGGAGCACGGTTCTTTTTATCAGCCGACCATGGCCCTGTCGTTTAACCGGTTGCTGGATACGATTCCCCTGCCGCCGGAAAGTGTTCTAGTGGATTTCGGCTGCGGCAAAGGGCGGGTCTTGCTGCTTGCGGTGTTGCGGGGGATTAAAAAGGCGGTGGGGATTGAATTCTCCCCGGAACTCTGCGCGATAGCGAGAAATAATGTCAGGATTGTCGAGCAGGCAACAGGCTCGCGATTGGACATTGCGGTGGTCGAAGGCGATGTCACCCATTACGAGATCGAAGACGATCAGAATGTATTTTTCTTCTTCAATCCCTTTGACGATGTTGTTTTGCAGGCGGTGGTGAAAAATATTAAGAAATCGCTGCAAAAAAAACCAAGGCAGATTGCCATCATCTATTACAATCCGGTCCACTCGCATATCCTCGATAATTCTTTTCTGCCCAAGAGCGGTTATCTCATCGGCGGTGAAGAGTACATGCTCTATGTGAATTGTTGATCCGCAGTTGCTGTGATCCGGTTAGCTTTTTCGTGTCGAAAACTGGCGCAAGCCGGTTGCCCCCAAATAGGTAATCCCTGCAATGACAATGATGGTCGGGCCGCTGGGCAGATCGTTGCTGTAGCTGATCGCCAGGCCCGAGCCGATGAAGGCGATGCAGAACAGGGTGGCCAGCACCATCATCTGCCAGAGGCCCTTGGCAAAATTGCTCGCCACCGCGGCGGGCAGGGTCAGCAGGGCAATGACCATCACGATTCCCACCACCCGAACCAGCAGCACCACGGTCAGGGCAGTCAGGCAGAGGAGCAGCAGGTAGTACAGGTCTGTGCGGACCCCGCGTAGCCTGGCATACTCCTCGTCAAAACAGACGGCCAAAAATTTGTGGTAAAACAGGGTGGCTGTTCCCACCACCAGGACGTCCAGTACCAGCACCATCCAGAGATCAAATTTTGAGATCAGCAGGATATTGCCGAACAGATAGCTCATCGGCTCGATATAGCCCGGGGTTTTGGCGATGAACAGCAAGCCGACGGCCATGCCGATGGCCCAGAGGGCGCCGATGGCCGTGTCTTCCCGCTGGTTGGCGTGGAGGCTCACCAGACCGATGATGATGGCCGCTAAAAGCGCCGCCACGATGGCCCCGGAGAGAGGCCCGAACCAGGTAAGCCCCAGCTTGTACTGGCAGTAAAGCCCAGCCCCGATGCCGCCCAGCACGCAATGGGCGATGGCCCCGGCAATGTAGGTGATGCGGCGGGCCACCACGTAGGTGCCGATGATGCCGAAGGAGAGGCTGGCCAGGATGCCGGCACCGAAGGCGTAGCGCAGGAAGGGAATGGCCGGATCGGCCAGGGCCTCAAGAAATTCCATGGTTGCAATGTCCTTCCGGGGAGCAGCGGTGATCATGGCGGATCATGCGGATATCGCCGCCGTACATGTTGCGGATCAGCTCGCCGGTCAGTTCGCTGGTGGGGTGGAGCACGACCTGGCGGTTGACGCAGACGATACTCTTGAAGAACTTCGAGGCAAAGCCGACATCGTGGGTGACCAGCATGACGGTGAGCCGTTCGTTGAGCTTGGTGAGGAGCTTGAAGAGCTGTTCCTCCGAGGCGGCGTCGATGTTGGCCGTGGGTTCGTCCAGGATCAGCAGTTCGCCTTCGGCGGCCAAGGCCCTGGCAATGAGAACCCGCTGTCTTTGCCCGCCGGAGATCTCGGCAAACAGACGGCCGGCCAGATCCGCCAACCCCATATCCGCCAAGGCTGATTGGGCAGCCTCATGGTCGGCCTTGGCGTAGGCGCCGCAGAAAATTCGATCCAGTCGGCCCATGAGCACCACATCGAGGACGGTTACGGGAAACTGCGGGTCGTAGCGGGCATACTGCGGAACATAGCCGATGCGTAAACGGCTTTTCTCCGGCGTTTGCCCCAGCACCTCAATTTCGCCCCGATTCGGTTTGAGCAACCCGAGGATGAGCTTGAGCAGGGTAGTCTTGCCGCCGCCGTTGGGGCCCACGATGCAGAGGGAATCACGGGCCATGATCTCCAGGCTGACGCTTTCGAGAATGGGCGTGCCATTGTAGGCAAAATCAAGATCCCGGATGCGGATGGCTGTTTCCTGTGTGCTGCTGGCGCTCATGGTTGTTCCTTCATTGTTTGTAACTATCCAGCTTGGGGCCGGAAAGGATCGTAAACCAAGAAACGAAACTGTTCAATAGTGCCGCAGATGCGCGAAAGAGGTCTGCGAGCTATAGCCGGCCTATGTGAGCAGGCCGATGACAAAGCAGATGCGGTGCTATTGGGCAGTTTCACTGTTGCAGCGATTGTTCGATGGCCCCGGCGATGGTGGCGAGATTGCGCAGCACCTCCTTGTCCAGCGGGTCGATGGGGACCACGGCCCCGTTGATGGCCTGGGCCACGGTGTCGGCGCTCTTGCTGTCGAATTGCGGCTGGACAAAGATGGTGCGCACCCGATCCTCCCGGGCCTGGCGGATAAGGGCGGTGAGCTGCCTCGGGGTGGGGGATTTGCCGCTGATTTCCACCGCTTTTTGTTGCAGGCCGTAGGCCTGGGCAAAATAACCGAAGGCCGGATGGAAGACATAAAAGGTCTTGCCCCGGTGCGGGGCCAGGGTGGCGGTCAACCGTTTGTCCAGAGCGCTGATCTCGCGTTGAAGGGAGGTGAGGTTTTTTTGCAAAAGCTCTTTGCGCTCCGGCATGGTGGTGCTCAGGGCACCGGCCATGTTGTCGGCCATGATTCGCAGGTTGTCCGTGGCCAGCCAGAGATGGGGGTCTGCCTCGTTGCCGGGGTGATCGTCCTTGGCGTGCGTTTCGCGGTGGGCTTCCGTGAGCGGCAAGCGGACGATCCCCCGGGTGGAATCCACGATCCGTAGATTGCGATTGCTGGCTGCTACCTTGGCTGCCAGCTGCTTCTCAAAGGGGATGTCCACCGTGAAAAACAGGCTGGCTCCGGCCAGGGCCGCTGCCTGGCGGGGGGTTGGTTCAAAAGTGTGCGGATCTTGGCCTTTTCCCACCAGGGTGTGCACCTCCACCGCCTCGCCGCCGATTTTTTCGGCAAGATATGCCTGGGGCGGCACGGTGACAAAAATCCGTACCTTCGCTGCCGCCGCTGGCGCTGCGAGGGGGCTAGTTGTCCAGCAGGTGATGACCAGCACAAGAACAATGGCTGGAAAGAGTTTGGAAAGGTTCAATGTTGGCATGGGGTTTCGTTGCTTCCGCAGACAAGATGGACGGCCTTGCACTCATCGCATTTTTGCAGGGAATGGGTGTTGAGAAATTTGGCCCAGTGGGTGCGTTGTTCCGAGGTCAAAATGCCGGTGCCCTGACAAAGGGGGCAGCCGTTTTCCAGGGCGTTTAAAATGGCGTTTCTGATAAATTCGGATTTGTTGGGTACCTTGTGTAAGGCTTTGGCCAGGGTTTCATCGGCCTTGAAGGTGATGGTTTCCGGTTTTTTGTTGCGCATGTTTTTCCCCCTGGTCGTGTAAATGCATCGTCTAATCGTAATACAAAGTATTACCTGTGTAAACGGGAATATCAGTAGGTCTCTGCATACTGGGGGGCATCCGGAATGAAAAGGGGGGTTGCTTCTTCGCCTCCGTATGGTATATATAAGCAATTGCTTTTTTTCTGGTTGTTTTGTCGGGCTAATCCATCATAAACGCCGTCAGCTGAAAGGGGTTTCTCATGTTTGGACTTGGAATGCCGGAGCTCATCGTTATTCTGGTGATAATCGTCATCATCTTCGGCGCGGGCAAGCTGCCTGAGATCGGTTCGGGGATCGGGCAGGGCATCAAAAACTTTAAAAAAGCAACCCGCGATGCTGACAAGCAGGAAAAAATCGAAGAAAAAGACAAAGAAGGGGGCTCCGGCTCCGCTTGACGAAGATATTGCACGTTTGCTTGTAACAATTTTATACAAGGAGGATGGACATGTTTGGCTTGGGTACTCCGGAATTGGTTGTTATCTTGGGAATCGCTTTTTTGGTCTTTGGCGGGAAAAAGCTGCCGGAAATCGGCTCCGGCCTTGGCAAGGCCATCTCCTCCTTTAAAAAAGGATTGCGCGAGGCGGAAGAAACCGTTCCCGGCGTGAAAGAAGTTGCTTCTCTCAAGGAGGAAGTCGGTAAAGTCAAGGAAATGGCCAGTCCATTTGCTAAATAAGAGCGGGCGTTTTTTGATTACATAGGGCAGGCGGATACCATGGTATCTGTCTGCCTTTTTTTATGCCTAATATCCTGCTTGTATTCCTGGGTGTTCTGTATATAGAATGATGCGTTGTTGGCAGAGGTTACAAGCCGTCGCAGTAGTCAATTTTTTCCTGATCCGTGTTACAAAAAAATTCGATGGAGGGGGCATGACAGTGTTGCATCGCATTTTTTCGCGCTCAAAGAATGAACCGGGTTATCAGAGGATGGTCTGTGCCTTTCTGCTGGGCTGCGTTTTCCTTGCTGTTTTTGCCCCTCCCTCTGATGCCTCGGGCAACCCTGATCTTGTGAAAACCATTCAGGGACAAAAGACGGATATCATCAATGGAGTGGCCTGTTCTGCCGACGGCAAAAAAATCGCTTCTGCCGGAGATGATGGGACCGTCAAGGTTTGGGATTTTAATTCGGGCAAGGTTATCCTCACCCTGGGCAAGGACTTGCAAAGCGCCGATGCCGTGGCCTTTTCCCCTGATGGTAAGTTGCTTGCCGCCGCTGTAATGGCGGGAGGGCGTCGTGGCAACGCCGTGCAGATATGGGATCTGGCAAACGGGCAACTTGTGCAGGACATGCGGGAGCACTCCCAGCAAATCAACGATCTGGCTTTTTCGCCGGACGGCAATCGTATTGCCTCGGTGAGCAACGACAACACCCTCCGGATCTGGAACGTTAAGTATGGGACTCTTGAGACCACCCAGAAGGAGACCAAGAATAATCTTCTGGCTCTAGCCTATTCGCCGGATGGCAAAAAGATTGTCGCCACCGAGAACTGGGACGGGAAGATCGAGATGTGGGATGCCATCAATGTGCGCCTGATTCGCTCAATCCAGGGGCATGCCGATTGGGTGCTGTGTGTGGCCTATTCCCCTGATGGTAAGGAGTTTGTCACCGGCAGCCGGGACGGATCGGTCTATGCCTGGGACGCTGAGTCCGGTGCCCGCTTAAGGGTTTTGCGCGACCCGGAACTGGACCCGGTGAACAGCGTGGCCTATTCCCCTGACGGCCGTTATGTCATGGCTGCCACCCAAAGCAGGCATATTCTGTCCTGGCAAAAAAATGGGGGCAAGCTGTTCAATTTTTATGAAGGACATGATCTTTCCGTGACCTCCCTGGCCTTTCTGTCTTCCGGCAAACATCTTGTTTCCGCTGGCTTGGATGGCACCATCCGGATATGGAACGGTCCCGGCCAGGGCGGCCCGGACTCTCTTCTTGCCCAGGGTATGAAATATGAGACAGGGACAGACCCCATGGAGCAGGACCTGGGGCAGGCCGCAAAGCTCTATCAGCAGGCAGCGGAAAATGGCCAGGTCGAAGCCATGTCCCGGCTCGGCACCCTGTACAGTCAGGGCAAGGGAGTAGCCCGGAATCCGGATGAGGCCAGAAAATGGTGGACCCTTGCTGCGGAAAAGGGAAGTGCCTCGGCCAGGGCCCAATTGCAGGCGGGGCAAAAGGTTGCCCTGGCTGTGTCGCCGCCGTCTCAAGCAAAGGTCGAAGAGGTGCGTGTTCAGGCGGAACCCAAGGCCTTGGAGCCGGAGGAGAAAAAGATCAAGGCGGTAGTGAAGGAGCAGCCAAAGCCGGAGCAGGTTGCCAAGGTTGCTCAACCGCCGATTTTCAGGGATAAAAACAGTCTGTACGAAGAAGGTCTGCGGTTCTTTAAGGGCGAAGGGGTGACTCGGGATTATGCCCAGGCCCACAAGCTCTTTGTCGAGGCTGCGGAGATGGGCCAGGCCAAGGCGCAGTACCGACTTGGCTTCATGTACAGCCTCGGTAAGGGGGTGAAGAAGAGTGACCAAGAAGCGGTCGGCTGGTGGCAGAAGGCCGCGAAACAGAACGACCCGGATGCCCAGTACTATCTTGGCTACATGTACGAGATCGGGGGCGGGGTGAAGCAGGATGTGGGCGAGGCCAAGAAGTGGTACCAGAAGGCGGCGGCCAATGGCAATGTCAATGCCGCGCAAAGCTTAAAGATGCTGCCCTGATCGGATGGTGTTGCTGAGATAATAAAAAAAGGCGGGGTTTTCCCCGCCTTTTTTTATGCCTGGAGCCGGAAGCAAACGCTCCCGGCCTCTGCCTTATTCCGCAGGGGCAAGATTGGGAAACCGCTGGCTGATCGCGAGATTCCAGGTCTTGAGCTGGTCTTTGGCTTTTTCGAAAATCTCGGTTACATCGCCTTCGATAGTCACGGTGGTAATGGTGTCGCCCTGTTTGATGCTGTCGATCACCTCCTGATCCTTGTCGCCGGCGACTTCTCCGAAAACCGTGTGTTTGCCGTCCAGCCAGGGGCAGGGGACATGGGTGATGAAGAACTGGCTGCCGTTGGTGCCAGGTCCGGCGTTGGCCATGGAGAGGATACCCGGCTTGGTGTGCCCGAGGCTTGCGTCGAATTCGTCGGCAAAGTCATAGCCGGGGCCGCTGGTGCCGGTGCCCTTGGGGCAGCCGCCCTGCACCATGAAATCCGGGATAACCCGGTGGAATTTGAGGCCGTTGTAAAAGCCGCGCCGGGCGAGGTTGGCAAAGTTCGCCACGGTTAAGGGGGTTTTCTCGGCGAACAGCCTGAGGGTGATGGTGCCTTTGCTCGTTGTCATTGTGGCGGTCAAGTCGCTCATGGTGATCCTCTTTCGTTACGAAATTCATAAAAAAATACGGAGGCCCAGAGTATTGGGCCAGTGGGTTTTTCTGCGCTTTACTGCTGCAATTCCTTGACGATGGCATCGCCCATGGCGGCGGTGCCCACGGCGCGGCTTTTGTCCACGGCAATGTCCGGGGTATGCACGCCTTTGTCGAGCACCGCGGCAACGGCCTTTTCAATGGCGTCCGCGGCCGCACCCTGATCCAGGCTGAAGCGCAGCATCATCGCGGCGGAGAGGATCTGGGCGATGGGGTTGGCGATGCCTTTGCCGGCAATGTCCGGGGCGGAGCCGCCCGCAGGCTCGTAGAGGCCGAAGCCTTTTTCGTTGAGGCTGGCCGAGGCGAGTAACCCCATGGAGCCGGTGATCATGGCGCATTCGTCGGAGATGATGTCGCCGAACATGTTGCCGCAGAGCATGACGTCGAACTGGTGGGGATTTCTGACCAGCTGCATGGTGGCGTTGTCCACGTAGATGTGGTTTAGGGTGACATCCGGGTATTCCTTGGCGATCTCGATGACCACCTCCCGCCAGAGCACCATGGTGGTCAGCACATTGGCCTTGTCCACCGAGGTGACGATCTTGCGGCGCAGCCGGGCCGCCGCAAAGGCGCGGCGGGCGATGCGCTCGATCTCCCAGCGATGGTAGATCATGGTGTCGTAGGCTTTTTCGTCGGGGCCGGAACCTTCCCTGCCCTTGGGCTGGCCGAAGTAGATATCGCCGGTGAGTTCCCGCACGCAGAGGATGTCAAAGCCGTCCCCCACGATATCGGCCCGTAGCGGGCTGGCAGCAGCCAGGGATTTGAAGATCTTGGCCGGGCGGAAGTTGCAGAAGAGCTCGAAATGTTTCCGCAGCGGCAGCAGGGCGGCGCGTTCCGGTTGTTGGGCCGGGGGCAGGGATTCCCACTTGGGGCCGCCCACCGAGCCGAAGAGGATGGCGTCGCTGGCCTCGCACACCGCTAGGGTCGAGGCGGGCAGGGCCTCGCCGTGGTGGTCGATGGCGCAGCCGCCCACATCCGCATGTTCGTAGGCAAGGCGGAAATCGAATTTCTGCTGGACCGCATCCAGAACTTTGATCGCTTCCTGCATGACTTCCGGGCCGATGCCGTCACCGGCTAAGACTGCTATCTTTTTCATCTGGCGTATCCTTGGTGTATTTAGGAGCCGTTACGAAATAACCAACGCTTCCTTGGTCATTGCGTTACGGCTCTTTATGCCGTTTCGGTCATCTGGGCGACGACATTGTTTTGTGACAACGGCTTGATTGAAAAGGCAACTCCCTCGCAAGGGAAGTACGGGGCAACACCATACCTGATCAGGGCAAAGATGCGCAAGATCAATGTGGTTGTTCCCTCTCCCCCTTTTTTACGCGATCAGCCAAAAGGGTAGGCGACATAAATCCGGTTGGCGATCAGTTGGGCGGGGTAGCTTTGCAGATTGCTCGTGGGTGGCCCCGACAGCACCCGGCCCTCCAGGTTAAAGGCTCCGCCGTGGCCGCTGGAGCAGGCCAGGATTCCCTGTTCCGGCAGGAGGATTTCGTAGCCGGCATGGGTGCATTGCGAGGAAAAGGCAGCGACCCGGGTCTCGGAAATCCTGGTGATGAGAAGCGGTTTTTCCTGACGGGTAATCTCGATTTTCAGACCGTTGCCAATGGTGTTGAGCGTACGGTAGCGGCTTTCGCCCAGGTCGAGAACCATCCTGCCTTGTTCAACCACCAGTTCGGCGAGCCGGCTTTTCCCATCGTGCTCATTGGTGCAGGCGCAGGCCAGGGCGCTGAAGGAGGAGAGCATTACCAGCAGTCTGCCGGAGTCGGAAAGAAATTTTCGGCGGTTCAGCAGATTCTCAGGCGCCATATTGTGCATTTTTCCTTAATCTCCCAAGGGGTAACGGCGTGTTTTGCCCTTGACATTGGCGGGCGGATTGTATGCAATGAAAGTGCTGAATCATGCCCGCGCTCCACACGGATACTATCAATAATACCATGGTCCACATGCAGAAAAACAAAGAAAGTATCACCCGGCCGCTGGTTTTGCCCCTGGCCTTCGCCCTTGTTCTTAGCCTTGCCGCCTCGTTGTACGGGATGCGTTGGGTGCAGCAGCAGAACACCAATCAGCGCTTATATGATGAGGCGCACCGCGGGCAGCAGCTGTTTCAATCCCTGTTGGCAACGGAAGCGAGGCAGTTGCAGAAGCGGATCGAGATCCTCCAGGCGGATAAGGCTTTGCAGGATGCCTTTCTTGCCAGGGATGGTTCCCGGCTCAAGGGGAGCATTTTCCGTTTTGAGCCCCAGGCGGCAGAACCATCCGGCATGGTGCAGCTGTTGCTTGCCGATGCGGAGAAGAAACTTGTTTTTCCCGCGGATAATCGAGCGGCCTCGGACGTGATGCTTGAGCACCAGACCCTTCGCCAGGTTTCTCTGCTGCAGGGCATGGTCCAGGGCCTGGAGCTCGACAGAAATGGCCGCTTCTTTCTACGGGTGGTTGTTCCCTGGGTCATTGCAGGGGATGGCGCGGGCTATGTGGAGATGAGTCAGGATATAGGCTTTTTGGCCCCCAGGTTGAAAGAGGCTCTTGGCGCTGAGATATTCATCACGGCGCGAAAGGCAGGGATCGACCAGAAAAAGTGGGAGGCGGAGGCGGCGGCAGGCCGAAGGGTCGGAAGCTGGGAGGGGTTGGCCCAGTGTGTGGTCTTGGCGAGGACCATGCCGACCTTACCAGAGGCGCTATGCCAGGCTCTCATGTCCGGGGCGCCACAGGGATTTGTCAGAACCCTTGATTTTACGGAGGGGGAAAGACATTTTCGGGGCGGTTTCATCGACCTTCTCGATCCCTCCCAGCAGACCATCGGCGCCCTGGTGATGTTGCAGGACGTTACCAGCGAGGTGGTTTCCCTCTGGGCCATGGCTCTCTATCTCGGGGGGGTCGGCCTTGCCATCGCGCTCTTGCTTTTTTTGTTTTTTTACCTCTACCTTGCCCGGCTGGACCGCAGGCTGGCCACGAACCAGGCAACTCTCCGGGATGCCATCGCCGGCAAGGATGTCGCCCTGTCCCAAACCTCGACTCTGCTCCAGCAAGATATTGCCCGGCGCGAAAAGGTGGAACGCGAGTTTCAGATGCTCTTTAGGCAAAACCAGCTGATCCTCGACGCCGTGGGCGAGGGAATCTTCGGTCTTGATGTCCGGGGCAATCATACCTTTGTCAACCCGCAGGCCGCCAGGATGCTGGGCTATGAACCCGGGGAGCTTGTCGGTCAGCCGAGCCACATCATCTGGCATCACAGCCGCCAGGACGGCACCTATTTTCCGGATGTCGAGTGTCCGATTTACCAGACCCTGCGCGACGGCAAGACCTATCACCTTGAGGATGATTTTTTCTGGCGCAAGAATGGCACCGGTTTTTCCGTTGCATACACCAGCACCCCCATCCTGGAAGAAGGACAGCTGGCCGGGGCCGTGGTCAGTTTTAAGGATATCTCCGAGAAGAAGAAGGCCAGGCGCGATCTTGTCGCCAGTGAACAACGCTATCGAACCATTACCAGCACGGCGCAGGACGCCATCATTCTCATGGACAACCGAGGCCGGATTGCTTACTGGAATCCGGCTGCCGAGCGGATTTTTGGGTATACCGAGGGTGAGGTGCTGGGCCGCGATCTCCATGAGTTGCTCGTGCCGACCGGGCTTGCTCCTCAGTTTAAAGAAGGACTGTCGCGGTTTTGGGCCAGTGGCGAGGGCAACGCCATTGGAAAAATCTTGGCGATGACCGCCCTCCGCAAGGGAGGCAAAGAGTTTCCGGTGGAACTCGCCCTGTCCGCCTTGCAACAGGACGATGGGTGGTGGGCCGTCGGTATTATCCGTGACATTTCAGATCGGGAGCGGGAAAGAACGGAGCGGGAGGATTTGCAGGCCCAGCTGCGCCACTCCCAGAAAATGGAGGCCATCGGCACCCTGGCCGGCGGGATTGCCCACGATTTCAACAATATCCTCGCCGCCATTATGGGCTACACGGAACTGGCCCTGCTTGAGGTGGGAGAAGGAAGCCTGCGGGCTACTCTCACCGAAGTGCGCAGGGCCAGCGGCAGGGCCAAGGATCTGGTCGCTCACATCCTTGCCTTCAGCAGACAGGGGGAGATGGCTAGGACGCCGGTCAATGTCGCGCCCATCATCAAGGAGACCCTCAAAATGCTGCGGGCCTCCCTGCCGACGACCATTGAGATCAGGCAAACCATGGGCCAGGATCTCGGCAAGATTATGGCCGACCCCACCCAGATCCATCAGGTGCTGATGAATCTCTGCACCAACGCGGCCCATGCCATGCGGGAAACCGGGGGCGTGCTTGAAGTCGAGCTTGCCCAGAAATATCTGCGGGAAGAGCCGGTCCTGCGCACCTTTGCCCTGGAACCCGGCAATTACCTCCGGCTGACGGTGCGCGACACCGGGCAAGGCATTGAACCGGCCATCCTGGAGAGAATTTTTGATCCGTTTTTCACCACCAAGAACCGGGGCGAGGGTACCGGCTTGGGGCTATCCGTGGTCCACGGTATCGTCACCAGTCATGGCGGAGGTATCGAGGTCCGGAGCGCACCGGGGCAGGGGACGATTTTCTCGCTCTATTTTCCCGTGTTGGAAAGCGTTACCGAAACCGTTGAAGCTGTGGTGGCGGATGCTCCGCCGACCGGCAAGGAGCGGGTGTTGTTTGTTGATGACGAGAGTTCCCTCATCGAACTGGGGGAAAGGATTCTTGTCTACCTCGGGTATCAGGTGACCACGCGCACCAGCAGTATCGAGGCGTTGGAGCTGTTCCGGGCCAAGCCGGATGATTTTGATCTGGTTGTCACCGATTACACCATGCCCAACATGACCGGCGGTGAATTGGCCAAGCACATCCTGGCCATCCGGCCGGAAATGCCGATTGTTCTCTGCACCGGTTTCAGCGAGGTGTTCACCGAGGACAAGGCCAGGGCCTTGGGGATTCAGGGCTATGTGATGAAGCCCATTTCCATCCATGATCTTGCCAAAATTTGCCGCAGCGTGCTTGATCAGGCGCAGGCAAATGGGCTTTAGTTTACGGTTTGACCTGTAACTGTATCAGGCGAGCGCTGGCCGGGTCCTTGTAGCGGATCTCTCCGCGGACAGCGCCGGAAGCCACGGGGTGCACCAGGTGCAGGCTTAATGTATACCTGCCTGGGCTGATATTGGTCAGCAGCCATTTCACCTCGCCTTTGCTTGCATCGTACTGGTGGAACGCCGGCGTTGCGGCTTCGATCACCGTGCCCACCGGCAGATTCTGGCTCACAATCAGGGTGCTGGGGGCTGGGCGGGAAACCGTGATTTGGAGCTGGATATCCTGGCCTGCACTGCTCAGGTACTGGCCGCTGACCTGGGCCTCGTCGGCTTGCAGGGCTGTCGGCAGGGAAAGATGCACCAGCAGCGCCAACAGCAGGCCCGACGCCAGAGTATGGATTTTTTTTGGCATCATTTTCCGTCCCCCCTTTGGTGGTTACTGGAGAATTTCATAGCTGCGCGTCTCCGGATTCCAGAGGTAGCCCTTGGCCGCCCAGATCTCCTCAATCAGCTTCTTGCCGAAATGAAGGCCTTCAATTCCCCCGTAGGTTTCGTACACCGAAAGCAGCTCCTCATCGTCTATCCTGCCATCGCTGTTGCTGTCCGCCCAATGGAAGGGGCTTACCTGCAGGGAGTCGTTCCCGGATAAGGGGATGCTGGGGTTGTCATCCGAGCGGACGGTGATGCCGCCGGCGAATTTATGCACGGTTGCCATCTTCGCCTCGGGTTTAAGCTTGGCGAGGTAGCTGTACACCGCATGTTCGTTGGTGATTTTGCCGATCCACTTGAGCACCGGGGGATCGCTTTCCTGGAAGACAAATTGCGGTTTGCCCTGCGCCGGTATGCAGTCCGGGGGGAGGGTTTCCTTGAGGATCAGGGAAAACGGGCTGGAACCGCTGGTGGTCACTTCGATGACCACCGGAAAGGGGATGCCGGGAGTCGCATGGGCGGGCAGGGTTCTGACGGCCGTCACCTGGCCTTCTCCATTGTTTGCGGTGCGCCACCAGAGCAGGGCGAGACCGACAAGGACAAACAGCAGGACGGTGGCGGAAAGAAGGACGGTTTGCGAGGCAAGGCGTTGCTTGGGTGCTGGGGCTGTGGCTGAGGCGGTTAGTGGCGGGGCTGGTTCGGGCGCGGGCGAGGCTTCCGGACCGGCAGCCGGCTCGGTTGTTTTATCTGACGGCACCGTCTGGTCTGCCGGTTTGGGTGGCTCACCGGCCTGGGCGGGCTGACCGTGATCAATAATATCCGCCATCTGGGCTTCCAGCGCTTCTGCCAGTTTGATGGCGTTTTCTTTTTTGATGTTGGGATAGCGGCGGTTTTCCCAGCGGGAAATGGTGTCGGTGGTGACCCCCACCACCGTGGCGACATAGAGTTGGGTCAACCCTTTTTCTTCCCTGATCCGGCGAATTTTGGCGCCGTCTATGTTGACCATGGGAATGCCGCCAGCCAAGGGCTTTTCTGAATCCATACCGGGTATCCTGCGGGTTGAGTTTCGGGCGTTACGCGTGAAGCGGCATACTACCAAATCCTGTGGGAAAGGAACAGGCCCTTGTGGCGTGGGGGGTCATCTCTGGTTTCGTTTCAGCTGGTCAAGCTCGGAACGCACCCTGACCAGTTCCTCGTTTGAGGCGCGCAGGCGCTGGGCGATGACCTCGGTGAACAGGCGGTACATGACCGAGACAAAAAGGGCTTGGTCCAGAGGTTCGGCCGCCTCGCTCATGAAGGAGGCGTCAATGGCCAAACAGACCGTGGGGCCGAGGGCCTGCACCGAGGCGGATCTGGACTTGCCGTCGATGGCGGCAAGCTCGCCGAAAGCGCCGCCGATATCTTCGATCCTGGCGATTTCCTTGCCGTGTTTGACAATCCGCACCGCCCCGGAAAAAAGGATGTAGACCCAGTTGTCATAAGCCCCTTCCGGGGTGAGGATTTCGCCATCCTCAAAGGTTCTGATCTTGCTGAGGCGCAGGATCTGTTTGATATACTTATCGCTCAGCGAGTCGAGAAAGGGGAGCCGGTGCAGCTTGTTGACAAGAAAGCCCTGGCCTTCCAGATATGGTGATTCCTGCATGGGGAGGACTCCGGTGCGTATGCTGGTTGGCGGAAAAGGCGAAATCCGCCTGGTCCACAGTGTCTTCTTTATATCATAACGGAATTGGATTATAAACAGGAGGTATCCCGGTCCCTCCAATTTTCCGGGAAGAGGAGAACAGACCTTGGCCCACGAAAAAACAGGACACTTTCTCCCGGCCTCCGGGGCGGAGATGGCAGCACGAGGCTGGAAATATGTTGATGTGGTGCTGGTCACCGGGGACGCCTATGTGGATCATCCCTCCTTTGGCGTGGCCCTGATCGGCCGACTGCTCGAGGCCAACGGCTACCGGGTTGCCGTGCTCTCCCAGCCCCGCCACCATGCCCCCGATGACTTCCGGCAATTCGGCAAGCCGCGCCTTTTTTTTGGTATCACCGCAGGCAACCTGGACTCCATCGTGGCCAATTACAGCGGCAACGCCAAGGTCCGTGACCGGGACGATTATTCCCCCGGCGGTAATCCCTATTTCGGCGACAAGGCGGAAAAAAAGCTGCGGCGGCGGCCGGATCGGGCCACCATCCTCTACAGCAATCTTGCGCACGCAGCCTACCCCGAGGTGCCCGTGGTTTTGGGCGGTCTGGAAGCGTCGTTGCGCCGCTTCGTGCATTATGATTACCAGCAGCAGCGGTTGCGGGGTTCGGTCCTCACCGACGCCAAGGGTGATCTTCTGGTCTACGGCATGGGGGAGCGTGCGGTGCTGGAAGTGGCGGCCCGGCTTGCCGAGGGTCGGGATCTGGCCGATATCCCCGGCACCTGCGAACGGTTGACGGAAAAGGAGCTGGAGGCGCGTGGGATTGCCGCGCCCAAGGTGCTGCCTTCCTGGGCGGAGATTCAGGCTGATCTGCCCCTGTTTCTTGAGGCCGAGCTTACTGTGGACCGTCAAGCCAGGGCCTATGCCGACGAGCCTTTGTTGCAGTACCAACAGGCCGCCTGGGTTGTGCAGCACCATCCCGCCGCGCCGCTGGACACAGCGGAGTTGGATGCCCTGTACAGCCTGCCTTTTACCCGCAGACCCCATCCAGCCTGCGGTGATGTTCCGGCCTGCCGGATGATCCGGGATTCGATCACCATTGTCCGCGGTTGTTGCGGCAATTGTTCTTTTTGCGCCATCTCCCGGCACCAGGGGCCGAAGATCATCAGCCGGAGCCGGGATTCCGTGGTGCAGGAGGCGAGGCGGCTTGCCGCACAGCAGGATTTCTCCGGCACCATCAGCGATCTGGGCGGCCCCACCGCCAACCTGTACGGCACCGGCTGTGCCAGTCCCCAGCCCTGCAAACGCCATGATTGCCTGTATCCCAAGGTGTGCAAATTTTTCAAGATCGACGAGCAGGCCATGCTCGGCCTGCTGAGCGCAGTGGCGGATTGCGAGGGGGTCAAGCATCTGTTCGTTTCCTCCGGGCTGCGGATGGAGCTGCTGCTCAAAACCCCGCGTCTGTTGCAAAAGCTGTTGCTGGAGCACACCCCCGGCGCGATGAAGATTGCGCCGGAACATACGGAGGACGCGGTGCTCCGCCTCATGCACAAGCCGAGCGTGGCGGTGCTGGAGGAATTTCTCGCCCTGTGCCGGGAGATCGGCAAAAAAGCGGGGAAGAATTTTCATTTCACCCCCTATCTGATTGCCTCCCATCCGGGCTGTACCCTAGCGGATACGGAAAGAATGGCGGCGCGCCTTGGTAATCTCGGTCTTGCGGTTCGGCAGTTTCAGGATTTCACCCCCACGCCGGGGACGATCTCCACGGCCATGTATGTCACCGGACTTGATTGCGAGAAAAAGACCCCGCTTCCCGTGGCCAAGAAGGACAGCGACCGCCGCGCCCAGCGTCAGGCCCTGGATTTCAGGGGCGCGGACTCTGAAGCGGAGAGGCGGAGGGGCAAGGCGCCAGGCGCGGGCCTAGCGCGGAAAGGCGCGGGGCGAATCCGGTCAGAGAAGGTGGGAGAGCAGCGGCAGGGTAATAAAGGAAAGCATGATGCCAAGGCCAATCAGGGCCGAGGTAAGCTGCGGCGATAGTCCGGCCATGATGGCCAGGGCGCCCGCGGAAACCATGGGCGGCATCCCAGCCTCCAATATAGCCACCTGGGCGGCAAGGGAGCCGAGGCCAAGAAAGCGGCAGAAAAGCAGGGCGATGAGCGGGGCAACGGCCAGCTTGATAATGAGGCCTGCGCCCAGAGGCTTCAAGACCTCCGGGCTGAGGCGTAGGGTTAGCTGAAAACCAACTGCGACCATGACCACCGGGACAAGGGTCGCAGCCAGAGCATTGAGCAAGGCCAGCAGTGGCGCGGGAAAGGTCAGCGAGCGGCAGGCCAAGGCCAGAAGCAGGGCGATGAAGGGCGGGAAGCTGGCAACCCGGCTGAGCACCGAGGCCGTGGTCGGTTTGCCCCCGCTGCCGTAGAGGGCAAGGATTACGGCCCCATAGGTGGCCAGGGCCAGGAACGAACCCAGCTGGTCGTAGAGCACTGCGTAGGGGATGCCGCTCTCTCCGAAAAAAGCCTGCACCATGGGGATGCCGAAAAATGAGGTGTTGCCCAGGGGGATCAAGAGCAGCAGGACGCCGACGATCTCTTTTTGCCAGCCAAGGAGCTTGCCCAGCAGGATGATCATCATCGCGGAAATCGCGAGCATGGCCCAGGGCATGATGACCGGCACCAGGATGTCGGAGGAAAAATGCAGTTGCGGCACCTTAAGCAGGACCAGGGCCGGGAGGGAAAGGGTCATGGCAAACAGGTTGAGGACCTGGGCGGTATCCTTGGGGAAGAGGGGAAGACGGCGCAACCCCATGCCCATAAGGAGAAAGGAGATGGTGAGGATGAAGTTTTCCATTTTTTCCGGCAAAGATATGTGTGCGTCGTTGTCAGGATTTTGAGACAATGGCTTTGAGGGCGTTTGAGCAATCTGCTAATCGATCATAACCATATGTTGAAAATTGGCCGGTGTCAATTCTGATGAAACAGATAATCACCACCGAAAAACAGCCGATCAAGCTCTGGCTTGACGATATTGAAGCCGGGGCCTTTGCCCAGGCCAGAAATCTCGCCAATCTCCCCTTTGTCTTCAAACATGTAGCGGTGATGCCCGATGCCCATCTGGGGTACGGCATGCCCATCGGCGGGGTGATGGCCTCGGAAGAGGTGGTGATCCCCAATGCGGTTGGCGTTGACATCGGCTGCGGCATGTGCGCCGTCCGGACCTCCCTGACCACCATCTCCCCGGAGAAGTTGAAATCGGTGCTCAGTGAGATTAGAAGAACCGTTCCCCTTGGTTTCAAGCACCACCAGCAGAGGCAACCGGCAAGCCTTATGCCGCAGACGGATGTTCCTTTGGCCGATTTGCCCATCGTTGCCAGTCAATATCAAAGCGCCCTTACCCAGCTTGGCACCTTGGGGGGAGGGAACCATTTTATCGAGATCCAGAAGGGCAATGACGGCCATGTCTGGCTGATGGTCCATTCGGGTAGCCGCAATATCGGCTTCAAGGTTGCCAATTATTATAATCGTCTGGCCATGGAGCTGAATAAGCGGTGGGGGTCAAAGATTCCCTCGAACTGGCAATTGGCCTATTTGCCCATTGACAGCCAAGCCGGGCAGACCTACCTCCAGGAGATGCGCTACTGCGTCGATTTTGCCTATGCCAACCGGAAGATGATGATGGAACGGATCAAGGATGCCCTGCTGGCGGTGACGCCGCCTGTATTTTTTGAGCCGATGATCAACATTGCCCACAACTATGCGGCTATGGAAGTGCATTTTAAAAAGAATGTCATGGTCCATCGTAAGGGGGCAACCCGCGCCCAGGAAGGGGAGATCGGCATTATCCCGGGCTCCCAGGGAACCCCCAGCTATATCGTGCGGGGCAAGGGCAACCGGGAGAGTTTTGAATCGTGCGCCCATGGCGCCGGCAGGAAGATGGGACGCAAACAGGCCCAGCGGCAGCTGAACCTGGATCAGGAAAAAAAACGGCTGGACGACCAGGGGATCATCCATGCCCTTCGTTCGGTGGGGGATCTGGAAGAGGCTGCTGGCGCCTACAAGGATATAGATGAGGTGATCGACAACCAACTGGATCTGGTGGAGGTACTGGTGGAGCTGCGCCCCCTGGCGGTGATCAAAGGGTGAGCGGGTTTGGAGGGGGATAAGTATGATACCCCCCCCTTATTTCGCTTCAACCTCCCTCACAACGGCAGGGAGTTAGATATGAAAGGTGGTTCCTTTGCCCGGTTCCGACTCCACCGTAATCGCTCCGCCGTACTTCCTGATGATTGTGTCGCACAGGGTGAGCCCTAGCCCCATGCCCTTCTGGGAGTCAAGTTGTTCGGTGGGAAAATAGGGGTCGAAGATGGGGGCAGGTTCTCTCTGCTGATGCCACACCCATGGTCCTGGATTGAAATCCTCACATAGCTGCCAGGGGAAGGGTAGCAGTTATTTTTTCTCCAAGGCTTTCCTTGCTGTCTCAAGGAGGACTTCCATCAGGATCGGTTTATTCAAATAATCGTGAATCCCCATGGCCAAGGCCTTTTCTTTGTTGATGAGTTCACTCTGGCCGGTGCAGAGAATGATAGGGATCTGAGGACGTAAGGTCAGGATTTTTTGCGCCAGTTCGGCCCCGGTCATGGAAGGCATGGTCATATCAGTGATCACCAGATCAAACCGGTCCGGTTCTTTTTGGAATTCCGCCAAGGCCTCCGTCCCATCGGCAAAGGTTGTCACCTGATAGCCGTTTTTTGACAAAATCGCGTCAATGACCGCACGAATTTGCTCTTCATCATCAACAAAGAGAATCCGTTCCCCGTGCCCCTGAAGCTCTTTTGGGGCGGTTTTGTCCGGCAAGGTTATGGCAACCTGTTCGGTCAGCGGCAGATAGACATGGAAGCTGGTGCCTTTTCCCGGTTCGCTGTACACCGTAATATGGCCATGGTGGCTTTTTACAATGCCGTGCACCACGGCAAGCCCCATTCCGGTTCCTTCCCCTGGCTTCTTGGTCGTGAAGTAGGGCTCAAAGATCTTTTCCAGTATTTCCGGCGCAATGCCGCAGCCTGTATCGCTCACCTCGAGTTTCAGATAGCCCCCTGGCGCTAAATCGGCATACCCGTAATCTTCCGTCCCTATTGCCACCTCGTCGAGAGAAATGGCAAGGGTTCCTCCTGTTTCTCGCATGGCGTGGTAGGCGTTGGTGCAGAGATTCATGATAACCTGATGGATCTGGGTGGGATCGGCCAAAATCAGGCTATTGGAGGCGATGTTCTGCCTGATTTCGATGGTGGTCGGGATGGAGGCGCGCAGCATCTTGAGCGCTTCCTTGATGATCAGCGATACCTGCAAGGGCTGTTGCTCCTGTTCCGCCTTGCGGCTGAAAGCCAGGATCTGTTTTACAAGCTCCCTGGCCCTTTCTGCGCCTTTTTTGAGTTCCTCAAGATGGCGCTGCCGATTTTCCGGGTCTTTTTCCTCCATGGCCAACTCGTTATAGCCAAAGATGATGGAGAGAATATTGTTAAAATCATGGGCAATGCCGCCGGCCAGGGTGCCGATGGCCTCCATCTTCTGGGCCTGGCGCAGCTGGGATTCAAGTTTTTGTTTTTCCTCTTCCGCGAGTTTTTGCTCGGTAATATCGGTGACCGTGCCAATCCAGTGCAGGGGGATTCCCTCCGGTGTTCTGAGGACAGCACCTCGCGCCGACCACCAATGGTAGGCATCGTCTTTACTGCGGATGCGATATTCAGCAGCAAAGGGGGCCCGTCCTTCCAGATGGGTCTGCACTGCGGCCATAACTCGAGCCTGGTCCTCTGGATGCAGGGATTCCCTCCAGCCCTCGAGGGTTCGTGGAAACTCTCCCACCTCATAGCCAAGCATTGCGTCAATCCTTCCAGACCACACTATGTTCTCCTGCAAGTCCCATTCATATACCAGATCATTTGCCGTTTCGGCGGCAACGCGAAAACGTTCCTCACTTTCGCGCAAGGCGACAGCCGATCTTTGGTTCTCGGCATCCAGATAATACTCCCGCCGATAAAAAAGCAGTAGACCTGAGATGCCGAGAAGCCAGATCACGCTGTAGGACACCGCCAGTTCGAGGCTGCTTGCCCGGGTACGCGCCAGAAAAGGGGCCAGGGGGATGGAGGTATCGATTCCGCCGCGGACATCACCCAGCTTGTAGCCCTGTTGGGCATGGCATTTGAGGCAGCCGGTCTCCACAAAAACAGGCTGCATCAGCCTCAGATGGGGCTGGCCGTCCAAATACTGCATTTCCAGAAACTCCTTACCGCCTCGCACAACGCTGGACAATGCCTTGACTTGCCAGGCATCGGGGGCGTTTGCCGGGTTGAGGACCTTCAGACTGGTGAGGCGGCTTCTGGTGCCGTATTCGTCGCCAAAATCTTGCTGCATCTCACGCAACATGTAGGCCGGGTTCATCAGGGTGAGGGGTTTGCCGGTGGTGGTTACCACATCGCGGTGAGGAACTTTGAGATAGGGGTTGGGTGGGGTGTGTTCGGTGGGGGGAACATAGACGCCTCCATGGGAGGTTGCCCACCTGCGGAAACTGAGATCCTTGTTGATGTTGACCCGAGCGGCGACGATGACTGACTCCAGAAGATGGTGTCCTTGTTGGTGCAGGCTCCAGGTGAGCGACAGGCTGAGCATTATGCTCCAGAGGGCAAATCCCAGCGTGGTTTTTCCATTGAGGGACCAGAGAGAGATGTCTTCCGGCCAGGCAGACAGAACAATCGCCGTGCTCAAGAGGGCAAACAGCGTCGCGGAGGGAAAGGACATGAGGGGCAGGCCCCAAGAGCCAAAAGCACCGCTGGTCTCCGTACAGTAGGAGAGGAAGGCTGCCAGGGACACGGTCATGGTCAGCGAGCCGAGAATCGTCGTGAGCCAGAATCTCATCAGCGTCTTGCGCGTATCGCAGGCAAGCATCAGCCCTGCCGCCAGCAGGACAAAACAGGTCGCAGTGTCAGGCGTCATGCGGCCTGGATGCGAGATGCCCACCGTGTTGCTCGGCTCGGTAAACAACCACTGGTCAAATTCTGGATTCCAAGCAAAGAGATATTCGCCCAGGGTCAGTAGGCCGATCAGGCAGCAGAGCAGCGCGCAGAGCCGTGCCAGGTGGGCCGTCCGGGTGGAGGAGGACAGAGAGAATGCCAGCAACGCCGCACCTGCCAGAATGAAACCCAGAGCGGTATTTGCCTGCATGGAAACCCAGCCGGGGAGGATGCTCTTAAAAGCAGTGATATGAAAAGCCCAGCCCACGAGAACAAGCCCCCCGGTAAAGACGGATAACGTCGCCACCAGTAAGGGAATGGCCTTCAACGCTCGACCAGAATGGCCAAGAGATTGCTGCCGTTTCTCCGGTGGAGCAGGGTTAATCGTTGGGACGTTCATACTTTAAGGCTAGCAGAAGCCATTTGGAAAATCTAACACAATATTTCTGGGTCTTTCTGGTTCTGGCGGCAGGTTGCGCTTGCTGAAATCCGACCGCAGGGATGCCGTGAGGGCAATTCTTTGACAGGTACAGGCCGAGCAGTGTCACCGGCGACGGAACTTGTCTTAACGTCTTGATGTTTTGTTGGTGTTTGGCCATCCGAAGCGCCTGTTTGCAGCAAATTTTGAGTTGTTAGGAGTCCGCCACCATTGAATGCTTGACAATATACAGCCCCGGCTTGATAATTCCTTTAAGGGCGCCACATGATAAAGCCTGGGGTTGCCGGATGACGTTTCAGTTCATAAGGAAGGGGGAGTGTATGGAAAATGTGAATCCGAATCTGATAACCTGTATCGTTCAGCGCGGCGAGGCAGACCGGGTGGTGCAAGCGGCGATGCAGGCCGGGGCGGAAGGGGCAACCCTGTATTATGGCCGGGGCACCGGCATCCGCGAAAAACTTGGGTTTGCCGGGATGTTCATCAAACCGGAAAAGGAGATCATTCTGATCATCACCAAGAATGAACAGACGGACGCAGTGTTTGATGCGGTGGTCAAGGCAGCCGGGCTTGAGAAAAAGGGGCAGGGCTTCGCTTTTCTCCATAAACTTGACCGCGCCATCGGCTTTGTGACCAAGTGACCTCCTGGTTGACGGAATCTTCGCATATGGGATCTGCATAGATGGGCCGATATTTCTTCATTTCCGGCTGCACGGTTGCGGTCTTCCATCTTGTCGGGTTTACCTCCGGAGAGGTGCTTGCCGCGGTGGTCGGCTTTCTTGCCGCCAACCGGACGGCGCTTCTGGCTTCAGGCCTGGGCGGGGCCTTCGCCTTGGTCTGCGCTTCGCTGCTGTTTGGCGGGATTGGCTTTTTTAATATCCTCTATGTGATGGCCAAGGCTGTTTATGAGCTGGTTCAACTGCTTCTTTGCGCCATGGTTGTCGGCTCTCTTGTGTTCTGGTTCGATCTCGGTGTCAATCTCTGGCTGGAGGGCGGAGGAACCCTGGTGGTTGTTCTTTACGCCTGGCTTTATGGCGCAGCCTTTAGTCTGCGCGTCTTTGATTTCAACTATCCGATCAAGGATGTGCTCCTTTCTTACAGCGCTCTTCCCTTTGTCTGTATGGCGGTGTTCTGGCTCAGCGGCCTGATCCGGTAGAGAGCCGGCCCGCAAAAAAAACGCCGTCGGTCACAAGACCAACGGCGCTCTCAATTACAAGCAACGGCGGAAAAAATAGGGGCTGGAAAAAAACGGCCCTGGCTGTTCAATCGTCAAAATCACCTTCCGGGCCTTTGTCGCCGCCGAGGCTGGCCGCCCTCCGGGCGATCTTTTCCCCGGTCCATTGGGCAGGATCCTCAATGCGGCCGACCTTGGGTCCCATGTCGTAGGATCCTTTCTCCAGGATGGCTTTGATCCCCAAGGGCGCGCTGTCCTGGGCGTTGAACACCGTGACCAGCAGGTTGTAGACAAAATCCTCCACCCGTTTCACCATCCGTTCCCGGATCGCTTTGGGCTGCCCCATCAGTTTCGGCTCAAAGGGCAGGTTCAGGCTCTTGTAGTTGCCCTTTTTCCAGCCGTTGGCCTCGGCGTAGGCAACCATCTGCTGCCACATGTTTTCGGTTACTCCCGCATCTTTCACCTTGATGAAATTGCCGTCTGCGTCCAGGATGGCGTTGCCGTAGTCGTTTACCTGCAAGCCCCAGGAAACCATCTGCAGGGCCGTGGCCACATTGGCCTTGGTGGTGGAGGTCTTGGCGGCGATCTCCCGCAATCGTTCCGAGCTGTTGCCCGAGGTGCCGTGCTGGGCGCCGGAGACATGGTATCGCGCCAGGCCGGCGTGGACTTCGGTGGTGAGCCCCACCTGGATACCCTGGCCGCTTTCTTCAATGCCGTGGGTGGTGCCGTTGTTCAAGGCGATCCAGTCGGGGAAGATGTTGTGGGCATTGAGGCCTTGGATGAGGAAGAGCGCTTCCGCCGGGGTGGAAAGCCCCTGGTCGCCCTTGATCTCGCCGATTTCGGTTTCCAGCCCGGCCCAAGCGGGCACCAGTTGTGTCAGGGCCAGGTTGGTTAAAAGATTCTTGTCGTCGGGCAGATGGGAGGCATCGATGGCAATGGAGGTGATCCCCGCCTCGAAAATGGTGGGAATCTCCACCTTGGCGAAATCGAGATCCGTTTCCTTCTTGATCCCGTAATGGTCGGCATGGATAGCCACCGGCACGGTGATACCCAGCTCGTTCATGGCTTGGTCCACCTGCATGGCCATGTTCCAGTAATTCACCGGGCAGTAGGCGCTTGCCCCGCCCTCGGAGCGGGCGATCTCGATGATGATCGCGGCATTGGCCCGCTGCGCGGCGAGCAGGGCCCCGCGGATGATGAAGTTGTTGCGGCCGTTGGCGGCGATGGTCATGGCCTTGCCCTTGGCCATGAGCGCCCGGTCGATTACCTTGCCGCTGACGATCAGGGCCTTGGAGTTTGGGAAAAGCTTGACAATATTGGGCGGTCGGCCGACGGCGAGAGCCTGTGTAAAATCTGCCTGGGAGACAGACATAATGGAACCTCCTTGAAGTGCGGATAATCTGTTGGGTTGTCTGGCGCTATTATAGTGGATACCAGGAATGAGTCATCAAAAAAAACAAGAGAGGGCGATTGGGAACGAAAATCCTGCAACAGGAAATTTGGGCATGAAAATAAAGGGCGTAGGCGGGTCGCTGATTTTTGCTGAGAATATTCTTTTGCCGGCACCACTCTTCCTGATTCCTGGGGCATTTCTCCATCCGGTGAAAAGGCGACAAGGAAGCGGGTAGCCTCAGAGCAGGGTTTTCAGCCGTTCGATGGTGGCCTGGGTGATGGGCTTGGGGATGACCGTTTCCACCGATGGCCTGCCTGACACCTCAAGAAGTTTGCCGGGATCGTCAAAACTGGTGATGACGATGACTTTTGGTTCTTTCTTGAGGAACCCCTTTTGAAAAGCATCTTCGATGATGGTGAGAAAGGTCTCGCCATCCACCACCGGCATGACAAGATCGAGAAGAACGACATCCGGCTGGTATTTCAGGTAGCGGAAAATAGCCTCGGTGCCGTTTGCCGCTTCAAAGAGCTCACATCCCGGCACATTTCGCAGCAGATGATTTTTGAGAATGGTTCTGGCGGTCGTTTCATCATCGACAATGAGTATCTTCATCCATTTCCCCCCTAAGGGAATTGCAATCAGTGGTGTGGGCACGCGGAAATTCGAGTCGTTTAGCTCGCACTATAATGCATATCGGCAGTTTTTCAAATGAGCAGTGTTATTTTTGTTGCAGGGACAAGTTGATGGCCAGCTCTGGAAACCAGGCGCTGATGGTGTTTGTCTGGGTCCAGCTTTCCCTGAGCCTGGTTTTGGGAACAACCGGGATATTCAGCCCGGTTTCGGCCAGCGCTGCCGTGATCTTTGCCAGGGGGGTGCCGCTGAACAGGATAAAGCGGAGATCCCTCCGCTGCTCCACAATGAGGAGCTTGGTTGCAAGCTCTATTCCATCCATAACCTCCATTTCATAATCGCACAGGATGTTGGGTATTCCTTTGGCGACCAGAAGATCGTAGGCCTCCTGCCCGTTTTCCGCCTCGTGGATATTTCTGGGCGGCACTCCGGCCCCCTCCAAGCGCAAGCGGACAACCATGCGGATGAATTCCGCATTATCGACAATCAGGATGGTTGAGTAGTCTGGATGCATACACGCTTTTAGGATTCTTCCGTTGCGGGAAGCAAGAAAATATTGGTTGAAACCGGAGCTGGCTGTTGCGGTCTATTCGTTTTGCAGCGCCAGGTTGAGTCGGCTTGCCACCGATTGGCGCAGCGACTCATGGGCGGCCAACACCCTGTGCCAGGCGGAATCGGCCTCATTCATTTTTCCCTGGCGGATACAGGCATCCAGCTCTTGCGCGGCCATGCCCAATTTTTTTGCGGTGAAGATCGCGGATGAGCCTCTGAGGCTGTGGCAGCAGGCCAGTATCCCTGCTTGATCGCCCACGGCCATTGCCTCGCCCAGCAGGGTCAGCTGTTTGTTGGTATCGGCAAAGAAGGCCGTGGCTATCCGGCAGAGGGTCGTTTCGTCGGTGTAGGTGGCAAGCAGGGCCTTGAAATCCAGGTCGAGATGTTCTTCTGAAGCTGCCGAGGTTGGCCCGGCTGCTTGTTGATTTGTGCAGCCAGGGACGAGATGTTTTTCAATGGCGGCGAAAAGTTGGTCCGGGTCAAAGTTTTTCTCGGCATATCCGTCGAGGCCCGCAGCTAAAAGACGGCCCCGTTCGGCTGCGGTCTCGGCCGTAAGAGCGATGACCGGAATGGCGCGGATTGCCGGGTTTTCCTTGATTTTGCGGGTGGTTTCCACCCCATCCATCCCGGGCAGGCCGATATCCATCAGAATAATCTGAAAATCGGGATCTTCAGCAAGGATGTCCAGCGCTGCTTCGCCGCTGGTGGCGGGAACGGTCTGCCAGCCCCGTTCGGCAAGGATGGAGGTGAGGATGTCCAGATTGAAATCCACATCCTCGACCACCATGATTTTGATAGCTTTTTGGGTAACATCGTCCGCGATTGGGGAAACCATCTGTCCCTCCGTAGCCTGATATTTTACCCCCCGCCAACATGATAGCCGATCAGAAATCAATCTGGAAGCTGTAAACGTCCTCCTCCAGGCTGCTTTTTACGGTGAAGCCGCAATGGAGGAAGATGGCCTGCATGCGTTTGTTCTCCCGCAGCACCTCGGCGGAAAAACCGGCGATGCCGTTTCGCTTGGCGATGGTGACCAGATGCCGGAAAAGAAAAGTGCCGATCTGCTTGTTCTGCCATTCGTCGCGGACAATAAAGGCCACTTCGGCCCGGTTGGTTTTTTCGTCCAGGTAGTAGCGGCCGATGGCGATGATTTTCTCGCCGTGCGCTTCGGGCACGGTGCCGACAATGGCCGCGTCCTTGCGGTGATCGACGTAGACGAAGTTTTGGATTTGCTTATGGCCGAAGCGCTGGCTGTGGGTCATAAAGCGGTAGTAGAGGGTTTCCTGGGAAAGGGCGTAGAGGATGTCCCGCATCCGGGGCTCATCGGTGAGATGCACCGGCCGGAAATTGATCTGGGTGCCGTCTTCGAGCAGCATGGTGGTGTTCATCTCCTGGGAGGCGATCATGAAGCGGCCCTCCACATCGCCGAGGTCCTGGCGGAGATATTTGGCCTCGATGGCCTCCTTGAACAGCTGCTCCCTGAACTTGGGATGGGCGATGCTGATCAGGGCCAGGGCCCGTTCCTGCACACTCTTGCCGTGCAGGTAGGCAACGCCGTACTCGGTGGCCACGTAATGCACCTCGCCCCGGGTGGTGACCACGCCGGCCCCAGGGGTGAGACGGGTGACGATGCGGGAGATGGTTTTGTCCTTGGCCGTTGACTCCATGGCGATGATGGGCTTGCCCCCGATGGAGCGGGCCGCGCCCCGGTTGAAATCCACCTGGCCGCCGATGCCGGAATAGAAGAGAGAGCCCAGGGAGTCGGCGCAGACCTGACCGGTAAGGTCGATTTCCAGAGCCATGTTGATGGCCACCATCTTGTGCTGCCTGCCGATGATGTGGGTATCGTTCACGTATTCTGTGGGCCTGAAGCAGAAGAGGGGGTTGTTGTCGATGTAGTCGTAGAGCCGCTGGGTACCCATACAAAAACTGGCCACGATCCGGCCCTTGTCCGTGGTTTTTCGGCTGCCGGTGACGGCGCCCGATTCCACCAGGTCGATGATGGAGTCGGTGAGCATCTCGGTGTGGATGCCGAGATTTTTTTTGTAGCGGAGGAATTCCACCAGGGCGTGGGGGATGCGGCCGATGCCGAATTCGATCGTTGATTCGTCTTCGATCAGGGCGGCGATATGCTCCCCGATGCGGCGGGTATCCTCGGAGACCGGGGTGGATTCCCGTTCGATGATGGGGCTTGCCGCCGGCACCAGAATATCGAGGTCGTAGATGTCAAGAAAGCTGTCGCCCAGGGTTTTGGGCATCAGGGGGTTTACCTGGGCGATCACCAGCGAGGCGTTTTCCGCAGCACTCTTCACGATGTCCACCGAAACCCCCAGACTCACTTTGCCCCGTTCGTCGGGGGGGGTTACCTGGATGAGGGCCACGTCGATGGGGAGCTGGCCGGAGTTGAAGAGCATGGGGATGTCGGAGAGCAGGGTAGGGGTGTAGTTGCCCAGCCCCTGCTGGATATGCTCCCTTATGTTGGCGCCGATGAAAAAACTGTTTACCGAGAAGCAGTCGGTCAGGTTAATGCTGGCGTAAGGGGCATCGCCCTTGGTGAGCAGCTGGATGATCTCCACGTCGGCCAGCTCGCCGGCCCGCTCGGTCAGGGCTGTGACCAGCAGTACCGGCTCGGCGCAGGCCGTGCCGATGAAGACCCGCTGGCCCGGCTTGATTTTGGCTACAGCCTGGTATGGTGTGGCAATCATGTCGCTGTACTTTTCTTGCCAATCGGGATCGTAATTCTTTGGGCTGGTCATCGCACTACCTCAAAGCTCTGCAAGGTCATTCTCGCATCCGCCACCACCGGCTCGGTGCCTATCTCCCCGACGATGAAGGGATTGATGTCCAGCTCAGCAATCTGCGGGAAATCGGTGGTCAACTGGCTGATCCGCTGCAACCCGTTGGCAATGCCCGCCAGATCGACGCCTTTGTGCCCCCGTTTTCCTTTAAGGATTTCGTAGGAGCGGGTACTCATCAGCATCTGGATGGCCTCTTCGTTGGTAATGGGCGCCAGGTAGAAGGTGACGTCCTTCATGACCTCAACAAAGATGCCGCCCAGGCCGAACATGAGCATGGGGCCAAACTGTGGATCGCGGTTCATGCCGATGATCACTTCCAGGCCGCGGGAGAGCATTTTTTCCACATAGATTCCTTCAATCCAGGCTTCCGGCGCTCGTTGGGCGGTGCGGAGCATCATGAGGTCGTAGGCATCCGCCACCGCCTCGGAGCTGGTCACGTTGAGCCTCACCCCGCCGAGTTCGGACTTGTGGATAATGTCCGGGGAGACGATCTTCATGGCCACCGGATAGCCGATGCGTTCGGCGATCTCCATGGCCTCGCCGACATTGGTGGCCAGATACCCCTGGGGGATCTGAAACCCGTAGGCCTGGAGGATGCTTTTTGCCTTGACCTCGCCGATCTGCAACCGGCTGGTCCGCAACCGTCTGGTGATGATGCGTTCCACCCGCCGCCGGTTCACCGGGAAGCGGGCCACCATTCGGGGCGGGCGCTTGCGCCAGGCGGCGTATTCCACCAGGGCCTTGAGCGCGGCCACGGCCCGTTCCGGGGAAGGATAATCGGGCAGCCCCGCAGCCACCAGCTCATCCCGGCCCGGCATGACATCGGTCCCGCCCATGAAGGCGACAACCACGGGCTTTTCGCCCTTGTTGGAGGCGGCAATGGCTCGGGCGGTTTCCGCCGGTTTGGTCATGGCCTGCGGGGTGAGGATCACCACGATGGCGTCCACGGCCTCATCTTCCTGGGCTGCTTCCAAAGCGGCCACATAGCGCTCCGGTTCCGCGTCGCCCAGGACGTCAATGGGGTTGCCGACGCTGGCCGCAATGGGCAGTTTTTGGCGCAGGGCCGAGGCGGTGTTGCGGTTCAGGGTGGCCACGGTCATGCCGGATTTTTCCACGGCATCGGCGGCCATGGTGCCGGGGCCGCCGGCATTGGTGATGATCAGCACCCGTTTGCCCTTGGGCAGGGGCTGCATGGCAAAGAGGGCGGCATAGTCGGCCAGGGCCTCGAAATTGTCGGCCCGGATGACGCCCGAGCGCATGAACGCCGCGCCGTAGGCGATTTCCGCGCCCGCCAGCACCCCGGTATGGGAGGAAGCCGCCTTTTGTCCGGCCACGGTGGTGCCGGCTTTAAGGATGATCACCGGCTTTTTCGTCGAGGCCTCGGTGGCCGCCTTGACAAACTCGTCTCCGCAGGCAATGTCTTCGAGATAAGCGACAATCACCTTGGTCTGCGTGTCGGCGGCCAGGGCGATCAAGAGATCCCCTTCGTTGAGGTCCGCCTTGTTGCCCATGCTCACCATCTTGGCGATGCCGGTGTGGCGGGCGGCGGCAAGGTCAAGCAAGGCGGTGCAGATGGCCCCGGACTGGGAGATCACCGAGATGCAACCCGGTTGCGGCATGCGGCTGGCAAAGGAGGCGTTCATGAGGTTTTCGGTGTTGATCAGCCCCAGGCAGTTGGGGCCGAGCAGGGGGACCTTGTGGCTCTGGCAGAGCTCGGCGATCCGGTGTTGCAGCTCAGCACCCTCCTCCCCCGTTTCTTTGAAGCCGGAGCTGATAACGGTGATTGCCTTGGTCTGGGCTTCGAGGCAATCCCGCACCGCCTCCAGAACCAAGGGGCTGGGCAGGGCGATGATGCAGAGATCGATTTTTTCTTTCGTCTTTTTGATCTCGGCCAGGCAGGGCAACCCCAGCATCTCCGGGGCCGCTGGATTCACCGGGATGATCCGCCCGGCATAGCCGCTGGCCAGGAGGTTGGCGACAATATCGTGACCGACCTTGCCCGGGGTGCGGGAAGCGCCGAGCACGGCGATGGAATCCGGATAAAAAAGCGGCTTGAGCATGGTGTTTTCCTGTAGGGAAGGGTTCGCTACACAACAAATTCTGGAATTTCCGGCAGAACAAGGGCAAAGCCTGCCTCTCTGAGGGCCTGGTGTACGGCGCTGATATTGTAGGTGTTGACCCGCAGGTAGATCCGCTCCGGCGCGGCCTCCTCCGCCTCGGTGCGGATAAGGCGGGTGAAGCGGATGTTGTGCTCTTCGAGCACCTTGGCGATGCGGGAAAGCGGCTTGCGCTTGCCGTCATGCTCCACCACGATCATGGCGCTCCCCCGTTCGCCAAGGCCGAAAAGCCGGCGGTAGGCGGCCATGAGGTCGCGCATGGAAAACATGCCGATGACCCGCTGTTCCTGATCCACCACGGGCAGGGCTCCGATCTTCTCCCGGTCCAGGAGGATCAGGGCGTCGTCTAGGGTGGACATGGGGTTTAAGGTGAAAAAGGCGCGGCTCATGATGGCGCTGACCGGGGTCTGGTCGAAATCCGCATGGCAGGCCTTGACCCGTTCTTCGGAGAGCACCGAAGAAGGAGAGGCCGAGCGCAGATCCCGGTCGGTGACAATGCCGACCAGGTGGTTTTCTCCATCCACCACCGGCAGGTGGCGGAATTTGCCGTTTTGGAGAATTTTCTGCACGGCGGGGAGGGTGGTTTCAGGGGAAACGGTCACCGGGTTTCTGGTCATGTGCTGGGTGATGAACATAATTATTCCTCTGTACTATTGTGGTTGCATAAGGCGGTGAGATAGGCGGTCGCGCTCTCGGCCAGGCTTTCCAGGTGATAGCCGCCTTCGAGTATCGACAACAGCTTTCCTTGGCAGAATTTTTTCGCCCAACCAGCCAGGTGTTCGCCGAACTTGGTGTAGAGCTCTGTGGAATAGGCAAGGCCGGACATGTCATCGTCGCGGTGTCCGTCAAAGCCTGCGGCGACAATGATCCGTTCCGGCGCGAAGGCGGCAAGGGCCGGCTCCACTCTTTTGAGCAAGGCATTGAGCACCATCTGGTCGTTGGTTCCCGGGGGCAAGGGGATATTCAGGGTGGTTCCGCGTCCTGGACCGGTGCCGATCTCTTCCGCATAGCCGCTGCCGGGAAAACTGAAGGTGGGATGCTCGTGCAGGCTGAGGTAAAAAACCTCCGGGTCTTCCTCAAAGGCGCTTTGGATGCCGTTGCCGTGGTGGGCGTCGAAATCGAGAACCAGAATCCTTTTCCGCCCATACTGCTGCTGCCAGTACCGGGCGGCCAGCACGCAGTTGTTCAAGAAACAAAAACCTAGGGCCAGGTTGCTTTCGGCATGGTGCCCCGGCGGCCGCACCGCGCAGAACACCAGATTTTCTTCGCCTTCCAGCAGGTCGATGCCGGTGAGCCCTGCGCCTGCCGAGAGCAGGGCCGCCTCGTAGGATTCGAAACAGAGCTGGTTGTCCGGATGGTCGAGATGGGTCTTGCCGGAAAGGGCGCACTCTTCCAGGCGGAAGAGGTAGTGCTCCTCATGGAAGGTGGTCAGCCAGCGTCGTTCCGCCTTGCGGGGTTCGATAAAGTTGAGCCTATCCTTGAGCGGCGAGGCCTCGAGCCTTGTCAGCAACGCGGTGAGGCGGTCCGGCGCTTCCGGGTGCTCACCGCCGCCGGTGTCATGGGCAAGACAGTGGGGATGGGTAATAATGGTTATCGGGCGGGAGACGGGCACCGGGCATCCTTTCAAAAAATCCCTCTCCCCTGCGGGGGAGGGTTAGGGTGAGGGGGAGTTGGCAGATGTGATGGTGTCGCCACTTTCACCCACCCCCCTGACCCCCTCCCGTCGAGGGAGGGGGAGCCTTATGCGCAAAGTAACCGGATAAAATCTCTAGGTATTGTTACCTAATTATTTAAAAATCGCACGGGGAAAATGCTAAAGTGGATATGAGCTGAATGATTCTGGTGGAAAAACGACAAGACATTGTGTGGATGGGATTGCTGGGCTATACTTTATACTCTCTCCATCCACGACACAAACGGACCATACCGCCATGCGCCATGCGACACCCCCCCATTTGCTTGCCTTGAAAAACCAGCTGGATGCCCTGGAGGCCGAGCGTTTGTCGCCCCTTGCCAGCTTAAGCAGGGAAGGGGTTCGGCGGCATGCCGAGGAAGGAGAGGATGAGGACCACCGCCAACCCTTTGCCGTGGACGGCGACCGGATTCTGCATTCCCGGGCCTATACGCGCTACATCGACAAAACCCAGGTGTTTTATATGGTGGCAAACGACCATATCACCCACCGGGTTTTGCATGTGCAGCTGGTGGCCAAGATCGCCCGGACCATTGGCCGCTATCTGCGGCTGAACGAGGACCTCATCGAGGCCATCGCCCTGGGCCATGACATCGGCCACCCGCCCTTTGGCCATGACGGGGAAAAAATTCTGGACGGACTCTGCCGCGAGCATGGGCTGCCTTCGTTTCAGCATAACCTGCAGAGTGTCCAGTTTCTGGAGCGCATCGAACGGCAGGGGAGGGGCTGGAACCTGACCCTGCAAACCCTGGACGGCATCATGTGCCACGACGGGGAGATCCACAACCGCCGACTTGCGCCCCAGCCCGGCAAGACCTTTGCCGACTTCGACGCACAGGGGGCGGCCAAGGCCCAGGACCCTCGCCGGGAATTGGTCCCCATGACCTTGGAGGGCTGCGTGGTCCGTTTTGCGGACACCATTGCCTACATCGGCAGGGATATCGAGGATGCCATCGAGCTGAAGCTCATCAGCCGGGACGATATCCCCCCTCGTTGTCAGGAACTTTTTGGCCGCACCAACGGCAGTATGGTCTACCGTCTGGTGACGGACCTGATCACCAATGGTCTTGAAGGTGGGGCCATTGCCTTTAGCGAGGAGGTTTCCGAAGGGCTGCAGACGTTGAAGGTCTTCAACTATGAGCGGATATATCTGAACCCGGCCATCAAGAAGGGGCTGGCCAAGATCACCGCTTGCTATCGGGCGTTGTTTGCCTCCTGTCTTGAGCAGTTTGCCAGGCAGGAGCCCCAGGCGGAAATGTATGCAAATTTTGTGCAGGAACAAGGCAGGGAATACGTCGAGAGTCAGCACCCTCCGGCCATGGTGCGAGATTTTATCGCCGGGATGACCGATGCCTATTTTCTGCGCCAGGCAAGGCTGCTTGGGTGTGTGACCCCGGAGAAGATATGAAGACTAAGATCGGAAGAATCCTGCCGGGGGAGAGTTTCCGGGTGATCGCCATCGCCGCCTGTATCGGCCTGATGGCTGGGGCGGTGAATATTCTTTTCCGCGCCACCGTCGATTTGGTCCACGCATCTCTCTTTGTGCGCGGCTCCGCGTTTCTCGGTCTGGCCCAGGGTGGGCTGCATCTCCTGCTCCTGCCCTTGATTCCCCTCTGCGGCATGGTATTGCTCATCCCCCTTTCCCTGCTTTTTCCCGGCGAGGTCAACGGCTACGGCTTTCCAAAATTCTTGCGCCAGGTTAATTTGGAAGGCGGGATTGTCCGGTTTCGGACCATCTTTCTTAAGATCGTTTCCTGCGCCCTGACCATCGGCACCGGCGGCTCTGCCGGGGTCGAGGGGCCCATTGCCCAGGTGGGCGGGGCCGTTGGCTCGCAGATCGGGCAGTTCTTCCGGGTTTCCGGCATAAGGATGAAGGTGTTTATCGCCGCCGGGTGCGCCGGCGGGGTGGCGGCCATGTTCAACGCCCCCATTGCCGGGGTCTTTTTCGCCGCCGAGATCGTCCTGCTGGGCACCTATGAAATTGGCTCCTTTGCCGCGTTGGTGGTCTCCTCGGCTATGGCCACCGTGGTTTCCCGTTGGTACTATGGCGCTTCTCCAGCCTTTCCCATCCCGGCCTACGAGATGGTCAATTCCCTGGTCGAGATTCCCCTCTATTCGTTGATGGGTGTGATCATGGGGTTGGTGGCGGTCTTGCACATCTATGTGTTCTATACGATCCGCGATCGCTTTGCCGCGCTTCGCCTGCCTGCGCAGCTTAAGCCCCTGCTCGGCGCCCTGGCTCTCGGCGTGCTGGCCATGGGCTTTCCCCAGATCATGGGCGACGGCTATCATTATCTGGAAGAGGTGTTGGCCGGGCATGGCGTGCTCTGGGTGATGGTCGCGCTGATCTTTTTTAAGATTGCGGCAACCGCCATTACTTTAGGTTCCGGCGGTGCGGGTGGGGTGTTTGCCCCGGCGCTCTTCATCGGCGCTGTGACCGGCGGCGCCTTCGGCTTCGTGGCCCATAGCCTGTTGCCCTCGTATACCGCCAATCCCGGCGCCTATGCCGCCGTAGGCATCGGCGCTTTTTTGGCCGCGGCCACCCATGCGCCCCTCACCGCCATCTTTTTGCTTTTTGAGATGACCGGCAATTATCTCATCATCGTGCCCATCATGCTGGCAAGCATCATCGGCACGGTGGTGGCGTCTCGCTTGAATCCGGATTCCATCGATACCGTGGATTTTAGCCGCGACGGCATCGATCTCCATGAAGGGAGGGAGATCTCGGTGATGAAGTCCATCAAGGTCGGCAGGGTTATCAGCGAGGATGTGGATTTTGTCAGCGAGCAGGCCAACGTGGATCAGCTGCTCACCATCTTCAGCATGGCCAGGGACAGCTTCTATTTTCCGGTGGTTGATGAAAGCGGCCGAATGACCGGGGTCGTCTCCCTGCAGGACGTGAAAAGCATTCTCCATGACGAGGAACTGCGGCTCTCCGCCCGGGTGGGGAACATCTGTACCCGCAAGGTCGTGGTGCTCACCCCGGAAGATAACCTCCACACCGCCATGGCCCTTTTTGATGCCAAGGGGTTGGAAGAGATTCCGGTGGTGGAGGCCGAGGACAATCGCTGGGTGGTGGGGATGCTCAAGCGCCGCGAGGCTATTGCCGCCTACAACAAGGAGGTGCTCCGGAGGGGGATCAGCGAGCGGGCTGCCCCGGTTTTTGCTGCCTCCGGGGAACAATGATGTCCGGGGAGGCGTTTTTCGGGTGATTTAACTATCCGGGAAAAAAGTCTTCATCCATAATAAGGTCCATTCAACTTTTACAGGACGAGGAAGCAGGCTATATGCCCGATGAAGAACTCGATAACTTGCTCAAGGAAAACCGTGCACTCATCGATACTCTTAGCGAAGTGGCAATCCAACAGGGCAAGGAGAAGAAAGGTGGGCTGAAGGTGCTGTTCACGCTTATCCATCGAGATATTACGCAAGAAATCATTCGCGCGGTGGGTCTGGATGCGTTCGATAATCCCAAATCTCTGCTCAAATTCAACAAACATTTCACTAGTGCTTACCTGCAAGCGGTCAAGAATCCAGCATCCTCTCCAAAATGGAAAAAAGCGTTCGAAGAATGTGAGCTTCAGAGTGAGATAGTGAGTCAGGCCTTGGCAGATGTGATGCCGAAAGACCCGTTGTCGCCGTCTCCGCTTATGACACAGATGCTCGCTCAGCGGCGATGCACCGAAGCAGAAGGTGATGTTCATATCAACAACGATATGATGGAAGCGCTCATCGCGACACGCGAAGAGGGCAATTACCCTGTGTCGATGCGTGACTTCGGGAACATGCTTGAACTCGTGCAACGTGGCACAAAGAGTGGCATTAAAGAAGTGGTGCCGTCCGTCCTCGGCCATTTTGAGGCCTTTGTGAAGCAGTACTTACTGCCCTGTGTCGAGGAAACGTGGCGGAACAATGTGTTCAAGCAAGTCTGTGGTGAGGACGTTAGAAAGCCCGATAAACAGTTCAAGAGAACGATTGAGCAGACGAACACGACGAGGAAATGACGAACGATGCGGCGTGGCGCACAGGGAATGACCTTCGTCTTTGGCGGCAAGGATTCACTATCGATATTTCTTCCGCCATTGAGACCTTACGGAGCGCCCGGGTTTCTCTGCCTCTGGGGAGTTGCACTTTAATCTTGAATCTGCGATAAAATAAAGACGCTCTTCATCCTCTTATTTTCCAGAGAGGGAAGGTTATCCTCCGGCGTTTGTCACAGTGAGGGAAGCGCCCATGTCCAAAAAGATTCTGGTGGTGGACAACCATCCGCTCATCCTTGAACTTATCTCCAGCTTTTTGGAAAAGGAGGGGCATGAGGTACGGGTGGCCCAGGATGGTCTTTCGGCTCTTGATGTCCTGGAAGGGTTTGTCCCGGATATCATGTTTATCGATCTGATCATGCCCAACATCAGCGGTGACAAGCTGTGCCGCATTGTTCGCAGTATGCCCCACCTGCGCGATGTTTTTGTGGTAATCCTTTCCGCCGTTGTCAGCGAAGGCGAACAGGATTTTCTTTCCTACGGCGCCGATGCTTGCATTGCCAAGGGGTCATTCAAGAATATTTTTTTCCATGTCCAAGAGCTCATCGTCGATTCCGACAAACGGGCAACACGCAATTGGGAACCACGGATTCTTGGGCTTGACGGTATCTGCCAGCGTGAAATTACCAAAGAGCTGTTGTACTCGCAAAAACATCTGGAGCTGGTTCTTGACCACATGTTCGAAGGGGTGATCCGTTTTACCCGCGAGCAAAAAATCATCTATGTGAATGCCAGTGCCATCGCCTTGTTTGGCCAGCCCGAGGAAAAACTTTTGGGCGCCAATCTTTTCGGCTTTTTCCATGAGCCGTATGCCGCCGCAGTGCGCCTTCTTGTTGAGTCGGTGAACCAGCAGCCGGTGTGCGCGGGGGAAGATGAGGAAATTTTTCTTGGCGAAAGGCGGCTGTCGCTCAATTTCCTCGCCATCCCCGAGGACGAGAGCGGCGTGATTCTTGCCTTGATGCGTGATATCACCAAGCGCAAGGAGGATGAGGCGCGAATGCGGGAGTACGGCGAACGTCTCTCCAAGATCGTCGAAGAACGGACCCAGAGCCTGATACAGACAAACGGGCAGTTGCACAAGGAAATCGCCGAGCGGGCCAAGGTAGAAAAGGGCCTGGCCAAGGCGCACCGGCGCCTGCTCACCGTGCTCGACAGCCTTGACGCGATTATTTATGTGGTCGACATGACCAGTTACGAGATTCTCTTTATGAATCGTCACGCCCGGGAGGTTTTTGGGGAAGGCATCGGCCGGATATGCTGGACGGTCATGCAGTGTGGACAGGATGGCCCCTGTCCTTTCTGTAGCAACGAAAAAGTGATGGCCATCAATGGCCACAAACGGGGGCGAGGCGGGGTGTTCGTCTGGGAAGATCAGAACACCGTGACCCAGCGTTGGTACGAGCATCATGATCGATCCATCAAGTGGATGGGGGAAATCCGGGCAAAAATCAGTATCGGGACGGATATAACGGAACGTAAAAACGAGGAAACACGGGAGCGGGAAGCGCGGGAACTGCTGGAGCTGCGGGTCAGTCAGCGTACGGAGGAACTGGAAAAGATTCACCGGCAGCTGTTGCATTCGGAAAAATTGAGCGCGGTGGGCAAGTTGGCCGCTTCCATCGCCCATGAATTCAATAACCCGATCTGCGGCATCCGCAATGTGTTGGATGGGCTAAAACGGCGGGCTATTTTGGGGGGCGAGGATCTCCAGATGGTCGAGCTCGCCATTCGGGAGTGCGAGCGCGTTGCCAGGCTTACCAAGGATCTGCAGAGTTTTAATCGTCCGACCACAGGGAGAGAGACCCGGGTGGATGTGCATGCCGCCTTGGAGGATATTCTGCTGCTCTGCCGAAAGAATCTGAAGAATAAAAGGATTTCCTTGAGCAAGGAATTCGCCCCGTCATTGCCGGAAATACAGGCGGTGGAGGACCAGCTCAAGCAGGTTTTCCTCAATCTACTCGCGAACGCCGAGGAGGCTATTACCGCGGAGACCGGCGCAATAACCGTGCGGACGGAGTTGAGGCCGGGCTATGTCGCGGTGCAGTTTCAAGACAGCGGCCATGGGATTGCCCCGGAGGACCAGGAGCGAATTTTTGAGCCGTTTTTTTCCACAAAATCAGCGGCCAAGGGCACTGGTCTTGGCCTGTCGGTAAGTTATGGTATCGTGACCAGGCATGGCGGAACAATCGAGGTGGAGAGCACTCCCGGCATCGGCTCCACCTTTACGGTTCTTTTGCCGGTGGGGGGGCAGGCATGATGGCAGAAGCGGGTCAGTGGCGTAAAAATATCCTGCTGGTTGATGATGAAGAGATCATCCGTCGCACCCTGAGCCGGGATATCGAGGAAATCGGGTATGGCGCCACCGCTGTCGCCGATGGGGAAACAGCGCTTGCCGTTTTGCAGAAGCATTATTACGATTTGGTGCTGACAGACCTGCGCATGGAAGGGATTTCCGGAATAGAAGTACTTAAAGGGGTAAAGGCGAGGAGTCCTGATATCGGGGTGATCATCCTCACCGGATTCGGCGATATCTCTTCTGCCATTGAGGCCTTGCGGAGCGGGGCGGATGATTATCTGCTCAAGCCCTATGCCTATGAGGACCTGGCCCTGCGTCTCCGGAATTGTTTTGAAAAGCAGGAGATGAAAAAACGGTTAAAGGTGTATGAGGATATTCTGGCCATCTGCTCGGTATGTAAAAAAATTAGAAACGACAAAGGGCAAGAGCCTGGCAGCGGCGATTGGCTGAGCATTGATGAATATATGCGCAAGGAGGCAGGGTTGCGGCTGTCGCACGGCTATTGTCCGGACTGTTATAGGAAGTTTATGCAGGAGATGGAAGAGTTCAATCCTGCGAGCAAAAAATAGATCGCACGTAGCCCCGTATTTTTTCCGTATTGTGGTTTGTGCCTGCTATATGATAGGGTTCGCAAAATTTATAACCCTTGTGGCAGGAAATGCGCTATGACTAACAAGAAGAAAACCCTGGCCCCGCTGTGCAAAAGGGCCTATGCCTGCCGAGAGGAGCATACCTATTGCCGGCCGGCTTTTCCCATTGATGGGAATAATTTTTATTTCGTCGGCCACGGGGATGATGAGTGTCCTTACAAGAAAAAATACGGCAGCTTGCACACCTGTGATTGCCCGGTAAGACTGGAGATTTATCAGCGGTATAAAATCTGACCTTTCCCGCCGAGTCCTGCTTCGTCACTTTTTTAGTCCAAATTGAGTTCGAAAAAATATCCCTCAATTCTCGCACAGGTCGTTAGCCCCGCCTATGGTTCCCCTCTGTGGTTCAGGCAGCGGCAGATGTTCTCCTGCCAGTGTTCGATCTGTACCCGATAGGGTTCCACCGAAGATTCCATTCCGCACACCGTGCAGAGTACTGTGGCATTGTGTCAGCGTCCGGAAAGGACCGCCTCGCCTCCGCAGAAGAGGCAGGCAAGACGCAGTTCCGGATAATCGGTTACGGTTGGCGTTGTGGTGGGCATTGTTTCAGTGTAGTCGGTTTTTTTTGTGGCTGCGCATGTATGGTGAGGGAATATGGAACTTTCAGGAAAGATCGTCAACCCTCAAAGTCTGTCCAGGGATTTTTTCGTGGGGTTCAGGGGAGGGTGGTTCGTTTGTTGCCCTGACTGCAAAGAAAAAAAGTAACCATCCATCCCAAGGCAAAAAACTAAAGATACTCTGGTGCCGGAACTGCTCAGCAGTGCCGCAGATGCGCGAAAGAGGTCTGTGAAGTGTGCATGTGCACACAAGCAGGCCGATGACAGCTAAGCGGGCGTAGCGAGACTGCGAAGCAGATGCGGTGCTGCTGACCAGTTCCGAAAAAATCAATTTGCAAGGTGATGGGGAGCGTGCTAGGTTGGCGTGGTCATCTCCGGGAAGAAGATTCCCGTCCCAACATTTTTTCGGAATATTTTTACCATGTCAGATAGTGCCCAGCCAAAGCCCCGCATCTATATCCTTGACGATGAAATCGTCACAGTCCGTCGCCTTGTCCAGGCCCTGGCCAAGGATGGCTACGAGACGGAAGGCTTTATCTCCGCGGGTGAAGCAATGTCCCGGATTGCCGAACATCCGCCCGAGGTGCTGGTCACCGATGTCCGGCTTACCGATGCGGACGGCATGGAAATCCTCCAACGGGTCACCATGCTGGCTCCCCAGACCAAGGTCATCCTGATGACCGGTTATGCCGCTGTTGACCATGCGGTCCAGGCCATGAAGGCCGGAGCTTTCCACTACCTGGCCAAGCCGTTCAAGCTTGAGGAGTTGCGCAACACCATCAGTGACGCTTTGCGCCATCCCGGCAAATCCGTCCCTGATCTTGCAGACCCAGGCCCAGTCGACCGTTTTGCCGGGATCATCGGGCGTTCCCCGGCCATGCAGGAGATATTCAAGACCATCCGCCAGATTGCCCCGCTCAACTGCAACGTCCTCATCCAGGGCGAAAGCGGTACCGGCAAGGAGCTTGTCGCCCGCGCACTCCACCACACCAGCGACCGCGCCCAGCATCCGTTCATCCCCTTCAATTGCGGGGCGTTCAGCGAAGAGTTGGTGGCCAATGAACTCTTTGGTCACGAAAAGGGGGCCTTCACCGGTGCGGTCAGCACCAAGCTGGGGTTGCTGGAGGCGGCGCAGGGCGGCACGGTTTTCCTCGATGAGGTCGGCGAAATGCCCATCCCCATGCAGATCAAGCTGCTGCGGGTCATCCAGGAGCGGACCTTGCTCCGGGTGGGCGGGGTCGCCCCGGTCAGCATTAATGTGCGGCTCATTGCCGCCACCAACCGGGATATCGACAAGATGATCGCTGCCGGCGAGTTCCGGCAGGATCTTTTTTACCGGTTGAAGGTGGTGATGATCAATATTCCTCCTCTGCGCAAGCGGCAGGAGGATATACCCCTGCTGGTCGATCATTTCGTCACCCTCATTGCCACGCAATTCGGCAAACCCGTGCCGGAGATTGCCGCCGATTTTTCCGGGATGCTCTCCGCCTATACCTTTCCCGGCAACGTCCGGGAATTGCAGAATATCGTCGAACGCGCCATCGCCCTTTCCCGGGAACCGGTTCTTACCGCCAGGGATCTTCCGCCTGATATCTTTTTTGCCGAAACCCAGCCCATCCCTCCGGAAAAAGCCGCCAGCCACCTGAAGGTGCTGGAGCAGGAACATATTATCGATATGTACCGGCGCACCGGCTTCAACCAGACGGAAACCGCACGCCTACTCGGCATCTCCCGCACCACCTTGTGGCGGCGCCTCAAAGACCTCAATCTGCTTTCCGAGAAATAGCCGGTTCTTCACCCAGTTTTTTCAGGGTGCCCAGCCTGATTGTTTCAATTGGAAACAGTTGTTTCAACTGTAATAAACCATTTTATTACAGTGAGTTACGAAAAGAGTGTTTCAATGGTGAACAGTCTAACCATTGTCCTCCTCCCTGTAAATCCTGGAAAACAACCTGTAGACAGCAAGATAGGTTCAGTGGCACGGTTCATGCTAAATGCTCCGGCAGTGATTGCCCGAACAGGGCAGCCGAGGAGCATTCATGGAAGCTGGTATTGCCCTTCTTTTGACCGGCGCCTGTGCCGATCTCCCAGCCATTGTTCATACCATTGACCTTGCCAAGCGGACCACCGGAATCGTCCATGCCGTTTTCAGGACTGAGCGTAAGGCGGACAAAAAAAGCAAGGCATTTTGGGAGATACGGGGAGACCTTATCTCGCTGGCGACTGCGCTTGGCCACCAGGAGGGGGTCAGCATCCACACCCACATCCTGGAAAGGATGGAGGGGGAGCCTCTGGTCCGGTTTCTCTGCGCCCAGCGTATTTTTTGCCTTGTTCTTGGGGTCGGTGATCAACAGGCGTTCGCGCGGAAGACTGCTTGGGTAGACCTGCTCCGCAAACAGCTTGTGGCTCGGGATAACTGGTATCTGCCGGTCTTCTGGTCTGTGATCATAACGCCTTGGGACGATCCCGCCCTTGAACACATTATTGCCCGATGTAAACAGTTGGCCCCCAGCAGTTCTGTCGTGGGAATGCTTATTGACAGTCTGCGCAAGGGCCGATACAACTTTAATGGTATTGAAACAAAACAAGAGAGTGTAAAGGAGGAGCACAATGTACATGTATCTGCCAATAGCCCTCGCCAGTGTTAATTATCTGGTGGTGGTGGGGTTGGGACTCGCGGTCGGGCTGTTATCCGGCCTCTTCGGCGTGGGAGGGGGCTTTCTCATGACCCCGCTGTTGATGATGATCGGCATTCCGCCGACCATTGCCGCGGCCACGGACGCCAACCAGATCGTGGCCGCTTCCGCCTCGGGAACCTTTTCCCACTGGCGTCTCGGTAATGTCGATTTCAAGATGGGCCTTTTTCTTTTGATCGGCGGTTTTGTCGGCGGGGCTTTCGGAGTACAGATCATCAAGATTCTCCGTGCCACCGGCGGGGCGGATTTCATGATCAAGATGACCTATGTGGTCATGCTGGGGTTGGTTGGCAGCTTCATGTTCGTGGAAAGCCTGAATGCCTTGCAGAAAAGTAAAAAGGCTGCCGAGACTGCCTCCCCTGCCAAGCCCAAGGCGGCCAAAAAGTCGGGTGGTTTTTTCGCCGCCTTGCCCATGCAGACCTATTTCGTGAAATCAGGCGTCACCCATTCGGCCCTGGTGCCCATCGTCCTTGGCACCTTTGTCGGAATCCTCGCCGCCATCATGGGTGTGGGCGGCGGTTTTCTCATGGTGCCGGTGATGATTTACATGCTGCGCATGCCGATGCATGTGGTGGTCGGCACCAGCCTTTTTCAGATTCTCTTCACCTGCATCGAAGTAACCTATCTCCAAGCCTACTCCAACCACACCGTTGATTTCGTTCTTGCTCTGCTCCTGCTGGTGGGTTCCGTGTTCGGCGCCCAGATCGGTACGGTGCTCGGCCGGAAGCTGCACGGCGATCAGTTGAAGATCCTGCTTTCCATCATCGTCCTTGCCGTCACGGTCAAGATTGTTCTGGAACTGGTGATGGAGCCTTCCATTCTTCTTTCCTATGCGGGAGGCCATTAAGATGAAGACCTTGAAACGAACCGTTATTTTTTCTCTCCGCTGCCTTGTTCTTTGTGGCGCGGCCTTTTTCGGACTCACCCCCTTGTCGGCTTCCGCGGATCAGGCCCTGACCTGTGCGGTGACTCCGGGCAATATCCCGATAACCTTCACCTATCACGGCGCGCAATTAACCGTTACCGGCCAGAGTGCGAGCAGTGATGATCTGATCGTCACCATCAGCACCGAACCGGAAGATGCGGTGCTGAAGTACAAGGCCAAGGTCGGCGGCCTGGTCTGGATGAAAAAAGGGGACCTTGAGTTCAAGGGGGTGCCTGCGATCTATCTGTTGCACAGCACCGCTGAGCTGGTCCGGATTCTGAACGAGGCGGAGCGTAACCAGTACCAGTTCGGTTATGACGCCCTCCGGCAGAGGGTTGTGATTGAAGACAGCCAGGGAAATCCGGCGGAAGGCAAGTGGTTTGACGAATACCTCAAGTTCAAAAAGAAGGAGATGGTCTACGACATCCAGGAGGGGACGGTCATCCGCCAGCACGGGGAGAAGGGCAATACCTATCAGGTGAACATTGCCTGGCCCTACCAGGCGCCCCCCGGGACCTACACGGTTAAGGTCTTCGCGGTCAGGGATGGCAAGGTTGTTGCCCAGGCCGCTGATCAGTTCGAAGTCCAGCGGGTCGGCATTACCGCAGCTCTGTCGAAAATGGCCTTTGAACATGCCGCCTGGTATGGGATAATGGCCGTGGTCATCGCCCTGCTCGCCGGCTTGGCCGTGGGCGCAATCTTCAAGAAAGGTGGCGGCAGCCACTGATTTCATTTTGCAATTTTTTTTACGAGGCGCGGGGCAGAAAAGGGTAACCTGATCTGTCCCCTCGCCGATTCTTTTTTTGTAGGACCGCAGCGTATGGCCCTCCGTGATCTCCTGAAAGGATTTTCCGTCCAACGCTGGTTCACGCCCAAGGCCTGTCGGCCTCTGCCCCTGATATTCTCCCAGTTCCGCGAGGTGCTCAAGGCAAACAACCAGGCCCTGGAGATCATCGCCGACATGGGGGAGAAGCTGAGCGGCGAGTATCTTTTTGATCTTCGTTATGTGGAAGCCACGGTTGAGGAGATGATCGCGGCCATGCATCGTGCCATTGCCGCAATCAACATCCTGACCCAGGACCAGTGCGCGGCGCTGCATGAGGTCTTTATCCCCATGGAGACCAGGGTCCGGGCGATCCTCAACAAACGGGATGACCGGGAAGGCCCCCCCCTGCTCTGGCTTACGGAAGTCGAGACCCGGCATTGGCCGCTGGTGGGCGGCAAGGCCGCGCATCTTTCCGAGCTGCTCCACAACCCCAAGGTCCGGGTGCCGGAAGGGTTTGTCATCACCACCCGGCTGTTTCACGATCTCTTGGATTTGAACGGCATACGGCCGGAGTTCGATCGGTTTGAGCAGCTGCTGTCCGAGCACCTTCCCGATGAAGAGGGGCTTGAGGCATTGCGCCGTCTTTTGCAGGAAAAGGTACTCCGCGCCGCGCCGCCCTCCGGCTTTCTTGAGACGTTGGCCGAGGCTCTTACGCGGCTTGCAATCAGTAGCGAACCCCCTCTTTTTCTCGCGGTCCGCAGCAGCGCCCAGGAAGAGGACATGGATTTTTCCTTTGCCGGGCAGTTTCATTCCGAGTTGCAGGTTCCTCCCCAGGCCGAGGCGGTGTATCGCGCCTACCTGCAGGTGGCGGCCAGTCTTTTTGGCGCCAAGGCCATCCATTACCGCAGGCAGGTCTTTCCCGAAGGCAGCCCCATGTCCATTGCCGCCTGTTGCCAGCGCATGATCCGGGCTCTTGCCAGCGGCATCATCTATTCCATGGATCCCATGGAGCCCGGTTCACAGAGCATGGTAGCGGTCGGCGCCCTGGGACAGGGGCAGGCGGTGGTCGAGGGACAGGTGCCCACGGATTTTTTCCGAATCAGCAAGGGGGAACCGCCGCAGGTTGTCGAGCGGGTAATCGCCGCAAAACATGAAGCCCTGCGGTCAACAGGGGAGGCTGATGGCGGGCTTGCGATGCGAGCGGTGCCGGATTTACAGGTTGAGGCTCCCTGCCTTGACGAACAGACACTTTTGGAGCTTGCCGGAGTCGCCATTCATTTGGAAACTTTTTTCAAGCGTCCCCAGGACATCGAATGGACCGTGAACCCGCAGGGGGCCCTCTACATCCTGCAATCCAGACCCCTGTTGATCACGGAGAGCGAAAGGGGCAAACCAAAGCTTTCCGAACAACTCGAAGGCTATGAGCTTATTGCGGTGGATGCCGGACGGGTGGCCCAGCAGGGCATCGGCGCCGGGCCAGCCTTTTGGGTGGAAACCCTGGCCGATCTCAAGGAGTTCCCCGAGGGCGCGGTGCTCATCAGCCACCGCGATTCCTCCCAATTCGTCCAGGTCATGCACCGGGCCGCGGCCATTGTCACCGAGGTGGGCAGCCCCACCAGCCATATGGCCACGCTGTGCCGTGAGTTGCGGGTTCCCTGTCTGGTCGGGGTTGCGGACATCATGGCCAAAGTGTCGGACGGTGAGGAAATAACCGTGGACGCCGAGGACCGCCGGATTTACCGGGGCAGGGTAGTGGAACTGCTCACTTATCAGGCGACCACCACCATGGACCTGCACATGGCCCCGGAGTTCCGCATGCTGCGCCGCATTCTCCGGGAGGTTTCCCGGCTGAACCTGGTTGACCCGCTGATGCAGGAATTCAGGCCCGAAGGCTGCCGGACTTTCCACGACGTGCTCCGCTTCATCCATGAAACCGCGGTGCTGCATCTGGTGGAGCTGGGCCGGGACGACCGTTGCCTGCCCGGCGGCCTGGCAAGACGGCTGGACCTGCCCATTCAGGCAGGCATCCTTGCCATCGACATCGGCGGTGGCATTGCCCCGGACGCCCCGCGTGACCAGATTCCCTTTGCCGCCATCCGTTCGATCCCCTTTCGGGCCATCCTCCAGGGCATGCTCTTTCCCGGGGCCTGGCATCAGGAGGCCATGCCGGTGAGTTTCCGGGACATGATGCACAGCATGATGACCACCCCCCAAGACACCCTTTCCGGGCAGTACACCGGGCACAACATCGCCATCATCAGCGAAACCTATGTGAACCTCTGCTTTCGGTTCGGGTATCATTTCAATATCATCGACGCCTTCTGCCATGACGTGGAGCGCGACAATCATATTTATTTCCGCTTCTTGGGCGGGGCCACCGATATTGCCAAGCGTTCGCGGCGGGCAACCCTCATCGCCACCATCCTGGAGGCCTTTGATTTCAGCATCCAGACCAAGGGGGATCTGGTCATCGCCCGGACCAGCAATCTGGCCCAGCCGGAAATGGAACGCACCCTGGATATTCTCGGCCGGTTGATCGGCTTTACCCGGCAACTGGACGTGCAGATGACGGATGACGAAACAGTGGCCCGGTATGCCGAAGCGTTTCTCATGGGTGATTACGGCATTGTCGCCCGACAAGGTCGGTAAGATATGAAATATTAAGGAGGGAGTCCAATGAGCGATAATGATCCCGGCGCAATCCGCCGCTTGCTGGTTGTGGATGACGAGCCCATCGTGGGCAAGCGTCTCCATCAGGTCTTCACCAAAATCGGTTTTGAGATAGAGACTTACACCGACTCCGCTTCGGCCCTGGTGGCCATAGCCGAAAGGGACTTTGATATCGTGGTGACCGATCTGAAGATGGAGGGGATCGACGGCATCGAGGTGCTGAAACGGGTCCGGCGCCAGAACCCCGCCACCCAGGTGATTATCATTACCGGATATGCCTCGCCGGATACCGCCGAATTGGCGCAACAGGAGGGGGTCTTTGCCTTTCTGGCCAAGCCCTTTCGCCTCGATGAGCTGAAGCAGGTGATCTTCCGTGCCATTGAGATGCAGAGCCAAGGGAAATAATCATGGAAGACACCCGCATTCCCGCCCAAGAGCCGCCGATCAGGCGGGAAGAGATGGAACCCTCCAGGCCGTTGCCCTGCCGTTTCTTATTTCCGGCCATCCGTTCCATCCGGGGCAAGCTCCTGATGACCATCGGCATTGTCGCCGGTCTCGGCGTCATTGCCACGCTGACTGCCAGCTATGCCTTGTGGCGCATTGAGGACAAGATCCGGATCATCGAGTCGTTTTATGAACTGAACCAGAATGTCCTGGAAATCAGGCGTTACGAAAAGAATTATCTTCTGTTCAACGACAAAAAGGATCTGTTGAGCGCCCTGGACTATGTCGATCAGGTCAGGGCCGCAATTGTCGGGGTAAAGGCGGCCCTGCCGGGCAATCAGAACGAACTGCAATCCTTTTATGACAAGGAGCTTAGCCGCTACGAATTCCTTTCCCGGCAATTGATGGAGGCGGATCTTGCCCCGCGCAACAAAAAATCCCTGGAGAGCGCCTTGCGCAAACATGGTCAGGACCTCACTAAGATTATTTTCGATATGGACGCCAGGGCAAGGCTCCAGGTGGAGCGTGAGGTCGCCAACTACCAAAAATCAGCGGTTTTTATCCTGGCTCTGGCCGTGTTGCTTGGTGCGATGCTCATCTTTTACATGATGCGCTGGATCATGCGCCCTCTCACCGCCATCCGTGAGGCCTCGGCCAGGATCATGCAGGGCGAGATGAACTCCATTCCGGTGGGGGAGGAGATCAGATGTTCGGTGGAGGGCATCGAACTGGTCAATTCCCTGAATCTGATGCTTAAGGCCCTCAATGCCAAGCAGGTCCAGCTGGTCCAGTCGGAAAAACTGGCGGCCATCGGTAAGTTAACGGCGGGCATCGCCCACGAGATCAACAATCCGCTCAACAATATCTCCCTCACCGCCGAGGTGTTGCTGGAAGACCTGCCGAATCTGGCGTGCAGTGAACGGCTGGACATGGTGCGGGATATCCTGGTCCAGTCTGACAGGGCCAGGGAGGTGGTACACCATCTGCTTGAGTTTTCCCGTACTCACAAGGCCAACACCATGGAGCCGGTTGATCTTGTCGCGCTGGTGGAAAGCTCCATTACCCTGGTGAAGAATCAGTTTCGCCTGGGCGGCATCGCTTACCATTACGCCCATCCCGAGCAGCCAGTGCTGGTCAGCGGCAACCCCAACCACTTGCAACAGGTGCTGGTCAATCTGATGCTCAATGCGGTCCAGGCCATGCCGCCCGAAGGCCGTCTTGATCTTGCCGTGCAGGCGGCTGGAAAAGAAGCGTGGATTGAGGTAAGGGATACCGGCGCCGGCATGACGCCGGAGACCAAGTCCCATATCTTCGATCCTTTTTTCACCACCAAGAACGAAGGCACCGGCCTTGGCCTGTCGCTGAGTTACGCCATTGTCAAGGACCACCACGGTGAGATAGAGGTGGAAAGCGAACAGGGCAGGGGCACGACCTTTAAGATCAGGCTGCCCCGTATGGATACCGAAGCATGATTTCCTCCCCCGAACTGCCAGAACGTATGGGAAAAACCGCGGCTTTTGCCGGAATTTTCCAACTGTTTCGTCGGCTGCTTTCCTTGAACAACGCGGTGCTGGAGAAGATTTCCACCATGGAAAGCGCCCTGGCCGGTGAATATGTTTTTGATAAAAAATTTCTGGCCGAGGTGGTGAATGATCTCAACGATCTGGTGCGCGAGGTAATCTATTGTCTTAACAATCTGACCGGCAATGGCTACCTTGGCCTCTATGACCGTTATGAAGAGATTGCCGGCAAGCTTTCCGTGCTGGCGGTCGGCTATGCCGGACCCTACGACCATAGTCTTACCCTGCCCTACGCCCTGATAACCAGCGATTTTGACGGACTGGTCGGCAACAAGAACGCCACCTTAAGCGAGATCCATAACCATCTCCATCTCCGGGTTCCCTCCGGTTTCGCCATCACCGTGGCAGCCTATCGGTTGTTCATGGAGGAAAACGATCTTTTTGCCCGGATCGATGCCATCTGCGCGGCCGATATGCCCAGGAAAAAGCAGGTGCGCCGGATCGAACTGCTCTTCAGCAAGGCCCGCTTGCCCCACGGACTTGCCGTGGCCGTGCAGGAGGAGCTGGCCCTGCTTCTTGCCGAGTGCGGGCCTGATCCGCTTCTCGCCGTGCGCAGCAGCGCGGTGGGCGAGGATGGGGAAACCAGGAGTTTTGCCGGGCAATTCCGTTCGGTTCTTGAGGTTGCCCCCGATCTCCCCGCAGTGCTGGACGCGTATCGGCAGGTGCTCGCTTCCCGTTTTTCCCTCGCCGCCTTGGAATACCTTGGGCCGGATAGCGACAGCCGCGCAGTTCCCATGGCGGTCGGGGTTCAGCTGATGAGTCCCTCTCGGGTTGCCGGGGTGACCTACAGCCGCACCCCTAATGCCCCGGAAGAAAACAGCCTGCTCATCACCTCGGTCCGGGGCGCGGCCAGGGGATTGGTTGCCGGACGCACCACCGCGGACCGTTTCACCGTAAGCCGCACCTGGCCTTTCCCCCTGCTGGAAAGTGAACTTTTCACCCCCATGGCCCCGCCGGCGGACCGGGAAAATCCTCTGGCCGTTCAGGCCAACGGCCTGCGGCGCGGCTCAAGCTCTCTCCTTCCGGAGGAAATCAGAAAGCTGGCCGAACAGGCCCTGCTTCTGGAAAAAGCTTTTGATGGCCCCCAGGATATCGAATGGGCCCTGGGCAAGGAGCTGGTTATTCTCCAGAGCAGGCCGTTTACCCTGCCGGTAAAGCCCCTGCCTCTGCCGAGCGAGATTGCCGCCGAATTGCAAGCCTCCGAGTCGATCATGGAAAACAGAGGGCAGATCGCCCAGCTTGGCATCGGCGCAGGCCTGGTCGTGCATGTGGACCAGGAAACCGATCCCGAGCAGTTCCCCATGGGCGCCGTGGCCGTGGCCCGGTTTCCCGATCCCCGGCTCAGCCCCATTGTCTGGAAGGCTTCCGCCATCATTACGGACATCGGTGGCCCCACCGGCCACCTGGCCACCATTGCCCGCGAATACCGGACCCCGGCCCTGTTCGGCACCGGCGAGGCCACCACCTTGCTGCCCGAAGGTGAGGAAGTAACCATCGATGTGGAAAACAAGAAGGTCTACCGGGGCATCATCCACGGCCTGCTCCGGTTGCAGACCACGGAAGATTCCGCCTACCGGAGCTCCCCGGAGCTGCGGATTCTCCGGAAACTTCTGCGTTGGATAGCGCCGATCACCCTTGCCAACCCCGCAGCCGCTGATTTTATCCCGGAAAACTGCCGGACCTTTCACGATATCCTGCGTTTCAGTCACGAAAAGGCCATCGACGGCCTCATTCATTTCCATGCCGAGTACCCCGGGCGTTCGGGGTTGCCGAGTTACCCGGTGCGCCTGCCAGCCCCGCTTAAATTACGGGTTATTGATCTCGGCTCTGGAATCAAGGGGGAAGCGCCCCGGAAAGGCGAGGAACTCACGCTGGAAATGCTGAATTGCCGCCCGCTCGCCGCCATTCTTGCCGGTTTTTTCAGCGATGCGGCCCAGGTGAGGAAACCGGTCCCCCTGGGGCTGAGGGAAATACTTTCCGGGCTTGGTAAGCCGCTGGTCGTGCTGGCCAACCCGTCCTCCTATCCGGGCGACAATCTCGCGATTATCGCTGATAATTACTGCAATCTCTTTTTGCGCCTTGGCTATCACTTCAATGTGGTGGATGCCTTTTTCTCTCCGGAGCCGGATAATAATTACATCTATTTCCGTTTTGTCGGCGGCATTGCCAACCAGACAAAGCGGAAACGACGCGCTCAACTGATCAGCGCCATTTTGACGGGCCTCTATTTCAAGGTGGACCGCACCGGAGACCTGGTGATCGCCAAGGCCAGGAACCTCGACGCCCCGCGGATGGAGATGGTTCTTACCCGATTGGGCGAGCTGATCTCCTTTACCCGTCAGCTTGACGTGCAGATGCGCGACGAGGCGGCCATCGAACGGTTTTTTGAGCAGTTTCTCGCCTCGGTCAAGCAGGACCAGGCCGGGAGCGAAAGGTGAGCCCCATGCTGCGCTGGTTTAAAAAACAAAGCGCCAGGTTGCAGGCAAACCGGCGCCAGCGGCAGGATGAGGCGCACGATCTCCTCACCGCCCGCTACCAGATATTTCGCTCCCTGCTTGCCAGCAACAACCGGGCGGTTGACCGCCTCACCGAAATCGGTATCCACCTTCGCTTGCAGGGCGATCATTCAGGTCTGGCCCGGCTCACGGAAAAGCTTATCGAGGAAACCGAGGAGATGGTGGCCCGGCTGGAGCATCTGGCCGTGGGCCGGTACCGGGCGCTCTGGGGCGTGCAGCATAGCCTGGCTACGACCATTCGGGAAAAGTTGGCGCCCCTTTCCCGTCCTGAAGCTATTCCCTTTTCCTTGTCCTTTGCCGCCTTGGCGCCCGAACACCGGCCTCTGACTGGCAACAAGGCGGCAGCCTTGGCCGACCTCAAGCAGAAGGGGTTCAGGGTGCCGGACGGTTTTGTGGTTACCCTGCCCGGTTGTCGCTTCTTTCTGGAGCATCAAGGACTCTCCTTGCAGCTGGTCCATTTGCTGGCAACGCACGGGGCAGGGACCGACAAGGCTATCCCCCCGGAAACGGCGCACCGGGTTCAGGAGCTCATTCGGAATGCTCCGCTTCCCCCATCCTTGGCCGAGGAGATTCTCGCCCTGGCCCGCCCCTTTTTTCAAGCCGGCAAGGCCCTGGCCGTGCGCAGCAGCAGCATCAGCGAGGATGGGGAGCGCCATTCCTTTGCCGGCCAGTTCAGTTCGGTGCTCAATGTTCGGGAGGAGACCCGGTTTCTCAAGGCCTTCACCGAGGTGGTGGCCAGCAACTTCAATGTGCGCAGCCTTGCCTACCGGCTGCATGCCGGTCTTGATCCCTTAAGCTTTGAGATGGCCGTACTCTGTCTTGAGATGGTGGATGCCCGTGCCGCAGGCATCCTGCTCACCCGCTCCCCGCAGGAGCCGGAAAGCGGGATGATGCTGATCAGCGCGGTGCCGGGCTTGGGCGAGGCCGCGGTTTCCGGCAGCGTGGCAACGGATCTCTATCTGGTCGGACAAGACGGTGCAGTGGACTGGCAGCGTTCCAGCATCGCCGACAAGGAGAGGTTTCTGGTCGGTGCTGCCGAGGGCGGGGTGCACTGGCAGGATCTTGCGCCGGAGGAGCGTTGTAAACCGGTGCTCAACGAAGAGGAGCTAAGGTTTCTCGCCGCCTGGGGCAAGGCCCTGGAAGAGCGGGAAGGGATAGCGCAGGATATTGAATGGGCGGTGGACAGGGAGGGACAGGCGATTATCCTCCAGGTGCGGCCCCTTACCACCATGGGCGTGCAGAGTGGGGAGGAATGGCAGGGCAAGGCCCCGCCCCTTGTCCAGGGGATCATGGCTTCGGGGGGGAGGGCCACCGGCCGGGTGCTGCTGGTAAAAAGCCGCAGGGATCTGGAAAAGATTCCGCAAGAGCCGGTGGTGCTGGTCATGCCCCAGAGTTTTGTCGATGCGGCAAACCTTCTGGGGCTGGTGGCTGCCGTGCTGGTGGATCTCGGCAGCCCGGCCGATCACCTGGCCTGCGTGGCCCGCGAGCAGGGAACCCCCCTGATCTGCGGGCTGACGGATGCGGGGAGTCGGCTGAACGCCGGGCAGTGGCTCACCGTGGACGGGAGCCATGGCCGGGTGTACGCGGCCACCGGTGAGGAAATCAGCGCGGCCCTGGAAGCCTGGGGAAAAAGTCCGCCCGTCGCCCGCCCTGTGCTCACCAGCCTCCCACCCCTCTACCAGGAACTGCGGGAGCTGATCACGGCCCTGCATCTTACCGATGCCTACGGCCCGACCTTTTCCATCATGGAATGCAAGTCGCTCCACGATATCGTTCGTTTTGTCCATGAAAAGGCGGTGCTTTCCATGTTCGAGGCCGGGGACGAGGTTCTGGAGGGGAATCTGGGCGTTGTGCATGCCATCGATGCGCCGGTTCCTTTTTTTGTCAGTGTCATCGACATGGGAGGGGGGCTGGCCTTGACCGGGCCGAAAAAGAGAAGAATCCCGCCGGAGATGGTCATCTCCCGGCCCTTTCAGGCCCTGTGGCGCGGCATCACCACCCCTGGCCTGCACTGGGGCCCGCCGCCGGGCGGGACGCCCATGGGTTCAGTGATGTCCTCCTTTCTCACCGACCAGAAGTCGGAGCGGCCCATCGGCATGCCCAACTATTGCCTGGTCAGCCGGGATTACTGCAACATGAACGCGCGCATGGATTTTCACTTTATCATGATCGACGCGGTTTGCTCCCCGGAGGCGCGGAGCAACCATATTCGGTTCCGCTTCAAGGGCGGGGGCACCTCCCTGGAACGGCGGCGGCGGCGCGCCCTGTGCATCGGGGAGATCTTCGAGCATTACGGGTTTCTGGTCGATGTCAAGGAGGATCTGGTCAATGCCTCGCTCCAGGGGGCGACCAGGGAGGCCATTGAGGAGAAACTGGTGGTGGTGGGCAGGATCCTGGGTTTTACCCGACTGCTTGACGCAGCCATGGCCACCGACTCGATGATCCCCGTGGTTGCCCAGGCCTTTCTGGATGGCGACTATGCCTTGAGCCGTCTGGAAAAGAAAACTGAAACCGAGGGGGCTGGCCTGGCTCACAAGACAGGGACATCGTAATATGGAAAGAGGTCTTGAAAAATTTCAAAGGCTGGCAGCGCTTGGGGAGCAGTATGGCTGCCCGTGGGTGGAGTATCAGGAGTCGGTGACCGGCCCCCAGTTCCTGCTATGGCGCTTGGACATGGAGCAGCTCCGGGCCGAGGGCTGGTTTCCGCGGGCAATTGCCGACGGACGGGCGACGGTGATCGCCACCGCGCCCAGTTCCGACTTGGCCGTTCAGCTCCGCAAGACCCTTGGCGTGGGGGAGATCGAGTTCCAAGTCACCCTGCCGACCGATCTCATCCGCATCATCGAACACAACTGGGATCTTAATCCGGCCTTCCCGCCCATTGCCGGGCGCACCCCGTTGGCAAAGGTTCGTACCTATCTGGCTGGGAGGCGGTCCCTTTTCGCCCATTATCGGACCCTGCTGGCCAAGAGCCGTACCGGACTGGCCTTCATCCGTACCGGGCTTTCCTTTATCACCATTGCCTTGCTTTTTCTCCGCCTGATCGGGGGGGGGTATTACCTGTTCCTGGAGGTGCCCCTCCTGATAAGCGGCATCATCATGGTCTATGACGGCCTCAAATGGTACCTCCCAGCCCGGGCGATTTACGCAACTCTTCCTCCCTGCGTCGATACCGGCGCCACCGGTGGGACTAGCGTGCTTGCGGTGGACAACGAGGAGATGGCCCCGGAATTTCGCCGCAGTGGGGTGGTTCCTGGCGCGGCTGAGCTGCGGGTTGGTTGGGCCAGCATGTCGCCGGTGATGCGGCGTCGCTATCTGGCCAGCGACCGAACCGATCTGGCCGAGGAACGTACGGTGCTCGGCTGTTTTAGAACCAGAATGGCCAAGGTCCGCACCGGCCTGGCCTTCACCCGCACCGGCTTTGCCTTTGTCAGCCTCGGCCTTGGCCTGCTGCGCCAGTTTCAGGCCAGCCGCTGGCTGGCCTTCGACCTCGGACTCATCGGGGTCGGCGCCCTCATGGCCCTGGAGGGTTTTTTCTGGTATTTCCGCGGCCGCCAGGCAGGGGTGGAGGGGCTGGCTGCAGTGCGGGAAAAGACGAAGATGTCCACTATTTGGGATTATTATTTCCCCCACCGCCATGTTTTGCCCGGCCCGGACAGGAATCCCATGACCCTGCCGGTCCGCAGCTCCCATGCGCCGGGAATTTGGGCCACCACCGGCGTTGCCTTGGAGCGCACAGTGTTGGCTGAGCGCCGTAACGTCATGGCTCGGTTGCGGACGGTGATGGCCAGGTCCCGTACCGGTTTTGCCTTTATCCGCACCGGCTTGAGCCTCTTTTCCATCGGGGTGGCCTTTGTGCTTTTTTTTGACGATACCGGCAGCATCGGTTGGGCCGTGTTCAATTATGCGATGATGACGGCCGGAATTTTCCTGGTAGCGGACGGCTTTGTCTGGAGTATTCCGGCCGAGTGGATGCGCCGTCAGTTTCCTTACTGTTACGGTGATATGGAGATCCCCATCCCTGATTACGGTGCGTCAGCCCGATTCTGGAAAAAAGTGGTGTTCAGCAATGATGAAGGTTGAGACAGAGAGATTGATGCAGCCCTTCGCCGGGATCGGTATGTCCCGGCCTGGGCTGCTTGCGGAAGCGGCCCAGGGTGCCGTGCTGCGCAGGGTACCGTTGGCCCGGATTCTCCATGCCGAGTACGGCGTGCCGCGGGAGGTTCTCCTTGCGGCCCTGACCAGTTATTACCAGTGCGCCGCCATTGAATACGATGAGCGTCTGCCTATCCCGCCCGAACTGCTCACCGGCCTGGACAGCAGCAAGTTGGCGCAAAGTGGCTGGTTTCCGGTGATCAAGGACGGTGACGGCACCATCGTCATCGCCGCCAGCGATCCGTCGGATGCTGTCATGCGCGCGGAGGTGGAGGAAATTTTTGGTCCGGGCCTCTATGAGTTCCGGGTGGGGTTGCCCGATGAGATTTCCTGGTTTACCCAAGAGTACCTCCATGACAAGCCGGGCCTGCTCATCGGCACCGAACGGACCGGCTTGGCCTTTTGGCGCAATACCATGGCCCAGTGGCGGACCCGGCTGGCCTGCTACCGTACCGATCTGGCCAAGGCCCGCACCGCCCTGGCCTTTGTCCGGACCGGCCTCGCTCTCGGCGCCATTTCCCGGACCCTCCTGAGCAGTGAACGTTTTGCCGCCCATCCTTCCCTGGCTTATGGTGTCCTGGCCCTCGGCCTGCTCCTTTTCTTCAGCGCCCTGCCCACCTACCTCCGGGTAAGGCGCTCACGGCTGACCCCGCCGCGGCATCAGACCTTGGTGGAGGTGACCGGTGCCACCTTGAGTTTTCTTGAAAACTATCAGCACCTGGAACAGGTCGGGAGGGAAAAGCAGACCAAGGAAACCATGCTGGCCCGGCTTGGCGATCTGCTTGGTGACTACTGCACCATTTTGTTCCCTGTCCCTGCCAGCCGGGAACGCACCCATCTGGCCCGGGAACGGAACGTGCTCGCCGCCCAGCGCACCATTGCCGGCTGCTACCGGACCATCTATGCACGGGCCCGCACCGGTCTGGCCTTTATCCGCACCGGCGTTTCTTTTGTGAGCATCGGCATCGGCCTGATCGGTTACTATGGCCTGGGCTTCAAGACCTTCTTTGATGGGATGCTGATCGTGGCAGGCGTGCTGATGATTATCGACGGGGGGCTTTGGTATCTGCCGGTGCGTAAGGAACAGGCGGAGCTGCCCAGAACCCGGAGCGCCGTGTTGGCAGGAGGAGAAATCGGATGAAAATCGAGCATAAAATCTATCTTTCCAACGCGGTCCATATCCTGCTCATCGTCCTGATCGGCATGTTTGCCTTGCAGAACCTCAACGAGATATTGACCAAGTTCCGCTTCACCGTGATCGCCGAGGGGCTCAACGCCAACTTTCTTGAAATGCGATTGGCGGAAAAAAATTACTTTCTCTATGGCGATGACGAAGCGTTCAACAATATCAAGACCAGGATCGACCAGACCAGCCAGACCCTCCAGCAGGTCCAGCCTGACATCATCAAGGCCGTAGGTTCCGAGAAATACAAGACGCTTCAAGACCATCTCCATGTGTATGCGCAGCTGGTCGATTCGATCAGCAAGGCCCGCCATCGGGACGTGGAGACCCAGCAGAAGCTGCGGGAGGCGGGCCAGAGCCTCAAGGGATTTTCCGAAAACATTACCGCCCTTGAGAGTGAGAGTATCGGGGCGATCATTGTCCGCTCCAAGAACATCCTGCTCTATTCCTTCTGGGCCGTGGTGCTTTTTGCCTTTCTCTTCAGCAATCTTATTGTCCGGAACATCGGCCAGTCGCTGCGCAAGGTCGTCGAACTGACCCGTTCGATTTCCCGGGGCAACTACCCGAAGATCGAGGAAAAGCCTTCCAACGACGAGATGGGGGCGGTGATCAGCGCCATCAATGCCATGGCAGAGGAACTCCATCATCGGGAAAAGGAGATTGTCCAGTCCAAGCGGCTCGCCTCTATCGGTGTGCTGGTGGCAGGTGTTGCCCATGAACTCAATAATCCGCTCAACAATATCTCCATGCTCGCCCAGACCTATGCCGAGGTGTATGACGGGCTCAGCAAGGAGGATCGGATCAGTTTCATGGAGCGGGTTGATGAAGAGACCGAGCGACTCCGGGTGATCATCCACAACCTGCTTGATTACGCGAAGCCCAAGGAGCAGCATCTGGCCAAGGCGGCCACCAACCAGGTCATCCAGAAGATTCTGTCCCTGGTGCAGAACATGCTTGATATCTCCAACATCAAAATCAAGCTCGCCCTGGCCGAGGAGCTGCCGGATATCTACATCGACGAGCATCAGATTCAGCAGGTATTGGTCAATATGGCCACCAATGCCATCCAGGCCATGGACAAAGGCGGCGAGCTGCGGATTGCCTCCCGCTATCTGCCGGACAATGACGAAATAGAAATAGAGATCGGCGACAACGGCAAGGGCATTGCCCCGGAATTTCTCGAGCACATCTTTGATCCGTTTTTCACCACCAAGGAGGAAAGCGGCACCGGCCTCGGCCTGTGGGTCAGTTACGGGATCATCAAGAACCATCAGGGAAACATCCGGGTGACAAGCCAGGCCGGAGTCGGCACAACCTTTATCATAACCCTACCCAGTTGCAAAAAGTTAAAGAGGTGCAGTGATGGCGAAGCATAGCATTATGGTCATTGATGATGAGAAGATCGTGGGGGATATGGCAAAACTCTCCTTCGAACAGGACGGTTACGAGGTGGAGACCTTCCTCAATGGTGAATCGGCCCTGAAGCGGCTTCAGGAAAAACGATTCGATGTGGTGGTCACCGACCTGAAGATGAAGGGGGTGGACGGCCTTGAGGTGCTGCGCACAGTCAAGAAGCTCTATCCTGGCATTAAGGTGATCATGATCACCGCTTTTGCCAACCTGGATGTGGCCATCGAGGCCTTGCGGGACGATGTGCACGACTTCTTCCCGAAGCCGGTCAAGATCAAGGAATTGAAGGCCTCCGTCAAGAGAGCCCTGGGGGAGGAATGATCCCGGTCGGGTAATCCCTCTGCGGAATCGATTATAATGCAAAAGTCTTTTTTCCGCAGGCTCATAGAGGTGCTGCAACGGGAAGTCGGCATTGCGCCCGACCTGGCGGCGCGGTTCCGCGCCTTCCAGGCGATGCTGGACGGTAACAACCGCACCCTGGAAGCCATGACCGAGATGGGGGAAAAGCTCGGGGGCGATTATCTTTTTGACGTCAATTATACACGAAGTGCTTATGCCCATCTTTTTACGGCGATCTCGGACTCGCTTGGCAACTTCAAGCTGTTGACCGACAACCAGTATCCCCAACTGGAAGAAACCCTGGCCCGCATCGACGGCCTGGTGCAGCGGATGCTGACCAGCGCCGGGCCGCTTTCCGACCTCTTGCTGGTTTTCTACCCGGAGATCACCTGGGATCTGGCCGAGGATGTGGGCGGCAAGAATTATCATCTGGCTGAAATGGCCAACAGCCTCCATCTCCGGGTCCCTGAAGCCTTTGCCCTGACCACCGCAGCCTTTGCCGCCTTTCTGCGCCACAACGGCCTGGAAGAGCGGCTGGTCGGGCTGGGCAACGCCGACAACGCCATCCTGGCCGAGTTGCGCGCCGCCATTCTCGCCGGGGATTTCCCCGATGATTTCAGGGCTTCGCTCACCATTGCTCTGGGAAAGATGCGGACCCGGCTCGGCGAGAGGGCAACCCTGGCGATCCGCAGCAGCGCCGAGGAGGAGGACGGCGATTTTTCCTTTGCCGGCCAGTTCGAGACGGTGCTTAACGTCCCCTGCAGGGTTGATGAGGTTTTGGCCGCTTATAAAGAGGTGGTGGCCAGCCTTTTTCAGGTCAACGCCACCGCCTATCAGCGTCAGCTTGGTTACGATCTCGGGAAGCTGAGGATGGCGGTGGGCTGTGTAGCGATGATCGAGGCGAGAACCAGCGGGGTCATCTATACCGTCGCTTCGGGCAAGGATCGGGGCAGGATGGCGATCAGCGCCGCCTGGGGCCTGGGCAAGGGGGTGGTGGACGGCTTGATCGATGCCGATCTCTACACCGTGGCCAAGGGGGAGACGCCGCAACTTGTCGAGCGCCGAATCGGCGGCAAGGCGCTAATGGTGGTCAACCGGGGCAAAGAAGGCATCGAGACCCTGGAAACCCCGGTGGACCGAAGGCAAATGGCGTGCCTCAATGAGGCGGAGGTTCTTGCTCTGGCCCGGCAAGCCCAGGCCATCGAGGCCCATTTCAAAACCCCCCAGGATATCGAATGGGCCATTGATACGGCCGGTCGTTGCTATATTCTCCAGGCTCGGGCCCTGCGGGTGGAAGAATCGACGGAGGAGACGGCGCAAAGCCCCAAGCCGGTCGAGCCGACAGGCTATCCTGTGTTGCTGCGCAACCAAGGGGTAGTGGTGCAGCGGGGGGCCACGGCGGGCAAAGTCTTTCTCCTGCAGCATCTGGATGAACTCGAAAAGATTCCCAAGGGTTGCGTGTTGGTAGCCAAGCATGATTCCCCCCTTTTTGTGCAGGCCATTCCCTTTTTAAACGCCATCATCACCGATATCGGCGCCTCAACCAGCCACATGGCCTCCATCTGCCGCGAGTTTAATATCCCCACCGTGGTCAATACCGGCCAGGCCACCGTCCTACTCAGGCATGGTCAGGAAATTACCTTGCAGGCAGGGGAGGGTGGCGAATTTGTCGTTTATGAAGGGATTGTCCAAAGCCTGCTCCGGCAGGAGCGACAGACCGGGGCCAAGCTCCGGGAGCTCTATGAGTTTAGGCGGCAGAAATACATCATGCGTTATATCGCGCCGCTCAACTTGGTTAATCCCCTGGAACAGGAATTTGCCCAGGAAAAATGTAAGACCGTGCATGATCTTGTTCGTTTCATGCACGAGAAAGCGGTGCAGGCCCTGGTTGCCAATGCCGAACGGCAGGGGCGGGGGCGTGGCCTGGGCAGGTTTTTCGGAGGAAAGAGCGCCCTGCGCCGGTTGGCCCTGCCCATTCCGGTCCAGCTTCTGGTGATCGATTTGGGCGGCGGTTTGCGCAGCGGGACGGGCAACAAGGAGGCGGATTTTGCCCAGGTGGCTTCAGTACCGCTGCGGGCAGTGCTTCAAGGCATGCTCTTTCCTGGAGTCTGGCAAAATGAGGGGGCAGCCCTGCGCGGCGCCGATCTGCTCGCCGGCATGACCAGGGCGGCGGATCTTACCGGTGGGGATGGGTTGGCCGGTTATAACCTGGCTTTGGCCGGCAAGGAGTATGTGAACATGAGCCTGCGCTTCGGTTACCACTTCAATATGCTGGACTGCTATTGCAGCGAGACCTCGCGCAACAACCATATCTACTTTCGTTTTGTGGGCGGAGCCGCCGCCATTACCAATCGCTCCCGCCGCATCAAGCTCATGGCCCAAGTGCTGGCGGAATACGGTTTTGCTCTCAAAGCCACGGGCGATTTGTTGGTTGGCCGCCTCTCCGGCCTGAGTCGGCAGGAAATCGAGAAGATCCTCAACCAGATAGGCCGACTGATCGGTTATACCCGGCAGCTCGACGCCCGCCTTGATTCCGATGCGGCGGTGACCATCCTTGCCCGCCGTTTCTTGGCCGGGGATTATCGTCTCGATTTTTGATCTGGGCGCGTGGTTAGGCTGCGTGATGGAAGCGGAGGTCGGGCAGTTCCACGGCGGTGAGGAGATTGCCGTAGACCGCGCCGGTGTCGATGCCGATTCTAAACGGGGTGACGAGGGGAGTGGCAAAGGAGTTGTGCCCGAAGATCACCCGCTTGCCGTAGTCGAGGTCGGCGCTCAGGAACGGTTCGCGGATCTCGCAGAGATCGGAAATATCCTGGTCGGCCAAGGGCTGGTCATGCCGCAGACCGGCATGGACAAAAATATACTTCTCTGTTTCCCAGTAAGGCAGCAGGGAATCGAGAAAGGCCCGGTGCTCGTGGGGCAGAAAGGCAAGGGAGGTGAGCTGGGCGAGACTGGCGCCGCCGTAACTTTCCAGGGTGTTTTCCAGGCCAAGCCCCCGCAGATAGGGAAGGAGGGCCTGATCCCCGGTCCGGTGGTATTCGAGGAGCAGGTATTCATGGTTGCCCATGAGGGGCACAACGCGCACCCCGTCCTGGCGTAAACGGCAGATCTGGTCCAGTACCTCTTTGACCTGCGGGCCGCGGTCAAGATAATCGCCGAGAAAAACCAGGGTGTCCTGCCCTGGATCAAAGGGCAGCCGTTGCAGCAGCAGGGAAAGCTTTGCCGCGCAGCCGTGGATGTCACCAATGGCGAAAATCTTACCGTTCATGTGCGCTGTCCCGTGAAGAGGTATGGAAAGTCAGCTCAGGCGCAGTTCTTGTACCAAAAAGAGGCCACTATCCCATAAATGAAGTTCAGGAGCAGCACGAGAAGCGGGGTCAGGAGCCCGGCCTTGAGGCCCAGCAGACCCATGCCCATTTCCGGAAAGACCATGACCAGCATCATGGTGGTGGGCACCAGGCTCATGAGGATGCCGCGCAGGGCGGTTTTCTGTCGAAAAAACGGCAGGATCAACAGCATGGCCCAGAGTCCGCCCCAGACCAGGCGGGGATAGAGCCAGGGACCGGTGAATTGCGGGCGCAACCCGATGCCGAGCATGGCCGTAATGCCGGCTTGCCCCAATATCCAAATATTGAGGCTGTCGATGAAGGCGCCGATGGCTCCGCCGGTGAAGGCGCCGCTGATTTTACGTACCATGGAGATCTCCTTTTTTAAACAGATTCAGGCAGACGGTTAGAAGCGCCCGCCTTTCAGGGTATTTTTGTCGTATCCCCAGCCCCGGCAGGTGGGCAGGTCGATGAGGATGAAATCTGATTTTTTCCCCGCCTGCAGCACGAGGTTTTTTTCCATGTCTATTCTGGCTTGGTATTTTGGCAGCATCCGGGTTCGATTGACCACCAGCTCACCTGCGGTGAGATAGAGGAAAATACAACGGTCTTCGCTGGTGTCGTAGCTGATGGCCCGGCCGGGATCAAGCTCACCCCGGTAGATCGTGGCGCCGCTATGAAAACGCACCACGTTCTTGTGCCGCTGGCCCGAGGCGATGGGCAGCAGCTGGTTATGCCAATCCTCTTTATTGAAACTGCGCTGGTCATAGGAAGGGCGCAGCCCGTGTTTGTCCGGATAGATCCAGATCTGATAAAAATGGACCGGCGCCTTGCCGCTATTGTATTCCGAGTGGGTAATCCCGGTGCCTGCGGACATGCGCTGGACATCGCCGGCCTTGATGACGTTGGTGTTGTTCATGCTGTCTTTGTGGGTTATTTCGCCGTCAAGGACAATGGTGATGATCTCCATTTCCTCGTGGGGATGGGTGGGAAAGCCCGTGCCGGGAACCACCACGTCATCGTTGAACACCCGGAGAGGGCCAAACTGGATGTTGTCCGGGGCGTAATAGTCTGCAAAGGAAAAGAGCCAGTAGGTTTTAAGCCAGCCAAAATCGCTGAAGTGGCGGGCATCGCCGGCAATGGTTGTAATCATCTTTATTTCCCCTTCCGGCACCAGGCAAGAAAGATTGGATATCTCTTTATTTTTGCGCTGTTTTCCTGCTGTTTTTCAATGGTGTGGATCTCTTGCACTCCGATGTCCTGGCCGCCGTTTTTCGCTAGTATTGCCCGGACTGTCTCCGGATTGATTCCGTGGTGAGCGACCCCGCTGTTGTCTTCATGAAAAGAGCCGTCTTCCGTGACCAGATCGGCCACGGCCAGATAGCCCCCCGGTTTTAGGGTGGCGAAAAACCGGTGCAACAGGGTTTCGATGTCGGGGATGTGGTGCAGGGTCATGCTGCTCATTACGAGATCAAAATTGTTGTCTGGTAAGGGCTTCTGGGTAAGGTCATGGGCAAGGGTCTCAATGTTGCCGATTTTTTCTTCCCCGGCCTTCTGCTGAAGAACTTCCAGCATCTGTGGCGAGGTGTCAACGGCCATAATTTTTTTGACATGCGGACTCAACGTCCTGGAAACCATGCCGGTGCCGCACCCGTATTCGAGGACTTGCATGGTGCTGGCGAGGGGAATCGCCTGCTGTATGGCTTCGGCAACCTTGCGGGCAAGGGCGACGCGTTGCGGTTTGTCTTCCCAGTCCGCGGCAGCGTCATCAAATCGTTTTACATTGTCGGCGGAGAGGTGTTTCGGGTCGGAGATCATTGCTGTCGGTCCCAGTGTGTTACTGTGAAAATGCTGGGCAGGGGGAATGAACAGGCTGCCCATGTTTGATTTTTTCGCAAGGTACCCATTGTTTGGAATCTCGGCCAGCTTTTTTCCATCCGGCGAAAAACTGGTGTGGTGGAGAGGGTGGAAAAAACGTACAATAGCCCAATGGCGACAGTACGGTCATGGGAAAAAAAGCGTTCAGGCAAAGAAACACACTATGAAAGAGATCGATCATTCCTCCCTGCTGGCCATTCGCCCCTTGTCCTATCAGGGGAAACAGGCTCTTCAGGATCGTTGGCCCGCGTTTTTGCAAGAGTTGCGTAATCTTCTTATTCAGGTGGGGATCGAGGCCCCGGAAAGCACTGCGGATCTCTGGCTCATTTATTATGACGAGCCCTTTGCCGCCCTGAGCACCTTTTCCGAAAGTCTGGAGTCTCTCAAGAAAGAGCAGTGGCAAGCAGCCTGGGGCGCGGTTCCCATCCAGGTTATTTTGCATCTGCACCGGAAAAAAGATCCGCCTGTCGATTTTGGCGAGGCCGCAGCCCCGATTTGGGGGGTGGTGCAGCAGGAAATTCTCTATGTGACCCGGGCCTTGAAGCTGCAGTGGAATCAGCTTTTTGCCGGCAAAAAGCTGCCTGCCCATCAATTTGTGGATGCCGGAGACGGTTTGTTTCAGCTGATTTTTTCCGGCGATCTCAGTGAGCTCAAACGCGAACGTCTTTTCACCGGGCGGTTTCTGGCCACCAAAGGCGCCTGCTCGGAGTGCTTTTACTGCGGCATGGCCAATCATGCCCCAGCCCATTGTCCCAGCAAACAGCTGACCATGGACACCCGCGGCCTCAATCTGGTTGGCTACCTGTCCCTCCCGGAAATCGACAGCCTGTTTAGCCGGGTTATGGGCGAACAGAAAAAAATGGCGGAGCTGTTGGCCACACATATCGACGCTGCCCAGATTCGCAACGATCCAGCCTTGCAGGTGTACGTCGCTTATTTCGACATGTATCTTATTTACCAGCCACGTTTTCTGGCCTACTCCGCTTTTTCCCTGCTTTCGACCTGGGACGGCAGCGGGAAAACCAGCCGGGTCAATGTGGACAGCCGTAATCTGCTTACCGGCTTCGATTGTCTGCGGGTTGGCCAGTACAAGCAGGCCTTTGACTTCATGAAGGGAGAAAGCCACGCCCTGGGAGGCAAGCAGTTCTACGCCACCCTTGGTCAGGCCTTTATCGCCCTGGAGCGAGGCCGGATGGGGGATATGGCTCATTTTCTGGAAATGGCCAACAGCACTGCCAGCACGGAAAAAGAAAAAATCTATATCACGCTTCTCTTTTCCAGATTTCACAGACTGACCGGCCAGCATTGGAAGTCGGAACAACTGGTGAGCTCGGTGGCCAATCTCTATGTCGATTGCCCGGAGATTCAATACAGTCTCATTCAGGCGAAGATTCAGGATGGTCTGGGACAGCAGCAGATGCAGCTGCTCCGCAAGCTGGCTGCCGGCGACCGCCGCTATTTCATGATCGCTCTCATGGACCCGGCCCTGCTGGCAGCTAACAGTATGGTGGAAAACGTCCTGTCCGGGCTGCTCGAACAGAAAAACAAAGAAGCAGGGGAGAACCTGGCCGAGGCGAAAGAAGCTGTGGCGCAGTTGCAGGCTTGGTTCGGCGAGGTGGAAGATGAGGAACTGCGGACCAATCTTACCATGCTGACCAATATGGAAGTGCAGTTCCGGCGGCACGGTGTCTACGATATTCTTGATGTTGCGGATCGGGCCAAATCCTTGAGCCTGGCCTGCCCCCGGTTGCGCGAGATAAGGCTTGAGGAGTTGAACGTCAAGGTGGATGCGGCGGCCATTGCCTGGGTGGATTATAATGTTTTCTGGCAGGAATATCCCTACCAGTCTTTTTTTCGGGATTTTAGAAACCTGCTCTTTGCCGGCAAGAGAAAGTTTGTCGAAGCCAGGAGCATTGCCGGAGAGAGTCTGGCAAAGGCCAGGGAGCGTTTACAGGCAGGCCAGGGCCAAGTCGCGCTTTTGACCGGGATGGTCGACCGCATGCTGAAGGTGAAGCTGGCCCTGGATACCCTGGTAATATTTTTTAAAAAATTGATGGTGGCGGAGCTGGTGTCCAGCGTGGTTGCCTTTCTTTTGCTGCCGCTCATCACCATCGCGCTCTCAGGTGTGGTTGATCCGGATCTTGTCCGTCTGGTGAAAAATCCCCAGTTCCAGAAGAGCTGCATGGTTGTCCTCACCCTGTTTTTGGCGCCGTTTTTTGCCTTGGCTCTTACCATCCGTTCGATGTCCGAACGGTGATGACGGCCATCTTCCACGGCACGATGAACTTGCAAAGATATCTGTCCGCCGGGTGGGGCAGGATTTCCAGAAAACTTGCAGGAACCGTCGGGCTTGTCTGTCTGCTGCTCCTGTCAGCATCATGTTCCAGGCCGGAGCTTCTTGTCCGGCAAGGGGGAATACCAATGGCAACCACCTCGACCATGCAGACCTTTATCGACCAGCAATTGGCCCAGGGCAAAAAGCCCAACCGACTCGTCACCGAAAAAAGTCCCTATCTCCTCCAGCATGCCTTCAACCCCGTGGCCTGGTTCCCCTGGGGAGAGGAGGCCTTTGCCCTGGCGCGCAAGGAAAACAAGCCGATTTTCCTTTCCATCGGCTATTCCACCTGCCACTGGTGCCACGTCATGGCCCATGAATCCTTTGAAAACCCGGAAGTGGCCAGGCTCCTCAACGAATACTTCGTCTGCATCAAGGTGGATCGGGAAGAACGGCCCGATCTGGATCAGCTTTACATGGCCGCGGTGCAGGCGCTGACCGGCCATGGCGGCTGGCCCATGTCGGTGTTTCTTACCCCGGATTTGCAGCCCTTTTATGGGGGCACCTATTTCCCGCCCGAGGGTCGGCACGGCTTGCCCGGTTTTGTCGAGGTTTTGGAGGCGGTGCACGATGCCTGGCGCAACCGGCCCGAGAAGATTTTTGAGTCGGCGGCCAAGATTACCGGCCATCTCCGCGAGAAGGCCACGGATTCCGGGGCAGGGAAGATCGACCCGGAGATTTTCGCCAAGGCTTTCCGGCAAATCGGCGCGGAATACGACTCTGAATTCGGCGGGTTTGGCCGGGCGCCCAAGTTCCCTCGGCCCGTGCTCTTTAATTTTTTGCTGCGCCATGCCGCGCGCACCGGCGAACCCCAGGCCCTGAACATGACCTATGTCACCCTGCGCAAGATGGCGGCCGGCGGGATGTACGACCATCTCGGCGGCGGCTTTCACCGCTATTCGGTGGATGGGCAGTGGCGGGTGCCCCATTTTGAAAAGATGCTCTACGACCAGGGCCAACTCGCGGTCAGTTATCTCGAGGCCTTCCAGGTGGGGCAGGACCCTTTTTATGCCAATGTGGCCCAGGATATTCTCGATTATGTCCTGCGGGACATGACCAGCCCGGAAGGGGGCTTTTATTCGGCAGAGGATGCCGACAGCGTCCAGGCGGGAAATCCCGAGGTGCATGGCGAAGGTCTGTTTTATCTGTGGACCAAGGCGGAGATTGTCTCCATCCTCGGCCCGGAGCACGGGGAGATCTTCTCTTTTCATTACGGGGTGCTTGAGGCGGGCAATGCCCTTGAAGATCCCCAGGAGGAGTTTGCCGGAAAGAATATCCTCTATGTCGCCCACCCCCTTGGCGAGACCGCCGAACGCTTCCGCCTCCCGGAGGAAGAACTGTCCCGGCTGCTCGAACGTTCCCGGCAGAAGCTCCAGGCGGCGCGGGAGCAAAGGCCCAGGCCGCATCTCGACGACAAGATCATCACCTCCTGGAACGGCCACATGATCAGCGCCCTTGCCCGTGCAGCTCAGGTGCTGGGCGAGAAGCGCTATCTGGTCGCGGCCGAACGAGCGGCTGATTTTATCCGGGCTAGGCTGTATGACTCGGAATCCGGCACGCTTTTCCGGCGCTATCGGGACGGGGAGGGTGGTCTTGCCGGGCAGCTCGACGACTATGCCTTTCTGGTTAACGGCCTTCTCGACCTCTATGAGGCCTCCTTCGACATTACCTGGTTGCAGCTGGCCATGGCCTTGACGGAAAAACAGATTGCCCTGTTCGGAGATGAGGCCCAAGGCGGCTTTTTTGAAACCTCCGGAGCGGACCGTTCCGTGCTGGTCCGCCTCAAGGCCGATTATGACGGGGCCGAGCCCACGGGTAACTCGGTGAGCGCCCTCAACCTCCTCCGGCTTGCCTGGATAACCGACAAGGAAGAGTGGCGCAAAAGAGGTGGGGCGACCATCGAGGCCTTTGGCAACAGGCTCAACGAATATCCGCCCATCCTGCCCCAGATGCTGGTGGCCCATGATTTTGAGGGGAGCAAGCCGAGGCAGTTCGTGGTTGTCGGCAAGCTTGGCCGACCCGATACCGAAATCATGCTCGCCATGATCCGCAAACGGTTTTTGCCCGGCAAGATCGTGTTGCTGGCCGATGGCGGTCCAGGTCAGGAATTTCTCAGACAATACCAACCGATTCTGGCGGAGCTGCCCCCGCAGGAGAACAAAACCACCGTGTATCTGTGTGAAAACTTCAGCTGTCAGCTGCCTACCTCTGATCTGGCTGAATTGGCAAAACGGCTTGAGACCTTGGAAAAAACGCCCCTTTGAACCAGGCAATGCCATGTTGGGAATCACAATTCTGCCCAGGGGGAGCGCTTGCCTGTCCCGGTTTCGCAACCTGCCGAAAAACCTTCTGTTTTTCTTGACTTTTTTTTAGGATCACGCCTAATAATGGTGTAGGATGTTCAAGAGATGGTCCACATCTCAGGGTGTTCCGCAGGAATAAAAATTACGTGCAGATTTTTTGCCGGATGTTTGAACGAGACTTGACAGGGGAATTATGAAGGCTGAATATCTGAATCCTTTCGTGCATGCCACCAGAAATGTTCTGGAGACCATGGCCCAGACCAAACTGACCGGGCAGAAGCCGCATCTTAAGGAAGGCGTGTCCACCTATGGCGATGTGACCGGCATTATCGGCATGGCCTCCGAGACCGTGGAGGGCAGCATGACCATCAGTTTCCCGGCTGCCTGCATCCTGCAGATTGTTTCCAGGATGCTCATGGAAGAGCCCAAGACCACGATTGATAATGACATTGTCGATGCGGTGGGTGAGATCACCAACATGATCTGCGGCGGCGCCAAGGCGGAATTCGGCAAGCTTGGCATGAGCTTTAACCTTGCCACCCCGACCATGGTCACCGGCAAGGGGGTGGAAATCCACCATCACTCCGACGTGCCGATCATCGTGCTCCCGTTTGAAACAGACTGCGGCACCTTTGTGCTGGAGGCTAATCTGGCCAGCAAGTGAAAAGGGATAGACAAAAGGTTACAAGTCCGACAAGAGATCCTCAATGGCGGGCCGAACTTCGGGGAAGCGGAAGCTGAAACCGTTTTCAAGCAGTACGCCCGGCATCATCCTGCATCCCTCAAGCACCACCGAACTCATTTCCCCCAAAGCCAAACGAATCATAAATCGCGGCACCGGCAGAAAATTCGGCCTGTGGAGGGTTTGCCCCAGGCAGTTGGTAAACTCTCCGTTGCGGACAGGCCTGGGGGCGCTCAGGTTCACTGGGCCGTGAATCCCGTTGTTTTCCATGAGAAAAATGATGGCGCTTGTCAGATCATCCAGGTGAATCCAAGGGAACCATTGCCGGCCATGCCCGAGTTTTCCCCCGATCCCGAGGCGGAAAGCGGGCAGCATGGCACCAAGCGCGCCGCCGTTTTTGCCCAGCACGACCCCGGTTCGCATGAGGATAACCCTGGCTTTGTCCTGGGCCTGTTTCGCCTCATTTTCCCAAGTCTGGCAGACCGAGGCCAGAAAATCCGCGCCGGACGGGTCTGCCTCATATTTTTCCTCATCCTGACAAGGGCCATAAAACCCAGAAGCGCTGGCATTGATCAGGGTGAGGTGGGAGTCGGTTTGGGCCGGGATGGCCTCGACAATGTTTCTGGTCGCCGCTACCCGGCTCTCCAGGATCATCTGTTTTGCCGCTGGCGTCCAACGGGTGAAGATACTCGCGCCGGTAAGGTTGATGATTACCTCATGGCTGGCCAATTCCTGTTGCCATGAGCCGGCAATGAGCGGTGAACCTGGAACCAGGCGAAGTTGCGGGGAGAGATCGCCGAGTTTGGCCGGGTTTCTGGCCAGCGCGGTTACGGCATACCCTTGCTGGATAAGTTTGCGGATAAGAGCCTGGCCGATAAAACCGGTGCCGCCTGCGATGAATACTTTCATGGATTTCTCCGATGTGTGGCGTTCCGTTTTTGCGTTGCGCTCCTAACCGGCGATATTGGTCTGGATGAGTCCCATTTTTTGTGCCCAGCTCATTCTCTTGATCCGGCCTTCCCGTTTAGTTGCTTGTGCCCGGGAGGCTACCTCTTCCGCGTGGACCAGCTGCACCGGTCGTCGCCCTCGGGTGTATTTTGCCCCTTTGTCCGCGGAGTTATGTTCCGCCAGCCTGCGGGCCAGGTCTGTGGCTATCCCGCAATAGAGGGAGTCATCCTGGCAGCGAACCAGATAGACAAACCAGGCGGGCTGGCTGGGGGGAGAGGCCGCCATCAGCCGCCGGCCTTTTTTGCCTGATAACCAAGGCGGATAAGTTCCGCCAGCACCACCTCCCGATGGTCGCCCTGGACCTCGATAACCCCGTTTTTCACGGTGCCGCCGCTGCCGCAGCGCTGTTTGAGCTGTTTGGCCAGGGCGGCAAGCTCGGTCTCGGCGAGCGGCAGGCCGGTGATCAGCGTCACGCCGCTGCCCTTGCGGCCCTTGGTTTCCCGCGAGACCCGGACGATGCCGTCGCCCTTTGCCGGGGGGGGGGTCTTGCCACAGCTGCACTGAGCTGCGGGGGTGTTGCACTCCGGGCAGGTGCGGCCATGTTCCGTTGAGTAGACCAAGCCAGAACTATTGGCTGATTTCTTGTGCATCCCCATCATTCTACCATCTTTAACATTCCGTCAATGGTGGTGAGCCCGCCGAGCCAGAAGGCCGGGTCATCCAGATCGACGCCAAAGGGCTTGAGCAGCTCCGCCGGGGTATTGCTGCCTCCGGCGCGCAACAGGTCGAGGTATTTGGGGACAAAGGAGGACGGGTCTTCCTGATAGAGATTGTAGAGGGCCAGGACCAACAACTCGCCAAAGGCGTAGGAATAGACATAGCCCGGGGTGCTCAGGAAATGGGGGATGTACGACCACCAGATGCCGTAATCGTCCCGCAGGTTGACCGAGTCGGCGAACATGGCCTGCTGGGTGGTGAGCCAATGGCTGGCCAGCTGCTCCGGGGAGAGTTCGCCGCTCTCTCTTCTCGCGTTATGCACTGCATGCTCGAAGCGGTTCATGGAGACCTGGCGGAAGACGGTGGCGAAGATGGATTCGAGCTTCTGGCAGATAAAGGCCCGCCGTTCCTCCGGGTTGGTCAGGAGCTTGACCTGGGAGTTGAACAGGAGCAGCTCGGCAAACACCGAGGCGGTTTCGGCCAGGACCAGGGTAGTGGAGGAGTTGTAATAGCCGTTCTTGGCGGCCAGGTACTGGTGCACCCCGTGCCCCAACTCGTGGGCCACCGTAGAGATGTCGCGCAGGCTGCCGGTGTAGTTCACCATCACGTAGGGATGCACCTCGGGCACGCAGGGGTGGGCAAAGGCCCCGCCCCGTTTGCCGTCGAGGATCGGGGCGTGGATCCAGCGCTTATCAAAGAAGTGGGCGGCGATATTCCCCATTTCCGGTGCAAAGTCGTGGAAGGCAGTAAGTACCATCTCCTTGCAGGTATTCCAATCCACCAGGGTTGTGGGCAGGCGGGGCAGGGGAGCGTAGCGGTCATAGTCGCACAGCTGATCCAGACCGAGGATGCCCTTCTTGAGGCGGTAGTAGCGCTGGACAATATCGTAACGGCTGGTGACCGCCTCGACCAGCACCGAAACGGTCCGGTCTTCCAGTTCGTTGTACAGGTTCATGGAGCTGACCCAGGAGTCGTACTTGCGGAGCCGGTCGTCGATCATCTTCTCGGCCAGCAGGGTGTTGAAGATATGGGTGAGGACATGCAGCTGGCTGGTGAGCCCGGCGGTGAGCTCATCCGCCGCCTGGGCCCGCACCGCGCGCTCCGGGCTGTAGAGATCGGTCAGAACTTCTTCTTCGCTGCGCTGCTTTTCCCCGAATTTGAGATGGCCCATGACCTTTTCAAAGAGGTTGGTCCAGGAGGAGCGGCCCACCGGCGCCTTTTCGATGAGCAGGGTTTCCTCGGCCATGGACAAGAGATGCCTGGCATAGCGCCGCATGCTCTCCAGGTGATGGCGATACTGGGCCAGGGTCTTATCGGCCAGCAGGGCGCTGGCTGCGGAGTCCTCGACCTTGCTCCATTCCAGCTCAAAGAACACGGTCTCCCTGCCGATCCGGCTTCCCGCCTCCTTGATCTTTTGCAGGAACGCGCCGGCCGGGGCGTTCTGAATCTGGGTGGTGAAATTGAGAAAGGCAAAGGTGGCGATTCTGCCCATCATGGTTTCGAGCGTTTCCAGGCGCAAGACCAGGGCGAGAAGCTCTTTCGCCGCAAGGCTTGCGACCCTGCCCGCGAATTGCTCCTTGATGGCCTTGGCCTCCTGTTCGCACCAGGCGATGTCGGTTTCGACTTTTGGGTCATCAACGCCCTGGTAGAGATCGGTCAGTTGCCAGAGAATCTCGGCGGTGCCGAGCTGTTCGTTCAGGTTGGTGCTCATGGTCTTGCTCCTGTATTCATTATCTTGTACCCACTTTCTTTACCCTATTTCAATACCTGACAATACCCATCTTTTCAATGCATTATCCGTTTATTCCCGGATGGGACGGGCATCCGGCAAAATATCATTGCGGCCAAAGTCAAAGAGCGATATACAAATGGAAATTCATTTTCCGCTGTTTAATCCGATCATTAAATCCTAACCTTGCAGCCAATTACCCGATGAGCGCACCCAGTTCCGATTCCGCATCCGTCTACGACGAAAGCAAGATCAAGACCCTCAGTTCCCTGGAGCATATCCGGCTGCGGCCCGGCATGTACATCGGCCGGCTCGGCAACGGGAGCCATCCGGACGACGGCATCTACATCCTCCTCAAAGAGGTGGTGGACAATGCGGTGGACGAGTTCATCATGGGGGTGGGCAAGCGGGTCAATGTGGATATCGGCGCGGACGGCGTGGTCAAGGTGCGGGATTTCGGGCGCGGCATCCCCCTGGGCAAGCTGGTTGAGTGCGTGAGCGTGATCAACACCGGGGCCAAGTACAACACCGAGGTGTTCCAGTTTTCTGTGGGATTGAACGGGGTGGGCACCAAGGCGGTCAACGCCCTGTCCGACCGTTTCGAGGTAACCTCCTTCCGCGACGGTAAGTTTGCCAGGGCCACCTTTGCCAACGGCGAGCTGATCGCGGAAGAACAGGGCGACACCAACGAAAAGAACGGCACCCTGGTCTCCTTTCATCCCGACCCCAATGCCTTTGAAGGCTATTACTACATGCGGGAGTTCGTGCGCAAGCGGTTCTGGCGCTATGCCTACCTGAACGCCGGGCTCAAGATCTACTATGAAGGCGAGTGCTTTCATTCGGTCAATGGGTTGCTTGACCTGCTGGACAAGGAGATCGCCGAAACCCAGCTCTACCCGCCCATCCATGCCAAGGACCCCACCCTGGAGTTCGCCTTTTCCCATACCGAAGGCTATGGCGAGACCTATTTCTCCTTTGTCAACGGCACCTATACCAACGAGGGCGGCACCCATCTTTCCGCCTTCCGCGAGGGGATACTCAAGGGGATCAACGATTTTTCCGGCAAGAAGTTTTCCGGCGAGGATGTGCGGGAAGGGGTGGTGGGGGCCATCGCGGTCAAGGTGAAGGACCCGATCTTCGAGTCGCAGACCAAGAACAAACTGGGCAACACCGAGGTTCGGGGTGATATCGTTAACAAGGTCAAGGACTTTGTCTGCGATTTCTTCTACAAGAACACCGAGCTGGCCGAGATCATCATCGATAAGATCCAGCAGAGCGCCAAGATCCGCAAGGAGCTCCAGCACGTGCGCAAGGAGGCCAAGGCCAAGGCCAAGAAGGTGGCGCTCAAGATTCCCCAGCTCAAGGATTGCAAGTACCATCCCAGCGCGGAAAAGCCCTCGGGCCCGGACCGCCAGAACATGCTCTTTCTCACCGAGGGCCAATCCGCCTCCGGCTCCATCGTCAGCTCCCGCGACCCCATGACCCAGGCGGTGTTTTCCCTCAAGGGCAAGCCGATGAACGTCTACGGTCAGCCCCTGACCCTGTTGTACAAGAACGACGAGATGTACAACATGATGCGGGCCCTGGATATCGAGGATTCGGTGGACGCGCTGCGTTACGACAAGGTGATCATGGCCACGGATGCCGATGTGGACGGGTTGCATATCAGAAATCTGCTGCTTACCTACTTTTTGCATTTCTTTGAGGCCCTGGTCAAGCGGGGGCATGTTTACATCCTGGAAACCCCCATCTTCCGGGTGCGGACCAAGGAGGAAACCATCTACTGCTATTCGGAAAAGGAGCGGCAGGCGGCGGAAAAGAAGCTGGGCGGCAAGGGCAAGAAAGCGGTGGAGATCACCCGCTTCAAGGGGTTGGGCGAAATCTCCCCCAAGGAGTTCAAGCAGTTCATCGGCCCGGACATGCGGCTGCAGCAGGTGAATATCGACACCTTGAGCGAGGTGCCCAAGCTGCTCTCCTTTTACATGGGCAAGAACACCCCCGAGCGAAAGGATTATATCATGGATCATCTGGTGGTCGTGTAATCATGGATACCTCCCATTACGGCGAGCTGCACAAGCTCTTTGACACCAATTTTCTCGATTACACCTCCTACGTCATCCGGGAGCGGGCCATTCCCGACGTGGCCGATGGCTTAAAACCCGTGCAGCGCCGCATCCTCCAGACCCTGTTCAACATGGACGACGGCCGCTTCCACAAGGTGGCCAACGTGGTGGGCGACTGCATGAAGCTCCACCCCCACGGCGACGCCTCGATCTTTTCCGCCCTGGTCAATCTGGCCAACAAGGGCTATCTTATCGATCGGCAGGGCAACTTCGGCAACATCTTCACCGGCGACCAGGCCTCGGCGGCCCGGTACATCGAGTGCCGCCTCTCGCCCCTGGCCCGCGAGACCATGTTCAACAAGGATCTCACCGAGTTCACCGACTCCTACGACGGCCGGATGCTCGAACCCGTTGCCTTGCCGGCCAAGATTCCCCTCCTGCTGATGCAGGGGGCGGAAGGGATCGCCGTGGGCATGGCTACCAAGATCATGCCCCATAACTTCTGCGAGCTGCTCGAAGCCCAGAAGAATATTCTCCGGGATGAGACCTTTGTTCTCTATCCGGATTTTCTCCTCGGCGGGGCCATCGACGTTTCCGGCTACGAGGACGGCAATGGCCGCTTGCGCTGCCGGGCTCGCATCGAAGAGAAGAACGAAAAGACCATCACCATCAAGGATATCCCCTACGGCACCACCACCCAGTCCCTGATCGAGAGCGTGGAAAAGGCGGCCCGGTCCAACAAGCTCAAGATTTTAAGCATCAACGACTACACCGCCGAAGAGGTGGAGATCGAGATCAAACTGGTGCGCGGCATCTACGCGGCAGACACCATCAAGGCCCTGTACGCCTTTACCGACTGCGAGATGCCGATCAGCCCCAACCTGACTGTGATTCTGGACAACAATCCTGCGGTGCTCACGGTGAGCGAGGTGCTGCGCCAGAATACCAAGAAATTGGTCCTCGACCTGGAAAAGGAGCTGACCATCGAGCATGGTCGGCTCAAGGAAAAGCTCCACGCCCATCTGCTGGAGCAGATCTTCATCGAAGAGCGGCTTTACAAAGAGATCGAGGAGTGCAAAACCTACAAGGCGGTGGTCGAGACCATTGGCGCAGCCCTGCTGCCCTACCGGGACAAGCTGGTCCGGGAAGTGACCACCGAGGACATCGAACGGCTGCTGGAGATACGGATCAAGCGCATCTCCCGCTACGACCTGGACAAAAAGAAGAAGGATATCAAGGAGGTCCGGGACAACATCAAGGCGGTGGAGAACCATCTTAAGGACATGGTGGTGTATACCATCAATTATCTGGACGATCTCCTGAACCGCTACGGCCATCTCTACCCGCGCCGCACCGAGATCGCCACCTTTGGCGAGGTGGAGGTGCGCAAGGTGGCGCTCTCCAACCTGACCATGGGGTATGACCGGGAAACCGGCTTTGTCGGCCACCAGGTCAAGGCCAAGCCCGAGGATAGTTTCCCCTGTTCCGAGTACGACAAGCTGTTGCTTATTTACCAGAACGGCATGTACAAGGTGATCAACGTGACCGACAAGCTCTTTGTCGGCCATGACGTGCTCTGGTTCGGCAAGGTCGAGGAAAAACGGGTGTTCAATATCCTCTACCGCGAGGGCAGCCAGAATTTTTGCTATGTCAAACGGTTCCAGAGCCCGAAATTTATCCTGGAAAAAGAATACCATCTCTTCCCGGAACACAAGAATTCCGCCATACTCTTCCTGAGCACCGGAGACGGGGGCAGGGTGCGGGTGCATCTCGCCCCGTCCAAGCGGGCCCGCCATAACTACGTGGATTGCAGCTTCAGCGAGGTTCTGATCAAGGGAGCCTCCGCGCTTGGCAAACGGGTTTCCGACCGGCCGGTACGGCGGATCGCCGAACTGACTGCCGAGAAGGAGCCTGCCGGAGTGGGGGAGGTGCAACCGACCCTTTTCCAGGTCAAGGAGGGTGAGGGTGCACCGCCGACAGCCAAAGAACCGGTCGAGGTTCCGGCGCCTGCGGAAGACGATGCCCCGGAGACCGAGGTAGAATAATCCCCACCGAAGTGCGGTAGGGTGCGGCCTCGGCATTTCCGGCGCGACGCCCTGCCGATATTCCCCATTCAGTCCTCTCTCGTTAAACAGATTCTTTCGTAGGAGCGGCTTCAGCCGCGATCTGATCGCGGCTGAAGCCGCTCCTGCGGGATGCAATAATTATTTGCATTCCCATGTATTCCTCAGTAAATAGCAGTTATTTTAATGTGTTGTCTCTTTTTTCTGCCTTTTTGCCATGCTCCGGAGGCGCGGCTCTGCCGAAAGGGGATTGCAAGTACCTCTCATTGTCCGTAACAAAAAAACATAAAAAAATATGGGAGAAAACCGTTGGATATTGTTGGATAATTTCCGGTGATTAGGTATTATTTTAAATACTATATTTCAACTATCTGTTGTGTTTTTTCTTTTTTCCTATACAACATGAAGTATACAAAGGAGGCGTTGGGGGGTGCCTTCAGGATGTTTGACTTGCCTTTTTGAGACACATCTGGTATGTTCGCCCACCTCTTCGAAACAGAAAGAGGGGATATAACGGCAACGGTCAGGGAAGAGCGCTTGCTCTCTTATCATGTGTTTGCACAGGTGGAGGACATATATATGGACTACCTTGCAGCGAACCGTCCCCAGGACGTAACCCCAGAGCAGGACAAAGTTGTGGTAGTGAAACATAAAGTTGTGGCAGTAAAACACGATGAAACCCCGATGTATTTCGGCAAAAAAACGGTCGATTCCGGGATGGTGCGGATGGTTTCCGGATTATCCCTGGTCATGCTTTTCTTTCTTGTCGCCCTGTTGCTCCAGCCTTCTTCCGTATTCATCCGTTTCCCCCAACGGTTTCAGGCCATTCCCACCATTGAAGTCCATTCCGCTGAGGATCTGCTGAGGCAGCTCAAGGCCAATAATTTATGGGAAGTGGAGTCATTCTCAGAGGTTCCCGCCGTTTTGGTCAGCAAATTCCCTGGGGACATGCCGTCCCTTGATGCGGCCACCCAGAAAAAAGCTTTTCTGCATGTCCTCCTTCCCGCGGCAATGATTGCCCTGTCCGAGGTGGAGGAAGAACGGGCCGCCTTTGAAAAGATTCTGGCGAAATTTGCGCACCCCCCCAAACGTCTGGACTTTGGACTGAGAGCGGAAGATTACGAACGACTTGTGGGGTTGACTCAGAACGAGATTTTTTTCTTGCAGAATCTCTGTCGTAAATATCGGGCCTATGAAGTCGCCGACCTACGTCGCCGCATCAGTCCGGTACCGGTGAGCCTGATCATGGCCCAGGGCGCCCTCGAATCATCATGGGGCGGTTCCCGTTTTTCCTTGGAGAGAAACAACCTCTTCGGGGTTTTGACCTGGAACAAGGCGGCGCATCTATCTGACGGGCACGAGGATGGCAAGGCCTACTCTGGCGCGGCCTACGCCTCCCTGCTCGATTCCGTTCGTGCCTATATCTTGATGATCAACCGGGTTCCGGCTTATAAGGAGTTACGGGAGATCAGGGAAGAAACCATGGATTCCCTTGCCCTGGCCAAGGGCCTGCACCAGTATTCCAACCGGGGAACCGATTACGTTGCCGATTTATCTCAGCTCATTAAAAGCAATGACCTGCAGATTTACGACCAGTGCGTTCTTGCCAACAAAGGTGGCCTGTTGGGCGGGGTACGGCTTGCCAGCCTGGAAGATCTCCGGTAAAGAGAGATTCTGGGCTTTTTCCCTCGGGTTGCTTGTTCTGCTGAGGAAGAGATTATTCTTCATGCTTTGCAAGTCCTGGCAGCGTTTTCCCTTTCTGGAAAAATCACGACCCGATCGGGAAATTTTATCATCTTCCTCTCCCCTCATTTTCGGCGAAAAGGCTATTTCTCACTGGAGGTGCTCTTTTGCCGACAACAAGTCCCATCCTCCCCTGCAGCACACCGGTGGCGCACCGGTAATGAGCGCAGGCCCGCTCACCCCGCTGTCTCCAGCGAACCATGATCAACGCCAGGGGAACTATGCATATTTCCAGTATTTTTCCCGTATTGTGCAACGCTCTGTTTCTGGGCTATAATCATAAAAATTCCCCAAACCAGCTTTGGAGATCAACTTGGCACATACACATGGAAAAAATTTAGGCTGTGAATTTTTAATAACCTGTGAATTCTTTGTGACCATCATGGCAAGTGTTCCTCAACTTGCCACGAAGATACAGGAGCGATACTGCCTTGACGATTTCCACAATTGCGCCAGATATGCCTACGCCAAACAGCATGGCAATGGAAACATCCCCGAAGATCTTTTTCCCAACGCCTCGTATTTCTAGCCTCTCACCGTAGAACCTTCTTCTTTCCGTCCGTTGGCCCATTGCCTTTTGTCCGCGGGATATGCTAGCATTGTCACATGCGGCGCAGGAGCGTTTGGGCTATAACCAGAGGCAAAAGAGGCTCGAAGATGTTCAAGGAAGAGCGGAAATCCCTGCGGTTTGACTGGTCGCAACTTGGCGATATCGCATGGGGGCGTCCCAATCTTGGCCCCCAGACCACAGTAGCTGTTTACCGACTGATGCAGTTCACCCTGCGCGATGCGATTATCGCCCATACCGATGTGGCAACGGCCAACCGGATATTCTATGACGCCGGGCAGAGCGCGGGAAAGGCGATTTACGAACATCTGCTTCACGATACCCAAGACTTTGACGGGTTCATTGCTGAGTTTCAGGAAACATTGCGCAATCTTTCCATCGGCATCCTGCGGGTTGAGGCATCAGACCTGCTTACGCACCGTTTTGTCCTCACCGTGGCGGAAGACCTTGACTGCTCTGGCCTGCCCATGAGCGAAGAATTGGTCTGCACCTTTGACGAAGGCTTTATCGCCGCTCTGTTTTCCGCCCATTTCGGCAAGCAATTCACGGCAAGGGAGACGGACTGCTGGTGCAGCGGCGATCGGGTTTGTCGCTTCGAGGTTATGCTTGCGGAAGGGTAAGACCTCCACAAAAAAACAGGCCTGGGAATTTCATGGATCATAAGGACATCGATAGGCTGGACAAAATCAGCGCCCATCTCCACGCGCTGCTGCATAATGAACAGCCTGTGGTCCTTGATCTCACAGGAGAGCAAGAGGACGAAATTCGTCAGGTGGGCGAATTTGTCAACACCCTCACCGAGGCCTTGTCTGGCCTGACCAAGGCCGCCCATCATCTTTCCATCGGCGACATGGATGTTCCGATCATCGCCAAGCTTCCGGCCGGCCATCATCTCAAGAACCTACAGGCTACTCTCCGGCATCTGACCTGGCAGACAGGGCAGATCGCCAAGGGGGATTTTTCCCAGCGGGTGGATTTTTTAGGAGAGTTTTCCCTGTCCTTCAACCGGATGGTGGAGCAGCTTGAGGCCTATCGACAAAGGATTCTCGGCCAGAACCGGGAGCTTGAGCGGTTGGCAACCACCGATCCGCTCACCGGGGTCTATAACCGCCGCTATCTCATGGACTTCGCCACCAAGGAGTTTTTGCGTTCGCAACGCTATGCCCACGTATTTTCCGCGATCCAAATGGATATCGATCATTTTAAGAAAATAAACGATGCCCATGGCCATGCGGTTGGCGACGAGGTGCTCAAGGCCTTTACCGTTAATTGTCTGGAGGTTCTTCGGGAAAGCGACGTGTTGGGGCGGATCGGCGGCGAGGAATTTTCCATTATCCTGCCGGAAACCGATTCGGCAGGGGCGTTGATCGTTGCGGAACGGTTTCGTCAGACCACCGCCGACCTGAAGGTGTATGCGGACGAGCAGATTGTTCACTTTACGGTCAGTATCGGCGTCACCTGTCTCCGGCAAGACGATGTCGGCATTGAGGCTGTACTGAGAAGGGCGGACGAAGCCCTGTATCTGGCCAAGAACGGCGGGCGGAACAAGGTGGTTTCCGCCGGATAGACGTTATGCGGCCCGGATTTTTCGCCAAATTGGCAGGGAGGGACTGAGCCTCTCAAAGCGGTGATCTTGGTCAATGGCGTCGCTGTTTTTGTGGTTGGCGATGAGGATTCCCCCTGGCTCCATGGTGTCTTCAATGAGTCTTTCAAAGCGCAGTTGCTGTTCGCGGCCGGAAAAAGGCCGGTAGTAGTAGATTACCTCGTAGTCGCCATATCCCTCGTATGTCCAGATATCAGCCTGGGCAATCCGTTCCTCGCCAATGAGCTTGGCCGCCACCCGGAACGGGTATTCATCCTTTTCAATGCCGTACACCTCAAAGCCGAACTGCTCGGCAATGAGCAGCACGTTGCCGATCCCGCAGCCCACATCGAGGAGACGGGGGGGCTGCTTGGGCGGGGCATCCGGATCAAGTTCCAGATACCGACCGACAAACTCAAGCTGCGCAAAGACCTGTCTGGTGTCCATGGCCACGAAGGGGTACTCGCAGTCCGTATCGTTGCCGGTGTTTCGGGCGGCGTCCTGGCTGTAAAACCCGACAAAGCGGTTGATGATGTTGAAAAAGATGTCGTTCTGTTGTTCGTGCATGATATTCCGGTGAAAAAGGTCTGTGTTTGGCTGGTCAGCGTATTACCGCTTTCCTGTTTGCCGGGATTATAGCGCGGTCACAGGTGATTGGGGAGCAATTTATGACCGTTGGCTCAGGGAAAAGATTTAGCTGGGTTTTTTCGGGCAAGAACTTGATGACGGCTCAAGACTCTGTTTTTTCAGTAGCATGGTGGAAAAGGCGTCTGCCGGAACCGGCGGGCTGAACAGATATCCCTGAATCTCGCTACAGTCGCGGTTTCGCAGGAAATCAAGTTGCGCGGCGGTCTCCACCCCTTCCGCCACCACTTCCATCCCAAGGCTGTGGGCCAGGGTGAGGATGGTGATGGCGATGGCCGCGCTGCTCCGGTCGTCCGGCAGGTCTTTCACAAAGGAGCGGTCCATTTTGATGGTATCGAAGGGCAGCTTGCGCAGGTAGTGCAGTGAGGAATACCCTGTCCCGAAATCGTCCAGAGCCAGACGTACGCCCAATTCCTTGAGTTTCAGCAGTAAGGTGATGGCCGCCTGTTCGTTGGCCATGACCGAGCTCTCGGTGATCTCCAGCTCAAGCCTTTCGGGCGGGAACTCCGTTTCCCGCAGAATGGCGGTTACGGTGGTGAGCAAGTTGTCCTGCATGAACTGCTTGGGGGAGAGGTTCACAGACACGGTAAGGCGGTCGTCGTGGGCCAAGAGCCAGCTCTTGGCGTCCAAGCAAGCCTGCCGCAGCACTTGTTCCCCGATGGGGATGATGAGCCCGGTTTCTTCGGACAGGGGGATAAAGTCCAGCGGAGAAATCAGCCGCCCGTCTGCAGTCCTCCAACGTGCCAGTGCCTCCATGCCGACAATGCGGCCGGTGGCCAGTGACACCTTGGGCTGGTAGTAGACCAGAAATTCCCGCCGCTCCAAGGCCTTGCGCAGGTTGTTTTCCAAAGAGAGGCGGTGTACCACTTTGGCGTTCATGGCTGCGGTGAACAACTGGTACTTGTTCTTGCCTTCTTCCTTGGCCCGGTACATGGCCAGCTCCGCGTTCTTCAACAGGTTGCCGGCATCACTGCCGTCAGTGGGGAAGAAGGTGATGCCGATACTGACCGTGATCACGGTTTCATAGATGGAGAGATTAAAGGGTTTGGCAAAGGCGGCGATGACCGTTTCCGCCACAGGTATGGCTTCCTGTTCATCGGAAAGCTGTTCAAGGAGAACGGCGAAATCGTCTCCACCCAGCCGGGCTATGGTGGTGTCTGGGGGGAGGCAGGCGTGGAGTCGTTCAGCCACCTGTTGGAGCAGAAGATCTCCCACGGTGTGTCCCAGGCTGTCGTTGACATGCTTGAAGTTGTCCAGGTCGATGGCGAGAACGGCAACCTGTTTCATGGTTCGCTGGGCGTGGCCGATGGCCACGGTAAGACGGTCAAGCAATAGGGTCCGGTTGGGAAGGCTGGTCAGGCCGTCGTGTTGAGCCTGAAAGCGGAGCTGTTCCTCGAACCCTCGCACCTCGCTCATGTCGTGGAATACTGCGACATGGTGAGAAATTTGCCCAAAATCATCGGTGATGGCGGTGATGGTCAGCCACTCCGGGTAGACCTCCCCGTTCTTTTTGCGGTTCCAGATCTCCCCCTCCCAGCGGCCCTTGGCAAACAAGGTCTGCCACATGGCGTGATAAAAGGCGGGATCGTGACGGTCGGACTTGAGTATGCTCGGCTTGTGGCCCACCGCCTCCTCCGGACTGTAGCCGGTGATGTGGGTGAAGGCCCGGTTGACCGATTGGATTATCCCGTTGGCGTCGGTGATAGTGATCCCCTCGATGCTGCTGTCAAATACCCTGGCCGCCAGAGAGAGCTGCTGCTCGCTGTGCTTGAGCAGGGTAATGTCCTGCATCGTCCCGAACATCCGCACCGGCTTGCCGCTGGCGTCAAACTCCACCTCGCCCTGTTCATGCACCACCCGAAGCGCTTCGTCAGGCCGAATGATGCGATGCTCGATGTTGTATGGTGCCTTGGTGGTCAGACTCTGTCCTACCGCTTCCTCCACCCTGGCGCGGTCATCCGGATGCACAAGGCGGAGAAAATTGTCATAGGTGGATGAGATCGCTGTGGGGGCGAGACCGAAGATTCGATACACTTCGTCGGACCAGAACAGGGTATTCTCGGGGATATGCCAGTCCCAGTAGCCGAGCTGTGCGATCTGCTCCGCCTTGGCCAGGTTGGCTTCACTGATCCGCAGCCGGTCTGCCACCTGTTGTCGTTCGATGAGCAGGGCTAAAGTATTGGCTACCGTCTCCAAAAAACTTTGTTTCGCTGGGCTGGAGGGCTGGCCTGCCTCAGCGTAGAGCATCAGGATGCCCAGCAGAGCCTTCCCCTGGAGAACGGGGAGGATGTAGTGTCCATGATCCATTTTCTTGTTGGCGGGACAGTCCGGGTGGTGTTGGGTGAAGATGAATATTCTTTCCTGGGCTGCCTTGCCGCACAGACATTCGCCAAAGCGGATAGTGGCGCATTGGCCCTGCTGGGAGGGGTCCATATTCTTCTGCACCAGAAGGGTAAGGGTTTCATGGTGTAGCCGATCCACCAGAAAGATGCCGCCCTTGGCCATCAGCGGCAGCCAAGGCACTTTGGTGATGATATCCAAAGCGCTGGCAAGTTGGGTCTCCAGCGGGGCGTCGGTAAAGCTGAGCCGGAGCAGTTGTTCGATGATCTCCTGTTGGCGCCGGAGCTGCTCCAGTTTTACCGTGGAAATATCAGGAGAAGGAGGCTGGAAGTTTTTTTGTGGCGGCAATGAAATATCCTGCAAGAGAAGTGATCACAATCATCAAATTTGCCGTCATGAAACAGGACAAATTTTATCTTATTTAATTTCTTTATTTAATGGTTTTTTTGAAAAAAGTCAAAATTTTTTTAAAGGCAGGTATTTCATTCATGCCGATTTTGCACGCAAAGCATGGATGGAATACGTTTTCCCCGCCCAACAACACCTGTTTTCATACTGAATGAGTGTTGAGAGGATGGACTGAAAAAAACCAGGGATGGGTAGGCTATTGCGTTGAAAAACGGAATTCTTCCCTGCGTTCCAAAGCGGCGCAGGCTGTCCGCGCCAGAAACAGAGCGCCGATGGGCAGAATTTCTTCGTCAAAATCGAAGAGGGGACTGTGGGCCGGCGCATCGCGGCCATCGATGCGCCTGGCGCCAAAGCGCACCAGGCAGCCCGGAATCTTTTGCAGAAAAAAGGAGAAATCCTCCCCACCGAGGCTGGGTAGGGGCTGGCCCTTTACCTTGTCCTGGCCCACAATTCCTGCGGCCACCTCCGTGGCGATGCGGCTAGCCACAGGATCGTTGATCACCGGCGGATAGCCCTCCACCAAGGTGAAGGAGGTCTCCACCCGGTGCAGTTGTTCCATGGCCTTGGTCATCCGTTTCAGGCTGGCGAGGCAGACGGATCTGGTCTCCGGGCCGGTGGTGCGGACGGTGCCCTCAAGAATCACCTGGGAGGCGATGACATTGGGTGCGCTGCCGCCATGGATGGCGCCTACGGTGATCACGGCGGGCAGGCAGGGATGGACCTCGCGGGCGACAATGGATTGGATGCCGGTGATGAGCTGGCCTGCCGCCAGGATGGAGTCCGCGGTTTCGTGGGGTTTGGCAGCATGCCCGCCCTGGCTGCGGATCTCAATGGAGAATTCATCGGTAAAGGCGGAGATCAACCCGGGTTGGACCACAAGCTCTCCCAGTGGGTAATTGCGGTCGATATGGCCGGCAAAGATGGCCCCGACCCCGTCCAGGGCGCCTTCGGAGATCATGCCCTGCGCACCGCCGTCGCCTTCTTCGGCGGGCTGGAAGATGAGGACCACCCGACCGGGAAGTTCCGCCTCCTTTTCCTTGAGCAGCGCGGCCGCGCCGAGGAGCATGGCCACATGCCCGTCGTGGCCGCAGGCATGCATTACCCCCACCGTTTCCGAGGCAAAGGGCAGGCCGGTTTGTTCGGTGATGGGCAGGGCATCCATGTCTGCCCGCAGGGCAACGCAGGGCGCGCCCGTTTCCCTGCGCCCCAGGCTGGCGACGATGCCTGTTCGGCCCACCTGTTCCCGGCAGGGGATGCCCAATTCCCCCAATTGCTCGGCAATAAAGCGGGCGGTGGCGAATTCCGCAAAGGCAAGCTCCGGATACCGGTGGAGATGGCGGCGAATGTCCCGCATCCAGGCGATTTGCTGAGTATTGGGCATGGACAGGGTTTTCATGGGGAATTTATCCTGAAACTTAAAAAATGAAGCGGCTCGGTTTGGTCGGCCTTGCGTGGTCGAAATCAATAACAACGATTTTTTTTTACTTGCTACTTTGCGCCGTTGCGTTATTTTCTCGTCGTTACGAAATCATCATAATTCGAACTGGACCGCTGTACATCATTAAATTTCATCTTTTTGATGCCGATGAACACAGACTCAAGCCCTGTGCAAACAGACAGGCAGGCTGCCGAAAATGGCTGGCCATGCCCCAGCAATGCGGACGAATTTTTCCACCGGGCCCTTGACCTGCACCGGCAGGGAGAGACCGAGTCGGCGGCGTCCCTCTATCAGCAGGCCATTTCCCTGTGTCCGGAGCATGTGGATGCCTGTTTCTACCTGGCCCTTCTCCACCGCGCCATGGGGGCGGCGGAAGAGGCCGCCTTCTGGTTTGGTTGCGCCCATACCTTGTTGCCCGAAGAGGCGACAATTGCCTATGAACTTGGCATAACCCGTTATTCCCTGGGACAGCAACAGATGGCCATCGAGCATTTCCACAAGGTTCTTGCTCTGGACGACACGCACTGGCAGGCGGCCTACAATCTGGGCACCGCCCATCTGGCCCAGGGCAACACCAGCGAGGCGATCAAGGCCTATCACCGGGCCGCGCAACTCAATCCCCAGGATGCCGATATCCATTTCAACCTCGGCCTGGCCTGCAAGAGGGCGGGGCGGCTGGACGAGGCCAAGCAGTCTTATCTCTGTGCCATGGAGATTGCCCCGGATGACGCGGAGGTGCATTATAACCTGGCCCTGGTCTATAAGGCGCTGGGCTGCAAGGACGAGGCCATTACCTCCCTTGAGATCGCCGTTGCCCTGCACCCTGGTTACGGCGCGGCTCACGGCAACCTCGGGGTTCTCTATCTTGACCAGGACAGGGTGGACGAGGCCATTGCCTGTTACCGCAGGCTCATCGAGCTGGATCATAACGTGGCCTCGGCCCGGCATATCCTGGCGGCCCTCACCGGTGAAACAACCGCCGTTGCCCCCTCTTCCTATATTGCCGAGTTGTTTGACAGTTTTTCCGGTCATTTTGAGGAGCGGTTGCTGGTTGATCTGGAATACCGGACCCCGTGGGAACTCAAAAGCCTGTTGCTTGCCGACCCTGATGGGCCTTCGCATTTTGCGCGACTCCTGGACCTGGGCTGCGGCACCGGTCTGGTGGGGCAGATTTTTCAGGAGATCAGCGGTTACCGGGTCGGCGTTGACCTTTCCCCGAAGATGGTTAAGTCTGCTGCTGCCAAGAAGGTGTATGATGAACTGGTGGTTGGAGAGATCGTCACTTTTCTTGAGCAGGATCAGGAGCCGTTCGACTTGATTGTCGCGGCGGATGTTTTGATCTATGTGGGCGAGTTGGACCGAATTTTTGCCACCTTGGCCAAAGGTCTTGCCTCAGGCGGCAGGGTTCTTTTTTCCACCGAACAGATGGCAGGGCAGGGCTACCAGTTGCGGCAGTCCGGACGCTATGCCCACTCCTTATCGTACATCGAGGCCATGGCCGCTTGCCATGGCTTTCGCCTGCTCAGCACCCAGTCCGCCAAGATTCGCAAGGAAAAAGGCAAGTGGATCATGGGGGAGCTTTTCCTCCTCGGCTTCTGAACCTCTTTCGTTATTCCTCCTCCCGCTTCATCCTTGTCCGCAAGGGTTTCCCAGCTCCCCGGTGTCCTCTTGGGTCTTCCCTGGTCACACATCCCATGAAAATAAGGTTGAGTTATTGCCCCCCCTCGGCTGTATAATTAAAAAAAAGAATCTCCATGCCGTTTGACATTAGAGAGGGGGACCTGCCATGTCTGCACAGGAACTGGACCAGCTGAAAGAAAAACTCCTCGCCATGCGGCAGGATATCTTTCAACGCCTGCAGCATCTCGACGACGGTTGGCAGGAGCTTGCCGAGAAGGATATCGAGTTTGAGGAGGAGGCACAGAAGGCAGAGCTCTCCGAGTTGTATGCCCGCCTCGATGAGCAGGAAAAGGAGGAGATCGAGGCAATCGATCATGCTCTGGATAAGATGGACACCTTGCAGTATGGAAAATGTGAAGGGTGCGCCCAGCAGATTTCCTTGCCGCGGTTGCAGGTATTGCCGGCTACGCGTTTTTGTCTTGCCTGCAGCGCCAAGGCTGAGGAGAAAAACAGGATACCGCCCGCACTTCCCTGAGGGCAAGAAGGAGTTCCCATTCAGACAAGCATTTTTCATTGGGAGGAATAAACATGCAGGTACCTCTAAAGATTACCTTTCGTAACATGGAAACCTCCGAGGCGCTGGAGGCCTATATCCGCGAGAGAGCGGAAAAACTGGACAGCATCTGTGGAAATATGGTTAGCTGCCGGGTTGTGGTCGAGGCTCCCCATAAGCACCAGCACAAAGGCGGCCTCTTTCATGCCAGTATCGATATCACTCTGCCCAAGGAAACCATCGTGATCAATCGGGAGCCTGATCTGCACAAGGCTTACCATGATGCGCATGTGGTGGTGCGGGATGTCTTTGATTCGGCCCAGCGGAAACTGCGGGATCTCGTCAGCCGGCAGAAAGGCGAGGTGAAGGTGCATGAGGAGATGCCCCAGGGAAAAATCACGGAGCTTTTTCCCCATGAAGATTACGGCCGGATTCTCACCGCTGCTGGGGATGATATCTACTTCCACCGCAACAGCCTTATCAACGCGGATTTCGACGATCTTGTGTCCGGTGCCGAGGTGCGGTTTGTCGAGGAGCAGGGGGACAATGGCCCCCAGGCAACCAGTGTACGCGTTGTCGGTAAACCCCAGCCCGGCACAGAGCCTTGATGGAAAAATGAACCGATTGGTTGCGCGAGAGGCACGATCACGGTCAGCCCGGTTGTCCAGGCGAGCATGAAACTCCGTCAGGAAGGGCGGGTGGGAAAGGTGAGCAGAATGCATGATGACTTGCAGACCGATGAGTACTGTATATCCATCTCTCGGGAGATTACTGTTTGCAGAAACATGGTCGACCGGCAAAAAAAAGAGCTCACCCAGTTCGAGAAGCAATACGGTATTTCCACGGAACAGCTGATCGCCGGGGAACTGCCGGAAATTGTGGGTGCAGCGCGGGATATGGAGACGTGGCGCAATGGCTATGCCGGGCTGCTTGCCTGGCAGCAGCGGTTGCGGGAGTATGAAGAGGCATACAATGCTTTGAGGCGTTAAGGCGCTGGGAATCGGTGGTAATGAATAAACGCCGTCCCCTTGTGGAGACGGCGTTTATTTAACTGAAGATAAATATGGCGGACTTTAGGCAAAGCCTAAAGTCCGCCATATTGTTAGTGGCCGCCGGGAAAGAGCCACTGGCTCAGTAGATAGAACATGATCAGAAGCCCGACCCCAAGGCAAATACTCCATTTGACAAGAGTTATTTCCGCCGGCAGGATCGGTTCGTATTCCATTTTTTTCATCTCATCGGCAATCTTTGATTTTTCGTCACTCATGTGCGATCTCCATTAGAGAATTGGTGGTTTGACTCCGTGGAAAAACAACCACGAAATAGCGAGTCCGACCCAGATGATAAAGCCGAAAAGGGAGATGCAATATACAGCGGCGAGCTTGCCGATCCCTTCCTGCGCCAGCTTCTTGAAGTTTGAAACCACCCCGATGGTGAAGAAACAGAGGAGAAAGAATATCTTTCGGAACACATCGCCTTGATCCGTTGCTGCTTTGGCTTTGGAGATCAGCTTGTTGGGTTCCTTGGTTGAATCTTTCAGCTCTTTTTCCCGGGCTTTGGCCCCTTGCAGCGTTGCCTGCAAGGGCGCGACAGATGCAGGATCTTTGCTGGCGCTGATCTGTTTTTCCAGCGAGGTAATCTGCACCTTCAGACCCGTAAGTTCATGTTCCGCCGGGGCAATCGCCTTGACCGATGGCCAGCAGATGAGAAGCAGAATAATAAAGGTGAGAATATAGCCGAGTACGAATTTGGGGAAACGGTTCCAGATCTCAATGAGGCGCACTTTTTGCCCAGGTTTGCATTCGATCTTGGCGCACCAGATGTAGGCAAGGATAACAGCCCAGACACCGATGAAGATATCGATGAACATTTTCACCGTGGTGGCGGTCATGGTAATCCAGCCCTCGGCGTAGTTGATGCCTTCCATATCCATGGCCTGCGCTCGGATCAGGGCGTCGGTCACCGCACCGCTTGCAATGGCTCCGCCATCGGATTTGACGGCCAAGCCCATCCAGGCCCCGGCGACCAGCGGTTCCTGCCAGAGGAAAAGTTTTGCCGCAAAGGGAAGAAGGACCATTTCCACAGCCACAAAGATTACGACCAGTGAGGAAACCATGATGGGAATAATCGGACGGGCGCGGATGGCGCCACCGGTGGCAATGGCTGCGGAAACCCCGCAGATGGAAATACCCGACGCAAGAGGCGCCGACCACTCACGGCTGAACTTGAAGTATCTGCGCGAAATCCAGTAGACCGTTGCCCAGTAGATCAGATAGGCCTCGACAATGGCGCAGAATCCCCGGAACATGATATTGCTCGCCAGCCCGAAAGATTGGGCGGCCTTTACCCCGAGCCCCGCGCCCATGATGACAATGGCGGTTTTGATATACAGCTCGGGTCGGGCCGCTTCCTTCATGGCTGAGGCCAGACCGGGAAAGAGATTGCCGACCATGAGTCCGGCAATCAAGGCGATGATGAAGCCGAACTCGCCGGTCATGCTGAGCGTCCAGTTGAGACCGAACTTCGCCATTTCGTTCTTGGTCGCGGCGATATTGGCAAAGTGTCCCATGAGCCAGCAGAGATAACTGAGCCAGAAAATCAGGGTGAAACCGATGGCGAATTTTTTAAAGTTCGCCCCGATCATCGTCGAGCCCAACCCCATGATCACAAGCATTACAACGTAGGTGAGAAACAAGGAAGCCGTGGCCGAAAGGCCTTTTTGCTCGTATGTCTGCCCCACCGCAAGGGTGGAACTATCGGTTTTCACAGTGATTCCGACCTCTTTTCCGTCGGCTTTCTTGAGAGTTACCTTTGCTCCGTCAATTTTGGTAATTTCACCCATGACGGTCTGGTAGGCGATTGACACGGGCTTGGTGGATTTGGCGATGTCGTTCCAGACGCTCGTTGATGCGCCCCAGCCCAGAATGTCGGCCCCTTGAAATGCCCCGAGGGAAAGGACGAAAATAAACAGGCCCAGCCAGAGCGAAAGCCAGTCTTCGCTCAGCCAGCCCTTTTTCCCCTCGATTTTGCAGGTTTCTTCTGAATCACAATGCCCCTCTGCCAGTTTGTCTTCATTAATTTTCTTCTCGTCCATATTTTCTCCCCTTTGTTTTGACCATGCACGGGATGGTCATACAGTTTATCCAAACACGCGAGCCTGATATCCTGTGGGTGCGCTCTTCCTCCTTTGGGTGAAGGTGGCTGTTGCTGTAAATGGGTACTCGGTGCCGTATCTTTGCAAGGAGGGTGCCGCGGTGTATGGACGATGTGGAAAAAAATAAAAAAGAATAAAAAACAACAAGTTGGCAGCATAATCATGTCTTGACTTTGGCGAAAAAAACGGGAAACAAGCACACAAACTGCATCTTTTGGTATCCAGTGATGCCTTCAGTTGACACCCAGCATAATTGTATGATTACATGAAACCATGCTGGCAACAGGTTGCTAAAAAAACTTCTTGGTCATCACAGGGGATGAAAAAAATGGTGCTTGGCAAGAAATCAAAGGAACTGCTGAGTAACATCAAGCCACCAGGGGCGCAGGGAAAATTCTTGATTGGCCTTGCCGTCATTCTTTTTCTTTTTTGTCTTTTCTGGTCCGCCATTATTTATACGCATCAGAAAAAACGTTTGCAGGAGGAGGCCCTGCACAAGACCGAGCTTGTTATGGCGGCGGTGGATGCCAATCGCGCCTATGTTCAGGAAGTCCTCCGACCTAAGATGTATGACTTGGTGGGTCATGACAGTTTTGTCATCGAGGCCATGTCCACTTCCTACATAAGCCGTGTGGTCATGGAAAAATTCAAGGAAGACCTGCCAGATATTTCCTACCGCCGGGTCGACATCAATGCCAAGAACCCGGAATTTGAGGCAAACCAGCGGGAAAAGGAAATGATCCGCTATTTCAATGATCACCCCCAGGCTGAATCCTGGCAGGGAATCCGCACGGTTGCTGGAGAACCGTATTTTGTGAGATTCAGCCCGGTCCGCTATGAGGCATCTTGTCTTCACTGCCATGGCAGGCCGGAGGACGCACCCGGGAGCATTGTTGAAAAATATGGCAGGACAGGGGGATTTTTCAAGAAGACAGATCAGGTAAGCAGCGTGGTCAGCGTCGGCATTCCCGTGGGAGAAGGGTTGCGCCGCATCGGTGAATTTGCCCTTTCCGTATTCAGCACCGTGTTCCTCTCTTTTTTCGTCCTGTACGCCATCATTGCTTTTTTCTTCAACAAGCTCATCATCCAGAACATCCGCACCCTGCTGGATATCTTCCGAATGAATCTCACCGACCAGAAAGGCGAGCAGCTCTACCGTCAAGCCCGGAGCATGGATGAAATCGGGGAGCTGAATGCAACCGCCACCCTCATTGCCAGGCATTTGGAGGAAAACCGACGGCAACTCACTGATTACGCCGAAAACCTTGAGGGAAAGGTTGAGGAAAGAACCGAGGCGCTGCAAAAGTCCCAGGACCAGCTGCATCGGCAGATGCAGGAACGGAACCGGGAACTTCAAACCTTGAACATCATCGCCGAACTCATCACCCAGGCCGTGGATCTCCGCTCCATTCTCCCCAAGGTTTTGCGGCAAACCCTGGAGGTGATCCCGGCAAAAGGCGCGGGCATTTACCTGTTTCGCCCGAACAGCCAGGGGCTTTCCCTCCAGTGTCAGGATAATGCCCCGGAACTTGCCGAATCCCTTTCTTGCGATATGATTTCCCACCAGATTCTTTCGGATACGGACACCAATGCCCCCGCTTCTTCGACGATCTGTGAAACGGTCTGCGGAGAGCTTAATTTTTTCACCTCCGACTCCGCCAGGGGAAAATGCCTCAATATCCCGCTCTGCTGCCGGAACAGGATTCTCGGGATCATGACCTTCACCGGCTATGATGTCGGCGAGATTGACCCCAGACACCGGGAGCTTCTTCTCTCCATCGGCCGGCAGGTTGGCGTGACCATGGAAAGCTTGCAGAACATGGCAAGCCTCATGCAGAGCAAGGAGCTTCTCCAGTCGGTTTTTGATGCCATCGCCGACCTGGTCGTGCTTGTTTCTCCGGATGGTTTTCTCCGCATGGTGAACAAGGCTTTTCTTGCCAAATATAATCTCGGTCCGGATACGGTTCTCAACCTTCACATCGACGAACTGGCGGCGATGCACCCGGTTCCCTTTGTGCTGTTCAGCCATATTTCCCAGGTCAAGCTGCTGGAGCCTGTTTCCGATTTCAACCAGCTTCCCAACGGCCAGCTTTTTGAGACCCATTTCTACCCGGCTTTTGATGATCTCGGTGAGCTGAAAAACATCGTCTGTTATGCCAAAGACGTCACCCAGCAAAAACAGGTGGAACACCGGATGCAGCAGACGGAAAAGCTTGTTGCCCTTGGGCAGCTGGCAGCCGGAGTCGCCCATGAAATCAACAATCCCCTGGGGATTATTCTTTGCTACACCGATTTACTGAAAGAGGACTTTGGCAGCTTGCCTGACAAGGTCGAAGACTTGAGCATCATCGAAAAACATGTGAAAAACTGCCAGCGCATCGTCCACGACCTGTTGAGCTTCGCCCGGAACCAAGAGACAACCCGGGCGCCCGGCTCCCTCAATGCCGCCATCGAACAGGTGGTTTTCATGGTTGCCAGTCAACTGGCCAAGCAGGGCATAACCGTGGCGCAGAACTTGGACCCCGACATCCCGCTCCTTGAAATGGACACGGAAAAAATGAAGCAGGTTTTCATGAATTTGTTCATCAATGCTGCCCAGGCCATCGGGGAACATGGGGAGATCACTGTTGAATCCCGCCGTCTGCGGAACAAGGGGCAGGTGGAGATCGTGGTGCGTGATACTGGCCCGGGCATTGCCCCGGAAATCCAGGACAAGATCTTTGACCCTTTTTTTACCACCAAGGGACCGAGGGACGGTACTGGCCTCGGGCTCTCCCTCAGTTACGGAATTATTCGTGACCATGGCGGGGAGATCTATGTGCAGAGCAAACCAGGGAAGGGCGCTGCTTTTACCATTATTTTTCCGCTCCATGGCGCATAAAAGAGATGACGGGAGACAGGGCCAATGTCGGTTGATCGGCTTTTGATCGTTGATGATGAAGAGGACATGCTCACTGGTTTGCAAAGAACCATTGAGCGCAATATCCCAGGACTGGAGGTGGTTACTTCCACCAGGGCCAGCGAGGCCCTGCGTCTGATGGCCGAGCAATCCTTCGATCTTGCCTTGCTGGATGTGATGATGCCGGAGATGAACGGCATCACCCTGCTTGAAAAATTGCGGACCAAGGACCCGGAACTCTCCGTGGTCATGATGACCGCTTTTGCCAGCATTGATCTGGCGGTGGATGCCATCAAGAAGGGCGCTTACGACTTTATCACCAAGCCCTTTGACAAGGAGACCATCCTGCGCGTGATCCACAAGGGGCTGGAAAGAAACCGGTTGGTTCGGGAGAATGTCACCTTAAAGGAACAGGTCTGTCAGAAGCAGGCCTTTGCCTCCTTTATTGGGCAGAGTCCGGCAATGAGCCAGTTTTGTGAGCGCCTCAAGACCGTGGCCTTGTCCGATTATACCGTGTTGATTCGCGGCGAATCCGGCACGGGCAAGGAGCTTGCAGCCCGGGCGGTGCATAACTTGAGCAAGCGGCGCAATCGTCCGCTGATCATGGTCAATTGCCCGGCCATTCCGGAGCAACTTTTGGAGAGCGAGTTGTTCGGCCATAAGCGGGGCGCTTTCACCGGAGCGGAGCGGGATTATCCCGGGCTTTTCGTGGAGGCCGACGGCGGCAGCCTGTGTCTTGACGAGATCGGCGATATCCCGGTTTCGGTTCAGACCAAACTGCTCCGGGTTTTGCAGGAGCAGGAGATAAAACCCCTGGGAGACACCAAAACCCGCAGGATCAATGTCCGAATTATCGCTATAACCAACCAGGATCTTGAGAAAAAGATCGTCGACCGCTCCTTTCGCGAGGATCTTTTTTACCGCTTAAACGTGGTGACCCTCACCCCTCCCAAACTGCTGCAAATCCGGGGGGATATTCCCCTGTTGGCGGAGTATTTTTGCAGGCAGGTCTGCTGTGAACTCGGCATTGGCGGGAAACATTTCTCCCCGGAGGCCATCACCGCCCTCATGGGGAGAGCCTGGCCCGGTAATGTCCGGGAGCTGCAGAATGTGGTCCGGCAGGCGGTACTGTTTAGCGCAGAGTCCATCATCTCGGCTAACGATCTTGGCGCCATTATCCCGTCGGAAAACAGGTTGCCCGATGAGAGTGCCGCCTGGCTGTCTGCTTCTGCCGGCAACGAAAGAGTGGTGGCCTACAAGGAGGCCAAGGAGGATCTGCTGCAGAAATTCATGAGTCAGTATGTGGTGCGGTTGCTACAGGACACCGGGGGCAATGTGAGCCGGGCCGCGGAGATCTCCGGTCTGACCAGGGCGGCGCTGCAAAAGATCATGCGGCGCACCGCCATCCAGGCGAACAGTTTCCGCCACCAGGCCTCCTGAACAGAGCGGGACGAAATAATGCTGCACATCTCAAACACCATCGAAATTCCAGAGGGCGAAATCGAGTTGACCGCTATCCGGGCCCAGGGTTCCGGGGGCCAGAATGTCAACAAGGTCTCCTCTGCCGTGCACCTGCGCTTTGATATCCGGGCCTCGTCGCTGCCGGATTTTTACAAGGAGAGACTGCTGGCATTGAGCGATCAGCGGTTGACCAAGGACGGCGAGATCGTCATCAAGGCGCAGCAGTTTCGCAGCCTGGAGAAGAACCGGGCCGACGCCCTGGAACGGCTGGGGGAACTCATCAAGGGCGCAGTCAAACAGGAGCGCAAGCGCAGGCCCACCAAGCCTTCGCGCAGCGCTAAGGAAAAGCGGTTGGAAGGCAAGGAGAAGCGGGGCAGGGTGAAGGCCATGCGCGGGAAGGTTTCGGAGTAAGGCTTACTTGCCGAAGCCGCAAATAGGATAGGCGCATGACTTGCACTGTCGGCACAGGCCGCCGTGCCCCAGTTGGGCAACATCCTGCCGGGTGATTTTCTCGCCGCACAGCACTCTGGGCAGGATCAGGTCAAAAACGGTGATCTTGTGGAACATGCCGCAGGCAGGTAGCCCCAGCACCGGCACCGCTCCGATGTACCCCACCAGAAACATGGCTCCGGGCAGAACCGGGGTGCCGTAGACGATCTCCTTGGCGCCGGCCTTGGCAATGCCCTGCCGGGTCACATCGTCGGGGTCCACCGACATGCCGCCGCTGGTGACGATGAGGTCCGCGCCCGCGTCCAGGCAGGCCTTGATCTCCGCGGCAATGGTCTCGATATCGTCCGGGGCGAAGCGGACCGCAACCACCTCCGAGCCGAGTTTTTCCAGTTTTTTGCGCAGGACCGGTTCAAAGGCATCCTTGATCCGGCCATGGAACACCTCGTTGCCGGTGATAATCAACCCGGCCTTGGCCTGTTTCAGTTGGGCAACTTTGAGGATTCCCTTGGCCTTGTCGGCGATGGCAACCGCAGCGTTCACGACCCCTCTTTTGGAAACCAAGGGGATGAGCCTGGTCCCGGCCAGTTGTTCGCCTTTCTTGACCGGGGTATTGTTGTGCAGGGTGGCGCACATGACCTCGCCCAACAGGTTGAATTGGTACAGGGCCTCCACCTCAACCTTGAGCAGCCCGTCATGGGCCGCGACGATGTTGAGCTTGCCTTCCACCGGTTCTCCGGAAACCGAGGTGCCCAGCCCGGCCAGGGCATTCGCCATCAGTTCGGCAGCCTCGTTTTCGTGGATATCGTCGGACCCCAGCTCCAGGACATAGATGTTGTCCTTGCCAAGCCGCTTCAAGCGTTCGATATCCTCCGCCTGGATGATGTGGCCTTTACGGAAAGCGCGGCCCTTGAATTCTTCGCTGCGGATTTCGGTGATGTCGTGGGGCAGGACCATGCCGACGGCCTGCTCAACCGGGATTGTTTTTGTCATATTGTGCTCCAGTAGCCCGACCAGGCTCAGATGATTTCGTAGTAACGTCCCAAAGCGCAGGGCTTGCATAAAGGCTTGCCGTCTTGCATTACCTCGCGGCAGTCCTGCACCCAATCCCCGCAGCGCTCGCACTGCACCCGCCGTTTGGGCCGGCCCGGCATGTCCTCTTCGGGCACGGTCATCTTGACCGGTTGCACCTTGAACAGCTCCGCCTCGGGCATGATCCGGTAGGCCTCCAATTGCTGCTTGTATTTGTCACCGATTTCCGGGCAGTATTTTTTCGAGATCTCCCGCGATTCCTCCAGAGCCGTGATCCGTACCGCTTTGCCGGTTTTAAGATTGACAAAGGTCGCGGCCATTATCCCGTAGTCCAGCCATTTCAGGGAGCGCTTGCCCAGGGAACAGCCGGTGACAGTTTGGATGGCGTCGGTGGCGCAGCGGTCGATTTCAACCAAAACGTAGAAATCCTTGCGCTGAGCCTTGGGATCGTCGATGCCGATTTCCCGCAGGCCGATCATGGACATGCGCACCCCGATGACCTGGCCCGCGCAGATGTGACCATGTATTTTGGTCGATTTTTCAAGAAGTTGCTCGAATGTTTCCATGTAATTTCTCCGGTAGTTACAACGGCGCTGGGACCGACGCAAGCGCATGTATACGAATGTAGGCGAAAGGGGAAAATTTTACCAGAGAAAGTCACGGCGGCAGGAAAATGGCGATGGTCTGGCACAACAAGGCAGGAACGGCGCGTGGCCCGGCCTTACACAACCTGAGAGTATTTCTGAGGAATCGGCGTTACGCGGGGCATCTGGCCCAGGGAATTTTTCTCGACCAGCATGGCGCAGCCATAACAGACACCAAGACGCTCGGCAGTGAGCACCTCGTCGGGTGAACCCACCATTTCCACTCTGCCGTTATGGAGCAGCAGCAGGCGATCACCGTAGAGGGAGGCCAGATTGAGATCGTGGGACACCATGATGACCGTGGTGCCTTTTTCCACCCGGAATCGCTCCATGAGATCCATGATCTGGATCTGGTGGGCCGGGTCCAGGGAGGCGGTCGGCTCGTCGAGCAGGATGATCTCAGGCTGCTGGCAGAGCGCCCGGGCAATAATCACCCGCTGCCTCTCGCCGCCGCTTAACTGGTCAAGAGGCCGATCGGCAAGATGGGCCACATCGGTAAAATGCATGGCCTCATGGGCAAAGGCAAGGTCTGCTGTCCCCTCAATTCCCATGAGGCCAAGATGCGGGGCCCGTCCCATGAGCACGGTTTCCGCCACGGAAAAGGGGAAGTCCAGGGAAATCTGTTGGGGCACCACGGCAAGCTTACGTGCCAATTGCCGCCTGGTGTAGCTGGCTAATGATTTTCCGAGGATATCTATCCTCCCTTGGGCAACGGGGAGAAGATTGGCCAGACCCTTGAGCAGGCTGGTTTTGCCGCTGCCGTTTGGCCCGATGATGAGATAGAACTCCCCACGGTGCACCTGCATGGCAATATCCTGCAGCACCTGCCGCTTGCCGTACGAGAGGTCAAGCCCCGTGACAGAGATCACTGGCATCGGCGTGACCTCCACAGCAAGACGATGAAAAGCGGGGCCCCGATGAGGGCCGTGACAATACCCACCGGCATCTCGCCAGAGGTAGGCAGGGTGCGGGCCAGGAGATCGCAGAGGATCAGGTAGGAAGCGCCGCCCAGGATGCAGGCCGGTACGAGAAGCCGGTGGTCCGGCCCCAGCAGCAAGCGAAGGACATGGGGGATAACCAGACCGACAAAACCGATCAACCCGGACTGGCACACCACCAGGCTTACCATGCAGGTGGTGACCAGCAACAGCAGCATGGTGAGCCGTCGCACGTTGATCCCCAGGCTGGCCGCGGATTCCCGTCCGGACAGCAGCAGATTCAAGGGTTTTGCCAGCGCGAAAACCACGGCGAAACAGGGCAATAGGGTAAGCAACACCGGCAAGCGGTCGAGGCCGGACATGGAAAGGTCGCCCATGAGCCAGAAGAGGATTTGGTGGACCTCCGAAGTCTGGGTAATGGAAATGAGAAACATGATGATCGCCCCGCAGAAGGCATTCATCATTACCCCGCCCAAAAGGAGGGAATCCCGGCCCATGGAGGTGTTGCCGGAGATCAGGCCGACCACCAGGACAAGAATCAAGAGGCTGCCTGCAAAGGCGGCCAGGGCCATGCCGGGAAAGGGGGAAAAACCCAGGAGCATGCCGCCGATTGCCCCCACCGCCGAGCCGCCCGAGATTCCGAGGATGTACGGTTCGGCAAGCGGATTGCGGAGCAGGGCCTGAAACACCAGCCCGCCCAAGGAGAGGGTGGAACCCACTGCGGCGGCCAGGATAACCCGGGGCAACCGGATCTTCCAGACAATAACACTGAAGACCGATTGCGGGTCACCGCTGCCGAAAACCGCGGCCAGCAGCTCGGAAATCCCGTTGCCGGACGGGCCGATGCCCATGCCGAGCAAGAAGCTTATTGCCAGCAGCCCGGCCAGCACGGTGGTCACCAGGGTGAGGCGGACGCCCAGACGAAGGTTATTGAACATGCGCGGCTCCGGACAACTCGGGATGGAGGATGCGAAGCAGCGCCTCCAACCCGTTAATGAGGCGCGGGGTAGGCCGGTCGAAAAAGTTGTCGTTCACCACATGCACCCGGCCTGAACGCACCGCGGAGAGCTGCGGCCACTGCTGCCACTGCGCCTTAAGCTGCTCCGGCTTCTGTTTGCCGCCCATGGCGGTGACCACCACTACATCCGGATCAAGGGAGAGCACCTTTTCCCAACTGAAGCGCGGATAGTCAACAGCTCCGGCCCCCAGATTGACGCCGCCGGCGATGGTGATCAATTCGTGGATAAAGGTTTTGCTGCCGGCGGTGACGATGGGCGGGGAGTAGAGCTGAAAAAAGACCCGTGGCCGGGATTGGGTTGTTGCCACCTGTTGCCGCACGTGCGCGATGCGGCCGGACATCTCGGCAACAAGCGCCTCGGCCCGTGCCGGCACGCCAAGCACCCCGCCTACCCCCTGGATGGCTTCCATGATCCCCTTGATATCGCGCGGGTCGATGATGTAAACCGGAATCCCGGCAGCTTCGATCTTCTCCACCTGATGCTTGGGATTGCCGTCCCGGATGCCGAGGCAGAGGTCCGGCTTGAGGGCCACGATCCGTTCAAGGTCCAGCCGCACATAGGAGCCGACCTGGGGGAGACTCTTGGCCTCGGCCGGAAAGTCGCTGAACTGGGTGACCCCCACCAGCCTGGCCTCTTGGCCCAGATCAAAGACGATCTCGGCCAGACTGGGAGCGAGGGCCACGATGCGCTTGGGCGCATTGGGGATCGACACCGTCCGGCCGGCCTGATCCACCACGGTGGCCGCAGAGCTCAGTCCCGGAAAAAGCAGGGCAACAAGGAGGATGAGGGGAAAAATGGTGTTTCTTTGTATCACTGTGCCTCCCGGCCGTGCGTGCGGCAAAACTCGATGAGATGGGAGGTCGCCTCGGGGGTGGACCCCAGATGCAGATGCATGTAGCCGGCCAGGGTATTGTTCAGGCAAAAGCCTTCAAGCCGGCCGTCATCAAGGCGATACATCCTCTCAACCCAATCGGGCATGGGGTCTGTCTCCGAATAGTGAAACTCATGGCCGCCAAGGCGGGCACCTTCTGGCCACAGGGTGTTTTTCGTAACCGTGGCCGTGCGGTAGCCGAGCCGCACCAGCCGTTTGTGCATCCGGGCTTTTACCGGGAATACCCCGGCCATGGGATATTCCGCGCCCTCCGCCGTGACCAGCGCCTCGCACAGATACATGAAGCCGCCGCATTCGCCATAGATCGGCAGCCCAGCCTTGGCCAGCCCACAAATCTCCTCCCGGAGGGAACGGTTGGCCGCCAGGGTCTCCGCGTGGAGTTCCGGGTAGCCGCCGCCCAGGTACAATCCGTCCAGATCGTCCGGCAACTGCGAGTCGGCCAGGGGGCTGAAGGGAATCAACTCCGCGCCTGCCGCCCGCAGCAGGTCGAGGTTGTCCTCGTAATAAAAACAAAAAGCCGCATCCCTGGCAATGCCGAGGCGAACGCACGGCGCTGTTTTGCGTACTTCCGCCGTCCCCTGAATCTTGGGCAGGACCGCGCCCTTCTCCCGCAACAGCGTGAGATCGATATGTTGGGCCATGACATCGGCGATCCTGTTGATCCTTTCCGAGGAAAGCGGTTCGTCGTGGTCCATGTGGAGACCGAGATGACGGCCGGAAACCAGAAAATCATCATGCCGGGGAACCCCGCCCAGCACTTCGGCCCGGCAATGTTCGTGCACAGCCTGGGCAAGCAGCCGGTAATGGCTCTCGCTGCCAACCCGGTTGAAGATGACTCCGGCAATGGTGATCTGCGGGTCAAAGGACTCAAAGCCATGCACCAGAGCCGCGATGCTCTCGGCGCAGGACGAAGCGTCCACCACCAGCACCACCGGCAGCGCCAGGGTTCTGGCCAAGGCCGCGGTGCTGGCCTCTCCGCCGTCGAAGAGCCCCATCACCCCTTCGACAATGACGAAATCCGCAGTGCAGTGTTGGGCATAGCTCTGCCGCACAAAGGCTGGGCCGCACATCTGCAGATCCAGGTTGCGCGACACCCGGCCGCTCACCAGCCGGTGCAGGGTGGGATCAATGAAATCCGGGCCGCACTTGAAATACTGCACCGATAAGCCTTCCCGTACCAGGGCCGCGCCCAGGCCCAGGCTCACCAGGGTCTTGCCGCTGTCACTGGACGGGGCTGCCAGCACGATGCCGCGCCCGGTTTTTCTCAAGGTTTCTTGCACTGTTTTCAGCTCCCCGCCCGCAGGCTGAAACGCACCGGCACCCGAACCCGCATGGCCACGGGCTGCCCGTTGCGCTGGCCCGCGGAAAACCGCCAGGAACGCACTGCCTCCAGGGCTGCAGCGTCCAGGGATTCATGGCCGCTGCCCACGGCAATCCGCAGATCATCCACCCGGCCGGCAACGGAGATCAGCGCTTCAAGCTGCACAACTCCTTCGTGGCCAAGTTTCCGGGCCAGCCTGGGGTAGGGCGGCGGCGGATTGGTTGTGTAGAGTGGGCGGGCCAGCACCTCGCTGGTTGTCGTGCCTTCGCCTGTCCCACCGACCGGAGTGGTGTTGGGAGCGGTGCTGCCTAAGCCATCCCCTTGGCGAGCAGTGGCGGGCGTCGGTGGCTCTGATGCCATGACGCGTCCAGGTTCGGGCCTGGCAGACTGGGAAGATGCGGGCGAAGGAACGATTTCTTGCCTCACCTCTTTATGGTCGTGTATCCCCTTGGCAACAGGTTCTTTTATCTGTTTAACCGTGGGTGCATTTTTAGAACGCGCTACACAAGGTGTTTCCGGTTCACCTTCCTGCTGCAGGGTAAACACCGAAATCACCGAGGGGGGGGCTTGCTCCATGGGCAACAGGCGCCAGCCGACCAGAGAGATAAGCAGCAGGGCCCCGTGCAATAGCAGCGTATACAGCAGGGCCTGCACGGGTCCTCCATGCAAAACGGCAGAGGCAAGCCAAGGGAGAGATACCCGGGTGGCCCGGATTCCGGGCGTGACCTGCCTGTCCGATTGCCCGGCGGTATACAGCTCCAGTGCCCTCGAATCCGTCTTCAATCCGCGCTCCCTTTTTCCCTGGCGCATACCCCATTGACCAGCGCCTCCATGGCCTTCGCCACCAGCGGGGGCAACTGGCCCTCGGGGAAGCGCTGGTGCCAGGGTGCAACCGCATGGCCAGCCAGGCGTGCAGCCACCGCCCTGGCCCAGGATTCATGTCCTTGCGGATCGGCAAGACCTGCTTGGGCCGCATCGCTCATGGCCAGCGAACCTGCCATGAACCCGGCATATTCCGGCTGCATGAGCGCATCCTCCACGGCGGCAACCAGCTGCCGGCGATCCAGGGAGCATTCCTCGGGCTCAAGGGGCAGCAGCGAGGCAAGATGTATCCGCCGCTCCTCCAGCCGGGCAAAGATGGAGCGTTCGGCGGTTATCCTGTTCTGTCCGGCGATGGCCCGGCGTACACCATCATACACTGCGGCGGCAATGAGTTCCCCCATTTTGGTGTGTCCGCCCGCGCCGTTGATCCCGGGGCCCTCTCCCTGCACCACCAGAAGGTTGTCGGTGCCAGTGCCCGTGGCGGCATAGTTCGGACTGTAGGTGCTGCGGATGTCCAGGTCGGTCAAGGCCGCGCTCTTGGCCTCGGTGGCGGTGATGATCGCCCGGCTCATGGCCTGGTCGCTCATTCGGGCGTTGGCGAGCAAGACGATATTGATGGTGCCGGGCTCATAGAAGTTGCCGCTGTCTTTGGCCATGCGCATGGCATTGGTTTTGACCCCGGCGGTGACCAGGGCATACACGGTGAGGTCGCGAAACGATTTTTCAGCCACGACCAGATGGTCCATGTCCGCCCCGGTGAACAGCAGGCTGGTCTGGGCGGCTGGCCTGGCCAGGGCTGCAGTCACCGTCTGGCGCAAGCCGTCCAAGCCGCTGGTGTGCCCAAGCCCCCAGGAAGGCGGGGGATAGTAATGATTGCCCACGGCAAGAATACCCTCCCGCATCCCCTCCAGGGTGGAGAGTATGCGTTGCGGCTTGGTGAAATCCACCACCAGGGTTTTGTTGATGAAATCCCGGACTCGGCTTTTCTGCACCAGCGCCTGCCGGACATAGGGAAGGGGCAGCGCAACCGGCTGCGCCTCGAGCATTTGGTCTGGATACGCCTGGTGCGATGGATCGGAAAATTCCTGTTCGTACACCCGTGCCGCCAGCCAGGAAACAAAGCCGCCCATGTTGACCCCAGCCCGGCAGGTGAACTCGCAGGGGAAGGAGAAGACTTTTTTGTGTTTGACCGCCTCGATTTTTTGCAGGGCCGGGTTGGCCAGCACCGCCTCGGCGGCGGAATCCCCGCACACATAGATGGCCTGCGGATTGAACCGGACAATCTCCGCCGGGCTCACCACGATGGACTCCCCATTTCTGCCAAAACGGGGAGGGATTCCGCCAGCGCTCCGGATAAAGTCGTTCTGGAAGGAGTCGTCCCCCGGCGTTCTAATCGGCGCCTCTCCCATCAGCCTCATCACCCGCAGACGCTTGGTAGCGGGGATGGGCTCCACCTTGGCCCGGATCAGCGCCAACTCTGCGCGGATACCCTCGGCCAGGGCATCCGCCTCCTGTCCCCGGTCAAGCAGAGTGCCAAGATCGTGGAGCCGTTCAAGAGCCTGCTCCACCGAATGAACCGGCGGAAGCTCCACCACGGCGCACTGGTCTTGAAAACGTTTTTTCACCTTGTCGTGCAGGCTGGAGACCAGGATCAGATCGGGGTGGAGCGCCGCGATCCTCTCAAGGGAGGGGGCAACAAAACCGCCCACGATCTCTTTTTTTCCTTGGTCCACCGGCAGGGTATCGTGACTGGTCACCCCAACAACTGCGTCGCCAGCGCCCACGGCCACCAGCATCTCGGTGGCGGCAGGCACCAGCGACACCACCCGTCGGGGAGGATGATCCGCAGGGAACCTCTCCTGCGCATCCCGCAGCGGATCCGCCCAGGCCGGGGCAGTTGCCCCAGTCCAGAGCAGCACGAGCACAACAATAATAAAAACAGGTTTATTCCGCATAGCTCTTCTCAAAACTCGTAGGACAGAGAGGCAAAGGCCGAGCGGCCCGCGCCAGGGTAGCCCTGGCGGGTGGTGCTCCCCAGGCTTTCATCGCGGAAATTGGCCATGTAGGTGTCATACCCTGCATCAAAGATATTGTTGCAATTGATGGCTGCCAGCCAGTGTTCCTTGAAACGCTGGCTTATCCGCAGATCGGTGGTTATGTATGAATCCAGGGTGTGCTGGGGTTCGGTGGCTGTGTCCGAGACATAGACAGCGGGTCGATCGCCCACATAGCGGACCACCACGGTGGTGGTAAGCCCGGAAGGCAGAAAATAGTCGACTTGCCCCTTAAACAGATTGCGTGGGGTGTATTGGGCCTGCCGCCACATCCCGACAGCCTGCTCTTCCTCGGCATTGGTCCGGGTATAGCCTAAGCCCACCCTTACGGAATCCAGGGGCTTGGCCGTCACCCCCAATTCCCAGCCAGTAGCCTCGTAGGAATTGGTGTTTGACGGAGTATATTTGTCCCCCCACGGGCCAGGGAAGGCCGGATTTTGGGCCCAGTCGATCTTGTCATCGATGTTCCATTGAAAATAAGTTGCCGAGGCGGTCAGTTTCTTTTTCAAAAAAGATTGTTCCACAGTGAGGTCGCTGTGCCAGCCGGTTTCCGGTTTCAGATTGGGGTTCCCTCGCACATACGCGCTTTCCGGCCAGTAGAGGTCGTTCATGGTGGGCGCCTTGAAGTGCTTGCCATGACCGAGCTTGATGGTGGTCGTCTCCTGGGGGGTCACCACGACGCCGAAACGGGGCAGGGTTTCGTGGCCGAACATGGAGTGTTCCTCATAGCGCAACCCCGCAAGCAGTTTCAGGTACCGGTTTGCTTGCCACTGTGCCTCGCCGTAGTTGCCTTGGGTAAAGACATCATGCTCTGCCTCGGTGGTGGCGCCACCCACCGCCACCCCATAGGCATCCAAGGTGCCGACCTCGTTGGTGTAATCGTAATTGCGGTACTGACTGCCCGCCAGCAGGGTAACCCCTTCCGGCAACCGCATCTCCACCGTGGCCTCCAGCCCTAGAATCTCGTTGGTGACCCAGGTTTCCTGACCGGCACCGGTTGCGTTGTAGCGCTGATAAAAATAATTTTCCATGTTCACCGCATCGCCGCGCAGGGAAAGGGTCAGCCAGGAAAGCGGCTGGCTTTTCAACTCCAGGGCAGAATAAAAGTTCCGGTCACTGCCCTCGTTCACCAGGCTTGCGGCATCAGCGTTGTACATCCGGGTTCCGTTGACAACATGCTCTTGGGTGGTGTCGGGCGGCTTCACCCCCGGCACCCCGTATTCCCGGTCGATCCAGGCGCCATAGAGGCTGGCGGAGAGCAGCTTGTTCTTGTCGTGGACCATCTTGAGGGAGGCGTCGTTATGGCGGAGGTCGCTGTTGTCGCGAAAGCCGTCGCTTTCCCGGCGGGAAGCGGTGAGATAGTAGCCCAGGCCGTCGGCAACATACATGCCCTGCTCTGCGGCTAACTCCATCGCCCCCTCGGTGCCGAAACCGCTTTTCACCTTAAAGTCGGTCTTGTCATGCTCGGGGCTCTTGGTGAGGATGTTCACCGTGCCGGCCATGGCGCCGGTGCCGTACAACAGGGAGCCAGGCCCCTTGACCACCTCAACCCGGTCGATGCTTCCCATGGGCAGCAGGCCCAAATCGGCAGTGCCCAAGGAAGGAGAATTGATATTGATGCCGTTCAGAAATACCTGGGTGGCGTCACCGCCCATGCCCCGAATGTGGATCTCTTCGGTGGCCCCGCCGTAGTCGCCCCTGGTGCGCCAATCAAGTCCAGGTTCGTTGGCCAGCAGTTCGCCGAGACTCCTGGCCGGCGCGTCTTCGATATCCCCGGCGTTTTTCAGAACCACGGCATTGGGCACATCATGGACACTTTCTGCTGTCTTGGTCGCCGTCACCACCACCTCATCCATGGTGGCCACAGGCTCGGCACTGCGGGCGTAACCGGGCCAGGCAACCGTCATGGCCAGCACGGCGGCATACATCTTCTTGTTCATTTTTCTAATCCCTCCAACCAAAAATTTTCTTTTTGATCCGGGGGCATCCACGAAAGCGGATAAAAAAAATCCCCGGACCGATGATTATCGATCAGGGGATTTCCCAAAATATCCACTGGACCAGCGCCGCACCTCCCTGTCCACGAGAGGTGTGCGATACATATACTATCTCTGGCAGGTCTTCTGACTTCCGGTTCGTCCTTGTTTCGCGCCTTCCCGTTCAAAAACAGTGGCTTTATTGCGAAACTCGTCCCCGGTTACAGCGGCGGGCCCGTCCCGGATTTACACCGGGTTCCCTTTTAAGCTCTCTTCAGAGCACCTGAGATATGAGGGTCAAACTTAGCCAATATCGGGCTAATGTCAAGAATTTTATTGGTAACCTCGACAGGCCTGCGCTCAAGGCAAAAGCTGGTGGCTATGCTTCTTTGATCGCCAGCAGCGGTTCCATCCGGGCCAGGCGGAGGATGGGGAAGGCTGCGCCGATAAGACAAATGGCGATGCCGACCCCCATGGCGATGAGTCCGATGGTGATGTTGCCTGTGGTAAAGGTCGAAACTGCCCCAAGGGTGCGGAGCAGGGTGAAGTCCTTGGCCAGATAATGGATCAGAGAATGGCCCATGATCACCCCGGCAACACCGCCCATCCCACTGATCAGCAACGCCTCGGCCAGGAAGATCTTCATGATGTGAATCTGGTGGGCGCCGATGGCCCTCAGGATACCGACCTCACGCCGCCGTTCGTTGGCCAGCACGGTGAAGGTTGACCAGGCGAGGAGCAGGGCGAGAAGCGAAGAAATAAGAATGGTTATGGAAAATACCCGGAGGATGTCCTTAAGGGTATTCCGAACGTCGGCGCCGATATCGCCCCTGGTCATCACGCCAACGGTTGGGTTGACCTTGCGGATCTCTGCCACTACCTTGGACGGCAGCACCCCATCCTTGACCTTGATGAAGATAATGGAAATTTTCCCCGGTTTATACCCCCCCGTTGCCTCGGGAGAGATCTTGTTCAGGTCGTCCATGCGCATGAACACCCCATGGTCAAGTCCGGTGCTGGTCTGTTTGAGATGCCCCACCACCTTGACCCCTTTTCCAAAGAGACTGGCCGTGTTGATCAAGCCGAGATACTCGTTGACATAGCTCCCCACATAGACCTGTCCTGGTTCCAGACGCTTGGGCCCGACTTCCAGCCAGGGAGCGATCACAAAATCCTTGTCCTGATCGAAGACGATGACCTGGCCCTCATCGATACTGCAACAACCGGAAGAGAGGGTATTGAGGTAGATATGGTAGGTCGCCTGCTTGATGTCCGGCAACTCGCTGATGTCGTCGAAAACGAATTTATCCATGTAAAAGCTCTTGACCTTGCTTTCCAGGATGAATTCCTCGGCGCTGCCCTTCGCCTCGACGGGCACGATAACAATATCCGCTCCCAGCCGTTTGCTTGCTGACTCGATATCATCTTCCACCGCCTTGTTAAAGAGCATGGCAAAGGTCAGCAGGGCGACGAGCAGGGAAACCGCCAGCATCAGGACAAGGTTGCGGAACAATTTTCGGGTGACGCCTTTCCAGGCAATGGCGATGATGGTGTGTGCGTTGCGAGTTTTCATAGGTATTTAGGCTGTTGAGGAAAAATTTCTTGATCATTAAACAGGAAAACCGGAGGGCTGATTGCCCCCCGGTTTTCTATAAAACTAAAAAGCTAACGAAGGAAGCTTATTTTTTCTTCGCTGCCTTTTTTGCCCAGTTCACATCAAGACCGCAGAGTACGGCATGGGGCGCATCATCGCCGGTGCCGAGCTGCTCGTCATGACATTTCAGACAGGTGGAGGTCGGCTTGCCAACCAGTTTCTTGGCAGCAACGTCAAAGAGACGAACCTGACCGTCCATGCGCCACTCGGTATCAGAAGGCTTGGTGGGATCAACACAGCCAGGCAGGATGGTCTTGGTGCGGGTGGTGATCAGCACGTACTTGCTGTCCGGAGTGAAGATGGCGTCGTGGGTCTCTTCCATCTTGTCCATGGTCAGAGAAGCAACGGTCTTCAAGGTTTTAGCATCGATCAGGAAAAGGATGTCGCCGGTGGCGTTGGCGATGTACTTGCCATCCGGAGAATAGTACTGACGGAAGCTGACGGTGGACTTGAAGTTGCCATCAGCAACGCCTTTGCGCAGAACCTTGATCTTGCCCTGCTCAAGCGCTTTGGCATCGAGAATGAACATGTGCATCTTGCCGATAACCTCGCCCATCTCCTTGTTGGTCGGAGCGGAGTTGGACTCGTTCATGGTGATCAGGATTTCTTTCATGTCCGGAGAGTTGACGCCATGGGTGTACTTAACGCCGCCCTTGACATCGGCTTCGCTACCATCAAAGAAGAGGTTGTGCTTGATCTTCATGGTCTTCTTGTCGATGATGGTGATGTAGCCCGGCTTGTTCATGGAGATGGGCATGTAAAAGTCTTTGGTCTGGGCGGATGCGCAGTAGCCCGACTTGGTGTTCATAACCTCTTTAGGAACCGGGAAGGTGTTGTCAACCAGAACCTTCTCGGTTTTCAGGTCGCTTTTGCCATAGTGGTAGGACTCGTTGGCATGATCCGGCTTGTAGGTGGACCAGTAGATGATGTTACGGTCCTTGTTGTCAATACGGGCATCATGGAAAGCATGGCTCTTAGCCTCGCCAATGTCGACCTTGTCCAGAGAATCAAGGGTGATGGGGGTCTCTGCCTTGGGGTCGATCTTGAACACGGCCTTGGCAAAATGACCGCCCATGCCGGCGATGTAAGCGGTGCCAGCATAGTCAGCCGCGTTGGCGGTTGCTGCGCCCAACAGGCCAAGGGCGAGGGTGCCGGTGATCAGAGAGTTGCGCCAGGTAGCTTTGGTGAATCGCATTGTTTTCTCCTCATTGTAAATGTCTACAGATCGTGGGATCATGCCGACATCCGACAGCTGGTGGCTGTCTGTTCACTTATAATAACCTTGACCAAGGCGGCCAGTTCACCGATCTTGGTCAAGGCTGATTTCGCTGGTGCGACAAATTGCCATGCGACAAAATGCCGCATTGAGGTTTACGATATTACCACTCGGTGGTATATTGGCAACCTCATTTTTATGTAGAGGCAAATAATTTTGCAGGAGATTATACTTAGGGGCTTTTTGGGCTTGTTTGACCTCCTGCCCTGACCGCATACTCAATTTTACAATGGGGAAAAACGTGATCATCGAATGCAAGGATCTCACCAAGACCTACCCGGTGGAAAATACCATGGTTCATGCCGTCAACACGGTGAATCTTTCCGTGAACAAAGGGGATTTTCTTGTTATTCTGGGCCATTCCGGTTCAGGAAAAACAACGCTTTTGAGTCTGATTGGCGGCTTGACCGCTCCGGACCAAGGGCAGGTGTATATTGATGGCGTGGAAAACTGGCAGCAATCCGACCGGGCTCTTTCCACCATGCGCAACAGCAAGATCGGTTTTATCTTTCAGTTCGCCAGCCTGATTCCCACCCTCTCGGTCATGGAAAACATCCTGCTGCCCTTGAGTTTCGGGCAAAATCCCGCAGGCAGCCGCGAGCTTGCCCTGGATATTCTCGATCAGGTCGGCCTGGCGGACAAGGCCAATGCCTTTCCCTCCCAGCTTTCCGGCGGCCAGCAACGCAGGGTTGCCATTGCCCGTTCCTTTATCAATTGTCCGGATATTATTCTAGCCGACGAACCTACCGGGGATCTCGATGAAGAAACAGAAAAGGATATCCTGGCACTGTTTAGAAGATACAACGAACAGGGAACAACCTTTGTGGTGGTGACCCACAACAGCGATCTTGCCGCCACCCAAAAGGGCGCCAGGGTTTTCTCCATGCGCCAGGGCGTTCTCACTCCACAGGCTGGATGAAATTCAAAAGCTAATAGGGCACTACTGAGTAGTATTATGTTAAAAAAAATCCTCCCGATATTTCTACTCTGCACTGTTTTGCTTGTCCTTACCGCCTGTTCCGGCGGTGACCAGGCTGCCAAGAAACTAAAAATCGGCGATCCGGCCCCTGCGTTTTCCGGAACCGATCTGAGCGGGCAGCCGGTGTCGCTGACCGGATACCAAGGGCAGCCGGTCATTCTCCGTTTCTGGTCCACGGATTGCAAATTCTGCCGGGCCGATACCCCGATCTTCAACCAGTATTTTGAAAAGTACAAGGAAGCAGGGCTGCGGGTGGTCTATATCAACCGCAATTCCGACGAGGCGACGGTGCGCCAGTTCGTGGCGGACCTGGAGATCGGTTTTCCGGTGCTCATGGACAAGGACGGGACGATTTCAAAGCGGTACAATATCAAGGTGGAGCCGCAGACCATTATCATCAGCCCGGACCACCGGATTCTCGCCGCAATCCTCGGAGGGGTCAGCGAGGCTGAGCTGAAGAACCTCCTGGGTGGATACTTGAGTGAAACCGCAGAAAAACAATAGGTTATTTTATAATGGCAAGCCTGGTTCTTAAGAAAAATTTTATGAAAAAATGTGTGCAGCTCGCATGTTTTGCTTCCTTTTTCTTGCTGGCAAATCCGCTTCTGGCCGAGCCCAACAAGGATATCTCCCCCCAGGAGCGCTGTCCGGTCTGCGGGATGTTTGTGGCCAAATATCCGGACTGGATAACCCAGGTCCGGATGAACAACACCACAGTGAAGTATTTTGACGGGGTAAAGGATATGATGGCCTTTGCCCACAATCCGGCCTCCTTCGGCGCTGCCGGGCAGACCCTCAAGGAAATCTGGGTGAAAGACTACTACACCCTTGCCTGGCTCGATGGCCGTTCGGCCTGGTATGTTATCGGCAGTGATGTTTACGGACCCATGGGCCACGAGTTCATTCCCTTCAGCTCCGCCGCGGCGGCGGAAAATTTTCGCAAGGATCACAAGGGGACCAAGGTTATCCGTTTTGAAGAAATAACCGAACCGTTGGTGCAGTCCATGCGCCACGGTCAGAAGATGCGCTGAGACTCCCATGCGGCCGGCTCTTGTTTTCTCCATGCTCCTGGGCCTGCTCCTGGCCCTTGATGGTGTACTGTTTCTTGATGGCCTAGTCAGGCGCAAGGCTCAGGATGCGACCCTGGCCCAACTGGAGGTGGCCACCAGCGGCTTGGGGCTTACCGACCTGGCCGTGGCCACCGAGGCCCGCTACACCCGACATCCTGCGGTGAGCGACCCCGTGGTCCCATTTATGGATCATCCCGGAGCCATCGAACATTTTCCCACCGGCGCCTTCTGGCTGCCGCCGCAACGCTGACCGCCATGGCCCAACACAACCTCGAAAAACAGCTCAACATCCTCGATTATGCCCTCTCTTCCCTGTGGCGGCACCGCATGAAAAGCCTCAGCGTACTGCTGGTCTTTGCCGCGGTCATCTTCCTGCTCGCCTCCTTCCAGATGGTGACCCAGGCCTTATCGGACAAAGCGAAGCAGGTACTGGTCCATACCCCGGAGATCACCCTGCAAAAGATGTCTGCCGGCCGGCAGGAAGCTATTCCCTTGGTCTACCGTGACAAGCTGGCCGGGATTTTCGGCATCCGGCGGGTGGTGCCCCGGATTTGGGGCTATTATTTCGATGAGGTCCGCTTGGCCAATTACACGGTCATGGGCATGGCGGTGGATGAGATGCCCGAGGGCGCTCGTCTTGATACGACCCTGGCCAGCGGCACCATGCCGGGGCCTGGGGATGATGCGCAGGGCAGGGTGGTTATCGGCCATTCCATCACCAAAGCCCTGGACCTTGCAGGCCGCAACACCTTCTCCCTGTTTCGGCCCGATCTTTCCCTGAAAGCCTTTACGGTCAGCGGGGAGTTTTCCCGGGACACCGATATCCTGACCAACGACCTCATCGTCATGAACCTGGCCGACGCCCGCGATCTCTTCGCTATTCCCGCCGGGCTGGTGAGCGATCTTTGCGTGTACGTGGCCAACCCCAAGGAGATTGAGACCATTGCCAAAAAAATCTCCGAGGCGTTGCCTGGGGTTCGGGTGCTGACCCGGCCGCAGATTCAGAAGACCTATCAGGTCGTCTTCGGCTGGCGCAGCGGCTTCGGCTCCATCTGCCTGCTTTCTGCCCTGGCAGCCTTTGTCATCCTGGCCTGGGACAAGGCCTCCGGCCTTTCCCCGGAAGAGCGGCGGGAGATCGCCATCCTCAAGGTGCTGGGCTGGGAAACCAGCGATATCCTGGCGGTGCGCTTCTGGGAATCGGTGATTGTTTCCGGCCTGGCCTGCATTCTCGGCATAACCGCAGCCTACATCCATGTGGTCTACTTTGCCGCCTCGCTCTTCAGACCGGTGCTCATGGGCTGGTCCGTGCTTCGGCCTGACCTGCATCTTTTGCCCAGGATGGCGGCGGGGGACATCCTGCTGATCTTGGCATTCACTGTGATTCCCTATCTGGCAGCCACGGTGATTCCGGCCTGGCGCAGCGCCACGGTTCCCGCCGATTCGGCGCTGGGAGGCTGATGAGATGCTGATCGAACTTTCCGGGGTGAGCAAGATATACAATCAGGGACGGGCCAACGAGGTGCGGGCCTTGAGCGACATCGACCTTGGGGTGGAGCAGGGGAGCATGGTCTGCCTCAAGGGGCCCAGCGGCTCGGGCAAGTCCACCCTGCTTGCCATCATCGGTTGCATCTTCCCGCCTACCAGCGGCAAGGCCGCCATTGCCGAGCGGCAGCTGGCCCGGCTGCCGGACCGTTTTCTCACCCTGCACCGGCGGGAAACCATTGGCTTTATCTTCCAGCGCTTTAATATCCTCCCGGAGCTGACGGTGCTGGAGAACATCACCCTGCCCCTGCTGCCGCTGGGCGTACCGCCCAAGGAACGGAAGCTCCGGGCTCAGCAGCTTTTGGAGCGTTTTGCTATCAGCCACCGGGCCCAGTTTCCGGCCGGGCAGATCTCCGGCGGCGAGCTGCAGCGGGTGGCCATTGCGAGGGCGCTGATCAACAACCAGCCCATTATCTTGGCCGACGAACCCACGGCCCATCTCGACACCACCCTGAGCCGTGAATTCATGGAGATCATGCAGCAGTTGAAGGCAACGGGTAAGACCATTGTCATCGCCTCCCACGACCCGCTGGTCTTCGAGCATCCGGCCATCGACCGGACCGTCACCATCAAGGACGGCAGAATCCATGTTCCTTAACCCCTGGAGTCTGGCCCTCAGCCTCTGTAGCCTGGTGGTGCTCATGCTTGGCGCGGTGGCCGGGAAAACAGCGGTGCGGGTCCTGCGTTTCTGGGAGCCCGGCAGCGACAGCAACCGGCAGATCCGGCTGGAAAACGAGATCTGGCTTTCCTCAACCCTGGTTGCCTACGGTCTGGGCTTCCAGATCATCACCCTGATCCTCTTCGTCCTTGCAGCCGATCAGTTCTGCCAGGTCATCGTCGGGGCCATGTGCGCCACCGGCGCCCTGCTGGCAAATCCCTTTGGCATGCCCGCGCTGCTGGTCAAGCTGTTTGGCGTCTTTTTTTACGGCTTCTGGATCCTTCTCCATCAACTGGACATCCGTTCGGAGCACTACCCCCTGGTGCGGATCAAGTACCTGGCCCTGCTCCTGCTTCTGCCTCTGCTCGTCCTCGATGCCACCCTGCAAACCCTCTATATCGCCGGGATCAAGCCGGACATCATCACCTCCTGCTGCGCCGTGGTCTTTGGCGAGAGCACCGGCGGCTCCACCAATCTCATAACCGGTTATTCGCAACAGGGATTGCTGCTGGCCTTTATCGGTTTCATTGTCGGACTTGTGCTTCTGGGGTGGGGATTGTTGCGGCGGTGGCATTCTTGGTTGGCTGGGCTCTATGCCGCGGGCTGGCTCTGGTTTTTCGTCCTTTCCCTGGTGGTGATCACCACGGTGGTTTCATCCTATGTCTACGCCATGCCCTACCATAAATGCCCGTTTTGTATCCTCAAGCCGGAGTATCATTATTTCGGTTTTGCTCTGTATGGCGCTTTGATTCCGGCAACGTTTTTCGGGGTAAGCGCACCGCTGGCTGGTCTGGTGCGGAGAAAGGGAGGGTTGGCTGGGGTGGTTGATCGCTATCAGCGACTGGCGGTAAAACTTTCCCTGGTTTTGTTGGTGATTTTTTCAGGGTTGTCGTTCTATCACTATCTCAAATATCTGATCAGCGGCGGGGAAGGGTAGGGGACTGTAGCTAATACAGGGCGGTGTCCTATTTGTGCAGCAGCATTATTTTTTCTGGGTGGTTATTTCCACCATCCGGCTTATCACCGTCTCCACTCCGGCAATATCGGTCACTTTCACTTCGAGAGGTTGCTTTCCGAACTCGAAAGCCAAGTCAAAGGCGACTGCCTTTTGCCCGTCAAGGTCAATTGTCTTCCAGGCGCCGTCCGCAGCGCGAGCTTCCATGGTTCTTATCATTTCAGGGTTTTCCAGCGCTACCTTCACCTTCACCATGTTCTGCGCAAAAACCTCCCCCTCCGCAGGAGATTCGATGGTTAGGGAAGGTCTCTTGCACTCCACGTTTATCTTGCGGGAAGCCTCTGTTTGATTGCCGGAGCAATCTACAGCGCGGAAGTAAACAACATGCTCGCCGGGCTGAATGATGATCTCCTCGGCAATTTTGTCATCCCCCTTCCTCTGGGTCCATAGCCCTCCGTCTATCCTGTATTCCATGAGCGATATGCCTGATTCGTCGATGCCGCGCGCCTCCAGTTTTACTTTCGGGCTGTCAAATTTCTTCCCCTCTTCCGGCAGAGTGATCTCAATCTGCGGGGGGTTGTCCTTCCCTGATACCTTGACGATGAGAAGCGCCTCGTTATTGAAACGCGAATTTTCCTCCAGTGTTTTATCGGGGTCGATGACGACCCGCAGAGCCTGCTCGCCCGGCACCGCCGTCCAAGAGAACCTGACCTGTTGCGCCCCGTAAAGCGGTACTTCCGGAAGGGTCATGCGGCCCACCTCGATGGAATTTGCGCTGCCAACCGGTGATTGCAACAGGGCCACAGTGATGTCCTTGCCGGGATCCATGCCGAGGTTATGTATATTGGCGGTGATCTCCACCCTTTCGCCGGGGGGCAACTCGCCCTGCTTCGAGATAGTTATATCGTTGGAGTTGACCCCCAGATCCATGCCCTTAAAACGGAAACCTGGGGTGTCATAGACTTTCTTCTCCGCAGCCCCTCGCGATTCTGCTATGACAAAGGTATCAACCACGGTGAGCCTGTACAGAATCTGGAAATCACTGGTTACGACATAATGACCGCCGCGCAGGTGTTCGGATTTAACCTCAATCCTGTTTTCGTTTTCCGGACTGCCGGGATAACGGATCGCACGCGGAGGGATAGGAAAGGAGTAATGGCCTTCCGGCATGGAATCAACAAACGAGGCGATCTTGACATCATTGAAATTGATGTCTGCATTATAAGGCACATATGCGCTCCTGGCCCACGGGAGGGAGAAGTTGATTTCCAGCCACGCCTCCACCAGATTCGTGGTCATCCACGCTCCGTCTTGCATGAATGCCGAGAAATCTATCATGCCGTTGCCCGTGGTGTCGGCATGAATAAAATCTACCACCCCGTCTCCGTCAGTATCTTCGCCGATCACCATCACCCGTCGGCTGTCATGTACTGTTCTTAAAAGCCACCAGTCTGTGCGTTCCTTTGAATAACGTGAAGCCTTCACCTCGGCCTTGGCCCAGCAGTCTAAGGGGAGAATGTTTAGAAGTTGCAGCATACTATCTCCTTTCTTTAGCGTTCCACCCGTCCGAATGCAGTTACTTTGAAAGAACGAATAAGTAACCGGCAAGCGCTTCCTTATTTGGAAGGGGTGTTGTCACCGTACTCCTTTACAGTTTTGTCCACCCAATCAAGAAATTTTTTTGTCATTTCAGTAGCATACTTATCTGTGAGATTTTTATCATAACTCCCCATTATTCCCAGTCTCTTCTTGCTAAAGGCGTTAGCAAACTTTGTTACTTCATCCTTCATCTTGTCGAATTCTGGTGCTTGAGATTTTGAAGGCGAATCGGGTTTGAGGTTATAACCCTCCTTAAACTTCGCAAGCGCTTCTTTCCGGTTGCTGGCGATGTTTGAACTACTATAATAGTCATTCAAGAGTACAGAAATGTTCAAATATTTATGAGTTAAACGCTTTTCGTTCAAACCCCATGAATCAATAGTAGCGAGTGACTGACTATCCGGGACCCTAGTCTGAAAATAGAACTCAACCTTCTTGCTAAAAGATGCGTTAGAATTATGTTTTTCCCATTCGTTGGCTTTGCCTATCGTTGCATCCAGCGCGGCTGATCCTAGGTCACCCGACCATAAACATGCCGAATAGTTACGCCCCACGTTATATCCCCAATATGTCTGATCCTCAATCTTGTTTGACAACACATCAAGGCCCACAAGGACATGATACATATTCACCACCTTACCATCCGGCATCCTTACATCATTATAGTCTGTGAATAATTGCCAATTAGACTGATCGAACGGCAAGTCATCCAAGTAAATGTTCCCTGGGGTTTTCCCTATGATATCGTCAAACGGGAGGTCTTTGTTATGAGCCATCTGCCGGAGTTTGGTTATACGTTCATCAATAACAAGAGTATTATTTTCAACCTCAATACTCTTTAATTGTTTTAGGAAAAAATCGAAGTCAGGGACAATGTTGATTGCGTCTCCTGTTATCCAACCTTCCTCCTTACTATTTATAAATTTTATTTTGTAAAAAATTAAGTCCCCGACCTTTCTTTTGCTAATGATCTCAATATCATCCACTGTGCCTTGCTGTTCTCTGATTTTTTCAGAAGCTAATAAGTTTGGCGATTTACGGAGAGTAAAAAAGGAGGGACGGGTCTGCCCCTTATGCCGAGGTAAACCTAAACCCCAAGCTTCCTTTATTGCCTTGAAAAATTCTTCAAGGTCTTTCGGCCTGACTGGAATGTAATCAAGCACCTCACCTATGCTGAGACGCTCCAGATAACTAAAAATACATAAAACTAATTGGATAACTGGTTTGTTGGTGCAAAACCAGGAGCTAATCGCATCAAGCGATGTCGGATCCACTGTCACCTTATACACCTGCATTCCCTCCGGCACGGCGCAATCCAGCTTATGGCTGAAAGTTTTGCCGAAGGTCTCGATCTTCACTTCCCCGTTTACATTTTTGAACCCTTCAAACAAAATAGGATCGGCCCACAGCTCCAACGATGCGTTCGCCTGCAGTAATGCGTGCTCAACGGTGGGTCTGAGGCGGAACGCGCCCGCCGGCGCAATGCGAACAGTCAGGTCGGTCAGGGCATCCCCTTTGTTCACTAACCGCAGCTTCTTGCCGAGGGTATCGGGATTCGCCTCCAACTCTTCCCATTGGAGATCGACTTTCGGGATATTGACCCGGACCTCCACTTCGGCCTGATCACCGTAACCGTCCTTTGAACGTATCCGCACCAGGAACCGGTGCAGTTCGTGAATACAATCCTGGGCAGAAAGCGAAAGACAGTACTGCCTGATCTCCCCGGGCGGCAGATGGACCGGTCTGTCTTCCGAACCTTCGCCCACGAACCCGACAAGCAATTCTTTATCATCCGGCGGCAGGCACTCCAGAACTACCGCCAAGGGATGGTCGGAGTTGTTCCGCACTGTGACGGGCATGACCTGGCCGTATTCGCGGGGGATGGTCACGCCGTAACGCGGTCTCTCAAAGGAAAGACCTTTTTGCAGGGTGAAGAATCGCGTTTCGCTCCAGGCCTTTCCGTCTCCCGCTCTGAATTCATACGGCACCCCCTGATCCAGGCCTTCAAGAACAACCCGGTGCTCCTTGCCCTCCTGGCCTTCGCTCTTCCCCCACTTCTTCTCCCCGGACTTCCGGTATTCCACCCAGGTCGCTGCAGAAAGGGGACTGAACCAGGTTATCACCGCCCTGCTGCCAGTAATAACCTTCCCGTTTTCCGGCCAGAGATCGAAGACCTCAGACATCCTAAAGGTTACAGAGTCCTGGGTCTCCTGGCCATCCTTGGAACAGGCGGTTGTTTTTATCGTATGTTCTCCTGGGGCAAGGGACTTCCAGGCCAATTCAGCTTCGATATTTGGCAGATCGCGTTTAGCCAGCAAACGGCCGTCGAGATACAATTTCATCGTCTTCACGGGCTTTCCAGGCCCGGAGCTGGCCTGGGCAAAGACTTTCCCCGGGGCTGAGACAATATCCCCGTTCTGAGGAAAAACGACACGGCAGCTCATACCTAAAAGCGTTACATCGGTGAGATCGAGAAACATGCTCTCGGTTCCCACGGCGCCCCTGTCGTCCGTAACCCGCAAGCGAGGGGAATAGAGCTTGCCTTCTTTGTAGATATGTTCCACCAGGCCCGGCTCTACTTTCTTGAACCTGCCGTTCCCTTCAAAATCCAACTCATATTGTGTGATAGTACGTTTGTTCGCCGGCCCCCCCGACACATTGAAGAGTACTTTCCGGTTGTCCTCGAAGATACGCTCAAGCGTAAAGGCAGGTTCAGGCGGCATATCTCCATCCGAGGCATAGATAAAATAGCACTCTTTCGACCAGTCGCCTGGATTCGTGCCCTGGATTGTGAAGCGCAGAGTGGCGGGTGCATCCAGCGTAAGTGCGCTTTGCAGGGGCTGTCCGCTGTAATTCCATGAATTAAAGAGCTCTCTGCCGTCCGGACCGGTGATGATCAATCTTGCCGGAACAGGAATTTTTGCGCCTATCGTTACCGCTCCCGGCGCAGTTACCGGCAGCATGAACGATTTAATGCCGTCCGGGATTAAGGCGTCGAGCTTTATCCCGCTGTTCAGGTTCAGCACGAGCTTATTTTTTGCCTGTAGTACGCTTTCCGGTTTAACCCGGCTGAGATCAAAACGAAAACCGTAGCTGGCGGGGGAGTAGTCATTGGGGCTGGTCCCAAGTACTCGCAAGGTATGATAGCCGCAATTTAGGACTGGGTATTCACGGTCAAGATTTTGCCCCGCGTAGTTCCAGGAGTTGAAGATCTCCTTGCCCTGGGGATCGCTGACAATAAAATAAAGGGGGAGCGGAAAAGTGCGGGTAGATTGGATCAGCAGCCCGGGGTGGTCCACATAAAACCGGTAATAATCGATATCGCCCGGTCCTTCGATGGCTGCGGCAACTTCCTGGCCGATATGTATCTCTGCGGCGGTCTCAAGGGAATTATTCCCTTTGTACCCTTCGTATTCGTCGTTAGGATAAAAGAAAACCCCGAGGAAAAAACTGCCCTGGCTCTGTTGCGACGGGTCTGTCCCTGAAACTTCGATACAATATTCGCCGCTCTCATGGATGGCAATATCCGGGGCAAGCGACTGCCCCGCGTAGTTCCAGGAGGAATAAAGCTCTTTTCCTTTGTTGGTCAACACCCTGAGCCTTGAAGGACAACCGGGAAGCTGGAAGCGGATCTTTACGAAGCCGGTCCTGTCGACGTTGAAACTATAAAGATTGTATTTCCCGCTGGGAAAGATGGTCCCGCCGAACCTTTTCCCTAGCCGCACCGGCTTGGGCGGCGATGTTTCCGGCGCAAATTCTCCCGGACTGCTTTCCGTGCCGACAAAGTCTATCTTGAGATGAGCTGGGGCAAGGGTGTAATCGCCCGGGTTGGCTCCTGAAAGCGCGATGCGGTAAAGTCCGGGTGTATATACCGGGCATGAGGCGTCGATTGGCTGACCGGCGTAATTCCAGGTAGTTACGATCTCCTCTGCCAGGGTGTTCAGTATTCGGATGCGTGCAGGGATAACGCAGTCCGTTAATCTCACCCGCAGCATGCCCGGTCTCTTTACCGTGACCATGAAATAGTTGACATCAGCCTGGGGGAATATGAACGGCCTGAGGATCTCACCGAATTCCACGGGCAGGGCCGACTCGAAGGTTGTATTCGGTTGATACGGATCGATGATGGGTTGGTACTCAACGATGAGTGCACTGAACACCTCAGGGACGTCCCTGATTTCCCCGCTAATCCCTAGCAACAGCTCCCCGGCCCCGGACTGGACTGTTCTTTCTGCCGGCTGATTGGCATAGTTCCAGGTGTCGGCCAGTTGGTGGAGGTCTTTATCCAATAGCCGCAGAAACGTAGTGTATGGATTTGGCCCGACCTTTACGTGCACGTTGCCGGGATGAGGGAGTAGTATCTTGAAAAATCGGTCTTTTCTTTCGCAGGGTATCTGCACCTGCATTGCTTTATCCAGTGGAACTTCGGCTGGTTGTGCTTCCTCGATTCCTTTGATTACAGCCTCGCCTTTCGTTACTTTTCGGCAAACGACCACCGTTTCACATTTCTTCTCCGAACGTAGGCTTCCGGTGGCGTAACCAGTAGCATATCCCTCGATGTCGACCGCAACCACAAAGTTACGACTGATAAACTGCTGCTCCTTGGCTTGTCCCTGGCTAAAAGGGGCCCGGTCGATATCCGTAAAAACGCAGGTGTCCGTGCCGTCTTTTTCAGCCACTATGACAGCACCCAGCCCCTCAAGCAACCGCACCTTGCTCTTTTTCACTTTGACGCCGCTGTCCGTTTTCACCTTTACCGTGATCTTTGCGGGGTCAGGGACAGGGTTGAGATCCACGTCCAGAGTATGGACAGTATCTTTTTTAATTGTCAGCCGCCCCTGCTTTGGCTGGCACAGAGACGCATTTACATGATATTCATATTCCCCCACCGGGATAATGCCGGTCGAATAATTGCCGTCCCAGTCAGTCCAAAAGCGGAACTCTTCGGCACCTGTCTCTTCCGGCTGGACGGCCGTAAGCTTTATTTCGGCATCCGGCAAAGATAAAACCAACCCTGAGAGGTGGACATTCCCCTTGAGCCCACCGGTCGCGAAGCCTTGCAGGATAAAGCCAAGGTTCTTGCTTTTGCGGTCGATCTTGATTTTTTTTCGCAGCGGGAAAAAATCGGCGGCTTCTATGCCAAGGTCATAATCGCCGGGCTCAAGCCCGAGGAAAAGGGCTTCCCCGGCCAGGTCCGTATTGGCGAAACGCGACCCCAGCCATACAGGTATCCCGGCCAGTGGTTTGTTTTCTTCATTGCAGAGGCTGATTATGAAAGGCCAGTCGATCGTCTTGGTTGTTTTCATTTCCCATCCTTCAGGACAAGCGCATATTTTTTTAGCCAGAACGCGGAACACTCCCCATATTCATTGTTACCCAGGACTCATTTTATCTGAAATCGGTCGGAAATAGTGGAGAAAAAATCGTATCTGGCTGTCAGGCAGGTGCCACAGGGAAAAAGGGGGAGGGCGGATTTATTTTTATATAATTTGGGAGAAAATAGTTCTGCCCCCATTTTTACAACTACCTGATCAGCGGCGGGGAAGGGTAGGGGGCTGAAATGAATGCGGGGAGATGCCCCTAACATTCCCGCAGATGCGGGGTTTTGTGATCGGTTACCTATTGACCGGACATCTGTCATCCGCTTCCAGGTAGTTGTCGAGCAATCGACAATCCTCCAGAAACTGCCTGTGGCTTTGGTCGGCGCCGGTTTGGGCCTCATAGCGCTTGTCGTTGATCTCCTCGATATTTTCATAGGCCAGGGCGACAAAATCCTCATCGAGCTTGTGGTAGACCGCCATATCCCGCATGATTCGATCAGTGCTTGAAGCGCTGATGCCGCAACGATACGGTCGGTCCTCCATCAAGGCGGTAAAGGTGTCGGCAACGGCAAGAATCCGGGCGCCCTCTGGTATTTCGTCGGCCATCTTTCTGTATGGATATCCGGTTCCGTCCAATCGTTCGTGGTGCAATGACCCCCATTGGCCGATATCCTCAAAGCCTTCAATGCCGCGGAGAATTTCCGCGGAATAATAGGGATGCTTGTAGATAATTGCTAAATCCTCGCTGGTGAGTCCCTGACGTTTCTCAAGAATTTCCACGGGGACTACCAGCTTGCCGATATCGTGCAGCAGCCCTGCGATTTTCATCCTGTCCGGATCATCTTTTTTGAAACCGCTGTGGCTGGCCAGGGCAACTGCAACGGCGGCCACCCCGCTTGAATGGGTGGCGGTGAAACGACTCCTGAAATCGATGACTCTTCTGAACATTTCCGCCAGGTCCAGGATTTCGCTGCGGTCAAGATCCATTCCTCCCAAGGGGAAACGCTCCTGGAGAATCGTGCTGACCGAGGGGGAGACCAGGTCGAGCCAGAAGACTTCCTTGGCGGCCACTTCCTGGAAGGCTTGGACCTGCTCGGGCACAAACATTTCCCCGGCTTCCGCTGTGATCCGCTGGACAATCTCCGTCTTCTGACTCAAGATCTCGCGGCTCGAATCGAGCTGCACCGCAATTCGGTCCGAGAGGTGAATGAGATGACTGAGCAGAGGGACCGCTTCTCCCCGGTCCATCATGCCTTGGCCGTTTTGCCAGTATACATGGTGGAAGCGGATGAGTTGGGCCAGATCCGCAAACGGCGCGAATCCCGCCAACAAGGAATATCCCGGCAGGGTGTGTCGATCCGGATTTGCCACTTCGAATTCGAATGCTTCCAGCCGGGTCCTGATCGACAGCCCGCCGATATCATGCACCGCCGCGGCCAGGGTAAGCCGCCTCAGGCTGTGCTCGTCCAGGCCGAGCGTTTTGCCGATGGTGACGGCGATAAAAGAGACCTTTTTGTGATGGTCAACCAGCACCCGGTTGATCAAGTCGGTGGCGGCGGTAAGGCTGCTGAGCAGGGGATATAACTCTATATGGGTCTTTTGAGCCGCTTGTGGTTGCATGGTTTTCGATTTCCTGGCGAACTGCGAATTCATGGGTCAGCGAGGCAGGCTTGCCCTTCGATAATTATTGTTATCCATTTTGGCTGAATCTGTAAACCCTGTTGAGCCAATGGGCGAAACTCTTATCTCCGCCACACTCCACTAACTTAAAAGCCCTTGACCCAAGTCAAGGCGGATTGGGGCCGCCGTACTCTATGGTGGAAACAACGGATTGTTTATCGATGTCCCAACCATAGGAGACGTGCGAGCATGATGAATGCGGAAGAGCTTTGCCACCAGGAACAGCTGTTGGAATCCATCGACTGGCTGATGACCCCGGAAAAGGCAGTGGACATGTATCTCGAATGGGGCGCGGGCTGGACCCGGGGCCACGACTTCGTCAGCTCCATCCATGACGAGTCGGTCTATTTCGTCTTGTTCGACTGGGAGACGCCGCCCCAGGTGACTCTTATCCGCCGGAACATGGGCGGCGCCGAGGAACTGGCCAAGGTGGAGGTGCCTGCCGGGCTTTTCGAGGCGGCGATTCAGGAGGACGGGCGGTTGCCGGGCGGTACTGTCCATCGGCTGAACCAGCCGCTGGAAGAATGGCTGCGGGCCAGGCTCGTGGCTTTGCGCCGGGAATGCCGGCCCGTCCCGGATTTAGATGGATGCGCCTCGACAGCTCCAGCGGTTATCACGGTGTAACCTGTTGATTTTAGAGATGGGGGGATGATCGCCCCCGGCTGCTGCCGCATCTCCGGGGCAGGGGTGGCGTTGCGATCTTGCGGAACTTGTTGACGCCCGCGCTCTTTTTTCCCTAGAGTAAGGAAAACATCCGTTTTATTTTGCTGCCGCACTTCCTCTCCGAAGGCGGCAGCAAAATAATGCCGGCAAATCCTTGAGGGAGAAAGCTCTTGCCACGTTCCAGACCCCCTGAAAATCAACTCCAGCAGTTTGAGGCCATCCGCAGGAAACTGAAAAAAATGGTTCTCGATCAGGACGAGGCCATCGACGAGGTGGTGGACGCCTTCATCCACATGGCCTTCCGCCCGCCCAAGGAGGCGCCGCCCAAGGCGATCTTCACCTTCCTGGGCCCGCCGGGTGTGGGCAAGATCTATCTGGCCCGGGTTCTCTGCTCCATGCTCGAGGAGTATAAGGGCTTCAAACACTTTGACCTGGAACGCTACAGCGATCCGGACAGCGGCGATCAGCTTCTGGCCCCACAGATGATGGGGCAGGAAATCCAGGAAGGCGAGCTGATCCGCTTTCTTCGCGCCACCCCCTGCGCCATCATCCTCTTCGAGTCCATTGAAATGGCGAGCAACCAGCTGCAGATGGCGCTGCTGGACCTGATCACCAAAGAGGAGCCGGACAGCGGCATCAACTGCCGGGAGGTGATCTTCATCTTCACCTCCACCCTGGGCAGCGCTCTTTACCAGGGCAAGGAATTCCTGGCCACCTTCCACCGCAGCAAGGCTAGGGCCCAAGGCCTGATCATGGATGCCATCGCCAAGGAAAAGAAAGTGGCGGGCGAAGTCATCCAGGAGGCGATCACCCCCAAACTTCTCGCCACCCTGGCCCAGAACTATATCATCCTCTTCAACCGGCTGGGCATCAACGCCATGGTCCGTATCGGCACCGATTCCCTGTTGCAGCTGGCCGGGCATTTCCGGGAAAAAGGCATTGCCCTTGATTTTCCGGAACTCAAAGGGTTGGTTACCCTCCTGGTGCTTTCTCTGGGCCCGGCGATTACCGCGAAAAAAGTGAAGCAGAAGCTGCCCGACGAGGTGCTTTTCAAGATCACCCGCAGCCTGCGGCAATTGCCCTTCCCTCCGGCCCGGATCATCTTCAAAACGACCCAAAAGGCCGACGCCTCGCTCCATAGGCTCTTGGAGGCCGGCGAGCAGATCCTGCCCCTGCTCTACAAGAACAACCGAACCGTGGAGCTGACCTGGAAGGAGTACCAGCAGGGGAAAAACCTCATCTTCAGTCTGGTCAAGGCGGACACCCGGGCACTGCCCACCAGCAAGGGGCTGTTGCGTGGCGAACGGCCGGCCATTGAATTTTCCGAGGTCGGCTTTGAGAACATTGCCGGCAACCGCCAGAGCAAAACCACACTGAAGCAGATCATCAATACCCTGAAAAATCCTGAGCTGGTGAAGAAATTTTCCATCAGCATGCCCAAGGGCATGTTGCTCTACGGGCCGCCCGGGGTCGGCAAAACCCTGCTGGGCAAGGCCTTCGCCAAGGAGTCCGGCCGACCCTATATCTATGTCTCCCGCACCGAGCTGTTTGACTCCGAGTACATCCGGCTGGTGTATCTCAAGGCACGGGAATACGCGCCCAGCATCGTTTTTCTGGACGGCATCGACATCAAGGCCCTGATAGAAGGGGCGCTGACCAGTGTGCCTGCCGACCAGCTTGCCTTGGAGATCGACGCGCTTTCCCATGATCCGGAGGAGTCGGTGTTCACCGTGGTCTCGGCGGTGAGCCGAGAAGAGGTGCCCCCCCTGCTCATCGAGCCTGAACGCATCGACACCTTTGTCGAAGTGCCGGAGCTGGACCGGGAGGCACGGCGCTTCTTCATCGAGCAGATCCTCAAAAAGCCCAATGACGGCAAGATCGATGTGGATAAGGTGGTGCGCTACATCTCCGGCATGAACGGCTACGAGCTGCAGCGCATCGGCAAGGAGGCTTCCCTCCATGCCATCCGCCACGGCCTAACCTGCATCAGCGAAGAGATCCTCCTCGAGCAGATCAACATCATCAAGTATGGCTCCAAACTTGAGAAGAAGCATATCCGCAACCTGGAGGAAGACCTGCGCATGACCGCCTTCCACGAGGCCGGACATGCGGTGCTCTCCTACCTGCTGCTGCCGAACACCAAGATCGAGCAGGTGACCATTGCCCCGCGGTTGCGGGTTCTGGGTTTTATCTCGTACAGCTTCGAAGATTTCCCCAGCAACCTCTCGAAAGAGGAGGTGTTCAACAACATCTGCGTGCTCATGGCGGGCAGAACGGCAAGCATGAAAAAATTCGGCGCCAAGGGCATGGACACCGGGGCGGCCAGCGACCTTGAGGAGGGGACGCACCAGGCCTACATCGCCATCGCCAACCTGGGCATGGACGAAGAGCTGGGTTTTGTCCATACCGATACCCTGAGCCGCAACGTGAACAAACAGCTATTCCGGGGGGTGGTGGAAAGCCGGGTCCGCATCTGGATAGACAAGGCCACGAAAAAGGCAGCAGAAATGGTGGAGGCCAACTGGCAGCAGATAGACACCCTGGCCAACATCCTGATCCGCCAAGAGATCGTTGATGGCGGGGAGCTTGAGAAGATCGTGCAAAAAAAGAGGGGCGCGGAGGGGGGGCAGAAGATTGGGTGACTGGCCCTGCGGCGGTAATAATTATTACGGGAAGTTTCCATCCTTCCCGTAATTACAAATAATTAGTTAATGAATGAATTAATTTCTGATTGAAATTATCTTGAAGAGATAAACACATGTTTGCCCCTTCATGCAGGTAGTCATCAATGCCGTCCATGTAACTGCTGTTATTAATGGGACTCGGGCAGCTCAAGCTATTATAGGTTATGATAATTGGAATTTTTTGATTTACGGAATCTTTCCTGATGAATCTTATGCCATTCAAAATAAAATTTTGTTTTTTTGCAATGGCTTGAAGCGTGTCTTGAACAGAGAGACTTTCGTTAATTATTATCAAGAGATATTTTGTGGATCTTATAATATTTAATCCCTTAACAAGATAGGGGATAATCTCACATTCCTGTTTGAACTTTTTCTCAATAGTGCGCTTGATTAAGGCATTCTCAGGTATTTCTTCAACAATAACTACTTTGTCAGCCATAATATCTCCAATTTCCATCTGTCTGCCTTATATTTCAAGGCCTGCCCCAGAGTTTTCTAGTTTTGTAGATAATAAGGAGGGGAGGGGTGGGGCCTGTCTGAAATGAATATGGGGAGTGCCCCATTTTTTTCTAATATGGCGAGTAATCCACTTTCTTCTTTTTACATACGTTGGGAAATTTTGAAAGTCTTTATTTCTGATCGAACATCATCCTCGCTTTGAAGGTGAAGTCGGTTGATATGCCTAGCCCACCTGTTTAGTAAGTTCAGCCGGAAGTTAAAAGCCATGATCGTTCTCGCCTTTGTGAAAGCAACGAGTTCATCGCCCTCGACAAAAAAACGCAGCCTGAAAAATAGGTTCTCGTAGGAGACGAACAGGCCGAATAAGTAGAGAAACGGAAGGAAAGCAAGAGACATAAGTGGTGGCACGACAAAGTCCTTTAATGTGCTGAACGATGCGAACGTGTCAAAATGCTTTATGCCTTGATAGGTGGCCACCACTACCAGGATAAACCCCATGACTGCTAAAATCCAATTAAGAAAAGCCTTAACTTGTTTATACTCTGGCTTGGATTCAGAAACCGCCCAAAGCCCTCCGAAAAAGGCTGTTGCTGGCACCATGGCTAGCTCGACGGGGAGGCTGAAGACGTAGAAGTTGATCAAAAAGTCGAACAGCATAATCAGCCTAAGTTGATCAAGAACAGCCTTTACGAAATAGTGTTCATCTTCTGCAACCGAATTCACTCGGCCCAATGCCACGAGAGCTACGGATACGGTCCAAAATATGGTCGTCGTCGCATTTGAACTGGTCCAAAGCCCAAAATAATGCAGACCTATGACAATTCCTGCAATGTATAGAAGCATGAGCATGACGGAGAGGACGATTTTATGCGCCATTGCTGATCGAACAACAGCCCCTAAGCTGCTTCTTATTGATGGCTTGAGTAGGCAGCAGGCAATGAGAACAAAAAGCCAGAGCAAAAGAGCTTGCTCTCGTTCATTGGGCATCAGTGTGTTCCTCTAATGGCCTTCGGGGTATAATGCTCGGAACAAAAAGGGGCGATGGTTGGTGAAAGAAATAAAAATATCGGGCAACTATCTGCCTAAGCCGATTTTCTCCTCCCGCGCCCGGAGGCACTTGCGGCTGTTATCATCGAATTCCGTGCAGGTTTTCAGGACAAAGGCTTCCTGTTGGGGATAAAAGGTGCACTTGCTTTTGTAGTCGCAGGTGTTGCTGAACGAATCCCAATACTGGCACTCTTCGACACATTCCAGGTCGCCATAACTGTAGGTGGTTTTTTCAAAGAGGCATTTTTGGGTAAAATCGTCCCAGTACTGACACTCGCGCACTGCTATGGGCTGGCCAAGACCAGAAGCTCCGGTCTGTTTTCCTTCGCAGATCACGGTAAGATCCCGGTCGCGGAAAACCTCTCCTTTTTTGAGCCGTATCTCTCTGGCCCCGATGGTGTTAGGAAGGGAAACAAGGAAAACAGCCAACAGGATCAGTAGGCGCAGATTCATATTCGTCTCCTTTTTATATGGGCAGCAAAGAAAGCGGGAATAGCTTATTGCTCCAGTTGGCCACAGTTTACAATTGTCACTTTTGTCTTTGGCCGACCGCTGCGCGACCCCATCTCTTCAATCTTCCTTACCACATCGAGGCCTTCAACCACCTTGCCGAAGACCACATGCTTGCCGTCGAGCCAGGGCGTTTTGACGGTGGTTATGAAAAACTGTGAACCGTTGGTGTTTGGTCCGGCATTGGCCATGGACAGCATCCCCGGTTCCACATGCTTGCGGATGAAATTCTCGTCGGCAAAGGTGCGGCCATAGATGGATTTGCCGCCCGTGCCATCGGCGTTGGTGATATCGCCGCCCTGGAGCATAAACTCGGGGATAATGCGGTGGAAGATGCTGCCCTTGAAGCCGAAGCCCTTTTCATGGGTGGCCAGCTGCCGGAAATTCTCCGCTGTTTTCGGCACCACATCGGCAAACAGCTCCATCACGATTCGCCCGGCTTTTTCATCGCCGATGGTGACATCAAAAAATACCTTGGGATTGGCCGCGGCCGCTGATTTTTTCGGCGCGGCTAACCCTCCAGCCAGAAACAGACATGCCATTACCACCCCGCCAATGAACAGTTTTTTCCCGTATTCTTTCACTTCTTTCTCCTTGTGTAATTGTTCCCCGACTTTCATTCCATGTAAAATGACTCAGACCGGAGCCAGGTCAAAGGCCGCGGAAAAGAGTTTTTTGGTGTAGGGGTGAGAGGGGCTGGCAAAGAGTTGCGCCGCAGGGCCGGACTCGACAATACGGCCATTCTGCATCACCGCCACCTCATCGGCCATGGCCTTGATCACCCGCAAATCGTGGGAGATGAAGAAGTAGGTAATGTTGTGCCTGGCCTGCAGGTTTTTGAGCAGCTCGATGATCTGGGCCTGGATGGTCATATCCAGGGCGCTGGTGGGTTCGTCCAGCACCAGGAAGCGGGGTTTGAGGACCACGGCCCTGGCAATGGCGATGCGCTGCCGTTGCCCCCCGGAAAACTCGTGGGGATAGCGCTCGATCATCTCCGGCTCAAGGCCGACCTCGATCAGCGCCTCGGCCACCCGTTTCTTGCGCTCCTCCCGGTTGCCTAAGCCATGCACGTTTAAGCCCTCGCCCACGATCTGGCCCACGTTGAGCCTCGGCGACAGGGAGGAGAAGGGGTCCTGAAATACCACCTGCAAATCGCGGCGCAGGGGGCGCCACTGGCTGTTGGACAGGGTCAGCAGGTCGCGGCCCTCGTAAAGCAGGGTCCCCCGGCTGTTGACCAGTTTGAGCAGGCACATGCCCAGGGTGCTTTTCCCGGAGCCTGATTCGCCGACCACCCCGAAGGTGGTGCCCTGCCGGATGGTGAGGCTCACCTCGTCCACCGCCTTGATGGTGTTCACCGTGCGCCTGAAAAAACCGGCCTTGATGGGGAAGTGGCAGGAGAGGTTGGTGGCGGTCAGGAGCGGGGGCGGGTTGTCCTTGGGGGTAGGGGCCTCATGGGGCACGCTGTTCAGGAGATGGATGGTGTAGGGATTTTGCGGGTTGCGGAACACCTCGGCGGTGGGGCCGCTTTCCACAATTTTTCCCTCATGCATGATGTGGACCTGCGCCGCGATCTTTTCCACCATGTTGAGATCGTGGGTGATGAGCAGCAACGCCATGCCCAGCTCCTGCTGGATCTCCTTGATCAGGGCCAGGATCTGCGCCTGGATGGTGACATCCAGCGCCGTGGTCGGCTCGTCGGCGATCAAGAGGTCCGGGCGGCAGGCCAGGGCCATGGCGATCATCACCCGCTGGCGCTGGCCACCGGACAACTGGTGGGGGAAGCTGTTCAGCCGTTGGGCCGCGTCGGGAATCCCGCAACGCTCCAGGAGATTTTCAGCCTTTACCGCTGCCTCTTTTTTACCAAGACCCTGATGCAGGATCAGCGGCTCGATGAGCTGGGCGCCGATGGAGTAGACCGGATTGAGCGAGGTCATGGGCTCTTGGAAGATCATGGCGATGCGGTTGCCGCGAATCTGGCGCAACCGATTTTCCGGGCAGGAGACCAGATCTTCTCCATTGAAGAGAATTTCCCCCTCGATCTTGGCCGCATCTTTTTCCAGCAGCCTCAGGATGGAAAGGGCGGTCACCGATTTTCCGGATCCGGATTCGCCCACCAGGGCCGCGGTTTCTCCGGGGGCAATGGAGAAGGAGACCTTGTCCAGCACCGGAGCAAAGCCGCGGTCCGAGTAAAAACCGGCGGAGAGATTTTTCAGCTCAAGCAGCATGGGGTATTCCTGGCATGGTACGCCTTGTAACTTTTTGTTTTAAGCCACCCCCTCCCCCGTCAAGGGGGAGGGGGAATACATCAAACCTTTCGCGGATCGAAGGTTTCCCGCAACGCTTCCCCGATGAAGATCAGCAGGACCAGGGTGCCGACCAGCACCCCGAAGGTGGTCAGGGAAAGCCACCACGCTTCGATGTTATTCTTGCCCTGGGCTAGCAGTTCCCCGAGGCTCGGGGTAGGGGGCGGCACGCCCAACCCCAGGAAATCGAGGCTGGTGAGGGCCAGAATCGAACCGCTCAACCGGAAGGGCAGGAAGGTGATCACCGGGGTCATCCCGTTGGGGAGCAGGTGGCGGAACATGATGGTGATGTTGCCCACGCCCAGCGCCTTGGCCGCCTTGACATAATCGAGGTTGCGGCCCTTGAGGAACTCGGCCCGCACGTAATCGGCCAGCCCCATCCAGCCGAAGATCGAAAGCAGGATCAGGAGCAGCAGCACGCTGGGTTTGAAGATTGAGGCAAAGATGATCAGCAGGTACAGCTCAGGCATGGCGCTCCAGATCTCGATGAAGCGCTGCATGAACAGGTCGGTGCGCCCGCCGAGATAGCCCTGTATTGCTCCGGTGATGATACCGATGACCGTGCCGATAATGGTGAGAATAAAGGCAAAGATGGCCGAGAGGCGAAAGCCGTAGAGCAGCCGGGCCAGGACATCGCGGCCCCGGTCATCGGTGCCCAGATAATTGGTGCTATCGGGCGGGGAGGGGACCGGTTGCTTGAGCTGGAGGTTGATGGAGGCGTAGCTGTGGGGGTTGGGCGGGAAAAAGGCAAGGTTCCCGCCGCTGGTGAGCCTTTGTTTGATAAAGGGGTCCTGGTAATCGGTCTCGGTCTCAAACTCCCCGCCAAAGGTGGTTTCCGGGTACTCCCTGAGCAGGGGAAAATAGAATCTCCCCTGGTAGGAGACCAGCAGCGGCTTGTCGTTGCTGAGGAGTTCCGCGCCCAGGCTGAGGAGAAAGCAAATGGAAAAGAGGATGAGGCTGTAATAGCCCCGCTTGTTGGCCTTGAATCGCCGCCAGCGTCGGGAGGAGAGTTTCTGTGGTTTCGGGTTCATGGGTAACTATTCAGCATAGATTTTTATTGTGTCATAAAGTTCTCCCGCCCCTTGCGGGAGGGGGTCAGGGGGTGGGGGTGAGTAGCGGCAGCGGCGTTGCCAGATCTGATTCAATCGGCAGCTTCACCCACCCCTCAATCCCCTCCCGTCAAGGGAGGGGAGGCAATTACAGGAAACAAGCCGTTTCCCCGGTGAATATGCGGGCTGGTTACGGTCCATGTTCACCGGGACTCCACACTCTCAAAACTGATGCGCGGGTCCACCACCACATAGCTCAGGTCCGACAACAGCCGGGAGATCAGGCCGATGATGGTGAAGAAATATAAGGTGCCCAGCACCACCGGATAATCACGATTGAGGATGGATTCGTAGGCCAGCAACCCCATACCGTCCAGGGAGAAGATGGTTTCAATGAGCAGGCTGCCGGTGAAAAAGGCGGTAATGAAGGAGCCGGGGAAGCCGGTGATGATGGGGATGATGGCGTTGCGGAACACATGCCGGTAGAGTACCTGCTTCTCGCTCAACCCCTTGGCCCTGGCGGTGAGCACGTATTGCTTACGTATCTCTTCGAGAAAGGAGTTTTTGGTCAGCAGGGTCATGACGGCCAGGCTGCCTACGGTGGAAGAGAGCACGGGCAGGACCATGTGCCAAAGGTAATCCGCCACCTTGGCCGCCAGCCCCATCTCAGCCCAGTTGTCGGAAACCAGGCCGCGCAGGGGGAAGATGCTGAAGAAACTCCCGCCGCCAAAGAGGACGATGAGCGCGATGGCCAGGACGAAGCCGGGGATGGCGTAGCCGATGAGGATGGCTGTGGTGGTGAGGACATCGAAGCGGGAACCCTCCCGCATGGCCTTGGCAATGCCGAGCGGGATGCAGACCCCGTAGACGAGGAGAAAAGACCATAACCCCAGGGACATGGAAACGGGCAGTTTGGAGATGACCAGGGCTACCACGCTGTTGTGGTGGTAATAGCTCTGGCCGAAATCAAAGACCAGATAGTTTTTCATCATGGTCAGGAAGCGCTCCGCCGGAGGCTTGTCAAAGCCGTACAGCTTGGTGAGCTGCGCCACCCGCTCCTCGTCGAGCCCCTTGTTGCCTTGGTAGAGGTCCATGCTGCGGCTGGCGCGAACCTCGCCGCCTGCGCGGTCCGAACCCTGCAACTGGGCGAGCATCCGTTCCACCGGTCCGCCCGGCACAAACTGGGTGACGGCAAAGGTGACCAACATGATCCCGAAGATGGTGGGGATCATGAGCAGGAGGCGTCTTACAATATAGGCCGCCATCTCACGCCGAAGTATTTAATTGGGCAAGGGTTTCATCGATTATGGCGAAGAGCTCTTGCATGCGAAAGGGCTTGGCCAGGTAGTTGTCCATGCCCGCGTTGAGGCACTCTTCCTTATAACCCGGCATGACATGGGCGGTAACGGCAATGATCGGCACATGGGTGCCGGTATTTTTTTCAAGTTCCCGGATGGTGGTCGTTGCCTCAAAGCCGTTCATCCCAGGCATCTGCACATCCATCAGGACGAGGTCGATTTCGTCGCTCTGGTAGACGGCAACGGCCTCCTTGCCATCGGGGGTCACCAGTACATTATGGCCATGCATCTCGAGCATGAGGCGCAACAGCTTCTGGTTTACCGGATTATCTTCCGCAACAAGAATATTCATGGCTTTCCCCCTGCTGTGTTGATCCGTTGTCCCATTTGCGACTCTTGCCGTGCTTACCTCTAAGGCTACGGGATCTGTCTCTTCCTTGGCCACCGGCAGATCCAGATCCACAAAAAAGGTGCTGCCCTTACCCGGCTCGCTTTTCATGCCGATTTTTCCATGCATGAGTTCGATGAGCTGCAGGGAAAGGGTCAAGCCAATCCCGAGACCGCCTGTCTTTCTGGTGGCATAAGAATCAAACTGCTTGAATGACTCAAACATAGCCCCTTGCTGTTCGAGGGGAATGCCGCATCCCGTGTCAACGACCTCAAAGCGGAGATGGATGATGTGCTGGTCGTTTATGGCCTTGAGGCCAAGAGGACGGACCCGCAAGGAGATCTCTCCATGTTCCGTGAATTTAATGGCGTTGTCCAGCAGATTTTCCAGGACCTGGAAGATCCGGGCTTCGTCTCCTACCACTGTGGTGGGAACCGCCTCCGGTTCCGTATAGAGGAGCGTGATCCCCTTGGCCTTGGCAGCGGGTTCGTATTTTTTCTTCAGCCTGCCCAGGATACCGTAGAGATCAAAGGGGGCTGGGGCAAGGTGCATGGTGCCGTTTTCCAGGCGGGAAAAATCGAGAATGCCATTGATGAGCTGGAGCAGGTTTTGGCCGGCTTCCTTGATGGCTGCCAGTTCTGGCGGCAGTTTGCCGGACAGGTTGTTATCCGCCAGCAGCTCGGACATGCCGAGTATAGCGTTGAGCGGGGTTCGCAGTTCGTGGCTGATCTTGGACAGAAATTCCGTCTTGTGCTGGTCGGCAAGTTCGGCGTTCAGCCGGGCGGAGGCTTCCGCTGCCAGAATCTGTTTTTCCCGGTTCATGGCGATCCCGAGTTTTTCCGCCATGGTGTTGAAGGACTCGGCCAGGTCGCCTATTTCATCATTACCCCCGGCAACCCGCTGGGCAAAATCCCCTTTGGCCATGGCGATACTAGCCTGGGCAAGTTTCTGGATCGGAGAAGTGATGGACTGGGCGAGGAAAAAAGTGGAGATGCCCGCCAGGAGCAGAAGACCAAGAAAAAGAAGGATGGAAAAGTTCCGAAACAGTATGGGCACTGCGGTGTATTGCGGGGAAGTTAGCCCCGATATCGCCAGCCAGGGGGTGTCCGGGATCAGGGTGACGGCAAAATAGCAATCCTCACCATTAAGCATGGTGTGATAAATCTGTCCACGGGGCTCTGCTGCGGCTTTGGCGAAAAGCTGACCAAGATTCTGATTGGTTATAACCAGATTTTTCATGATGTTTTTGGGCTCGGGGTCGCCCAGGATCCTGCCGTCAGGGGCCACAACCCGGCAGAACCCGCTTTTTTGGGAAACACAACTGCCGGCAGGGGTAATTACCTGGGCCAAAGGCGTTTGTCCAAGGATCAGGCCGAGGAACTGGTCGCCAAAATAGTCTATCCTGGCGTAGGCAAACTGCAATACTTGGGTTTGCGAAACAGGGTCCAGAACAACATCGCCGAGAATTGCCTGATTCGGGGCGGCGAGGGCTGCCCCGAACACCTTCTGGCCGAGGAGATTTTCAGAGGCTTCGCTGGCATGGCCATTGACCAGGCGAAACGCCTGGTTCCCCTCCTTGTCCACATAGCTGAGAACCGGGAACTGCTCCTGATAACGGGCCAGGTGTTTGGTCAAAAGGAGTTCCTGATATTTCTGGGCATACAGGGCTATTTCCCTGGCCTCGGCGATTTCCTTGATGGTTGCCTTATGCTGGGCAATGTTTGTAGCGATCTTCGTGGCTGTTGACGAAGAAATAACCCGCAGCATATTATCTTGGGATTCGTTGTACAGCCGGAGCATGAAAAAATAGCTGGCCAGAGAAATAACGCCGGAGGCGAAGATAATCAGGGCAAGCTGGCTGATGAATATTTTTTTGAATATGGAGATGCGCATTGGTCAGATAGTCTCACTCAACAGGGATGGCGCCATTTTCCAGCATGAGCTTTCTCGCGGCCGGGCTTGAGAGAAAATCAAGAAAATCCTGGGCCTGCGGGGAGAGGGTCTCTTTCCACACCAGGGCAAAGGGGGTGACAAGCTGGTATTTTTTCTGCCGGACATTGGCGGCGGATGGGGTCACATCCTGTACCCGTAGCAGCCTAAGTCCGGTGCCGAGCGCTGCGGGCAGAGGCAGATAACCGATGGTGTTTGGCGACACCAGCAGGGTCTGCACGGCCTCGGGGGTGGAAAACACCGTTGCCCCGGCAGGGACGGAAATCTCTTTGAAGCCCGGGATGAGATTGCCGAGCACGGTGCGGGAAGAATCTCCCTCCTCCCTGCTCATCACATAAATCTTGCCCACCCCGCCCAGGGTATCCCACTGCTGGATCTTGCCGGAATAGATCCCGACTATCTGTTCCTGGGAAAGGTTTTCCACCCCGGCAACCCCGGGATTGACCGCAAAAACAATGGGTGCCTGGGCAAAGATTTTGGACTTGAGGCCCTGACCGCTCTCTTTTTCCGTTAATGGGCGGGCCACCCTGGCAATCTCGTTTTTCCCGGTGATGACGGATCTGATGCCGCCGCCGCTCCCGATGCTTTCCGGAATCTCCACGGTGATTCCGGGGCGTTTCTTGGTGTAGAGCTGGGCGAGCTTGTGCAGAAGAATCTGGCTGTCACCGGTGCCTGGGATCACGAGAATCCTGGAATTCTCGGAAGGTTTCTGTTCCTCGGGCTGCCGGGCCTGGGCAGAAAAAGAAAAAAAGACAAATAGCGCAAGGAGCGCAAAGAGGATATTTTTTTTCTTCATGGAATGAAAATCAAGGCCCTACAAGGAGTGAATTACAATAAAAGCCCTTTTTTTCATTTTACCCCACCACTGCTCAATACGCTTTTAAAAAATGGCTATTGCCGGGGCCGGTTTTCCTGCCTCAACCACCAGGTCATCAGAGCCTGGGAAGGCGAGTAATACAGGGGCAGGGTTTCGGGCCTGGCGAAGATGGTGCGATAGGCGACCCGGTGTTGGGCCAGATACCAGTTGGGCACCACATAATAGCCGTACCAGAGAACCCGGTCCAAGGCCTTGCAGGCGGCGGTGAGTTCTTCCTGGGTTTGGGCGTAGATGATCCGGTCCACCAGTTGGTCCACCGCCGGATTCTTGATGCCGATAAGGTTCCGGGAACCCTTGCGGTCCGCTGCGGCCGAATACCAGTAATTGCGCTGCTCATTGCCCGGAGATTGGGCCTGGCCAAAGACATTGACCGTCATGTCGAAATCAAAGTTGTCCATGCGCCGGATGTACAGAGCCGGGTCGATGACCCGCGAATGCGCCAGCACCCCCAGCTTTTTCAGGTTGTTGATGTAGGGCTCCATCACCCGCTCAAAACCCGCGCCGACCAGGAGGATTTCAAACTCCAGCGCTTGGCCGGTGCTGTTGGTGAGCACCCCGTTTTTCACGGTCCAGCCTGCCTGGGTGAGGATTTTTTTTGCCTGGAGCAGGTTGCTCCGCAGGCTGGCCGGAGGCTGGGTGCTGAAGGGGGAGGGCGGTGTGGTAAATATCTCCGGGGGCAGGGTGGTGCGGAACGGTTCAAGATAGGAAAGCTCAAGGCCTGCGGGCAGCCCCTGGGCCCGCATGGTCGAGTTGCTGAAAAAGCTGTCGCAGCGGGTATATTGGCCAAAAAAGAGGGCTTGGTTGGTCCATTCGAAATCAAAGGCAAGGGATAGGGCCTTACGGACCAGACGGTCCTTGAAAACCGGCCTGCGCAGGTTGAAGACAAATGCCTGCATCCCGGCGTTATTCTTGTGGGGCAGGGTCTCCTTGGCAAGTTCGCCGCGCTTGAACTTGGGGCCGTCCAAATCGCGGGCCCACTGCTTGGCGATATTGACCGGCATGAAATCGAATTCCCCGGCCTTGAAGGCCTCCACCGCCACGATCTGATCCTTGAAGTATTTGTAGGTGATGGTATCGAAGTTGAACATCCCGCGCCGCACATTGAGATCCCTGGCCCAGTACTGGGGATTGCGGACATAGGTGATGGATTTGCCAGGGATGACCTCCTTGATCAGATAGGGGCCGGAGCCGACAGGGGGCGTCATGTCCGGAGCGTCAAAGGGGTGGGTGGTATAGAATTTTTGGGAGAATACCGGCAGCTGACTGGCGATCATGTGCAGTTCGCGGTTACGCTGGGCAAAATGGAACCGGACCCGGTGCTGGTCAAGAACCTCGGCGGAGGTGATGTCCTGAAAATAGATCTGGTACGAAGGGCTTGCCGCCGGACTTTTGAGGGTTTCCAGGGAAAACTTCACATCCTCCGGGGTGATGGGTGCACCGTCGGAAAAACGGGCCTCTTCATGGATGGTGAAGGTGACGGATAACTTGTCTTCCGCCAGCACGATATCCTTGGCGATCAGACCGTAGGAGGCGAACGGTTCATCCAGACTCGGCACGGCAAGGGTTTCGAAGACCAACTCGTCCAAGCCGGCCGGGGCTGTGCCCTTGAGGGTAAAGGGGTTGAGCTTGTCATAGCTGCCCAAATCGTGGAGCACCAGTTGACCGCCTTTCCGCGCCTTGTCGGAGGCATAGTCGAACTTGCGAAAATCCTGGGGGTATTTCACCTTGCCGTCGATGCTGATTCCTTGGGCGCCAAGGGCGGAAGCGGGCAGGGCAATGACCAGGGCCAACAGGGCGGAGAAGAAAATTTTCATTTGAAAAAGGGTGCTCAATGGTTTGACTGGATGCATAAAACACCAACCATGACATTGGCCAGCATATTGGCCAGGATGGCCAGGACATTCATGTCGTGGGTGGTGAAATTGTCGTCGCTTTTGTTCAGTGCTTCCACCGCGCCGATGCACTCCCCGTTCACATGCAGAGGCACGGCAAGGATGGAGCGGGTTACGAAATCGATATTCTTGTCCATGCCGCTGTCAAAACGGGCGTCGACGCTGACATTGCTCACCCGCGCCGGCTGGCCGTTGCGATAGACCCAGCCGGAAAGCCCTTTGTCCATGGCAATCCCCTTGCCGTAGACCACATTTTTCTTGGGACCGGTGGGCAGGGCAACCAGCATCTCTTTTTCGTCAAGATCCGCGATGAGGATCGAGCTCGCTTCGCAGTCGAGGATTTCATTGGCCATTTCCAACACCACCCCCAGAATCCACGGGCCTTTACAGATATTCTGCAAGAGGATGGCGGCCTGGAGCAGGAAATGCAATTCTCGGGGAGAAAGCGATTCATACAGGGAATCGGGGAGCATCTGGGCCAGCAACCCCTTGGCCAGCGATTTCGGCTCCACCGCCTGCATCTCCATGAGGATATCGCCCAGGCAGCGTCCTTCCTGGGCTCGGGCTGAGAACCAGGGCAGCAGGTGTTCACGGAGCAGGGCATTGAAGCTTTTGGCGGAATTGTTTTTTTGCCCGGCCAGGGTCTGTTGCCGGGCCAGGGCGCTGGTGATCTGTTCGTTGGAGGCCAGCCCCAGGTCGGTGAGGATATCGCCCAGTCGCCGCCACTGGGAACGGACATCCATGAGATGACCGGAAAGATTGGCAGTGATGTTTTCCTGATACGGGTTTCTGCCGTCACCGAAAAACCTGGTCAGGTAACGGTCCATGCGGCCAAGATTTCCAAGGGTCGGCACGACAAACTGCTCGTAAAAGGCAATGGTGCCGTCTTTGATTTCCTGCACGGTCTTGTAGACCTTGGTCCCTTTTTTAGCCAGATCCTCACGGTTTTCAAACTCATAAACCTCCTCAAACTCGGCAAACAGGTCGTCGATCCGCTGGACATAGTCGATGTCCGCCATCTGCGCGACCAGATCGGCGGTGGCCACCATCTGCGCCATGGCCTTGAGCCGACTGTCCTTAAACAGGGCGGCGAGATCCGGTATTTTGGTGTAATCGGTGATGGAGATTATCCGGGCAACCGCCTCCACCTCATCCGGCGGCCACTGCTTGCTGGTCAGGTATTCCCGGGCAATCTCCATGCTTCGCCCGACATGGACCAAGGTGAATTTGCCGCCCAGACCCGCATGGTCGCCCTTGTCCTTGATGTAGCCGGTGTCATGGAAAAGGCCTGCGGCCATGCCAATTTGAAAATATTTCTCGTCCAGGGACTGCGCCTGCTCCACCTTGTTCCAGCCGGAGAGCATGCGGGCGGCGGCAAGGCAGACATCCAGGGCATGACTGAAATTATGATAGGTGACGGCGCAGGCTTCGTGGCTCGGCCAGCGACCGGCGTACAGATCGGCCACATCGGAAAAAAGCGCGGCAAGGCGGGGGGGGACTTCGCCATACTCATCGCGGGAAATGGCGAGAATCAGCTCTATAGTCTGCTGGCTATCGGCTTGGGAAGCAGGCAACTGCTGGTCAGGTTTACTGGTCTTTTTTCGTGGCATATGCCTGCTGTATCCTGAAAAGAATTTCGACCGTTTGCTAGCAAAATATCCGGGTTCGAAGCATGATATACAGCCAGGCAACTCCGGTCAAACGCAAAGTACGAAAAAACAGGGTTTCCTTGAGATTTCCGATATTTTTTAGGGCGGGATTTGTCATTTATCGTGGCTAAGGGATGCTGGTATGTGGTAAAAAACTTTTTTACCGTGGGCGCAATCCCCGCCAAAAAAATACTTCTGATAAATCCCCCTGCACGGAGGCTCATAAACAATGGGTAAAACCATAACTGAAAAGATTTTCGCCGCGCATCTGCGTGACACTCCCACCGCTGAAAATGTCATCCTAGATATCGACGTGGTCATGTGCCACGAAATCACCACCCCCATAGCGATCACCGATCTTGAGGCCCGTGGCATGGATCGGGTCTTTGATACCACCAAGATCAAGGCGGTCATCGATCATGTCACGCCTTCCAAGGATTCGAAAACCGCCACCCAGGGTAAAATCCTCCGCGACTGGGCGCGGCGCCACAAGATCCAGGATTTTTTCGACATCGGCGCCAACGGGGTTTGCCATGCGCTCTTCCCGGAAAAGGGCTTTGTCCGCCCCGGCTACACGGTGATCATGGGTGATTCGCACACCTGCACCCACGGGGCCTTCGGCGCCTTTGCCGCAGGCGTCGGCACCACCGATCTGGAGGTGGGGATATTGAAGGGGGTCTGCTCCTTCCGCACCCCGGAAACCATGCGGATCACCATCACCGGCACTTTGCAGGACGGCGTCTCGGCCAAGGACGTGATCCTCTTTATCATCAAAGAACTGACGGTGAACGGGGCCACTGACAAGATCATGGAATTTGTCGGCCCGGTGGTGGAATCCATGAGCATGGAAGCGCGGATGACCCTGTGCAATATGGCCATCGAGGCCGGGGCCACCTGCGGCATCTGCCTGCCCGACCGGATGACCGCCAAATACCTCTGGCCGTTTATCAAGGATCAGTACGAATCCATTGATCTGGCGGTGCAGGATTTCAGCAAATGGCATTCCGACCCCGATGCCGAATACGTTAAGGAGATGAGCCTGGACGTGTCCAAGCTGGTGCCCCAGGTGACCTTCGGCTACAAGCCCGACGAGGTGAAAGACGTCACCGAGATGGAGGGTACTCCGGTGGATCAGGTGTACATCGGTTCCTGCACCAATGGCCGCATCGAGGATTTGCGCTCCGCGGCCCGGATCCTCAAAGGGAAAAAGATCGCCGCCAATGTGCGCGGCATCCTTTCTCCGGCCACGCCCAAGGTGTATTCCCAGGCCATGGAAGAAGGGCTCATCGCCATCTTCATGGAGGCGGGTTTTTGCGTGACCAACCCCACCTGCGGCGCCTGCCTGGGCATGAGCAACGGGGTTCTGGCCGAAGGCGAGATCTGCGCCTCCACCACCAACCGGAATTTCAACGGCCGGATGGGCAAGGGCGGCATCGTTCACCTGATGAGTCCGCTCACCGCTGCGGCCACTGCGGTGCAGGGCCATATCACCGACCCGCGAAAGCTCCTCTAAGGGCAACCAATTCCAACTTCAATGGAGTGAATAATAATGAAAGAGTTTGGCGGCAAAGCGCTGTTTCTTGACAGAAACGATATCAATACCGACGAGATCATCCCGGCCAAGTACCTGACCGAAAACACCAAAATGGCCCTGCAGCCCTATATCCTCGAAGATCTCAAGCTCGGGGGCTTTGACCCGCGCAAGGACATCGAGGGCAAAGGGGTTATCACCACCCGGGCCAATTTCGGCTGCGGCTCCTCCCGGGAGCATGCGGTCTGGGTCTTTGAGGTCAACGACATCAACGTGGTCATCGCCGAAAGCTTTGCCCGCATCTTCCGGCAGAACATGTACAATTGCGGCATGCTGGCCATCGAGTTGCCGAAAAAGGACATCGAGACCCTCTTTAGCCTTGGTGAGGCGGCGGAGATTACCGTGGATCTGGCCGGTTGCACGCTCACTGCCAAGGGCAGCAAGAAGGTAGTTATCTCCTTTAACCTGAACGAGTTCGACAAAAATCTCGTGGAAGCAGGCGGTTGGCTCGCCTATGCGGATAAAAACTATTAGGTTTTATTGGGGATGATTGCCCCTCAAATGCCGGTATGGGGCAGTGCCCTGTACCGGCATTTTTGTTCGTTATTGACTCCCCCTCCCTCGACGGGAGGGGGCTGGGGGGTGGGTGAAGCTGCAACCTGCCGGGTTCATGGCTGATTCCCCCTCACCCTAACCCTCCCCCGCCAGGTAAGCGCAGACTCCGGGGGGGAGGGAATTATTGCGGAGTAGCCGATGAGCAAATCCGTGGAACTCACGGTTGACAAGGTAATCAAGGGTGGCCTTGGCCTGGGGCGGTTGTCCGATGGCCAGGTGGTCATGGTGCCGCGCGTGCTGCCTGGGGAACAGGTGCGGGTTCGGCTGCGCCGTCAGCACAAGCAGTACCAGGAAGCGGATCTCTTGGAAGTGCTTGTGCCCTCGGAGCACCGGATACCTCCCGTTTGCCCGGTGTACGACACCTGCGGCGGCTGCGATTTCCAGCACGCCACCTACGACGAGCAGCTCCGCTTGAAAAACGGAATCCTTGGGGAAACCCTTTGTCGGGCCGGGTTGTGTAGGGAGGAAGCTCTCCCCGAAATTTTGAGCACACCCCTGGCCTCGCCCAAGCCCTTTGGCTACCGGCAACGGATTAGATTACAGGTGGCGCAGGGAGTGGTGGGGTATTTCGGCCGCCAGAGCCACAGCCTGATCCCTGTTTCCCGATGCCCCCTGGCCGGAGAGGCCATCAATTCGGTGCTTGCCGAGCTTTTAAAGAGCAGACCGTTCCAGTCCCTTATGAACTTGGCCTCGGCCATCGAGCTGCTCGAAAATCCCGCCCACAACTCGGTCATCCTGCTCATCCACTACACCAGAAAAACCCGGCCCGCCGAGCACCAGGGGGCCAAACTCTTATGTCAGACGTTGCCCAAGCTTGAAGCAGTGATCTTCAGCGTGGAAGGCCAGGCCAAGGGACCGTATTTCACCGAGAGAGGAGAGGTTCAGCCCAACGAGCTGCGGGTGGAGTTTTCCCTGCCTGGTGAGCTGTGCGGTCAGCCCTTGACCCTTGGCCTGGAACCAGGGGGGTTCTGTCAGGTGAATCTCGGTCAGAACGAAAACTGCATCAAACTGCTGCTCGAGTGGACAAGGGAGATGCAGCCCGGTAAGGCACTGGATCTCTTCTGCGGCATGGGCAATTTCTCCCTTCCCCTGGCCATGCAGGGTTGGGAGGTGACCGGCATGGACATGCAGCGCTCCACCATCCGCAGCGCCGTGCGCAATGCCGAGGCAGCAGGAGTTGCCGACCGCTGCCGGTTCAGCCAGGAAAGCGCCACCAAGGCGGCCAGACGTCTGCTCGCTGAAAAGGCCACCTTTGACTGCCTTCTCCTCGACCCGCCCCGTTCCGGCTGCGCCGAACTCATTCCCCTGCTGCCCGGCCTTGCCGCCCGGCAGATCATCTACATCTCCTGCGACCCCGCCACCCTGGCCCGCGATCTGGCCGGGCTTATCCAGGCCGGTTACCGGCTGGCCGAAGTCCGGCTGGTGGACATGTTTCCGCAAACCGCCCATCAGGAAACCATGGTGAGGCTGGAGCGGGAATAGGAGAGTTCCCTGGCGAGGGGAATTCAGTCTTGTTTTTCTTTTGACTTCCCGTATCCTATCCCATAGGATCGCAATATGTGGAAATCAACTTATTACACTGTTTGGGTCTTATGAAGCCACTGGCACCAATATCCGACTCCGTCGATGATGATTGGCGCTTGCATGCCACTGCTCGCTTGACGGAAGATTGGGCGAATCCTTGGACAGGACAACTTGTACCCAAGGGATCGCGCCTCACTGTCTCATCAGTCATTCAGCTCACAAAGAAGAAGCAACTTACTCTCCCGTTGCCGAACGCTACTGCGTTACTGCTAAATTCATCAGCAAACGCATTCGCTGCCGCCCGTGCAATCCGAAACTCGAACAATATAGATAAGCCTCTTTTATCTGAAGTCTGGTTCCAATCAGACCAGGAAGCCTTCGACTACCTTGAAAGAATGATTGAAGCGGTTGTCTTGGCGTTCACAGCATTGGAAGCATTTGTTAACGAGTCCATCTCTGAAGATTTTGTTTATGCTCGCCACGCACGGAGTAGTATCGTGCTGGAGGCGACGAACAAATCCAACATCGAGCGTTATATCTCCATTGACGAGAAACTCACATCTGTTTTGCCAGAAGTCTTGAAATGCTCCTCTCCAAAAGGCTCACGTAGTTGGCAAGGCTACAAGCAACTCAAGACAACAAGAGATCGTCTCATTCATATGAAAACCGAGGACCGCAAATCATCTGGTGCTGAAGTGGATACAGTTTGGAAGGCTTTGTTTCTTACTCCCGCACCGCATCTTACCGTAAAAGGGATAATTAATCATTTTACCAAGAAAATGCCGAGTAAACCGGGCTGGCTTTCACGGTTTCCCCATACAAAGGTCTAACTTGTGCTGGCTGTCGCGGGCTCCGGCCCCATTTTGCGCTCGTTTTGTTTCGCCAAATATCTCCCCTTAAACCTTCGGGAATTCCGGAGACAGCTCCTTAATAGGCCGATCTCAGCCGCACCGTATGGGTTCGCTGAATTTTTTCTGCAAGTAATGAGAGGAACTGATGCAAAAACAGGTTAGCCGTTGTCCTTGGGTTGATCTCACCAAAAAAGATTACCTTGATTATCACGACCGAGAATGGGGTGTTCCTGTTCACGATGATCGACGCTTGTTCGAATTCCTCACCTTGGAAGGTGCCCAGGCAGGGTTGAGTTGGTACACCGTGCTGCGCAAACGGGAAAATTATCGCCTCGCCTTTGACCACTTCGACCCGGAAAAGGTGGCGCGATATGACGAACATCAGGTGGCAGCGCTTCTGGGCAATCCCGGCATTATCCGCAATCGGCTGAAAATACTTGCCGCAATCAATAACGCCCAAAGGTTTCTTGAGGTCCAGGAGGCATTCGGCAGTTTTGCCGCCTATATGTGGCGGTTTGTTGAGGGCAGGCCGATGGTGCATGAAATTAGAACGCTAAACGATTACCCGGCAGCCAGCCCGGAATCAGAGGCGATGAGCAAGGACCTGCGCCAGCGAGGGTTTAAATTCGTGGGCTCCACGATTTGCTATGCCCATATGCAGGCCATTGGCATGGTGAACGATCACAGCATGGATTGTTTCCGCAGGCAGGAGATCATTGCGACCTATGCTGGGATGGAGATCTGAGTATTCCGGAGGAGCCACAGGAGGGCGCATTTCAGGTTATAAGTTGCACCGCGCCAAATATTTTTTACAGATAAGAATTTTAGATTATAATCTGAAGGACCCTATTGTCTCCCCTTTGAATGTTAACCAGAAAAAAGGAGCAAGATGAAAGTCCAAATCGAATCAATCTTCCCGTCAAGTGAATCCCCGCGCTACCTGTTCGGCAAGATCGGCAAGAAAAGCACCGATGAATATGTGGTGTTCTCGCCGATGGATAATGGGTCGGATTTTTGCTTTGATCTCAACGATATCGTTAAATTTGTCAAGGTATCCCAGGGGCCGGTTGAGGCAATAAATCAAACCAAGAACAAAACCGCCTTGGTCGGCATCCACGATATCTGTATTAACAAAGACGTAATCAGGGTGCGATACGATGCGCAATTCCCCTGAAATCGGCCGGTAACAACCAATCTTTGCAAATATCAGTCCTTGCGCCTCCCCTTGGCCCCGTGCAGGGCACCAAGCAGCTCCAGCACCTGATCCCTGGTGTTTTTCGGCTGGTTGAGGAGGAGGACAAAACTGTCCAGCCCGTGCACTCCGGCAAAATATCCTCCATACCCGTACACCCCGGTCATGGTGCCGGATTTGCGCAGGCAGTTGTTCTCAAAGGGGAGCAGCCCGGCATGGGGCTTGAATGCCTCCAGAATGACGAGCATCCCTCTGGGCGTCACCCGGTTCTGTCGGGAGAGGCCGGAACCTTCGCGAACCACGATATCCTTTTCTGAAAGCCCCAACTTGTTGCGATACAATCCGGTCATGGCCCGCTGGCCCTTGTCCCAGGTGGCGGGCCAGCCGTACTCTTTGGCGCCCATGGCCAGGAAAAGCTGGTTGGCGATGAAGTTGTTGGAATACTTGAGCAGTCCGGTCAACACCTCGTCCAGACTCTTGCTTGAGGCGTGCTCGTACAGCGGCTTGAGCCCTTCCGGCACCGGGCCGGGGATGATCTCCCCGCGCACCGTCACCCCTTGTTTTTTGAACATGGCAACGAACAACTCCCCCACATAACGCAGGCTTTGATTGCCAATGGCCGTGGCATTGATCCGGTGATTGCCGGGTGGAAGCCCTTGCGCCAGCTCGCGCATGAGCGGCAGGGTAGGGGTCTGCTCTTCGCCGGAGCGCACGCTGCCGTCCGCACCTTTGATAAGATTGATGGTGTTGAAGTTCACCGCCAGGCAGCTGTTCTGGGCATCGTAGGGATTGAGGGTGTTGGTGGAGCCGTCGGTTCCGTTCTCAAGCCGGCAACCGCTGTCGTCAACAATGAGGTTGCGGATTGAGGAAAGGCCGCGGCTGCGGAGCGTGGCAACGATCTTGGCCACCTCTTCGGAAACCAGCAGCGGGTCAGCCAGCCCCTGAATGTACAGGTCCTGGTCATTGTTGAGATAAAACCGGGTGCTGAAGCGGTACTCCTTGCCAAGAATCTGGATGGCGGCCAGGGCCGTGCCGATTTTCTGCACGCTGGCCGGCATGAACTGGCTGTCGGCGTTCTGTTCGTAAATAATAGCCCCGTTTCTGGTGACGATGAGGCCGCCGTTTTCCACCAGAGTTTCCAGGGACTGACCTGCCCCGGCCCAGAGCGAACCGGGCAGGGCGAGAGACACAAACAGGCCGAGAAAAAAAACGCGCCGCATTCCCCTCGATTGCCAAAGCAGGGATGCGACGCGCAGGATTGCCATGATCAGTTTCAGGCTCAGATCTTCGGCAGGTGCTTCTTTGCCTCGGCCACTGCCTCGGCGGGATACTCGAAGTTTTGCAGCTCTCCGGCGAAGTATTTGTCGTAGCTGGAAAGATCAAGCAGGCCGTGGCCGGAAAGGTTGAAGAGGATGGTTTTGGGTTCCTTCAGGTCCTTAGTGGCCTCGATGATCGCCGCCCGCACCGCGTGGCAGGACTCGGGCGCTGGGATGATCCCCTCGGTCTGGGCGAAAAGCACCCCGGCCTCAAAGCATTCCACCTGATTCAAAGCCGTGGCCTCCATCAGATTTTCCCGGAGCATGGCGCTGACAATGGGGGACATGCCGTGATACCGCAACCCTCCGGCATGGATGCCCGGCGGCATGAAATCGTGGCCCAGGGTATACATGTAAAGAAGCGGGGTGCGCTCGGAAACATCGCCGAAATCATAGGCATAGATGCCCTTGGTGAGCGAGGGGCAGGAGGCAGGCTCCACCCCGACCAACCGGATATTCTTGCCTGCCAGCTTGTCGGGCAGGAAGGGCGCGGCCAAGCCGGCAAAGTTGGAGCCGCCGCCGCAGCAGCCGATGACCACATCCGGGGTCTCGCCGATCAGGGCCAACTGCTTCTTGGCCTCCAGGCCGATCACGGTTTGATGCAGGCAGACGTGGTTTAAGACCGAACCCAGGGCGTACTTGGTATCCTCGCGGGAAACCGCGTCTTCCAAGGCTTCGCTAATGGCGATCCCCAAGGAGCCGTTGCTCTTGGGATCCTTGGCCAGAATGGCCCGTCCGGTGGGGGTATCCGGGCTGGGGCTGGCCACGATCTCCGCGCCGTAGGTGTTCATCATCGATTTACGGTACGGTTTTTGGTCGTAGGAAACCCGCACCATGTACACCTTGCACTCCAGGCCGAACTTCTGGGCGGCAAAGGCCAGGGCGCAGCCCCACTGGCCGGCCCCGGTCTCGGTGGCCAGGCGTTTGACGCCTTCCCGCTTGTTGTAATAGGCCTGGACCACGGCGCTGTTGGTTTTATGGCTGCCAGAAGGGGAGACCCCTTCGTACTTGAAATAGATCTTCGCCTTGGTGCCCAGCTTTTCTTCCAGAAAATTGGCGCGCACCAGGGGGGAGGGGCGCCAGATGGACCAGATATCCTGGACCTCTTGGGGGATATCGATCCAGCGCTTGTCGCTCATCTCCTGTTCCAGCAGCCCCATGGGGAAGATGGGCGCCATCAGGTCCGGGGTCAGCGGCTGTTTGGTGGCAGGGTTCAGGGGAGGAGGCATGCCGCCGGGCATGTCGGTCATGACGTTGTACCATTGGGTGACGCGATCTTCATCGGGAAGAAGGATCATTTTTTTCATGGCGTTTTCCTTGATTTTGGCGAATAGTTTGCAGGTAGTGACAGCTCCACAGCCTGGGTCTGTCCTTTTGGAAAAACGTACGTATTTACCCATGAATAGTATTTTTTAAAAGCCTTTTTTGTCATAGTCAGCCATTGTTTTTTTGTGCCGCATCCCTTTCGGAGCCAGGCAGTCACAACCACAACCTTCAGAAAAAGGAGAAACCGCATGACTAAAACCGAGAAGAATCTTTGGGCGGCCTTTGCCGGGGAATCGCAGGCAAACCGCAAGTATCTGGCCTTTGCCGATAAGGCCGACAAGGAAGGATTCAGGCAGGCGGCCAGGCTGTTTCGCGCCGCAGCCCACGCGGAAACCATCCACGCCCATGCCCATCTCCGCGCACTCAAGGCCATCGGTGATACCGCCGCCAACCTCAAAGAGGCCATCGGCGGGGAAACCCATGAGTTTCAGGAGATGTATCCGGACATGATTGCCGCGGCCAAGGAAGAAGGGCACAAGGCAGGCGAGCGCAGCTTCAGCTATGCCAATGAGGTGGAGAAAATCCATGCCGCCCTGTACCAGAAGGCTCTGGACAGTTTGGACAGCAAGGAGGAGACAGACTTTCATGTCTGTTCGGTGTGCGGCTATACCTGCGAGGGCGAGGCCCCGGAAAAATGTCCGGTGTGCGGGGCCAACAAAAAGGCTTTTGACAAGATTGCCTAGTTTACCCGTGGCGATCGCGCTGAAGCAAGGAGCTTGCCGTGTTTCTCACTGAGTCGCCCACCGAGCTGACCACAGGCGTCACCGATGCCCTGCTGACCATGGAGTGCCTGGTGATCATGGTCTGCCTGCGACGTGCGGCGCCAGTGGGTCATTGGCGGGCCAGGCTGTGGTCCTGGGTCTTCGGCCTCCTGGCGCTTTCGGCCCTTCTCGGGGCTGTGGTGCATGGCCTCATGCTGCCGAGTTCCACGCGAGCCGCGCTGTGGCTGCCGCTGTACCTGAGTTTGGGCGTTCTCGTGGCGCTGTTCATGGTGGGGGCTATTTATGACTGGCAAGGGCGAACAGCAGCGAGGCGCCTCATCCCCTGGAGCATCGGGGTGGGAGTCGCCTTTTTCGGCTTGACCCAGTTTTTTAGCGGGGGGTTTGGTCTCTTCGTCGTTTACGAGGCGATGGTGATGGTGAGTGCGCTGGCAATCTACTGGCGTCTTGCCGCCACTGGCCGGTTGAAAGGGGCCGGAGTCGTTGCCGCCGCCATTGTGCTCAATCTCTTGGCCGCGGGGTTGCAGGCGAGCCATGTCTCGGCTCGCCTGCTCTTCCAGTTCGACCACAATGGAATCTTTCATCTTGTGCAGATGATAGCCACCGCGATGCTCGGACTCGGATTGGGCCTCGGGATGCAAGACGAGGCCCGGGGGGTGTTCCCCGAACCAGAAGGGGCAGCAAACAGGAGCCAGCCGATCAGCTCAAAGATGAAACAAACATAATCGACGGCTGGCTCCTGCTATTTTTCGTAAAAATCAAGAATGCTTTCCACCAGGGCCGGGATGGTATAGGTCTTTGGCTGCACGTCGATGGTCAGCCCGGCCTTTTTTGCGGTTCTCGCGGTGATCGGGCCAATGGTCGCCACCTTGACCCCGGCCAGCAGGCTATCCCGCTCCGGCCCCAGCATCTCCAAAAAGTTGGTTACCGTAGACGAGCTGGTGAAGGTGACCATGTCGATCCCGCCTTCGGCCAATTCCTGGCGCACCAGATCATAATCCTTGGGCCGGACATTCTGATACACCGGCACCACCGCCACCTCAGCCCCGTTCTCCTCAAGAATCTCCGGCAGAACCTCCCGGGCCTTCTTGGCGCGGGGCAGCAGCACTTTACAGCCCTTGACTCCCTGCGCCACCATGCTGGCGGCTAAACCCTCGCCGGTGAATTCCTCGGGCACCAGATCGGCGGCAAGGCCGTATTCCTTCAATATCTCCGCCGTGGATGTGCCGACCACGGCGATCTTTGGCCCGGCCAGGGCTCGGCAGTCCATGCCCAGTTCAAAAAGCCTGGTAAAGAAGAAGCGGATGGCGTTGATGCTGGTAAAGACCAGCCACTGGTAATCGCCCAGCCGGTTTAATTCCGCATCCAAAGGCTCCCAGCTGTCCGGCGGCGCCAAGGCGATGGTGGCCCCTTCCACGCAGTCCGCCCCCTGATCTTCCAAGAGGCGAACCAGCTCGCTGGCCTGTTCGCGGGTCCGGGTCACCAGGATACGTTTGCCGAACAGCGGCCTTTTCTCGAACCAGTTGATGGTATCGCGCAGCTTGACCACCTCGCCCACCACGATGAGGGCAGGCGGCTTGATCTTTTCTTTTTTGACCACCTCGGCGATGGTGGCCAGGGTGCCGACCACAGACTGTTGGATCGGGGTGGAGGCCCAACGCACCACCACCACCGGGGTCTCCGGGTCACGGCCATGCTTGATCAGATTTTCGGTGATAAAGGGCAGGTTCTTGATCCCCATGTAGAAGACCAGGGTGCCGATGCCGGTGGAAATCTTGTCCCAGGCGATATTGGAGGTTTCCTTGGTGGGGTCTTCGTGGCCGGTGATAAAGGCCACCGAAGCGGTGTACTCCCGATGGGTAATGGGCACGCCCGCATAGGTGGCGGCGGCGGTGGCCGAAGTCACCCCCGGCACCACCTCAAAGGCGATGTTGTGTTTGGCTAGCTCTTCAAGCTCCTCTCCGCCCCGGCCGAAGATGAAGGGGTCGCCGCCTTTGAGCCGCACCACGATCTTGCCGGCGCTGGCATGATCCACCAAAATCTGGTTGATCTCCTCCTGGGTATGGGCGTGGCACTCGCCGCCTTTTTTTCCGGCGTAGATCAGCTTGGCATCCTTGGGCACGAACTTGAGCAGCTTGGGGGTGGCCAGATAATCATAGACCAGAACCTCGGCCCGTTTAAGAAGCTCCAGCCCCTTCACCGTGATCAGGGTGGGGTCGCCGGGGCCTGCGCCTATGAGATAGACTTTGCCTCTGGAACGTGTCGTCTTTTTGTCGCTGTGTGCTGTCATAATTCTTCTCAATAAAAAAACCGGCCAGGCCGGTTTTGGTTGTGGCGCCCGGTTATGGTAAGCGTCTTATTGCATCTCGTGGCCGTAAACCTCGGAAAGGATCTCTCTGCCGCCTTCGGCCAGCAGCTTTTCCGCCAGCCGCACCCCCAACCCCTCGGGATCGGTGGTATCGGCGCGCAATTCAAGCCGCACCATTTTTTCTCCGGTTACGGAAGAGACCAGCCCGGTCATTTCCAGGGTCTTGCCCCCGACAACCCGGGCAAACCCGGCGATTGGCACCTGGCAACCGCCTTGAAGCCGGTGGAGAAAGCCGCGTTCCGCGCGAACCGCCAGAGAGGTTTCCTGGTGGTCCATGAACAGCAGCCCGGCCAGCAGCTTCGCATCGGCATGGCGCAATTCAATGCCCACCGCGCCCTGGGCCACGGCAGGCAGCATCTCTTCTTCCGTGAAAAAAGACTTGGCCCGGTCGCTGAGCGACAAACGGTTCAGACCGGCGGCGGCCAGGATAATCGCATCGTACTGGCCTTCGTCGAGTTTGCGCAGCCGGGTGTCCAGATTGCCCCGCAGATCTTCAATGACCAGATCGGGCCGGATATTGGCAAGCTGGGATTTACGCCGCAGACTGCTGGTGCCAACTTTGGCGCCCAGGGGCAGCTCGCGGCAGGTGGTGCATTTGTTTGAGATAAAGGCGTCAAACGGGTTTTCCCGCTTGGTGATGATGCCGATGTGCAACCCCTCGGGCAGTTCGGCAGGCACATCCTTCATGCTGTGGACCGCGATATCCACCTCGTTTTTGAGCAGAGCCTCTTCGATTTCCTTGACGAACAACCCCTTGCCGCCCACCTTGGCCAGGGGCACATCGAGAATCTTGTCGCCCTTAGTGATGATCTTCACCAGTTCAACCGAGGTTTCCGGGTAACGGGCCTCAATCAGACCTTTGATCCAGGTGGATTGAGTCAGGGCCAGCAGGCTTGCCCTGGTGCCGATTCTAATTATTTTCTGCATCAACTGCTCCCCTGTTGTTGGTTATCACACAGACCCCTCTGCTGTTTTAATGACAGGTGCTGCAACTTCCGCCGGCACAGCCGGAACACTTGGAGCCGCCCGGGCTGTCGGAAGCACCCTTGCCGCTGGTGCGGCTGGCAAAGGTGGACATCTGCTTGGTCAGTTCCGTGCTGCCGCATTGCGGACAGACCGGCTGCTCCTTGCCCATGATCAGAGCCTCGAAGGCATGTCCGCAGGCGCGGCAGACAAAATCATGCAACGGCATGGATTCGACTCCGTTCTTTATCTTTTTTTCGCTAATTGCGCAAGATAAGTCATCCGCCCAGCTCACTTTCCTGGAGATGGTCGAGTAGGGTGGCGGCCAGAAGCGGGATCAGAAGCTCGTGGTGGCCGATGATGTTGTAGCCCTTGCCGCCGCCCATGGTCGGCCGGTTCACCACGTTGGTCATGGTGCGGTAATGGCGGATGAAGTCGAAGTTGGCGGTGGTGAAGTTGTTCACCACATGCCCCAGGTTACGGGCCAGGGTGAGGGCCTTTAAAAAGACCTCGGGCAGGAGCACGGCGGAACCGAAGTTGAGGTAGGCCCCGCCTTCCAGATCGGCAACCAGGGAGCAGAACAACCGGAAATCCTGATGGCTGGTCTGGCCGATGGCCGCGCCGTTTGCGGAAGGATGGATATGGACGATGTCGGTGCCCATGGCCACATGGACGGTGAGCGGAATCCCCAGCCGCTTGGCTGTGGCCAGCAGGCTCATATGGTTATAAGGAAAATCCTGGGCCAGCAGATATTCACCCAGCCCCGCGCCCAAACCCAGCCCTTTCTCCGCGCCCTGGTTGATCCCGGCGTTGACCACCTCGCCGGTTTCCTTGGCCGCGCCAAAAGCGCCGCTGCCCAGCACGTCGCCGACCTCTTCGGAAGTGCGGCCCACCATGGCGATCTCGGTGTCATGGACGATGCCGGCACCGTTGAGGGCAATGGCGCTGATGATGCCCCGCTCCATGAGATCGATGAGGATGGGGTTCAACCCCACCTTGATCACATGGGCGCCCATGCCGACCACGATGGGCCGCGCATTTTTGTGGCTTGCAGCCAGCCGGTCGACCAACTCGGGGAAATCCAGCCCCAAAAGCTGCTCGGGCAAGGAGGCGATGAATTCCTTGAGCGTGGAGCCGGGCGCCAGCGGTTTGGCAAAATTATCCACCGTAACCTTGCTGTAACGGCCGTGGATCGAATAGGTGTTGAGTCCGGAAAAATCCAGGGGCTGGTATGTTTTCATGGGGTTATCGCTATGTTGGGGGTCAAGCGGAAACGCCGCGGCCGTACAGGGCCTCGTCCACAATCTGGCAGAGCAGGTGCTCGACCCAGAGATGCGCTTCCTGAATGGCCGGGGTTACCTGCGAGGGGACGTTGATGGTCAGGTCGGCCAGGCCGATCAGTCTGCCGCCGTCCTTGCCGGTGAGCACCGCGGTTTGCACGCCCAGGCTCTTGGCCGCCTCCACGGCCTTAATGACATTGGGCGAGTTGCCGCTGGTGGAGATACCCAGGGCCAAATCGCCCTCCTTGCCCAAGGCCAGGATCTGTTTGCTGAAGATATCATCAAAGGAAAAGTCGTTGCCGATACTGGTGAGAATGGAGCTGTCCGTGGTCAGAGCGATGGCGGCCAGGGGAGGCCGGTCGATCATGAAGCGGTTGACGAACTCGGCCGCCATGTGCTGGGCATCGGCGGCGCTGCCTCCGTTGCCGAAGATCATCAGTTTGTTGCCACGTTTGATGGCGTCGATCATCCACTGGGCCAGCTGTTTGATGGCGCCCATCTGGGTGGCAACCAGCGCTTCCTTGGCGGCAATGGAGTGCTTCAGGCTTTCAGTGATAAGACGGTCCATGGATACCTCTGGGAATTAAGGGGCTAAGAGCAAAAAAAGTTGGCGGAAGATTAGTACAGAGAAGGTTCTTTGTCAACAAACAGGGATAATTGAACATGCGAGCCCAGAAGTAAGCGAGCACAGGGTGCCGCAGATGCGCGTGTCAATTGTCGGCAGAAGTGCCGACCAAGAGGCCTGCCCGCTATACAGCAAGTATGCGGGCAGGCCGATGACAGCTAAGCGAGCGCAGCGAGACTGCGAAGCAGATGCGGTGCCATGTGATCGCTTACACGCTCAGACGCATGCTGATATCCATGGCCTTGGCGGAATGGGTGAGCGCCCCCACGGAAATGAGATCAACCCCGGTTTCGGCGATCTCCCGGACATTGGCCAGCTTTACCCCGCCGGAGGCCTCCACCAGGGCGCGGCCGCCAATCAGGCTCACGGCCTGGTGCATCAGGGCAGGGGCCATATTGTCGAGCATGATGATCTCGACCCCGCAGGCCAGACATTCCTCCACCTGGGCGAGATTTTCGGTCTCGACCTCGATCTTCAGGGTGTGCGGCGCCTTGTCCCGCAGGGTCTGCACCGCCTGGGTAATGGAGCCGCAGGCGGCGATATGATTGTCTTTAAGCAGGATGCCGGCGGCCAGGCTGAAGCGGTGATTATGCCCCCCGCCGACCCGGACCGCGTATTTTTCAAAAGCCCGCAGACCGGGGGTGGTCTTGCGGGTGTCGATGATCCTGACCGGCAGCCCCTCGACCTCCTGGACAAAGGCGGCGGTCAGGGTGGCGATGCCGCTCAGCCGCTGCACCAGATTGAGGGCCACCCGTTCGGCGCTGAGCAGATCCCGCACTGGACCATGGGCGGAAAAGATCAGTTCACCGGGGTGGGCCGTCTCGCCATCTTTTTTCAAAGCCGTACAGACAATTTTGGGGTTGCGGGTAGTAAAAACCAGGGGAGCTATCTCATCGAGCCCTGCCGCCACGAACTCTTCCTTGGCGACGAATACGGCCTTTCCCTCCTGAGTCGGCCCAAACACCGAATCGGTGGTGATGTCGCCCAGGCCGATGTCTTCCTCAAGAAACTGCTGCAGCTGCCTTGTCACTTGTGTATCCATAATTCTCTCCCGAACCGCCATTATCTTTGTTGTGCGGAAGCCTCTTGATATCTGCCCCACGTGCCCCATGTCAAGAAGAAAGGCGGCTATCCAGGCGATTCATTGCTTTATAACTTATTGAGTCGTGTCGCGGACCTGGGACTTTGTGAGGTTGTTGCGAGACCTCCAATGTTTGCTGGCAAATTGGCCATCCCTATGGTACAGAGAGATTCTGTTTGAGTAAAGTCAATGACTTCGGGAGGTTGGATGCTGGATTTTTCCGTGCTCAATATTTTTCTGCTGGTCCTTGGCGGGGGGGTAGCCGGGTTTATTAATACCCTGGCCGGCGGCGGCTCCTTTCTCACCATTCCCCTCCTGATGGTCCAATAAATCATGTTCACCTTTCTCCATGCCGCGGATATCCACCTCGACAGCCCGTTGCGCGGCCTGGAGGCCTACGCCGATGCTCCGGTGGAGCAACTCCGCCAGGCAACGAGAAGGGCGTTCGATAACCTGATCGACCTGGCCATTGAAGAGCAGGCCGCCTTTATCCTCCTGGCCGGCGATCTCTACGACGGGGAGTGGAAGGATTACAATACCGGCCTGTTTTTCATCGACCGGCTCTCCCGGCTGCGCAAGGAGAAGATCCGGGTGTTCCTGGCCTCGGGCAACCATGACGCGGCAAGCCAGATCACCAAGGCCCTGCGTCTGCCGGACAATGTCCACCTCTTTTCCACCAAACAGCCCGAAACCGTAACCCTCGAAAACTTGGGGGTGGCGGTGCATGGCCAAGGCTACGACAAAAGAGCTCTGACCGAAAACATCGCCCGCAACTATCCCCCGGCATTCCAGCATTATCTCAACATCGGCCTGCTCCACACCTCGCTTACCGGCAGACAGGGCCATGAGCCCTATGCCCCATGCTCCCCCGATGATTTGAGGGCCAAAGGCTACGACTACTGGGCTCTTGGCCATGTCCACATCCGCGAGGAAGTGAGCCGATCGCCCTGGATCGTTTTTCCCGGCAATATCCAGGGCAGGCATATCCATGAAGCCGGAGCAAAAGGGGCTACCCTGGTGCGGGTGGAGGAAGGGCGCATCGCCTCAGTCGAGCACCGCGATCTTGACGTGCTGCGCTGGTCCATGTGCCGAGTTGATCTCGCCGCCTGCGCCACAATGGACCTGGCCATTGTGGCGGTCCGGCAGGCGATGGAAAGGGAGCAAGCCAACGGTGACGGAAGGCCTCTGGCAATCCGGTTGCAGCTGATTGGCGAAAGCCCGCTCCATGCCGAGCTGCACAGAGATTCCGCAGCGTTGACCGAGGAGTTTCGCGGGCTTGCCGCAGGAATCGGCGAGATGTGGCTGGAAAAAGTACAGTTTGCCACCCGGCGGCCCGTGGCGCTTGCCGAAAGCCTGGGGACGGAAACACCCATGGCGGATTTGGTCCAGGTTATCGATCGCCTGGATTTTCAGCCGGCAACGCTCCTGGAACTGATCCCGGAAATCGGAGTACTCCAAAGCAAATTACCGCCGGAACTTGTGCATGAAGGTGGACTTTTTCCCACATCCACGGAAGATACCTCCAACCTCTGCGAAGAGGTCAAGGAAATGCTCATCGCCAGACTGCTGGGGCAGGGGGGAAGTCGATGAGGATTTCCAGACTTGAACTCAAGGCCTTTGGCCGGTTCACCGACCGTACCCTGGAGCTGGGCCCCGGCCTGCACATCGTGCACGGCCCCAACGAGGCGGGGAAAAGCACCACTCTCAGGGCGCTCAAGGCCTGGCTTTTCGGTTTTCCCGAAAGAACCCACGATAATTTTCTCCACGCCAACGAGCAATTGCAGGTGGGCGGCTGCCTTCAGGCGGAAGATGGCCGGGAGCTTGTCTTTTACCGACGCAAAAAGAGAAAGGCGGATATTCTTGACCCGGATGGGAACCCGCTTGAGGCAAGTGCGCTCGCCGCTTTTCTCCCCATGGCCGAGCAGGCAATTTTTGAATCACTGTATGGCCTGAGCCACGAGGATCTCATCCGGGGCGGGGAAGACATCCTGGCCCAAAAGGGCGAGGTGGGCCAGGCCCTGTTCTCGGCCGGAGCAGGAATCTCCTCGCTGCGCGGAGTTCTCGCCGGGCTGGAGAGCGAGGCCGAGGCCCTGTTCACGGCGCGCGGAACAAAGCGAGAGATCAACGAAGCCCTGGCAGCCTATAAGGAAACGCAGCGGATCGTACGGGAAACCTCCCTTTCCAGCCGGGAGTGGCAGGAGCTCAACAACAGCTTGACCGAGGCGCAGGCAGCCCTGCAGACCATTGAAGAACACCAAGGAGCAAAAGAACGGCGCAGACGACAACTGGAGCGCATCCAGCAGTTGCTGCCCCAGCTTGCCCTGCGCAATGCCCTGCGGCAGCAACTTGCCGAATTGGGGGAGGTTGTGGAGCTGTCGGATAATTTTTCCTCCCGACGCCAGGAGGTTGAGAGAACGCTTCATTCCATAGGCCATAAAGAAACCAGCCTTGTGGCCAAACTTGCAGCGATGCAGGAAAAAATGACGGCAGTCACCAATCGCCAGCCACTGATCGATGCAGAGGATGCCATTGAAGAACTGCACCAGCGTTTGGGGGAATACAAAAAAGGTAGGGAAGACCGGCCCCGCCTTGAAGGTATGCGGATCAGCAACAAAGGCGAGGCTGCGGAATTTCTCAAACTGGTGCGCCAGGATATCCCTTTGGAGCAGGTGGAGTCCCTCCGGGCTGTTTCCGGACGAAGAAAGATCACCGGGCTTCTGGCCGCTAAGCACGAAGGCTTGCAGCAGGGCCTGAGCCAGTCTGAAAAACGACTGCTGGAAATTGGCGGAGAACTGGCAAGGATCGACAGGGAGCTAACCGGATTGCCTCAAGCCAAGAACGCGGCAGGACTGAGCCAGGCCCTGCGGAACGCCAGAAAATCCGGGGAAATCGATGCGGATATAGAGAACAAGATACGGGCCCTTGCAGAAAAAAGACATTTCTGTCTGCAGGCGCTGGAGAGGCTTCCCCTCTGGTCTGGCAGCCTCGATCAATTCCTTGCCCTGCGCCTTCCTCTCCCGGACACGGTCCGGAAATACGAGTCGATTTTTAATGAACATGGCGCGCGGCAGAGGGACATCCAGCAGGAACGGGAACGTCTGCACAAAAGAATGGCTGAGGTGCAAGCCGACATCCGGCAACGAGAAATCTCAGGCAACGCACCAACGGAAGAAGAGCTTGTCCTGATCCGGACCCAGCGCGACAAGGGGTGGGAGCTTCTCCGCCGGCAATGGCTCAAGGGCGAGGACCTCGCCGGGGAAGATGTTGCCTTTGCACAGGAACTGCCCCTGCCTGACGCCTATGAAAAAAAGGTGGCCCTGGCGGATACGGTGGCGGATCGTCTCCGCCACGAGGCAGACCGGGTCCAGGCCTTCGCGGCCCTGCGGGCTGAGAAACAGAGCCTGAAAGAGGCCCTTGCCGATTTGGAGAGAGAGGCGGACAAAAATAGCCTTGCCCGCACGGACTTTGCCACGGAATGGCAGGCACTGTGGGAGCCAGGCGCGATTATCCCTATGTCGCCGCCGGAGATGCTGGCCTGGCTGGGCGGAGTTACAACCATCCGACAGAGCGCGGACGAGCTGCAGGCAAACGAACGCGAGTTGACAAGGAAAAATTCGGATAGGGAAGACATCAAGTCGGCATTGCTCCAAGAACTCGCCGGACTTGGAGAGCAGAGCCCAAGGCCAACCAAGGAGCTTGAGCCGCTCCTGCTCCTTGGGGAGGCTGCTGAAAAACGACTCGCGGCTATTGAGGAGAAGCGGCAAAGGCTCCTTGAAAAGAAAATAGCCCTGGACGGGGAGCATACCCTGGCGCAAAGCGAGAAGACCCGATTCACGGAAGAATTTTGCAACTGGCGGCGGGAATGGCAGGAGGTGGTGGGCGATCTTGGGGGGAATAGGGAAATCCACCCCGCAGAGGCCGGAGATTTGCTGGAGAATCTCCACCTTTGTTTTTCCAGACTGAAAGAGGCCGACGATCTCCGCAAAAGGATTGAGGGGATTGATCGTGACACCAAAAAGTTTGAGGAAACAGCCCTGACCCTGGCGCAAAAAATTGCGCCTGCGCTCAAAGGACAACCAGCCGGGCAAATCGTGACACAGCTCAAGGCTCTGCTCAATCAGGCCAGAAACGACAGAACCCTCCAAGCCCGGTATATCCAGGAAACTGAAGAGGCCGAAGAAGAAAAGCGGAGGCTGGCGGAGGATAAGGTTCTGGCCCAGCAGCAGATCGCAGAACTTTGTTGCCTAGCCGGAAAGGTTTTACCGGAGGAACTGGAGGCGGCGGAGAAACGCTCGGCCCAGTTTCGGAGCCTTGTTGCAAGCCTCGCCCAAAGCGAAAAAATTCTGATCGAGGGCGCAGGCGGCCTTCCCCTTGCCGAATTGGAAGTTCAAGCAGCGAAGATCGACCCGGATGCACTCCCTGAAGAAATCACCCGACTGACCCAAGAAATAGAGCAGAATCTTGCCCCGGAGGGCAAGCGGCTCTCCGGGCTCATCGGGGAAAAGAAAAACCAACTCCGGCAAATGGATGGCAACGCCAAGGCCGCCGAGGCAGCGGAGCAGGGCGCCCGGTTGCTCGCAAAAATACGAAGATTGGCGGAGCGCTATATCCAGCTCAAGGTGGCCGGGCATGTACTGAAAAGCGAGATCGAACGTTTTCGCAGCGAAAACCAGGGCCCGGTGCTGGCCATCACCTCCCGATATTTCAGTGAGCTCACATTGGGCTCCTTTGCCGGATTACTGACCGATGAAAATGATCAGGGCGACCCGGTATTAGTTGGCGCGCGACCAAACGGCGCCCGGGTGTTGGTGGAGCGGATGAGCTCCGGCACAAGGGATCAGCTCTACCTTGCCCTGCGACTGGCCTCGTTGGAGTGGCGCCTTGAAGGCCATGAGCCAATGCCCTTCATCCTGGACGACATCCTGGTGAACGCCGACGATGCCCGTTCCAAAGCAGCCCTGAAAATTCTGGGCGAGTTGGCCGCCAAAACCCAGGTCATCCTCTTCACCCATCACCGTCGGATCGTTGACGAGGCGCTCCAACTCGCCCCGATCTCCGGGCTCCAGGTGCATGAGTTGGTGGCATAACGAAAGCATGTATTTTTCAGGAACATTTATCCTGCCGCGCGTGTCAGACAAGCGTGGCAGGTTTACCCTCGTCACTCAATAGTACTCAACCCCCAATTCAGGAAGGAGACTTCACGTCATGGCATCACAACCCGAGCAATCTCCCGCAAGCGGCTGTAAAAAAGAAATCGTGCTTCTCGTCGGCCTCGGCTGCCTGATCATCGGTTTTCTTTCCGGAATTGTTTTCAGTATCTACAAAACCCCGGCAGGCGGGGGGGCGGCCACGGTTGCCACCGGTCAGCCGCAAGCCCAGGCGGCAAAACTTACCGCCGAGCAGACCCAGCATCTGTTGCAGCTTGAGCTCGAGGTGCAGAAAAACCCCAACAACGTCGAGGCGTGGACCAACCTTGGCCATCTGTACTTTGACTCCGACCAGGCGGACAAGGCGATCACCGCCTACAACAAATCCCTGGCCCTGGCTCCGAATAATCCCGATGTGCTCACCGATCTCGGGGTTATGTACCGCCGGGCGGGCAATCCGCAGCAGGCCGTCGCTTCCTTTGACCGGGCGATTCAGGCAAACGCCAAACATGAAACAGCCCGATTCAACAAGGGAATTGTCCTGCTCTACGATCTCAAGGATCAGCCCGGCGCTATTGCCGCCTGGCAGGGACTGGTCAGTCTCAACCCAATGGCCACGGCGCCTAACGGCCAGTTGATCAGCGAGATGCTCAAGGAAATGCAGGACAAAAAAATGAACTGATAGGCTTTTTCGCGAGTATTGACTGCTTCTCGGAAAAAATTTCTTTGACATCAACGTGTTACAAGAATATCTTGTAGATGGATTGGGGGGAGGACACAGGCGGCATTACACGATAAGGGGGAACTTTCCCTCTGGGGCAAATCTGGTATGGGCCACGAACATCGGCGGGCAACACGGTTCAACGTCAGCATGGCGGTCACGCTCATCCTGCGCGACACGAAAAACAGGCTGGTTCTTGCCGACCCTGTGCTGGGAGCTTTGGTGGACATCTCGCTCTACGGAGCCCGCCTGTCCGTTCCCCATATCCGCACCGGCAACTATCATTTTTTTTATGCCTGTAACGATGACCCGACCAAGGTCATCCATCTCGAAGTGATCGACAAGGAGGAGGGCGACAGGCTTGTTATTCCTGCCCATCCTGTCTGGTTCGACCATGTTCTTTCCGGACCCACCAAGCACTTTGAGCTGGGACTGGAATTTCTTGTCCCCCCCGAAGACCCCAACATTGCAAGGCTGCACGCTTTTCTTGCCATACATCCCTCCCTGCACGACGGCTGGCTGAAAAAACTTTTTCGGCTTGGCTCGACCTAACCGTTCATCCAGTTTTACTACGGCTTCTTTTCCGGTTCCGGGGCCGCCTCGGGTAACACTGGAGAAAGAATATAAAACGGCAGCAGCAGTGTTCTTTTGATGATATTCACCATTCCCTCACCCACCGCGCTGGGAGGCAGAAGAGTGACCTGGGGGTCGCTTGCCTTGCCTCTGACCCCAACCGGAAAGGTGATAAGGGTGGCTGTTTCCCCACCAATGACCCGGCCCACCAGCGGTACCTTGCTGACAATGGCATCAATGGTTTTAAACGGGGAGATCATGACCACGACATCGAGATCAAAGGTGCTGAGATTCATCTTGCCCCTGGCAAAAAGATTCAATCCTTCTCCGCGCACCACCGCCTCGTCGATGATCAGGTCGTTGTCCTTCACATGGGCTTTTAAAAGAAGATCCGAGTAAGGGAAGCCCCGGGAAGAGGTCTCGGCGCCATCCCCAGTCGGACTCACCGTGAAAAGATCCGTGACGTTGACCACACTGAAAATTTTCGAAAGAAGCTTCATGCGCAGAATCCGCCCCTGATGTGAATCTATCTGCAGATGCCCCTCCTTCCAGTTGTCCAACACCCCATCCAGCCGACCATTGAGGGAAAATTCGCCTTCAATGATATCCTGTGGGTAGCCTAGACAGGGCAGGACGGTTTCAAAACGGGGCGGGATGGGACAGGCGGCGCTATTCAGGGAGAAATGGCTTACGCCAAGCTCGGGCGTGGAAAACCATTCGCCGGTGGTGTCCAGACAGCAGAGGCGGCCGTTGGTGATGAGCGCGGACAGCTGCCACTGGGGATGAATCGTGATTTCCCCCTGCAACGGTTGCCAGACCAGGCTGGAAGGTGTGCTTCCCCCCGACTTGTGATCGGAAGTGAATTGATCCACCTCAAAGGCCACGGTGCCGGTGATATTCCAAGGGGGTGTCTCCTGCCGGGGCTCCTCGGAAGAAATCGGCTTGTTTTCCTTTTCCCTGCTCCGTTTCAGGCTTTCCTGAAAATCGAGCAGGGTTTTCCTGGAGAGCGCCGGGGAGGTGAGATCAAGCTTCAAGACAAGCCCGGTGGCAACCCGGGAGACCAGCCCATTGAGCACCACGGATTCCCTCTCGTTAAAGGCACAGGCCAGGCGTCTCACCTTGAGATCTTTGCCAACCCCTGCCAGCCGAAGCTCCTGAATATCAACAAAACGACCAGCCTCCTCGTCCAGGAACCAGCGGAGATCCGTGGCTTCAAGTTCTCCGCTGAAGGCAACCTTGTTGGGATCCTGAGGCAGATAGAGCTGGAAATCTCCGGCGATTTTGCCCCGAAGCAGGTTTTTCCGCTCCAGCAGCTGGTCAACGGTTTGCTTGGATAGTTCGCCCTTCCAGGAGAAGAGAAAGGTTTCCTTGGTATGGTCCAAGAAATCCAGGGTGATCGTGGCTTCTTCCTTGCCGCCGTAAATATGCGCCTCCATTTTCAGGGGGTCGTCCTTGGCAAATTCCAGGGAGAAATCTGCCTTTGGGGGACTACTGAATATCCCTCCCGCCGGCCGGATCAGACCCTTGGCATAAGTTTTCCCTTCCTGCAAGTCGATCTGCAAGGATTCCACCTGGAAGGGGAGTTGGGGGAAAAGGGCTGGGGAAACGAGATGCTTCTCCTTAAGCCATTGTCCCAACCCCTGACCGACCTTTCCTTTCAGTGATATTTTGCCGCGCAGTGCGGCAAAAGCCTGGTGGCTCAAGGAGGCGCCCAGGGTGAAGGATTCGCCAAAGACGGAGCCGGTGGCCTCGGAAACCGTGATTTCCTTGTTCGAGAAATGCGCCTTTCCCTGTTTTATCCGGATCGGTTCCGGCAGAAATGGCGTTTCCACGGCAAGGTTTTGTAAAAAAACATCCGCATCCGCCTTCCACAGCTTGGGTTCCGAGGCCTTCCCTGAAATTGTGGTATTCCGCAGTTCTATTCTGCCGTCGGCCCGGGTGATGTTTTCGTGCAAGGCCCCACTTAGCTCCTTGAAATAGGAGAGGTCTTCCTTCTCCAGCTCTTTTGCGGCCAGCACTCCATCAAGTTGGGTTACCTCAAGAAAAACATCGTCCGGCCAGCGCACCTGCCCGGCTGTTTTCTTCACCACATGGGGGCCATAGGCGCCATGTACGTCCCGCCATTGCATCATGGGCGGGGCAATGGTCATCCCGCCGCCCTCGACGGTGAAATCCCAGGCCAGCGGTGCGTAGCGTCCCTTACCTTGCATGGTGGCAACCTCAAGGGCAACCTTGAAGTCTCTCAGGTGATCGCCAAGGTGAAGATGCCCCGTCGCCCGACCCGATACCCCGCTGAATTTGGCCAGCTCCTCCTGAAAGCGTTCGTGCGCTACGAGACGCTTTAAAACATCTGGAAGTTCGGCCAGATCGGCGTCAAGATCAACATCGAGCTTGAAGGTGAAATCATCATCCGGCAGGCCCAGAACCAGGTGGCCCTTCATGCCCCGGCTGTTGCCCATCCGGGCCTCATCGGCATCCACCATGAGCAGACCGTTTTCGATCCGTATCCTGCCCTTGGTGTTGGTCAGAACCAGTTCTCCTTCCGGGATTTTGATGGTGGCGTCAATGGCCTCGGCAGTGACGTGCATGTTGCGCACATATTCAAAATCAGCCGCCGTGCCCTTGAAGCTGTAGTTGGCCGTGCCTGCCGTGCCGCCCTGCACGATGTTGCCCACCTTTTTGGCAACCTCGTTCTCCCCCCACATGGCAAGAACCGTCTCGCGAATCCCGGTCAGATCAAGATCCTCGCCCTTGAGGTCGATCTGCCACACCGGCGCAGAGCCTGCCTTGTCTCCAGCGGCACGGTGCACCGTGCCGGCAAGTTTCAGCCCCGGCTCACGCATCTCAAATTCATTGAGCGTCAACAGCAGGTCGTCTCCATCCTTGACAAAGGCCAAATCGACAACCCCGCAGCTGACCAGAATCTTTTTATCCTTGGGGAACACCAGCAGACAGGGAGAGTCGCCCACGATCTTGCCGGAAATTTTTTCAAGCCCGCGGCCTTCAAGGTTGCCGGTGAGATTGAGCGGGGAATCGCCGGGCGCCAGTTGGCCCTGAAAAAAGGACTGGATCACGGCATGTAAATTGAAATTGCGGCAGGCAAATTTCAAGCGGTAGGAGGCATCCTCCCGAAGATACGTGCCGGAGACGGCAAGATGCTCCCCATTGGCCGGTTGACCGGAAAGATCAAAATCAACGGCGGCAAGGCTTACCGCCACGCTGCCATTCAGGGATTTCAGGGTGAGATCCCTGCTGCGCAGTTCGGGCCACTGCTTGTTGGCGGCCATCTGCAAGGTGCCGTTGCGGATCACGAGTTTCAGACCCGCAAGTTCAGGATCCGGGGGTTCGGAGAGCGCAGCCGGAAGCCGTTTTACCCCGATTTTCGCATCCACCAGGAGAACCTTGCCGATTCGGACCTGGCCGCGAAATAGGGACCACCAGTCCGGATAGACCTTGGCCATGGGGGCGATCAAGGTGGTTTCCTCGCTGGTAAAGCGGGTGTTGCGCAGGTTCAGATGGGGCAGGGGCAACCAGGCCCATTCCAGGCGGTCGGTTTGCAGGTCGCCCTCCAGTCTGGCGTTTACCTGGGCGCTCATCCGCGCCTTCAGCGTTTCAAGATCAATAAACCGCGGAAGCAGCAAGGCCGGGCCGAGGATTCCTAATAGTACAAAAACGGCGCAGGCCAGGATGACTTTGGTTCTGATACGCAGGCTGGAGATTCGTGGCAATTTCATAGGGTATCGAAGGCTGGGCCGCTGGCGGCCGGCATATGGCTTGGACTGGCTGCGAACTGAAATGGGAAACGCCCATGGCAGCTCACCAAAATATCAAAGGGAATAGTAGCATAACTTGCCCCCCCTATAAATTGATTTCCTTAGATTTGCCAAACTATATTATGAGGTCCAAGGTGAAAGGCCCAAGGAGCAAAGCATGTTTTTTACACCTTTTATCTTGTCACTTCCCGCGCAATGGCGTAATTTCTCAGGAAATTCAAGCGTACAGGCAGACAATATTATGACACAGACACGCATCGGGGTTATCGGGGTAGGGTATCTCGGCAAGTTTCACGCCCAAAAATACATGGCAAACCCGGAGGTAGAGCTGGTGGGGGTGGCGGATCTCAACCCGGCCTACGCCGCCGAGGTCGCCGCTGCCTGCAACACCACGGCCTTTGCCGATTATCAGGCGCTGCTTGATCAGGTCGATGCGGTGAGCGTGGTGGTGCCCACCAGCCTGCATCACCAGGTGGCCAAAAGATGTCTTCTCGCCGGGAAGGATGTCATGCTGGAAAAGCCCATGACCACCACCCTGGCCGAGGCCGATGAGCTCATCGCCCTGGCTGAGCAGGGGCAGCGCATCCTGCAGGTCGGCCATATCGAACAGTACAATCCCGCCATTCTGGCCATGGCCGAACATCTCACCCAGCCGCTCTTCATCGAGTCGCACCGGATCCATGTCTTCAAACCACGGGGCCTGGACGTCGATGTGGTCCTCGACCTGATGATCCACGACATCGACATTGTCTTAAGCATCGTCAAATCGCCCATCGCCTCCATGCACCCGGTGGGCATGCCGGTCTTCACCCAGACCACAGATATCGCCAACGTCCGCTTGATCTTTGAGAACGGCTGCACCGCCAATCTCACCGTAAGCCGCGTTTCCCGGGAAAACATCCGGCGGCTTCGCGTTTTCCAGCCCCATTCCTTTTTGGCGGTTGATTACGGCAAGAAGGAGATCACCGTGATCAAGCCCGGCAAGGAACTGGACGAAAACGGCATGCCCCAGGAGGAGGTCATTTCTTCCTGCTATCTGCACCAGGACGCCCTGGAGATGGAGCTGAAGGATTTTGTCAACAATGTCCGCAACCGGACCCAGCCGAAGGTCTCGGGCAGGGAAGGAAGACTGGCCTTGGCCGTGGCCCAGGAAATCATGGCCCGGATCAAGGAACATGCCGACACCCACCGCCAGCTGTTCAACGGCTGAGATCAGAAAACCATGCCAAATCTGAACGCCCCTCGGATCATGATCGTCGCCGGCGAGGCCTCCGGCGACATGCACGGGGCAAAGCTCGTTGCTGCCATGCGGGAACTGGCCCCGGATCTTGCCGTTTGCGGCATCGGCGGGCCGGCCCTGGCTGCCCAGGGGGTGGAGATCCTCTACGATTCCTCCCGGCTGGCCGTGGTGGGTATCGTCGAGGTCATCAGCCATTTCCGTTTCATCCGCGAAGCCATGCACGCCCTGGAAAAAAGGCTCCGGGAACATCCCCCCAACCTCTTGATCCTCATCGACTATCCCGATTTCAACCTGATCCTGGCCAAAAAGGCCAAGCGGTTCGGCATCCCGGTGTTCTACTACATCAGCCCGCAGGTCTGGGCCTGGCGCAGCGGCAGGGTCAAGACCATCAAAAAGCTGGTGGACCGGCTGGCCGTGATCCTGCCCTTTGAAAAGGAGTTCTACCAAGAACGCGGGATGGCGGTGGAGTATGTGGGCCACCCTCTCATGGATACGGTGCGCGCCGCCATGCCCCGGGCGGAGTTTCTCCAATCCCTGGGCATTGCCCCGGACAGCACGGTAATCGGTATCCTGCCGGGCAGTCGCAGGCGAGAGATAGCCGGGATGCTCCCGGTCTTCCTGGCCGCGGCAAGACTGATGCAGGCGCAGCTGATCAAGCCGGTCTTTGTCTTGCCCCTGGCCCCGACCCTGAGCGAGGATGATCTTCTGGCCAATGGCCTGGCGGAGGCAGGGGTCGAGGTTCGGGTGATCCGGGAGAACCGCTACGAGCTCATGGCCGCCTGCAACGCGGTCATGGCAGCCTCGGGCACCGTCTCCCTGGAACTGGCCATCCTGGATGTGCCCATGGTTATTTCCTACCGGGTATCGCCGCTCACCTATTTTTTAGGGCGGCGGCTGATCAAGGTCCAATACGCATCTTTGGTCAATCTGGTGGCGGGACGGGAGGTGGTGCCGGAGCTGTTGCAGGATGCGGCGACGTCGGAAAAGATCGCCGCAGCCACAGTAAGGCTTGTGGCGAATCAAACGGAACGCGAGCGCATGCTGGCAGGCCTTGCCGAGGTTCGGGAACGGCTGGGCGGGGCAGGAGCCTCGATGCGGGCCGCGCGGCTGGCTCTGGACACGATCACCCCCAATCCCGCTGCCTGATCGCCTCGTAGAGCACCACCGCTGCGGCCATGCCCAGGTTGATGCTGCGGATGTTGGGGTTACTCATGGGGATGGTAGCACACCTTTCCCGATACAGGGTGATGATCTCCTCGGGCAGCCCTTTGGTCTCGCGACCGAAGATCAGATAATCGCCGGGAAGGTAGCGCACCTCGGTGTACGCTCGGTCCACCTTGGTGGTGAAAAAGTGCAGACGCAGCTCATCCTGGGCCGCGAGAAATTCCTCAAAACTGTCCCAGTAGCGGATATCGACAAACTTCCAGTAGTCAAGGCCGGCCCGTTTCAGATGCTTGTCGTCGGTGGAAAAACCCAAGGGGCGAACCAGGTGCAGGATCGTGTCCGTGGCCCCGCACAGCCGGGAGATGCTCCCGGTATTGGGGGGTATCTCCGGCTCAACCAGAACGATATGAAAAGGGGCAGGGGAGGGCAAAAGGATTACAGCATGGAGATCGGGTTGTCCGGGGTGACCACCACGTTCTTCACCACCACAACCTTGGGATCATCCAGGCTGCTGGCCAACTGGGTGAGCGACTGAAATTCCTGACGGAAGCGAACCAGCTGGGTTCCTGCCAGCTGGGAGCGCGGGCGAAACTTGACATTGAAGGGGTTGGAGAAGACCCCGTTCTGCGCCATCCGGTAATCAAGATGCGGGCCGGTGGAGATGCCGGTGGAACCGACATAGCCGATGATCTGTTTTTGCCGAACCCTGGCCCCGGCCGTAATATTCTTGGCGAAACCGGAAAGATGCCCATAGTGGGTCTGGTAGCCGCCACCGTGGTCAATGATGATCTGTTTGCCATAACCGCCTTTCCAACCGGCAAAGTTCACCCGGCCGTCGGAGGTGGCCATGATCGGAGTCCCCATCGGCGCGGCAAGATCAACGCCCAGATGGGGACGGACAATATCCAGAACCGGATGATAACGGTGGTAGGTAAATCCGGAAGAGACCCTGGCCATGGGCACGGGGGAACGGATAAACGATTCGCCCAGCTCGTAGCCATTGTGATCGAAATAGGCGGTCTCCTCACGGCCCCGGTCATAATAGAAGCCTTCCAGCGGGCCGACTTCCTTGCTGTTATACCGCGCCACCAGGATCTTGCCGTAGCCGACAAACTGGTTGTTTTTGAAATACTTTTCAAAAACCAGCTCAAAGGTGTCGCCATAGCGGGTCTCGGTGTTGAAGTCGATCTTGGAGGCAAAGATGTCGGCAAAGCTGTAGATCAGCTTGGGGTCTTCATGGAAAGCGCTGAGCGCGGCAAAAAGGGATGATTCGATCTTGCCCCGCAGTTTCACCGTGCGGCAATCGAGGGAAACATCAAGTTTCTTGGCCTTTAAACAGCCCTCGGGCGTGCGTTCGATGGTATGGACCTCAAGCGGCCCCGATTCGTAAAGACATTTGACCAGACTGCCGTCGTCACCAAGGGTCAGGGTATAACGGTCCTTAGGCTTCATCTCCCGGAAATCCACCACACCATCAAAGGCGGTGATCACCGACTCCCGAACCCCCTCATCTACCCCGTTGGAGCGGAAGGATGAACTCAGCGAATCCCCCGGACGGATCTCCCCAACAATCTCCCGGACGTTGGGGAGAAAATCTTCGGTTTCACCGGAAGCGTAAGGATCTGTCCTCTTGATGGGTTGCCCATCCACGGCATAGAGAAAAAAGGCGACAACCAGCGCCAGGGAAACACCAATAGTAAGGAAATGGGAGGTGTTCAGAAAAATGACCAGCTGTCTTTGCGTATTGCTGTGGAAACGGGCCAATCCCCGGGAGAAGGCGGCGAGGCACGGCGGGCATAGCCGAAAAAGGGAGGCTTTGCACGTTTTGCGAATCAGGGCGAATATGTTGATTTTCTCTACCATTAACACTCCATTCCATAGGATTGTAGCGGACACTCACGCCTTCATATGGATGCCTACCTTTAGTTAAACATGTTCTGTTTAGCAAGATTAGGCGACTATTACAAGTTTCTTTTACCTGTCATTTATCTCGGTATCGTGGTTCTTTTAGACACATGGGGAAAATCCTGCCCCAAACAATTTGTTCGGTTGAAAAAAAAATAAAATTGTTGCACACTGCATTTTCGAAATTTTTTCCGGCTTCAACAAGTGGGGAGCCGGATATTTTTTATCAATATTTGCCTTCCGGCAGATTTTTTTTAACATCCAGATCAGGAGCAGCAGGCACCAATGGCGTTAATCGTGCAGAAATTCGGCGGGACCTCGGTGGCAAACCCGCAAAAAATCAAGGCGGTGGCCGAACGGGTCATGGGCTACAGCCGCAAGGGACACAGGATGGTGGTCGTGCTCTCGGCCATGGCCGGCGAGACCAACCGTTTCGTCGATCTGGCCAACCAGATGCAGGCCATCCCCGACCCCAGGGAGATGGACGTTCTCCTGGCCACCGGCGAACAGGCGACCATCGCCCTCTTCGCCATGGCGGTGAAGGAGGCGGGGCTTGATGCCATCTCGCTTTTAGGCGATCAGGTGAAGATCACCACCGACCGGATGCACACCAAGGCCCGAATCCAGACCATCGACGCGGAACTGATCAACCGTCATCTGGACGCGGGCAGAATCGTGGTGGTGGCCGGATTTCAGGGGGTCACCGAGGACGGCGACCTCACCACCTTGGGGAGGGGCGGCTCCGATACCACGGCCGTGGCCCTGGCTGCCGCGCTCAAGGCGGACGAGTGCGAGATCTACACCGATGTGGAAGGGGTGTACACCACCGACCCCAACGTCTGCGCCACCGCCAGAAAGATAGACCGTATCTCCTATGATGAAATGCTGGAACTGGCCAGTCTCGGCGCCAAGGTGCTGGACATCCGCTCGGTCGGTTTTGCCAAACGCTATAAAGTTCCTGTCCATGTTCGTTCCACCTTCACGGAAACCGAAGGAACATGGGTAGTAGAGGAGGATAAAGAAATGGAATCGAATCCGGTATCCGGAGTAACCTGCAGCAAGAACGAAGCCCGCATCACCATCAGCAAGGTCCCCGACGTGCCGGGCACCGCCTCCAAAATCTTCACCCCGATCACCAATGAAGGCATTGTCGTGGACATGATCATCCAGAACACCCGCGAGGGCGCACTCACCGATATGACCTTCACCGTGCCGCGCACCGATTACAAAAAAACCATGCAGATCACGGAACGGGTTGTGGCTGAAATCGGCGCCGAAAGTGTGACCGGTTCCGAGAATATCGTCAAGGTCTCCATCGTCGGGGTAGGCATGCGCAACCACGCAGGCATCGCCTCCACCATGTTCAAGGTTCTGGCCCAGGAAGGGATCAACATCCTGATGATCAGCACCTCCGAGATTAAGGTCTCCTGCGTCATCGAGGAGAAATACGCGGAACTGGCGGTCCGGGCCCTGCATGACGCATTCGGGCTGGGCAAAGGCAATTAAGGTATGACACATCCAGTCGCCATCTACGACACCACCCTGCGGGACGGAACCCAGGCCGAGAATTTCAACCTCTCGCTGGAAGACAAACTCCGCATTACCCTCAAGTTCGACGAACTGGGGATCGACTATGTCGAGGGCGGCTGGCCGGGCTCCAACCCCAAGGACGTGGAGTACTTCAAGGAAATCCAGAAGTACGAACTCAAGCACACCAAGGTGACGGCCTTTGGCTCCACCCGGCTGTTTGCCAACCCGGCGGAACAGGACGGTAACCTCAATGCCCTGATCGCTGCGAAAACCCCGGGGATCACCATCTTCGGCAAGACCTGGGACATCCATGTCCACGATGCCCTGCGCATCGGGCTCGACGACAACCTGCTGATCATCGAGGAGTCGCTGCAATATCTGCGGCCCCATGTCCAGCATCTGTTTTACGATGCCGAACATTTTTTCGACGGCTTCAAGGCCAACCGGGAATACGCTCTGGCCACCCTGGATCGGGCCATTGCCGGCGGCGCCGACTGCTTGGCGCTCTGCGAGACCAACGGCGGCACCCTGCCCACTGAGCTTGCCGCGATCATCGAGGCAGTAAAGGCGCATCTGAAGGCGAAAAAATCCTCGATAGAGTTCGGCATCCACGCCCACAACGATTCCGAGTGCGCGGTGGCCAACTCCCTGATCGCTGTTTCCATGGGCGCTTCCCAGGTGCAGGGCACGGCCAACGGCTTTGGCGAGCGGTGCGGCAACGCCAACCTCACCTCGATCATGCCGGCCCTGGCCTTGAAAATGGGCTATGAGTTTGCGGCTGCGGCCAACCTGCACCGGCTCACCGAGGTTTCTCGTTTTGTTTCCGAACTGGCCAACCTCTCCCCCAACAAGTACCAGCCTTACGTAGGGCAGTCCGCCTTTGCCCACAAGGGCGGCATCCACGTGAGCGCCGTGCAGCGCAACCCCCTGACCTACGAGCACCTGGAACCGGAAAAGGTGGGCAACGTGCGGCGGGTGCTGATCTCGGATCTTTCCGGCAAAAGCAACGTGCTGGTCAAGGCGAAGAAGTTCGGCCTGGATCTGGACAGCAAGGATCCGGTGGTCAGCGCCATCGTCAAGGAGCTGAAGAACCTGGAGAATCAAGGCTTTCAGTACGAAGGGGCAGAGGCATCCTTCGAGCTCCTCATGCGCCGCGCCATGGGAACCCCAAAGAAGTATTTCGACCTGCACGGCTTTCGGGTGATCAGCCAGAAGAATCCGGACGGCGTGCTTCAGGAGGAAGCCACCATCCGCTTATCCGTGGCCGGCGAGGAGGTGCATACCGCCGCCCATGGCAACGGCCCGGTCAACGCCCTGGACAAGTCATTGCGCAAGGCCCTGACCCAGTTCTACCCGAATCTCAAGGAGATGGAGCTGCAGGATTACAAGGTGCGGGTACTGGCCAGCGAACACGGTACCGAGGCCCGGGTGCGGGTGCTGATCGAATCCCGCGATCACAACAGCCACTGGGGCACGGTGGGGGTTTCCCCGGACATCATTGAGGCAAGCTGGCAGGCCCTGGTGGACAGCATCACCTACAAGCTCATGAAGGATGAACAGAACAGGCACTGATACCGGGAGAAAGGACCTGCGCCCGTTGGTGCTCGTCCTTTTTGCCCTGGGCATCCTGTCCGTTACCGCTGTCCGCATGGGCTGGCCGATCCTTCCGCAACATGAAGTTCCCGCCCCGTCAAAACTTGCCTGGTGCGATGGTTCAGTCGCCACCGGTCTCTACCGGGTGCCTGCCGATGCCGCTTACCCGGGAGAGGAAGACCAGCCACAGGCCGAAGCCGCTCCCGGACAGGAAAACAATGCATCAAGAAAACCCCCGGCCAAACTGGCCCCCTTGTTTTTCAAGCCCATTCCCATCAATCAGGCCGACGAAGAGCTGCTGATCACCATTCCCGGGATCGGTCCGGTCTTTGCCCGGAGAATCATCGAGTTTCGCGAGCAGCATGGGAGGATCAATGCCATTGAGGAACTGGACGAGGTCAAGGGGGTTGGCCCGGCCAAGCTGAAGATACTCAAGGCCCACTTGGTTGTCGATTAATGCAAAATTGTTGCATCCTGCAGGAGCGGCTTCAGCCGCGATAACTACCGGATCGCGGCTGAAGCTGTTCCTACAAAAGCACCTTGAACGTGCTACGCTAAAAAAAGCCGCCCCTGGGCCAGGCATTTCCCCAGCTCCCGGTACACCTCCCGAAACCGCTCCCTGTCAGGCCTGGCGCCAAGCGCCCGGATGATCCGCCGGGACAACGGCCCTTGGGCGAGCATGCTTTCCACACCCTGTCGGATGGTGTGCCCGGCTGCGGCCAACTCCGGGGTACACTCCACAGCCAGATCCTGCCACAACTCTGCCGCGGTCATGGCTGCGTTTCCCACTCTGCCAAACAAGCTAAGGTAACGGCGGTTGTCGATCACCGCCTCTTCGCCATCCTTGACCGTGCCGACAAAAATCTCCGCCATTCCTCCGGTCTCCGCCGCCTTCTGCGCCGCCAACCCAGACCAGCGCTCTGCAGTCAAGCCTTTCAACACCGCGCAGATCAGCACCGCCAGGGAAACATCGGCCAGCGGGCACTCCTGGATATCCAGGACCCGGATCTCGATGGCATTGCGGTCGAAACGGGCAATGGTCCCACGGGAGTTGAGCCATTCCGCTTCCAGCACCCCGTCCGGATCAAAGGGCGCAATGTCGCGGCGCAGACGCTGGTAAATCTCCCGCTCATAATCGGCCTCGCTGAAAACCGGCTCCGGGATGACCTGACCGGTGATGGAGGGAATCCGCTGCTGGTTGAACTGGTAATAATTCAGTCGGGTGTCCAGCCAGCCGGTGAGGGCACCGTCCGCCGCGGGCGAGCTTGCCGCGATGGCCGGGAGGATGGGGAGCAATACCCGGATCGCCGCATGCAGACGGGCAAATCCTTCGTCCGAGTCAAAGCCCAGGTTGAGATGAGTGGACTGCACGTTGGACCAGCCATGGCCCTGGCAGTTGAAGATTCGGTTGTAGGCGTGATAGATGTCCCGGTTGCCGTGGGGCCAGAGATGGGTTTCGCTATGCGGGTCCATCCAGGGGTGCATGGCGGTGGGCAAAAGGATCGCCCCCTGGCTCGCTGCCACCCGGCCGAGTTCCTCAACCTCTTTCTGAAGTTTTTCCACCAGCATCGGCAGATCAGAGACCGGATCGCTGTTCTTGATCTCGATCACATGCAGGGCCAACTCGTTGGACCAGGCCATGATGCCCCGTTCCACCTCGTTGGTGATGGTGCCCGCAACCCGCTCCAGGATACGGTCGGCAATGGGCGCCACATCAAGGGTTTCCTCACGGACCAGCATGTATTCCAGTTCGATGCCGAATTTATGAAATAACTCGTCTTGGCTCATGCCCACAGCCCGCCGCCCTTGCGCTCGTCCACCCTGCGGGCAAAGACCCGCATCAACCGGAGATAGAGCTCGTCTTTCAGCACCTTGTCTTCCACGCCCGCATCGATATTGGGGTTGTCGTTGATCTCGATGAGATAGAAGCTGTTGCCCACCTGCTTGATGTCCACCCCGTACAGGCCATCGCCGATGAGGGCCGAGGCCTTGAGCGCCAGCTTGATCAGCGCGGGGGGGCAATGCTCCACCGGCAGGGTCTCGGCCTCGCCGTCGTCGAGCTTGCGTCCGGCCTGGTCCCGCTTGATGATCTGCCAATGCTTCGGGGCCATGAAGTATTTGCAGGCAAAAAGCGGTTGCCGGTCGAAGACCCCGATCCGCCAGTCATAGGTGGTGGGCATGAACTCCTGGGCGATGACCAGCTCTGATTTTTGCAGCAGGACCGGCAGCTCCCGGGCCAGCTCCGCCTCGTTATCCACCTTGACCACCCCTTGGGAAAAGGAGCTGTCCGGCTTTTTGAGCACACAGGGAAAGCCCAGCTCCGCGGCGAACTGTTGCCAGTTGCCCTGATGGACGATGCGGGTCTTGGGGATGGGAATCCGGTGCCGGGTGAGGATCTCCGCCAAAAACACCTTGTTGGTGCAGCGCAGGATCGACTCCGGATCGTCGATTACCACCAAGCCTTCAGCCACGGCCCTTCTGGCGAAACGGTAGGTGTGGTGGATAACGCTGGTGGTTTCCCGGATAAAGAGGGCATCGAACTCGGCCAGCCTGCCGTAATCATCCTTTTGAATGAACTCGGTGGCAAAACCAACATTCTCCGCCGCCTTGACCATGCGCTGCAGAGCCTTGGCGTTGGAGGGAGCTTCCGCCTCGGCCGGGTCGTGGAGGATGGCCAGATCGTAGCGGGCGGTGCGCCGCCGATGAAAAATGCGATGCCGCCCCTTGAAATACTCCGCAGCCATCTCCACGGCAAAATCGCGGTGATCTTCCGGGATATCGTTGGCCGCGATGGGGGTTATGCCGGTCAGTTGCCATTTGCCGTCTTTTTCATTATGGCTGAAGCTGGCGCGCAGAAAGGGGGCCTGGAAAATCTTAAACAGCTGTTGGGCGAGCTTTTCGTGCCGCTTGGCCACGTTATGCCCGAAATAGATGCTCACCACAAACTCCGGCGATTTTATCTGACACAGGCTCTGCTGGATGATCTGGTCCAGGTCGTCCGAGGCGATGCGGATAATGGCCTGGGTCTTGAAATCCTGGATGGTGGCCACGTCCGGCAAGGGTTTGTGCCCCCTGGCCGCAGCCAACAGGGAGACATAATAACCCGTGCTCTGGTAGCGATAGGATTTGCAGAGGTTGAACACCCGGGCCGAGGTCATTTCCGCGTAGGCCGCATCGGTGAGGTAAGCGCGAGCCGGGACAATCTCCACCTCGCTGATGGCCAGGGGCCAATCCTTGGGGTCGTTGACGACAATCAGCACCTTCATGCAATCACCGTGTTATTCATCCGGCCATTGCCTTTTTTCATGGAGGGCTCGATGATGAGAAGGTTGGCGTCGTAGGTGACGATGCCCAGCAGAATAGCGCAGATTACCCGGTCGATGGCCACCTGGTATTGCTGGCTGGTTGACATGGGGTTGCCCATGAGCGGGTCGGCGATGGCAACCAGCCGATCCGGCCGGTTGTAGCCGCAGAGCACAACAAAATGGCCGGAGGCATGGCCGCGCACATCGTCATCCTCGCAGAGGTCGCCGTATTCCCGCATGCTTCGGTACAGGTAGGTGGAGCTTAAGCCCGTGAGCACCGGGATCGAGCGTTTCAGGTATTTGCGGAGCAGGGCAGGGGTGAGGTCGGCGAAACGCAGCTCCCCGCCGAGGTTGAGAAAATCGAGATAGCCCCGGGTGGCGAGGTGGAGTTTGGCATCCTCCTTGGCCTCCATCTGGGCCAGAAGCCGCGCCGCGATATAATCCGGACCATAGAGAAACCAGGTGGGGTCGAAGACCTGGAGGTTGTAGGTGTAGATCCGCGCCTTGTAGCCCCGGCGCAGGGCGTGGCAGGCGAGGAAGACATCCAGGGTGCCGCCGGTTTCCAGGCTTTTCACCTCGTCGATCACCCTGGTCAAGGTGATGTCGTCGTCGTAGTATTGATACACGGCGTGGAGGCAGGTGGGGCCACAGGTGGTGAGGTCGGGTTGCGGCAGGATGGTGACGTCAAGGAAGGCTTCCAAATGGGTATCCCCAGGATATCAAGAAAAATAAGGGGATTCTTTCCCCCTCTCTAAAATCTTCAGGAAGCAGCTGCGGTATCAGACCCCTCCGGCAAGAGTGGCGGCGGGTTGCCTGTTTCATCCAGCAGGAATTTCTCGATGTTCAGGATCAGAATCTCTTCGGGAGTATCCCCCTTGCTCTTGCGCCCCAAGGCGTCGATAAAATTGCCGTGCTGCATGGAAAAGGCCATGGGCAGGGGAGAAATAACCTCGTCAAGCAGGCCGAAGTATTCGAGGTTGTCGGCAAGGATGGAAACACGCTGGCCATTGGCGCGTTCAAAAATAACCGCGTATTCGTAGGTGAATTTCTTTATTTTCTTGGCTGCGCCGTCAAACAAGGAGAGCAGGGTTTGCAACTCATTATTTTCCGCCTGATGGATAACATCCTTTGCTGCTTCAAATTTTCCGGCCTGGATAAGAATACTCACCTCAACGGCCAGGGAATGAATCCTTTTGTGCGGGGCGTCAAATTGAGCCATGTAGTCGGTCAGGTTATAACTATGAAATTTGCAGGTGTCATACCAGAGCCCAAAGGCGCATTTATGCGGGTCTGTCTGCACCGAGATTTCCTGGCCGTTTGCAACCTGATCTTTTAATTTTTCCAGCCAGGCAAGGTGATCCTGCTTGCGCTGACCAAGGGAGTCGATCAGGGTGTTGATCTCCTCTGTCAGGGTGGCGATACCCATTTTTTTTCGGATATCGTACACCGGCACAGCCTTGCCCATATAGTCTATGACTCCCCGCATATGAGAAGGCATATGCGGAATCAGGGTGTGGCGGGGCATGTCGATGATCGCAACCAACACCTCCTGCCTCAAACCGAATTTCTGGTCGGCGGAGGTAAAAACCAGATACTCATGGGCATTGGTGTATTCCTGATTTTCAGAAGCAATCTCTGCGGGCATCAACCACATCTCCTTAATGGGATTATCTCCCCAACATCTGCCGCTCACTCCTACATCCTATTTTTTGAAGAAATCAGCCGGCCACTTTCGCAACCAGCGCCGCCATGACTGCGCGAATCCGCGCATAGTCCTCAAGGGAAAGTCCGGCGCCCAGCGCCACCATTTCTGCCGTTTTGGCGGTGAGAAAGTCCCCGGGCCCATGGGCATCGGCATTCACCGCCAGACCAGCGCCTGCGGCCAGGGCCATCTTGGCCACATGCCCATTGGTGAGCGAGTGCCCCCGGCGGCCGGACAACTCGAGGAGAATCCCCTTGTCCGCGGCAAGTTGTGCATCTTCCTGGGTGATAAAGCCGGGATGGGCCAGAACATCGACGCCAGCCTCGATGGCAGCCCGGTTGGTCCCAGGCCGCACCGGCTCCACCGGGGTTTCCCCATGACCGACCACGATCTTGGCCCCAAGCTGCCGCGCCCTGCGGGTGAGTTCCGCAAACTGCTCCAGCGGCACATGGGTCAGTTCGATGCCGGGCAGGAGCTGGGTCTTGGAGTATTTATTCAGATCAGCCGCCGCCTGCACAATGCGAGGGATGATGAAATCCAGGTTGGAGGAATCGGCGTGATCGGTGATGGCGATGGCCGAATAACCGAGAATTTCCACCCGACGCAGATGCTCGGCCGGGACGAGTTCACCGTCGCTGAACAGGGAGTGGGTATGTAGATCAATCATGGGAGCTCCATTAGGCAGAATATTATTCCTTTGAGATATTTAATATTGCTGCAAAAAGTGTGGGGATTCCTATTAGGCCCAGGACGATGGCGGAAAAGCCATTGTCTCCTACGCTTGGTTCCATGGCAAATACAACGCTAAACAAGGTTAAAAGAGTGCCAATGGCCAGTGGAATTGCGGTAAAAAAATTTCGGATAAATGTCTTCATCTATTTATCACCTTTGGGATTGCAAATCGTCAACATCAGATCGAATGTTTTCAATTTCGCTTTCCTGATCATTTAAAGAATCTTCTAGACGGGCTGTCTCACCTGCCTGGTCATCAATTGACGATTCCAAATCGCCTAGGCGACTATTCATTTCATGAACTTTAAAGAAGATCGCAAATACCCCAATAAAAATTAAGATACCCAGAGCTGTTACAACTCTTCGATTAAATGTAATCATTATCGACTCCCGCCCCGCTAAACACCCGAGCTAAGTGGTGGCTCTTGCCATCCACTTAAGCGGCTGCTTAGATGAATACATTTCATTCTTACATAGGTAAGTTATCATGCAAATTTATCGTCATCATAGCACAACCAAAGCCCGATGTTGTGGGATTTCGTGCCCTAAATCATTTTCCCCCGCAAGGAATTCTGGCAGGCACTCTCGATCTCAACCATAAGCAACTGACCAGGAACCAATAGCGTTTCGCAGGAAAAATTCACAATCTGATTCCCACCGGTCCGGCCGCTCCATTGATTGGCCGGAGACTTGCTTGCCCCTTCCACCATGACTTCCAGGGTTTTACCAATATCCAATTGCTTAAGCGCCAGGGCAATTTCCTCCTGCCGCGCCTGCAAGCGGGCAAGCCGCTCGGTCTTGACCTCTTCCGCGACCTTGTCGGGGAAATCAGCGGCCTTGGCATTGGGGCGGTCGGAATACTTGAAGGAATAGGAGCCGTGGTATTGCACCGTCTCCATTACCTGCATGGTGGCGGCAAAGTCCTCCTCCGTTTCCCCTGGAAAACCGACGATGATATCGGTGGTCAGGGCGATGTCCGGCCGGTATTCCCGCAGCCGGGCCGCCTTGTCGAGGTAGGCCTCGATGGTGTACTTGCGGTTCATCCGCTGCAGGATACTGTTTGAGCCGGACTGAACCGGGAGGTGAAAATGGGGGCAGAGCACGGGAATCTCGGCAAAACAACGCATCAGCTCTTCGGAGAGATCCTTGGGATGGGATGAGGTGAAACGCAGCCGCTCCAGACCTTCGATACCGGCCACCGCGCGCAGGAGTTCGGGGAAACCTTTGCCCTGGATGCCGTCGCACCCTTTGCCGTAAGAATTGACATTCTGGCCGATGAGGGTGATCTCCTTGACCCCCTGGCTCACAAGATGGGTTGCCTCGGCCAGAATATCGGTAAAACTCCGGCTTATCTCCCGGCCCCGGGTATAGGGCACCACGCAGTAGGTGCAGAAATTATCGCACCCCTGCATGATGGTGATGAACCGTTTATGCGAAGGGCCCTCCGCCAGGTTGGGGAGAAAAGGGGGGATGACAAAATCGGCGGAAAGCTCCGTAACCACCAGAGGTTTTCTGTCCCGGCTAAATGTTGCCACCAGGGAGGGCAGGGCGTAAATCGACTGCGGGCCCATGACGATATCGATATAGGGCATCCGCTCCAGCAGGGCCGCGCCATCCTGTTGGGCCACGCAACCGGTCACGGCCAGGATGAGATTGGGGTGGGTCGCCTTGAGCTTCTTGTAACGGCCAAAGCAGCTGTACGCCTTGTGCGCTGCCTTGCCGCGGATACTGCAGGTATTGACCACCACCACATCGGCCTGCTCGGGCTGATCGGTCTGGACATAGGCATGCTCGCCAAGAAGCTGGGCCATGATCTCGGAATCACGCTCATTCATCTGGCAGCCAAAGGTTTCCATGTAGAGAAGCTGTGTCATGCTTGATACTTTACCTTCTTAAGACGCTGAGCCATGCTCTGCAGCACCTGCCTCACATCCTGCTCCAACTCAGGAGGGTACTTCAACTCCATCACCCCCTCGATCCGGTCCACGGTGGACATGATGGTCAGATTGTCATAGGCCTCGAGAATGAATTTCAAAAAATAGATCTGTTCCGGGTCGATTCGAATCCGACAACTGGCCAAGCTGCTTGCCATGGCATTCATCACACGCTCAACGCGGAATCAACCCCGCCGAGAATATCCTTGTACTTGGCAAGCCGGGGCATGACCACCTCATCGAGGAATTCATCGGTCTGCTGCGGCGCCCGGCCGACAAACTCGCTGCCGTCTCCGACCAACTCTTGCAGCTCCTGCACATTGAAGGGCACCGCCGGATCATTGGCAAGGCGGACGAGCAGATCGTTGGCCAGCCCTTCTTCCTTCACCACCTTGCCGGCGGCCACGGAATGGACCTTGACCACCTCATGCATCTCCTGGCGGCTCTTTCCCTTCTCCACACAGGCCATGAGAATCTTCTCCGTGGCCATGAAGGGGAGCTCCTGAGCCAAATGGCGGGCAATTTGTTTCGGATAGACAACCATTCCCTGGGAAACATTGAGAAACAACTTTAAGATGGCATCGGTGAGCAAAAAGGCCTGGGGAATATCCATGCGGCGAATGGCCGAATCGTCCAGGGTCCGCTCAAACCATTGATTGGCGTAGGTGGCGCCGAAATTGCCCACCAGACCCATGAGCTTTCTCGCCAGACCGGTCATCCGCTCGGAACGCATGGGGTTGCGCTTGTAGGCCATGGCCGAGCTGCCGACCTGATTCTTTTCAAAGGGCTCTTCCTGAACCTTAAGGTTACTGAGCAGCCGCAAGTCCACGGCAAACTTGTGGGCAGTGGCGCCGATGCCGGCCAGGGTCTCCACGGTTTTCATGTCGAGCTTGCGGGTGTATGTCTGGCCGGTAACGGCAAAAACCTCGGTAAATCCAAGTTTTTTCGCAACAAGTTCATCCATTTTGCGAACTTTGTCGTGATCTCCCTTGAACAACTCGATAAAGGTGGCCTGGGTGCCGACCGTTCCCTTGGCCCCGCGCGCCTTGATCTGCGCCTCCAGGTGCTCCAGGTAATCAAGATCCATGAGAAGATCCTGAATATACAGGGTGTTACGCTTGCCGACCGTGGTGGGCTGAGCTGGCTGATAATGGGTGTAGCCCAGGGTTGCCAGACCTTTGTGCTGGCGACAGAAGGCGGCCAGGTTGGCAATGACATTCACCAAGCTCTTCTTAATGAGCTGCAGCCCCTTTTTCTGGAGAAGCAAATCGGTGTTGCAGCCGACAAACTGGGAGGTGGCGCCGAGATGGATAATCGGCTCGGCAGTAGGGCACTTGAGGCCATAGGTATAGACATGGGCCATGACATCATGGCGGATTTCCTTCTCCTTAGCCGAGGCCAACTCGAAATCGATATCCGTGGCATGGGCGCGCAGCTCATCGAGCATACCGCTGGTGACGAGATCGGAAAGACCCATTTCATGCTGGGCCTCGGCCAGGGCGATCCAGCAGCGGCGCCAGGTTTCAAATTTAGTACGCTCGGAAAAAAGCTCCTGCATCTCGCGGCTGGTGTACCGGCTGACCAGGGGCTCCTGATAGATATCACGATTCATGACCATCTCCATCTCTCAATAATGTGATTCGGTTCGGTACAGATCCACCCGAAAATAACGGCTTCATTAACAGGGAATTCTTTACCAAGAAACAAGAAAAAATGCTCGTGAAAGGGGGGCTGCGACAGCCTCGAGTTTCACCTTAATACACAACGTCGCATAATGTATATTATGTATAGTAAAATAAAAACAAATTAAATCAAGACGATAACTGCTTGAAATCCACCGCTTCCACCTGCCAGCTGGTTTTATCGCGGAAAGTATTACGGCGGAGTCTGAACGCCACCCCCAAGGGTTGGCCACTCTCAAGAAGGGTTTGAAAATCCCCGGCCAGACCAAAACCAATGCCGTCGAGAATCGCACCGTTGAATCGCACGGTGAATTTTAAATGATTGACGCCAACCTCACGGGGTTTCTCCGCCATGCCCTGGGCGCTGAAAACCGGCTCGGAATTTCCCATGCCAAACGGCGCCATCTTTTCATACATCTGCAGGAATCCCTGGTCGAAAATACTGCCGCCTTCCTCATGCCAGGCTATGCCAACCTTGGGGGCAAGCATCCTGTCCGTTACGAGTTCGCCCAATCGCCTCTGAAAATGCGCTTCCAGCTCCGGGAGATTCCCCGCAGGCAGGGTCAACCCCACAGCGGCTTCATGGCCACCAAAGGCCGTAAAAAGTTCAGACTTCTCCTTAAGTAATCCGTACAGATTCACCCCAGACACCGATCGCCCGGAACCTTTTGCCATGCCATCCTTAATAGTAAAAAACAACGTGGGCCGGTTAAACTTCTCGACCATTCTGGCCGCGCCAATGCCGATCACCCCCGGATGCCAGCCTTCCCCAGTAATAATCAGCCCTTTTTCCCCAGCCTTAACAGCCGTTTCAGCCAGGATAACCGCCTCCTGACACATTGCCTCAAGCACGGATTTTCTCAGCTCGTTTTCCAAGTTCAATTCATGGGCAAGAGCCTTGGCCCGTTCCGGATCTTCCGAAATTAATAGTTCCAAGGCCCGACCGGCATCCCCCATTCTCCCTGCGGCATTGAGGCGGGGTCCGAGGCGATAGCCAATATCCTCGCAGGTTACCCCGGAGCCACTGATGCCTGACACCCGGCTGAGTTCCGCAAGGCCTGGTCGAACAGAGCCGGATAATACCTCAAGTCCTGCTTTAACAAGAATGCGATTTACCCCTATAATCGGGACCATATCTGCCACGGTGCCAACGGCAACCAGATCAAGATAGGATTTAAGATTGGGAATCTCCTGCCCTTCCTTAAAGAGTCCTTGGTCATGGAGCGTTTTTCTGATTCCCATGGCCAGATAAAAAGCAACCCCGACCCCGGCCAGATTCTTCTCCGGGAAGGTGCACTCTTTTTGTTGCGGGTCCAACACCGCCTCAGCCTGAGGCAATTCCTCGGGTGCTTGATGATGATCCGTAACAACGACCTGGCATCCAAGGTCCTGCAACTGCCGGACCTGAAGATTGCTTGAGATGCCGCAATCAACGGTAATTACCAGGGGCGCCTGCTCCAGCACCCCAGGCGGGACGGTGCGCCGAATCGTCTCAAGATGCAACCCGTATCCCTCAAGTAAACGATGAGGTTGGCAGACGTATACATCTGAAAAACCGATTTTTTTCAGGAAAAGAAATAGGAGAGCAGCCCCGGTGGTGCCATCCACATCGTAGTCGCCATAGACAATCACCGGGCCCTGCCGGGCAAGAGCTTGCAAAACAACCTCCACCGCCGCCGCCATCCCCTGCATGAGAAAGGGCGAGGGCAGCTCGGCAAGGGAAGAAGAAAAAAATTGCTCCGCCTGAGTCCGGTTTTCCACGCCTCTGCCCAGAAGGATTGCCGCCATCGGCTTGGGCAGGTCCAGCTCGGCCGCCAAAAGGCTTACCCGCGCGTGATCAATGGGAGCTATCTCCCAGATTTTTTCAATTCTGGACAAAGGATACCCCTCACAATTTACTTCATGTTTTGATTGTATTGATTTGGATGGGCGAAACTATTCTTGCTATTCGTTCGCCTGACGCGGAGTCGCTGCCTCGGGGTCGCCAAGAATGCCAACCCCCCTGACGATGTAATGGACTCCTGAGAGAACGGTGAAAATAGCAGTGGCATAAATCAGATAACCACCTGCGGGGAAAATGGGCTGGAGGTATTCGTGGCCAAGATAGAAGACCACGGTGAGCAGCTGCAGAAAGGTTGTCACCTTGCTGACCAGGGAGGGTTTTATCTTGAAGTCGCGGTCATAGAGCATAAGAATGCCGATCCCCCCGCAGATGAGCACATCCCTGCTCACCACGATCACGGCCAGCCATTTCGGCAAAACACCCAGGACGGCCAAGGTGATGTAGGAGGTAATCAGCAGCAGCTTGTCGGCAATGGGATCGATAAAGGCGCCGAAATCGGTTTTCTGTTTCAGCACCCTGGCCAGGAATCCGTCCAAGGCATCGGTGACGCCGGCCAGGACAAAAACCCAGAAGGCGGCAAGCTCCCTGCCGTCAAGCAGGAAGATGACCAGGAGGGGGATCAGCAGAATCCTGCCCATGGTGAGAAGATTCGGGATGTTCATGCGCTGCTCACTCCCCTTTTGCTCCTGAAAGAAAATCTCTGACACGGTCAAAAATCGTTGCCGCCTCGGAGGGGACAAACCAACAAATCCGCGGATCGTTGCCAAACCAGGTCATCTGCCGCTTGGCATAGCGCCTGGTATCGCGGGCCAGCAGGAAAAGGGTCTCGTCCCAATCCCATTGGCCCTGGAGAAACTGGAGCATGTGGCGGTAGCCGATGGACTGCATGGCTTTCAAGCCTGGATCATACCCCATGCCCAGTAATTTTTCCACCTCAGCCAATAACCCCTCTGCAACCATCTGCTCCACCCGCAGGTTGATCCGTTCATAGAGCGCCTCCCGCTCGCAATCCAGGCCGATCTGCAACACCTTGGTCAAGGCGGGCTGAACCTTTTGCTCGCGGAGATGTTCGCTCCAGGGGCGCCCGGTGGCCTGGAAGATCTCCAAGGCCCGCAGCAAGCGGTGGGTATCGTTGGGGTGGATGCGGCCGGCGGATTCGGGATCGCATTGGCCCAGCTCACCAAAGAGAACCGCCCTTCCCTCTTCCGCCAGCCGCTGCCTCAGGATGGCCCGCACCGCCTCCGACACGGGGGGAATCTCGAACAGCCCTTCCAGCAAGCCCTTGAGGTAGAGACCCGTGCCGCCGACCAGCAAGGGGTGGTTGCCCCTGGCGATGATCTCCCGGCAGGCCTGGGCGGCGTCCGCCACATAGCGGGCCACATGGTACTCCTCGTCCGGGTCCACCACATCGAGAAGATGATGGGGTACTCTGGCGCGTTCCTCGGCGGTGGCCTTGGCGGTGCCGATGTCCATGTGCCGGTAAATCTGCATGGAATCAAGACCCACGATCTCGCAGGAAAACCGCTCGGCCAGGGCGAGGGAGAGCGCGGTCTTGCCCACGGCCGTGGGGCCGATGAGGACGAGCACGGGTTCGGTCAGCGGCGTTCCGGTGGCAGGCCGATCCATGGGTGGCAACGTATCCTTATATAAGACAAAGAAAAGAATTGTTCTTCAAGCTGGTTTCCGGTACAAATACAAGTTTGCAATCCGGCCGGCAAGCAGGCAACTCCGGGCCGGAAAAACCAGCATTATCAACGAATAAGACCTCTATATACCATATATTCCACAAAGGAGAAGATCATGCCCGAGAGAATTTACAACTTCAGCGCCGGACCATCCACCCTCCCCGAGGAGGTGCTCATCCAGGCGGCCAAGGACATTGTAAACTTCAACAACAAGGGCATGGGCCTCATCGAGATGAGCCATCGCTCCAAGGATTTTATCGCCGTGGTGGACGAGTGCGAGGCGAACCTCCGCGAGCTGATGAAGATTCCGGCCAACTACAAGGTGTTGTTCCTCCAGGGCGGTGCCTCCATGCAGTTCGCCATGATCCCCATGAACCTGCTGGGACCGGGCAAGACCGCCAGCTACCTCAACACCGGGGTCTGGGCCAAGAAGGCGATCAAGGAGGCCAAGCTGTTCGGCAACATCCAGGTCCCCTACTCCAGCGAGGAATCCACCTTCAACCATGTGCCCAAGGATAGCGATTATACCGTGGATCCGACGTCGGAATACCTCTACTTCGTGACCAACAACACCATCTACGGCACCCAGTTCCCCGCCATGCCCAAGAGCGAGAAGATGCTCATCGCCGACATGTCCTCGGACATCCTCTCCCGCGAGTTCGATATCACCCCCTTCGGCATCGTCTATGCCGGAGCCCAGAAAAACATGGGGCCTGCCGGGGTCACGGTGGTCATCATCCGCGAGGATCTGCTGGATCGCGCCCCGGAAACCCTGCCCACCATGCTCAAGTACAAGACCCACGCGGACAACGGCTCCATGTTCAACACCCCGCCCTGCTTTTCCATCTATGTGGTGGGGTTGGTCCTCAAATGGCTCAAAAAACTCGGCGGCGTCGCAGCCATGGAAAAAATCAACCAGGAGAAGGCGGCCATCCTCTACAACGCCATCGACGCCACTGATTTCTACCGGGGCCATGCTAAAGCAGGCTCCCGCTCCAATATGAACATCACCTTCAACCTACCCACCCCGGAATTGGAGGCCCAGTTCATCAAGGAGGCCACCGCCAAGGGAATGGACGGCCTCAAGGGACACCGCTCCGTCGGCGGCTGCAGAGCGTCGATCTACAACGCCTTCCCCAAGGCCGGGGTCGAGGCGCTGGTTGCTTTTATGAAGGAATTCGAGAAAAAGAACAGCTGATTCTTCTCCATTGCAAACCCGATGGTCAGCTGGTTTCCTGCGAAGCCGCTGACCATTTTTTATTTCTGAGTACCGAGCAATCTCAGCAGCAAGAGAACACCTTCGTTTTTCTGTTCGTTTCTTTGTTTGCCCAAAGAAACGAACCAGCAGCGAAGCGGCGAAGAAAGGGCCCCCTGTGTCCCTTGTCCCGCCGAAGGCGGGATACCCGGAGTTTATGCCCCGCAGGGGTACTCCTCGATGCTGCCGGGGCTTTGCAAACTCGGCTTTCGCCTCAAACAGTGCAAATCCCCTTTCGGCAGCCTCTCCGGTGCTCGGCTGCGGGCCAATGGGATTGTAACGGCTATGAAGCATAGGAATTGACGAATAGAGCATGCATTACGAAGGCGCCCACATCATCCGCCCGCCCAGCGAGGCGGACAGCATCATCCTCCAAGTGACGGTGGGCTGCTCCCATAACCGCTGCACCTTCTGCGGCACCTATAAAGAAGAGCGCTTCCGCATCAAGGACTGGGCAATAGTCGAGGCAGACCTCGATTTTGCCGCCCAATACTGCACCAGGCAGTCCCGAGTTTTCCTGGCCGACGGTGATGTCCTTGCCCTGAGCCAATCTCGGTTGGTGGAACTGCTGACCAAGATCAAGCAACGGCTGCCCTGGGTGAACCGAGTCAGTCTTTACGGCAATGCCCGCGCCATCCGCAATAAAAGCGTGGATCAGCTCCTGGAATTGAAGGGGCTCGGCTTGCACCGGGTGTACATGGGACTTGAGAGCGGCTACGATCCAGTCCTCACTGCCATCGACAAGGGCGCGGATGCCGCGCAGATGATCGAGGCGGGCCAGCGGGTTAAAGCCGCCAATCTTTTTCTCTCGGTCACCGCCCTGCTCGGCATTGCAGGGGCCACGCTTTCCCTGGAGCACGCCAAGGCCACCAGCCAGGTGCTCTCAGCCATGGAGCCCAACCAGACCGGCATCCTCACCCTGATGCTCCTGGAAAACACCCCGCTCTATCAGCTGGAAAGAGCGGGAAAATTCGAGCTGCCGGACCAGTACGGCATGCTGCGCGAGCTGCGCACCATGGTGGAACATCTTGACCTGAAAAAGGGCCAGCTCCAGAGCAACCACGCCTCCAATTACCTGGCGATCAACGCCAGAATGCCCCGGGACAAAGAGGCGGTGCTGGCGGCCATCGACCAGGCCCTGGCCGGGCACACCCGGCTCAAACCCGAATATCTGCGAGCCTTGTAATGGAAACGGAAAAAATCGATCTCAAAAACCTCACCCTGCTCCAGATGCGCGATTGGGTCAAAGCCCAAGGCTGGCCGGCCTTCCGGGCCCAGCAGATCTTTGCCTGGCTCTACCGCACCGGGATCAGCGATTTCTCCCAGATGACCGACATCTCCAAGGAGGTCCGGGCCAAGCTGGCGGAGATTGCCACCATCAGCCGCCTTTCCCCGGCCATGGAGGAGCGCTCCCAGGACGGCAGCGTCAAGTACGGCTTTCGCTTGGCAGACGGGGCAGTCATCGAATCCGTGCTCATCCCCGAGGGGGAACGGTTAACCCTCTGCGTCTCCTCCCAGGTGGGCTGCGCCATGGGCTGCAACTTCTGCCTCACCGGCACCATGGGCTTTGTCCGCAACCTGACCGCTGGCGAGATCGTGGGCCAGGTCCAGGCCGTGACCGAGATTGTCCAAGCCCAGGGCAAAAACCGGATCAACAACCTGGTCTTCATGGGCATGGGCGAGCCGCTGGCCAACTTCGACAATCTGATCGACGGACTCAACATCCTCATGGAGCAGACCGGCCTCGATTTCTCCAGCCGAAGGATCACCGTCTCCACCTGCGGCATCATCCCCAAGCTCAAGGAGCTGGGCGAGGCGGTGACGGTCAATCTCGCCATTTCCCTGCACGCAGCGGACGATGAAACGCGCAGCCAGCTCATGCCCATCAACAAGACCTACCCGGTGGACGAGCTGTTGGCCGCCTGCCGCGCCTATCCCCTGCCCAGCCGCCGCAAGGTCATGATCGAGTACATCATGATCAAGGATCTCAACGATTCCGTGCGCCACGCGCGCCTCTTGATCAAAAAACTGCACAAGCTGCGCTGCAAGGTCAACCTCCTGCCCTACAACGAGAACAAAACCTTCCCCTACCAAAGCCCCGCCCGCGAGCAGGTGGAGCTGTTCCAGCAAACCCTGCGCGATTCCGGGATCACCGCTCTGATTCGCGAGTCCCGAGGCGGGGATATCTCCGCGGCCTGCGGCCAGCTGGCGGCCGAGGCGGACGAGGAAGATTAGGCCGCAAACCTTCCCTGCCCTTCAAGGCCATTTCAGGTTTTTCCATTGACTTCCCCGCACCATTGGGCATAACATTCCGATGAAGAAAGGGAACCAATCAGCATCTTCATCCGACAAACAGCCCGCTTCCCTAATTCTTTTCCTCCCCTCCCTTGACGGGAGGGGATCGAGGGGTGGGTGAAGCTGCCGATTGGCTCAACTCCGGCAAGTACCCCCACCCCCTAGCCCCCTCCCGCAAGGGGCGGGGGAATAAAATGAGTACTTACAAAAAATACGCACTGCCGGACCATTCCCGGCCAAAGAAATAAGAACCCAACCCAAGGAGAACTCCCATGAAACATTTTACCCCCCGCCGTCGCAACCTGCTGGCCCTCAGCCTTATGGCCCTCCTCATCCTCGGAGGCTGCGCAACCTACACCAAGCAGCTTGTTATGCGCTACGATCCCATCACCACCTCCCGCTTCGGTGGCGGCGACCTCTATCTCATCAACGCCGAGTTGCAGCCGCCGACCGCTTCCGGGGCATGGGCCATCGGCAATACCAAAAACGGTGACGGGGTGATGGTTGACACCCTGTGGAGCGGCGTCTCCCCCGCCAGCTTGGTGCAGAGCGCCTTGCAGCGTGAGTTGAGCCAGACCGGCTATGCGGTGATCCCGGCCAAGAAAGCTCCGGATCTTTACAGCAAAGTGGTGGAGATCACCGAGGCTCGAGTGGTTGTAGATCAGATCACCAAGGTCCCCCAAGTCGACGCCACCTGTACCATCAGCGTTTCCCTCACGGTAATGAAAAACGGCGCTCCGGTGCGCAAGCTGCACTACGAGGCAAAGGGCAGCGACCTGGCGATCAAGGACCGCGACCGCCTGGCCGAGACCATGCTCCGCAACACCATGCAGGATGTGATGAGGCAGGCTATTCCGGATATCGTGTCCAATCTGGAGCAGTAGTGTGGGGACTCGGGTTATTCCTTGCTACTGCACCCAGGGATGAATGTTGGAGGCTATGGGGAACCCGACCATTTTCTATTTATATTTCTGGCCATCATGATTCCCGACATGATGGCCATATCCGTAGAATAACTTGTTAGAAGAGCAACGTGATGCCTGACTGGGATACATCCACATGGATTGCCGTTATCGCGCTAGGTGTGAGTGTGCTGAGTTTCGTAACATCAGCGTGGTCCGCCTGGGTGAATCACCGTGGATTAACGCACGCGCGCCAAGCATACGAGCAAGAACGACATGAAGGCTTTGAAAAGCAGCGCTCCTCACTTCTTGAGGCAATCAACACAAGCAGGAGCACGCTTGACAGAACACGTATAGAAATTGGCACAATAAAGGCCATTTTCGATGCAGAGCCGCAGACCGTACAAACGCTGCTTTCAAACTACACCGCGCTATTTGCGGAATACTTGCCGCGAGTTGAAGCTGGAGTCCGTCAGGCCGCCAGCTTTTGGGACGAAGTGGCCGATTGGGATGAATCGACTGGCATCAGTGCGCTCGTTCATCATGAAGCGCGATATCGAGCACTCCTCCATGAAGATCAAATGGCCCATGAACACGCCTTGTACCTAATTGCTGTGTTCAAGGAGAAGCTAGACGAGGCGCGGCGCTTTGTTTCTGGGGCGGCTCGTTGATGCGCTTCTAACATCAGGCTTCACCCGACCCGCACAAGCAGCGCGGGTTTAGTCGCTAGTCTTCCAGGGACAGTATATTTACTTCCCGGTAGTGCGAAATAATCAAGCATGTTGTTCCTTGATTTCCGGAAACAACAAACCCTGCCAAAGCAGGATTTGTTTCGTTCTCAGTCATGTCATAATAAACTAGGGACACTCCCCGTATTTATGGTTGTTTAGGAAGAACATTATGGAATTTTTCGAGTTCGCCAACGTCCTGACCACCCAGGAAGAAATCAGGAACAAGGTATCCGTAGACACCCTTCCCTTCTTTTGCGAGGAGGTTGAGGCGGTGGATGAAGCGGAGGAGTTGGGCCGGGTCATCTACTTCCGCCACTGGGGGCGTTTTCACCTCCGGCAGGAAGATGTCATGGGCGGGGTCCGTTTTTCCGTGCCGGACTGCCCGAACACCCTGGCCTGGACCGTGACCACCGGCAATCCCCCTTACCCCGAGAAGATTGTCCTGCATGCCACCATCAACAGGCTTGAGCACGATGCGGAATTCATTGGCGCGACCAAGGCGCTCCTGGCCACCTTGAAAACCGGCCTGGAAGAGAACTTCACCAGCGAGCCTGCCAACACGGAGCCCCGCCCCTTTCTGATGGCAGACTTGCGAAGCAACCCCTAAATCTCTTCTCCAGCCTGGGGCTCCCCATCGACGCAATCTCCAGCGAGGCGCCATGAAGCACAAACCGCGAAAGCCAATGGTTCCCCGCACCGCCCAGGAGACGACCCGTCATGCCATCATCGCGCTGCTCACCGAGGGGCCTGTATCAGCCAAGGATATTTCCATCGCTGTCCACCTCCCGGAAAAGGAGGTCTCCTCCCATCTCGAACATATCCGCCGCAGCCTGCACGCCACCGGCGCGGTGCTTGCGGTGACCCCGGCGGAGTGCCGGGCATGCGGGTTCATCTTTGCAAAACGCGACCGGATGACGCCGCCCGGCAAATGCCCGGTCTGCCGCAGCGAGGCGATTGACGACCCACTTTTCAGCATTCTGGGGTTGCAGGAGCATGAGCCTGATTGACACATTGCGATTTCAGCAATAGATTGGCATAAGAACAACACTACTTTCCCCTGCGGGGAAACCTCACTGAAACAGTCCCAACGGAGCCTCTGCCCATGCCAGTGTTCGACCCCTACACCCCGATCTTCTGGCAGCGCATCGCCGTGGCCATCATCTGTGGCGGCATCATCGGCCTGGAGCGCCAGCTGCGCGGCAAACCGGCAGGCATCCGCACCAGCATCCTGATCTGCCTCGGCACCGAGGTCTTTGTCGCCCTGGGCGCTCTGATCACCGCGGGTACGATGGCTGATCCCAGCCGGGTGGTGGGCCAGGTGGTCACCGGTATCGGCTTCCTCGGCGCGGGGGTGATCATGGCCAAGGAGGGATTGGTGCAGGGGGTCACCTCCGCAGCGGTAATCTGGATGCTGGCGGCCATCGGTTCGGCCATCGGCCTGGGTTATGAGCATGGCGGCGTGGTTTTGGCCGTGCTTACGGTCGGGGTGCTGACCGGAGTCGAGCTTCTGGAAACCAGCTTCCTCATGCTGCGCGAAGGGGTACACCACCCGCATTTGCCTTTTACGCGGCGGCGTGACGACAAGCCCGACGATCATCAGCAATAAGCCGCCATCCCCTCCCCTAAAAAAAAACGGGAGGCGCGAACAACTGTCCGCACCTCCCGTTGGATCATCTTCTTCCGTGATGATTACAGCGTTTACTTCTTGGTTGCAGCTTTAGTGACCATGCCCCTTACCGTTTTTCTTATCCTTCCCATGATCACCATTCCTGCCCTCGTCACGGCGGTCATCATTCCTGCCCTCATCACGGCGGTCATCATCCCCGCGCTCACGATGCTTTTCCTGATAACGCGGAACATATTCGCGTTCGTACCAGTCGTCACGCACAAAGAATACGCGCTCGCCGCAGGCGTTGTATTCGCGGCAATGCTTGCGCCAATTTTTGGCGTGGCCCGGCGGGACGCGCAGATAGACCGGAGGGCGTTCCACTTGGACCCGCTCAACGATGATCGGCTGACGATAGAGCACTCGGGGCTGCGGGTAGTCGCCGATATCAATATGGCCATAGAAACCGGGTTGGCCAATACTGACCGAGACGCCAACGTCGGCAGCGAGTGCCGGGGTGGAGACGGTGGCAGCAGCTATTGCTACTGCGATCAGAAAACGTTTCATTGTGAATCTCCTGTTGTTCTGGATCATAAAAAAGATCCTGCTTCTTTTCCTTCCACCAAAGAAGAAGGACATCGGCCAGAAAATCACTGGTCTTGTTGCTGGTGCCGACAAAAAAATGCTTTGCCGGACAGTGTCGAGATGGGCCATGGCATGACATCTTTCGATCTCGACGACACTCATTATACCATAATTCAATAAATCAACTCCGTCCGAATTAAAGTCCGAGTTGTTTCATGATCTCGCGTATGAACGCGGGGAGATCGGCCGGTTGCCGGGAGGTAACCAAGCTGGCGTCCACAACCACTTCCTGGTCCTCATAGAGCGCGCCAGCCTCTTTCAGCTCATCAGCCACCGACCTGTAACAGGTGGCGCGGCGCCCCTGCAATAGGCCGGCGCTGATTAAAATCTGCGGCCCGTGGCAAATGGCGGCAACCGGTTTACCACGAGCAATAAAGAGCCGGGCGATCTCCAGAGCCTTCGGCTCCTTTCTCACCACCGCCGGCGCCGCACCCCCAGGCAGGATCAGAATTGCATAATCGTCAGGGTTGACCTCGTCAAGGGTCTTATCCACGGCCACTTTGTAGCCGTGCTTGCCCTTGATGGTCCCACAGCGCAAAGAGGCCACGGTCACTTCGACGCCCGCCTCCTTCAGCCGGTTGGCGGGAACCAACAGCTCAGAGTCTTCAAAATTGTCCGCACTGATAATCAAGGCTTTCATATCTCCTCCAGAGAGATACATAAACAGTAAGAAATTATTATGCGGTGATCAAGCAAAAGGAGTGAGTGCAGATCCCCCTCCCCTGCCGGGTTTTTTCCGCCCCCTCGACAAAAAAAACGGGAGGTGCGAACAACTGCCCGCGCCTCCCGTTGGAACACCTTCTTTCGTACTGTTTACCGCGTTTACTTCTTGGCTGCCGCCTCCGCGCCACCGCCTTCCAGACCGGCGGTGATGGTTTTACCCAGCTTATCCTCGATCACCGAGGTGATAAACTCCTGAGTGAAATTCGCCTCCTTGCGGATGGTCTTGGTGGTGTTGCCCAGAGCAATCCGCAGCTTGCGGTCGCTCACCAGGGCAAGGGCCTTGTCGATCCGGACCTTCAACTCCTCGGGGGTCAAGCCTTCCGCCTGGCCTATGGGGCCAAGCTCCTTGGTCTTCATGGTAAAATCGGTGATCAGCTTTACAAAGCGCGGCGCCTCCGCCGCTGAGGCCCACTGCAGACCAAACCGCTCCGGCTTGATCCCGACCTCGGCCAGAACCTTTTTCACCAATGCACTCACACCCATCGCGTCGTAATTACCAACCTGGTAATGGCATTCACCGAGTTGTCAGCCACCGGAGAAGATGGCGTCGGCACCTTCGGCAAATCCACGCAGAACAAAGGCCGGATCAAGACGTCCGGTGCACATCACCCGGATGGTCCGCAGGTTCGGCGGATACTGGTAACGGGAAACCCCGGCACTGTCTGCGGCGGCATAGCAGCACCAGTTGCAGAGAAAACCCAGGATCTTCGGGTTGAAATCTTTCTGACTCATAACCACTACTCCTCTACTTTTGTTGAAATCGCAAAAACGCGATTACAACGGGTATTCGGTTGTAACTTGTTAATTTTTCGTTGCGAACCTGTAAACTTTTTCTTTTTTTACAAGTTCATCATTTTTCGCCAAAGGCGGTGATTTGCGCGTTGATCTGTTCGTCGGTGTAGCCGCCCATGGAAATGGCGAATACCGGGCAATGCGAGGCGCAGATGCCGCAGCCCTTGCAGGAGGCGGTGATGGTCTCGGCCTTGCGCTTGCCGTTTTCGTCCTTGATGATCCGGATGGACTGATACGGGCAGAGCGATTCGCACAGGCCACAGCCGATACACGCTTCCTTGTCCACGCAGGAGATGGTGGGCTCCACCGAAACAAAGCCCTTGCCCAGCGGCATAGCCGCCTTGGCCGCCGCTGCCTGTGCCTGGACGATGATCTCCTCCACCGGCTTGGGCGAATGGGCCAGGCCGCAGACATACACCCCGCTCACCGGCAATTCCACCGGCCGCAGCTTGACATGGGCCTCGAGGAAGAACTTGTCTTCGTTCACCGGAATCTTCAAGAGCTTGCTCAAGTCTTCGGTCCCTTCGGCAACAATACCGACACTCAAGGCCAGGACATCGGGGGTCATGGTGACCTCGTCGCGCAGGATCGGATCGAAAAAGGTGACGCTCATCTTCTTGCCGCTGCTCTTGAACTTGGGCTTGTTATCCATGGTGTAGGGGATGAAGACCACCCCTTTTTCCCTGGCCTCGCGGTAGGCGTCTTCGGCAAAGCCATAGGTGCGCATATCGCGGTAGAGCACCACCACCTGGGAGGCCGGATCAAGGGCCTTGATCTTGAGGGCGTTTTTCACCGCGTGATTACAGCAGACCTTGCTGCAATAGTTGAGGTCATCCCCCCGGGAGCCGGCACACTGCACCATGACCACCGATTTGGGCGCCAGGTTCTTGCCCTTGCCGGACAAACGCTGCTCCAACTCGCGCTGGGTAACGATTGTTTCGGAATACTTGATCGGGTTGCCCAGCACCACCTCGGGCCGATGCTCGCGGCCGCCGGTGGCGATGATGATCACCCCATGGTCGAGGGTGGTTTCCGTGGCTTTTTTGGCCTTGGTGGTGGTAAGCACCGAGCTGAAATTGCCGACAAAGCCGCTGACCTGGGTCAGTTCGGTATTGGTCAACACCTCGATCAATTTGCTCTTTTTCACCGTGTCGGTCAACTCGGCCAGAACCGTGGACACCGTGTCGCCCTGCAGGGTGTAAGCCAGATGCTGGAGATGGCCGCCCACGGTGGCTTCTTTTTCCACCACCGTGGTATGAAAGCCCTGTTCGGCAAGGGTAAGGGCGGCAGTCAGCCCTGCCACCCCGCCGCCCAAGACCAGGGCCTTGGGGATAACCGGCACGGTCTGCTCGGGCAGGGGCTGGATATGACGGGCCTTGGCAATGCCCATGCGCACCAGATCCTTGGATTTTTGCGTCGCGGCCGCAGGCTCGTTGGCATGCACCCAAGAGCAGTGGTCGCGGATATTGACCATCTCAAAGAGACAGCGGTTCAACCCCGCGTCCTTCAGGGTTTCCTGGAAGAGCGGCTCGTGGGTTCTCGGCGAACAGGCGGCAATGACCACCCGGTTCAGGTTATGCTCCTTGATCTTGGCCTTGAGCACCTCCTGGGCGTCCTGGGAACAGCTGTACAGGCTCTGGGCATGGTAGACCACGCCTTCCATGCCCTCGGTGTACTGCTCAACCGAGGCCACATCCACCACGCTGGAGATGTTGATCCCGCAATGGCAGACAAAGACGCCGATCCGGACCTCTTCATCCTTGCCGGTTTTCTGTTCCTTGGGATAGGTCTTGTGCACCAAGGCCTTGCCGCGATCCTTGGCAATAAGCCCGGCCGCTAAGCCTGCAGCCGCGCTGGACTGGGTGACGCTTTCCGGAATATCCTTGGGGCCCTGGAAAGCGCCGGCCACGAAAACACCGGGCTTGGTGGTGAGCAGCGGGGCAAAGGTCTCGGTCTTGCAGAAATCGTAATGGTTCAGGGCAAAACCGGCGATCTCACCGAGGTTCTTGGCGTCTGCCGGAGCATCGAGCCCCACGGAGAGCACGACGATATCAAAGGGCTCAAAGCTGTGCGTCCCGTCCAGGGTGGAATAGGTGAGCTTTAAATTTTTGTCCCACGGCATGACATCGGCCACCCGGGCGCGGACAAACTTGATCCCCATGGACTCCGCCTTCTTCTGGGCGGCATCGAAGCCCTTGCCCTGGGTCCGCATGTCCATGTAGTAGATGGTGATCTCCACCTCGGGGTCATGCTCCTTGGCAACCATGGCCTCCTTGATGGCATACATGCAGCAGACCGAAGAGCAGTAGCCGTTGTTGCAGCCGAGATCGCGGGAGCCAACGCACTGGATAAAGGCGATTTTCTTGGGATGCCTGCGGTCGGAAATACACTTGACCTCGCCTTCAAAGGGGCCGGAGGCGCAAAGCAGCCGCTCGAACTCCAGGCTGGTCATAACGTCGGGGTGCGAACCATAGCTGTATTTGGCCAGGGTTGCATCGGGAACCCGGCCAAAGCCTGGGGCCATGATCACCGCGCCGATCTGGATCTCTTTTTCCTCTGCCTTCTGGCTGAAATCAATGGCCTTGCTCTGGCAGGTGCAGACGCAGATCTGGCAGGTGCCGTGCTTGAGGTACAGGCACGCCTCCGGATCGATGAAATAGGTGGCGGGCACTGCCTGGGCATAGTCGATGTGGATCGGCCGGGTGACGGCAAGACCCTCGTTGTACTGATCCACCAGATGCCTTGGGCAGTACTTGGTACAGAGGCCGCAGGCCGTGCATTTATCCGCATCGATGTACCGCGGACGCATCCGCAGCGTGGCCGTGAAACTGCCCGGCTTCCCGTTAAGGGAAAGAAAATCAGCGTTGCTTAAGATTTCGATATTGGGAGACCGACCGGCCTCTACCAGCTTAGGCGCGAGTATTCAAAGCGAACAGTCGTTGGTAGGAAAGGTTTTATCCAACTGGGCCATGGCGCCGCCAATGGCCGCAGACTTTTCTACCAGATAGACATAGTAGCCAAGCTCGGTTAAATCAAGGGCTGCCTGAACGCCGGCGATACCGCCGCCGACGACCATGACCGTCCCTGATTTCTTATCTTTTGCTTGTCCCATCGTGTAACTCCACTCAAATTAAAAAATTTAGGAGCCGTTTCGAAATGTCTAGCTCCTAGACCATTTCGTTACGGATCCTTATGCCGGTCATGGCATTTCCAATAGTACAATTATTTTCAACTGACGGCTTAGGAGCCCAAACCGCACTCCAAAAAAGGTCAATCCGGTAACTCATCGCCTAATACTGCAACCTTGATGGCGCACAGCTTATACTCCGGGGTCCTGGAAAGACGATCCAGGGCGTCCAGGGTCAGGAGGTTCACCAGCGCCTGCAAATGATTATAGGTGCTGAAGATGGTGCCCTCCTGGGTCCGGTCGGTGATGATGGCCCGCATCTGCACCGAACCGCGCCGCGAGGTGAGCCGTACCCAGTTTTTCTCCTTAAGCCCCAAACGTTCGGCATCCGCAGGATGCACCTCGGCAAAGCACTCCGGGCTGATCTCGTCGATCTCCTGGGTCTTGCCGGTCATGCTGCTGAAGTTGTACCGGGCAATATCGCGGCCGGTGGTGAACAGCAGCGGATATTCCTCGTCGGGCAGTTCCACCGGAGGGATGTAATCCTCGGCAATGAACAGCCCCCTGCCCCGGGTAAACTTATCCGTATGCAAGACCGCAGTGCCGGGATGATTCTGATCCGGCACCGGCCACTGCAACCCGACCTTTTCCAGCCGTTCGTAGGAAAGCCCCTTGTACTGCGGCAACAGCTGGCAAATCTCGTCAAAGATCTCCGAGGCGGAATTATAGTGCATGGGATAGCCCATCCGCTGGGAAAGCAGGGAGATGATCTGCCAGTCCGGCTTGGCCTCGCCCGGCGGCTCAACCGCCTTGCGAATCCGCTGCACTCTGCGCTCGGTGCAGGTGAAGGTGCCGTCCTTTTCCGCGTAGCAGGCGGCAGGCAAAACCACATCCGCCATCTTTGCGGTATCGGTCAGGAAGATATCCTGAACCACCAGGAAATCGACCTTTTCCAGGGCCGCCCGGACATGGGCGATATTGGCGTCGGCCACTACGGGATCTTCCCCGAAGATATAAAGGCCACGGATATGGCCCTTGAAGACATTGTCCCAGACCTCGGTGGCGGGTTTACCCGGACGCCGCGGCAGCTTGATGCCCCAGTGCTTTTCATACTTAGCAAAGAGATCGTCGGTTTCCAGGCCGCCATAACCCGGCAGGGTATTGAACAGCGCGCCCATGTCGCAGGCGCCCTGGACGTTGTTCTGGCCCCGGAGAGGATTGCAGCCGGTGCCTTCCAACCCGATCTTGCCGCAAAGCATGGTCAGGTTGGCGATGGACTTCACCCGGTCGGTACCGGTGACATAATGGGTAATGCCCATGCCCCAAAAAGCAGCGTGCCTGCCTTCCGCGGCATACATCCTGGCGGCCTGGCGCAGCTGATCTTCCTTGATGCCGGTGATCTTTTCCACCATCTCCGGCGTATATTTCTTGACCAACCGGACAAGCTCGTCAAAATCCTCGGTGCGCTCCTCGACAAACTTCTTGTCCCAGAGCTCCTCCTCGAGGATGACCTGCATCATGCCGTTTAAAAAGGCGACGTCGGTTCCCGGCACGATCCGCAGCCAGAGATCGGCCCGCTCGGCAAGCTTGGTCCGGCGGGGATCCACCACCACCAGTTTAGCGCCGCGATCCACAGCCTGATGAATGCGCAGGCCGATGGTGGGATGGCTGGTGTCCGGGTTGCTGCCGACCATGAAAAAGAGATCAGTTTTCTTTGTATCCGCAATGGAGTTGGTCATTGCGCCGCTGCCGAAGGTGAGGGCCAAACTGGCCACCGTGGGAGCGTGTCAGAGTCGGGCGCAGTGATCGATATTATTCGTTCCGATCGCTGTCCGCATGAATTTTTGCATCAGATAGTTTTCTTCGTTGCTGGCCCGGGCGCAGCTGAAGCCGGAAATGGAATCCGGTCCGTACATAGCCTTGATGTCGAAGAAACGCTTGGCCACCACATTGAGGGCATCTTCCCAACTTGTCTCCACCAGTTGGGAGCCCCGGCGCACCAGGGGTTTGGTCAGACGATCCTTGTGCTGGACGAAATTATGCCCAAACCGACCCTTGACGCACAGCGCCCCGTAATTGGGCGCCAGGTCCGGATCCGAGGTGACCTCCATCAGGGTATTGCCCTTCACCTTGAGGATGATCTGGCAGCCTGCACCGCAGTACGGACAGGTGGAGCGCACCTCGCGGATGGGTTCGTTGACCACCGGCACCAGGGCGTCTTTCTTGTTCAGGGCGCCGGTGGAGCAGTTGTCCACGCAGCTGCCGCAGTTGACACAGTTTTCCTTGAACTTAAAACGCAGACCCAGCGGCCTCCCCTTGTCATCGACACCGTCGGCGCTGATTTCCAGGGCATTGTATTCACAGCTGTTCTGGCAGCGCTTGCAGTAGATGCACTTGTTCAGGTCCACCTGAATCATGGGATGGGCAATCTTTTCCGTGTAGATCGGCTTTGCCGCCATCCCGGTCCGGGTTGGATCAAGGCCGAAATCCGTGGCCAGTTTCTTCAGGTCACAGCGGTCAAAGGCGCGACAGCCGCAGGACAGACAACGCTTGGCCTCGGTGATCGCCATCTGCTCGGAAAACCCGAGCTTGATCTCGCTGAAATCCTGGGTGGCGATCTGGGGCGGCCTGGTGGGCATTTTCTCGCGCAGCTTGATGTTGATCCCCTCAAAATTACGAAGATCGACATCATCGAAGCCCTTGCCCCGGGTGAAGTTGAACCGGCTCTCGTTCACGGTCTTGGTAATGCCCATGACCTGGGCATGGATATTTTCCGCCGCCCGCCGGGCCGCAACCACGGCCTGGATCACCGAACGGGGGCCGCTGGTCACATCACCGGCCGCGTAGATGCCGGGATGGTTGGTCAACGAGGTTCTGGGATTGGCCTTGACATTACATTTCGGGGTCAGCTCCAAGGTCGCTTCCAGTTCGCCACCCTCGAATTTCTCGTGGCAAGCGCTCAATCCTTGGGCAACAATAACGGTATCTGCCTGAATATTCACCGTGGAGCCGGGGATAGCCTCGGGATAGCGGATGCCCTTCTCGTCCGGCTCACCGAGCTTGGTCCGGATCAACTGCACGCTGATGCCGTGGTCGGTATCGCTGAAGTTGACCGGCGCGGCCATGAGCAGAAACTGGACGCCCTCTTTTTCCGCCACCCGGATATTGCGCTGATTGGCAGACATCTCGGTCTGAGCCCGAGGATAGATGATCGTTACCTGGCCGACCTCGTTGCGCAACAGAGAACGGGCAACCTCCATGGCCACATTGTTGCCGCCGAAAACCACGGCGGAGCGGCCGTAGTTGCCGACCTTGCCCTCGGCCATATTCCGCAGGAATTTCGTGGCCGGGATCACCTTGGGCAAGGCACAGCCCGGGATGTCCAGGCTCTCGTCCACCGGCGTGCCGGTGGCGATGAGGATGGCCTCGTAGCCTTGATCCTTGAGGGATTGCAGGGTGAAATCCTCGCCCCACTTCTGGCTCATGCGGACATTGATCCCCATGCGCAGGATGGTGCTGATCTCGTAATCAAGAACATCCTGGGGGATCTTGTAGTCGGGGATGCCGTAGCGCAACATGCCGCCAAGCTTGGGGGCGGACTCGAAGACCGTGACATCGTGGCCTTTGCGCGCCAGGTAGTAGGCGCCGGTCAAGCCGGAAGGGCCGCCGCCGATAACGGCGATCTTTTTGCCGGTGGCCGGCTCGCGGGGGATGCGCAGGTCGATCTTGTGCGCCATGCACCAGTCGGCAACAAAGCGCTTGAGATGGTTGATGGACACCGGCTCATCCACGAGAATCCGGCGACAACGGGTTTCGCAGAACCGAGGACACACCCTGCCCACGGAAAAGGGAAAGGGATTGCGCTCCATGACCAACCGCAAGGCCTCTTCGTACTGGCCCTTGGCCACATGGGCGATGTAGCCCTGCACGTTGATCTGCCCGGGACAGGTGAGATTGCAGGGCGCCTTGCAGTCGCCGAAATGAGTCTCCATCAGGAGGGTCATGCGCTCTGCGCGCTTGGCCTGCAACTCCTTGGACTCGGTGGTGACCTGCATTCCTTCGCGGATCGGGGTTACACAAGACCGAACCGGAGCCTCCACCCCTTCCACGCTGACCACGCAGATCCCGCACGGGATGTCCGAGGTCCCCTTGTTCACGTAGCACAGGGTGGGGATATGGATATCCGCCCGTTTTGCCGCTTCCAGGATGGTGATCCCTTCTTCGGCAACAATTTCATACCCGTTGATTGTGATATTCATAGCCGGTTCAGTCGTTGTATATGGTTACGTTACGGCTCCTAAGCCGATGAATATGCAACTTCCCTTATGCCGCGGGCTTCCATTCCTTCAGGAAGGCGGGCAGATGTCCGGCTTCACGGGGGCCGATGGTAATGGTCCAACCGGCCAGCTCTTCCTCCAACTCACCCTTCATGGAGGCAAGGTAGCCGGGGATAATCAGCTCCCGATGCTTGACCTTGGACTCGATTCCGGATTTTTTCATAAAGGCCGCAATCATATCCGCGCCGAACTTGCCGGCCGCCCAGGCGGTGAGGACCGAAAGCCCTTCCGTATCCTTAATCAGTAGCCAGGAAGGCACCTTGCTCCCCTCGATCTCCCCGGAAACGATGAAGTAGGTGAGGGAGAAGTTGCAAGTAATGAGCACCGGGGAATCCTCGGTGGGGCCGTTGATGTTATACACATCTTCCTGGACCACCATGGGCCGCTGGGGATCGGTGAAGATGTTCAGCCTCTCCAGCAACAGCGGGAAGAGGATATCGCCCTGCAGATCGGAAAGCACAACGATACCTGCGTATTTGGCAATGAGCACCGAGGCGACCATGGCCTCCATCAACGGATCGGCGGAGATCTCGCAGGGGAAGGTGATGGTGGGAAAACCCAGGGGCTTGAATTTAGCGCGGATGGCGGAACGCCGGCCCACCACGCTGTCTTCGAGAGCAGCGCGGATCGTGCGGGCTCCGGAGTCGAGCATCAGATCCTTGAGCCCACCAGCAAGAAGTTTCTCGGAAACAGCCACGGTGTCGTCAAGGTTTGTGCCCTTGGCAACCAGGGGGCAGCCAGTCTCTTTGGCCACAGCAACCATGGCCTCGGCATTCTCGGCGGTGGCACCGTAGAGCAGGGGCTTGCGTTCCCCGCAGGCCGCAGCACCAGCCTTGAGATTGTCGGCCTTGTCGCTCATCAGGATGAGGCCGGCATCGGCGGCACCGTCCAGCACCTTCTTGGTCAGGGCGGTAAAGGCAGCACTGTCGCCCTTGCTATCCTTGATCGCGATGAGGTCAGCCTTGAGCAGAACGCCGACCCGCTCATAGCGGAGGTTCTTGAACCGGGTGATGCGGCCCTCGACCTCGGCCTCGCTCATGTCGGTGGTGACCAGCACCGCAATACCGGTGGGGTTCTCAAACCGTTTTTCATGGCGGAACAGGCAGGTCTCGCCGCCGGTGGTATAGGCGCTGTCCCCGGAACCGATTTTAACAGTCCGGATCGGAGGGGCGGAAGCCTCGCCGATCTGCTCCTTGACCTCATCGCTCACATACGGACATTCGCCGATTTCCATCTGCCCGGCAGCCACCTTCATGGCAAAGGCAAGACAGGTCGGGATACCGCACTCCCCACAGTTCTTCTTGGGAAGCATCTTGAGGATTTGAATACCTGTTAAAGCCATCTGTCTGTTCCTCCGTTATAAGGCAAGCTGTAAGCTTGAATAGTAATCTTGAATCGTATCGCTGATAGCGGATAGCTTATATCGTCAATTAAACAAGCGCTTCCATCTCAAGAGCCGGATGCCCGACTTTTTTCATGAAGGCGAGGATTTCCTCCTCCGTGGTACCGTTCTCCTCGGTGGCGATCATGTCGTAAAACTCCGGCATGCCGATTTCCTTGCAACGCTCCATGAGTTTGTCCTTGATCTCTTCCTTCATCATCTTGGGCAGCCAGACCATGCGCTGCAACCCGCCTTCGGCAACAAACAGCTTGGGGCTGGTCATGAAATGCTTGGAAACCCCGATAAAACCAGGGGTCTGCGCGCCGCCGCCAGCCATACCGGCCAGAGAAGTGAACTTCATCCCGGAAGGGGTCATGCCGCTGTAGTCGCGGTTGACCACCATGATGCCGTTACACTGGGGCAGCATGGCGGCAATGGCCTCGAAACAGCCGCAAGCGGTCATCGGGCTGTTCATCAGGGAGTAGAGGGCAAGATCGGTTACAGCCCCGCGGGAGGTCTGGTCGACAAAATCGTTGATCCCCTTGAAGCGGCCGAGCTTCTCATCCAGGCAGTCGCCTTTCTGAATCGGCTGGTTGGGGCCGGTGGGGTTGATCTGATAGGAGGCCTTGCCGTCCAGCCAGTTATAGGCGCCGCACATGCCGATCCGCTCCGGGGTGATAACACAGACATGGCTCGGGGCAAAGGATTGGCACAGGGTGCAGGAGTAGAAGACCTCTTCGGTCTCGTCGGTCATGGAACCCAACCGCTCATCGCGCTCCGCGTATACCTTGCGGGCCAGCTCCTGAACCTCTTCCACCTTATCCAGCTCGGTGTAGATCTTGACCTGGATCTTGTCGACAATGGCGCCGAACTCCTGATGCAGTTTGCCGTGCAACACCTTGCCGATGTGGGCGAGGGAAAAGCCCTTTTCCACCGCAGCCTTGCCGATCCGGAGCCACATGATGTTCCGCTGGCCCATGTGCATGATGCCTTGGATGTAGTTGATCAGGTGATGGAACTGACGCTCGAGGATGGGCTCGAAGTCCGACTGCATGCCGCGCCCGGCAACCTCGACCAGGATGCCGAGGGGCAGATTCTGACCCACCTGGATGTCCTTGATGTCCGGCCCTTCGACGGTAACCTTGCCGTCCTCCACCTCGGACATATCCTTGGAAACCAGCACCTCAACCCCCGAGGTCCGGCCGCCGCCACATTCCATGAAGAGGTCGTCCTTACGGATACGCTCGCCCTCAAAGGCCGGGCCAAAGGACAAGGGGATGTCGATCTTGGTGACGTTGACCTTGAGGCCGCGCACCTCGATGGCCTTCTGGACGATCTCCTCGTGGGGCACCCGGCTGACCACGTGCTCGTAGGTGCAGATTCCGGTGGGCAGTATCTCGGGAATATCGTAGTCGGAAATGGTGGGGAAACCCCAGTTGATGGCGCCGGCCGCGTTGGCGTACCACTCGTCGGAAACCGGGCCAAAGGCCATGACAAAGGCGAAGGTCCGGTCCTTGTTGTAGATCAGGTTGCCCTTGTAGTCGCCGGGCTTGATGCCGCCGAAGGCCATGGCCACGCGGCAGGCAAAGCCGATGGCAAAGACCGCCGAGGTGTAGCTCTTGCCAAAAGGCACCAGCCGGGTATTCCAGCCGACCTGCACCTTGTTTTCCACCAGACGCTCGGCCATATTCTTGCCGTTGGACTGATCGTGCATGAAGATATAGAGGTTCTTCTCCTGCAACTCCAAGGCGATGCGCGAGGCAACCTCGTTGTTGTCCGGGGTGCCCATGATGGCGGCAAAACCAGGGGCCGTGCCGTCCACGAACTCGACGCCGCGTTTGCGGAAGATGACGTCGTCGGCAGCACCCAGCCAGATATTGTTCTCCAGCGGATCTTCGGTCTTGGTGTAGAAATCCGGGGTCTCCAGATAGCGGATAGCCTCGTACATCTCCTCGGCAAAAAAGGTGGCCATGCCCGCATCCAGAGCCGGGGCGAGGTACGGCAGCCAAATATTCTCGCTCACCAATTCCGGCAGCAGGGTGCGGCATTCCTTGAAGATATCCTTCATGTCGCCCAGATTCTGTACCTTGGCGCCCAGCATACTGTAAATAACCGGCAGGAAGTAGGCGGTGTTCGGGAAATGCACCTCTTGCTCAGGGCCGTACTTCTTGATGGCCTCCTCGAACTTCGCTTCCGCCATATCAACTATCTTGTGAGCCCCACGGATGGCGGCTGAACAGATGATCTTAGACATTTGGTATTTCTCCTCTTTACTCTACAAGTTCAGACAATTTAGGAGCCGTTACGAAAAAACCTCTACTTGCTCAACTTTTCGTTACGGCACCTTATGCCGGTCCCGACATGCCAATTATTTTACCTCTTGAACAACGGCTCAGCCCATGAGACCGGCGATCAGCGACTTGGTCAGAGAAACCGCTCTCGGATGCCGCATGATCATCAGTTCGCCGCCCGCCATCAACATACAGGAAGCGGTGATGGCCTCCATGAGAATGCCCCGGGTTTCCTGGTCGCCGATCATCTCGTCAGTAGGCAACCGACATTCCTTGGCCTTCCAGACCTCGCGGCCCAGGTTGCAGATAAAGGGCACCTGCAGCTTCTCGTCTTTCTGGGTAAGGGCGGCAAGGCGAATCCGCTCCATGACGGAGTAGGTGTATTCGATGCCGTAGCCAAGAGCGCCGATGGAAGGATCGATCAAGACAGAATCCAGGGAGACCCCGAGATTCTCCAATAAGATGTTGAGCTGCTTGGCCAGATTCACGTCAATGGGCGAAGCAGCAACCATGGGGTACTGGAAGGCCATGGCGGTTGCGCCGATGGCCCGGTAGTTGCTGTCGGAAAGCGGGGCCAGACACACCTTCTTGTCGCCGATGAGGGAGGTGATCTCCCGCAGGGTTTCCGTATCCTTTTCGCCGTTGCCGCAACCCCAGACAATAACCGGCACCTCGATATTTTTCACCACCTCGGCCGCGGCTTTGGCTGCCTCACCCGCAGGCCGGTTCAGGCCGTTGGGGTCGGTGCTGACCATGGAGAGACAGATGGCGTCCGCGCCATACTCCTTGACACATTTCTGCGCCCAGGCCAGGGGATTGTCCAGAACATCCTGATAATGACGGGCCAGGGAGTCGGGCCATTCCTCGGGCTTAACATCAAGGACGTCAAAGGCGATCTTGGGGCTGTTGCCCATGGTTCCTTCGAAGAGATGGAACGACAGGGTGTTGGAACCGCCCACCTTGATGCCGCTCGCCCCGTCGCCCAGAGCCGTCTCGCGGATGGCGCCGGTGTAAGCTTGCTTGTAGGAGGCTTCCGGAACCTTGGCGGCCCGTTCGCTCAAAGGCGTTTTTTCGCAGGCAAGCTCAGCCGCGCCGACTGCGGCGGCCGGGGCTGAGCTTGCCTTCTTCGGTGCAGGCGCGGCAGCTTTCTTGGGCTCTTCCGCAGCCTTAACCGGGGCGACTTTCTTGGCAGCTTCCGCAGCGGCAGCCTCGGCAGCCTTTTTCGCCGCCTCCGCCTTTTTGGCCTCTGCCGCCGCCTGCTCCGTGGCTGCTTTCTTTGCAACTTCAGCCTTCTTGGCCTCTTCCATCGCCGCAGCTTCGGCGGCTTTCTTGGCTGCGCTCTCGTCCTTCACCGGCGCAGGAGCAGCCGGGACAACCGGAGCCGGTGCCGGGGAAACAGGAACGGCGAGCAACGGCTCGCGCTTGAGAATAGCCTCGGCTCCGGCAAATTTCACCAGGGCATCAAATTGATCGTCCGACAAGCCGTAGGCCTTTTTCAGCGCATCCAGACCGAGACGTACCGAGTCAAGCGCCATTTGCCGTTCTTTTTCGTTCATCGCATCCTCTCCTGCTTCTTCTATTTCAATCCTTGCCTGACCAACCACCCCGGCACCGCTGGTGCCGGCCGTGGCTGATGCACGGTACTGGGCGGCTTCCGCCTTGGCCGCGGCGATAATTTTTTCTGCCTCAACCTTGGCTGCCGCCAGGACAGCATCACCTTCCTCACCCCCGGCCACTGTGGTCCGAATCTCGATGGCCGAAACCGGCGCCGCAAGGGCAACCGGCTCGTCGGCAAAGACCGGACGGGTGGCGAGCCCTGCCCGGCTGACGATCTCCGGCACAGCGCTTTCCCATTCAATGGCCATGATATGGACGCCGGCCACCCCTTCGATCTCCCGGACCTGGCGGATGATATCAACGCAGATGTTGATGCCCTCGTCTTCCTTGTCCTTGGCGCCCTGCATCCGTTTGATCACCTCATCGGTGACATCCATGCCCGGCACGGAACTCTTCATGTAGCGGGCCATGCCCACGGATTTGGGCGGGGTTACCCCGGCCAGGATGTGGACCTTTTTGTGGAGGCCGAGATCGCGGACCGCCTGCATGAATCTGGCAAAGCGCTCCACATTGTAGATGATCTGGGTCTGGACAAAATCCGCGCCATTAGCGACCTTTTTTGCCAGCCGGGCAGCCCGGAACTGCTCGGACGGCCCGGCAAACGGGTTGGCCGCAGCACCGAGGAAAAGCCTGGGCTCGTGCGACTTGATCGGTTCGCCGCACTGGAATTTCTTCTCATCCCGCATGGTCTTCACCATCCCCAGAAGCTGGATGGAGTCCATGTCAAAGACGCCCTTGGAGCCGGGATGGTTGCCGAACTTCTGATGGTCGCCCGTTAGGCAGAGCAGGTTCTTGAGCCCCAAGGCGGCAGCGCCCAGGATATCGCTCTGCATCCCGATCCGGTTGCGGTCGCGGCAGGTCATCTGGATGACCGGCTCCACCCCCTCGGCCAGGGTCAACAGACCGGCGCTGATGCTGGACATGCGGACGATGGCGGTCTGGCAGTCGGTGATGTTGACCGCGTCAACACTCCCTTTGAGCAGCCGGGCTTTTTCCCGCACCAATTCGGCATTGCCGTTCTTGGGCGGTCCCAGCTCGCCGGTGACTGCGAACTCTCCTGATGTTAAAATCCGTTCTAAACGGCTTCCCGATTTCATCGGTTATGATCCTTATCCTTAATTCTTGCTTATAAAAAAGATCAAGAGACGACGCTCGGGCCATGGCAGCCAACGTCCGTCAGACCGCCGCCGCCAAGGTCACGCCGCATGTCCATGTCGAAAAGAACACGCTCTTTCTTCTTGTTGATCCCCAGGGCATCGCGCTTTTCCTCGATCTTCTCGATCATGATCCGGGCGATCTCCAGGGGTTCCGAGGCGATATTCCAATGGGCGCCCACCTGGGCCATCAGCCCTTCGGTGAGATACTTGTTGAAATTCTTAGCCCCGGAAACGGGCAGATTCTGGAAGACAACCTGGGCGCCGCTGGCCACGAAATACTGGCCGATGGCCACGGCCTTTTCGCTCATCCACAGGGGAGCGGTGCCGATGGCGGGCAGATCGGAAATATCGTCGCCCAAGCCGCCCTGTCGCACCATCTCGGTGGCGGCGATGAGGATTCGGGAGTTATCCACGCAGGAGCCCATGTGCAGAACCGGCGGCATACCCACGGTCTCGCAAACCTCCCGCAAGGAATCCCCGCAGAAACGGGCCGCCTCGGGATTGAGCAGGCCGATCTTGCCGAGCGAGGTGGCGGCGCAGCCCGTGGCCAGGACGAGTATGTTGTTTTTCAACAACTCCCTGACGATGGTTTCATGGGTGTCGTCCGCCAGCTTAAAATTGTCGCAGCCGACAATGGCGGCAACGCCACGGATGCGGCCGTTGATGATGTTGTCGTTGAGCGGCCGGTAGCTGGCGCGGAAACGGCCGCCCAGCATGGTATTGATGGTTTCGTGGCTGAAACCCACCACCACGTCCATCTTGGTTTCCTTGGGGATAAAACACTTGCCGCGTTTCTTGAAGTTCTTGATGGCGTGGGTCAGGATCTTCTTGGCAGACTCGAGCGCCTCGTGCTCTTCAAACTGGATATGAATGCCGCCGGGCATCTTGGCCCGGTAGTTGGTGGTGATGATGTCGGTGTGGAAATTCTTGGCCACCTCGGCCACGGATTGCATGACGCACTGGACATCCACCACCATCGCCTCCACGGCGCCGGTGGCGATGACCATCTCCTGCTGCACAAAACCTCCGGCCACCGGAATTCCGCGGCGCATGAGAATCTCGTTGCCGGTGCAGCAGACGCCGGCCAGGTTGATGCCCTTGGCCCCCTGCTTCTTGGCCAGTTCCAGCATCTCCGGATCCTGGGCCGCGATGCACAAGGCCTCGGCCAGCAAGGGCTCATGCCCGTGCACGGTGATATTGACCTGATCGGTCTTGAGCACCCCGAGATCAACGATGGCGCGGCGGGGTACCGGCGTGCCGAACATGATATCGGTCAATTCGGTGGACAGCATGGAGGCGCCCCAGCCATCGGACAAAGCGGTGCGGGAGGCCTGGAGCATGATATTTTCGTATTCCTGGTCAACGCCCATGTGGGTGCGGTGCATCATCTCCACCACCTCCCGGTCGATGCCGCGGGGCGCGATGCCAAGCTTGTTCCACAGGGCCTGGCGTTTAGGGGTAGCCCGTTTCAGCATGGAAAGCGGCGCATCATCCTGCTTGCCGAATTCGGCCAGGGCTTTTTCGCCAAGCTCAATGGCGATATCCTTGATCTCACGGTCTTCGGTGACGATACCAAAAACCTCGGCCAGCTTTTTCAGCTTGGGCACATCCTTGATCTGATGCGGCCCCTCTCCCTTGGCTGCGCTAATAAAACCTTTCACCATCTCCCGGGCATGATCGGTGTGCGCGGCAGAACCGGCGGCCACGGTACGGGCGAAATTCCTGGCTGCCACGGTGTCGGCGGTGGCGCCGCAGATGCCGAGCATGTCTTCCACTCCGTCGATGATCTGGCAAGGCCCCATATTGCAGTTGCGGCAACAGGTTCCGCCGGAGCCGAAAAGACAGGCCGACATCCCCCGCGCTTTAACGCGGTCATAGCCGGTTTTGACGTTCTTGGCTATATCCTGGGAGAGAATCTGTTGCGTGGAGACGCAGGTAAGATCCGCGCATCCCTCACATCCATTTCGTTTGATCGCCATCGTATGTCCTCAGCATCTTGGGTTCGCTATGTAACAGAAAAGCAAATGCCCTCTGATTACTTTTTATGCCTGCGGCAGCCGCTTAGTTCAGACCCGCGGCCTGCCGGGCCGCCTGTACGGTATTTTTCATGAGCATGGTGATGGTCATGGGTCCGACCCCACCCGGAACAGGGGTAATATACGAGGCTTTTTCCTTTACCGCATCAAAATCCACGTCGCCGGCGAGAATAGCCTTGCCTTCTGCGGTCTTGCCGATCCGGTTCACCCCGACATCGATTACCACCACCCCGTCTTTCACCATGTCGGCGGTTATCATTTTCGGTACGCCGACCGCGGCGATGATGATATCAGCCCGCTTGCAGTGGGCGGCCATGTCCTTGGTCCGGGTGTGGCACAGGGTGACCGTGGCGTTGCCGCCTTTGCGCTTCTGGAGCATCAGGTTGGCGATGGGCTTGCCGACAATGTTACTGCGGCCGATGACCACCACTTCGGCGCCGCTGGTCTCCACGCCGCTGCGGGTAAGCAATTCGAGGATGCCGTGGGGCGTGCAGGGCAGAAAGCACTCCTCGCCCACCACCATCTTGCCCACATTCACCGGATGAAACCCATCCACGTCCTTGGCCGGATCAATGGCATACAGCACATTGGTCTCATTGATATGCTTGGGCAGGGGCAGTTGCACGAGAATGCCGTGGATCTTCTTGTCCTTGTTACATTTTTCGACAATGGCCAGCAGATCCTGCTCACTGGTGTCGGCGGGCAGGGTTATCTGTTCGGAATGAATGCCAAGCGCATGGGCAGTCTTGTTCTTGGCGCTGACGTAAGACTGAGAGGCCGGGTCTTCTCCCACCAGGATCGTGACGAGACCGGGAACGACATCATGCTTTTCTTTAAGTTCCGCGACCTCGATCTTCAACTCTTCTCGAATGGCTTTTGCAACTTCCGTCCCGCTGATAATCTTGGCACTCATTCATCTTCTCCTTATATAAAAAATTATAGATATCTCTATCAATGCGCGAATCGCCAGAAAAAGACCTGCCGCCTCATCTCCCAGGTGAAAATCACCTCGGATGATGGCCCCGGCAAGGCAAAAATGGGGATCAGAGCTCACAAAACTACCCAATTTAACACGACATTTCAATAGGTAGATATACTTGCAAAAAGCCCTGTACTATACATTTTCCGGAGGAAAATAGAAGAAAAAAACGGGGGAGGACGAAATAATCGTAAGGCAGGCAAGGAGAAAGGGAGCTATCGCTGTATCATTCCGGTTTTTTTGCCCGATCGTTTGCCAGTTTGACAATGATATTGTTCGCCTGGCTCAAGCGGTTGACCACGGTTTTAAAAAGGTGGTTGGCCACCTCGGGATATTTCTGAATAACCTCCTGGAGCTTGTCGCCGGGAAAACGTTTTACCTTGGACCGGCCCTTGGAGGTGATGGAAGCGGAACGGGGCTCGCCGGAAATGGCGCTCATCTCGCCGAAATACTCGCCCGGTTCGGTGATCTCGGCGATCTTTTTGCCATCCTTGACCACGGATACGGCACCGATGACCAGCTTAAAGAAATCACTGTCGTTGTTGTTCTGCCGGATGATGAAATCCCCATCCTCGTACTCCTCGATATCCGGATGGACCAGATAGGCGGGGAGACTCTCTTCGGTAATAACGGTTCGCCGCAGGATCTCTTCGATGCTGGTGACACCTTCAATAACCTTTTTCACCCCGGCCCGCCGCAGGGGGGTCATCCCTTCCTGCACGGCAATCTTGCGGAGCTGATCTTCCGGCACTTCCGCGCTGATCGCCTTGGCCACCTCATCGGTGATCTCCATCAGCTCAAAAAGGCCGACCCGACCCTTATAGCCGCCGCCGTTGCATTTCTGGCACCCCTTGGGACCATAGATAACGAAATCTTTCTCGAAATCCTTCTCGGTAAAACCCAGGGCAATAAGCTCTTCCTTGGGCGGCTGAGGCTGCTCTTCCTTGCAATGGACGCAGAGCTTTCTGGCCAGCCGCTGGGAAAGGACCATGGTGACGGCCGAGGCCAGCATGAAGGGCGGAATGCCGATATCCACCAAACGACCGATGGTGGCGGGACAGTCATTGGTGTGGAGCGTACTTAAAACTAGATGGCCGGTCATCGCCGCCTTGATGGCAATCTCCGCGGTTTCCATATCCCGGATCTCGCCGACCATGATGATGTCGGGGTCCTGCCGGAGAAAGGCCTTGAGCGCCGCGGGAAAGGTCATCCCCACTTCTTTTTTGACATTGACCTGATTGATCCCCTTGAAGTTAAACTCCACCGGATCTTCGGCGGTGAGGATCTTGGTGTCTTCGCTGTTGAGCGAATTGAGCACCGAGTAGAGGGTTACCGTCTTACCGCTGCCCGTGGGGCCGGTAACGAGCAGCAGACCCTGGGGCCGTTCGATACAGCGTTGAAGGGTGGCAAAGGTTTCCTTCTCAAAACCGAGCTTGGTGAGATCGACATTCAGGCTGCCCTTGTCGAGGATACGCAGAACAATACTCTCCCCAAACAGGGTGGGCAGGGTGGAAACCCGGAAGTCAACGGCCCGGGTACGTCCCAACTTGATCCGGATACGACCGTCCTGGGGCACCCGACGCTCGGTGATGTCGAGCTGGGACATGATTTTTATCCGGGAATTCAGGGCATTCTTGATCGAGAGGGGCAGATTCATGGACTTGTACAGGGAGCCATCCATGCGGTAGCGCACCTGGAGCGTTTTTTCGTAGGGTTCGATATGGATATCGCTCACCCCATCGTTGACCGCCTTGAGCAGGATGCCGTTCACCAGCTTGATGATGGGGGCGTCCGAGGCGGAATACTGATCACCGCCCGACTCATCTTCCAGGGAGGCGATCTCCATGCCATCGGCCGCCTCGGAGGCCAGGGTGCCGAAGTCGTCGATCTGGGTAACAGATTCCTCGTCTTTATCTTCCGCGCCCACCGAGGTGAAAAAAGATTGATGCTCATCATCGCTGATCTTGTAATAGGTCTTGTAGGCATCAACGATGTCTTTTTCCGTGGCGACACAGACGGTCAGCGGCATCTTAACCGCAGCCTGCAAGCTCTCCACCGCCCCGGTATCCGTGGGCTCGGCCATGGCGACCTGGAGGGATTTACCGATCTGCCGCAGAGGAAAAGCCAGATATTTCTTGGCAATCTCGTAGGGGAGAAGCGCCAGAGCCTCGGGCTTGGGCGGTTCCCTGCTGATCACCACGGATTGGTAGTTGTGCAGTCGGCTTAAAAAATTGAGGATGGTGGATTCTTCAATATGGCCAAGGCGCAAGAGGATGCTGCTCAGTCGGCCACCGGATTTTTTCTGGGCGGCCAGGGCGTCATCGAGCTGGTAGCTGCTGATCTGCCCGGCCTTGCGCAGCAGTTCGCCGATCTTGATCTTTCCGGCCCCGGATTGATCTTTTACCGTGGAACGCAAATTTGATTTATTGTCTGCTACGGCCATGGATGCGAGGCTACCCCTGAAAGGTTGTTATCTGCGGAAAAAACTATCTACTAATCAATACTATATCCGGTTGCCCACTGACAAGCATATCTGTTCTTCGCCAACAAAAAAGCAGCCGGGATCGGGACGGAGGGAGCCATGGCGGTTAGGGGTGCCTGGAAACGATTACGGTTTTTCCGCCTGCACTGCAAAAAAAACACCGGCCAAAAGACGAGCGTCCCTTGACCGGTGCCGGATGAAAAGATGAAAAGATGAGCAAACGATTACTAGAACAGCCCTGAAACCTTCCCAGTTTCCGTGTCGACATCAATACGGCGGAAGGCCGGATTCGAGCTGGTGCCGGGCATCAGGCTGATCGTTCCCGCACACGGGCAGAGGAACTTGGCGCCGGAATAGATCAGGATGTCCCGAACCGGCAGACGCCATCCCTTGGGCACACCTTTCAAGGTCGGATCATGGCTCAGGCTCAGGTGGCTCTTGACCATCATGGTGGCATAATCGGCATACTGGGGATCTTTCTCCAGCATCTCAGCCTTGGCATTAGCCTCGGGTGACCAATCAACACCATCACCGCCATACACTTCCTTGGTGATCATCTCAACCCGGTCGCGCAGTTTCATCTCCAGAGGATAGAGAAATTTGAAATCATTCTCTTCGTTACAGGCATCGATAACCGTATCGGCGAACTCGAGTGCACCGTCACCGCCCAGTTCCCAATGCTTGGATTCGGCGCAACGGGCACCGGCAGCCTCGGCAATCCGGCGAACAACCCTACACTCTTCGTCGGTGTCGGAATAGAAGCGATTGATGCAGACCACCGGGTTGATGCCGGCTTTGCGGATGACGTTGATCAGATGAACCATGTTCTCGCAACCCTTCTCGACCAGCCCGACGTTCTCCTTGGTATAGGCGTCATCAAGGGGCTTGCCCGGAACAACCTTCGGGCCGCCGCCGTGCATCTTCAGGGCGCGGATCGTGGCGGTGAGAACGGAGACATGAGGCTTGAGGCCGGAGTAGCGGCACTTCACGTTCCAGAATTTCTCAAAACCGATATCGGCGGCAAAGCCGGACTCGGTGATGTTGTAATCAAAGAGTTTCAGGGCAACCCGGTCGGCGATGATGGAAGACTGGCCGACGGCGATGTTGGCGAAAGGTCCGGCGTGGACCAGACAGGGGTTGTACTCGGCGGTGCACATCAGGGTCGGGTTGATGGTGTTGCGCATGAAAGCGGCCATGGCGTTGCCGACTTCCAGGTCGCGGCAGGTAACCGGCTTGCCGCTCTTGTCAAAGGCCACGGTGATGTTGTTGATCCGTTCCTTCAAATCCGCCAGGTCGGTGGCGATGGACAGGATGGCCATGAGTTCGGAGCCCACGGCAATGCCGAATTTGGACTGCATGGTGTACCCGTCCGTACGGCCGCCGAGGCCGATGACGATATTCCGCAGCGCCTGGGCGCAGAAGTCGATGATCCAGCCGAATTCCACCCGGGTGGGGTCGATGTCAAGCCGCCGCATGCCGGTCAATCTGGCCAGCTGCTCATCGTTGTAGTTCCGCTCATGCTGCATGCGGGCTGTCATGGCCACCATGCCCAGGTTGTGGGCGTTCATGATGTCGTTAATGTCACCGGTGAGGCCCAGAGAGAACTCGGTCATCGGAATCAACAGGGAGTTGCCGCCACCTGCCGCGGTCCCCTTGACGTTCATGGTCGGGCCGCCGGAAGGTTGACGCAGGGCGCCGCCGACATTCTTGCCGCGCTTGCCCAACCCTTCCATCAAGCCGCAGGAGGTGGTGGACTTCCCTTCGCCCAGAGGCGTCGGGGTAATCGCCGTAACCTCGATGTACTTGCCGTCCGGCTTGTTTTTGAGGCGATTCATAATTTTAAGGAAATCGAGCTTGGCCAACCTGCCCATGGGGAGAATTTCGTCTTTCTCGAGTCCCAATTTGTCTCGCCACTCCTCAGGGGTGGGCATGTTCTTTTCGGCAGCCTCGGAAATCTGCCAATCCGCCATATTCACCGCATCAAAAGCCATCTCTCTCTCCTTCTTCAGTAAGTTGTTCTCGATTTCTCTGTATCAACAAAAACATGGGGCACAGGCTCCAGCCTGCACCCCGGATTTTTCTATCATTTTCTATTCCGTGGCAAAGGAGGCATCCGCAAAAACAGCCGGAAATCGCTCCTGAAAAGCCTTGGCCAGGGGGATCATCACCTCGCGCATGGAAGGCTCGGCATTCTTGGGGGTACGCAGCTTAAAGATGTGCAGCCACTCCAGCAGATTGGCAAAGACGATAATCTCGGTCTTGCAGGAGTTGGGCAGCACGGTGCGGGCGGCCTGGGGCGACGAGGTGGCCAGGAGCTTGAGATAGATCTTCTCCGTGTCCAGCATGGCTTTTTCCCAAAGCTTGTATTCCTTGCTCCCCTCGCTGAAAAACATCGGGGCGATAAAGGTGACCTCGTTGCCGAACTTGTCATCGGCATACCGGCAATAGCGCTGGCTTTCCTGCAAATAGGAACAGGGCCGGTGCCGGACGATCTCATGGGTCACAGCCCGGTTGGTTATAATCCGCACCGCCACATGGCGGTGTTTTGCCAAAAGATCCGCAGAAAGACCATCGACCTCGTCCAGCGATAGCCCGGTGACTACCACCCCGTCCTGGGGGAGCCAGCCGCGTTTCGGCGCCAGATCAAAGAAGAAGAGCGGATACATTTCGGCAAGATAGCCGGCCATCCCCTTGATCAACTTGACCTTGCCGTAATCGCGGGCCAGTTCCCGGAAGGCCCGGATCGTGCCGGTGATGAGCAGTACCTTTTTCTCCAGCCGGTCAAACTGGATGTATTTCGGGATAACGCTCAAAAACTGGGCAACCAGGGACTCGCTGTCGATCTCAACCCGCAGGGTCAGGGCTGCCATCTCCATGACCGAATTATGGCCATGTTTGACAATCCCCTTTATAAAAGGCTCAGCCGAAGCCTCGGTGATCTTGTCCTCGGATTTGTAGCACAGGCGGCCGCACGCCTCGATGCGCACAGCCAGGCTCTGGCGATCCAGTTCTTCCAGTATTTCAAACGAAGCCGGTATAACCTTCATGGTGTTATCCTTATCGAGCTTCTATTAGGAACAGCTGCACTTGCATTGACTGGAGCCGACCTTGCCCTTATGTTCGCTCTTCCAAAACGGCGACATATCGCGGAGCTGGGCAATGACCGGGGGCAACTTCTCCAAGACAAAGTCCACCTCGGCCTCGGTGTTGTACACGCTGAGACTCAAGCGGATCGAACCGTGCGCCGCGGTAAAGGGCACGCCCATGGCCCGCATAACATGCGAAGGCTCCAACGACCCGGAGGTACAGGCAGACCCGGAGGAAGCGCAGATCCCGAAGCGGTCGAGATGGAGCAAAATCGCCTCGCCCTCCACATACTCAAAGCTGATATTGGTCGTATTGGGCAAGCGCAGGGTCTTGTGCCCATTGAGCAGGGAATGGGGGATGGCAGCCAGCAGCCCATCCTCCAGCTTGTCCCGCAACGCCTTCACCCGGGTATTTTCATCCTGCATCTGCTTGGCCGCCATCTCGCAGGCCTTGCCCAAGCCGACGATGGCGGCCACGTTTTCCGTGCCGCCCCGGCGGCCGTGTTCCTGATGCCCGCCGATGATAAAGGGCACAAAAGGCGTACCCTTGCGAACATAGAGAACGCCGATCCCCTTGGGAGCATGTAGTTTATGCCCGGAAAGCGAAAGGAAATCAATCGGTACTTGTGACAGGTCGATGGGAATTTTTCCCACCGCCTGCACCGCGTCGGTGTGAAACAAAATCCCCCGGCTCTTGGCAATCTCGGCCATTTCCTTAATGGGAAAGATGACCCCGGTCTCATTGTTTGCCCACATGGCGCTGACAATGGCGGTTTCGTCGCTGAGGCTCTCTTCGTAGAGCTTGAGATCGAGGGTCCCGTCGCTGTTCACCGGCAACTGGGTGATCCGGTGCTTGTGGCCGGTGAGCTTATCCAGGCTCTCGCAAAGATTTTTCACCGCCGGATGCTCGACCCGGGTGGTGACGATGTGCCGTTTTTCCGGAAAGGATTGCAGGGCGGAGAGGATGGCGGTGGAGTCACTTTCGGTGCCGCAGCTGGTAAAGATCAGCTCGTCGGGCTGGGCGCCCAGAAGCGCGGCGATCTTGCCCCGGGCCTCTTCCACCGCGCGGCCCACCTGGCCGCCAAAGGTGTGCATGCTGGAAGGATTGCCGTACAGGTCGGAATAATACGGGAGCATGACCTCGACCACCTCCGGAGCAACCCGGGTGGTGGCGTTATTGTCCATATAAACCGTATTCATTATTTCCCCTCCTCGACGATCAGGGTATCGAGCACCTGTTCGCGCAGCTTCTTTTCCACATATTCCTTCAGGGTGGTCTGCGATTTCTTGCAGGAAACACAGGCGCCGCGCAGGGAGACGATGACAAAATCGCCATCCACATCGATCAGTTCGATATCGCCGCCATCCTTGCGCAGGGCGGGCCGGACCTCCCGTTCGAGCACCTCTTCGATCCGCTTGATCTTCTGGAGGGTGGTAAGCCGGCCTGGCCGTTGGTCAAGGATCAGCGGCTTCGCCTCATGCCGGACCTCCCGCAGGATCTCTTCCAGGCGGGGGATGCATTTGCCGCAGCCGCCGCCGGCCTTGGTGAAGTTGGTGATTTCCTCCACGGTCTGGAGCTTGTTTTCCTCGATAGCCCGCTTCACCTCAAGGTCGGTGACCCCGAAGCATTCGCAGACCACCTCCCCTTCCGCCATGGGCAGGGGAATGCCGCGATAGTAGGCAATGGCGGCTTCCAGAGCCTCACGGCCCATGACCGAACAGTGCATCTTCTCCTTGGGCAGGCCGCCCAAATACTCGGCAATGTCCTGGTTGGTAATCTTCTCCGCCTCCTCAAGGGGAATCCCCTTGATCATCTCGGTAAGCGCCGAAGAGGAAGCAATGGCGCTGGCACAGCCAAAGGTCTTGAACTTGGCGTCGGCAATCTTGCCGGTCTCGTCCAGCTTAAAATAGAGGGTCAGGGCATCGCCGCAGGCAAGGGAACCGACCTCGCCGATCCCGTCCGCATTCTCGATCTCGCCCACATTCCGGGGATTCATGAAATGATCCCGAACCTTGTCCGTATATTCCCACATAGCATTTTCTCCCGGCAATCAAAGCAAAAGAGGCGGATCGTGCGGCGGACAAACATCCCGCACGCACACGCCATTCCAGTTCATCGTTCTTCAAACTCCCCCTCCCTCGACGGGAGGGGGTTGGGGGGTGGGTGAACCTGCCAACAGCCTCACAACCTGCACCTTCCCCCTCACCCTATCCCTCTCCCGCAAGGGGAGAGGGGACTTTCCGGCACTCTGCAATTTTCCAACCGGACAATACTGGCCCGTTACAGAACTCAGCAATTTAGTTTTTCAAGGTCCAAAAAGCAACAATAATCCGTGGGCTTCTGCCCTGCCCCTTCCCCCGCTACCCTTTTGCCGCATTCTTCTCCCCCTGCCCTGCCGATTCTGCACCCTCGCCGCCATGCAGATGCGCCCAGATCTGCGCAGCCAGGGCCGGACCAATGCCCGCCACCGCCCCAAGTTCTTCCACGTTGGCCTTAGCGATGCGCTGCATGCTGCCAAGCTCCCGCAGCAGCAACTCCTTCCGCGCCTTGCCCACCCCGGGAATCTGCTCCAAGGCAGAGGTCAGGCTCTTTTTCCCCCGCAATCGCCGGTGAAGGGTTATGCCGTACCGGTGCGCCTCGTCCCTGATCCGCATGAGATAGAGGAGCACCGGGGAATGCCGGTCCAGGATGATCGGATTCTTCCGCCCTGGCCGGTACAGTTTCTCCCCCTCCTCAGCCTTCTCCTTGGCAATACCGGCCAGCTCAACCGTGCCGGGGATGCCGAGATCAGCCAAGGCCTGCATGGCCACGCCGAGCTGGCCCTTGCCGCCGTCAACCAGGAGAAAATCGGGCATATCCCCTTCCGCCAGCCCCTTGGCAAAACGCCGCCCCAACACCTCGGCCATCATGGCGTAATCATCCGGCCCAGGCACGGTATGGATTCCATAATGGCGGTAACGACTCTTGGCCATCTCTCCACCGACAAAGCAAACCAGGGAACCCACCGCCTGCTTGCCACCCAGGTTGGAGATATCCAGACACTCGATCCGCTCCGGCAGCCTCGCCAGGCCGAGGGATTTTTGCAGCCCCCCGGCCAGAGCCTGCCAGGAGGTCTGCCGGGTTTTTCTCGCCACCAAAACCTGTTGGGCATTTGCCTCGGCCATCTCCAGCAGCCGCACCCTGTCCCCCCGCTGCGGGCAGGCAATGGCCACCGAGCCGCCCCGTTGTTCGCTCAGCCATTCCGCAAGGAGCGGATCATCGGTGCCTGCAAAGGGCAGCAGAATCTCCTGGGGAAGATACCGTCCCTCCTCGCTGTAAAACCGGGAGAGGACCTCGGTCAGCACCTCGGGGTCCGTGCCCACCGGATCGGCGAGAAAGAAGGCCTGCTGGCCGGTGATCACCCCCTTGCGGATAAAGAGCAGGGCCACGGCCACGGAAGCCTCCTGGCGGGCAAAGCCCAGCACATCCTGATCCCTGCCGTGCGCCGCGACCACCTGCTGTTTTTCCAGGGTCTTGTTCAGGGAGTTGATCCGGTCCCGCAGCTGAGCCGCCTCTTCAAAGCGCAGCTCCGTGGCGGCCAGCGCCATCTTCCGGGACAGCTCCTTGACCAGTTGCTGATTCTTTCCCTCCAACACCAGCAGGATATTATTGACCAACTCCCGGTACTCCTCACGGCTGACCTTGTCCGCACAGGGGGCAAGGCAACGGCCCATCTGGTGATTCAGGCAGGGGCGGGACTTAGGTTTGAGGCTCTTTTCCTTGCAGCGGCGCAGGGGGAAGAGCGAATTGAGATAACGGATGGTTTCCCACATAGCCGAGGGAGAGGAAAACGGGCCGAAATACCGGGCCCCGTCCTTGACCCGCCGCCGGGTCATCACCAGCCTGGGCCATTCCTCTTGCACCGTTACCTTGAGGAGCGGATAACTCTTGTCGTCGCGAAGAATAACATTGTACTTGGGCCGGTGCTGCTTGATCAGCGCGGATTCCAGGATCAGTGCATCCTTTTCCGTATTGGTGACAATGGTCTCGATCCCGCGCACCTGGGAGAGCAGCATCGCGGTTTTGCCGTGCTGGGCCTGATCGATGCGGGCGTAGGAGGATAGCCGCTTCCGCAGTTCCCTGGCCTTGCCGACATAGAGCACCTCGCCAGCCCGGCTCTTCATCAGATAGACGCCGGGCTTCAAGGGAACGGTTGGGAGAAATTCTTTGAAATCAAATGGGGGCATGATCACCGTCATCCGGCGCGGTTATTGACAAACTCGTATTAGTCGTCACACGGGTGAAAACCGGTGTCCAGTCTTTCCGCACTATTCAAAAACGCTGGATTCCGGCCTTCGCCGGAATGACGAAATGTTGTGATATGACTACCCCTCCCGGATATTTTTGTCAAACACGCAGACCTCTTTCTGGGGATCATCTCTGTTTCTGCTCGGCCTAACATAAAATACTTTGACAAGCGCAGGCTATTTCTTTACACCTTTTGCATGCTTCATTCTGGAGTTGGGAGGATTCCCAATTCCACCACACATCGGACAAGCAAAAAATATGATTTTTCAAGACCTGACCCCGATGACTTCTTTTCTGCATCATTGCTCACTTGGTTGTAGGAGTTAACAAAAAATGATCGATTCGAAAACCCAGAAGAAGATCCTTGCCGAATATGATGGCGAGATTGCCATTTATAAAGATCTTGCAGCTACGAGCGCTTCGCTCCTTGAAAATATTTCTCTAAACTATGGTGTGCAACTACATTCCATCACACACCGGCGTAAGAGTCGCTCAAGCTTAGCTGCTAAGATATCCAAGCCAGATAAAGAATATGATAGGTTGGGTGACATCACAGATCTCGCTGCAGTTCGCATTACTACCTATTTTGCCGATGATGTTGATAAGGTTGCAGAAATTGTTGAACGCGAGTTCTCCGTCGATCCTGACAATTCTATTGATAAAAGGAAATTCCTGGATCCCGACCGTTTCGGTTATCAGTCGCTTCATTACGTTGTCACATTCATTGCAGACCGCTGCAAACTCTCGGAGTATTCACGTTTCAACTATCGTAAAGTCGAAATACAGATTCGTTCAATTCTTCAACATGCTTGGGCAGAAATCGAGCATGATTTAGGATATAAGTCAGCTGTAGGGATACCCAAGGATATACGGCGACGTTTTTCTCGTATTGCAGGACTATTAGAGCTTGCTGACAATGAATTTTCGGCAATACGACACGAACTTGATTCATATGCGAGGACGGTGCCCTCAGAAATTCAAAACGAACCAGAGAACGTCGGTATTGATAAAATTTCTCTGAGTTCACTTCTGCAATCTGAAGGATCATCAATTCGTAAGGCATCTCTATCAGTTGCAAACGCTGCTGGCGCTGTCCTAAAAAAAGCAGCTGGGGACGAGCACATCGATACCTATATCACCAATATTGGCTTATTAGGCATCACAACTATTGCAGAACTTGAACACGCTGCAACTACGCACTTAGACAGGATCGAAAAATTTGCAAAGTACTGGCTCGAAGAAAAGCAATATGACACTATGTATGAAGGTGTCGGCCTGCTCTATCTGGCTTATGTTTTACTTGCAGAACAAGGAGATGTCTCACGTATTGTAGGGTTTGCAGAGGGTCTAAGGCTAAGCGGAAACCATAAAAAAACAGCGAACCGCATAATCGAGGCCTACCAGAAGTCTGCTCCCACAGGATAACACGAGAATATTCTATAGGTTACTGTATTTAGCATAGGAAGAGACTATTGAAGTCAGGTCTTGAAAAGTTAGTTTCCCCGTTTTAAGAAAACTTCTCCCGCAAACAAAAAATCCCCCGACACCTTACGGCACTTGGGGCTTTTCATAATCAGAAACAACGCAATACGACTTATTCCTTCTCGTCCTCGCGCAAACCTTTGACAATAACCGCCCCTGTCGGCTCACCCCCTCTTTCCGTCATCCAGCACCTCCCTGACCAACCGAGCCAGCTCATTACCTTGCAGCGGTTTGTGGGCGTATCTCTTTATGCCGAGCTCCATTGCTTTTTCCTCACTCAGAATGGCGCTGTAACCGGTACAGAGGATGATCGGTACATCGGGCCGGATGGCTAGAACCTCCTTGGCCAGCTCGGAGCCGGGCATGGAGGGCATGGACTGGTCGGTGACGATCAGGTCGAAGTCTTCTGGGTTTTCCCGCACCATGGCCAGCGCCTCCACGCTGTTGTTGCTCGTGGTGACCCTATACCCCAGTCGCCCCAGCCACTGGTTCACCATTTCGGTGATGGCCGGCTCATCATCCACCACCAGAATGCGCTCTGTCCCCGGCGGACAGGAACTTCCCTCTTCTTCCACTTTTTCCGCGGCAGGCTGCGCCATGGCGGGAAGAAGGACCTCGAAGGAGGAACCCTTCCCCTCTTGGCTGGTGAGGCGTACCAGCCCGCCATGACTGCGCAGGATGCCGTGCACCACGGCCAATCCCATGCCGGAGCCTTTGCCCACCCCCTTGGTGGTGAAGTAGGGTTCAAAGATTCGACTCTGGAGAGCCGGGCTTATGCCGCAGCCGCTGTCGGCCACGATCAACCGAACATAGCGGCCCTCACCAATTTCAAGCCCGGCGGCCTCTTCTCTCCCCAACTCTACGGAATCAAGGGTGACCGAGAGGGTACCGCCTTGTTCTTCCATGGCATGGAAAGCATTGGTGCAGAGATTGATGATTACCTGATGCAGCTGGCTGGGATCGCCGAGCACCGTACTGTCCCCCACGCTGATCCGCTCTTCGATGACAATGGTGGAGGGAATGGAAGCCCGCACCATATTGAGTGTTTCTTTGAGGAGGGGCGCCATCAAAAACGGTTTTTTTGTCCTTTCTGCTTTACGGCTGAAATCCAGAATCTGCCGGACCAGCTCCTTGGCGCGGGTGCTGGCCTTGATGATCTCGCTAAGCTTGTTTCGTCGCGGGTCTGTTTCGGGGGTTTCATACAAGGTCAGTTCGGCGTAGCCCAGAATGATGGCCAAAATGTTGTTGAAGTCGTGGGCAATACCGCCGGCCAGGGTGCCGATGGCCTCCATTTTCTGAGACTGGCGGAGTTGAGACTCCAGCTTGGTTTTTTCCTCCTCGGCGCGGAGGCGTTCGGTGATGTCGCGGGAAAGGCCGCAGATATAGCTGATGCCATTATAGGTTACACTGCTGATGCTGACCTCCACCGGAAATTCCGTGCCGTCTTTGGCTCGGTGTACTGTCTCAATGGTCCGTGAACCATGTTCCATGAGGTATTGCCAATGTTCCGGCCATTTTTCCGCGGACTCGACAGGATCGATATCGAACACCCGCATGGCAAGCAGCTCCTCACGGGAATAGCCAAGGCGGCGGCAGGCGCCATCGTTGACAAAACGGATGTTACCACTTTCATCCGCCAAGAAAAAGCCCTCGTTGGCGGCATTGATGGCAAACAGCATGAGGTAGAGCTGTTCCTCTATTTTCTTGCGTTCGGTAATGTCGATAACATTCCAGAGTACACCCGACTCACCGCTGGGCAGTTGCATCTTGACTCCGGCAAAGAAGCACCAGAAAACTGTGCCATCCTTGCGGCGCCAAGGGTAATCAGCACTGGCAATAGGGAAGCCGGCCTTGGCCTCCTGAAAGCGGGGGGCCCAATCCTCATAATGCTGCTGATCAACATGCAGAACCCGGGCACTCTGCCCCACCAGCTCTTCTCGGCTGTAGCCGAACAGGTTGCAAAACTGACGGTTGACCTGCAAGATTTGCCGGGTGGCAGAGACGACCAGCATGCCGGAACCGTTCACCTCAAACAGAGTCTGCATGTGGCTGCGCTCGATGGCGAGCTCCGCTTCCGTCTGCTTCTTGTCGCTGATATCAGTCAGGCTCCAGACCACCCCCATGTTGCCATCGGGCAGCACCAGCGCCCCCCCGGAGATGACCCCCCAGAAGGTGCTGCCATCCTTGCGGCGGTACTGGTATTCAATCTGCATCAGCGGGCCGTCGCTGCGGGCATTGTCAAACCACTGCCTGAAATGCTCAAACTGGGTCCGATCAAGATGCATAATCTCGGCACTTTGGCCTACCAGTTCCTCCCGGCTGTAACCGGACATCTCGCACAGTCGCCGATTTACCTCGATAATCCGGCGCTCCGGTGACACAATCAGAATACCGACCGTGGCCCGTTCCAACAGCTCATGCCAGAATTCTATCTGTTTTTGCAGACGGCGGCTTGCCCGACGCAATACCAGCATCATGCCGATCAAGCCAGCAATTACAACGGCACTAACAACAATGAGCACCGGTACTCCGTCAATCATTGCCTTCTCCTGTAATCTGCGCGACAACCGATTGAGATGCGTGAGAGCGAAAGTGGCACTCTTGCAAAACGGGAGTTGCGTCAGGTAAGCATCCCATGCTCCAAAAATAAATGTCAATGCCAAATATAGAGCAGCCCCTACGGAGAAAGGGCCGAGCATCTGAGATTATCGGGAACCTCCGGGGGCATCTCTTGAAAAATCACCCCCCGGGTTACGGAGCACAAACAAAAAAATCCCCCGGCACCTTTCGGTTCCGGGGGATTTTCATAACCAGCAAAAACGCGGTACGACTTATTCCTTCTCGTCCTCGCTCAAACCCTTAACAATCATTGCTCCAGCCAAACCAAGCATGCCTAGGCTCTTGGCCTTATCCATGGCCGGCTTCAACATATGGGCCATGATAGTCCGTCGCAAATTGGCCTGCGGCATCGCCTGCGGGGTTGAGGTGGTGGTCAGCAGGTGCATGTCCTTCTTGTTCCCGTAATAACGGACATTGGGACCGATCTTCACCTTGGCGCTTTCCAGTTTGACCGCGCCTTTTTTCACATATTTGGCAACCTCGGAATTGGGATCATTGAGATCGCCGAATATCCGGGCGCGGGCCAGACAGGTCTGCACACAGGCAGGCTCCAACCCCTGGGCCAGACGCTCTACGCAGAAGGTGCATTTGTCGGCCTTGGGATCGCCCTCTTCCTCATTCACATAGCGGGCGCTGTACGGGCAGGCATCGGCGCAGGCGCCGCAACCCAGGCAACGCTCCTTGTCGATCTGTACCGTGCCGTTAAAAGGGTCCTTCCAGGTGGCGGCCACTTCCATCTTCTTAGTCGCCCCACTCTTCGCATCGGTAAAGGTGGCCTCTACCTTGTCCGCCGGGCAGACCGTGACGCAGGCCGGCTTATCGCAGTGGTTGCACAGGCCGGGATAATAGGTGGAAGCCAAGCCCTGGGGGGTCTTGCTCGGACCCAGGCGTTTTACCCAGTTTCTTCTTCTTTCCCGCTCCGCCGAATCCTTGCCCGTGGGAACCTCCCACTCGGCCCGGCAGGCGATGGCGCAGGCATGGCAGCCCACACATTTCTCAAGATCTATAATCATTCCGTATTGACTCACGGCATACCTCCATAAATCGAATTGGTTAAATTCCCTGCGGTATCATCACGCCAAAATACTCATTTTTAGGCAGGAATGCTCAGCACCTTGCCACTCTTGATGAACTTGACGAAGTTGTTGCGCATGCCGTGGGCCCCGGTTTCAGGATCAACAGCCAGCCTGGTGATCAGGCTCTGGTCGTCGATACCCTTGCCAACGGCAACAGTCATGGCCGGATTCTTTGTTCCGTAACCATGAGCCATGTACACTGTGTCTTTACGGATGCCAGGAGTAACCTTGACCACGCTGCTGGTCTGGGATTTCACGCCATCCTGGTTGACCAGCTCGATGCGGTCGCCATCTTTCAGCCCCATCTTCTTAGCGGACTCGTCATTGAGCCACACCGGATTTTCCGGCATCTCGTTGGCCAGCCAGACGTTGTTCTGGGAACGATTGAAGGTATGGACCGGCGACCGACCATATACCAGACGGGCATAACCCTTAGGCGGCTCCGGCACCGGAATATAGGTGGGTGCGCCGGGAAAGCCGTTGCCAGCAATCTCTTCATTGAAGAAGGTGACGGCAAGCGCCTTGCCATAAGGATCGACACCGGGCTGGATGTGGATTCCGTCTTCCTTGATCAGCTGGTCGATGGAAAGATTGGCCCCGGCGAGCATCTTTTCCGTCTTTTCTTCTTGAGACTGAACCGGAATATGCTGACCAAGGCCCATGCGCTTGGCCAGTTCGTTGGTGATCCAGACCGGATCTTTGCGCTCGTGGTCCGCCGCCGTGGGAGAAACAAGGGGCATGCGGGCAGAGATGTACTGCTCCTGCTTGCCGGACAGATCCCACTGGGTGCCGGGCTTGATCATGTCATACCGCTCCAGGTAGGAAGACTCCGGGAGCAAGATATCGGCGTACATGGTGATATCGGTGGGCATGATATCAACCACCATAACAAAATCCATCTGCTGGAGCATCTTGACGGTCAGATCCTGACCAGGCACAGTCTGGATGGGATTCTGGCCCCAGGCGACAAAACCCTTGATCGCATAAGGCTTGCCGGAAACCGCAGCCTCCCGGATCAGATCGGTGGGGGTCCCCGGCGGGGTATAGGGATATTTTTTCGCCATGGTGTGCAGGGCATAGTGTTCGGCATGCTCCGTATTTACCTTGGGCCAGCCGCCAGCCTTGCCAACCTTGGGGCCCTTGCCCGCCACGAAGCCACCCTTGACCCCGATGGCGCCGAGCAGGCCGGTGAGACAGGCCAACGAGCGCTCACGCTGAAAGTCATTGCCGTTCCAGCTCACATGGCGGCCCGGATGGATGGAGACATTGGGGGCATTGGCGGCCAGCATGTCGGCCACCTCCTTGATCTGTTTCGCCGGCACATCGCAGATCTTGGCGGCCCAATCGAGCTTGGCATGGGCAATGGCGGCAGTGAACTTGTCAAAACCCTTGCCGTGTTCCGCAACGTATTTCTTGTCGTATTTGCCCTCTTTAATCAGGTAGTTCATGATCGCCAGGAGGAAAGCGGTATCGGTGCCGGGCTTAATCTTGACCCAGATATCGGCCTTGGCCACGGAAGCGGAAAAACGGGGATCGACAACAATCAGTTTGGCACCGTTTTCCAGCCCTTTGAGATACCGTTTCACGTGGGAGACATGAACATTCTCCCCGAAGTGACCGCCCAGGAGCAGAATCGCCTTGGCATTGGCCATGTCGACGTTCTCGTCCGGCGCGGTATCCAGGGTGGCGACGTAGGCCATGTCGCGAATACCGCGACACTGAAAGAAGGAAGCCTCGGAAATGTTCGGGGTGCCAACGACATTCTCAAAAAATCCCATTGGGTACGTTGCCGATGAACCATGCGGAAACATGGCAACCCCCTGGGGGCCGCACTTGTCAACCACAGCCTTCATTTTGGTTGCGCATTCGTCCAGGGCTTCATCCCAGGAAATCCGCTTCCACTGGGGAGCGCCGCGCTTGCCCACATTCTTCATGGGGAATTTCAACCGGTCCGGATCGTAGAGCAGCTTGACTCCGGCGTTGCCGCGGGCGCAGATGCTCGCTCCGTTGTCGATGCTCTTGGGGTTGCCTTCAAGCTTTACCAGTTTACCGTCCCGCACCTTGCCCACCAGCTGACAGCGCCAGAAACACATTTCGCAGACCCCGCCCACCACGGTCTTGGTGTCGGCAAAGCTGCCCGGTGCGGTAAACGGTTTTTTGACAAACGGTGTACTCGCATTCGCCCTGTTGGCAAAACAGCCGGACATCGCTGCCGTGGCTGCCGCAAGGGATGCGGTCTGGAGAAATTTACGTCTCGTCAGATTCAAAGCCATTTCACATTTCCTCCCTTGTAAAAAAATCAATGAGATTAACTAGAACTCCATAAAAAGGGTGATGACCCTCTTGTAAAATCCGTGCCTGAAATTTTGGGAACCACGGCCTGAAATGCTGGGAAAGAAAACGCTCTTCCTCCTCGCTCTTGCCTTCCTCGGCAAGAAGGGCCAGAAATTCCAGCTCAAAGGTAAGATGATCGGGGATATCCGCCTCGCCCACCAGATCGAAGCCCTGCTCGTGGTAAAACAGTTTTGTTTTCTCGGCACTGGGGCCGTAGAGCATGCCATCGGCACTGAGATAGACCGAACCGTATGGCGGAGCGATCACGGTGGGAATCGCATTGACGAACAGCCGGGTATGTTCCACCTGCAGAGGCTCAAGCCAGTCAGCACTTTTGGAGATTGACTGCCGGAGGGCCTGCGCCTCGGCATCCCAACCAAGCTCGGCAAGAAAGGTGTCGAGTACGGAGAAATAATCCGCCTGCATCCAGTCGGGGCTGGGATATTGCATGGATTGGGCGAGAAAGCGGTAGATCTCCGCCATGCTGATCGAAGTGGCTTGGGTCATGGCCTCACCTGGGGGCAGGAAATATCGTTAAAAAAACACGCTCACCGGATGGAGTATCATCACATCGAAGAGCCGCCAACAAAACACAGAAGGTTCCCACCCGGTGAGCGTTTACAAGGAGAGGAAGCAACAAAAAAGCTATAACACAAGGCCCCCCCGTTGCAAATGCGGCAAATTGTCGCATTTGCAACGGGGGGCACAGGTTGCGCTTCAACTTCCTGTTGAATAATGGTATGCATCGGGGGTTGCTTGCCAATTAAAGAGCGAGGCTATTCTATGCACCCTGCCGTCCCACATCACAATATAACCGGGGAAGAAAAAAACACCGCCTCGGCCAGAATCGCCTTCGCCTGGCTGTTGCATTTGCGCTGGGGTGCGGTGGCGGCTCAGGTTCTCCTGGTGCTGATCGCCCTCTTCTTTCTTGAAATCAGTCTTCCCTACCGGATTATCTCCGGCATCTTGGCCTTTGAAATCATCACCAATCTCCTGTTCGCTTTTCTGGAAAAGAAAAAAATGGCCATGGCCGACCACGTCTTCGCGCTGGTCATGTTTCTGGACACCGCTCTGCTCACCGGACTTATCTACTATTCCGGCGGCCCCATGAACCCGTTCACCTTCCTCTATCTGGTGCATATCACCCTGGGGGCCATCCTCATGCCGCCCGGTTGGTCATGGAGTCTGGCCTTTTTCACCACCGGCTGCTATGCTACCCTCTTCTTTCTGCCTGCCGAAGGAGGCCTGAATCAGTCCTGTCATCCGGAGCCAACCATACTGGCAACCCTGAGTGACCCCCTAAAAATCCATCTCCAGGGCATGTGGGTCGCCTTTGCCGTAACCGCGTTTTTTATTGTTTTCTTTGTCAGCCGGATTCAGCTGGCCCTGGCCCGGCACCAAAAAACCCTGGCGGACCTGCAGGAGGAAAAAACAAAAAGCGAAAGAATGGCCTCCCTTGCCACCCTTGCCGCCGGAGCAGCCCATGAATTTTCCACCCCCCTGTCAACCATCGCCGTGGCAGCCGGTGAGATGCTCCATGCCCTGAAAAAAAACAACGGGGCAGACTTCTCGGAACTTCTTGCCGATGTCAACCTGATCCGCGATCAGGTTGCTCGGTGTAAGGATATTCTCTTCCATCTGGCCGCCGATGCCGGGGATCAGATGGGTGAGGCATTTACGGATTTTTCTCTTGACGAGCTCATGGAAAATCTGATCAACACTTTTCCCGCCACCATCAAAAATCAGGTACATTATAGTAATAGGACGGACGGGCTTTTAGTCCGAATGCCGCTTCGCACCCTGCGCCGCATTATCCGGGGCCTGATCAAGAATGCACTGGATGCTGCGCCGAGTGCACCTATCCTGGTGGAGTGCCGGCAGGACGCAACCCGGCTCTTTATTGAAGTCACGGACAAGGGCTCCGGTATGGCTCCGAATATTGCCGCCCGGGCGGCGGAACCATTTTTCACCACCAAGGAACCGGGCAAGGGTCTGGGGCTTGGCCTCTTTCTTGCCAAGTCGATAGCCGAACGATTCGGCGGGGGATTAAGCCTCATCTCCCAGCCGGGCAAAGGCTCGAAGGTGACACTTTTCTTTGCCCTGCAACAGATCAAGGCCGATACGCCGGAGGTATTTCATGGATAAAACGATTCTTCTGGTGGACGATGAGGAGCTGTTTCGAGAGCGGTTGGCAAAGGCTTTTACCCAGCGAGGGTTCACGATTTTCACGGCCGGTAATTTCGATGAGGCCCTGCTGATCATCAACGAACAGAAACCTGCCCTGGGAGTGATTGACCTGAAAATGCCCGGCAAATCAGGGCTGGAGCTCATTGCCGCGGCCAGGGAAATCAACCCGGACATGCAGATGGTCGTGCTCACCGGCTACGGCAGCATCGCCACGGCCACGGAGGCGGTCCGACTGGGAGCGCTCTATTACCTACCCAAACCGGCGGATGTGGACGATATTCTCGGCGCCTTTGCCCGAAACCCCGAGCTTGCTCTGGAGGTGGATCAGGATGAGTTCTCGGCCCCTTCCCTGGCCCGGGCCGAGTGGGAACACATCAATCGCGTCCTCACCGACTGCGACGGCAACATCTCCCTGGCCGCCAAAAAACTTGATCTGCACCGGCGAACCCTGCAACGAAAGCTGCAAAAGTATCCTCCCAGCAAATAAACCCAGCAACCCTCACACAAGGAGACGAGCATGCACACCAAACAGACTGGCAACACTCCCGGAAAACGGCTTATCCTCGCAGTGTTGAGCGCGGCAATGCTGCTGACCTGCGGACCAGCCCTTGCCGCAGACCAGCAGCCCCAGACGATCACCGAAAAGATGAGCTGCGCTGCCTGCGGCATGTATCCGCATCGCTACCCCCAATGGCAGACCCAGGTCATTTTCACGGATGGAACCATGGCTGCCTTTGACGGCAACAAATGCATGTTCCGCTTTCTGCTCAATATGCAGAAATTCGCGCCCGAACGTCAGCCTGAGCAGATAGCCGCCATTTGGGTCAAGGATTTCAAAACCGGCAAGTGGCTTGATGGCAAGGCGGCTCATTATGTGATCGACAGCAAGGAGATGGGGCCGATGGGCAAGGAGCTTATTCCCTTTGCCACCCGCGCCGCAGCGGAAGAATTCCAGAAGGCCAACGGCGGAACCATCGAAACCTACGCCAACATCAGCATGGCTACCATCAAGCCGCTCATGGGCGGAATGCACATGCAGATGAATATGCCGCACCCTCCCATGCAATAAGATACCACGCGCCAGGCACGGGGGAGCATCCCCCGTGCCCATCCCCTTCCCGAGCCAAGCCGCATCTGCCACACGCAATTGTCATGATTGACGGAAACAAGCTCTTCCTCTGATGCTGCCCCCTTTTGCACCCCGAATCCTCACAGCTGTGAGTTACACATAACTAGCTGAAATTACGCACTTTTTATGATTGACTTTCTCTTGAAAAAACTTATCATTAAGTCAGGGAGTGAAAGTCACTCAAGAATATTCATCCTACGGGAGGGAGGCGGATCATGACACACGCATCGTTGGCAAAAAGCAGAAGCCGAGCCAGATCTGTGGCGCAAGAAACAACAGACACCAAAATTTCCACCGGAGCCCTGACAGCATTTGGCACGATCTCAACCTTGATTGGCCTCTGGGCAGTGGCTTGTTTTGTCGGGGCAATGCTCGCCACCGGCGGCCCTCTCACTTTGGCCAGGGCCTGGATTTCTGCGGTAACCGGCGGATGAAAAGCAAAAACTTCTCAGCATCCACGCTGGAGACAGTTGCCATGCATAAAGAGTTCGCCATCGCCAAGGTAAAAGTAAGAAAGAAATGCCAGGCCTTTTTGGGAGGCCCGGAGCACAACACCGATATTGGTCATGAAGTTTCCAAGGCTGGTCTGGGGATTATTCTTTGCATCGGAGCGATCATTGGCCTGAGCGGCTTCTTCTTTCTGGTCGGAGGCCTTATCAAAAGTGGCGGAATCACCGGCTTTGTAAGAGGCTGGCTTACCGCCTTCACCGGCATATAATCGTAAAATCTTCCCAAGGAACATCTTTCAAAACCAAGAGCGCAACACCAGCACACAGACAGGCCCGGGCGTACCTTGCGTACGTTCCGGGCTTTTTTTATTTATGATTGGCAGCAAGATAGTGCTTCCGGTACAATAAAGAACATCGGGAGACATCCCGGAAACCCGCACAACGCCAAGCCTTCGCGTGCAAGCGCATCGCGAGCAAAAAGAGGGTGCCATGACCAAACTTATCTACACGCTTTTCCTCATTGCCGTGCTCGGAGTTATTGGCCTTGCCACCGCTCTTTTCTGGCGTCTGGAAAACACCAGCCCTCCCCTGAAATACAACGATTTTTTGACCAGCCTGGAGAACAACGAGGTCGCCGAAGTACACCTCAAGGGCGGCAACATCTCGCTCACGGATATTTATGGCCGAGAATTTTCAACCTTTTCTCCCGATGTGGGCGAGCTCATGGGCAAACTGGCCCAAAAGAAGATCGCCATCACCGCGGAAGACGACCGCCCCTCGCCATTCTGGAATCTCTTTACCGTCACGTTGCCGATCTGCGTCATCCTGGTCGGCTGGCTGCTGCTGATGCGCACCCAGCAACGGGGGGGAGGCGAAGAAGAACCGGAGTTTGCCAAAAACAAGGCGATTCATTTCGACAAGAACAACAAACCCATAACCTTTGACGATGTTGCCGGCATTCCTGAGGCCAAGGAGGAACTTAAGGAGATTGTCAATTTCCTCAAAGAGCCGAAAAAATTCAGCCGGCTCGGCGCCAGCCTACCCAAGGGCGTCCTGCTGCAAGGCCTTCCCGGCACAGGCAAAACCCTTCTTGCCAAAGCCATTGCCGGCGAGGCCGGGGTTCCGTTTTACAGCTTCAGCGGCTCGGACTTCGTGGAAATGTTCGTGGGGGTCGGCGCCTCCAGGGTCCGGGATCTTTTCCGGGAAGCCAAGAAAAATGCCCCCTGCATCGTCTTTATTGACGAGATTGATGCGGTGGGCGCACGCCGCAGCGGGGCAGGCTCGGTGGGCGGCCAGGATGAACGGAGCCAGACCTTGAACGCCCTGTTGGTCGAAATGGATGGCTTCAGCCGTGACGACACCATCATCGTCCTGGCCGCCACCAACCGTCCGGACATCCTTGATCCGGCCCTGAGACGCCCAGGTCGCTTTGACAGGCAGATCACCATCCTGCCCCCGGATGTCAAAGGGAGGCTGAAAATCATCAAGGTGCACAGCAAACGCGTAACCATCTCGGAAGGTGTCGACCTGGCCGAGGTTGCCAGAAACACCCCCGGCTTTACCGGCGCAGAACTGGCCAATCTCGTGAACGAGGCGGCCTTGATCGCGGCGCGGGAAGGCAAAGAGGGCATCGAGGCGAGCGATTTTAACGAGGCAAAGGACCGCATTCTTATCGGCGTCGAGCGTAAAGGCTTTGTGATCAGCAAGGATGACCGACGGACCATGGCCTATCACGAGGCCGGGCATGCCATTGTCGCCCGCCATATTCCAGGGGCCGACCCCGTCCAGAAGATCACCATTATCCCCCGTGGCCGGGCCATGGGCCACACCCAGCAGCAAAGCCTGATCGACCGCCAGGCCTACACCAAGGAATACCTGCAGGCTAAAATCACCATCCTCATGGGCGGCAGGGCCGCAGAAAGAATCGGCCTCAACCAGCAGACCACCGGAGCGGAGGACGATCTGTTGCGCGCCACCCAGATCGCCACCAAGATGGTGTGCCAATGGGGAATGAATGAGGTCGTCGGCCCCCTGGCCTATGCCAAGTCCGACGAAGGCTTCCTGGGAGATCAGGCGAGCCAGCTGATCTATAGCGAAACCACTGCCCGGCACATTGACATGGAGGTGCGAAAGCTGGTGGAGGATAGCTACCAGAGAGCACACGCCATCCTCCTGCAAGAAAAAGATTTCTTAAGGCACCTTGCGGAGATTCTCCTGCAAACAGAAACGCTGGACCGGGAGGAGATGGAAATAATCTTCGAGTGCTCCCAAAAGAAACAGGCTTCGGAAACAACGGAATCCAGCGAGGGAAAGGTCCACGAATGCATGACCTGCCCGGCCGCGAGCCATTGCGCGCATCTGCCTTCACCGGGCGACTACGACTGAAACAGAGCCCCAAGGCCAGGAGACATGGCAGGGCTCTTTTCATGTTTTTTTGCGATATTGCAATATCGCAAAAAACCTACAGTTATTGTTTCCGCAAATCTTTCCTGTTATTAAATCCCTCAATACTTACACCTTAAACTGACACGTAACTTACTAAAATTATTTGTTTTTTCTTTATACACATCTATGATAGATTACCAGGGAGGCGGCATTTCACGGAATGTGGAACCATGAAGACAATCGAGACGGGAGGATGAGCTTTGGTTAAATTCACGGACATTGTCAAAACGTTTATCAATGGCATTGCACGCAGCAAGGTTTCCCTGGTTGGTGCTGTCATGACCACCGTTACCTTTCCGGTCCTGCTGGTTGCGGCAATCCTCGACATCATGGGAGTTATAGAGAACGCCTATTTCGGTTTCGTCATCTATATGGTTTTAGGGCCGCTCTTTATGACGAGCCTGATTCTTGTTTTTCTGGGCCTTTTTTTCTTCAAGGGCAAGGAAGAGGTCGGCATCTTCACCTATGAGTACCTGAAAGAACAATTCACCGCCCCGGACCGGTTCACCAAGGTACGCAAGCTCATTCTCCTGGCAACCGCCCTTACCCTGCTCAATCTTTTCATCCTCGGCCTCATTTCCTACACCGGCTACCACTATACCGAATCCGTCGGCTTCTGCGGGCAATTCTGCCATACGGTCATGGCGCCGGAGTACACCACCTACAAGAATTCTCCCCACTCGCGGGTGCGTTGCGTGGAATGTCATATCGGCCCTGGCGCCCAGTGGTTTGCCAAATCGAAAATTTCCGGGGTCAGACAGCTTTTTGCCGTTGCTCTCAACACTTACAGCAGACCGATTCAAACCCCGGTTCACGGCCTGCGTCCGGCCCGGGAAACTTGCGAGGAATGTCACCGGCCGGAATTGTTTCATGGAGACAAGCTCTATATCCGGGACAAATTCCTGCCCGATGAAAAAAACACCCATCTCCAGACCGTGCTTCTCCTCAAGGTCGGTTCCGGCGGCTACCGGGGCAGTGATGCCCACGGCATTCACTGGCATGTGTCCCCGGAAAACAAGATAACCTATACCCACACGGACAGGGAGCGGGAAAAGATCAGCGAGGTAACGCTCTCCAAGCCGGACGGCACCCAGGTTGTTTTCACCAAGGAGGCAGAAATGACCGCCGGGCCTGCCGGAGAAGTCCGGACCATGGACTGCATCGACTGCCACAATCGCCCGACCCATATCTACCTCTCCCCGGATGAAGCCCTGGATCAGAAACTGCTGCACGGGGATATCCCAGTTTCCCTTCCCTACATCAAGAAAAACGCCATGGAGTTGATCACGAAAACCTATGCCAGCCATGATGAGGCCAAAAATGTTATCGCCACCGAAATCCGGGCCAGATACCGCAAGGATTATCCCGGAATGGTGAACAACAACATGCCCCTCCTGGAAAAAGCCATCGCCGGTATCCAGGCGGCCTACGTGGAAAATGTTTTCCCGGAAATGAAAATAGAATGGAATACCTACAGAAGTTTCCTTGGCCACAAGAATGATTCAGGCTGTTTCCGCTGTCACGATGGCAGCCATGAAACCAAGGCCGGAGAAACCATCTCCATGGACTGCGACACCTGCCATGTCATTCTGGCCGAGGACGAAGAAGCCCCCAAGGTCTTGAAAACACTGCGCGGCCTGTAAGAGATGTGTTATGCTGGAGAAGGCCTGCCCCTTGCCGGGCGGCCTTCTCCAACCTCTGTTCATGAGAGATCGATCCACCAAAACGGATACGCACGGAGCGACACATGACACTTGATAACAGCGAACCGATTTACCCAATCAGTGTTGCAGCAAAACTTCTCTCTGTTCACCCACGAACCTTGCGGATCTACGAAGAAGAGAACCTGATCAAGCCCGCCCGGCAAGGCAACAAGCGCTATTTTTCGAACAACGACATTGAGTGGATCACCTGCCTGCGCACCCTTATCCACGAAAAGGGCATCAGCATCCCCGGCATCAAGATGCTGCTCGAACTCACCCCCTGCTGGGAAATCACCAAATGCCCCACCGAAAAAAGAGACCGCTGCTCAGCCTATATCGACAGGTCCATCCCCTGCTGGCAGCGAGCCAGCACCGCCTGCGCCAAGGAGTTTCAGCAATGTGACAACTGCGAGGTCTATCTCCGAGCCATGAAGCAGGCCAAGGAAGTAGCAGTGGCCTGCGACTGCTGCCCCCAACCATCACAGCCCGGCGGGCAGAAGTAGATCTTTTCCCAGAACCTTGCAGCCCCTTTACTTCTTCCAGTTTCTGACAAAATCGAACAGGGTGCGCACGGCGATACCGGAAGGCCCTTTGGGAATATAGGATTTTTCGGTAAAGTCCCAGGCTGTGCCGGCAATATCGAGATGGGCCCAGGGGGTTTCCCCGACAAACTCCTTGAGAAAGGCGGCGGCGGTAATGGTGCCGCCATCTTTTTTCCCGACGTTTTTGAGATCGGCAATCTCGGATTTGAGCTGCTTGGTGTACTCCGGGTCCAGGGGCAGCCGCCAGAGAGGTTCGCCACTGCGAGCCCCCGCGGCAAGCAGCCGGTCGCACAAGTCATCGTTGTTGGACAACAGGCCGGTGCGGTGATGCCCAAGGCCGATGATGACGGCGCCGGTCAGAGTGGCAACGTCAATCACCATGTCCGGCTTGTATTTTTTGATGCCATAGGCCAGGGCATCGGCCAAAATAAGACGGCCCTCGGCATCGGTGTTGACCACCTCCACGGTTTTGCCGCCATACTGGGTGATCACATCACCCGGTTTCAGGGCGGCCGGACCGGGCAGATTCTCCGTGGCCGGAACAATCGCCACCAGGTTCAATCCCTTGAGTTTCGCTTGGGCAACCGCCTGCATGGCGCAAAGGACCGCAGCCCCCCCGCACATATCGTATTTCATCTCTTCCATGCCGGCGCTGGGCTTGAGCGAAATGCCGCCGGAATCAAAGGTGAGTCCCTTGCCGACCAGCAGCAGGGTAGGCGCGCTTGGCTTTACTGCATACTCAAGGATTACCATTTCCGGGGGACAGGACGAACCCTGATTGACAGCAAGAATCCCGCCCAGACCAAGCTTCTTCAACCGGGCTTGATCCATGACCGTACACGTCATCCCGTGGGCAGCGGCCAACTGCCTGCCATATTCGGAAAAATGGGCCGGGGTCCAGTGACTGGCCGGCTCATTGGCCATGTCCCGGGCCTGGCAGGCAGACTGGGCGCCTATTTCCCCCAGCTTGAGCACCTTGTCCAGCCCCTTGTGGTCAGCGGCATACAGGGCAACCTGTTTCAGCATCTCTCCCGAACCATCCGGGTCGCTTGTAGTTTTGTATTTCTTAAACCGGTAAGCGCCCAGCACCAGGCCTTCGGCCAGCCCTTCTACCATCTCGGCCATGTCACAGGCAAGATCCGGCAAGACAAGCAACAGCTCCTGGGCCTTACTCTTCATGGCCAGGGAGGCGATGGTCCCGCCCGCCTTGCGGAACAACTCCCGATTCAACTCCTCTTTGCCCAGACCGACAACCAGTATCCGCTTTGCGGACGGTATGCCCTGCCTGCCTTTTTCCGGATAAAAAAGCAGATGTTCTCCCTCTTTTCCGGAAAAATCCCCAAGCCCATGCACCCGCCGGACAACTTCGTCGACTGCCCCATCGGCACAACGGGGGGAACCCTTGCCTGGCTGACGCGCCAGATAGACCACAAGATCGCCGACATAGGTTTTTGGCCCAACCTTACTGAACTGCAACATAAATGTGCTCCTCAATGCTTATTGCGGGAATTGGAAAAGACAAGGCGGCCAAGCGCGGCAATCAGGCGGCAATGGGCATGATTTTGTCCATGGTCAGGGTACGGGCATATTGCAGCCATTGCTCCACGGGCAAATTCGGAGGAAGCAGATTGAAATCAGTGGTGATTGCCTCCCCGTTGGCAGCTTTGAGAAGACACCGGTCGGCAATGGCCACGCATAACGGCACCCCATGCAGGGAGTTGAGGGGCTGGCTGTGGTTTGCCGCCGCATCAACCATGACCAGAGGGAGATTCCACCAGAGGAGCAAGGCACTGCCCAACTCCAGATGGGAGATGCCGAAGATCTGTTCTTCCATCTCAGTGGCAAACAGGCCATATCGTCGCAGGAATGCGGGGGAATGGTGTAAAGCCTCATCAAGGGAGGCAAGAAAAACCAGTTTGCCGATATCATGGAGAAGCCCTGCGGTAACCGCAGTTCTCTCCTGATCCGGGGCAAGTCTCTTGGCAATGAGTCCGGCCAGCTTGCCACACTGGATGCTATGATCAATGATATTCAGGGCATGACTATGGTATTTTTTGGGATACTGAAAGTGGTTGAGCGCACAGATGAAAAGGACCATTTTTCGGGTTCTGCTGATCCCAAGACAGCTTACCGCCCGGTGAAGATCATCAATCTTCATCCCCCTGGAAAAATGCACGGAATTGACCATCTGCAAGAGCCGGGCGGCAAGAATTGGATCCTTGCCGAGAACCTCGACAACCTGGGTCAAAGCATAGTCAGGGTTCTGAAGAATGGTTTCAAGTTCATGCACCACGGGCGGAAGAGCAGGAAGCCCCTGGCCATGGTTCAGGAAATCCCAACACTCACGAATCCGGATCCGCGAGCGCACGGCAAGATCATGTTCCAATGAGCGTCCCAGTTCTTTGCTCAAGGGCAGGCAAAAGGCTCGGTGCGCCGCCCCGGTCGCCACAAGCCTTACCAGTGCGTCAGCCTCTGTTTTTTCCGAAAAAACAATCCTGATCGCATGGGGGCAGGCGCTGGTGACATAGCGCAGGAAATCCTGCGCGGGCAGGCCAGACAGGTTGAGATTAAACAGGACAACATCCGGCACAATCCCGGCAAGAAGCAGCTTGAATTCTTCGATGGTTTTAGAATAGCAGACAAGATGCGGCCAGCTCCCCAGCAATTCCTGAAAAGCGACAGTGTGTGACGGATCAGAATCAACAATAAAGACCGAACATTTTTTCATGCAAACCATTGGTTGCAAATCCCCTTCCGGCCTCTCTGTGCGAGGTCATGGTGGCGCATTCAGAAAACAAAAAACAGTTTTCGCCATCTCAAAAAAACTGAAGGAGTTCGGTGGTGTCCGGGGACAGCTACCCTTGTCTGTGTAGAGTTTATTGAAGGAGATAATTTTATTATAATACAGAGTAACCCTTACGCAACGATAATTGCATGATAAAATAAAATAATTGCATTAGATTCCAGGCTGCTATCGCAAACAGATTCCCAAACCAAACTACCTGAACAACAGGGAGGAACCCTTGATCCTGCAATTATGTCTGTCCGTTGGCCTTGCCATTATAATCTCCGCGCTGTGCAGCCTCTGCGAAGCAGCGTTCTACTCATTACCGATGAGTCAGGTTGAGATAACCAGCCGGAAGCACAAAAAAATCGGCCGGATCCTCATGGAGATGAAAAAGGATATCCACCGGCCCATCACCGCCGTCCTCACCCTGAACACCATTGCCAACACCGCAGGCGCCACGGTCTCCGGGGCTGCGGCCGCCGCAGTATTTGGCGCCGACAGCATGGTCTGGTTCTCCGCGACCTTCACCATGGTCATTCTCCTTTTTTCAGAAATACTCCCCAAAACCCTGGGCGTTTCCTACAGCCGGGAGCTGGCCATCTGGATTGCCTACCCCCTCCACTGGATGGTAAAGCTGCTTACCCCGTTCATCCTGGTAATCCAGGCCATCACCCGGCTTCTCCCAGCCAAGGACGACGGCCTCCTGGTCTCGGCCCAGGAAATCCAGGCCCTGGCACGGCAGAGCCACAGATCCGGGGAGATAAGCCTTCAGGAGCGCCGGGTCATCACCAACATTCTAGACCTCAAGGATAAAACCGTCCGCCAAATCATGACCCCGCTCACCGTCACTTTCATGCTCGATGCCGACCTGACCGTGGCCAAGGCAATGCAGGCCAATGAGATGCTCAATATGCACAGTAGGATTCCGGTCTATGAAAAGAATACGGATGAGGTCGTCGGCATTATTCTGCGAAAGGACCTGTTCAACTGGGCGGCTCAGGGCGCCGAGGAAAAAACCTTACGGGAGTTTATGCAGCCTGCACATTTTGTTCCGGAAACAGGACGGCTGACCGCGGTCATGCTTGAATTTTTCGAACACCGCCAACATCTTTTTGTGGTGGTTGACGAATACGGCTCGGTAACAGGGGTTGTCAGCCTTGAGGATATCATTGAAGAAATAGTAGGCCGGGAGATCATTGACGAATCGGATCGGGCCACTAACATGCGGGAGTTTGCCAAACGCAAACGCCTCTCCTTCCTGAGCCAATCACAACAAAACCGTTAACAAAACAACTTTGCCAGGTGAAATGGCAAGAACGGCATAACGAGCCGTAACGGCTCCTAACCCCGATAAACGGGATAAGTGCGTTAACGAAATTATTTTCTGCCCCAAAAACGCAGAAAATAATTTCTAACTTACTAAAAAATAACAGTCAGATAGAAAAAAAGCAGCGCGACAATGAGGAGATTGATCCCGAGGAAGTTTCGGAAACGGACGTGGCCCTCGAAGTCATTGAGACAGAACTGCCAGAGGATGTAGCACCCGGCGATGGAGCCGTTGAGCATGAAGAAAGCGGAGAGAATCTGGACCGGAAAATCCGGAATGGTGAAAAAGAATTTCTCCAGAAACACCACGCCGATCTGACGCCCAAAGGTGGGAATGAAATCGCCGACCCCCGCAGCAAAATAGCCCAGCCGGTAAACGAGCTCCCCGGTAAAGGCCATGGGGATAAGGATCGGGACCATGGGGGAAAACTTGCCAAACATGGGATCCTCATTGACCCCGAACAACCGGGCGCCAAAACGGATAATCGTCAGGCTCAAGCCAAAACCGATCAACAGCAGCAGACTGAAAAGCACGGCATCCGGCCAACCGGAGAAGGCCGCAAGTTGGCCGTAGATCTCTTTTTTTCGCAGGAAGCGGGCGAGCTGAGAGCCGATAAGAAAGGGGACGATATACGAGCAGGTGATGTAGCGGCCCTTATTGCGGATCAGCTCCGAATAAGGATTTCGCAAGAGCAGCTGGGGAGAATCCCGGTCGCAGAAAGGCAGACAGTGGCCGCAGACCAGACAATGCAGGTTGTTTTGAACATTATAGGCGCCAAGATAGACCGGGCATCCCTGTTTGCCATCAAGCCCTTTTTTGCAGGCAAAAGTTTCGCAGCCGCGACATTTTTCATGATCCGGCCGGAACTCGGTGATGGAAAGGGTTGCCGCTGCGCCGCTGATGCGGCCAAGGGGGCAGAGATGCCGGCACCACGCCTGCCCGGGAAAAAGAACCGAGAGCAGGGCCGCGCCAAAAACGATGGACAGAACGAAACAGGAGGTGCCGATGGGCGAACGGTCAAGGCCTACAACGACCTCGGTCCAGATGATAAGGGCCAGCAGAATAACCGAAGCGTAGACGCCGTATTTCTGCAGGATCTTCGGCACACTCAGAGAAAGGGTTATCCCCCGGCGTTGCAGGAAGACGCCAAGCCCTGGAAAGGGACAGATTCCGCACCACATCCGCCCCACAAAAAACCAACTCAGGACAATGCTTGGCCAAATAAGGCCCCACGAGAGAAATACCGCGACATTGCTGCGCGCATCCCTGGGGCCGAAGAGCCCGGAAATAACCACCAGGGCAAAGAGAATGTCACCGGCGGTCCGCAGATAGGCGTAATGGTGCCGAGCTGCGAGAAACCTTCTTATTCCGGGAAAGACCCGAAACAAGTCCAGTCGCTGCTCGTCTATGGAGATAAGACTTTTTAAGGCGCGGGTCCACCAGGTCACAAAGCTATCCTACCTCTTCCAGTACCACTGGCAGTTGCATCTGCCGGCCCTCCCGCTCGATGGTCAGGGCAACCGTATCCCCGACTTTATATCGATCCATGGCATTGCGCAAGTCGTCGTAGGAAGAAACCTTACGGTCATCCACAGCCAGGATGACATCCCCGAAGACGATCTCCCCGCGAATCCTGCGGGTGCCCCGCAACCCGGCAGCCTCGGCGGAACTGCCCGGCTGGATATTCATAACCAGCACCCCTGTCACCCCTACCCGCCTGGCAATCTGATCATCCGCCACGGCAATACTAAGACCGGGGCGAATCAGCCGCCCATGCTGGATAATCTCCGGAATCACCCTGCCCACCACGTCCACCGGCACGGCAAAGCCGATACCGGCACTGCCGCCGGACGGACTGTAGATGGCGGTATTCACCCCGATCAGACGTCCGGCGCTGTCTAAAAGAGGCCCCCCCGAGTTGCCGGGGTTGATGGCGGCGTCTGTTTGGATGACCCCCTGGATGGTTCTGCCCGTTGCCGATTGAATCTCCCGGCCCAAGGCGCTGACGATGCCGGAGGTGAGGCTCTGGTCAAGACCAAAGGGATTGCCGATGGCAAAAACCTTCTGACCCACCAGCAGATTATGGGATTCGCCCAGGGGAAGCGGAGTGAGTTTCTCCGCCGGAGCCGAGATCTGCAGGACGGCCAGATCCTTGTCCGGCGCAACGCCCACCAGGGTTGCCTGCCAGGTTGAACGATCCGCCAAGGTAACCTCGACCCGGCTGGCCGATTCGATGACATGGTAGTTGGTCACCACCCTCCCCTGTTTGTCCCAGATAAAACCGGAACCTGTGCCCTGGGGAATCTCATGGATGTTGAGACTGAAGATATTCCGCCGGACCTCGATGTTGGTGATATAGACCACCGCCGGCGAGGCAGAACGGAACAGGGCAATGGTGCTTTGCTCATCGGCCGCGAGGTCTCCCCGTGCCGTCACCGGGATGGGGGCGACTGCAGGCGCGGGAACCGGTCGCTGGTAAACGAAAAAAAACCACCAGCCAAAAAGGATGAAGAGCAGCAGGACAGCGAAGGAAACGCGTTTTTGTCTGGGGGCTTTTGCAGGGGGAGCAATCATCCCTTGGCCTAAAGACTCAGCAATTTTTCAAAGAAGGATGGAGTCGGGCGCACCCGCCGGGGCATAGCCGTTACCAGCACCATTGCTTTGTTGCCGAGGCGTTGTGTCGTGATCGCAATATTCATGCTCTCAACCCGTCTGTGCACCGAATCTCAAGAGGATACAGCAAAAAAACATAGCTTCTTTCAGCGCAAACCGCCAACCATAATGGAATGCTGCGAAGGAGAAAATTTTTTCGGAGGTTCCCCGGCACTGCCCTTACAAATTCTGGAGCCTCCTCTTTTTTATCACAACCAGCCTTGCAAGGCCTCAACAATTTTTTGCGCCTGATCAGGGCTGGAGATATTGAATTTGGACTGCTGGCTGTATTCCCCGTTCACCTTGCGGTAACGGCGGATGGAGTACCGGTCCGGGCTGTATTCATTCTTTTTGGCATCCCATTGCTGGTATCGGAAAAGAATGGTCGCCCAGGCGCCCTTGGACAGGATAACCTTTTCCAGTTCCTTAACAACCACGACCCCGTCTTCTTCATAATTGATGGTTACCTCGTCAACGGTTGCCGCCATATTTCCCCCTTTTTACCGAATCAGCAAAACAATCTGCGAAAAACAGCATCCGGTTTGCACTTCCCCAGAACGCTGCACCAAAAAAAAGGACTCGGCAGATACGCCAAGTCCTTAAGATTTACTATGGTAGCGGGGGCAGGATTTGAACCTACGACCTTCGGGTTATGAGCCCGACGAGCTACCGAACTGCTCCACCCCGCGTCAGTGGCGACATAATACTCTCTACTGGGATAATGTCAAGGGAAATAAAGGGATTAAGACAGGTCCGCCGCCTGTTCCCGCAAGGCCCCAAGCACCATGGCCGGGAATTTGGTCAGTCTGCCGTTGAGGTCCACAACCGCATGGGTGGTGTATCCCTGGGCCAGCATTTTTCCGTCATTTTCCCGGATAATCCGGTAGTTAAAACGGCAGGTTCGGGACTTCACTTCCAGAAGAGAGGTTTCAATCAGCAGCAGATCGTCATATTTCGCCGAGGCCTTATAGCGCACCTGGCATTCCACCACCGGCAAGATAAAACCCTGCTCTTCGATCTCTTTGTAGGAAAGCGCCCGTTCCCGCATGAATTCCGTACGGGCCGCCTCAAAATAGCGCAGATAATTGGCATAGTAGACGACACCGCCGGAATCTGTATCGCCGTAAATCACCCGGCAGCGATGGCAGTGCAAGGGCCCGGGCATCGTAAGGGAGTTATCCGCCATCACGCCCGACCGAGAACGCGCTTAAAGAACTGCCGACCATCCGCCAGCAGCTCCCCTGCCCTGGCAGCGTTTTGCTCATCATAGGGCAAACCGCTGCCCAGCTGTCCTACCCGGGAATCATAAATGGCCACCGGCACCGGGTCGGCGCTGTGCGTTTTGACGGCAAGCGGGGTCCAATGATCCATAGCCACGGCCAGGCGAAAATCATAGCCACTGGCCAGCAGCGCCGCAAAAATCGGCTGGACAATCTTGCCGTCAAAATCCTCGATGGCCTGGAGCTTGTCCTGAAGACGGCCCTGATGCCCTGCCTCGTCCGGGGCTTCAACATGGACAAAAACAAAATCCTTTGTTTTCAGGGCTTCAATGGCGGCGGTTGCCTTGCCTGCATAGTTGGTATCGAGATAGCCGGTGGCCCCTGCCACCTCAATGATTTCCAGGCCGGCATAGACGCCGATGCCCTTGAGCAGATCCACCGCCGAAATCAAGGCCCCTTCGATGCCAAACTGCTCCCGGATGGTCGGCATGGACGGAGCCTTGCCCTCACCCCAGAGCCAGATGGCATTGGCCGGATTGCGCTGCTGTGCTATCCGATCACGATTGACCGGATGTCCGGAGAGAAAAGCCACCGCCTTTGCCAGGGCCTCTTGCAGATGGGGGATGCTGTTGTACCGTTGCCAGAACTCCGTTACCTCGCGCCCGGTGTAGTCATGGGGCGGCACAGTGACCAGCGACCCGACCTCCCCGGAATGCACGAGAAGATGCCGGTAGCTTACCCCGGGATAAAAACGCAGACGATCGGTGCCGGCAATCTCTTCCAGTCCCTCGACAAGGATTCGCGCTTCCTGGCTGGAGATATGGCCGCTGCTGTAATCCTCCATATATACCCGGCCTTCTTCAAAGCGCAGGGTAACCAGATTGCAGCGGAAGGCAATTTCCTCGGGAGCCAGGGCAACGCCAAGGCTGGCCGCCTCCAGGGGGGCGCGGCCGCTGTAGCACTCATGCGGGAGATAGCCGAGCAGGGAAAGGTTGGCCACATCGCTGCCTGGCGGGAACCCATCGGGCACGGTGCGAACCAGGCAGAGCTCCCCTTCGTTGGCGATTCTGTCCATGGCCGGAGTTTTGGCAAAGGCCAAGGGGGTTTTCCCGCCCAGTTCGGCAATGGGCAGATCCCCCATGCCGTCCCCGACCAAAATGATGTATTTCATGGGGTTGCTATTCTGCATGGGCCTTCATGATCCGGATCTTCACCGTCTTGTCGGTGCAGATGTCCAGGGCGTCAATCTCGGCCAGGGCCTTGCGCACCGAAGCTTCCTCCGCCTCGTAGGTCATCATGACCACGGGCACGGTGCCTTTCTTCTGTCTGCCCTTCTGGAGAACCGATTCGATGCTGATATTATGGTGCGCCAAAATCCCGGCAATGGCAGAGAGAACGCCCGGTTTGTCCATGGCGGTCATCCGAAAATAATAACAGCCGCGCAGACTCTCCATGGGGGTAATGCCCCGGGGCTTGATCTCCTCTGGCAGGTACGAAAGGCACGGCACCCGGTTGATGCTGTTACAGAGGATGTTCCTGGCAATATCCACCACGTCCGCGGCAACCGCGCTGCCGGTCGGCATTTTGCCGGCCCCCTGGCCATACAACAAAATATCCTCCACCATGTCGCCGGTGAACTGGATGCCGTTGTAGGCGCCGCCGATATTGGCCAACAGATCTTTTTCCGGGACCATGGTCGGATGCACCCTGGCCTCCACCGTGTCGCCATGATTCCGGCTGATGGCCAGAAGCTTGATGCGATAGCCGAACTCCCGGGCAAAGTCGATGTCAATGGGCTCAATCTGGGAGATGCCCTCGATGCTGACATCGGCGAGACTTACCTTCATGCCGTAGGCCATGGTCATCAGAATCACCAGCTTGTGCGCCGTATCGATCCCCTCGACATCATAGGTGGGGTCGGCCTCGGCATACCCTTTTGCCTGGGCCTCTTTCAGCACCTCGGCAAAGGCCATGCCCTCATCGGTCATCTTGTTAAGGATATAGTTGGCCGTCCCGTTCATGATGCCCATGATCGAGAGAATCTTGTTGGCAACCAATCCCTCTTTCAGGGCCTTGATCACCGGAATGCCGCCGCCGACGCTGGCCTCGAAACCGACCTCGACATTTTTTCGCGCCGCGGCTTCAAAAATCTCCATGCCGTGCTGGGAGATGAGGGCCTTGTTGGCGGTGACCACATGCTTGCCGTGCTCAATGGCCTTGAGAATAAAGGTTTTCGCCGGTTCAATACCGCCGATGAGTTCGACCACTATGTCGATCTCCGGATCCTTGAAAATCAGGTCCGCATCCCGGACAAGCTCCACATCCTTAAATTGCGACGGCAGGGCGGCAAGACGGATGTCCGCAACGCGGCACAGCCGGATGGAGGCGCCTGTTTTCCGCCGCAACCGCTCTGCTTGGAGCAAGAGAACCTCTGCCAACCCACTGCCAACGGTACCAAAACCCAGCAACCCAACCTTGATTTCTTTCATGGGACTGTCCTAAAAATGTATCCGGAAACGGAACGAAATCCTCGTGTAAACCGGAACCGGAGAACCAGCCCCTGTCCCGACGATGCTCAACCGGAATTTAATACCTTTTTTGCGAAATGATGTCAAAAATATTCACGCGGGGAGCCAGCCGGGTTTTCCGTGAAATTTTCATGAAAAACCCGGTTATCATTAATGAGTTCCATTGACAAGATGCGCAAAAAAAATTACAAGTAGCGGGAATATTCAGGGACGCAATTCACTGGAATGTCACCGCGGCACATCCCCTTTCTCGATCAGGGTCAGCCCACGCTGCTCCATCGATGTGTATTTCCGTATGGGTTTTGCGTTTCAAGCCTCAACCAAATTAACTAAAGAGGACGACTGCAAGTGGGAGAGCTTAATATTATTTCAATGTTTCTGGGCGCCGGACTCACGGTCAAATTCGTCATGACCATGCTGCTGGGCTTCTCGGTGTACTCGTGGTTCATTGTTTTTCAGAAATTTTCCCTGTTCAAGAAGGCACGGACGGAAAGCGACGAATTCCTGGAAACCTTCTGGCAGAGCAAGAATCTTTCCGAAGCCGTCAGATTCGCCAACAACCTGACCTTGTGCCCCGAGGCAAACATCTTCAGAACCGGCTACCATGAGCTGCAGAAACTCGGCAAAACCACCGCCACCTCCCGCGGCGCTGCCGACGAAACCCTGGAAACCCGGCTTGCCGGCATGGAACCCCTGAAAAGGGCGTTGCGCAAGGCGGAGAATCTCGAGTCTTCCCGGCTTTCCAAATCACTCTCCTTCCTGGCCACCACCGGCAGCACCGCTCCCTTTATCGGTCTTTTCGGGACGGTCTGGGGCATCATGACTTCCTTTCACGAAATAGGCATGCGCGGCTCAGCCTCCCTGGCCGTTGTGGCGCCCGGTGTCTCCGAGGCCTTGGTCGTAACGGCGGCCGGCCTTGCCGTAGCGATCCCCGCTGTGGTTTTTTACAATTATTACTCCAACCAGATGGCGGAGATCGAAAACAGGATGCACAGCTTTTCCGTTGACTTTCTGAACCTGGTGGAGCGGGACTTCATTTCCCGCCAGAGCTAACAAACACCTACGGGCCTTTACGAAACAACCTTTACCTTTCTAGTCACTTCGTTACGGCTCTTTATAGCTGACCACGATATTTCAACATTATAATTATTTTCAAACTACGGCTTACAGGAATTCGCCATGGGTCCGGTCGAAGACGGCAACTGCAAAAAACGGCTTGTTTCGGATATCAACGTCACTCCCCTAGTGGACGTCATGCTGGTGCTGCTGATCATTTTTATGATTACCGCCCCCATGATGACCCAGGGCGTTGACATTAATCTGCCGGAAACAACCGCCAAGCCCCTGCAGCAGGAAAAGACTCCGATCATTGTAACGATCACGAAAAAAGGGGAGTTTTTGCTCAACAATACCAAGGGCACCCAGGCTGCAATCAAGGAATCACTGGCCGCCTTGGCCAAAAAAGGCACGAACGATGCGGTTCTGCTCAGGGCCGACAAAGAAGTCCCCTACGGGGTGGTGGTTTCCCTCATGTCTGACATCAAGGCCGTTGGTTTTGATAAACTTGGCATGATCACCCAGCCTGAAATCGAAAAACCCAAAAGATAGCATAGACACCGTGCCTTATCGTCTACCGACATCCGAGTTCCCCGATAAACAGTGGCAAAAATCCCTTTTTTTGACCATTGCCGTACACGTTTGTTTTTTGCTCTTCGGCTTTTTGGCCCCAAGGTTTCTGCACTTTCAGCAAAAAATACCGGAGGTGTACACGGTCAATCTTTTCTCCGTTGAAGATATGGGCGGGCCGGCTCCGGCCGCGCCAAGCAAGGCTGCCGTTGCTGCTCCCCAGGCTGCCCCCCCGCAGCCCAAAGCCGCGCCTGAACCAGTAAAGCCCACGCCACCGCAAAAAACGCAGCCTGTACCCGAACCGCCGGCAGTCGCCAAAGACGCCATCTCGTTGAAGCCGATAAAAACGAAAGAAAAAGCAGACATCGACAAGGTAAAGAAGTTGCGGGATATACTGCTCGCCGAGAACCAGGAGAAACAGGCAAAGGACGCAGCGGAAAAAGCCAGGGCAGATGCGGATAAAAAAGCAAAAGGCGCGGTTGACAGCCTGAAAAAGGCGCTCATGGCAGGGCAGCAGCTTGCCGCCGGCAAAGCCGCCGCCTCTGCGGCAGCAACAACGCAAGGGGGAAGCGGAACCGGCAGCGGCGCGGGCGGCGGCGGAGTCATGGTCGATGAAAATCTCCGGCGTTACCTTATTGCCGTGAACAGCCAAATCCAGGAGCATTGGGTGCTGCCCGATCTACAAAATTGGAAGGAAAACGTCGAGGCGATTGTCATCATCCGGGTCAGACGCGATGGTGCTGTAATTGAAACCACCTTCAAGAAAAAATCAGACAATGTCTTTTTTAATCAATTTGTGGAAAAAACCCTGAAACTCTCTGCCCCCCTGCCGCCATTCCCCATCGGCATCAACCAGTCAGAAATGGAAATCGGCCTGAAATTCAGGCCAGGAGAAGTCTTTTGATATGGATTCTTTTATGAAAAACAGCTGCTCGCCAAAAAACACCCCCTGCATCTCGGTCCTCGCCTTTCGCGTGCTGGGCATGCTCCTCGTTGGCCTTACCCTGCTGCTCGGGTCTTCCCGTCCGGCAGAGGCCATAGTGTATCTCGATATCACCTCTGCCAACTTTCGCAAGGTGAGCATCGCGGTCCCTTATTTTATCGATAAAAAGCAACCGGGCACCATCCACGACGGCGGCAAGAAGATGGCTGACTTCCTGGGACGGGCCTTGGCCTTTCACGGGTTTGTGGAAATAATCGACCCCTCCGCATACGGCGGCAGCCAGACCTGGGACTGGCCCGCCCTTAACGCCGAATTCACAGTGCTTGGTCAATATGAAATGACTGCCGACGGTCTGGTTCTGGAACTACGCCTCAACGAGATTCAATCCGGCCACATGATCCTTGGCCGCCGTTACCAAACCCCCATCAGTAAACATCAGGACAGCCTGAAAAAATTCTGCGATGAGGTCGTCCTTCAACTCACCGGAGAACTCGGCGTTAGCCAGAGCCAGATTGCCTTTGTTTCAACGGCGTCAGGACACAAGGAGATCTGGCTTGCCGATGTCCTGGGCGAAAACATCCGCCAGGTAACCCAGCATGAATATCTGGCCGTGGCCCCGAAATTTTCCCCGGACAACAAATGGCTGGCCTACACCTCGTACCACCGGAATAACCCCAATCTCTATATCACGGCGCTGAATTCCCTCAAAACCACCCGCGCCATTTCTTACCAGAAAGGGCTCAACATGGCGCCAGCCTGGGCGCCGGACGGCAGCGTCATTGCCGTAACCCTCAGCAAATCATCCAACCCGGACATCTATCTCATTGATATCAACGGCAAGGAATTGCGCCGCCTGACAAATGGCGAAGGGGTCAACGTATCGCCCACCTGGTCGCCGGACGGAAAAAGACTGGCCTTTGTTTCCGACCGAAGCGGCTCCCCGCAAATCTATGTCATGGACGTCGCCACCAAGGCAGTCCAGCGGATTACCTATATCGGCAATGAAAACAGTACCCCGAGCTGGTCACCCAAGGGTGACTGGATCGCCTACACCGGTCGGGTGAACGGTAACACCCAAATTCTGATGATCAAACCCGAAGGCGGCACGCCGGTCCAGTTGACGCAAACAGCCGGAGACCATGAATCGCCGAGCTGGTCACCCGATGGGCGGCAACTTGTCTTTACAAGAAAACGCAGCGGCAAGCAGGAAATATGCGCCATGTTTAAAAACGGCATGGGACTTCGCCCTCTTTTTAATCTCAAGGGCGCACAATCCAACCCGCAATGGTCCCCACGTCAAGACCTGTAAGAATTGTTAGGAGGCAGAGCCATGAAACGATCACTGACCAATCTTGTCCTCACCCTGTGTCTTTCCCCATTACTCATGCAATGCGCTGCGGAAAAGGATGTCCGGGGTCTTGACATGAGACTCCGCTCCACGGATACGAAAATCGCGGAAATGGACAACGCAGTCACCGCCATGAAAAACCAGCGCGGCTCTCAGGCGGAACTGGCGAATCAGCTCGAACAGATCAAGTCGCGCTTGTTGCAGCTTGAAGCACGGGTTGAGGAGAAAAATATCCAAACCAGAAAGATTCAGGAAGATCAGGCTTCCTTGAGGCAAAACACCAACAGCCAGCTTGAGCAACTGCGCAGCCAGATCGCGGAATTGGGCGGCAAGGTAACCGGCGTCAATGCCCAGGTTGCCTCCGTTTCCGGTGATTTCAGTAAAATACAGGAAGACCGGGCCAAAGAAGCGGCGGATCGTGCGGAGCGCGCTTCCAAGGCCGCAGAAGAAGCGCGCAAAAAAGCTGACATAGCCAGCGGTCCCAAGACAATCGAACCGGAACAAACCAAGAAAAAACCAGGAAAAACGGAAGAGACGGCAAAGCCGGAAGAAACAGCAAAAGCGGCTTCAGACAAGACAACGGCACATGACGCAGAGACAAACACCAGCGACACCGTCTACAATAAGGGACTTGCCGCCTACAAGGCGAATAAATACAAGGAAGCGTACAGCGCCTTTTCAAGCTACCTGGAGAAAAACCGTAGCGCGCCTCTGGCCCCCAACGCCAGATTCTGGTTGGGAGAATGCCTTTTCCAGCAGAAGGAATTCGAGTTGGCCATCCTTGAGTATCAGAAGGTGATCGCCGATTACCCCAAGAGCAACAAGGCTCCGGCCGCCCTCTATAAGCAGGGAGAGGCATTTGAAAAGCTCTCCGAAAAGGACACGGCCAAGATTGTTTACAACAAGCTTCTTGCCGATTATCCCAAAAGCGAACAGGTTGAAATGGCCCAGAAACGGCTGAAAGCCCTGAAGTAGAAAAAGTGCCCCACGCCCAGCGGAAAATACAACACAACGCACCATACAAAAAAAGGCCCCGCAGTGATGCGGGGCCTTTTTTTTGTAGTTGTAACTTCAGAAAAACTTAAGGATTAATCCCCATCTCCTTTTCCTTGGCTGCCACGGCCAAACGTGTTTTGACCGCAGTGTCCGGGATCAGGCTCATGGAGTCGATTCCGCACTCTACCAGGAAGGTGGCGAACTCGGGGAAATCCGAGGGACCCTGACCGCAGATGCCGATCTTCCGCCCACGCCGTTTGGCGGTGGCAATGACCATCTTGATCATCTCCTTGACCGCATCATGGCGTTCATCGGCGATACCGGCAAGGAGACCGGAGTCACGGTCAAGACCGTAGGTGAGCTGGGTCAGGTCATTGGAGCCGATGGAGAAGCCATCGAAAATATCGGCAAAGGCATCGGCCAAGATAACGTTCGACGGAATCTCACACATCACGTACACTTCCAGACCATTTTCACCCTGAACCAGACCGCACTCCTTCATGACCTGGATGACCCTCTTGCCCTCCTCGGGGGTACGACAGAAAGGCACCATCAGCTTGATGTTGGTGAGTCCCATGTCGTTACGGGCCTTGAGCAACCCCTTGCATTCCAACTCGAAAGCCGGCCGGTACTTGGGATCATAATACCGGGACGCCCCACGCCAGCCGATCATCGGATTTTCCTCGTGCGGCTCATAAAAAGTGCCGCCGGTCAGGTTGGCGTATTCGTTGGACTTGAAGTCGGAGAGGCGGACGATGACGTCCTTGGGATAGAAGCCTGCAGCGATGCGGCCCACGCCCTCGGCAACCTTGTCGATGAAGAACTGTTTCTTGTCCGCATAGGCGGTGGTCTTCTTGTCGATCAACCGAACCACTGCCTGTTTTTCCGGATCCGGAGAGCTTTTCAACTCTTCGTAGTTAAAAAGGGCCAAGGGATGAATGCCGATATGGGAGTTGATGACGAACTCTTCCCGGGCCAGACCAACGCCGTCATTGGGAATCTGGCACTCGGAGAAAGCCTTCTCCGGAATGGCCAGGTTCATCATGATTTTGGTTTTGGTCTTGGGCAGGTTGGAGAGGTCGAGGCGATCGATTTCGAATTTCAGCAACCCCTCATAAACCAGGCCCTTCTCTCCCTCTGCCGAGGAAACGGTAATGTTCTGGCCGTTGGTGATCTTCTTAGAACCATCGCCGGTCCCGATGACGCAGGGAATTCCCAACTCCCGGGAGATAATGGCGGCATGACAGGTCCGGCCGCCGCGATTGGTGACGATGGCCGAAGCGATCTTCATGATCGGCTCCCAGTCCGGATCGGTCATGTCGGTAACCAGCACCTGGCCTTTCTTAAAGCTGTGGATATCGACCACGGCGGCAATGACGTTGGCCTCGCCCTGGCCGATCTTGGTGCCGACCGCCAAACCTTCGACCAAGACCTTGCCTTTTTCCTTCAGCTTATAGGTTTCGATAGAACCCTTCGAAGTCTGGGAATGCACGGTTTCTGGGCGGGCCTGGACGATAAAGAGTTTGCCGGTGCCGACGTTGACCCCGTCGCCGTCCTTGGCCCACTCGATATCCATGCCCTTGCCGTAATGATCCTCGATGATGCAGGCCCATTTTGCCAGCTGGAGAATTTCATCGTCATTGATCACATACTTGCCGCGCTCTTCCGGCGTGGTGTTGATCGTCTTCACCGGCTCTTCGGTCTTGGGATCGTTGTCGTAGATCATCTTGATTTCTTTGCTGCCGATGGTCTTGCCAACAATGGGACGCTTGCCCTCTTTGAGGGTCGGCTTGAAAACGTAGAACTCATCGGGATTGACCGCACCCTGGACCACGGTCTCTCCCAGACCCCAGGCGCCGGTAATAAAGACCGCATCCTCGAAACCGCTTTCCGTATCGATGGAAAACAAGACCCCGGAAGAGGCGGAATCACTGCGCACCATCTTCTGCACCACGATGGAAAGATAGACGTCGAACTGGCCGAAACCCTTGTCGTGCCGGTAGGAGATGGCCCGATCGGTGAAAAGGCTGGCAAAGCAGCGGCGGCAGGCGTCAATGAGCTGCTCCGGGCCGCGGATATTCAGATAGGTTTCCTGCTGGCCGGCAAAGGAGGCATCCGGCAGATCTTCGGCAGTGGCGGAAGAACGCACGGCCACATCAACACTGGGGCCGTACATTTCTTCCATCTTCTGGTATGATTCAAGGACCGCCTTGCGCAGATCATCAGGGAACTCGGCAGTGCGGATAATCTGACGCGCTTTCTCGCCGCGGGCCTGCAGATTGCGCAGATCATGGGTGTCGAGGTCGGCCAGGGCATCTTCAATGGCCTGGGCGATACCGGCGGTTTTCAGCAGATGCCGATAGGCATAGGCGGTGATGGAAAAGCCGTTTGGCACATCAACACCCTTTGAGGTAAGCTTCTGATGCATTTCACCCAAAGATGCATTCTTGCCGCCAACCAGCGGTACATCCTCGATACCGATATCATCAAACCAGAGAATGAAAGCCTCGTCATGTTTACCCATTGTGTTCTGCTCCCTAATTAATAATTTAAAAGTTCAGTACGTGGAACGCACTGAAAAATCCTAGATTTTACGACCATTATCACGCCAGCAATGTATAGCGAATCTTGCCTTTCGGGTCAATCGAAACCTGACCAAATGGCTAAAAATTGACCGGTTGCCCCGTAAGGATAAAATAGTATATATCATAATGTATCTGTGACATGTGTTTTTTTGTTCCTTTCCCCTCTTCCTGTCAGCCAAAGGTCACGCCATGATCAGCCAAAATATTGAGCCCCTTTTCCATGAATATCTCTCGCCAAACAACCATGCGACCAGCGACTACTTCGCTCTCATCAAAAAACTGGTGGGCCTGAGAAACAGCGCTGCTCCAGGCTCTGCGGACTTCCGGCAGGCAAGCGAAGCCATCACCAAGGCATATGGTTTGGTGGAAGATGAAATACGAACCAACACCAATGCCCCGACCAAAGAGGTATCCTTCGGCACCTCGGGCTGGCGGGGAATCATTGGCAAGGATTTCTCCCTGCAATCCGTCGGCCAGGTGACCCAGGCCATCGTTGCCATGTACCGCAACCTTGACCAAGACGATTCCCTGGCCGCCCCCCTGGGCGTACGCAGCTTCGCCGAGGCGCAGCAACGGGGCGCCGTGGTCGGTTTTGATAACCGCTTCGGCGGCAGTCTTCTGGCGGAGCGGGTTATCGAGGTGTTGACCAGCAACGGCATCACCGTTCACTATGCCCATGAGGCGACAACCGGCACCCTTTCCGCCGCGGTTCTCATCTTGGACGCAGCCTTTTCCGTAAACCTCACCCCCAGCCATAATCCTCTGGAATATGCCGGCTTCAAATTCAATGCTGCGGATGCCGGTCCAGCCGCCTCGGAGATCACCAGCCGCATCACGGAAAACGCTCGGCAACTCATCGCCGAAGGAATTACCCCGTCGCTTTCCCCGGATACAACCCTGGTGAAACAATGCGATGCCCTTGCCTGCTGGCAGGAGCTGGTCGCCAGGGGCGCCTCCCTGCACGGCCTGGACTACCCCGGGATAATGGCGGCCTTCCGTGCTGCCTCGGACTGCGTGGTGGCCGTGGACTGTGTCCATGGCGCCAGTCGGGTGCACATGCGCTCCCTGTTCGGCAATCAGCCCTCGGACTGGCTCATTCTCTTGCGGGACCAGGCAGACCCCACCTTCGGCGGGGTCGCGCCGGAACCCTCCTCGCAAAACATGCAACAGGTTCTCGCCACCCTGCAACAGAGGGGGGAGCCGCTCAAGCTCGGGGTCATCATCGACCCTGACGCCGACCGCATCCGCTTCAGCGATGGCGCCATCGAGATCGACATGAACCTTTTCGGGGCCATGGCCTTTCACTATCTGCATGAGAAAAAGGGCAAGCATGGCCTGGTGGCCAAGACCGTGGCGACCAGCAATTTCGCCAACGCCATTGCCAAGGGGTTGCATGAGGAGATCTTTGAGCCACGGGTAGGATTCAAGGAGTTCAAGCCGGTCATCGGCAAGGCCCTGGTCTGCTTCGAGGAGTCCGACGGCATCTCCGTCATCGGCCATACCCCGGAAAAAGACGCCTACATCGGCCTGCTTCTCGCCCTGGATATGATGCTCACCATGAAAAAAAATCTTGGCGATTATCTTCGTGAGATTCAGGCGGAATACGGCCATTACTACCCGGCCAGGGGCGGGGTTGAGGTGAGTCGGCAGGGCAAGGAGCTGCTGGACACCCTGTCCGGACTGGAGAAATATGCGGTCGGAACCGTGCTTGATATTGGCGGAGAGGCAAAGAAAATTACCGAGGTAATTACCATTGACGGCAGGAAGATGATTCTGGAAGACAATAGCTGGCTGATGATCAGGCCCTCCGGCACCGAGCCCAAGGTACGCTTTTACGTGGAGGCCAGAAGCGAATCGGGCAAGGATGGGCTGTTTGCCGCGGCCAAGGCAATGCTCACCGAGATCGGGCTTCTCTGAAGGACTCGGAACTCTACGGTGCTTGATTACACAGGTCTCATAAAAACAGAGGAATAAAAAAAACAGGGGGATGTCCCTGGTTTCTTCATTGGGTGTTATGTCCCCGAAATTCGCCATACAGATGAGGCTGGGCAGGAGATGCATATCAGCTCTCCACTGAGTTCACGAAAGCCCATTTTTTATCCCGCGTTTTCTGCAGGTTTTTCTGTCACCTTAACTCCCAGGTAGGTTCCGGAGCTTATCCCCATCAGGACGAGAAGGGAAGAATTGAACTCCGGCATCGTCAAGTATGCAGTTACCTGTCTTACGAATACCGCGACCAGGACAATTGTCCAGGCGAAGATCTGAAACCGGTGAAAACTGACTCCGTAGTCGTCTGAAACGATATCCTTTATGAAACCCTGCGATTGTTTCGCAGGTCTCGACCGGTTCGTATCGATAGCCACGCCTCCAATCCCAGTGCCTGCACTGATGCCCATTAGGAGAACAAGCGTATCGGAAATCGTGTTAAAGCTGTGCCTTACGACGTAGAGCAGTAGCCATGACGTCATGATAGCAAAGAACCAGACGGCCATCTGTACGAGCGCGAGGCTGTAAGGCTTTCTCCCAACATCGGGATTCGGACCGACATCTCGAAGAATATTGGTCTTTGCGGCGAGAAGCAGGAAAAGAATAGTAATCGCCGCTATAATAAAGATACTGACGGTGAACCATGTCTTATTTATCAAGACAAGAGTGAATGATTTTTCATTCTCCACCAATGTTGGGATCGGCGTTTGATCTTCGAGTCCCACGCTGACTGAAACCCTGCGGCTAAAAAACTGCCCGGCCTTGCGCGAGGAGATAAAATGGTCCCAAAGCGCAATGGGGGCGGCAGTGTGGCCGATGAAAAAACGCAGATCGTCTTTGTCGCTGTTGATGACATATGATCGGGGATACACCTCCTTCAACGGCATTCGGTCAAAAAAAAGAATGATATTTTTATTATTTTGCCGCGCCTCATCAATCAGTTCTTCTCCATTGACGATTGTCACGCAGATCTCTTCCGCAAGCCCTACCGAATCCGCGTGGCCGGTGTTGCCGGAAACGACGGAGAGGACATAGGGCTTGGCCTGGTCCAGCGGCATGGCGAACAAAGAAGGAGCGAACGCCATTAATCCTATAAAAACAGTCAGGGCGCTGAGTCTTCTGATCAGTTTGAATCCATGCAACTCCATGTACCCCCCTTACCCTGTTGTATAATTCCGGACGACACAACATGCAGACCTGGAACGACCGAGGCGGCAAAGCAAAGGCCGAGGCTCAATACGAAGTAAATACGGTGATTGTGAACAGCAGGGCAAAAAGACAAGGCCAGAAACAGAGTCTTGGGATCAAATTTTCCTGGTACTGGACCAGATGGATATTCGCGTTCGCAGAATATAAAACCGAATTTAACGAGACCAGCAGGATGATGAAATACGTAAGAAAGAAAAAATATTCCAAGTAAAAGACCTGTTCCACCACAATCGTCCGCCTGATGTTGACATGACTGAAGACTATCACCAAAAACATCGAAGCGCAGATATTGAGTATCCTGCCGCTTCCGGCCTGCATGACGCTCAGATGCTGTTCCTCTTTGCTCGTGAGCATAAGAAGCGTAAAAAGGAGAATCGTCACGATTATGAGAGCAGTCAGGTTGGAAATGAAAGCGTCGGTAAAATTCCGTTTAATCTCGAAGCTGAAGCATAATGACGGAAACCTGTCTTTATTCAACGGTCGTTCCAAGCCGAAATTGGTATTGTAGATATTTTCCCGCAACTCAAAAAAACTGCGCTCAATCTTCCAGCCCGGCAGAGTCAAGCCCTTCTGGAGTCCGGGAAGAGCAGTCGGATTTACGAAATTATACGCAGCAAGATCCGGAACCAGGAAAACGTTATGATTCAGGTCCTTGTGCAGTATTTGCAGGCTTAATTTGTCCTGTTCAAGCGGATATTTTAGATGATCTATCTGCTGTGGCACCGTACAATTTACATTCCAGCGTATGATTTCGAACCCCTTCTCCTTGATGCTGTAATTTTCCTGTGTTGTCAGGCTTGATGCTCCGCCTATCGTGAACCCGCGCGGCACCGAATCCTGTTCGCCCAGCCGGTATTTTTGCCAGATGTAGCCGGAAACCGTCAGGTCGCTGGCAGAATTCAACGATGCGGATTCAATAAAGATACCGGTCGGGATGTACACCGGAGCCTCGCTATGCCTATCCGATGATGCCCGGGTATACGAGTTCATGATCCGGATCAATGCCGCTTTGTCGTTGATCCGGATACCTTGATTCCTGTTTATGGAATTATGGGAAAGTGAAATCTTCCACAAGGCTCCGATACCCGCCGCAAAAAAGATCGCAATCGTCACGGACGCAGCCCATAAGCGCGTCCGGTTGCCGCTGCACACCCGGGACAAAAGCGCGGCCACCGAGGAGGAAAAGATTACCAGAGCGGTAATGGTCTGTATGAGTTGGCGTCGCAGCAGATCGACATCCCAAGGCAGATCATCCTTGACAAAGGTATTCTGCATGGACCATCCGGTGGACGGTATGGGCGCGTAGATCAACCAGGAATCAAGTCCGGTGCTTACGCTCCGATGATCGAGCACACCCGAGCCGCGTTTACCTGCCTGTTCCGCCAGGATCAGCCTGTCCCGGTCGTTCTGCTCTTGGGCAATTTGCCTCAGCTTTTTGCGCAAGACCACCAGTTCGGTGTCCGGGTGGTAAAGGTATACCCCTTCTTGCGAAACAAGCGCCCCGAAACCTGTCGGCCCCAGGTCCAAAGATTCGATGATCCGCCCGATCTCCTCTATCGAAATGGTGATAGTTACAACACCCCTTGCGGGGCGACGGCCGGCAGCCTCATCCATACCGTCATAGAAAGGGACGGAATATGCAACCAGAAGAGAGCTGGAGGCTTCGCCGTAAAAGGGTTGCGACCACCGCGGCCCATTGTCGATCGCGGCGCCGAACCAGTCGTATTCCGGCTTGGTGTAATCGTATACCGTGTCGAGCTGGATCCGCTCGATACGGCCGTTCTTCCTCACCTGCAGCACCGAGTAGAGTCTGCGGCCCGGATCAAAGGCATACGGTCTGTAGGACAAAGCGGCACTGAGAAAATGCGGATAACGCTCCAGAAGCTCCCGAAGCCTTATTTGTGCGGCTTTGTGGGTCAATTCTCCGCTACTCAACTGGTCTGCGATCGAATTGGCGTTGTCGGTTACTTCGCGGGCGACCAGATCAATTGACCTGGTCGCCTGAAAGGTCAGGGAGGTGAGGCGGCTTTTGGCAGATTCCATCACCCCCCGTTTGTACGTCAGATGACGGGCAAGCAAAATAACGCCTGCCACAAAGCTGACCGCCGCGACCAGCAACAGCAAGGAAAAGATGATGCGTTTTTTGGCTTCTCGCTGCATTTCCGGCGGTCTAATATTATTTGGGGTAGATATCGAGTATCACGTCTAACTGTATGCTTTTTTTAATGATGTCGGCCGCTTCTGTCATTTTTTCGATAACCTCCTCTTTGGTTACCGTTGCCTCTCTGATTTCATCAATTCTGCCAAAGCGGCCTGATTTATTTGAGAGCTCCCATTTGCCGGAGCTCTTATTGAATTTGAGCTCTCCCCCGATATAGGCCGCGCCGGCATAGCATGAAGATGTGCCATCATCCGCGAACCATGCGGCAAGCGTCGGATGACCGCCGCTCCCGTCCCTTTCAAAAAACTTTTTATTCTCTTCGAAATATTCTTTCATTTTTTCCAGGGTATCGTGGAGGGAAGGATCAAAGGCTTCGGGAAACCTCCACGGTTCTTCAATGCCTACGATAACCTTGCCGTCCTCCCTGAGAACCCATAAAAAAACCACATCCTGGAACGCTTCGATCTCCTTGATCTGAGTGAATTCCTCCGGATTGGCCAAAATGTCTATCCAGACCGGGTTGATCATGGTCAGTTCACTTGTTTTGACTCTTCTTGGCATAATAGGGTTCATGATATCATCCTCAAATTAAATGTGAGTTGTGACTGGCCTACGCCATGGGGCGTTTGTTACCAGGTCGCGCCGTTGATATCTGCAAGTTCGGCCGGCAGCAGCATGGCATGGAAGGCATTCATTGCGACAGCACCCGCGACAGCCAGCGGTGGGGCTGCGCCGATCGCCGGCAGGGCTGGCGGACCAGGATACGACCAGCGGTACCAGACATTGAGGGTCACACCACCCGCACCGTTGATGATGCCGTTAAACGGGTTGGCGACGCCAGCGCCAGCTACGCCATTGAGCCAGCCGGCGCAACCGGCGCAAGGCGCCATTTCGACGAACAAAACCGCCTGGTTCGGCGCCACCATGTAGAGTCCGCCCAGACCCAATCCCGCAGCGGGGATATTGGTGAGAGCCGCGCGCTCCGCGTGGCCGGCCACCGGCCCGAGGACCAAACCGCCCGCAGCCATCTGGGAATTGCCATAGACGACTGAATAGGGAAGCGCCGCTCCGGCAACCGCAGGAGGCACAACACCGCCGGGCGGGACCGCGCCAAACCCGGCGATAGCCATGGCCGCCGGAAATCCGGCCCCAGGGTTGGGAATAACCGCGACAGCCGCACAGCACGACCCAGGACCAACGCCCGCCCCGGCACCTCGGACGGCACCGAATTGGGCGACCTGCTGACGGGCCAGTTCTTTGGCAACGGCATAACCGGGAAGGCCTGCATTGGCTGGAATAAGTTGATTTTGAACGATAGGCATTGGAATCTCCTTCTGTGTTGACAAGAATTGTTTCTGTTTTTCAGTGTCACAAGTTGAGACCTGACCCCTTAAGCGCGCATCATGCTTGGGCAGCAAAAAATGTTGCTCAAGCCATACCTGACTCTATTTCTTCTACTGTTTCTTGTGATGATACATTGCTGTCACAGCTAGTCCCCTGCCCCATCCGCTTTTCGCAAATCCAGGCCGAACTGCGCGGCAAGGTCATAGGTGATGCCATGCACAACCCCCTTGCCTTCGGCGATGCAGAGCTTGCGCCTGCGGACGTCTTCCACGAACTTCGGGTTGGCGGCCTCGGCCCGCCGGTTCGCCACGATCCGCATCTTTGCCAGCTCGGTTTCTTCCGGCGAGGCTGATTGCGGCAATTTCCCGAAATCCGCCATGATCAGGGCCTTGACACTGTCCGCAATGCTTCCGTTCTGGACGCAGATATCGAACATCAGCGCCCTGCCGCGCTGGGACCAGAGGCCATAATCCTGGCAGAGCCGAACGCCTTTTTGGTAGTACGCCGCCGCCCCTCTCACCTCGATGGCCTGGAATTCCGGGGTGAGCCCCAGGGCCCTAAACATCTGTCTCCAGGAATCTGTTATGGTATGCTTGGCCGGGTCCTGGATCGAGGCGGCAAAGGACAAGGCTGCCTCCTTGCCCCCGCTGATCGCCTGCTGCAACTTCCCCAAGTTTTCCCCGAAAATACCCGAGGCGATGTCCTGATGATTGGCGAACATCTCCTTCAGCAGCGACTGGAGCGTCCCCTGCCCGAAATTCCACTGGAGGGCGCCGAAGCTCATGCCCTGGCCATCGAAATTTCCGGTCATCGTTGCGAAGCACTCCGGGGAAAACTTTCCGGTCTCGAAAGAGCCGGTGAGCGCCAGGCAGCGCGAGTCCAGACCGCCGGACACCTCCTTGGCTGCTGAAACTGGGGAGGGAAAGAGTTTCCCCCAGGTAGCGGGACCCACAATCCCGTCCGCCCCCAGCCCGGATTTGGTTTGAAAGTTTTTGAGCGCGGTCTCGGTTTGGGGGCCGAATACCCCGTCCGGTTCCCCCTGATAGAAGCCCGCGTCTTTCAGCGCCTTTTGGATCCGCGCCACATCATCTCCGGTTGAGCCGTTTTTATATACCGCCATAGTGCACCTCCTCTGGTTTAGGTGGCGTTCACCGAATCGGTCCCCCGTATTGCACGGTTTCAGGCGACCATTCACTCCACCTTGAACGTCTTGAACACCCCTTGAGTCTGCGCCAGGTGGTTGATCAGTCTGGCCGCGCCTTCTGTAGGCTCCGAACCCTCCACGCGCAAAACCACATGGATGCTCCCCGCTTTGCTCTGCTTCCCACCGGCCATATCGACAAAGATGTTCTTTTTCGAAGCTTCGCTTTCCTGCCGATCGTCTTCGGTACTAGCCTTATCCGCCTGTCCGGCCGACTCTTCCGTAAGCTGACCGAGATCCACGTCAAAGGTGATTTCGACATCCTTGATTTTCAGCATGTTCGAAGAAACAAGCGGCAGCAACGGCGCACGGTACATGTCTTCAGCCCCCTCTTCAGCCTGGGGATGAATTGACGGCATTCTGACAACCAGGCTCTTGGGCCGGTTCTGGCTGTCGAAATACCCCAGCAGATTGGAAATCTGGTGCTGCTCGATATTGTCCTGGGCTTCAATGACGGCGCCCGCCAACGCCTCGATCAGATCGTTCAGCGGTATGTTGCTGGCCATGTGTTCTCCTTTTTTCAATTATTCTCCTGTCAAGGCGAACCGAATAAACGGAACGGCTTACAGCCCCGATACGGAGCTATTTGCCAGACCGGCGCAATATGCCTTTCTCCGATATTTTTGTTGAGGATTTGTCATCCAGGGAGGTCAGTGCACAGGAGAGACTATTGTCGTCTTGTTTCTTCAAAGAAAGCGTGCCTAGCAACAACTTGTCACAGAACCCGCCCGTTGACTCAGCGAGCGAATACACCCGACCGTTGTCTCCGTCATTTTTCAAGAACTTGACAGTAAGGACACAACTGCGCGGAGTTTCGTATGTCAATGTCGACTTGCCGGTCTGCTGAAGGTTGAGATGCACCACTGAGCTATTTACTTCCCCGATCCACGAACCCTCAAAACCTTTGTCGAGACTAGGGGCGCTCCCGGCGAAACATCCCGACCCGAACGACGATACGGCGATAATGATCGCCAGAAGCGAAAAGGCCATGATTGTTCTTTTACCGACGCTGTACTTGTTCATTTTTTCTCCTCATAAAAGTTACTTTGAAAAAATTGCGCCCCACCATGTCGCATTTCCGCCGCGCATCATGGTTTCGGCGTCCGCTTGCCCCACTATTTCCCTGACTCTTTGCGATTGTGCCGTCGTCATGGTGAATCGTTGCGATTGCTCTACGTTCCGCAGGAGATTTATTAGTTTTGAGAATATCGACCGTTTTGCTGCGGGCGCCGAACGACCCTTGCCCGCACCGCCATATCGGGGAATCTCCACAAGCAATTTGCCGTCTATCCTGACTTCGCCGGCAGGCCGGTCGGTTCCATGAAAAACAATTTGCATCCGTCGCCGGCTTTTGTGCCACCACCTTCTTTGATTGCGCGCCACTATAACCAGTGAATAACGGTGGGATGCACCGGGAAGTCTTTTTTCTTTCAATTCGCATTCGAACTCCAAGGAGAGCATGGATATCTGCGGGCGGTGACATGTGCGAAAACTTGAGACAGGCAAGGGCAACACCTCATATGTGTCTCCATCCGCGCCTTGCTGCGGAATGGCAAAGGTGAAGAAAGAAGAGCGCGACGAGCCACCGATCTCACCTGCCTCGAACATTCGTCGAATCGCCTCTTCGCGCCGTATTCGCAGCGAGTCCTGTGCAGCGACCAAAGCCGACTGAAACGCCTGAAGCAGGTCATCAAAACTTCTATTGCCCATGAAAACCCTCGATCCGCATCAGTCATCAAGCCAGATCGGTTTTCGTGTAAAGCCGACATGGTAGACGATCCACTGGAGCACCACCTGATGTTCGCCCATCTGCAATACGGCAAAACTTTTTTCCGTGGCGATGATGCAGCCTTTTGGCGTGCCGGTCAGGCACTTGTTGAGCAGGGCTGCCGCCGCCTCGATCTCTTCGGGCGTACTCATCCGGGCAGGATTTTCGCTTCCTACGGTGATGCGTTTTATGTATTTAACTTCCGTAAGGTCAAACATGTCCCCTCGATATTGTACGGCGCCGGGCGCGCCTGACGACGCCCCGGGCCGTAATGGGTAAAAGTTAGCTCATACTTCCGATTCTCATTGTTTGCGCTAATCCCAGCCGTTAGCCTGCCAAGGCTGGCACCGGTTGCGCCGGACCGATCGCGCGGGGAGCGCAGGCGGTCTGCAGAATATCCATGACCCTGGCAAGGCCTTCCGGCATGCCCTTATCCTCGGCATGAACCGACACATGGTATTTCGCTGAGTTATCCGAAGAACGTGCGTTTTCCTTATGGGTCGCCACCGAGCCCTGGACTTTTACCGTTCCCTTGAAGCATCCCCATCCAAAGGACATCTCCGCCGACAGCGAGGCTTGGGCATCGGTGGACTCCTTCGAGGAAAAAGAAGATTTGACTTCCATGTCGAAGGTAACATCAACCGTGGTGATGCTCAGATTCGGAACCTTAACGATGGCGAGCAGAGGCACGCACATCTCGACTTCCTCCTCCATGGTCGAACCCGGCTCTCCCGGCTTGACCGCAGGGTTGTCCACCGGCCTCTTGAATTTGAACGTGGCCGTTCGTGTCCCGCCGCTGTAAGGATCGTCGGCACTGCTGGGCGGGAGAAATCCGATTACCTTAATAAAATCGGCGGTCGCCTGCGCCAATTTCACCTGGGCCTCGCAGGCCGCATTGAGGGGGCCTCCGATGAGGTCGCCCATCGGCAACCCCTTGAATTGATCCGACATGTTTACAAGTTCACCTGCCATTTTAACATCCTCCATGCTGTTGTTATGGAATGCTTTCCATGGTGAAACCGGACATCATCTCTTTTTATGGCATAAAAACCCTCCTTTTCGGGTTAGAGTTCAGGGAAAATTAAATTTTCCCCAAGACAAGATCAACTTAATCACCTATAATTCTGATTTTTTGGCATACACACCTTCGAAAATAAACCAACTTGCCATAAATGGTCGCCTGACATATCAATCCCATGCCGATAACCAAAAATACAAGAAACTATCTCGTTAATTATCGTTAAAATTGCCTAACGCATTCCTTTTATTAAAACATACGGATCAGCAACCAGAGCGCCGCTTTTAGGGATGGGATCAGTGCAGTTCCCGCAGGCGCGCCAACGCGGAAACGCACCGCCGACGCAGGAAGGTGTCGGCAGGGGCGTTCGCCAGGACGAAATCGCCGGTCAGGAGTACTTTATTAAGGCGGGGTTTTGCGGGGAGCGTGTGGAGGGCCAGGTAGCGATCCAGGGTCTGGGTCCGTTCCCAACCGTCCTGATTAACGTAAACGGCCCATTGGCCGCTGCGGCGCGCCAGGTCGGCCTTGGTGGTCAGAGTGGCCTCAGTCCAGAGATCGAGCGCCAGCTGCATGGCCAGGACGATCAGTTGGCGCGGATTCCGCCCGGGGGTCTCCGGGATCAGTTCCCGGCTCATTCGCGCCAGAGACCGGTCGACGGCGTGCAGCTCGGCGATGAAGCCCGGATGTTGTTCCAGCACCAGCGGAGCAAGGATGTTGAGGCTCTCTTCCAGCTGTTGCAACCGGCGACGGTTCTGGGAGAGGTCATAGATCCAGCGAAGAGAAGTGGCGACGGACGGTGTTTCACCCAGCAGTAATACCAGGAGGTGCTCGTTTTCCAACTCCAGGACGGCAGGCACTACCCAGCCCGACCAGGGTCGACCATCGGCTGCGATCAGCACAAGGGAAGCTCCGCCAGCGGGAAGGGCTGCATCGGGTTCCCCAAAGGCCGCGAACCATGTCGCCAGTGTTTCGACTGAGGTTCCGAACAGAGCTTGCGCGGCCCCCCCGAGCAGATCATCGGCTCGGTAGCCGAAACGCTCTGCGAAGACACGATTGCAGAAGGCGATTTCACGGCTCTCGTTGATGGCGAGCATCGGCTCGGGAAGAGCGTGGAGCATCCCGTCCAGCCGCTGCTGGCCCAGGCGCAGCTCCAGCTCTGTCCGGGCGCGCAGCTCCAGCTCGCGGCGCAAGCGATTGTTTTCCAGCGTCATTGCGTGAGCCTGGCGCACCTTGAGCTGGGCATACACCCGGGCCAGCAGCTCTTCACGGGCGAAAGGCTTGCCCAGATAGTCGTTAGCCCCGCTGTTCAGCCCCTCGGTCAGGTCAATGAACCGTTTTCTGGCGGTGAGCATGAGCACCGGCAGTTCGTCGGGATTGTAGCGTCGGCGTATGCCGCGACAGACCTCGCAACCGGTCATCCCCGGCATCATCACCGCCAGCAGCACCAGGTCGAAAATCTCGCCCGCTTCGATCAGCGTCAACGCTTCGGGACCACTGGCGGCAACGGTCACCACCATCCCTTCGAGCCCCAGAAGGTTGCGGACGAACTGTAGGTTGGCCGGGTCGCCATCCACGACGAGGATGTGAGGAGTATTCGGGCCTGGATCGGGGATCTCGGGGTTAGGAGTCACGGGGTCAGGTCTTGAAAAGTAAGTTTCCGCACCTCATTCCAGGTTCTCCGGTAACTCTGCGCCATGCTACACGGACACGATCCAGACAACATTCTCCTTGACCCTGTAGAAGAAACGATACGGGGGGAACGATCACCTCGCGAGAGTGACTGTCGGGGAACTCCGGAAGAACACGCGCGGATTTCGGGTAATCCTGGAGCCGAGCGAATACCCTCGCCGCTTTGGGCCCCAAAGGGGAAGTTAGTTGCTAGGGAACCAAGGGTTCCGAGGGGTGCGGCTGTTAGGCGAGAAAGGCCGCGGTCATTCTTGCCCCAATGCTGGATGTCATCGGGGCATACTTAAAACATTAACCCAGTATAACGGGAATTGCATTTATCACGACTTTTGCAAGGGGCTCCTCTGTCAATTTTTTTCCAAGGCCCGAGGCCCGCTCCACCCTTCTGCCCACCGCCGCCTCGATTTCCTGGGGCCGACCGACCAGGACGACCTGATTCCGGGCCCGGCTGATGCCGGTGTACAGGAGTTCTCTGCTCAACAGAGCCGAATCCTCTCCGGGCAGGACCAGGGCAACCCGGTCAAATTCGGAGCCTTGACTCTTGTGGATGGTCATGGCAAAGGCTGTTTCGTGCGCAGGCAATTGGCGCAGGGAATAGGAGTGAACCCCCTCCCTGCCTTCCGAAAAGAAAAAGGCCTTGAGCCCCTCACCGTCTTCCCCGGGCCAGAGGATACCGGTCTCGCCGTTAAAAAGCCGCAAAGGGTAAGAGTTGGCCTGGATCAGCACCGGTCGCCCCTTGTACCACGGGGTATTCGGCTCGATCAGCCGGTGGCGGGCCAGCACCTTTTCCGCATATCGGTTCAGGGAGGAGACGCCCATCGGCCCGAGCCGGTGGGCACAGAGCAACCGGAATTGCTCAAAGAGCATCAGAGCCGCAAGGGGGTCGGCAGCCTCCAGAAAGGGGCGGTATCCGGCCAGGATCATCTCCGCCAGGGGGTGGGCCGGATCACCCTGCACCAGAGGCGGCAGCAGGCTGACTTCTGGTGAGCCTTGTTGCGCAAGGGCAACGGCCTCGCCCGCCTTGCCGGCGTGTATTGCGGAGGCCAGGGCACCAATCCCCTCGTGCGGGGAGAAACGGAAGCTTTCCGTAAGCCGGACCACACACCGGGCCAAGGGATTTTTCCCGGACCCGGCCCCATCGTCCAAGACCGCAGCGCAGATATCCCCCAAGATGGAGCCGGCCTCCACCGAGGCGAGCTGATCCTTGTCGCCGAGCAGGACCAGCCGGGCCGTGGACGGCACCGCCGCAAAGAGCTTGGCCATGAGGGCCACGTCAATCATGGAGGCCTCATCCACCACCACCACCTCGCAGGGCAAGGGATTCTCCCGGTTATGGCGGAAGGTGGTCGGGTTCTCGGCCCGGTAGCCCAGGGCGCGATGGATGGTCGCCGCCTGGGTGGGCAGGGCCGCCACCAGCTCCTGCGGCAAAGACGACTCCCCGGTCTTTTTCTGCAATGACTCGGTGAGCCGGGCCGCTGCCTTGCCGGTGGGGGCAAGAAGCAGAATACGCGGCGATGGCTCCCCCGAAGCCTTGGCATAGAGCAGGAGCAGGGCCAGATATTTGGCGACCAGCGTGGTTTTGCCGGTGCCGGGCCCGCCGGTGATCAGACCCAGACGCTCCCTAAAAATCCCGGCGCAGGCCCTACGCTGTTGACCATCCTGTTCCGTGCCGGTGAAAAGTTGGGTGAGGCTGGTTTCGAGCAGGTCCTCCTGCACCGTCGCCGGGTGTGCGGCCCTGGCCCGAATCTCTTGGGCAAGTTCCTCCTCGTAACGCCAGTAGCGTTGCAGATACAGGCGCGCACCTTCGAGCACCAGCGGGGCCAGATTGCCATCCCGGCTCACCAACGGGCTTTCCCGGAGCTCCGCGATCAGCTCTGCAAGCGAAGGCGTTGACTCCCCCTCCCTCGCCGTCGTCACTGCTGACGGGAGGGGGGCGAGAGGTGGGTGATGTGGCAACCTGCCGGGTTCATCGCTGTTTCCCCCTCTCCCTAACCCTCCCCCGCCGGGAGGGAGGGGACTTTCTACCAACCGTTCCAGATCAAGGCAGACGTGGCCATTGCTCACGGCCTTGCGAGCAAGGGCGGCGAGGACAAGGGTCCTGGGGGTTGCGCTGGGGGCAAACCGCTGGAGGGTTCTGACAAAATAGCGGTCGAACTGATCCAGGGTGCCGTTGGCAATGAGCTGTTCAATCTCCCTGATCATGCCCCACCCTCCCCTGCCAGACTCTCAAATATCTCCGAGAGCTGTTCGATGCGGGCCAGGGGCGGCAGGTCGGCAAACACCCCGAATTCAGAGCCGGAATCCGGGTGCATCCCCTTGATAAACAGGTAAAAGACCCCGCCGAAATCCCGCTCATACTCATAGCCGGGCAAGCGACAGGTCAGATAGCGGTGCAGGGCCACGGTGTAGATGTGGTATTGCAGAAAATAGTGATGCTCGGCCATGGCCGTAGGCAGTTTGTCCTGGGCATAATCATCCCGGCTGACCCCGAGGTGGTTGCTCTTGTAATCATACAGATACCATTTGCCCTCAAAGACGCCGATCAGATCGATAAACCCCTTGAGAAAGCCGCGCAGGGGGATGAAGCGCAAGGAGCGCAAGGCCTCGACATACCCGGCGGGAATCCCCTGGGGATGGTCGATAAACGGGCGGGCCAGGAGTTCGGCGGAGAGGCTGGCGTCCTCGCCCAACCCTGCGCCCACTGGAAAGGTGAAGGGCATCTCGATGAGGCGCTGATCGTCGCCGATATCCCCCAGACAAAAACCATCCGTTGCCCGCAGGGGGGTCTTAATAATCTCGACAAAGGCCCGGCAGACCGGGGCAAGCCAGAGTTCGGGATAGCCGTAAAACATAAGCTGTTCTTGCACCTGCTCCCGCAACTGGGCGGGATTTTCCGACTGAAAAGAAATCTTTTCAAAGAGGGTGTGAAAGAAATTCCCGGCCACCGGTCCTTTGGGAAACTGGGCCAGGGGTAGCTGAGAGGGGGAAGGAATCTCCATCTCCAGGGGCGTTGCCATACCCTCTGTCCCGGCCTCCGGCTCCCTCTCCCCAAAGTCATGGCCGGACTGGGCGGTGAGATGGGAGAAACTGCCGATCCGCCAGACCTGTTTGAGCTTGCGGCTCGGGACCAGACAGACCAGGGGCGGAGAAACCTCCGGCTTGGCCGCTTCGCCGGTCAAATCCGGAACCAGTTGCAGCTGCCGGACCTGCCAGCCTTCGCTTGCCTTGGCGCGCTCCTGAAGCCGATCCAACAGCTCCTGGGCAGTGCATCCCTTGAGATGTTGCGATAACGCCTCCGGGCTGCCGGGTTCTCCAGCGCTGGCCTGATCCCCGTGGAGGAGCCAGGCCAGGGCGCTGCCATCGTACCCCGCGGCCGGAGCCCAGAGGACATGGCAACTATGCCGGGCCCGGGTCATGGCCACATAGGCAAGGCGCAGCTCTTCGGCAAAACGCTCAGCCGCGGCCAGGGCTTTGGCCCGCTCGTCGGGAAAAAGGACGATTCTGCCCTGCCAGTCAGCCTCCGGATCATGGAGACTGACAAAGGGCTGCCTGCTGGCGCCGCCGCCCCCAAGAAAGAGATAGGGGCAATAGACTATGGGGTACTCAAGTCCCTTGCTGCGGTGGATGGTGACCAGCTGCACCGCATCCTCGTCGCTTTCCAGCCGCAGCTCGGCCTCCTCTCCGCTTTCGCTTGCGGCAAGGGTCCGGCTGCACCAGTCAACCAGCATCTCCGGACTGAAATGGTTCCGGCTCTCCGCCTCCTGGAGCAACTCGGCAAGATGCCGCAGGTTGGTCAGACGCCGCTCTCCGTCTTCCAGCAACAGCAACCGGCCGGTGACGCCATATTCCTGCCAGGCCGCCATCAGCATCCGCATGACCCCGTTTTTCCGCCACACATCCTGCCAGGAAGAAAACCGTGCCATGAGGGTGTGCAGCTCAGTTTCCGCCTGGTTGATTCGCTCGAGATCAGAGGCAACAAAGCCGAGCATCGGCGTGGCCAGGGCCTTGCGGAGCAGCTGCTCATTGCCCGGCTCGGCCACCGCCGCAAGCAGCCTGAGGCACTCCTGCGCCTCGGGGCTGGTCCAGACACTGGCCTTGCTCTGGAGCACCCCGTTGATGCCCCTCCCCCGCAAGGCGGCCTGGATCTCCGCCGCCTGGGTGTTGGTGCGGACCAGCACGGCAATGTCCCCGGCCCGCACAGCCCGCGCCCCAATCCTCGCCTCCCCGCCGAGCAGCCCGGCGATATCTCCGGCAACCAGATCGGGGATCAGGGGCATAAGCTGATTCTTGATCAACCGCCCTCCCCTGGTTCCGCAAAAGGTCTCGGGCAGGGTGAGAAACTGGAGGGGCGCAGAGCCTAAGGTCGGGGAATGCCAGAGGTCTTCCGCCCCCGGCCGGGCGGCAACCTGGGCGTAGCTGATCCGGGCATCGCCAAAGGGTTGGGCCAGAGCGCCGTAGAGGGAGTTGAGCGCCGCCACCATCTTCCGGTCGGCCCGCCAGTTGGTGGTCATCGTGTGCTTCTCTGACTCCGCCTGACCAGCGGCCTCAAGGTAGGCGTAGATATCCGCGCCCCGAAAGGCGTAGATGGCCTGTTTGGGGTCGCCGATCAGAAAAAGCGCCTCCTTGCCGCCTCCCCCATAGATGGTCCGGAAGATGCGGTATTGGATGGGATCGGTGTCTTGGAACTCGTCGATGAGCGCCACCGGAAAGCGGGTCCGGATCCGCTGGGCAAGCCCCTGGCCACCTTGCAGGGCTCGGTCCAACCCGGTGAGGAGTTGATCAAAGGACTGCTGCTGCCCGGCCAAAAACCGCTTGGGCAGTTCGGCCCGGATATAGCGCGCCGCCCCGGCAAGGAAGAGCGCCTGGCTCTGGTTGGCCATGGCCTCTGCCTGGGCAACCAACCCGCCCCAAGAGGCGAAGAAGGGGTTGGTTTGCGCCAGACCCTTCTTCAGGGCCGTTGCGGTGAAGACCTTGCCATCCGGCTGGAAGATATTTTCTTCAGCCAGCAGTTCCGCATGTGGCGGCAGGGCAAAGGCGGTTGGCTCGGCCTGGGCAAAAAAACCAGCGATTCGGTCGAGCAAGCCATTGGCCAACAGTGTCTTGCAGGGAGCGGTCAGCCCCTCCGCCTGGACAAAGTATCGGGCCAGATTCTCGCTCTGCTCCTGCCAGCACGCCCGGGCCTCAGCATAGAGCCGGCAGTACTCCTGCACCAGGGACGGGGTTTCCTCCGTGGCAGAAATCTCGCCGACCAGGGCAAAATCGGAATGCCGGATCGCCTCCTGGGTCAAGGCGCGCAACTGGCCTGGGGAAACGCCTTGCCTAACCAGGCTGGCCAAGCGGTGATCCAGATCGTAGAAAAACCCGCTCCAGTAATCATCGGCGATCTCCCGCACCAGAACCTCGGTGGCGCCGGTAAGCTCCAGCTCAAAGAGCAGCCCGGTTTCCAGGGCATGCTGCTGCAAAACCCGATGGGCAAAGCCGTGGATGGTGGAGACCGCAGCCTTGTCGATGTCGCTTACGGCCCGGGCGAGAAGACGGCGGTCTGCCTCCGGGTCAAGGCTGCGTTCTAGGAGTTGGCATAAAAATTGGTCATCACCGCCTTGCTTGCCCTCAAAGACCTGGACCGCCGAACGCAGCCGGGTTCTGATCCGCTCGTGCAACTCCGCCGTAGCCGCCTCGGTGAAGGTGACCACCAGAATCTGCTCCACGGTCAGCCGCCGTTCCAGCAGCAGCCGTAGGTAGAGGGAGGTGATGGAATAGGTTTTGCCGGTCCCGGCGCTGGCCTCAATGAGCTGCACGCCGGTGGTGGCCACCTCAAGCGGATCAAAGGCGCGGCTCATAATTCCTCCATCTGCATCAACATGGGCGTGAAGATGCGAGTGGCAAGTTCGGCAAAGGTCGGCGATTTGCCCGCGCGGTACAGAGCGTAGCCCGGGGCAACGGGCAAGGCTTCGCCGAAAAGCTGGCGGCAGTACGGATCATTCCCCTCGCCGGGCGCAAAGTCGCTGCCGAGATATTCCTCCTCGGCCTTGGCAAAGGCGGCAATCCGCTTCTCCTCCTCGGTTCCCTTGCCCGAACCCATGGTCCGGGCAAAGACCAGTCCGCTTTTGGGAAAAAAGGGCATGGGCGCATTGAGACCGTCTGTAAACAGAGTGGCCAAATCGAGTAATACGCTGGCGGCCTCGGGTACCGGCGAGAAGCGGAGAACCTGGGCCGTACCTTTGCCGCTCCCCCTGCCGATCACGATGGTTTCGCTGCGCTGGTCATCGGGGGCAACGGCGGAGAGGAAGAGATGCTCCAACCAGACCGGCAGCAAAATCCGGCCATGGAGCAGGCTGTTGGTCCAGTACAGATGGCCGGAGGGGTATCTGCCGCCCAGCTCGCCGTGCAGAGTGATCTCCGGAGACAGTGCGATTTCCCGGCGCAGAGGGGGAAGTGGTTCCTCTGTCTCATGGGCAAGAAGCTGTTCCACGATGGGACGCACCGTCTCCCTGATCTCGGCAAAGATCGCCTGCGCCCCCTGGCCCAAAGGAACCCGCCCCGCCCCCCGCCAGCGGGCGAGAAGGGGTTCCGGTCGGGACAGCCCCTCCCCTTTCATGGCCAGCAGATCCCGGTTCAGCTGATATTTTTCCAGACTGTCGAGGTGGATTGGTTCACGATCCTGAAGCTCCCGGTTTTTTTCCTGCAGGAAAAGACCGAGGCGGTTTTCAAGAAACCAGCGAACCGGATGCTGTAGGTAGCGGGCCAACTCCGGGAGAGCAATCGAGGTGGAACCGAAATCAACAGACGGCAAAGGGGCAGGCAGAAAGACATGGTGGGTGCGAACCCCCGCCTCTCTTGCCTGGGCAGCCAGGCAGTATTCCGCGGCAAAGCTGCACAGCCGCGCCTCTGTTCCGGAAAAATATCTCCGGCTGAAAGGCTGGAGGGGATGGCGGACCACAAGCCGTTCCACCACTCTTTTCCGGTGCTCGGCAAAAGATGCATCGGGGTCGGAGGCATCGGGTTCAAGACGGAAACTCTCCGCCAGGCTGTCAATCAGCTCTTCGACCACCACGGAGGGCGGCAGCTCCTTGCCGTCCCGCAGGGTATTGCCCTGATAGAAAACCAGAAATCTCTCGCGGCTGGCAAGCAGGGCCTCAAGAAAGACATACCGGTCGTCGTTGCGTTTGGCCCGGTCGCCCCGCTGCGGGTAGCGGGCGATGAGATCAAAGCTCTGCGGGTGCTCCACCCGGGGGAACTCCCCGTCGTTCATGCCCAGCAGACAGACAACCTTGAAGGGGATCGAGCGCATGGGCAGCATGCCGCAGAAGGTAAGGCCGCCCTCGAGAAAACCCTGGGCCGTTGCATGGCCGGAGAGCTTCTCCTTAAGCAGGATAATGAGTCCGTTTAAGTCCAGGGGCTCATTGAACCCGGCATCCTGCGCCTCAAGGGTGATCTGGGCCAAGTTGTCTCGAATCTGCTGCAACTGCCAATCCTGGGGAGAATCCTTTAGAAAAAGGGCCTCAAGCAGATCGCCAAGAACGTGCTGCCAGTCCGGCAGCTCCTTGGCGGCGGAGAGCTTATCCGCCGCCGCAAACAGAGTCTCGCAAAAATGGATAAAACGGCCGGCAAGCTCCGCAGCCTGACCCTCGATCTCCTCGTAGGGCAGAATCTCGCCCAGGAAAGCCCCATCGCCGCGGACGGCATAGCCCAGGGCCAAACGATCAAAGCCGAAGCGCCAGGTGTTCTGCCGCTCTTTCGGCTGCTGCAGCGCCTCCCTGTGCAGCTCGTCGATGCCCCACCGGATTCCGCTTTTTTCCACCCAGAGTCTTATTTTTGGCAGCTCCTCGGGGCTGATGCCGAAATTGAGGTGGATTGCCTCGCAGGCCAGCAGCTCCAGTACCTCGGAGGCCGGCATCCTGCCGGGGGCCATCTGCAGAAAACGGAAGAAAACATCGATCAGCGGCGCTCCGCTCAACAGGGAGCGATCCGCGATGCGAAAGGGGATGAAGCGGTTGTCCTCCGGGGAGAGTCCGAAAACCGCCTCGATGAGCGGGGCATAGGCGGAAACCTCGGGCAACATGACCACGATCTCGCGGGGGGTAAGAGCCGGATCATCCTGGAGCAGGGCCAGCAGTTGATCCTGCAACACCTCGACCTCACGGAGACGGCTATGGCAGGCATGGATTCGGACGGAGGAATCATTTCCGGCCAGAATCCGGGGCGAGGCGTTGCCGCCTGCTAAAGAGCGGTGGCGCAGATGGAGGATATCGTTTTGCAGCACCGCCAGCATGGTCTGCGGCGCGGCATGGGCGGTGTACTGCTCCCCCGCCTCAACATAGGCAACCGAGCCTTCAAGCACCTCCTGGAAATCCCGGGCCATTCCGCCCATGGAGGCGAGAAGCGGATGGCCGACCTCCAGATAGAAATCCGCCTCATCCTGACCGGAAGGCAACCGGGCCAGGGCGCGGTGGGCCTCGGCCTGGGAGCGGATGTCGGCAAAATAGCCTTCCGCCGGGGAGAAAAGATGGAAATGCACCGGCAGAATCTGCGCCAGTTCACCCATGATGCCGAGATAGACCGTGGGCAGGGTGTCTATGCCGAAAAGGGAAACCCTGGCGGGCAGGAAATGGGGAAAGGGGATGACGCCTGCGGCAAGGGCCTGCCTGGCTCGCAGCATGAGCCGGGCAGGCGAACAGCAGCCCAGATGCGCCACCAGTTGCCGCCACAGTTTGGGCTGCCAGATATCTTGTTCCAGATCATGGGCAAAGGCTCGGTTCTCTCCTTCCTCCCAGGCAAGGATCATCTCGGGCCGGTACACCGCATATTGATCAAAAAGATGGGCGATCTGCCTGGCCAGCTGAAGTTTCTTGCTCAACGGAGCATCGACGAGGTAGGAGGTCAGAGGGGAAAAATCGGGGTCGTGGCGACAATCATCCAGCAGGGCACAGATCACAAAGGCAAGCCTTTCCCGGCTGTACCTCTGCACCCGGTCACCCTCATCACCAAGGGTTGCCCGCAATACCCGCTGGACAAACTGCCGGGGATGGGGAAAATCGGGGTTGGCCCACACCCCGAACCTGCCGGAAAGCTGCATGGCAAGCCAGGTGGCCATCCCCTTGCTTTGCACGACGATGCATTCGGGCGCCAACGGCGAAGAAAGGGGCTGGCGCAAAACATCTGTCAGCGAGTCCAGTAGGGACTCGACCCTGTTGGCCCGATAGATATGCATGGCGCTTTTCATGACCTTATCCGACACCATGCCGAAGAGCTACGACAGGAAATCAGGCCGCCAAACGTCGGAGACAGTCCTGTAATCTGGTGACAAGCTGGCCAAGTTCGGGCTTGGATATCTGATCGTCAGCCCCCACGGCATGTCCCTTATGCAGGGCCAGATCATTGACCAACGAAGAAAAAAGCATGACGGGAATGCCATCGTACCCAGTATTTTCCTTGATCCGCTTACAGAGATTATGCCCATCCATGCGCGGCATTTCTATATCGCTGACCACGGCCAGCACCTCGTCGTGCAGGGTGCCATTGATTCTCAGTTTTTCCAAGTACTCCCAGGCATCCTGCCCGTCCGAATGGGAGACAACCCGGTAGCCCGCCCTTTCCAGGGTTTTTCGAATCTGATCCTGAATAACCCGCGAATCATCGGCAATGACCACGGCCTTTTCGGCTTGCGCCCCTTCGGGCCCCACCGAGATAGCATGGGCTTCAGAATCAATAATCATGCTGGGATCTATGGTGGCGATGATGCTCTCGAAATCAACCATCTGGATGATATTGCCATCCACCAGGCACACCCCGGTGAGACTGCTGTAATGGGAAATGATTGGCGGCGGCGGCAGGATTTTCGTCCAGCTGACCCGGTAGACTTTATCCACCCCATGGGCAATAAAGCCGAAAAACTTGCCGTTGATCTCGGTGACAATGACCACCCATTTGGCTCTTGCCTCCGGGGAATGGTCTGGTTCATAGCCAAACCACTCACACAGATCAATCAGGGGGATGGTCCGGTCCCGCAGCAGAAAAACGCCTTTCATGGACGGCACGCTTTCCGGGATCTCGGTAAGGGTTTCCGGCATGGCCACCAATTCGCGAACCTTGGCGGCATTGATGCCATAGGCCGTCCTGCTGATGGAACCGGTGGTCTGGTCACGCCACTGAAGAAAAAGGGTGATGATCTCCAGCTCGTTTGTCCCGGATTGCAAAAGAATGTCGGTCTTGTAACCAGCGGCTTGGCTCATGTAAGGCTCCAATGTGTCGGGATACTGCCCAGGATAAATGATATCGTTTACAATTATAGGAAAGCGGGAAATTACTCAACTAAATAATCAAGCGCTACAGGGTGCGGAAAGGCCAGAAGCAACTCTTATCCCCTGTATTTTCGCAAAACCTCAGCCATGGTCTGAAACAGGTTCTTGGCCTGAACGGGTTTAACGCAGTAATCATCCATCGCGGCAGCCAGGCATTGTTCCTTATAACGGAAAAACAGAAAACCACCGGCCAAACGCGGAGGCGGACTTCCCCAAAAACAGACCATTGGCACACTCTTTTTCTGGTGCAGGCTTAAAAAGTGGGCATGGGCATCAGGCCCCATTTGTGGTTGTCCGTGGTTATTACCACGGAGCGGACCGCATGGCTGGAAGCCTCCAGATCAACAAGGAGAACCGGCCTCCGCTTCAGACCGACCTTGAAGATCTCCGCCGGGGGCACGGGGCGGCCGCTGGCATCATCCACCCGCATGAAAATAAGCCGCTCGACTTCATAATCGGTTTCCACCGAACCCCAGGTCCGGACAAAGTTATAAAAAATCCGAAAAAACTTGCCCAACCCGCCGCTAAAGCGATGCTGGTGCCATTCGAGAATCTCGGGAAACCGCTCCAGCATATGGTCGGAAAACCGCCGATCCTCCTCGGTGAGCAGAGCATTCAAGAAAAAATCCCCGGGCAGCAGATACACCGCATTGGCCTCCTTGCCTTGCAGGGCATCCCGCACCTGAGCCGAGCCAAGGGCTGCCTGGTATACGGCAAGAATTTCCTGCCCCGGGCGGGGAAACACGGAAACAACCTGACGACCATCCGCAGTCGTGACCATGGGCAGCGTCCGCACCGTATGGCTGCGCAAAGCAAAAGCCAACAGCACGGCCAGGGTCACGGTCAGAAAGTAGGCCGCAAAAATCCCCAGCCATTTTGACTGGATCCGGCCAAAGATCAGCCGATACAGCCGTCCGCCCGGCTCGCCGGGCAGAAACATGGGCGTTGTCGCCATGTAACGCGCATAGGCCTCGGGCTGCTCCTGCTGCATCCGCCACTCTTCATTGCGGGCCAGGGCATAATAGACAAAGAGCATGGTGAGGTACATGATCAGAATGATGAAACGCGGCCAGTACAGCATCAGGCCGAAGCCGGAGATGGCGAGGAAAAGATATTGCGGATGGCGGATCTTGCCATAAAAACTGCGGGCCACCACCCCCTTGCCGGTAAAGCGCCCGTAATAGAGCGGGATGGCCGCCAGGGCAAAGAGCAGCAGTCCGACAACCATGAGCACCTGCAACAGGGAAATGGCCCTGATCAGCGGATCATCGGGAAAAACCAGATGCGGCAGAAAAAATTCCGTGGACCAGCTGGTGAGCGGGCTTGCGGCGAGGGCCTGGAGCACAGGACCGTACACCGAGTAAAAATAGAGGGCAAAGGGAGAAATCATGATGATGATTTCAATGCCGATCAGACAGTAGGCAATGACTGTCCAGAGAACGAGCATTTTCTTCCCCTTGTCGACGTCAACCATCCCCTTCCCCTTTGTCCAAAAGCGGCGTACCGCAGACGCCGACAAGTTCGCAGATGGTATCGGAAAGTTTCTGCAAGTCGATGGGCTTGTGCAGAAGAGCATGGGCCCCGCTGTGTTCAAGCATTTCCTCCATATCCGGCACATCGATGCCGGTGACAACGATGATGAACAGTTCGGGGTGCCGCCTCTTGGCTTTCTGCAGAACCTCATAGCCGTTGAGCCCCGGCATCCTCATATCAAGGGTCATGATGGCTGGATTTTCCTCCCTGAGGATCTCAAGGGCCTGTTCGCCATTCGTAGCGACGAAGGTCTCAAATCCCAGCCTTTCCAGATAGGTTTTCAGCAACATGCAGATGGCGCTTTCATCATCCACAATAAGAATTTTTATTTTCTTACTCATCCATACCCCTCGATGGTCCGCTCTTGTTTTTCATCTGCCGACCGCTTCCCTCCCGGCCCGGCACAGATGCGTTGGCAGCAAGATCACAAATTTCCCCTTGCCGATTTCAGCCATTCCCTTGTTCTCCTCCCCAAAACGACTACAGCAAGTGCCCGACAAACCCGTAGATCGTATCGGAAAGCTTCTGCAAGTCGATGGGCTTATGCAGAATCGCGTGGGCCCCGTTGTGTTCAAGCATTTCTTCCATATTCGGCACATCGATGGCAGTGACAACGATGATGAACAATTCGGGGTGCAGCCTCTTGACTTTCTGCAGGATCTCATAGCCGTTGAGCCCCGGCATCCTGATGTCAAGAGTCATGATGGCGGGCTTTTCCTCCTTGAGGATATCAAGGGCATGTTCACCGTTTGTGGCGATGAGCGCCTGAAATCCGATCTTCTCCAGAAAGACCTTCAACGACCGACAGAAGGCGTATTCATCATCCACAATAAGAATTTTTATTTTTTTCATCCATGCTCCCCGCTGATGTTATCCTGTTTTTTCTCTGCCGGATCGCACTCCCTCTGTCCCGGCAGATGCGTTGGCAAAAAGATCACAAACTGTGCGCCCTTCCCTTTCTCCGATTCGACCCGAATGGTTCCGCAATGGTTCTCGATGATGGAATAGACAATCCATAAACCCAGGCCGGTGCCGCGGCCAGGGTCCTTGGTAGTAAAAAACGGGTCGAATATCTTCCCGATTTTGTCCGGGCCAATACCCTCGCCGGTATCGCTGAAGCGGATCTCCACCCCCTCATCCTTTGGCCTGGTTTCAACAATAATACGCTTGTCGTCCGAGGACATGGCGTCACGGGCATTGCTCACCAGATTGAGAAACACCTGGGCAAGCTGATCCTCATCCGCTTCGATCCGGGGCAGATCATGGGCATAATGCCGCTCCACCCGCACATTGTCCAGATTGAGGTCATGCTCAAGCAGGGCGGCGGTCTTGTCAAACAACGCATGCAAATCGACCAGGCGGACCTCAAAGGCATGCTGGTGGGAAAAGGATCTGAGGTTGTTGGTGATCTTGGTGGCACGTTTGATCTGGAGCAGCATTTCATCAATATTTTTCCGCATGCTCGCGGGAATCTTCTCAAGCTGCATGACCTGGGCCAGAGTTCCTATGATATTGAGAGGATTGAGAATTTCATGGGCCACTCCCGAGGCCAGGGTGCCGATGGAGGCAAGTTTTTCCTGACGGATGGCGACCTGCTGGGCAACCTGTAGATTGTCCAGGGCCTTTTGCAACGCATCCTTCGAGTCATGCAGGGCCTGCTCCGCTTTTTTGCGTTCAGTGATATCCAACCGGTATTCGATAATCTGGGTGACATTCCCCCCTTTGTCAAAGATGGGATGCGCGTGGATCTCGTGCGTGGTTTTCTGGCCGTTCCCGCCCTGCTCGACATACTCCATAATAAAGGAGTTTTTGTCCTGCTGCACCCGTTCAAGGGGGAGGTATGGCAATGGCGACTTGCACGCCTCGGTTTGGTCGACTTGTCCCGGACAGCCGGCCAAACCTGCCAGGTGCCGCTGCGCGGAGGAATTGGCCAGCACCACCTGATAGCCCTTGGCATCAACCACAAAAAACGGATGGGGCAAAGACTCAATGAGTTTGGTCAAAAACCTATTCTGCTCGCCGATCTTCTCCTCTGCCTGCTTCCGAAGGGTGACATCGTGGATGATGACAATGGTGGAAACGCTTCCCTCGCCCGCGACAGGCAAAAACTGCAGGGAAACCTGACGACCATTGAGGAGAACCGGCTTCTCTTCTGAAATCTTTTTGGGTGCCTCCACCGGGCCGTTCAATAACGCGGTCACGGCCTCAAAAGAATAATCGCCAAAAACCGCGGCGAATTCCGTGCCCAGCAGCATTTCTTCCGGTATCCCCACCAGTTTTACCGCAGCAGGGTTTGCAAAAATGATCTTCCGATTCGGGGCAAACTCAAGAATCCCTTCGGACATGTTCCTGAGAATTATCTCAAAATGATTCCGGGAAGAGAGCAGTTCCCTGGTGATCTCACGGGTTGCGATCTCATCACGCCCCAGGATATCCCCGGATTTCTCTTTTCTCCCCGCTGGGCTTGCCAGCTCAAGAACCCTGGCCACATGCTTGGCCAGATTGATCATGCTCCCCTTGGCGATGCAGGCATCCGCTCCCAGGGCCGCGAAGTCAAGCTCTTCCTCGGCGGCGATGGCAGAGAGAATGACAAGGAATACCCCTTGCAGATGGGGCATGTTTCGGATGATCCGGCACAGCTTCTCGCCGCTGATGTTGGGCATCACCAGGTCGACAAAAATAAGGTCCGGCACATAGGACTTCAGGATATCCAGGGCACTCAGGCCATCAGAGGCGGTCCGCACCTCATGCCCATCCTTTTCCAACAGGTTGGCAATGAGCTTGAGCACCATGGGGTGGTTGTCAACAACAAGAATTTTTCTGCCCATTTTTTCCTGTGCGCCTCACCAGCTAAAAAGCCTTTTTACCTAATATAACATAGCCTGTTCGTGCCCCAGAATTTTTCTTACCCAAAAAATGGTGTCGAAAAATGTGCCTGCGGATTCAGCCAAACGCCTGACCCCAGCCATCATCTTTTGCAAATTGACTTCTGACAAAAGGGGAGTATAATCTCGCACCAAACCATGACGCCCGGGCCTTGGTCCAGTCAGCCTGCACATTTAGGAGCCGTTACAAAACAACCCTTTGTTTTCTTGACTATTTTGATACGGCTCCTTATGCCGTTTTATGTATGATCCGATGACAACATTATTTTTTCACAACCACGGCTAACCCGCATCACGGAGAGTTTATGTCGAGTTCCCTGCGCTGGAAAATCATCCTCCTGCTTTTTATCACCATCTTTGCCGGCCTGACCGTTGCTCCTTCCTTCACCAAGGTTCCGGCCTGGTGGCAGAAATATCTCGCTCCGGCAGGGCTGAAGCTGGGGCTGGATCTCCAGGGCGGCATGCACCTGGTCCTTAAGGTGGATCTCAAAAAGGCCATTGAAAACAATCTGGACATGTCGGTCCAGGATCTCAAGGAAGCCCTGGCCGAGAAAAAGATCACCGTGGTTCGCACCGCTTCCACCGACGCGCGCAAGATCATTCTCACCTTGCCCAATACCGCCGCCCTGGAAACGGTCAAGCAGACGATCACCAAGGAGTTCCCCGACCTTGACGGCGACTTCCAGACCGTCCAGGGATCCTTCCCCCGGATCATCCTCAGCCTGAAACAATCAAAAATCGATTTCATCAACAATAAGGCGGTGGACCAGTCCCTGGAGATTCTCCGCAACCGGATAGACCAGTTCGGCGTGGCCGAACCGGCCATTGTCCGGCAGGGGACGGACGAAATCGTTATCCAGCTGCCCGGAGTCAAAGATCCGCAGCGCGCCTTGAACCTCATCGGACGCACCGCCCAACTTGAGTTTAAGCTGGTGGACGACACAGCCGGTCTCAACCTGCCGCAGCTCATCGGCCAGGCCATCCAAGCCGGCCAGTGGCAGGAGGACGGCAGTCGGAAACAACTCAATCTCGCCTTGCAGAGCAGACTCCCGGCCGGGACCGAAATCTATTTCGAAAAAAATGTGGATAAGAAAACCAAAAAGGAAACCCGAACCCCCATCCTGCTCAAGAGCCAGGTGCTGATGACCGGCGACATGGTCAAGGGTGCCCAAGTCGGAGTGGGCGGCAACTTCAACGAACCGTACGTGGGCCTCGACCTTACCGGACGTGGCGGCGCGGTTTTCGGCCAGGTCACGGAAAAAAACGTGGGCAAACGCTTTGCCATTGTCCTTGACGAGGTGGTTCGCTCTTCCCCGGTGATCCGGGAAAAAATCCTCGGCGGCAGCGCCCAGATCTCCGGCAGCTTCAGCTACGAGGAAGCAACTGACCTGGCCATTGTCCTGCGCATCGGCGCCCTGCCCGCCCCGGTGGAAATCGTCCAGAACCTGACGGTGGGCGCCTCCCTGGGCCAGGATTCCATCAACAAGGGGCTGATGAGCGGCCTGGTGGGCACCTTCCTGGTCGTGGTGTTCATGGCCGTGTACTACCGGCTCTCCGGGGTCATCGCCAACATCGCCATGGTCCTGAATATCCTCCTGCTCTTTGCCGGACTGGCCATGATGGGCGGCACCCTGACCCTCCCGGGCATCGCCGGTATTATCCTCTCCGTCGGCATGGCGGTGGACTCAAACATCGTCATCTTCGAGAGGATGCGCGAGGAGTTCGCCCTGGGTAAATCCGTGCGCTCCGGGGTCGAGGCCGGTTACGCCAAGGCGCTCTGGACCATCATCGATGCCCATGTGACCACCCTGATCACCGCTCTGGCCCTGTTTCTCTTCGGCACCGGCCCGATCAAGGGCTTTGCCGCCACCCTCTCCCTGGGTATCATCTTCAATCTCTTCTCCACCCTCTTCGCCTCCAAGCTGTTCTACGAGTCCATGCAGGGCAAATGGAAACTCAAGAAGCTTTCGTTCATGCTCTTTCTCAAGAACCCGAACCTTGACTACATGCGGATCAAAAACCTGACCTTTGCCATCTCCGGCACCTGCGCGCTCATCGGCTGTCTGGCTTTTGTCCAGATCATGCGCGGCCAGGCCAACATGGGCGTGGATTTCTCCGGCGGCACCCTGCTCCAGTACCAGTCCACCCAGCCCTTCTCCCTGGGCGAGATACGCACCGCCTTGGCAAAGGGCAATCTTGAGGGCGTCGAGCTGCAAAAGGTCGAGGGCGAAAACCGGTTGATCGTCAAGATAAAAAACAGCGAAAAGGTGGTGGGCCACGTTTCCGAAACAGTCACCGCCCAGCTGAACAGTGATTTCCCGGATAAGCACTTCGTGGTAGAAAACCAGTCGGAAATTGGCTCTTCGGTGAGCGACACCCTGCGTTCCAAAGCGCTGCTGGCCGTGATCATCTCCCTGCTCGGGGTGGTCATCTACTTGGGGTTGCGTTTTGACCTGCGTTTCGGCGTTGCCGCCACCTTGGCCACCCTCCATGACGTTCTGGCGGTGCTCGGGCTCATTTGGCTGCTCAATATGGAAATCACCCTGCTCACCGTCACCGCGCTCCTGACCCTGGCCGGATACTCCCTGAACGACACGGTCATCATCTTCGACCGAATCCGCGAAAACCAACACAAAAGCGACGACCCGGAAAACATCACCGACGCCCTGATCAACACCAGCACCAACGAGGTGTTGAGCCGCTCCATCGTCACCTCGCTCACCGTGTTTCTGGTTCTCGCTGCCCTGTATGCCTTGGGCGGTTCGGTGATCCACGATTTCTCCTTCGTCCTGCTGGTGGGGGTCATAGTGGGCGCCTACTCCTCGGTCTTCGTGGCCAGCCCTCTGGTCACCCTCTGGCACCGAGGAAAAACAGCGTAGATGCGCCCCGATCTTGCCCCAGAGCATGTCCGGCCCCTGACTCCGGACGAGACCTTCCGGTTCCGCTGCCATCCCGGCGTTGCCTGCTTTACCGACTGTTGCCGGGAACTGGAGCTTGCCCTCAGCCCCTATGATGTGCTCCGGCTAAGTAAACATCTGGGTCTTGCCCCCTCGAGCTTTCTCGACCAATACGCGCTCGTCGAGCAGGCTGAGGGCAGCGCCTTACCCCAGGTGTTCCTCTGCATGGTGGATGATGGCCGGGCCAGCTGCCCGTTTGTGACCGCCACCGGTTGCCGCGTTTATGCCGACCGCCCCGGTGCCTGCCGGACCTATCCCTTGGGACGCGGGGCCTTCACCACCCCGGAGGGCGGACGGCACGAGATGCATGTTCTCCTCACCGAGCCCCACTGCAAAGGATTTAACGAGGGCGAGCCTCAAAGCATCACCGCCTGGCAAAAAGACCAGGATTTGGCCTTCTACAACGCCATGAACGATGAACTACTGCCCATCCTCCACCATCCCCGCCTTAAGGATGGCCATCCGCCGGAGGAGCATGAAGAGGAAATCTTCCTGTTTCTCTACAGCCTGGACACCTTTAGGCACCAGCTCCTCGACGGTTCCCTTGCCCTGCCCTTTTCCCTCACGAAAAACGAACGGCAGGAACTTGCCACGGAAGACCTTGCCCTGCTCCGTCTCGGCATCAGGTGGTTGGACCATGTCCTCTCCAGACGCTGACACTCCCCTGGCCAGCCTCTCTTCCGGGCCATTACAGGGCGAACCGCCCCTCGGCCGGGAACTCACCGAGAGGCTGCTGGCCATTTCCCATGAGTACTGCCAGGCCGAAGGCGGCTGCCACGGCCCGGATCACACCGAGCGGGTCCACAATCTGGCCCTCCATATCGGCCGGTTGATGAACGCCCGTCTGGATATCCTCAGCGCCGCAGCCCTGCTCCACGACATCGGTCGCAGCCAGGAAATGCTGTCCCAGGGCAAGATCTGCCACGCGGCCAAGGGTGCGGAGATGTCGCGCACCATTCTCATGGGATTAGGATTTTCTCCGGAGATGCAGGAAGCAATCATCCACTGCATCGAAGCGCACCGCTACCGCAACAACAAGGTGCCGGAAACTCTGGAAGCCAAGATTCTTTTCGATGCGGACAAGCTGGACTCCATCGGCGCCATCGGCATTGGCCGAGCCTTTCTCTTTGCCGGCCAGGTCGGGGCCCGGCTGCACAACCGGGGGGTGGATGTGGCAAAAACCTCCTCCTACTCCACGGAAGACACGGCCTATCGGGAATTTCTGGTGAAACTCTGCAAGATCAAAGACAAGATGCTCACCCCGGAAGGCAAACGGTTGGCTGCCGAGCGGCATGAGTTCATGGAGGTTTTTTTCAAGCGTCTGGACAAAGAGATTCACGGTAGCCCCCGCAACAACTCCGACAATTCGCAGTAGCCCAGGCCCCCACCTTGGACACCACCACCCAACGCCTCGCCATCATCATCAAAGACCTGCGGAGGGCCGTCCTGACGATGGGGATTGCCCTGCTTCTGGGCTGCCTTGGTTTCTACAGCATCTCCCGCCCGCTGCTGGCCGCAATCCAAAACCATCTCCACCAGAAACTCGCTTTCTTCACGGTGGCCGAGCCCTTTCTCGCCCATCTCACCGTCTCCCTGGCCATGACGATCTTTACCATCATGCCCATGCTCAGCTACTTTCTCTGGCGCGCCCTGGCCAAGCCCTTCAAATTATCCCGCCTCCTGGTTTTCTGGTTCGTGCTCTTCACCTGCTTTCTATTTTACAGCGGAGCAGCCTTCTGCTATTTCGTCACCCTGCCTTTTGGTATCGATTTTCTGCTGGATTTCCAGACCGAACAACTCCGGCCCGTTATCTCCATCAGCGAGTTTGTCTCCTTTGTCACGATCTTTGTCCTCGCCTTCGGACTGATCTTTGAGCTGCCCATCTTCATGATCTTCATGGCCAAGATAAAAATCCTGCCCAGGTCGTTCTTTGAAAAAAACCGCCGCTACGCCGTGCTGGTTATCAGCATCATTGCCGCCCTCCTCACCCCAACCCCCGATGTTTTCAATATGATGCTCATGGGCATCCCCCTCTATATGCTTTATGAAGTGGGGATCATTGTACTGAAACTGCTGCGGATCGCATAAGCCGCCGCAAACAGTACCTGGACGCCGCTTTGGGGAACATGAGCAGCGCATACTGTTTGCATACAACTACATTACGGACAGATAATAAGGCACTTGTCGTCGGTGAACCCGCGCAATTGGCTGCAACAGAAAAATCATGGAGCTGGTAAGCTGAGATAGCTCGGGAGAACGGGGGCAGGCTACTTTTGGGAGTGGATTTTCATGAGGCGGATATACCAAGGAGTCATGCTATGCCCTTTAAAACCAATAAAGATTTACCCAAAAATGTAATCCATGTACTTCCTGCCCATGCTCAGGATATTTACCGGGAAGCGTTTAATCACGCCTGGCAGGAATATGCGAGCCCTGAAGAACGCCGGGGCGATGCTTCCCAGGAAGAAACGGCGCATAAGGTGGCATGGTCAGCGGTGAAGAAAAAATACAAAAAGACCGGTGCTACGTGGACAGCAAAAAAATGATTATTGATGATTTTTTCATGAGGTTAATATGCCAAGGGTTGCGCACAGCCTAGCAGACGGGAACTTCTCCCAAATCCTCAATTAAGGCAATGACCGTCGGCAGGTTTTACACAGCCATGCGAAGATCAGGCGCTTTTCTCGATCTGCTCCCCTTTTACAGCTCGCCAAACTCACCGATTGCATGAACTTTGCATCTATGCTATCTAACAGGAATAATAAGAGAAAAAATTAGTCAAATCCCAGGCTCAACCGGGACAAACCCTTTGCAACGGGCTACCATGCTAGTGAACCTTTCAGAGACTGACCGTAAGAAAGTGCTGCTGTACAGCGTACTCATTGTCGCTGTGGTCGGCGCGTGGTCCGTATTCGGACCATACGGGGCTTTGAAGTACTACGGGGTTGCCAAGGAGCTGAACGAAATCCTGGCCCAGAATGAGCAGTTGCGCGAAACGAATACTGCTTTGCGACAGGAAATCAACAAGCTGAAACACGACCCGGTCTACCTGGAAGATGTGGCGCGTCGGCAATTCGGCCTCATTAAGAAGAATGAGGTTATCTACGAGTTTCCCGAGAAAAAGAAGCGGCACGAGTAAACACGGCCTCCTTCTCCCCCTAGTATTTTACCCCTCTATATCCTGCACAATCCACTGCACCGCCGCATAAAGATCATCCGCCACATAGGTCGGTTGCACCGGCTGGGCCGGGCCAATATACTCGTAATCCCCCCGGCCATAGCCGGTGAGCACCAGAACACCCTTGGCCTGCACCGCCGCCGCCGCTTTGAGATCCGACCAGCGGTCACCCACCACATAAGAGCGTTCAAGATCAAGGTCCAAATCAGCCGCCGCCTGGAGAAAAAGACCCGGCTTTGGTTTCCGGCAATTGCAGGCGAGACGGAAGCGCTCTTCCTTGGCCTCGGGATGATGGGGGCAAAAGTAAATGCCATCCACATGGGCTCCGGCCTCGGCCAGCGCCCCGTTCATCTTGGCATGCACCTCTCCGATCAGGCTTTCTGGGAAATAGCCCCGGGCCAGGCCTGACTGGTTACTGACCACCACCACCGGAATCCCCTGCTCGTTGAGCAGGCGGATAGCAGCCGCAGCCCGTGGCAGCATGACAAAACGGGTGATGTGGTTGATGTAGCCCATCTGCTCGTTGATGGTGCCATCCCTGTCGAGAAACACGGCCGGTCGCATGGTTATTCTCCTTCAGTTGTGCAAAAGTCTGCAGGTGGCCGCGTACACCTCATCCACCCCGATCTCCAACATGCAGGCAAAATCGTTGCGGGGGCAGTGGGTTTTCAGACACGGGCTGCAAGGAAGATTTTTGTTCACCACCTCCACCTTGGGGGAGAACGGCCCGGTGGCCACCGAGTCGGTGGAGCCGAAAATGGCGACCAGCGGGGTTTTCAACGCGGCAGCCACATGCATGAGCCCAGAATCGTTGGTGACAAAGGCATCGCACAGACCGATCAGGGCCATGGCCTGGGCCAGAGTGGTCTTGCCCGTGAGATCATGCACCTGCCCCACCGCTGCCGCGCCGATCTCCGCAGCAGCCTCGGTATCGGCGGTTGTGCCGAAAACCAGCAGGGTGGCGCCCTGCTCCTCGGCCAGACGTTTGGCCAGCCCGGCATACCTGTCCGCGGGCCAGCGCTTGGCCGGGCCATAGGCCGCGCCGGGATTCAAGCCGACCACCGGCTTGCCCGCCTTGGCAGCAAGAAAATCCCTGGCCCAGGCCATGGCGGAATCCGGCAGGGCAAGAAACAGCTCCTGGGGGGAGCACACCAGACCAAGATCCTTGAGCATCTCCTGATAATAATAGACCTGGTGCCGCGCCCTGGTGCTTTTTCGGATGGTAACCCCATGCGTCAGCAGCAGACCACGGCCATCCCTGCGGTATCCGGCCCGAACCGGGATTCCGGCCATCAAGGCGAGCACGGCGGCGGAAAAGGCATTCTGCAAAAGGATGGCCAGATCAAAGCGCTGGGCGGCAAGCTCCCGACCCAGACGCCACATCCCGACCAACCCCTTATGCCGCCCTTTCTTCTCATAAAGCATGACCCGGTCCACATGGGGGCAGGCCGTAAAGATGTCCGCCACCCAAGGGTATGCCAGGATGGTTATCTCGGCGGCGGGGAAATTTTCCCGGATGGTCCGCACCGCCGGGGTGGTCATGATGGCATCGCCGATCCAGTTGGTGGAACGGATCAAAATCTTCTTAGGCCAAAGCTGGCTGATTGTTTTCGTCATACCTGTTCCTGGGATATGTTGCCTGAAGTGAAGTTGGGACCTTTGCTTTTTTTCCCGGAGGCGTCAAGTTTTTTTCTTACTGGAAATTTCGGGGAAGGCGGAGATAATCTTTCTGCTGTTCTCTCTTTCTTCTTTTGCGTGCCCAAAAGAAGAAACAAGAAAAAGGCACCCCAACCAGTCCTGGCCCTGCGGGCTTCCCTTACTTCTCGCCGGGAGCGGGACGCGGAAAAACTCGGGCTTCGCCCTCAAACAGTTCCCGCGTCTTTTTCCGCCCCCGCCTGCGAGGCGCGGCAGGACAAATGGGGGGGGGAGGGGAAAACTCCCATTGGCACGCAGCCGAGCACCGGAGAGAAAGAAAAAAAGACCAGCCCCCCTCTTCTTCCTTGCAAAAAAACGGTTCGGATGTTAAAAAATTCGGGTTCAAAAATAATCACACCCCTGAAAATGTTCCTCTGGTGCCCAAATTCGGGTTGGAACGATGGGGTGGAAGCCAAACCAAAACCAAAGGAGAAGTACCATGTCTTTCGTTACCATGAAGGAAATGCTGGAAGCCGGCATGCATTTTGGCCATCAGACCCGTGGCTGGAACCCGAAAATGAAGCCGTACATCTACGGCGCCCGCAACAAGATATACATCATCAACCTTGACAAGACCCTGCCGCTTTTCAACAAGGCCTACGAATTTATCGCCAAGACCGCAGCCAAGGGTGGCACCGTGCTTTTTGTCGGCACCAAACGCCAGGGCCAGGACATCATCAAGGAAGAAGCCGAGCGTTGCGGCATGTACTACATCAACAACCGTTGGCTGGGCGGCATGCTGACCAATCATCAGACCATCAAGAACAGTGTTGATAAGCTGAAGAAATATGAAGCCATGCAGGAAGACGGCACCATCAACCATTATCATAAAAAAGAAGCCCTCCAGATCCAGAAAGACGCGGTCAAGCTGGACCGCAACCTGGGCGGCATCAAGAACATGAAGGGGCTGCCCGCCGCCATCTTCCTCATTGATCCGAAACGGGAAAAAATCGCCATCGAAGAGGCCAACCGCCTCGGCATTCCGGTGGTTGCCCTGATCGATACCAACTGTGATCCCAAGGGCATCGACTACCTGATCCCCGGCAACGACGACGCCATCCGCGCCATCAAGCTGATCGCCTCGAAAATGGCGGATGCCGTTTTGAGCGGCCAGGAGAAACTTGCCGCGGTCCATCAGGCTGCCACCGATAAGGATATCGAAGCCAAGGCCGTGGCCGCAAAAGGCGACGAATAACCTGCCTCTCTAAAATGCACCCGGCGGGACTCCTCTGAGCCCGGCCGGGTGCTTCAATTCTGAGACGCGTCCAGATTACACGAGAACATGAAGAAGGTAGAACCGTGAATATTACAAGTCAGATGGTAAAAGAACTCCGCGACAAAACCAACGCGGGCATGATGGATTGCAAAAAAGCCCTGACCGAAACCAGCGGCGACATGGAAAAGGCCGTTGATCTGCTCCGCCAGAAAGGCTTGGCTGTTGCCCAGAAGCGGGCAGGCCGGGCTACCAGCGAAGGCTTGGTGGAAACCTACATCCAGGCCGACGGCAAGCTGGGCGTCATGGTCGAGGTAAACTGCGAGACCGATTTTGTCGCTAAAAGCGACGCCTTTATCGAATTCGCCAAGAATGTCGTCTTGCATGTGGCAGAGACTACGCCGCCCGCTTCCCCTGCCGACCTCATGGCGCAGAAATTCGTAAAAAACCCCGCCCTCTCCATTCAGGATATGCTCAACGAGCTGGTAGCCAAGCTCGGCGAGAACATCGGTGTCAAACGCTTTGCCAAATTCAACGAAGGCGTGATGGAAACCTACATCCATGCCGGCGGCAAGCTGGGCGTCATGGTCGAGATAGCCTGCGAGAACGACTCGGTTGCCAAGAGCGCCGATTTCAGCGAGTTCGCCAAGAATATCTGCATGCATATTGCCGCGGCCAACCCTGTTTCCATCAGCCGCGAAGAAGTGCCGGCGGACCTGGCGGAACGTGAGCGCAACATCTTCATCCAGCAGGCCATCGATTCCGGCAAGCCCGCGAACATCGCGGAGAAGATGGTGGGCGGCAAGATGGACCGCTTCTTTGCCGAGAGCTGCCTCTTGGAGCAGAAATTCGTCAAGAACCCCGACATCTCGGTGCAGGATCTGGTCAAGGAAATGGCAGCCAAGCTTGGCACCGGCCTAAGCATCAAGCGCTTTGCCCGTTTTCAGGTTGGCGCATAACGCTGTTTGGCCTTCAATATGAAAGGAACGGCATAAGTGGCCGTAAATGAATAACCAGAAAAACATGGATAATTCCTTAACGGCCCCTAAATACCAAAGAGTTCTCCTGAAGCTGAGCGGCGAAGCCCTGATGGGCGACGCCGCTTTCGGCATCAGCACCAAGGTGCTTGATTATCTCGCCGCCGAGATCCAGACCCTCGTGGACCTCAAGGTACAAACCAGCCTGGTCATCGGCGCGGGCAACATCTTTCGGGGGGTAGCTGGCGCCTCTGCCGGCATGAACCGGGCTGCCGCCGACAACATGGGCATGCTGGCCACGGTCATCAATGCCCTGGCCCTGCAGGACGCCCTGGAAAGAAACGGCATCGCGGCCAGGGTTCTCTCCGCCATCCCCATGATCACGGTCTGCGAACCCTATTCCCAGCAAAAGGCAGTACACCATCTCCGCAAGGGGCGGGTGGTGATCTTCGGGGCAGGTACTGCCAACCCGTACTTCACCACAGATACGGCCGCCGTTCTCCGGGGTCTGGAGATCAATGCCGATCTGGTCTGCAAGGCCACCCGGGTCGATGGCGTCTACGACAAGGATCCCCTCAAGCACAAAGAGGCGGTCAAGTTTTCCCAGCTCAGCTTCAGCGAGGTTCTGCACCGGCGTCTCAAGGTTATGGACTCGGCGGCAATCTCCCTGGCCATGGACAACAACACCTCCATCATGGTTTTCGACATGAATATCCCCGGCAATATGAAAAGGGCCATCTGTGGCGAACAGATCGGCACCTTGATACAGGGAGAGGACAATGAATGAAATTATCGACGCCCTGACCGAAAAAATGACGGCCAACATCGAGGCCTTCAAGCGCGATCTCACCAAGGTTCGAACCGGCCGGGCTACCACCGCCCTGCTCGACGGGGTAAAGGTCATGGCCTACGGCTCGCCGCTGCCGCTCAACCAAATCGGCGCAGTGACCATCCCGGAAAGCAGGATGCTGGTTATCCAGCCCTGGGATGCCAAGCTCCTTCCCGCCATTGAAAAGGCGATCTTCTCCTCGGACCTGGATCTCAATCCCTCCAACGACGGCAAGATGATCCGGATCAGCATCCCGCAGCTCACCGAAGAGCGGCGCAAGGAGCTGGTGAAAACCGTCAAGAAGATCAGCGAGGAGCACCGGGTTGCCGTGCGCAATCTCCGGCGCGACGCCATCGACACCCTGAAAAAACAGAAAAACAACAAGGAAATCCCGGAAGACGACTTTTTCCGGATGCAGGAGGAGGCCCAACACGCCACCGACAGGTTCATCAAACAAATCGATGAAATCCTGGCTGCAAAAGAAAAAGAGGTCATGGCGGTTTAGGAGCCGTTACGAATTAAGTGCTCCCTTGCCGTTCTTGCTATCGAATTGGCGATAATATTATCGGGTTACAACGGCTTGAACCTTTGCGACCTGCCCGGCCTTGCTTCCGCCGATTGCAAGCTGTAATCCGCTGAAAACCGAGATCGTCCCCATGCCCAAGCTCGACACCGCAGCCCTGCCCCGGCATATCGCCATCATTATGGATGGCAATGGCCGCTGGGCCCAGCAGCAGGGCAAACCCCGCATCATGGGCCACCGGGCCGGAGTCGAATCCGTACAGGATATCGTCCGGGCCGCCCGGGAACTTGGCATTGGCGTGCTTACCCTGTACGCCTTTTCCACGGAAAACTGGAAACGCCCGCCCCTTGAAGTGCAGGCCCTCATGGGGCTGTTGAAGACCTTTCTCGAAAGCGAGCTGACCACCATGGTCCGCAACAATGTGAGCCTGCGCTGCCTGGGCCAGAAAGACCGAATTCCCCCGGAAGTCCGTACGGTTATGGAAAGGGTGATCCGGGAAACCGCTGACAATACAGGGCTGATCCTCAATCTCGCCTTAAGCTACGGCGGCAGGAGTGAAATCACCCAGGCCGTGCAGGCAATCGCCCAAAAATGCGTGGACGGGGTTCTGAGCCCCGAGACAATTGACCAGGCAGTTCTGGAACAGCACCTGTATACGGCGGGCTTGCCGGACCCGGACCTGCTGATCCGCACCGGAGGAGAAACCCGGCTGAGCAACTTTCTCCTCTGGCAGGCATCCTATGCGGAGCTCTATTTTACGGAGATTCTCTGGCCGGACTTCAGAAAAGAGAATTTGCTCTCTGCCATTCTGGACTTCCAGAAACGGCAACGGCGTTTTGGTAAAACAGGCGAACAGGCGGAACAGACACACGACCAATGATCATGAGCCGCCGAATGCGCTTATGACAGGACCAGCATGAAACGACTCATTACCGGTGTTATGGCAAGCGCGGCCTGGTTGCTCCTTCTTTTCCTGGGGCCGTTCCCGCTATTTTGGCTGGTCATCACCGGTTTGGCCGGGGTGGCACTGACCGAATACCTGACCATTGTTCTGCCCGGACTCAGCCAACGGGCCAGACTGCCCCTTATCCTCTTCGGCCTCTTGCCCCTGCTTGGCGCTTATGCCGGTGAGGCCACCGGCCTGCTCTGCGGTCTGAGCCTTGCCCTGATCGTTCTCCTGCTCCACAGCCTTTCCCGCTACACCAGCCTTGCCCAACCCTACGAGGTTATCAGCCGCAGCGGTTTCGGCTACCTGTACCTCAGCCTCTGCAGCGCTTATCTGGTTCTGCTCATGGCCCTGCCGCAAGGCCGCGCCTGGCTGCTCCTGCTCACCGCCATCACCGTGGCCTCAGACACCGCCGCCTTTTATACCGGCAGCAAATTCGGCAGACACAAGCTCTGCCCGGCCATCAGCCCCGGCAAAACCTGGGAAGGCTTTGCCGGGGGCTTAGTCGGCAGCCTGGGCGCGGCCCTGCTTGTCCGGCACTTTTTTTTGCCCGAGCAAGGTCTGGTCTGGATATGCCTCATTGTTCTCCTGCTGGGTTGCCTTGGCGCGGCCGGGGATCTTTCCGAATCGGTGATCAAAAGAGCCTTTGGCGTCAAGGATTCCGGCAGTCTGCTTCCTGGGCACGGCGGCTTGCTGGACCGCATCGACTCCCTGCTGCTCACCGCGCCGGTGCTCTATTACCTAGTGTATTTTGGCACAGGATTGTGTTTACGGTGAACCATGCGGTTGCACTTTACTGCTGACCGTCATTTTTTAAGAGAACTGAAGAAGCCATGAAAAATATTTCCCTGCTTGGCTCCACCGGCTCCATCGGCCGCAATGTACTGGAGGTGGTCCGTCAGTTTCCCGGACGCTTCCGCATCGTGGGGCTGGCCGCCGGCAACAATGGCCGCCTGTTGCGTGAGCAGATCGAAGCCTTCAATCCGGAAAAGGTCTCCATCGGCAACGCAAAACTGGCTGGCGAACTGGCCCAGTCCCTGCCCGCCGGCTGGTCTGAAAAAATAATGACCGGGACGGAGGGCAATGTGGCCGTTGCCACCCTGCCCGGCGCGGATACGGTCGTCTCCGCCATCGTCGGCGCTGCCGGGCTCACCCCCACCCTGGCTGCCATCGAGGCCGGGAAAAACATCGCCCTGGCCAACAAGGAAACCCTGGTCATGGCCGGCCACCTGGTCATGGCGGCGGTAAAACGCTGCAAGGTGACCCTGCTGCCCATCGACAGCGAGCACAGCGCCATTGCCCAAGCGCTGGAGGCCGGAAAAAAAGCGGATGTCAGCAAGCTGATCCTCACCGCCTCGGGCGGACCGTTTCGCAATCTGGGGGAGCGCGAACTTTGGGCTGTCACCCCGGAACAGGCCCTGGCCCACCCCAACTGGGAGATGGGCAAAAAGATCTCCATCGACTCCGCCACCCTGATGAATAAAGGGTTGGAGGTCATCGAAGCCCGCTGGCTCTTTGACATCGGGATCGAGGATATCGAGGTGCTCATCCACCCGCAGAGCATCGTCCATTCCATGGTGGAATACGTGGACGGCTCGGTGGTCGCCCAACTGGGGGTGCCGGACATGCGCATCCCCATTGCCTATGCCCTCTCCTATCCGGAACGGCTGCGGATGAATCTGCCCCGGTTGAACCTGGCGCAGGCCTCGGACTTGAGTTTTTCCCGCCCAGATTTTGAAAAATTCCCCGCCCTGAAACTCGCCTACCAGGTGTGCAAACGGGGCGGCAGCCTGCCGGCGGTGCTCAATGCCGCCAACGAAGTGGCGGTTGAGGCCTTTCTCGCCACCACCATCCGCTTTCCGGAAATTGCCCTGGTGGTTGCGGAAACAGTGAGCCGGTTGCCAAGGGAAGAGGGGGCCAGCCTGACCGCGATCCTTGACGCCGACCTTGCCGCCCGGATGCAGGCGGCCTCGATTATCGAAGCCCTGCGCATGCAAACCCAACAGCGCCTGGGTAAAGACGTTCTCAGTCCGGAGCTGCCGCCCGGACACACACCCTTAACCATTTGAAGAGACTATGAACTCTATCCTTGCCTTTATCCTCGTCCTTGGCCCCCTGATCTTTATCCACGAATTCGGCCATTTTCTCTGTGCCAAGCTGTTCGGCATCCGGGTGCTCAAGTTTTCCCTGGGCTTCGGCCCCAAGGTATTCGGCCGCACCGTCGGCGACACCGAATACCTGCTGAGCGCCTTCCCCCTTGGCGGCTACGTGAAGATGTACGGCGAAAGCCTCACCGATGAGGTGGCCAGCGACCAGGAAACGTTTTCCTTTTCGCACAAGGCCATCTGGCAGCGATTCCTGGTGGTCTTTGCCGGGCCGCTCTTCAATCTCCTGTTCGCGGTTCTGATCTTCTCAACCCTCTTTGCGGTCATGGGGGTTTCCCAGCCGGTGAACGAGGCGAGAATCGGCGGGGTCACCGTGGATTCCCCGGCGGCCAAGGCCGGACTCGCGCCAAACGATCTGATTCTGAGCATCAACGGTGCCAAGGTCCAAGAATGGAATGATGTGGCGCGCCTTATCAAGCTCAGTGAAGGGAATCCCGTGACCCTCGTGGTCCGGCGGGGCGAGCAGACCCTGACTCTTACCGGCCAGCCGAAGATGGAGCAGGACAAGAACATCTTCGGCGAGGTGATCGACACCCGCTACATGCTCGGCATCCGGGTGGCCGATGAACTGATCCGGATTTCTCCTGTCGAAGCGCTGCAAACCGGGGCGCTGCACACCTGGACCCTGATCAAGATCACCCTCCTGGGTATTGTCAAGATCATCCAGAAGGTGGTCCCGGCCAGCGAACTGGGCGGCCCCATCCGTATCGCCCAGATCGCCGGCCAGCAGATGGCCGCCGGCTGGGGCAACCTGCTGCATTTCATCGGCCTTCTCAGCGTCAGCCTCGGGGTGCTCAACCTGTTCCCCATCCCCATCCTCGATGGCGGACACCTCGTCTTTTTTGCCGTGGAGGCCATCCGCCGCAAACCGCTGAGCGTGGAAACCAGGGAACGCCTCCAGATGGTCGGCCTGGTGCTGCTTGTCTCCCTGATGCTCTTTGTCTTTTACAACGATTTCCGTTTTCTCGGCAACGGGGGCTGAGGCCGGCAATGCCCCCCTCCTCCGCAGCTCCACCCGTTATCCTCGCCCTGGAAACCGCCACCACCTGCGGCAGCCTGGCCCTGGTCGCGGAAGGCCGCTGCCTGGCCGAGTATTCCCTCAACACCTCCACCACCCACTCCCGCCGGTTGCTTTCCGGGATAGACTGGCTCCTTGCCCAGTGTGATCTGGGCTGGCCCCAGATTGCTGCCATTGCCGTCAGCCTTGGCCCCGGGAGCTTTACCGGCCTGCGCATCGCTTTGAGCACGGCCAAGGGTCTGTGCATGGCTGCGGATAAACCACTCATCGGGGTAGAAACCCTGACCGGGCTTGCCGGCCAGTTTCCCTTTTCCTCCCTGCCCATCTGCCCGGTGGTCGATGCCCGAAAAAACGAGATCTACACCGCCCTGTACCGTTGCAACCAACGCGGGGTTTTAGAAAAAACCACCGAAGCCATGGTCATCAAGCCACAACGTTTGCCGGAATTCATTACCACTCCCACCCTGCTGGTGGGCGATGGCCTGCCCCTCTATGGCCCGATGCTCAAGGAGGTGCTGGGGGATTTGGCCCTGCTTGCGCCTACGGAGACCTGTTTTGCCAGGGCAGCAAGCATTGGTGCCGCAGCCTGGGATCTTTTCCGGCAGGGCGCCTTCCTGGACCCGGCTACGACGGTGCCCATCTATGTGCGGGCCTCGGACGCGGAACTGCAGTTTGGCGAAAAGAAGAAAATAAAGTGCTGAAATGGCAGATGGTGTCTAAGACGACGAAGCAGATAAGTAAACTTGCGAGACTTCGGATGTGGTGCTGTTGGACAGTTACAAGATTTAGAAACCAAACTCGGACAAGAGATCGTCGACCAGATCCTGTTTGAGGGAAGAAGGAGAGCTGGGGGCATGGACTCCGCGCAGCAGCTCCTTCTTTTTTTCCAAGTTTTCCAGGGAACCATCCTTCTTGATGTTGAAAATCACCAGAACCTCGATGAGCCAGTCACGGATCTGGTGGAGATCAACAATGATTTTCTCCATCTTCTGCCGGGCAACATCCTGGTAGGACTGGGAAGCAACGATATCGAACATGGCGGTCTTCATCTCGGCAATGGCCGCCATGGCCTGGGCATTATCCCCGCCTGTTTGGCGCAGCATGTTCTCAAGCTCCTCGACACGCATGATAATCCTGTCGGATTTATCAAGAACGGCATCGGTGGACTGTGCCATGAGCTGCACCACATCCTGAGCATGACTCAAGACAAAGGGCGCCTGTTCGCCGGCATTGGCCAAGGGCATCTGCACGGTCTTCATGTTGACCAACATGGCGTTGATCTTCTTGGCCAGCAAGGAAAGCACGCCTTCGGCGTCAAACTCGGGCACATCTCCCTTGTAATCTCCCCGCAGCAAAGCATCGGTGATCTCCACCAGGGAAGCTATGTTTTTTTCAAAATGTGAATTGTTTATTTTTGCCATGCCGCTCACTGCTTCCTTACAAAAAAAAATCAAAAGGTTACGCATAACAACAAGTTGTGGCCCTGAAAAACTCTACAGGAAGAGCACGGGGAAAGCAACCGCAATGACCTGTTCTCCCCAAACACCTCCATACTCCCGGCACACACAGCACCCACAACCCGGATTAGCGGTAACGCGGCACTGCAGCGTAAAACTGCTTTTTTGCGGCATACATCTGCCTGTCCGCCTCTTTGGCCAGAGCTTCAGGAGGATGTTTGTCCGTACCGGCCTTGCCCAGGCTGACGGTGACGGGAAACTCGGTGCCGTCGGGCAAGGGAATGCGGAGGTCGTCAAATACCAGGCTTTGCAACCGTTCGATAAAATGCCCCGCATCCTCGTCCGTGCTGTTGGTGAGCAGGACAATGAACTCGTCGCCGCCGGTCCGCGCCGCGATATCGGTATTACGCAGGGTGTTGCGCAAGGCCTCGGCAACGGCAACAATCAGCCGGTCGCCGATTTCATGCCCGTACTGATCATTGAGTTTCTTGAGCTGGTTGATATCTCCCAGCACCAGGGCATGATGGATCCCGTACCCGTTAAATTTCTCCTGCTCTTCCTCCAAAGCCTGGGTCAAATAACCGCGGTTGAAGAGTCCGGTCAGGGCATCCTTGTTCGCTTTTTCTTCAAGCTGGCGCAGAAGAAGTTGATTCTGAAAAAACGCGCCCAACGGTTCCGTGACCAGACGGAGGATGCCCAGCTCTTCCTGGTCAAGACTACCTTCCAGCAGCACCAACCCCACCCGCTGGCCCTGTGCCCCCATCAAAGGAATCTGCGTGTTTTTCCGCCAAGGAAGAACCGTATCGGCAAGAAGTCTATCGGAATGGAGTTGCTGCAGATCCCTTGACATGCAGGCCTTGGTCACGGTCTTCCACTCTGCGCTCGACATCCCGCTCTGATAGGAGAGCCAGATATTACCGGCCCGGATGTCATTGATTATGAGGCCTGCCGCCCCGGCATGGAGATCCGGCAAGATCGCGTCGATAAAATATCCGGCAACCTCCTTGATGCCGGTCTCCTTCTGCAGGTAGATACCGAAATCGACGAGAAGAGACAACACCTTGTTTTTGCTTGCAATCTCTTCCCTCCGGGCACGAATTTGGCCAATCAGATCGACCTGCCGCGTGATATCCCGAAACTGAAGCAGCCCCCCTTTGCCATTGGGGGCGACAGAAAATATCTCCGTGTAGACCCGCCCCTCTGCTTCATGGCTTTTTTTCTGCCCATTGGCCTCGCTGAAACCGCGGTGAGCAGGGCAATCAGGACAGGGAGCGCTGTGGCCGAACAGGTCATAACAATGGGTCCCGTTTTGACTGGGGAACAGGTCCAAAACCGCCATGTTCTGCCGCTTCACCAGAAAATCCTCATCCACCGCCAGGAGGGCTTCGGGAAGATTATCCATGAGCTGGGTCAAAAACTCCTGTTCTTCTTGGTTCAGACGGCGACGGCGTTCAAGGAGAATATTTTTGGCCTGCAACTCTTTCCGGTCAAGGTCGCTGCGCCTGAGCAGGGAAATTTCCTGGGTTACTTCGTGGATGGTGAGCAGATATTGGTCCTGCCACCTCTGGCAAAAAACCTTCAGATAGATGTCTCCGCCCTTGCCCTTGATGGTCAGGGCCTGACGCTTGCCCGGCTGATTTTCCCCGCTGGCCGCCGGACACCCTTCGCACCGCGCGTCGCTGTCGAACAACGCCTTGTGACAGGGCTGGTCGGTGAGCTCAAGCCCTGCCCTGCTGAAAAAATCCAGGGCAACACCATTGGCCAAGGCGAAGCGACAGTCCTGGCCGCACAGCAGGAGCCCTGCCTGCACGGCATTGAACAATTCCTGGATATCCAAGTTTGGCACGAACACGCCGAATTCCCCCATAACAACAACCCGCGACAGATTTCAAAAAAAGGCAAGCAGACGGAAAGCAATAACCTATCAAAAATCCGAGCTTTTTCACATCAAAAAGAAATACGGCCCGAAAAATACAGAGGACTCAGTACTGATGCGGCTCAATTTCTCGCCATTTTTTATCCAGACGCTTTTCCGAAACCGGATAGGCTGTTCCCAACTCCTGGGCAAAGAGCGACACCTTGAACTCTTCAATCATCTCCCGGTATTCCCGCAGATGTTCCGTGAGAACCGCAGAGGGATTTTCCCCGCTGACGGCCCGGGCATAGCGCTCCTCATGGCTGGCAATCTGCCGCGCCTTGAGCGCGTCCTTGGCAGGGGAAACCTGAGCCCGCTCAACCCGAATACGCAGGGCCTTGAGATAACGGCACATCGCCGGCAGACGCGGCCTGGCGACCCATTGCAGAAAATCAGCAGGGACAATCAACGACACCTGCCGGTGGTACTCGACAAACCGCTCTCTCTGAGCAGCCCCGCCCACCGTACCAGGCAGAGCGGCATATTTGGCAATGGTGTCCAGGGTTGCCCGCCTTTCCTGCAACACCCGCTCAACCTCCGCAAAAATCTCCCGGCAGAGCAGAGAAAGACCCTGTCCCCGCACCTCCTCGACCTTGGCAGCAAACTGCTCGGCAGAGGGCACCAGACCGTCGCGGAGACCAAACACATTAAAAAAAACAAAACGCCACAGATCTTCATTGATCTGCTCGTGGGTGGCAAGCCCCTCATACAGCGCCCAATGGGAGCGGGGGATGGCCAGATCCTTGCGCAGACTCTTGATCTGCGGGGCAAATTCATTGGCATAAAGACGAAGCAGCGTCTGCCTGGTGCTCTGCCGTGCCTCATTTTCTTCCATAAAAAGACGCTGACCCACGCCCTCCTGTTCAGCAAAACAGAGACCGGGATAAGCATAGCCCTGCAAGGCCCCGTTGGCGCCGGGCACCGGCAGGGAGGCAGGTATCTGGCCGAGCTGGGCCGGCGTGATATTCCTTTGTTCCCACCGCGTTTTCAATTCGGCCATTTGCCCGGGGCTAAAGACCTCTGCCTGCCCTGCGGACTCGCTTTTCAAGGCGCCAAAATCCCTGGTCACGGTGACAACCTCGCCCTGTCCGTCCAGGAGAGCGAAACGAAACCTGAGGTGGGGCGGCAGATCGGCCAAAGGCCAATCCCGCCCGGCGATCCGCAGTTTGAAGGAATCATCGATCACCTGCTCCAGAGCGCGGTACAGGGAACCACGGCCAAAGGGCAGATCCCGGATAATCTCCGCCGCGGTCTGGGGAATGGGCACCAGTTGCTTGCGCAACCCCTTGGGCAGCCCCTTGAGCAGGAAGACCACCTTTTCGGCAAGCATGCCCGGCACCAGCCACTCAAAAACCTCCGGCCGCAGATGGGTCGCCAGGCCTGGGGGAATCCGGGCAGTCACCCCGTCGTCCTCCTCGCCAGGGGCAAACCGGTAGGACAGAGCCAGCTCACATCCGTCCGTGGCCAGGGTAAGGGGGAACTGTTCCAGGGCCGTAGCCTCGGGTAATTGCCGACGGATATCATCGGCGGTCATGGTGAGAAGCCCCCGGGCAGCGGGATTTTTCAACCACTGGTTCAGGCTTCGCTGGTCGCGCACCTCCGGGTCGAGACGCTCTTCGTAGAAGTCAAAAAGGGCCTGATCGTCCACCACGATGGTGCGCAACCGCAGCCGGTCTTCCATGTCCTGCAGCTGGGCCACCAAGGCGGTGTTGGCGGCAAGGAAGGGATATTCCCCCTTCAGCTCCCCCTCGATGAGGGCGGACTGGATAAAGATCTGCCGCGCCTCCTCCGGCTTGATCAAGCCGAAATTGACCTTGCGCCTCGGTACGATAACCAGCCCGAAGAGGCTGATCTTGGCAAAGGCAACCACCTGGCCCCGCCCCTTTTCCCAATGGGGTTCGGAGTACGACGAACGGCAGAGCTCCCCGGCCAGGGGCTCGATCCACTCGGGGTTGATCTCGGCCACGGTCCGGGCGTAGAGGCGCGAGGTCTCCACCATCTCGGCGGCCATGAGCCAGTCGCCGGTCTTGCCATACTGAGTCGAGCCGGGAAAGATCATGACCTCCCTGCCGCCCCCGGTCTGGTAGAGGTTTTTCTCCTTCTTCACCGCGATGTTCCGCAGGTTGCCGCTCAGGATCGCCCGATGGATGGCCTCCGGAGAGGCGGGCTGGGTATTGAGGGCAAAGCCGGGCTCCTCACCAAGCACCTGGGAGATCTGCTCGTGGATATCGCGCCATTCCCGCATCCGCAGGAAGGAGAGATAGTGGCTCACGCAGAACTTGCGCATCTTGGACAGGCTGTGCAGCTTGTCAAAGGTGGCATGGTAGGCGTCCCAGAGGGCAAGGAAGAAGAGGAAATCCGAAGGCGTCTTAGTGAAGCGGGCATGGGCCGCGTCCGCTGCCGCCTCCTTGTCCGCGGGCCGGACCCGCGGGTCCTGGATGCTTAAGCCCGCGGCGATGATGGTCACCTCCCGCAGGGCGTTGTGGTCCCGGGCCTCGATGATCATCCGGGAGATTCTCGGGTCCAGGGGCAACCGGGCCATGAGCTTGCCGTGCGCGGTGAGGTGGCGGTGGCCATCCAGGGCGCCAAGCTCCATGAGCAGGGCATAGCCGTCCTGGATGGCGCGGCCCGAAGGCGGGTCGAGAAAGGGAAACTTGGCCGGCTCGCCCAGCTTGAGGCTGGTCATCCGCAGGATAACCTCGGCCAGGTTGGTCCGCAGGATCTCGGGCGGCGTGTATTCGGGGCGGTTGGCGTAGTCCTCCTCACCATAGAGCCGGACGCAGACCCCCGGTCCAACCCGGCCGCAGCGGCCCTTGCGCTGGTCGCAGCTCGCCCGGGAAATCGGGACAATGGGGAGCTTGCTGGTCCGGGCCCGAACATTGTAGCTCGCCAAGCGGGCCAGGCCGGTATCCACCACATAGCGGACGCCGGGCACGGTGATGGAGGTTTCCGCCACATTGGTGGCCACCACGATCTTCTGGCCTTTTACCGGCTGGAAGATCTTTTTCTGGTCGCCGGGGGAGAGCCTGCCGAACAGGGGCAGCACCACGGAGGCGGTTTGGCCCCGCCCCTTGCCCAGCCTGGCTTGCAGCGTTTCCACCGTCTCCAGGATATCCCGCTCGGAGGGCATGAATACCAGAATGTCGCCAGGCCCTTCCTGCTCATGCAGGGCGCAGACCGCCTCCACCGCTTGATCCACATAGCTCTGCTCCCCCTCCTCCTCCTTTTTCGGGTCCAGGGGCTGATAGCGAACCTCCACCGGATAGGTCCGGCCCGACACCTCGATCACCGGGGCGTTGCCGAAATGCTTGGCAAACCGGGAGGTGTCGATGGTGGCCGAGGTGATCAGGAGCGTGAGATCCGGACGGCGAACAAGGAGCTGCTTGAGCAGACCGATGAGGAAATCGATATTAAGGCTCCGCTCGTGGGCCTCATCGATGATGATCGTATCGTAGGCGGAAAGATTCCGGTCGTGATGCGCCTCGGCCAGCAGGATGCCATCGGTCATGAACTTGAGGCGGGTATTCCGGCTGGTCTGATCCTTGAAACGGATCTTGTAGCCCACCAGCGCTGCTTGCTCACCAAGCTCTTCGGCAACCCGTTCGGCCACGGCAATGGCCGCGATCCGCCGGGGCTGGGTGCAGCCGATCCGCTTGCGCACGCCGCGACCGGCCTCAAGGCACATCTTGGGCAGCTGGGTGGTTTTGCCGGAACCGGTGTCCCCGGCAACGATCACCACCTGGCTGGTGCGGATCGCCTCGACAATTTCCTCCCGGTGCGCCACGATGGGCAACTCGGCGGGGTAATGCAGGTTTTCTATATTTTCCCTTGTCACTGGGGCTTGTTCCTTCGCCGTTGGCACTGCTGTTTTTCCACGCCAAACAATGATTTGGCATACATTTCCGCGCAGCACATGCACCGTGCCCGGAAAAATATTTTTGCTTTTCTTCAAGAAGAATGCTGAACAGTCCGAAAATAATGTAGAATTTTTAAAATTCCGAAAGTACAATACTCTCCAGTCTTGTAAAAAACGACAACGGCTTGACATATACTTTCCGCAATAATACAAATTTTTTCCTGAAAACGCAGGAAAGAACTCGACAATACAGGCAAAACAAACGAACATCGGTAACAGACTGGCAGGCTTATGTGGCACAACCCGCTATCAGGCGAGGAAGAGAGGACAAGAGGAGGAAAAGGATGACGGAAGAAATGGGAAACATCGACAATGCCATTGAAGCATCGCAAAAAACCGTAGTCTCCCGCGAAAAGGAGACCGGCGAAGATGCCGAACGCCCCAAGGGCCCGGTGGGTCTCGATATCGGCACCAGCCATATCGTCATGGCCCAGAACAAGGGCAAGAACATCCATACCATCAAGCAGCTCAACGCATTTTTCACCATCCCTTACTCAAAATTCACCAAGAAGATCCTGGTGGACAACGAGGTGACCTTTTTTGAAAAGGGCGACATGTTTTACATCCTCGGGTATTCGGCCGAGAATTTCGCCAACATGTTCAACACCAACACCCGGCGCACCATGGAGAAAGGGTTGCTCTCCGCCCGTGAGGACGAGGGGATCAATGTGCTCCAGGCCATCATCGGCACCCTGATCAAGCGGCCCAAGAATCCGGGCGAGGTCATCTGCTTCAGCATGCCGGGCACCCCGGTGGACAGCGGCCAGTCCGTGGTTTACCACGAATCCATCATCAAGATGTATTTGGCCACCCTGGGCTACAATCCCATCTCCATCAACGAGGGTCTGGCCACGGTCATGGCCGAGCTGGCGGAAGACAACTTCACCGGCATCGGCATCAGCATGGGCGGCGGTATGTGCAACATCTGCCTGGCCTATCTCTCCGTGCCGGTCATCACCTACAGCATCCAGAAGGGCGGCGACTACATCGACCAGATGGTCGGGGTCTCGGTGGGCGAACCGGCCACCAAGGTCAAAACCATCAAGGAAAGCACCTTCCGGTTGGCCAGACCCGCCAAGAACCGGATCGAGACCGCTCTGCACATCTATTACGACGATCTGATCCACACCCTGCTGCACAGCCTTCAGGACGTGCTCCACTCTTCCGACAAGATTCCGAAGATTGCCAAGCCCATCCCCATCGTCCTGGCAGGCGGCACTGCCATGCCCATCGGCTTCAAGGAGCATTTCGAAAAGGCGCTGAAGGAATTCAACCTGCCCATCGACATCTCCGAGGTCAGGATTGCCGAAGATCCCCTCAACACCACGGCCAAGGGCGCCATGGTCATGGCGCTTTCCGAAGAAATTTAGCGTCTGGCAAACTCTGGTATTCCCTAAAAGGCGTAGCCGTTGGCTACGCCTTTTTTTTGCCCGACCCAGCGTATTATCCCCGCAGGTTCCAGCGAAAAAGGGGCACCAAATCAGCCTTTCTGAAAACCACAAGGAACACATCGAGATGGCACCTGTCGTGGCGCCTTGAGAACAACTTGGCATTGCAGGCCCGGACCGTTGCTTACAAAACCGCACCTTCCGAAGAAAGCCGAACCTCCAGCTGCTTGCCCTTCCTTACCTCAAAGTGCTGCTCGCCGATCTTCCGGTTCTGGTGCAGAAATTGGACCGTCCAGGTTCCATAGATATTCTGCATTTTTTCCGTAATGGTCAGGGCTTCGACCAGACGCTGCATGTACTTGACCGGCTGGTTCGAGGTGCGGATCAGCTTTCCCTCCGGCCCGTACCATTGAATAACCAGGGGCAGGGTCTGGTCCACCGGGAGAAAATTTACCGAATACAATGCGCCCAGGGTGGCTCCGACCTTGCCGGGAATATTGTTCGGTCCGCCGGCAAACATCTGCAGTTTTTTCATGTTCAGTTCGATGTCGCTGATGTTTTCATAGGCAGCGCTCAGCTCGGCCACCTGCTGAAACGGCTGCTGCACCAAGCCGGCGCTCTCGACCTGCAAGGCCCAGATCTTCACCGGGCGGGCCGGTCCTGGCGACGCATCCGATTCCTTGCCCTCGTGCCCAGCCTTGGTGACTTTGCCGCCGGACGGTGCAGTCACCGCACCCAGGCTGCTTTCCGGACCAGGGGCAGTGAATCCCTTTGCCGTGTTGATTTTCTTGGCCCTTTTAATATTTTTCACATTCTGCAAGGTGGCCTTGGTCAGGTCAGCGCCTTCCAGGTTGGCCCTGTTCAGGTCGGCATCATTTAAGTTGGCATTGACCAGGTTGGCGTGGGACAAATCGGCATCGGTGAGGTCTGCCCAACGCAGATCCCCGTCCCGGAGGTTGGCCCCGGTGAGCACGGCATTGGTCAGATCGGCGTTGGCCAGATCCACATTGGTCAGATCGGCCTTGCTCAGATTGGCATCGATGAGATTGGCGTTTCGCAGATCAAGGCTGACCAGCTTCGCATCGCTCAACACGGTCTCGCGCAGATTCTTGAGATCGAAATGCTTGGCTGCCGTCAGGTTGATCCCGGACAGGTTTGCCCCCTTCAGGTCGGCATTGCTGAGATTGGCATTGGCCAGTTCGGCATTGCTCAGATCCGCCCGATTCAGATAGGCGTGGCTCAGCTTTGCTCTGGTGAGATCCGCGCCCTGCAGGCTGGCGTTGTTCAGGTTCGCCCCGGTGAAATCGACGGTGTTCAGCTTTGCCTTGCGCAGATCGGCATTGGTCAGGTTGGCCTTGACCATCAGGGTGCGGACGCCGAAATCAACCCCGGACAAGCGAGCGCCGGTGAGGTTGGCCTCGGTCAGATCAACCCGCTCCATCACCGCTTTCTCACCGTTGGCTTCGGTGAGATTGGCCTGCTGAAAATTTGCCCCGGAAAATTCTCCGCCGACCAGGCTGGCCTTGGTGAGATTGGCCCCCTTGAAAATGGCTTTTTCAGCGGTCACTCCATCAAGGATTGCGCCATTGAGGTTGGCCTGAATCAAAACCGTCTCATTCAGCTGGGCTTTGCCCAGGTTGGCCCCGCCCAGGCTCGCCTCGGCAAGATTCGCCCCATCCAGATTCACGCCGCGCACGTCGGCGCCATCGAGATTCGCCCTGCTTAAATTCGCCTTGGTCAGGGAAATTCCCCGCAGATTGGTCCGGCGCAGGTCCACCTCATTGAGAATGGCACCAGAGAACTTCGTCCCCTGGAGAAAGGCGGTGGTGAGATTGGTATTGCCCAGCTTTGCTTCGCTTAAGTTTGCCGAGGTAAAATTGGTTTTCGTGAAAGTCGCCCCGGAAAAATCAGCGCCGCGCGCATCGCTTTCGGTGCAATCGGTTTCGAGCAGGATGACACCCGCCAGGATCGCCTGCTGAAGATCCGCCCCCCGGAGATTGCTCCTGGTAAGATCGGCATCGGTCAGGTTTGCTTCCCCAAGCTTGGCCTGCGACAGATCGGCCTTCCGAAATCTGCCCCCGACCAGAATGGCCCCCCGGAGGTCAGCCTCCCTCAGATCGGCATTCTGCAGATTTGCCTGGCTGAAATTCACCCCGCGCAGATCAGCTTCCCGCAGGTTCGCTCCTTCAAAATTGGCATTCTGGAAATTCAACCCCCGCAGATTCTTGCCGGCAAGGTTGGCCCCATGAAAATCCTTGCCCGCGAACCGGGGCGTATCGGCAGTGTCTGTTGCCACGGCAGCCGCGCTTTTTTCTTCCGGCCGGGTCTCCTGGGTCGAGACGACAGGGGCAGGAACTGCGGAGAACCAAGACAACCATTTTTTGCCATTGTCCAGGGCAAGATACCCTGCGCCTCCCACCAGGACGAAGACCACAACAGCGGCAGCCGCCAGGCCAAAGCGAGCAAGGAAAGGACGTCCGTTACTCCGCTGATCGGCAAGCCGGATAACGGTTTTTTCCGAATGGCACTGCGGGCAAGGCACCTTCCTGCCGGCAATGGCCGATGGCACCATCTTCTGAAATCCGCACTTGTTGCAAAAAAAGATAGCCCGATCGGGGTCATTTACCGCAGCCGATTTTTTGCCCACGACAACGGTGTGTTTGCATTTCGGACAAGGCACGGCCTTGCCGGCATGGCGGTCTTCAACCTCTACGGAATATCTGCATTTGTCGCAGTAAAAAATCATCCAGCTTCCTCAGCAGAACAAAAAAACCAAAAACACCCACAACAGTCATCGACCAGAATGAAAAAATACTTCATATATTTCGACAAGATCAAGAGCATTGCTGTAAAAAAAATTCAGATAAGGTATTATACCACTTTACCCGGGGGGGTGACAGAGTCTTGCCGAATCCAAGGAAGAATCCCCTCAAAAAACGAGACCGCACTCTGTAGCAAAATCCGAGGCCATAACGTTCCGTGGACACGCCAAAACAACCAGAATCGCCCAAACCAACGGGAAAAACCGACGCTCAGGGACAGAAAAAGGTCTTCGATCCCAGGGAACAGGCCATCAAGTACAAGGCCTACCGTCATATTTTCTCGGACAAGGATGTCAAAAAGGGTCTTGACGAAAAATCCATCATCCGCAAGATCAGGAAAAGCAAAAGCCTGAGCGGCCGGTACCGCCAGTACCTGGAAATGCGGGACGATGACAATCGCGGCAGCCACACATATCCCTGGCAGAACCCGTTCAACCGCTTCCTGTTCTGGGGTGCTTACTGGATTCCACGTTTTCTGAAATGGGGCACCCTGTTGAGCGTGGCCCTTTTCATCCTCAACTACCTCCCCGGCCCGACCCAGCATATCATCGAGGTGCTCATTGCCCGCTCCATTTATGACACCGCCCCCATCGAGCGGTTGCCCGACGACCTGGAAACCTACGCCCACTCCGCCGATATCAAGGACAGCCGGGGCGCGATCATCAAGTCCTACGGGAAACGCAAAGTAACCCAGCAGATCCCGGCCGCAGCCCAAAAGGCCCTGCTGGCCTGTGAGGATCATTACTTCATGCCCCACCCCGGCAACACCTGGTATGAGAATCTCTTTCTCATCCACCCCGGCGTCAGCTGGCTGAACTTGGTCGGCGCGGTGAAAGACACCCTCCAGGGCGATCCCCGCGGCGCCAGCACCATCGTCATGCAAAACGCCAAAAAAATCCTGGGCAACGAGAAAAGAACCATCGCCAACAAGCTTGAGGAGATCATCATCGCCTACATGATGGTGGCCAAATTCGGCAAGGAAAAAAACCTCAATTTTTACATCAACACCGTGCCGGTGGGCGCCAACATCTATGGTTTCCCCGCCGCCGCCACCAACTATTTCAAGAAAGACCTGACAGCCCTCAACATGCAGCAGCTGGTGACCATCGGCTCCTTTATCCCCAACCACAATCGCCAGGTCGCCTTTTATGAAATTGTCAACGGCAAGAACTTCAGCGACCTGACCCCGGCCATGCAGGGCCATGCCAAAAGCGCCATCAACAAGATCAATCTTGCCCTCACCCACCTCTGGAAACGCAAGGAAATCCCGGACGAGCAGTACCGCAGCTGGCTGCTGAGCGACGAAGAATCCATCCGCCGCATCGGTTTCCGCGATTTCCGCTCCCCGCTGTACGGCGAGGAGGAGTGGACCTCCTGGAACGTCATCAAGGAGATCTCTTCCCGGACTTACTCCTTCAACGGCCGCGAGGTTACAGGCTCCCAGCTCCTGCTTGACGAAAAAGGCGAGGTCTCCATCGAGACCGGCACGGATCTGGCCCTGATCGAAAAAATGAAGGAAATTATCGGCGAATTCCTGCAGAGCAGCTATTTTAAAGAGATTCTTTCCACCAGCAACCAGGCCACCTGGCAACGCGACAAGGAACGCTACACCTCCCGCGGCCTCACCCCGCCCTACACCGATTTCAACAGCTTTCTCGAATACCTGCAACACAACATCAATGTCGGCCTCATTGCCGTCAACCAGAAAGGTGAGATCGTCGCCTACGTTGGCGGAAAGGAGTTTTTGCAAACCAAAAACAACGAAAAAGACGAGGATGAGGAGGACGAGGCGCCGGAGCCCAACGATGCCGGAGCCGACAACAGCGCCGGCAAGAGCGAGAAACATGAATCCGTGATCATCGACATCATGAACAAGAAAGCAAAGATCACACCCTCCTCCACCATGAAACCGATCATTGCCTACTACTCCATGGTGGCCAACAATACCAAGATGAGCGACCGTTTTGCCGACAAGCCCATTGAGTACAAATATGTGGCCAGCACCGGCAGACAGACCTGGCTGCCCCGCAACTGGTACAACTACGACGCCAACCGTCCCATGGGCCGGGAATACAACCTGCTGGAAGCGCAGGTAATCTCCATCAACACGATTTTCGCCAGGCTCTACACCAACCCCCTGCTCCGCAGCGCCATGCTCCAAGGCTTTGACCAGGTCGGCCTGGACTATAGCAAGGAAGACGCCAAGTACTGGCCTTTCGGCATCGGTTCCTCGGCGGTGTCGGTGCAGCAGTGGCTTGGCATCTACAACGCTTTTCTGGACGGCCAGTACCGCGATCCCTCCTTTGTGCGCCGGATCCAGATCAACGGCAAGACCGTGTACGACCGCGACCAGGACGAGCGATTCGCCCAAATCCCGCTTTTCGAATCCAAGAAGGAACGGGAAGCGGAGATGAACGCCCTGTACGAGGTCTGCAATCGCGGCACCGGCTCCGCCATGAAAACCGAATTCAAGCATCACAAGAATCTGGTTTCCGGCAAAACCGGCACCGCGCCCATGAACAAGTCCGCCCTGTTCATCAGCCATTTCAACCCGTACCGCGACCGGCAGGCCCACAAGGACCGGACCATCACCATGCTCATCTCGGTCACCACCAACACCGGGGGCTTCAAAAGCGTGGGCACCTCGGGCAACGCCCCGGCCAAGATTGCCGGGCGCATCTACAACCATCTCTTCCAGCAAGAGATGCAGGAGATGATGGACAAAAACATCGACAAGGCAAAACGCGAGGATACCCATTTCCGCAACAACCAGGTTTACTGGGCCAACGTCAACCGGTACATGGACACCCTGCTCACGGGCAAATGCGGCAACAGCCTCATTGCCGACAATATCATCGGGGTTGACGACTACGGCGAGGCCCTGGTGCAGATATTAAACAGCAACACCAAGATCTACACCGGCCGCGATGATGTTTTCTCCCAGCTGGTCCAGTATTACTGCGATCAGGAGAAGATGGTCCGCATGGACTCGGCCCCGGCAAACTGAAAACGAAAAACACCGCCGCACCGACCGAGGGGAAGGATGCATCCACGGCTTTACAAACCATGCCGGGCGTGGCATAGTGGCACAGTTTCATACAACCCTGAACCCACACAGTCAGAAGAGAGACTCCAGATTATGGTCAAGATAGGAAGAAATGATCCCTGTTTTTGCGGCAGCGGCAAAAAATTCAAGAAATGCTGCCTGACCACCGGCGCAAGCGCCCCGGCCAGACCCGCGATCCCCTCGGTAAAGATTGAAGTCGAAAAAATCCAGGCAAACGCCGGCGCCGGGAAAGCAGCGGTGCTGGCCCTGGGGGTTTTCGTTCTCTTCTCCACCGCCAACGGCGACGCCTGGCTCCTGGAGGTCACGGACATGGACGCCATTCAGGTAGCGCGTGCCGGGGAAAAGCTGGCGGTGCAGATCGAGGAGAACCCTGAAACCATCGAAATCAACTGGACCCACAAGTTCGATGTTAGAAACAAAAAATTTATCCTCACCTCTTACCTGGACAAGAGCGAAGAGGTCCGGGAAGACTATCCGGTTCACAGCATTCTTTCCACGGTGAAAAAGATCCGCAGCCGTATCCCGCCCGAGCTGATCAGCTCCATCCACCTGGACACCGAGGAAGAAACACCACCAGCGGAAAGCTGAACCTTCATTACAGGCATGGGGTGACACAGGATGCGTTAAAAAAACCCTGCTTGTAGCGAACAACGGGGGAAGAACGGCAACACGGTCAACCGGGAAAAAGTGACAAAACCATGCCAGCCAGCCAATGCCCCACGGGAGTTCTGCTCTATTTTTTTTACGGACTGACCTTCATCTTCCTGGGGCTGGCCATCGCCGTGAAGGACATGTCGGAAAGCAAACTGCGCTTGGCCGGCAGCCTGCCTTCCCTGGCCATTTTCGGCTTCAGCCATGGCCTGCATGAATGGCTCGAATGTTATCTGCGGCTGGGGTACGGCACAGCCGCCCTGTTCCTCCCCATTCACTACCTCAAACTGCTGACCCTGGTCGTTTCCTTTCTTTTCCTGAATCATTTCGCCATCTCCCTGCTCCGCTCCCAGCCCACGATCCGCTGGCAATGGCTCCGAGTTCTCATCCCTCTTCTCCTTGTTTTTCTGGGGATGTACCTTTTTCTCTCCTGGGAAAATCTTGATCTCCAGACCATCCGACAGACTGATATCCTCGCCAGACTGACCATCGGCAACCTGGGCGGAATTCTCGCCGCCTTTGCCCTGATCAGACATGGACGAGTGGTCGAGGTTTTAAGTGGCTCGGTGGCCCGGCATCTCCGCTGGGCCGGGTTCAGTTTTGCGCTCTACGCCTTCCTGGCCGGAGTGATTCCCTCCCATGCCAGGATCCCTTTTCTGGGGATTCCGGTGGAGATTTTCCGGAGTCTTACCGCCGCCCTGATCACCTATTTTCTGGTAAGGGCCATGAACGTCTTCGATGTTGAAACCAGAAAAACCATGGAACAGCAGATTCTTCGCCTGGCCCAAGCAGAAAAACTCGCCGCAGTTGGAAAACTGGCGGCGGGCATTGCCCACGAGATCAACAACCTGCTGACCAATATCTCCCTGAATGTCGAACTGCTCAAAAAAGAACTCCAGAGCGGAACAACTTCGGATGCAGGCGTTGAAAAACGGTTTACCGCCATCGAACGAAACATCGACCGCGCCTCGCACATCGCCGGTGAGTTGCTCCATTTTTCGCGCCAGAAGGAAGACCCCCTGATGCCCGTCGATCTCAACGAAGTGATCTCCGGCAGCCTTACCCTATTGGGCGGCAAGCGCCAGAACTACCGCATCGAAACCAAGCTGCTGCCCCTGCCGCCGGTCATGGCGGTAGCGGTGAAGGTCGAAGAGGTGTTGCTCAATGTGCTCTTAAACGCCATGGACGCTTCACCGCCGGGCGGGCTCATTACCCTCGGCACCCGTTGCCAGGGGGGGGAAGTAATAATAGAAATTACCGATCAGGGGGCGGGAATCGCCCCGGAACATGTCAACCAGGCGATGGAGCCCTTCTATACCACCAAGGAAGTGGGCCAGGGCACGGGGCTGGGGCTTTCCATCTGCTACAGCATCATGGAGTTATTCCGGGGAAGAATCGAACTGAACAGCACGGTCGGCGTCGGCACCACCGTACTGTTGATCTTCCCCCATGCCTTGTCGAATGGGAGGGGAAATGGCTGAAATCATGGTGGTGGACGATGATCAGGATCTACGGGAAAGCTTGGCCGAAGTGTTGAGCGGGGCCGGATTTTCAGTCACCCAGGCCAGCCGGAGCGAAGAGGCCCTGGAGCATCTTGCTCGCAAAAACTTTGACCTGATCCTGCTCGATCTGGTTATGCCCGGCATGGGCGGGCTGGAGCTGCTTGGCCGTATCCGGGACAAGGCGCCCCGGATGCCGGTTATCATGATCACCGCCTTTGCCAGCGTTGATAACGCAGTGGAGGCCATGCGCCAGGGAGCCTCGGATTATGTAACCAAGCCTTTCCGCATCGATGGCCTGCTTGCTTCGGTGGGCCGCGTCCTGGAGGAGGCCCGCTTCGAATGCTGCCGGACCTCCCTGGATCTTGACACCGTTCTGAGCTGTCTGTCCAATCCCCTCCGGCGGGAAATTCTTGCCCATGTCGAACAGGAAGGAACCCTGCGTTTCATGGACCTCTGCCGGAAGCTGGAACTGGAAGACCACACCAAGATGAATTTTCACCTGAAAATCCTCAAAGAGGCTGGCTTTCTGAACCAGGACGAAAACAAGCTCTATCTGCTGACCTCCCAGGGAACCCAGGTTCTAGGCTGCGTCCGCTTCCTGACCAAAAAACTGGCCAACTAACAGACTGTTCTCACCTATCAGCTCTCGGCCTTTCACCTCACACCGTTCCCCTTTCGCCTATCCTTTTCCTCCTGTGAATAAAACTTCACAGAACCCCTTGATCCGTAAAGCACATTTATCTGGATAGCCCCACCATTCCCCTCTACTCTCTTGGCAAGGAAGGCTTCGGTGCGGCCTGACAGGGAAGATTCTGCCAGACAGCGGGTTTGCAGCCAGAGGCCCCCCTTGCAACGCGCTGTTCACGGCAGCAAGCGCATTCTGCTGACCATCAACAGAAAAAGAGGAGGAGAGGTCATGAAACAACCGCTACGGGAGGAGAGTTATGAAAAGAACATTTAAGGGGGCATGTCTCATGGGCATTGCCTGGGCAAGCATGTTTGCCACGGCCCAGGCAGGAGAAGTGGACTGGGCCGCACTGAATCCGGCCTTTGCCAAGGCAACCTACGTCAAGGACAAGGAGGTGTGCGTCGGTTGCCATGCGGAATCGATAGAGGCGTACAAAAAGACCGTGCATGGCCGGACCTTCCAGTACGGCCCCAAGGGCGTGATCCAAGCGCGCGATTGCGAGGCCTGCCACGGCCCGCGCAGTCAGCATGTGACCGCGCCGGACGCCAGCCTTAAATTCTCCACCGAACAGTACTCAACGGTCTGTCTGCAATGCCACCAGGACGGCGGCCGCATGTATTGGCAAACCAGCCAGCACAAAACCGGCGATGTGGGCTGTGTTTCCTGCCATACCCTGATGAAAAAGAAGAGCGACAAGGCCCTGCTGGCCAAAGACAAGGAGCCTGCGGTCTGCTATTCCTGCCACACCACGGTCAAAGGCCAGATGAACAAGCAGTCCCACCATCCGGTAAAAGAAGGCAAGATGCTCTGCTCAGACTGCCACAACGTTCATGGCTCCGCTGGCAAGAGCCTGCTGAAGGGGGCAACGATCAACGAGACCTGCTTCAAGTGTCATCAGGAAAAACGCGGCCCCTTTATCTGGGAGCATGCGGTGGTGCGGGAGAATTGCGCCAACTGCCATGATGTGCACGGTTCCAACAACCCCGACCTGCTCAACGCCAAAGGCTCGTTCCTCTGTCTACAGTGCCATGCCTACGGCGGCCACCCCAATCTGCCGCGCTACAACAGGGTCAGCAATCCCACCGGCCAGGGCTGCGTGAACTGCCACGTCACCCAACACGGCTCCAATCACCCATCCGGCGCCAAATTCACCCGCTAAAGGAGGCATGATCATGAAGAAAACCTATGCATTAGCATCATTGCTCCTTCTGGCGCCCATGGTTGCTCAGGCCCAGGAGGAAGGAAAAATAGAAAGTTCCGGGGAAGTGACGGTCGGTGCCTCGCAGGGCAAGGGCGACGATTCTTCCAAATTCAATAAGAACCGCGATATCCGAGATGGCTTCAATCTCTATGATCTCTGGTTCGGCGTGGTTGATCCCAACAACGGCCGGTATCTTGATTTTCAGGGCGACAATCTGCTCAGGGACGATCAGTCCATCCGTTTCGGCTTCGGAAGCTACGGCAACTGGGGTGTGGTCATCGACCGCAATGAGACCCCAAACACCCTGAGCAACAAGGCCAGAACCCCCTATATCGACCAGGGGAACGGAGTCCTCACCCTGCCAAGCACGGCGGCCATTCCAAACACTATCCTGGCGCCAACCGCAGCCCAGCTTTTGGCAAACGATGCGGCCACCGCCGCCTGGTTGGCCACCACCCTGCACGGGATCGATCTTGGCACCCAAAGGAACAAAACCGGGGCGACCGTTTCCCTCACCCCCAATCAGGAGTTTAAGTTCCGGCTCTCACTGTCCGACGAGCGCAAGGATGGTTCCAATCTCACCTACGGCCCCATCGGGGACCGGCCACCGCGCACGCTCAATGCCCAGTTGGCCGAGCCCATCGACTACAAAACCCAGGAGCTGAAATTCGAGGTCGAGTACAATCAACCGACCTATCAGGCCATGTTCACTTACCTGCTCTCGGGGTTTGAAAATAATATCGACACCCTGCGCTGGCAGAACCCCTATGTGGCGGACGTCAACGGCAACGGCTACGATACCTGGAATGCCGCTTATAATGTTGCAAGCTTCGGACAACGGGCGCTGGCGCCGGACAACCGCTACCAGAACGCCTCGCTCTCCCTGGGTTTCGATCTGCCCATGGCCAGCCGCCTGGCCACCACCCTCTCCTATGGAAAAATGGAACAGAATGAGACCCTGCTGCCTTATAGCACCACCGATTTTGGCAGTGCCACCGGCTTCGGCTCCACCGCCAACCTGCCGCGCACCAACGCCGATGCCGAGATCGATACCACCATGTTCAACGCCGATTACAGCATCAACCCCATCGACCGTCTGAACCTGCGGGCCTTTCTCCGCTACTACAATCTGAACAATAAAACCGCTAGCAATAATTGGTGGTATGTAACCGACGACACGATCACCGTCGCCAACGCGGCTGCCGGCACGACCACTACACTCAACAAGCGGGTCAACCTTGCCTACTCCTACGACCAGATGAACTATGGCCTGGAGACCTCTTACAATCTGCCCTTCTGGCTAACCACCCTCGGTCTTGGCTACGAGCGGGAGAATATCGACCGCGATTTCCGCGAGGCCAACACCGACGAAAATATCTTCAAAGGCTCGGTGAAAACCAGGCCGACCAACTGGCTCACCTTGCGGGGCAAGTATCTGTATGGCAACCGCAAAGGCAGCGATTACAACAACACGGTTACAGCCCAAAGTTACTGGGACGCTAGCGTCGAGCCCGTAGAATCGTTCAGCAACCACCCGGATCTGCGGAAACTCGACGTGTCTGATCGAGTACGTAATCAGTTTGATCTCGCCGCCACCGTCATGCCCACGGAGGGGTTGGACCTGACGGCCTCCTATCGATACCGGAACGATGACTACGATTCCGGCGTAAGCTCGGTGCAACCCTTGCTGGCCTCTGGAAACGGTGTTTTACCGGCGGATGATGTTCTCGCAACCCCTGGCGACCAACTCGGCCTGCTGAAGAGCAAGACCAATCGCTATGCCCTGGATGCCTCGTACGCTGTGACCGAACGGCTGAGCTTAAACGCCTTCGGCAGCAGGGAGAAAATCGACTCCACCCAGCGGGGCCTGGAGTTCAATGATGCCAACAAGCTCAATCCAACTACCCTTGGTACCCCCTCGGCAACAGCGAATGGCAACTGGGGCAACGCCCTCGGTCAATGGATGGCGACAACCAAAGATAAGACCAACACCATCGGTGTTGGAGGTGGCTATGAAATCATCCCCGACACCCTCCGCTTTTCCTCGGACTATACCTATTCCCAAGGTAAGGTCGATATCGAGTACAGCGGCTATGGCAGCACTTTCGGCGACACAACGGCGTTCGCCTTCCGCAACCCTGAGACGGTCACGCATAAGCAGTACAACCTTAATGCCACTATGGAATACAAGTTTGTGAAAAATCTTGTATGCGGGGTGCATTACATTTATGACCGTTACAAGATCAGCGACTGGATGCAGGAGGCAAATACCCCCTGGGTTGAATCGGTGGGCAGCGAATACCTGCTACGCGACACCTCCGATGCCACCTCCACCCAGTGGGGCAACCGACTGATCAACTTGGGCAGCTATCTCGGCCCCAGCTACGAGGCCCATTTTGGTGCGGTTACCTTGACCTATCGTTTTTAAAAAACCACTAAAAAATGTCTGGGCCAACACCATCCTGGCCGAGCATGAAACAAGGGGCGGAGAAATTCTCCGCCCCTTGTTTTTTTGCAACCGGCCCTCGCTGGTCACTGTCAGGCTTTTAGTCCGCAACCACCCCCAAAATTGAGACAACTAGACCCATGCGGAAAAAATGTTTTCACCCCTTGCCGATCGGCCTCAAAATGGGTATGGCAAAAGAAGCACGCTCTCTGGAATAAGGAAAAAACTATGCGCTATCTGATTATCTGCACCGTGGCCTTGCTTGCCTCTGGCCTGACCCTCTTCTCCGGCTTTGGCCTGGGCACCTTGCTCATGCCGGTTTTTGCCATTTTTTTTCCGATTGAAGTAGCCATTGCCCAGACCGCGCTGGTCCACTTCGCCAACAATCTGTTCAAGGTCTGGCTCTTCAGCAGACGGGCAGACTGGCAGACCGTGCTACTTTTCGGTCTGCCCGCTTTTCTGGCGAGCTTCGCAGGAGCCAGGGTGCTCCTGTGGCTGGCCGATCTGGCACCGCTTTACACCTATCTGCTCAATGGCCGACAGTTCATGGTCCACCCGGTCAAGCTCGTCATCGCCCTGCTCATGGCCGGGTTTTCCGCGCTTGAGTTGTTCCCTGCCACCAAACAGCTCGCCATAAACCGGAAGTACATGCCCGCCGGGGGCCTCCTGAGTGGATTTTTCGGGGGACTCTCCGGCAATCAGGGCGCCTTTCGCAGCACCTTTCTCGTCAAGAGCGGCCTGAACAAGGAGGCCTTCATCGGCACGGGCGTGGTCATCGCCGCCTTGGTTGATTTTTCCCGCCTCACCGTATATGCTGGGCTCCTTAAATCGGAGGAGGTCATGGGAAATCTGGCCCTCATCGTGGTCGCCACCCTGGCCGCGTTCACCGGCGCTTTTTGGGGCAGCCGTCTGGTCAAAAAAGTTACCATCCGCACCCTGCAGGTTCTGGTGGCGGTCATGCTTTTCCTGATTGCCATCCTGCTCGGAAGCGGGATCATTTAAGACTAAACAACAATCCATTTATTGCACTGAAAGCACCTCAATGCCGGTTACCCCCTTCTACAACTGGTTCGGCTTAAACCAGACACTGTTTTTTGCGATCAATGGTATTCACAGTGTTTATCTCGACCAACTGATGTTGCTGGGATCAAGACTTGGCGACTTTTGGAATTTGCCCTGGATCATCGGCGCGTTGATTCTCATGTTTGCAGTCCGGGCAGTGGTCTCCGACACTGATCGCATCAGGTGGCTTCCCGAAAGAAAAACCATTATTCAGCTTCTGCTGACATTGCTGGCTGGGTACCTGCTCGCAGCGATCTTGGTGACACTTCTCAAGCTGTGGCTGCATATGCCCCGGCCGTCGGTGGCAATTACCTTTGCAACCGTTCATGTCCTCGGCGAACCGGAATCAATCTACAGTTTCCCTAGCGGGCACGCGGCGTTTGCCATGCTGCTTACCGTTGTCTTCTGGCCACGCTGTCGTAATCTGCCGAGATTCTTGCTCATCCTCTTTGCAGTCTGGGTTGGTGTCTCTCGAATCAACATTGGCGCACACTTTCCCACGGATGTCATAGCGGGCTACTTGTGCGGGGCGCTCAGCGGATGGGCTGCCACTCGAGTTCTAAAGCTTCACCCCGATAGACGCCTTTGGCGTTGCTGAATTCAGGCATCCTTGTATCAACTTCTCTTAACCTGCCTCACCAAGAGCTGAAACAACCATGAATCCGTTGAGACTGTTACCCGTAATTTTCAGCATGCTGGTTCTCAGCGCCCATTTCTACCGGGCAGGGCATCTCCTCCTTGCCAGCGGAGCGCTGCTTTCCTTGGGCCTACTCTGCATCCGCAAACCGCAAGCAACCTGGCTCATGCAGGGATTGCTCATGGCAGGCGCAGTGGAATGGCTCGCCACTGCAATCCGGCTGGTCGCAGATCGCCAGGCCCAGGGGCTTCCCTGGCTGCGTCTCGCAATAATCCTCGGCCTGGTCGCCCTCTGCACCCTGCTCTCCACCCTGCCCTTGCGCACAACCGCACATTTTCCCCTGGACAAAGATTAAGAAGAGTCTTAAATTCTGTTCATAAATGGAATTGTAAAACAATCGGCAAGTTGCAAGGAGAACCCCATGCCCATCTACGAATACCGTTGCCAGGAATGTAAGAACTTGTTTGAAGCCATTCTCACCTCAACAGAAACCTCAGCCGAGGTGACCTGCCCAAAATGCGGCAGCAGCGTGGTGAAAAAAACCATCTCCGCCTCAAGCTTCCGGATTTCCTCCGGTTCAAGCTCCATCCCCTCCGGGGCGCTCTCGGGTTGTTCCACAAAATCGGGGTTTTCCTGAGCGTAAACAGAATGCGGCCAGGTTGGCCGCACACAGATCAACAAACTGCTTCAGACCGATTCACAACAAGGTGCCCGTATAGTTGAAGGTGCTGAGCCTGCGCCCCCCGCGTCCGGGCTGGCCAGACTGGCGGAAGACGGCGACCAGCTCGTCCGGCCGAGGGTGCATGTGGGAAAGATCAACCACTGCAAAGGCGACGCCCCGGGCGGCAAGCTCGGTGCTATGCGGCAAGAGGGAAAAAGGCTGATCGGCCACGGCCACGGTCTGGCCCCAACACTGCTTGAGGACGATCACCTCGCCCTTGGGGCTGATCAGGGGCTGGTCGTATTTGAAAAAAGGGGAGGCCAGCCGAGCGGTGAAGAGCGGCGGCAGACCATAGATGGTCATACCCACCGGCAACGCGTTTTTATGACCAAGAACATCGAACAGGTTTCGCCGGTCCGTTTCAATGGCCAGCTGGGCATTGTGAAGCCCCAGTCCGGCCAGGGCCTGCACGCTCATGCTGTTCAAAACATTCAGGGTATAGTCGCCAAAAAGAAGCAGCCTCTCCACCGGAGCCTGTCCGACCCTCCCTTTTTTTCGGCCTTGAGCATGGCTCTCCCCTCCCTCCTCACCTGATGCCTGGGCATCCGCCTCAAACAGCAAGCATTGGCCGATATGGGCGAGCTGCCAGGTATTGTATCCGCTAGCGCGCAGATGAGCGACGGCCTCCCGGTAAAACGAGAGGTCCGCCTCCAGAATCACCGGCGGCAACGCCCAGACCAACCGCCGGCGATACGGGGTCAACCGTTTCTGCTGCCTGGAGAATTGGGCAAAGGTCTGCCGGGACAGGGTTATAACCAGTCGCGACGGCGGGGTAGGCAACTGCACTTTGAGCGATTCAAAATCGTCGATTTTCAGCCACCATTCCAGGGGCAGCTGCACCTGGGGCACGCCCCGGCGGCCCTGGGCCTGCCCCTGCTGGGCTTGGCCGCGAGCCTGAACCTGGACCTGCCCGCGGGCGGGCCGCTCTTCCCGGGCCTTGGTAACAACCGGCCTGTTGACCGGCTTCCCCAAAAAATGGACGATCTGCGAAAGCTTGCGGGGATCAACCAGATTCGCCACCTTCTTGCTGAACAAACCCGGCTGGATACCCTTCTTGGCTCCCTGCTGACGGCGCTCGCCCAAGTCCACCTTGTAGAGGCTGTCACCCCATTGCGCACCCGGCGGCAGGTCCAGCTGCACCTTGCTGCCCGCTGCACCCTTTTCCAGGGCCACCTTTCCCTGCCACAGCCCCTTGAGGGTAAACCCCTGCCGCTCGCCCGAGCCTTCCTGGTGGATGCGCAGCCGGTCGCCAATCTTGAGCGGTTCCTTCAGGGTCATCTGGGCGCGATTGGCAGTGACCTTCTCGATCTTGCCCAAAAACAGGCCGATATTGCCCGAATGCTGCGGGGCGATAATGTCGGCGGGCTGGGCCTTTTTGAAATAGCCGAGCGAGGCCTTGCGGCCCATGGCCTGTTCCAGCAGCTCTTTCGCCTCGGCCAGCACCGCCGGGGTCGCAGGGTTATCAAGGGCCAAACGGTAGGCCTTGACCACCGATCCCACATACTGGGGGCTCCGCATCCTCCCTTCGATCTTGAGCGAGCTGACCCCGGCCTGCCGCAGCTGGGGAATCAGCTCCAGCCCGGCCAGATCGTTCATCGAGAAAAGATACCCCGCCGGAGCTCCTGGGCCACGGCCCTTGCTGCCCCAGGTGTAACGCCTGCGGCAAGGCTGAACGCAACGGCCCCGCAGCCCGCTTTTCCCGCCAAGATAACTGCTGAACAGACACAGACCGGAATAGGCGAAGCAGAGGGCGCCATGAACAAAAACCTCCAGCTCCACCGGGCATTGCTTGTGGATCTGGCCTATCTCACCGAGGGTCATCTCCCGGGCCAGAACCACCCGTTTAAAACCCATCTCGGAAAACTGGCGAACATTGAGGGAGTTGTGCGCGCCCATGAGGGTGCTGGCATGCAGACGCAGACCGGGGAAGAACTTGCGGGCCAGATAGGAGATGCCGAGATCCTGGATGATGAGGGCGTCGGCCTTGAGCGCCTCCAGGGCGGCCAACTCCTCCACCGCCTTGCCGATCTCCTCCTCCTTCATCAGGCTGTTCATGGCCAGATAGACCTTGACCCGGTTCTTGTGGGCATGGTCGATCATCGCCGCCACCTCGGCCAGGGAGAAATGGCGGGCCAGGGCCCTGGCATTAAAGGCCGGGGCGCCGATATAGATGGCGTCGGCCCCGCTCTCCACCGCCGCCTCAAAGGCCTCGATGGTGCCAGCCGGGGCGAGCAGTTCCATGTTCCGTGCAGGTTGTTTTTCCATGGCCTTACTGTACCAGATCGGGAGCCGATCTGCCTCCGGCAAAATCAGGTGGCAAGGCTTCTGCCGCCCTCTTTGGGATGATCTTTTTTCTTGATTGACATCAGCGGCGGAACTCTCCATATTATTAATAGAGAGTTCGCCAGATAAATTTTCCAACGATATTTCATGCAAATAGAGCGAGCTTGGCAACAACCCGGCTTTGCCCCATGCACCTCGAGGGGGCATGGGTTTTAGCATTCTCTGTCACCCAAACTTACAGGAGGCAATATGCTGAAAAAAATGGTGGTGCTGGCCGTAGTAACCGGAACCTTGGCGCTTTCTCTCGGCATCGCAATCGCGGCCGAGCAAGAACCCAGCCAACAACAAATTCAAACCCAAGAGCAGATATACGGCAGTCAAATGATGACGCCGCAAGAGCGCGAGGCGTATCGCGTGAAAATGCGCGCCGCAAAAACAGTCGAGGAACGCGAACAAATCCGGAAGGAGCACCACGAACGGATGAAGACTCTCGCCAAGGAACGCGGCATTACCCTTCCCGATGAACCACCGGCAAGGGGCGGGGGTATGGGCCCCGGAGGCGGCATAGGCCCGGGTGGAGGCATGGGTCCGGGTGGAGGCATGGGCCCGGGTGGAGGCATGGGCCCGGGTGGTGGACGCAGCCGCTGAACAAGACCACTGCCTGACTTTGCAACCGATTCGGTTCAACTCACAACAAGACTGATACACCCACCCTGAAAAAGCGACCTCCGGCCAGGCGGCCAGTGAAGCAAAAAACTCCTAAACCGCCTGGCCCCTCCCGCCAAACAACGCCGTGCCCACCCGCACCAGGGTGGCACCCTCCTCGACAGCCACCTCGAAATCGCCGGACATGCCCATGGAGAGCTGCACCGGCCCATGGAGGCCGAGGAACCCTTGGGCGGCAAGCTCTTCCCCCAACAGACGAAGCTGGCGGAAACAACCCCGGCTTTCCTCCGGATCCTCGACAAAGGGCGGCATGGTCATGAGCCCTTGCAAAATCAGGTGCGGAAACTGCTGCAGGTCGCGGCACAGCAGACCTGCCTCCTTGGGGGCGACCCCGGCCTTTTGCGCTTCCCCGGCCACATTGACCTGCACCAGGACGGGCATGGTCTTGCCCAACTCGGCGAGCCTGCTTTCAAGAGCCTTGGCAAGCTTGAGCCGATCGATGGTTTCGATGCAGTCAAACACCTCCGCCGCGATCCGGGCCTTGTTGGACTGCAGATGCCCGATACAATGCCAGACCACACCATGGTCAAGAAGGGCCGTAACCTTGTCTTCAGCCTCCTGCAGGTAGTTCTCGCCAAAAACCACCTGCCCGGCAGCCATGGCCTCCCGGATCGCCGCAAGCGGTTGATGCTTGCTCACCGCCACCAGCCGCACCGAATGCGGATCGCGGCCACCCCGCTCCGCCGCAGCCCGAATCCGGGCCCGGATTGTCTCGATATTCTCTGCAATCGTTCCCATCATTTCATCGTCCTTCAAGGGAGAAAAGGTGCACGGCGTTCATGGTGGTTTGCCTGGCCACTTCCTCCAGGGAGATTCCTTTCAGTTCCGCCACCTTCTGGGCGGTAAAAAGCAGCAAGCGCGGCTCGTTCCGTTTCCCCCGATACGGCACCGGGGCAAGGAATGGTCCGTCTGTCTCCAGAACCAGCGAGCCGAGGGGAATCTCCCGCACCGCCTCATGGAGCATCTCGGCCTTGGCAAAGGTCACCACCCCGGGGATGGAGATATGAAAGCCCAGGGCAAGCACCCGCCGGGCAAAGGCGGCGTCTCCGGAGAAGCAGTGCATCACCCCCCCGGCGGGAAACGGGCCAGCCCCTTCAAGCAGCTCCATGATATCGTCATGGGCCTCACGATCATGGACCACCAGGGGCAGTTGCAGTTCCCTGGCCAGGGCGACCTGTCTGGCGAAGTGCTCCTTTTGCAGGGCAACCGGCGCGTAGTTTTTCACATAATCAAGACCGATCTCGCCGTAGGCCACGACCTTTGGGTGGCGGCAGAGCCTCTGCAACTCCGCATAATCACCCTCGCTGAGCTCCGCGACATTGTGGGGATGGACCCCCACCGTGGCATAGATGCCTTCGTGCTGTTCCGCCAGCCCAATGGCCCGGCGCGAGCTTTCCAGATCAATGCCCACACTGATGATCCGGTTCACCCCAGCAGCCAAGGCCCGAGCCAACACCGCCTCATAATCCGCCCCATAGGCCGACATGTCGAGGTGGCAATGGGTGTCGATCAGCACTGCCCCGTGGCCGGGAACCGGCAGGGCAATCTCTGTTTTTTGAGTTGTTTTTTCCATGAAGCCTCCCTGGCCGCACGTTCTAACAGGTTTTTATTTCTTGCGCAACATGGCCCAGCCCGAGGAAACCGTTTGACAAACCCTTGCCCAACCGACTATGATTTTCTTGAAATTTCGGGGTGTTCCGATCAATTTTATCATCGATAATCATTACAGCGCGATCCGCCCTCATCCCCCATGCCTTCGCCGATTCTTATTGCCATCGAACAGCGACGCAGTATCCGGAACTTCACCGATCAACCGGTGGATCTTTCCGCGCTCTATGATATTATCCAGGCCGGGGTCTGGGCGCCTTCCGGCCTGAACAATCAGCCCTGGCGCTTCGTCATTGTCACGGATGCAGCCATCCGCGCCCGTTTGGCCGAGCAGACCACTTATGGCCATATTGTCCTCGGTGCCCCTGCCCTGATCGCCGTATATCTTGACCGGGAGACCATGTATGATGATCTCAAAGACGCGCAATCCGCCGGGGCCTGCATCCAGAACATGCTGCTGGCCGCCGAGTCCCTTGGCTTAGGGGCGGTCTGGCTCGGACAGATCCTGAAAAACAGGGAGAAAGTCGACCGGATTCTCGACCTGGCCGGGAATCTGGAACTGATGGCGGTCATCGCCATCGGCCACCCGAGCCGCCGCGATCAACAATCACAGAGAAAACCATTGGCGGAATTCATCGTCAAAGAGTTATAACCGTATTGTACTGCATACCATTACCCAGGAGGCTTTCCATGACAATGCCACGTAAACCGTTTTGCCCCGTGTTCCTCACAACCGTTTTTGCCCTCTTCAGCCTTGTCGCCCTCAGCGGCTGCGCCGAATTGGGCTTGGGCGGCAGCACTGACCAAGGGGCTTCCTCGGACCCCTTCGCCACCTCTGCCGCTTCTTCCACGGAACGGCCCTACCGGGCCAATGAATTTGCCGACATCCTGATCCCCAGCGAGTTCAGCTGGGACCGGGAAAAAAGCATGATCGTCCGGACCGACTCCTATGTCGGCGGAGTGTTGCAATACACCGGCCGAGTGGACATTACCTCCGCTGCCGATTTTTTCAGCAACAACATGCCCAGAAATGGCTGGAAGCTCGCTGGCTCGACCAAGTACAAAAACGTGTTGCTCGCCTTCATCAAACCCAACAAGACCTGCACCATTGTCCTGTCCGAGGATAAAATCCTCATGCGCACAGAGATTGCCATCTATGTCGCCGAAGACACCTCCACCGGCAGCTCCAAGTCGGCCAACCCCTTTGGCTCAGGAATGTAAGGACTCAGGCAGCGCTATCCCATGCCTCTTCTGACCGATAAAAAAATTCTTCTCGGGATCACCGGAAGCATCGCCGCCTACAAGGTAGCAGACTGGGTTCGCGCCCTGCGCCGGGAAGGCTGTCAGGTTACCGTGGTCATGACCGAAGCCGCTTGCCGGTTCATCAGCCCCCTGACCATGGCAGCCCTTTCCGGCAATCCGGTGCACAGCGGCATGTTCGGCACCGAGGCGCCGGAGACCATCCCGCACATCAACCTGGCCCGCGAGCATGATCTGCTGGTCATTGCCCCGGCCTCGGCCCAGACCATCGCCCGCCTGGCCCATGGCTTGGCCGACAATCTGCTCGCCACCGTCGCCCTGGCCTCCACAAAACCGATCCTGGTCTGTCCGGCCATGAACAGCGTCATGTTCCAGCATCCGGCCACCCAGGCAAACCTTGCCACCCTCAGATCTTACGGGTATGGGGTTCTCGAACCCGACTGCGGCGAAATGGCCTGCGGCGAAGAAGGCCCCGGTCGCCTGACAGACTGGGCAACCGCCAGGCAGGCCATCCTCACCATCTTCGCCCCCAAAAACCTTGCCGACGAACACGTGCTCATTACCGCCGGCCCCACCAGGGAATCCTTTGACCCGGTACGTTTCTTGAGCAATCCCTCCACCGGCAAGATGGGCTATGCCTTGGCAGCCACGGCCAGACAGCGGGGAGCAATGGTCACCCTGATCAGCGGGCCGACCGCCCTGCCCGCTCCGCCTGGAGTCCGGCGCATCCAAGTCACCTCCGCCGCTGAAATGCAGGCAGAAGTCATGAGCTGTCTCGAGGCGGCCACCATTGTCGTCAAGGCTGCCGCTGTTTCCGACTACCGACCCGCCGAGAAAAATCCCCACAAGGTAAAAAAAGGGCAGGCCGCACTCTCCCTGGAGCTGGTCGCCAACCCGGACATCCTCAAGGAGCTGGGGGAACGCAGGCAAAAAACACCGAAATCCCCTCTGCTCATCGGCTTTGCCGCGGAGAGTCGGGATCATCTTCAGGAAGGGGCCAGAAAACTTAAGGAAAAAAATCTTGATCTGATCGTGGTCAATGATATTGGCGGAGCGGAAACCGGTTTTGGTGCAGACACCAACAGGGTCACCATTCTTGACCGCAATGGCGCACAGGAAAATTTGCCGCTACTGAGCAAGGAAGAAACAGCCCACCGGATCTGGGATGCGGTGGGCAGGCTGCTGGTGGACAAGTGCTGATTTAGCTGGCAAGACAACTCCTCGACCAACAGCCCAGGGCAAAACACAAAACCAGTGACTGATTCTACAAAACCGGCGGCCCGACCACATCTCCCCGGCGCACCTCATGGGCGCTCCGTTTCGTCACCACCGCAGCCGCCGTGGTTGGCGAAACCCGCAAAATCATAATTTCCCCGAAAGTTCTCCCCTCTGCTTGATCCGCCCCTGCCACCGACAACAGATCTCCGGGCGCAAGCCCCTGCTCCGCGCCGATATTCAGATAGACAATATCATCGGGTCCGGCAAGCTGGCGCATGAAATGAAACGCCACCACCGCGCCTGTGGCCATGACAGCCCCGGCCTGGGCCGAATGGGCGGAAACCTTAGGCCGCTGCGGAACTTGGCCCAGAAGGTCATCGGTTCTCACTTCGGCATAAGCACGCCGGATAACAGCTTGCTGCCTGGTCGCATCCGCGGCGACAACCTCGACAATGGCAATGTCCGCCAGCAGATGGCCGGGACTTCTTTCAAAATAACCCAGAGACTCGACCTTGCCAAAATCCCGGTAAACCCCGAACTGCTGACCGACCTGCGCACCAGGGGCAGAGATGAAAATGGTCTCACCGAGAGCCGCAGTCTGCCAGCCCTGTTCGGTCCGCAGCACCCGCCCCCCGTTGGGGATTTCGTTGCTGACCATGCCGATTCCACGGTCATAATACCGGGCCGGATCATCCACCTGTCCGGCCCTGGCCTGTGCACCGGCAGGGGGCAGATCTTTTTTCCCCACGATGAGGGGCAACGGTTCGGAAGAGGAGGCCAAACCTGCTCGGGCAAGGGGGGAAGTCCCGGATTCCACCGGGACAATTTCTCTGACTACAGCCACTTCTCTGACTTCTCTGGCCGGAGCCCTTCCCGTGTCTGGGATATTGATGATTTGACCCGGGGTGATCCGGTGGGGGTTGGCGATCTCCGGGTTGACCTCCCAGATTTTCGGCCAGAGCAATGGATCATGGAGATAAACCCCACTCAAATCCCAGAGGGTGTCCCCCTTTTGCACCGCATGACTGGTGGTATTCTCCGCCCAAATTTCCCTGGCGCCAAAAACTCCGCAGGCAGAGGCGATGACCACCGCAGTTGTAATAATTTTTTTCATTGGGATAACTCCTCTTGAACCGGACACGATAAAAACGGACACACCGGCCGCAAACTCCACGGCCAGTACTACCATCTACGCAAGGTTTCTAAAAATTGTCAAGACGATGCTGTGGCTTCCCCGTATTTTAAACCGCTGGCGATTGCCTCCTATTATGGCCCGGCGGGGTAAAAAAGCGCAAGCGCAGGGCGTTGGAGACCACGGAGACAGAACTCATGGCCATGGCTCCGCCAGCGATCATGGGGTTTAAGGTGGGCCCACCAAAGAGATGCAGAACCCCGGCGGCCACCGGAATGCCGATGATGTTGTAGATGAAGGCCCAGAAGAGATTCTGCTTGATATTGCGCATGGTGGCGCGGCTTAGGGAAAGCGCGGCGAGCAGGCCGGAGAGATGGCCCTTCATCAGCACGATATCGCCGGACTCGATGGCCACGTCGATGCCCGTGCCCATGGCAATGCCGACATCGGCCTTGGCCAGGGCGGGCGCATCGTTGATGCCATCGCCCACCATGGCGACCCGGAACCCCTCTGCCTGCAAGGCCGCCACTTTTTCCACCTTCTGGTCCGGCAGCACCTGGGCAAAGACCTCGCTGATTCCAGCCTGGGCAGCGATGGCCCGGGCGGTAATCTCATTATCGCCGGTGAGCATGAATATCTTGATGCCCATCTGTTCCAGGGCGCTGATGGTCGCGGGCACTTCGGCTTTAAGCCGGTCGGCAATGGCCAACAGGGCGATCAGCTTGCCGTCCGCCGCGCAGTAGAGCGCGGTTTTGCCATCCCCGGCAAAGCCATGGGCAATTTGCTCAACCACCAACCCCAGCCCGGTAACATCTTGCTCCACCATGAACTCCCGGTTGCCAAGCAGCACATTTTCGCCGCGCACCATGGCCCGGATGCCCCGGCCGGGAACCGCCTCGAAATGCGAAGGCTCTGCCAGGGTCAACCCTTTTTCCCTGGCCGCGTTGACAATGGCCTCGGCCAGAGGATGTTCCGAACCGCTCTCGGCACTGGCCACCAAAGACAAAATCTGCGGGACATCTATCCCCGGCGCCACTGCCTGGATATCGGTCAATTCCGGGCGGCCATGGGTCAGGGTGCCGGTTTTGTCAAAGACAATGGCGTCAATCTTCTGCGCCATCTCCAGAGCCTCGCCGCTTTTCACCAGCACTCCCAGCTGGGCGCCGCGCCCGGTGCCGACCATGATCGAGGTCGGGGTGGCCAGCCCCATAGCACAGGGGCAGGCAATAACCAGCACGGCGATGAATATCCGCAGGGCAAAGGAAAAATCGGCCTGGCCGATGAAATACCAGGACAATCCGGCGAGAATGGCAAGGACGATGACGGTGGGCACGAAATACAGACTGATGCGGTCCGCCAGATTGGCAATGGGAGCCTTGGAGCCCTGGGCCTCGCGAACCATGGTGATGATCCGGGCAAGCACCGTATCCTGCCCCACCTTCTCGGCCCGCACCTGTAATAAGCCGTTCTTGTTCAGGGTGGCGCCCACCACCGGATCGCCGACCTCCTTGGAAACCGGCAGGGATTCGCCGGTAAGCATGGACTCATCCACACTGGAGCGGCCTTTGACCACCGAGCCGTCCACCGGGATACGCTCACCCGGCTTGACCAACAGGATATCGCCGACCTCAATCTCGGCCACGGGAATCTTTTTCTGCTCTTCAATCCCAGGCCCAGGCCCAGGCTCAGGCTCAGCCCCAGATCCAACCCCAGGCAACAGCAGGGTGGCCTCCTCCGGCGCCAGGGCCATGAGCTGACGGATGGCGTCCGAGGTACGCACCTTGGAGCGGGCCTCCAGATACTTGCCCAGAGAGACCAGGGCAATAAGCACCCCGGCCGACTCAAAATAAAGATCCATGACCCTGACCATGACCTCGATGCCCAGGCCGATCTCGATCAAATTCCAGGTGCTGTAAACAAAGGCGGCGCCGGTGCCGATGGCAATGAGCGAATCCATGTTGGGCGCCCCGCGCAAGAGAGCCGGGAAACCGAGCTGATAAAAATTCCGGCCCGACCACATGATCGGCAGGACCAGAAAAAACTGAACCAAGGCAAAGGTAAACGGCGCGTGATGGGGGGCCAAAAACAAAGGCAACGGCAGACCGGCCATCTCGCCCATGGAAAGAAGCAGCAGCAAGACAGCAAAGGTAAAGGCGGGATAAAGGCGTTTTGCCATGGCAGCAAGCCGGATGACAGCCTCCTCCTGCTGGCGCTCAAAATCCGAGCCCCCGGCCAGCGAGGCCACCTGGGCCTTGAAGCCAAGGCGCTCGATGGCCTCCCGGATCTGCCGCAGGCTGACGACCTCCGGATCAAAGACCGCCGCCGCCGACTCCGTGGCCAGATTCACCTGCATGGTCCGCACCCCAGGCATATCCCCCACCACCTTTTCGATCCGGGCGGCACAGGAGGCGCAGGTCATGCCGCCAATGGCCAGGGTAAGCCTGGTCTCCTTTTCCGGCAGCACCAACTCAAAACCAAGGGTCTTGACGATCCCGGCAATATCCGCCAGGCTGAGCCGACTAGGCTCCCACTCCACCTCCAGGCTCTCGGCGGCCAGGTTCACTGCGGCCGCCCGAATACCCTCGGTGCTGGCAAGCACTTTTTCGATGCGGGAGGAACAGGAGGCACAGTGCATGCCCCGGATGGCGACCCGCTGCTTTTCGGTTGACGGTGTCATGTGTACATTGCTCCGGTATTGATTACTTTTCCCTTTCACAGATAAGTTGCGCAGACGTGTGAAAAAATCATTTGCGCCTGACAATACTTTAGTTTCTACTATAATCCTTTACCACCATCACTCATAAACACATCCAAGGAGTCTCCCATGCCAACCATCCAGATCAAGGGTATGCGCTGCGGTCACTGCGTAGCCTCGGTTACCACCGCACTCAACGCCATCGACGGCATCAGCGAGGTGAACATCGCTCTGGACAGAGGAGAAGCCACCTTCAACCAGAGCAAGGAGATACCCATGGCCGACATCAAAAAAGCCATTGCCGCCATCGGTTTCGAGGTGGTGAAGTAAAAACAGACCGCGCCGCCCCGAACCGGTTGCGGCGCGGTAAAAAAACTACAGCACCATGACCACCGCCGGATGCTCCTTGAAGGCAAGATACTGGGCCTCGCGGTCCTCGGCGCTGAGCACGACAAGCTCCACGTCCAGACAGAGGTATTTCCCGCCGCTGCTCGAATTGGACAGGGACACCAGGCATTCCCGGGCCTGAACGACCTCGGCAATGGCCGCCCGCAGCTCCTCCTGCTCCCTGCCGATGATTTTGTACACCCAGGGGCAAGGGTACTCCAGCTCGACTTTCCGCTTGCATTCATTCAACAACACGACCAGCCTCCGTATTTCTTTCTCTCGCGCACCACGGGAACACACGCCCCTAAAACCCATCATACCAGACCCTGCCCCCTTCGCCAACCGCAAGCCTGCGGAACAAAAGCCCCCAACTTCTAAAAAAAATTATATTAACTTGGCATTATTCTGTATAATTTATCTAACCAATAACCTTTTGGCCTTGTTACAGGCCGCACCAGGTACCCGTCATGGCACAATTAAAATTTTTCGTTTTTATCTTGCTTGCCCTGCACCTCTGCCTCACCCAGGCTGTAGCGGCGGAAAAGGTGTCCGCCTCTTTCGCCCAGGGCAAACAGTATTTTGACCAGGGTCGATTCGATGAGGCGTACACCGAGTTGCACAAAGCTTTTGTGCAAGATCCGGCCAACCTGGAAATTAATTTCTATCTCGGTCGGGCCGCCTTTGAATCTGGGCGCCTTGAAGAAGCGGTCATGGCCTTTGACCGAATTCTCATTGCCGAGCCTGATCTAGAACGCGCCAAGCTCGAACTGGCCCGCGCCCATCTCCGCCTCGGCTCCCGCGAGCTGGCCAAACAGTATTTCAAAGAGGTGCAGGCCACCAACCCGCCGGAGCAGGTATGGAAAAACATTCAACAGTTCCTGGACGCCATTGCTGCCTCGGAGCAGCGCCATTTTATAAACGGCCTTTTCTCATTCGGTTTCAGCCATGACGACAATGTCAATGTCGCTCCCACAGAAAGCAGCGTCAATGTCAATCTGGGAGGCATTACCCTTCCGATCACCATCGATCAGACAGCCATCAGCGATCAGATCTACAACACCACTCTGGTGGCCAATCACATCTACAAATTCGAAGACAGCCCCAACACCTGGAAAACCACGGCGGTCAACTACAACGCCTTCTACGGCAACCAAAACATCCACGACATCAACTTCCTGAGCCTTGCCACCGGTCCCGTCTTGCAGGGGCAGAATTACCTCTGGCAGGTCCAGGGCCTGGTCAATCAGGTCGATCTCGCATACGATCGTTACCAGAGCGCCTACGGTCTGAGCTCCACCCTAACCTGGCTGGTGGACCAGACCATTCTCTTTAATATCGGCGTCACGGCGCAGCAAAAAAACAACTACCAGGACGGGGACAAGGATGCGAACAATTATATGATCACCGCCGGCCCCGTATTCACCCTGGGCTCGAACCGGATCACCATCGCCCTTGGCAAGGAACTTGAAAACGCCGCCCACGACTTCAACAGCTATGACCGTTTCACCATGTTGGCCCGGTATGACCGGCAACTGCCCCTGGATTTCGGCTTCTTTGCCAGCTTCCGTTTCCAGAACACCAATTATGACAAAACCGACCCGCTCTATGTCAACAACCGTAGCGATGATGTCCTCGATCTCTCCTGCGGCCTGTCAAAACGTCTCTGGCAGGCAGAGGACAAGCGGCAAAGCCTTTTGGGGCAAATCAGCTACACGAACACCAAAGCGGAATCCAACATCGCCCTCTACGAATATGACAAGAACGTAACCGCGGCGGAGCTAACCTTTGCCTTTTAAACTTTTTTAAAATGACCGCGCAGACTGAGACCATGACCGCCACAAACAAGACCCGCCCTGCTCGCCCCTTTTCCGGAGGACCGCGCATGAAACGATTCAACTCCAGCATCCTGATCCTCGGGCTCCTTTCCCTCATCCTGATTGGGTCGCCGGCCTATGCCGCCAAACAGGTAGCCACCGTAGTCGCGGCACGCGGCGACGTGCAGGCCTTGGACGCCAAGGGAAAAAGCCGTACCCTTCCTGTCCAGTCCCCAATCTTTGAAGAAGACACCATCAAGACTAGGGAACACAGCCGGGTGCAGATCATGTTCACGGACAACACCCTGATTAACCTCGGCAATGAAACAACCATGAAAATCGCCGAATACCGCTGGCAGCCGGAACAAAACGATGGCGCCCTCAAAACCCAGGTTAAAGAGGGCACCTTCCGGGTCATGGGCGGGGCGCTGACCAAGACGGCGCCGCAAAACTTCAAGACCGAAACCCCCACCGCCACCATCGGTATCCGCGGCTCCATGTACGCCGGTGTCGTCACCCCCGATTTTCTCTCCGTCGTTTTCCAGGGCGGTAAGGGCATCGAGGTAACCAACGCCTTTGGCACCGTGGAAATCAGCAAGCCAGGCTACGGCACCAAGGTGGCCATGTCCAAGCCGCCGCTGCCGCCGATGAAATTCACGGCCAAAGAAATGGGGGAGATGAACAAAGCCCTGTCCGGCAACGGCGCTGGGGAAAAAGAAGACAAAAAAGAGGAGAAAAAGGAAAAAGGCGAAGATAAGGGCCAAGAAAAAGCCCCTGCCCCCAAAGGCGATCAGGGCGCCATGGCCGCACCTACCCCTGCTGACACGGCTTCCTTGGGCGGTGGGGGAACAACAACCACTCCGCCCGTTCCCCCGGTGATCCCAAAAGATATAGGGTTGGTAAAAACACAAGATGACATCGACAAAGTAATCGAGGAAACCGCTGACACCACGACTGTCACCAATACTTCACTTGCCGGTAATTATCGCATATTTATGCGGAATAACATCTACGACGCCGAGTTACAGCATTATTATTCCTCCTATCTTGCCTGGGATAGCGGCACGGTAAACGCATCCCTTTCCACCCCCCCTTCCGGGACCGGAACACTTGCAGCCTCTTTCTCCAGCAATGGCTCTTATTATATTGTATACGACTCCAGCCCAGTTCCGCTACCGCCCTTTCTCACATCCTTCTTTGCACCATACACCTATCCGGGGTACGCCCCAACCGCCTCAAGCTATAGCGGCTTTACGTCATTTACCGACACATTCAGCTACAGTCACCCTGACGCGGGTCTGCTTACCATGACCGCCACCAATTATGTCGAACCAACCGGCCAATTCTTTTACAGTACAGCCTCCTTTACTGGCCCAAGCTTTCTCATCGGCGGGCTGATCTACGCCGGTGTCCCGTCCGGCAGCATTCCCGCCACAGGCATCGACAAATTCTTCGGGCACCTGACCTACACCTCCCCCAATTCGCTGAATATTGATGCGGACCTGGAAGAAACAAAAATCACAGTCAACTACAACAACAAACGCCTCATCGGCCGCTCATCCGACAACATGTTCCAGAAGATAGACGATGGGGCCATCTTCTTTGGCACCGTGGCGGCAAATGGCACCGCCAATGTCACCATTCTGGGCGGCGGCGACTCCAATTTTAATGGTGGTGGCGGTGGCGTACCAACCTCCACTTATGGTAGTGCCCCGGCCACTCTCTATGGCAGCTTCAACCAAGGCCTCGCCTTTACCGCCTCGGGTGCTGACTACTCGGTCATTAACAACGCCCAAACCGGCACTTGGGAGGCCACTGGCGCGGCACTGCGTAGCCCGACCCGTAACAACACCCCCGATCCAACCTCTCCCATCGAATATAAGGGCTTCGTTGTTGGCGTTGCCGACAATACCGCCACCGGCACTGTCAGCCGCATCTTCATGAATAGTGCCGCCAGCAGTTTCACCATGACCGCCACTCCGACCACCGGCGTGGTCATCAGCGGCTCTATCTCTGCCCAAGACCTCATCAGCGGCATCGATATGCTCACCGGGCTTACCGTCGGCCATACAACCGACCTCACCAAGTCCGCCTATATAGCCAATGACGACATGGTTGCCATTCTCTCCGGCACGCCCCTTCTTTACATGTCCACCCTTACCCTGAGAGACCACGGCAACTATCTGGTTACCGCCGGTCCTGATGCCCCAATAATCACCAATGCCTCCAACGATTTTATGACCTGGGGCTACTGGGAAATTGCTTACACTGACCCATACGACACTACCAAGACGGACCATCTGTTCGGGTCCCAGTCCTTCTTTGTTGCCGGACAACAAACAGACCCCGCATACATCACCGGCAAACTGAATACGGCATTCACAGGCACCTATGATGGCAAGGCCTTTGGCGTCCAGCTCGACAACACCGGCCAAAACGCCACCCAGCTCACCAACGGCGCAACCCATCTGGTGATCAACTTCCAAACCCCAGCCGCTGCCAATACGGTCACCGGCGCCATCACCTTCGACCAGGCCTCCTTGACCATCAACCCCGCCGCCACCAGCACCCTAACCAGTGCCGGCTTCAATACCAACATCTCCAGTGTCTCCGGCACCGCCCCAATCTCCAGCGCGGTCAACGGCGCCTTTTACGGCCCTACCGCCGAGGCGGTGGGTGGTAACTTCCATGCCAAGATGGGCACAGGCGAGCGTTATCTTGGCGTCTTCGGCGGGAACCGCTAAAAACATGGAGAACAACGCCAAGCGATGACAAATCCCCCACGCCTTATGGCGCTTTTCACCCCTTCCCCCTTCAAGGTCGGCTGCCTGGTAACCCTGGCAGCCGTCCTGCTTTTTGCTTCCTTTGGCCAGCAAAAACCGGAGATTTTGGAAACCCTGGACAACCGGCTGACCGACACCATGTTTCTTTGGCGAGGGACGGTCAAGCCTAGCCAGCCCATCGTCATTGTCGATATCGACGAGAAAAGCCTGCGGGCTATCGGCCAATGGCCCTGGCCGCGCAACACCGTGGCCAAGATGGTCCGCAACCTTGACGCTGGCGGGGCAAAGGTGATCGGCCTGGATATCGTTTTTGCCGAAGCGGACCGCACCTCACCGAAAAACTTTGTCGACGAGTTGCAACAGCTTCTGCCAGTGCAACTCCCGCCGGAAACCATGGCGGAACTGAAAGCCAAAGAAAGCCTGGATCACGATCTTGCCCTGGGCAAGGTTCTGGCCGCAACACCCTCGGTCTTGGGCTATGTCTTCCAGACCCAGAATGACGGACTGAAAAATCAAGCGGATATTCCCTTTCCCTCGGGCACCACCCGCCTTGCTCCAGACAACCTGCGCTACGAGGATATCTCCCTGCTCCGGGCCTACCGGGCCATCACCAACGTAGTGGCCGTGGCCCAAGGCCGGAGCGAAGGCTTTTTCAATGTATTTCCCGATGCCGCGGGCACGGTGCGCAAGGTCCCGCTCTTCATGATGATGGACGGCATCCCCTATCCGTCCCTGGCCCTGGAAATGCTGCGCATCGGTATGGGCGCGCAGGAAACAACCATCCAGGTCTCCCGGCAGGGGCAAACCCTTCCCAAGGACATTCTCGGGGTGGAAGTGGGTTCAACCTTTATCCCCACCGATGAAAAAGGCCAGCTCACCGTCAATTTCCGGGGGCCAAGCCATATCTATCCCTACCTTTCCGCGATGGACATCCTGGCAGGCAAAGGGTTGGATCGGGTGCAGGGCAAATATGTCCTCATCGGCACCTCCGCCGCAGGTCTTCTTGATCTCAGGGCCACGCCATTTTCCAACATCTATCCAGGGGTTGAGGTCCACGCCACCATCATCGACAACGTCCTGAGCCACGACCCATTCACCCATGACATCTTCAGCGAAATCGGCATCACCTACGCCCTGCTTCTCATCGGCGGCCTGGGGTTAACCGCGTTACTCGCCTATGCCACTCCTTTGGCCGGCGGCCTTGGCGGTCTGCTGCTTGTCTTGGCCACCCTGGCCGGCAATTATTTCTTCTTTTTCAGCCACAGCCAGCTTGTCGGCCTCTCCTATCCATTGCTGACCATCCTGGCCATTTTCCTGGTGGTTACCCTGTTCAACTACTTTTTTGAGGGCCGCCAAAAGCGCTTCATCAGCTCGGCTTTCGGCCACTACGTCTCCCCCCAGATCGTGCACCAGCTCATGGAGCACCCGGAAAGGCTCTCCCTGCAAGGGGAGCAGAAAAACCTGACCGTGCTCTTCAGCGACATCAAGGGTTTCACCACCATCTCCGAAAAGATGACCTCGGAAGAGCTGGGCCGATTCATGAACGAGTATCTCACGGCCATGAGCCGGATCGTTTTGGAAAGCAAGGGAACGGTGGACAAGTTCATCGGCGACGCGGTCATGGCCATCTGGGGCGCGCCCCTTGAGGATGATGACCACGCGGCCAACTGTGTCCGGGCGGCGTTTACAATGATGGCAAAACTCAAAACACTCCGGGCGGATTGGAGGGAACGGGGGTTGCCCGAGGTGGATATCCGCATCGGCATCAATACCGGCATCATGAGCGTGGGCAACTTCGGCAGCGACCAGCGCTTTGATTACACGGTGATGGGGGACACCGTCAATCTTGCCTCCCGGCTGGAAGGCTCAAACAAAACCTACGGCACCAACATCACCATCTCGGAATACACCAGAGCCGCGCTGGGGGAGAGATTCTACTGCCGGCCCCTTGATCTGGTCCGGGTCAAGGGCAAGGAAATGCCGGTGCGGATATATGAGCCTCTCTGCGAGGGCGAACCACCGCCGGAGCTGAAAAAGGAAACAGAGGCCTTTGCCGAGGCCCTGGGCCATTACGCCAAGCGGGAGTTTCAAGAGGCGGCCGCAATCATCCTCTCCCTCAACCAGACAACACGCTTAAGAATTTACGACCTCTACCTCGACCGGATCGCCCATTTCGCGATCAGCCCGCCCCCGGAAGATTGGGACGGCGCATTCACCTTTACCACCAAATAGAGGGCAGATCATGCCAGACTCCACACTCCAGGACCTTATCATCATCGGCGGCGGACCCGGCGGCTATACCGCAGGCATCTATGCCCAACGGGCCGCCCTGAAAACACTGCTCATCGAAAAAGGCATCCCCGGCGGCCAGCTGAACAACACCGATGAGGTGGAGAACTGGCCCGGCACCGAAAAAATCAGCGGCGCGGAGCTGGCCCTGAAATTTTCCCAACATGCCGCCGCATATGGCCTTGAGGTGATGAACCGCGAGGTCGTTGGGGTTGAGCCTGGGCTTGGCCATCACACCGTCACCCTTGATAACGGCGAAACCCTTGCGACCCACGCGATTATCCTTGCCACCGGCGGCAGCCCCAAAAAATTGGGCATTCCGGGGGAAGACAAATATTATGGCCGGGGGGTTTCCTACTGCGCCGTGTGCGACGGCTTCTTTTTCCGCGACAAGACCGTGGTGGTGGTGGGCGGCGGCGACAGCGCCCTGGAGGAATCCCTGTATCTGGCCAAACTCGCCAAACAGGTGTACATTGCCCATCGTCGGGACGCTTTCCGGGCCGGAATGATCCTGCAAAAAAGGGTGTTGAATGAAAAACGGATCACCGTGCTCTGGAATACGGTACTGGCGGAGATCCAGGCGGATGCCCAGGGGGTGAACGGAGTGATCACCAAGAATACCCTGGATGGCGCGACCTCCACCCTTGCCACCGACGGGGTCTTCGTCTTTATCGGTTTTGAACCGAACAACTCCCTGGTTCCGGCGGGTACCAGAATGAACGCCAACGGCTATGTGATTGGTGATGAGAAATGCGAAACCAACATGCCGGGCATCTTTGCCATTGGCGATCTCAAGGAAAAATACGCCAAACAAATCGTCACTGCGGCGGCGGATGGTTGCACTGCGGCTCTGGCCGCAGCCCATTATGTGGAGAACAAGAAAGGCGAAGGATGAACCGCAAGGCATCAGTCGCCTCCGCTACAACCACACCTGCCCTGCATTCTTCTCGGTGCCCCGCTTAAAAAAATACAGCAGAACCACCCCCATCACAAAGCCGCCGACATGGGCCCACCAGGCCACCCCGCCCTCGACCAGCCTGCCTGCGGCAGCCCCTTGCAGAAACTGCATGAGAAACCAGAAACCGATAAAAAAGTAGGCCGGAATCTCCACCAGATAAAAGAGGATAAAAATCGGAATAAAGGTGAGAATCCGGGCGCGGGGATAGAGGAGGAAATAGGCGCCAAGCACCCCGGAAATAGCCCCGCTCGCCCCGATCATCGGCATCTGGGCTTGGGGATTGGCCCAGAACTGGGCAAAAGCCGCGCCAACCCCGCAGAGAAGATAAAAGAGCAGATAGCGGCCATGCCCCATCCGGTCTTCCACGTTATCACCAAAGATCCACAGCATCCACAGGTTGGAGAAGACATGGAGCAGACCGCCATGGAGAAACATGGCGCTGAAAATCGGGAGATAGCGGCCAAGGGAGAGGCTATTCCCCGCCTGTTCGGCAACGAAACGGACCGGCACAAACCCATGGGCAGTGATGAAGCTTTCCAGTTCCTGACCAAGACTCAGCTCATAGACAAAGCAGAGAATGTTGACGATGATGAGCCAGAGATTGACCACAGGGAAATGACGGGAGGGGATATCATCCTTTAAGGGGAACATGCTGCGGCAATTCCCCTTCAGGCTTGGTCAGCAGGGACTTTGTCCGGATCGGGCAGAGGCAGGATGAAATAAAAGTTATTCCCCTCTTCCGTGGCCTCGTAGCCTGCCACGCCGCCATGGATCTCCACCACCTGTTTGATGAAAGCAAGGCCATGCCCGGTTCCGGGTACGGTCTGACTCTTTTCTCCCCGGACGCCATCGGCAAAAATGGTTTTCGCCTCGGCCTCGGAAAGATGCTCCCCGGTGGTGAAGACATTGAACTTGACCGCACCCTTGCCAGGGCCGAAATAGTCGGCCAGCAGCTCACGGCCATAGGCCACGGCTTTCCGTACTACCTCGTGGCGATTCGTTATTTCGCCGGTGTACTTCACCGCATTGGAAAAAAGATTGGCATAGACCTGCGACAGCAACCCGACATCCACCCGCAGAAAAAGTTCTTCCCCCTGCATGTCCTCGGGTTTTTCCACCGTAATCCCCCGGGCTCCGAATCTGCTCAGAAAATGATCGAGCTGAGGAGAGACGATCTCGCGATCGATGGAGCATTTCCGGGGACGCAGCACGAAACGGCCCTGGGCAAAGTGATCCCGCCGGAACAGGCTCTCGAGAAAGAGGCTGTAATTGGCATGGTGCTCCAGTAATTCCCGGTGGTTCTCAAGCAGGCTCCGGTGCAGGCTGCTCACCTTGCTGATCACCAGCTCACAGCTTCCACTGGGCACCCCCTGGGCTGCCTTGAACCCGGCAATCATTCTTTCCAGCTCGTCGATATCTCCGATGCGGGCCTTGAGCTGGTTGAACAGATGCTTGAAATACATGTTGGGGGTGATGACGTTGTGCTCGATGTCCATCACCAGGTTGTTGATGAACCGCAGATGCCTGATGTTCTCGTACGAAATCAGGCGGTTGTGCAGATTGTAGCCGATCCGGTTCGTGTATTTGCCCAGAAAAAAACGATCCGCCTGGGAAATTTTTTCAAGGGGATAGACCTCCAAAACCCCCATGATCTGGAGGTTGATCGGTTGTTTCCCTTCGTCCTGCGTGTCTGGGGAGGGCTTGCTATGAATCGGCACCAACAACGAGTGCTCGCTCTCATAACTTTTAAAGGTCAACTGCACATGGGCCGGGGCCGCAACCGGTTTCGGCGGCAGCCCTTTTTTGCTATCGCAGACACGAACCAGCTTTTCCTGAACCTTATCAAAAAGATAGAGCCGACTGTGCAAGCCGAGAAACTCGGAAAGGGCTGCCACGCAAACCCTATAAAAATCCTCGTTGGAGTCGAACTCCTGGGCGAGATCGAAAAAGGCGCGCAGCAGATCGTTCTGGGCAGGGCTGAGGTTATAGCTCGCGTAGCTGCGCTGCTTTTCCCTGATCCGCAACCTGATCTGCTGCAAATCCATGCATGAATGGGGTTCCTGGCTCATGATCTCCCTGACCGACAAGAGCGGATGACATACTTCCTGTTTTCCAGAAATTATCCTATCACATGGGGCACACAGCAGAAAAACTAATTTCTGCCGACAAGCACTATTTCATCGGCCCCGCTTTTTTCAGCAAGGCGTACATGCACATGCTCCCCGGCTTTGACCGGGATGTCCATCCCCACGTAGTCGGGCTGGATCGGCAACTCCCGCCCGCCCCGGTCAACCAGGACGGCCAGCTGGATGCACTGCGGCCGACCGATGTCCATCAGGGCATCCATGGCGGCCCGGATGGTGCGGCCGGTGAAAATAACATCGTCCACCAGAACCACGACCATCTCCTCCATGGGAAAGGAGATGGTCGTTTTCTTAACGATGGGATTCTGGCTGGCCAGGCTCCAGTCGTCGCGGTAGAGGGTGATGTCCAGGGTGCCGGTGGGCAGCACAATCTTCTCCCGGTCCTGGATCAGCTTTTGAATCCGGTCGGCGAGAAAAACCCCGCCGGTATGGATGCCGATTATGGCCAGATTGGCAACGCCGTGGTTGTTTTCCACGATCTGCAGGGCGATCCGGTGCAGTGACCGGTCTATATCCTCTGCCGACATGATCCGTTTTTCCATCTTTTTCTCCTCCAGGATTAGGGAACAACACCCGCCGGATTACGGCCAGAAAGAATCGATGCCCCGCGCCACCACCGTGTTGATTGCCTCGGGATAGGCCTCGCACTCTGCGGCAAAAACCCGGGCCGCGATATCCTCGGGCGTATCGCTATTGTCTAGGGCCACGCATTTCTGGACCACGATCGGCCCCTCATCGTACACCTCGTTGGCAAAGTGAACCGTGCAGCCGGTGACCTTGACGCCCCGCGCCTTGACGGCTCGATGCACCCGCATGCCGTACATTCCCGCCCCGCAAAAAGAAGGGATCAGGGAGGGATGGATGTTGAGCACCGCCCGTTGCAGATGGGCAGGGGGCTGATAGAGCTTCAGATACCCGGCCAGCAGCACCAGCTCGATCCCATACTCTTGCAGGATGGCGTTGATGGCCTTGTTATCCTTGGCATGGAAGGCCGGATAACCGTAGTTTCTGGCCTTGGTCAGACCGAGGGCGTCGGGCAGGTTGGAGAGCACCACTTCGATGCTCCCCTGCATGGTGCCAGCAGCAATCCGTTCATGAAAGTTGTCCAGGGTTCTGCCCGAGCCGGAGAGCAATACCGCCATTTTCATGGGCGCCACCTACTTGAAATAGGGGTTGGATTCGACATCCACGGTATTCAGCCAGTTGACAATGGCGGTGTCGTAGGTGCTGGTCAGAGCGAAGACCTTTACCGCCAGGCGGAAACGGGTCTTGAGCGTGGTGTTGCCGGTGGCCTTGATCTCGGCCAGCACCTGCGGATAATCGACCGGATCAACGATCACGGTGACATCCTGAAAATTCTTGGCGCTTGAGCGCAGCATGGTGGGGCCGCCGATGTCGATATTTTCAATGGCCTCCCCCAGGGTGCAGGCCGGATTGGCCACGGTTTTCTCGAAAGCGTAGAGATTGACCGCCACCAGATCGATGGCCTGCAAGCCATGCTCCTGCATCTGCCGCACATGGTCCGGGTTGGTTTTCTGGGCCAGGATGCCGCCATGTACCTTGGGGTGCAGGGTCTTGACCCGGCCATCGAGCATCTCCGGAAAGCCGGTGAATTCGGAAACATCCTTGACCTTGATGCCGTTATCGCGCATCTTCTTGGCCGTGCCGCCGGTGGAGAGGATCTCGATCCCCAGCTGCTCCAACTCCCTGGCAAACCCCTCGATCCCGGATTTGTCGGTGAGACTGATCAATGCCCTTTCTATCTTTTTCATGGTTTTCTCCTGAATCCTGGATATCATCTCACAATAACCTCTGCGTCTACCGCAACCATTGAATCGACACTGTAACGCAAAGAGACGAAGACGCAAAGCAAACAGATGGGTGGGCGAAAAAAACAGCCGCACCCCCGGCTCTTATTCCTCTTTCTTGGTAAACCTTCTGATCAACCGTCGATCCCGCTTGCCCGGACGCCCCGGCGGGGCAACCCCTTCGGCCCGCAAAAGACGCCGGGTCTCCCTGGCCTGGACACGAGCAGCCAAGCTCTCCGGGGTCTCCTCATAGAGCAACTGTGCTTCCGCCGCACCCCGCCGCTGGCCGCTTACGGCCCGGACAATTATGGCGAATTCCTCCTGCTCCTTCTGGATCCGCAGCCCGTCGCCCAACGCGACCAACCGGGACGGCTTTACCCGCAAGCCGCCCACCTGCACCTTGCCCCCGGCCACCGCCTGGGACGCCTGGGAGCGGGTCTTGAAAAAACGGGCGGCCCACAGCCATTTGTCCAGCCGGACCTGACTCTCCTCGTTCATCTTTCTTTCCGCCTCCTCCCAGCAGTTTTCAGCCTACCACAGTGCACGCTCTCCGGCCAAGCCCCATCCGCGGCCTGGCGCTCGCCCCGTTTACCGCTTTCCGCCTGAAAGCAAATGGTGTATATATCTTGCCACCATGAAGCTCAATACCGTCGGCATAAAAGATATCAGGTATCCCGTGCGGGTGCGCGAAAAATCCGGAGGCATGCAGGAGACCGTGGCCAGCATCAGCCTACAGGTCAGCCTGCCGCGCCAGTATCGGGAATCGTGCGTCTCCACCTTCATCAAGGTTCTGAACACCTACCAAGACGAGATGAGCAACCGAATCTTCCGAAATCTGTTGGCCGAGGTGAAAGAAGAGTTACGGGCGGAATCAGCCCATGTGGAAATGACCTTTCCCTATTTTCTGGAAAAAAAGGCGCCGGTCACCGGCACAGCCGGGCTCATGGAATATACCTGCCGTTTTACCGGCGGCATCGGTCGGGATGAGGATTTCATTCTGGCGGTCTGGGTGCCGGTGACCACCCTGTGCCCCTGCTCCCGCGAGATCAGCGATTGCGGAGCCCACAACCAGCGGGGCGAGGTAAACCTCACCGTCAAGTATTCGGGGTTCATCTGGATGGAAGACCTCATCGCCATGGCCGAAGCGGGCGGTTCCTGCGAGGTATACTCCCTGCTAAAAAGGCCGGATGAGAAATACGTAACGGAAAAGGCTTACAACAACCCGATGTTCGTTGAAGATGCGGTGCGCAAGGTGGCGGAACAGGCCATGGCCCATCCGGCCATCACCTGGTTTTCCGTGAGCGTGGAAAGCTTTGAATCCATCCACAAGCACAGCGCCTATGCCTATGTGGACAGCGACGAAATCCGCTGAAGTAACCGATCAGGGATGCCGAAATTTTGGGGATCTTAACTCAGGCCGCCAGCCGCACCAGATTGCGGCCGGCGTGCTTGGCTGCGTACAACGCCTTGTCCACCCGATTGATCAGAGCATCCATGCTCTCCCCTGATCGGTAGCCGGCCAGTCCGCAGCTAATGGTGACGCCAAGCGGCAGTTGCTCGACCTGTTGCCGCAACTTTTCCGCAATGGAGACCGCGTCATCCGCCACAATTCCCGGGCAGAGCACCATAAACTCCTCGCCACCCCAACGCCCCAGCGCATCCGTTTTCCTGATCTGCCTTCCCACCGTAGCGGCCACTTCTTTTAACACCTGATCGCCGATGGAGTGCCCGAGGCTGTCGTTGATCTTCTTGAAGTCGTCAAGATCAAAGAGGAGAATGGTCAGGGGACTTTCATAGCGGGCAGCCCTGGCCATTTCCTGCCGCAGCGATTCCTCGATCTTGCCGCGATTATAAACCCCGGTCAGGGTATCGGTGGTGGCAAGCCGAGTGAGCGCCTCCTCCATCTTTTTGCGTTCCGTGAGATCATGCAGGGTTTCGATGACCGCGACAAGCTCCTTGCTGCGGTTATAAATAGGCACGGCATCGCAGGACAGATAACGACATTCCCCACCCACCGCATCGAACCATTCCTCTGCGTGGATTCCCTCTTCCAGGAACTCGGAGTTTTTGGCTACGGTATACAAGGCGGTAAAATTACGCCGCTCCGAGGAATCAATAACAATATCAGCCAGGCACGGGCGTTTTTCCCGATAAAAGGCCTGCCAGTGGTTCGCTGTCCCCACCATCTGTTCAGCGGGAATACCGGTGAGCATCTCGCAGGCCCTATTCCAGTCGGTGACTTTATGCTGCGGGTCCAGCACAAAAATAGGCACTGCGGAGTAACGGATCAGTTTTTCCGTGAGCAGCTTCTGATCCCGCAACAGGTCTTCTGCCTCTTTGCGCTGACTGATGTCGCGAAATATTCCCCTGGTCGCCACCAGTTCGCCATCCTTGAAGTCGGTGCTGATCTTGCCTTCCACCGGAATCCTGCGTCCGTTCTTGGCGACAAAAACCACCTCGTAGGTATGGGAGAGCTTGCCCGCGGCGATATCGCGAAACAAGATGGAACAAGTCTCACGGCAGTCTGGGTCGAGGATGTCGAAAATAGAGAGGGCACCAATCTCGGTGTCATCGTAGCCCAGGGTTTCCCGCCACGCCCGGTTGACATAGAGGAATCTTCCAGCCCGGTCGATGCTCTGGATCAAGTCGTTGGCACAATCCAGAAAGATCTGCGAAAACCGGCTCCCGGCCAGGAAAGCCATCTCCGCCCGTTGCCGCTGCGCAGGGTCATTTCCTGAAAATGCAGAGGCCTGATCCGTCTCTTTGCCTGCCGCTGAATGTTGAAAATCTTTACTGTCCAAAAGGATGCCACCTTATATCCGGGATTGCTGCATATCATTATTTGCCGCAACCGCACATGCGTATGTTGCCGTAGCAACTTACAACTTTCAATTAAATCCTTAAACGCTTTTTTCCCCTCACCACCTATCCCCCAAAATAACACAACGAGACAAATACTTGTCATATCAACCAGATACAACATCCAACGACGGCATCTATTAGTGTCGAGACTTTTTTATTTTTTAGCGATATAGGGAGGCATTACAGAAGATTGGCAGATGAACTGCTCTTGCAAACAACACGGGAAAAATCAGGACTGATTCACGACTCAGACTATCTCCACGATATTCCGGCCCTTTTCCTTTGCTCTGTACAGACCGTCATCCGCCCTGCTGACGAAAGTGTCCACCGAATCGTGCGCCTTGAAACGGGTCACCCCGCAGCTGATGGTGATCGTGTCCACGGTCTCAAAGACATGGCTTTCCACCAGCCCTCGCAGTTTCTCCGCCGTTAAAACTGCGTCCTTTTCCGTGGCTTCCGGGCAGAGCACCAAAAACTCCTCGCCGCCCCACCGCCCGATCCAATCCGTGGCCCGGACATTTCCCCGGATAACCTTGGCCACTTCCTGCAACACCTGATCACCAACCGCGTGGCCATAGGTGTCGTTGATATTCTTGAAATAATCCAGATCAAACATGATCAGAGAAAGCGGGGTATGGTAGCGCCTGGCCCTGGCCACCTCCTGCCCCAAAAGCTCGTTGAAACGATGCCGGTTATACAGGCCGGTGAGGGCGTCGGTGGTGGCAAGCCGCCCCAACTCCTCTTCCAGCTTTTTCCGCTCGCTGATATCCTGCAAGGTCTCGATGACCGCCACCAGCTCCTTGGCCCGGTTGTAAATCGGCACGGCGTCAAAGGTAATGTAGCGCTTTTTCCCGCCAACATTCTCGAACCAACCCTCCGAACGCACCCCGTCATGCAAAAAGGTCGAGGTATCGATGCTCTCGTAAAACTGGGGAAACGAATCATCCGCCCCATCCAGCACCAGGTCGGCAAGACAGGAGCGTTTACTGGGATAGAAAGCCCGCCAATGATCGCTGGTGCCGACAACCCTCTGCGCAGTGACCCCGGTCATTTTTTCACAGGCCTTGTTCCAGTTGGTTACCAGATGATTCTTGTCCAGGACAAAGATCGGCACCGCCGAAAACTTGATCAATTTTTCCGTGATGCTCTTCTGCTCCAGAAACTGCTCCTCAAGCTGTTTGCGCTTGGTGATATCCCGGAACATGCCGCGTACCGCGACCGGGAAGCCCTCTTCCATCTGGGTGGTGATATTTCCTTCAACGATTATCGCTTTCCCGCTCTTGGCGACAAAAACCAGCTCATGCCCCACAACCTGCGAAATCCTGCTGATGGAACTGAACAAGCCAAGGGAGCTTTCCCGGGAATCCGCGTGCAGGATATCATGGATGGTCATGCTCCCGATTTCCGCCTCGCTGTACCCCAGGGCCATCTGCCAGGCGCGGTTGACGTAGAGAAATTGCCCTTTCAGATCGAGAATTTGGATAAGGTCGTTGGCGTTATCGAGGAAATCCTGCAAGCTCGCCTCGCTTCTTCTCAGCGCATCCTCAGCCAGCCTCCGTTGGGTGATATCCATGGAAGATTCGATCATCTGCACAACATTGCCGACCTCGTCGAAGATCGGGTAGCCATGCACCTCCATAACCCGCTGGGCGCCCTGCTGATTATAGTGGAGATGCTCCAGAATCACCGGCTTGCCGGTTTTTTTCACCTCGATCATGGGGCAAGGATGTTCGCCCCCTGAACATGGCGCTGCACTTTTATGGGAAAGGGCGTGGCAGGTAAGGCCTGCGGTGTTCTCGGCTCCCGCAGCCCTATTAATGATCTTCACCCGATAATCATTGGCGTCGATCACATAAAAAGGAAATGGCAGCGCGTCAAGCACCGTGTGCAGGAAAGCGTTCTGCCTCGCGATTTCCTGCCGTTCCCGGCTGCATTCCTCGTTTTTCTCACGCATGGGTCTGTAGGAGAGGAAAAACCACAACGGCAAGACCAGGCAGGTAAGCAAAGCCCCGTCCAGAAAAGCGACGGTGCCGGGGGACAGGTCGGGGAAAAAGGACAGAATCCCCATGATGCCGAGTTCGCCCAGAAAAATCATGCCAAGGGCAAGGGCAAAAATACGGGCCGGTGATTTCTGCTGCACCGGTTTGCCTGGGATGGCGTCTATTTTACCAGTAACGGGATTATCCATGCCTCTGCCTCGCGCCTATACGCGATGATGATTTTCAACTTCGGGAGCTTGCCGGCAGAAGCCAAAGCCAAGCCCTTACCAAAGCAGATTTCGCAGATGCGCGATCTGCAAACAGGTATCAGGCCAGGAACCGCTGTTATCAATAACATGGTCCGCAAGGAGGGCCTTGTGCTCCAAGGACATCTGCGTCGCCATAGCTTTTTCGGCCTCAGCCTCGCTTATCCGGTCGCGAAGCATGATCCTATGCAGGCAGGCCTTTTCATCTGCATATGCCACCACAATCTGAGAAAAATCATGCTCCCAGTGTGCCTCATATAAAAGGGGCACTTCGACCACAAACCGCGCCTGAGCCTCGGGGAGGTCCCCCCCCTCTTTCTCAAGACAGGAAGTTATCTCGTTTCGCACCAGGGGGTGAAGCAGCGTGTTGAGTTCATGGCGGAATTCGTGGTTCTCAAAAAGAACCTTGCGCAACAGGGGGCGGTCAATGCTCTGGTCCGGCAAAAAGAACCTCTCGCCAAACGCCTTGCGCACGGCCAACCAGCCGGCAGCCCCAGGCTCAAGGAGTTGCCGGCAAAGGGCATCGGCACTGAGCCCCCTGGCCCCGCCGATTTCACACAGATAGGCCGCCACGGAACTCTTGCCGGAGCCCATTCCTCCGGTGATCGCAACCACCGATCTGTGCGCCTGCTGCGTCATTATTACCCCTTCACCAAGAATCTAACCGCCAGCCGTCTGCCGCAATAACTCAAGTGTATACAGCATATCCGGCCAGAGCGGCGCGGTAAACTGCAAATTCTCCCCGGTTCGGGGATGGCGGAAGGCCAGGGTATGCGCGTGCAGGCATTGGCGGGTTATCCCCATTTCCAAATAACGGGAATTTTTGCGGCCATACACGGAATCGCCGGCGACAGGACAAGAAAGGGCCGCCATGTGGACCCGGATTTGATGGGTGCGGCCGGTTTCCAGGCCAAGCTCAAGGAGAGTAAACCCCTGGGCAAACCGCTCCAGAACCCGCCAGTTGGTAACGGCCTCCCGGCCATCTTCCCGGATCGCCATTTTTTTGCGGTGGACGGGATGTCGGCCAATGGGCAGATCAACCCGGCCGGATTGATAGGTGGGCTGGCCATCCACCAGGGCCTGATAGAACTTTTTCACCTCGCGCCGCTTGAACTGGTCGGCCAGAGCCTGGTGGGCAAAATCGCTTTTGGCCACCACCATGACGCCGGAGGTGTCCTTGTCAAGGCGATGGACGATCCCGGGACGCAATTCCCCATTAATTCCGGACAACCCGCCGCAATGATAAAGAAGCCCATGCACCAAGGTTGCCGAGCTGTGGCCTGCGGCTGGATGCACCACAATGCCGGGGGGTTTGGCGAGAACAATGAGATCTTCGTCTTCATACAGCGGAACAAAGGCGACAGGCTCGCCAACCAGCTCGGAGGGGGCTTGGGGAGGGATGGTGATCGTGAGTTTGTCCCCGGCCTGGAGAAGATACTTGGCTTTTTGGGAAGTCTCGTTCACCAGGACCATTTCGGCCCGGATAAGCTGCTGAATCCGCGAGCGCGTCAAGCCTTCGCCCTCAAGGTGGCTTGCCAGATAGAGATCGAGCCGCTGCCCACCCCTCTCGACGATAAAGCTAAGTTGAGCAGCTTGCCTGCTCAAACGAAACTTATGCCCTTTGGGTATAAAAAGGCTCTTCTGACTCATAGGCTCACGTGGAAGGAAAAAAGCGATGTCATGCATAGAATAAAGAGGGGAAAATTCAGCTTCCCAAAAAAAACGCCCGTGCTACAGGAAGATAGCACAGGCGAAAATATACTGAAAAAGGTCACAAAAAAACCCATCGGCCAGGCAAGGATGATCAGGAAAAAATCTGCTCGATGTTCTTTTCCACCTGGGTCTCGGTTTCGTTAAATTCGTTGGCCAGGGCGATTTCTTTCACCAGAAGGCTTTTGGCGGTGTCCATCATCTTGCGTTCGCCAAAGGAAAGGTCCTTGTCCACCCGCAAAAGAAAAAGATCACGGAGTACCGAGGCAATCTCGTAGACCGAACCGGTCTTGATCTTTTCCATGTACTCCCGATACCGCTGGTTCCAAGGCTGGGAGACGATTGCCATCCCTCTTTCATTCAGGATATCGTAGATTTTGCTCACATCCTGGGAGCTGATGATATTTCTCAGACCCACGTTTTTGCAGCTGGTCGTGGGAATCATGATAACCATGCTTGAATCAAGAATCTTCATCACGTAAAAAGATTGTTTCTTGTCTCCGACCTGCCGTTGCTCGATGGATTCTATTTTACCAACGCCATGGGCCGGATATACTGCCATATCACCAACGTTAAACACACGTGCCTCCCTTTCATCAACCATGGAACACCCTGTTCCTTTTTCTACAAGGAAGCACTCCAAAATCGACGAAGAAATGAAGATTAGGGGGCACTATACCACACATCACAGGATTATCAATTCAAACTTAAAAAACCATGATATTACAAGGCATTAAACTACACTTGGTCCGGGTTGATCCGGTTCATGGCCACGGACAACCCCTCTTCCATGACCAGGCGCACTCCGGTCTCAATGCTGTGGAATTCTTCAAGCACCATGGGCGCTTCCTCCTGCCCGAAACGGGAAAGCACAAAATCACTCACCTGCGCTGCCTTGTCCGGACGCCCGATCCCAACCCGGACCCGTACGAAGTCATTGCCGCCCAGATGCTCAATCAGGGAACGGATCCCGTTATGCCCCCCTGCTCCCCGGTTTGTCATGATCTTGGTGCGTCCCAAGGGGAGATCAAGATCGTCGTGAATGACGATGATCTTGCTGGCCTCCACCTGATAAAAATCAGCAATCGCCCGTACCGCAACACCGCTTCTGTTCATATAGGTCTGCGGTTTGACAAAAAGGACGGGATACCCCCAGGAGAGATCCTTTGCCGTTTCCGCCTGCCATTTTGTCCCCTTGAAAGTGAACCGGTATTTTTCCGCCAGATAATCGAGAAAAATAAACCCGATATTATGCCGGGTAGCGGCATACTCTTTCCCAGGATTTCCCAAGCCAACCACGAGGTACACGATATTTCCCTCTCTGCGATCAAACTACCAGAAAACGTCTTTTGCCCTTGCCTGGCCCAAAAAAGAAAAAGCCGAAAAAAGGAAGCTCCCCTCTTCGGCTTTAACCACGCGGTATTGGAAAAATACTATGCCAGGCGTTTTACTCTGCCGCGCCGGAGATAGACACACAAACAGTATCAGGGTTCGTTACCAGGCTCACGCCCGCGGAAAGCCCCAAATCCTTTGCGGTCAAAACGGCACCCCGATCAAGGGGAGTCACGTCAACCTCGATGAGATCGGGGATATCAAGCAGCTTGCCAGAGACGGTAACCTTATTCTTGGCGATGGTCATATCGCCGCCCAGGTCAACGCCCTTGGCCTTACCGACATACTTGAGGGGCACCTGAAACTGCATGGGCTTATCCAGGGAAACCTCATAGAAATCGGCATGCAAAACGGTATCCTGAATCGGATCCGTTTGGATCTCACGGGTAATAACATGCCGGCGCGTTTTCTTGCCGTCTTCATCAATCTCCAGATTGATGAAGGCATTCTTTCTATGGATCGAGAGCAACCCCATGGTGAGTTCCTTGGTGTTGCATTCCAGGGCAACAGGGGTTCCCTGCGGACCATAAATAATAGCAGGAGTAGTCCCCGCCCTGCGCATTGTCCTTGCCGCACCCTTACCAACAGTTTTACGGACTCGCGCCGTCATTTCGATTTGCAACATTGAACTGACCTCCTCATGCACTGATTCTCATAACAAAAAACCAGCAACGGCCACCATCGCAGACAGTGGCCTCCGGTTGTATAGATATCTCTGTCTTACTCACTAGACAAATAATGAACTGACAGAATCCTCACTATGAATCCGCTTTACCGCCTCACCCAAAAGCTTACAGACGGAAAGCACCTTGATTTTCTTGCAATTTTTGGCCGCCTCGCTCAGGGGAACACTGTCGGTAATGACCAAGGTTGTAATCTTGGATTTTTCCAGCCGCTCAATGGCCGGTCCGGAAAGCACCCCATGGGAACAACAGGCATATACTTCCTTGGCCCCTGCTTCCATGAGGGCATCAGCCCCCGCACACAGGGTGCCGGCGGTATCAACCATATCGTCCAACAGAATCGCGGTCTTCCCGGCAACATCGCCGATAACATTCATCGCCTTGCATTCGTTGGCCCGGTCCCGACGCTTGTCGACAATGGCCAGGCTGGCATTCAACCGCTTGGCAAAGGCCCGGGTCCGCTCCACGCCGCCGGCATCCGGGGAAACCATCACCACGTCATTACTCAGTTTCTGCGAGATGTAATCAAGCAAGACCGGGGCAGCAAACAGGTTGTCCACCGGGATGTTAAAAAAGCCCTGAATCTGTCCGGCATGGAGGTCCATGGTCAGCACCCGCCGCACGCCGACCACCATCATCATCTCGGCCACAACCTTGGCGGTGATGGGCACCCTGGGCGCCACCTTACGATCCTGTCTGGCATAGCCATAATAGGGAAGAACCGCGGTGATCCGCCGGGCAGAGGCGCGGCGCAAAGCGTCAACCATGATCACCAACTCCATAAGATGATCATTCACCGGCGGGCAGGTCGGCTGGATGATAAACACATCACGGCCGCGAACGTTTTCGCCGATCTCGACAAAGATTTCCCCATCGCTGAAGCGACGAACTTCCGCCTTGGACAGGGGCACCCCGATATAGTTGCAAATATCCCCAGCCAGAGCCAGGTTCGCGTTACCGGCAAAGATCTTAATATCTTTCATTCTGCTGCCTGAAGTTCGGGTTATCTTAATTTTTGCCGCTTCAAATTGCCGCCGCAAGCCTTGCGCGCCAATGGATATGAAATGGCTGGGGCGGCAGGATTCGAACCTGCGAATGTCAGCGTCAAAGGCTGATGTCTTACCGCTTGACGACGCCCCAATGCCTTAAAGCTTTGCCTATGTGCTCAGTGGTCGGGCAAGAAAGACATTCCGGGGGAACCGCTGGGCGAATCGAGCAACACTCTTTTGCGCCTGCGCCTCGTCCTCAAAAAGACCAAACACTGTGGGGCCGCTGCCGGACATCAATGCCCCGTGGGCACCATCAGCCAGAAGCTCGTCTTTGATGCGGCCGAGCTCCGGATATTTTCGGATGGTCACGGCCTCTAACTCGTTATATAAAGGAAGATTCCCCGGCCCGGCACATGCATCTTTACCATGCACGAATTCGCGGCCTAAGATATATGGATTGACACCCGTTGTCAACGTAAAATTCTCATACACCCACTTGGTGGACACGGGAAATCCAGGGTTTACCAAAACGATCCAGCCGGAAGGAGAAATATCCTCGGCCTGAATCTCGTCGCCAATCCCGGTGGCCCAGGCGGCAGTGCAGTCATCAACAAAAAAAGGCACGTCGGCTCCCAAGGGCCGGGCCAAATCGACAAGCTGCCCAACGGAGAACGGGAGGCCATAGAGCGTGTTCAGCCCCCGCAGTACGGCAGCGGCATCACTGCTCCCCCCGCCCAAGCCTGCGGCAATCGGCACTTTTTTCTCAAGGACAATATCAACGCCTCCGCCAGTGCCCAAGGCGGTAAAAAAACTTTTCGCGGCCCGGTGGACCAGATTGCCTTCCCCGGTGGGCAGGTCGCTTTCCGGACAAAGCACCGTGATGCCGGAATCCCGCCTTACCAAATGCAGACGGTCGGCCAGGGTGATCTTGACCATCCTGGTTTCAAGGTCGTGGTAACCATCCGGTCGTTTGCCCTTGATGGCAAGATAGAGATTTATTTTTGCCGGCGCCTCGCAGATAAGTTCCCTTGGGCTACCAATATCTTTGTTCAGCAAAGGCTATTACCCCTGGGTCCGAAGGCTCAAAAAAAAGATCGCCTGATTTCAGCACATTGAAAACCAGGCGATCATAATGGTTCGAGTACGCGGAAAAAATCAGCCGCTGGCCTTCACATAGCGCAGCTTCAAATCGGCAAGCACATGACCAAGAAGCGCCTCCTCCTTGTCGGACAAGTTCCCCTTGGTTTTGTCCTTCAACAACTGCAAGGTGCTGATGGTATGCTTGGCCAAGGCAAGATCGTTGCCGGCCTGACCGGTTTCCGGATCCTGCATTTCCCCCAAATGAAAGAGCGCCGATGAATTCAACGACATGATCAGGGTGGTAAAGGTTACCTCCGGCAACAGGCAGTTGCCGCCTTTGCGGATATATTCTTCCGGGCAACACCCTTTTTCGTTTTTCTCGTTTTCAGTCATGGACTATTCCCAATGGGCAAGAGAAAAAACAAAGCCGTTAGGCCACCAACTCCGGCAACTCAAGAACCATGGCGGCATGGATGTTCGGCAGGGAACGAACCTTGTCCAGCACGGTCTTGGGCAGCAAGACATCGGTGTTGAGCAGGATCACATTGAGATTGAGATCCCCTTCCCGCTGCTTGCCCACGGTCATCCTGGCGATGTTCACCCCTTCGCTGCCAAGGGTGGTGCCGAGCAAGCCGATCACCCCGGGGACATCGTTGTTCTGGACAAAAAGCATGGGCCCGGCAGGCAGGGCTTCCATGCGGAAGCCGTTGAAACGAACCAGACGCGGCTCGTTCTTGCCGAACACCGTTCCGGCCAGGACATTTTCGCCCTCGGTGGTTTTGACCCGGATGGTGACCAGATTGAGAAAATCGTCGCTCTTGCTGGTTTTGGCCTCAACCACCCGAATGCCGCGCTCCTGGGCGATGATCGGCGCATTGACGTAATTGACCGCGTCTTTCAAAATCGGGGTAAACAGTCCTTTCAGGAAGGCAACGGTGATGGGGCTGGTGATCATCTCGGAGAGATCTCCGCAGTACTCGATATTGACCTCCTCCACCCCGCCCTTGGCAATCTGCATGTGAAAAGAACCAAGCATCTCGGCCAGGGTGATGTACGGGCCGACCTGGGAGAGAACATCCGCACTCACGGAGGGCACGTTGACCGCATTGGTGATGGTGCCGCGGAGCAGATAATCCGCCATCTGTTCGGCAATGGCCACAGCGACGTTTTCCTGGGCCTCTGCCGTGGAAGCGCCCAGATGCGGGGTGCAAACGAAATTATCCAGGCTCAGCAATTTGCAATTTTCCTTGGTGGTTGGCTCCACTTCGAAAACATCCAGCCCGGCGCCGCGAATCTCCCCATCCTTCAGGGCATTGTACAGCGCCTCTTCATCAACCACCCCACCCCGAGCACAATCGAGGAAGACACACTCTTTCTTCATCATCTTGAATTGTTCGGTGGAGAGCAGATGCTTGGTCTCCTTGGTGAGCGGCACATGCACGGAGATGAAATCGGCCCGCTTGCACAGCTCATCGAGGCTCACCAGCTCCACGCCGATTTTCTCCACCAGCTCTTTGGGCATGTGGGGATCAAAGGCGATAACCTTCATCTTCAGCCCCTGGGCTCGATCGGCAAAGATGCTGCCGATCCGGCCGATCCCGACAATACCCACGGTTTTGCCGGTTACTTCCCGGCCACCGAATTTCTTCTTCTCCCACTTGCCTTCCTTCATGGAGGCGGTGGCCTGGGGGATGTTTCTGGTCAGCGACATCATCATGGCAATGGCGTGTTCCGCCGCCGTAGTGGCGTTGCCGTCCGGGGCGTTCATGACGATGATCCCCTTCTTGCTCGCCGCGGGGATATTAACATTATCGAGGCCGATACCGGCCCGCCCGACGACCTTCAGCTTCTCGGCCGCTTCGATGATCTCCTCGGTAACCTTGGAGGCGCTGCGGATTACCAGGCCGTCGTATTCAGGAATTATGGCTTTAAGCTCATCCGGAGAAAGGCCAGTTTTCACATCAACCTCAAGCCCGGCCTCCTCGAGAATCTGAACACCAATGGGCGACAGGTTGTCACTGATCAGAACTTTCATCGTTTCTCCTTTGTTTATGAAAAGCGGCCAAAGTCGTTTGCAGACCTTGGCAAATGGATAGAGCGCGGATTATGCAGACCAAAAAAACTGAAATACCCCGGATTCCTGGTAAGCTAAAGTCCCGAATATTATGTGATCAGGGGAGTTTGTCAAGAATAAAACATGGACGACAGCCCTGTCTTGACGCCCTGTTCCTACTCTTTAAAGCAGGCGGAAAAATCAGCCGGCCCCTCATCGGCATCGTGCCCATCACGGTCTTCCTCCTGCAACCGCCGGTAATGCCGGGCCGTGTCGCAGGCCTTCCTCATCTCTTCATATTTGCGGGCAAAGAGCTTTTCCGGAAATCCCGGCTTGTTCAGGTAGGTCACCATGTTGGTCAAAATATCAGCCACCATGAGTTCCACCAGCGCAGCCCGTTCGGTCTCGGCAATAAAAGTCCTCTCCTTGACGGCCGAAAACTTTACCGATCCGGCCATCTTCTCCCGGATCTCTGCCTGCAAGGCAAGATCCGCCTCGACCACACGGGAGAAAAACCCGTCATCAACCGGAAGCTCCGCCTCGCAGATAATCTTGATCAGCCACCGGTCTCCGGCCATTTTTTTTGACTGGTCATAGACGGTTAACCTCATATTATTTTCAAGGCTGCGTTGCTCGATTATATCCATGGCCAAAACTCCTCGATAGCTGTACCGCTTGGGGCAAAAGCCCTGTCTTGATATTTGCATATGCACACAACAAGGCTTGCTCTCTTTCCTGGAAACGGGTATATAACATTTTTTTCATAAAGGGGATAACTCCTTTATTATAATGCAGGCTCAGCATCGGCAAACACCCGGAATACGGCAGAGGCAAGCGAAGACCAGAGAGATAATTGCCTCCACCCTGCCCCGGCTTTCCCTGTCGCCATATCAACTCGATGGAACAGACCATGAGTATCGAGATCTACAATACCAAAACCGGCCAAAAATCACCCCTTGTCACCCTGGAAGAGGGGAAGGTCAAACTCTACGTCTGCGGCATCACCGCCTATGATTACTGCCATATAGGCCACGCCAGATCAGCCCTGGTTTTCGATATGATCGTCCGCTATCTCCGCTATCGGGGCTACGATGTCACCTTTGTCCGCAATTTCACCGACATCGACGACAAGATCATCAAGCGAGCCCAGGAACAAAACACCACCTGCGAAGAACTTTCCAGCCGCTTCATCGCCATGTTTCACGAAGACATGGCCAGCCTTAACGTTCTCCCCCCCACCATCGAACCCAAGGCCACCGAACATCTGCCGGAAATAATCGAGCTGGTCGAAGATCTCATCCGCAAGGGACTCGCCTACCAGGTTGACACCGATGTCTACTTCAGAGTTACCGGCTTTGGCGGCTACGGCTCCCTTTCCGGTCGCAACCTGGAGGATATGCAGGCAGGCGCCCGCATCTCGGTAAACGAGAAAAAAGAACACCCCATGGATTTCGCCCTCTGGAAAGGGAGCAAGCCGGGGGAGCCCACCTGGGAAAGCCCCTGGGGGCCAGGACGACCCGGCTGGCACATCGAATGCTCGGCCATGAGCCGCAAATACCTGGGCAACTCCTTTGATATCCACGGCGGCGGCAAAGACTTGGTCTTCCCCCACCATGAAAACGAAATGGCCCAAAGCGAAGGCGCCACTGGAGAAGATTTCGTCAAGTATTGGGTGCATCACGGCTTTGTGACGATCAAAGACGAAAAGATGTCAAAATCCCTGGGCAACTTCCTCACCATCCGGGAGGTTCTCGCCAAATTTGCCCCGGAGGCCTTGCGGCTCTTCATCTTTTCCACCCATTACCGCAACCCGCTCGACTACTCGGAAGTGGCCCTGCTCGATGCGGTGGCCGGGCTCAACCGGTTGTACACCTGCCTGGCGGAGATCGAGCAACTGCCCGCCACCGGCAATGACCAGGCAGCCAGCGCCATCTCCAAACCGGACAGGGAGAAGATCGAAACCCTGGCCGAGCGTTTCCTCAAGGCCATGGACAATGATTTTAATTCGGCCCAGGCCCTGGGACATCTTTTCGAAGGGGTGAAAATCCTCAACAAGATCCGCCAGCATCTGCCGGGAAAACCGGCCAGCCTCGATCTGCAACTGCTCAAAGACGGCGCGAAAACCACCAGGGAAATGGCCAACACCCTGGGATTGCTCAGCGAAGAGCCGGTGCTGTACATGCACAAAGAGCAGGAAAAAATTCTCAAGACCCTCTCCGTAACCCCGGAAGAGATTGAAAAGGGTATCACGGAGCGAACCGCAGCCAGGGAAGCAAAGAACTGGGCCCGGGCCGACGAGATCCGCGACCAGCTTCTGGCCCAGGGCATCGAGCTGAAGGATGGCCCCACCGGCACTTCCTGGCAGGTCAGGCTTCCGTAATTTATCTCCGCATCGCTTTCTGATTACCAAGCAATCCCAGTAACCAAAAGAATACGCTTCGTCCTTCTGTTCGTTTCTTTGCTTGCCCAAAGAAACGAACCAAAGAAAGGGCCCCTGTGTCTCTTGTCCCGCCGTGGGCGGGATACCCTGCGCTCCTCGATGCTGCCGGGAGTTTGCAAACTCGGCTTCGCCTCAAACAGTGCAAACTCCTTTTTCGGCAGCCTCTCCGGTGCTCGGCTGCGCGCCAATGGGATTTAAACTGCATGAGAACAAAAGATCTGCCTGAGATTACTCAGGGAATCAGATATCTCTTTGCTTCGCTCCCATGTTTTGAGCTATAATTTAGAAAAGCGTCCCTCCTGTTCCCCTCAATTGCGCCTGGAGGTCTGCCATGAAGCGAGAGCCTGCGGTTGCCCATCAGTTTTACCCCGGAGACCCCACCACCCTCAAGCACACCCTCGATAGCCTGATCCCTGCCACCACCGCCAAACAGAAAGCCCTGGCTGTGGTCTCGCCCCATGCCGGGTACATCTACTCCGGGGGCGTGGCCGGGGAAACCTTCGCCGCAGTGGAGATCCCCCAGGACATCGTGGTCATGGGCCCCAATCATCACGGTTACGGTGCGCCGGTGGCCCTGATGGAGAAAGGGGCCTGGAGAATGCCCCTGGGTGAGGTGCCGATCAACACCGTCCTTGCCCACAGCCTCCTTGCCCAGACAGAGCTGATCGAGGCAGACACCCTGGCCCACCGGTTCGAGCATTCCCTGGAGGTGCAGGTGCCTTTTTTGCAGTATTTCCGCCCGGACATGACCCTGACCCCCATGGTGATCTCCCATCTTTCCTTCAAGACCTGCCAGATTGTCGGGGAAGCCCTCGCCGCCGCCATCGAGCAATACGGTAAGCCCGTCCTCATCGTGGCCAGCTCGGATATGACCCATTATGAATCCCGAGAGTCGGCCACGGCAAAGGATTCCCTGGCCATGCAGCAGATCAAAGCCCTGGACCCCGAGGGGTTGTACAACACGGTGCTGGGCAACCGGATCACCATGTGCGGCATCATGCCGGCCACCATCGCCCTCATCGCCGCCCTCCGCCTGGGGGCAACCCAGGCCCGGCTCGTCCGCTATACCGACTCTGGCGAGGCCAGCGGCGACACCAATCAGGTGGTCGGGTACGCCGGCTTTGTGATTTCCTGAACAAACCAAGGGCCAGACCACAATTCTGCTTGACATAATCGGCCTGTTCCTCTATTTTTCGACGGTTCTTTGCCCGGCACCAAAATGGGGGATCGTCTAACGGTAGGACTGCAGACTCTGACTCTGCCTATCGGGGTTCGAATCCCTGTCCCCCAGCCAAGCAAATCTTCTTCAGCTCCGGAACACCCCTGACCGCAGGATCGCCCAACCGGCGATTCATCCTGATCGAGACCCCACCGCATAACGCCATAATCTGCTTACCGGCCCCAGTGCCAGGGTGACGACCTTTTTGCGAAGGTTAACTCACCCCGCCTACCAATTTCCTTTTTTGCTTCAGGCTTTCCCGCAATCTCTGGGTATGCCCCCAGAGGACTCCGCATTCTTCAAAGATATCCTCCCACCCAGAAAGGCTGGCGTAGATTTCCTCAAGCAAGCGGCGACACTTTTGAGTCGACAAGCCAAATCGCCGCCCCTCGTTCAGTATATCCTCGCGGGAGAAGGGGCCATCCGTCCCGTTGATTTGCAGGATATGGCGCTCCTGATAAATATTGGGGGTGATATCGTATCCCGGCGACAGTTCCCAGCCTTTGTTCGTGTGGAGCATTGAAAAATTTTGCAGATGATCGTCCGTGTTTTGGAGAAAAACATTGATTACCATCCACCGGAAGAGGCTGCCCAGATCCACCTCCGGCCGGCAGGAAATGCGCCGGACAACATCCGCCATGGCCGAATACGACGAGAGGTACGGATTTTCCTCGCCGGTCATGGTGCGCATGCTCACAATCGCATTCCGCCCACCTGCCGCTGTAACATCAAACCGTTTCACGAGCAGAATTTCCCTATCCCCTACAGCAAGACGCTTCAACTCAGGGATGTTGAGCCCGGCATTCCGCGCCAAAAGCATGCCCGCGTGCTCAAGGGAAACCCAAAGAGAGGGGGAGAGATCCCGGATGCTGGAGAATTTAGCGAGCCAGAGGTGATTGTCCATGCGCACCAGCACCTTGGGCCGTGCTCCCCCCGCGGAACTCCCGCAGGCGAGCAGATGTTTTAACGCCTTGTTCTCCGTATCGATGTTCCCTTCAAAAACCGCAGCCTCTTGAATCGCCTTACTGATCCGGTTGAAGTCGATACTATGATCTTCACCCCGGACCTTTGAGGGGTGCTTTTCCGCATAGAGCAAGCGGCCTAAGCCGGATCCCTTCATGGCGGCCAGCAGATGCGCCGCGGTGAATCGTGATTTATCAAGACCGGCTCGTTTTGCGAGGATAGTCCGGCCCCAGGCATCGGGCAGGGAGTCTTCAAAAACAGCATGAACCCCGGTTTCCCCTCGGTGGGCATCAAAAGTTTCAGGAAGAAGCGGGAGATGAATCGGGTCGAGCGGATAGGCGTTGGGTCGCAAGAGGTAGGCGTCGTCGTACTTGAAAAACCCTTCTTTCTTGTCAGGAGAGGAGAGGTTGCGCGACAAAAGCCGCCCCACATAAACGACATCTCCGTCAGGCATGATAGCGGAAACGTGCAGGGATATTGCGTCAGTGCTTTTCATGACCGAACCCGCTTTTTCAGGATTCTTTCTTCAAAATCTTGTTTGCGGTCGTATTCAGCAAACGGGTCAACCGGTTCGGCAAGCAGGTTTTTCCATGCTTCCCCAAGGCCAAGGGCCTCAGCCACCGCGAGCCAGGAACCGATTTTCACCTTCTCGCTCCCGCGCTCTATTGCCCGCATGGTGTCAACGGAAATGGCGCATCGGGTCGCCAAAGTCAGCAGCTTGATTTTCAGCTCAATTCGCCGCTTGCGATACAGCAGCCCGAGTTGATGGAAAAACTCTTCGTTTGTCATGTCGCCACCTTTTTTTATTTAAGGTAGCATATTTCCAATATTAAGCCAAATATTTTCATATACAGTCTGTTAAAACCAACCATACAGCATAAAAAATATAGTCCTCCGTCCCCGTTGCCATTCTCAGACAAGACGCTGCCCCCCTTCGCTTGCAATGCATTGCGGAAAGACCCAGCGCTGCCGGGAGTCCAGCAACCGCTGTGTCTGTGTATCGGGTGGGGAGAATGGAAAAACGGTCAAGATCCCGCTGCGACGGACAGGCTGTTATCTGCGCACCAGGGCATCGGGCAGGGTGGCCTTGTGGACAAGCCAGTTCTTTTCCTGCTTTTGCAGGGAAAACGTCACCCGGTGGGTTTCATCAAAGAAGTCCGGCTGGTTGTAGTTCGCGGTCACATGGACCAGGGCACTGACCTCCCCCCTCCCCTTACTCGGGATCTCGACCAGGACTTCCTCCAGAGCCACATGCAGGTTGGCCTGCCGGGAGCGGTAGAGGATGAGATAGTGAGTGACCAGCCCTGGCTCTAGAATCTCATGGTAGTTGCGTTCCGGCACCGCAACCTCGCAGACCGGGGCAATGAAATCCTTCACCGGCCTCATCTTGAGGGCGATCATCACCGGGGTCTCCTCCCCATCCTTGGAAAGCGAGACTGCAATGGCGGTAAACCTACGCTTGATCACCTGTTGGTCGCTGAAATAGTACCGCAGCCAGCCACCAACTCCAAGTAGCAGCAGGATAACGGCGATGAGGCATTTTCTTTTCATGTTTCAGCCCCCCATACCTGGCTCCTCCTTAAAAAGGCAAAACCCCGCCTCCCCCTTACAACCTAGAGCTGTGGATCAATATTGCCCGGCCCGCCGCATTGGGGTGCGTAACAGGTAACATTTTTAAAATCACACACCTCGCCACAGCCCGGACATTTTTCCGGCGGCCTTGCAGCCTGGACCATTCTCCCACAACCGCCGCATTTCCAAAAGGGATCGGCAGCTTCCATTACATAGGCGCCATGGGGCGAATAGCCGCAATGGGCACAGGTTGTCAGAATATCCTCATAATTCTTACCGCAGTCCTCGCACTTGCCCTGCTTCAGTTGGGTCATGACTCTGCTCCTTGTGGTTTGGATTCAAACGCAACCTTACCAGCCAACCGTGTGCCTAGATTCAGTATGCATAGCGCACCAGGCAACTGCCAAACATTTTTTCTGGATTTCGACGAAAATCAGGACTACAGAATTTGATTCTGCTGGGCTTATAGAGCGGTGCAGCGGAAGGAAGCGATGAGCCAGTTTGTCCTCAACAGGAAGCTACAGTGATTTCAAATACTGTTTTTCCAGATCGGGATGGCATTTCAGAAATTGCAGGGCACGTTTTTCATACTGCTCGGTAAAAACCAACGACCAACTCACCCTTGATCTGCCTTCAAACGGGCCAGATGGTCTTCGGCGCTTTCCTTGACAAAACGCCCTTCGGCGATGTCTGCACGGGTCTGCGCAAGGGCGGCTTACAACTCGCACTCCCTCAGGTAATGGTAATGCTCCATATCCATCACCACGAATCGCTCCTTGCCCCGAACAGAAAAACTGCTTCCTGACGATGGGCAAGCACGGCCTCAATGGCGGAAACGCCTTTTATTTTCAGATCATTGGCAGATAGATTTGACATGCCTTGCCTCCTTGGCATTCTCCACAACACTTTCAATCACACTATTAATAGCAATACAGGTAATATTGTTTCTGCTGTAAAGCCCAATTCCTTTGAGGGCTCTGGCAAAACTCACTTTTCAAGACCTGACCCCGACAATGCTCAAGACCTGACTCCTAGTTGCTCGTAAAGTTAATAAACTGACTCCGTCCCCTTGTCCCGCTTGTTATGCTCCTGCACTTAAAGCAAGGTGATTCGTGGCGGGGGCGATTAAACAAACACTTTCACAACTTCTGCGGAAGAGCCCTTTTATGCTTAATATTGACAACTTGGAAGCCTGACCCTGTTTTTTTCTTCAACCCCGTTGAACCCTGCCAAAATAGTGCCGCAGTTATCGCTCATTGGTTACCCCTCTTTCAAAAAAGATTTTAGTGAAACAGTTTTGGTGTTAAACATGCCACCGAATTCAAACAAGCTGATATTTCTGCGGGAAATTTCAGCCAAAAATTGATTCATTCTTCGAATATCTTTATTGGAAGCAAGAGTTTCGTCATAGAAAACCCCGAGGAATGGCGTAAAAATGCTGATAGTCCAATAGGGGCAAAATCTTTTTATTCTGGAAAACGGTGTGTTACCCATACCGAATCTTGCGCATGAAAATTCGACCTCCCGCCGCAGACCAAAATGCCAAGTTTTTATGATTTTTGTTCGATACAGAATGATCTCGCACGCAAATATTGTGTCCCATAGTATCAATATCGCCGCGATCAAAAGCATACCCATTACAATTTCAGTGGTGAAAAACATGAAAATATTCTTCTCGTTTAGTGCCCAATCGAACACTATTTTATAAGCAATGAGTATCGCCAAGCTGAGATGGCCAAGCCGCCAGAGAACTTTCCATTTATTGAATTTGAATGAAAAAATTGGTTGATCCTGATCTGGTGAAGGAGAATCACCTGAAGTCAAACTTGCCTTGCTGCCATTCTCATCACTCATGCCGCTCTCCTCCATTGATCATCAGCCGTGAACATGTACGGGGGCAGGTCTTGAAATATAAGTTTTCCGCGACCCACCGGACCTTCGCCCTACCCCTGTTTCCGATTGATAAGCCCACCCACCGCCGCCATGATATCGGCAGGCAGCACCATCATCTTGGCATTGGAGGATTCGGCCAGTTTGCGCATCCCTTCGATGTAGCGGTTGCCCAGAAGGAACATGGCCGGCAGGTCGTTGTCTCCCACCGCGTCAGCAATATCCTTGATAGCCTTGGCCGAGGCGTCGGCCAGGATGATCTGGGCCTCGGCCTCCATGCGGGCCGCCTCCAGGGTGCCTTCCGCCCGCTGGATCATTGCCTGCTTTTCCCCTTCCGCCGCCAGAATCGCCGCAGCCTTCAGCCGGGCTGCGCCCGCCTGCTTTTCCATCGCTTCCTGCATGGTGTCGGAGGGGCGGATATCCTGGATCTCCACGGACTTGACCACCAGCCCCCAATCCACCACATCGTCGCTGATTTGGCTCTTGAGCAGCGCTTTGATTTTATCCCGGGAAGAGAGGGCGTCGTTCAGGGTCATGTTGCCGATGATGGCGCGCAGGTTGGTCATGACCAGATTGCGGATGGCGTACTTGTAATCGGAGATGCCGTACATGGCCTTTTCCGGGGACAGCACCTTGATGAAGGCAATGGCATTGCACCAGATCACCGCATTGTCGGCGGTGATCGCCTCCTGGCGCTCGATGTCCAGGGGTTCGTCCATGGTCATCACCCGGTAGGCAACCTGATCGATGTAGGGAAGGATGATGTTGAGCCCCGGCTTGAGGGTCTGGTGGTATTTCCCTAACCGCTGCACCACATATTCATGGCCCTGGGGAACCATCTTGACCCCGGCCACGATGGTGATGACGACCAGTGCCAACAGAACAAAAACAAAGACGGTGAATACTGGCATGATTTCTCCTTTTTCTGTTCAAGAAACGGTGAATACACTACGCCTTGCGGACCTTCAGTTTCGAACCCAACACATCCACGATCACACAACGGTCGCCCACGGCCAGGATTTCATCGGCGGTGAACTCCCACTCGTCGGAGCCCAGCACCGCCACGGAGAAGCGGACCGTGCCCGCGGGAAAATCTCCCGGTTTGACCACAGAGACGATGCCGGTCTCGCCAAGCACCGACTCCTTGCCCTGCCCCGCCTGGGACCGAGCTTTCGCGTTTTTCAAAAAACCAAACCAGCCGATGGCAAAGGAGAGCGCGGAGAGGACAACGAAGATCGCTGCCTGCGCGGTGAGGTCGGTTACCCAGAAGGCGGCAATGCCGGTGAGCAGGGCGGCAATGCCGAACCAGATCACGACAAAGGAGGGGATCACTATTTCCAAAACAATCAAGACAACGCCGAGAATCAGCCAGTAGCCAAAATACATCGCATCACTCCTTACTTAATTCTGCAACAAAAAGGTGATATCCCCTGATCTGGAAGCTGCTCCGCAGGCATCTTCTCTGTGGCGCCCCGATTCCTGACCACCTTATCACGTTTCAGCCGTTGCCTTCCATGGGAAAATCATTGCCGGGGGTTCCCGGAGGCTTTCGCCACAATGCCACTATCTACATGCGCGGTGCAGGGAAGGGACGGATCTTGAAAAATAACTTTTTGTATGCCACAGGCCGATCTCAAGTCTGCCTCAAATTAATCTTCTGCAAGAAAGCCGAATCGATCATTGCATCCACGGAGCAGTTTCTCCGTCTCCACTGTGGCAAAAAGAAGCAAACTGACGTATTATAAACAGGAATTCCTTGGGTCGTTGCAGAAGGAAATCATGGAAGGTTTCGGCAAGAAAAAAGAAAGGCTACACGACAAAAAAACCCTTGCACTCCTGGCTCGGACGGACGGCAAACAAGCAAAGGACACACCATGAGCACAACCCAAGGAAGCAACCCGCTGCACGGCATCACCCTGGAGATGATCCTCACCCGACTGGTGGAACACTACGGCTGGGAGAAGCTGGGGGAGAAGATCGCGATCAACTGCTTCACCAAAGATCCCAGCATCAAATCGAGCCTCAAATTCCTGCGCAAGACCAGGTGGGCCAGGGAAAAGTTGGAGGGCCTCTATCTGCACACCAGGCTCCGCAAAGAGATTCTCTAACAGCCCGGTTCTCTCCCCTGCCGCAACAGCAACCGTAATCACCAAGCCACTCGAAGTTCTCCTCAACCCGCCGCACTAAGCCCCTCCCGCCACATTGACTTTTACGTTCTCAGTGCCCATAATGTTAGAAAAAGGAGGTCATGCAAATGATATCCATCAACAACCTCGGCCTTTCCGGCCTCAAAACAATCTTCAATATCCAGCCTGCCACCGAAAGCCAGATCGGCTCCTCTCCCAAAGCAGAGGACATTATCCAGGCCAAATTGGACTCGGTACTCATCTCCGCCGCCGCCAAAAGCATCACCAACAAAACAGCAGTGAGCGACCTCTTCAAAAGCCAGAGCAGTTCCTCTCCCCAGCTGGCGGACATTATCCAAGCCAAGTCGGACTCGGTGCTCGTCTCCACTGCCTCCAAGGACATCGGCACAGCCTATCAGCGCCTCAAGGCCACCGGGAACGAGGCTGCAGTGCGCGGCTTTTCCAAGATCGTCCAAAGCTTCGGCCGCAACATTTCCGGAGCAACCATTACCGATATCGCCACAGCCACCGGCACAATGAGCAGCGAGAATTTGCAGCGCTACGGCTCGGTTGCCGAGTCGGTCAGCAGCATGGGCAACTCCGCTATCTTTGCCCAATTCGCCTCCCAGGCCGCCACAGCCTTTAACGCCGACCAGGAGCTGGGCCGTGGCTACCTGAACGCCACGACCGCCATCGTCACTGCTGAATACAGCGGCAACCGCCAGGAAGTTATCGACCAGAAGCTCACCAACCTGAGCGATTTCATGACCAAATTCAGCGAGCTTGGCAAGCCTGCCGAGGCAAGCGAAGCCGGGATTACCTCCTTTACCGAGTTTGCCAACTCCATCGGCACCATGACCAAGGGCACGGCGATCTCCACCGCCATAGGCGACTACACCGCCCCCTCAGAGAATAACTCCTCCGCATGATCCGGACTGCATAGCCGCAGATGGTTGCCGGAGATGTCCGAACCGGGACGGAATGCACCTTTACATGGTCAGGCCTGGCAAAATAGCTTCTTCTTTTGCACAGACTGAGCCGACGCCTTCAGAGCACCTCTCCCCTCTCCCGCCTCGGAAATCTCGAACAACAGAAAGCTCGCCCCAGATGGTACGGTTGGGTTAGATGCGAGGTTCGGCGGATCTGCCTGCGCTCATTTATGCCCATATTTCTGCAAAAAGGTGTGCAGGGAGGAGGCGAGCATCCGGATGAACCTCTTGTTGTTTTGGGGTTGCCCCGCACTGAGCCGGTTTTCCTCGAACAGGGCGAGATGCTGCTGCCCCAATGGTCCGCTGTGCAGGTGGTTTTTGAGGCGCTGTGGGAAATTGCCCATGGTGATGCTCGCCTGGAGCGCATGGCAGGAGGGCAGATAGATCTGGTGCGCCTCAAGTTGCACCATGGCGGCCCCCTGGCAGGCCGAGACGACCTTCAGCCCCTTCACCTTGCCCAAGAGGGCAAGGGCTTCCTGGAGATCGACCTCTTCGCCGCGGCTTACCCGGGCCATCTCTTCCTGGTATTCCGGCCTCTCTTCAATCAAGACCAAGTCGCGGCGGAGAAAGTGAAACAGCTCTTGGCCGCTCTTTTCCAGGGGTTCCGCCCCGAGGGTGTGCTCCTCCTTCAAAATCCGGGCATTGACCTCGTAGAGGCGGGCCACCCGGCACCAGTGGGCCGTGCCATCGAGGCAGATCGCGCGGTAATGCGCGTCATAGGAGAATTCCTTGCAGAAGTTGTCTATATGCTCATGGGATTGCTCGTCAAAATAGAGGGTGCGGCGCAGGAGCAGAACGCCCTCCCCTTCGGGGACCGCGGCAAAGACGGCGATTTCCACCTCTCCTCCCACCACCTCCCCTGCGGCGTGCTGCACCGCGAAATAAAAAATCCCCTCCTTGCGGCGTTCGCTCAGACGCATGGCTTCTCCCCCGGCCGCAACAATGAAAAATTATTCTCGAAATAGGGCTTCCCTGTGAGCCTGCCCAACTTCTCGTTTTTACCTCAGTATCCCCTTAACAATGACATCCACGGCCTCTTCCGGTGAGAGTCCGTGGACCATGAGGGTTTCAAGCTGCCGCTTGTCCACGCTGCCGATGGCCGCCTCATGGGTTACCTTAGCCAGGGGGTTGGTCACCCGCACCACCGGGATGGCGCTGGCAACGGCATGGTCCTTGACAATCTCCAGACAGTCCACATGCCCTCTGGCCCCGGCGGCGTTGCCCTCCGTGATGCCGGTTATCTCTGCCGACGCCTCATCCTCGATCGCAACCCGTGTTTTTATCAGCCCCCTGGAGTTCTCCCTGGCCAGCACCACCTTTTCCTTGATCACTATCGCATCGCGACCATGGCCGAAGACCCTTGCCGTCAATTCGACCACTCCGTTTTCTTCCGCCTGGACCGCGTAATCGATGGCCAGCCTACCCACCCGACCGGTAATCAAAGTGAACTCGCCAAGATATCTACCGTTTTTGCCGACGCTGACAACGGCCCTAGGGATGGCCTCAACCCCCCCATACCTGCCATGGAAATGGGTCTCGGCATAGCGCATTTCAGCCCCTTCCCCGATATCGATCACCGCATCCATGGTATGGATCACCTGCTCAGCCTCGGGGAAGATACAGTGGGCGATAAACGAGGCTGCGGCATCCTTTTCAAGGTGCACCTCCATGTGGATGTTTTGGTCCCCTCTTTTGTGGAGAACGCCGAAGCAGAGATGGACCGGATTTGTGAGGCGAACCCCCTGCCGCACCCTGACCTTGGCACTGATGCCCGAAGCGGTTGCCTGCGCCGCTACCTCGATCCCCTCGATCTCCCGACTGCTCAAGATCGTATGACCGTCGGCGACCAGATGGGCGGTGGCGCTGTCTGCCAGCACCGCCCGGTCACCGCCGGCATTGCCGAAGGCCTGCATTAATTGATCAAGGGCGGTCATCACCACACCCCTCGGTTTCGCAGGCCGAACATTGCCGCGATTTATAATATGCCGCCACCTTTGCCGGAGCCCCGGAGGAGACTATCCTGCCCCGGCAGACCTGCGATGCCTGGTCGGCAATCAGGGCAATTTCCTCGCGGTGGGTAATGAGCAGCACTGCAGAGCCGCCTTCTTTGCAGGCATTTATCACATTGATGATGTCGTTGATGGAGAGCAGGTCAATGCCGGAGTCAGGCTCATCGAAAATGGCAAGCCTGGGACGCAAAGCCAGGATAGAGGCAAGCTCGATCCGTTTCCTTTCCCCGCCGCTCAACGATCGGTCCACCATCCTCGGCAGATAGCGACCGGGGTCAAGACCGACCATCTCAAGAAAAGGGGCCGGATCCAGCTCCCGATGCTTCAGGGTCAGATACTGGGCCACGGAGATCCCCTCAAAACGTACCGGCTCCTGCCAGGCCATGGTGATGCCCAGTTGCGCCCTTTCATGAATCTTAAAGGTATGGATGGCCCGGCCATCAAAGAGGATCGTGCCTGCGGTGGGGTGGTACCCCTCACACCCGGCGATGAGATAGGCCAGGGTACTCTTGCCCGTGCCGTTTGTCCCCAGCAGGGCATGGACCTCTGCGGCCTCGATGGACAGAGAGAGATCATCCAGGATCTTTACCGTGCCCACCTGAAAAAAAAGATTTTTTATCTCAAGTAGCGGCATTTTTGCGTGTCAACTCCTGGACCAGCGATGCATGGTGTCGTTGTTTCCAGCAGAGAATACGTGCAACATCCATGCGAGGAGTGACCCTCTTTTCCCTGCCCCGTTTTAAGGCCGGGAGCCCGAGACAAACGGGATCAACTCTCCCTGGTTCGAGCTTCGCGTGCCTGTTCGCGCGGCGCGACTTTGGCAAGGGCGGTGAGTTCCTCGGCCAGAAGGTCCAGCATATCGTCCACCGACATGATGCCGACCAACCCTCCCTCTTGATTAATGACTGGAATCCGGCGGATGCCGTTGGCCCGCATGAGCCGAATGGTCTCAACCACCCCCTCGGTTTCCTGGACGCTGATGAGTTGCGGCCCCATGATCTCACCCACGGTGAAGTCGGTAACAGGCAAGGATTTGGCAATGATCTCGATCACGATATCACGGTCGGTCACCATGCCCACCGGCACCCGCCTTCCCGCGACCTCCTCCACCACCACCAGATCACCCACATGATACTGGCGCATGAGTTGCGCTGCTTCAATGATGCTGCTTTTTCTGGTGGCAAACACTACTTCTCGGTTGCAAAACTCTCCAATAGGCATAGTCATTCCCCCCCGATAGGTTGGTGCGCGGCGCCCTGCTTTCCTTGACTATTTGCGTGGAGTGCCGTGACGTTGCAAGCATGCATTGATCTTCCTGCCAAACAATCTGGCGCTCTTCGGGCCATCGCCGGTAACAATATTGGTGTCCACCGTAACCCAGCTCCGGTGTATTTCGCACCCTTGCCCTCGATTGCCTTGATTTCACTGCCAAAAACCGTGGAGTTCTTCCCCTGGAGCAACCCGGCATTTGCCAGGATTACCGGAGCCACACAGATGGCGGCAACAACCTTGCCCTGCCCGGCCATCTCTTGGGCAATCCGCAAGGCGTCGCGGTTGGTAAAATAAACCTTGGAACCGTTGCCCCCCACAAAGACTACGGCCTCGTAATTTTCCACCTCTATTTCCGCAAGGATGAGGGTTGCGGTGGCAGAACCGCCGTGCGAACGACGACAAACGCCCTTTACCAGGCTGGCAATGACGATCTTATGTCCAGCCTTTTCCAGCTCCACCTGGGTGAGAAACAGCTCCTCATCCCTGAACCCTTCAGGGGCAATGATCATAAGCACTGTAGCCATGGAGAGCCTACTCTTGTTCTCTGTTAATCCGGTCAGGTGACATGCCAACCCATAACCAGCGTATCACAATTTCAGTCCTGCATTCTACGGGGAAATATTGACCGGTTTCCCTGGACATTTCCCAATATTTGAAGATTTCATTTTTTTTCGTAAGACTATCCTGTTTCAGCGCGAACCCGGAGTACTTACAATTATTCCAGTCTGCACGCGCAACTTCGCAATGACTCAAATTTTCAAGAGGGAGGGGAGGACACACAGGGGAAACCACCGGCATGCCCCTAGAACGAAAAAAGGAGTTACGTCGGTTGACGTAACTCCTTGATTTCTCACTTGGTGACCCCTACGGGACTCGAACCCGTGTTACCGGCGTGAGAGGCCAGCGTCCTAGACCACTAGACGAAGGGGCCATGCTGTGCGCCATTTTTTAAATGATGGAAGGGAGTTTGTCAATCTTTTATTCCTCTCCCTGGCTCAGTCCACAGGGAGAAAACCTCGCAACCATCCTGTTTCAATCCATAAATTTTCTGCCTGCCTTTTCCGCCAGCGCCAGAGTGGCCTCATCCTTTGCCATTGCCCCACGGCCATCCATGCCCTTGACCACAAATTCCCCGCCATACTCCATACCCATGGCGTCAAAGGCATATTTGGCGGTAAGAATCGCCCCATCAAAAACCTTTTCCCCGTGGGTGGCGGCCACGGCCACCAGAAAACCCTTGCGACTGGGATCCTTGCGCCACTCGTCCTTTTCCTTCTGCAGCCGCTTCCTGTTCCACAGTGCCTGGCAACGATCAACAAAGGCCTTGGCTTGGGCGGTGATTCCGTAAAAATAGATGGGGGAGGCAAGGATCACCCGTGGCGAGGCAAGGATTTTTGGATACAACCCCTGCATGTCATCTTCCAGCACACATTCCCCGGTCTTGTCACAGCCGCCGCAACCGATGCAGGGCTGAATCCGAAGATCATAGAGGCGGATCAATTCGACCTCGCCACCCGCCGCCTCAACCCCTTTGAGAACAGCATGAAGCAGAGTCTCGGTATTTCCTTTTTTGCGCGGACTCCCGCTCAAGGCCAAAACCTTCATCTCATTTCTCCTTTTCGCAAAAAGCACCAGGAAGACTCGGCAATCTGTTATAAAACACAACCTCATCCCGCAACGCCCGTGCGGTCTCGGCATTTAAAAATCTGGCCGCGCAACGCCAACGCCAGTTCCCCTGCGAGGTGCCGGGGGTGTTCATCCGGCAATCGCTGCCAAACCCCAGCACATCCTGGAGCGGCACAATAACCAGATTGGCCACCGAGCCATAGGCCATGCGGATAAAATCCCCATGCACGGGGCTGCCCGGCTGGCTATGGGCATACCGCAAGGCCTTGGTCTTGCTGGCCTGCATAACCGTATCGCTGAAATACCAGCCCAGGGTCGTATCGTTGTCATGGGTGCCGGTATAGACCACGCAGTTGACGGTGGTGTAGTTATGGGGCAGATAGGCGTTGTGCTCGTCGGAATCAAAGGCAAACTGCAGCACCTTCATCCCCGGGAAACCAAAGGTGTCGCGGAGCAGCTCAACCTCCGGGGTGATAACCCCCAGATCCTCGGCGATGATCGGCAACTCTCCCAGATGCTTTTTCATCTCGGAAAAAAATGCCAGACCGGGCGCCTTGACCCATTCCCCGTTGACTGCGGTCTCCTCCGCGGCCGGAATCTGCCAGTATGCTTCAAAGCCGCGGAAATGATCGATGCGAACGACATCCACCGTCTGGCAGATATGACGGAACCGCTGCCCCCACCACTCGAGCAGGGGTTGATTCATCCCCCCATCAGCGCTGTGCCACTTGAAGAGCGGATTGCCCCAACGCTGGCCGGTTTCGCTGAAATAATCCGGGGGCACGCCGGCCACATGGGTGGGCTGCCCGGTTTTGGGATCAAGGACAAAGCATTCCTGGTGCGCCCAGACATCGGCGCTATCCAGGGCGACATAGATGGGGATATCGCCGATGATTTTTACCCCGTGGCTGTGGGCGTAATCCCAAAGAATTCGCCATTGGGAGAAAAAGCAGAACTGGACAAACTTATGAAACAGGATGCGCTCCGCCAGGGTTTTTCGCCACTGGGCAAGGGCTTCCGGCTGGCGGCGGGCAAGGCCGGCCGGCCAGGAAAACCAGGGGGCAGCCGCAAATTCTTCCCGCAACGCCATAAAAAGCGCATAGTCCTCAAGCCAGGGCATGGTCTGGCAGAAGGCCACGAAAGGTGCCGAGTCGCCACCGAGCCTAAACTCCAGAAAGGCGAGTTCCAGGAGTTTCTCCTTAAAGGCCAGGATCGCGGGAAAATCGACCAGGTACTCGGAAAAATCGGGCGGGATTTCCACCTGCTCACGCCGCAGGAGGCCTGCCCCCATGAGCTGGGCGGGATCGATGAGCAATGGATTGCCGGCAAAGGCGGACAGGCTCATGTAGGGCGAATTGTCAAAGATGCCGCTCACCGGGCCATAGGGGAGGATCTGCCAATGGCTTTGCCCGGCCGCCCCGAGAAAATCGATGAACTCAAAGGCCGACTTGCCGAGGGTGCCGATGCCGAAAGGCCCCGGCAGGGAGGTAAGATGCAGAAGGACGCCGCTACTTCGCTGGTTGTGCATGGTTGCCGTCCTCTCTTGTTTATGGCTGTCATGGCCGCGCGGCGCAACGGCGAACAGGGATGCCTGTCTGTATCATACAGAAAGCCCGCCGCTCTCTCCAATTAAAAAACTCCCCGACGATTGCGCCGCCCGAGAGGCCGGAAATATTTTCAATATCATCAAGCAATTGCCTATCCCGCAGACACCGGGTACTATAATAAAAATACCATCCGGCCAGAAAAGGAGTCCGTGACATGAACCTTTCCATCCTTGGCAGTTTTATCGGGGGCATCGGGCTCTTCCTGCTCGGCATGCGACTCATGACCGAGGGCCTCAAGGTTGTCGCGGGCAACACCCTGCGCACCATCCTGGAACGCTCCACCGCCACCCCGCTTCGGGGTATCCTTTCCGGCGCCCTCATCACCTCCCTGGTGCAATCCTCCAGCGCCGTGACCGTGGCCACCATCGGCTTTGTCAACGCCGGGCTCATGGACCTCACGCAGGCCATCACCATTATCTACGGGAGCAATATCGGCACCACCATGACCGGCTGGCTGGTGAGTCTGGTCGGCAATCAATTCGACATCAAGCTCCTTGCCCTGCCCCTCATCGGCTTTGGCATGCTCCTGCGCCTCGGCAAGGGCAGCGGCCGTTACGGCGCCCTCGGCGAGACCCTGGCCGGTTTCGGGGTTTTTTTTATGGGGATCGATCTGCTTAGAACCACCTTTGCCGGCACAGGCATCAACCTGCCGCTCGCTCTGATGGGCGGCGGGGTGGGGAGTCATTTCGTCTTTCTGGTCCTGGGTTTTTTGCTGACCGTGGCCATGCAATCCTCCAGCGCGGCCATAGCCATAACCCTCACCGCAGCCGCCGGAGGCTTTATCCCCATTGACGGCGGAGCCTCCCTGGTCATCGGCGCCAACATCGGTTCGACCTCGGCTGCGGCCCTGGCGGCAATGGGCGCCACCCCCAATGCCAAACGGGTTGCCGCCGCCCACGTCATCTTCAACCTGGTAACCGGCGTCGTGGCCCTCCTGCTGCTCCCCTTTCTCCTTCATGCCCTGACCACCTTCCCGCAGCTCTTGCACGTGCAGACCAACGCCACCATCCTGCTGGCCCTGTTCCATTCCGCCTTCAACATCCTTGGGCTTTGCCTGATGTGGCCGTTCAGCCGAAGCATGGTCATGATCCTCAAGGGGTGGTTCCGCTCCCATGAAGAAGACGAGGCGCAGCCCCTCTATCTGGACAAAAATATCGCCGCCACTCCGGTGCTGGCCTTCCATGCCCTAGCCAAGGAAATTGAGCGGATCGGCAACATTGCCCGCCGCATGGCCAAGGGCGCCATAAGCAGCGAGACAGGCCCCAGCCCCCAGCTTGACGCCGACCGCCAGGCTCTGCTCAAACTGGAGATCGAGGTGGGCAATTTCAGCAACCTGATCAGCCGGGGCAACCTGCCGGAGGAGCTTGACCATGTGCTCCCCAACGCCCTGCGGGTCACCAGCTATTACCGCGAGATTGCGGACGTGTCGCTCAGGGTCGCCCAGATGCAACAGCAGAGCCGCCTGTTGGCGAATACCGCCCTGGCCCAGGAAATAGGGCTGTATAAACAGCAGGTGGTGAAATTGCTTGATTTGGCCGATGTGGCCCGAAAAGACTATGCGCCGGAGGAGTGCGCTGCGCTGTTCAAGGAAACCGAGGAGATGTACCGGCATCTCAAATCAAGCCTGCTCAAGGCGGGAACCAAGAGCCTGCTGCCGGTGGGGCTGATGGTCTCGCTCATCGACCTGATGAGCGATGTCCGGCGCATTGCCGACCAGATTGAAAAGGGCGCCCTCTACCTGACTACCTTGACCACGGCCATGCCGGAAGAGGAGGAGGCCGTCACTGCCCAGAGTGCGGCCTGAACGAGGCAGGTCAGCGGTACAGCCCCTGGGCCTCAATGTAATCCGCCACCGGTGCGGGGACAAGCTCGCGTACCGACCTGCCCTGCCGGATTGTCTCCCGAATCTCGGTGGAAGAGACCTTGATCGGCACCATAGCCACCGGATAGATGGCTCCCTGGCCGGGCTCTCCCTGCCAACGCCCATGGGCCTCGACAAAGGTGTAGCCGGGGAAATTCGCCGCCACCGTTTGTCCGCAAGACTGTTGGCAATGATCAGGCCTCCCGATCACCACGAAGGAGGCATGATCCAGCAGCTCCCGGTTGGCCTTCCAGGTGTGGATTTCGGCAAAGGCATCCATGCCGGTGATGAAGAACAGCTCGGCCTCCGGCCCCAGCAGACCGCGCAAGGCCTTCAGGGTATCGATGCTGAAGGAAGGCCCTTCGCGTTCCGCCTCCAGGCGGGAGACGGAATAACCAGGCCGGTCGGCAACGGCCAGCTCCAGCATGGCAGCCCGGTGGGGAAAGGCGGAGATGGTGTAGGTCGGCTTGTGGGGCGGCAGAAAGGCAGGGACAAAGAGAATGCTCGAAAGAGCCAGCGCCTGCCGGACCGCCTCGGCAATGGCCAGATGGCCGTTATGCACCGGGTCAAAGGTGCCACCCAAGATGCCGACCCGCTGGCCGAGGTTGTACGGAAATTCCATGCGCCCTCCGGGCAAGAGCGGATCAGGCGCGAACCTGGCCATCCCCGTAAACGATGAACTTCCTGGTGGTCAGCTCTTTTAACCCCATGGGGCCGTAGGCGTGCAGCTTGGTGGTGCTGATGCCGATCTCGGCGCCCAGGCCGAACTGGCCGCCGTCGGTGAACCGGGTGGAGGCGTTGATCATCACCGCCGAGGCATCCACCTCGCGGAGGAAGCGCTGGCCGTTGGCATAGCTGTTGGTGACGATCACCTCGGTGTGCTGGGAGCCGTACTGGACAATATGGTCCATGGCCGCATCCAGATCGGCAACCACCCGCACCGCCAGGATCAGGTCGAGAAACTCCATGCCGTAGTCGGTGGGCAGGGCCGCGGTGATCTCGGGCAGAATCGCCTTGGTCTTCGGGCAGCCCCGCAGTTCGACCCCACCCTGCTTCAATTCGTCCCAGACCTTGCACAAAAAGGCGGCGGCGATATCCTCATGCACCAGCAATGCCTCCAGGGCGTTGCACACCCCGGGCCGCTGCACCTTGCCGTTCATCACGATGTTCACCGCCATATCCAGATCCGCGCTGGCATCGACAAAGACATGGCAGACGCCCTTGTAATGCTTGAGCACCGGGATGCGGGAGTTCTCGGCCACGAAACGGATCAAGCTCTCGCCGCCGCGCGGGATGATCAGGTCGATCTGCTCATCAAGAGTGAGCATGGCCGTAACCGCCTCGCGGTCGGTAACCGGAATGACCTGCACGGCTGCGGCCTCAATCTGCTCCGCAGCCAGGACCTCCTGCAGCACCTTGGCCAGGGCCAGATTGGAATGGATGGCCTCGGAACCGCCCCGCAGGAGGATGGCGTTCCCGGCCTTGAGGCAGAGTGCGGCCGCGTCCACGGTCACATTGGGCCGCGACTCGTAGATCATGCCGATAACCCCCAGGGGAATGCGCATCCGGCCCACGGTGATGCCGGAAGGCTGTTTGGCCATCTCGCTCACCTCGCCCACCGGATCGGGCAGGGCGGCAACCTCGCGCAAACCCCCGACCATGCTGTCGATCACCTTGTCGGTGAGGGCCAGCCGGTCGAGCATGGCGGCGGACAGCCCCTTGGCGCGGCCCGCAACCAGATCCTTTTCATTCTCCTGCTGAATATAGGACTTTTGGGCAAGAAGCGCCTCGGCCATCTTCAGCAGGGCGTTGTTCTTGGCGGTAGTAGAAAGATTGGCCATGTTGCGGGAAGCCTTTTTGGCCGCCACTGCCATCTGCCTGATAGTTTCCTGGATGGACATCACATACCCCCAGCGTTGCTATAAATTTTGCTTGATTGATTACTGATAAATGTTCAGCAGTGCCACAGATGCGAGGAAGAGGCCGGCGATGTGTGCTGTTGCACATGAGCCGACCGATGACAAAGCAGATGTGGTGCTGCTGGACATTTATAGGATTACCAGATTATCGCGGTGGATTACCTCGTCGCTGTCCTTGGGCCGTTCCAACACCTCTTCAATCTGGCTGGTCTTCACGCCCTTGATCCTGTCGATATCACCGGAGGTATAGTTGACCAACCCGGCGGCCAGGGGTTCGCCCTGTTCGTTCAGACAATGGATGGGCGCCCCGATGCCGAACTTGCCCCGGACCTCAACAATTCCTGAAGGAAGCAGACTTTTGCCCCCCTGTAGCACGGCCTTGCAAGCCCCGGCATCCAGAACCAGAAAACCTTGCGGCCGCAAGGTATAGGCAATCCAGTGCTTACGGCTCGCCATTTTTTCCTTCTGAGGCAGAAAAAAGGTGCCGATCAACTCTCCGGCAAAAAGCCGGGAGATGGTGTCCGGCTCCCGGCCAGGGCCGATGAAGCAACAGCCCCCCCGCGCCGCCACCATCTTGGCGGCCTTGACCTTGCTCCCCATGCCACCGGTGCCCACGCCGCTTTGCACCTTGCCGACCATACCCTGCACCGCAGCGTCGATCTTGGCCACGGTATGGACCGGCCTGGCCTCGGGGTTGGTGAGGGGGTTGGCGGAAAAGAGACCCGAAACATCGGTCAGGCAGACAAAGATATCCGCCTCGGTGAGGTTGGTGACCATGGCGCCCAGGGCGTCGTTGTCGCCAAAGCGCAACTCTTCCACAGAGACGGTGTCGTTTTCGTTGATGATGGGGACCAAGCCCCAGTCCAGCAGGGTAAAGAGGGTATTGCGGACATTGAGATACCGGTCCCGGTGGGACAGGGCATCGTGGGTTAGGAGAACCTGGGCCACCTTCTGGCCCAGCTGTTCGAAGATCTTCTCGTAGGAGCGCATCAGGCTGCTCTGGCCGATGGCGGCGGCAGCCTGCTTTTCCCGCAGGGTCAGGGGCCGATCGCCAAGTCCCATTTTCCGACGGCCAGCCGCGACCGCGCCGGAACTGACCAGGATCACCTGCCGACCGCTTTTGCGTAGGACACAGATCTCTTTGGCCAGGTTGTCCAAGACAGGAAGGTTCAACCCTTCCCCGGTGGTAAGCACGGCGCTACCCACCTTGATCACCACCCTTTTGGCCCGGTCCAGAAACCGGCGGCGTAGCGCCAGGTCTTCGTCATGCTCCATCGCTGTGGTCATCACGCCTCTCTTAATGGCGTCGCAAAAAGGCCAAGCTACTGCGTTGCGGCGCAACTTTTTGGTTAGAGCTTAGTTAGGGACAAGCTCTGAGTCATCTTCATCAGTGGGATGGACTTTTTGCGAGTCCGTCTTGCGTAACTCCAGCATCTCTCCCAACACTTCCTGCAACTGTGCGAGCCCCTGCCCGGTAAGGGCCGAAATGGCAAGGGGCTTGATTCCTTCCGCTTTAAAAAACAGCTCCTGCAAGGCACCAAGCCGTTGCTCGTCTTCCAGCAGATCAATCTTGTTCAGCACCACCAGCCGCTGCCGGTCCATCAACTCTTCATTGTAGACACGCAACTCGTTTTCCAGGGTGCGGTATTCCTGCAGCGGCTGCTCATCGGCAGTGGAGGCGTCAATGACATGGAGGAGGATGTGGGTGCGTTCGACATGGCGGAGAAACTTGTGGCCGAGCCCGGCCCCGGTATGCGCGCCCTCGATCAGCCCCGGAATATCCGCAATGATGCAATCGTCGTAGTTGGCAAGGTGCATGACGCCAAGCTGCGGCTCAAGGGTGGTAAAGGGATAGGGCGCCACCTTGGGGTTGGCGGCGGAGAGCTTGGAAAGCAGGGTGGATTTTCCGGCGTTGGGCAGGCCGACCAAGCCGATGTCCGCCAACAGCTTCAGCTCGATGCGCAGCCAGTGCTCCTCGCCGTCCTGGCCCGGGGTGGCAATGCGGGGCGCCCGGTTCTGGGCCGAGGCAAAATGAACATTGCCCTTGCCGCCCTCGCCGCCACGGGCTGCGAGAAAACGGTCGCCCTCGTGCAACAGTTCGGCCAGAACCTCGCCGGTTTCCGCATCCTTGAGGATGGAACCCAGGGGAACGTACAGGGTAAAGTCCTCTCCCTTGCGGCCATACATCCTTTTGCCCCGGCCGGGGGTGCCATTCTGCGCGATAAAGTGGGATTTAAAACGAAAGTCCAGAAGAGAGGCAAGCTTGCGGGAGGCTTCGATTGTGATCGAGCCCCCATCGCCGCCATCACCCCCGTCGGGGCCGCCTTTGGGAACAAACTTTTCCCGTCGGAAACTCAAACACCCATTGCCGCCGTCTCCGGCTTTGACAAAGAACTTTGCTTCATCGATAAACGCCATCGTCGCCGCCAGTAAAAGATTGCTGCCGGAGACTGCTGCGGCACAGGACAGTGCAACCGCAGCAGCGAGCACACACTATTATTGAGGGGTCGTCACGTACCAACACCACTGCCAGGCGATTATCCCGGTCAGCGCGCGGCTTCGTTACGACGCCTTACGCTGCTATCTCTACCTTGGCTTCAACCGGGTAGATGCTGACCCGTTTTCTGTCGCGGCCAAAGTCTTCGTATTTCACCACGCCGTCAATCTTGGCAAACAGGGTGTAATCTCGCCCACAGCCAACATTCTTGCCAGGGTGAATCACGGTGCCAACCTGGCGCACCAGGATATTGCCGGCCCGAACGATCTGCCCGCCGAATTTCTTTACCCCTCGCCGTTGCGAGTTACTGTCACGACCGTTTTTCGAGCTGCCGCCCGCTTTCTTATGTGCCACAATAACACCTCATGTGTTTCAGTCCTGATGGCGCGATACACACATCAGTTTTTTTTTCGACTGCCCAGACCGTTTCCTGCCCTGTTTAAGCGGAAATTTCCTTGATCTCAAGGGAGGTGAAAGGCTGGCGATGACCAGTTTTTACGCGATAGGCCTTACGGCGTCTCTTTTTGAAGATCAAAACCTTTTTGGCCTTGTCCTGTTCCACGATGCAGGCCATGACCTTGGCCCCGGCAAGAACGGGCTGACCAATCTTGACCTCCTCTCCATCGGCAATGAGGAGAACATCGGACAACTCAATGGTATCACCAATATTGCCGGCAAGTTTCTCAACCCGGACACGCTCGCCAGGTGCAACCTGATACTGTTTACCGCCGGTACGAATGATTGCGTACATAATTCCTCCAACAACTGAACTCTTCAACAGATAAACGGCTGGTGCCAGCCGACTCGGTGAACAACGCTTCTTTTTTTACCCCACACCGCGATGGTTTCGATTGCTGCCAAAAAACCTCGAACAAAATGGGCTTAACAAGCCAATTTCGCCTGGTGCGTGAAACCGATCTTAATACCATACAGGGCTACATTGTCAAGCAAGAATATTCCCCTCTTCCAGCAAAACCCGCTCCTGCATCACTCTTTTACCGACCTGCAGCCTGACCGGTTATTCCCTGCCCCAGAGAATATCGTACTTTTCCAGATGGACTTCCCGGACCGGCTCAATAATGATCTGCTTGCCCGTTGAGCCCTGAAGGTAGTCAATGGTTGCCGCCTCCTCCTTGAGCATCATGGCCGCCACCCTAGGGTGCACCTTCAAGACAACATTCTCGGCCGTGGCTTTTCTGGCCTCGCGCTCCACCTTGCGGAAGATCTCGTAGCAGATGGTTCGGCCCGACTTCAACATGCCGTCGCCGTGGCAGTAGAGACAGGGCTCGCACATCATGTGCCGCAGATCCTCCCGGTTGCGCTTGCGGGTCATCTGCACCAGGCCGAACTCGGACACCCGGAGGATATTGATCCGACTCTTGTCCTTTTTGGCCGCCTCCTTGAAGGCGGAAAAAACCTCATCCCGGTGGATCTCCTCTTCCATGTCGATAAAGTCAACGATGATAATGCCGCCGATATTGCGCAGCCTGAGCTGGTAAGCGATTTCCTTCACCGCCTCCATGTTTGTCTTGAAGATGGTCTCCTCAAGACCGCTTTTGCCGACATACCGGCCGGTGTTCACGTCGATAACCGTCAAGGCCTCGGTGGTTTCGATGATGATGTAGCCACCGCAGCGGAGCCAGATCTTTTTATCCAGGGCCCGGTTCACATCCATCTCGACGCCATGGGCGTCAAACAGGGGAATCGGGCTGTCCGAAAGCTGTACCCGACCCTGCAACCGGGGGGCAAAGGTTTCCACAAAATGCTGCACCCGGTTGAAGGTTTTCAGGTCATCGACCACCACCCGCTCCACCTCAGGGGAAAAGATATCGCGCACCACCCGCAGGGTGATATCGAGATCCTCGTAGACCAGGCTCGGGACTGCGGCCTTGGCCGCGATATCCTGAATCTCCCCCCAGGTATGGAGGAGAAACTCCATATCCGCCTCAAGATCCTCGTTGGTGGCATTCTCGGCCACGGTCCGCACGATAAAACCGGTACCGGCCGGCCGCAGGGTTTCGATGTCCTGACGGAGCTGCTTGCGGACGGTTTCGTCTTCGATCTTGCGCGAAATTCCGATATGATCGGTCATGGGCATGAAGACCAGATTCCGGCACGGCAGGGTAATATTGCAGGTCAGCCTGGCCCCCTTGGTACCCAGGGGCTCCTTGCATATCTGCACCAGGATATCCTGCCCCTCGGTGAGCAGATCACCGATATTCAGGCCGGGAGTGCGCCGACAGAGGGAATCCGGAGTCTCGTTGCCACAACAGCCGCCGCCACAATCCTCGGCCTTGTCGCTTTTGGCCAACCGCTTTTCAAAATCATCGGTGGTAATATGGACATCGTCCACATAGAGAAAACCGGTGCGCTCCAAGCCGATATCGACAAAAGCCGCCTGCATGCCGGAGAGCACCCGGACAACCCGGCCCCGATAGATGTTGCCCACCAGCCCTTTCTCCCGGGGCTGCTCCAGGTAAAACTCCACCAGATTACCGTGTTCCACCAGGGCAATCCGAATCTCATAGGGTGTGGCGTTAATCAGCAGTTCGGTAGACATGACTTCACCAGAAAGATAAATTGATTTACTTTAAAACGATCAACTCTTCATTTTTCATTTACCAGATACGGCTCACTCGCCACCTTCAAAACCCTGGCCCGACGGATCTCTTCCTCGGGCAGCCCGAAAAGTTTAGCTGCCACCTCGACCGGCTTGCCGCCCGGCTGTCCGGGCGCGCTGAACAAGGAGAGCTCCAACTGGCCCTCCGGGGTCAGACGCATTCCATGCAGCAGCGGTCGCAGGTCGAGCTGCCTTTCCAATCCCTTGCGCATAACCACCACCGGCAAACTCTCCTGGGCCATGACCCGGTCCAGCTCCGCCTGGGGTGGCAGTGACGGCAAGCGGAGATGATAGGTGGTAACCATGGTGCCCGTGTGTTCCTTGCCTGCCAGCACAGCCTGGCTCACGACCAGCCCCTCGGGAAGCTGCTTGTTCATCGCAGGGACAAAGGCGCCCAGGTCGGCCAACGGCTCCCAAAGATCAATGAGGACAACTTCCGCCAGACTTTCCGTGCCCAGGGGCAAGGCCGGACTGAAGGAAACCTTGGGGGTCGGATTGAACCCTTGGGAAAAGTTCAGCGGTAGCTTGGCCCGATTGAAGGCCCGGAAAAAAACCTGGAGCAGCTCCAGATGGCTGAGTAACCTGGCATTGCCCAGCCGGGCATAGGTAAGCTTGTAGATAAAATGCGGACGGAGCCCCTGTTTGGCCGGGGAAAGATCCGGCGAAGGCACTTCGCTTAAAGCCGGTTCCGGCCCGACCTCCTCGTGCTTGCAACGGTGCACCACGGGCTTGAGGGTTTTCAGGTCGCAAACCCCGCAGTGCTGGCAGCCATGCACCCGGCAATCGGGGGTATACTCTTCCCGCAGGGCCTTGGCGTATTCCTCGGCGAAAAAGTCATCCCGAACCCCGACGCGAAGATGCTGCCAGGGCAAAGGTTCATCCACTTCCCTGCGGCGCAGATAGCCCTCCAGCTCCAGGCCGCAGGCAACCGCAGCCTCCTGCCAGCGATTCAGATCAAAATGCTCGGACCAGGCATCCATGCGGGCGCCCCGCTGCCAGGCCTCTTCCAGCAATCGGCTCAGACGGCGGTCGCCCCGGGAAAAAACCCCCTCCAGAAAACTCATCCTCGGATCATTCCGTTTCAGGGTGCAATTCTTACCATAAAGCCGTTTCTTGACGGCATCCATCCGCGCATAGCCTTCTTCCATGGAGAGCTGCGGCTCGCGCTCAAACACGGTATGGGGCTTGGGGACAAAGGTGGCGGCGCTCACGTTCACCCGGCAATTGCCGCCTTTCCCGGCCTTGAGCACCTTCTGGGCCAGGGCCGGAATCGCGGCCACATCCTCCTCGGTTTCCGTGGGCAGGCCGAACATGAAGTAGAGCTTGATCAGTTTCCAGCCCAAGCCGTAGGCGGCATCCGCCGTGGCCATCAGGTCTTCCTCGGTGATCCCCTTGTTGATCACCCGCCGCAACCGGTCGGTGCCCGCCTCCGGGGCCAGGGTAAAGCCGGTCTTGCGCACCCGCTTGATCTGCTCCATGATCGCCGGGGTGAGGGTTCCCACCCGCAAGGAGGGCAGGGAGACGGAAACATGCTCCTTGGCAAAGCGGTTCATCAACCGGACGAGAAGCTCACTCAGGCAGGAATAATCCCCGGTAGAAAGCGAGAGCAGGGCCAACTCCTCAAAACCGCCCTCGGCAATGCCTTTTTCGGCCATGGCAAAGATCTTCTCCGGGGTGCGTTCCCGCACCGGCCGGTAGATCATGCCCGCCTGGCAGAAACGGCAGCCGCGGGTGCAGCCCCGGGCGATCTCCAGCCCCAGCCGGTCGTGGACGATTCGGGTAAGCGGCACCAGAGGGGGCTGTTCGATGCTAGCGCCTTCCAGGTCGGCAAGAATTCTCCGCCGTATCAGACCATTGCCGGAAAGCACCCGCATCCCGAGAAAATTACCGCCCTCGTCATAACGCGGCTCAAAAAAGGAAGGGACATAGACCCCCTCGATCCGGCTGAGCCGCTCCAGAACCGCCTGCCGTTCTTCCCCTCTTTCCTTGGCCAAGCGCACAGCCTCGGCGATTTCCAGCACCGCCTCCTCCCCGTCTCCCAAAAGAACGGCATCAAAAAAATCCGCCACCGGCTCGGGATGGAAGGCGCAGGGACCGCCACCGATGACCAGGGGATGCGCCCCGGTCCGATCGGCACTGCGGAAGGGCAGCTGCGCCAGCGCAAGAATGGTGAGGATATTGGTGTAGCAGAGCTCATAGGGCAGGGTAATGCCGAGGATGTCAAAATCAGCCACCGGCCGCTGGGATTCCAGGGAAAACAGGGGCAGATGGTGGGCGCGGAGCAGCTCTTCCAGATCGCGATCCGGGGTGTAGACCCGTTCGGCCAGCAGGTTTTCTCGGGCATTGACAATGTGGTAGAGAATCTGCAGCCCCTGGTGGGACATGCCCAATTCATAAAGATCCGGAAAGGCCAAGACCATGCGGAGGGAAACTGCGTCCCAATCCTTTTTCACCACATGCAACTCGTTGCCGCCGTACCTGCTGGGTTGCCTTACCTGCGGCAGCAGGGCGTCTATCTCGCTATTCATCTATAATTCCTGAACAAAACAGACCGATTGGAGTCGGTTGATCGTTTGAGTGATGGTCTGAACCCAAAAAAAAGTGGCTCATAAAATGTAAACGCTTAGCAGTGCCACAGATGCGTGTGTCAATTGTCGGCAGAAGTGCCGACCAAGAGGCTTGCGACGTGGCTATTATTGCACATGAGCAAGCCGATGACAAAGCAGATGCGGTGCTGCTAAACGTTTACGCGTTATTGCACGGGCACCAGGGCAAAGCCTACAGGCAACTCCACCCGAAAATCTCCCGCGTTGAAGCTGGGGTCGGGCAACCAGTCCCCCAGGGTGAGCTCCATGAGCGCACCGTTATGGTTGGCGTGAATCCTGATCACCCCCGGCAACCGGCAATTGTCCGACCCGCCTTCGGAGGCCTTGGCATAATCGTCATACCAGACATCGACCATGATCCGGCCATCAGAGTCTGCCACCATATGCCGTAGGATCACCTGCCGGGCGGGGTCAAAAAGCACATGCCGGCGAAGCGGTTTATCCTCGGAAGCGTCAACCGCGTAGGCAAGCTCCAGCCAGAGGCCTTGTCCTTCCGGGTCTTGGGCCACGGAAAAAATCCGCAGCTTTTCAGGCGCAAGTCGGCCGGCAAGCCAGTAGAACCCGTGCGCCGGATCAAAACCTTGGGGGGCATATTTCTTAAAAGCGGCAGCCGTAACCAGCCCCTCATAGCCCTTGCCCTCCGGCACCGCGACATAGCGGAAAAAAGTCCCGTCCGTGGCCAGAAACATCATGGGCTGGCCCAAGGGATTGAGGCCGGTGAATTTCAAAAAAGAGGGCGCCTTGGCCTGAACAAAGCCGGAGATCGTGCCATTCTGCACCAGAGATTTCACAGAAAGCCGCACCTGCGCATCAAGACAGCAGGGACATTCCTGCTGCCGCGCCATGGTCTCCCGGAACAAAGTGACGGCTCGCTGCTGCTGCAACTCGGCAAGCGGCCGGGTGGCCGGGAGAGTGGCGCACCCGCCACTCAACAACAGAAGAAGGAGCAGCCCCCCACGCAAGGCCAGGACAAGACCACGATTCATTGCACGCCGCCAGGCGGGCCGTCTTCTGGAAACAAGGCCTCCAGCTTGCGGCGGACCGCCGCCTTCTTCTCTTCTTCCTCTTGGAGTTCCAGCGATTTCACATAGGCCTTCCGCGCCTTGGCACTGTCATTATTTTTCAAATAGGCATCACCAAGATGCTCATAGATGGTCGGATCATCGGGAGAGAGCGCCACTGCCAACTCCAGTTCCCGGACCGCGGCCGGAAAATCTCCCAGCTGATAATAGACCCAGCCCATGCTGTCCCGGACAAAACCATCCTTTGGCAACAAGACGACAGCCTGTTCGATATACGCCTTGGCCTCTTCCAGATTTCGCCCCTCTTCGGCCCAGGTATATCCCACATAGTTCAGGGCCCGGGCATGTTTCGGCTCCCGCTTCAGCAATTCTTCCATCTGGTGCATGGCCCCGGCAGTGTCGTTCACCTTGTGGAGAAACAGGGCATACTCGTAATTCACCTCAACGTTGTCCGGAAAATCGGCAAAGGCCTGGGTGAACACCCCGTGGGCCTTATCGATCTTCTCCTGACCTGCGTAGAGCATTGCCAGAGCCACATAAAAATTGAGCCGCCGATACTGCTTGTCGGCCATGGCCTGCCGCAAAGCCTTCTCCGCCCCGGGAAAATCCTTTTGCTCCTGCAGAATTCTGGCCAGCATGATAACCGACTCCTCATAGGCGGGGCTGGCCGGCCGTACCTGCCGGAGAAGCTTCTTGGTGGTCGCAATATCTCCCTGCTGGTAATAGGCCAGGATCAACAACGCCCTGGCAGCATCTGACTGGGGATCTTTCTTGAGGATGGCGTTCAGCCGGGTAACGGCCTCAGGACGTTTCCCCGCATCGAGGAGAATCCGGCAAATGGCCAGTTCGACCTTGGCCGGGTTGGTCGAAATGTCTCGCAGATCTTCCATCTCTCTAAGCGCCTTATCCACCTCTCCCTGCCGAAAATAGACATTGGCCAGAAAGCTCCTCGCTCTTTCATCGGAGGGGTCTTCCTCAATAATCCGCTTGTAGATGGCAATGGCCTCGGGGTAACGCTTCTCCTGCTCATATAATTCCGCAGCCTCATAGGCCAACATCGGTGACCAGTTGAGAGCCAGGGCTTTGTCAAAGGCCTCCGCCGCCTTCTCAAAAAGGTGCATCTCCTGGTAAAGCTTGGCAAGATAATAATACCCGGCATAGGAATCCGGATTGATCTCCGCCAGTTTTTCCAGAACCTGCCGCGCCTTTTCGTAATCGTGCATTCGGGCATACAACCCGCCCAGTAACAGCCGGACATTGAAGTTTTGCGGATCATCGACCAGGATGGCCTCATACATCTCAGCCGCCTCCTGGTACCGCTCCATTATGGAGTAGAGATTGGCCAGGAGCGCCCGGGCTTCCGAATCCTTCGGATTCAGGGCAATGAGTCTGTTCACCCATTCAACGGCCTGTTCCCGTTGCCCCGTTTTCACGAGCAACCCGGCCAGTGAACGCATGACGTGCCCAGCCAGCCGGTCGCACACCAGGGACTGCTTGTAAGCGTAGATGGCCTCATCGTAGCGCCCTTCTATCTCGGCCGACTTGCCCCAGAGAAAATTAAAATAGGAACAGCCCTTGTCCACCGCCTCCTCATAGGGTTCGAGATCCGCAGCAAAAGGAGGCTGCCCAGGCACCCCATGAATGGCCGGGGTGCACGACAGGCAGCAGAGGGCCAACCCACCGGCAATCAGCAGACGCTTCAACATACAGTTTCTCCCCTTAGCCCAAGAACCTTAAGCCAACCCATGATTTCCCTGCTCTGTTGCAATCTTAACACAAAAGCTCGGCCACGTTTTCCATAACCAGGGCATGCACAGCCCCAGCACTCCCTGTTCCGTCAATACGCCGGATATTCTTGCCTTTAAGATCGGCAAAAATCCCGGCCACCCGGGCCAAGGTTTCTTCCTGTTCAAAATCGTTTAAGGTCTCGCCCCGGAGCTTCTGCACCCGGTGCACCCCAAGAGACACCGGCGCCTCCAGCATAATAACCATATCCGGCACCGGCGCAAACAATTCATTTGCGGCAATGATTTTTTGCGGGTCATGCCCGGCCGCGCCCTGATAGGCAGCGGTGGAATAATAGTACCGGTCGGTGAGCACCACCTTCCCGCTGGCCAAGGCCGGAGCGATAACCTGCGCCACATGCTCGCGGCGGTCATCAAGGAACAGGGCCAATTCCTCTTCCGGGGTGACGCTCTTGCGATTCTTATACAACTCTCTGATTTTGCGGCCGTACTGCCCATCGGTGGGCTCTCGGGTGGCAACCACGCTCAAGCCCCGTTGGCGCAGGATCTCGGCCAACAGCTCTATCTGGGTGGTCTTGCCGGTCCCGTCGATTCCTTCAAAGGCGATGAGCAATCCTTTTCTTTCCATCCCGTGAGATCCTTTATACACAGCTGGCAGATGTCAGCTGTTGGTACCTTATAACTTTTTAATCGACATCAAATTAATTCCCTCCCCCCTTGCGGGGGAGGGTTAGGGAGAGGGGGAAGTTGCCATTACATCGGCAGGTTGTAACTACCCCCACCCCCAACCCCTCCCGCAAGGGGAGGGGAGTTTTTCAGAGATATTAAGAGTTACACGGTGCCAGCATACGACTTACAGCCGGCAGCCGGCAGCCGGCAGCTTTTGCCTATTGGCGACAATGACCCCGGCCATGGCAACCGCAGCAGCCAGACTCGTTGGCTCAGCCAACCCCTTGCCCGCGATATCATAGGCAGTGCCATGATCCACCGAGGTCCGGACAATGGGCAGCCCCAGGGTCACATTCACCCCGTCGCTGAAATGCAGGAGCTTAAAGGGAATCAAGCCCTGATCATGGTACATGCAGATCACCGCATCAAACTGCCCGGCCACAGCCTTATTGAATACCGTATCCGGCGGAAACGGTCCCTCGACCAGCCAACCGGCCCGGCGCCCGGCCGCAACAGCCGGAGCAATGACCCGTTGTTCCTCATCGCCGAACATGCCCTCTTCTCCGGCATGGGGATTCAGCCCTGCCACAGCCAACCTGGGCTCACGCACGCCGAAATCGTCCCGCAGGGCCCGGCCGGTGATCCCGATCATCCGCAATACCGCCTCCGGGGTAATGGCGCCAGCCACCTCTGCCAGGGCTTGATGGATGGTGACCAGGGTAACTTTAAGTTTGGCGCCCGCCATCATCATGGCAAAATCCCTTGCCTGGCAAAGCTCGGCCAGCATCTCGGTGTGTCCTGGGAACCGATAGCCCCCGGCCTTCAGCGCGCCCTTGCTGATGGGGCAGGTCACCAGGCCGGCCAATTGTCCCTGCCGGACAAGCCGCACCGCTTCCTCGATATACCCCCCCATGGCCCGGCCTGTTTCCGGGGTGGGCTTCCCCCAGACAAGGCCATCGCCGAGAGCGGACAGAGAGAGAACATTGAGCGCCTGTGGCTCCACAGGCGTGCCCGACTGCCAGTCAACCACCCGGAGCGCAATCTTCAGCGCCTCACCGCAGCGGCGCAAGACCCCGGCATCGCCGATGACCACCACCCCCATGGCAGCTTGCGACCCGGTCTGGGACAAAAAACGCAGGATGATCTCCGGCCCGATGCCCACCGGACAACCCATGGTAATCCCCAAGGGGGACATTTTTTTTTCAGCACCAATCTGCACCGTCACGCTCCAAAGCTCAGATCAAAAGCGTTTTTCGCCAGCTCGACCACCGGCGCAGCCTCTCCAGCAAAACTGATCGCCACCACGTCAAAACGGGCCGAATGCCCTTCCCTGCCCGTCTCAGCCAAGTACTCCAGGGCAACCTTGGAAATCTGCCGACACTTGGTCGGGGTCACCGCCTCAAAGGGATGACCGCATTGATGGCCGCGCCTGGTTTTGACCTCGACAAAGACCAGGGTTCCCTGCTCCTCGGCGATGATATCGATCTCCCCCAGCTTGGTCCGATAATTTCTGGCAATAACCCGATAGCCCTGCCGGGAAAGATATTGGCAGGCGAGCGCTTCTCCCTGCTGCCCGACGGAGATGTTTCCCGTCTCTTTTATTTTTCCGAACAATCGCGCACCGGCTTGAAACTCTGGCGATGGATGGGACAGGGGCCGATTTCCCGGATAATCCTCCGATGCTCGGCAGTGGGATAGCCCTTGTGCCGGGCGAAGTTGTACTGGGGGTATTCGTGATGGTACTGTTCCATGATCGCGTCCCGGGTCACCTTGGCGACAATGGACGCGGCAGAGATGGAGGCGCTGCGCGAGTCGCCTTTGACATACGCCTGTTGCGCCACAGCCATCGGCACGATGAATTTGCCGTCAACCAAGAGAAAGTCAGGCAGGCAGGGCAACTTCTCCACCGCCTTTTTCATGGCCAGCAGGGAGGCTTGCAGGATATTGAGCCGGTCGATTTCCGCCGCGGAAACAATGCCTACCCCGATTTGGGCCTCAAGCACAACAAGACGCTGCGCCAGCTCCCCACGGGCCTTGGCGCTCAATTTTTTTGAATCTTGGAATTGCTGATACTCACAGCGGGGCGGAAGAATGACGCAGGCGGCAACCACCGGTCCGGCCAGCGGCCCCCGACCTGCTTCGTCGGTGCCGGCCACAATGGCGTAGCCCTGGCTGATCAGAGATCGTTCAATGGCAAAGGTGTCTCCGGCAGGAGAAGCCGGCCACAGTGTTATCGCCTTGGGCAAGACGCACCACCTTGTAGATAATCCGAAAGGACCACGAAAAAACGGCCACGGTTTCCCGTGGCCAGGCAATGACGGCAGTATGTAGGCGCACCGGAACAGAAAGCCGCACCATGGCCGCTCCTGCTCCGGGCAATGGGTAAAGGCTAGTTGAGGCCTTTTTCCCTGATCCGCGCTGCCTTGCCGCGCAGATTGCGCAGGTAGTACAGACGGGAACGCCGGACACGACCCTCGCTCACCAGTTCGATCTTATCGACTCTGGGAGAGCACAAGGGAAAGGTTTTTTCCACGCCAACCCCATGGGAGATCTTGCGGACGGTGACACTGGCCCCCGCAGTTCCACGACGGCGGCGGATAACAACCCCCTGGAAAAGCTGGGTCCTTTCCTTGTTGCCCTCGATGATCCGGATATGCACTTTCACGGTATCGCCGGCACGAAAATCCGGCATGTCCTGCCGCATATTCTCTTGTTCCATCTGCTCAATAATGTTCATAGTTTTTCCTCTTTCAACCCCTTATGGGAACGGATTCCAATGGGCCATTATACACGCCCACACTGTTTTTTCAATGCTTACCCAACACCCTGTCCAGAACAATGGCCGCAGCTGAGCGGACAGAGAGATGATTATATTCGCCAAACCCGGCAATGGGAGGCAGCAAGGCATCAACGTCGGCAAATACCTCCGGTGCCATGCCCCAACCGGTGCCAAACAAAATCAGATGCGGCTCGCCGGCAAAGATCCGTTGCCGCGCTTCAGCATAATCCAGCTGATTGCCATTCGGCTTGGCGCTGGTGGCAAGGACCGTCGGTCGTTGCTGCCATTTGGCCTCTACCAGTTCGTACAGCTCTGCCAGGTCATGGCAAATCCGCACCAGGGCCAGGGCATCCTTGCGTTTCGGGTTATAGGTCGCCCCATGGCCTGTTTGCCAGTGCGCCAGAATATCCCTGACCAGCGCCTGCTGATCCGCGAAAGGGGTGACGATGTACAAGGTGTCGATGCCAAAGGTCCTGCCGGCCCTGGCAATATCATGCAGGTCCAGATTGGTCACCGCCGAGCCGATGGTCTCTCCGTTTTTGTTACAGACCGGATAATGGACCAGGGCCAGATCGAGCCGCAGAGCGTTTTGCTCCGGGCATTGCACACCTTGTTGAATCACTGCTCCTCCGGCCGACTGTTCCAGCCGCTTTCCCGCAGCCTGGCAAGAAGTCCCTGCCGCTGTAAAATCTTCAATTCGCTGGGGCTAAAACGCATCCCCGCTACCAGATCCGGTCGTTTAGCCAAGGTCCGCTCAACCGCGGCAACAAACCGCCATTCGGCCACGGCCCCGTGATCCCCGGAAAAAAGCACCTCCGGCGCCGGTATTCCTTCAAAAAGCCTGGGCCGCGTATACTGCGGAAACTTGAGCCCGCCCCGGCTGAAGGTATCATAGCCCGCCGAATCCGCACATCCCAGCACACCCGGCCTCAGCCTGGTGATGGAATCGATGAGGATCATGGCCGCCAATTCGCCACCGGTGAGGATATAGTCGCCGATGGAAATTTCCTCGTCCACATACTGGGCGGCGAAGCGCTCATCCACCCCTTCATAGCGGCCGCAAACCAGAAGCAACCGCGCCTGCCCGGCCAACTCTTCGGCAACCGCCTGGGTATACGGCCTGCCCTGAGGGCTCAGGAGGATTACCCTTCCTGGCGGCTGGGCCATACCCTGCACCGCCTGCACTGCAGCGGCCAGCGGCTCCGGCTTCATGACCATGCCTTCCCCGCCGCCAAAGGGGCGGTCATCGGTCATGGCATGCTTATCAAGCGCATACTCCCGGATGTTGTGGCAGGCGATTGTTATCTGCCCCGCCTCCTGCGCCCTGCGGATTATCCCCTCCTTGAGCGGAGAATCCAGCAGTTCCGGAAAAATCGTCAGTACGTCAAAACGGATGGTCTCGCTCCCCGGAGCTTCAGCTCGCATCGCCAGGCGTCCCACCCGCATTCATTTCCAACAGCCCCGGAGGCGGGGTGACCATCAGCGCCTTGCCGTCCGGAGAAAAACCAGCCACACATTCGGCAACCACCGGGATCAAATACTCGCCGCCCGCCCCGGTAATCACCAGAATATCATGAGCTGGGGTGGCCATGATCGAGGTGACCCGGCCCAACTCCTGCCCGGCATCGCTGCGCACGGGCAGCCCAACCAGTTCATGCCAGTAAAAGGTTCCGGGCCCGAGGACCGGCAAAAGCTCCCGGTCGATTCGCACCTCCCAGCCGCGCAGCCCTTCCGCCGCGCTTCTGCCAGAAAGTCCGGCAAGCTGAAGGAGAACCAGGTTGCCCAAAGGCCGGCACAGTTCAACCTCATACGGCTTGGCCAGCCCCTGGACAGGTTCGACCAGGGTCAGCAGCCGGTAGCCGCGAAAATCATCAGGTCTGCCGGAAAAAGGGTAGACCTTGAGCTCACCCTTGATGCCATGGGCCTTGGCAACCTTGCCCACCGCAATCTGCCCGCCATGGGCAACGCCGACATCAAGGATTTCCAAAAAGCCTACTCCGCTATCTCAAGACGGGCCTTGCGGTTGTCCTTGCCGGCGGCGGCAGAAAGCAGCGAACGGATGGCCCTGGCGGTGCGGCCCTGTTTCCCGATCACCTTGCCAAGATCCTCCTTGGCTACCCGCAACTCAAGAACAACGGCGCCATCGCCTTCCGTCTCGGTAACCTGGACGGCAGAGGGATCATCCACCAACGAGGTGGCTATGAATGCGACCAGATCCTTCATGGAGTCTTATGCCGCCACTTTGGCGGTCTTGGCCAGCAAGCTCTTCACCGTGTCGGAAGGCAGGGCGCCCTTGTCGAGCCAGATCTGAATCCGATCCTGCTTGACGATAACCTCGGCGGGCTGCTTGCAAGGGTCGTAGGTGCCGACCACTTCAAGAAACTGCCCGTCGCGGCACGCCTCGGCGTTGGCTACGACAATGCGGTAAAAAGGTTTCTTCTTGCGGCCCATTCTGGTCAAACGAATCCGTACAGCCATGTAATGTTTCCTCCTGTGGGTTATTCAACTTATTGACAGGACACCCATGGGCGTCCTGTGCGTATTCTCATATAAAAGTGCGGACCTACCGGAACAGCCCCTTGGGCCGTTTCTTTTTCTTCGGCCCGCCGACAAAGGCGCCCAGTCCGCCGGGCTTGCCGCTCATCTGCTTCATCATCTTGAGCATGTCCGTGTAGCTCTTGATGACCTTATTCACATCCTGCACCGTGGTGCCGCTTCCCTTGGCGATGCGTGTTCTGCGATTCGCGTTGAGGATAGCGTGGTTGCGCCGTTCCTTGAGGGTCATGGAGTTGATGATCGCCTCCACCCGGCCCAGCTCTTTTTCATCGGGCTTGGGCATGTCCTTGAGCTGCTTGATCCGGCTCATCCCCGGAATCATGCCCATGATCTGCTCCAGGCTGCCCATCTTCTTGATCTGCTGGATCTGCCCAAGAAAATCCTCCAGGGAAAACCCTTCTTTCTTGAGCTTCTTGGCGAGCTTTTCCGCCTTGTCCTTATCAACAACCGCCTCGGCCCTTTCGATCAGGGTGAGCACGTCGCCCATGCCCAAAATCCGGGAGGCGACGCGATCCGGATGGAACGGCTCCAGGGCGTCCAGCCCTTCGCCCATGCCGACGAACTTGATGGGCCGCTGGGTCACTTTCTTGATGGACAGGGCCGCGCCGCCGCGGGCATCGCCATCCATCTTGGTCAGGATCACGCCGCTGATGGCAAGATCGAGATTAAATTTTTCCGCAACCGTGACCGCGTCCTGGCCGGTCATGGCATCGGCCACGAAGAGAATCTCGGCGGGCTGCACCGCATCCTTGATCCGGGCCAACTCCCCCATGAGCTCCTGATCCACATGGAGCCGGCCGGCGGTATCGACGATCAGCGTATCATACCCACCGCTCTGGGCGGCAAACACGGCCTGCCGGCAGATGGCCACCGGATCCTGGTCGGTGGTGGAGGGATGCACCGGCACCCCGAGGCTCTGGCCGAGAATGGTCAACTGATCAATGGCCGCTGGCCGGTAGACGTCGGCCGGCACCAGGTAGGGCTTGCGGCCCTTGCCCTGCAACATTTTTGCCAGCTTGCCGGAGGTGGTGGTCTTGCCGGAACCCTGCAAGCCAACCATCATAATGACCACGGGCTGACGGCCGCTGAGCTCTAGGGTGGCGGTCTGCCCGCCCAACAGCTCGACCAACTGGTCGTGAACGACCTTGATCACCTGCTGCCCAGGGGCCAGAGAGCCAACCACTTCCTGGCCAAGCGCCTTCTCGGCGACCGTGGCAACAAACTCCTTGGCAACCTTGAAGTTGACGTCGGCTTCCAGCAGGGCCATGCGCACTTCGCGCAGCGCCTCCTGGATGTTTTCCTCGGTCAGCCTGCCGTGGCCGCGAAGCTGTTTAAAAACATCATGTAACCGGTCTGAAAGCGACTCAAACATTCTGTCAATCACTCAAGCAGCCTGCGGGGAAACGCCCGGCAGCCGCGATAATTCCTAAAAAAAGACACACCTCACCCTCTCCGGGCCGGAAAACGGACAAAGATACTGTGCCGGGCACTGGTTGTCAAGTACCAAATCTGCCAACAACTGCCCCCACCCTGTACGAATCTGAATCTTTTTCGAAGACGGCAATTTAGTTGACCCCTTAGTTGCACGTTGCCCCTAAGAAATGAATTCAGACGCAATCACATTTCGGCGAGCCACCAGATGTTGCGCGGCACAGCCGTTGACGATCCGCCGGATGCGCCAAGCATCACCGAGGCATCAGCGCGAACACACCCCAGCCCAGGTATTCACGCGTGTAAGCGGCGTAGCGCTCGGGTTCCGAGGTCAGTTTGGCTCGAACCTCTTTGGCTAACTCGTCGCCGGGATTGGCTTCAAGCCATCGGCGCATGGTGAGCCATTTTGCCGCCTCGTATCTGTCCCAGCCGTCTTGGTCAGCCAGAACCATTTCCACGACGTCGTAGCCAAGGTGGCCGAAAGAGGCGAGAAGTTCCGGAAGCAGGAGAAAGTCGGAGATTGAGTTGGCAAGACACCCCTTGGCAACATCTTCCGTCGGCGGGAACTGCCGCCAGTAGGGCTCACCGATGAGGATGATCCCTCCGGTGCGCAGGCTCCGCGCCAGAAGCTCGATAGTGCCGGCGACTCCCCCACCGATCCAAGTGGCGCCGACACAGGCTGCCACACCGACCTTTTCGTCAGAGACATAGCCGGCAGCATCGCCATGGATGAACGTGACTTGATCGGCGACGCCGAGTTCTTCAGCACGGAGTTTCGCTTGCTCGGTGAACAACTGGCTCATGTCGATGCCGATGCCGATGACGCCGTGATCGCGTGCCCAGGTGCACAGCATCTCCCCCGAACCGCTGCCGAGGTCGAGCACTCGGGCCCCCGATTCCAGACGCAGCACCGCACCGAGAGTGGCGAGCTTTTCGGGGGTAATCGGGTTGTGGATGCGGTGAGCACTCTCAGTGATGTTGAATATCCGTGGGATGTCCATTGTGGGAAATTTCCTTACGGGTGTCTTCGGGGGTCAACGCTGTAATAACCTGCCGCGCCCGGTGCTTGCAGCAACATGCCAGCAGTTCTCGCGGTCAGGTTAATTGACGTTGGTGGGCATATTTTTTTATGGGATCTAAATAGTTATGCCCAGTTTTCAGCCACAGAATTGGGCAAGCATAGTAAACCTTTCGAATTACACCAATCCTGGTGCTTCGAAATTTAGACTTTCCCATATTCGGTCAGCATGGAGCTTGAGCTGCTTATTTGACGTACCGTATTTTTTAAATAGTGCGTCGAGCAACCTATTCACGGCAACATCTCGTCGCTTAACTTCGCGCTTGAGGGCAATAAGTTCTTGTTCGATTTCAAGCCGCCCTTTCGGGTCTGCGAGACGCCCTACATTGCGTGTAAGGAAACCATGGACAAGTTCATTTCGCTTGTCCACTCCCTCACCAAGAAATTCATCGAGATCTTTTGGAATTTCTATTCTTTCGCGTAATAACTTGAGCAAAGCGCCCAAGGTTTTTTTCGAATGGAAATCCCAAGACGCCTGAAATGCGCCTTCTTGGCCTTTGGAGGTCTCGTGCTTCATAAAGGACAGAAGTAAGCAAAGGCTAGATTCAAAACATTGGCAAACGAAAACGGCTTTGCCGAATTCTATGAATATGGGCGCCATTAATTCAGACGTGTTATCTGTGCTTGCAGACATCCCTTGACTCCTAAAATATACCTGAGATGGCAGTCGCCCCCGCTCGAACGATTATTTTTCCAAGTAATCAGAAGCACGGTTTTTTCTTCGCGCAGGCCCGGAGCATTGCAGGGTTGGGCCTCGCGGGTTCATTCATTGGGGGCCAAACCTCTGGATGGCCCAGGCAAGTACGAACCAGAGCACATACCTGCCCACGAGAGTGAAAATGCCAAAAGCCAGAAGTCCTGTTTCGCGTTCAAAGCGAGACTGCTTAAGGATGGACGCAAGCTCTTCAGAAAAAGATTCATTGTTCGTTGAGAAACCTGTCGTCAGCATCCGAAGCACTTGCCCGTGCTGTTCGTCCGCCCACATGCCACGTTGTTCAATGGCAAACATGATGGCGACAAAGACGGCACCAAAGAGAACCCGTTCGGATGTTCCCCAGCCAGCAACCGTAAGCAAAGCATAGAAGACGGCCGTACCCAGAGCGGTCTCAATGAGCAAGATGAGATAGTCGTCATTTGTCATGTTCAATACCCCGAGCGATTTTAAGATGCCCAACATTAGTTATTATAGAGTAAACAAGGCCAACCCTGACGCATTGCATGCTTGTTTTTTCCTGATTGCGGGGCTATGCGGGATGTTATGCGGAATACGGATAAATCGTGCGAATTCTTATTCGTCCGCTGTTTCACCGCAATTTCTGGGCAACATATGCACCGTCAGCTACAATCCCATGCACCTAACAGATTGTCAATGCTGAAAAAATACGGGAATAGTTGGCGTGCGCGGGGAGAAACAGGGGAGTGTTTGAATGGATAGGCAGACAAGGCGGGAACCCGAACAGGATTTCCCGCCTTTCTCCCTTCAGGTTTGCGGTTTCCTTACAGCTCCTCCAGCATCTTCGCCAGCCCCTCGGGGGTGTCGAACTGAAAGCAGCGGTGCTCGTAGTCAGGCGGGATGATCTTGCCCAAAAGCCCGGTGAGCACCGTCTTGGGGCCGACCTCGATAAAGACCCGCACCTCCTCGGCCATCAGCCGTTCCACAATCTCCAACCAGCGGACGGTGGAGGCGATCTGCCGGGCCATGATCTGCCGGATCGCGGCAGGGTCGCTCTCGGAAGCGGCAGTGACGTTGAAGAGGACCGGCGTGGCCGGGGCGTTGAAGGTCACCTTGGCCATGGCCGCCTCGAAATCCGGGACCGCGCCGGCGATCAGCTCGCTGTGCCAGGCACCGCTCACCTTGAGGGGAATCGCCTTGCCGCCCTTCTCCTTGACCAAGGGCGCGGCAGCGGCAAGGGCAGCTTCCTCGCCGGAGATCACGATCTGCTCCGCGGAGTTGTGGTTGGCCACGGTGATCTTGCCGGCAGCCTTGGCGCTTTCCACGATCCCGCGCACCGCCTCGATGGGCAGTTTCACCACGGCCTGCATGCCGCCGGGATTTGCGGCAGCCTCGCGCTCCATCAAGCGGCCGCGTTCGGTGACCAGACCCAGGGTGTCTTCGGGGCTCACGATCCCGGCGGCGGCAAGCGCTCCGTACTCGCCCAGGCTGTGCCCGGCAAAAAATGCCGGTTTCACCCCAGCCCTGGCTAAAGCCTGCCAACAGATGAGATTCATCACGGTCATGGCCGGTTGCAGATGCACAGTACGGGTCAGCTCCTCCATGGGGCCGTCCTCACAGAGGCGGGTGAGCGGAAAGCCGCTGATTGTTTCCGCTATGGCCATGAGGGCGCGGGCCTCGGGGTCCGTTTCCAAAAATTCCTTGCCCATGCCCAAAAACTGGGAGCCCTGCCCCGGAAAAAGAACCGCTATCTTTTGCTCTGCCATAACCGAACTCCAATATTTTTTTCTTATTATATCAATCTATTAAAACACAGACAAAACACCCTTCAACATCCTCAGGGCGGACGGTATTCATCGTAACAACTATTGACTATTGGCCTTTTTCACTTTCCTGCGGCGGGTACAAGATGCTACCCAGGATGAACAGGCCAACCCCGACGGTGATGGCCGAGTCCGCCACATTGAAGGCCGGCCAGTGGTGGGTGCCGACATAAAAATCCAGAAAATCCACCACTGCGCCAAACCGGAGCCGGTCGAGGAGATTGCCCACCGCACCCCCGGCGATCAGGCCGATGGCGTGGGCAAAGATTCTGCCTTGCTTACGAAACTGGTGAAAGGAAAAGGCCAGCACCCCGATGGCGGCCACGGCCACCCCGACAAAGAAGACCTGCCTCCAGATGGTCTGGGCTCCGGCCAGCATGCCGAAAGCCGCCCCGGTGTTGGTGAGATAGGTCAGGTTGAACAGGCCGGGAATGACAGGCAGCAACTCAAACATGGCAAAGCGGTCCATGACCAGGGCCTTGGTCGCCTGATCGAGGGCAACCACCGCCAGCAGCCAGGCCAGCGGAATGATGGGCGAATCGGGCTTTTTCAATTGCGCACCACAGCGGTACAGCGAGGGCAGAGAGTGGGATGCTCGGTATCGCTGCCCAACTCCTCGGAGCGCAGCCAACACCGCTCGCATTTTTCACCCCTGGCCGAACGCACCAGCACCGAGAGCTCCGGCAATTCGAGGCTGACAAAGCCCGGTTCCGGCAGGGAACCCATCAGCTCCATCCTTGAAACAATGGCCACGCTTTGCAGGGTCTCCCAGTTGGCGGCCAGAAATTCACCCAGCTCGCCGGACGCCGCCACCACCACCTCCGATTCCAAGGAATGGCCGATAACCTTGTCGCGCCGGGCAATCTCCAGGGCCTTGGTCAATTCGCCCCGCACCCTTAAGACCTTGTCCCATTTCTCGGCCAGGGGTTTGTCGCTAACCCGCTCCGGCTTCAGCTCCGGAAAGAGAGCGACACAGACATTATCTCCACGGTGGGCTTTGCCGGGGAGAAAATCCCAAACCTCCGCCGCCATGAAGGTGAGGACCGGGGCCATGAGCCGGGTTAGGCCATCGACGATCTCATAGAGGGCGGTCTGCGCGGCCCGCCGTTCGCGGGAATTGGCGGGCAGGGTGTAGAGCCGGTCCTTGAGCACATCCAGATAGAGGGCGCTCATGCTCACGGTGCAGAAATTGGTCAAGCCGTGGAACACGGGATGGAACTCGAACCCCTCGTAGCCCTTGAGCACCTTCATCTTCAACAGCTCGAACTGATAGAGGGCCCAGCGGTCCAACTCGTCCATCTCGCTGTCCGGTACGGTGTTGGTGGCCGGATCGAAATCGTAGAGATTGCCGAGGATAAAGCGCACCGTATTGCGGATCTTGCGGTAGGCATCGGCCAGCTGCTGGAGGATGGTGTCGGAGATCTTGATATCGTCGCGGTAATCCTCGGAGGCCACCCAGAGGCGCAGAATCTCAGCCCCGTATTTCTTGATGATCTCTTCCGGGGCGATGACGTTGCCGATACTCTTGGACATCTTCTTGCCCTGGCCGTCCACGACAAAGCCGTGGGTGAGCACGGACTTGTAGGGCGGGATGCCCCGGGTGCCCATGGAGGCTAAAAGAGCGCTTTGGAACCAGCCGCGATGCTGGTCGCTGCCTTCGAGATAGAGATCGGCCGGAGCGGCCAACTCGGGACGCTCTTCCAACACGGCGGCATAACTCACCCCGGAATCGAACCAGACATCGAGGATATCCTCTTCTTTAACGAACTCGGTGCTTCCGCATTTCCTGCACTTGGGGTCAGGCCCGACGAAATCGGCCAGCTCATGGCTGAACCAGGCATCCGCCCCCTCTTTTTCAAACAGGGCGGTGATGCGGTCCATGACCGCCTCGTCATTGAGCACCTCGCCGCATTGCTCGCAGTAGACCACGGTCAGCGGCACGCCCCAGGTGCGCTGTCGGGACAGGCACCAGTCCGGCCGATTCTCCACCATGCCGAGGATGCGCTCCATCCCCCATTGAGGGATCCAGCGCACGTCCTTGATCGCGGCCAGGGCCTTGTTCCGCAGGTCGTTGGCCTCCATGGAGATGAACCACTGCTCGGTGGCCCTAAAGATCACCGGCTTCTTGCAGCGCCAGCAATGGGGATAGCTGTGGGAGATCTTGGCCTCCTTGATCAGCGAGCCCTGTGCCGCCATATCCGCGTTGATCTGCGAATTGGCGTCAAAGATAAAGAGCCCGGCATAGGGCCCGGCCTCCTCGGTGAAGCGGCCGTCGTTGCCCACCGGCGAAAGCACGGGCAGATTGTAGTTGATCCCGGTCAGGTAGTCTTCCCGGCCATGCCCAGGCGCGGTGTGCACGCAGCCGGTGCCGGTGTCCAGGGTCACATAATGGGCCAGGACCATGAGCGACTCGCGCTCCAGAAACGGATGCCTGCACTTTTTTCCTTCCAGCAGCTTGGCGGAGAAGGTGGCGATAATCTCGTAATCGTCGATGCCCCATGCAGCCAAGGCCTGCTCCACCAAACCCTCGGCCAGGAGCAGCACCTCGCCCCCTACCCGCACCGCAGCATAGGGGTAATCGGGATGGAAGGCCACGGCCAGGTTGGCGGGCAGGGTCCAGGGGGTGGTGGTCCAGATCACGGCGGAGACCTTCTCTCCGGCCAGGGCAGGGATGACCCCGCCCAGATCCTCGGCCACCGGAAATTTCACATAGATGGAGGGCGAGGTATGATCGTAATACTCCACCTCGGCCTCGGCCAGGGCGGTCCGGCAGGAGGAGCACCAGTGCACCGGCTTCTTGCTGCGGGTCACCGCGCCGGAGAGGAGAAAGCGGTTGAACTCGCGGGCAATGGACGCCTCGTACTTGTAATCGATGGTCAGATAGGGATTTTCCCAGTCGCCCAGCACCCCGAGCCGCTTGAACTCATCCTTCTGTTTCTTGACCCATTTCCCGGCGTAATTCCGACAGGCGCCCCGGAAGGCGAGCTTGCTGATCTCCTTTTTTTTCGGGCCAAGATCCTTGTCCACGTTGAGTTCGATGGGCAGACCGTGGCAGTCCCAGCCCGGCACATAGGGGCAGTGAAAACCCGCCATGCGCTTGGCCTTGAGGATGATATCCTTGAGGATCTTGTTTAAGGCGTGGCCCATGTGGATATGACCGTTGGCATAGGGAGGGCCGTCGTGCAGAATATAGAGGGGCCTGCCCGCGGTCTGCTCCTGCACCTTGGCGTAAAGATCGGACTCCTCCCAGGCCTTGAGAACCTCCGGTTCCCTTTGGGACATGTTGGCCTTCATCTTGAAATCGGTTTGAGGCAGGTTCAATGTCGCCCGATAATCCATGGGTGATCTCCATCTATTCTAAGGACTTAAGCTGCATATTGGGAACTGAGGTCAAGCGAACAAACATACCAGCTCGCCCGCAAGTTGCAAGGTAAAATCGCCGGGATTTCGGGCGGTTCGCCCCTGCAGCCGGCTTTCCCTTTGACATTCCCCGGTCGGGTTCCTATATTGGATGGGTTCATTACCAAAGAACAAATCAACGCGAAGGAGCAGCGAGATTAAGGGGATAAAATCCCCTCCCCCCTTGCGGGGGAGGGTTAGGGTGGGGGGGAGACGGCATCTGTGACGGTGTTGCCGCTTTCACCCACCCCCCAACCCCCTCCCGTCAAGGGAGGGGAAACTTAGAAGTGTCAACAGCGCTAATAACCGAACAAGCCTCCGCCTTAAAAAGACGATTACTGGAGAAATCAGATGCCAAAAATTATCGCCCTGGCGGGCAAAGGCGGGGTCGGCAAGACCACCATCTCGGCCCTGCTCCTCAAATACCTGACCGAACGGAAGATGACCCCCATCCTGGCCGTGGATGCCGATGCCAACGCCAACCTCAACGAACTGTTGGGGCTGAAGCTTGGCGACACCGTCGGCCAGATCCGCAAGGAACTCAAGGGCGACATGCCGCCCAACATGACCCGGGACCAGTACATGGAGATGAAGGTGCACCAGGCCCTGGTGGAGGCCGCCGGCTTCGACCTCATGGCCATGGGCCAGCCCGACGGCCCGGGCTGCTACTGCGCGGCCAACCAGCATCTGGCCATGACCATGGATCATCTGGCTACCAACTACCAGTACATCCTGGTGGACAACGAGGCGGGCATGGAGCACTTAAGCCGCATGAACCTGCGGGATATCGACTATCTCATCGTGGTCTCGGACCCATCGGCCCGGGGCATCATGACCGCCAAACGGATTGCCGAACTCACCGGACCGTTGGGAATACAGATCAAGAAAAAATGCCTCATCGTCAACCGGGTGCCGGAACCGGCCAGCAAAGAGTTACTGGCCAAAATCGACGAGGCGGTTCAATCCACCGACCTGCCCCTGGGCGGCCTTTTGCCGGCAAGCAACGAACTGGTGGCCCAAGAAATCGCCGGCAAATCCTACCTGAAGCTCGACGGTGAGGTTCCGGTGGTGCAAAAAGCCTTCGCCATCTTCGACGCGCTGCTGGGTTAGCCCCGGACAGGCAACAACCTCCCCTCCCCCTCCCAGACTTGCCGCCGCCGGAAAAATTTTCCCGGTTCCCGCCAAGGCACGCCCTGCAACTTCCCCCCATAACAACCTGAATTAACTAACAATACCAATAATTCCACCACACTGTTCTTCTGGCATGAGTTTTGCTTTACAACAATGCGGCAGCTCCATATCCAGAACACCACATGAGGCGCACTATGGATTTATTGGCATCTTTCTACAATGGGTTAAGCGGCGTGAACGCCATGGGCCAAAAGCTCAACGTCACGGCAAACAATGTGGCCAATGTCAACACCAACTCCTTTAAATCAGGCCAAACCCAGTTCGCGGATATCTTTGAAACCACCCTCGGCTCCCTCTCTTTTGGTCACGGTGTCCAACTTGGCCAAATCGGAACCTCCTTTACAGACGGCTCGCTCGAAACCACTGGCAAGGCCACGGATATGGCCATCAGCGGCCCTGGTTTTTTCATGGTCCGCCGGGATGACGCCACAGCGGCGGACACCTACACCCGTTCCGGAAACTTTAAACTAACAGACCACCTGGGCGCGGAACTCAACGCCTCCAACCTGGTCACCCAGACCGGCCAATTCGTGCAGGGCTACAACTTGAACGCCAGCACCGTTTCGCCCACCGTGGCCAGCGATATCCTGATCAAGAACATCGCCCCCCAGTCGGCAACCAGCCAGGTACAGCTTGTGCTGAACCTACAGAACAATCCGGCCCTGCAAGAACCCGCCGCCAGTCCGGTCAACCTGTTTGACAGCTGGGATGGGACCAACACGACCCAGCCCATCGCCACAAACAATTACGACTATAAAACCTCACTGACCATCTACGGCGCTGGCGATGAAACCGCCGGTTTTGCAACGCCCTCGGCCACCTATGACCTGACGGTCTATTTCGACGCCACGAAAAACCCCAACGAACAGGAATTCATGGTCACCTGCGATCCTGCCTTGGATCAGCGGCTGAACGCCGGAGGCACCCGCTACGACAGCGCAACGGATAAAGGGGCAGGCGCTCTGCTCTACGGCGTTCTTTCCTTTTCAAACAGCGGCGACCTGACCAATATCCAATGCTGGAATGTGCCGCCCGATGGCACCGTTGCCCCAACCACCCCCGCCAATCTGCTTACCTTGGCCAGGGGCGAATCCTACTACAGCTTCGACTTCAATTTCACCGGCACACCAACCAATAATTCCTCAACTCTGAGCTTTGGCACTACTCCGACGCCACAGGCGGTGATAAGTCCCGCCGCGGCGTTCAGCTCGGCCACTACCTCGGGGCGCATCAGCGCAACCTCCTCCTGGGATACAGCCTCCGACAGCCTGGGGAACACCGTGCAGGCCGGGGACACAATCACCCTTCAGGGCGTTACCGGAGATGGAACCCCTGCCTCGTACACCTACACCGTGAATTCTACCGAGACGGTGGCAAATTTCCTTGCCGGGATAGAAACCCAATTTGCCTGCACAGCGGGAATCGTCGATGGCCAGCTCACCCTCACCGACACCGAAGTGGGAGCAAGCCAGCTGGCAATCTCCTCGATTACCCACACTAACGCAAACGGGGCTACCCCCCTCACCGATCCAACCATTGCCCAGATCTTCGGCAACCAGAGTGCATCCTTCACCGTTGACCTCGGAGACCGGTATCAAGCATCAGGGCTGACCACCACCAACTATGCAACCCCTTCATCAATCCTGTATCAAAGCCAGAATGGTTACGGAAAAGGCAGATTGCAAGATATCAGCGTGGACAGCGAGGGATTTATCACCGGGCAGTACTCAAACGGCCAGAACATCCAACAGGCCCAGCTGGTGCTGGCTAACTTCATGAACCTGCAAGGGTTGCAGAATATGGGCGACAACAGCTTCGTCGCTTCAGCTGAGGCCGGCACCGCAATAATCGGGACCGCTGGCCAGCCATCCTTCGGCACCGCCTCCAACTACAGCCTGGAGATGTCCAATGTTGATCTGGGCCGGGAAATGGTGGATATCATCACCACCCAGCGCGGCTTCCAGGCCAACGCCAAAAGCCTTTCCACCGTTGACGATCTGTACGAAAAACTGCTCCAGATGATACGGTAATCATTCCAATCCTAGACTTCCCTCCCTCGACAAGGGGCAGGGGGGGGTGGGTGGAGGTGCCGACGACCGTGTCCTGGGCAGCTCCCCCTCACCCCAACCCTCTCCCGCCAGGGGAGAGGGAGTTCGCCTCCGCTCTACGCCTGCGCCGCCTTCTTGATGATTTTCGCCGCCCGCTGATTGAGACTTTTTCCTGCAAGCGCCGCAGCTCATCGCGCTGCCGCGTGTCCCTCCGGCTGCACCCGCAACATGAGCTTGCCGGCTGCCGGCTTCTGCGGTTCTCTCCCGATTTTTTCACAGGTTTCAACGTAATCATCGACTGCTTCTTCAAAGGCAGCATGCAACTCTTTTACTCTATCGGCATGGAATCCAACGATATCGTGGTTGCCAGCGATATGGCCGACAAAGATATCATCGCGCGCGTCAAACTCAATCCGTGCCGCATATCCCTTGTAGTTCTCGGTATTCATTCTTTTACTCCTGCCGCTAAAAGAAATACTAGGACATCTTCAACCTGATAGGGCTTTGCAACCTTTGAAGGCTGCAGCCCATGGAAGGTGCCAACCGTCTTGTTGATTACAAATCGTACCCGAGAACCAGGAGGGCCTTCGATGGTTTCCGCACCAAGCGCACAAACAAAGCCTCGACACAGCTCCATTCCACGGTTTTGCATGTCGGAACTGCAAAAATTGCCTCAAGCGTTTTTTTTGTGCTTGCTGTTCATGCCCTATAATAGCGGAGCATCCCTCAATCTGCAGTCACATTTTGATAGCACTATCGGAAACGACACAGAAGATCAAGGCAACGAAAACTCCCTCTCCCCCTGCGGGAGAGGGTTGGGGTGAGGGGGAGCTAGCCAAGATAAGGTCAGTCGGCACCTTCACCCACCCCTCGATCCCCTGCCGTCGAGGGAGGGGAAGACGTGTTGCCTCGAACACACGACAGCAGCGAAACAGATTTCCCCACAAAAAACCGGCGGCCCGGAAACATCTTCCGAACCGCCGGATCAGGCAGGAGACCTGGACTAAAAACGACTTACCGCTTGATGTTGATCAGGTCGGCCAACATCTCGTCGGTGGTGGTGATGATCTTGGAGTTGGCCTGGAACCCACGCTGGGTGGTGATCAGCTTGACGAACTCCGCGCCGAGATCAACGTTGGACTGCTCCAACGAGTTGGGCGAGATCGTGCCCAGGCCGTTGGTTGCCGGTGGACCGGTGATGGGCGCACCGGACTCGCTGGTTTCCCTAAAGACATTACCGCCCTCCTTGCGAAGCCCTGCCAGGTTGTTGAAACTGGCCAGAGCCACCTGGGCCCTTTGCAAGACCTGCCCGTTGGAATAATTGCCGGTGATGATCCCGGCGGTATCCACGGAAACCGACTGGAGAAAGCCCGCGGCAAAGCCGTTCTGATCCTGGAAGATGGTGGTGGAGCTGTTGGCGTACTGGGTAGTGGAGAGCGCCTCGGTGCTAAAGGATGTGCTCACTGTAGCCCCGACGCGGCTGCCATCCTCGCCGCTGGTATCGGCATTGATGATAGTGTAATCGTTTGCCGCTGCGCCAAAGGGGATATCTCCGCCCGAGGCGGTACAGCTATCAACCAGAAGCGCACTGGGGGTTGCGCCGATCACATCGGCCTGGCGGTCGGTGAGCACCAAACGGCCCGCGCCGTCAATGGAGGCCTCGGCATCAAATGCGTTCTCCAGCCAGGAAAGCAGATGCTGCACCGTGGCATTTGCCCCTCCTCCCGTTGTGAATGGGGGGCCATAGCTTGTTCCCACTGTAAATACGCTATTCACGTTCGTGCCATCTCCGCGCTTTCCGACAAAAGTCAGCGTATCATTTAGAACAAGAGCGCTGCTGGCACTGTCAAACACGCTGGTCAACAGGGTATCGGCGGTAATCGGCGTAGAACCGCCAGCGGCGGTCACGGCCCTCCCTGTGGAGACAACCTGCCGCTTGGAGGTTGTGACATTAAAGTTGTTCGTGGTGGCAGTGCTGGCACCAAAAGGGTTCACTCCAGTGTCGAATCCAAAAGTGGTCACAGCCAGGCCGCTGGGTCCGCCACTGTTGTCGGTCATCACGATTCTGCCCGCCGCATCGATGGTGCAGGTGCAGTTAAAGCCGTTGAAGGGGGCGGTATCATTTGCATTCATCGCATCCAGTAGATCCTGCACCTTGCCAGCGCCGAGGGGGGGAATGGTATAGGAACCACTGACCGCGGCGCCATTGTTCCGATATCCCGTCCAACTTATCACCGCCCCGGCAGCAACAGTGGCTCCCGTACTGTCCTTCACCGCACTCCATTGAGTCTCTTTGGTAATCGGCGTGATACCGGCGTCGATGTAGCCCCCGCTGCCGCTTACCAGTATCTGACTCATGGCAGTGCTTTGCCCGCTGTACCGGGCGCCGAGATTCAGGGCGATCTGCTGATTGGTCGTGGCACCGGTGAAATTCGCGTCAAAGGAGTAGTACTGGTCCGTATTCCCCAAAGTAAGCCGGTTGGTGTTCTGGGCCGGGTCTACGGCACCGTCGGGGGGCACGTTCCAGGCCGACATATTGTTGATGGCGCCGGAGGTGGAAAAATCAATCTTCCCGTACAACAGGGCGCCAGCACCCTTATGGCTCTTGTAGTTGTAGGTGGCGTCCGGGGTGTAGATGGAAGCCTCGTCGTTGCTGCCATCCACGACGCCGGCGGCGTCAAGACCAGTGCCCAATCGCCGATTGTCTTCGCTGGGCTCGCAGGTCACCAGAAACTCCCACTGGTTATCCTTGGTGGTACGGTCGAAATACACGGTAAGATCATGGCTTGCACCCACGGAGTCATAGACCTTGATGGCCGTGGTGTACTCGTAGGCATTGGAACTGATAGGGGAGGTGGGTACCGGCAACGCCGAGTTGGTCCCATTCCAGGCTTCGAATAGATTAAGTTCGTTAACCTCGTTGTTCTTCCGGGAATCCACGTTGGCAATAACCTGGACGCTGGTGGTCGCAACCGGCGGGGTGGTCTTGCCAAGGTTGATGTCACCGATGGTGCCCTGTCGCTCGCCGGAGGTGGTGTCCAGGGTCCACCCCTGGACAAAATTGCCGGTGGGATTGACCAGATAGCCCTCCTTATCGAAACGGAACTCCCCGGCCCGGGTGTACATGTCCGCTTCGGCGCTGCCTGCGGCCCGGAGCATAAAAAAGCCCTGGCCGCCGATGGCCAGATCAGTGGCGGTGGAGGTGGACTCAAACGAGCCCTGGGCAAATATGCCGTCGATGGTGGTCATGGTCACACCGCGTCCGACCTGGGCCGCGCCTGCGGCCGTGGCCACACTCTGGGAAAGAACATCCTGAAAGGTCGCCCGGCTCGATTTGAAGGCGATGGTGTTGACGTTGGAAACGTTATCACCCAAAACGCTCATGGCGTTGCCCATGGTGCTGAGACCACTGATACTTGCGTACAACGAACTTGAAACACCCATGTTCTACCTCCTGTTTTCTTGTGCTGTATTTTTCATTGGTCTCACTTCACCACCAAGATATCTGCCACATTCATAGCGATGGAATTATCCACGGTTACCTGGGCCTTGCCGCCGTCAAAATTCACCCCGGTGACCCGACCGGTTGAACGGTAATCAACATCAACTTTCTGCCCTAAGGCATTTATGGCAACCACGTTGTAAGTGTACTGCCCATCGGGAACCACGGTGCCGCTGGGTGTTGTCGCATCCCAAGTCAACTCATGGATACCAGAGGCGGCATACCCCAACTCAACGGTGTCCGCCATGCGGCCTGCCGAGTCATAAATCTCAATCCGGCAGGAATCGGCGGCATCGGCCAAGGTGTATTCCGTGGTCGAAACCTTCCCAGCCACCACGCCCATGTTGTTTCCGGCCCCCTGCACCTCTTTGCCGATCAGGGTCAGGAGCTGGAGATTGTTCTGCGACACCTGGTAACCAAGCAATTTTTCCAGGTTGTCGGACATCTTCATGGTGGCTTCCATGTTGGAAAACTGGGCGAGCTGCGAGGCCATGTCCGTGCTGTCCATGGGCTCCAGCGGGTCCTGATGCTGCATCTGGGTGATGAACAGAGTCATGAAATCGTTACGATCCAGGGTTTTCTTGCCCACCGTTTTCACGGCTGCGGCATCCTGGGTCGGCAGAGTCGAACTGGTGGTTGCTGTGGTAGTCATTGTTTTTTCCTCTCTCGTTCTCAGGCAAACAGATCAACACCGTTTTCACGGCCAATTCCGGGCTGCGCCCGCTGGTAGAGTATATCCTCGGGCAGATCCGCCAGAGTTGTCCTCCGTTGGCCCGCCCCTTTTTCCAGCGAACCCGCCTGGAACTGCTGCCAGGCTTGGTTGCTGTCATTGTTGTCCCGGCTCAAGGACACCATGCATTCACCCATGGTAAAACCTTGTTTTTCCATATTTTCCTTAAACTGCTCCAGGTTGCTTTCCAGCACCTCTTTGACCCGGGAATTCTCCATGGCAAAGGAAACCGCAACCTGATTGTCGCGCACCGTCATCTCCACCTTGACTTCGCCCAATTCCTTGGGATAGAGCTTGAGAACCAGATGATGTTCCTGATTGCGCAATCCCTGGAGCACGCCCTGGGAAAGCTGGACGAAACTCTGTTGCTGGAGGCCATGGGGCATGTTGGGAATATGCACGAAAGGTCTGGCTGCCTGACTGGAAACGGCGGTCGCGCCGACAGATTCCGCCTTGGCCGCCACGACAGCTTCGGTTTGAAAGATGGAACTGTTTTCGGTAAAGAGTTCACCGCTGGCAGAGGCGTTCTTGCCGTCTTGTCCGACCTGCCCGTCGTGGTCCATGGCAAGAACCGGTTTCGCGGTTTCCCCGTCAAGCAGCGCTGCGGCATCCGCGTCCTGGGAGGCAAAAAGATTCTTGGTCTGGTCCAGCTTTTTCTCCAGAGCCGCTTCCGCAGCTCCCTGCTGTACCTTGACCTTGGAAAAATCAACGCTTTTCATGAGCTTTTCAAAAATAGCAACCACCGAACCCTGAACGGCGGAAGAGAGACTCGGCCCCTTGGTTTCAAAACCGGACTTGGTCAGCACCTCCTGCAGATCCGCAAGAAAGGAAAGCGGCTCTGCCTGGAGCCTGTTGGCCTTCACCTCCTGAACACCCTGCTCCAACATGTTTTTCAGCCGATCCAGGGTGAGCGTCACCGGCGGGCCATCCTTAACCAGACCTTCGATAACCGGCAACCGCTCGGGTAACAGGGCTCGCTGCAACTGCTGGGAGACCCCGGCATTGGCAAGAATATCCTGCAACTGTTCCGCTTCAACCGGAGTGATATCGGTAATTCTTACTTCGGGCAGATCCTTCAGCCCGGCGAGAAATTTTTGCAGATCAAGGGTGTTGTCTCCCCGCACCGCTGTCTCGCTGATCTTGCTCACCTCGGCCACGGGGACGCCGAGGCGTTCGAGAAAGCTCTGGAGAAGCGGCAGATCGGTTTCCGGCGCGGTCACGGGTGCGTCGTCTTGCAAGGTCTGGAAATGGCGGGAGAATGAGGCAAGAAAATCGGCAAGATTCAACTTGCCGTCCTGGTTCTTCATTTTTTCCAGGAGCGCGGTCATTTGGCTTTCGTTCATGCCCGCATCCTTGGCGATCTTCTGCAGAAGCTCGGGATCAGGCACCGGGAATGACCATTCTCCAGGTCCCAGTTTTTGATCGCCTGCGCTCTTCTGGAGATCCTGGACAAACAGCCCCAACAAGGCGGCGACGGTGGTTGCCTCATCGGCCCCTTCCTTCTTTGCCGAAGCGGTGGCAGACGCCTTCCGGTCAGCGGCGGAAGCAAGGGTGGCCTTGGCTTTTTGTGTACCGAGAAGGTTGCTTTTGCCCCGGCGTTCGGTGGCCATCTTCTTTTCCATATAGTCGGAAAAGTTCGACCCGGTTTTCTGGCCAGCGGGGGTTTTCGTCTCAACCGCCGCCGTTACCTGGGCCTTGGGGGCCTGCACAATGGGAATCATGAGTGCGTCCACTGAAAAACTCCTCGCCTGGGAAGATTGATCTTGCTTTTGCGCCCGGATGGAGCGCACTTGCCAATGAGCAAAAGCAAAAGGTGTGCCACGATGGAATCAGCCAGCGCCACATATAGCTATAATACTGAAAAAACAATAAGTTACATAATATCTATAACCAGTGGCGCTCCCTGAAAATAAACCGCGAGGGCAGCAAGAGAGGAAAAGAATTCCCCCACCAAAAACCGAGAGAGGGATGAGGAGGCAGGGTTGGGCAAGAATTGCCGGGAGCTGAAAATGAAGAGCAAGATGACAAGGTTCCCTCCCCACTTGCGGGGGAGGGTTCGGGTGGGGGGGGCAGGGCTAGCGAGCATGGTCATTCAGGAGGTCGGCACCTTCACCCACCCCCCAAACCCCCTCCCGTCAAGGGAGGGGGAGAATAGGACAAAAAAAAGCCCCTCCGGCTAACCGCCGGAAGGGCTGAAAAATCAAAACCGGACAACACTCCTTAGGGCAACCCAAGAAGCCTGCTCACCCGCACCGCCTTGTCCTGGCCCAGCTTGGGGATAATCTTCGCCACCGCCTCGGTTTTCATGGCTCGCAATATCTCCACCGCCTCGGCATCCTCCATCTTATCAAGCAGGGGCGCCACCTTGGAGGGACTCATGGCGCTGTAAACCTTGATCAGGTTTTTAAACTGCTGATCTTTGCCCTTAACCGCCCCGCCAAGCTGTCCCTTGAGTTCTTCCTGCAGAGCGTTGAGCTTGGTGTACTTCTCGTCCACCTCCTTGTTCAGGGCGGAGAGTTCCTTCTCCTTCTCGGCCATGGCCTTTTCCTTGGCGGCCAGGGCATCTTCACGCTCCCTCAACCCGGCGGCACCGGAAATCTCCTGGGGCGTGAGCCTTCCCGGGGGTTTCTCCTCGGTAAAAGCAGGGATGGTCACCAGCAGGGTCAAGAGCACGGTGACAACTTGTATAAGGTATCTGCGGTTGCTTTTTTTCATGGTCCCATCCGAGGGGTTGTGGAACCCCCGTCCCTGCCTAGTGGAGATTTCCCTTACGTCCGAAACGAAGCACCATCATCTCGTCCGCCTCGTTCTGCTCTTTCTTCAAGCCAGCCAGGAGGAATTTCTGATAATCCCGCTCCCTGGCCTTTTCCATAACCTTTTTATCCTGCACCTTGGAGGTCAGCTCTTCCCTGGCCCGGGCAACAGCCCCACGCTGGGCCTCCAGCAAGGCTTGCCCAGCCTCGACCTCCTGCTCCTTGCGGAAGATGCCCTCCACATAAAAAGCAAAAATCGGGGCCAGCATCTGTTGCTGCTTTTCTTCTTCAAACTCGGCAATCAATTCCTGCCGCTGCTGCTTCAACGCGGCAAGCTGCAACTTCTGCTGTTCAAGCAGGGTGAGTTCCCTGGCCAGTTTCTGCTGGGCAAGCTCTTCCAGATTCCGCCGCAACCCAAGGACTGTTTCAAGCCTGAAATGATAGGCCATTGTTCCCTCTCCGTGGACCTTTGGCCCTAAACCGCCTTATCATCAGCAAAAATCGCCGCCAGCTGTTGGGCGCTTTCGGCAAAGGAAACCTTCTCGTCCACCTGCTGCTTGAGATAGCCGTTCAACCGGTCGATCATGGCAATGGCGTTGTCGATTTTCGGATTGCTGCCCTTGGCATAGGCGCCGATATTGATCAGGTCTTCCGAGCGGCGGTAAGTGGCCATGACTTCCAAAAATTTATGGGCGACGCGCACCTGATCCCTAGGCACAACATCGGTCATACACCGGCTGATGCTGCCCATGACCTCGATGGAAGGGTAATGCCCCTGACTCGCCAAATCACGACTCAGGATAATATGACCATCCACGATGGAGCGCACCGCGTCGGCGATGGGCTCGTTCATGTCGTCGCCCTCCACCAGCACCGTGTAGATGCCGGTGATGCTCCCCTTGCCCATGCAGGTTCCAGCCCGCTCCAACAATTTGGGGAGCTGCCCGAAGACCGAGGGGGTATAACCGCGGGAGGTGGGCGGTTCGCCGATGGCCAGGCCAACCTCCCGGCTGGACATGGCAAAACGGGTGACGGAATCCATCATCAGGATCACATCGCGGCCTTTATCCCTAAAAAACTCGGAGATAGCCGTGGCAAGATAGGCCCCGCGCATCCGCACCAGGGGCGGTTGATCCGAGGTGGCCACCACTACCACGGAACGGGCCAGCCCCTCGGGGCCGAGATCCCGCTCGATAAAATCCTTCAACTCCCGGCCACGCTCACCGATCAGGGCGATAACGCTGATGTCGGCGGCCGTATGCCTGGCGATCATGCCCAACAAGGTGGACTTCCCCACGCCGGAGCCGGCAAGAATCCCGATGCGCTGGCCCTTGCCCAGGGTCAACAGGCCATTGATCGCCCGCACCCCCACGTCCACCGGCTCGAAGATGCGCTCCCGCTCCATGGGATTTAAGGGCGTGGCATAGAGGGGATACTGCATCTCGGCGTGCAGAGGCCCCTTACCGTCCATGGGATTGCCCAGGCCGTCAATAACCCGGCCCAGCAGAGATTCGGCCACCGGCACCCCGGCCTGCCCGCCCACCAGCCGAATGGCGCTGCCCGGTTCAACCCCGCGCATCTCGCCTAAAGGCATGAGCAGAACCCTGCCTTCCCGAAAGCCCACCACCTCGGCCAGCACCGTGCTCTGATTCTTGAAAACCGAAACCTCGCAGATGCTGCCCACCGGAATACCAGGCCCCAGGCTCTCCAGAACCATGCCGATGACCTGGTTCACCCGGCCGCCCACGCTCACCAGCGAGGTATCCTGGGCAACCTGGAGACAGTGGGAAAGATTCATGGCATCATCATCCTTGCAAAAAGCTGACCGCTTATAGCTCTCAGCTTTCAGTGGTATTCGCGGCCATGGCCGCGAGAAAGGCCTGCTCAACCGCACCATACAGCCTTGCCTTGCAGTTTTCCAGGGTGGCGTCGATCTCGCCGAAATCTGTTTTCAGGAAACAGCCGCCCACGGCAATGTTGGGGTCCTCCACAAGCTGGATCCGGTTCTTGCCCTCGATCAGGCGGGAATTCTCCAGGCTCGCTTTTTTTAGTCGGCCAAAATCATCGCCATGCAGATGGATCTGCACCGTGGAGTTTTCCACCACAAATTCCATGGCTTTTTTAAGACAGGCCTGGATAACCAGGGGATTCACGGAAACCTCGTGGTACACCAGCCGGTCCACCATGGTGGTGATCAGCTCGAGGATACTCTCTTCATGCTGCCGCAGAAGCGCTTCCCGCTCCCCATCCAGGGCGGCAAACAGCGCGGCAAACTCTTCCAGCTGCTGCTCATACTAGGCCAGCCCTGCCGCCTTGCCTGCGGCCTCGCCCTTGGCCAGACCATCGGCATAGGCTTCCTCCCGGAGTTTTTCCGCCTGATCCCCGGCCTGGCGAATCATCTCAGCCGCCTCCTCCATGGCAATCTCCTGCGGAGACCTATGCTTTGCAAGCCGTTTGGCGTCAGCGCTGCCAGGCTTGGTCTGCCAGAAATCCTCAAAGGAGAGGAAATCTTCCGTTTCCAGGCTTGGCCCGGTCTGCGTCGGCACCGCACCATCCTGCTGTCGCTTGATAACCTTAGACAAATTCGTCCTCGCCGCCACCGCCGCTCATGAGCTGGATCTTGCCTTCCTGCTCCAACCGTTTGGCGATCTTGATTATGGACTGCTGAGCGGCCTCGACATCCTTCACCCGGGTCGGCCCCATAATTTCCATGTCTTCCTTGAGCATTTCCACGGCCCGTGAAGACATACAACTGAAGATCTTTCCCTTGAGCTCCTCAGAGGCGAGCTTGAGTGCCAATTTCAGATCATCGGTGCTGACCTCCTTGAGGATAGACTGAACCCCACGATCGTCCACGCCCATGAGATCTTCAAAAACAAACATGAGTCGACGGATTTCATCGGCCAGATTTTCCCGCTGTTCTTCAATCCCTTCGAGAATAGACGCCTCCAGACCCCGATCAGCATTATTCAGGATTTCGGCCACGGCCTCCACCCCGCCGAGACGCTGGCCCTCCATGCCTTCCACGGAAAGCAACTCGTCTTGCAACACTCGGTCCACATCCACAAGAATCTCAGGGCTTACCTTGTCGAGTTCCGCCATACGCATCATAACTTCCACCTGAACATCCTCATTGAACTCCATGAGGATCTGGGCCGACTGAACCGGCTCCAAAACAGAAAGAACCAGGGCCACGGTTTGGGGATGTTCGTTGCGCAGGAAGTTGACCAGCACCTTGGGTTCGAGCTTGCGCGCCTTCTGAAAAAGGGTCAGCTTCCAGTCGGAACGGATTTCTTCCAGAATCTCGCTGGCCTTGTCGCTGGAAAGCGCCCGCTTCAATGCGCCTTCCAGCATTTCGTTACCGGAAAGGAAGATGTCGGTATCACCGGTATCGGCCTTGAACTCATTGACCAGGGCAGTCAGGTCTTCTTTATCGACCTTGTCGATCCTCGCCATCTGTCGGCCAACCTGTTTGATATCCTCGGGATCGAGCCGCTGGAAAACCTGGGAGGCAAACTCCTCGCCCACGGTGAGCAGAAAGACCGCCGCTTTCTCCGGCCCGGTGAGGGCTTCACCGCCCTCTTTTCTACCTTTACTCATGGATTAGACCTCTTCACGTAACCAGCGACGCACTAGATCCGCGGCCCGGTCAGGATCGCTCTGGGCCAGCCGGTAGATTCGTTCCTGATCGCTGATCCCGCGCGGGGCAAGGGTAAGATCTTCTTCCTCGGCCGCAAATCCGCCGACTGCGGGAACATTCCCGCCAGGTCTGGACATGCCGCCGCCGGTGCGGGTCTCCAACTGCTTAGTTGCAAGAATTTTCAGAAACGGCTTGATGACGAAGAGGAGCACAAGAACCGCAACCAACAGATAGACCAAGGGCATGGCCAGCCATTCCATCATTGCCCGCCATTTTTCCATGGCATCCACCTCCGGTTCGGGAACGGCAGAGAGGGCAAAAGGCAGGCTCGCCACTTCCACCTGATCGCCCCGCTCCTCGCTATAGCCAATGGCATTTTTAACCAACTTGTCTAAATTCCGCATTTCTTCAGGGCTGCGCGCCTGGTATTTTAGACTCGTCTTTCCATCCTTGTCAACGCTCTTTTCGTAGGAGCCATCAACCATAACGGCGATGGACAATCTTTTGACAGCCCCGCCCTTATCCTGGGTGTGCTTGGTCTGCTTGCTGATCTCGTAATTACGGGTGACATTGTTGCGATTGTACCCGGCAGCGCTCGCTCCTGCCCCGCCCTCCTCGGCAAAGGTGGCAAGCTCGCCCTTGACCCCGGGGATCCCTTCAGGATTGGCGCCCCCCCGCTGATCATTTTCCGTGAGCATCTGCTCGCTGCGTACCACCTGGGCCTCGGGATCGAAACTCTCCTCGGTCCGCTCAACCTTGTTGAAATCCACTTCCGCGGTGACCCGCGCCCTGGCCCGGTTGACGCCAACCACCTCCTCCAGCATGGTTTCCACCTTCTGCCGCAGGGTGTCTTCAATCTTGATCTGGTACTCCAGCTGGTTGCCGGTGAGTACCCCCTCGCCCTCTCCCTGTTTTCGGTAGAGCAAACGGCCGCTGGTATCGACCAGGGTGATATTTTCCGTGGTAAGCCCTGGAACCGCGCTGGCCACCAGATTGACAATGCTCTGAATCTCATGCTGGCTGAGTTTTTCCCGGCCGCGCAGCTTGACACTGATCGAAGCGGTGGGGGGTTTTTCATCCTCGATGAACACCGACTCCTTGGGGGTGGCGATATGGACCCTGGCTTCGATGACCTGCTGGAAATTACGGATGGTTCTTGCCAACTCTCCCTGCAAGGCCCGCTGATAGTTCAAACGCTGGACAAAATCGGTCTGCCCAAAGCTCGTCTGGTTGAAGATCTCAAAACCAACGCCGCCGCCCCTGGGCAATCCCTCGCCTGCCAGGGTCAACCGGACCTCATACACCTGCGAAGCCGGAACCAGGATGGCCCCGCCATCATCCGACAACTTGTAGGGAATACGCTGATCCTTGAGTTTGGTCAAAACCTCGCCGGCATCTTCCTGGTTCAGTCCGGAAAAAAGAACCTTGTAGGAGGTTTCCTTGCTGGTGGTGGTCAGGCTCAAGAGGCCGCCAACCACCACGGCGATCACCACGGCCCCGAGTATTTTCTGGGTCATGCTCAGGCCCTTGGCGATGGAAGCGATCTGCTCAAGAATTTCTTTTGGGGTAGCCATGCTCTGTTCCTTTCCCTAAGAGTTTTTCAACGTCCTAATTAGATCTGCATCCTCATGATCTCACGGTATGCGTCAATAACCTTCTGCTGCACCCGGGTCATCATCCGAAAGGAGATACCAGCTTTTTCCATGGCGATCATGGTTTCATGAATATTGGCGTGTTCGCCGGCGGCAAGCCCCTGCACCAGCTGATCAGCCTCCTGAGTCTGGCCGTTCACCTCGGCAACCGAGCGGCTAAGAATCTCGGAAAACCCCGTACCCGCAACGCCTGGCGCTCCTGGGGACTTCAGCGGGGATGCCCCGGGCAGGCTGACCGGCTGCATGCTAATCTCTTTCATCTATATACCTCCAGTTACACAGGGTTTGCTTGACAAATAAGCCCACACCATTTTCAACCAGCAACTATCTGCCGATCTCCAGGGCCTTGAGCGCCATATTTTTGACAGCATCCAGGGCCGTGACGTTGGCTTCATAGGAACGCCGAGCGCTCATCATATCCACCATCTGCTCGGCCACGTTAACATTGGGAAAACGAACCACCCCGTTGGCATCGGCGTCCGGGTGCGATGGATCGTAGACTTCCTTGAACGGCGCCTTGTCTTCGCTGATCTGCACCACCTCGACCTTGCGGAGCCGCTCGGTGGTGGAGTTGAGCGTGTCCTGGAAATTCACCCCTTCCAACGGCTTGGCCGCGAAGACCACGGATTTGGCCTTGTACGGCCCGCCTTCCATGGTCCGGGTGGTGTTGGCATTGGCCAGGTTCATGGCCGCGATGTTGAGCCGGGCCCTCTCCGCCTTGAGGGCGGAGCCGCTGATCTGCATGGCGGTTAAAGTATCCATTTGTTATTTGCCCCCCTCGTCAATGGCATAGCGCAGTGAATCAAATTTTTTCCCGATGGTCTTGGCGAGCACCTGAAACATCAACTGGTTTTCCGCCATCCTCACCATCTCCTGATCCAGGTCCACCGGTTTTTTCTCGCTGGCAAACTCCCTGGTTTTGCTGGCTTCCATGGCATCAAGCTGCATGTGTCCCTTATTGGTTCTGGCCAACTCCCCCTGGCCGCTCATCACACTCTGCATGACCTTGGCAAAATTAAAATCCTGCCCCGTATAGCCCGGGGTTTCATAGTTTGCGACATTGGACTGGATCAGTCCCTGTCGCTCCTGGCGCAGGCTGAGTGCCTGGCGCATGGTTTCAACATTGCCGTCGAACAATTTATTTATGGGCATATTCTTCTCCTTTTTTGAACCAAACCAACCTGCCTGATTCTCTTGCAAAAAGGATGCCGACTATAAATATTTTCTCCTTAGAAACACAGCAGCGAGGGAAATAACTGTTTTTTCACAGCGGAAGGAATCTTCAGAAGAGTAAGACCGGAGAAGCAAAAGCGCCATGGCGCGGAGGGGCGGAGAAGCACAACTTACTGGAATAAAAGAACAAAAAAAAGAGAGGAGTGTCTCACAGGAGCTGCCGTTACCGAGCACAGGAGGGGACTTTATTCGATCATGCCTTGAGAACGGTATTCATGCAGTTTATTACGCAGAGTACGGACGCTGATCCCTAGAATCTCGGCCGCATGTGTCCGATTATTGTCGTTTGCCTGCAAGGCCTGTAAGATCATTTGACGCTCCACCTCGCGCAAGGTCTGGGTTCCGATTTCCATGGCCGCGGAAGTATTGGCCGCCGCCACGGCGGAATGACCGGAAACCAGAGCAGCAGCCTCCGCCGGTTCGATCCTGGCCGGCGGCTCGACATCATCCCAGAAATCCCACAGTTCCAGCTCATGGCCCTGGGAAAGGAGCATGGCCCGTTCAATCAGGTTCTCCATCTCCCGCACATTGCCTGGCCAGTCATAGTCGGCAAACCTGGCCCAGACGGCGGCGGAAGGCTTTTTCACCGGCTTGCCATATTGAGCCGCATACTTGCGCACGAAAAAATCAACCAGCATCCCGACATCCTCGCGACGTTCGCGCAGGGGGGGCAGCTTCAGGGGGATGACGTTTAAGCGGTAGTAGAGATCCTGCCGGAAAGTGCCTTCCTTCACCGCCTGCTCCAGGTCGCGGTTGGTGGTGGCCAGCACATGCACATCGATCTTGAAAGGGGCTCTGCCCCCCAGCCGGTCCACCTCTTCCTCCTGGAGCACCCGCAGGAGCTTGGCTTGGAGATGCAAGGGCAGCTCCCCGATCTCATCCAGCAGCAGGGTACCGCCGTCAGCCAGCTCGAATTTCCCTTTCTTGGTGACAATGGCCCCGGTGAAAGCCCCCTTCTCATGGCCGAAAAGTTCGCTTTCCAGCAATCCCTCCGGCAAGGCGGCGCAGTTCAGGGCCACGAACGGCCCGTTTTTCCGCCCGCTCTCCAGATGGATAAAGCGGGCAAAGACCTCCTTGCCTGTGCCGGATTCACCGAGGATGAGCACGGTGGCCTTGCTGGAGGCCACGCTTCTGGCCCGGGCCATGAGCTGCAACAGCTTGGGGTTCTGACCGATGATCGGTTTTTCAAGGGCGATCGCTTCCCCGGCTTTCTGCACCCCCGGCCGCTCGGTCGGTTGCGGCAGCCTGCGCGCCAGGGGCAAAAACCCTGGCCACCGTCTCTTCGATGACCTCCACCGGAAACGGCTTCAAGAGATAATCAAAGGCCCCCTGCTTCATGGCCTCCACCGCCGTATCCACCGTGGCGAAACCGGTCATGATCACCACCGGCAGCTCGGGGCGCAGCGCCTTTACCTGCCGCAAAAGCTCAAGGCCATCCATGCCCGGCATCTTTATATCGGTAATCACCAACTCCGGCGGCTGCCTGGCGATCATCTCCAGAGCCATTCCGCCATTTTCCGCGACCGCGACTTCGTGCCCGTTGCGGCTCAGCGCCTCAAAAAGGGCAACGCGCATGTTCTGCTCGTCGTCCACAATCAGTATTTTATGGGTCTGTTCAGACATCGGCTCTGGCATCTCTTTCCCGACTGGTTCCTGTTCCCACGACGGACTCTGATGGCAGCAGCACCCTGAAGGTGGCGCCCCGGCCCGGTTCGCTCTCTACCTCGATCAATCCGTGATGCGCCTCGGCAATGGCATGGCTGATGGCCAGCCCCAACCCGCGATTCCTACCCTTGGTCGAGAAAAAAGGATCAAAAATTTTCTGCAGATTTTCCGGGGCAATCCCCGCGCCCCGATCCTGCACCCTGATTTCCACCAAAGCGCCATGCTCCCTGTCCGGCGGCAGCGTCCGCAAGCTTAAGGAAAACGTCCCGCCCACCGGCATACTTTCAATGGCATTCAGGCCTAGGTTGAGTAAAAGCTGCCCCAGCAGGGCCTGATCCCCGAGGAGATATGCCTGCTCCGCCTCAATCCGGCTTTCCATGAGTATACCATGCTCTCCGGCCATTTCACGGAGAGTTTCCATGCTTTTCTTGAGCACTGCAACCATGTCCAGTTCCTGCATCTGCGGGAGCAAGACCCCGGAAAAGGTCACAAAATTATCCAACAGATGATGCATGGTTCGCACTGCCCCCAGCATCCGGGCCGCGACCCGTTCATTGTCTGGGTCTCCCGCCAACTCCCGCTTGAGAATCGAGGCATACAGCTCAAGGCTGCCCAGGGGATTCTTCAATTCCTGGCTCATGGCCTCGGCCATCTCCTGCATGGCGGCAAAACGCTTACTCCGGTCGAGATGCATTTCCAGCAGAGCCGGGAAGGTGACATCCTCCAAGGAAAGAAAAAACCCGGCCACATGCAGAAATGGGCTTTGCAAATCGTTGCGGCTGATGAGAAGACAGCGCTTTTCCGCCCCGCCGTTCGAAGGCGGTGCCTCGCAGAGCAGGCGCCCCCCGGAAAGACTTAAGGCCGCAAGCTCATGCGTCAGACCGAATTTTTGGGAGAGCAGCCCCCAGCAGGTTTTGTTCTGAAGAGAGCTTCCGGCCAGGCCGAGAAGCTGAGCAGCCTTTTGGTTTGCCGCCAACAAATTCCCCTGCCGGTCCGCAAGCAAAATCCCGCCTGGCAGACTTTCAATCATGGCAAAAAAGAATTCCCCCAGATGCTCCGGGGTATCAAAGGTCGCTTGCGCCATCAGCTGATCCGGCCTGGACAATATATCTTGCTCTTCGCTTTCACCGGGAGGCCTTTCGCGATTTTCTGCCCAGATCGATTTCGATCTGGTTCAGGATGGTTTTCGCCTTTTTCTTGAGCAGTTCGTCCGGCCCGGCCTGCGCCTTCTGGAGATGCCCGCGCCCTTTTTCCATCTCCCCACCCTTGCGGAATAAATCGCCCAACTGGAGGTGGATCTGCTGGGCCGCCTTGCTGTCCTTGGGCATATCCCCGTCAACGCCGGCCAAATAAGCATCAATGGCCGACTGGGCACTCTGCCCGGCCAACCCATCGCCAAACTCTTTGTACCAGCCCTGTAAGGCTTCCGGCCCCAGCCATTGCTTCTGCCGGGACCGGGAAAGAACCTCCAGCCCCTCGGAATACAGGCCAAGGGTGGCCAGCATCCGCAGACGCGCTTCCACGTAAACCTTTATTTTGGGCGGCACCGGGGCCGCTGCCGTTGCCTGGACATACCAGGCAAGAGCCTCATTCTTTTTTCCTTGGGCCTCGTTGAGCTTGCCGGTGAGATAATGGAATTCGCCAAGATATTCGCTGTCTTTATAGATATCCCGGGCATAGCAGAGCAGCCGGTTGGCGGCGCCCAAATTTTTCTGGAGAAGATACACCTCGGCCCTCCGACTGTAGAGATCAGCCTTGTCTTCCTCGGACAGGGGCAGCCCCTGGGCTCGAAAATAGACGGCGGAGGCTTGATCAAGCAGGGACAACGCCTCAAGCGCCTGCCCGACCAGATAGAGAAAGCGGCCGTTGTCCAGGGTACTGACCTGACGGTATTCGGCAACATACAATTGGTAGAGCTTCTCGTATTCTTTCCGCGCCAGAAACCCTTCCCCGAGGTAAAGCAGAATCTTGCCGGAAAAATTTTCCTTTTTCCCGGCAGCGAGCCCAGGTTTATCATGGTGCAGATAGCTGCCGCCGATATCAGCGGCAGCCGCGGCGTTATTGCGGGCTTGATAGCGGAGAAACAATGCGCGCCGGGCATCCTGGGTAATAGGGTCACCGGGGTACGCCTCGATCACGGCCAGAAAAGGCTTGTCTCCCTCCGGGTCGGTCAGATCCGGGGCCGGTTGTCCCTTGATTGTTCTCCGCTCCGGATTATCCATGTACTCAGCCCGCCGGAACCGGGCCATAACCGCAATCCTGTCCTCGCGGGTACCGTCTTCAAGAACACGCTCATAGAGCTTCAGGGCCGTGCGCCCATCCCCTCCCCGCAGGTAGCTCTCGCCCAACTCGAAAAGAATCTCTCCCTGGTCGGCAGGTTTCTCGGCCAGATTCAGGTAATGGAACAGGGAGTTCCGGGCGTCCTCCTCCCTGCCCACCCGCAGATAGACAAAGCCAAGCTTGCGCAACAACTCGGGGTCCCGGTAGTGATAGTCTGGATATTTTTCAAAAAGCGTGGCAAAAACTTTCAAGGCTCCGACAGGATCCTTGCTGGCAGCCATGATCTCCCCCAAACCCATCAGGGCCTTGGCTTTGATATCCTCACCGCCGGATTCGGCAACATTTTTGTAGATGTCCAGCGCTTCGGCCACCCTGCCCAGGGCAAAAAGGGTGTCCGCCTTCGCGAGCCGCGCCCGATCCCGCAGAGGGGAATCGGGATAACGCTCCAGAAAGAGTTTGAAATAGATGAGTGCTTCCCGATAAAAACGCATGCGGTAATGGGCGTACCCAACCTCGTAATACGCCTCAGCCGCTCGTTTTGCCTTTGGGAAGTCAGCGCCATACCTCCGGAAGATGTCACGGACCTTGCCCCATTCGGGGGTGGCACTCTTCATTGCCTGCTGCTTTATGTTTTGGGCTGCCTGCCAGAGCGCCTCTTCCGCCTGCTCCGCCTCGCGGAATTTTTCATAGTATCGCTGATACGCGGAGGCGGCCTTTTCCAGATCCCCAGCCTTCTCCGCCTCCACCGCCTCCTGCCAGACCTCCGCCGGGGTCTCCACTGGCACCGCTTGCCCGGGGGGGGGCACAACATCTTTGGCCCAGCTCTGCTGCGGCTGGAGCCCTCCCATGAGAAGGGCAAGGCCCAAAAAGATAACGAGCGGCAAGGGATGAAGAGAATGGGGTAAATGGATATTTTTCATGATTTCTTTCACGGGAGTCGGGAGCAAGCCGTGTTGCCACGTATCAGGCCACACCACCAGAGAGAAAAGGCGCACCCTTGTTCTACGCCTCGGCAGAAGACGAAACCAACTTGAATCGTTTCATCTTCTCAATGAGGGTGGTCCGGTTCACATTCAAAAGTTTAGCGGCCCTGTTTTTGACCCAGTCCGTCTGCTCAAGGGCTTGCAGGATCAAACGCTTTTCAAAATCAGCCAGCACCTCATTGAGGAAAAAACCCTGTCCGGGAAGCTCCTCAAACCGTTCGACCGGCACGGTTCCGGCCTCCAGCAAGCGCTCCGGCAGATCAGCCATGGAAAGCACATCACCGCCCGCGAGAATCACCATGCGTTCCAGCATGTTTTCCAGCTCCCGCACATTACCGGGCCAGGCATAGTGCGCGAACCTGGCCATGACCTCCTCCGCCACCCCTTTGATTTTTTTCTTCCGGAGCCGGTTGAACCTGGCCACAAAATGTTCGACCAGCAGAGGAATATCCTGGAGTCGCTCCCGCAGGGGCGGCGCCTCGATGGGGATAACATTGAGGCGGTAATAGAGATCTTCCCGGAAACGCCCGGCCTGGACCTCCTGCTCCAGATCCCTGTTGGTCGCGGCAACCACCCGAAAATCCGAGCTGATGGTTTTGGTGCCGCCGATCCGCTCAAACTCTTTTTCCTGAAGAACACGCAACAGCTTCACCTGGAGCATGGGACTCATTTCAGAGATCTCATCCAGAAAGACCGTGCCCCCATTGGCCAGCTCAAAACGGCCGAGCCGGGTCCGGATCGCGTGGGTAAAGGCGCCCTTCTCATGGCCGAACAGTTCGCTTTCCAGGAGCTCCCCGGGAATGGCCCCGCAATTCACCGGCACGAAAGGACCGGTGCCGCGCACCCCTTCATAATGGAGGGCTTGGGCGATAAGCTCTTTGCCGGTGCCGGATTCGCCCCGGACCAAGACGGTGGTTTCGGCATCGCAGACTTTTTTGATCAGGGAAAAGACCTGCCGCATGGCGCTGCTGTTGCCGATGATGGCGGAGCACCCTTTTCCGCTCTTTGTCGGGGGGGCCTGGGCAGGCGAAGAGATTCGGCGGCTCACCCCGGCCTTGTCCAGAGCGGCGTCAAGGCGGCTTTCGCTCACCGGCGCCTCAAGATAATCCATGGCCCCGGCCTGCAAGGCGACAACCGCATCATTGACCGACGGGTCGCTGGCCGCCACGATAACCGTCGCCGGGGAGGCAACATCCTGAAGATCACTGAGAAAAGAAGCATGGGGCTGAAGTGAGGACACCGCCAGGAGGATCGCCTGACACTGGTTTTCTTCGAGCCAGCGCCGGGCTTCCGCCTCGGAACGGACCATAGCCAGGGCCAGGTCTTTTTTCTGCAGAGCTTTGACCAGCTCGGAAGAACGACCGGAAGAATCAAGAAGCAGAAGGAGCAGGGGATTGTGCGTCATACCACCATCATGAATTTCTTGTTTTCTTTTAATAAATTTCACAGCTTATGTTCTTTTGTATACATTATTCACAAAAAAAGTGTCAATTTTTTTTCACATGCTATATTTTATCAATAATTATTGGAATGTTATGTATACTGTGGCCTGGCTGCCATCCGGAGGGCATCCCCTCCGTCCGACTGAAAAAGGTTTTCACATGCCGAGAGACGCAAGCACGGACAAACCCCTGGTTGAGCTGGTGAACGTCACCAAGATCTATCCGCCCGATGTTGTCGCCGTAGAAGACGTTTCCCTGCGGATTTACAAGGGCGAAATCCTTTTTCTCACCGGCATGAGCGGGGCGGGGAAAACGACCCTGATCAAACTGATCTGCCGCCTGGAAACGCCCACCCGCGGCCTCATTGAGGTGGCCGGGCGCGACCTTGCCAAGATCAGTACGGCCGGGGTCCAGCGCATGCGTCAAAAAATCGGCGTTGCCTACCAGGATTTCCGGCTGCTGGACAAACAGACCGTACTCCAGAACATTGCCATGGCCATGGAAGTGACTTACGCAAGCACCAAGACCATTCGGACGAGGGTCGAGGAACTGCTGGCCCTGCTCAACCTCTCCGACAAGCGGGACAAGCTTGCCGGCGACCTCTCCCGCGGAGAACAGCAACGGGTGGCCCTGGCACGGGCCGCCGCCAATGGACCAAGCCTGCTGCTGGCCGATGAGCCGACCGGCAATCTTGACCCGGCAGCGACAGAGCTGGTCATCAATCTCTTCCGGCACCTCAACGAAAATAATGGTTCGACCATCGTGGTTGCCACCCATGACCCGTCGATTTACGCGGAAACAGAGCACCGGGTCATGACGCTGAGCAACGGGCAGCTTTCCGCCCATCCCAACCGGTCGCCGCGACAGATCGAACTTTTTGAAGCGTAGCCGCCGCTGAGCCCCAAGCTTTACGGGCGAAACCGCTTTCCATTTCAAGGAGCACCAGACGATGCAGTTTCTGGCCTATATCTTACGCCAAACCGGAAAAAATCTCAGGCAAACCTGGGGGACACAGGTCATGACCCTGCTGACCGTGACCCTTTCCGTGCTGATCTTTGCCTTTTTCTTTCTCATCTACACCAACATGCTCAGGGCCAGCGCCCGGCTTGGCGACGATGTCCGCCTCATTGTCTATCTGGACCAGGAGGTTACCGAGCAGATGCGCCCAGGGCTTGAAAAAAAGATCCGCGAGTTCGGGCCGGTGGAGAAGATCGTTTTTGTCTCCCGGGCCGAGGCCTTTAACCGGCTCAGCGCCCAACTGGGCAAGGAAAAGGATGTTTTAAACGATCTGGGCCCCGACTTTCTCCCGCCCTCCATCGAAGTGTATCCCCTGAAAAACCTCAACGATCTCACCAAGATCAGCCAGTTTTCCGACTTCCTCCTGACCCTGCCCCACGCGGCCAAAGTCCAGTCCGGCAGCGACTGGCTCCGGCGCTTCGGCTACTTCACCAATCTGCTCCGGGTCGTGGTGCTGTTAAGCGGTGGCCTGCTCATTATCAGCATGACCTTTATCGTTTCCTACACCCTCCGCCTCACCGTGCTTTCCAGACAGGGCGAGCTGGAGATTCTCAGACTGCTTGGCGCCACCAGCGCCTATATCCGTCTGCCGCTTCTGCTCGAAGGCATGTTGCAGGGGTTTCTGGGCTCAAGCCTGGGACTTGCCGCGCTGTACATCCTCTATCAATGGATTGCCAGCCGCTTCAGCGGCCCAGGCTTCTTAAAACTCTTTGATTTCGCCTTCTTCCCCCCGGAACTCACGGGCGCCATCCTGCTGGCCGGCATCGTGCTGTGCACGGTTGGCAGTCTTTTCTCAATCCGCAGATTTATCCGCATCTGACGCATGATTTCCATCCTTCACCGCCCCTACCTTCCTGTCTGCCTCTTGACTCTGGCGTTGGCCATCTGCCTCGGCCAACGCCTGTGTCTGGCTGCGGAAAACACCCCCGTGGACGCCAAGATTATCGAGGAACAAAAAAAAATCCAACGGTTGAAAAAAGGCATCGAAGATCAGAAAACCAGGGTGCAGACCACCAATAAACAAGAAAGCTCCCTGCTCACTGAGCTGGACCGCCTGAACGGGCATATCCAGAACGAAGGCGACAAGCTCAACCGCCTCAAGAAGGATCTGAGCAAACACGAACAGCTCATGGTGGCAAAACAGAATGAGGCCGCCCAGGCAAAAGAGGCCAAGGAACAGGCAAAGCGCCATATCAAAAAACGGCTCAATTCCTTTTACCGGATGGGAGATATCGGCGTGATGAATGTCATTTTTTCCACCAGCGAGTTGCCTGATCTCCTTGCTTTTCGCGAGTATTTCGACGCCCTGCTCAAGCGAGACCAAGATGTTATCCGGGAATACCGGGAAAAAGTGGCGACGCTTGAGAAAACGCAGATCAGCCTCACCCAGGAAAAACAGTCCCTGGTTGAAACCATCACCAAGGTCAAGGGACAGGAAGAACAGCTCGCCTCCACCCGCGAGGAAAGAATGCGGTTGCTGCAAAAGGTGAAAACCGAGAAAAAACTCTACCAAATGGCGCTCACAGAACTCGAGGGGGCGGCAGACAGACTGACCAACACCCTTGAGCAACTGAAGACCGACGCAGCCAAAGCGCGCCAGAAGGAAGTTCGCCCCAAGGAGTCCCGGTCGGCCGCCCCCCCCAAATCCCGCCCGGGCAACCTCGGCTTTGCCGCCCAGAAAGGGCGCCTCGCTCCGCCGGCGCCGGGCACGGTTACAACCCTGTTCGGCAAGAGCGTCCAAAATAAATTCGGCATCACCACCTTTGCCAACGGCATTGACATCAATACCGCGCCGGGTACGGAAATCACCGCCATCTACGAGGGCAAGGTCATCTACGCCAAATTCCTCCGCGGCTATGGCAACCTGCTCATTATTGACCATGGCCAGCAATATCTCAGCCTTGTTTCCCGGGCCGCGAAATTCTACAAGGAGGAAGGCGACACGGTTGCCAGGGGCGAGGTGGTTGGCATCATGAGCGACCAGGAAGGGTTGCTGGGAGAGGGGCTCCATTTTGAGATCCGCCATGGAACGACGCCGGAAAACCCCCTGCTCTGGGTGAACAACGCCAGGCTTAAAATCAAGGCAACCCCAAAAGCGCCCCACTGATCTTCGCCTTACCAGCACAGATAAATCGTTGTTTCTCGGCATGAAACATGCTATTATCAATGTTACTGCCTCCGCTACAGACAATGAACAAACATCTTTTGAATTTTTCCGGTTAAGGACCAGTCATGAAAAGCTCGACAAAACGGTCGGTTATAAAAATTATTGCTGTCACCCTCTGTGTAGGTACCGGTTCGTTACTGGCCTGGAATTACTCATTAGTCACCGCGACAACCCAGGACACCTACGAAAGCCTTGAGGCCTTTTCCAACGTGCTCAATCTGGTCCAGGAAAATTATGTCGAGGAAGTGGACAGCCAAAAAGCCATTGAAGGGGCGATCAAGGGTATGCTCACCACCCTGGACCCCCACTCTTCCTACATGAAGCCGGATGATTTCAAGGAATTGCAGGTAGAAACCCAGGGGAGCTTCACCGGCATCGGTATAGAAATAACCATGAAGGACAACATCCTCACGGTTGTTTCCCCCATCGAAGGAACCCCCGCCTTTGCCAAAGGGCTTAAGGCGGGCGACAAAATCGTCAAAATCGGCGATGAACAGACCCAAGACATGAGCCTCATGGAGGCGGTAAAACGGCTGCGGGGTCCGAAAGGCTCGGAAGTGACCATCTCCATCCATCGCAAGGGCTGGCCCGACCTCAAAGAGATCACCCTGATCCGCGATATTATCCCCATCCACAGCGTCAAATCGAAACTGCTGGAACCGGGATACCCCTACATCCGCATCATCAATTTCCAGGCGCAGACCACGGCTGATTTCAAAAAAGCGCTCGCCGACTTGGAAAAGCAAGGAAAGGTGAAAGGGCTCATCGTGGACCTTCGCAATAACCCGGGCGGGCTTCTCGACCAGTCCGTAAAGATTGCCGATATCTTCATCGACGAGGGCGTGATTGTCTCCACCAAGGGGAGGATCAAGGAACAGAATTCCGTATTCTACGCCCGCGACAACAGCCCCAAGTACACCTTTCCCCTGGTGGTGCTGGTGAACGAAGGCAGCGCCAGCGCCTCGGAGATCGTGGCCGGCGCCCTGCAGGATCACAAAAAAGCGGTGATCATCGGCGCCCAAACCTTTGGCAAGGGCTCGGTGCAGACCATCATCCCCATGGACAGCGGGGCGGGCCTCAGACTGACCACGGCCAGATATTACACCCCCAGCGGCCGCTCGATCCAGGCAACGGGCATAACCCCGGACATCATCGTCGCCTCCCCCACGAGCCTGTCCGTCGAAGCCGATGACAAGGATGAGGAACAGGACAAAAAACCGAAATACCTGCGGGAAAAAGACCTGAAGCATCACATCGGCAACGGCCTGAAAGATGACGTAACGCAAAAAGACGAGAAACCAAAAACCGAAGAAAAGCCGAAACCCCGGGTAAAAACTCCGACGAGCAAGGAAAAATCGGAGCCCGAGGATCTGAGTAAGGATCAGCAGCTGAACACCGCGCTCACGCTGCTCAAAGGCTTGAGCGTTTTCGGCAAGAAATAAAGACCCAGAACATACAGGACTCAGCCTTAATGGCTGACAATTGACAAATAAAAAAGGAGAGGCTCAGCCCTCTCCTTTTTTATTTGGAGCCGTTAGGAAATCGTCATCTAACATCCATGACCATCGCCGTTAATAGTAGTGTGAGGGGCGCTGCTTCGTTCCGGACCAATGTAACTAAATGGTCCGGTTATTATTTTTCACAACGGCTTGTTGCGGCAACCAGCGCATAGTAATCACGGCCCTCCAGGTCATTGATCACCACGGCCGGGAAGTTTTCCACTTCGAACCGAAAAAGGGCCTCCGGCCCGGCATCGGCAAAGGCAATCAGCTCGGCTTTCTTAATACATTTGGACAAAAACGCCCCGGCCCCGCCAATGGCGGCGAGATACACCGCACCATGCGCTAGCATCGCCTGACGCACCTCGGCGGAACGGGCCCCCTTGCCCATGGTCGCCGCAAGCCCCAGCGCAAGCAGGCGCGGGGTGTAGCTGTCCATCCGGTAGCTGGTGGTGGGCCCGGCCGCGCCGATTACCCGACCGGGCCGGGCCGGGCTCGGCCCGACATAATAGAGCAGCTGCCCCTTAAGATTCACCGGCAGCTCCTTGCCCTCATCCAGCAGGGCGCAAAGTCGGCGATGGGTCTGATCCCGCCCGGTGTACAGCGTCCCGCTCAGGCTTACCAGTTGGCCGGCCTTGAGCGAGGCCATGGCCTCCGGAGTTAAAGGCAAACGCACCTCGGGCAGGTTGTCAAAAAAAGCAGGTTCAGTTTTCACAAGACAATTTCCTTATGCCGATGGGCATGGCACTGGATATTGATTGCCACCGGCAGACTGGCGATATGGCAGGGAAAAGTTTCCATATGCACGGCCAGGGCGGTGCTGATCCCGCCAAAACCGTGAACCCCCTGGCCCTGACCATTGATCTCCCGCAACATCCTCTCTTCAAGCACAGCCACATCCGCGCGCACGCTTTTCTCGCCAACCGGTCGCAGCAGGGCTTTCTTGGCCAACAGGGCCGCCTTTTCAAACGAACCACCCAGGCCAACCCCAACAATCATCGGCGGGCAGGGATTGGAGCCTGCGGCCAGCACCCTGTCGATCACATGCCGGACCACCCCTTCCGTTCCAGCGGCAGGAGGCAGCATGACCAGACTGCTCATGTTCTCGCTGCCGCAGCCCTTGGGCAGAAAGCGGATGGTAAGGCGATCGCCGGCAACCAATTCCAGATGGACGACGGCCGGGGTGTTGGTTCCGGTATTTTGGCGGGTCAAGGGGTCGCAGACCGATTTGCGCAGATACCCTTCCTCGTAGCCGAGCCGCACCCCCTCCTGCAACGCCTCGTTCAGATCGCCCTGGATGTGGACCTCCTGGCCCAGTTCGAGAAAGAGGATGCCGGTGCCGGTATCCTGGCACACCGGAATCCGCTCCCGGCTCGCGATATCGGCATTGGTGAGGAGAAGTTCCAGAATATTCCCGGCGAGTTCCCCGGTTTCCCGGTCCCGCGCGGCAAGCAGGGCCTCCAGAATATCCGGCTCCAGGTCATGGGCCGCGGCAATGGCCAGATCACGGACGGCCTGGCGGATCTCGCTGCTGTTAATCTCGCGCATGGTTCAGAAAACTCTCAAGGATTGACGGACTCGCAACCAGTCGGGATCGGGATGGCTAAGCAAAAAGTTCGATATGCAAGGCGCGGTGTGCTTTTGCGAATGAGGCTATACACACGGTATGCCGAATGAGCAAAAGTGCGCCGCAACGCAGCAGATCGGACTTTTTGCGACGCCATCAGGGATTGAGCCTGCGGTTGCGTAGAGCCAGGCTCTGTTGCTTGAAGGTATGCTGGATGATTTTTTCCCGATCTTCTTCAAGAAGGAAAACAAACTCCAGGGCGACCCGAAATTTAGAGCCGGACTCTTCCTCTGCCGGGGCCGGATCGCAGGCAATGACCTTGCCAAAGGAATACACATAGGTGTAGGAAGGAAGCAGAACAAGATGGATCTCGACAATCTCATCCAGCCTGGCCGGAGCATCGCTATAAATGGCGATGCCATTGGCACTGATATTGGCCTTGCGCATGATCAGAGCGTCCAGGGGACTCTCCCCCCCCTTGACCTGTTTGAGCATCATGTTCATCTTGTTGTCCAGATGCTGCAAAAAATCAGCCAAGTCTGCGTCCCGCTCCCGCAAGTTGGCCAAGGCACTCTGGGCGCCGATGAACATCTGGATATCGGCAAGCCCTTGCTGGTTGTACGGAGAAATTCCCTGCTGAAAATCCTTGGCAACAGCCTGCATCTTATCCGCGGAAACCGGATGAATTGCCAACATCACCCTGTCCGTGACCCGAACCGACTGTCTGCGATTTAAGCCTTCCTTCATGTCTGCACCCCACCCCGTCAAAATGATATCTCTAGGAACAGCACACAATCCGCTGCCTTTTGCAACCCGCCAAGACCAAAGGAACAGCCCCCCTGCGCCGATGCAAAACCGCATCAACGGAAGAATACAATCAACCCTTGCCCTGTTTGAGCAGATCCTCCACCTCACCCTGCATGACAAAGCTGTGCTCAGCGTCCGGATACAAGCCGCCCTTGACCTCATCCCGAAAAGCGGCGATGGCCCCGGCGATCTGGGGAGCCAGGTTCGCGTATTGCTTTACGAAACTGGGTACGAACTTTTCAAACATGCCCAGCAGATCGTTGATTACCAGCACCTGCCCGTCGCACTGCGCCCCGGCCCCGATGCCGATGGTGGGGATGGGAACGCTTGCGGTAATGGCTGCGGCGAGCTTGTCGGGGATGCACTCCAAGACAATGGCAAAAGCCCCGGCCTCGGCCAACCCCTTGGCCTCGGCCAGCAGCCGCCGGGCGGATTCGGCGTCACGGCCCTGCACCTTGTAGCCGCCAAGGGCTCCGGCGGTCTGCGGGGTCAGGCCGATATGGCCCATCACCGGAATCCCGGCCCGGACCATGGCCGCCACCGTGGCACAAATCTCCAGGCCGCCCTCCAGCTTCACCGCGTCACAGCCCGCCTCTTTCAAGAAACGGCCTGCATTGGCAATGGCCGAACCGGCATCGACTTGGTAGGAGAGAAAGGGCATGTCGCCGACCAGGAGCGCCCGTTCCACCCCATGCTTAACCGCCCGAGAATGGTGCAGCATCTCCTCCATGGTCACCGGCACCGTGGATTCATAACCCAGGACCACCATGCCCAGGGAGTCGCCGACCAGGACGATCTCCACCCCGTTTTTGTCCAGGAACCGGGCAAAGCCGGCGTCATAGGCGGTCAGCACGACGATTTTGTCCGCCGCGCGCTTCATGTCGATGATGTCACGGACTGTCAATTTTTTTCCGATCATACGCTCCTCTCCTTGCTTCCCGGGCCTGCCCGCCTTTAAAACAGCAGACCAGCAGCCTCGCCGTTGCTGAGATCCGCATCCTGCCTTCGGGTAAAGGGCCTGTCGAAGTGGGCATACGCCGCCTGGGTCGCCATTCGGCCCCGGGGGGTGCGCATCAAGAGCCCCATCTGGATGAGAAAGGGCTCATAGACATCCTCCAGAGTGGTCTTTTCCTCGCAGGCCATGGTGGCCAAGGTTTCCAGGCCGATGGGGCCGCCTTGGAACTTGTCGATGATGGTGAGCAGAATCCGCCGGTCCATCTCGTCCAGCCCTTCCTGGTCCACGCCCAGCATGTTCAGGGCCTCATCCGCCACCTGGGCCGTGATGCTGCCCTGGGCCTTGACCTCGGCGAAATCACGCAACCGCTTGAGCAGCCGGTTGGCTATCCGCGGGGTGCCCCGGGAACGGCGGCCGATCTCCAGGGCCCCGCCCTCATCCATGGGCACGCCCAGGAGATGGGCCGAACGTTTGACAATGGTCACCAGCTCGTCGGGCGTATAAAAATCGAGGCGCAGCACCATGCCGAAGCGGTCCCGCAAGGGCGGGGTCAAAAGGCCGGTGCGGGTGGTCGCCCCCACCAGGGTGAAGCGCGGCAGATCCATCTTGACGCTGCGCGCCCCAGGCCCCTGGCCGATGATCAGATCCAGCTGATAATCCTCCATGGCCGGATAGAGAATCTCCTCCACCACATGGTTGAGACGGTGGATCTCATCGATGAAGAGCACATCGCCTTCCTGAAGGCTGGTGAGGATGGCGGCCAGATCCCCGGCCCGCTCGATCACCGGCCCGGAGGTGACCCGGATGTTGGCGCCCATCTCATTGGCGATGACGTAGGCAAGGGTGGTCTTGCCCAGGCCGGGGAAGCCGTGCAACAAAACGTGGTCCAAGGCCTCGCCCCTGGCCTGCGCGGCCTTGAGCGCGATGCCGAGATTGCTCTTCAGCTGCTCCTGGCCGATGTACTGGTCAAGCAATTTGGGCCGCAGCGCATGATCAACCGGCTCGACCAGATCGGCCACCGGAGAAACCAACCGTTCTTCATGATTCACACTAAGGCCCTCAAGGTCTGACGGAGCAGTTCTTCAAGCCGCATGGCAGCAAAGGCCTCTGCTCCGGCCTGCTGCCGGACCAAAGCCAGCGCCTCCCGGGCCCGAACCGCGGGATAGCCGAGATTCAACAGGGCGGAAATCGCATCGTGCACCCGGTCATCCTCACCCGGTTCAATCTGGGCGGCAGAAGAGGCTGAGAGCGCCTCGGGCACGAACTGCACCTTATCTTTCAGCTCAAGGCAAAGCCGCTCCGCTGTTTTCTTGCCCACCCCGGGTAACCGGGTAAGGCGGGCCAGATCATCGTGCAAAATGGCCCTGGCCATCTCCGCCGGAGAGATCCCGGCGAGAATATGCATGGCCAGCTTGGGCCCTATCCCGGAAACCGTGTTCAGCAACTGGAACATCTCCTTTTCCGGGGTCTCAAGAAAGCCATAGAGGTTGAAGGCATCCTCACGCACCACTGTCTGGATATGGAGAAAAACATCCTCCCCCACCGCCGGCAACCGACCCTGTCCGCTCTGGGGGAAAAAAACCTCGTACCCCACTCCACCCACGTCAACAATGAGGGATTCGGATAATTTCTGAAACAATATTCCTCGCAGGCAGGCAATCATTATGCGCTCGTAAAAAAAAGAAAAAGGTCACAGGTCCGTAACACAAAATAAAACAGTTCCAAAGAAATAACCGTTGTAATCGCGGCTTGTTGCGATTTCAACCATCATCTTGGTGTCTATTATGGAAGAATTTTGGCAAGAAGAGAAGCAAAAAGCCCGTTCGCCCATAACCGTCCAGGCAAACGTTTACCTCAACGGGGCAGATTGTTGCAATGACTGGCCCGGCAGATGGCCACAGCCAAAGCGTCAGCCGCATCATGGCTGGGCGAGGCGACAAGCTTTAGGAGAACCCGGACCATCTGCTGCACCTGCTCCTTGGGCGCCTGCCCATACCCGGCCACCGCCTGTTTCACCACGGTGGGGCTGTATTCCTCCAGGAGCAACCCGTGCTGTCTGGCGGCCAGGATCAGCACCCCGCGGGCATGGCCGAGCTTTAAGGCCGAGCGGGGATTGATGGCGGTGAAGATGTCCTCAATCCCGGCCAGCTGCGGCTTATAGGCACCAATGACCTCGCGGATGCCGTCGTAGATCTCTTCCAGCCGCTCAGGGAAAGGCTTTTTCTCCGAGGTCCGGATCACCCCGCAGGTGACAAAGGTAAGCGCATGGCCCTGCCGGTCGATCACCCCGTAGCCGGTTGCCCGCGAACCGGGATCAATCCCGAGGATGCGGATTATCTCCGCCCCTGCCTTCCCTTTGCCTGGGGTCATGCTTAGGAAATTTTTTCCATCAACTCATCGGGGATATCGAAGTTGGCATGCACCTTCTGCACGTCATCAAAATCCTCCAGATTGTCGATGAGCTTCATCAACGAGATGGCCGTCTTTTCCTCGGCAACCTCCACGGTGTTCTTGGGGATCATGGAGATGGAGGCCTCGACAAAGCTGACTCCGGCCTTCTCCAACGCCTCCCGCACCGCGTTGAAATCCTCGATTGCGGTCAGTACCTGGAAGATATCGCCATCGTCGACCACATCCTCGGCTCCGGCCTCCAGGGCCAGTTCCAGAAGCTTTTCCTCATCAATCGCCTCTTTTTCCACCAGGATGGAACCTTTTTTGTCAAACATGTAGGAAACGCAGCCGGTCTCCCCCATGTTGCCGCCGGACTTGCCGAAAAAGAAGCGCACCTCGCCCACGGTCCGATTCCGGTTGTCGGTGAGGCAGTCAACGAGAACCGCTACCCCGCCCGGTCCGTAGCCTTCATAGGTGATCTCTTCGTAGTTCACCCCTTCCAGCCCGCCGATCCCCTTCTTGATAGCCCGGTCGATATTGTCCTTGGGCATGTTCACGGCCCTGGCCGAAACAATGCCGGCACGCAGCCGGGGATTGGCCTCGGGGTCGCCGCCGCCCATGCGGGCAGCCACGGCGATTTCCTTGGCAAGCTTGGTGAACATCTTACCGCGCTTGGCGTCCTGGGCGCCTTTACGATGCTTGGTGTTAGCCCATTTTGAATGTCCGGACATGATTTACTCCTTGAGGTTAAAAATTAAAAATACAGAGTTATAAAACCGGCCTTACCATGGCCCTCTGCATTGATCATTCTGCCCTATTCGTCTTCTTAAATCCCATCCCCAGCACAAAGACCTCGCGGCTTTCCGGACGGGAGCTTTTCGGCTTCACGATCTTAGTCAGGTTGAAATGGGGGCGGACCTCATCCACAAAGGCCTTGAAATCCTCGCCCTCAAACACCTTGCAATAAAAATTGCCGCCTGGCTGCAACATCTCCTGAGCGATTTCCACAACCCGCCGGGAAAGGTCCAGCGAGTGCTGCTGATCCGACCATTTGTTCCCGGTGGTACGCGGGGCCATATCGCTGATGATCACCGCAAACTCCGGGCAGATACCGCGCACCCGGTCCAGCACCTCGGCGGTCATGATATCGCCGTGCAGAAAGGTAAACTTGGCGCTGTTACCCTTGGTGTTGATCTGCCCGAAGTTGAGGTCAACCCCCACCACCAGCCCCTGGGGGCCAACCACTTGGGCCGCGTACATGGACCAACTGCCGGGCTGACAGCCCAGATCCAGCACGGTGTCGCCTTTTTTCAGCAGCCCGTGCTTGATTTGGGCCTCCTCCAGCTTGTACACCGAGCGGGCGGGATAGCCTTCCTTCTTGGCCTTTTTGAAGTAGTGATCCTGAACTTCTTTCACAGGCCTGCCACCTTGGTTGGGGTCTGCACGGTTGCCGTAGTACGCCGCGAAAAAACATCGTTGAAAAGCGGTTATATTTAGCCTGTTTGTCGCTTCTTGACAAGCATAATCCCCAGGCGATTGAGGATGGGGATTGCGGAATTGGCAAGGGTGTTGCGCGACGCAGCAGGTGCAGCGCAGAGACTTTCTTTTTCCTGGGTTGCCAATCAACCTGGGAGTATAGAATGATCCTTGAAAATGTTTGGGAGCCAGATAACACCCCGACTAATTTTAGCCCGAATTATCCACCCGGCAATACAACACCCCTTTTCGGAATGAAGAAATGGCTAATTAAGAAAAAATGATCAAAAAATTGCCATGTTGGGTCAACTTGTTAGCCTAAAAATAGGTACAAAATTTCAATTCGAGCTAGCTCAATAATAATATTGTTATGCTTCCCCTACCCTTTCATTCTGTAGCAGCATTTATTTAGTTTCTTTCTCACCCCATTCTGTGGTATCTATTTGAATAGCTTCTTTCTCACCTTCACAAGTAAGGTGAAGTCCATGGCCACCTCAATCGATCCTCAAAACTGCAAAAACTTCCGTCGCAGAGACGTGTGCCCCAACAGAGGCAACGAAGCCCTCATTGATCTTGATCATCTGCTTGGACCCCCTCGCGTTTTAGTCCCCAAAGACATATTTGAAAGAGTCAAAACGGTGTGCGCTGGGTGCGATCAGTTTGAGCCTCTAAGTCCAAACCGTTAAACTTTCAGCGACAATATAATAACAAGGTCAGTCCAACCGACTGTTGGGATCTGGGTTGTTTTCAACAGTAACCGCTGACACGGTCGACGAACTTTTATCGTTTGGGGAGATACCATGAGCATGAAATTACGAGTCGGGGATAAAATCCGTCCTTGGGGCGGTATCAACTATGGGACCCTTGGTTTCTTCTGCATTGATGAAACCAAAGATGTGTTTCTCGCAACCTGCGATCACGTTATAAAAACCCTCTCAACCCCGGAAAATGGCCCATGGAAGATATATTTTCCTTTCGGAAGCGGATATTCAGAAAAAATAGCCTTGTATGAGGGGAAAAGCTTGGTCACAAAAAAACAAACTACAGCAGATTTCGCATTGGCAAAAGTATTGTTAGATATTGAATCTGAAATTTCGCTACCAATGATTATCCCCTCAACCAAAGTTCGTAAATTTATAAACACGAAGCTCCCAATAGAAGGCGATGAGGTGATTTTTTGGGGTGCAAGGACGGCAACTTACCATTCTGGTGTTGTAATGGGACAAAACAGTAATCACTCCTGGCCTCACGGGAAATATGGCCTCGTAAAATACGAAAAGCAATTTTCTGTAGCAATTAGGTCAAGATACACACCGGAAATTGGGGATTCTGGAGGTTATATTATAACTCCAGACGGAACTTTGGTTGGAATCCTTGCAGCGCTTTCTGGAACTGTATCAGACGATGGCAATTTATTGATTCATTGCGTTCCGGTAAAGGAATGTTGTGAAATACTCGGCGTTCAGCCAATCACTAACCAGAATATGGGGGGGGGGGCAAAATGAAGATTAAAGATGCGTTAACTTTCAGGGTGTTATTGATTTTGATCGCTCTTACAATGCTATCCGGGTGTGCTGGATACAGCATTACACTGAATGGCGATGGAGCTGGCTATGATGTCTATAAACCAGAACCGTACCTACTTGTAACGCCAGCAACGGACAAGGTAGCAGCCGAAATTGTTTGGCTGCCGAATTACAGTCAGCGTTATCGTATAAAAACATGGAATTTCTTGGGGAAGGCTGATTTTGAATTTAACATTGACAATGGATGGAAACTAACAAAAATCTCTGACAAAAGTGACAATACTACAATACCTTCCAAGCTCCTAGATATTTTGCAACAAGCCACTAAAGGAGGAACAATAGCTCTGACAGGTCAAGCGCAGTTGTTTCGACTTGTTTATAATGAAAAAGGAGAGTTTGTTGGCTTGAAGCTAGTTCCTTTTATAGAAGAAACTAACTAGTGACCGTCTTACAACTGGAATATCCTCTTTTGTTTTAAGGACATAAGAAGGACATAAGGGGACGTTGTTGATTTGTTAACTAACCTACCCATAAGATTTGGGTTTCCGGTTATCATTTCACATCCCATATCCAAGATAGCCTGACAGGTTAGTTTTAGTAATGAAACCAAACAGTTACGGACGTTGACAAAAACGGCATCATGATCTGCTTGTCGGCCAAAACCGTTGGGTCTCGCGGCGCTTAACCCAACCTACGCGGCTAAAAAGTGGGCGGGGAGATTTTAGCTCGAGCTAGATAGACAATATTATGAGGTATTATCCAATATGGACACAAATCGCTTTAAATCCATAACTACCGGAATCCAAAGTATTATTTTTTCCATTGGCCTGATTGTTGCGGGCATGTGGGGCGTGTATGAATTCTATGCCACTTATTACGAATCATTGGATTTGAGCATTGATGCTACTCAAGTAAAAGACCTTGGTGACGGAGAACTTGTCATCTCGATAAAATTATTAATTAAAAATGATGGGAAAAGAAAAATTGCTATTCCTCTTTCTGATGAATCCATAATTGTTAGTAGAGTTTTATTTGATAATAATGGACGAATTTCTAAAACTGATGATCGTTTTACAACTGGAATAGCATCTTTTGCTTATCATGACAAACTTTCTACGACAAATCTCATAACTTCACTACCAAATTCAGATAAAATCATTCATTTTTTAGTACGGGTACACAAGTCTGGCCCATACTTAATTGAATTTTTGTCAGATGATAAATCAGACTCAAATTATTGGTTTGCCAATACATACGTTGTTGTCAAATAATGCTAAATTGTGAATCAAAACAATATCTAACAAAGCAGATTAACCGACACCACTACCACACAACGCGCTGCATAGTCCGGTTATTTACTGCGTTAGCCATCACAAATAAATTGGGAGGAAAAAGCTTGAACATCAAACATTCGAAAACAGTCGGAGTGGCTACCTTTTGGGGATGCCTCATGGGGGGGGTCTTTTTAACCCTGGCAGCAGGTGCAGTTGATAACGCTACAGCAAAGAGCAGCCCTGTCCAGGCAGACGTCTGTAACAAAGAATCAAAGTGGGGTGTCACGGCCTGTGACCGAGAATTCCGCGAGCACAAGGATACCCGGAAACATGCCGACTGCCTGGCTGCTGTCAGATCCAAATATGATACGTGCATGGACCCTGGTGCGAGATAGCATTTTACGGCATTGAACCAGGGTCTAAGATGACAACTCCCACAAAACATGTCGTCATTGTCGGCGGCGGCTTTGCCGGGCTCAATGCCGCCAAGGTGCTTGGCAATCAGGCCGGTGTCCGAGTTACCCTGGTAGACCGCCACAACCATCATCTCTTCCAGCCCCTGCTCTACCAAGTGGCCATGGCCGCCTTGAGCCCGGCGGAGATTGCCGCGCCGATCCGGCACATCCTCGCCAAGTACCGCAATATCACGGTGCTACAAGACGAGGTTGTTGCCATCGATCTCATCAATCGCCAGATGGTCGCCAAGGAATGCACCCTCACCTATGATTACCTGCTCCTCGCCTGTGGTGCCCGCCACTCCTACTTCGGCCATGACGAATGGGAAGAGTTTGCCCCGGGGCTCAAGACCATCGAGCAGGCCACCGAGATTAGGCGGCGGGTGCTCACGGCCTTCGAGACGGCGGAGCGCACGGCAAACCCGAGCGAACAACGGAGACACCTCACCTTCGTCATCGTCGGCGGTGGCCCCACCGGCGTGGAACTGGCCGGGGCCATCGGCGAGATGAGCCGCTACACCCTGGCGCAGGACTTCCGCAACATCAACCCTAAGCTGGCGCGCATCATCCTCATCGAGGCTGGGCCACGCATCCTGCCCTCCTTCGGCGAGGCCCTGGCAGGCGAAGCGACCCGCGACCTGGAACAGCTTGGCGTGCAGGTGTGGACCACCAGCCCGGTTACCGGCATGGACCGCAACGGCGTGCAGGTCGGGAAGGAGCGCGTGGAGGCGTCCACCATTCTCTGGGCCGCCGGGGTCACAGCAGAAAGCCTCGGCCAGCAACTTGGCGTGGCCACCGACCGGCTGGGCCGCATCCTGGTGGAACCCGATCTCAGCCTCACGGATCACCCCGAGGTCTTTGCGGCAGGCGATCAGGCCTGCTTCAGCCATGGCCGCACCGCGCCGCTGCCGGGACTTGCCCCGGTGGCGCTCCAACAGGGTCGCGCCATTGCCAAAAACATTCTCCGCGAAACCGCAGGGCTTACGCGGCAGCCGTTCCAATATCAAGACAAGGGACAACTGGCCACCATCGGCCGCAGCAAGGCGATCGTCGAAATCGGCCGCCTCCGTTTCGGCGGTTTCTTCGCCTGGGCCACCTGGCTCGTGGTCCACATCTACTATCTGATCGGTTTTGAAAACCGCCTTTCCGTAACCATGCGCTGGGCCTGGTCCTTCTTCAATTTCCGGCGCGGGGCGCGGCTTATCGTCAATAAAGAATGGCGTTTCTATCCCCCGGCTGATGACGGAAACCGGCCCTGCCCATGAAAAATGTGGCCAGGCCTGACGTTATTATGAGCAACTTCCGTAAAACATCTTACAATTAAAAAATTCACCTGCCGGATTGGCTCAAGTTGCCGCCGACAGGGCAACCCCTATTACAATCGCTGAAGAGGTCTCGCCCGATGAATGCACGCAAGAGAATGACATTTTTTCCCGGTCTGGTGCTCGCCGCCTCCCTGCTCCTGTGGCATCCTCTCCAGGCCTGCGCCGGCGCAATAGGCGGGGGGGGCGACCAATCAATGCAAGGGGTATCCGGCAAGGTGGTCGAAACCATGAACAGCGGCGGCTATACCTATGCCCTGGTGGAGAAGGACGGCGCCAAGACCTGGGTGGCCCTGCCCCAGAGCACCATCGCGGTGGGCAGTGAAATCGCCTGCCAGCCGGGCATGGAGATGCGCAACTTCAAAAGCACCTCGCTGAATCGCACCTTCGAAAGCATCATTTTTTCCGCAGGGCTTGCCCCTGTCGGCCCCGTTGCGGCGCCAACCCCTGCCGCCCCTGCAGCTCCGGTCGCAGCTCCGACTGAAGCGATCACGGTGAGCAAGGCCGAGGGAGCCGAAGCCCAGACCGTCGGCGAGATTTTTGAAAAGAAAGATGCCCTGGCAAATAAGCCGGTGGCGGTGCAAGGCAAGGTGGTCAAGGTCAGCCGCGGCATCCTGGGCAAGAACTGGCTGCATCTGCAAGACGGCACCGGCAATCAGGCCGCCGGGACCAACGATCTGGTGGTCACCACCGCTGCGCTGCCCGAGGTTGGTGACGTGGTCACCATCAAGGGGAACCTTTCCCGGAACCGTGACTTCGGCGCGGGGTACCGCTACGGCGTCATTGTCGAGGATGCCGAGGTGACCGGCACCAAGTGAGGCCCGGGCTGCCAGGAAAAATCGCCGAGGATTAATGCTTGCCATCGGCTTTTCCCGGCAGCCCTTTACGCAAAGCAAACCGGGTGAAAAAGCATGATCCGTTTCCTGCTTCTTTATCTCTCCATCTATCCCCTGGTCCACTACTATGCCTTCCGCAAGATCAGGGCGGCCTTTCACCCCGGCAGGAAGGCCAATCTCGGCCTAGTCCTGTTCATGGCGGTCATGATCGCGGCGCCGATCATAGTCCGGCTGACCGAAAGGCTCGGGATTGAAACAGGAGCCCGGCTTTGGGCCTATGTAAGTTTCAGCTGGATGGGGATGCTCTTCCTTTTCCTGATCCTTTCCGGCGCGGTTGATCTGAGCCGTTTTGCCTTTCTGGCAGCGGAAAAAATCCTGCAACGAAAACTTCCCCGGACAACGGTTTCACCAAGGCAACTGTTTGCGGCACAGGCGCTGCTGGTGGTCACGGTGTACGGCTACGGCATATTTGAGGCCGCGGATATCCGCCTGGAACGGATCGAGATCGCCAGTCCCAAGATTACGGAAAAAATCGGCAGGCTACGCATTGCCCAGATCTCGGATGTGCATCTGGGGCTCATTATCCGGGAGGGAAGGCTCAATCGGGTTCTTGCCCGAATACAGGAGGCAGAGCCCGATATCCTGGTGTCCACCGGCGATCTGGTTGACGGCCAGCTCAATCACTTCGTCAAAGAAGCCCAACTGCTGGCGGCGGTCAAGCCGCCCCTGGGCAAATTCGCCATTACCGGCAACCATGAATTTTATGCCGGCTTGCAGGATGCCCTGGATTTTACCGAGAGATCAGGCTTCACCCTGCTGCGCCAACGGGGAATGGTAGTCGGCGGCATCAATCTTGTCGGGGTGGACGACCCGGCACGCAACTCCTTTGCCCAAGAACCTGCCCCATCGGAGCGCGATGCGCTTTCCGCCCAACCCAAGGAAAATTTCACCGTCCTGCTCAAGCACCGACCCGATATTGACCCAAACAGCCTGGGGCTTTTTGATCTCCAGCTTTCCGGCCATACCCACAAGGGGCAGGTATTCCCCTTCAACCTGCTCACCTGGTTTTTTTATCCCCAACGGGCCGGCCGGCTCACCAAACTGAACAACGGTTATCTCTATCTAAGCCGCGGCACCGGCACCTGGGGCCCTCCCATCCGCTTCCTGGCGCCGCCGCAGGTGACCATCATCGATCTGGTGCCTGCGAAATAACGGCTGCCGCGAGTATCCGCTTCCCCTGCGAGGAAGACGCCACCGCAGAATGAGCACCTGTCAACAATTGAGTATCTCCGCTTAATTGCGGGACTATTGACAAGCCAAGCGAATTCCGGTACCTAACAAAGGAGAGGTCTTCTGCCAATCCAGGCAAGGGGGAGGGTGCTGCCGATGAAACATCTCATTGTCTGCTGCGATGGCACATGGAACAATCCGGCCCAGGAAGATAACGGAATCCCCGCCCCGACCAATGTCTTCAAGATCTATAACGCTCTGGCAGATCATGACGCGCAGGGTGCAGTAGTGCAACGGAAGTACTACCACCCCGGGGTCGGCGGGGAAGGCGGGCTGCGCAACGCCATCCTCGGCGGGACGGTCGGCGCGGGCATCAGCCGACACATCTGCAGCGCCTACCACTGGCTCGGCAGCAATTATGCAGAAGGGGATCACATCTACCTTTTCGGCTTCAGTCGCGGGGCTTTCACCGCCCGCAGCCTCGGAGGCTTTCTCGGCCAAGGCCTTCTCAACCTGCAAGATCTTTCGTCCAGCGAATCATGGCTCCGGGTCCACCGTGCCTACGAGGATGGCTACCGCAACAAAAACGCCCAACCCACGGCCTGGGCCGAACCCCACTGGCTGTTCTTCCACCAGGGCCAGCCCACGCCGATCCGTTTCATCGGCGTCTGGGATACCGTTGGCGCCCTCGGGATACCGGATGATCTTGAATTTTTTAATTTTTTGGACAACAAATCCAAATGGGAGTTCCACAACACCGAAATCGGGACAAACGTTGCCACAGCCCGCCACGCCATGGCCCTCGACGAAATCCGCTCCTGCTTCTGCGTCACCCGCTGGCAAAACGCCGCCCAGCATCCGGATGCCGTTGAACTCTGGTTTCCAGGGGCACATTCCGACGTGGGCGGCGGCTATGCGGGATGCGACCTCTCCAACGGCGCCCTGCTTTGGATGATGGAGGAAAGCGCCAAGGCCGGGCTTACCTTTCGTGACAACATTCAGGAGACCATCAAGGCAGATCCGCTCGGGGCCATGCACATTTCCTACAAAGGCGCCTTTGCCAAGCTCCGCTCCCGACCGCGGAACATCGAGGCAATGATCCCGGAAAACCATGCCCGGTTTCATGCCAGTGCCATCAGGCGCCAGCTTGTTTCGCCGATCACCCACCCGGCCTATCACCCCACCAAGATCCTCGCGGTTGGGGAATCCCACACGGTTGACATCTTCGCCGACACCCGCTGGAACTACTCCAGCGTCTACCTGCCCCAAGACCACTCCTTCACCTTTTCCGCCACCGGCCAGTGGCAAGACTGGAATGACACCTGCGACTGGCGAGGCACTGAAAACAAAGAAAAGACCGTCGGCGATCTCGTCCGGGGCGCTTTCTCCCTCGTTGGCACGCTTGAAAACACCTGCAAAAAACTGACCAAAAATGAGTCAGCGGATCTGTGGTTCACCAAACGCGTCGAGAATCTCAAATGGTTCGCCCTGGTCGGGGCAATCGCCAACGACGCCGGTCTGAAACAGGTGGTGGGCAATGACGGCAGCCCAGTGCCGCACCAATATGTCGAACTGGCAGCCCACGAATCAATCCCGTTGCGGATTACGGCGCCAGGCTACCTCTACTGTTTTGCCAACGATACCTGGAGCCTTTACAGGAACAACCATGGGAGTGTGCAACTCACCATCCGCCGCGTTTCTTAGTGACAGCCACGGGCAACCACACACTGGGAGGGGAATATGACCTACAACTTCAGGAATCTGATCTTTGAAGGGGGCGGCGTCAAGGGCATTGCCTATCTCGGCGCCATCGACGTGCTGAGCCAAAAGGGAATCATTGAACAGATCGAACGGGTTGGCGGCACCTCCGCCGGAGCGATCAATGCAATCCTGGTCGGGCTCGGTTTCACCCCGAACGAAACCAGGGGTATCCTCTGGTCCTTGGATTTCAACGAGTTCAAGGATGACAGCTTGGGGATAGTGCGGGACACCGAGCGGCTTATCGAACACTATGGCTGGTACAAAGGCGATTTCTTCAGAAACTGGATCGGCACCCGGATCCGCGAAAAGACCGGCAACAGCGAAGCCACCTTTGCGGACATCGAAGCCCTGAAGGAAAAAAACAAATTCAAGTCGCTCTACTTCATGGGCACCAATCTCTCCACCCGGTTTTCCGAGGTATTTTCCGCCGAACATACTCCCAGGATGTGCGTTGCCGATGCGGTACGGATCTCCATGTCGATCCCGTTATTCTTTGCGGCCAAGCGCAGCCCGCGCGGCGATGTCTATGTGGACGGGGGGGTACTCGACAACTATCCCATCAAACTCTTTGACCGGGATAAATACGTCACCCCCGAGAACTCCTTTATCCCCGAATACTATGCGCGGATCAACGCCGACGTTCAAGGCCAGGACCGCGCCATAGCCGGGTATGCTTACAACAAGGAGACCCTTGGTTTCCGGCTCGACACGAAAGAGGAGATTTCCGTGTTTCGGGATCAAGCCGAACCGCCCCAGAAGAAAATCGATAATTTCATTGACTATGCCTCGTCGCTGATCGGCACCATCATGGATGCCCAGCAAAACTCTCACCTGCACAGCGACGACTGGCAGCGGACCATCTATATCGACACCCTCGGGGTCAAAACCACCGAGTTTGACCTCTCCGAAGAAAAGAAAAAGGCCTTGGTCCAGTCCGGCAAGGAAGGGGCAGAGGCGTATTTCACGTGGTTTGACAGCGCAAATCCGGCGATCACACCCATCAATAAATAGCAGAGGGAGACACATGATTATTTCACGCAAACAGTTGGGAATTCTCACCATCATGGTCTTGGCCGGCACCTTGGTTTTCAGCGCGCATCCCGCGCTGGCGCGGGATGAAAAGTGCATCGCCGAATGCAAGCAACGCCACCGCGACAAGATCGAGATATGCAACGATCTGGTCAACAGCAGCGGCAGCGTCTATTACCGCGATACGGTCTGGCATAAACAGTGCCTGGGTGAAGCGCGGACCGAATTCGACAACTGCCTCTCGCTCTGCCAGTGAGGAAGGCGCGCGGTCTTAGGCCAAAGGAGTTTTCCTGATGGAAGAATATCTGCGGGAATACCGGGCGCAACTGGTCGCCGGCAGGCAGCAGGTCATCGACAATTACGAAAAGACCCTGCTGACCCTCACCACCGGCGCCTTGGCGCTCTCAATCACCTTTGTGAAGGACATTCTCGGCGACACCCCAACCTGCGCCGTCTGGTGGCTGCTCACGGCCTGGGGTTGCTGGACCGGCACCGTCGTCCTGATGATCACCTCCTACTATCTCAGCCCCATGGCCTACAGCAAGGCAATCAGCCAGGTCGATGACGGCTCGATCACCAAGGATAAGGTCGGCGGCGTCTACACCGCCGCCATCCTGGCTTTAAATTCCTTAGGCGGCGTGACGTTCCTGGCAGGCATCATCTGCTTTGCAATCGTGGGCATCACCAACCTCGGAGGAAAGCCATGAATACGAAGCCCGGAGTGGTCCAGGCAATTGGCGACGATAAACGGAATTGCCCCCCGCCGCCCCCGCCGCCCCCGCCTCCTCCGCCACCACCGCCCACGCCTCCGCCTCCGCCGCCACCCAAACCAAAGAAAGAAGGGTAACCGATGCAGCCACGCCGAAGCCTCTTGCCACTCCGGCGTGGCTGCTTGCTTCCGGGACGCCAGTGAAACCATGGGAGCTGCCTGGCCGGTTGCCGTTTAAGTTATTGCCAAACGGGGTGCGGATAACCCATAATGGGGGCTTGTGACGTCTGTCGCAAATCGTGGAAACCAAATTATCCACGCCGCAAGTTCTTTTCTGTAATATCGCCGTCCATAGGCTGGCCGTGGAAATCCCAACCTTTTCTGCGCTCGCCGCTCCGTTGCGGCAGAATAGCTATGCCCTCTGTGATCTTGGTATCACCTCGAGACGTATCAACAATAAAGAGTTGTCTTGCTCATGAGCGATCTCCGCCAAAAGTCTGCGGTTCCGGTCTAGACAAAATGATCCGCCAGGGGGTATAGAAAAGTGATCATCCCCTGCGCCGATGATCGATGACCGGCTCCCGCCGCCTTTGCTTACCCCGTACTCCATGGAGGGCTTTCATGCCACACCTGATCTGTTACTGTTTTGGTTACACCGAAAAGGATTTGCGCCAGGATGTTGTGGAACATGGCCGTTCGCTGATCATGGAGCGCATTGTTGCCGAGAAGAAAGGCGGCCGCTGCCAATGCGCGGAGAAAAACCCCGCCGGCCGCTGATGCCTGGCCGAGGTCCGCCAGGTGGTGGACGCAATGCTGAAAAACACCTCCAGCAAGGAGAACCGCTGATGTATTTTCCTGTTGCCAATATCGAGGTCAACCCGCTGGTGCCGCCGCTGGTCGCCTTTGCCATCTCTTTTTTCACCTCCATGGGCGGAGTGAGCGGGGCTTTCCTGCTATTGCCCTTTCAAGTCAGCGTACTCGGGTTCACCAGTCCGGCGGTCAGCTCCACCAACCAGTTGTTCAATATCGTGGCCATTCCCAGCGGCGTGTACCGCTACATCAAGGAAGGGCGGATGCTCTGGCCCCTGACCTGGATCGTGATCATCGGCACCCTGCCCGGCGTCCTGGTCGGGGCCATCGTCCGGATCAAATACCTGCCCGACCCGAAAAACTTCAAGCTCTTTGCCGGACTGGTCCTCCTCTATATGGGCGGAAGGCTGCTCAAAGATCTGACGTTCAACACAAGAAGGAAAGGAGACACGCCCACGACCGAGGAGCGGTTTCACCAGCGGGGCAAAACGCAGAACCAACCAACCGCGAGCGAAGCCGCCTCCTGCGAGCACCTGTCCTGCGTCACGGTCCGGCAATGGACCCCGACCCGGCTCGTTTACGATTTTTACGGGGAGACCTTCACCGTCAACGCCGTGGGCCTCATGGCCTTAAGCCTTGTTGTCGGTATGGTGGGGGGGGTGTACGGCATCGGCGGCGGGGCGATCATTGCCCCGTTTTTGGTCAGTTTTTTCGGCCTGCCGGTCTATACCGTGGCCGGGGCGGCCCTGATGGGAACCTTTGTCACCTCGGTGGCCGGGGTGATCTTTTACCAGATTCTGGCGCCCCACTACCCCGGGATGGTCATCGCCCCGGATTGGCTGCTGGGCTTTCTCTTCGGGATCGGGGGATTCGCGGGCATGTACTGCGGGGCGCGGCTGCAAAAGTTTGTGCCAGCCAAATTCATCAAATGGATTTTGGTGGTCTGCCTGCTATTCACAGCAGGCAAGTACATCTGGTCCTTCCTCTTTTAGGAGCTGCCACGGAGCAGCACTGACGCACTCTTAGACGGAGAGAACCAACCGGCTCTGCCGGCTGGCAATCTCCGGCGGGAGACCCGCAGGCCGCTCTTCCATCTCCTCAAGCAGACGAAGACCGGCGACCCCATGCCAGGAGGCGTCAAGAAAAGGGGCAGCGCCGGGGCTCCGGGCAAAGCCGCCGCCTCCGGTCTGGCAGCTGACGAGAAAGGTCCGGGCATTGGCCGAATCAACAGGCCTTGCGCCGAGAAGAGTCAAGGCGGCAAGAGCGGCATGGCAGTTCTCGATGAATGAGGTGGTTCCAGGGAAAAAACCGAACCCGCCATCGCCGTTTTGCGAGCGCTGGAGCCAGCCGGTCAGTTCCCCCGCCTCCTCGATCCGCTGCCCGCCCATGGTTTTCACGAACAGATATCGGGCCGCATCCTCCACCGCGCACCGTCCTGGCAGCGCCACCGGCCGTTTTGGCTCAAGGACCTCCGGCTCTTCCAGTATCTCCGTGAAAATCCTGCGCACATAATAGGTGGCAGCAAGGGAAGCGTCCCTGCTCAGACAGGCAACGAGATGGGCGCGGAGCCGCGCCACATCCAGGGCAAGCCCGCAGAGGCGGCAGGTAATGAGAAGGCGGAAGGTGGTATCGATCCCCAGCCAGGGCACAGCCAGCATTCGGGCGAGATATTCGGCCAGGGCCGGCTCTGCCTGCGGGGTGGGCGTCTCTTCGCCCAGGACAAGACGGATGGCCACCGCCTGGAAGGTATCTTGGATGGTGGCAGGCAACCGCGGCGTGGCGCCGTAGCCGCCCGTGGCCTTGCGCCGCTTGCGCAAAAACTCCAGGAGCGCAGTATAATCAACCTGACGAGGCATACGTCTCCTCCGTTTCGGCAGAACCTCAATCCATCATTTGTTTTCCTTGCTCCGGTAGGAAATCACCCGAACCTTTTCCAGGGTGACCATTCCCTCGCCGAGCATGGCGTCCAGATCCGGAAGAAAGGCGGCGATCCGTTCTGGACTGTCAACGATCTCGATGACCAGCGGCAGATCTTCGGAGAGCCGCAGGATCTTGGCCGTATGGATGCGGCTGTTCCTACCGAACCCCATGATCCCCCGGGTGACCGTGGCCCCGGCCAGGCCGCGCTTCCGAGCCTCTTCGACAATGAGTTCGTACAGCGGCCGCTGACCAAGCTTGCTGGTTTCGCCGATGAAGATGCGGAGCAGCTCCGCTTCCGAGGGGAGTTCCATAGCCATGTCTCCTTTTTGTGATTAGCAGGCAATCCCCGCAGTCAGAGGAATATGCTTTATCCTTCTGTTCATTTCTTTGCTTACTCGGTAATCTCCGTTAAGTTCTTTTTTTCACCTGCAGTTAAAGTCCCATTGGCCCGCAGCCGAGCACCGGAGAGGCTGCCGAAAAAGGGCTTTGCACTGTTTGAGCGCAGCGAGTTTGCAAAGCCCCGGCAGCATCGAGGAGCGCAGGGCATCCCGCCTTCGGCGGGACAAGGGACACAGGGTGCCTTTTCTTTTGGTTCGTTTTCTTTGGGCAAGCAAAGAAAATGAACAGAAGGATAAAGCATATTCCTCTAAATCAATCTGCCCAACGCCATCCCCAGAAAAAACAACACCAACCCCACCCCATTCTGCAGCAGGATATTGCCAAGCCCATACCAATGCTGGCCGTCGGCAAAAAGATGCCCGCTCTCGGCGACAAAGGTGGAAAAGGTGGTAAAGGCGCCCATGAAGCCGGTGAGCAGGATGATCCGCAGCTCGCCGCTGCCGACGAAACGCTCGCTGGTCACGGTCCAGATCACCCCGAAGAGCAGACAGCCCAAGCCATTCACCGTCACAGTGCCCCAGGGAAAACTTGCCCCGGCCACCCGCTGCACCAGCCCGGCCAAACCGTAGCGGGCCAGGGTGCCGCAGGCCCCGGCCACGGCGAGATAGATTAATTTTTGCAGCATCCGCTTACTCCTTCCACACGGCCAGGGCCTTCTGATACACCTCGGAGCGGGAGAGGTCCAAGTCCTTGGCAATACTCGCCACCGCGTCTTTCAGGCTGAGCCCGGACTGCTCCCGATACCAGCGCAGGAGGTCTTCGAGATTGTCCGGCCGGGCCGGGGCCGAGGCGCGCAGCCCTGCGATGAGGACCACGAACTCCCCCTTGATCGCCTCCTTGGCCTTGAGCCCGGCCAGGAGTTCAGCCAGCTCGCCGGAGCTGATCTCCTCATGCATCTTGGTCAGTTCCCTGCCGATCACCACCCGCCTCTCTCCCAGCTCCGCCAGGCAATCCCCAAGGCTGGCGATGATCCGCCGGGGCGACTCATAAAAAACCAGGGGATGGGCATCGTTCTTAAGCCCCCGCAGCAATTTGCGCCGCTCCGGCCCCTTGGCCGGAAGAAACCCGAGAAAAAGATGGGAGGGCTCGGTCAGGCCGGCAACGCTGAGCAGGGTGGCCAGGGCGGAAACCCCGGGCACCGGCACCACGCTGATGTTGTGGGCCTGGGCGCTGTGCACCAGAATCCCGCCCGGATCGGAGATGCCTGGGGTGCCGGCATCGGAAACCAAGGCCACCTGCGCCCCGGAAAGCAGCCGGGCCACAATCTCCTGGGCGCGGCTCGCCTCCTTTTCCTTATAGTAGCTGATGAGCGGGGTATGGATATCGAAATGACTGAGGAGCTTTCTGGTGTGCCGGGTATCCTCGGCGGCGATCAGATCCACCTCCTGCAGGATGCGCAGGGCCCGGAGGGTGATATCCTCCAGATTGCCGATGGGGGTGGCCACCACAAACAGGGTGCCTGGCTTGCAGGTGTTTCCGGTGACGGGCTGGTCCTCTTTTCCGCGGGGCTGCCTCATACCTGCAGAGCCTCCGGCGGAATAAAGAGATGGAAGCTGGTGTGGCCGGGGCTGCTCTCGCAGGAGATTTCCCCGCCGCAACGGGTGATGAGCTTTTTCGCCAGATACAAGCCAAGGCCGAGATGCCCTTCCCCGGCTTTGGTGGAATAAAACTGTTCGTAGAGATGCGCCGCCGCCTCACCGGTCAGCCCGGGGCCGTTGTCCTGCACCCGCACCCCGATGCCTTCGCCTTCCCTGACGGACTCGACCACAACCTCCGCTCCTTCCATTCCCTGCACGGCTTCCAGGGCATTGACCAACAGAATATGCATGATCTGGTGCAGCTCCAGCTGAAAACGGGTCAGGGACGGCAGCGCCTCGGCCAGGGTCACAACCTTGCGGACCTTGTGCTTGAAGGTCGAATCAGCAGACAGAAACTCCACCTCGGTCTCGATCACCGAATTGACCGTATAGGGAACGCCGCCGGGAAGCTGCCGGAACTCCGGGAGGATCAGGGTCCTGTGCAAGATCTGCTGACTCTGCCGCACCTTGTCCTGCATCTGGGAAAGGGCATCGGCCCTCCGGGCGAGAAGATCTTGCAGGGTGTCCATCTCCGGCGACGAGCCGGTCTGCCGCATCTGCTCCAGCACCGCCATCGCCTTGTCCAGCATCATGGCGGAAAGATCCGTGTGCAGGGAAAAAACCTGAATAACCCCGCCGAGGTTGTGAATGATCCCGCGGAACATCCGCCCCAGCGCGGCATCCTGACTCTGCGCCAGATACGCCTCTTCCCATTTTTCCGATTGCATTGCCCCTCCGATGCGCAAAGATAGCGGCCTCAACGGCTGGCCTCCCCCACAGTTTACCCGGAATGGGGGTATAAAATCCAGGCTATTGTCGGCCCGGCTTGAAAACAGTGGATCACCCGCCACTGGCCCCGGCCTGCACAATGGTGTAGAGTAAAAGCAGATGTTTCTCATTGCCAGAACCTTGCGCCTGCCGGGGAACCGCCATGCTTCTGCTCGATGTCCCATTCCTGCCCGACCCGCAGTACACGGAATTTCTTGCCGAGTTCCAGCCCTCGCTTTATTCTGTCCACTTCAGCCTTTTCCTGGACAACATCCCGGACGGCCGCCATCGCTCCAGCGTCGGCCCGGAGTTTGCCGCTCTGGCCCCTGCGCTTGCCCAATTGCCCGGCCCGAAAAAATACGGACTGCTCAACAGCCGCTTCCACCATCCCCGCCTCTATTCCGACAAAGCGGCTTTACAAAAAATCATCCGAGCGCTGGACACCCTGCTTACGGCAACCACCCTCCACGGCATCACCATTGTCGATTTCTATCTATTGCAGGCGCTCTCCGACACCAGCCCCGAGACCTGCGCCCAGCTTGAGGCAGTCCCCGGAGTCAACTGCATGCTCGATTCCTTTGCCAAGGTGCAGGCCTGTCTTGCCGCCATTGCCGAAACCGGGTTCAAGCCGCCGACCAAACTCAACCTGGACCGCTCCCTGAACCGCAACCTGCCGGAGCTGGCGACAATCTCCCAACAATGCCGCCGATACTTTCCCGGAGTCAAGCTGACCCTCCTGGCCAACGAAGGCTGCCTGGACCGCTGCCCCTTCAAGCTGACCCACGACGCCCAGATCGCCTTTGCCAATACGGGACTTATCGCCAACCAAACCCATGCCGCCAACTAGGAACTCGGCTGCATCCGGGAACTCGCCGCGCATCCGGCGGAGCTGTTCAAATCCCCCTTTATCCGGCCCGAGGATCTGGAGCATTACGAGGGGATGGTGGAGGTGATCAAGCTCTGCGGCAGAACATTGGGACCCGCCTTTCTGCAACGGGTGGTGCGGGGTTATGCGGCCCGGCAATATGCGGGCAATCTGCTGGATTTGATGGATACCATGGAATGGCTGGCCAAACGGCTGCATGTGGCCAATGAGGAATTGCCTGGGAATTTTTGGGACCGGCTTACGTGTTGCGACAAGAACTGCCGCGCCTGCTCGTATTGCAGTGAGCTGCTAAAGAAGAGTGGTCGGTCGTTAGCTTTTCAGCTTGATGATTTGCGGCAAGAAAAAATGGGGAGTGTCCCTAATTTCCCTTCTTCCCGGGATACTTCCTTCTGACCAACTGGTTGATACTTTTAAAATGCAGTATCAAGTTCAATCCCACGACTACACAAAAAATCAATTATATCCGAAAAGAGCTCAGCTGTAGCTTTGCCTCCGGAAATCTTATATATTAAATGGTCTGTGGATATTTTATAACTTAACGCCTTTCGCGGGTTATAAAATCCCGCATTTTTCCACTTACTACTCCCTGTCGAATACTGTAACGCCAAATATATTAGTAGCTGTTTAATATCCCTGCCGGATATGTTCCTGGAAACTGTTTTAATTTCGTAGAGTGTATCGCCCACTGACAAATCGGCCTTACACTTCCCCAAAAATCCGGCACCAACAATTATCGGGCTAAATTCAATATCATTTGAGCCTAAATGCTCGAGGAAGTATTCATATTGCGCAGCTAGAGCTATAGATTCAGCCACTTCAGAATCATTAAGGGCTATCTCGCAGCTTTCACTTTCGTATTTTTTTAAAAAATTAATTGAGCGGTTATACGCTTCTTGTATGTTGTGTTGTTCAAGCTTCAGCTTATTAATCCAGAGAGACTTTTCATATGCCAATTTTGCAAGTTGAAAAGAAAATTCAGCGACTAGATCATGCTTTTTTATATCCTTCCCAATGGGAATTCTTTTCATATGTGAATCGGGGGTCACAAGATCCTCTTCACTAGCCTCGTTAAAAACCCGAACAAAAGATGGTGTTAGCAAAGGAAGAGATTCGCTCCAAAACCCTTTAAAATCAGCGGCTATATTTTTCTCTGAAATCATACAGGGACCTTCCCATTTTTTTGTAACCTGTTTGCATACCAATCTCTAATAAGGGTATCCGTTTCACTCCATGTATCTTTTGTATGCGTTCTCCAATGTTTTCCTTCATCGCCAAGTGAATACGAAGCAATTATTAGCGCCCTTTTTTCCCATTCGGTATAGCCTCCGTAGTTTCCCTTAATATCTGTTAGCCAGTAATGACAATCCCAGCTTGCCATTACCATTATTACCTGACGCTTTATCAATGGTTTTGTTGTGTTATCAAAGATATCGATCAATATTTCTTCCTTGGGCAAAGATCTTCTTCTTGACAGGGCCTGCACGAAATAACTTATATTTAAATCCACACTTACTAAATGCGACTTGGATTCATAAAGCGATACCAGTTGCTTATCAACAAAATCTTTCCCGTCCTCAGGAAGATCATTGTAAACACCTTTAATTGCCCTCATAACCAGAACAAAAACTGGCGACAAAACAGAAAGGTTGTCTTCTTCAAGCAGAGTGCTTATTGCACCATATTGCTCCTGAGGATCAAGCGCATGTATTGCATTGATCGCTTGTTTTGTAACAGTAGAGTCTATTGTTGTCTTCGATACTTCTCGGCCTAATATCCCGATTATATCAATATCTTTGACAGCAAACTTTAATGCCTCATAATCTTCATCGGCATTATCAGAGTAAGGGTCATATCGAAGAGAAATATTTAAAAGCTTTTGCTCTTCTTCAGCCAAAGGGTCATTTTTATCTGCAGGATCGATTAGTCTTGCAGTCTCTCTAAATTCTTCTGTTGTAATTATTTTTGTCTTCTTCTTTTGAAGAGATAGTCCTTCTATATGCAGCTTCTCTGATAGGAGGACAAGTAATTTATATGCGTCAGATTTATTTTCACAAAATATGCAATAATCATCTGCGTACCTACAAAATTTTATATTCCTGCGCGATAACTGGAGATCAGTTGTTACAAGAGCAAGCTCAGCTAAAATCCTTGAAGCAGGCCCCCCTACCGGAAGCCCATAAGATACATTTTTTGAAAAAGAGAATAATAGATCCATTATTCTCTTTGGTGTTTCACCAACACCAGGAAGTCTTCTCAACGCATTATCGATTCGATGATGATATATCCGCGGATAAAAGTCGGCAATATCGGTAACTATAACAAATTGATATTTTTCACTAAGTTCAAGGCCTTTCTTTTTGTAGTCAAGCCAAGTACTTGGCTTGAAAAGTTTCGCGCTAGTATCATCCCATTCATAACGATAAGAAAACACCTTCTCATTTTCCACAGGTACTCGAGTATTTTCAATCTGTTCTGCAATCGAAATAACTAAAGCTAAATAATATACATTCCAAAATGGTTCTATTTGGGTTGCCCATCTAAACCCTGTATATCCAACCTGTGTTAGGGTCTCTAATGTTGAAGGAGGAGTTCGCGCCATATAGTCATCAAATTTGGCGTGCATATCTAACAGGATATTTTTGCATTCCTTTGGATTGTCAAAGAAAACATGGGTCTCGAAAGGAAAAGGGAAAACATCTGTATCGCCGTGTTTGGCAACGTTTTCGAGAGCTAAATCAATCGCTTTTTCGATATTCATTGATTGCACACATTCCTAAATTTGTATGGCGAGGTAATTGCTGGTAAATGCAACATTTTCATATTGGGGGAAAACTCGGGACACTCCCCAATTTTTCGCCTTCAGGCGTAACTTATGGAAATAGGTCAGCATTTCGGATGTTCACCAAGAATCTCCCGATCAGCGTCCACCAATGAGTCACCCTAGCAAACCTTCGTACCAAGCACAACACAGAAAAAATATGAAGATGCATCTTGGGTAACCTACAACAAGAACCGCCTTCCTTATTCTTATCATTACTTTTTTCTATAAATAACAAATAGTTGTTTCGTTATTACCTATTGGCCAACCCCTCCTCCCTGCTGGTACAAACATATCCTCACATTGCACCACCTTTCATACCCAACACGGAGGAATACCATGCTCAAACGAATCGCACTGTCCCTGGCCTTTACCCTGCTGGCTGCCGGTCCCGCCCTGGCAACCAACTACATCACACCGGCAAACCTCAAAAAAACGCTGGATGCAAAACAGGAGGTAATTCTGGTGGATATCCAGCCCGCCGCCGACTTTGCCAAGCAGCATCTGCCCGGCTCCATCGAAACCAACGCCTTCCCCGCTAAAAGCGACGAGGAAAAGGGTCGCCTGAACAAGGCGCTGCCAGCGATCAATGCCAGCAAGGCGCAGGTGATCGTGCTCTGCCCCCGTGGCAAGAGCGGGGCAAAGAACAGCTACGAATATTTAGAGAGCAAGGGGGTGCCTGAGAATCGACTGCAGATATTGGAAGGGGGAATTGCGGACTGGCCCTATACCGAGATGTTCGTTAAGGGACGTTAGGAGATCATTTCGCCAGGCACCGTTCGGCCTGAACCCGTCGAAGGCCAGCAATGGCAGAAGAACTGCGGTTCGACAGGCTCACCGCGAACGGGAAAATAGGATCGATCAAAGAAAGTGGGCTCCCATCTTGGCTGCCCACTTTTTTTCAACCCCGCTCGTCTTCCTGCTTGGGCTGCAACTTGATGTAGACAACGACGATCAAAACAGAAAGGACAAGCACCCCGGCAAGGGCCTGGTGCGAGTATTTCATGATCAGCTCCTGATTGCTGCCGATGAAATAGCCGATCCAGGTGAGCACCGTCACCCAGATTCCCGCGCCGAGCAGGGTGTAGAGGGAGAACTTCCAGTGGTTCATCCCGGCAAGGCCTGCCGGAAGCGAGATGAGGTGGCGGACCACCGGCAAGAGACGGCCAACAAAGGTCGAGATCTCGCCGTGCCTGATGAAAAACGTCTCAACCTTGGCAAACTTCTCCTCGGTGATCCAGACATACTTTCCATATTTCAAAAGCAGCGGTCTGCCCAGGTAATGGGAGGCGAAGTAATTGAGGTAGGCGCCGAAAAGGCTGCCCAGGGTGCCGCAGAGAATAACAGGCAGCATCTCCATCTTCCCCGCCTGGACCAAATACCCGGCCGGGGGCATGACAACCTCGCTGGGGACCGGGAATACCGAACTCTCCATGGCCATGAGGATGAAGATCCCCGGATAGCCCATGGCTCCGACACTCTCCACGAGCCAGTTGATCAGATTGTGCATGCAGCGCTCCTTGCTGTGTTGATGGAGCGCCATTCTATACGGTTTGAGGCAAAAAAACGACCAATTATATAAACCGTCATTCCCGCGAAGAGCCTGCCCTCGACCTGATCGGGGCGGGAATCCATAGGGAGTGGATGCCCGACGAAAGCATTCGGGCATGACGTGTTTCATCGCCGGGTCAACAACCAGAAATCCACGCTGAAAATTCCGGCCTTGACATCCGGGCACAATCGCCCTAATAGCTGAGCAGCTGCTCATATACTAAAAGGAACGCCATGCCGACCGACCGTTGCCAGTGCCGGATTGTCCACGAACAGCAGGTGGAAAAAGCCAGAAAAGCCGCCCTGCCCTCCGCTGAAATCGACAAACTCGCCCAATTCTTCAAGGCCTTTGCCGACCCGACCCGACTCAAGATTCTCCAGGCCTTGCATGAGGAGGAGATGTGCGTCTGCGATCTGGCCGCCTTTCTCGGGGTCAGCGAATCGGCGGTGAGCCATCAGCTGCGGCTGCTCCGGCAGATGGCCCTGGTGGCCAACCGCCGCGAGGGGCCGGTGCTCTATTACCGGCTCACCGATGCCCATATCAGCCAGCTTATCCTCGTGGCCCTAGAACATATTCAGGAGTAATGCCATGCCCCTCATCTTCAGCATCTTCAGCGAATCCTGGCAGCTGCTTCTCGACGCCGCCCCCTACATCCTCTTCGGCATCCTCATTGGCGGCCTGCTCAAGGTCTTTCTCTCGCCCGCCCAGGTGGCCCGCCATCTGGGCCAGGGCCGTTTCAGCTCGGTGTTCAAGGCGGCCCTGTTCGGGGTTCCCCTGCCCCTGTGTTCCTGCGGGGTTCTGCCTGCGGCGGCAGCCTTAAAAAAGCAGGGGGCCAACAACGGCGCCACCGCCGCCTTTCTCATCTCCACCCCCGAATCCGGCGTGGACTCCATCGCGGTCACCTATGCCCTGCTGGACCCGATCATGACCGTGGCCCGGCCCCTGGCCGCCTTTCTCACCGCCCTGGCCGCCGGGATGACCGAAAACCTGCTGCGTCCGCCCAAGCCCGGCCTTGCCATGGCTGATTTCTCCTGCGTGGTGGATGGCTGCTGCTCCGGCATCGACTGTCCGCCCGAAACCCACGCCGCCCATCATACTCTCGGAGAAAAGCTGTTGACCGGGATGCGCTACGCCTTTGCCGAACTGTGGGGGGATCTGGCAGGCTGGTTCTTTTTCGGGCTGCTGCTGGCCGGGACCATCTCGGCGCTGGTCCCGGAGACCCTGATCACCGGCTATCTCTCCGGCGGGCTCGGCTCCATGCTATTGATGCTGGCCTTCGGCATCCCGCTCTACATCTGCGCCACCGCCTCCACCCCCATTGCCGCCGCCCTGATTCTCAAGGGGGTCAGCCCGGGCGCGGCCCTGGTTTTCCTGCTGGCAGGGCCGGCCACCAACATGGCCACCCTCACCGTGCTGGCCAACCTGCTGGGCAAGCGCACCACCTTGGTCTACCTGACGGCCATCGCGGTAGGCGCGGTATTCTGCGGCTTGGCCGTGGATGGAGTCTACGCCCTGTTGGGCATCCAGGCCAAGGCCGTGGTGGGGCAGGCGGCGGAGATCATGCCCTACCCGGTCCAGCTGGGCTCGACCCTGCTGCTCCTCGCCCTCTCGGTCAAGCCGATATCCGCGATGGTTCGGGGCTGGTTCACAAAAGGGGATGGTGGCGGTTGCGGCTGTGAGGGCGGTTGCGGGAGCAAGGCCGAAAGCCACAGCCACAAGGAAAATCAAGAATGATCGGGGGGAAAAGGTTCCTTCCTGTTCTTTTTACCTCCCCTCCCGCCGGGGGAGGGGGAACTTTATCGTAACACGAGAATTTGTGCTGAATAGTTGCCCAGAAACTCACTTGAAGATCGGCAACGAATCTGCTTCTCCGGGAACCCCGTCGATGGGCAGGGTGATGGTGAACAGCGCTCCTTTGCCGCGTGCGCTCTTGGCCGTGATATCGCCGCCGTGCCGCTTGACAATGCCGTAGCTCACGGACAACCCCAGCCCGGTGCCCTCCACCGCCGGCTTGGTTGAGAAAAACGGCTCGAAGATCGAGCCCAGGTCCTTCTGCCGGATGCCCTTGCCCGTATCTTGGATGAAAATCCGGACATTTTCCCCGGCCACCTCGGTGGTGATGGTGATGGTGCCGCCGGTTTTGGGGATAGCCTCTTCGGCGTTGCCGATCACGTTGAGGAGCACCTGCTTGATCTGGTCCGGCACCGCCTGAATCCTGGGCAGCTCCCGGGCAAAATGCCGTTCCACCGTGATCTGTCTATCGCTGAGCTTCTTTTTGCCAAGCAGCAGCAGCTCCTCGATGATCCGGTGCAGGTCAACCGAGGCGACCTTGCCGGTGGTGGGTCGGTTGAAGTCCTGCAGGGTGCTGATCAAATCCTTGACCCGCACGCATTCGCCGATGGCAACATCGAGCATCTCGGCATCGCCCTTCTCAAGCTTCACATACTTGCGCAACCCTTGTAAAAAATTGCGGATGCCGATGATGGGATTGCCGAACTCATGGGCTATGGAGGCAGCCAGCTTGCCCACCGCGCTGAATTTCTCGGCATGGAGCAACTGCTCGTAGGTGCGGCTCAGCTGATTGGTCCGCTCCTCGACCCGCGCCTCCAGGGCGTCGTTCATCCGCCGGACCTCCGCCTCCATCCGCTTGCGGTCCGTGATGTCCTGCAAGGTTTCAATGGCGCCGATGATATCCCCGGCCAGATTCTTGATGGGCGCGGCGGTAAAGAAAAGCCACTTGCTCTCGTGGCCGAAGTCGAAAAAATCCTCCGCCTCATAGGCCCCCTTTACCAGGGAGGAAGGCCGGTACTTGCCCGAGTAGAACTTGGCGATATGCGCCTCGTCGGCACCATTGAGTACCAGATCGGCCAGAATGGGCCGCTGGTAGAGATAAAAGGCCTTCCATTGGTTCTGGGTGCCCACCATCTCGCTGGCCGGTAGTCCGGTCATAACGGCACAGGCTTTGTTCCAATGGGTGATAATATGGTTTTCATCAATAACAAAGGTGGGAATGGAACTGGCCTGCAAGATCTGCGACAGACGTTCCCCGCTTTCCAGCAGATCCTCCTCGGCCTGCTGCCGCTCAATGATTTCCTGGGCCAGGATGGCGTTGTACTCCTGATAGCTGCGGGTCCGGTCGGTAAGCTGCTTCTCCAGGGCGTCATAGGACCGGCGAAGTTCCGCCTCCCTTCTTCGCTCCACACTCACATCCCGGATTACCTCCGAAAACCCGGCCAGCCTGCCATTATGATACACCGGGGCAAACGAGCGCTCGAAGGTGCAGATCCCGCCCTCCGGACAGGTCCGGCTGAAATCCACGGTGAATTTTTTACCGGAAAGCGCCTGCTGATACAGATCGCTGGCCCAGGCCCGCTGACTGTTGGGCAAAACGTACTGATGCCGCGAGCCCGGCCCGATCGTCAGATTGAAGACCTCTTTCAGCAGACGGACATAGGCGGGATTGACATAGACAAAACGCGCCTCGGTATCGACCAGGGCCATGCCTTCCGGCCTGCTTTCCAAAAGTGCGTTTGCGTCAAGAACCGGTTGCGGAAACAGGGAACCTGCCATGATTTTCCATGCCGAAAAGGTGAAGGTTGGGGGAAACGTTTCCGGGTACCGTAAAGCAGAACCGGCAAGTTTTCATCAAAAAAGAACTTCGTCCGAGGCCAGTCCACAATTTACATCCGCCCAGGGAATTGGTATCAAGGAAGGTATGGTAGAAAAAAATGCGCCCCCTATGAAATACAGCCTGCAACACCGCTACATCGCCACCGTGCTTGCCCTGGTGCTTGGCGCTGTACTGGCGCTGGGCGGGGTGTTTTTCCTCACCTTGCGCTCCGCCACCCGCTCCATCACCCACCTGAGCATCGACACCATCCGGGAAGTCATGCTCGATCAGGTCAAGGTTCGCGGCACGGTCATGGTCGATCTGCTGGTCGACAATCTTGCCGGCCCCATCTCCCTTGGTGATCCGGAAGCGATCCACCATCTGGCTGTCTCCGCCTTGGAACAGAAGGATGTGCAGTACTTCTATGTCTTCACCCCGGAAGGTGAGATTCTGGACAATGGCCTGGGCAATGGGGCCAACCCCCGCAAGCCCCTGACAGACCAGGTTTCAGAACGGGCCGTTGCCGCAAAAGCCCCCCTGGTGCAGATCGAAAACGAGATCATGGATGTGTCCATGCCCATTTTCGTTGCAGATACCCACCTCGGCGGGGTCCGGGTCGGCTTTTCGCTGAAAGCCGTCAACCGGGAGATGGAAGAGCGGATCTCCGTCTTTCACGCGTTGGGGCATGCACAGCGCGATGAAGCCCTGACCATGTTGACCTTTCTCTCCACCTGTTTTATCGCCATCGGGATCATTCTCGCCTATTTTCTGGCGAGAACCATGAGCAATCCGGTTCTGGAATTGGCCCATTACGCCCAACGGATCGGCCAGGGCGATTTTGGCTTCCGCTTTTCCCTGAACCGCAAGGATGAGCTGGGGTTGCTCTCACGAACCATGAACGAAATGGCCCTGCAGATCAACGAAAAGAACAAGGCCTTGCTTGATGCCCACACCCTGCTGGAAAAACGGGTGAAGGACCGCACCAGGGAACTCATGCTCGCCAAGAACAAGGCAGAAGCGGCCAACCGAGCCAAATCCAATTTTCTCGCCAACATGAGCCATGAAATCCGCACCCCGATGAACGGGGTGATCGGCATGACCCAGCTTGCCCTGCTCACCTCCCCGCCCCCGGAACAACGCGAATACCTGGAGCTCATCGAGAAATCCTCCTACCGGCTCCTGAAGGTGGTCAACGACATCCTGGATTTCTCCAAAATTGAGGCCGACAAACTTGAGCTGGTGGTAGAGCGCTTTGACCTGCGGGGCACCATTGCCACGACAATCCGGGAATTCTCTTTTGCGGCCAAGGAAAAAGGCCTTACGCTGGACTGGAGCGTTGCAGACGAAATTCCGAATGCCTTCATGGGGGATGCGGGCAGGCTGAGCCAGATTCTCATCAACCTCATCGGCAATGCCCTCAAGTTCACCCAGGCAGGGCAAATCTCGGTGCGAGTTGAAAAGGAATACGGTGAGTTGGATGAGCTCATCGCCCATTTTACCATCACGGACTCCGGCATCGGCATTTCCCCGGAATATCAGGCCTCGATCTTCGAGGCCTTTTCCCAGGCCGACGAATCCCACAGCCGCCCCTATGAAGGTACCGGCCTGGGCCTTGCCATCTGCGCCAAGCTGGTTGCCCTGATGAACGGCCAGATCTGGGTGGAAAGCGCTGAAGGACAGGGCTCTGTTTTTCACTTCACCGCCCTGCTGAAAAAAGCGGCGCCTGAAAACCCCGCGCTGGACGAAGGCGCTACGCTTGGGCTACCTGCCGAATCACCCCAGGGGCAACCCGGCCCGCGGCTTGAGATTCTTCTGGTGGAAGACAATCTGGTCAACCAGAAGGTTGCCGGTAAGATGCTGGAACGCTCCGGCCATGGGGTAACCATTGCCGCCAATGGCCAGGAGGGGGTGGACGCCTTTACTCGGCAGCCCTTTGATCTGGTGCTGATGGATATCCAGATGCCGGTGATGGATGGGTTTGAAGCAACCCAGGCCATGCGCGACCTGGAAAAAGAGTCGGGCAAGCACACGCCCATCATCGCCCTCACCGCCCACGCCATCAGCGGCTACCGCGAAAAATGCCTGGAACGGGGGCTGGACGACTATCTCTCCAAGCCGATGAAGATCGCCGATCTTAACGCCAAAATCGCCGAACATCTTCCGCCAAGGGAGAACACCCCCACGGAAACAGCCTGATCCGTCCTTAGCGGACCTCAGCCGCCCCCTTCTTGAAATCCCTCTGTTTCCAGAGCAGATAGATGGCCGGGTAGATGAGCAGTTCGAGAATGGCTGAGGTGCCGATCCCTCCCACCATGGGCGCGGCGATCCTTTTCATCACATCGGCGCCGGTGCCAGTGCTGAACATGATGGGAACCAGGCCGAGCAGCATGGTGCCCACCAGCATGAGCTTGGGCCGAATCCTTTTCACCGACCCAAACATGATCGCCTCTTTCAAATCATCGAGGCTCTGCAATTTCCCCGCCTTCTGCCATTTGTCACGGGCCAGATCGAGATAGAGGAGCATGACCACCCCGGTCTCCGCGTCGATCCCGGCCAGAGCGATGATCCCCACCCAGACCGCGATGCTCATGTTGTAGCCGAGAAGGTACAACAGCCAGAAGGAGCCGACCAGGGAAAAAGGCACGGCCAGCAGGACAATGGCCGTCTTGACCACCGACTTGGTGTTGAGATAGATGAGGATAAAGATGACCAGCAGGGTAAGGGGCACCACGAGCTTCAGCCTTTCGTGGGTCTTGACCAGATGCTCGTATTCCCCGCTCCACTCCAGGCGATAGCCCTCGGGGATCTTCAGCGAGGCAACCCGCTGCTTGGCCTCGTCCACGAAGCCGCCCACATCCCGGCCGGAAAAATCAATGTACACATAGGAGGCCAGGAGCCCGGCCTCGCTCTTGATCATGGGCGGACCCTTGACGATCCGGATCTCGGCCAGGGCGCCGAGGGGAACCTGGAGCAAATCGCCGGTGGGCGGGGGAGCCGGCTGACTCGAAGACATGTTGCCCGGGGTCGGCGCCGCCATGGCCACGGGCACCGGGACCAGCACCCTTTTCAGTTGTTCCACGTCGCCCCGCAACTCCCGGGCATAGCGGACATTCACCGGATAGCGCTCCCTCCCTTCCACGGTCACGGTGAGGTTCATCCCGCCGATGGCGGACTGGATAACCTCCTGCACCTCATCCACGGACAGGCCGTAGCGGGCCACCTCCTCCCGCCTGATATTGAAATCGAGAAAATATCCGGTGGTCACCCGCTCGGCGTAGACGCTCCGGAGGCCGGAGATGCCGCCCAGCCGAGTCTCGATGTCGGTGCCCAGCCGCTCCAGTTCTTCCAGGCGCGGCCCCATGATCTTGATCCCCACCGGGGTTCGGATGCCGGTGGAAAGCATATCGATTCGGGCCTTGATCGGCATGGTAAACGAGTTGGCCACCCCGGGAATGGAAAGAGCGTCGTTCATCTCGTTTTTCAACATCTCCACCGTCATCCCCGGTCGCCATTGCGACTCGGGCTTGAGATTGATCACGGTTTCAAACATCTCCAGGGGCGCCGGGTCCGTGGCGGTTTCCGCCCTGCCTGCCTTGCCGAAGACCTGGGCCACCTCGGGAATCTCCTTGAGAATCCGATCCTGAAGCTGCAGAAGCTTCGACACCTCCGAGATGGCTGCGCCAGGAGAGGTCACCGGCATGTAGAAGAGCGCCCCCTCGTACAGCGGCGGCATGAACTCGGAGCCGAGCTTGAGGAAAGGATAGACGCTCACGGCCATGATGAGCAGCGCCCCAACGATCACCGTCCTTTTAAAGCGGAGGACAAAGCGCACGATGGGCTCGTACAGCCGATGGAGAAAGATGCTGATCGGATTTTTATCCTCGTGCATGATCTTGCCCCGGATGAAAAGGGTCATCAGGACCGGGGTCAGGGTGATGGCGAGAAAGGCCGAGAAGAGCATGGCAAAGGTCTTGGTGTAGGCCAGGGGCTTAAACAATCGCCCGGCCTGGGCCTGCAGGGTGAAAACCGGCAGAAAAGCCACGGTGATCACCAGCAGGGAGAAGAACAGGGACGGGCCCACCTCCTTGGCCGCCTCGATGATCACCTCGGCGCGATCCCCGGGTCGGCCCGCGATTTCCCACTCCTCCAGTTTTTTATGGGCATTTTCCACCATGATGATCGAGGCGTCCACCATGGCCCCGATGGCGATGGCAATGCCGCTCAGGCTCATGATGTTGGCCGTCACCCCCAGGTAGTACATGCAGATGAAGGAGATGATGATTGCCACGGGCAGGGTACAGATAACCACCAGGGCGCTGGGCAGGTGGAAGAGGAAAATCAGGCAGACCACACTCACTGCCAGGGAGATCTTGAGCAGCTCTTCGGTGAGGGTGTCGATGGCCCGGTGGATAAGATCGGAGCGGTCGTAGGTGACCACGATCTTCACCCCCGCGGGCAGGCTCGGCTCCACGCTTTCTTTAATCCTTTCCTTGACCCGGTCGATGACGCTGAGGACATTCTCGCCGAAGCGAACCACCACGATCCCGCCCGCCACCTCTCCCCGCCCGTCCAGCTCGGCCAGGCCGCGCCGGATCTCGGGGCCGAGCTGGATGGAGGCGACATCCTTGAGCAAGACCGGAGTACCGTTGCCGCTGCTGCGCACCGCGATATTTTCCAAGTCCTTGATGCCCTTGAGATAGCCGCGGCCGCGCACCATGTATTCGACCCCGGAGAACTCCAGCACCCTGCCCTCCACATCCTTGTTGCTCTTGCGGATGGCATCCATGACCATGGTAATGGGCAGGTTGTAGGCCTGGAGCCGGGTGGGATCGATGCTCACCTGATACTGCCGAACAAAGCCGCCGATACTGGCGACCTGGGAGACCCCCGGCACGCTTTCCAGGGCCAGCTTGATGTTCCAGTCCTGAATAGAGCGGAGCTCGGCCAGGTTGTGGCCTCCGGTCTCATCCACCAGGGCATAGGAAAATCCCCAACCCACGCTGGTGGCGTCCGGGCCCAACACGGGATTGACCGAAGCGGGGAGCTTGTTTTTCACCGCCTGGAGATATTCCAACACCCGGCTCCGGGCCCAGTAGATGTCGGTTCCCTCTTCAAAAATGGCATAGATGAAAGAGGTGCCGAAAAAAGAGAAGCCGCGCACCACCTTGACCTTTGGCGCGGCAAGGAGGGTGGAGGTGATGGGGTAGGTGATCTGGTCCTCGATGAGATCGGGGCTGCGCCCTTCCCATTCGGTGAAGATGATGACCTGGGTATCGCTCAGGTCGGGGATCGCATCAAGCGGCGTGTTGCGAATGGCCCAGATCCCCCAGCCGGTGAGGGCAAAGAACAGGAGAAAAACGAAGAACCGATTGCGGGCGCTGAAATCAATGACGCGGGCGATCATTACTTCACCACTCCCTTGAGGCGCGCTTCCGAATCAATGAGGAAGGTGGCGGCCGAGGCCACTTTTTCCCCGGCCTGCAAACCGCTCAAGATCTCCGCCATGCCCTCGGCCTTGACGCCGACCCCGACCTCGCGGGGCTCGAAGTAGCCCTCCCCCTTGTCCACATAGACAAGCTGGCGGGCACCGGTGTTGATCACTGCATCTTCGGGCACCACAAGCCTGGAGCCCAGGTCTAGCTTCAACGCCACCTTGGCGAACATCTGGGGCTTCAGCGCTCCCCCCTGATTATCCAGGGTAAAACGAATCTTGGCCGTTCTCGTTTCTCCGGCAAGCAGCGGGGAGACATATTCGATGGTGGCAACAAACACCTTGCCCGGCAAGGAATCCAGGGTAATCTCCGCCTTCTGCCCGGTCTTGACCAGGGCAAGTTCCTGCTCGTAGATATCGGATACCACCCAGACCGTGGAGGTATCCACCAGATCAAAGAGCTTCTCGCCGGGCTGCACCTTCATGCCCTGCACCGCCAATTTCTGCACCACATACCCGTTTACCGGGCTGAATATGGCCAGGGTCCGCAGAGGGGAGCCGCTCTCCTCGATCTTGCGGATCTGCGCTTCGGTGATATCAAAAAACCGCAACCGCTGGCGGGCGGCCTGGCGCAGGGCTTCGGCATCCTGCGCCAGCATCCGGTTCATGGCCGAGGCTTCCTCTGCTCCGGCAGGAGCAGCACCCTGCCGCGACCACTTGAGGATATTGAGGTATTCCTGCTGGCCCGCAACCAGCTCCGGGCTGTAGATTTCGGCCAGCACTTCGCCTTTTTTCACATATCGGCCCGTGTAGTCGACCCGGAGATTCTCGATCCAGCCCTCGATTTTGGTATTAACCGTGGCGATCCTTCGTTCGTCATATTCAACCCGACCCACGGTCCGGATGGTCCTGTTCAGGGCTTTTACCGCGACGGCGGTGGTTTTCACCCCGATGAACCGCTGGCCTGCCTCGGGAATCTCGACGGTCTGCGCTTCTTCCGGAAAAGCTGCGCCGCTTTCCGCCCCCTCAGGAGAAGAATCCGCTGCTTGCGGCGAAACAGGGGCGGTGCCGTGTCCCTGGTGTTCGGAGGGAGCGGCCGCCTGCTCCACCGGCGCCTGGGCCTTTTTACGAAAAAGCCCGCCGCTCTTGCCGGAAAGCCCGACAAAGAGGACTGCGGCGATGAAAAGAAAAAGAACCACCATGAGGATGCTGTTCTTCCTGTTCATTGTCGTCCTTCCTCCATGCGGGAATTGGTTATCCCGGTTAAGGCCTCAAGCCTGGCCCGTGCCTTCTCCCGCTCCACCAACTGCCCCCAATAGGAGGTCTCGATCTCGGTAACGGTTTTCAGCCGGGAGATCACGCTCAGGGCATCGGTCTTGCCCGTGGCGTACGAGGCCAGGGCCGACTGGAAGTCCTGATGGATCTTTGGGGTGAGGCCTTGCCGGTAGAGATCCATCAGCCGCTCCGTGGCCTGAAGCATGGCATAGTTCTCCCGGATGGCGGCAGAAAGCTTCAGCCGCACGGTTTGCAGCTCATTTTTCGCCTCACTCAGGGAGGCTTCGGCTTCATGCACCGCCGGTCGTTGTTTGGTGGTGTAATAGAGAGGGATGTTGAGGGTGGTGGTCAGGCTCCACATATCCGTATTCTCATAGGCCGGGCCCTTGAGACCATAATTGCCGGTAACGGCAATATCCGGATAATACTCTCTTTCCGCCACCCGCACCCTGGCGTTGGTCGAGGCCACCATCTTCTCCCTGGCCTTGACCTCCGGGGAATTCTCATAGGCTGCGGCAATCAAATCAGGCAGGGGTTGTGAATATGGGGCAAACACCGGCGCCACTGGCCTGTCCAGAGGCGCGGCTTGATCCCTTCCCACCGTGGAGTTTAGCAGCGCTTCCAGGGTCTGGATTTTCTGCTTCAGCATCGCATCCCGTTCAAAAAGCATGTACTTCTCGGTTTGCGCCATGAGGACATCCTGCTGCATGCCTCCCCCAGCGGCATACCGGGCCAGGGCAGCGTCTTCGAGCTTGCGGAGAAGAACGGTTTTCTCCCTGATCAGATCCATGCTCTGATGGGCAAAAAACAGATCATAGTAGAGTTCCTTGATCGTGGCGACTGTCCGCAGCTGCACCGCCTTGGCGGAGGCGGAAAGACTCTCCGCCTCCCGAGTTGCCGCCTCTCCCTTCAGGGCACGTTTGCCTGGGAAAAAGAACTGCTGGGAAGCAGAAAAAAGGTACTGGGAATCAGGCGACTCGTTGTAGGTGAAACGGCTTGTCCCTTCATTCTGATAGCCGACCATGACCATGGGATCCGGCAGACTCATCGACTGCGGCACCCGAAAGCCGGAGGCCGAGGCCTTTGCCCGGGCCGCCTGGATTTCTGGGCTGGCCTGCAAGGCCTCGTCAATGAGGCTTTGCAGCTGCAACTCCCCAGCCCAAACCGTTGCCTGCGGGACCCAAAATAGAATCCCGGCAGCAAACAGGGCAAGCAGCCTTTTCATTCCCCTGGCACCATCTCCCATGCGCTTTCCCATCCCTTCGCCCCAGGGGCTACTGCACATCAACGCTGAACTTGGTGGACACGGTCTTGCCGCTACGCACGATCTTCACCACGAGACCCCAAGGGCCGGACATGGAAAAATTCAATTTCCCCTGATAGACATTCTTGTTCAGGGCAAGCACCGAGCCGTAATTCATCGCCGGCATTCCCGGCATGGCGGGCATGGAATACTCCACCTTCACCCCTGCATCCGTCACCTCCTTGCCGGCGGAATCCTTCACCATTACGCTGATCCCGTTCTCGCCCATGATCGCGGGATTTTTATCCATTTTCACCACCACACTCAAGTCGCCCGCCTTTTTCTGGATCTCATAATCCTTGGCCCAAACAATCCCTGCACTGAGCAGCAGCATAAGGGTTAAAATCACTATTTTTTTCATCGGTTCCTCCTTGGGGTGCGTGTCCCGGATCGAGCACGCGTTTTTCATCTGAAAACTCAGGGAATATCCGACATTCTCAAGATTTCCCCCTGGTACTTAACAGGAGATAAAGCAAGGAACATGCCCAACCAATATGCAGCGCAAAATCAGGCAAATAGCAACATCTGCACAACCGGAACGGAGCTGAATTGTAGAATATTCTCCCTGAAATGAAGAATAATCTTCACTCGACGACAATTGTCACAACTCCATTTTAGCAGATTTCTGAAAAAAGTTGAAATTGTGCCACAGACGGGAATGGAGCGGGAGAATACGGGGAGGAAGAAGCGGGCAGGAAAAAAAGGCAAAAAAAAACCCTTCCTTTTGAGGGGAAGGGTTTTACTACAAAAAAAGAATCGGCGGCGACCTACTCTCCCACCAAGCTTCCCTGGCAGTACCATCGGCGCTGAGAGGCTTAACTTCCGTGTGCGGAATGGGAACGGGTGTTACACTCTCGCTATGACCACCGAAAAGCATAATATCTTTTCAGCGCTGACGGATTTGCGGCCGTCAGCTTATACAGCGGTATATAAAAAAACTTAGATAATTGAATATCCGTTTGTAATGTTGTCCCCAATAATAGACCAAGCAATAAAAGATCAAGCGCAACTGTAAAGTAAAAAATGGCCAAGCCGCACGGCTTATTAGTACCAGTAAGCTCCGTGTGTTACCACACTTCCACATCTGGCCTATCAACGTTGTAGTCTTCAACGAGCCTTTAGGGGGCTTATGCCCCGGGATATCTTATCTTGGAGTAGGCTTCCCGCTTAGATGCTTTCAGCGGTTATCCCTTCCGAACGTAGCTACCCTGCTATGCCTCTGGCGAGACAACAGGAACACCAGTGGTTCGTCCATTCCGGTCCTCTCGTACTAGGAACAGCTCTCCTCAAATATCCTACGCCCACATCAGATAAGGACCAAACTGTCTCACGACGTTTTAAACCCAGCTCGCGTACCGCTTTAATTGGCGAACAGCCAAACCCTTGGGACCTGCTCCAGCCCCAGGATGCGATGAGCCGACATCGAGGTGCCAAACCTCCCCGTCGATATGGACTCTTGGGGGAGATAAGCCTGTTATCCCCGGCGTACCTTTTATCCGTTGAGCGACGACCCTTCCATACGGGATCGCCGGATCACTAAGACCTACTTTCGTACCTGCTCGACTTGTCAGTCTCGCAGTCAAGCTCCCTTATGCCTTTACACTCTACGGCTGGTTTCCAATCAGCCTGAGGGAACCTTCGCGCGCCTCCGTTACACTTTAGGAGGCGACCGCCCCAGTCAAACTACCCACCAGACAATGTCCCAAACCCGGATTACGGGTTGTGGTTAGAAGCCTAAAATAATCAGGGTGGTATTTCAAGGTTGACTCCGCAAGAACTAGCGTCCCTGCTTCACAGTCTCCCACCTATCCTACACAAATTATTCCAAACTCCAATGCCAAGCTATAGTAAAGGTGCACGGGGTCTTTCTGTCTTGATGCGGGTAACCGGCATCTTCACCGGTGTTACAGTTTCGCTGAGTCCCTGGTTGAGACAGTGGGGAAATCGTTACGCCATTCGTGCAGGTCGGAACTTACCCGACAAGGAATTTCGCTACCTTAGGACCGTTATAGTTACGGCCGCCGTTTACTGGGGCTTCGGTTCAAAGCTTCGCCTTGCGACTAACATTTCCCCTTAACCTTCCAGCACCGGGCAGGCGTCAGACCCTATACTGCGTCTTTCGACTTCGCAGAGTCCTGTGTTTTTAGTAAACAGTCGCTCCCCCCATTTCACTGCAACCCCCTTCCGCTCCATGAGCAAGTCACTTCACGTTATGAGGGCACACCTTCTCCCGAAGTTACGGTGTTATTTTGCCGAGTTCCTTAACCAGAGTTCTCTCAAGCGCCTTAGGATACTCTCCCTACCTACCTGTGTCGGTTTACGGTACGGTCACTTTATCAACTCACTACGAGGCTTTTCCTGGCAGCATGGGATCAGTCACTTTATTGCGGTAAACCGCATCGTCATCATGCCTCAGCGTTATACAAGGACCTGGATTTGCCTGGGTCCTCCGCCTACACACTTAAACCGGGACAACCAACGCCCGGATGACCTACCCTTCTGCGTCCCCCCTTCGCTCAAACGCTGATAAAATGGTACAGGAATATTAACCCGTTTTCCATCGACTACGCCTCTCGGCCTCGCCTTAGGGACCGACTAACCCTGAGCAGATTAACTTTACTCAGGAAACCTTAGGTTTTCGGCGTGCGGGTTTCTCACCCGCATTTTCGCTACTCGTGTCAGCATAAGCTCTTGTAGGTCCTCCAGCACTCCTTACGGTGTACCTTCTCAGGTTACTACAATGTTCCTCTACCATAACGCTTACGCGTTATCCATAGCTTCGGTAGCATGCTTAAGCCCCGTTGAATTTTCGGCGCAGACCCATTCGATCAGTGAGCTATTACGCTTTCTTTAAAGGATTGCTGCTTCTAAGCCAACCTCCTGATTGTCTAAACAGTTCCACATCCTTTACCACTTAGCATGCATTTAGGGACCTTAGCTGATGGTCTGGGCTCTTTCCCTTTTGACCACGGAACTTATCTCCCGCAGTCTGACTCCCGCACTTGAACTTGACGGCATTCGGAGTTTGATAAGAGTTGGTAATCCTGTGGGGACCCCTAGTCTTGTCAGTGCTCTACCTCCGTCAGTCATCATGCGAGGCTATACCTAAATATATTTCGAGGAAAACCAGCTATCACCGAGTTTGATTAGCCTTTCACTCCTAGCCACAACTCATCCGAACAGTTTTCAACCTATATCGGTTCGGGCCTCCACGAAGTATTACCTTCGCTTCACCCTGGTCATGGCTAGATCACTCGGCTTCGGGTCTACCCCATGCAACTTGTCGCCCTATTAAGACTCGCTTTCGCTACGGCTACACCTTTCGGCTTAACCTCGCTGCATAGGGTAAGTCGCTGACTCATTATGCAAAAGGCACGCAGTTACACTGTCTTGCGACATAGTGCTCCTACTGCTTGTAGACAGACGGTTTCAGGTTCTATTTCACTCGGGTCCCCCCGTTCTTTTCACCTTTCCCTCACGGTACTAGTTCACTATCGGTTACCGGGTAGTATTTAGCCTTGGAAGATGGTCCTCCCAGATTCCCACTAGGTTTCACGTGCCTCGTGGTACTCGGGGACACCCTAGGGTGCTTCAAGATTTCGCATACCGGACTATCACCGTCTGTGGTGGGCCTTTCCATGCCCTTCTGCTATCCATTCGCAATCCCATATCGGGGCCCCACAACCCCGAGCCATAAATGACTCGGTTTGGGCTGTTCCGCTTTCGCTCGCCGCTACTGACGGAATCTCTAAATTGATTTCTACTCCTGCAGGTACTTAGATGTTTCAATTCCCTGCGTTCGCCTCGTTACACCTATGTATTCAGTGCACGATGACCAGGTATAACCCTGGCCGGGTTTCCCCATTCGGAAATCTCCGGTTCAAAGCCTGTTAGCAGCTCCCCGAAGCTTATCGCAGCTTACCGCGTCCTTCTTCGCCTCCCGGTACCCAGGCATCCACCGTCTGCCCTTAGTAGCTTGACCAAAAAACGCTTGATCTTTTATACTCAGCTATATTTGGGTACAACAAAAACAAAATATTCAATTATCAAAGATCTACAAAACAGCGAAGCTGCTTTCATGCAAAATGCATAATAGAGAAGGCAAATTAAACCAAAGGTTTATTTTACCTTCTCCATTTTACACTTCTTTGCCGTAAAATGGTGGAGGTGAACGGGATCGAACCGATGACCTCCTGCGTGCAAGGCAGGCGCTCTCCCAGCTGAGCTACACCCCCCATTTTAACCAACAGCAGATTGCTGTCAGCTGACACTAATCGGCCTGGTGGGCCTAACTGGACTTGAACCAGTGACCTCACGCTTATCAGGCGTGCGCTCTAACCAGAACTGAGCTATAGGCCCGTTCATTTCTCTTCCTTCTTAATGATCATAACAGCGATCATTCAAAACTGAATAGTGAGTAAAAGATGGGGTTGACCAAGTATGTCTTCCTGTTGCCAGGAAGTACATCCTTTTAAAGGAGGTGATCCAGCCGCAGGTTCCCCTACGGCTACCTTGTTACGACTTCACCCCAATTACCGACCATTCCTTGGCAGCCTGCTTCCCGAAGGTTAGCTCAACCGCTTCTGGAACAACCAACTCTCGTGGTGTGACGGGCGGTGTGTACAAGGCCCGGGAACGTATTCACCGTGGCATGCTGATCCACGATTACTAGCGATTCCAACTTCACGCAGTCGAGTTGCAGACTGCGATCCGGACTGAGACCGGCTTTATGGGATTAGCGCCTCATCGCTGAGTGGCTGCCCTTTGTACCGGCCATTGTAGTACGTGTGTAGCCCTAGACATAAAGGCCATGAGGACTTGACGTCATCCCCACCTTCCTCCGGTTTGACACCGGCAGTCCCTCTAGAGTGCCCAACTGAATGCTGGCAACTAAAGGCGAGGGTTGCGCTCGTTGCGGGACTTAACCCAACATCTCACGACACGAGCTGACGACAGCCATGCAGCACCTGTCACCGGGTTCTTTATTGCTAAAGCACTTCTCTGTTTCCAGAAAATCCCCGGGATGTCAAGTCTAGGTAAGGTTCTGCGCGTTGCGTCGAATTAAACCACATACTCCACCGCTTGTGCGGGCCCCCGTCAATTCCTTTGAGTTTTAACCTTGCGGCCGTACTCCCCAGGCGGTGCACTTAATGCGTTAGCTGCGACACAGGAAAGGTCAACACTTCCCCACATCTAGTGCACATCGTTTACAGCTGTGGACTACCAGGGTATCTAATCCTGTTTGCTCCCCACGCTTTCGCGCCTCAGCGTCAGTATTCGTCCAGAAAGTCGCCTTCGCCACCGGTATTCCTCCCGATATCTACGAATTTCACCTCTACACCGGGAATTCCACTTTCCTCTCCGATACTCAAGCCGACCAGTTTCAGATGCACTTCACACGGTTAAGCCGTGGGCTTTCACATCTGACTTGATCGGCCGCCTACGCGCCCTTTACGCCCAGTAATTCCGATTAACGCTCGCACCCTCCGTATTACCGCGGCTGCTGGCACGGAGTTAGCCGGTGCTTCCTCTGCAGGTACCGTCAATCCGCATGGGTATTAACCACACGGCCGTTCTTCCCTGCTGACAGAGCTTTACGACCCAAAGGCCTTCATCACTCACGCGGCGTCGCTGGATCAGGCTTGCGCCCATTGTCCAATATTCCTCACTGCTGCCTCCCGTAGGAGTCTGGTCCGTGTTTCAGTTCCAGTGTGGCGGATCATCCTCTCAGACCCGCTACCCATCGTCGCCTTGGTAGGCCATTACCCTGCCAACTAGCTAATGGGACGCAGGCTCATCTCTACACAGAAACTTCCAAGGAGAGGTCTCCTTTCCTTATGGGTCTTGCGACCCATAAGTGTATCCGGTATTAGCACCCCTTTCGAAGTGTTATCCCAGATGCAGAGGTAGATTACCTACGCGTTACTCACCCGTGCGCCACTCTACTCAGGACCGAAGTCCCTTTCTCGTTCGACTTGCATGTGTTAAGCACGCCGCCAGCGTTCAATCTGAGCCAGGATCAAACTCTCCAGTTAAATATCTTAACAAGCCCCGAAGGTCTCGTTATTCTTCAACAGAGATTCTGATCTCTTTACTGCAATAAAAACTCCCGAAGCCAAAGCTCCGGTTTCTTGGGGCCCATCTTCTACTTTGCTCACTATTCAGTTTTCAATGATCGCTGCACCAAGTGGTCTGACCCGAAGTCAGTCTTGGTCTCCTTCGTTGCGGAGAGCGGCAAATTAGTCGATCCAGCCCCCCACGTCAACCCTATTTTTTACTTTTTATTCACCACCCGTTAAAAAACACAGTAATCCATTGAAATAAATTGGTTTTTTTCTTGTTGACCACCTCTCCTTGTTTGAGAATTAATACAAACGAACCCTTTTCCGTGGTATATTTGCTTATATCCATATATGCAAAGGCCGATTGCCTTGGGAGGTGACCATGCACGAAGCGCTCTTTTACACCAAGCCCGCTGACCACCCGGGACATGTCCGCTGCCTGCTCTGCCGCCACAACTGTCTGATCGGGGAAGGGGGCCGGGGAATCTGCAAGGTCCGGGAGAATCGGGGCGGAATCCTCTACAGCCTCAACTACGGTCGCTTGATCAGCGAGAATATCGACCCCATCGAAAAGAAGCCCATCTTTCATCTACTGCCCGGCTCCCTTTCCTATTCCATTGCCACGGTGGGCTGCAATTTCCACTGCAAACACTGCCAGAACTACGAGATCTCCCAGTATCCCCACCTCCATGCCGGAGACCTGCCCGGCACCCTGCGCACCCCGGAAGAAGTGGTCGAAGCCGCGCAACGCTCCGGCTGCCAATCCATCAGCTACACTTACGTGGAGCCCACCATCTTTTACGAATTCGCCCTCGATACCGCCAAGCTGGCGCGGACGGCGGGGCTGAAGAATATCTTTGTCAGCAACGGTTATACCGGCCCGGAAGCCACCAGGGAACTGGCCCCGCATCTTGACGCCAACAATATCGATCTCAAGGGTTTCACCGACAAGTTCTACAAGGAGGTGTGCGGCGCCAAGCTGCAGCCGGTCCTTGACACGATCCGGCTGATGAAGGAACTGGGGGTTTGGGTGGAGGTCACCACTCTGGTGATTCCGGGTTGGAACGATTCGGACGGGGAACTCACCGACATAGCCCGTTTCATCAAAAGCCTTTCCTCGGATATTCCCTGGCATGTCACCCGTTTCTGGCCCACCTATAAAATGACCGACCGCCCACCCACCCCCCACCACACCCTGGTCCGCGCCCGGGAGATCGGCCTGAACGAGGGGTTGCGCTATGTCTATGTCGGGAATATTCCCGGCGACACAGGAGAAAACACCCTCTGTCCAAACTGCGGAAAACTGGTCATAGAGCGGGTCGGCTTTGCGATAAGGCAACAGCACATGACCGGCGGAAAATGCCAGCACTGCCAAGCGCCCATCGCCGGCATTTTTTAGGAGCCGTTACGAAATTACAAATTCGTTACGGCTCCTTATGCCGGGCATGGCATCCAAAATCAATTTTTTGTTTTGCAAGACGACTTAGGAGCCGTTACGAAACAAATCAGTTCGTTTCCGGCTCCTTATGCCCTTTTGCAGCGGCTCACTCCCGTAATTCTTATTGACGAAAAAGCCGCGATCAGTTTTAATACTTTGATTTTTACCTGAGGTCTGTAACCAGCATATTTTCTCGCATACAAAGGGCCCCTTACTCCTTGCTATATACTCTGTATCAACTTTTCGGCTGGCTCTTTTTCATTGCCGTTTTCCCTTTTGCCTGTGTGTATCTTGGTCTCTCGGCCAAACATCGCCAAGGTCTCCGGCAACGCTTCGGCCATGTGGAAGATGTGCAACTTGACGAAGACAAACCCGTCCGCATCTGGCTGCACGCTTCCTCTGTCGGCGAGATCCAGGTCGCCAAGGCGTTGATTCCCGAGATCAAGAGGCAGTTGCCCGAGGCATCCATCGTTGTCTCCACCGGACATAGACAAGGACTGGAGGTGGCGGCGCAACTCTTGCCGGAGGATGTCCCCTGTTTCTTTGCCCCGCTTGATCTCATCGGCATTGTCAACCGGACCTTGGAAACCATCCGGCCTACTATATATGTCTGCCTGGAAACCGAGCTGTGGCCGAATATGATCCGGCAGACACAGCAACACGGCGCCAAGCTGTTTTTGCTGAACGGACGCCTTTCGGAAAAATCGTTTGCCGGCTACAGAAAGATCAAGGGCTTCATGTCGGACCTGCTCTCCTGTTTCACCAAGATCTCCGTGATCCAGGGGGGCGACGCCAAGCGATTTAGGGGTTTGGGCGCAGACCCGGCCAACATCCGAATTCTGGGCAACGCCAAGTACGACCAGACAACCATCCAGACCGACCCACATCTGGCGGAGCGTTATCGGCAGATGCTGGATATCCACCGCCAGCAACCGGTGCTGGTCACCGGCAGCACCCATACCGGTGAAGAGGCGATGCTGATCGAGGTGTTTCGCGCCCTGCAACAGCGGCTCCCTGATCTTGTCTGGGTAATTGCCCCCCGGCATCTCCGCAGGCTCACCGAGATCGAAAAGCTCTTCGCCGAGGAAGGGATCGCCACCATGCGGTTGCGTCAGGTTCAGGAACAAGGCCGCAGTACCGAGGTGGTTCTGGTTGACACCATGGGTGAACTGACAGGCCTCTACTCCATGGCCACCTATATTTTCTGCGGAGGCAGCCTGGTGGAACGCGGCGGCCATAATGTTTTAGAGGCAGCAGCCTGGGGAACCCCTGTTTTTTACGGGCCCCACATGGCGGATTTTTCCGACGCCACAGCGCTGCTGGAAGCGGAAGGCGCCGGTTTCTGTGTAAAAACCCCCCAGGAACTCGCCAGCCGACTGCTCTATTTCATTGAAAAACCGGAAGAATATGCCGTGGCGGGACGAAGCGCCCTGAAGGTCGCGGGCAGGCAACAAGGTTCGGCCCAAAAACAGATCGCGCTCATTAAAGAGGATCTGCATTCCGTAACGCAATCGTCTTGCGCACATTCTACAACTTAGAGACTAGGGAATTCCTATGAAAGCACTTATCGCCCTTGAAGACGGCACTATTTTTGAAGGGAAATCCTTCACCGGCCCAGGAGAAACCAGCGGCGAGATCGTATTCAACACCGGGATGAGCGGCTACCAAGAGGTGCTCACCGACCCGTCCTACAAGGGGCAGATCGTCACCATGACTTACCCCCTCATCGGCAACTACGGCGTCAACCTCGAGGATATGGAGTCGGACAAGGTGCAGGTCGAGGCGTTCCTGATCAAGGAATACAATGCCATTCCCAGCAACTTCCGCGCAACCGGAACCCTGGCCGATTTCCTCAAAAAGGACAACATTCTCGGAATCGAGGGCATCGACACCCGGGCTCTTACCCGTCATATTCGGGTGGCCGGAGCCTTAAAGGGCATCGTCTCCACCGAGGATCTCGACCCCAAATCCCTGATCCAGAAGGCCAAGAATTCCCCCGGTCTTGTCGGCCGGGATTTGGTCCGCGAAGTGACCTGTGCCGAGCCCTATGGCTGGCGCGACAACCGACCCGCTCCCGGCAGCAACTTCAGCACGGCCGGACCTGGGAAATACAAGGTTGTCGCCTATGATTTCGGCTTAAAATACAATCAGCTCAGACTCCTGGCCGAACGGAACTGCTCGGTGCAGGTTGTCCCCTGCACCGCCACGGCCGAGGAAATCCTGGCCATGAAACCGGACGGCGTCTTTCTTTCCAATGGGCCCGGCGATCCAGCCGGAATTCCTGGAGTTGTCGACAATATCCGGGCGCTTTTCGGCAAAACCCCCATCTTCGGCATCTGCCTGGGCAACCAGCTGCTCGGGCTTGCCTATGGCGGCACCACCTACAAACTCAAATTCGGCCACCGCGGCGCCAACCAACCGGTCAAGGATCTCCTTACCGGCAAGGTTGAAATAACTTCGCAAAATCACGGATTCTGCGTTGACTCAACCACCCTGAATCCTGCGGATATCGAACTGACCCATATAAACCTCAACGACAGCAGTGTCGAAGGCATGCGGCACCGGAAGTACCCGATATTTTCCGTGCAATACCATCCGGAAAACGCCCCGGGCCCGCATGACTCGCTGTATCTTTTCGACAGATTCATCGAATTGATGCAGCAGCGATAGCGAAAACCGACAACGCAACGACCGTTAATTGAATTGAGACAACCACAAGCAGGTAAGAAATCCGATGCCTAAAAGAACCGACATTAAAAAAATTCTGATTATCGGCTCCGGCCCCATCATCATCAGTCAGGCCTGTGAGTTCGACTATTCCGGCACCCAGGCGGTAAAGGCCCTGAAAGAGGAAGGCTACGAGGTCATCCTCATCAATTCCAATCCTGCCACCATCATGACCGATCCCGAGATCGCCGATCGGACCTACATCGAGCCCATTACTCCGGAGATGGTCGCCAAGATTATAGAGCGGGAACGTCCTGACGCGCTCCTGCCCACCCTGGGCGGGCAGACCGCCCTCAACACCGCGATCAAGGTCGCTGAGCTGGGCGTACTGGAAAAATACGGGGTGGAATTGCTTGGCGCCAATATCGCGGTAATCAAAAAAGCGGAAGGACGTGACTCCTTCCGGGATGCCATGCGCAAGATCGGCCTCAAGGTTCCGGAAAGCGCCATCATCCACACCATTGAAGAGACCAAGGCCGCCAGCGAACAGATCGGCTTTCCCATCATTGTCCGCCCCAGCTTTACCTTGGGCGGCACCGGCGGCGGCATCGCCTATAACTCCCAGGAACTCGATGAATTCTGCAAGGCCGGTCTCGACCTGAGCATGAATTCCGAGGTCATGCTCGAAAGAAGCCTGCTTGGCTGGAAAGAGTATGAGCTTGAGGTAATGCGCGACAAGGCCGACAACGTGGTGATCATCTGTTCCATCGAGAATGTTGATGCCATGGGCGTGCACACCGGAGACTCCATCACCGTGGCCCCGGCCCAGACCCTGACCGACCGCGAGTACCAGGAGATGCGCAATGCAGCCATCGCCATCATGCGGGAGATCGGCGTGGAAACCGGCGGCTCCAACGTCCAGTTTGCCGTGAATCCCAAAGATGGCGAGCTGATGATCATCGAGATGAACCCCCGGGTTTCCCGGAGTTCTGCCCTGGCCTCCAAGGCAACCGGCTTCCCCATTGCCAAGATTGCCGCCAAGCTGGCCGTGGGCTACACCCTGGACGAACTCAAGAACGACATCACCAGGGAAACCATGGCCGCCTTTGAGCCGAGCATTGATTACTGCGTAGTCAAGATTCCCCGCTTCACCTTTGAAAAATTCCCCGAGGCCGATGACTTTCTCACCACGGCCATGAAGTCGGTGGGCGAGACCATGGCAATTGGTCGTACCTTCAAGGAGGCCTTCCAGAAAGGGATGCGTTCCCTGGAAATCGGGGTGAGCGGCTTTGGCGCGGACCCCAAATTTAATCTGGAGGCCATGGAACAAGAGGACCTTGAAAAAGGGTTGCGCAAACCAAACTCCAAACGATATTTCCAGGTGTTCGAGGCCCTGCGCCGGGGCATGAGCATTGAAAAGATTTACGAAATCTCCTTTATCGACCCCTGGTTTTTGCACAACTTCAAACAGATTGTCGAAATGGAATCCCGCATTCGGGAAAAGGGCTTTAACGGACTGGACCATGACTTTCTCCAAGAGGTCAAACAGCTCGGGTACTCCGATCGCCAGCTCGCCTTTCTCACCGGCATCTCGGAAGAGGATGTCTGGGAGCTGCGGGAAAAACTTGGCGTTCAGCCGGTGTACAAGCTGGTCGATACCTGCGCCGCCGAGTTCGAGGCTTACACCCCCTATTATTATTCCACCTACGAGGTTGAAGACGAGGCAAGGGAAACCACGGGCCCCAAGGTCATGATCCTTGGCGGCGGCCCCAACCGGATCGGTCAGGGCATCGAATTCGACTACTGCTGCGTCCATGCCGCCTTTGCCCTCAAGGAAATGGGCATTGAGTCGATCATGGTCAACTCCAACCCGGAAACGGTCTCCACCGACTACGACACCTCGGACAAGCTCTACTTTGAGCCGCTGACCCGGGAAGACGTGCTGCATATCATCAAGAAAGAAAAGCCCGATGGGGTCATCGTTCAGTTCGGCGGGCAGACCCCCCTGAACCTGGCCGTACCCCTGGCCAAGGCCGGGGTGCCCATTCTCGGCACCTCTCCGGACTCCATCGACCGGGCGGAAGACCGCAAACGCTTCCAGCAATTTTTGCACAAGCTGAATCTGTTGCAGCCGGAGAACGGCACGGCCCAGACCGCGGACGAAGCCCTGGTGATCGCCGCCAAGATCGGCTATCCGGTGGTGGTGCGTCCTTCCTACGTCTTAGGCGGACGCGCCATGCGCATCGTTTATAATGAAAGGGACCTGGCCTCCTATATGAATTCGGCCATCGACGTCTCGCCCGACCGGCCCATCCTGATCGACAAATTTCTCAAGGATGCGGTGGAGATCGATGTGGATGCCATCTCCGACGGGGAGAACACCATCATCGGCGGAATCATGCAGCACATCGAGGAGGCGGGCATCCATTCCGGCGATTCCGCCTGCGTGCTGCCGCCGCACTCCATCTCCAAGGAGATGATCGAGACCATCAAGAACGCTACCCGTGCCATGGCTGCCGAACTCAAGGTCAAGGGGTTGATGAACATCCAGTTTGCCGTCAAGGAGAATATGCTCTACATCCTTGAGGTGAACCCGCGCGCCTCGCGGACCGTGCCCTTTGTCAGTAAAGCCACGGGGGTTCCCCTTGCCAAGCTGGCCACCATGGTCATGCTCGGCAAGACCTTACCGGAGCTGGGCCTCACCGAAGAAGTCGTGGTGGCGCACTATGCGGTCAAGGAAGCGGTTTTCCCCTTTGACCGCTTTGACAACGTGGATACCCTGCTGGGGCCGGAGATGAAATCCACCGGCGAGGTCATGGGCATGGATGTCTGCCTCGGCCTTGCCTTTGCCAAATCCCAGCTGGCCGCGGGCCAGAAGATCCCCACCGAAGGCAATGTTCTTTTGAGCGTGCGGCACAGCGACAAACCAGCCATCGTGCCCATTGCCAAAAAGTTGATCATTCTGGGCTTCAACATTCTCGCCACCCCCGGCACCGCCAAAATTCTTACCGAAAACGGCGTTGCCTGCACCAGTGTCCACAAGGTTTCCGAGGGCAGGCCGCATATCCTCGACAAGATCCAGGACAAGCAGATTCAGTGGATCGTCAACACCTCCCTTGGCACCAGAACCACGGAAGATGCCTATACCATCCGGCGGGCGGCCCTGAACTACCATCTACCCTACACCACCACCATTGCCGGCGCCGAATCCATGGTCAAGGCCATCGGCACCATGCAGCAGGAATCCATGGAACCCAAGTCGGTGCAGGAATATTTCGAATAATCGGCAGGAGTCGTGCAAAAAAGAGAGGTCCAGCGCTGACCCCTCTGGACTTTCTCTTACGCCTGACTTATGGTGTGGGAACACTGAATTTCCGCATGGTTTTATCTGCACACCATACGGCTGAGCAAGAAACGCACGACACGCTTCGCAGGATTTCCCCTGCGAGATACACATAATGACGGAGGCTCTGCTTGAACAGTTTTTATAAAAATTTGTCCATGTGGCTGGTAATCGGCCTCACCATGATCCTGCTGTTCAACCTGTTCAACAAGCCGCAATCATCCGTGGTGGAAATGAGCTACAGCGATTTCCTGACCAGCATTGAATCCGGTCAGATTTCCGCGGTAAACATCCAAGCGGATGAGGTTACCGGCAAGGGCAGCGGCGGCAAGGATTTCAAGGTAGTCACCCCTCCTGCGGACTCCGAGCTTATTCCCATTCTGCGTAAGGCCAAGGTCAATATCCTGGTCAAGCAGAAGGAAGAATCACCCTGGTACGTCACCGTTCTGGTCTCCTGGTTCCCCATGCTCCTGCTCATCGGCGTCTGGATCTTCTTCATGCGCCAGATGCAGGGCGGCGGCGGCAAGGCCATGAGCTTTGGCAAGAGCCGAGCCCGCCTCCTGGACAAGGATCAGACCAAGGTCACCTTTGCCGATGTCGCAGGCATTGAAGAGGCCAAGGAAGAGCTTTCCGAGATCATCGATTTCCTGAAAGATCCCAAGAAATTCACCCGGTTGGGCGGCCGCATCCCCAAGGGTGTTTTGCTTGCCGGCGCGCCGGGTACCGGCAAAACCCTCCTGGCCAAGGCCGTTGCCGGCGAGGCCGAGGTGCCCTTCTTTTCCATCAGCGGCTCGGATTTTGTCGAGATGTTTGTGGGGGTAGGTGCAAGCCGGGTGCGGGATCTGTTCATCCAAGGCAAGAAAAACGCCCCCTGCATCATCTTCATTGACGAGATCGACGCCGTGGGCCGCCACCGTGGCGCAGGCCTCGGCGGAGGACACGATGAACGGGAACAGACCCTGAATCAATTGCTGGTCGAAATGGACGGCTTTGAATCCAACGAAGGGGTCATCATTATCTCGGCCACCAACCGTCCCGATGTGCTCGATCCGGCCCTGCTGAGGCCCGGTCGCTTTGACCGGCAGGTGGTGGTGCCGGTGCCGGACGTGAAGGGGAGGGAGAAAATCCTGGAAGTCCACGGCCAGAAAAAGGCGATTTCCGAAGATGTCAACTGGGAAGTAATAGCCCGCGGCACCCCCGGTTTTTCCGGGGCCGACCTGGAAAACATGGTGAACGAAGCCGCGCTGCTCGCAGCCCGGGCCGATGCGGATAAAATCACCATGGTCCACATGGAGCAGGCCAAGGACAAAGTGATGATGGGGGCCGAACGCCGCAGCATGATCATCACCGAAAAGGAAAAAGAGATCACCGCCTACCACGAGGCAGGACACGCCTTGGTGGCCATGCTCCTGCCCGGCACCGATCCCATCCACAAGGTGACCATCATCCCCCGGGGCCGCGCCCTTGGCCTTACCCAGCAGCTGCCGGTGGATGAAAAACATACCTACGCCAGATCCTTCCTCCAGCACAATCTCTGCATCCTGCTCAGCGGCAGGGTGGCGGAAGAGCTGATCTTTGGCGAAATCACCACCGGCAGCGGCAATGATATCGAGCGCTGCACCCAGCTGGCACGGAAAATGGTCTGCGAATGGGGCATGAGCGAGGAGTTAGGTCCCCTTTCTTACGGCAAGAAGGAAGAACAGATATTCCTGGGTCGGGAAATCGCGCAACACCGTGACTACAGCGAATCAACCGCGGTCCGGATTGACGATGAGGTCAAACGCATTGTCCTGAAGGCCAACGAAAATGTCCACCAGCTGCTTTCGGACAACATTACGTTTTTGCGGGCCATTGCCCAGGCGCTCCTTGAAAAGGAAACCCTCGGCCTGGAGGATATCGAGATACTCATGGGACGTGAAAGCAAAACGGCAGCTCCGGCGGAGATTTCAGCGCAACAATAACTCCACCGGATGCCTGATGTCCCTGCGCGCACTTTCCAACAACCTGAGCCCTTTGGCGGTCCACCCGCCCAAAGGGCTCACGCATTTTTAGGTCAGCCAGTGCAAATTACGACCAGAAACAAAACCATAGCCTTTGGCCCCCGCCCTCTGGTCATGGGCATTCTCAACGTCACCCCGGACTCTTTTTCCGATGGCGGCCGCTTTACCCAAGATCAGGCCCTCTCCGCCCAGGTCAAGGCCATGCTGGACAGCGGGGCAGACATCATTGATGTGGGGGGCGAATCAACCAGGCCCTATGCCGAACCGGTTTTAAAAGACGAGGAACTGCGCCGGGTTCTTCCCGCCATTGCCTGCATTCGGGCGCTCAATCGCAGCATCCCGGTTTCCATCGATACGACCAAGGCGGAGGTAGCGCGCCAGGCCTTGATCGCGGGCGCGGATATTATCAATGATGTGAGCGCCTTGCTTTTCGATCCCGAAATGGTCCGGATCGCCATTGCCCACGAGGCACCGGTCATTCTCATGCATATGCGGAAAACTCCCAAAGACATGCAGGACGAACCGGTGTACCATGATGTTATCCAGGAAATCATGGATTTTCTGGCAGAACGGATATCCTGGGCAACACAACAGGGGCTTGACCGGCAACGGATTATTGTTGACCCCGGCCTCGGATTCGGCAAAACTGTAAAGCATAATCTGACGATCCTTAAAAATCTGCATGCGTTTAAAAATCTGGGATGCCCCCTTCTTATCGGGCATTCCCGCAAGGGTTTCATCGGCAAGCTCCTTGGCCTGGAAACCCAGGACCGAGATCCGGCAACGGCCATGATTTCATCCTATTGCGCCACGCAAGGGGCGGATATTTTGCGCGTCCATGACGTGGGAAAAACTATGCAGGCGGTTCGCCTGCATGAAGCCATACTCCAGGCGCCTTAAAAGGAAACGACCCGTCCCATGGATGACACTAAACCTGAACCCGCCCCAAACTCCTTCCAGCAAAAACTGACCCGCTACCTCAAGTACAATGAGGAGCGCAAAGCCAAGGCGGTTCTTTTCAACACCAACCAGGGCAATCTCCTGCTCAAGGTTCTTCCCTATCTGCTCCACAGCAACTACCCGGACCTCCCCGGCTTTGTCGATGATGCGGCCTGCCCGTATGGCATCCATCTCTTCAACCCGACAGAAGAATTGCCCCACGAGCTCTTTCGCCGCTATTTCCCGAACTCGTCAGCCATGCGGATCGACAGGCCGTCTCCCTTTACCGAGAAGCCCTGCATCCACTCCTTAAAAACCATCGGCAGTATTGGAACCATCGCCCAGTCGACGATTTCCGACTGCGATTACTGGGTCAGCATCCGCAAGGGAGAGCTGGGCGAAAAGGGGCTGCAGCTTTTACAGGAAAAATGCAAGGGAATCGAAGAGTGGACGATGAAACGGGGCTCGGAGGTCCACTTCTTCCTGGTGGACATTGACCAGACCAGAGAAAACAACTTCGAAGCAGAGACAGATGAGGAGTCGGCAGGTTCCGCCATCAAGCTGCTGCTCAAGGATGAGCTTTTCCGTACCCATATTCTCGTGGCCGGCAAGATCCTCCTCTGGTGGTTTATCCCCCCAGGCCTTACCGAAGGCGAATACCGGACCTTTGTCCAGAATATGGTTTCGCGCAACAAGCTCCGCGTCAACGACTTTGTCGATCTCGGCTACCTCTCCGACATCCCCAAAGCAGAAATTTTCGGCGCCTGCCTCTGGCAGATGAACAAGGCCCTGGACAGCCCCTTCAAGTCGGTGATCAAATTCGCCTATCTCGAACTCCTCCTGCGCGGGGGAACAACCACTCTGCCGCTCTTCTCGGACAGGGTGAAATGCCTGGTAACCTATCCGGAAAAACTTCCGCCCGCGGAACAGGGGGCCCTGGACCTGGCCGAGATTGACCCATACATCCTGCTGGCCCGTGACATCATCTTTTTTTACACCCAAGAGAAAGCCGAACAGAAACGGGCCTCCCTGATCCAGGAATGCCTCTTTCTCAAGACGCTTGAGGGGTTTGAGTCACAAAAAAACACCAAATTCGGTCAGACCAGCCACCTGAAGGCAACCATGGACATGATGGAGGCCTGGCATCTTCTTCCAGAAAATTTCAGCCACTTCCAGCGCTTCCGCGACTGGAAGTACAAGGAACTCATTGCCTTTGGCGCCAAGGTCCACGACTACCTCATCGAAACCTACAAAAGGCTGCGCTGGATCTTTAAAAGTTTTGCCGAAGACACCGGTCTGACCATTACCGAGCGGGACATCTCCATTTTAGGCCGCAAGCTCTTCACCTTCTATGAACAGAAGGAAAACAAGATCGACTATATCCGCAGTGTTTCCCGCGACCTGATGGCGCAAGAGCATATCACCATCCATATCACCAAATACGAAGGGGCGTTTCACTACTATGCCTTTCAGGGGCAGCTTGATCACGAAACGGTGAAAAGCAACGTGGATTCGGTGATCAAGCGGGAAAACAACCTGGTCCGGCTCATTGTCTGGCTCCTGGTCAACGGCATCCTTTCCGTCAAAACCCAGCTCCATCTGACAAAAAATTTCCTGCCCATCGACCTGGTGGATATCCAGAAGCTCACCGAGCTTTTGATCAAAACCTTTCCCATCATCCATTTTTCCCGCATTTCCCCGGCCAATTTGCTCAAGCGAGAGACCGTCCTGCGGGCGTTGGCCATTGTCAATTTTGAGAAGGAACCGGTAAAAGGATCGAAAACCCTGAAGTCGACCATGGTTACGGAAAACAGCTACGGCGAGTACTTCATTCAGGAATACACCACGGCGATCCAGCTCAAAAACGCGATGCGCACCCTGCTCACTCAGCATTACGTGAGCCGCTGGAACAACAACCTGGAAATCTTCGTCCCGGCACAGGATGAACAGGGCTATATTAAAAACCTCATTGAACGATGAGCCAAGCCTCAAACAACCAACGAACAACGCCATGAAGATAGAACTCTACCGCACCATCCTCTGCCCGCGCTGCCTGTATGTGAGCCGCACCCTGAAAAAGATCGTTGCCGACTCCCCCCACCTCCAACTCGAAACCATTGAGGTCGTCACCAATCTGACGCGGTCCCGCCAGGCCGGGATCAAGACCGTGCCCGCGATCAGGATCGGCAACGACCTCCTCACCGGTCTCATCCTCACGCCGCAAAAAATCCGCCGTTTTATCGAACAACATCTGTCGGATGATGCTTCCGGACAGACCCGCTCCGGTTATTGAATCAAACGGCGCCGGAGAAGATACCCGGCCAGCCATACGGCGCAGCCGGTGGCCAGGAGAGAACCGAGAATCTTCAGCAGGATCGGTTCGCCGAAGCGTCCATAACAGAAGATGCGGGCCAGACTGACAATGGGGGTCAGGGGCAGCATTTCAAGAAACCCCCTAACAGGCGGGGCCATGGTCTGCACCGGAAAGAAGATGCCGGAGAAGAGAAAGAGCGGGGTAATGACCAACGAGGTGAAGTAGTTGAAAAAATCATAATTTTTCGCCAGCGCTGTCATGATCAGGCCAAAGGCGGAAAAGAACATGCCGGAGATAAACAGCATCGGCAGCAAGGCAACAACCCAGGGCGAGAGAACCACACCGAAAAGGGGCAAGGCCAGCAGCATGATAACCCCGGCCAGCACCCCCTTGCTCGCCCCCCAGACAATCTCCCCCAGAACCAGATCAACAACGCCAAGGGGGGTCATCAGGATCGCCTCGTAGGTTTTCTGCACGGTGAGCCGGGTGTAAGAGCCGTAAGTTGTTTCGAGTGCAGCGCTGTGCATCACTGCGGAGGCAACCAGACCCGGAGCGATGAACTGCAGGTAGGTCAACCCCTCCACCTCCGCCATGTCCCGGCCAAGACCATAGCCCATGGCCAGGAGAAACAGCAAAGGCTGGCCCAGATTACCGATCAGGGTGGCCAGGATGTGCTTTTTCCAGACCCGCCCGTTGCGCAGCCAGATTGTAAGAAAAGAAAATCCGTTCATGACTCCCTCAACGACCTGCCGGTGAGCTGAATAAAAAGGTCCTCCAGGTTGGCCGGCCGCCGCACCCAGCTGCCCGCGTTACCCAACACCTTTACCAAGCGGGAACAATCCTCCCGGGCATAGACATAGAGCTTATCCCCCACCCTTTCCAGCGTGGCATTGCACTGCCGAAACGATGCCTCCAACGCATCAAGCTCGGCCGCTGTTCCATCCACCTCAAAAACCTCAAGGCCGACCAGATCGGTAATGAGCTGCTGCGGTTCGCCCTGCACCACGACATGGCCATGGTCCAGGATCAATACCTGCTGACTCAGGCGGGAAACCTCCTCGAGATAATGGCTGGTCAGGAGCATGGTGGTTCCCTGCGCCTGGAGAATGGCGAGACGCTCCCAGATCAGGTGTCTGGCTTGGGGGTCAAGGCCGATGGTGGGCTCGTCGAGGATAAGGAGCTGGGGTTCGTTGATCAGGGCCCGGGCCAAGAGCAGCCGCCGTCGCTGCCCCCCGGACAGATGCTCGATGATCTCGTCTCGCCGGTTATGGAGGGCGAAAAAATGCAGGAGCTCTTCAACCCTTTCCCGGGCAAGACGGCGCGGAAGGCGGAAATACCCGGCATAGGTGCGCAGGTTCTCTTCCACGCTCAAGTCCGGATCAAGGCTGTCCGCCTGGGGCACCACCCCGATCTTGGCTTTGATCTCCCGATGAAAGCGCGGCGCCTCCAAATCAAAAATCCGGATCTCGCCCGCGCTTTTTTCCACCAGGCCGAGGAGCATGTTGATGCAGGTGGTTTTCCCAGCCCCGTTGGGGCCAAGAAAGCCAACGCACTGGCCCCGCTGGATGGAAAAAGAGATATTGTCCACCACCAGTCGCTCGCCGAACCGCTTGGTAAGGCCGGTAACGGAAACGATGGCCGGTTGGCTGGAAAAGTCCGGAACTGATGCCTGTTGCGAGATTGTCTGGCTCATGATGCCAGTATACCCGATGCCCATCCCTTCCCGCCACCATTCCCTGGGCCACACTGCTTCCGCCCTTCCCCCCCCAAAAAAACGTCTCACCCTTGACATAATAGAGCACATGCCATATCATAAACATAACAAGTGACACACAACAAAGGAGCACACCATGGACTGGCTGCTACTCATCCACCAGATACCCGCAAAACCAGCCTACTTCCGGGCCAAGATCTGGCGCCGCCTGCAACAGCTTGGCGCGGTGGCGATCAAGCAATCGGTGTACGCCATGCCCCGGCAGGAGCAAACCCTGGAGGATCTTACCTGGATCGTCAAGGAGATTGCCGACGGTGGTGGCGAGGCAACGATGATCGAAGCCCGTTTTCTTGCAGGGTTGAGCGACCAACAGGTTATCGGCCTGTTCCACGCCGCCCGGGGCAGCGATTACGAAAAAATTCTCACCGAGGCCAAGGCCTTGCGGGAAGAGTGGCGCTGCCAAACCGGAGAATCAGCCGACGACGGCCTTCTCGGATCCCGGGGACGACTGGAAAAACTGCGCAAGCAGTTCGCCGAGGTGATGCGGATCGATTTTTTCAAGGCCCCGGAGCAACTCCAGGTGGCGACGACACTGCATGATCTCGAAGCGACCCTCATCGAACACCGGGCTACGGATCAGCCTGCTCCGAAGAAAGACGGCGGGATTGCCGGGCTGAGCGGTAAGACCTGGGTGACCAGGAAGAATGTTTATGTGGACCGGATCGCCTGCGCCTGGCTAGTGCGGCGGTACGCCGACCCGGAGGCCCGCTTCAAATTCGTGGACAGCGGTCGCTACTCCCCTGGCCAGGATGAAATACGCTTCGACATGGCCGAAGCGGAATACACCCACGTCATGGACAAATGCTCCTTTGAGGTGATGGTGGCGCGGTTCGGCCTCACCGACCCGGCCTTGATCCAGATAAGCAAAATCATCCACGACATCGACCTCAAAGAATCCGTATTCGGCCTGCCGGAAACAGCCGGGGTTCAGGCTCTTTTCGATGGCATCACCGCCACCACCAACGACGACCTGCAACGCATCGACCGAGCCAGCGCGGTGCTGGACTCCCTGTTGGCCTTTTACAAAAGCAGAAACAACCCCTGATCAGGAGAACCATTCCATGCCCCCAACCGAGAAACACTTTGAAACCAGTCTGAAAAGAACCGGCAAGGATTACGCCGAATTGCACCGCTGGATCGATGACCCGGACAACAAAAACGAGCGCCACGACTTTACCCGCATCTGGAATTTCGGTCCCCAGATCGCCGCGCAGTTTGGCGAGGAAGGGGTACGGGAATACATCGAGCACCTGCGCGAAGACATGGAAAAAAATTCAAGAAGCTCCGACATCAATACAAAGACGCTATGCAGGAGGCCCAGGCTTACTTCGGCATCGCCCCAAAGGAGGAATGATCATGGACTACCGCATCGCGCAAAAGGACATCGACCTGCTCCGCACCGCAGGCATGAACGAGACAGACCTTGACCATTCCCTGAAGGTGGCGGCCAAGGCACTGGAGATCGCCCGCCGCACCGGGGCCACCCTGGATCTGGAGCTGGTAGGCCGGGGCGCACTGTTCCACGACCTGGGCAAGACCGCCACCTATGAAATCAGTCACGGCAGGATCGGTGCGGAAATGGGCGCCAAACTGGGGTTGCCCCAGGCAGTCACCGCCATCATGGAAAAACACATCCGGGGCGGGCTCACCGAGCCGGAGGCAAGGGAGCTTGGGTTGCCGGTCAAGGACTACACCCTGCACCGGCTGGAGGAGCGGATCATCATCTATGCCGACCGGTTGGTGGACATCATCCACGACGGCATGGTGGACATCAAGGAGGAGACGGAAGCAGAGGCCCGCTTTGTCGATATCCTCAACAGCTATCCCAAATACGGCAAAAACGAAATCACTCTCAGGCGTTACCTGGGATACCATGAGGAAATCCAGGGGCTGATCGCCGGAAGGATCATCGATGCGCCACGCCTTGCGGGGATGCTGGCCCAGGGTGGTGTCACCCTGCTCGATGTCCGGCGCAGGCCCGACCGCGAGGCCACGCCCGGCAAGATTCCCGGCGCGGTTTGGCACGACCCGGAACAGGTTGAACAATGGGCCGGAGAGCTGCCCCCCAACACCGCCACCGTCATCTACTGCGCCAGAGGCGGTTCGGTGAGCCAATCGGTGAGCAAAACGCTCCTAGCAAAAGGCGTTGCCGCCGCCTATCTCGCCGGCGGTCTCGCGGCCTGGACCGACAACGGCAACCCTCTTGACTGAGCGCGCCACAGGGAGCGGAAACAGGCAATGACTCTTTCACCCTTTAAACTTCTCTGCGGGGTGGGGTTGCTGGCCATCTTCAGCAGCACCATCTCCAAGAGCCCGGCGCTGCCGCTGTTTGTCAGCCACCTCGGCGGCGGGCCTGCCGCAGTGGGGCTGATCGCCTCAATCTCCGCAGGCACCGGCATCCTGTTCAGCTTTCCGGCCGGCATCCTCTCGGACAGGATTGGTCGGAAACGCATGCTCCTTTTTTCCGCTCTTGTCTTCGCCACGGCCCCGTTTCTCTATCTGGTGGTCCGGGAAATCTGGCAGCTGGCCCTGGTTCGCTTTTACCACGGCCTGGCCACCGCCATCTTCGTGCCCGTGGCCATGGCCATGGTCTCGGATCTTTTCCAGAAAGGGAGGGGCGAAAAAATGGGCTGGTTTTCCACCGCCACCCTGCTGGGGCGTTCCATGGCTCCGGCCCTGGGCGGTGCCATTCTCGGTTTTTACGCAACCAACCAGGCAGTCGGCTTCCATACCCTCTATCTGGTTTGCGGTATTGCCGGACTTACCGTTTTTTTCAGCGCATTTTTCCTTCCCGACCTCAACCGGGGCGACCCCAAAGAACCTGCCCCCCGCCCCCATTGGCGCGAGGGAGTCACAGAGCTTTTGGGAAACCGGACCATCATGCTGACCTGCGGCGTGGAGGCAGCCATCCTCTTTGCCTACGGCATATTTGAAACCTTTCTCCCGGCCCACGCCCTCATGGCTGGCTTGAACCCCTATCAGATCGGGCTGTGCCTTGCCTCGCAGATCATCACCATCGCCCTGGCAAAACCGGCCATGGGCCGGTTCTCCGACCGCCACGGCAGACCACGGCAAATACTTTTCGGCGCGGTTGCGGCAGCAATCTGTATCGCTTTTTTCTCAATAGCCGGCTCTTTTCTTATTCTGCTAGTCCTAAGCATCCTGCTGGGGCTGGCCATTTCGGTGGTAACTTCCGCCAGCGCCGCCCATATCGCCGATCTGAGCAAAAACACCGCCCACGGCTCGGCCATGGGCATCCTTGGCTCCGTCATGGACATGGGCCACAGCCTTGGCCCCTTGCTGGGCGGCCTCCTTGCCGCCACTCTCGGCCTGCCCGCCTCTTTCCTTGGCGCCTGCGTTGTTTTGGCGGCGGCGAGCCTATTGTTTTTTATCTCTCAGACCAGGACTGCTGCCTGAACATCCATCCGTTTCCCCAAAAACACCGGATAATCTCAGGGAATTCTTGAGGGAACAACAAATCGTTGTTACTGTTTTAATTCATATTCCGCTGTTTGCTTCTTTTCCTGTTTTTGCGCAAAAAACCGGAGGACCCGCCGTGACCCAGAAAACAAAAATTCCCCTTGCCCAGAATGAAGCCTGCCCCAAGGAGCATCCCGTGACCTCCGACTTCCGGAACCGGCTTCCGCAGATAATTGATCAGGTGGTGGAGACCTGCTACAACAACGCCTGCTTTGAGCATGTCGAGGCGGAACCCCTGCCCAGCCGCGAGCACGTGATCGACATCCTGGAATCCTGCCGCGACGTACTTTTTCCCGGTTATTTCCGCAACCAGGGCATCGACCGGGTCAGCCTCAAATACCAGTTGGGCCTGGAAATCTCCGGTCTCTATGAAAAACTGACCAGGGAAATCACCAACGCCATCCGGCACGAATGCCTCCGCCATGGCACAAATTGCCAGCACTGCGAAGACGCGGGCAAGGAAAACGCCTTCAACTTCATCACCTCGTTACCGACCCTGCGGGCGATTCTGGCCACGGATGTGCGGGCGGCCTACGAAGGCGACCCTGCCGCCGGCAGTTTTGACGAGATCATCTTCAGCTATCCCGGCATCTACGCGATCATGGTCTACCGGATTGCCCACGGGCTGTATACCCTGGGGGTTCCCATCCTGCCGCGCATCATGAGTGAATACGCCCATGGCATTACCGGCATCGACATCCACCCCGGCGCCACCATCGGCGCCTCTTTTTTCATCGACCATGGCACCGGCGTGGTCATTGGGCAGACCAGTGTCCTCGGCCAGCGGGTCAAGCTCTACCAGGGCGTAACCCTGGGTGCCCTCTCCTTCAAACGGGACGACTCCGGCGATCTTGACCGCCAGAGCAAGCGCCATCCCACCATTGAAGACGATGTCACGGTCTATGCAGGCAGCACCATCCTGGGCGGCGACACCATCATCGGCGCCCGCTCGGTTATCGGCGGCAACACCTGGCTGACCCAGTCTGTCCCCCCCGACACCAAGGTTTTGCTCAAATCCCAGGAACTGATCATGAAAACCACGCAAAACCAATCTGTAAAATAAAAACTGGATATTCTTGAAAACTTCGTTTAAATTGTTCAGTTCAGCAAGAATGGCACGCAGGTGGACGCTTTTAACCCCCCGTATTTATACGTAAAGAGCTGTTTGTGCTTTTGGTTTTTCCCTGTCGCTAACAACGTTATTTTGGCCGCACCTCATTTTGGCCCCGCGCACAAAGGGGTGCAGCCCTAAAAGTTTAGGAGCCGTTAAAAAACAACCTGTACAGTCTTGACCATTTCGTTACGGCTCCTTATGCCGTTCACGGGATAACAATCGTTCAAGTTATTTTTTAACGACGGCTTCCACCGTTATCAACCCAAGCAGAATGGAAGGAGATGAGTCTATGTCCCGGAAAATGGTCACCATTGATGGTAATCAGGCATGTACCCATGTGGCCTACGCCACCAGCGAGATCATCACGATCTACCCCATCACCCCCTCTACTCCCATGGCGGCGGAGTCCGACACCAAATCAGCCTCCAAGCAGGAGAACATCTGGGGCTCCATTCCGGTTGTCACCCAAATGCAGTCCGAGGGCGGTGTGGCCGGGGCTCTGCACGGCAGCCTGACCACCGGCGCACTCTGTACCACCTTTACCGCTTCCCAGGGATTGCTCCTCATGATCCCCAACATGTACAAGCTGGCCGGTGAACTGACCCCGACCGTCTTCCATGTTACGGCCCGCTCCCTTGCTTGCCAGGGGCTTTCCATCTTCGGCGACCACAGCGATGTCATGGCTGCCCGCCAGACCGGCTGGGCCATGCTCTGCTCCCAGAACGTCCAGGAATGCCAGGATATGGCCTTGATCTCCACCCAGGCCGCCCTGCAAAGCCGCATCCCCTTCATGCACTTCTTCGACGGCTTCCGCACCTCCCATGAGATTCAGAAGGTGGAGCAGCTCACCTTCGACGACATGCGCAAGATGATCGACGAGGATCTGATCATCGAACACCGTCAGCGCGGCCTCTCCCCGGACCGGCCCATGATGCGCGGCACCGCCCAGAACCCCGACGTCTACTTCACCGGCCGCGAGACGGTGAACAAGTTCTACAGCGCCACTCCGGGCATTGTTCAGAAGACCATGGACAAGTTCGCCAAGCTCACCGGCCGCAAGTACCATCTCTTTGATTACTACGGCTCCCCGGATGCCGAGGACATCATCATCATGATGGGCTCCGGCGCCGAGACCGTTATCGCCACGGTGGAGCATCTGGCCAAGAAAGGCAAGAAGCTCGGTCTGGTCATTGTGCGTCTCTTCCGTCCCTTTGATTCGGCCGCTCTGATCAAGGCGTTGCCAAAAAAGGTAAAACGCATCACCGTGCTCGACCGCACCAAGGAGCCCGGCGCTGCCGGCGAGCCCCTCTATCTTGACATCCGCGCCGCCATCGGCGAGGCGGTGGAAGCGGGCGCCCTCAAAAAGTCCCCCAGCATCCTGGGTGGCCGTTACGGCCTCGGCTCCGCCGAGTTCACCCCGGCCATGGTCAAGGCGGTGTTCGACAACATGGCCGCCAAAAAAGCCAAGAACAACTTCTGCGTCGGCCCCGATGACGATGTGGCCAAGACCAGCCTCAAGTACAATCCCGCCTTCGACATCGAGGGCAAGGAAGTCTACCGGGCCATGTTCTACGGTTTGGGCGCGGACGGCACCGTTGGCGCCAACAAGAACACGATCAAGATCATCGGCACCGAGACCGCCAACAACGCCCAGGGCTACTTTGTTTACGATTCCAAGAAATCGGGATCCATCACCACCAGCCATCTGCGTTTCGGCAAGAACAAGATCGTGGCCCCCTACCTGATCAACAAGGCGAACTTCGTGGCCTGCCACAACTTCACCTTCCTCGACAAGTACGACCTGCTGGGCAACATGGAGACCGGCGGCACCTTCCTCCTGACCACCACCTTCAACAAGGACCAGGTCTGGAAACAGCTGCCCTCCGTGGTCCAGAAGGATCTGATCGAGAAGAAGGCCAAATTCTACATCATCGACGCCATCACCCTGGCCGAGGCCATCGGCCTGGGCGCCAGGATCAACATGATCATGCAGACCGCCTTCTTCCTGATCTCCGGCATTCTCACCAAGGCCGAAGCCATCAAGGCCATCAAGGACGCGATCAAGAAAACCTACGGCAAGAAAGGCGACAAGGTCGTCAACATGAACTACGGCGCGGTGGACGTGGCGGTGAACAACATCGTCGAGGTGAAGATTCCCAAGACCGCGGGCGGCCATGAAAAACCGCCCGTCGTCCCCGTTGACGCCCCGGCCTTTGTCAAGGAGGTCACCGCCAAGATGATCGAGGGCAAGGGCGACCAGATCAAGGTCTCCCAGATGCCTTGCGACGGCACCTGGCCCACCGGCACCACCCAGTACGAGAAGCGCAACATCGCGGTACACGTGCCCGAGTGGATTCCGGCCAACTGCATCCAGTGCGGTCGCTGCTCCCTGGCCTGCCCCCATGCCGCCATCCGGATGAAAATCGTCAAGGCTCCCGACCTCAAGAAACTGCCCAAAAACATGAAGAGTGTCGATGCTGTCGGCGCCCAGTTCAAGGGAAGCAAAACCATCATTCAGGTCTTCACCGAAGACTGCTGCGGCTGCACCCTCTGTGTCGATGCCTGCCCGGCCAAGGAAAAAGCCCTGAAGATGATCGAAAACACCGAGGCAGTCCGCACCCAGGAAATACCCAATGTCAAATATTTCCTGAACCTGCCCGAGGTCGCGAACAAGGAAATCGATCCTTCCACGGTCAAGGGCAGCCAGCTGATCCGGCCCCTGTTCGAGTTCTCCGGGGCTTGCTCCGGTTGCGGGGAAACACCCTATATCAAGCTGGCCACCCAAATGTTTGGCGACCGAATGATGATTGCCAACGCCACGGGCTGCTCCTCGATCTACGGCGGCAACCTGCCCACCACCCCTTACTGCAAGCGGGCCGATGGTCGCGGACCTGCCTGGGCCAACTCCCTGTTCGAAGACAACGCCGAATTCGGCCTTGGCATGCGCAACACCGCGAACAAATTCGCAGCCCAGGCCGCCGAGTTGTTGGAAAAAGCGGTGGCGGAAAAACTCATCACCAAGAAAATGGCTGAAGAGATCACCACCGCCCCACAGAAATCCCAGGATGAAATCGAGGCGCAACGCGGTCGGGTTGCCAAACTGAAGGACGCTCTTACCAAGAGCAAGTCTGTAATCGCCAAACGGCTCCTGCCGGTGGCAGACTACCTGGTGAAAAAATCTGTCTGGATTTTCGGTGGTGACGGTTGGGCCTACGACATCGGTTACGGCGGTCTGGATCATGTGCTGGCCTCCGGCGAGAACGTCAACGTCCTGATTATGGATACCGAGGTGTACTCCAATACCGGCGGCCAGATGTCCAAATCCACCCCGCGCGCAGCCACGGCTCAGTTCGCCGCCGGCGGCAAGAAGATGCCCAAGAAGGATATCGGCATGATCTTCTCCACCTACGGCAACGTCTATGTGGCCAAGATCGCCCTGGGCGCCAACCCGACCCAGGTGGTCAAGGCGTTTGCCGAGGCAGAGGCCTACGATGGCCCCTCCCTGATCATTGCCTATGCTCACTGCATCAACCACGGCATCAACATGGCCAAGGGATTTGACCAGCAGAAAAAAGCGGTAAATTGCGGCCACTGGCCCCTGTACCGCTACAACCCGGAGCTGGAGGAGCAGGGTAAAAACCCCTTAACCATCGACAGCAAGGCGCCGTCCATTCCCTTTGCAGAATACGCCTTGAACGAGAACCGCTACCGGGCCTTGAAGATGATGAATCCGGAACATGCGGACGAGCTGATGGCCATGAGCCAGAAGGACGTGGAGAAATCCTGGAAATTCTTGGAAGGCCGCGCCAAGGCTCTGGAGCCGGTAAAGAAGTAAAACATGGCTTGACCAAGTCCTGTTTGGGAATCCTGCCTTGCCTTGCAAGGCAGGATTTTTTTTGATGCAGTGACCCTGGAATTTAGGGTCTGGAATATGCAGGAGGGAACATGACCTTAATAAACGAAAACTATCTCAAACTCAAAGCAGGCTATCTCTTCCCGGAAATCGGCCGGAGAGTAAAATGGTTTACCGACGCCAATCCCGATGCCAAGGTGATTCGCCTCGGCATCGGCGACGTCACCCAGCCGCTTGCCCCGGCAGTGATCAAGGCCTTTCATGACGGGGTTGACGATCTGGCTCGGGGAGAATCTTTCCACGGCTATGGGCCAGAACAGGGCTACGACTGGCTGAGCAAGATCATCATTGAAAAAGCATACCAGCCGCTGGGCGTGGATCTTTTGCCCTCGGAGGTCTTCATCTCGGACGGCTCCAAATGCGACAGCGCCAATATCCTCGATATCTTTTCCCTGACAAATAAGGTCGCCATCTGTGATCCGGTGTACCCGGTGTATAACGACACCAATGTCATGATCGGCCGAAGCGGCGAGGCGGACGACAAGGGCTACTACGAGGGGCTGGTCTATCTACCCTGCACCGAGGCAAATAACTTTACCCCGGCCATCCCCAAGGAAAAGGTCGATATTATCTATCTCTGCTACCCCAACAACCCCACCGGCATGGTGGCCACCAGGGCAGAATTGCAGGCTTGGGTGGACTATGCCAATGCCCAGGGCTCGATCATCTTTTTTGACGCAGCCTACGAGGCCTATATCACCGAGCCGGGCATACCCCACTCCATCTACGAGATCGAGGGAGCGAAAAAGTGCGCCATTGAATTCCGCTCCTTCTCAAAAACCGCTGGTTTTACCGGGGTGCGCTGCGGCCTGACCGTGGTGCCTGAGCAACTCACCTCCCTTACCGCAGGCGGCGAAAAAGTGGGCTTAAACAAACTCTGGAATCGCCGGCAATGCACCAAGTTCAACGGGGTTTCCTATCCGGTGCAGCGAGCCGCAGCCGCAGTCTATTCGGAAGAGGGCTGGCCCCAAGTGCAGGAAACCATTTCCTTTTACCTGGACAACGCCCGCCTCATTCTGGAGGGGCTGAAAACGGCGGGTATCACCTGCTACGGCGGGGTGAACGCCCCCTATATCTGGCTGAAGACGCCGGGGGGGCTGGCAAGCTGGGATTTCTTCGACAAGCTGCTCACCGAATGCCATGTGGTGGGCACCCCGGGCAGCGGCTTTGGGCCCAGCGGCGAAGGCTATTTCCGTCTCTCCGCCTTTGGCTCGCGGGAAAATGTGCAGGAGGCGGTACGCCGGATCCAGGAAAAATGGGGCAAAAAATAAGGGCAAAAAAACCGGCCAACAAAAAAGGGGAGTCGAAATAATCGATTCCCCTTTTTTGTTGCCTTTCGTACCCTGTGAAATCTAAGTAAATCTCACCTTGCAAAAACGCCGCTTGCCGACCTTCAGGATGATTTCGCCTTGGGTCGCCACGCGGTGCTCGATGTCACTCACCTTATCGCCATTGAGGGAAACCGCATTCTGCTGGATCATCCGGCGCGCCTCGCCGGTGCCGCTGACCAACTGGGCATCCACCAGAAGCTTGGGCAGCCAGATTCCTTCCGCGCTGGCCGAGAAAACAACCTCGGCCATATCCTCCGGGTTATCGTGCTGGCTGAAGATCTTCTCAAAATTCTCTTCCGCCCTCTGGGCTGTCACCGCATCGTAGAACCGACCCGTGAGTTCGCGGGCCAGCTGCTGCTTGACCGCCTTGGGATGCACCCTGCCTGCCTGCATCTCTGCCTGGAGAGCACCGATCTGTTCTTCGGCAAGATCGCTGAGCAACTCGAAATACCGAAACATGAGGGTATCGGAAACCGACATGGTTTTCCCATAGATGTCCTCGGCCTTTTCCGTAATGCCGATGTAGTTTCCCAGGGACTTGCTCATCTTGTTGACCCCATCGAGACCTTCGAGCAAAGGCATGGTAATGACCACCTGGGGTGCCTGCCCCCAAACCCGTTGCAGATCACGCCCCATGAGCAGATTGAACAACTGATCGGTGCCGCCGATCTCCACATCCGCCTTGAGGGCAACGGAATCATAGCCCTGGATAAGGGGATAGAGGAATTCGTGGATGCTGATCGGCCGCTCATTTTCAAACCGGACCTTGAAATCCTCCCGTTCAAGCATGCGTGCCACGGTCAGTTGCGAGGCAAGCATGATGAAATCCTTGGAAGTAAGCTTATCCAGCCAGGTGCTGTTAAAGACGACCTTCGTTTTTTCCGGATCGAGAATTTTAAAAATCTGCTCTTTGTAACTTTCGGCGTTTTTCTCCACCTGTTCAACGGTCAAAGGCTTTCTGGTCTCGGATTTCCCAGTCGGATCCCCGATCATGCCGGTGAAATCCCCGATCAAAAAATTAATTTCATGCCCAAGGTCCTGAAAATGCTTTAATTTCTGAATAAGAACGGTATGGCCCAGATGGAGATCCGGCGCAGTCGGATCAAAACCAGCTTTGATCTTCAAGGGCGTCCCGGTCGCTTGCGATTTCTCCAGTTTTTTCACAAGATCTGCCCTGGAAATAACGTTAACCGTGCCGCGCTCTATCAGCTCTACCTGTTTTTCAATTGATATCTTCATGTGGTGATCAATGGTTGGATGGTCCAGCAAAAAAAATGCTGCGGGAATCATTTGTTCTCAGATTCCTGCAGCATTTCGAATAGGTATTATTTGGCGTATTCCACGGCCCTGGTTTCCCGGATTACAGTGACGCGAATCTGCCCGGGATAGGTCAACTCCTGCTCGATCTTCTTGACAATGTCCTTGCTGACGATCATTGCCTCAGCATCGCTGATCACCCCGCTGTTAACGATGATCCGGACCTCACGGCCAGCTTGAATGGCGTAGGACTTCTCCACTCCCTTGAAAGAATTGGCGATCTTTTCAAGATCCTCAAGCCGCTTGACATACGACTCCAGCATTTCCTTCCGCGCCCCGGGCCGGGCGCCGGAAAGGGCATCAGCAGATTGCACGAGGACATCAAGAATTCCATCCGGCGCGACATCTTCATGATGGGCGGCAATGGCATGCACGATAACCGAGGATTCCCCGTATTTTTTAGCCAAATCAGCACCGATGCTGGCGTGTGACCCTTCAATCTCATGATCCGCAGCCTTGCCGATATCATGCAACAATCCGGCCCGTTTTGCCCGTTTCACATCAATGCCGAGCTCGGCTGCCATAACTCCGCAGAGAAAAGCGACTTCCAGGGAATGCTGCAGGACATTCTGACCATAACTGGTCCGGTATTTAAGGCGCCCCAGCAGCTTGATCAACTCCAGATTGACGCCATGGGCGCCCACATCAAAGGTTGCCTGTTCCCCTGCCTCCCGCATGGTCACATCAAGCTCCTCGCTCACCTTTTCCACAATCTCCTCGATTCTGGCGGGATGAATGCGGCCATCGGTGATCAAACGCTCCAGGGACTGACGGGCAATTTCACGCCGGACAGGATTGAATCCGGAAAGGATGACCGCTTCCGGGGTGTCGTCGATAATAATATCGATCCCGGTTGCGGCTTCGATAGCCCGGATATTCCGGCCTTCACGACCGATGATCCGGCCTTTCATCTCCTCATTTGGCAAGGGCACAACGGAAACAGTTTTTTCCGCGACATAATCGCCGGCATAGCGAGAAATGGCCAAGGCGATGATATCCTTTGCCTTTTTATCAGCAGTGATCTTCATTTCATTTTCAATCTTGACCACCATCTTAGCGGCTTCCATCCGCGCTTCACTTTCGATGCTGTCCGTAAGCTGTTTTTTCGCTTCCTCGCGAGATATTCCGGAAATTTTTTCAAGCTGAACCCGCTGTTCTTCAATAACGAGATCAATCTCTTTTTGACGACGAGCCAGGAGTTCTTCCTCTCGGGAAAAAGACTGTTCCTTTTTTAAAAAATCCATCTCGCGCTTGTCCAGAAACTCCATCTTCTTTTCAATCTGTTCAAGCTTCTGGATGAATTTCTTCTCCTCCTCAAGAACATCCTTCTTGAGCGCCTTGATGTCCCTTTCTGCTTCCTGCCTCAGAGCAAAGGCTTCATCCTTGCTTTGCAAAACAGCTTCTTTTTTAATTTGCTCTGCTTCAGCCAAGGCATTTTCAATGAGCTTGCGTCCCTGCGCCTCAAGATTCTCCGTGCGATCTTCAAGAAATTTCTTGCGCACCAGAAAGCCAAGGCCAACTCCACTGCATATGCCAAGTACAATCGCTAATATTATCTGTACAGTCACGGGGACAACCTCATGTCAAATTTATCTAAAAAGCCCGCACAATCCCCTTCGGGAACATGCCACGCTCGAATGCCTAAAAGGTGTGGGGAAGGAATATGCAAACCTTAACTGTCAGGCCCGCAAAAAACCACCAACCCTTATGTCTAAACCGGGGAGGGATCAGGAGGAAACAAAAACGGAAAAAAAGGACTGCTTCAGGTGTAAATCTCTTGTCTTGGCAACAAATCCTCAAACGACTGTTTTTTCAATATCAATATAATATCTCCCCATCTCTCCGGAGAGTTTTTCTGTCGTATGATGCAAACAAGTGACCTGAACCACAATCCCATGCACAGTTCCCACTTGGGGAAAATCGGCAACCACTACCGTTCTCGCATCCTCTTGAGGGGCAGAATATATTAAATGTTTATCTGCCTGCCCAATATTATGTAAATGCCCATCCAACCCTCTGATGGGGCAGTATAACAAACAAGCAAATCCCCCGCCTTTGAAGTGTCCGGCAGTGACATCGAACCTAACTGCGTTAGGTGGGCGGTACCTGTATTCCTATTAAGGAATTCCACCGAAATGGATTCCTTTCCAGAAACAGCAAGGTCGCCCTCAATCTCAATGTTGGCTCGAGACACTCTCCCAGATCACTAACAAGGCAGGGGAAATCTCTGTATCACCTAAAAATTCTTCTCTATTTTCTCGCTGAGCAGGCTTATTTTTGCCTCAACCCGGTGCTTATATTCTTCGTGTTCTCTTTTCAATTTGACATACTTACCTGCGATGTTCAAGCTCGTTAAGATACCAAGCTTATTCGCCGGCAAAACATGCTGAGAGGCTTGCCCAGCATTTTCCAGTTGCGTTTTCACCAAAGACAAAATTTCCTGCACATCTTTTTCCGGGGCATCAGTATAGAGCGGATACTCCTGGCCAAGCACTTTAAAGGTGACCAATCGTTCCACAATGCACCATTAATGAAAGGGTTAACAGAATAACTCCCTGAAAGCAATATATTTCCACAATCAGTTGCCTACCAGGACTCCTTGCACAGGCTCAGAAGGCCCCTTGCCAAGAACGGGCGCTGAAGATAACGGCTCCGTCACGATTGCCGCAGATTTCTCCCATTTTTCAATGGATCCGAGCAGACCGGAAACCCTTTGGTGGATATTCTTCTTCTCATCCTTCAGGCGCTTGACCTGCTCCTCAAGCTCCTTCTTATCCTGCTCCAGGCGGGCAATATCGGCTTGCAATTTTATCTTATCCCCCTGCACTGAATCGAGACTCTGCAACATTTTCTCGACGTTACCCTCAAGTTTCTTCAAATCTTCCTCATATTCCATACAAAACTCCTCTTTTCTCAAAAATAAGCGAGATGGATAGAACTTACCCACAGAAAAGCCAACGTTCCAGAATACAGACCGCAAGCAAAAAAACAAAGACACCTTCTTTCAGTAACTGCCAGACGGAATAGAAATTTACTCCTTCGGAAAAACGAAAGTCAAGCCCTTTATCCGGAAAAGAAAGGTCCTTACCACAACCTCAAAAACATATCCGCCACTTACGGGATTTTTATCTCAATGGTATGTGGGGCAACCGTACTCCAAGAAGGGATATTGGCCTGTTGCAAATGAGTAAAAGAACCAATGCGCACACAATCCCCAATCGTACAGTCATCTATTTTCACAAAGGAGTCAATGCGCACACCCGCGCCGATGGTGCATACGCCCATGAGGACGGTATTGGGATATATTACGGAATCTTTCCCGATTGTTACGGTTTTTTCTATGGTAACAGCTTCGGGTTGGATAAGGGTGACTCCGGATTCCATGAGCACATCGAGGTAGCGCCGCTGGAGAACAGAATGGGCTTGCGCCAGTTCACGCCTTGAGTTTACCCCCAAAACTTCCTCACTGTCTGTACAACAAAATTTATGGACATGGATCCCATCGCCGGTGGCAATTGCTACGATATCAGTAAGATAGATCTCGCCCTGCATATTGTCTGTGCCAACTCTTTTGAGCGCCTCAAACAAGAATTGCGCATCGACACAATAAATTCCAGCGTTAATTACCCTAATCTCTTTTTGTGCAGGGCTAGCATCTTTTTCTTCAACAATCTTGACAATGTTTCCAGTTTCATCGGAAACGATTCTGCCATAGTTGTCAGGTTTTGCGACGTTGGTCGTCATCACCGTTAAAAGAGAGGCGCTTTCGATATGCACATGCAGGAATTGCCGAAGCGTTTCGGCTCTAACGAGGGGTGTGTCTCCACAGAGAACAAGCACAGATCCTTTATGAGAACGCAACTCATCCTCGCAGGCTAAAACAGCATGACCTGTGCCCAGTTGTTGTGACTGATGAACAAATGATACGGGATATCCCCGAAGAGATTCTTCAACCAATTGACGCTGATGACCGGTAACAACAATACTTTTCCCAAGAAATAAGGGCTGAAGTGCATCCAAGACATGGTGGATCATCGGAGAAAAGAAGGTTTCATGCAACACCTTGGGGCTATCGGATTTCATCCTGGTACCCTTTCCGGCCGCTAACACAAGACCAACAACAGAAGAATGCTCCATACGCCCTCCCCACCGTACAATACCAGTTTGTTAAACCGCCCAAAGACCATACCCGGGATTTAGGCAAAAAAAAACCCTTCCTTTTGAGGGGAAGGGTTTTACTACAAAAAAAGAATCGGCGGCGACCTACTCTCCCACCAAGCTTCCCTGGCAGTACCATCGGCGCTGAGAGGCTTAACTTCCGTGTGCGGAATGGGAACGGGTGTTACACTCTCGCTATGACCACCGAAAAGCATAATATCTTTTCAGCGCTGACGGATTTGCGGCCGTCAGCTTATACAGCGGTATATAAAAAAACTTAGATAATTGAATATCCGTTTGTAATGTTGTCCCCAATAATAGACCAAGCAATAAAAGATCAAGCGCAACTGTAAAGTAAAAAATGGCCAAGCCGCACGGCTTATTAGTACCAGTAAGCTCCGTGTGTTACCACACTTCCACATCTGGCCTATCAACGTTGTAGTCTTCAACGAGCCTTTAGGGGGCTTATGCCCCGGGATATCTTATCTTGGAGTAGGCTTCCCGCTTAGATGCTTTCAGCGGTTATCCCTTCCGAACGTAGCTACCCTGCTATGCCTCTGGCGAGACAACAGGAACACCAGTGGTTCGTCCATTCCGGTCCTCTCGTACTAGGAACAGCTCTCCTCAAATATCCTACGCCCACATCAGATAAGGACCAAACTGTCTCACGACGTTTTAAACCCAGCTCGCGTACCGCTTTAATTGGCGAACAGCCAAACCCTTGGGACCTGCTCCAGCCCCAGGATGCGATGAGCCGACATCGAGGTGCCAAACCTCCCCGTCGATATGGACTCTTGGGGGAGATAAGCCTGTTATCCCCGGCGTACCTTTTATCCGTTGAGCGACGACCCTTCCATACGGGATCGCCGGATCACTAAGACCTACTTTCGTACCTGCTCGACTTGTCAGTCTCGCAGTCAAGCTCCCTTATGCCTTTACACTCTACGGCTGGTTTCCAATCAGCCTGAGGGAACCTTCGCGCGCCTCCGTTACACTTTAGGAGGCGACCGCCCCAGTCAAACTACCCACCAGACAATGTCCCAAACCCGGATTACGGGTTGTGGTTAGAAGCCTAAAATAATCAGGGTGGTATTTCAAGGTTGACTCCGCAAGAACTAGCGTCCCTGCTTCACAGTCTCCCACCTATCCTACACAAATTATTCCAAACTCCAATGCCAAGCTATAGTAAAGGTGCACGGGGTCTTTCTGTCTTGATGCGGGTAACCGGCATCTTCACCGGTGTTACAGTTTCGCTGAGTCCCTGGTTGAGACAGTGGGGAAATCGTTACGCCATTCGTGCAGGTCGGAACTTACCCGACAAGGAATTTCGCTACCTTAGGACCGTTATAGTTACGGCCGCCGTTTACTGGGGCTTCGGTTCAAAGCTTCGCCTTGCGACTAACATTTCCCCTTAACCTTCCAGCACCGGGCAGGCGTCAGACCCTATACTGCGTCTTTCGACTTCGCAGAGTCCTGTGTTTTTAGTAAACAGTCGCTCCCCCCATTTCACTGCAACCCCCTTCCGCTCCATGAGCAAGTCACTTCACGTTATGAGGGCACACCTTCTCCCGAAGTTACGGTGTTATTTTGCCGAGTTCCTTAACCAGAGTTCTCTCAAGCGCCTTAGGATACTCTCCCTACCTACCTGTGTCGGTTTACGGTACGGTCACTTTATCAACTCACTACGAGGCTTTTCCTGGCAGCATGGGATCAGTCACTTTATTGCGGTAAACCGCATCGTCATCATGCCTCAGCGTTATACAAGGACCTGGATTTGCCTGGGTCCTCCGCCTACACACTTAAACCGGGACAACCAACGCCCGGATGACCTACCCTTCTGCGTCCCCCCTTCGCTCAAACGCTGATAAAATGGTACAGGAATATTAACCCGTTTTCCATCGACTACGCCTCTCGGCCTCGCCTTAGGGACCGACTAACCCTGAGCAGATTAACTTTACTCAGGAAACCTTAGGTTTTCGGCGTGCGGGTTTCTCACCCGCATTTTCGCTACTCGTGTCAGCATAAGCTCTTGTAGGTCCTCCAGCACTCCTTACGGTGTACCTTCTCAGGTTACTACAATGTTCCTCTACCATAACGCTTACGCGTTATCCATAGCTTCGGTAGCATGCTTAAGCCCCGTTGAATTTTCGGCGCAGACCCATTCGATCAGTGAGCTATTACGCTTTCTTTAAAGGATTGCTGCTTCTAAGCCAACCTCCTGATTGTCTAAACAGTTCCACATCCTTTACCACTTAGCATGCATTTAGGGACCTTAGCTGATGGTCTGGGCTCTTTCCCTTTTGACCACGGAACTTATCTCCCGCAGTCTGACTCCCGCACTTGAACTTGACGGCATTCGGAGTTTGATAAGAGTTGGTAATCCTGTGGGGACCCCTAGTCTTGTCAGTGCTCTACCTCCGTCAGTCATCATGCGAGGCTATACCTAAATATATTTCGAGGAAAACCAGCTATCACCGAGTTTGATTAGCCTTTCACTCCTAGCCACAACTCATCCGAACAGTTTTCAACCTATATCGGTTCGGGCCTCCACGAAGTATTACCTTCGCTTCACCCTGGTCATGGCTAGATCACTCGGCTTCGGGTCTACCCCATGCAACTTGTCGCCCTATTAAGACTCGCTTTCGCTACGGCTACACCTTTCGGCTTAACCTCGCTGCATAGGGTAAGTCGCTGACTCATTATGCAAAAGGCACGCAGTTACACTGTCTTGCGACATAGTGCTCCTACTGCTTGTAGACAGACGGTTTCAGGTTCTATTTCACTCGGGTCCCCCCGTTCTTTTCACCTTTCCCTCACGGTACTAGTTCACTATCGGTTACCGGGTAGTATTTAGCCTTGGAAGATGGTCCTCCCAGATTCCCACTAGGTTTCACGTGCCTCGTGGTACTCGGGGACACCCTAGGGTGCTTCAAGATTTCGCATACCGGACTATCACCGTCTGTGGTGGGCCTTTCCATGCCCTTCTGCTATCCATTCGCAATCCCATATCGGGGCCCCACAACCCCGAGCCATAAATGACTCGGTTTGGGCTGTTCCGCTTTCGCTCGCCGCTACTGACGGAATCTCTAAATTGATTTCTACTCCTGCAGGTACTTAGATGTTTCAATTCCCTGCGTTCGCCTCGTTACACCTATGTATTCAGTGCACGATGACCAGGTATAACCCTGGCCGGGTTTCCCCATTCGGAAATCTCCGGTTCAAAGCCTGTTAGCAGCTCCCCGAAGCTTATCGCAGCTTACCGCGTCCTTCTTCGCCTCCCGGTACCCAGGCATCCACCGTCTGCCCTTAGTAGCTTGACCAAAAAACGCTTGATCTTTTATACTCAGCTATATTTGGGTACAACAAAAACAAAATATTCAATTATCAAAGATCTACAAAACAGCGAAGCTGCTTTCATGCAAAATGCATAATAGAGAAGGCAAATTAAACCAAAGGTTTATTTTACCTTCTCCATTTTACACTTCTTTGCCGTAAAATGGTGGAGGTGAACGGGATCGAACCGATGACCTCCTGCGTGCAAGGCAGGCGCTCTCCCAGCTGAGCTACACCCCCCATTTTAACCAACAGCAGATTGCTGTCAGCTGACACTAATCGGCCTGGTGGGCCTAACTGGACTTGAACCAGTGACCTCACGCTTATCAGGCGTGCGCTCTAACCAGAACTGAGCTATAGGCCCGTTCATTTCTCTTCCTTCTTAATGATCATAACAGCGATCATTCAAAACTGAATAGTGAGTAAAAGATGGGGTTGACCAAGTATGTCTTCCTGTTGCCAGGAAGTACATCCTTTTAAAGGAGGTGATCCAGCCGCAGGTTCCCCTACGGCTACCTTGTTACGACTTCACCCCAATTACCGACCATTCCTTGGCAGCCTGCTTCCCGAAGGTTAGCTCAACCGCTTCTGGAACAACCAACTCTCGTGGTGTGACGGGCGGTGTGTACAAGGCCCGGGAACGTATTCACCGTGGCATGCTGATCCACGATTACTAGCGATTCCAACTTCACGCAGTCGAGTTGCAGACTGCGATCCGGACTGAGACCGGCTTTATGGGATTAGCGCCTCATCGCTGAGTGGCTGCCCTTTGTACCGGCCATTGTAGTACGTGTGTAGCCCTAGACATAAAGGCCATGAGGACTTGACGTCATCCCCACCTTCCTCCGGTTTGACACCGGCAGTCCCTCTAGAGTGCCCAACTGAATGCTGGCAACTAAAGGCGAGGGTTGCGCTCGTTGCGGGACTTAACCCAACATCTCACGACACGAGCTGACGACAGCCATGCAGCACCTGTCACCGGGTTCTTTATTGCTAAAGCACTTCTCTGTTTCCAGAAAATCCCCGGGATGTCAAGTCTAGGTAAGGTTCTGCGCGTTGCGTCGAATTAAACCACATACTCCACCGCTTGTGCGGGCCCCCGTCAATTCCTTTGAGTTTTAACCTTGCGGCCGTACTCCCCAGGCGGTGCACTTAATGCGTTAGCTGCGACACAGGAAAGGTCAACACTTCCCCACATCTAGTGCACATCGTTTACAGCTGTGGACTACCAGGGTATCTAATCCTGTTTGCTCCCCACGCTTTCGCGCCTCAGCGTCAGTATTCGTCCAGAAAGTCGCCTTCGCCACCGGTATTCCTCCCGATATCTACGAATTTCACCTCTACACCGGGAATTCCACTTTCCTCTCCGATACTCAAGCCGACCAGTTTCAGATGCACTTCACACGGTTAAGCCGTGGGCTTTCACATCTGACTTGATCGGCCGCCTACGCGCCCTTTACGCCCAGTAATTCCGATTAACGCTCGCACCCTCCGTATTACCGCGGCTGCTGGCACGGAGTTAGCCGGTGCTTCCTCTGCAGGTACCGTCAATCCGCATGGGTATTAACCACACGGCCGTTCTTCCCTGCTGACAGAGCTTTACGACCCAAAGGCCTTCATCACTCACGCGGCGTCGCTGGATCAGGCTTGCGCCCATTGTCCAATATTCCTCACTGCTGCCTCCCGTAGGAGTCTGGTCCGTGTTTCAGTTCCAGTGTGGCGGATCATCCTCTCAGACCCGCTACCCATCGTCGCCTTGGTAGGCCATTACCCTGCCAACTAGCTAATGGGACGCAGGCTCATCTCTACACAGAAACTTCCAAGGAGAGGTCTCCTTTCCTTATGGGTCTTGCGACCCATAAGTGTATCCGGTATTAGCACCCCTTTCGAAGTGTTATCCCAGATGCAGAGGTAGATTACCTACGCGTTACTCACCCGTGCGCCACTCTACTCAGGACCGAAGTCCCTTTCTCGTTCGACTTGCATGTGTTAAGCACGCCGCCAGCGTTCAATCTGAGCCAGGATCAAACTCTCCAGTTAAATATCTTAACAAGCCCCGAAGGTCTCGTTATTCTTCAACAGAGATTCTGATCTCTTTACTGCAATAAAAACTCCCGAAGCCAAAGCTCCGGTTTCTTGGGGCCCATCTTCTACTTTGCTCACTATTCAGTTTTCAATGATCGCTGCACCCCGGAAACCGAGGCTGCCCACTTACTGGGCGAAAAAAACAAGATACTCGAAACACCGGAGCCGGTCAAGATGTTTTATGACGTTTTTCAGAAGCGCTCGTCATGGTGTCGGGTTCTCGTTTCGGGGGCCAAAATAGCCGAACCGCCCACCCTTGTCAACAGCAATAATGCGGAAATCTTCAAAAAACACACAGCCCATGAACCCGCTGGCCGTAACTCGTTGTTTTTCTGCAACGCCTCGAAAAATACTCCCCCCTGCGCCAGCCAAAAACCTTGGCACTTGCAGGCCTCCCTTACAGGAACACCGCAGTTACCACCGAAAAAAACATCACAATCCGCCTGCCCGACCACCCGTAATTTGCCTGATGATACTTGCCGCCATGCACGCGGCACCAAAGCCGTTGTCAATATTAACGACCGCAATCCCCGGAGCGCAGCTGTTGAGCATCCCCAAAAGCGCGGCAATGCCTCCCAGACCTGTCCCGTAGCCAACACTGGTGGGGACCGCGATAATGGGTTTATCCACCAACCCACCGACCACGCTGGGGAGGGCGCCTTCCATTCCGGCGACCACGATCAATACATCTGCCTTGTCGAGAAGATCCCGCCGGGAAAGCAGCCGATGAATTCCGGCCACTCCGACATCGTACAGCCCTTCAACTTCATGCCCCAGGCAGCGCAAGGTAACAAGGGCTTCCTCCGCCACAGGGATATCAGAAGTTCCGGCAGTGAGCACCAAAACCAGCCCTGCGCCGCCATCGGCCCCCGGCTGCTGCGCTTCCATCGGCGCGGTCAGCATCCGGGCTGCCTCATGATACATAAGCCCAGGGATCTCCAAACAAACCGCCGCCCCTTTTTCCTGATCTACCCGCGTGGCCATCACCGCTGGGGAGAACCGGAGCAGTTTTCTCAAAATATCGGCAATCTGACCAGCCGTTTTATTCTCCCCGTAAACCACTTCCGGCACCCCGGTCCGCAGGCGACGGTGATGATCGAGGTGAGCGCAGGAGAGCATCTCGGCAGGGAAGTTTTTCAATTCCGCCAAGGCCTCGGCAACAGAGCACGCGCCGCTGCTCACCTTCACAAGGAGTTCCTGCATCTTTTTTTCATCCATCCCGCGGACCCGATATCATTATATAGATTTAAATATAGACAGGAAACAGCCACAACCATAATCCATGCTGCCTCCTCAACTCACTCTTGCCGGAGGATACAGCATCCAGTACAGTACTTTACTCTGATTCACTTTCCAGCTTATTTATTTACAACCACAATCTCTTCCCCACAGGAAGCCCCATGCCAGCAAAAAGCCCAGCACATCCGCCAAACAAATCGTGGCTCCGGATCACAATCACCGCCAGCGAAACCATCTCCGACCCCATTGCCGATTTCATATGCGAGCAGACCGGCGGAGTCGAGCAGATTCCGGTGGCGTCGGCCAATGCCGCCCAGGAGCAGATTGTCGGCTACCTGGAAAATGGCCCCCACGCCCAGGAAAAGTTGGAGAAAATCACCGAATACCTCCAGGAACTCGCCCACCTCGCCTCAGAAGAAGGCAAAACGCGGCTCGAAACAGAAATCATTGCCGATGAAGACTGGAACAAAACCTGGAAAGAGGGCTTCAAGCCCCTGCCGATCACACCCCACCTTGTCATCAAGCCCACTTGGGAATCATACCAGCCCGGCGTTGGCGAAAAGGTTATCGAGATGGACCCGGGGATGGCCTTTGGCACAGGTCACCACGCCAGCACCAAGCTGGCCCTCGAGTTCGTCGAAGGACTTTTTCATGGCACAAAAACACCGCCCAAAACCGTTCTCGATGTAGGCACCGGCACGGGCATCCTAGCCATGGCCGCCGCCCTTTTTGGCGCCCAAGAGGTGCTGGCCATCGACAATGACCCAGAAGCCGTGGTGGTAGCGGAGGAGAATATCCTGCGCAATCATCTGGCTCCAACCATCACAGCAAATGGTATCCCCCTGGAAGACATTCCCCGGCAATTCGATCTTGTCATCGCCAACATCATCCATGATACGCTCATTGAACTTGCCGCCAGCCTTGCCGCACACCTGGCCCCCAAAGGCAGACTCATCATGGCAGGAATCCTGACCGGCCCCCAGACCGACAATATCCGCGCAGCCTATAACGCTCTCGGCCTGAAACATCAGGAAACTCGGAGCGAAGGGGAATGGAGCGCGCTCCTCTTCTTACAGCCATAAGCCGTTGTTTGAAAAGTGGACCACTGGCTTGCCGAACCCGACATAAGGAGCCGTAATGAAAATATCAAAAAATACAAATTGTTCCGTAACGGTTCCTAAGCACCCATGAGCCTCCGCCGCTTTTTCATAAGCCCGACAGATATCACGGGAAAAACCGCGCAGCTGACAGGCCCGGAAGCCCACCATCTCCGAAGCGTCCTCCGACTTACCCCCGGCGACTCCATTACTTTTTTTGACGGAACCGGTGCACGATACCAGGCCCGCATCGAACACTTCCTCAAAGACCGAGTGACTGCAACCATCACCGGACAAAGCCAGGATCTTCCGCCCAAGGTCCGCCTCCACCTGGGGCAAGCCCTGCTCAAGGGCCAGAAAATGGACCTTATCCTGCAAAAGGCCACAGAATTGGGCGTTGATACAATCTGGCCTTTTTATTCGAAACACGGAATCCACAAACAGCCAAAAGACTCCCAGATGGAGCGTTGGCAGCGCATCGTCCTTGAGGCCTGCAAGCAATGCGACCGAGCCAAGCCGCCGGAGATCCATGCCCCCCGAGAAATAACCGAGCTGATGGCCCAGCCACCGCCTTGCGACGCGCGACTGATCTTCTGGGAAAACGAGACCCGGCAAACACTGAGTGAGGCTCTTGCCGGCCAGGAGAAGGATTGCCGATCCGCATTTTTCCTCCTCGGCCCAGAGGGCGGGTTCAGCGAAGCAGAGATTACCTGTGCCCAACAGGAAGGCTTCGCCCCTGTTTCCCTGGGGCCGCGCATTCTGCGGGCCGAGACGGCAACCCTTGCGGCAACAGCCATCTTGCAATTCACCCTTGGCAATCTCAACCCGATTCACCCGGAAAATCAGGAGAAGCTCCAGTGCGCGCCGTTGTCCAGAGGGTAAGCCAAGCCTCTGTTTGCGTAGACGAACAGATTTGCGGCGTCATCGGGACAGGGCTTCTTGTCCTTCTCGGCGTGGGCAAAAACGACACGGAACAGGACGCAGTGCTCCTGGCCGACAAGATTGCCAATCTACGAATCTTCGATGACGAGCATGGGCTCATGAATCTTTCCCTACTGGAGGTGCAAGGAGAGATACTGGTGGTTTCTCAGTTCACCCTGTTCGGCGATTGTCGCAAGGGAAGACGGCCATCCTATTCCACTGCCGCGCCACCGGCAGAAGCAGCGCACCTCTACGAACAGTTTATCCACGAAATCCGCGCAAAACAAATCACCGTGGCCACCGGCAAATTCCAGGCCATGATGGACGTAACCTTGGTAAACAATGGACCAGTAACCCTGTTGCTTGACACGGAAAAACAATTCTAGTTCTCGCAAGAAACTCTTTTCCCATATTTTTTCAGCCCGTGCTTTACAAGTGTTGCAAATATAGCTATATAATGCTTCGCATTTATGCTCCACGGGTGACTTAAGTTTGCGCCCCGAAGATCATTCACCATTCCTGCCCAAGGGGGGGCATTGCATGCAAGAGCTTTGGTCCGATGACCCGAAGGTCATTGGAGAAGAAATCATCAGGCTTGTTGGCCAGCGAATCTCTGTAACCCTTTTCCAAAAAGGGATAAATCCGCAAAAGATCACGCCTGCCGAGATATTCACCAAAGAAACAGAACCCCTTATTCTTTTCGCCAAAGACGCTCCTTTCCAAGCCCCAAAGGAGCCCTGCCTGCTCCTGTATCAACACCAGAACCAGCCCATGCGGGGCTTCTACACTACGCCCGTGCTGGAAACAACCACCGAACTGGGAGTGCTCTTCCCGGCATCCATTATTACCGTCCAACGGAGAAGATATCCCCGCTATGTGACAAGCCCCCGCTCCGTTGCGACCTTCACCCGCAAGGCAAGCCAATATCTCAATCATGGCACAATAAAGAATATCTCCATTGAGGGCGCAAGATTGATGGGGAAATTTTCCGAACACATCCAGAAAGGCGACAAACTCAGCCCGGTCAGCATGACCCTCCGTTTACGCTTTGGCGATTTCGAAGAAAAAGCTACCGCCCCGGAAGCCATTGTCCGCCGAGTTATCGAGATTGACCACGAGACTAGGGAATTCGGCATCCATTTCACGCTCAAGGGCACGGACAAGGAAAACCTCGAACGCTACCTTGCCATTTGCTCCATCGAAAATTCCCCGCCAAACGCGACCTGAAAACGCTGAACCCCGTTTTTCCCCCCGCCCCACGCACCTAAGATTACCAACGGCACAGCACATCTCCTCAGCAGATTACCCTGCGCGAGCATGACCTCCGAACACACTAAGGCCCTGCAACTTTCATCGCCCAAAAAACTTACCGGTGGGCTTTTCGCCACAGAGCAAGCAAACGGGTGCGCAATTCCGCATCGCCGATGGCGCCGATCATCCGCTCAAAGCCCTTCTGCTCCTCGGGGTCAATCGGCGGCGGAGAAGCAACCGGCGGCGGGACATCCGCCACCATCTTTTCTTCGCCCAGGACAGCGTCTATCTGGAAACGGATATCGCTTATCTTCTCGTCCCCCCGCACATTGGCATTGATCTGTTCAAGCAACGCCTGCTTTTGCAGATGAAGCTGCTGCATCCAGACCGAGTCGGAAACCGCGATCCAGAGCACCGTGCCCCGAATCACCTGCGGCGCGGTCCGTTCCGCGATCTCCGGGCCGACGACCTGCACCCAGTTGCGAAACACCGCGTGCAGAGCCAAACGCTTATCCCATTGCCTTTTTTTAAACAGCTCGGCAAACAGGGAATCTATCCGGGTGATTTTTTCGGGAGCCGCCATGGTCTTTGTGCCTGAGTGAGGGGGATTTAGTGCCTCGATTGTAAACAACCCTTGCCGCATTGCAAAGAAATCATTATATACTGCTCACAATTTCCGGTCATTTCCTGACTACTTTTTTATTGACCCGTACCAATAAGGACTTTCCCCATGGGCTTTCGCTGTGGCATCGTCGGCCTGCCCAATGTCGGCAAATCGACCATCTTCAACGCCCTCACCTCGGCAGGCATCGAGTCGGCAAATTATCCGTTCTGCACCATCGAACCCAACATGGGCATGGTGCCGGTTCCGGATACCCGGCTCGACATCCTTGCCGAGATGGCCAAGACCAAGGTCAAGGTCCACGCCCAGATGGAGTTCGTCGATATCGCCGGGTTGGTGAGCGGGGCAAGCAAGGGCGAGGGCTTAGGCAACCAGTTCCTCGGCCATATCCGCCAGGTGGATGCCATCGCCCATGTGGTCCGCTGCTTCGTAGACGAAAACATCGTGCATGTGGACGGCAGCATCGACCCCCTGCGCGACCGGGAGGTGATCAACACCGAGCTCATCCTCTGCGATCTCGACACCGTGACCCGGCGCATGGCCAAGACCGCTTCCCAGGCGAAATCCGGGGATGCGGCCTACAAGGCGCAGCTGGTTGTCCTGGAAAAGCTCTACGCCCTGCTCAATGACGGCAAACCGGCGCGGACTATCGAACTTGACGATACGGGTCAGAAACTGATGAAGGAGCTCTGCCTGCTCACTGCCAAGCCCGTGCTCTATGTGGCCAATGTCAGCGAGGCGGAGATCAATACCGGCAACCAATGGGTGGATGCGCTTCGCAAGGTAGCGGCGGAAGAAAACGCCTCCGTGGTCATGATCTCCGGGGCGATTGAAGAGGAGCTCAGCGCTCTTGAGCCGGCCGAGCGCCGGGATTTCCTGGCCGATCTCGGCCTTGAGGAACCTGGGCTCAACCGGTTGATCAAGGCCGGCTACGAGCTGCTGGGGCTGATCAACTATTTCACCGTGGGCGAGAAAGAAACCCGGGCCTGGACCATCAAGCGCGGCACCAAGGCCCCGCAGGCCGCCGCGGTTATCCACACCGATTTCGAACGCGGCTTCATCCGGGCCGAGGTCATCTCCTACGCGGATTTCGTCGCCTGCGGCGGCGAGGCCAAGGCCAGGGAAAAAGGATTGCTGCGGTTGGAAGGCAAGGAATATGTGGTGCAGGACGGCGACTGCATGAATTTCCGCTTCAACGTCTAGCAGCACAGGGGACGCACAACGATGATCAAAACCAACACGGAACAGCTGGTCTGCCAGTCGGTGATCGGCGAGATCACCTCGCCCCAGGGCGGGATCAACCCTTACCGGGTCAACCCGGACGGGCATTCGGATGTCTACCCCGGCGTGGGCGGCATCACCTACAACCTGCGGATCGGGGATCTGGCCGGAGAGAAATTCGGCGACCATGTGGAGCCTGCGGTTTCCATCAGCAACTTCACCCAGGTTCAGGGGCAGCCCGGCCCCAACCGAGCCCTGAACCAATTTTCCTGCGTGGGCAATGTTGCCCGGGTGGTCTCCGGCGACGCCAAGGGCGAAACCGGCCGGGTGACCGGCAAGCACGGCGGCATCGAGCATGTGCTGGTGGATTTTTCCCCGGAGGTGTTGGAACGGCTCACCATCGGCGACAAGATTCAGATCAAGGCCTGCGGCTGCGGGATGAGCCTCCCGGATTTTCCCGGGATCAAGGTGATGAACCTGGACCCGGCCCTGCTTGCCGCCATCCCCTTTAAAAAACTCAAGGATGGCAGGTTGCAGGTTCCGGTGACCCACACCGTACCCGCCAAGATCATGGGCTCCGGCATCGGCGCTTCCCACAGCCACAGCGGCGATTACGACATCCAAATGTTCGACCAGACCATTGTCAAGGAATACGGCCTGGCCGACCTGCGGCTGGGAGATTTCGTCGCCATCCTGGATGCGGACGCCACCTATGGCCGGATTTACAAAACCGGCGGCGTGGTGATCGGCATTGTTGTTCACGCCAGCTGCGTACTGGCCGGACACGGCCCAGGGGTGATGATCGCCATGACCTCGAAAGACGGCCTGCTGGAGCCAAAAATCAGCGCCAAGGCAAACCTGACCACCTATTTTGCTAAGATGCCCAAGATTTAATAAGCCCCGCGAACCATACACAACAAGAGGATCCTCCGTGAACAACAGGGAACAACTCAAACAACTGCTGCTGACCAAATCGTACCGCCACGGGAAGTTCAAACTCTCCTCCGGCAGGGAATCGGATTTCTACATCGACGGCAAACAGACCACCCTGTCCGCGGAAGGGGCATACTTCTGCGGGAAGCTGATCTTCGAGATCATCCGCAACAACCCGGAAAAAATCGACGCGGTGGGCGGCATGACCCTGGGCGCCGACCCTCTGGTCACGGCGGTTTCGGTGGTGAGCCATCTGGAGCAGGACCCCATTCCTGCCTTCATCGTAAGAAAGGAATCCAAGGGCCATGGCACCGGCCAGTACATTGAAGGGTTGAGCAACATGCCTCCGGGCTGCACCGTTGCCCTGCTGGAAGACGTGGTCACCACGGGCGGCACCCTGCTCACCGTAATCGAGCGGGTTGAGGCAGCGGGGTTCAAGGTAGGGCTGGTGGTGACCGTGGTGGACCGGCTGGAAGGCGGCGCAGAGGCGCTGGCCGAGAAAGGCTACCACCTGGAAGCCATCTTTACCCGGCATACCTTGTTGCAGTAGGGTACAAAAGGATCAACACAATGCAGTGCAAGAAATGCAAGGGCAGGCTGGAAATCGCCCGGTCCTGCGGTCGGGTGCGGATGCGGTGCGGCAAATGCGGCCATGAATACCAGATCCACGAGGTGGCCGACCAGCTGGACGCGGAAACCGAAGAACTTCTCTCCCGCTGGAACTGCATCATCTACGACTGAAAGGCGGCACTCTTTTTTCGCCTATGCCCCTCCCCCTTCACCATTCCAGCCGCAACACATTCTCCAGAGCATCAACCTTGGCCACCCGCACGGAAACGACATCCCCGGGCTTTGCAGCCACAGCCTGACTCGGCGGCATATCGGCATCCAGAAGGCAGTCGAGCAGGGTCAGATTGATCCGCTTGGGCCCCTTGTTGACCAACAACGCCTCGATCCTGGCCCCAACCTTCTGCTCCAGATACCTGAGCAGCCAGTAGCGGTGCCGGGTACGGCGCACCTGGTTGACCTTGGCCAGCACCGTGTTGATATCTCCGGCAACCCCCGCAAGCTCGTCGGCGGAAAACATCGCCCCCCGGCCAAGAAGCAGCTGCTTGATCTGATGCTGCATGACCAGATCAAGAAACCTCCGGATGGGGGAGGTGACCGTGGTGTACTGCATGGCGCCGACCCCGCTGTGCGGCTTGGGATAGAGCAGAAGCTCACCGGGCTTCAACTGCTTGCGCTGACGAAAAACAGAGAACAGATCCTTCTCGCCGCCCGCGATCAACCGCTGATGGGGCTCATCCTGGGCCCGGAACAGGCCGGGCGCCTGACGGTCCGCCACAAACTGGGCGGAGAGGGTATTGGCCAGCACCATGAACTCCGCCACCAGGCTGCGGGAGATGGTGTCCACCGGCGACAGGGCCACCGCGACCTTCCCTTCCGGATCGATACTGATATTCACATCCGGCACCGGCAACAGCAGCGCCCCTTTTTCTATACGCCGCTGCTTGAGCTGCTCGCTGAGCCGGGCCAGGGTCTGCAGTTCCCAGTCGCCGCTCGCCACCAGCCTTTCCGCCTCCGGGTAGTTCAGCTGCCGCTTCACCGTAACCAGACTGGGGATAAGATCAAACTCCAGCACCTCGCCCTTAGGGCTCAGCAGCACCATGACGCTCAGGGCTGCCCTCGCCTTGCCGGCAACCAGGCTGCACACCCCTTCGGAGAGCGCACGCGGCAGCATGGGAATCTGGGTCTCAGGAAAATAGAGGGAGGTCATCCGCCGGGCAGCCTCGGCATAAATGGCGGTTCCGGGCGTAACGTAATGGGCCACATCGGAGATATGGATGCCCACCAGAAAGTCGTCGCCCCTCCGCTCCACATGCAGGGCGTCGTCATAATCGCGGGTGGATTCGCCATCGATGGTGAGCAGGGGCAGCTCCCGGAAATCCCGCCGGTTTCGGCCGACAAGCTCCTCGGCCACGGGTTCGGGCGCCAGGGCCGCTGCGGCACTGAATTCCTCGGAAAAAGCCACCGGGATTTGATACCGCAGCAGGGCCACATTCTCATGGGGTTGCCAGACCCCGGCCTTGATCAGGAGATGATAGACATCGTGGGGACCGGTGAGTCCCGCCTTTTTCAAAAGCTCCCGGGCCAACTCACTTTCTTCGGCCTCGCTGCCAAAGACATAGTAGTCGCCCAACAGGCTGAGACAACGATCGCGTTCCAGCCATTCCGTTGTGCTCTCCCCCTCCCAGAGGCGTTTGAGCATCATGGCCCCGGTGCTCATCAAGGCCTCCTGCTCCTTTTCCCGTTCCTGTTTCAGGCGCAACGCGGCAACCGCTTCCGGGCTGTGGGCCAGGACCAGCCCTTCCTTGTATTTGAAATAGAGGCGATCCACAAAAATGGAACGGAGAAAGGCGGCGACATGGTTATCCGTGGCGTTTTCGCCAAATGCCAGTTCGGCAAGGAAATCCGGGCTGAAACTTGCCCCCTCCTCCTCACTGGCCAATTGCCAAATCTCAGCCAAATCGATCTGCGGCACCATGGCCTGCCGGGTATGGTCTGCCTCCTTGAGCAGACGCAGTTGCTCGTCCCGGTTGAGCGTAAGGGAATGGTGTTTCGCGGATTGATGCAGCAGACGGGAGAGGGGGAGATTTACCTCCCTGCCGTTCTGGTTGATCAGGCGCAGCCGCTTGCTGTCCTCGTCAAGAACCATGGCACAGATAAACCTGCCCTGCTCCATGTATTCAATGATTGCGCCCTGCAAAGCCATGTGATGTTCCCTTGTGATGAAAAAAAGCGCGCCGGAAACTCTGTCCGATAAAAATTGAGGAAAATTCTGACTGCGCGGTCGGCTAATGTCGGGGGAAAAAACGTAACCGTTCAGCAGCGCCGCTTCGCTGCTGCCGCAGATGCGCGGAAGAGACCGGCGAAGTGTGCTGTTTGCACATGAGCAGGCCGATGACAAAGCAGATGTGGTGCTGCTGAACGGTTACGGAAAACTGGCCAATGTGTACCAGCTATTCCAGAGGTTGTCATCTTTTTCCGTGACCCAGAAAAAGAGAGAGGATGCGAAAAATCAGGAATACTGGTATGTAACACTTTATTTTCCCTACTAACACACACGAGCGCAACCGCACCCATGAACAGCTCCCCGGAACAGGTCAAATCAGGCATTGTCGCCCTCATCGGGCCGCCCAACGTGGGCAAATCCACCTTGCTCAACAGCCTGCTCGGCCAGAAGATCTCCATTGTCTCGCCCAAGCCCCAGACCACCCGCAACCGAATCCTGGGCATTGTCAACGGCCCGGACTACCAGATCGTCATGCTGGACACGCCGGGCATCCACAAGGCGCGAAGTCCCTTGAACCTGGAGATGGTGAAGATCGCCCTGGGCAGCCTGGCCGATGTGGATGCCATTGTTTTCATGGTGGACGTCACCATGCCCCTGCCGAGCACGGGCACCACCCTGACCCGCTGCCTTGAGGGCATCGACAAGCCGGTGTTGCTGTTGCTGAACAAGATGGACCTCATCGACAAGGAAAAGCTGCTGCCCATTATCGCCACCTACCAGGGGCTCTACCCGTTCCAGGCGATCCTGCCCCTGTCGGCCAAAGCGAGCGACGGCACCGAATTGGTCATCCAGGAGCTTTGCCCCCTGCTTCCCACCGGGCCGCGCCTTTATCCCGAGGATATTCCCACCGATGCCAGCGAACGGTTCATTGTCGCCGAGATCATCCGGGAGAAGATCTTTTTACAAACCGGCCAGGAGATCCCCTATTCAACGGCAGTGACGATTGAGAGCTTCAAGGAAAACGCAGCCAAACAGCTGATCACGATCCACGCCACCATCTATGTGGAAAAGGATTCGCAAAAAGGGATCATCATCGGCAAGAACGGCAGCAAACTCAAGCAGTTGGGCCAGGCAGCCCGAAAGGACATCGAGATCCTCCTTGACCAACATGTACTGCTCAAGCTGTGGGTAAAGGTGCAAAAAGATTGGACCAGCGACCCCCGCTTTCTGAGGGAACTTGGTTTTTAAAACCAAAAATGGGGGTCGATTCCTGAGAATCGCCCCCCATTGCAATCTTTCTTTTTTTACAGGTCAGACAACCACATTCACCCCGCGTGATCGCTGTTCCCTCCGCGTGCTTTGCTCCTGCTGCTGTCTTGACTGCCCCCCCCGCCTTTCCGACTCGCGCACCGCTTCTTCCGCAGCGTTCTGGTCCGCAGCTTGTCCCGCCTGGGTGAGAGCCCTAGATGCCTCCAGGGCGGCAGCGGAGATCTTGGTCACCACATCGGGGGATGCCTGACTGGTCTGGCCGGACTCGGACCTATTGCTTCTCGCCTTCTTTTCTCCTTCTGACCCGGCATACGGAGAAACAGGCCGCTCTGAGCGGACATTTGTTTGTACTGACGTGGCGCTGGGATCTAAAGGCATGTTCCACCTCCCTTGTGCGTAAGCATCCGTTTCTGATAACAACCCTGGCAGACTGCCAGCGAATAGTTACGCTATAACGTTACTATAATTTTCATTAAAAATAAAGCAATCCCTTAAAGGGAAAATAGAATACCGCCCAACCCCAGCCCTTCCGCCCTTGCTTTTTCCCAAGCATCCTCTTGAATAACCCGGTAAAACGATATATAAAACACAGCTTGAATACGATCCGTCCGCAACGCGCAGCCTGCTCTGCGTTGCTCATTTTTTTGCAAGGAGAAGACCATGACCGAGGTTCGCGTACGCTTCCCACCCAGCCCGACCGGCTATCTCCATATCGGCGGGGCCAGAACCGCCATCTACAACTGGCTGTTTGCCCGCAAGCACGGGGGCAAACTGGTGCTGCGCATCGAGGATACGGACGCGGAACGCTCCACCCAGGAATCCATTCAGGGTATTCTCGACGGTCTGCAATGGCTCGGGGTCGATTGGGACGAGGGCCCCTATTTTCAGTCGGAATATGCCGCAGAGCATATAGCCGCCGCCCAAAGGCTGCTGGAAAGCGGCCATGCCTACAAGTGCTTTTGCAGCAAGGAAGAGCTCGAAGCCAAACGGGAAGCCGCTGCGGCAGCCAAGGGCGACTACCGGTACGACGGCGTCTGCCGCAAGCTCAGCCCGGAACAGGTCCGGGAAAAAGAGGCGTTAGGCCTCCCGCATGTCATCCGTTTCAAGGTACCCCAGGAGCCGGGCAAGGTCGGGTTTGACGATCAGGTCTATGGCCGGGTTGAGCGTGCCTACGAGGATATCGAGGATTTCGTCATCGTCCGCTCCAACGGCATGCCGCTGTATCTGCTCTGCAACGTGGTGGACGACATCCGCGACCGCATCAGCCACATCATCCGTGGCCAGGATGGCCTGAGCAACACCCCGCGCCAGATTCTGCTCTATCGGGCCCTGGGCGCGGAGCTGCCCATCTTCGCCCACATGCCTCTGACCCTTGACCTGAACAAGGCCAAGATCTCCAAGCGCAGCCACGGCGAGATCGTCTCGGTCCAGTTTTATCGGGAACAGGGCTTTCTCCCCTGGGCTCTGGCAAATTTTCTCGTACTGCTCGGCTGGTCCACCTCCGATGATCGCGAGATCTTTTCACGGGAAGAACTCATTGAGGCCTTCAGCTTTGACGGCATCACCCGGTCCAACTCCATCTTCAACTACCGCAAGGACGACCCCAAGTTTTTCACCGATCCCAAGGCGATCAACATCAATGCCCATTACCTGCGCACCCTGCCCATCGAGGAAATCGGCGGTCTGGTGAAGGTGGAATTTCAAAAAGAAGGGCTGTGGGATGCGGCTTACGATGGCGAGAAGCGGCAGTGGTTCCTGAAAACCCTGGATATGACCAGGGAACGGTTCCACACCTTGAAGGATTTTGCCTCCCTGGGCCGGGCCTGGTTTGCCGATGACTTTGCCATGGACGAGACCGCCCTGGCCAAAAACCTGCGGAAACACCCCGATCTCAAGGAATGGCTGCCCAAGCTGGCCGACCGCCTCGAACCCCTACCGGAACTCGGCCACGATGAGACGGAACGGGTCTGCCGGGAGTTCGCCGAGGAACTCGGGGTAAAAGTGGGGGTGCTGGTCAACGGCGCCCGGGCGATGATCACCGGCCAGGTCAAGGGGCCAAGCATGTTCGAGGTCTTTGCCCAGCTCGGCAAGCAGCGGGTGGTGAACCGGTTGCGCGATGCGGCAAAATACTTCGCATAAATATCAGTCACGAAATCCATACGGGAAATAAGCATATGACCAGCGACGAGATTCAGTCACAGGACTTCATCCGCACCATCATCGCCGGCGACATTGCCGCTGGCAGGCACGAGCAGATCGTCACCCGCTTCCCGCCCGAGCCCAACGGCTATCTCCATATCGGCCATGCCAAGTCCATCTGCCTCAATTTCGGCATCGCCAAAGAAAACTCAGGGGCCCGCTGCCATCTTCGCTTCGACGACACCAATCCCACCAAGGAGGAGCAGGAGTATGTCGAGTCCATCAAGGACAATGTCCGCTGGCTCGGCTTTGACTGGGGCGAGAATCTCTACTTTGCCTCCGATTATTTTGACCAGCTCTACGCTTTCGCCGAGCACCTGATCACCACCGGCAAGGCCTATGTCTGCGATCTTTCCGCCGAAGAGACCCGAAGCTACCGCGGCACCCTCACCGAACCGGGAAAGAACAGCCCGTACCGGGATCGGCCGGTGGCGGAAAATCTCGATCTCTTCCGGCGCATGCGGGCCGGGGAATTCCCCGATGGCACCAGGGTTCTACGGGCAAAGATCGACATGGCCTCCGGCAACATGAACATGCGCGATCCGGTCCTCTACCGCATCCTGCACGCCAGCCACCACCGCACCGGCGATACCTGGTGCATCTATCCGATGTACGATTACACCCACCCCATTTCCGATGCGCTGGAGGGGATCACCCACTCGCTTTGCACCCTGGAGTTTGCCGACCACCGGCCCCTCTACGATTGGACCCTCGACAACCTGCCGGTCCCCTGCCACCCGCGCCAGATCGAATTCGCCCGCTTAAACCTCAGCTACACCGTGGTCAGCAAGCGCAAGCTCCGGCAGCTGGTCAGCGAGGGGCATGTTTCCGGCTGGGACGACCCCCGGATGCCGACATTGTCCGGCATCCGCCGCCGCGGTTATACCCCGGCCGCTCTGCGCAGCTTCTGCGACAAAATCGGGGTGGCAAAAAAAGACAGCATGGTGGATGTGGCCCTGCTGGAGCACTGCGTCCGTGACGATCTCAACGAAACCGCCGTCCGGGTCATGGGCGTGCTTGCGCCGCTCAAGGTGGTGATCACCAACTATCCCGAGAACCACACAGAGAACCTCCCCGCCCAAAACCACCCGCAGAAGCCGGAGCTGGGCGAGCGCCATGTCCCCTTTGGCCGGGAGGTGTATATCGAACGGGAAGATTTCATGGAGGAGCCGGCGAAGAAATTCTTCCGCCTGGCCCCGGGACGGGAGGTGCGGTTGCGCTACGCCTATTTCATCAAATGCGAGAAGGTGGTCAAAAACGAGGCGACCGGCGAGATCATCGAACTCCATTGCACCTACGACCCGGCCACTCTGGGCGGCTCCGCCCCGGATGGCCGCAAGGTCAAAGGCACCATCCACTGGGTCTCCGCCGCCCATGGCGTGCCTGCGGAGGTGCGCCTCTACGACCGGCTCTTCACCGAAGAAAATCCGGACGCAGGCGAGGCGGACTTCAAGACCTTTGTCAATCCGGAATCCCTGGTGGTACTTAAAAATTGCCTGGTGGAACCGAGCCTGGCCAATGCCCGGCCCGGCAGCCATTATCAGTTTGAACGCCAGGGATATTTCTGCGTGGACAGCTTGGATGCCAAGGATGGCAGCCCCGTGTTCAACCGAACTGTCACCCTGCGCGACACCTGGGAAAAAGAAAAGGCCAAAGGGTAAACAAAAAAAAGGATGGCGCGGGAACAAATTCCCGCGCCATCCTTTTTAAAACCGCGAACTTTTTTACCTTGCGCCTCTAACTTTTCACCTGTCCCCTGCTACAAACTCCTCAAACAGCTCCACTTCATGCTGGCAGCCGATAACCAGCGGCACCCGCTGGTGCAGGGAGGTGGGCTGGATATCCATGATGTTCACCCCGTCATCGGTAATGGCCCGGCCGCCAGCCTGTTCCACCAGAAAAGCCAGGGGCGCGGCCTCGTACAACAACCGCAGCTTGCCATGGGGCTTGGCCGGATTCCGGTTATCCCGCGGATAGAGAAAGATTCCGCCGGCAATGAGGTTGCGGTGAAAGTCCGCCACCAATGAGCCGATGTACCGCCCGTTGTAGGGCCGCCCGCTTTCCCGGTCGTTTTCCTTCAGATAATCCACAAACCGCCGGACTTCGCTGTTCCAGAAGTTGTAATTCCCCTCATTGACGCTGAAATATTTGCTCCGTTCGGGCATCCTGATATCAGGATGCGAGAGAAAAAACTCGCCCACGCTGGGATCAAGGGTAAAGCCGTGCACCCCTTCGCCGGTGGTGAATACCATCATGGTGCTGGAGCCGTAGATGATGTACCCGGCAGCCACCTGTTCCCGGCCCTTTTGCAGCAGATCGGCTTCTTCCCCTTGGGGGGTATGATCGTTGGTGGATTTGCGCCGGTGGATGGAAAAGATGGTGCCGATACTCACATTGACATCGATATTGGACGAACCATCCAGCGGATCAAAGGCCAGGGTGTATTTGCCCGCACTCCCCTCGGCCACCGGGATGATATCCGCCTCCTCCTCCGAGGTCATCACGCAGATATAGCCGCAGCGGGCCATACGGCGCTTGATGGCGTTGTTGGCCAGCTCGTCGAGCTTTTGCACATGCTCGCCCTGAATATTGGTTTTTCCGGCCATCCCCAGGACATCTGCCAACCCGGCCATATTGACTTCGGCGTTGATTGTTTTGGCAGCCACGATCAATTCACTGAGCAGACCGGAAAGATCGCCGGTGGCCTGGGGATGCAGGCGTTGGCTGTCCATGATGTGACGGCTTACGGTAATTCCAAACGGTTTGGTCATTGCATTCCCCATGGAGGATCAAAAAATTTTAGCACGGCGACTTAGGGCGCATGCCCTGCGGAATAGTACGGAAGAAAACCCTTGGGGTCAAACAAAAAGAGCCTGCCCTGAGGCAGACTCTTTTTGCCTCGCAATAATAACACAGGCGTCAGGCAAACATCTGGCCGATCTTCGCCTTAAAATCATCCTTGGAAAATGGCTTGGTGATAAAATCCGTCACCCCGGCCTGCCGAGCCAATTCCGACTGGGTCTTCTCCGATTCGGTGGTCGCCATCAGCACGGGAATCTTTGCCCATTCCGACTTCTTTCTGATCTCGCGGGTCAGCTCGATGCCATCCATGTTCGGCATATTCATGTCGGTGATAATCAGATCAAATTCACTATCCATCTGGAGGTAATCAAAGGCCTTTTTCCCATCCTCCACCGCGATCAGCTCCACCCCGAGATCCGCGGCAACCCCCTTATAGAAGAAGAGCATGGCCTTGGAGTCATCCGCGGCAAGAATGCGTTTTTCCTTGGCACCAGACTCGCCAAGGCTCAACTGCTGGATATCCTTGGCAGCTTGCTCCCCGCCGATCCTGGCAAGTTCCGCCCGAAAGGCGCCAATGGCCTCATGATCCCCGGACTTCTGCACGGCGGCAAGCAATGCGCTCCGTTGACCGCCATCATTATACAGGGCGGCAAAGACCTTCCGGGCGTGGGAGGTGATGATGGCTGAAAGCACTCGACCGCTCTGGGCGTCGCCCCTGGCAATGGTCTCATTCAGCACCTTGACTACCCCGGGGTTGCACTGGTGATCCAGGGCGGTGACCACGGCAATGAGCACAAGATCGTCCCCTTCCGCCAGGCCGTCGGTCAGGCCGATGACGCTGCGCATGGAGCTGATTCGCCCCAGGGCCTCATAGATGGCAAATTTCAGGTTGGCGTCTCCGGCCTTTTCCAGATGGGCGACCAGGATGTCGGCGCCCCGCTTTTTCCCGGTCATGCCAATGACGTTGGCCGCCATGATTTTTTCGTCCTTGTCGCCGGTATCAAGACATCTTTCCAGGGCCGACAAGATCTCCTCCCCCATGCCGGCAAGGGTGGAAATAACAACCCTCCGAAACGAGGGATTGGCATGATGGATAAAGCCGAGGAGAAAGTTCGCGGTTGTATCGTCGGGGAAATTGGCAATGTTTTCCACGGCCAGAGCGGTGCGCAAATCGCATCCGGCATCAACATTGTGCACCTCCCGACTTTCAGAAACCATGGCCATCAGGGCGTCGCGGACCTTGAGGTCATGGATTCCGGCAAGGCCGCGCATGGTCCAGGCAACAACGGAATAATCTTCATGCTTGAGATAAGGCAAGAGAATCTCGGTAAGGCCCGCATCCTTATAGCTGCCCAAAGCCCGAATAACCTCGGAGACAAGTTCGTTGTCGGAAGCGGCCGCAAGCAGCTTGACCAGCGCGTCCTTGAGCGCGGACGAACCGCCGTCGGCAGCCCGCCGGATACACATGAGACGAACCGCCTCTGATTCATGCCCCAGACCGGCGATAATCTCCTGCTCCCGCCCGGCAAGCAAATCAAAAAGGGTGTGATAGACCATTTCATCAACCGCCTGATCCCCAAGCGGATTGGCATACAGATTCCACAAGGCCGGGATGGCTTCCACCAACCTGGACTCCTTGATCTCATCCAGGCAGATGATCTGTTCGATCATGTCTTTTTGAGCAAAATCCTTTAAGAGATCCATGGTTCTCCTTCTCGCACGTTATCCTGGTCGCTTGGCCAGATCTTCCCCGACACAAGCCAATGTCTCTTTCGATATTCTGTATAGTATTACACAGGCTTCCATTTTAGAATCTTTTTTTTAGAAGCCGTTACGGAATAACCAGCGCCATTTCACGCATGTTCTTTTAACCAATCCTTACGGCTCATAATGCCGTTTTGTTCCAACGGCTTACTTCCCGGCAATCGCGAAAGCAATCCGCTCAAGGGACAGAATCTTTTCCACTCCCCCCAGGGAAATGGCTTCCTTGGGCATGCCGAAAACCACGCAGGACGCCTCGTCCTGGGCGATGGTGTGGGCGCCGGCCTGCCGCATCTCGGCCATCCCCCGTGCCCCGTCATCGCCCATGCCGGTCATGATGACGCCAATGGCGTTTTTCCCGGCGTAGCGGGCGGTGGAACGGAAAAGCACATCCACCGAAGGGCGGTGACGGCAAACCAGGGGGCCGTCCTTGATCTCCACGAAATACCTGGCGCCGCTGCGTTTCAGCATCATATGCCGGTTACCGGGGGCAATCAGCGCCTGGCCGCGCAACACGGTGTCGCCATCCTGCGCCTCCTTGACCCGGATGCGGCACAGGCCGTCCAACCGCTCGGCAAAAGCACGGGTGAAGCCCTCGGGCATGTGCTGGACAATGACAATACCGGAACAATCTCCAGGCAATGCTTCAAGAAATATCCGCAGGGCTTCGGTGCCGCCGGTGGAGGCGCCCACCGCCACAACCTGTTCCGTGGTCTGCACCATGGCGGTGGACGAGGGCGGAGCCAGCATGACATCGGCGGTGAGCTTTTTCTCCACATGATGGGGCGTGGCGGCAATGCGCTTGACCATGACCCGGGCTGCGGCCTTGACCGAATCGCAAATCCGAATTCTCGACTCCTCGATGAACTGTTTCGTCCCGAGCTTGGGCTTCTGAATGATGTCGATGGCCCCATATTCCAAGGCCTTGAGCGTGGTTTCCGCCCCCTTTTCCGTAAGGGTCGAACACATGACCACCGGAATGGGATGCTGGCTCATGAGCTTGTGGAGAAAGGTGATCCCGTCCATGCGCGGCATCTCCACATCAAGCACAATGACGTCCGGCACCTCTTTGGCGATAAAATCGGCAGCCACGTAAGGGTCTCTGGCCGCGCCCATCACCTCGATCTGCGGGTCCGACTCCAGCGTATCGGTCAAGGCCTGCCGCACCACGGCGGAATCATCGACGATCAACACCCTAATTTTTTTATAAGACATTAATTTTCATCCTGGGACAGAAGAACGGGGAATACGCCGCAGCAAAACTTCACCGGTATGGGAATAGAAAAACAGTTTGCAGCCATGCACGCCGCCTACCTCTTCCACGGCCACGGGAACATTGTACCGCGCCAGAGCCTCCCGCGCCGCCTTGATATTCATCGAGCCGATACTCCTGGCATCGGCTGCCGGGCCAAAATGAACATCCAGAACATCGGCCCCGCCAAAGATCTTTGCCACCAGTCCGGCATTGGGACAGAGCATGTTGCCGTGGGTAAGAATCTCAACCATATAGCGCACCGAAGTCTCTACGAAGCGAAAACTGTCTTCCACACTCAGATCCGGGCGGATCGGCATCACCCCGTGGCACATGGCGCCGGTCTTCTGTCGGGGACAAAACAGGCAAACCGAAACACAGGAGCCGAGAATGGTGGCGATCAGGGTGGGCTCCTGGGCGACAAAGAGCTCGCCCGGATGCAGATTCACCACGGGGAGATCGGTATCCAGAATATCCTTCATTTGCGGCATCGATACACCGCCGCCGCAACCCGCTCCATCCGGTCTCCTATGCCTTCCAGGGTTTCCGAATGTCCGGTGAACAGATAGCCTTTGGGAGAAAACTGGCGATAAAACTTTTCAAAAAGCTCGCACTGGGTTTTCCGGTCAAAATAGATGATCACATTGCGGCAGAAAATAAGATCCATCTTCTGCTCAATGCCGAAATCCCGATCCATGAAGTTAAGCCGCTTAAATGTCACCTTCCGCCGAAGCTCCGGGACAACCCGGTGAAATCCTTGGTGTGCGCCCTTCCCCTTCATCAGATATTTATTACGCAACACCGGGGAAACAGGCGCCACCACTTCATTGGTGTAGACCGCCTCTTCCGCCCGGGCAAGCACCTCGGTGCAGATATCCGTGGCGAGAATGGTGTAGTCCAACCCCGGAAACCGGGAAAAAAAATCATCGAGCACCATGGCCAGAGTGTAAGGCTCTTCGCCGCTGGAGCAGCCCGCGCTCCAGACCCGAAGCGTTTTGTGGGAGGAATGGGTCATCCGCTGCACATAGTCCGGGAGAACAAGATTATTCATCACATCAAAATGCTTTGCCTCCCGGAAAAAATCGGTCTTGTTGGTGCTGACCACGTCGATCATCTGGTTCAGCTCTGCAGCCTGACCTTCGGGGCTCAACACGTAATCAAGATAGGCGGAAAAGGAATCCAGGTGCAGTTGCCGCAGCCGCTTCTGCAGTCGGGCGGAAAGCATGGTTTTTTTGATGGGAGGCAGCTTAATGCCGCAGGCTTCGTAAATGAAAGCGCTGAATCGGTTAAAATCCCGATCGGACAAGGTCGGCGAATGCACAGACCAATCCCTCGCTGTTCCCTGATTTTCGGAAAAAGTCATGCGTTCCCCAGCTACCCGTCTTATGACTGCTACGCTTCCATACCGGCAGCTTCTTCCGGCTTGGATTCACCCAAGTGGATCGAAACGGCGCTGTCTATTTCCCGCAGGGTCGCTTCGCCCTCACTGGCCAGCACCTTATCGATATCGAGGATGATCAGAAACTTTTCCTCAGCCTGCCGTCCCATGCCCTTGATGAACTCGGTGTTGAGGTTGGTGCCCATTTTGGGGACGGATTCAATGTCCTCCGGGTTCAGGTCAAGAACCATCTGCACCGAATCGGTCAACACCCCCATCTCCACCAGGTTGGCATCCACCTCCAGCTCCACGATCATGATGCAGGTGTTCTTGGTGTACTCGATGGTTCCCATGCCCAGCCTCTGGCCAAGGTCCATCACCGGCACCACATTGCCGCGCAGGTTGATGACCCCGCTCAAATACTCCGGCATCCGGGGAATCCTGGTCATGGTGGTGACATCGAGCACCTCCCTGACCTTGGAAATCTCTATGGCAAAGCCCTCCTCCCGAAGCATGAAGGTGAGATATTGCGTGGCCTGCGACTGAACCGTTTCATTTTTTACGCTCATGATTTCTCTCCCGTGTACTTTTTTTCTGCCAGATCCCGCACTAGCCCAACAACGAACTCCGGCAGTCCATTATCATCATCTCTTCAGGTGGCAAGAGCGTCATGCTCTTCCTGACGGGCGCATTTCATCACATTGGCCACATCAAGAATCAGAGCGACATGCCCGTTGCCCAGGATTGTCGAGCCGGAAAGACCAGTGGCGTTCCGATAGACCCAGCCCAGTGATTTCAAAACCGTCTGATGCTCGCCCACCACATCGTCGAGCACCAGACCGAAGCGTTCCCCATGGATTCGGCTGATCACCATCTGTTCCAGCGCGGGCTTTTCTCCGGGAATGGCAAAAAAATCCCGCAGACGCACATAGGGAACAAGCTGCTCCCGCACCGGCAGCATCCGCCGGTCATGGAACCTGGCGATATCCTCCCTGGTCAGCTCCACGCACTCCTCCACCTGAGAAAGGGGCAGGACAAAATGGGTGTCCGCCACCTTTACCAGCAGACCGTTGATAATGGCCAGGGTCAGGGGCAGCATGATGGTGATGGTGGTGCCCTGTCCCTTGGTGCTGTCGGTTACGGACACCGAACCCTTGAGGGCATCCACCGTGCTTTTCACCACGTCCATACCCACCCCGCGCCCGGAGACGCTGGTAACGGTCTTGGCCGTGGAAAGCCCCGGCGCGAAAATGGTATTCCAGATTTCCTGCTCGCTCAATTCCATGTCTGCGCGGAACAGCCCTTTTTCCACACCTTTCTGCCGGATTCTCTCCGCGTCGAGCCCCTTGCCATCATCGGTGACGGTAATAACGACATTGGCCCCGGAATGCTGGGCGGCAAGAGAAATCGTACCCTTGCGCGGCTTACCGGCCAGCTCCCGTTCCTCCGGCGATTCGATGCCATGGTCGATACAGTTGCGGATAAGATGGACCATGGGGTCGCCCAGCTGGTCGATCACGTTCTTGTCCAGCTCGGTCTCAGCGCCCTCGGTAACCATGACCACTTCCTTGCCCAGCTCGGCGGAAAGATCCCGAACCAGCCGCTTGAATTTGGCAAAGGTGGTGCCGATGGGCAGCATCCGGATATTGAGCACACAATCCCGCAGTTCGGCGGTAAGACGCTCCACCTCCTCCACCGGCTCGACAAGGTCGGAGTCCTTGTGCTGGCCGGCAACCTGGGTCAGCCGAGCTTGGGTAACAACCAATTCGCCCACCAGATTGATGAGCTGATCCAGCTTTTCCGAGGCCACCCGGATGCTTTCCGCGGCCTTGACGACAGCACCCTTGCCCTTGCTCTCCGTGACCATTTTCTGTTCGGCCAGCGCGGCGTTGATGCTGGTTCTTGAAACAAGCTGCTCCTCGATGAGCAATTCCCCCAGCGGTTTCTGCCGCTCAAGGACTTTGCCGAGGGCATCGACGGAGATTTCCCCCTTTTCCACCAGGATCTCGCCAAGTCTCCGGTGCTCTTCGAAATCATTCTCTCCCTCAACGGCAAGGGTCTTCACCTTCACCTCGCAGCTCGATTCGGCAAAAACCAGCACATCCTCGACCCCGTTGATCCCCTTGTCCGTGGTGAGCAGTATTTCCCACCGTCCCCCAAGGCCGGATTCCTCCGATTTTCCCTCCTCGTGGAGAAATACCGTGCACTCTCCGAGCTTTTTCAATTCGTCCAGCAGCTGTTCCACCGTGTTCCCACCGACAAAAAATTCCGGAGTCGGCCTAAGATGAATCCGGTAATGAGCCCTTCTGCCCACGGTGGGGTCCTTCTGCTCCCCTTCCCCCATATCCAGGGCCGAAGGTGCCGGGGCAGGAGCCGTCTGCTCCTTGCCCGTCGCTCCGCCGCCGACCAGGGCCTGCAACGAAGCAATAATCCGTTGTCCCTCCGCAGAGTCAACCTCGCCTCCGCCGGTGGCGGCATCGAGCAGGGCGCGGATATGATCCCGAGAAGCCAGAGTCAGATCAATCAACTCTGTGCTCACCGGCACCGTCCCGTCCCGAACCTTGTCCAGGGCCGTTTCCACATGATGGGTGAACCCTGCGATATCATCGAAGCCGAACATCGCCCCAGAGCCCTTGATCGTGTGCATGGCCCTAAAAACCCGGCTCACTATCTTAAGGTCGGCCGGGTCCTTCTCCAGCTCCAACAAAGAGGTTTCCAACTCCTCAAGAAGTTCTCCCGCCTCCTCGCGAAAAACCTCTGCGTATTCCGAATCCGCCATGCTTCACCTTTCCTATTCAGCTGTATCTTGGGGCAACATCCCGATTAATAGCGCTCAAAATCATCCAACGAAATTTTCGCCCCGCTTTCCCTGGCTAAAGCGGCTTTTATTCCCTGGCTGCCTGCTCCCTTTCCAGGGGGCAAGGCAAGAGAACTACTGCCGGTCTTGCGGTAGCCGGTATCCGCCCCGCTGGCCGGACGCCTTTTTCCTCCGACGTCATCCATCTTAAAAAAGGAGATGGTCTCCTGGAGCCGGGCTGCCTGGGCGGTAAGTTCCTCACTGGTGGAGGCCATTTCCTCGGCCGCCGCGCTGTTGGCCTGAATGACCTGATCAAACTGTTCAATGGCCTTAGAATTTTCCTCAAGCCCACGTGCCTGTTCGTTGCTGGCAGCGTCAATCTCCTGCACCAGTTCGGCTGTTTTCTGGATCTGGGGTACAATCTCGTTGATGAGCTTTCCTGCATTGGTCGCCGTTGCCACACTGGCCGAAGCAACCCCCTTGATCTCCTGGGCCGACACCTGACTGCGCTCCGCAAGCTTGCGCACCTCGGAGGCCACCACGGCAAAGCCCTTGCCGTGCTCTCCGGCCCTGGCCGCTTCGATGGCGGCATTCAAGGCCAGCAGGTTGGTCTGCCGGGCAATCTCTTCAATTACCTCGATCTTTTCGGCGATATGCTGCATGGCGCTCACGGTTTCCGTCATGGCCTTGCCGCCTTCCACCGCGTCTTTCGATGCCTTGCTGGCAATGGCCGTAGTCTGCCGGGCATTATCCGCGCTCTGGGCCACGGTACTTGCCAACTCTTCCATGGCGCTGGAAATCTCCTCCACCGAGGCTGCTTGCTCGCTGGCGCCCTGGGAGACCTGCTGGGAGCTGCTGCTCAACTCATGGCTGCCTGCGGCAACTTGATCCGCAGCCATGCTCACGTCCTGGATAATTTCCCGAAGTTTCAGCACCATGGAGTCCAGGGCCTCAGCCAACTGCCCGATCTCATCCTCCTTGTTGACCTCCATCTTGGTGTGGGCCAGATCGCCATCAGCAATCCGCTGGGCAACACCAACCATCTTGCCGAGAGCCGAACTGATCCTGCCGGAAAAAACAAAAGCCAGGATAATGGTAAAGGCAATAATGGCGATGGCCAGGGCTATACTGACAATATTGGCCAGCTTGATGGTGGAAAGCGCGCCGGCTATGCCGTTCGCCGCCTCCGCCTCCATCTCCTCCTCAATCTGGGCCACCCGCTTGCCCAACTCCTCGGCTGCGGCGTCGAACTCATCCATGGCCTTGGTGCCCTGCGCCAGATCCCCTTTCACATAGAGTTCGGCGGTGCGTTTACCCTTTTCAAAAAATCCCCCAAACAGCTTCTCGATCTCCTCGATCTCGCGGCGGTTTTCTGGATGGAGCGCCTTCAAAGCCTCGGCATGTTCACGGAACCGGGCGACATGCTCAGCGGCGTCCTTGTTGGCCTTGGCAAGAACCTCGACGGTGCGCACCGCGCCGGCATCGGTTAATATCTCCAGAACCTGGAGCATTTCGACCTTGATCCCCATGGCCAGCTCATTGCCACCATACCCCTTATCCCTGGCCTCTTCCACGCTGCGAGTCACCTGGCTCTGGAAAAAACCGTTCACCAGAAGCTGAATCACCAGGACCCCGCAGACCCCGCCAAAGGCGAAAAGCATCTTGTTTCTGATATTTTTTTTCATTTTCTCTCCATCAGGTTAAAAGGCTTACCCTGCATCAATACCGTTCAAAATCCTTTAGGTCATCCAGGGCAATGCTTGCCCCGCCCGCCCCTGAGACAGAGGTCTGCTTGCCGCCTGCCAGCGTCGCTTTTTTTGCATGAGACAGGGCCAACGGAGCTTTTCCTGATCTCCGACCACCGGCAACAGGATTACTTGCCTGACGCCTTTGCCCCCCTGCCTCATCCAGTTTGAAAAAAGCAATGGTTTCCAGCATCTGGGAGGCTTGCGCGGTAAGCTCCTCGCTGGTGGAGGCCATTTCCTCGGCAGCTGCGCTGTTGGACTGAATGACCGAATCAAACTGCTCGATGGCCTTGGAATTCTCCTCGATCCCCCTGGCCTGCTCGTTGCTGGCCGCGTCGATCTCCTGCACCAGTTCGGCGGTTCTCTGGATCTGGGGGAGAATCTCGTTGATCAGTCTGCCGGCATTGGTAGCGGTAGCCACACTGCTGGTGGCCACGCCCTTGATCTCCTGGGCGGAAACCTGGCTGCGCTCGGCAAGCTTACGCACCTCGGCGGCCACCACGGCAAAGCCCTTGCCGTGCTCTCCGGCCCGGGCCGCTTCGATGGCAGCATTCAAGGCCAGCAGGTTGGTCTGGCGGGCGATCTCTTCGATCAGCTCAATCTTTTCCGCGATATGCTGCATGGCGGTCACGGTTTCCGCCACCGCCTTGCCACCGGCCCCGGCATCCGTCGCGGTCTTGGTGGCGATGGTTGAGGTCTGCCGGGCATTGTCCGCAGTCTGGGCCACAGTGCTGGCCAACTCCTCCATGGACGAGGAAATCTCCTCCACCGAGGCGGCCTGCTCACTGGCTCCCTGGGAAACCTGCTGGGAGCTGGAGCTCAGCTCATGGCTGCCGGCAACCACCTGATCGGCGGCGGCCTGTACATCCATGACCACCTCCTTCAGCTTGGCGACCATGTTGGCGAGGGATTCCATCAGCTCATCCTTGTCGCTCCGCTTTTTCATCTCCACCATGAGATTGCCTTGGGAAACCTGCTTGGCGTTGGCGGTGATGCTGGCGAGGGCATCGACCATCTTCTTCATGGCGGCCATAACGCTGGAGGTGTCGCCTGAAGAAAGGGTGATCTCCCGCGAGAGATCGCCGATGGCCACTAAGTTAGCAACCTCATGCACCTCGCTGGGATCGGCGCCAAGCTGGCGGAGGATCGAACGGGTAAGGAACACGGCGATACCGATGCTCAGGAGAAGCCCTGCCCCACCCAGGCCGAGCATCAGGTTGCGGGAGGCATTAAAGGTTGCGACACTCTCCTCGTAGCGGGCCTTGTTGCGGTCCAGATTGTGGGCCAGCAGTTCGTTAATAGCCTTCTGCATGACAACCTCCGCAGGGCCGATTTCCTTAGTCCGCACCTGCTCGGCCTCTTCATCCTTGGTGGCCATGGCCAGTTCCATGCTTTTGTTGTTCAGGCCTTGCAGTGTCTTGTTGGCCTCCTTGACCTTATCCTGCAACTCAATCCCCTTGGTATCGCTCGAGGTTGTCAACTCCTCGACCTTTTTCATGCTCTTCTCGTATGCTTCGCGAAATTTTCTGATCCGCTCCTGGTATTCCTTCCGTTTCTCCATATTGGTGTTCAGGATAATGTTACGGACATTGAGGCCAGTATTGGCCATGCACATGCTCGCATTATTAATTTCATCTATCCGCACCGAGTTGATGTTGACGACCCGATCCAGATCATCATTGATCTTCGCCATCCCCCGGTAACCGATCCAGATCAAGGCCACCATGATCACCACCAACACAGTAAAGCCAAGGCTCAACCGCTTGCCGAGATTCATATCTTGCAACATTTCCCTCTCTCCTTTTGCTAAAGATTTACTTTACAGAACCCTAGCCATCTGGCCACAAAGCTGCAAAGCGCATCCCCCCGGATTAAATTGCTCAAAAACAAAAACATTGCCCCTAATACCGTTCGAAATCACCATCACCGGTGCCAGGCAAAGACAGCTTTACCCCTTTGCTTTTAGCGTCGGATATTCTTCCCATTCCCGGGCTGGCCGAGGCAGGCTTAGACTGCAACCGCGCCTGCGGACGGGACACAATCTCTTCTCCCGCTGTATCCAGCTTAAAAAAAGCAATGGTGTTCTGCATCTGCGCCGCCTGGGCAGCCAGCTCCTCGCTGGTGGAAGCCATCTCCTCCGCAGCCGCGCTGTTGGCCTGGATTACCTGATCAAATTGCTGGATGGCCTTGGTATTTTCATCAATGCCCCGGGCCTGTTCGTTGCTGGCCGCATCGATCTCCATAATCAGTTCCGCGGTCTTCTGGATCTGGGGCACTATCTCATTGATAAGCCTTCCCGCATTACTCGCAGTTTCCCCACTGGTACTGGCCAGGTCCTTAATCTCCCGAGCCGAGCCCTGGCTGCGTTCCGCCAGCTTGCGCACCTCGGCAGCCACCACGGCAAAGCCCCTGCCGTGCTCGCCGGCCCGAGCCGCCTCGATGGCAGCATTCAAGGCCAACAGATTGGTCTGCCGGGCGATCTCCTCAATAAATCCAATTTTTTCCGCGATATGCTGCATGGACAATACGGTTTCCGCCACTACTTTTCCGCCCTCAACCGCATCGGTCGCGGCTTTGGCAGCGATGCCCGCAGTCTGGCGGGCATTATCCGCCGTCTGGGCCACGGTGCTGGCCAACTCTTCCATGGAGGCGGAAATCTCCTCCACGGCGGCCGCCTGTTCACTGGCTCCCTGGGAAACCTCCTGGGCGCTGCTGGTTAGCGCCTGGCTGCCTGAGACAACCTGATCGGCCGCCATCTGCACCTCGGTGATAATTTCCCGTATTTTTTGCAGCAAGGTGGTCAGGGCCTTGCCGAACATATCATTTTCCGAAAGAAGCTCCACCTTGGAGCCAATATCCCCCTTTTCAATTTGCTCTGCCTTGGCCTTTAAATTTGCCACCATCTTGGCCAAAGATATGCCCATGAGATCTTTTTCGGAAAGGATGTTCACCTGTACATTCAAATCACCCAAGGCGATCTGCTGGGCCATTGCCGCCGTGGCCCTGAGATTTTCGACCATGCCGCGCATGGCCACACACATTTGGCCGATTTCATCCCCACTCGTACTGGCGACTTCTACGTCCAAATCACCCTGGGCCACAAGTCGTATATTAGCCACCGCCTGAATCAGAGGCTTGACCATATAGCGGATGGTGTAATAGACAATGACGCCGATGAGCAAAACCCCCACCACCGCGAACCCGACGATGCTCAGGGCAATCCGCAGCAGGACATCCTTTTGCCTCTGCTGGGCCGCAGCGATCACCGCATTGCCCTGGGCCAGGGTTTTTTCGATATTTTTCTCCACCGCAGCAAAATTCAAACCGATGACCACGGAGCCGACCTTCTGCTCCCCGGCCAGAATCTCCTTGTCCAAGACATTCTGGGCAGGAAAGGCCTCGGGCTTGACGCTTGAGGTGGTGACGGCCTTGCCGTCCTTGTCATTGAACACGACAAAAGCGACATCCGGATCATTGGCCACACTCTGGACGATCTTCTCCAGGAATGCATACTCGTAGTTGAGGAGAAGATCCTGGCCAACCTTGGCCAGCATCTCGGCAAAGGATTTCCCCTTTAAAACAAGATCCTGCCGCAGCAGTTCCTCTTCGTTTTTCTGCTGCTCCCGCATGGTGCTGACAAAGGTATCCCCCTGCTCGATCAGGGCGCTGCGCACTGCGGAGTTAATCGCCACCGTCATGCCGAGCATAAGCAGGAGCACCGCAGCCACAATGGCCAGATTCAATTTTGCCGCGATCCCCATATCCTTAAATCTTTCTTTCAGCATCTTAACGCTCCTTGTCCGCCAAGCATCCCCAGATAACATTCCGTATAACTACCCACACGAAATAATTATACGCATGGGAAATAAACCACGTCAAAGAATAAAAAGCAGAGACAGCCGGTTGTCTTGATTCAGCAAAAATCATTGCCATCACGAAAAACGCCCTCGGCATGAGGGCGTTTTTCGTCTGGTGTGGGAAGCATCCGGAATCAATACCGCTCGAACTCCTCCTCTTTATTCGTTTCCAAGGCAAGCTTCACGCCCTTGCCCTTGCCGAAGATTGCTTTTTTCCCTGCCCGACAGGGAGAGGCCGGCAGGGACAGAGTTCGAGCCTGAGGACGAACTTCGCCTGCTGTTTCCACCAGGAAAAAGGCGATGGTTTCCTGCATCTGGGCCGCCTGGGCGGTCAGCTCCTCGCTGGTGGAGGCCATCTCCTCGGCCGCCGCGCTGTTGGACTGAATCACCTGATCAAACTGCTGGATGGCTCTGGCGTTTTCCTCGATACCCCGGGCCTGCTCATTACTGGCCGCATCAATCTCATGAACCAGCTCGGCGGTTTTTTGAATCTGCGGCACAATCTCCTCGATGAGCTTGCCGGCATTGGCTGCGGTTCTTACACTGGCCGAAGCAACCCCCTTTATCTCCTGGGCCGAAACCTGACTGCGTTCCGCCAGTTTTCTTACCTCCGCAGCCACCACGGCAAAACCCTTGCCGTGCTCCCCGGCCCTGGCCGCCTCAATGGCGGCGTTCAAGGCCAACAGGTTGGTCTGCCTTGATATCTCCTCGATCAGTTCGATCTTTTCCGCGATATGCTGCATGGCCACTACGGTTTCTCCCACCGCCTTGCCCCCAGCCTCCGCGTCGGCTGCGGTCTTGGTGGCAATGGCTGCGGTCTGCCGGGCATGGTCGGCGGTCTGGGCCACAGTGCTGGCCAACTCTTCCATGGACGAAGAAATCTCCTCCACTGAGGCGGCCTGCTCACTGGCCCCTTGGGCAACTTGCTCCGAACTGCTGCTCAATTCCTGACTGCCCATTGTGACTTGGTCGACGGCAAGCCGCACATCGCCGATAACCTGGCGAAGCTTTATGACCATGGCAGACAGAGCCTTGCCGAGGCTGTCCTTTTCGGAAAGAAGAGTCACATCCACCCGCAGGTCGCCTGCGGCGATCTGCTCGGCATGGGCTGCTGTTTTCTTGAGATTCTCCACCATGCTGGCCAGGGATTTTCCCAGCACATCCTTATCGGACAGAATCTTCACCTGCACGTCCAGGTCGCCGAGGGCAATCTGCTGGGCCAGTCTGGCTGTTTCCTGGAGCTGGCCAACCATGACGGCCAGCGATTTCCCCAGAACATCCTGGTCGGAAAGGATATTAACCCGCACATCCAGGTCGCCGATGGCGATCTGTTCCGCCAGCCGAGCTGTCTCCTTGAGATTGCCGACCATGACATTCATGGAGGCGAGCATCAACCCCACTTCGTCCTGCCGATTGTTCTCAATGGCAACATTCACGTCTCCAAGCGCCAAGCGATTGTTCACCGCCACCACGGAATCAATGGGCCTGACAATGGATTTTGCCGAGAACAGGGAAACCGCGACCCCAAGGACAATGGCCATAAACCCAATGATCACGATGGCGATCCTGGTTGTCTTGGCATTGTGGATCATCTGCTTTTCGGAAAGAATATTATCCTTGGCCAGTCCTGTCACTTTGCCCAGAAGGGCCTGCACCTTGGTCAGGTTGGCCTGGGTGTCGGTGCTATAGATGTGCTCCGCCTGTTGCCGCCCGTCCTGACTCTCTTTTTTGCGGAAGACCTCCTTGATTTTTACCGCCGACTCATGAAGTTTCTGATGGGGGTCGGCAATTTCAGCCAGGGGCTCACGGAGCAGCGGCAACAAGGCTTCGGCCTCTTTCCTGCCCTCGCCGTAATACCATTTGCCGAAGCCGCACTTGGTATGATCGAGTTCCACCTCCAGCTCGGGGACGCTGCCATCATACACATAGGCAGAGACCTTCTTTGCCCAGTTCAAGTGGTCAACCTCCCGTTGCAGCAACTCCCCGCGCAACGCGTTCCCGTTGGCCACCTCGATCCCGTCCCGCACCACGCTGCCCAATCCCCAGAAAGACCAGGCGCCAACGACAATCAACAGAAAAAGGATACTGCCGGAGCCGATCATCATCTTCTTGCCGATCTTCACATCGTTCCACCGCATGCACCACCTCCCAACGTATTGATTCCGATCATGAAAAAGTCACATATAAAAGATAGGCAGAAAACCCGAGTATTCGCAAGATTTAAAAAAGCCAGAGAGACAACGGGCCAGATCAGAATACAGCTCGCTCATCTTCGGAATGATCGTGATGAACAGTCGCTGCCAAAAGAAATGCCCCCGGCATGGGGGCATTTCTTTTGAACGAATGGAGAATACCAAACAAATTCAATACCGCTCAAAATCACCATCACCGGCACCGGGCAGGGAGAGCTTCACCCCTTTGCCCTTGCCGCTACCGGATTTTTTTTTCGCTGCCGGGATGATCGAGGCAGGTAAGGGCAGAGGCCGCCCCGCCTGGGGCCGGAACCTCGCTTCATCCTCCACCTTGAAAAAAGCGATGGTCTCCTGTAGGTGGGCTGCCTGGGCGGTCAGCTCCTCGCTGGTGGAGGCCATCTCCTCAGCTGCGGCGCTGTTGGCCTGGATCACTTGGTCAAACTGCTGGATGGCCCGGGCGTTCTCGTCAATGCCCCGTGCCTGTTCGTTGCTGGCCGCGTCGATTTCATGGACCAGCTCTGCGGTTTTCTGGATCTGTGGCACAATCTCGTTGATGAGCTTGCCCGCATTGGAAGCAGTTTCTACACTGGCCGAAGCAACCCCTTTGATCTCCTGGGCCGATACCTGGCTACGCTCGGCAAGCTTACGCACCTCCGCGGCCACCACGGCGAATCCCTTGCCGTGCTCCCCGGCTCTTGCCGCCTCGATGGCGGCATTCAAGGCCAGCAGATTGGTCTGCCGGGCAATCTCCTCGATGAGTTCGATCTTGGTGGCGATGAGCTGCATGGCCGCCACGGTTTCCCCAACCGCCTTGCCGCCATCCACCGCATCAGCCGCAGCCTTAGTGGAAATGGCCGCGGTCTGCCGGGCGTGATCGGCGGTCTGGGCCACGGTGCTGGCAAGCTCCTCCATGGACGAGGAAATCTCCTCCACTGCGGCGGCCTGTTCGCTGGCCCCCTGGGAGACCTGCTGGGAGCTGCTGCTCAGCTCCTGACTGCCGCTGGCCACCTGATCCGAAGCACCGCGCACATCGGTGATAATCTCCTTGATCTTCTCGACCATCTCCTGCAGGGACTGAATCAATTCATCCTGCTCGCTCCGCTTCTTCATCTTCACCAGCAGATTGCCTTCGGCGATCTCGCGGGCCGCAACGGTAATCTCGTTCAAGGCGTTGATCAGCGTGCCCAGTGCCGAGCCAATGCCGTCAAAGACCTGCTTCACCGAATCGGTATCGGTATCGGCGGGTTCGGTTTCGATGGCAAGGGAGAGATCACCCTCGGCGATCTTTTCAAGACATTCCACCAACTTCTGGGTTTCGATATCCTGATAGTTGGCGATTTTTTCCGCGACCCGGCCCGCTTTCTTTATTGCGGTCTGATCGCTCACCACCTCAAAGGCGCCGATGATCTTACCCTGCTCGTCGCGGAGCGGCGTGGCGATATAGCTGATATCCAAATCCAGCCCCCCAGGATGAGCATCGGTTTCACTGTTGGCGTTTTGCCCGCTTCGCATGGCTTGGCCGCAGGCGCAACGATCGGTCTTGCAATCCGCGGTGATGAAGTGGTCGTAGCACCTGGTGCCGACGAGCTGGGCCGGGGTCTTGCCGCCGACCTTAGCCCCGAGTTCGTTCATGTACTGCACGTTGAAATCATTGTCGATGATCATGGCTGGGGTGGGCATGGTATCCAACAACCCCACCAGCCTGGACATGGTGTTGTTAACCCCTTCAACGATCTTTTTGAAATCCCCTTGGTGCTTGCCGGCATCGGCGCGGGTGTTCAGCTTCCCTTCCATGGCCGCCCGAGAAAGCATGGCCACATCAGCGGCCAGAGTACCTACCACCGCAGTACAGGCATTAAAGGCATCGGCAATGGACTGGAAGGTCTTGCGGGTCTCGGCGGTATCGGCGTCACCTGGGGCAGGAGTAATGGCGCAGGAGGTATCGCCCTTGGCGAGCTTGCTCATGCAAGAGACGACCTTCTCGGTTTCGATGTTCTGGTAGTCGGCAACCTTCTGGGCCTGACGCGCAGCCTTCTTAATCGCGGTCTGGTCGCTCACCACCTCGAAGGCCCCGATGATCTTGCCCGCCTCATCGCGAAGCGGCGTACCACTGTAGCTTATATCCAGATCCACACCAGCCGCCGGATGGGCGTCGGTCTCGGAATTGGCCACCTGTCCGCCCCGCATGGCCTGGCCGCAGGCGCACCGATCGGTCTTGCAATCCGAGGTTTTGAAATGATCGTAACAATTGCTGCCGATGAGCTGGGCCGGAGTCTTGCCACCGACCTTGGCCCCGAGTTCGTTCATGTAAAGAATGGTAAAATCATTGTCGATAATCATGGCCGGTGCAGGCATGGTGTCCAGCAACCCCACCAGCCTGGACATGGTGTTGTTGACCCCTTCGACAATCTTTTTGAAATCCCCCTGGTGTTTCGTCGCGTCAGCCCGGATGGTTAGCCTACCTGCCACCGCCGCTTGGGAAAGCCCGGCAACCTCATTGGCCATGGCCTTGATCGCCTCCACCATTTTGGCCATGGCGGCCTGGAGTAATCCGGTCTCATCCTTGGCGGTGGTGTCGAGCTGCACCTCGGTGTTGCCTGCGGCGATCCGGTGGGCCGCCTCCACGCAAGCCGCTATCGGACGAGCGATGGAACGGGTAATGAACCAGGCCAGCGCCCCGCCCAACAACAGAGCAATGATCCCCATAGTCAGAATGAGCCACCGGGTGAAGCCTGCCAGCTGGTCCGCATCCTCGCCAACCCGCTCCACCTCCTTGGCCTGGTAATGGCCCATGTCTTCTAACGTCTTGAAATAGGCGGTCTGCGCCTCCCTGAATCTGCCGAACAGCGCGGTGGTGGCCTCCTTTGTCTTCCCCTGGTGCAGCATGTCCAGCATGAGGGAAAGCTGTTCCTTATGGGCCTTTCTGGCCTCGATTACGGCATTGAGATAGCTTTTTCCCGTATCCGAGCGAACAGCCTCCTGGAGCTGACCAAGGTCCTTGGTGATCCTCTCCTGCATTTCACCAATGCGGGCACCTTCCTTTTTGATGGTTTCTCCATCCGGCTGGATGACCATATTACGCAGAGCCCTAGAAATGACGTTGGCGTCTTCATGCATGTCAGTGAGCAGCTCCACCTTCTGGAACTTATCATGCACCACCCCCATAATCAGCGCATCCAGCCTGCTGACATTGAAATAGCCCACCGCCGCCACCGCCGCCAACAGGAGCAGCACACAACCGAAAGCCGCATTCAGTCTTTGTCCGATGTTCATGTTCTTCAGCATACGCCGCACCCCTTGTTGCAATAAATGATTCGTAAAAAAAGCCCCGCAAAGGGCAAGCAAAAACCATGAAATAGGAACACCTCCGCTCCTTGGCGGAACGATGCGCCATATAGGTGCAAACACCCATATCTCCATGCTATGAAAATTCAGCAAGTAATGTCAAACACAAAGAATGCGGAGTAATCTTGAACAGGCTACACAGGCAGCTAGGAATACCTGGCGGCAAGGGCGAGACAGCATTGGCCTTCTTCGAGACGGCCATGCTTGAGACAGCCGTTCCCGTAGAGCACGGCCTTGCGGACTAGCTCCTCGCAGACAAGACGGGACTGAGCGGAGGTGAGGGGGAAGGAGGAAAGAATCTTTTCCAGAGCCCGGATGCGCAAGCGATCCATGCCGGTTTGAAACTGCACCGAGACCTGATCCGGCCTGCCGCCGTGCTTGGCGGTCAACGGCGCATCCACCAGGAGAAAGGGATGCGCGACACTGGCACGGAGCCAGAATTCGTAATCCTCGCAGCAGGGGAAGCTTTCGTCGAACAGCCCGACCCGGTCAAACAACTCTTGCCGGACCATGACCGTGGACATGCCCACTATGCAGAGGGCAAGATTGCGGGCAAAGATATCGCCGCCCGCCTTGGTGTGGTGTTTCTTCTGGTTGAGATGGTGGCCGTTACGAAACCAGGTTTCCTGGGTGTGGGAGATGAGCAGGTCCGGTTGCGCCTCCATGGCGGCGGTCTGGAGGGCCAGCTTGTTCCGGGCAAACTGGTCGTCGGAATCGAGAAAGGCGAGGAGGGGATGACGGGCCGCTCTGATCCCGGCATTTCTGGCGGCGGCCGGGCCCCGTTTTTCCTGGTGCAGGGTGATGAGGGCCTTGCCGTAAGAGGCGAGCAACGGTTGGGTCTCGTCGCTGGAACCGTCGTCCACCACGATGAGTTCGAAGTTGGTGTAGGTCTGCCCGAGAACCGAATCAATGGCCTGGGCCAGAAAACCGGCCCGGTTATGGGTGGGGATGATGACTGAAACTGGAGTGGCAGGAGAAAGCATTAATCAATATACAACAATTCCCCGGAATGTTCGACTATCTCGGCCCCGCTCTCAAGATGCCTGAGAATGATACCTCCGTCCGGGGCAAGACCCAGCACCTCCGCCTGATACTGGGGCGCTTGCTGGACATCAAAGCCGAACCAGACCTTACGGCCCACGGTGTCGCTCAGCTCGCGCCAGGCACCAAGCAGCAGGCTCTCCGGCAGGTCGGCGCCGGAACCGTCGTCCGCGTCAAGCCGTTGGGCCTCGTCGTAACAGAGCAGGCCGAAAGCCCAGGAAAACTTGGCCAGCAGCCGGGCGGCAAAACCGGCAAGATCGGTATCGCGCCCGAGGATCTCCTTCATGGACACCGCCGTTGTACCCAGTTCGGAAGGAAAAGCCAAGTTGTTGACGTTGAGGCCCACCCCGATCAGGACATATTCCTCACCATGCGTGGCGCTGGTAAACGATTCACAGAGCACCCCGCAGATCTTGCGCCCTGCCACATGCACGTCGTTGACCCACTTAAGACGCGCCTCGATACCATAACTGCGGATCGCCTCGCAGCAGGCCATACCGGCGGCGAGGGGATAGAGACGCATGCTCTCGGGCAACAAGGTGTTGGCCATGACCAAGGTCAGCCAGAGACCGCCCACCGGCGCATGCCAGGAGCGTTGGAATCGGCCGCGGCCATCGCTGAGTTCGTCGGCAAGAAAGACCATGCCGCTGGGGCAGGAATGGCCGCGGGCCTCATATTCGTTGATCCGCTGCCGGGCAAGAGGCATAAGCCGTTCGGCCTGGGGCAGATGAAGGATGGTGCTGCCCACCGGCGCGCCGTAGCGGTACACGGCCTGGACAACTTCGGCGGGATAATGGAGCAAACGGGAAGAAATCTCCTCGGCGGAGATGAGTTGCTGAACGGCTTGGAAGGAAAGAGGCTCAACCATTGGTTTTATTTAACCAAAATCAAAAAAACAGACTCAAACAGCCAGAGAGAGTAACCGTCCAGCAGTGCCGCAGATGCGCGAAAGAGGCCAGCGAAGTGTGCTGGTGCACACGAGCCGGCCGATGACAAAGCAGATGTGGTGCTGCTGGGCGGTTACTCCCATTCAGCTTTGACGCGGGTGATAATCCTCTGAATCATGGGCAGCTTCTCCTGGGAACAGATGCCCAGCAGCGGCTCGCCCTGGGACACGCTGACCCCCGGCTGGAAATAGACGGAATGGATGATCCCCGGCTCCCCGGCATAGTAGACCGGGGTGTCGCGCTTCATCAGGGACATGGTAAGGATCTCGTCGCCGGGCTTGATGGAAACCCCCCGCTGGCCGTGCTTGTCGATCTTGGCCTGCAGGTCGAGGGAAAAGAAATACTTGGCCCGCTCGGGCGCATTGAAGGGCTCCAGCACCTGCCGGAGAATATTCTCAATGATTTCGCGCTTTTTCAGCGGATGCCGGATGGTGAGAATCTTCTCCCCTGCCTCGACAAACTGCCCCTCAAGGTCGCTGCGGATAAAAGAAACCACCCCGTTGCTTGAGGAAAAAATCTTCTTCTGGTTCCCCTCCCGCAGCATTTCATAGAGCAGGGTGCCCCGGACATGGTGCCACTCGCCGGACGGCCCTTCCACCTCGGCATCTTCCTTCACCCGGAACCGGACCTGGCCGGTATGAGCGGTCCGCACGTCCAGATAATCAAAAGGATCGGAACGATACTTGCCAATTATTGCGTCGAAATCTATTTCGTCAGTCATCGCAAACCGTTGTGAGTTAGCAGTTAGCTATCAGCTGTCAGCTATCAGCTGTCAGCTTACCTATAATACAGATTGCTGCCGCCCATGGTCAGCAGGGACTTATGGAGATTGCGCCGGAACTCCCGGCGGTCCCAGATGCCCTGGATGTGTCCACGTTGCAGGGCCTTGCGGGCGTTATGGTAATCGGGCGGGATGTCCTCTCCGGTGGTGTCCCGGATAACCCGAGGCCCGGCAAAACCGACCCGGCTGGAGCGGATGGCGAATTGATACGGCGAACAGCCGAGAAAACTCGCCACCGGCCCGGCATAGGAATTGTTGTCGTAGACCACGATGTACAAACCGCCGGAGTCGATGTATTCCCGCACCGCCATGGTGCACTTGGGCATCTGCACCACGCCCAGGGTGCCCTCGTGGATGCGGATGCCGCCGGTGGTGTGCACATAGGCAAGCAGAGGCCGCCGTTTCAGCTTGGCCGATTCACAGGCCCGCACGAATTTCTCGCCTTCAGCTGCCCCGACCGTGCCGTTTCTGAAATCGCTGTACAGCATGGCCACCACCAGATCAACGCCCATGACCCTGGCGTCGAAGGTGATGATGCCGCTTTTCCGCCCGGTTTTGGCGATGGCGGCTTGCAACCTCTTTTCAAAGCCGGGATAGACCAGGGGGTTGCCCGCGCAAACCCCGGCGTTGAATTCCCGAATGGAATCCGGATCAAACAAATGTTTGAGATACCATTGATATTCCAAGGGGAAATGATGGCCGCAATTTTCACAGACCCCGCCGAATTCGCCATAGAGATCAGGGACCCAGAGATCCTTGCATCCCTGTTTCTCGGTATTGGGGCAGGTCACGGTTCGATCCTCGTTGGCCAGCGGACTGGTATAGATATCCCCGAACTCGATGGGGTCTTCCCCGCCACCGCTGCCGGCAACAGGAGATTTGCCCGGACGAAGCCCGGGTTTTTTCAAAATAAAATCATAGGCCGCGCTGAACGGGGAGGAAACCTGCTTGAGCAGCACGGAACCCTCGCCGGACACATCCTGAAAAACCTTTTTCACCTGTTTCTGCTGACTCTTCAACAGATCATAACGGAAGGTGTAATACAGTTTGGCTATACTCTTTTTTGCCTTCTGGCAGAAAGCGGAACAGGCCGAGCCCTCTTCGGAATAGGCCTTACAGGACATAGCCCGGTATTTTTTCGAGCGGTAACTGAGCAGCCGTTTGACCTCATCCTCATTGAGATCCCAGGAGATCTCGATATGCGGTTCTTCAACGACCTGCTCTTCCGCCTTCTTCATCGTCAATTCATAGGCGCGAAAAGCCCTGAGGCTCTTGGTTTTCAGCACGACCTCATCGGTGGCCCGGATGATCTCGCTCTTGAGCTGCCGGAAAAAACCGAAGTCGTCCCGTTTGGCGCCCAGGGGCGGCTCGTAGACAATCCGGTCGATCGTCCCGAGCTTGAGGTTTTCCGCCGCCGTGATGTGCAGATTCTTGGCGCAGGCCTCCACCAGCTCCTTGGGCATCTTCTCGCCCTCGCGAATCTTGCCCTCGATGGCGGCTGCGCCTTCCGGAGAGATAACCGAGTAGTAGCCGTGGGAAAACATCAGCCGGGCATCGGTCATGCCCACGGCCTCTGCCCCGCCGGAGCCGCCTTCCGAGGTGACGGAAATCATCGGCACCCGCAGCTTGGCCATGGCGTAGAGATTCCGCGCGATCTGCTGACCGGCGCCGGGATAATCCTCCACCGGAAAGGAACCGGGGGTGAAGATATAAAAATGGATGGGGATGCCTTCGGTTTCGGCCACCTTCATGTAACGGAGGGCCTTTTCGTTGCCCCAGGGCTTGCTGCAGCCGCCGTTGCGGTATTCTTCGCCATGCCCCTTCTCGTGGCCGATGACCATGACCTGCTGCATCACCGACTTGTTTTTTACCCTCCGCATGATGCTCGCCCTGGCCGCAACCATGGAAGGATCGATGCTGACTTCCTCGGCGCCGCCAAGTTCGGTGTAATCCTCGTAGACATTCTCAAGGATGTCTTTCAAGGAAAACCGATGGGGATTGCGGACAATGCGCACCCGGTCCATGGAGGTCAGCGTCTCTTCGCAGCGGGCCTCGAGAAAGGAGAGGGACTCCTCAAAGGCCCCGATTTCCTCGGAGAGCTGCTCTTCCGTGTATTCGTAGAACTTGTCCCGCAGGGTGACAAATTTTTCACGCAGGCCGGAGAGATTGCCCCATTCCACGCCATCCTTGATCTGACTCAGATAGCTGGTGCGTTCTTCTACCTTAAGCAGCCGTTTTCGTAAATCTTCCATAAAGTAATTACCTGCGCCGTTTAAACTGCTGACTCATCAAAAGGTGAGCAATCGGGCTATGTTTTCCTGAAGATAGGGAAGGTTGGTCATGATCTGGCCACCTGCGGCATTGCTGCCTTCGATGGCCACTTCCGCCAGAAATTTCCGCCCCCTTTCCTTGGCTTCTTCCATGGTGTCGCCCCAGACCAAGGCCAGGGCCAGGTTGGGATCGTACTCGCTGGGGATGGCATAGGAGCGGTCGGTGGGTACATGGCTGTAAACCGCGGACCAGTCGTACTTGGGGTAGGAGAACTTGGAGATCGTCCCGATCCAGGGAGCAAAGCCCCGAGCGGTGTCTTCCGCGACGATTCGAAACTCGATGCTCGCGCCCCGGGAGGCGATATCGCTCTGGCTGTACCCCATCTTGTCGCCCAGAGCCAGCCGGATCTGTTCGCGGATGAGGTTGGGATGCTTGTTATTTATGTAGCTGACCCGGGCGGAGACATCGTTTTCCACCTGGATTCGGGTGTTGACCTCAAGGAGATAGGGCTGGCCGTCCCGGGTGACGATCCACTCCCAGGTGCCGACGTTATCGTAACGGACATGGGCAGCAAGCTTGAGCGAGTACTCCACCACCTTGTCCAGCACCTCTTGACCATTAAAATCGTAGGTGAAACAGGAGTTGTCGAAGCCGGGCGCAGCCTCCAGCCGCTTCTGGCGGCCGGTGCTCTGGATGGTGCAGTTCCGGGTGCCGAAATGCACCCGCTCGCCGTGCCGGCTGCAGACCAGCTGCACCTCAAGATGGTTGAAGTCGCGGATCCGCTGCTCGATGAGCACCCCGCCGTCGCCGAACTGGCGTTTGGCATAGTTCTGGACCTGGCGGTAGATGCGGCGGAACTGCTCGATCTGGTAGACCTCTTCGATCCCCATGCCGCCGCCGCCTGCCGCGGCCTTGACCAGGATGGAGGGATTCTTGATCTTCTCGCCGTCCTGGGTTTCCAGAAGATGGAGGGCGATATCCTCGGCCTCCATCTCGTTATAGATGGGGCCGTCGGTGCCGGGAATGGTCGGGATACCAAGGCGGTTGGCAACCCGCTTGGTATTGATCTTGTCGCCCAGATCCTTAACCACTTCCCATTTCGGGCCGATGAAGATCAGGGGCCGATTGCGGATCGTAACCCGCCGGGCAAAACGGAAATCTTCGGAGAAAAAGCCGTAGCCGGGATGGATGGCAGTGCAATTGGTGTGATCCGCCACGGAAAGAATATCGTTGGGATCGGTATAGGCCGATACCCGCCAGGCCCGGCGAACATTGCTCTGGCTGTCCAGGCAGCGGCGCACATGTTCGGATTCCTCATCCGCTGCGGTGTAGATCACAGTATAATCCAGGCCCAGGTCTTTACAGGCCTCCATGATCCGCAGGGCAATTTCACCCCGATTTGCAATCAAAACCTTGTCTTTCAAGCGAACCCTCGATATCGGTTGCGGGGCAGGCAGCACCGTTCACCATCTCCCCATAAAACAAAAAAGGAAAAGCAAGAACGATCACTCCGTCGTTTCCATTTTTTCTAGTTTTTACTAATTTTTATGGCAAATGAAAAGTATGAATTCCGATGGTCTTGTAACAAGGGGGGGGAAGCACCGGCAAGACAAGATGATGGCCTTGTTGCGACTGCCTCATTACTCCCCCGGAGAAAAAGCCCTCTATCTCGTGAAACGCATTCTGTTGAAACAGCATGGTGTTCTATGGTATAGTGAACCTGTTTTTGATTTCTTGGCCATGGAAAGCATGTCTTCCATGGTCAAAGTGTGGCCCTTATACCGATTTTAAAGATAAACGTCAATTTTTTTTCTTGACACCCCAGGCTATTTCCTTTAGCCAGAGCGTGTTGCGGTCGATTTCATATTTTTTTTCACCGGGCAACACTACCGGGTTCACCAGCTACGGTGTCCCGAATTTATTGTCATACCCATAGGACTCTTACCCCCGCATGGACATACCCCCCCCGGCTAACGGCGACTCGCCTTTCAAGCGCATCCTCCATTTTTTCGGCATCAACCGCGCCCCCGACACCACCGAAGACATCGAACAGGAAATCCAGGAACTCCTCGATGACGGCGAAGAACAGGGGTTGATCTCCCGCGAGGAAGGGGAGATGATCAGCTCCATCCTGGAATTCAGGGACACCCTGGTCCGCGAAATCATGACCCCCAGAAGCGACATGGTCAGCGCCGAGGCACAGGTCTCGGCCGCCGATCTTATCCAGCTGATCACCGACGAAGGATACACCAGAATCCCCATCTACCAGGATTCCCCGGACAATATCATCGGCATTCTCCACGCCAAGGATCTGCTGCCCTTCTGCCTCAGCGCCGCCACCATGCCTGCAGCCTCGGAGCTGGTTAAACCGGCTTTTTTCGTGCTGGACACCCGCAAGATCGTCAACCTGCTCAAGGATTTCCAGAGCCAGAAAGGCCATCTGGCCATAGTCACCGATGAGTTCGGCAGCGTGCGCGGTTTGGTGACCTTGGAAGACGTGTTGGAGGAGATCGTCGGCGAGATCCGCGACGAGTACGACAAAACGGAAAAACGCTGGAAGGTGGTGAACAAAAACATACTCCTCACCGATGCCAAGGTCAATCTTGAGGAGGTGGAGGATTTCTTTGGCATTATCCTGCCGGAAGGCCCCTACGAATCGGTGGGCGGCCTGATCATCCACCAGTTGGACCGGGTGCCGCCGGTGGGCGCCACCATGCTCATCAACGACCTGGTCTTTGAGGTAGTCTCCGCCGACCGACGGCGCATCCACACCGTAAAAATCCAGAACAAGCCCGACTGATGGATCGCCAATCCCCACGCTCTGACCGCGCAAGCCATTTCGGCATGGCCTGTCTGCTGGCATTGTTGACCAGCGCTCTGCTCTTATCCGCCTCTCCCGGGGTCATTGCCCTGCCCCAGCTTGCCTGGCTGGCGCTGGCCCCCCTTTTCTGGAGCCTTCACAACCAATCCCCACGCAGGGCCGCCCTGCTCGGCCTCATCTGCGGCCTGGCCTATTATCTGCCCCTTTTGTACTGGATCGTCATTGTCCTTGCCACCTATGGGCAGGTACCTCTGCCCATCGCAGTGCTGGCCCTGGTCTTGCTGGCCCTGTACATGAGCTGTTATCTGGCAACCTTCGCCTTTCTCTGCGCCAAAACAGGATCGCGTCTCCCTCTACTCGTTTTCGCTCCAGTATGTTGGGTGGCGCTGGACCTGATCCGGGGGGTGCTGTTCACCGGCTTTCCCTGGCTGGATCTGGCTTACACCCAGTATAATCTGCCCCCGCTCATCCAGGTTGCCGACCTGGCAGGCCACCATGGCCTCACCTTTCTTATGGTGCTGGCAAACGGACTGATCTTTACCCTTATCGCCTCGTTCCTCCGGCGCAAGGCGGCAAGTTCTCCCGCGCTCATCACTGGTGCGGCAGTCCTGCTGCTGATGGCCTCGGGTTACAGCCTCTGGCGGATGCATACCCTCCCGCCAACCCTTGCCCAGGCAGAACAGATGGAGGTGGCTGCGGTCCAGGGCAATATCCCCCAGGATCAAAAATGGCAGCCCGCCTTTCAACGGGAAACCATCGACACCTACCTCCGCCTGAGCAATGCGCTTTTCCTCACCGAAAAACCGCAACTTATTGTCTGGCCGGAAACAGCCCTGCCATTTTATCCTTACGAACACCCGCTTTCTCTCCGGCTGCACAGCGAACTCACCCGACCGCGTCAAACATATCTTCTCACCGGCGCGCCCCACCGGGAAAAGACCTCGGCCACAGGCCCACTCACCTATGCCAACAGTGCCTTTCTGCTCTCCCCGGACGGACGGATCACCGGCCGCTACGACAAACAGCACCTGGTACCCTTTGGCGAATACATCCCCTTGCGCCGTATCCTGGGTTTTGCCTCGCCGCTGGTGGAAACCATGGGCGATTTTGCCCCTGGCCAAACCAACACCCCCTTATCGTGCCAGAACAGCCGAATCGGGGTATTGATCTGCTTTGAAAGCATCTTTCCGGAGATTTCCCGTAAGCAAGCGGAGGCAGGGGCGAATCTGCTGGTCACCATTACCAACGACGCCTGGTTCGGCAGGTCGAGCGCCCCTTGGCAGCATCTGGCCATGGGAGTGTTCCGGGCGGTGGAGACCAGAAAAACCCTGGTGCGGGCTGCCAACACCGGAATCAGCGCCTTCATCGACCCCCTGGGGCGCATCCAGGGGGCTTCCCCCCTGTTTACCGAGTACGCCCGCAGTCAGCCGGTCGCCCTGCTGGATGGCTTGACCTGCTATGTCCGCTGGGGGTATCTTTTCCCATGGGGTTGCCTCATTCTGACCCTGGCGGGGCTGTGGCGGTGTTATGCACAGAGAGCAAACAAAAAAAAATGACGCAGAGGCGCAACCTTAACCCGTAGCGCATTTACGAAACCCCAACTTTTATCATTAGGAGAACACACCATGTCCGCAGAACTCAAACAGAAGATTCAAGATCTCAAGGGGCGCCTCATCTCCCTGAAGGAGCATCTTTGAGGTAGATCACAAGAGAGAACGATTGCAGGAACTGGAACAGCTCACCCTGGCCCCGGCTTTCTGGGATAACCAGGAAAACGCCCAGAAGGTGCAGCGGGAACAGGGCGCCATCCAGAATATTGTGGAAGGCTGGGACGCCTCCCAGGCAGAGCTGGAAGAGGCGGAACTCCTGCTCGAAATGGGCATGGCCGAAGGCGACGAGGAAACCCTCACGGAGGTTGGCCAGGCCCTGGATGCGCTCATTGAGCGGGTCGAGACCGTGGAGCTTGAGTGCATGTTCACCGGCGAGCACGATGCCAGCAACGCCATGATCACCATCCACGCAGGCGCCGGCGGCACCGAGGCTCAGGATTGGGTGAGCATCCTTATGCGCATGTATCTGCGCTGGTGTGAGGCCAAGAAATTTCCCACCGAGATGCTCGACCTGCAACCAGGCGACGAAGCCGGGGTCAAGAGCGTGACCATCATGGTCACCGGGCACAACGCCTATGGGTTGCTCCGCTCGGAGATGGGCATCCACCGGCTGGTGCGGATCTCCCCCTTTGACGCCAGCGGCCGGCGGCACACCTCCTTTGCCTCGGTTTTCATCTTCCCGGAGCTCGACGACAACATCCAGGTGGACATCAACGACAAGGATCTGCGCATCGACACTTACCGGGCCAGCGGCGCCGGCGGCCAGCACGTCAACAAGACCAGCTCGGCCATCCGCATCACCCATCTGCCCACCGGCATCGTGGTCCAGTGCCAGAACGAACGGAGCCAGCACCGCAACAAGGACACGGCCATGAAGATGCTCAAGTCCCGGTTGTACGACAAGGAGCGGGCCGAACAAAAAGAACAGCACAAGGATATCGCCGGCGAGAAAAAAGAGATCGCCTGGGGCAGTCAGATCCGCTCCTACGTGATGCAGCCGTACCGGATGATCAAGGACCACCGCACCAATTTTGAGGTGGGCAATGTGGACAGCACCTTGGACGGCAACCTTGATCCGTTCATCAAGGCCTATCTGCTGTGGCAACGATAGATTCTAGCCAGTGCGCAAAATGCGGGGCCTGCACCGTGGTCTGCCCGGTCTTTCAGGCCACGGGCCGGGAGTCGCTCTCGGCCCGCGGCAGGCTGCATCTGCTGGAACACCTTGATCCGGCCCAGGCCTCGGCTGCCTATGCGGAGATTCTTTCGCAATGTCTGCTCTGCGGGGCCTGCCGGGCCGTCTGCGCCCGGGGGCTCGACCCTCCCGCCCACTTTCTTGCCGGCCGGGAACGGCTGGAGAAAAGTGCGGGCAGACAGGTCCTACTCAGGGCCCTCACCCGCAAGGCCCTGAGCAACCCAACCCTGCTGGCAACCATCGCCGGCCTCGGCCGTACCCTGCTGGACCGGCTGCCAGCCGACAGCGGCCTCCGGCTCCGCCTCGGCCTGCCGGCGGAGGGGGCAACCCTCGCCCCTAGCCTCCCGGAAATACCGGGGGAAAAATCCGCGCCGCCGTCCAGTGCCCTGGCCTTTTTCCCCGGTTGTTACGCCACCCATCTGCACCGGGAAATCGGCGCGGCAACGGAGCGGATAGCCGCAGCCGTTACCGGCAATCCCCTGCTCAGGCCAAAGCAGCAGTGCTGTTGCGGACTTGCCGCGGAAAACGGTGGCGATCTCAGCACAGCCAGGCGCCTTGCCAAACAGAACATCAACGCCTTTGCCGAAAACACCCTGCCCATCCTCACCTCCTGCGCTTCCTGTTACAGCCAGTTACGCCGCTACCCTGAGCTTTTCGCGGATGACCCTGAATGGCGGGAAAAAGCAGAGGCCTTTGCCGGTCGGCTCCTTGAATTTTCCACCTTCGTGGCGCACGCCATGGCGGCTGATCCGGCTTTCCGTTTTGCCGCTCCAACCACACCCCGCACCGTGGTCTACCACGACCCCTGCCACCTGAGATTTCACGCCCAGATCACCGACCCGCCCAGGGAGATCCTCCGCTCCATCCCCGGCCTGCGCCTGGCCGAACTCCCCAACGGCCCGCAATGCTGCGGCCAGGGCGGCCTGTTTCATTTGGCTCAACCGGAGCTGGCGGAAAAAATTAGAAGCCGCCTGCTCAACCAAATGGAGCTGACGGCGCCCGATTTGGTGACCACCACCTGCTCAGGCTGCCTCATCCATATTCAGCAGGGGTTGGGCCATGGTCCGGCACGACCCGAAGTTCGGCATCTGGCCCTTCTCCTGGCAGAGCTTTTATAAAAAAAAACAGACTAAAAAATTCTTCCCCAGTCCCCTGCTGATCCTTGCGTAATTTTTCCGGGCATTATAATGTATCTCCCGGACAGGCTTCCTTCTCAGAGAGATTGCCGGATCTACACCACGGCTGCCTTACTTTGCCAATCAAACAAGGAGAGACAAACCATGACCCTGACAGCGCGACGTTTTTTCGGCTGTTTCCCCATGATTTTCGCAAGCATGATTTTAGCGGCACCCTGCCAGGCCGGGGTTGACTGGGAGATAAGCAGCACCCTGAAAACCCCTACCGCGCCGCTGGATGTTGCCGCCTCACTGGATGGCAAATGGACCTTTGTCCTGGCCGAAGGCGGCAAGCTCCTGGTCTATTCCGACAAGGGCGCCCTGGAAGAGACCATTCCCGTTGATCCGGCCATGGACCACATTGCCTCCTCGGGTCTGCAAGCTGCCAACCTCCCCGACCGGGTCTATCTGAGCAGCGGCAAAAACAAAACCGTCCAGACTATCACCCTGGATTTTTCCGTACCGATCAACATCCAAGGCGCGCCGTTTCTCGGGCCGGAAAACGCCCCGGTGGTCATTGTCGCCTTCAGCGATTTCGAATGCCCCTATTGCGGTACGGTGGGCGCCCTGTTTGAAGAGGCTCTGGCCAAACATCCCAAGGAGGTCAAGGTCGTTTTCAAGCAGTTCCCCCTGTCCATGCACAAACAGGCCCAATCCGCCGCCCTTGCCTCCCTGGCCGCCCACCGCCAGGGCAAGTTCTGGCAGTATCATGATCTGCTTTTTGAAAACCAAAAAGCCCTTTCCGAGGCAAAATACACGGAGCTTGCCAAAAAACTTGGCCTTAACCTGGAAAGATTCAACAAGGATTCCAAGGCGGTGGTCAACCAACAGGCCCTGGAACGCGACATTGCGGACGCCCAACTTGCCGGGGTTCGTGGCACTCCGACCATTTTCGTCAATGGCCGTCGCCTGAAGGAACGCAACAGCAAGGACCTTCAGCAGATGATCAGCCAGGAGCTGGGCAAACACGGCAAGGGCGGAGCCGCCCGTTGAGCAAACGCGACATCACCCTTGCCGACAACAACACCGCCCTGCTGGTCTACGGTGACCTGAACAAGAACCTCGCCGTCATCGAGGAGGGAACCGGGGTCACCATCCAGACGCGGGGCAGCCAACTCACGGTAAACGGACCCAAACACGAGGTGGAACTGGCGGTCTCGGCCATCACTAAACTTGAGGAGCTGATCCGCGCGGGCTATCCGGTGTATCCCTCGGATGTCGCCTATGCCCTGCGGATTCTCCAGGCCTCACCCAAGGCAAACCTCAAGGAAATCTTCCTCGACAAGGTCTACATCACCGCCGAGCAGAAGGTGGTCTCGCCCAAGAGCATCAACCAGAAGCTCTATATCGACAGCATCCGAACCAACGACATCGTCTTCGGCATCGGCCCGGCAGGCACCGGCAAAACCTACCTTGCCGTGGCCATGGCGGTTTCCGCCTTTGTCAGCCATCAGGTCCGCTCCATCATCCTGGCCCGGCCTGCGGTGGAGGCGGGGGAACGGTTGGGCTTTCTCCCCGGCGACATGGCCCAAAAGGTCAACCCCTATCTGCGCCCCCTCCACGATGCCCTAAACGCCATGCTGGGGAGGGGTAAGGTCGCGGATCTCATTGAGGAAGGGCTGATCGAGATCGCGCCCCTGGCCTTCATGCGCGGCCGGACCCTGAGCAATGCCTTTGTCATCCTGGACGAGGCGCAGAACACCACGCACGAACAGATGAAGATGTTTCTGACCCGGCTGGGCTTCAACTCCCAGGCGGTGATCACCGGGGACATCACCCAGATCGACCTGCCGGACCCCAGGCAGTCCGGCCTCATTGAGGCCGCCCGAATCTTGAAAGATATCGAGGGAATCGCCTTCAACCAATTCTCCGAGGTGGATGTGGTCCGCCATCGGCTGGTGCAGGAGATCATCCGCGCTTACGCTGCCAAGGAAACCCTGCCGCCGCCCCGTCGGACAATCGCCAGAAAACACTGAGGCCGCCCCATGCCCGTACTCATCACCAGCCAGACGGCCACGCCACCGAGCATCAGCCTGCATCAGTTCCGGCAGCGGGCCGAACGGCTGCTCTCCCTCTGCGGCTGCGCGCGGAGCGAGTTGAGCATCCTGCTCCTTGACGACTCGAAGATGGCGCAGCTCAACGAGCAGTACCGCAACAAGATAGGGCCGACCAACGTCCTGGCCTTTGCCATGCAGGAGGGAGGAGGGGAGCATCTGCCCGCCGAGCTTCTCGGCGATGTGATCATCTCCCTGGACACCGCGGCCCGGGAAGCCATGGCCGACCAGGTGACCCTGCACCAACGAGTGACGATCCTCCTGATCCACGGGTTGCTGCACCTGCTGGGTCTCGATCACGAACGCTCCCGCGAAGAGGCTTTAGCCATGGCCGAGCGGGAAAAACAGCTTTTACGCCAATTGTTAACCGAAGAAAGGAGAGGGAAAATGGTCAGTCTTGCCATCAATGTCGATCATGTCGCCACCCTGCGTCAGGCCCGAGGCATTACCGAGCCGGACCCGGTTCTCGCCGCCTCCATCTGCGAACTGGCCGGAGCCCAAGGGATTGTCGTCCATCTTCGGGAAGACCGTCGGCATATCCAGGACCGGGACGTGCGGTTGCTCCGGCAGACCGTCAAAACCAAACTCAACCTGGAGATGGGGGCCACCGAAGAGATCATCGAAATCGCCCTGGAGATCAAGCCGGACATGATCACCTTGGTCCCGGAAAAACGCAAGGAGCTGACCACCGAAGGCGGGCTCAACGTGGCCGGACAGAAGAAGAAGCTCCAGGAGGTCATCGCCCGGATGCGCAAGGCCAATATCCCGGTGAGCCTGTTCATCGACCCGGACTCCCGGCAGATCAATGCGGCCCACGAGGTGGGGGCGACCTTTGTCGAGATCCACACCGGCCGCTACTGTGATGCGATAACGGGACAGGCGCGGGACCAGGAATTCGGACTCATCGCCACGGCAGCGGAAGAGGCCTACGAGCTGGGACTGCGGGTCAATGCCGGGCACGGCCTCAACTACCTGAACACCCGGCGGGTGGCAGCCTTAGGCACCATCGAAGAGCTGAGCATCGGCCACGCGGTGATGGCACGGGCTATTCTGGTGGGACTTGACCAGGCGGTGCGGGAGATGCTGGCTCTGTTGCCGGCGGGGTAGCGGGGAATCACCGAAACCGGCATGGGGATAGTTGCCGACATCGTCATCATCGTGGTTGCCGCCCTGATCGGGGCCCTCATCGCCCAACGGCTCAAGCAGCCGCTGATCCTGGGCTACATCCTCGCCGGGGTCGTGGTGGGGCCGTACACCGGGGGGATCACCGTCGGCGACATCCATCAGATCGAGCTGCTGGCCGAGATCGGCGTGGCCCTGCTGCTCTTTGCCCTCGGCCTGGAATTTTCCTTAAGCGAACTCAAACCGGTCCGCAACATCGCCCTGTTTGGCACCCCGGTCCAGATTGTCCTTAGTATCGCCTTCGGCTTCGCCCTTGCCAGGTATTTCGGCTATTCCCCGGCCCAGGCCCTCTGGTTCGGCGCCCTGATCTCCCTGTCCAGCACCATGGTGACCCTCAAAACCCTAACCGGCAGAGGGCTGATGGGTACCCTCTCCAGTCGGGTGATGATCGGGATCCTCATTGTCCAGGATCTGGCCGTGATCCCGATGATGATCATCCTGCCGCAGCTGGGCAATCCCGAGGCAGGGTTGCCCCTGCTGGCCGGGGCAGTGGGCAAGTCCATCATCTTCCTGGTGGTGATGCTCTATCTGGGCACGAAAATCCTCCCCTGGCTGCTGGCCACGGTGGCCCAATGGAACTCCAGGGAACTCTTCATCCTCTCCACCACGGCAATCGGCCTGGGGATCGGCTATGCCACCCATCTCTTCGGCCTCTCCTTTGCCTTCGGCGCCTTTGTCGCCGGCATGGTGCTCAGCGAGTCCGATTACGGCCATCAGGCGTTGAGCGACATCATTCCGCTGCGGGACATCTTCGGGTTGCTGTTTTTCACCTCGGTGGGCATGCTCCTTGATCCTGCCTTCCTCTTTGCCCACTGGGACCAAATTCTTTTCCTGTTGCTGGCGATCGGTCTTGCCAAGGGGACGATTTTCTTTATCCTGTCCCGTCTCTTCGGTTACGGCAACATTGTGCCCCTGGCGGTGGGATTCGGCCTCTTCCAGGTGGGCGAGTTCTCCTTTGTCCTGGCCAGGGTCGGCCTTGAAACACAGGCCATTGACCAGGACCTCTATTCCCTGGTTCTGGCCGTCTCGGTGCTCAGCATGGTGGCCACCCCCCTTGCCTCGGCCCTGACAACTCCCCTGTATGCCTTGAAAATGCGGTTTTCCCGCCCCGAACCCTTGCAAACAGAGAATCTCCCCAGCCACGGGCTCACGGACCATGTGGTCATCGCCGGCGGCGGCCGGGTCGGACAACACATCGCCCGGATCCTCACCGAACTCTCCGTGCCCTGTGTTCTTGTCGAGTTGAACCATCAACGGATGCTGGAATGCAAGGCAGCCAATTTCCCGGTGATATTCGGCGACATGAGCCAGCCCACGGCAATCGAGGCCGCCCATGTGGGTTCAGCCAAGCTCCTGCTCATCACCACCCCCTCGGTGGTGGTCAGCCAGGCCATCGTCCGGCAGGCCCACCGGTTGAACCCCGACCTGCATATCGTGGCCAGGGCCGAGGGAGTGGCGCAGACAAAACAGCTGTACGAAAACGGGGTCTATATGGTTGTGCTGCCGGAGATGGAGGCAGGGCTCGAAATCGCGAGGCAGGCGCTGCTGCATCTGGAGATTCCCGTGCCGGTCATCCAGCAATACACCGACGAGATCCGGCAGCAGATGTACGCGCCGATGTATTCCCAACAGAACTATCACCTCCTCACCAGATTGAACACCATCAAGAACCTGCTGGAGATCTCCTGGGTGGAGATCGGCCCGGACAGCCCCCTCGTCGGCGCAAGCATCAAAGGGGCTGCAATCCGCACCAAAACCGGCGCTTCGGTGGTGGGGGTAATGCACAAAAAAGAATTTCACTCCAACCCCAAAGCGGAGTACTGTTTTACAAAGGGAGACCTGATCGCGGTGGTGGGGAAGAAACAGGAACGGCTCGCGTTCAAAAAGATGGCGGCAGCCGGGGAAAAACAGCTGCCGCCAAATACCGTCATGGAGAAAAAACTATGAAAAAAATCCGCTGCCTGTCTGCCGTGGCCCTGTTTGTTCTTCTGCTTCTGCCACCCATGACCGCCCATGCCGACGAGGCCGTGAATCTCTCCCAGGGCCAAACCGTGTATGTACCGGCCTACTCCCATATCTACATAGGCAACAGAGAGCAGCCCTTCTTGCTGACCGTTACCCTGAGCATCAGAAACATCGATGCCAAACACCCCGTCACCATAACTGCCGCAGACTATTACGACACCGAGGGCAAACGCATCCGAAAATATCTGGAGCAGCCCATCTCCCTCGGCCCTTGGGAATCGATCCGGTATGTCGTGCCGCAGAAAGACAAGAGCGGCGGCTCCGGAGCCAACTTCGTGGTTGAATGGAACTCGAAAAAAGCGGTAAACCCGGTGCTCGTGGAGACCATCATGATCGGGGCAGAATCGCAGCAGGGAATCTCTTTCAGCTCCCGCGGCCAGGCAATCAGCACCGCAAATTGACCCTGCGACTACGAGAGTCGGCTTTCAGACAGGCATGGCCTCCCGCTCATCGCGGCTCATCTTGCGCACCAGAATCTGGTGGCTTACCTTATCGAAATAGATAACCGACTGCTCTTCCTCAAGGGTGATGGTCCGGACCAGGGCGCCTATCTTCACCACCACCCCGGGGAAGAGATGGCCATAGACATACACCACCTCGTTCACCATCTGCTCCAGTTCCACCTCCAGGGCCTTGTTTTCTTCGGTCAAGAGAGTGACCTTCTCCATGGCCTTGGGCATGAAGGCCTTGCATTTGGCCAGCAGGGTGCTTTTGTCCTCGGGAAATTTTCCGCCCAGCTCCTTCTTGATCTTCTCAAGGGCGCTGATGTTCTTGATGACCTCGTTGAGCCGGTCCGACCACAGACCGAGATCCTCGTCAATCTTCTGTTTCTTCATTTGCAGGGAAGGAACAAGCCCGACACAGACCTCCGTTATCACCTCGGCGTCACACCCCAGTTCCTTGACATGCACGGAGCCTGCGGCAACAATCTTGCCGCCGATGATCGTTCCGTTTCCCTGGGTGGCGATCACATCCTTGCCGACACTGGCCTGCGCCTGCAGGAGCACGTCATTGACCCGGAGATAGCCTGCCGTTTCGAGCTTGGGACCATTTTCCACGAAATCAACGGTGATGTCGCCCTTGGCCCGCAGTTTCGCCTCCTCACCGACAACCCCGCCCATAACGGTCAAGGAGCCCCCGGCCATGACCGCAGAATTGTTGATCCCCTGCCCGATCCTGATATCACCCCGGCATTTGACGCTGAATCCGGGAAGAACCTCGCCGCTGATCACCAGGTTGGAGCCACCGAAGACGATATTGCCCACCTTCATATCCACATCGCCGGTAACGGAATGTTCGCCAAAAACCGTGGGCTTGCCCTCGGCCATGACGAACTTGCCGTCAAGCGCGGCAAAGATCTTCATTTCGTCAGGCGAGAGAGTGACCCCTTTGCCATACTTGAGCTTGCTGTCTTTTCCCGGCTTGGACGGGATGTCGACCCCAAAGACATCCTGACCGGCCTTGCCCAAGCTGGGCGCTACTTTCTCCAGCAGCAGCCTGTCCTTGGCAACATTGACGATGCTGCCAAGCTCACGGTAATCCACCTGATCCTTATCCGGATCCGTTCTTTGTGGCCCGGGGATGGCGGGCTTGACATGCATTTTTACCCTGGCGTTTTCACCAGGGGCCGGAGCAACCCCTTTGGCCACGGTGAACGATCCTCCCCCTGTCGATTCGGGAGTTGACAAGACACCGCCGACAATCCCGTTCTCGGCAAGCTCCTTCTTGAGCAGACCGTGGTCCAACTGCGCTCCCGCCTTGGCATCTTTTGGAGTAACAACGGCCTGAAGGCGATCCTTGGTGACCCGCAGAATAAATGCGCCACTCTGGATCTCAACCCCGCCTTTGAAAAGTTTTTCACTTGCCATTGCACCTGCCACCCACGGAAGAATGAAAAAACGGGTTAAAAGCCCCTTTCCCTTACCCTATCGGCCGGGAAGACAAAAATCTTCAACCGCGGCCATGTTGCCAATGGTTACAATATATCACAATTGCGTTCTATCACAGTTGCTTTTCCAACGCCGTAATATGCTCATGCTCACCAAGCACGATCAGAATGTCTCCGGGCAGAATGAGGGTCTGCGGCTTGGGGTTGAAATGCATCTCCCCCTCTTCCCTCTTGATGGCGACGACGATGAGGTCGTACTCCTTGCGGAGTCCCGAATCCATCAGCCTCTTGCCGGCAAGGGCGGAATGCTCGGAAACCCGCAGCTCTTCAAGGCGCAAGCCCAGTTCCCCGCCATGCACGGTGAGATCGAGAAAATCCACTACCGTCGGCCGCACGACCAGCTGGGCCATACGGTGGGCTCCGATGAAATAGGGGGAAATTACCTTGTCGGCCCCAGCCCGCAGCAGCTTGGTCTCCGAGCCTTCCGCCCCGCTGGAACGGGCCATGATAAAGAGCTTGGCATTAAGCCCCCTGGCCGAAAGAATGATATAGACGTTTTCCGCATCGGAGGAGACCACGGCGATCAACCCCTTGGCCTCCTTGATCCCTGCTTTGAGCAGCATCTCGTCGCTGGAGGCACTGCCGAGCAGGGCCAGATAACCGAGTTCATCGATCTTCTGCACCTCCTGGGGATCGCTTTCCACGATGACAAAGGGAAGTTTGCTTTCTTTGAAATTCTTGCAGATCACCTTGCCGATCCTGCCGAAGCCGCAGACAATGTAGTGGTCTTTCAAGGCCGCCACCCGCTTTTCCATATTATTCCTCCCCATGATTTTCCGCAATCCGCCTTCAACCATGGACTCCGTGACCTCGCCCACCAGATAGAGGACAAAGCCGACCCCGACCAAAATAAGACAGATGGTAAAATACCGGCCAGTCGGGCTCAAGGGGATGATCTCCCCATAGCCCACCGTGGTGATGGTGATCACCGACATATACAGGCTGTCGAGAAAAGAGCCGTTTTCAATCAGCATGTATCCGGACGTGCCGATGCACAGAATCATGACCAACATGAAAACGGCGAAAAATATTTTTTGCATGCACCCCTCGAAGATTTTCCGGTCTTGCCAGCCTTTCCGATGTGCCTCCACCCGGACACGATACTATTTAAATCATATTATGCTGTATTTTTCCAATGGTATCAACGAGTAAGAATGCCACTAGACCAAAAGCCGTATTTCCCCTCCGCGAGCTCCCGCCCTTTCGTTTTTCAGAATCAAGTTTTCCTACAAAACCTCCGATGAGATAAGTAAATGACATCGCGGATGACGCGAACAACCATTCCCAAGGACGGAGAATGCCATGACCACCCAAAAAGCCATCCAGATCCTCATGCAAAGCCCTTTTTATTTCAAGCTGGAATTGGGCGCCCGCAAACTACTGATCAAAGAGTTCTGCGCCCTGCACAACGCAAGCTGAGCCTGTCGGATATTTGGATTTTTTTCTGCAAGGCTCATTGCCGCGCCTTGCAGAGCCCCAACCAGCGCCCTTCCCCCCTCCGCCGTCGACAACACCCCCTTCGCCCATCCCCGTTGATTTTCTCGAGAAATATTTTTTGTTGAAATCGCAGATAAGCGCAGACTTCGAAAAGACGCGATTACAGCAGGAAGCGAAAGCGACCGGCGACGGTTGCAACAATAAATCTTTGTCGTTTTGTTACAGACCTCTGTCCTCTCTCCGCTTTTAGGGGTCCATCATTTTTTCTGGCCCCAATCTTTTTTTTGGTTTATAGTCATCACCTATTTCTTCCTTGAGTGAATACTCATTCATGTCCATGGAGCGGGGTGCATCAGGCGTTCCCGCCAACATACACTGTATTGAAAAGGAGAATCGTCATGGCGGTAAACATCCTGGCTTTCGGGCCAAATGGAAGCGGCAAGGGCACCCAAGGCGCCATTGTCAAGGACAAGTACAATATCGACCATATTGAATCAGGAGCCATCTTCCGCGAGCACATCAAGGGCGGCACCGAATTGGGCATGAAGGCCAAGGCATTCATCGAGCGCGGCGATCTGGTTCCCGACGAGATCACCATCCCCATGGTCTTGGAGACCCTGAAAAAATCCAAGGCCAAGGGCTGGCTCCTGGACGGCTTCCCCCGCTCTCTGGCCCAGGCCGAGGCGCTGGACAAAGCGCTGAAAGAGGCGGATATGCCGTTGAGCTATGTGGTGGAGATCCTGCTTGACCGCCAGATCGCCAAGGAGCGGATCATGGGCCGCCGACTCTGCGCCAACGACAACAACCACCCCAACCACATCGCCTTCGACGCCATCAAACCGGTGGAAAAAGACGGCAAGCTGGTCTGCCGGGTATGCGGCGGCGACTTGAGCGCCCGGGCCGATGACCAGGACGAGGAGGCCATCAACAAGCGCCACGACATCTACTACGATGACAAGACCGGCACCATGGCCGCAGTCAATTACTTCAAAAAAGCCGGCGGCGCCAAGGTGATCTCCGTGGATGGTTCAATCTCCATCAAGGCGGTTACCGAGTCGATTCTGAACCAGTTGGCCTAAGCGACGATAAGCCCGTTACCGGGTTTTATCTGCAAAAAAATGGGGTGGGGACACATGTCCCTCACCCCATTTTTTTTGCTGTTTATCGAGTAATCTCAGCCAACCCCTTTGGCCTCATGGCAGTTAAAATCCCATTGGCACGCAGCCGAGCACCGGAGAGGCTGCCGAAAAAGGGCTTTGCACTGTCTGAGCGCAGCGAGTTTGCAAAGCCCCGGCAGCATCGAGGAGCACAGGGCATCCCGCCTCCGGCGGGACAAGTGACACAGGGGGCCCTTTCTTTGGTTCGTTTCTTTGGGCAAGCAAAGAAATGAACAAACTAATTCACATGCCAGGTCTAATCCTACATTCCCTCAAGCGTGCAGTCGCCGAAAACGCTCCAAGGAATCGATATCCGTCTGCACCACCAGGGTGTCGCCCTTCTGCAGCCCGACCGTTCGCTGCGGGTTGTACAGAGGATACGGATTGTCCTTGCGGATGATAGCCATGACCAGCAACGGCCCGAAATCATCAAAATTGATCGCGCTCAACGGCTCACCGAGCAGATTCGAACGATCGGTAAGGGTAACATCCGCGATGCGGACCGGACAATTCTTGTCCCGCAGCATGAGATCAAGATACCCGACCACCTGGGGCCGCAGCATTTGCGAAGCGATGCGGAGCCCGCCGATGGCGTTGGGCATCACCACCTCGGCCCCGATCAGTTCGAGCTTGCCGGCGAATTCAGCATCCTTGCAGCTCGAAATAACGCGCAGCTTGGGGTTGAGCTGGCGGCAGGTCACCACCACGCAGAGGTTGTCCTTGTCATCGCTCAGGGTGGAAATCACGCCCATGGCCGTGGCCACCATCGCTTCCTCCAGATCCCCGGCATGGGTCGCATCCCCCACCACCGCCGGGAAATCGCCGAATTGCGCCTGCAGTTTCCGGATCCGCTGCTCATCCGGGTCGATGACCACAAAATCCGTATGGGTTCGCTGCAGTTCCTCCATGATGGAACAGCCGATGCGCCCAACCCCGCAGACAATGATGTGACCGGAAAGCTTACGAATCTGCTGCGCCATCTTTTTTCTCCAGAACACATTGGTGAGTTCGCCCTCGACCAGAAAGGCGGTGAGAGTTGAAACAAAGTAGGCGGCAAGACCCAGGCCGCTCAAAAGGATGAAGATCGTAAAAAGCCTGGCCCCGGGCACGTTGGCCAGATCAAGAATTTCCCCGAAGCCCACGGTGGTAAGGGTGATGACCGTCATATAGAAACAATCGCCCAGCGCCCAGAAGGGGCTCCCATGCGCCAGATATCCCAGCAGGTAATAGCCCGAGGTGCCGATGGCCGTCACCACCAGCAGAAAAAAACCGGCAAGGACGCTTTTGTTCTTCAGAGTGTGTGGCATCGCAATGAACCTCCCCGGCCCAAACGGTGACTACGCCCCATCATGGGCGTCCTTGCCAAGCTGGTTCCACGCCTGGGCATACAGGGTGTTGAGCCGAGATTCCATCTCCAGGCGATATCGCTCGATCTCTTCCGTGCCGGATTTTTCCGGCACGGTCATGGGTTCGCCGTACCAGAGGTCGAGACGAGCAAAGGGCTTGGGCAGCAGGGTGCGATCCCAGCTGCGAAAGGCCCAGTAGCGGTCCGCCGCCACCGCCATGGGCAGGATGGGCGCAGCGCTTTTGCCTGCGAGCAGAATGGCTCCGGCCTGCATGATCCGAGCCGGCCCCTGGGAGCCATCGGCAACGATGACCGCATTATAGCCCTTGCGCATCAAGCCGATCAACCCCTTAAGCGCGGCAAGCCCGCCCCGGTTCCGGGAACCACGAACGGCAACAACTCCTTGGCGGGCAAGAATTCGGGCGACAAATTCGGCATCCTCACTGGCGCTGACCATGGCAGCCCAGCCCCGATCCCGGCCCCGGTTTAAGGCAATAATAGGGAACACGCTGTAATGCCAAAAAACCGCGACACAGGGGTTGGCTTGCGCCTCGCACCAATCCAGATTTTCAGCCCCATGCACCCGGACCCGACAGGTGGCGAAAAGCATTCGGCTCAACCCGGCATAAAGCCAGGGCACCACGACCAGCAATAATCTATAGATCAACCCGTTTTTCAGAGCCATGCAAGTTCCATTTCCTTCAATTTCTTGAGCTGATCGCGCAGGGTGGCCGCGTCCTCAAAGGCAAGCTCCCTGGCCGCGGCAAGCATCTCTTTTTCCAGCGCCTTCATCTCCCGACGCAGTTCGGCCAGCGAGGCATACTGCTGTCCTGCCTCGCCGGTTTCCAATCCTACGGTAACATAATCCTTTTCATACACCGTCTCCATGAGATCCTTGATTCGCGATTGCACGCTCTCCGGAGTAATGCCATGGTCTTCATTGTAAGCCGCCTGAATGGCCCGCCGCCGCTTGGTCTCATCAATGGTTTGCCGCATGGAATCGGTGAGCCGATCCCCGTAGAGAATCACCATGCCGTTGAGGTTGCGGGCGGCCCGGCCGCAGGTCTGGATAAGCGCGCGGGCGCTGCGCAAAAAACCCTCCTTGTCGGCGTCGAGAACCGCTACCAGCGAGACCTCTGGGATATCCAACCCCTCGCGGAGGAGGTTGATGCCCACCAGCACCTGAAACTCCCCGAGGCGCAGATTACGGATCAATTCCATGCGTTCCATGGTCTTGATGTCGGAATGGAGATAGCGCACCCGCACCCCGAGTTTCCCGTAATACTCGGTAAGATCCTCGGCCATCCGCTTGGTCAGGGTGGTGATCAGCACCCTTTCCCCGCGCTCCTCCCGCACCCGCACCTCTTCCAGCAAATCATCCACCTGATTGGTTGCTGGCCGGACCACAATCGGCGGGTCCAAAAGCCCGGTGGGCCGGATCAACTGCTCCACCACCCTGCCGGCTGCCATCTCCAGCTCAAAATCACCGGGGGTCGCGGAAACATAGACCGCCTGGGGTATGCGGGCCGCGAATTCATCAAACATCAGGGGCCGGTTATCCAGGGCGGAGGGCAAGCGGAAGCCGAACTCGGTCAAGGTTTCCTTGCGGGAGCGGTCTCCCCGGTACATGCCGCGCACCTGGGGGATGGTCACATGGGATTCATCGGCAAAGAGGATGAAATCAGGGGGAAAATAATCGAGCAGGGTGGGCGGCGGCTCCCCCGGCGCCAGGCCGGTGAAATGGCGACTGTAATTTTCGATCCCATGACAGTAGCCCAGCTCCTGGAGCATCTCCAGGTCGAACATGGTGCGCTGCTCAAGGCGCTGGGCCTCGACCAGCCGGTTGTGGGCATAAAAAAAGGCAAGCCGCTCCTGCAACTCCTCCTTAATGGTGGCCGTGGCCCGCTGCAGCCGGTCCTTGGAGGTGACGAAATGGCTGCCCGGAAAAACGGTCAGCTCGAAAAAACGCTCCAGCACCTTGCCGCGCAGGGGATCGATGATGCTGATCGCCTCGATGGTGTCGCCAAAAAACTCCACCCGGACAGCACGATCCTCCTCATAGGCAGGGAAGATTTCCAGCACATCACCCCGCACCCGGAAGGTGCCGCGGTGAAAGTCGAGATCATTGCGCTCATAGAGCATGTGGACCAATCTGCGCCGCATCTCCTCCAGGGGATACTCCTCCCCTTGCTTGAGCAAGAGGTGCATGCTCTTGTACTCCTCCGGGGAGCCCAGGCCGTAGATACAGGAAACCGAGGCAACGATGATCACATCCCGCCGGGTGAGCAGCGCCCGGGTGGCAGAGTGGCGCATCTTGTCGATGGCCTCGTTGATGGCGGAATCCTTCTCGATGTAGGTGTCCGACGAGGGGATGTACGCCTCGGGCTGGTAGTAGTCGTAGTAGCTGACGAAATACTCCACTGCGTTTGTGGGAAACAGCTCCTTGAACTCGGCATGGAGCTGGGCCGCCAGGGTCTTGTTGGGAGCCATGACCAGAGCCGGACGGCCTGTTTTGGCGATGACCTGGGCCATGGTGAAGGTTTTGCCCGAGCCGGTGACGCCGAGAAGAACCTGGTGCGGCAGCCCTTCCGTAAGCCCACGGCAGAGAAGATCGATGGCTGTCGGCTGGTCTCCGGCAGGCGCAAAGGTGGTTTCAATTTGAAAGGACATGGGGCGCATCTCCAGGGCGGACAAGATCAAGAGAAAACCTTGGCATCATACCATATTTAGGGGCATACCCTAAGAAGAATCCCACAGCCTGCCAGGATTCAGGGGGTGCGCGCCAGCTCGTATCGACGCGGGGACGCGCCCCGTTTTTCCCCGATAATCCGGAGATCTCCACCACCGCGCAGAAAAATAACAATCCCGTCCATGAACAGGATTGACAAGCAGCGCCCTTCGGACGTATATACTGGTTCTATTCATGGTGTAATTTCCAGCACTTTCCCCCATAGGCGTATTCAGAAAATGGGTTGCTCCCCGCACATCTTCCCACAGACTAAGCAAGACGCCGGGCTGAAAAAAAGCCCTTCGCCGCTGCTGTTTTCTCTCAGCCCGCAGCCTGCGCACCAACAAAAACGTTTCCCAAACAAGAGAGCCATATGACCAGGGCAAACATCCTCATCGCCATAGCGATCGCGGTTATTTCCAGCAGCATCTGGGCTTCGGTCAACCAGCCGGAGCAGGAACCCCGCTGGCCCAACCGCATCCAGGGTTTTTCCTTTTCGCCCTTTCGCGAGTGGGAAAGCGCCATAGACCACGTCCTGCCCACCGAGGAAGAGATCGACGCGGATCTGGCCCTGCTGGCCAAGAAAACCCATGCGGTCAGAACCTACACCATGGAAGGCTCCTTGGCGGAGATTCCCCGGCTGGCCCGCAAACACGGGCTCAACGTGACCCTGGGCGCCTGGCTGACCAGCGATCTGGAAAGAAACGCGGTGGAGATCGAGACCGCCATCAGGGTCGCCCAGGAGAACCGCAAGAATGTAGTGCGGATCATCATCGGCAACGAGGCGCTCCTTAGAGGCGATCTGACCCCGGAACAGCTCATCGCCTACCTCGACCAGGTGCAGGAGGCCATTGATGTGCCAGTGAGCGCGGCCGAGCCGTGGCATATCTGGATGAAGTATCCGGAGCTCGGCGAACACGTGGACTACATCGCCACCCACATGCTGCCCTACTGGGAAGGCGTAGAAATGTCGGAGTCCATTGACTACATCGTCAAGCACATGAACATGCTGAAACAAAAGTTTCCGGACAAGCAGGTGATCATCGGCGAGGTGGGCTGGCCCAGCAACGGCAGGACCCGCCAGCTGGCCGTGGCCTCTCCGGCCAACGAAGCCATCTTTCTCCGCCGTTTCCTGGCCAAGGCCGAACAGGAAAAATACACCTACTATGTCATGGAGGCCTTTGACCAGCCCTGGAAACAGGGAAGTGAGGGATCGGTGGGCGCCTACTGGGGCGTGTACGACGTCAACCGCCAGCCCAAATTCCCCTTTACCGAACCCATTGTCCGCATCCCGGAATGGCGGATGCTGGCCGGCATCTCGGCGATCATCGCCATCATCACCTTCGCCTTTCTCCTCATCGACAGCAAAACCTTACGTAACCGCGGGCGCAGCTTTCTTGCCACCATTGCCTTCGGCGCGGCCACCGGCGCGGTGTGGATCGTTTACACCTACACCAGACAGTACCTGAACCCGACCACCATCCTCATCGGCGTGCTCATGGTGATCGGCATGATCGGGGTGGTGGTGGTTCTCCTGGCCGAGGCCCATGAATGGGCGGAGGCAACCTGGCTCTCCCAGTGGCGCCGCCCCTTTACCCCGCAACATCTGGAAGATGACCAGCTACCCATGGTCTCGGTCCAGGTGCCGGCTTACAACGAGCCGCCGGAAATGCTGATCGAGACCCTCAACGCCTTGGCCCAGCTGGATTACCCCCGCTACGAAGTCCTGGTCATCGATAACAACACCAAGGATCCGGCGATCTGGCAGCCGGTGGAAGCCCACTGCCAAACCCTCGGCCCCAAATTCCGTTTCTTTCATGTGGCCCCCCTGGCCGGGTTCAAGGCCGGAGCGCTGAATTTCGCCCTGGAACAAACCGCGCCGGCGGCCGAGATCCTCGCGGTCATTGACAGCGATTACCTGGTAACCCCGGACTGGCTCCGGGACATGGCTCCCCAGTTTGCCAAGCCCTCCCTGGCCATTGCCCAAGCGCCCCAGGATTACCGAGACGACGGGGAAAACCTGTTCAAGGCCATGTGCTACGCCGAATACAAGGGATTTTTCTATATCGGCATGCTGACCCGCAATGAACGCAACGCCATCATCCAGCACGGCACCATGACCATGGTCCGCAAATCCGTGCTGCAAGAAGTCGGGGGCTGGGCGGAATGGTGCATCACCGAGGATGCGGAACTGGGGTTGAAGATCTTTGAGCGCGGCTACGAGGCCACCTATATTCCCAAAACCTATGGCCGGGGGTTGATGCCGGACACCTTCATCGATTTCAAGAAACAGCGCTTCCGCTGGGCCTACGGTGCAGTGCAGATCCTGCGGCGGCATGCCAAGGCCCTGCTCTTTGGCAGGCAGACCGCCCTCACCAGGGGACAGCGCTATCATTTTGTCGCCGGCTGGATTCCCTGGCTGGCCGACAGCCTGAATCTTTTCTTCACTGTGGCCGCCCTGGGCTGGTCCACGGGCATGGTCTATTTTCCGCTCAAGGTTGATCCACCCCTGGTGATCCTGTCGGTCATGCCGCTCACCCTCTTTGTTTTCAAAGTGGGCAAGATGATCTACCTCTACCGGACCCGAGTCGGCGCCACGGCCGGGCAAACCCTGGCCTCGGCCCTGGCGGGCCTTTCCCTGTCCCACACCATTTCCCAGGCGATCCTCCTTGGCTTTGTCACCAAGGACATCCCGTTTTTCCGGACCCCGAAACGGGCCAAGAGCCATGCCCTGCTACAGGCCCTGCAATCAGCCAGGGAAGAGGGACTGATCATGATCGCCCTCTGGCTCGCAGCCGTCTGCGTCGTGGTCTCGCAAGGGTCGGAAACCGCGGACCTGCTGGTCTGGATCATGGTTCTCCTGGTCCAGTCGATCCCCTATCTGGCGGCGGTGGTCATGTCCATGGTGAGCGGCTTCTCCAAAACCGAGGAAAAAATCATCAGCAGCATCACGGCACCCCCCCTTGCCGTGGATGAGCCGGAGAGTGCCGCCTGAAGCAGGCTGCGTCCCAAGGAAACCAGCCGCCGATGCCCCCACCAGAACTGTCGCACAGGAAGAAAGGATTTCCCTCTCGGTTCCGCTTGTTTTGCCGTCTGGCTCTCCGGGGGTTTATCCTCTGTCTTGCGGGAACCATGGCGATTACCATCCTCTTCCGCTGGGTGCCGCTGCCATGCAGTTCCCTGATGATCCAGCGGCAGGTTGCCTCCCTGTGGCAGAAAGACAAGGAGTACCGTTTCCGCTATCGCTGGGTCAGCCTGGGGAGCATTTCCCTTTACGCGCCCCTCGCCGTAATCGCCTCCGAAGACCAAAAATTTTTCAACCACATGGGCTTTGATTTTGATGCCATGGAAAAGGCCTGGGAACAGAACCAGCACCGGAAACGGGTGCACGGGGCCAGCACCATCTCCCAGCAGCTTGCCAAGAATCTCTTTCTCTGGCCGGAGAGAAGCTTTCTTCGCAAGGGGCTGGAGGTCTATTTCACCCTGCTGCTCGAGGGGCTCTGGCCCAAACGACGCATTCTCGAGGTCTACCTCAACGTGGTGGAGTTCGGCCCTGGCCTCTTCGGGATCGAGGCTGCCAGCCAGGCCTATTTTCACAAGCCAGCCGCCAGGTTGAATAGTGCGGAAGCCGCTATCCTGGCGGCAATCCTCCCCAGCCCTCTGCGCTCGAACGCAGCCCGTCCCTCCGGCTACATCAATCAACGCGCCTGGCAGATCCAGCAGCAGATGCGGCTCATGGGCGGCCCTGCCGCCCTGCTCCAGCCCCTCGACCTGAAACCTAGGAAATAATCTTCCCGCCCTGCTCATCGAGGCTGATACACACCTCTTTCCGGGTAAAGGGACAGCGGAAGGTGAGCCGATGGGCGACAAGCTCCATGCCGGTGGTGTTCTTGTTCCCGACCCCGTACTTCGGATCGCCGAGAACGGGATGGCCAAGCATGGCAAAGTGACGGCGGATTTGATGCAGACGTCCGGTTTTGAGGGTAACTTCGACCACGGAGGTGTCGCTGGCCGAGTCATAGGAGGTGAGTGCATAGCAGGTGATGGCGGGCTTATTGTCCAGAGGCAGCTCAATTTCCCCCTGCTCCGGGATGGGATGACCGAGCACGGTTACCCGGTACTGTTTGTCAATGGCGTTGTCCTGCAACAGCTGCGAAAGTTTGGCTGCCGCCGCCTTGGTGTGGGCCAAAATCAGCAGGCCCGCCGCCTCCCGGTCGAGCCGGTGCACGGGCAGGACAGGCCGTTTCAACCGAAAATGGACCTCAACCTGGCGGACCAGCGAACAGTGGTCGCCGTAATCCGTTCCCTGGGACAGCAAGCCAGCGGGCTTCAGCCAGACGCTGTACTGACCACCATCATGCAGACACTGGGCCACCGGGGGTTTCACCGCGAGAAGCCGTGGGTCGTAAGACAATTCAAGGACATCACCTGGCCGCAGCTGCGCGGTTGCCTTACGCAGCCGTTTCCGCCCGCCTCTTTTGCCCGTCAGCCAAACCGCCCCCTTGCACATGGCGTCTTTCACCCGGCTCTTGGCAAGCCCGGCACGGGCCGCGATCAAGTCACAGGCCGTGCTGCCGCCATCCTCGGGGCCAATGGTGATCCGCACGACAAACGCTGCCGGAAAATGCGGGGCCTCTGGGCTATTACCTGAAATGTTCATAGCCTCGATAGCTGATCTCCCGGCGCTGGCCCGCCTCTTCAAGAAAAACACCTTGCCCCTCGACAATACACCCCACCGCAAAAAGTTCCCTGCCGGTTTTTTCCCTGACCAGCTTGCACAGCCCCGCCACCTGATGCTCGTCTGCGGTGCAGAGCAACTGGTAGTCCTCCCCCCCGGCAAGCGCCCAATCAAGAGCCGACTGGCCGCAAATTTCTGCCGCCTGGTGCAACAAGGGCGAAAGGGGAATTTTTCCCGCCGCCACCACCGCGCCGACCCCGCTTTCCGCACAAATATGGGCGAGATCGGTGGCCAGGCCGTCGGAGAGATCCTGCATGGCATGAACCAAGCCGCTGGCGGCCAGCACCCTGCCTAACGTCACCTGAGGAACCGGATCCAGATGCGCGGTAACCTGGGGTTGCCAACCGGGCTCATGGGCCAAGCCCCTTCGACACAAGGCCAAACCCGCCGCCGCCTCGCCCAAAAACCCACTGACCAGGACCACATCCCCGACCCGAGCGCCCTTTCTGGTAAGCAGCTCTGCCTCAGCCATCTCCCCGAGCACCGTGACGGAAAGCACGCTCTCATGCCCGCTCTGCACCGTATCTCCACCGATCAGGACAACCCCATGTTCGGAAAGCACGGCGAGAAAACCGGCCATAAACGCATCCAGCCACTGGCCACCGAAAGCCGGGGTCAAGGCCAGGGAAAGCAAGGCGAAGCGGGGCAGACCGCCCATGGCCGCAATATCGCTGATATTGACCGAGGCCGCCTTCCTGCCCAACTCAAGGGGAGGATGCCAAGCCAAATCAAAATGCACCCCTTCCACCATGGTGTCGGTGGTGACCAGAGTGACCCGGTCCGGGGACGTTTTGTATACCGCGCAGTCATCGCCGATCCCGACCAAAAGATCGCCGGAACTCCCGGCCACCTGGCGGATACGGGCGATAATTTCTCTTTCTCCTCCGGGTCGCGTCATGCTTTTCCCCATTTTCCCATCAAACCGTCGCCGCTAGCGCTGCTGTGAGCGGCGATGAGATGGCGCCCAAAATACAAATAATTCACCCCGACTCTTAAGTTTTCTGAAACTATCCCGATCTGTAAGGCAAAAGACCATCATGAGGAGCCGACCATGCAAGTAATCTGCTGCGTCTGTCACAAAACAAAAAATCACAATGGCTGGAAAAAACAGGCTGCCAGGTCCGGGGGACAGCTCTCACACGGCTATTGCCCCCAGTGCTACAAGCAGATGCTGGAGAGGGTTGAGAACTTCTTTGTCATGAACGGCTGCCGCAAAAGCGCCTGAGCCGTCAGCCGCCTCCCTACTTGATCACCGTAAGGAAGGGTTTTTTCTTTTTCCCAGTCCCGATCAGCTCTTCACTTTTCTTCTGCGCCAATTCCCCTGCCCCGCCAAAGTCAATGGCCTTGATAAACCGCTCCTCGCCACCCATGGTGAAAAGCTCCTGTCCGGTGAACTGCGGCGTACGCAAAGTCCAAGCGACTTTCTGCGGAGGAATGGTCAACAACTGCAGGCTCACCTGCCACCACTCCTCTTTCTTGCCATAATCCCTTTCAATCCCGATAACCAGGGCATACATGATCCGTTCGGCCACGATCAGGACAATATCCCCGACCTGGGTGGTCTCCTTGAAGACAAAGATATTTTTCAAGTCGGTTACAATTTTTTCTATCATTTGGAAGTCTCATAAAAAGGGAAAAAGGCCTGGGGTCACCACACAAACAAGATACCCAATCAGGGAAATTCTTTCAACCATGCGCGAAACGCAATGTACCACGGATCAACACGCTTTTCCGTTGTTCTTTTGGGCTTTTTTTGTTTAATTTTGTTAAGATGTCTATTTCGCCTACGCCTCTCTTGCGATAAAAACACCGGGGCACATTCCTCACTTTGTCGGGAACTTTTCTTCCGGTGGCGTGTCTTAATAACATAAGAAAAATTGGCCCTGATCCTTTGGGGCAAGCGGATCACGATGCCATACCAAGAAGTACCCGAACTTGTCCGCGCCTTCCGCCAGGGGGATCATCAGGCCTTTAACCGGCTGGTGACGCTGTACCAGCGAAAGATTTACAATCTGGCTCTTGGCTACGTGAAGCAAGAGGATGAAGCCAAAGATCTCGCCCAGGACATCTTCGTCACCGTGTTCCGGCAGATAGACAAGCTCAAAGAGGAAAGCAAATTCGGGGCCTGGCTCTATCAGCTGGCCTTGAACCACTGCCGAAACCGGTACCAGAAACTGCGTCGGAGGGGATTTTTCAGCAACCAGTCCATTGATGACTCGGAAACAGGCTTGAATTTAAGCTCCGGGGCGACTCCGGAAAAAGATTATGAACGGCAGAACACCGCGCGCCTGGTCAGGGAAGCCGTTGCCTCCCTGGCGCCGGCGGAAAAAGAAGTCATTCTTCTCCGCGATCTCCAGGAACTGTCGTACGAAGAAATCAGTGAAATCCTTGGCCTGCCCATGGGCACGGTCAAATCCAAGCTGAACCGGGCCCGCCTGGCCCTGAAAAACCGCCTAAAACATTACCTGTAAACGGTCCGCCTATGCAATGCACTGAAGTCCACTCCCTGTTCACCGATTTCGCCGACAATACCCTTGCCCGCGAAGAGCTGCACGCCTTGACTGACCATCTTCTCGGCTGCCCGGCCTGCGCCCTGGAGTGGCGGGAATTCCAGCAGACCCTCAACCTCATACACGGTCTTGGGACCCAAGCCCCCCCGGCCGATCTGCTGCCGGGCATCCATGCCAAACTCGCAAAACGGGGGATATTCGATCGGGCCTGGGCGTTTGTCGAGTCCTTGAATTTTTCCCTATCGATCCCCGCCGCCGCAGCCATATTCACCATCGCCATGCTTGCCGGTTTTCTCCTGAAAAATTCCCCCCTGGAGCAGCCCAACATCTTTCCCGCTCGGTCCGCCCGGCTCAACGCCTTCCAGCAAGGGGAAGTTCTCACGCCCAGACGACTCCCCATTGCCCCAAACGCCATGTTTGCCGTATCCCACAATGGCGGGCAACAAGGCGGGGATCTGGTGCCGCTTACCCGGACAGCTCTGGCGCCCCATCTGGTTCCAGACAATAACGCCCACCATCTGTTGTCCCCGGATATGCATGTGCTCATCGAGGATATCGACCACGACAACCAGGTCATACTCTTTCGGGAAATGTTGCACCGAAACTGGCAGATCCACCGCATAAACACCAGCCTGTTTCTTGTCCATCTCCCTCAGACGGAGCTGGGGGATTTCCATGAACTCCTTGGTCACTACCGTTTTGCCCTGATGCCTGCCGCAGCTGCGGAAACAGAATTCGGCGGCAACAAGCAGGTATTAACCGCAGCCATCCGCTTGCAATGAAAATGTCTCCTGCTTTTTTTAGGAACTTTTTCACGGCAACCCGTGTCATTATTAATACGATGCGCATCCTCCTAGCATCTCTTCTTCCTCCCTCTCCCTTCTTCTCCGGAAGGGCTCTTTCCTGGGACCGCAGAGCCGCCCCGCTCCTGCGGTCCCTCTCTTTTTCAAATAAGGCCGCCCACACCACTCCGGCCTTGACATCCGGAAAAAGAGATATACAAAATAAAGATGAAGCACAATCGTCCCAATTCCGCACTGTCACAACATTTTGCTTTTGTTCAACATACCCAAGGAGCACATCATGATCTCTCCTCTGCCAACCTCCTCTTGCCGCCGTCCAGCTTCTATTTTTCTCGCCTTTCTGTTCATGGGATTCTTTCTCGCGACCCTGCCGGCAACGAGCCGGGCGGCGAGCAGCCCCCCGGAGACCTTTGCCGATCTGGCGGAAAAACTCAGCCCCACCGTGGTCAATATCTATACCACCCAGATGGTCAAAGCCTCCCGCTCGCCCCATGACATGTTCAATGGCCAGGATATCCCCGAGCCCCTGCGCCGCTTTTTCGGGCTGCCCTCGCCCTTTGATCAGGATCAGCCCCAGCGGGAGCAGAAGCGGACCAGCCTCGGCTCCGGGGTGATCATCTCCAAGGATGGCTATATCGTCACCAACAACCATGTCGTGGAGAACGCGGACACCATCAATGTGCGGCTGACCAACTTCGAGGAATACGACGCCAAGGTCATCGGCCGGGACCCTAAAACAGACCTCGCCCTGCTCAAGATCGCGCCCAAAAATGGCTTGCCCGTCACAGGCTTCGGGGATTCGGACAAACTGCGGGTGGGTGACTGGGTCATGGCCATCGGCAATCCCTTCGGCTTTGAACAGACGGTTACCGCCGGAATCGTCAGCGGCAAGGGCCGCTCCCTGGGCAGTGGGCCCTATGAAAGCTTCATCCAGACAGACGCTTCGATCAATCCCGGCAATTCCGGGGGCCCCCTGTTCAATCTCAAAGGCGAGATGGTCGGGATCAATTCCGCCATCTACAGCCGCAGCGGCGGCAACATCGGCATCGGCTTTGCCATTCCGGCCAACATGGCGAAAAATGTCATCAACCAGCTCAAGGAACATGGCTCGGTGGTGCGCGGCTGGCTTGGGGTGATGATCCAGCCCGTCACCCCGGAGCTTGCAGCCCAATTCAAAATGGAACGGGCCATCGGCGCCCTGGTGGGTGAGGTTTCCCCCGGCAGTCCGGCGGAGAAGGCCGGCATCAAGCCCGGCGATGTCATTGTCGAATTCAACGGCAAGGAGATTTCCCAGATGAGCATGCTGCCCAATCTGGTGGCGGAAACCCCGGTGGGAAGCAGAGTGGAAGTCACCCTCTACCGGAAAGGCGCACTGAAAAAACTCCCCCTGGTCATTGCCAAACTCAATGAAGAGCAGGTGGCCGCCCAGGCCGAACCGGCGGAAAGCCTCAACAAGCGCTTGGGACTCGGGGTGCAGGATCTTACCCCGGAGATTGCCGCGGCCCTGGGCATTACCGACAAGCATGGGGTACTGATTACCGCGGTGGAGCCAAACTCCCCGGCGGCGGAAGCGGGATTGCGACAAGGAGATTTGATCCTTGAGTTCAACCAGAAGCCGGTTCGGGATGTAAAGACCTTCCTCAACGAACTCAAGGGGATCAAGGCAAAAGCAACGGTTTCCTTTTTTATCAAGCGGGAGGGTCGCACCCGATTCTTCGGCCTGAAGCTCAAATAATTTTACCAACCGTCTACCCAAGGAATAACAATGAAAAATATGCATGGTTTCGGAAAACGTCTGGGCTGCCTTGCCGCCCTGCTGAGCATGTTCAGCTTAGCCACTGGCTGCACCTATCAGGACCGCGTTGCCCCGCTCAACCTGCCGGACGCCAAAAATGGTGGAATCGTGGTGGGCGATGGAGTCAAGATTTCCGCCCTGGCTTTCAACGACGATGAGGCGGCCAAACAGGCCTTCGGCTTCGGCGCCCGTAAGGCCGGCCTGTTGCCCGTGCAGCTGACCCTGCAAAACGACAGCCCGGACAAGGTAAAGATCAATCCCGAGCAAACCTTTCTCATCGATAACAACAACAGGGCCTGGCCCATTCTCTCCCTGGAGAAAACCTACCAACGGACTTCAGGGCATGTTGATCTTGGGGAAACAGCCAAAGGTGCTGGCAAACCTGCCCTGCTCATGGGCGCAGCCGGAGCGCTGGCCGGGCTGGCCGTCGGGGTAGTCACTGGCAAGAATGTCGGGGAGGCAATGGGAACTGGTGCCGTACTTGGCGCGGCGGGCGGAGCGATTGTCGGGGGAGCCAAGAGTTACAGCGAAAGCGGGGAAAAAATCAAGGATGATCTTGCGTCCAAAAGCCTACGGAACCAAACGATCCTGCCGCACCAAATCGCCTACGGCGTTCTTTTCTTTCCTGGGATGCCGGGCGAGGAAGCAGACGGGGTGAAGGAGCTGCGGCTCTCCGTGACCATCGGCAACACGCAGCAGGTGGTTGTTCTCTTTCCCGCGCTCAGGTAATTTCAGCCGACAGCTATCAGCGGGCAGATGACAAACGAAACGCGGCGGCGTCCGCTGCCGCGACTTGGGCAATGACCGCCCGGACCTTGGCGATGTCCTTGCGTCCGGGCGCACTCTCAACCCCCGAATTGAGATCCACGGCAAAGGGACGCGCCTGCCGAACCGCCTCGCCCACATTATCCGGGGTGAGGCCCCCTGCCAGGACAACCGGGCGGGGAGAAGACAGTTTTTCCAGCAAACCCCAATCAAAGGTTTGCCCGGTGCCACCGGCTGCCTTCTCATGAAAGGTGTCAAACAAAAAACCGGAAACCACCTCGGCATAGGGGGCCAAATCCGCCGAAGTCAGGGATTCCTGCACCCGAAAAACCTTCATCACCCGGCAGGCAATTTCCGCGCAATACGCAGGGGACTCTGCCCCATGCAGCTGAACCTTGGTCAGGCCGCAGTAGCGGACAATCTCGTTCACCGCCGCAACTTCCTGGTCGACAAAAACCCCCACTGCATCGACAAAGGGCGGCAGGCTTTTCACAATGTCTCGCGCCCGATCCGGGTCAATATAGCGAGGACTTTGTTCGACAAAGATCAGACCGATCGCGTCCACCCCGGCGGCCACCACACCGGCGACCTCCGCCATCTCCCGCATCCCGCAGACCTTGATCCGCGTTCTGGCGTTCATATCCTTCATCCTTGCTGCCCGCCAATCAACGTCCGCAGGGCATCGACCGGGTCCGCAGCCCGCATCAGGGTTTCCCCCACCAACGCCGCCCGAATTCCATGCTCCGCAAGCCGCAACATATCCTGATGATCACGGATCCCTGACTCGCTCACCAGGGGAATTTCCGGCGGAATCATGGTCTGCAAGCGGAAGGTGGTGTTCAGGTCCATGGAAAAATCGCGAAGATCACGGTTATTGACCCCGATCAGACGGCTGCCCGCAGCCACGGCCTTTTCGACCTCCGCCTCGTTATGCACCTCCACTAGGGCATCCATGCCAAGCTCGAAGGCTAGGGCCTGATAATCTTGTATCTGAGCGGTCTCAAGAATGGCGGCGATCAGCAAAATCGCATCGGCGCCGTACGCCCGCGCCTCCCGAATCTGCAACGGATCGATGATGAAGTCCTTGCGCAGGACCGGCAGGGCAACAACAGCGCGCACCGCAGGGATATAGGCAAGAGAGCCCTGGAAGAAATCCACATCGGTGAGCACCGACAACGCCTGGGCACCGCCAGCCTGATAGCTGCAGGCGATAGCCACCGGATCGAAATCCGGCCGGATCACGCCCTTGGAAGGAGAGGCCTTCTTGGCCTCGGCGATGATGGCCACGCCGGAAAAATCGGTGAGCGCCCGGAGAAAACCGCGCGGCGGCGGAATTTCCAGATCGGGCGCGGCAATGCCACGGACCTTGAGGGCTGCGACCTCTTCTTTTTTCCGAGCAACGATGGTATCGAGGATCATTTCTGCACCGAGCGGGAAAAGGCAACCAACGCCTCCACCTTGTTGAGCGCCGCGCCGCTGGCCACCACCTCGCGGGCCAGGGCCACGCCGGAGGCAAGATCTTCGCTGCGTCCGGCAGCCATCAGGGCGGCACCGGCATTGAGCAGGACCATGTCCAGACAGGGGCCGGCCGCGCCGCTCAGGACCAAACGCAGCTGCGCCGCAGCCTCGGGTGCGGTTCTGCCGCCCTTGATTTCCGCCAGGCTGGCCGTGGCCATGCCCAACTCCGAAGGATGGATGCTGTAGGTTGTCAGTTCGCCATTGGCCCAGTCGGACACTCTGGTAGCGCCGGTAATGGTAATCTCGTCGAGATTGCCCTCGCCGCACACCACCAAGGCGCGCCGGGTGCCGAGCCTGCCCAGCACCCGAGCCAGGGTTTCGGTAAGAGCAGGATCATACACCCCCAGCACCTGAACATTGGCGCCGGCAGGGTTGGTCAGGGGGCCGAGGATATTAAAAATCGTCCTAATCCCGATCTCGCGGCGCGGACCGATGGCATGCTTCATCGCACCATGCAGGGCAGGGGCAAACATGAAACCGATGCCGATCTCCCGGATGCATTGGCCGATCTGTTCGGGTCTTAAGGTGAGGTCTACACCCAGAGCCTCCAGCACATCGGCGCTGCCGCAATGGCTGGAAACGGAACGGTTGCCGTGCTTGGCCACCGGAATCCCGGCTGCGGCCACGACAAAGGCAGTGGTGGTGGAAACATTGAAGGTGCCGGAGGCATCGCCCCCGGTGCCGCAGGTATCGACAAGAATATCGTCTTCACCAACCACAGACACCTTGGTGGCCTTGGCCCGCATCACCCTGGCCGCGCCGGTGATCTCATCCACGGTTTCGCCCTTGATCCGCAGGGCGGTGATAAAGGCACCGATCTGGGCCTGGGTGGCCTCGCCGCCCATAATTGTCTCCATCACCCCGACCATCTCCGCTTCGCTCAGGTCGGTGCCCGCCACCACTTTGGCAATGGCCGCTTTCATCATGGCAACATCTCCTTGCGCTGCTTGGCGAGGATTTCCGGATAGGCCGGATCAATGAAATTTTTCAGCAACTGCACTCCGGCCGGGGTCATGATGGATTCGGGATGGAATTGCACCCCTTCCACCGGCAGGGTCCGGTGCCTGAGCCCCATGAGTTCGCCCTGATCGGAACGCGCCGAAACCATCAGGCAGGCAGGCAGATCCGATTCCCGAACCACCAGGGAATGGTAGCGCATGGCATCAAAAGGGTTGGGCAACCCGGTGAAGATCCCCAACCCGTCGTGGCTGATGGGGCTGGTCTTGCCGTGCATGAGCCGCCCGGCCCGCACGGTTTGTCCGCCAAAGGCCTCGCCCAGGGACTGATGCCCCAGACAGACCCCCAGCACCGGAATCCTGGTGCTGAAAAAACGAATCGCCTCGATGGAGATGCCTGCCTGGGCCGGAGAACAGGGGCCGGGCGAGATCAACAGCCGGTCGGGGGCAAGAGAGGCGATAAAGGAGATGTCCACCTCATCGTTGCGGAAGATCTTCATTTCAGCGCCCATCCCCCCGAGGGTTTGGACGATATTGTAGGTAAAGGAGTCGTAATTATCGATGATAACGATCATATTCTTTCTCGCGCTCCGCCGGGGCTAAAACTCTTTTTCCGCCAACTCCACCGCCCGTCGCAGCCCCATGGATTTGTTGATGGTTTCCTGATACTCCAGGGCGGGCACCGAATCGGCGACAATCCCCGCGCCGGCCTGCACCCAGAGGTCGTCGCCCTGCATGACAAAGGTCCGGATGGTGATGCAAAAATCCATATTCCCGGAAAAGCCGAAATAACCGACAGAACCGGCATAAGGCCCGCGCCGCTCGGGTTCAAGCTCTTCAATGATCTCCATGGCCCGGATCTTGGGGGCCCCGCTCACCGTACCCGCCGGGAAGCAGGCGCGCAGGACGTCGAACTGATCCTTGCCAGGGGCCAGGGTTCCATGCACCCCGGAAACCAGATGCATGACATGGCTGTAACGCTCGACCACCAACAGATCGCGAACCTCCACCGAGCCATACTGGGCAACCCGGCCCACATCGTTACGGCCCAGATCGACGAGCATCAGATGTTCGGCCCGTTCCTTGGGATCGGCCAGCAGCTCCTGTTCCAGGGCCGCATCCTCTTCCGGGTTTTTGCCGCGTTTTCTCGTCCCGGCAATGGGCCTGAGCTCGATATCCTCCTGTTCCAAGCGGACCAGAATCTCCGGGGAAGAGCCGATCTGAACCAGATCCCCGAGTTTGAGATAAAAGAGATAGGGGCTGGGATTGATATGACGCAGGGCGCGGTAAAGCTTGAAGGGGGCCAGTTCGGTTTTGGTATGAAAGCGTTGCGACAAAACAACCTGAATGATATCACCGGCCTGGATATACTCCTTGGCCGTCTCCACCATCTTCTCGAAAGCTGTCTCGCTCATGTTGGAGGTAAAGGCGTGGGGCGTAGTGTCCTTTTTGCCACTACCGCCGAGATACTCCGTCGGCATGGGCGCCTGGAGACGGACGATGATCTCCTCGATTTCGGCCTGCGCTTTCGCATACAAGGCCGGAATATCCCGCGCTTCAATCCCGGGACCAGAGGTCTGCACCAGATTAACCACGGTGAGCAGCTGCCTGAGATTGTCGTAGATCAGAACAGTCCTGGGCACCATGAAGGCGCTCTCCGGGAACTGCGCCAGGGGCGGGTTGCGCTCGGGAAGCCGTTCCATGAACCGGACCATGTCATAGCCCAAAAACCCGACTGCCCCGCCAAAAAAACGCGGCAACAGCTCCGGATCGCAGGCCATTTCCGCATTGCAGGCATTAAAGGACTTGAGCAGATGTTGCAGGGCCTGCAGCGGGTCGCCCTGCTGCTCCACCACCGTTCCCTCCCGGGTGATGGTGACCTGGTTCCCGCAGCTGGCAAAGGTGACGATAGGGTCAAACCCGATAAAGGAATAACGCCCCCATTTTTCGCCGCCCTCAAGGCTTTCAAAGAGAAAGGCGTGTGATTCCCCGCCCGCCACCTTGGCAAAGATGGTCAGCGGCGTATCGAGATCGGCGACAATTTCCCGATAGATCGGGACCAGACCGGCATCGACCGCCAGGTGTTCAAACTCCTGCAAGGAAGGTCGGAACATGATGGGTCCTCAACTCATAAAAAAAGGTAACTATTCAGCAGCACCACATCTGCTTTGTCATCGACCTGCTCATGGGCAATAGCACACTTCGCAGTCCTCTTTCGCGCATCTGCGGCACTGCTGAATAGTTACAACCCGGAGGATATACCCGGCTTTCATCTTAATTTGACTCAATAATTATAAAAAAAGCCATGGAACACAAGCGTCCCATGGCTTTTTATTTTTCTTTTTGCAGCGAAACACTCTTCATAATAACAGGCATGATCCCTGCGCACGGCGGAAGAGGCACAACCAGGCAAATCGGAAGAGCCTCAGGCAAAGCGTTCGTTCGCCCACCGAGGGGAAACAACCGCGCCAGGGCTCCAGCCGCGACCTGCTCTCTCGTTATTACACCGCGGCCAACAAAGCATTTACCCGCTTGGTCAAACGGGAAACCTTGCGGGAGGCATTCTTTTTGTGGATGGACCCTTTCACCGCTGTTTTCTCAATAATAGGGATCGCCAACTTCAGTGCTTCCTGGGCCTGATCTCCGGCTTTCAGCTCAACGGCCTCAAGGACTTTCTTCACAACACCCTTCATCTTGCTCTTGTTGGAGCGATTGCGAAGCCGTTGCAACTGGTTCTGACGATTCCTTTTTTCGGCGGACTTATGATTAGCCAATTCTCAACTCCTGTTACTGTATTGTTGATTGATTCAAGACACTCTGCCCACGTCATATGACGGTTGGCAGGTTTTCTGCCCGGCCGCCGTTCCCCGACAACACCGACAGAAATATGCTGGAAAATTTTGTGAAGATAAATCAATTCCACCGCCTTGTCAAGCAACAACTGGACCGCCCATTTCGATATTTTCTTAAGCGCGCGTGAGGAGCCCATTGCAAAAACCGGGTTTCTTTTTACAACACACAGCCGATCTCCTCAATTTTTTTAAAAAAATCATTCATGCCCCTTGCCTGGCGCCCTGCTTTTCGTTTACTTTACAGATGTAAATATTTTCAACGCTTCCATCCCAGATTTTTTTATTGACGGAACCCGGACCCCGATGCTCGAATTCGCACAGTCACTCCGCTGGCAAGACATATTCGATATCATGATCGTTTCGTTCATCATCTATCGCATCATGCTGCTGATCCGGGGAACTCGCGCCGTCCAGATGCTGGCGGGCATCGTTGTGCTCATCACCCTCTATTTTGCCGCCCGGGAGCTCGAATTCCTGACCTTGTACTGGTTGCTGGGTACTTTTTTAAGCTCCATCTTCCTGATCATCATTATTATCTTCCAGCGGGATATCCGGCGAGCCCTCACCCAGGTCGGGCAAACCACCTTTTCCAAGCCGCAGGAAGACATGGTGCACATTCTGCTCGAAATTGTCCGGGCGGCACAACAAATGGCCCAACGCAAGATCGGCGGCCTCATCGTCATCGAACGGGAAACAGGGCTCAACGACTACATCGAGTCCGCCCACAGCCTGGACGCCATCGTCAGCAGGCAGCTGCTGGTCAGCATTTTCCAGACCTCCGGCCCCCTCCATGACGGAGCGGTGATCATCCATAATGGCCGGATCCGTTCAGCCGGAGCCCTGCTCCCCCTCACCCGAAACCCCTACATCAGCAAACAGCTTGGCACCCGCCATCGGGCAGCCATCGGTCTTTCCGAGGAAACAGACGCAGTGATCATTGTCATCTCGGAAGAAACCCAAAAAATATCCCTGGTCCAGCACGGGGCCATGACCTCCGATCTCGACGAAAACGCTCTCAGAAGCCGACTTGACGCAATCTTTGTTCCCAAGGAAAATACGACCCCCCTGTTATGGAAAAACTGGCTCAACAAATAATCCGGCGCCTGCCCACCCCCAACCTCCTCAACTGGCCGAACAATTGGGGACTGAAGCTCATTTCCCTGATCTTCGCCATTCTGCTCTGGTATTTCGTGGTGGGTGAGGACAAGATTGACACCACAGTCTACATTCCGGTGGAAATTGTCAATCTGCCCAGGGAACTGGTCATCGCCAACCAGTTCAAGAAACAGCTGGAGGCCACGGTCAGCGGCCCCCGCGGCCTGATCAGCAGTCTCAACCGCCAGCGGATCACCAGAACCATCAACCTGGCCAAGGCCGCCCCCGGCACCATTGTCATCCGCAACGAACCCGAGACGATCCAGTTTCCGCGGGGCGTCACCGTCTCCCGCATCCAGCCCACCCACATTACCTTGCTCATTGACGAACTGGTCGAAAAAGAACTGCCGGTCCAGGCCAGAACAACAGGTGAGCCGGCCATTGGCCACGAATTGGCGGGGGTAGTCTTCGAACCCCCGCTCATCAAGATTTCCGGCCCCAAGGCCGTTGTCGGAAGGGAAAAACTCCTGACGGCAAAATCCATCGACATCAGCGGGCTGAAAGGACCGACAACCATCCAGGTTCCCCTGGAACTGCGCCCCGCGCTGCTCGAACTCATGGGTGAGACCGTGGTCACCGCCAATGTGGTGATCCGCGAAAAAACCATGGAAAGAACCATCGCGGATGTCCCCATCCACGTCGCCGACCCCGATTCTGCAAGGAAGGTGACCATCGAGCCCAACACCATCGACATCCGCGCCCTGCTGCCCCTGAGCAGCAAAGGCAACCAGACGAGGCTTTTCGAGGCCAGTGTCTCGACCGACGGGCTATCGCTCGGCGTCCACAGGCTCCCGGTTAAAATCACGGCCCCGGAGCAGATAAAAATCATCGAGGCACTCCCACCCACCGTCACCGTCAGAATTGGCAGGAGCCCTGGCAAATGACCCACATCGCCAGCGTGCTCTCCCCTGCCGGCGACAGACAGACGCAGGAGTCGGCCGCGAAAGATTCTTTTTCAGGTTCTATTTTTTCGAACTGCAGGGAAAAATCATGAGAAAATTGTTCGGCACCGATGGGGTCCGGGGGGTGGCGAACACCTACCCCATGACCACCGAAATCGCCATGCAGATAGGCAGGGCCCTCGCCTTTCTGGTCAAGGACATGCGCCGCGGCCACAGGATCGTCATCGGCAAGGACACCCGCCTTTCCTGCTACATGATTGAAAATGCCCTGGCCGCAGGCATCTGCTCCATGGGGGTGGACGTCCTCCTGGTCGGGCCGCTGCCCACACCGGGCATCGCCTTCATCACCACCAGCATGCGGGCCGATGCCGGGGTGGTGATCTCCGCCTCCCACAACCCCTTCCAGGACAACGGCATCAAGATCTTCGCCAGAAACGGCTTCAAGCTCCAGGACGACTTGGAGCTTGAAATCGAGAAACTGGTCTTCTCCGAGAAGATATCGGCCCTGCGGCCGGTGGCCGAGGAGGTGGGCCGCGCCACCCGGATTGATGACGCCAAGGGCCGCTACATCGTCTCCTTGAAGAACACCTTTCCCCAAGAATACTCCTTGGACGCCTTCCACATCGTGCTCGACTGCGCCAACGGTGCCACCTACGGGGTGGCACCCCACGTTTTCGAGGAGCTGGGCGCCACAGTCACCACCCTCTCGGCAGAGCCGGACGGCACCAACATCAACCGCGATTGCGGCGCCCTGCACCCGGAACACATGGCCGCCAAGGTCCGGGAACTGGGGGCGGACATAGGCATCGCCCTGGACGGCGACGGCGACCGGATCATCGTGGCGGACGAACACGGCAACATCGTGGACGGCGACCATATCATGGCCATCTGCGCCGCCGACCTGATGAACCGCAAGAAGCTGAAGAAGAAAACCCTGGTCGCCACGGTGATGAGCAACCTCGGTCTGGAGGTCGCCATGCAGCGCCTGGGCGGCGCCATGGTCCGCACCCAGGTCGGCGACCGCTACGTGGTGGAAGAGATGCGCAAGTCCGGCTACAATTTCGGCGGAGAGCAGTCGGGGCATCTGGTGTTCCTGGAACATAACACCACCGGCGACGGCATTCTCGCCGCACTCCAGCTGCTGGCGGTGATGATCAAAAAACACAAACCCCTGTCGGAGCTGGCCACCATCATGGAAAGCTTTCCCCAGGTGCTCAAGAATGTCCGCACCGCCGAGAAAATCAACACCAACACCATCCCCGGCTTCAACAAAAAAATCAAAGAGATGGAAAAGCAACTGGGCGCGGATGGCCGCATCCTGGTCCGCCCCTCCGGGACCGAACCGGTTATCCGGGTCATGGTGGAAGGCAAGGACGCCGCATTGATCAATGCCATGGCCGACGAACTCTGCGAGATGATCCGCAAGACCGACACTGCCAAAGCGTAACCCACGCCAAGCCATGAAAATCCGCCTCGACCAGCTTCTCCTCCTGCAAGGGCTGGCCCCCACTCTCCAGAAAGCCCAAGCCCTGATTGCCGCTGGCCAGGTACTGGTAAACGACCAGCCGGCAGACAAGGTCGGCTCGCTTTTTGCCGAGGACTGCCGGATACGGCTGAAGGGAACCACCTGCCCCTATGTGAGCCGGGGCGGCCTCAAACTGGCGGCCGGGTTGGACCATTTCCAGATCGACCCCACCGGTCTCGTCTGCGCCGATATCGGCGCCTCCACCGGAGGCTTCACCGATTGCCTGTTGCAACGCGGAGCCGCCAAGGTATATGCGATTGATGTCGGTTATGGCCAGCTGGCTTGGAAACTGCGGCAGGATCCGCGGGTGGTGGTCATGGAGAGAACCAACGCCAGAAACCTGAAACTCGGCGACCTCAATGACCCCCTTGACCTGGCGGTGATCGACGCCTCATTTATTTCCCTCAAAATGCTGCTGCCGCCGCTGCTCATCTTTTTTCCGGGAGCCGTCCGGGTGCTGGCCCTGATCAAGCCGCAGTTCGAGGTGGGCCGCGGCCAGATCGGCACGGGCGGGGTTGTCCGCGACAGCGAGCTGCACGAGAAGGTGATTGAGGAAATTCGAGGATTTGCCGGCGACCTGGGCCTTCTCCCGGTTGGCGTCAGTCCCTCCCCGATCCTCGGCCCCAAGGGCAACCGGGAGTTCTTGATCTACCTGGTTTCCGAGATACGATAGCGCTTGCCGCGCCAGAAAAAATCATCCCGCTGGCGCCCTGACAGGTCATGGGCAAAGCGGGCGATCAAGCCGGAATCAACAACCAGATCGCAGAGTTCCCCATCCAGGTCCCCTTGGTCAACCAACCCTTCCAAAATGGACATGGCTTCGGAAAGCATTTTCCCGGGCTTGTAGGGCCGGTCCGCAGCGGTCAAAGCTTCCAGCACATCGGCCAGAGCCAGTATTCTTGCCGGCAGAGGAATGGCGCCGTTCGCAAGACCTCGGGGATAGCCGGTGCCGTTCAGCTTTTCATGATGCATGCCGGCGTAGACCGCGACATTGCGAAGTTTTTTCGGAAAAGGCAGTCCCTCCAGCATCCTGATGCTCATTTCCACATGGTGGTTCATCACCTTGCGTTCCGACGCAGTCAAGGTCCCTTTTTGCACACAAAGATTTTCAACCTCATCGGGCGCGAGCAGAGGCAGCTCCATCCCGCTCATGGCATAGGTTAGTGCACCGAGCCGCTGCACTTTCTCGATGCTGCCGGGCGACAACCCCTCGCCTCCCAGGTTGATCGTATCGAGAAAATTGATGATCTCCTGCCACTCTTCCTCTTTTTCAACGGGCGGCGGGGGAGTGGGCGGTCCTCCCTTCCTCGGGCAGGGTTCGTTCTCCAGTCGGGCGACCTCGCCATTCAATCTGGAGATTTCCACCCGGTGCCGAACCAACTCTATCCGGTCGAAAATAGTCTCAAGCTTGGTCGCCTTGTCCATAAGATGTTCAGGCGTAGTGATCTTCCCCACGTCATGGAGCCAGGCCGCCATCTTGATTTCGGCGAGCTCGTCGGCGCTGAAGCTGATCGGAGCAAATTTGCCGGTATTGGCCCTGTTCACCTCCAGGGCGATCTGTTCGGTAAGGTTGGCAACCTTAAAAACGTGCCCGGCCGTATAGGGAGATTTCTCGTCAATGGCATCGCCGATTGTCCGCACAAAGGCGTCCAGCAGATTTTCAAGGTCCCGGACCAACCGTATCTTGGTAAGGGCAATGGCCGCCTGCGAGGCCAGACTCATGACCATCCCCACCTCGTGCTCGGGAAAGGGAACAACCGCCCCGGTCTCCCGATCCTTGGCATTGAGCAGCTGCAACACCCCAATAACCTCATCCTCATGGTCCCGCAGGGGAATCACCAACATCGAGTGGGAGCGATACCCCGTGGAGGCGTCAAAATCTCGGGTTCCCTGAAAATCAAAGCCTTCGGCGTTGTACACGTCGAAAATATTGACCGGCTCACCGGTAAGGGCGCAGTGAGCGGAAACATTGCGGTGATTCTCCCGGTTGTCCTCAAGGCGCAGCGGCACGGGAGGCCAGGAGATGGCCTCCCCGCTCCCGCCCATGAACACCCCGAGCGAATCGTTCTGGACAATGGCAAAGTTCAGGGTCTGCCGCTCGCTCTCCATGGTGTACAGGGTACCGCCGTCGGCGTTGGTGAAATGCCGGGCCTCCCGGACGATCCTTTCCAGGAGCCGGTCGATGTTCTTTTCCGAAGAAAGCCCCAGGCCGATCTTCACCAGCTGAGACAGATGATTCCCCTGGCCTTCACTGAAGGCCAGAACCTCCTGGACAACCCGGTCGGCAAGCCCGGCAACAATCTCCGGCGAAACCCCGGCCATTGCCTGCCCGGCGTAATCTTCAATCCCCTGCACGACCTTCTGCATGAGCAGATCCACTGCCGGTTGCTTGCGAATCCGAACCTTGTCCGGAAGAGTATCCATGGCCTTTATCCTTGCCCGAGGCGGTAGTTCTCGTATTCACCTCTTCCTCACCCAGCCGATGGCGGGACGGGAAAAGAAATTCTGTACAGGACAGGCATATTATACGGCAGAACACGATGACAAGCAATTCCACATTACAGGCGACACGCACCGCCGCAGCCTGCCCATTACCCGGAAGGCAAAAGACCTTGGAGACGGTTGACTTGCCGAGGTGAAAATGCTACCTTGGGTCCGGTGCAATCCTCAGACCTGTTCAGCAGTTGCACCCGCTGTGCTGACCATACTCTTCCCCAAGTTTTTTTCAGGAGCCTATCCGCCATGACCAAAACACCTCCCCTTTCCCGACCATTCCTATTGTTCACCCTCATCGGAGCCATTCTATTCCTGCTTGCTTCCCCAGCCACTGCGGAGGAATACGCCAGCGTCCTGAAAAACGGGGCCAATATCCGCTCCGGCCCCGATACGAATAAAGAAATCCTCTGGACGGTATTCAAGGGTTTCCCGTTACAAGTGAACGAGCGCAAGGGAAAATGGGCACATGTCGTGGACTTTGACGGGGACAAGGGCTGGATTACCACCGATCTTCTCGCCAAGGAGAAAACCGTCATTGTCAAGGCAGCAACCGCCAACCTGAGGGTTGGCGCGGGAAAAGACTACGAAATCGCGGCGGAAGTCAAACACGGTGTGGTCTTCAAGCCCCTGGCCACCGAAGGCGACTGGGTCAAGGTCAAGCATGCGGACGGCACCACCGGCTGGATATTGGGCAAGCTTCTCTGGCCCAACTGAGCCCAACCCAGACACCATGGGAAAAAAATCTCCCCCGGCATATCCGCTCCACCCCGTCCTCTTGGTTGACGACGAAATCCACACCCTTGCCAGCTTTGATATCGCCCTCCGCTCCCATGGCATCAACAACACCATCCGCTGCCAGGACAGCCGGAAGGTCGCGGCGCTTCTCGACAATCAACCCGTGGAAATCATCCTCCTCGATCTGATGATGCCCCATGTTTCCGGGCATGACATCCTCAAGGACGTCAGCCAACGTTTTCCTGAACTGCCGGTCATCATCGTCACCGGGGTCAACGAAGTGGAAACCGCTGTCCGCTGCATCCAGCAGGGGGCTTTTGACTACGTGCTCAAGCCGGTGGAAATCGAACGCCTCCTGCCAAGCATCAGACGAGCCCTGGAGGTCAGACAGCTCCGGCGGGAAAACTCCAGACTCGCCAGCAGCTTCTTTGAAAAAAATCCGGCCCATCCCGAGGTGTTTTCCGGAATCATCACGGGCAACGACACGATGAAGGCCCTGTTCCGCTATTGCGAGGCCATTGCCGAAGGGCGGCAGCCGGTGCTGATTACCGGGGAAACCGGAGTGGGCAAGGAGAGCATCGCCAGGGCCATCCATGATCTGAGCGGCAGGACGGGAGAATACGTGACGGTCAACGTGGCCGGCCTTGACGACCAGATCTTTGCCGACACCCTCTTCGGCCATACCAAGGGGGCCTTCACCGGTGCGGATCGCAGCCGCTCCGGCCTGGTGGAAAAAGCAGCCGGAGGCTCCCTGTTTCTTGACGAAATCGGCGATCTCAGCGAGGCCTCGCAGGTCAAGCTCCTCCGTTTTCTTGAAGAACACGAATACTACCCCCTGGGCTCCGACCAGGTACAGCATTCGGATGCCAGGGTCATCGTCGCCACCCATCACGACTTGGAACAGCAACACCAGAAAGGGTTGTTCCGGACCGATCTGTTTTACCGTTTGCGCACCCACCGCATCCAGGTTCCCCCGCTGCGGGAACGCAAGGATGACCTGCCGGCCCTGCTGGACTTTTTTCTTGCCCAGGCCGCGGCAGAATTCAAAAAAGAGAAACCCCGCTGCCCGGACGCGCTCATCCCCCTGCTCATCGGCTATGATTTCCCCGGTAACGTCCGGGAGCTAAGGGCTTTGGCCTTTGATGCCATGAGCCATCACCGGGGCACCACGCTCTCCATGGCTTTTTTTCCCAAGGAACTCGGCGCAGCCGGTCCGCAAGAAAGCTCTTCCGCTTCCCCCGCCAAGGTTCTTCCCCCAAAATCCTGGGCCGCCGGGTTTGAGCGACTGCCCACCTTGAAAGACGCGGACCAGGAACTCATCGCCGAAGCCCTCCGGCGGAGCAGCAACAACCAACGGGCTGCGGCCCTCCTCCTGGGTATAACGCCGCAAGCTTTGAATCAGCGGCTCAAGCGCCAGGCGTAACGACGGACCATGACAAGCAAAGGCCGAATACTTGTTGTTGACGACGAGCCCATGGTCCTCAGGCTGCTCACCCTGCAGATAGAGCGCCTCGGCTATGCGGTAACCCCCGCGGCCAGCGGCCGGGAAGCCCTGGCCCTTCTTGCAGAAAGCCCCTTTCATCTGCTGATCACCGATATCATGATGCCGGAAATGGATGGCCTTGCCCTCATGCAGCAGGCCGTGGCCATCCAACCCGACCTTGAATGCCTCGTGGTTTCCGGACAGGCGGATCTTGCCATCGCCGTGGAGGCCATGAAGATGGGGGCTATCAACTATATCCAAAAACCCATCTCCATGATGGAGCTGGAAGTCTCTCTCGCCAAGGGCATGGAGCGGCTGACCCTGCTGAAGGCCCTCAAGAAAAGCCAAGAGGAACTGAGCCAGCACCGTGACCATCTGGAGCAACTGGTCGCCAAACGAACCGCGGAACTCGCCCGCATCAACAAACAGCTCGAGGCGGATATCAAGGCCAGGAAAAAGGCGGAAAAAGAAGCGGAACAACGGCGGCGGCAGCTCATCGAGGCCGACAAAATGGTCTCCCTTGGCATCCTGGTCGCCGGAGTGGCCCATGAAATAAACAATCCAAACAATTTCATCACCATGAATGCCCCCATCCTCCACCATGCCTGGGACGATTTCCTGCCCATACTGGAGGAGCATTACCAGGAACACGGCGACTTTCCCGTAGCAGGCATCCCTTTTTCCGAGATGCGCGAGCATATCCCCGAGCTTTTTTCCGGCATCCTCGACGGCTCGGAACGCATCCGCAAGATCGTTTTCAACCTGCGGGATTACGCACGGCAGGGCATCTCCGCCATGGACCAGGACGTTGACCTCAACACCGCCCTGCGCGCCGCCCTGGTCCTGCTTGCCAACCCGCTCAAAAAAGCGACCGATCACCTCACCGTCCACTACGGCGAAGGGCTGCCTCCGGTGCGGGGCAATTTCCAGCGGGCAGAACAGGTCATCATCAACCTGTTACAAAACGCTTACCAGTCCCTCGCTTCCCCGGACGACCACCTGACGGTCACCACCGGCCAGGAGCCCAAAACCTCCACGGTTTTTGTCGAGATAGCGGACCAGGGCTGCGGGATTTCCCAAAAAAATCTCAAACGCATCCTTGACCCGTTTTTCACCACCAAACGCGATGCCGGCGGCAGCGGCCTCGGCCTTTCCATTTCCGCAGGGATCATGGAAGAGCATGGGGGGCGGCTTGAATTCATCTCACAGCCCGGCAAGGGCACCATTGCCAGAGCGATCTTTCCCATAACCACCCCAGGAGGGAAATAACCCCCCTCCAAATCAACTTTTATTGATGCTATCAACATTCATTCATTTCCGCTACACCACTGCCTCCCCCCCATTTCCCAGCCCAGGCATAAAGATATCTTGATTTCCCCACCCTCCTGCCCTCCATCGTTAAAAAATAATATTTCATACAATATCAACTAGTTAAATGCTTTTTCTCCCGCCTGGCACATTTCTTCCATATGAAGAAAGCAACCCCCGAGAAAACCACGGGATCGAAGGTCATCCGACCAGGAGGAGAGATCATGGGAACATCAGCACTGAAAGCCACGCTGGCAACGCTCATCCCTGATCGGAAAGCATACACCCGGGACTCGTTGCGGATCACCGGAATTCTCGGCATGATGGCGGCAACCGCCCTCCCCCTTGCAGACGATACGGTCATGTGTATCATCAATTTCCGGGGCAGGACCGTTCCGGTCCTTGATTTACGGGTGAACCCCATGCGCGGCCTCAACGGTTTTGCCGAACAGATCTGCATTCTGTCGGTAGAAAGCGCCCATCAGACCCAACCGCTCATCTTTGGCGCCCTGGTGGATTCGGAAGCAGACGCCTACGAGTTGATTGCCGGAAGCACCCACTAAGAAGATTACAGGCCCCACCGGGTCTGACACAAGTAGCCGTTTGGATCGGTCCCCCCCCCTCGCCGGTCCAAGACTTCCTGCCAAGTCTCTTCGGAGGCTTGGCAGGAAGTTGGCTTTTAGCAGGACACATTGACCGGGAGCAGGCCTTGGAGCACGGGACAACACCGACTATTGCCGCCATTCCACAACCTCTTCCCCCACGGCTGGATCCATTCATGTTGCAAACCTCTCTTTTACTGTGCTCCCCCGACCTTCCTATTACAAACCTGACCCCAGGCAAGTTGCTGATCACCGAACAGCCGACCTTGGTCTCCACCATCCTCGGCTCATGCGTTTCCCTGTGTCTGCACAGCAAAAAATTCCGGGTCGGCGCCATCTGCCACGGCATGCTGCCCCACCAGACAAAACTGCCCATGCCCGAACATTTCCCGTATGTGGACACGGCCGTGACCCATATGCTCGAAACCATGACCAGCCGGTTCGGCCTCGCCCCCTCGGAACTTACGGTAAAACTGTTCGGTGGAGCAAGCGTTCTCCAGGCCCACATGGCCGGCGCCGATGCATTTGCCATCGGCCAACAAAACATTGCCGCCGCCCTTGAGGCCCTTGCCCGTTATGGCCTCGCCCCCGAGGTGCAAAAAACCGGGGGAACACGGGGATACAAGATATTTTTCAATACCTCCACCGGCGAAGTTTTTGTCCGGCGTATCGTCCCCGGCATCGCACAAAATTTTATACAAACCATGCAGAAACAGACCGCGCATTGACGCTCCAGACGTTGCCGAGATAGCCCATGAGCAACCCACAAATCTTGATAGCGGAAGATGAGAAACACACCCGGCTGGCCCTGCATCTTGTTCTGCGCCAGGCCGGTTTCAGCGTGATTCTGGCGGCCAATGGCCTGGACGCCTATGAAAAAATACGGCGACAACCAGCCAGCCACCCCATCAGCCTGATCATCACCGACTTCAAAATGCCGGAGCTGGACGGCCTTGGCCTGATCGACAAACTCCAGGGGGCAGACATCCTGATCCCCATCATGGTCATCACCGGTTACGGCGACCCGGAACTCCTCCGACAACTGCACAAACGCGGCTGCGCCTCCTACATCGACAAACCGTTCGTCGCGGCGGAAGTCCTGAACCGGGTCGCCAGCGTCCTGCCACAGGTACAGGCCGTAGCCTGAAAGCTTTCCAGCCAGCCGTCAGCCCACCATTTCAAACGTTTCAACCCTTCCCTGCCCCCGGCACCTCCGCTTTCCAGCAGCAGCTCCCCGAGAAAAGCTATTGACCAGCCCTTGCGAACACACTACAAAGAAGAAAGGTGCCAGATGAGCAGAAAACTCCCTCTCCCCCTGCGGGAGAGGGTCGGGGTGAGGGGGGATGCCCCATGCAAGGCAGCCACCATCTTCACCCACACCCCAGCCCCCTCCCGTAAAGGGAGGGGGACGTTGCCAAGATCAACCACGCAACCAACAGGTCTTCACATGGTTTCCATAGCCACCATTGGCCCGGAAGGCTCCCACGCCTGGCAGGCGGCCCGCCAGTACAACCCGGACGCAACCATCAAGCTTTTCCCGAACCTGACCGCGGTGTTCAAGGCCTTTGCCGCCCTTGAGACCGATTTGGCCCTGGCGCCGGTCTACAATACCCGCGAGGGTCAGGTCAAGGAATACAGCCGATTGATCAAGACCATGGACAAGGGATTCTGGCAGGACAACATCGTCCTGCCCATCCATCTTTCCCTGGGCACTCTTTCCGCCACGGAACCGATCACCATGCTCATTGGCAAGAGCGGGGTGCTGCGGCAATGCGAAGACTACATCACCAGCGTCTATCCCGATGCAACCCTTACCTCGGTGCATGATCTCGACGCGGCAGTGCGCGACATCAAGGAACAAGGGCTTGTCACCCATGGGGTCATCGAGTCGGAGGAGGCCTTGCGCGCCTACGGCCTGACCATCCGTGCCCGGGAGATCGTCCCCCACAATCGGACTCGGTACGCGGTACTGGGCCAGTCCTCGGCCCCCCGCACCGGGTACGACGCAACCATCCTGATCACCACCCCGATCAAGGACCGGGTTGGCATCCTGGTGGACCTGTTAAACGAGTTCACCAAGCGCAGCATCAACCTGATCGACATGCAGACGGAAACCGACCCCCAGAGCCAGAAGCTGCAATTCTTCATCGAGTTCGAAGGGCATCTTGCCGACGAGCGGGTCCGGGTGGCCATCGACCGCATTGAGCACCAGATCATCCAGGAGCCCGGCTCGGTAAGGGTGCTGGGCAGCTTCCCCAGGGTGGACATGCGGGTCAAACGCATCAAGACCTTTGGTTTTATCGGCAGCGGCGAGATGAGTCTCTGGTTCGCCGAACGCTTGAAAAGCGAAGGCTACGAAACCTTGATCACCGGCCGCAGCAGCGTCCTGAGGCCCGAAGAGATGATTCCCCAGGTGGACGTGGTGGTGATCTGCGTGCCCATCAGCGCCACCCCGACAGCGGTGGCGGAATACGGCCCATTGCTGGCGAATAACCAAGCCCTGGTCCTGCTGGCAGGCGAAGCGGAAAACGTGCTGCACACCGCCCTGAGCCACACCAAGGAGGGGGTGGAGGTGCTGCTGGTCCATAACCTCTGGGGGCCGCAGGCCGCAACGATGAAGGACAAAAACGCCTCGGTGGTCCGCACTGCGCGGAGCGGGGTTTTGAGCAGCGAGTTCGAGGCCTTTCTTTACAAGCACGGGGCCAAGATCTCCCTCGATGCGCCGGGCCAGCACGACCTGATGATGGGGGTCAGCCAGAAGCTGCCCACCTCCATCTCGGTGGCCCTGGCCATGGCCCTCAAGGACAATGCTATCCCTCCGGAGGCCATCGGCAGCCACGCCACCCTGACCTCGCTCTACTCCATCCTCTCCATGGCCAGGGTGCATGGGCAAAACCCCCGCACCTACGCGGAGATCATGGCCACCAGCGGCCAGGGGCGCCGCATTGTTCACAGCTTTGCCGAGAACCTCGACCGGATCACCAAACTTGCCGAGTCCGGCGATATCGAAGCGCTCTGCACCCTGATCGAGGACAACCGGCGCTATCTCAGCGAACCGTTCCTCAAGGATAGAATGCAACAGGCCCTGGCCGTGGATGCCACCTTGGGACGCGTACTCAGCCGAGACTGATGCCGGTACAGAAAAAAAATCGACAGGCCTACGCAAACAAGCCTTGACGCACGATCATTTTTTTCTATATGGTGTAACTTATTGAAGTAATTCACACAAATTTTCCAATGATTAACCCGCTGCGCGGAGGAGAAAGATGGCCAGAAAACAGGCAACAATAGGCAAGAAAATCGGCGGTGGATTCGGAGTGGTGCTGCTCTTGACCGCTTTGATCGTGGGCGTTTACCAGTTCACCCTCTCCTCAGCTACCTCCGCATTCACCGGCCTCCTTGAGGTTGAGATGGCCATTGCCGTGCGGGCCAACGCCGCCCTGACCGCTCTCAACAAGTGCCGCCGCTTTGAAAAGGACTTTCTGCTCACCGGCAACGCAGGCAAGGTCAAGGAACAGAATGGCAGCATGGCTGACCTTGAGGACGAATTGGACACCATCGCGGCCCTGGCTAAAAAGGGTGGTAAGACCAAGGTGGTCGAGGAGACTCAGAAAATCAGCGACCTGGTGGCAGCCTACCAGAAACAATTCGAGGCCATCGTCGCGGCTCCGGAATATGAGCGGATGAGCATTGAGCCAAAGCTCCGTGCTGCAGCCAAGGCACCGGAAGATCCGCTGGAAACCCTCTACAAAGATGTGCAGGACGAGGCGAACCAAGTCGCCGTTGCCACCAAGGCGCGGGCCAAATACCTGGGCTTGCTGGCCCTGGCTCTGGGCGCCATCGCCCTAGCCAGCGGCGCGGCGATAGCCTTTTTCCTTGGCCGGGGGATTTCCACCACCCTCAAGCAGGTCAGCCACTCCTTAAATGAGGGAGCGGAGCAGGTGGCCGCTGCGGCGGGCGAGGTCTCCTCCTCCAGCCAGACCCTGGCGGAAGGCGCTTCCCAACAGGCTGCGGCGGTGGAAGAAACCTCCGCCTCCCTGGAAGAGGTCGGGGCCATGGTCAAGCAGGATGCCGACCATGCCCGGCAGGCCGATGACCTGATGAAGGAAGCCAACACGGTGATCATGAGCGCCGACGAATCCATGAAAAAGCTCACCACCTCCATGCAAGAAATCTCGGCGGCCAGCGCCGAAACCCAGAAGATCGTAAAAACCATTGACGAGATCGCCTTTCAAACCAATCTGCTGGCCCTAAACGCGGCGGTAGAGGCAGCCAGAGCCGGTGAGGCAGGGGCCGGATTCGCGGTGGTTGCCGACGAGGTTCGTAACCTGGCCATGCGGGCGGCGGAGGCGGCAAAGAACACCTCCAACCTCATCGAAGGCACGGTGCAGAAGGTCAACACCGGCAGCGCCCTGGTCAAGGAAACCAGCGAATCATTCAATACCGCCGCCGAATCCACCACCCGCATCGGCACCATCATCAGCGAGATAGCCGGATCGGCAAGCCAGCAGGCCAACGCCGTCACCCAGGTCACCAAGGCCATCCACGAGATCGACACCGTGACCCAGAGCAACGCGGCGGCGGCGGAAGAATCCGCCTCTGCCTCCGAAGAGCTGAATGCCCAGGCGGAAATGATGAAGGCCTCGGTGGGGAATCTGCTGGAAATGGTGGGCGGCGCGGAAGGCGCGGTACAAGCACAGCAAGATACCAGAAGGTTGAGACGGCCCCCCACTCCGGCGCAGTCCAGCACCAAGAAACTCGCCCCCCCGGCCAGAAAAGCCCTCCCCCCTGCGGCGAAGAAGCCACCGGCAAAGGGAACAAAGCCCGAAGATATCATCCCCATGGGCGATGACTTCGAGGATTTTTGATTCTTTCGTAAATAATTGGGAACTTTTACAGCAAAGGGGAAGTCTTTATAGCATAGGCAACGTGAAAACCTGGAAATCTCCTCCCCTTGGTTTCTTTTTCACCTTGTTTGCTTCTTCCCCTCTCTTCCTCGCCGCCACAAGCGGCACTCAGAGGCCATTTCCGCCCCTCCGGAAATGGCCTCTGTTTTTTTATCACCCATCCTTTTTCTCTTGATAAGTCTTCTCAAATAATCATATGCTGATAGCAGAAAATGCCAGCTGACAAGCCTTCTCACCGCATGATTCACACAAAAGAAGAAGCCAGGATTTACAAGGAGAAAGGGAATGGATCTCAAGCAGTGGTCGTTGCGGGGCAAAATTGTTCTGGTGGGCGTGTTGCTGCCCACCCTGCTTATCGTGGGACTGTTCCGTCTCTACTCCGGCGAATCAAGGGAAAAAACCCTTGCCGCTTACGCGGATAAGGCGAGAGCCATCTGTCTGACCGCCGAATCCACCCGCGACGAAATGGAAAGGAAATGGCAGATGGGGCTGTTCACCGCCGAGCGCCTCCGGGAGCTGGCGGCGGCTGGCGAAAAAGACAAGGCCCTGGCCATGGTTCCGGTGGTTTCCGCCTGGAATGCGGCAATGCGCAAGGCGAAGGAAGGCGGTTATACCTTCAAGGTGCCGAAACACGCACCCAGAAATCCAAAAAACGAACCGGACGCGCTGGAGACCAAGGCCATCAAGCTGATGGACGACCAGCATCTTGACGAATATTACGAGATCGACCCCGCCATCAACGCGGTCCGTTATTTCCGAGCAGTACGCCTCACGGAAACCTGCCTGCTCTGCCACGGCGATCCGAAAACCTCCCAGGCACTCTGGGGCAACGGTAACGGGACCGATCCAACCGGCGGCCCCATGGAAAACTGGAAGACCGGTGAGGTGCATGGCGCCTTCGAGGTGATTCAGTCCCTGGAACAGGCGGACAAACAGTTAAGCGCCTCCATCACCAAGGCCACCCTTCTGGTGGTGGCTGGCCTGGCCGTCATGGCGGTGCTCTTCGCCACCCTGGTGATCCGCATCGTCTCCAATTCGGTGATCAAGCCGGTCACCCGGATCATCCTCGATCTGACCCGGAGTTCGGACAATCTCCTTGACGCTGCCAACCAGGTTTCTTCCGCCAGCCACGAACTGGCCGACGGCGCCACCCGACAGGCCGCGAGCTTAGAAGAGACCTCCGCTTCACTGGAAGAGATGTCCTCCATGACCAAGCAGAACGCCGAAAACGTGAACCAGACCAGCCTGATGGCGGAAAATGCCAGAAGCTCGGCCGAGGTCGCCCAGCAGAGCATGGAACGGATGATCAATGACATTGCCAACATCAAAAAATCCTCGGACCAGACGGCCGTAATCATGAAAACCATTGACGAAATCGCCTTCCAAACCAACCTGCTGGCCTTGAACGCTGCGGTAGAAGCGGCGCGGGCCGGTGAGGCCGGAGCCGGATTCGCGGTGGTGGCCGACGAGGTGCGAAATCTGGCCCTGCGCAGCGCGGAAGCCGCAAAGAACACGGCGCAACTCATTGAAGAATCGCAAAAAAACGCGGACAACGGCGTAAAATCCGCGGCGGAAGTGCAGGGGATTTTGGTCAAGATCGTGGACGGGGTCAAGAAGGTCAGCCAATTGGCCAGAGAAATCTCCGTGGCCAGCGATGAGCAGGCCCAGGGCGTTACCCAGATCAATCTCGCCGTCTCCGACGTGGACAAGGTGACCCAGGGCAACGCCGCCATCTCCGAAGAGGCTGCCTCGGCAAGTGAAGAGATGTCCGGCCAGGCCAAGGAACTAAGCGAACTGGTCCACTCCCTGGCCGAGGTGGTGGGAGCCAAGCAGACCAGCGCTCCACCGCCGCACTCCGGCCTCCGGAGAAAAGCGGCGCCGCAAGTCCAGAAACGCGCGGCCGTGACGACCCCGGCAAGACCGGTGAAAAAACTGGCACCCCCGGCAGCCAAAGCGCAGGATGTTATCCCCTTTGACGACGATGAGTTTGAAAACTTTTAGCAACCACACACAGGAGGAACACCATGGCATTATTGACTTGGCAGGACAAGTATTCCGTTGGCATCAAACAAATCGACGACCAACACAAGCAACTCATCACCATGATCAACGAACTCAACGACGCCATGCTGGCAGGCAAGGGCAAGGAAGTCCTGATGACGGTATTGAACAAGCTGGCCAACTACTGCGTGAGCCATTTCGCCGTCGAGGAAAAGCTGTTTGATACCCATGCCTACCCGGAAACTGCGGACCATAAAGACAAACACCACAAGATGACCGCCAAGGTCACGGCGCTCATCGGCGAAGTACAAAGCGGTAAAAGCACGGTCAGTATCGAGGTGATGAACTTCCTCAAGAACTGGCTGGACAAACACATCATGGAAACCGACCAGAAATACGCCCCTTATCTGAAAAGCAAGGGCGTCAAGTAAGCAATTCCCGCCAGGGCCGGAGGAGCGACCAGATCCGCTCCCCCGGCCCCTTCCCTACCATACAATCACAGGCTCTCCATGAACTGCCGGGTAAACATCGACACTTACCGCTGCAACAGTTGTGAAACCTGCGTGGTCATCTGCCCCGAGATCTTTCGGATGAATCCGGCCCTGGAAAAAGCAGAATCCATCACGGATACCGTGGCGTACAGTGAGTCTCTGGACCAGGCCGCGGCCATGTGCCCGGAAAAATGCATCGAGATAGAACCGATGTGATGTGCTCTGCCGATAACCTTGCTCCATGATTGAATCATACCAATCATTCCATTCTTTTTATGTTTGACTTTTGCCGACCATTTCCTCTAGCCTAAAAAAACGGAAGCGAAGCTTACCAACCGCATCTGCTTCCTGTTGTTATGGTGTCCCGCCAGACGGGTTGTTCAAGTTGCTTTATCCCCCTGGCGAGCCTTTTTCCTCTTTTTCTCAACCGAAACAAAGGAGCCTGCCATGAAACACCTCTTCACCATCGTCACTGTCGCTGCTTTTTCCCTTTTTCTTGCCACGCAAAGCATGGCAGCCGATGCCCTACCCCCCGACCAACAGGCCAAGGTAACCGCCAAGCTCAAAACCTTGCAGGCATTGAGCACCGACCCGAAGGTGGTGGCGGCGGTCAAGGAGTACAACGCCTCTCCCTCCGCCGAGGCCAAGGGTATGACCAATGACAAATGGAAGGGACTCACCATCATGGACCCCTTTGTCCGTTCACTGGCCAAAAACGCCCTGGGCCAGTACCTGAACAGCAAGAAGGATGACAGCGTTACCGAGATCTTTGTCTCTGGCAAGGACGGCGGCAAGGTTGCCTTCCTTGCCAAGACCTCCGGCTGGAACCACACTGGCAAGCCGAAACACGACGTACCCATGACCGGCAAAACCTGGCAGGGAGCACCGGAAACCGACGAATCCACGGGCAAGCAGCAGGTTCAGGTGGCTATCCCGGTGCTGGATGGCGCCACCCCAATCGGCTCCATCGTTATCGGGCTTGGGTTGTCCAAGCTGTAAGCGACAAGATTGAGCACAATTGCGGAGCCTCCCCGTGGGGCTCCGCTGATTCCTTCATGGCAAATTAATCAGGAGAATCGCATGAGTGTCCTGCGCAAACTATCCCTGTTACTGGCCCTTTCTGTAGCGTTAATGGGGCTGGCCGGCGGGGTCTCCGTACTGATGGGCTACCGCATCGTAACCGACGGACGCAATCTCCTGCATGAACAGTCACAGGAGTCGGAAAAAGGGTTTGCACTTATCCAGGCCGCGGTTGCGGTACAAGGTGGAATACAGCAACTGGTTCGTGAGCGGGATATCGATACCATTGAAAAATTGTTGGCACAGGATGAAAAATCCTCCAAGGCTGCGCAAGAGCTTGTTGGCGGAATGCAAGGCGCCGAGGGGATTGCCGCGATCTTTGGCGAACTGCTGAACGTGAACACCAAGGTCAAAAATGTCCTGCTCAAGGGAGATAATGCTGCTGCCCTCCAGCTCTTCATTGAGGAGTCGGCCCCGGTTTTCGAAAAACTGCTTGACGCCATCCAAAGCCACCAGAAAGAAGTTCGTGAGCGCATTGCGCAACAGAGCGCAGAAAGCAATACCAGGCTGGTGCGAACGGCAAGTGTGGTGATGGTGCTGCTCGGCGGTGTTCTTTTGCTCTATGTCCTCTTCGGTCTACGGCTACGCCATTCCATCTCCAAAAGCTTACAGAGGGTAGCCACGCTGCTGCACGAGGTTACCCGAACGATCGAAACAGAGGTTGATGGAATGATCTCCTCCAGCGCTACGCTGGCCGAGAGCAGCAGCGAGGAGGCAGCCTCCCTTGAAGAAACCACCTCCTCCATGACCGAAATGGAGAGCATGGCAAAAAGTGCCCTGGAGAACGCAGAGGCGGCATTGCAATGGGGCGGCCAAACCCGCAAGGCAGCCGAAGATGGCAGTGAACAAGTAGCCAGGATGACTGCGGCCATGGACGCCATCAAGCAGTCCAGTGACGAGGTGGAGAAAATCGTCAAGGTCATTGACAACATTGCCTTCCAAACTAATCTGCTGGCCCTAAACGCCGCAGTGGAAGCGGCCCGGGCCGGCGACGCAGGCGCAGGCTTTGCCGTGGTGGCGGATGAGGTGCGCAACCTTGCCCACCGGAGCGCCGCCTCGGCAAAGGAAACTTCCGAATTGATCGCCGATTCCCTAGCCAAAGCAAACAACGGCGTGATCATCAGCAGGGAAGTAGCCGAAACTTTCACTCAGATTAAAGACAAGGTGCACAAGGTGGATGTGCTCATTGGCGAAATTGTCTCGGCCTCAAGAGAGCAGACCCAAGGCATCAGCCAAATTGACACCGCACTCGGCGAGATAGACAAGGCCACCCAAGCCACGGCCACCTCGGCTGACAATCTCTCCTCTGCAGCGGAAGGTCTGGGAAACCAGGTGGAGATGCTGGAACAAGCTGTGGACGAACTCGAGTCACTCCTTGGCGGAGCATCCGAAAAAATGCATCGGGATGCAACGGGGCGTATTCCAGAAAGAGACGCCCCCCCGTTGTTATCCTGATCCATTATCTTGGGGGGCTATTCTTTTCCTGTGTGATCCGCTAGCAATAATACTATTACACCGGCAACTGCACCAAACGATCCTCCGAGGTTCTTGCACAAAAAAGGGCATCCGTTTCCGGATGCCCTTTTTTGTGCAAGAACCTCAAACACCCCTAGCTCAATTCAGATGCCCCGCACTTCGATTTTGCGGGGTTTAGCCGGCGCAACCTTGGGCAAAACCAGGGTCAGCACCCCATCGGCCATGGTGGCTTGAATTTTTTCCTGATCAATGGTTTCGGCCACCGTGAACTTGCGCAGATAATGGCCGGGCTGAAATTCCTGCAGGAGAACGGTTTCTCCCTCGCAACCACAGGGGGCCATGACGCCGCGAATGGTCAGGGTTTCATTCTCCAGCTCGATTTCCACCCCTTCCTTGGCAACCCCCGGCATCTCCGCCAGCACATTGACCGCTTCTGCGGTTTCAAAGATATCCACCGCAGGCACATACTGTTTTTCCGGTTTTGTTGGTTCACCCGACTGTTGCACTTCCTGTTTCTGCTGGACCTGCATTTCTTTTTCCGTCATACGCTTGCTCCTTTAAGCCTTTGTGACAAAATAAATCATCCACTGGAAGGGGAAAACGGCATAAGGGGCCGTAACGAACTGGCCAGAAAAACAAAGTTATTTCGTAACGGCTCCTAAAAAAATACGAAGCCCCATCGAGGCAATCTCAGCCGACATTCACTTTGATCTGCCGGGGCGTTACCACTTCCGCCTTGGGCAGGGTAATGGTGACAATGCCGTTCGCCGCCTTGGCCTCGATCTTGTCCACCTGAACCTTGGTCGGCAGGGTAATGGCCCGGCTGAACCTGCCGCACTCCAGCTCCCGGCGATGGTAGGAATGTTTTTCGTCGGCGGCACAGGTTTTCCGCTCGCCTTGGATGGTCAGGGTGTCGCCCTCGATGGAGATCTCCACCTCGTTGGCCGCCACCCCTGGAATCTCGGCCCGGACATAAATATTGGCGCTGTCCTCCGAGATGTTCAAGGCCGGGAAGACCGTGCCTCGTCCGACGGCCTCCGAACCCGTGCCCTGAAAAAGCGCGTCCAGCTCCCTGCGCATTCTTTCAAAATCGGCCCAGGGATTTCTGAACAATTTCTGATCGGCAAATCGTACTATCGCCATACGCACCTCCTTTGAAAATGATTAGTAACAGACTGATTTAACGAAGTTTATTTTAAATATACAAAAAAATAAGAATCTTTGTTCGCTTGTCAAGCCCGGACAAAATCTTTCGCTGGAGTGCTGTGCCAAAATCACGACAAACTATCATACCATGCTGCAAATCATCTTTGCGAAACAGCGATGATAACGCTACCATCCAGAACAAAAATCGGGTATAGTTGCGACCCGGATTCATGCCGGAGCCAGCGCCGTTAAAACGGCTGGCGTTTCGGATCCCCACCCCATTGCGGCCCCATGCCGTCTGTTGCGGGCATACATTCACAAGAAAACAGGAGAAACACCATGAAACTTATTCTTTTAGGCGCACCAGGAGCAGGCAAAGGCACGGTGGCAAAGCTGCTCACCGCCATCGACGGTTCGGTACAGATTTCCACCGGCGACATTCTCCGCGGCGCGGTCCAGGCCGGCACTCCCCTGGGCAAGGAAGCGGAAGGCTACATGAACCGCGGCGACCTGGTTCCCGACTCGCTGATCATGGGAATCATGGAAAACCGCCTCCAGGAGCCCGATTGCGCCAAGGGCTTTTTGCTGGACGGCTTCCCCCGCACCATTCCCCAGGCCGAAGCCTTGACTGCGCTCTTGCAGAAACTCAACATCAAATTGGACATGGTTGCCTCCATCGACGTGCCCCGCGACGTGATCTTCGACCGGCTCTGCACGAGAAGAACCTGCACCAACCCCTCCTGCCAGGCAATCTACAACACCAAGAGCAACCCGACCAAGGTGGAAGGGATCTGCGACAAGTGCGGCAGCCCGGCGATCCAGCGCGAGGACGAAACCCAGGAGGCCATTGCCCATCGTCTGGACACCTACAACGAGAAAACCGCACCTCTGGCCGGTTTCTACGAGAAGTCAGGGTTGCTCAAATCCATCGTCGGCACCTCCAGCGATGTGGTGGTTGATGCCATCAAGAAACAACTTGGCCTCTAAAACCCCGGAGATTACCATCATCGGCGGCGGCCTCGCGGGATGCGAGGCCGCCTGGCAGGCCGCCCAACGAGGCTGCCAGGTGACCATCCACGAGATGAAGCCGGTGCGGTTCAGCCCGGCGCACGAGTCCCCGCAGTTGGCGGAGCTGGTTTGCAGCAATTCTCTGCGCTCCGCCGATGTCTCTTCCGCCGTGGGTTTGCTCAAGGAAGAGATGCGGCAGTTCGGCTCCCTGATCATGGCGGCGGCGGACCAGACCCAGGTTCCGGCCGGCCGGGCCTTGGCCGTGGATCGCGACCTCTTTGCCCAATGCATCACCGAAAAAATCGAGAATCATCCTGCCATCACCGTGGTCCGGGAGGAAGTCACCGAACTCCCCCCTCCTGGGCAATGGCCGATCATCCTGGCCTCCGGCCCGCTCACCTCTGCCCCCCTTGCCGCAGCTCTGGCCCAACTCACAGGGGAAGAGCACCTGGCCTTTTACGACGCCATCGCCCCCATCGTTGCCGCCGACTCCCTGGACATGTCCATCGTCTACCGGGCCTCCCGCTATGACGACGGACCGGGCGATTATCTGAACTGCCCCATGAACCGCGACGAATACGCGGCCTTTATCGAGGCCATGCGCAGCGCCGACAAGGTGCCGCTAAAGGAATTCGAGGAACAAAAATACTTCGAAGGGTGTCTTCCCATCGAGGTCATGATGGAGCGCGGCGAGAACACCCTCCGCTTCGGCCCCATGAAACCGGTGGGTCTGCCCGACCCGAGAACCGGCCGCGACCCGTACGCCGTGGTCCAGCTCCGCATGGAAAAAAAGGACGGGTTGCTCTACAATATGGTGGGCTTCCAGACCAAGTTGACCTATGGGGCGCAACAGACGGTGTTCCGCCTCATCCCGGGCATGGCCCAGGCGGAGTTCGCCCGGCTCGGCAGCATCCACCGCAACACCTTTGTTTGCGGACCCAAGGTCCTGTTGCCCAGCCTGCAGGTGAAAAACCGGCCCGATCTTTTGCTGGCCGGGCAGCTCACCGGAGTGGAGGGTTATGTGGAGTCCACGGCCATGGGCTTGCTGGCCGGGATCAATGCGGTGCGGCTGGCTCATGAGCAACCGGCTCTTGAGCTGCCCAACGACACCGCCCTGGGTGCTTTGATCGGCCATCTTACCCTGACCGACCCCAAGCATTTCCAGCCCTCGAACATCAACTTCGGCCTGTTCCCGGCCTGGGAGACGAAGCTTCCTAAAAAACTGCGAGGACAACACCGTGCGGAAACAGCCCTGGCTTCCCTCAAACAACTCTGCGACGCGGAAAAGCTGGCCCCGGCCTAACCATGACCGACGCCTGCTTTGCTTTCTCCTGCTCTTTGGCCTACTGATTCTCTCCGTGGCCCCGTCCTCCGCCGCATCCCCGCCTCTTCCCCAGCAACAGCTCGACATTGCCTTTGACCTGCAAGGCCATAGGCTCACCGGCACATCCCGCATCACCATCCCCGCCCAGACCGCGGTCACCATCTCCCTGACAGATTTGCAAATCACCACCCTGCAGGTAAACGGCATCCCGCTCCAGCCCGCGGAGCAGGTGATCATCTCCCCGGCCCCGAAAGAACAGCAGGTGGCCATCAGCTTTCACAAAACATACACCGCCGATCAGGCCGACGGACTCAACGAACTCAACGGGCTCATCGACCCCAGCGGCATCGCCCTCACCGGCCTTTGGCACCCGCTGCTGGACACCGGTTGCCAGTATGCACTGACCGCCGCCATCCCCAAGCAATTTACCGCCATCTCCGAGGCCGAGGAGATCCGCGACACGGTGGCCGGCAACACCCGCACGGTCCGCTTCCGTTTCGACCATCCCCTGGAAAGCCTCAACTTCGTGGCCGGACCCTATGTGGTGGAGCAGGCCCCCATCGGCCCGGGCCAAACCCTCTACTCCTACTTCTTTGCGGAAGATAAGGACCTGGCCGCGGAATACCGGAAAAAAACGCTCGGCTACCTCAAGCGCTACCAAGAACTGATCGGCCCCTACCCCTACAAGCGTTTCAGCATCGTGGAAAACCGGCTGCCCACCGGCTACGCCATGCCCACCTTTACCCTGCTTGGCCAAGCCGTGGTCCGGCTGCCCTTCATCACCGAGACCTCCCTGGGCCATGAGGTGCTGCACAGCTGGTTCGGCAACAGTGTTGACGTGGATGCCAGCCAGGGCAACTGGTGCGAAGGGCTGACCACCTACCTGGCAGACCAGGCCTTTGCCGCGGACAAAGGGGGTGCTGCCGCGTTCCGAAAACAGCAGCTCATCACCTACCAAAGCTATGTGGGCGCCGACAACACCCTGACCCTCAAGGATTTCAGCGGGGGTGGCAGCCACCTGAACTCGGACAACAAAGTGGCGCGGGCCGTGGGCTACGAGAAGGCAAGCATGCTCTTCCACATGCTGTTTCGGGAGATCGGCGATGCCCCCTTTTACGCCGCACTTCGGGATTTTTACGCCCGTTTCCGGAATCAACAGGCAACCTGGCAGGATCTGGCCGCGAGTTTCTCCCAAAGCTCCCACCAGAACCTCGAACCGTTTTTCAGCCAATGGCTCAGTCGCGCCGATCTTCCCCGGTTGAAAATCACCGCCGGCGCCCTGACGGAAAAAGAGGGCCAGCTGGAACTTACCCTCACCATCAAACAGCTCCAGGAAAAACCCTACCGGCTGCGACTGCCCCTGGATATCATCACCGCCAAGGGCAAGGAGCGGCGGGAAGTGACCCTGACCGAAAGCGAAACCAAACTGAACATCCCCCTGGCGGATTATCCCTCGCTGTTGATTGGTGATCCGGACTACGACCTGATGCGGGCCTTGGGCCCGGAAGAACTGCCGCCCACCTGGTCGCGCTTCCTCGGCGCCCGCGAAAGGCTGGCCATCATCCCGGAGGGCAAAGACCGACAGATCTATGCCCCGCTCATCGAACTCCTGGCCACCATGGCGTGCCCGGTCAAGGCTGCCGACGAGGCCACGGACAAGGATCTAGCCGACAAGTCCGTAATTTTCCTCGGCACCGACAGCCGGTTGGCCCGCTCCATCTTTGCCGGCCAGCCCCAGCCCGCGCCGGGCTTTACCCTGGAGGCAAAGGAAAACCCCTTGGCACCCGGCCAGGTCGCGGTGCTGATCGCCTCGGCCAGTGCGGCGGAAACAGCGGCAGCCGCCCCCAAGCTCGCCCATTACGGCAAATACAGCGGTCTCCACTTCAACCTGGGCCGGGTGGACCGGAAAACCATCGCCGAGACCGAACAGGGGCTGCGGGTGGTCATCGACACCCCGCCCATGGGCCTCGCCCTGCCCCAGGCCCTCTCCTTTGCCGCGATCATGGAGCAGCTTACCGACAAACGGGTGGTCTATGTAGGGGAGAGCCACACCCGCAACGAGGACCATCTCCTGCAACTGCGGGTGATCCGGGCGCTCTTCGCCCAGAACCCCAAACTTGCCATCGGCATGGAGATGTTCAGCCAGGAGGCGCAGCCCATTCTTGATCGGTATGTGGCAGGTGAACTGAGCGAGCGGGAATTTTTGAAGCAGTCGGGATATTTTTCCAAATGGGGCTTTGATTACCGGTTGTACCGGGAGATCATCAACTTTGCCCGGCGCCACCACCTGCCCATCGTGGCCCTCAACCTGAAAAAGGAGCTTGTCAGCAAGGTCTTCAAGCAGGGCGTTGCCGCCCTGAATGCGGAGGAAGTCGCCAAGATTCCAGTAGACCGCGACCTGACCACCCCCGGTTATCGTGAGCGGATCACCGAGGTCTTTGCCATGCACGGCCAACACGGCAAGCCGGAACAGGCCAACGGCTTTTTCCAGGCCCAGGCTCTTTGGGACGAGACCATGGCCGAGTCCGTGACCAGCTTTCTCAACAGCCACCCGGAAACGAGGATGGTGGTCCTGGCCGGCCAAGGGCACACCGACAAGGCGACGGCCATTCCGCCCCGGGTCGCCCGCCGGATGCCAGGGATTCGCCAGGCCGTCATCCTGAACAGCGAGAACGAGGCGCTGGATCAGGCCGAGGCGGATTACCTGATCTTTTCCAAGCCCGTCGAGCTGCCCCCGGCCGCAATTCTCGGGGTGATGCTGGCCGAGACTCCCGATGGCCCGCTGGTGCAAGGATTGTCGGAAAAGAGCAAGGCAGGGGCGGCCGGAATCATGAAAAACGATGTCATTGTCGCTCTGGATGACGAACCGGTGGCCACCATCGACGATCTGAAAATCATCCTGCTTGGCAAGGAAATCGGCAAGCAGGTGACGGTAAGGGTCAAACGGAAATCAGGGGGCTTGTTCAAGCAGGAGTCGATTCTTTCCGTTTCGGTGGGATTGTAGCAGGATTCAGATCAGTCCAACCCACCAAAAGTCCCCTCCCCCCTGGCGGGGGAGGGCTAAGGAGAGGGGGAAGCAGCTATAAAATTGGCAGGTGGCGCTTCACTGTTTCACCCACCCCCAGACCCCCTCCCGTCAAGGGAGGGGGATTCAATTTGAAAGAGACAAGAGCCTCACCCATCTTTTCTTTTGGCCTTACCCCTGCTCCGGGCTATAATGGGCAAAAATCAAGGACCGCCCATGACAACGCCCGACGAAAATTATACCACAACCCCACCGATCCCAGCCCAGGCCGCCCTGGAATTCCTCCAGGATGTCCGGCAGCTTGTCGCCTTCCAGCAGGCAATCGGCATCGAGGGCTACCCCCGCACCCCGGAACTTGCGCAATTTCTTGCCGGGCCGCAGCCGCCGGCACCGCCAGCCCGACCGCAGACAGCAACTGCCTCCAAGCCGGAAACGACCCGAACCCCATCAGCCCGCCCCCAAACCGCAACAGCAGTCATGCCGGATACCACCCTTGCCGAACTGTACGCCGAGATACAAGGCTGCCAGCGCTGCCAGCTCCATCAGAGCCGAAGCAAGGGAATCACCGGGGAAAGCTCGACCGGGGTCAAGCTGCTGATCATCACCGATGCACCCTCTGTTGAAGACGACCGTTCCGGCCTGCCCATGAGCGGGGAACCGGGCCAGCTCCTCGACAAGATGCTCGGGGCCATCGGCCTGAGCCGGGCAGAAGTCCACCTGAGCCTGCTCACCCGATGCCATGCGCCGGAGCCGCCAACAAAAGATGAGGTGGAAGCCTGCCTCCCCTTCCTGCTCAAGGAAATCATGCTCGTTGCCCCCACGGTGATCTGCGCCATGGGGGTGCTCACCGCACAGAAGTTGCTCCGCACCAGTAAACCCCTGAGCCAGTTGCGCGGCAGGTTCCACGATTTTCAGGGCATCCCGCTCATCCCCACCTTCTCGCCGGAGTTTCTTTTGAAAAATCCGGAGATGAAAAAGGCTACCTGGCTGGATTTGCAGATGATTCAGAAGAAGATTCAAACCGTCTAACACCCATCCACTCAAAGAAATTTCTAATCTGGACAATATTAATATTAACGTGCTAACGAAATGAACAATCTGCAAATAAAGCTGATGTATAGGGAGGCTACCGGAAGACTAAATGATGCGGGGTTGTTAAGTAAAAATATAAACCGTGAAACAGATTCAAATTATTTGCTTGAGTTATTAGCTTTTGAATTACTACTCAAAACCGTGGCTCTAATTCATTCAGGCCGCTTTAAAGAAAACCATAATTATGAAGAAATCTTTGCGTCACTGCCAAACAACGTAAAAGACCAAATACTAAAACGTTCATTTCTCTGGTCTCAAAAGAAGCTAAGCAAGAGTCAGTTGCAAAAATTATTGGTATTGTACAGAAACAATTTCACTAAATTACGCTACCCTTTTGAGGCGTATCGAAAAATGAGTGAAAGTGAGTATATCGAATATAGTGACTTATGGGTCGAATTGGAATCTCCTATAGAAGTGACCTTGCCCCTAAAAACTGAGCCATTGCGAAGTTAGTGATTTCGGTCTAGAACCTCACCGAGGAGACGGACATGAAATCGAAACGATTCAGCGAAGAACAGATTATAAGCATACTGAAACAGGCCCAGGCGGGGATGAAAATCGTAGATCTCTGCCGTCAACACGGGATCAGCGATGTGACTTTTTACAACTGGCGCAGCAAGTATGGCGGGATGGAGGTTTCAGAGGCCAAACGGCTGAAGACGCTTGAAAAGGAAAACAAACAGCTCAAACAAATGCTTGCTGACGCAATGCTTGAAAACCGGGCGATCAAGGACGTTCTCTCAAAAAAGTGGTAACGCCTGTCGCTCGGCGGAACGTGGTGATCTATCTACAAGAGAACCATCAGTTCAGCGAACGACGGGCCTGCGATGTTGTCGGGTTGTGCCGGAGCAGTTGCCGGTACCAGGCGATACCCAAGAACGATGAAGAAATCAGGTCCCGCCTGCGAGAGCTGGCGGAACAGCGGCGCAAGTTTGGCGCTCCTCGTTTGCACACCATGTTGCTGCGGGAAGGCTATCAGATCAATCATAAGCGGACGGAACGGCTGTACCGGGAAGAAGGGCTCTCCCTTCGCTTAAAGAAGCGCAAGAAACGGACAAGCCATCTCCGGGTTGTCCTGGATCGTCCGGAACGGATCAATCAACACTGGTCCATGGATTTTGTTTCCGACAACCTTTTCAGTGGCCGCCGTTTTCGGGTATTGACTGTTGTCGATGACTTCAGCAGAGAATGTCCGGTTCTGGAGGCAGACCACTCGCTCACCGGGCAGCGAGTAAGCCGGGTGCTTGATCGTGTCGCCCTGACTCGCGGGTTGCCGGAGGTGATAACGGTGGATAACGGCCCGGAGTTTATCAGCAAAGCTCTTGATCTTTGGGCCTTTGAAAACAAGGTCAAGCTCAGGTTTATTCAGCCGGGGAAGCCGGTTCAGAACGCCTTTATCGAGAGCTTCAATGGGAAGTTCCGAGACGAATGCCTCAATGAGCATGTATTCGTCAGCCTGCACAAGGCCCAAGAAATAATTGAATTATGGCGAACGGATTATAATGTAAATCGGCCCCATAGCTCTCTGGACAACATGACCCCAGAAGAATTTTCAGCAGCCTTTAAACGGGCTCAAAAAGCCGAAATCGCTAATCGCAGACTGGAACAATCACAGGGGTAAGGTCAGAAGAAGCCGAGTTTCAATACTATCCCGAAGAGCTGTACGGGTTGAGTAAGGCCCTACAGGAAGAAGTAGAAAAATATCTGGCCAACAATTCACTCCAGCCGACCGCCGAAAACGGTGGCTGAATTCAAACATACCACGACGTCAAATTAGCCCTATACCCCCTCCGGCGTAAAGGCCACCACCTGATCAATGCTGTCCGCACTTGCAAAAAGCATGACCAGCCGGTCCACTCCCAAAGCGATCCCCGCAGCCTGTTCCATCTCGGCAAGCTCAACCAAAAATTGCTCCGGCATGGGGCCTGGGTCACGGCCCTGTAACCGAATCCTCTCCTGCTCCGCCAGAAACCTTGCCCGCTGCTCCACCGAATCAACCAGCTCGGAAAAACCGTTGGCCAATTCCAACCCGGCCACATACAGCTCGAAACGCTCGGCCACCCTTGGATCGCTCGGCGATAGCCGGGCCAGCGCCCCCAGCGTGGCAGGATAGTCGTAGAGAAAGGTGGGGGTTGTCATGCCCAGATGCGGCTCCACATACTCCACCAGCACTTCATCGAACCGGTCCTGGGCCAGTGCCTCCTCCACCGTGCAGGGCGCATAGCGCCGGAAGGCCTCGGCCACGGTGATCCGCTCCCACTCCGATCCAAGATCAATCCTGCGTCCCTTCCATTCCAACACCCCTTCCTTGCCCATGGCCGGAGCCAGATGCCGCAGCAGCGCCTCGCAATCCGTCATCAGGTCGCGGTAGTCGCTTCCGGCCCCGTACCACTCCAGCAGGGTGAACTCGGGCAGGTGGCGGTCGCCGCGTTCGTCTTTGCGGAAGCATTTGCAGAGCTGGAAAATCTTGGGGATGCCTGCGGCCAGCAGCCGCTTCATGCACAGCTCCGGGGAGGTTTGCAGGAACCAACCTTCGCTGGTCAGGGGCACGATATGGGCTTCCGGCGCGGGGGCAGGGATACGGAGGGGGGTTTCGACCTCGAGATAGCCTCGGTCGATGAAAAAGGTGCGCAGGGCTTGAATGAGAACGGCCCGCAATTGCAGGCCGTGGATGGGAATCATAGTCGTTGTGCAGAGTCCGGTTTCGGTTCGGCTTTCACCTTAACTCCCCTCCTTTGACGGGAGGGGTTGGGGGTGGGTGACTTTGCCAAGGCATCACATCCGGCACCTTCCCCCTCACCCTATCCCTCTCCCGCAGGGGGAGAGGGGACTTTTTTTCTCTATTCTTTTACCCGGGTTACATACACCCCGGTCCGGGTGTCGATCTGCAGCTTGTCCCCTTCTTCGATAAAGGGCGGCACCTGGACCACATAACCGGTTTCCAGGGTTACGGGCTTGGAGTCGCTGCCGCTGGTATCGCCCTTGACCCACGGGTCGGACTGGGTAACCTTGAGATTGACGAAGTTGGGCAGGGTAACGCCGATGGGGCGGCCGTTGTACTGCAGCACCTCCACATCCATGTTGTCGGTGAGAAAGTTGACGGCATCGCCCAGCTGTGCCTTGGACATCTCCAGCTGCTCAAAAGAGACGTTGTCCATGAAGAAATATTCATCCCCCTGTTTGTAGAGGAACTGCATGGTCCGCTCCTCAAGGGCTGCCTTTTCCAGCTTGTCGTTGGAGCGGAAGGTCTTTTCAAAGGCGTTGCCGGTGATCATGTTCCGCAGACGGGCGCGGTACAGGGCCTGGCCCTTGCCCGGCTTGGAAAAGGAAAAATCCGTCATGATATACGGTTCACCGTCGATCTGAACCTTTAAACCTTTGCGAAAATCAGAAGCGGAATACATACGTGCTATCTCCCTGTGTCAATCAAAATCAAAGTCAAAAAAACACTGTGCGGCACCTTACTAACCGGATTCCCGCATTTTTGCAAGGGTGAAGTTCAGGCCAGCATCACTTCCTTTTTACCAATAGCCTCGGACTTAATGCGGTCCAAAAGCTCGCCCAGCACCGGTTTCACATTCTCCCGGATATCGCCGGCCACGATGATGAACAGCAGATCGTCGCCGGGCTGAAAGGAGCCGCTCTTGGCCTCGATAACGATGTCGAAGATGCCGGGCCTTTGCAGAAACTCCCGGCGGATCGCCTCGACCTTTGCCTGATCCGGGGTGACCTCAAGGGAGGTGACCCCTTCCCTGGTCTTGCGCGACCAAGCGCGGACCACGCCGTTGTGGACCAGAACCATGCCGACGTTCTCGGCAAAGGCGGGGTTCTTTTTCATCTCGGCAATCGTTTTTGAAATATCCATGCGCGCACCTCGTTATTGTTGGTCTACAAACACCGACTTTTTATCCCAGACTCTTGCTCACCACCTCAAAGACATCGCGGGACAACGAGGGACTGGCAGCAATCCGCTCAAGCTGACCCCGCATCAGGCCACGCCTGGTCTCATCGTAACGTGCTCCCCGCCCGAGCCGAGCCGCAAGACGGGCGGCAATCTGCGGATTGAGCGGGTCAAGGGCAAGAATCTGTTCGGCCAGAAAATTATACCCCCTGCCGGACACCTCATGAAAACAGAGCGGATTACTTGCGGCAAAGGAGCCAATCAGGGCGCGAACCTTGTTGGGATTCTTCAACTGAAAGGCCGGATGCTGCATGAGTGCTTGCACCTCTGCCAGAGTTTCCGGCAGCGGGGCCGTGGCCTGCACCGCGAACCACTTGTCCAGCACCAGGGGATCACCCTGCCATTGCTGATAAAAATCAGCGATGACCTGCTGCCGCTCCGGACGAGCGGAATGGGCCAGGGCGGCAAAGGCGGCCATCTGGTCGGTCATGTTATCCGCCCCGCGAAACTGGGCCAGGGCCATCTGGACAGCCCCATCGTCCTCAAGGGTCACAAGATAGGAGAGGCAAAGATTGCGCAACGCCCTCTGCCCTGCCAGCGCAGGCGCGTAATGGTAGGGGTCGTCAGCCCGGTTGGCCTGATACGTTTGCTCCCATGTGGGACGCAAGGAACGGGCCAGAGTCTGCCGGGCAAAGGTGCGGGCGGCGTGAATTGCCTCGACATCCACCACCTCCATCTGCTCGGCCAAATACTCCTCCGAGGGCAGGGTGAGCAAAAGGGCAAGAAAGGCTCTATCCCCTCCGCCTTCTCCCTCAAGCAGCCGACCGCAGGCCTCGACAAACCTTTGGTCAAGCTGCAGGGGGCGGCTGCCCCGGAAATCCTCCACCAGCCCCAGGAGTAAGCGGCTGGCCAGACACTGCCCCGCCTCCCAGCGGTTGAAAGGATCCTGGTCATGACGGAAGAGAAAGAGCAGCTCTTCTTCATCACAGGCGTATGCCACCTTGAGCGGCGCGGAAAAATTGCGCAGGATCGAGAGGCGCGGCTTTTCCGCCACCCCGTTGAAACGGATGATCTCCTTGGCTCCGCGCAGCTCGAACAGGCCGCGTTCCGCCTCTGCCTGCCGCTCCGGGCAGGACAGCGTCATCTCCCTGCCCTGGCCATCGAGCAGACCAAGGGCCACCGGGATATGGAGCGGCTCCTTTTCCGGCTGGCCGGCAGTGGGGGGGGTGCTTTGCTCCAGACTCAGGGTATAGGTCTGGGTCTGGCCGTCATAATCGGTCTGCACCGTGAGCTGCGGGGTACCGGCCTGGGTGTACCAACGCTTGAACTGCATGAGATCGCGGTCGGAGACCTCGGCCATGGCCTGGACAAAATCATCGGTGGTGGCGGCCTGGCCGTCATGCCGCGTGAGATACAGGGCCAGCCCCTGCCGGAACAACTCCGGCCCCAGCAGGGTATGGAGCATCCGGATGATCTCGGCCCCTTTCTCGTAGATGGTGACGGTGTAAAAATTATTGATCTCCATGAAAGAATCGGGCCGCACCGGATGGGCCATGGGCCCGTTGTCCTCGGGGAACTGCACGTTGCGCAGGAGCCGGACATCGTGGATGCGTTTGACCGCACCGGAGATCTGATCGGCGGTGAACTGCTGGTCGCGGAACACGGTGAGGCCTTCCTTGAGGCTCAGCTGGAACCAGTCCCGGCAGGTGACCCGGTTGCCGGTCCAATTATGAAAATACTCATGGGCGATGACCGCCTCGATCCCCTCGTAATCAGCATCCGTGGCGGTATCGGGCCGGGCCAGCACATACTTGGAGTTGAAGACGTTGAGCCCCTTGTTTTCCATGGCGCCCATGTTGAAATCATCCACCGCCACAATCATGTACTGGTCGAGGTCGTACTCAAGACCAAAGGCCTCTTCGTCCCAGCGCATGGCCTTGATGAGCGAGGCCATGGCATGACTGCATTTATCCCGGTTATGCGCCTGCACATAAATCTCCAAGGCAACCGGACGGCCTGAGCAAGTGGTAAAGGTATCAGCGATCTTGACCAGATTGCCTGCCACCATGGCAAAGAGATAGGAGGGCTTGGGAAAGGGGTCCTGCCAGCGCGCGTAATGGCGGCCTTCAGGCAGCGGTCCGGACTCGAGCAGGTTTCCGTTGGCCAAGAGCACCGGATAGCGCTGCTGCTCCGCGGTGATGGTGACCTCGTAGCGGGCCAGAACATCTGGCCGGTCGAGAAAATAGGTGATCTTACGGAACCCCTCGGCCTCGCACTGGGTGCAGAAATTGCCGCTGGAACGATACAGGCCATCGAGGGAGGTATTGTTCTGGGGATAGAGCTCGGTTTCGACGGTAAGCTCGAACCGCTCCGGCACCGTGAGAATGGTGAGGCTTTCATCGTCGAGCCGATACTGGTCCGGGCCAAGGGCGACGGAGTCGATGGCAACGGACTTGAGCACCAGCTTCCTCCCCTGGAGCACAAGGGGGGCCGCAGGCGCGGCGGAAATATTGCGGCGGCAGACCAGGCGGGAAGATACCTGCGCCCGCTCCTCAAACAGGTCCACGGTCAGCGCCACCTCTTCGATCATAAAGGCAGGCGGACGGTAATCCTTGAGCAGAATGGTTTTTGGCTGGGCATCCATGGGATCAGTCCAAGAATCGATCAGCGGATTAATTCAACCCGGGGGACCACCAACCGCACCCCCGGTTTCAGCTGGGAAAAATCAACGGAGTCATTGTATTTTTTGACCAGCCAGAAGGGCAGCTCAAATTCGCTCTCACACAGGGACCAGATGGTGTCCCCCGCCTTTACCCGATAGCTGCGGGTGCCTTCCAGCAGCCGGTAGGCGGCGAAGAAATCCTCGACCATCTCCTTGTGAAATTCATAGCGCTGGGCCTCAAACCGCTCCTTGCTCCCCTTGATCAGGGGGATCTTGAGCTTCTGGTTCACCGCCAGGGATTGTTCGTAGCGCAAGTTGTTCAAGCGGCGCAAATCCCAGGCCCGAACCCCGAGCCAGCGCGCATAATGCCCCAAGGTCTCCTCGGCCTCCACCCGGACAATGCCATAACTCTTGCCCTGCTTCTTAACGACCTCCAGCACCCCGAGATTGCCCAGAACCTTGGCCGGAGTCAGGGGCGGACACTGGGCGCCCTTGGCCGGGGCTTTCTCCGCAGCCGGTTCCGGTCCTGGTGCTGCCTTCGATGCCGGGGCTGCCTTCACCGGCTGGCCCGAAGACCCCGAGCCCGGCGCACCCGCCAATTTCACCAGGGAGACCACCTCGCCTGCGGGCTGCGGTGTCGGTTTTTCCCCGGAGACCACCGGCGTAGGGCCGGATGGTCGCTGGGGCTCCGCCTTCTTCCCGACCATGGCGACCAGCGTCCCGCGTTCACCTGCGCTTGGAATACGCAGATTCTGGCCAGGGCAGATCACCGCCTGCTCATCAAGGCCATTGCCCCGCAAAAGATCAGCCACCGTGACGCCATGGGTCAGGGCGATGGAATAGGCGGTATCTCCCTGGCGCACCTGATACATATTGGTTTGCGCCTGATCCTCCTTGAGAATCTCCGGCGGGATATTGTCCGCCAGCCGCACCGCCTTGCCCTGCTGCGGCACCCGGACCTCGTAGCCCTTAGGAATCAGTTTCTGGCCGAGGTACACCGGTTCACGCAGGGCCGGATTCATGGCCTTGAAGGTTTCCAGGTCAACCTTGAGGTACTTGACCAGGTCGTTCACCAAGGCATAGTTGGGCAGAACCACACCCTTGCTGTTGACCGGCGGCTCGATGGGAAGCGGCCCGAAAAAAGTCTTGTAGTTCTTGGCAACCTCCCTGGCGGCAAGAAATTCCGAGTAAAAATTCCGCGAGGCAAACTTGAACAATTCGCTTTCATGCTCCTGGAAGATTCTTTCATAATCCCCCTTGGCCGCCTTGGCCCGCATCATGCCGTTGATCCCGTGATTATAGGCGGTTACGGCCAGAGGCCAGGTACCGAGCTTCTCGTAGTTATGCCGCAGCATCCGGGCGGCGGCATGGGTGGCCTTGAGCGGATCGCGCCGCTCGTCAATGGCATAGTCCACGTCCAGCTGGAACTGCTTACCGGAGGATTCGGTGAACTGCCAGATGCCGGCCGCGCCGAATTTGCTGTATGCCTTGTAGTTGAAGGATGATTCCACATGGGGCAAATACGCAAGATCCTCGGGCACCCCGTAGCTCGCCATGATCTGCTTGATCTCTTCCAGATAGGCACCGGAGCGGATCAGACCTGCGCGAAAATTATCCTTCTGCCCGGACTGGAAACGGATATTGTCCTGGGCCAGCCGGAAATCCTCGGCCGTGGCCTTGGGGCCGAAGAGCGCGGCCACCCGCTTTTCCTCCCGAGTCTGGGGAGGAGCGCCCGCAGCCAAAAATTTGAGAATCTCCAGATACCGCTCCTTGGCCATTTCGATCTTCTGCCGGTCCCGCTCCCTGGCGCCGTTTTCCCAGACTCCCTCGACATCCAGCACCTCGTAGATAATGCGCAGATCCCGCTTGTCGTGGAGCACCCCCTGGGTGGAGGGATACTTGCCATATATATCACGCCAAAAAAGCACATTGGGGGTGACGCAGTCGTAGAGGGGAAAGGGGTCCTGTCCGGCTTGGACCGAAGAGACACTTGTGGCGGTTGCGCAGAAAAACAGCGCCGTCGCCACAAACAAACGAAGATATTCCATAACAGCTCTCATAATTTTCTTTATTTACTCAGTGTTCACAACGGATAAGGAGGCGTAGTATACTCGCTCCTGCCGGGATTTGCCGCTAAAATCAGGTTCAGCCGGGAATTCCAGGGGAGGGGGCGGGAAGGAGTCGTTCAGCAGTTTTTCTTTCTTCTTTTGGGTACGCAAAAGAAGAAACAAGAAAACGGCACCCCAACCAGTCCTGGCCCTGCGGGCTTCCCTTACTTCTCGACGAGGGCGGGACGCGGAAAAACTCGGGCTTCGCCCTCAGACAGTTCCCGCGTCTTTGTCCTGCCCCGCCTGCGAGGCGCGGCAGGACAAATGGGGGGGGGGAATTCCCATTGGCACGCAGCCGAGCACCGGAGAGGATGCCGAAAAGGGATTTGCACTGTTTGAGCGCAGCGAGTTTGCAAAGCCCCGGCAGCATCGAGGAGCACAGGGGACCCCGCCTTCGGCGGGGCAAGGGACACAGGGGGCCCTTTCTTTGGTTCGTTTCTTTGGGCAAGCAAAGAAATGAACAGATTTATTTCATCCAAAACAGACCAGCCGTCCAACTCAACGCCAAAGATCAACCAACAAGGGTGCTGAACTTCTCCTCCAGATAGGCAAGAAAAGGCCGAGCGGAAAGCGGCGCACCCGTTACTCGCACCAGCAGCTCCTGGGGCAGATAGACGCTGCCGTGGCCATGGATCTCCCGGGCCAACCACCCCTTAACCTTGGCCAGATTCCCCTCGGCAAGGGTCTGGCTGAAGCCGGAATCATACTTTTTATAGGCCTCCCAGATCTGGGCCGAAGCCAAGTTGCCGATGGTGTAGGTGGGAAAATAACCAAAGCTACCATGGGCCCAGTGGATGTCCTGCAAGACCCCGTCGGCATCCGACTCGACCTCCACTCCGAGATACTGCCGGTATTTCTCCCGCCATATCCGAGGCAACGCAGCAACCTCCAGGCTCCCCTCGATCAGGCCCTTTTCAATCTCAAACCGGATCAGGACATGGAGGTTGTAGGTCAGCTCGTCGGCATCCACCCGGATCAGGCCGGGGGTAACGGCGTTTATGCCCCGGACAAAATCATCGAACCCTGTGTGGGCAAACTGGGCCGGAAACGCCTGTTGCAGCTCCGGGAAAAATCGCTGCCAAAACGGCCTGCTCCTCCCCACGACATTCTCCCAGAACCGGGATTGCGATTCGTGGATGCCCAGAGAAACCCCGTCATCAAGATGACTGTGGGCCAGAGCCTCATCAATGCCCTGCTCGTACAGGGCGTGCCCGCCCTCGTGCAGAGCGCCGAAGATAAAGTCGAGACTCTTGGGGGCATAGCGGTTGGTGATGCGCCGATCGTCGTGCCCCAGGGTGGTGGTGAAGGGATGGGCCGAGCGGGCCAGGCAACCCCGGCTGAAATCAAAGCCCATGGCCACCAGGAGGTGTTCGGCAAACTGCTCCTGACCGGCCGGGGAGAATGGCTCGTTAAAGGCCAATGGCGCCAGGCGGCGGCCGGCAAACTTTTTGACCATGGCAACCAAGGGCGCTTGCAGCTCGGCGAACATTCCTTCCACCTGCACGGTGGTGAGCCCTTCCTCGTGGAGATCGAGAAGCGCGTCATAGGGATGGGCTGCGTAGCCCAGGTATTCGGCCTGCTGCCGGGCCATGACCACCAGCCGTTCCAGCAAGGGTTGGAAAATGGCAAAATCGGACTGCTCCCGAGCCTCGAGCCAGGCCATCTGAGCCTGGGAGGTAAGGCGGGAAAAGTCGGCGACAAACTCCTCGGGCAGTTTGGTATTCTGCTCATAGCTGCGGTGCATGACCCGCAGCAGGGCGCGGTCCTCCACGGACAGCGTCTCTTTGTGCGTCTCGGCTTCCACCAGCAGGGTGCCCAACTCCGGGGCCACCTCCCGCCGGTGCACCAGCGCGCTCAGGGTGGCAAACTGCCCAGCCCGCCCTTCCGCAGCGCGGCGGGGCATGCGCACCTCTTGATCCCACTGCATGAGGGCCAGGGTATGGTGCAGGTCAACCAGTTCGGCGGAATATTTTTTCAGCTCTGTGATCGTGTTCATTGAATAACTCTCCCTTTGTTTCTGGCCGGAATCCCCGTTAAACTTTAAGCGCCTTCACCAACAGGGCAAGACCGCTGCCCAGCAAAATCATGCTTACCAGCCGGACAAAGGCCGTATGGCTGATCCGCAGATGCACCTTCCCGCCAAGCCAAAGCGCCAGCCCGCCCAACGGCAGAATCGCCGCGCAGAGGGCCAGGGTTTGCAGGGTGTAAAACCCGCTCAGGGAAAAGCCCACGATCCGGCAGAGCCCGTCGATCACGAAGATCGTGGCGATGGTGGTGCGGAACTCGGTTTTATCCGGCTGGCGCAGGGTGAGATAGATCACATAAAACGGCCCCCCGGTGCCGAAGAGCGCACCCACCGTACCGCCAAGCAATCCGGCAGGCCCGGCCAGCCACCGCCCGCCGTGCAGGGGCGGAAAGGGCAGCAGGGCATACACCGCATAGAGCATAATAAAGATGGAGAGGGCCAGGAGCAGACTGGTCGGCGCCAGAACCGTGTGCAGATAGAGGCCGGTGGAAACGCCCAGCACAGTAAAAGGCAAAAGCGGCAACAGATCGGGCCAGCGGATGAGCCGCCGGTTGGGCAGCCCCTGGCTGACCGAGGCCAGCCAGTCCAGCAGCCCGATCAGGGGCACCACCTGGGAAACCGGAAAAAAAAGGGCCAGTAGGGGCACGGAAATGAGCGCCGAGCCGAAGCCGGCGATGCCGCGGATGAAGTAGGCGAAAAACAATACGCCGGCGGCAAAAAGGATTTCGGGCTGCACCATCGGGCTACCTATCATGCCGAGTCAATACCCCTTTTATGGCCGATTAAAAATTTCTGATGCCCTTATGCACTCAAGATCCCATTGTCACGCCGCCGAGCACCGGAGAGGCTGCCGAATAAGGGCTTTGCACTGTTTGAGGCGCAGCCGAGTTTGCAAAGCCCCGGCAGCATCGAGGAGCACAGGGCATCCCGCCTGCGGCGGGACAAGTGGCAGGGTGCCTTTTTCTTGTTTCTTCTTTTGGGCAAGCAAAAGAAGAAAAAGAGAACCGCAACAAGGCAACCTCAGCTTCCCCCAGACTTCCGAAGCGCAGGCCTACACCGCCTCTTTGCACCCTTCGGGTATAAGTTTCGTTTGAGCAGGCTAGCTGCTCAACTCAGCTTTATACGGAAAATCCGGATGATCGAGCAATTTCACCATCCGCTGCTTGGTCTCGGTATGGGCATCATGAAACTCCACCAGCTCCGCCACCGCAGCCACCACCCCCTGCTCGTCCAAATCCCGTAAAATCCTGCGGCCAACCTTGGGGCTGGGGCCACCCTTGCCGCCCACGTAGAGATCAAAGCCCTTACGGGTTGCCATGATGCCGATGTCCGTGGTCAGCACCCCCGGACAACCCAGGGTACAGCCGGAGATGGCGATCTTGAATTTTTGTTTGGTTTTCTCCCGATCCTTGAACTTCTCAAGAATCAGGGCGGAGATGCGCTCCGGATCGCCGATGCCCATGGAGCAGTCGCGAACCCCGATACAGACCCGGGGAATTGGAAACTTGCCCGGCCCTTTGAACTGGGCGCCAAGCGCGGCCAGTTCCCCGCGGATCACGGGCAGGTCCTCCTCCCGGATGCCCATGAGCCGCAGATTTTGGAGGGTACTCAGGTATATTTCCAACTGGTATTTTTTGGCCAACTCATGGGCCTTGTCCATAAGCGCCAGGGGCAAGCGGCCCGCGGGCAGCAGGATGGTCAGACGTGTTAAAGCAATGGCATGTGTCATCTCTCACCTCAAGGTTACAGAAGAAATCAGCGTCCGGCACGGAAAAGAAACAATCGTATTCCCGCTGTTTCATAAAACATTTTTGCCCGAATGCAAGAATTCTCTTATCTTTACCCTTTCCCTTTATGGAATTTTCCGTTATTTAACTAAAATTCATCCAACAACATTCAGCACAGGCGCGGGAGAAAAGAGAAATGGGCAGTCACAGCAGACCTCACAACGATACGGCAGGTGGAGCAATCGACCGCAAACGCGAGCGGGAACGGCGCTATATGATGCAGTTGCTCTACAAGAACGCCGATGAACTGGCAACCAAGATGGTGCAGCGGTTGCTGGACAAAAAGATCCTTGAGATCACCGACGAAACCGCGATCCGCAAGATATTCAACGAACTGTTTGAAAAGCTCTCCAACATGGAAGAGTTTGACATGCTGTACAAGATCGCCCCGTTACGGCAGTTGGTGGTGGACCCCAACTTCCTCAGCCTCTATGTGACCCAGTACATCTGCGAGGATCTGGTGGAAAACGACAAGGTTCAGGACGTCTATGGCGACGACCTTGAGATCTATCAGGTCGTTGAATCCGTGTTCAAGGTTCTCCGCCCCCAGGATTGAGGCAATAGCAGATAAGCGCAGACTTCGAAAAGCCGAGATTACATCGGTGGTTGCCCGCCGCTTCGCTCCCGTACCGTGAACCTGTGAGTTTTCTTGTTTATCCCAAGTCCGGCATCTTCTGATCAGCCCTTCTTCTTGATCTGCTTAAGATCCAGATAAGTGTAACCCTTCAGTCCCTTCTCATACTCGCCCAAAAGCCGCATGGCCTCATTGGGCCGCAGCCTGTCTTCCTTGATGGCGCTGTCCACCTGACTTTTCATCTTCCGCTTCAAATCGGTGCCGGTGTATTGAACCAGGGCCAGCACCTTTTCCATGGTGGTGCCCTCGATGGTCTCCTCGATGTAGTAGCCGGATTCCTCATCCTCATCCAGAAACACATGGGCCTCGTTCACCCGGCCGAAAAGATTGTGCAAATCGCCCATGATGTCCTGGTAGGCGCCGGTGAGAAAGACCCCGAGGTAATAGGGCTTGCCGTTCAAGTCATGGAGCGGCAGGGTGTCCACCCCTTCCTCGTACAGGTTGATGAATTTGGAGACCTTGCCGTCGGAATCGCAGGTGATGTCGGCCAGGGTTCCCCGCCGCTGGGGCTCCTCGGTCAGCCGGTGCAGGGGCATGATCGGGAAGAGCTGGCCGTAGCCCCAATGGTCGAGCAGGGACTGGAACACGCTGAAGTTGCAAAGATACTGGTCGGAAAACTTGCTCTCCAGCTCGACAATATCGTCGGGCTTGTACTCGGCATCCTTGAAATGCTCCAGCACCCTGGCGCCGGTGAGCCAGAAAAGCTTCTCCACCTCCGCCTTCACTTCCAGGCCGATGAGCCCCAATTCGAAATGAACCTGGGTCTCTTCCTTGTTGTGCAGGGCGTCGTGGTAAGCCTCCAGCGGGTTGCTGGGGTTGACGTGGGTGTAGTTGTACCAGGCCTCATCCGCCAGTTTGTGGCTGATCTCCGGCTTGGCAGGCTCCTTGGCATGCTCCATCTTCTTGATGTCGCCAAAGGTCTCCACCACCAGCACGGAATGATGCGCCACCACGGCCCGGCCCGATTCGCTGATGATGATCGGGTGCGCGACCCCCTGGGAATCGCAGACATCCATGATATTGTAGACGATGTCGCGGGCGTATTCGTTCAAGGAATAATTGATGGAGGAATGGAAGGTGGTGCGGCTGCCGTCGTAATCCACGCCCAAGCCGCCGCCCACATCGATGTACTCCAGGCCATGGCCGATCTGCTTAATCTTGGCGTAGAACATGGCCCCTTCCCGCACCGCCTTCTTGATCGTCAGGATGTCCGGGATCTGGGAGCCGCTGTGAAAATGGACGAGTTTGAGGCAATCGGCCAGGTCGGCTTCTTTCAGCAGATCGGAAACCTGGAGAATCTCCTGGGTAGAGAGGCCGAACTTGGCGTCCTCGCCCGTTGATTTCTCCCACTTGCCCTTGCCGCCGCTCATCAACCGGACCCGAAGGCCGATCATCGGCTCCACCTTCAATTCCTTGGCATAGCGGATGATATTGGTGACTTCCTCGACCTTTTCCACCACCAGGACGATCTTCTTGCCCAGTTTGCGGCCCAAGAGCGCGGTCTTGATGTAGAGGGCATCCTTGTAGCCGTTGCAGATGATCAGGCTTTCCCGGTCTTCGTGGAAGGCCAGGGCCGCGTAGAGCTCCGGCTTGGAGCCGACCTCAAGGCCATGATGGAAGGGCTTGCCCGCGTCGATGATCTCCTCGACCACCTCCCGCAGCTGGTTGACCTTGATGGGATAGACGCCGCGGTAGACGGATTTGTATTCCAGCTCGACGATGGCGTCGTTGAAGGCCTTGTTGATCCGTTCCACCCGGTTGCGCAGCAGATCGTGAAACCGGATGAGCATGGGGAAATGGAGCCCCTGCTCCACCGCCTCCTTGATCACGTCGACGATGGCCACAGAGCCACCCTGCTCCTTGAGCGGCGCCACGGTCACCTGCCCCTTGGTGTTGATATCAAAATAACGCAATCCCCAGCGGGCAATACCGTACAGCTCCCGGGCCTTGTCGATACTCCAGGCCTTTGCTTCCGCTGTCTGCTGCATCTGATATCCTCCTCGGAGATTAGGGGCCGTACCTGCCGTACCCTGGCGTTACGGCCCCTTGCACCACATCATTACTGCCGCTCATGTTTCACTTTCCGGGCCACGATTTGTTGCCGAAAGCAAGAGGGACAAAATACACAATTATCGCAGAAACTCAACAGGTTTTTGCCTGATTATCCTTCGGCAGGAGGTTGTCTGTCCACCGGAAAAGAGGACGGCTGCCAAGAACTCTGGTTGTTGATCACTTAAAACTGTTCTAGGATAGGAAAAACAGCCAACCAGAATAATTCCAGCCCGACACAACATAATGCCAAGCAAACACCCCAAGAAAACTCCCAGCCTGGTCTTTGCCAACTCTGCCGGTGAGATCACGGATTTCCCCGAACTCGAAATGGCAGGCCGCAGCGGCAGCCATTTTTCCCGGCCCAGCCTCGAAGACCTTATCCCCCTGCCCGAGGGCAGCGATATCTTCGTCCTCCCGGGCCGGTTGCCGGTGGGCATCGACCCGGAAACCGGCGAGCCGCTGCTGGTGGAGGAAAACCCCGTGGACCCGGACGCCGGACTCCAGGCCGTGGCGGCCTTCATGTCCCCGGCCCATACCGCCATCCACTGGGCCGGATTTGAAAAGACCAACCCCGATCTGGCCCCTTTGCCGCTTTTCGCCTACACCGCCGTGGGCTGGCACGATGGCCAGTTCTGGGTCAGCGCTTTCCGAAGCGACCCGGACAAACGCCAGGAGATGAACCGCTTCCAGCCGGAAAAACTTGCCCGCCGTACGGAACAGTGGCTCCGGCAATATGAGCACAACCGGCTCATCCAGCACCTGGGCAAATGCTGCCTCACCTACCGCTGTCCGGCGGCGATCAACTATTTCCTCCGCCAATTCGAGGCGCCCCTGCCCACCTCGCCGGTCTGTAACGCCCAGTGCCTGGGCTGCATCTCGCTCCAGCCCTCGGGCTGCTGCCCCTCCACCCAGGATCGGATCACCTTTGTCCCGAGCCCCAAGGAGATTGCCGAGATCGCCGTGCCCCATCTCCAGTCGGTCCGAGGCGGGGTGGCGAGCTTCGGCCAGGGCTGCGAGGGCGAGCCCCTGCTCCAAGCCGACACCATCGAAACGGCCATCCTCCTGATCCGCAAGCAGACCGACCAGGGCACCATCAACCTCAACAGCAACGCCTCCTTGCCCCAGGCCGTTGACCGTCTGGCCCATGCGGGCCTCGACAGCCTGCGGGTCAGTATGAACAGCGCGCAGTCCGTTTACCACCAGCGCTATTACCGGCCCAAGGGATTCAATTTTGATTCGGTCAAACAATCGATCCGGATCATGAAACAACATGGCCGCTTTGTCTCGCTCAACTATTTCATCCTGCCCGGCTTCACCGACGATCCGGCGGAGTTTGCCGCCCTCTGCGAGCTGATTGGGGAATACCAGCCTGATTTTCTCCAACTGAGAAACCTAAACATGGACCCGGACTGGTATTTTGACGCCTTGGAATTTAAAGAAGGAGGCGCACCCATGGGCATCCGCGTCTGGCTCAAGCAGCTGAAACAACGCTTTCCCCGACTGCGCTTCGGCTATTTCAACCCACCTTTGCGCTGAACCCCTCTTCCAGGACACCGATGACCGCCGCCATAAAAATTCTTTGCTTTCTCTTCTGGGGAAACCTGCTACCGCCCTTGGCCAGCCTTGCCCTGGGCGACCGGCTGGCCCGGCCCGTGGACCACGGGACAACCTGGTTCGACGGCCGACCGCTCTTCGGCCCCCATAAAACCATCCGGGGTATCCTGGCCAGCCTCCTTGGCTCCACCCTGGCCTTCCCGCTCCTTGGCGTTTCCTGGCAGACTGCGGCCTGTGCCGCCACCCTGCTCATGACCGGCGACCTGCTCTCGAGCTTCATCAAGCGGAGGTTGCATATGGCCAGCGGCGAATCGGTCTTCGGGCTGGACCAGATCTTCGAGGCAGGGCTGCCCGCCCTCTATCTGGCCAGCCGGATGCAGGCCCCCCTCTGGTCACCACTCCTGGCCCTTGTCCTCTTCGTGCCCGTAGCCCACGCCGGTGCCCGGTTCTGGAAACTGGTCCTGTTCAAGCCCCCCATGGAAAACTATCCGCGTTTCGTCAAATCCACGGTGCGGCTGCGGGAATGGCGCTCCTGCCACCAGCCCCTGGCGCGCTGGCATGTCTGGTTCAACCTTTCTTCGCTGCTCTACAACCGGGTGGTGGTATCCGCTGTTTTCCACCTTCTGGGCCGCTACGAGCAGGGCATGGCCAACGCCCTCAAACTGGAGCTGAGCGAACACGAGATCGTCTGCCCTACCCTGCCCAAACCCTTTGAGGACATGACCATCCTCCTGCTCACCGATCTCCATCTCGATGGATTGCCGGGGCTGGTCGATCACGTCCTTGCCAAGATCGGAGAACGGAGCTTCGACCTCTGCCTGATCGGCGGCGACATCCGGATGGAAACGTACGGCCCCATCGCCCCCAGCCTCAGGGAGCTGCGCCGTCTGCTGCCGCATATCCGGAGCAGACACGGAATCTTCGGGGTGCTGGGCAACCACGACTGCATCGAAATGGTCCCTGATTTCGAGGAGGCGGGGATGCTGATGCTGGTCAACGACGCAACCCTGATCGAACAAGACGGCGAAAACCTTTGGCTGGTCGGCATCGACGACCCCAACTACTACAAGACCCACGATACGGCCAAGGCTTTCAGCACCGTGCCGCCCGACGGTTTCAGCATCCTGCTCGCCCACTCGCCCGAGGCCTATCAGGAAGCGGCCCGGCATCAAGCAGCTCTCTATCTCTGCGGCCATACCCACGGCGGCCAGATCTGCCTTGGTTCTGGCACCCCCATCTACACCAACAGCCGCGCTCCCCGCTTCACTGCCAAGGGGCGCTGGCAATACCAGGGCATGCAGGGCTTCACCAGCCGGGGAGTCGGGGCTTCCGGCGCGCCGCTGCGCTTCAACTGCCCCGGCGAGATCGCCGTCCTCACCCTGCGAACTCCCAAGCCCTAAAAAAGGACATCCCATGAATCATCTCCACTTCCGCCTCCGCTTTTTTCTGACCGCCCTTGTGCTGGTCATGGTCTCCGGCACTTTTGCCTTCATGCGCGTCGAAGGGTTCTCGCTGGCCGACGCCTTTTACTTCAACATCGTCACCATCGCCACCGTGGGCTACGGCGACATCCACCCTGCTACCCAACTCGGCAAAATGCTGGCCGTTGCCCTCATCCTCCTGGGCACCGGCGCTTTCCTGGGCGTGGTCGCCAACGCCACGGAGATCATGCTCAGTCGGCACGAACACCAGGCCCGCCACCGAAAACTGCATCTGATCATCGGCGTCTATTTCAGCGAGGTGGGCACCAAGCTCCTTTCCATCTGCGCCCAGGCGGACCCCAGCCTGGCCCAGTTCCGGGGGCAGCTTGCCATTAAGGATCACTGGACGGAGCGCGATTTTCAGCAGGCGGACAAGGGCATCCACCCCCACGCGTTCAAGGTTGACGAGACCAAGGTTGATCTGGAGCGGTTGCACGATTTTCTTGCCTCACGACGCCAGTCCCTGGTTTCCCTGCTGGAAAACCCCATCACCCTGGAACAGGAGCATTTCACCGGCCATCTCCAGGCGGTGTTTCATCTCACCGAAGAGCTTTCAGCCCGGGATGATCTGGTCAACATCCCGGCCCCGGATCACAAGCACCTGGGCGGAGACCTCAACCGGGCCTACAACTCACTGGTCCGGCAATGGCTGCCCTACATGGCCTACCTCCGGCACAACTACCCCTACCTTTATTCCCTGTCGGTGCGCACCAACCCCTTTAACCCCGAGGCCTCGGCCAACGTGCAGTAAGCCTTTTCCGGGAGAGCCGCCATGCCGAACCAGCCCCAGGTGCATATCGCCAACCGCGCCCTCACCATAACGGTCAACCCGGCCTTCAGCCTGCTCAACAACTACCTGATGCAGAACATCCCCGTCCAGACCGTATGCGGCGGCAAAGCCGGTTGCGGCCGCTGCCGGTTCCGGGTGCTTGAGGGCGCGGCCCATTTGAGCCCGGTGCGGCCCGCCGAGATCGCCCGCCTGGGGGAGGCACTGATCAGGGCAGGCTGGCGACTCTCCTGCCAGAGCCATGCCCTGCGGGAGGTGACCATCGAGCTGCCGGGTATGGAGGAGGAGTTTGACGACCGGCCGTAACCTGCCTCCTGATTCCACCCCAAAAACAACAAATTGCCATTTTCCGAAAGAATATGTATGCTGTCGGGAAAGTTCTCTTCCCGCAACCATTCCAGGACCCGACGCCATGCTCTCATGCTTTCGACACATACTTGCCCAACCCAGCATTGCCATTGATCTCGGCACGGCCAACACCAGAATTTACGCCGGCCAGGGAGAAGATTTCAGCGAAGAGCCGTCCCTGGTTCATCACATCCGCCAGGATCAAGAAATTCAACCTCCGGATGCATACCTCTCCTACCTCAACAACAAATTCACCTCTTCTCCTTTGCGCGGCGGGGTGATTGTTGATATCCACAATGCCGTCACCCTGCTGAAACCCCTGCTCAAACGGACACGCACCGGCCTGCGGCACCCGATTTCCCTGGCCTGTGCCCCCACCGACACCACGGAGCTGGAGCGAAAACTGCTCGCCAAAGCAGTCCTGGATGCAGGCGCCGCCCAGGTGGCCATTATCCCGGAGGTCTGGGCCGCAGCCATCGGCGCGGGTATCGACGTGACCCAGCCCTCCGCCCAGATGCTCATCGATATCGGCGAAGGCGTAACCGACATGGCCGTGATCCGTGACGGGCGGCTGGTTTTCGCCACTGCGACGCGCACCGCCTGCAGCGACCTGCAGAAAGCGATACGCACCGCGATCATCTCCCGGCACAAGGTCTGCCCCGCCCCTGCGGAGATGGAACGATTGACCCACCAACTTGCCGCGTTACAGCAGGGCAATGACTTGGCCGACCGGAATATCCCGGTGCTGGGAATGGATATCATCCGCCGCCGGGAGGTGAGCATCGCCGTGCACAGCCGGGATATCCTGGACGCCATGGCTCCAGTGCTGGCAAAAATCCTCACGATGATCGAAACAGGGATCAAGAAGCTTCCGGAAAACATCTCCTGCGAGGTCGTGGAGTCCGGCATCTGTCTGACCGGAGGCGGCAGCTGCATTCTGGGCATGGACCGACTGATCGGAGCACACACCAACCTTGAGGTGCGGATTGCGCCGGACCCCATGCACTCGGTGATCAACGGGGCGATCCAGACCCTGCAGTACTGGAAGGAAAAAGAAAACTGGTGGGAAAATATCGCCTGGCCCAGCATCCCCTCATGATACCGGACCGAACCGTGCAGGAGAGCATAGACGCCGCAAAAAAAGAGGACGGAAGCAACGCCATGGCCGCAGACCTCGGCAACACAGAAAAGCCCCGCTTCCCGCATGCCCTTGTCCTGATCTTTTCTTTCTTGGCGACGGCCATTGTGGTTGCCGGTTTTTTCGCCTACCGAAACTACGAACGCAACCACCGTGCGGAAGCGGAGCAGCAGCTTTCGGCCATCGCCGAGCTGAAAGTAAACGGGTTCATGCAGTTTCGCAGGGAACGGCTAGAGGATGGCAACCTCTTGTCCGGCAACGTCTCTTTTGCCGCCCTTGTCCGCCGCCACCTGGAACACCCCGAGGACACGGCCAATAGCCAAGGGATTCAGGAATGGCTGGGCAAATTCCAGGCGCATACGCAGTATGACCAGATCCGCCTCCTCGACACCAACGGGGCAACCCGCCTGTCGGTCCCTGAAAATCTGGCCCCGGCCAGTGGTGGTGAGATACAAACACTGTCCGAAATCCTGCAAGCCGGTCGGCCGGCACTCTCTGATTTTTACCGAAGCGACACCGATAAACGCGTCCATCTGACGCTCTATATCCCCATCCTCGACCAGCAGAACGGCGACCGGCCGCTGGGGGTTCTCTCCCTGCGCATCGATCCGGAGGAGTTTCTCTATCCTTTTCTCCAGCGCTGGCCCGTCCCCAGCCGAACAGCGGAAACCCTGCTGGTCCGCCGGGAGGGCCAGGAAGTCGTCTTTTTAAACGAGCTCCGATTCCAAAAAAATACCGCCCTGGCCCTGCGCTTTCCCTTGAGCCAAAGCGATCTTCCCGCCGTCCGGGCGGCGCTGGGCCAAACCGGGATCACTAAAAGCCATGACTATCGAGGCAAACCGGTGATCGCCGATCTGCGTCCCATTCCGGATTCGCCCTGGTTTCTAGTGAGCAAAATAGACACCTCGGAAGCCTACGCGCCGTTGCGGGATCATTTGTGGATCATGGGCGGGTTTGTCGGGCTCCTGATCTTCGGCATCGGCGCAGTCATGGCCTTTGTCCGGCAACGCCAGCGCGTTGGCTTCTACCGGGAGCGGCTTGAAGCCGCTGCCGCGCTCAAAAGGCTGAATCGGGTCTATACGGTGCTGAGCAACATCAACCAAGCCATCGTCCGCATCCGCGACCCGCAAACAATGCTCCAGGAGGCCTGCCGCATTGCCGTGGAGGACGGCGACTTCCGTCTTGCCTGGATCGGCCTGCTGGACAGCACCACCGGGGATGTCACCGCCGCGGCACAGGCCGGGCTAAACAACGGCTATATCGAACAACTCTGCCTCAGCATCTACACCGAGCCCCACAACCAAGGGCCGACGGCCACCACTATCCGAGAAGGCCAGTACAGCATCGCAAACGACATCGAGCACGATCCCCGCATGGCTCCCTGGCGGGCCGAGGCAATCGCGCGCGGCTACCGTTCCTCCGCAGCCTTCCCCCTGGTCGTCTTCGGTACAGTCAGGGGAGCCGTCAATCTCTATGCCGAAGAGCCCCAGTTCTTCAATGCGGAAGAAATCACCTTGCTCGATGAACTGGCGCGCGACATCTCCTTTGCCCTGGAGTTCTCCGAACAGGAACAAGGCCGCCAACAGGCCGAGGCAGCCCTGCGGGAGTCACAACAGCTCTTTGCCACCGTTGCCAATACCTCACCCGCCCTGATTTGGATGGCCGGCCTCGACAAGGGCTGCACCTGGTTCAACGAGCCCTGGCTGGCCTTCACCGGCCGCGCTCTGGCGGAGGAGCGGGGCGACGGCTGGGCCGCCGGGGTGCATCCCGATGATCTGGCCCATTGCCTGCACATCTACACCAAGGCCTTCGAAGCCCGGCAGCCCTTTGCCATGGAATACCGCCTGCGACGGCACGACGGCGAATACCGTTGGCTCCTCGATCAGGGACACCCCCGTTATGACGCCTCCGGCGCCTTTGCGGGCTATATCGGCTCCTGCCTCGATATCAGCGAACACCGGAATCTTGAAAAACAGATGCGCCATGCGGTGAAGATGGAATCCATCGGTACCCTGGCCGGGGGCGTGGCCCACGACTTCAACAACATCCTCATGGCCATCATCGGTTACGGCCAGCTGGCTCTCATGGGCATGACCCAGGACGACCCGCAACGGTCAAACATCCAACACATGCTGGAGGGGGCCGACCGGGCCGCCCGTCTCACCAAGGATCTCCTCCTGTTCAGCCGGAAACAGATCTGCGAACGCAAGCCTGTGGACCTGATCGAGATTGTCAAAAAGGTGGAAAAATTCATCGTTCGGGTGATCGGCGAAGACATCGCCTGTGAAACCAGGCTCCCGAATGAGCCACTCACCGTTCTTGCCGACAGCCATCAAATCGAACAGGTGCTGATGAACTTCGCCACCAACGCCCGAGACGCCATGCCCAAGGGCGGCACCTTTAGGATCACGGCGGAACAGACCATCCTGAACCAAAATTTTACCGCGGCCCACGGCTTTGGCAGGCCTGGCCCCTATGCGCTGCTCACCGTCTCCGACAGCGGCTGCGGCATGGATGAACAGACCCGCAACCGGATCTTCGAGCCCTTCTTTACCACCAAGGGGGTGGGCAAGGGCACCGGGCTGGGGCTCGCCGTAGCCTACGGGATTATCAAGCAGCACGAAGGCTACATCAACGTGTACAGCGAGCCCGGTCGCGGCGCCACCTTCCGGCTTTACCTGCCGCTGGCGGTTGCGGACACCCTGGAAGAGAAAAGCGCGATAGAGGAAGAAGTTCCAGCCCATGGCACGGAAACAATCCTGGTGGCCGAAGACGATGAATCCCTGCGGGCTCTTGCCAAAACAGCGCTTACCCGTTTCGGCTACACGGTGATCGAGGCGGTTGACGGTGAAGAGGCAGTGCAAAAATTCAAGGAAAACCAGACCGCCATCCAGCTGCTCCTGTTCGACATCATCATGCCGAAGATGAACGGCCGGGAGGCCTATGAAGCAATCAACAAGATCCGGCCAGGGGTAAAGACGATCTTCATGAGCGGCTACGCGCCGGACACGATCCGCGAGAAGGCCGGGCTTGGAGAGACCGTGCCCCTGCTGGCCAAACCCCTCTCGCCCACGGAGCTTCTCCAGAAGGTACGGACGACCTTGGATCAGTAAGTCAGTAAGACACCGGATTTAGCAATTATCCAGGAGAGGTAACTGTCTCGAAGTGCCGCAGATGCGCGAAAGAGGCCAGCGAAGTGTGCTATTGCACACAAGCAGGCCGATGACAACGCAGATGTGGTGCTACGGGACAGTTACCGGATTTCGATGGCGCTGACCGGGCATGAGGCCGCAGCCTCTTCGCAATCACAGGTATGGCATTGGTCCGGACCGATCACCCATGATTTATCATCCCGCAATTCAAAAACCGCCGGGCACAACTCCGCGCACACCCCGCAACCGATACATATATCCTGATCCACTATTGGCGCAGCCATGATTTTCTCCTTTTTTATGGTAAGGTCAAACTATTTCCCCTGATCCCGGAACCCCTCGCGGATCATCCGGTACTTGCCGGTCGCCGTATCCAAATCGTAGATGTTGAAGTTGGTCCGCATGTCGAGCCCCTCGTGATGCACGGCGAAATTGAGCGAGGCCGAGCCCTCCACCCCGCTGACGATGCGGTGGAACACATACCGTGGCCAGACCAGCATGGCGGGCTCGTCGAGCAGCACCTTGCCGCCCTGCATAATCTGGCTGGGGGTGACGGTGAAACTCTCCATGCCGTACGCCTCCAGATAGATATCCACCTGCCGCGTGCCATGGAGAACGATGAGGTTGTCGTCCTGGTGAGGATGCATGTACCAGGGTCGGGCCACCTCGCCCACCGGGCCTGGGGAAACCGCGCTCTTTTCGTGCAACACCCGGTCGATGGCGTCGATCCGGGGCAGGCAACCCATGGGCACATTGTCGAAAAACACCCCCGGGGTGCGGCGCAGCATCTGCAGGGGGATGATCCGGTAAAAATCCTTCACTTCCTTGAAGATCTCACAATCAGCCATAACCTTGCTCCTTTGCGGTCTTCAGCTCTTCTCCGCCAGCTCTTTGCGGACTGTACGCAAACTCAAAAGCCGGGGATGGACTTTTTTAATATCCCTGCTATATTGTGACAGTTTTCGCGGCTTCCTGCAAGAGAACCTCGCCGGGGCCGCCAGCCATTGGCATTGACAGCAACACCTAAGGAGAGCACCATGGGCAAAAAAAGCGGAGCGGGCCTCACCCGCCTGCGCAACGCCTTCGGCTGGTCCATGGCAGGACTCGCCGCCACCCTGAAACACGAAAAGGCCTTTCAGCAGGAGCTTGGCCTCTGCCTCATTCTGGCCCCCCTGGCCCTTTGGCTTGGCGAGACCGGCGTTGCAAAAGCCCTGCTCCTGGGCTCGCTCTTTTTGGTGCTGATCGTCGAGATCCTCAACAGCGCCATCGAAGCGGTGGTGGACCGGTTCGGCACCGAACACCACACCCTGTCCGGACGGGCCAAGGACATGGGCTCGGCCGCCGTGTTCCTCGCCCTGGCCAACGTGGCGCTGGTCTGGATTCTGGTCCTCTTTTTCTAGCCGCCCAAAATATCCTACATTGTAGTAGAGCCTTCTGCTTGACAACGGCCCACCGGTCGGGAATAATCCCCATCTTCCGATGCCACATATTGTCTTGTTTTTACGACGTTAGATACAGGTAGACCCATGAACAACGCCCCCATCCGCCCTGCCGACTGCTTCAAACACTATACCCTGGACCAGGACAAGGTCTGCAGCCCCATGGAAACGGTGAACCGCTTCAAGGCCCGGCTGGTCGAAGTGAACTTGGACATCCTCCAGGAGGTGCGCCGCATCGACAACGGCCGGCTGGACATCCCGGTCTATTTCAGCGTCTGCGGCAAGGATGCCCAGGCGGTGATCGGCAACAAGAAACAGATGGGCAAGGGCAGCTCGCCGGAGCAGTCCCAGGCCAGCGCCTGCATGGAACTGGCCGAGCGGTTCAGCTTCTTTTCCTTCAAACAGAACGAAGAAAATTTCATCACCGACACCTACGCCAACCTCAAACAATCCGGCCAGCCGCTTCTGCCCCTGGTGCGCCTCCTGCTCTCGGTCCATGACGAGCAGACCGACATCGCCACCCTGGAGCGACTCATCGAGGACATCCCAATCCAGTGGACCTGGGCCACCAATCTCAACAGCGGCGAGGTGCTGCTGGTGCCCTTCAGCTGGTTTTACGCAATCAACGAGTTCAACGGGCCGTCGGCGGGCAACACCTTTGAGGAGGCGATCCTCCAGGGGATCAGCGAACTGGTGGAGCGGCATGTCTGCTCGCTGGTCAACCACCACCACCTCCCTACCCCGGCCATTGACCCGGACTCCGTCACCGACCCGGTGGCCCGCGAACTGCTGGCCAAGTTCCGCAAAAACAACATCGAGCTCTACCTCAACGACTTCACCCTGGACACCGGCATCCCCACGGTGGCGGCCCTGGCCATCGACCGCTCCACCTTCCCGGAAACCAGCGAGATCGTCTATACCGCAGGCACCACCCCGGACCCGGAAAAGGCCCTGATCCGGGCAATCACCGAGGTGGCCCAGCTGGCCGGGGACTTCAACTCCCAGGCCAACTACGTGGCCAGCGGGTTGCCCAAGCCCCTGTCCATGGAGGAGGTGCGCTACCTCACCCATACGGAGGCCGCCATCTCCATCCACGAGATGCCGCAGCTGAGCGACCCCAACATGCGGGTCGAGATAGACCATTGCCTGGCCGCCCTGTCCCGCTTGGGCCTGGAGGTGCTGGTGGTCAACACCATGCACGACAAGCTGCAGGTTCCGGCGATCTACACCATCATCCCCGGCTGCCATTTCCGCGAGCGCTCCCGGATCAACAACGTGGGGCTGTTTGCCGCCAAGCTGGTGACCGAACGGATTTGCGATGCAGACGAGCAGCTGATCCAACTCCTCAAGATGCAGCAACACCTGCCCGATGCCTATTTTCTGGAATATTATCTCGGTAAGAACATGCAGGGACAGGGCGACCTTGCCACGGCCGTGGCCCATCTGGAAAGGGCGCTGACCCTCAAGCCGGAAGAGGAGGATATCCCCTACATCTATTCCCACCTGGGCGACTGCCTGAAGGATATGGGCGAGTATGATCGGGCCATTGCTGCCCTGCGAAAGGGAATGGAGCACGACGAGGAACGGCCGGACATCCACAACCTGCTGGGATTCTGCCATTTCAAGCGGAATGAGTACGAAACGGCCATCGCCCATTTCCACCGGGCCGTGGAGCTGAATCCGGCCTCGGCCATCGATTACGCCAACCTGGGGGTCAATCACCGCAGGCTCGGCAACAACGGAGAAGCGGCTCGTTATTTCGAGCTGGCCCTCAATCTGGACCCGAGCATCGAGTTTGCCAGGAGCCACCTGGCGGAGTTGCGCGCAACCAACTGATCAGAAGGAAATGAACCTGTCGCTCTCAACAATGAGCTGATACAGGTCGCTCTGCTTTGCCCGCTGATGGTATCCTTCCTCCACGCCGTGGAGGTCAAGAAGCTTGCCTCAGGCCAGCAGCGCCCCTTCCGAAAGGGTAAAAACCTTGGCCAGCTCGCCGAGCGGATATTGCTCCGTGGCCAACGAGGCATAGTCAACCGATGGTCCGTTCAGGAAGATGGAGACATCATCCATCTTCTCCAGCATCATATTGCCCATCCGAAAGGCGTTCCATAACACCTCGGGGTCTCCGCTACACGCCATGATCGCGATCTTCATCGTTGCCCTCCTGTTTTTGCTTTACATTCAATGAGTAAGATTTTTTCCGTTATCTCCCATTGGCACGCCGCCGAGCACCGGAAAAGCTGCCGAAAAGGGAGGTTGCACTGTTTGAGGCGAAGCCGAGTTTGCAACATCCCGGCAGCTTTGAGGAGCGCAGGGCATCCCGCCCATGGCGGGACAAGGGACACAGGGGGCCCTTTTCTTGTTTCTTCTTTTGGGCACGCAAAAGAAGAAAAACCACGGCTCACACCGCATACATAACGGCCATCTTTGAAGTATACGCCCCATCCCTCTCCTGACAAATACAAAACGGCTGCAAAACCGCCAGCTCTTCCCCACCATTTTTCTCCGCCTCCACCAGCACCAATCCGGCCTCCGCACCGGGATAGGGATGCACCCTCTGCAACCGTCTCGGCTCCAGCCCATTTTCCCGCAAAACGCCAAGCAGAATTTCAGCCCGTCCGGCCGGATAAACAAAGGCCGCCTTCCCCCCGATTTTCAGGGCAAAGGCCGCAGCTTCGGCCATCTCACCAATCCCACCAAGGACCTCGTGCCGGGCCTTTGCCCGTTCGGTTTCCGGATGATGGCGACCGCTTTCGGTCGGGTAGTAGGGGGGATTTGCCGCCACCCAGTCGCAGGAGCCTTGGGACAGCAAGGTTGCAATCCGGCGGCAGTCGCCTTCGATAACCGTGACCCGGCTTCCAAGATCGTTGCTGGCCACATTTTGGCGGATGACCTCGGCCAGACGCGGCTGTACCTCAAGGGCGACAAGGCTGGTGGTGGGGTAACGATGGGAGAGGATCAGGGAGACCACCCCGCATCCGGCGCCGAGATCGAGGATGCGGGCCTCGGGTTCCGGGGCAAGGAAGTGAGCCAGGAGAACGGCATCGACGGAAAACCGGTAGCCCTGCCGGGGCTGCAGACAGCGCAGCCTGCCACCAAACAAACTCTCTTCGCTGAGTTCCTCGGCAATGGCCATCCGGTTTTGGGTCAGGAGGGGACTTTCTCTTCGGGCACGATCTTATTGAGCAACAGACCGGTGAGCAATTTGGGGTAAAAATAGGTGGATTTGTGCGGCATGACCAGCCCCTCGTCCGCCACCCGTTTCACCTGGGACACAAGAGTCGGGTTCATCAAAAAGAGCAGCGGGCTGCGGTCGGAGTTGCTCTCTCCCTCTTTGATCGCAACATCAAGGGCGGTGTCCGGATCGCTGTAATAATCCACCAGGCTTTCCTTTACACACCGATCATGATCAAGCTGCAGCAGCCGCTCGATGATGAGGTCGGACAGGATAACCACGTCCAGTTCGCGCAGGGGTGCGGGCTGCTTGGAGCCCAATGCCTCGTCTATAACCCCATCTCGCAGGGTCAGGAGCAGACAGCGATCCTCCTGGGGGTGGTACAGGCCAAACATCGTGGCCGCGCCGGAGTTTTCCGCCATGCGGGAGAGAACCTCAGTCATCAGGGTCTCGCGGGAGCCGTCAACGATCTCGTCAATGAGAAAGCTCTGCTCCAGCTTGGCCATCAACCCGTCCAGGGCTACGGCCGCGGGCATCCGGACCAGGCGGTGGGTAGGGAGCACGGACAGACCCGGGTCTTCCATGCCGCAAAGATACATCATCGTATAGTTGTAAGGGCTGTCGCTGGCCACCGCGCCCAACCGCTCCCGCATCAGGGCGCGGAACTGGAGGGCCGTGGTGTAGCGATGGTGGCCGTCGGCAATGTAGAGGGATTTTTCCGCAAACTGCGCGCGGACCTGGGCAAGGATCGCCGGATCGGTCACCGCCCAGATGGTGTGGTGGCAGCCGTCATGATCGGTAACGCTGGCGAGCGGCTCTGCGGAGCGACCGGATTCCAGCAGGGTCATGATCTGCCCCTGACCATCGGGGTACAGGGAAAAAATCGGGCTGAACTGGGCATGGCAGGTGTCCAACAGGCTGAGCCGGTCGGAGGTAACACCGGAAAAGGTCTTCTCGTGGGGCTTGACAATGCCCTCGGCAAACTCGGCCAGCTGCACCAGACAGAGCAACCCCTTGCGGGTGAGACGCTTACCGGAAGGCAAGGAATACTCGGTATGGTAAAGATAGATGGTGGGCTCGTTGTCCCGAACCAACACCCCTTCCTGCTGCCACTTGGCAAAGGTCTCCTTGGCCTGACGATACCTCGCTTCGGTCAACTGATCGGCGCTGAAATTCTTGCTCAGATCCAGGTGGATCATGTTGTAAGGATTCTTCCCGGCAAAGGCGGCCTGGGCCTGAAGATCGATCACGTCATAGGGCGGGGTGACCACCTCTTCCAGGTGTTGGATCTTGGCCGGGTTGTATCGAAGGGCGCGAAAGGGCGCGATCAAAGCCATTGTTCTGTCTCCTTGCCCGTCCAGGCAGAGCAAGCGCTCGCACCGGTCGGCAAATTCTCCCGGCAATCATGAACCGGTTGACTTCCCCAGGGGGAATAGATATGTTTTGTTGAAATCGTCGATAAGCGCGATTTTAACAGGGGTCTTTTCTTAGCCTTTGCTTCCCCTCCCGCAAGGGGCGGGGAATTTATCACGAAAACTGTGCCATTACATAGTAAAAAAACGGCCACATTTCAAGTGGACATTGTACCCGGACCGCAAACTTTTACAAACGAACTTTTCCAATACCTCAAGAGGTTTCAAAATGTACGATATCTTCACCCGCACCCATTTTTCCTCGGGCCATCATCTGCGCAACTATCCCGGCAACTGCGAGCGTCCCCACGGCCACAACTGGCAGGTGGAGGTGACGGTCCGCGCCACCGAGCTGGACGAGCTGGGCATGGGCATCGACTTCAAGAACCTGAAAAAGGCGGTGAACGTGATCATGGAGGAGCTGGACCACCAGAATCTCAACGAACTTCCGGCCTTCCAGAAGAAGAACCCCTCTTCCGAAAACATCGCCGCCTACATCTTCGACCGCCTCAGGGAAACGCTCACCAGCGAGCGCTACAGGCCTTACAGCGTCACGGTCTGCGAAACGGAGAACTGCTGCGTGACCTACCGTGAGGGATGAGCCCTGCCTGCAAATTTCCGAGATTTTCTACAGCATCCAGGGGGAGTCTTCCTTTGCGGGCTACCCCTGCCTTTTCTTCCGTCTCTCCGGCTGCAACCTGCGCTGCTCATACTGCGACGCCAAGTACACCTATGAGGAACCGGCCACCGTCACCCCGCTCAGCACCCTGCTGACCGAGGCAGCGCGATACCCCAATGCCTTGATCGAGATCACCGGCGGCGAGCCCCTGCTCCAGGAAGAGGTCTACCCGCTCATGGACAAGCTGCTTGCCGCAGGCCGCACCGTACTGCTGGAAACCAACGGCAGCCTCAATATTGCGCGAGTGCCGCAAGCGGTGGTGAAGATCATCGATCTCAAATGCCCGGACAGCGGGATGGCCGAGAAGATGGAGCTTGCCAACCTCGATCTGCTCACGCCCCACGACGAGATCAAATTCGTGGTCAGCTCCCGGCCCGACTATGACTGGGCCAGGGCAATGATAGCGGAACAACGGTTGGCCGAAAAGGCCAAGCTGATCCTCTCCCCGGTGATCGGCCGCCTTACGCCAGCCCTGCTGGCCCAGTGGCTCATGACCGACGCGCTCCCGGCCCGGCTCCAGCTCCAGCTCCACACCCTGCTCTGGCCGGGGATGAAGCGGGGGGTATGATTCTCCCCCCACATCGCATGACAACCAGCAACCAACAGGAGAATGACAGTTATGAACATGAAAGAATATTTTGAGAGCACCGCCGGGCGAGGGGTTCTGGCCACAGCCGGTGGCGATGGCAAGGTTGACGCCGCGATCTACAGCGTCCCGCATGTTCTGGAGGACGGCGTCGTGGCCTTTATCATGCGCGACAGGCTCTCCCACCACAATGTACAGGAAAACCCCCATGCCACCTTTCTCTTCATGGAAGACGGATCAAGCTCCCGCGGGGTGCGGCTTTTTCTCAAAAAAATCAAGGAAGAAACAGACCCCGCCAAGATCAAGAGCCTGATGCGGAGACATCTCACCCCGGAGGAAGATCAGGCCCGTGGTCCGACCTTCCTGGTCTCCTTCGCGGTGGAGAAGGTCCTGCCCCTGGTCGGTGACGATCCGGCCAAAACTCCTTTTTGCTGAGCCGAAAAACCCATTGCCTCTTGCCGTGACCCCTTCAACCCGAGGAGTACCGCATGGCCGAAAAGTGCAAGGTCTTGATTACCGGCGCCACCGGCTACATCGGCCGACGCCTGAAGGACCGACTGCTGAAACACCCGGAACTGGCGCTCCGGCTGCTGGTGCGCAACCGGCACAAGGTTCGGCCCGAGGTCCTCGCCAGGGTTGAGGTGGTGGAGGGCGACACCTTCAGCCCCGAGGCCTTGGCTACAGCCCTTTCTGGCATCGAGGTCGCCTTCTACCTCATCCACTCCATGGGCTCGGGCCAGGATTTTGCAGAGCGCGACCGGCAAAGCGCCGTCAACTTCCGCGACGCCTGCATCGCAGCCGGGGTGAAACGGCTCGTCTACCTGGGAGGGTTGGGGGTGAAGGAGACCGCCAGCCGCCATCTCCTGAGCCGGATCGAAACCGGAGAAATCCTCTCCTCCCGCCCGGAAAGGTTGCAAACCCTCTGGTTTCGGGCCGGGATCATCATCGGCGCCGGCAGCGCCAGCTTCGAGATCATCTACAACCTGCTCCAAAAACTACCCCTCATGGTGACCCCGAAATGGGTCACCACCAAGACGCAGCCGGTGGCGGTGGACGACGTGCTCGCCTATCTGGAGGCGGCCATTTTCGTAAAAGTCCAAGGCAATCTGGTGGTGGACATCGGCGGCGAAGCCATGAGCTTTCGGGAGATGATGCTCCGGGCCGCCAAGGTCATGGGGCTGCGGAGGTTGCTGCTGCCGGTGCCGGTGCTGAGCCCGCGCCTCTCCTCCTTCTGGCTGATCCTCTTTACCCCCATCCCCTACCGGATGGCCGCTGCCCTGGTGGAAGGTCTCAAATCAGAAACCATCATTCAGAACGACCATGCCCAACGCCATTTCCCCGAGATAACGCCCCTCAGCTATGAAAGCGCGGTAAAAGCAGCCATCGCCGAGCTGGAGCAGGATCTGGTCATCAGCCGCTGGTGCGACAGCTCCACGGAGCCATTCTGCGACATCCTGCACCAGGATAACCCCGGCGCCCCCATCCTGCGGGACCGGCGGGAGATTCCATTACACGGGCTGGACCCGGCCCAGGTCTATGCGGCAATCAAAGGAATCGGCGGCGCCGAAGGATGGGGCGCCTACAACATGCTCTGGCAGATCCGGGGTTTTTTGGACAAGCTGAGCGGCGGCTATGGCCTGAACCGCGGGAGGCGGCAGCAGAAGGACCTGCGCATGGGGGATGCCCTTGATTTCTGGAAGGTGGCCGACCTCAAGGAAAACAAACGGGTTCTGCTTGTCGCCCAGATGAAGGTACCGGGCAAGGCCTGGCTTGAGTTCGACATCCAGGACGACCGGCTGGTGCAGACCGCCCATTTTCATCCGCGCGGACTGCTGGGCAGATTGTACTGGTATGCGGTTCTGCCCTTTCACGAACTGGTGTTCAAGAATCTTGCCGAAAAAATCGTGGCGCGGGCCGCCGAGGCGAGCGGCGCCCCCCGGGGCTGAACAAGCGGCCCGGACTATTTCCCGGCCAGGCCATCGACCACGGCCTTGTACTTCTCGTGGATCATTTTCCGGTCGAACTCCCAAAATTCGTCAAGCATCGCCTGGTCCTCGGCTTCGGAGAAATACGCACGGGCGGCAGGGAAAAACACCTTATCCTCTTTTTCGATATGCGTGGGATAAAAATCCACCAGGGTGTGCAGGCACCTGACAATCTCTTCCAGGGCAGAGGAGTCCCCGTTTCGATAGCGGGTATTTGCCTCAACCAACGCCTTGGTTGTAATCCTGCCGAACAGATGCTCTTCAATCAGTTCGTCCATGACCCGTTGGTCCGCCTCTGACAGCCCTTTTCTCTTCAAGTCCCGGAACAGGATATCCTCTTCCTTCCCGTGGTGGGCGCGGTCGGCATAGGTTTGGACAAAATCAACCGCAGTGTCGACAAACACGGGGTCGATTTTCTTGCTTTTCTCTGCCTCTACCAGGGCATCCTGAATTATGGTGAGCATCCGTTCAATGAGCCGGTGCTCTATCATGAGCGGTCCGCGTGCCTGCATGTGCTGTTCTCCTTTTTTTCCTGTGTCCAATGGGCTATCGAATTGTTTTTTCTTTGCAAAAAGAGATTGCAGGGCTAAGATTACCGGCACCAACAACGTACGAGACCGGCACAATACCTCCGCACTCAAAACCCGACCAACAAAAGACCTTGCCGCCAAACATGAACGAACACCCCTGTCCTTCCGAAACATCCCAGCAGCCGCGCTGCTCTCCGGTTGAAATCGAAAACCTGAGCAAAACCATCGGCAGCAACCGTCAACTGCTGGACGTTCTGAATGCCTTCCCCGGCTTTGTCCTGGTTCTCAACCATACCCGACAGATCGTTTTTGCCAATCAGGCTTTTCTGCATTTTCTTGGCGCAACCTGCCTTGCCGAGGTGCTGGGGAAAAAGCCTGGGGACGCCCTGGCTTGCGAGCGTGCCGTGCAAAGCGTTCTGGGCTGCGGCACCACCGTCTTCTGTTCCACCTGCGGCGCGGCCAAAGCCACTCCCCCGCTCCCCCTGCACCAGCCGGAAAACGATGATACCCAGGAATGCCGGATCAGGCAGGAGGGCAGCGGCAAATCCTTTGACTTCCGGGTGCAGACCGCGCCCTTTCCCGGCGAAAACGACAATCTCTACCTCTTCTTTCTCACCGATATCTCCCATGAAAAAAGGCGGCGGGCCCTGGAGCGCATCTTCTTCCACGATGTGGCCAATATTGCCACCGGCATGGTGGGCATGAGCCGGACCCTCTGCCAGAAAGAACTGGATGCGGAAAAGAAGAGTCAGTTTCAGGATGTTCTACACCGCTATGCGCATCGGCTGGCCGATGAGGTCGAGGCGCAGTCCGCCCTGGCTGCGGCGGAGAACAACGATCTGCACTTGCAGGCCAAACCCTGCGCAAGCCGTGCCCTGCTCGACGAAGTGGCTGCCTTTTACAACAATATCGACAACGGTCGGACCTGCAGGGTGGAAATTGATGCAGATGCCGTGGCAACGGAGTTTTTCACCGACCCGCGGCTCCTGCACCGCATCCTGATCAACATGACCAAGAATGGTGTCGAGGCCTCGCCCCCGGAGGCAGTGGTCCGCATCGGCTGCGAGCAGGCCGAAAACGACCTGGAGTTCTGGGTCCACAACCAGGGCTGCATGCCTGAGAAAGTACAATTGCAGATCTTCCAGCGCTCCTTCTCCACCAAGGGATCGGGGCGGGGTTTGGGTACTTACAGCATCAAACTGCTGGGAGAGCGCTACCTGAAAGGAAAGGTCAGCTTCACCTCCTCGCCGGAAAATGGCACCACCTTCCGCTTCCGCTGCCCCCGCAACATCGAGACAGCCACTCCCTGAGGGGCTGGTCGGCCCTGTTTATTCCCTGCCTGCACCAACCCAGCCGCGCAACGCGGCATGGGGGAGGCATTGACACCCAGCCTCAAAAAATGCGATGCTTCTTGAAGCTGTTTGAACCAAGACAGGGAAGGGAAGAGAGAAACGCCATTGATTGCTTCCCCGCAGCCTAAAACGCATCCATAACCGAGGAGAAAAACATGCAAATACTGAAGGAATTCAAAGAATTTGCCATGCGCGGCAACGTCGTTGACATGGCGGTCGGTATCATCATCGGCAGCGCCTTTGGCAAGATTGTCAGCTCCCTGGTCCAGGACGTTATCATGCCGCCCATCGGGTTGATCATGGGCAATGTCGATTTCGCCCATCTAACCCTCACCCTCAGGGAAAAGAGCGAGGGCGTGGAGGCGGTCACCCTCAAATACGGGGTATTCATCAACACCATCCTGGATTTCACCATCGTGGCCTTCGCGATCTTCATGCTCATCAAGCAGATGAACCGGCTCAAAAAGGAAGCGCCACCCGCTGAAGCTACGACCAAGGAATGCCCCCGCTGCTGCTCCAGCATTCCGGCCAAGGCGCTGCGTTGCCCGCACTGCACCTCGGAGCTTCAGGCGGTATGAAAGGGGGAATGAAAATTCGGGAAATGGTTAGGAGGGTTTCCCTGCCGGCTTAACGCAAACATCTGCGGCTTGTCAGCAGAATGTTGTGGCTGGAATTAGGTATCCTGTCCCCAGAATTCCCCAGAATTGAGTTGTCCACAGGCTGCCAATACATCATCGCCCTTAGCACTTCTTATTAACGTCGGAATCTTGAACGTATCTAAAACTTCTTTAAACTTTTCAATTGTATCCAAACTCGGACGTTTATACGGTGATCCGGGGAAGGCGTTAAAAGGAATCAGGTTTATATAGGCACTTTTACCTGCCAGTATCGTTCCCAATTTTTCAGCATCATCCGGAGAATCATTAAAATCTTTTATCAAAATATATTCATACGTAATAAATTGTTTTTTACTTAAAGGTATCTGGTCAATATAGGTCAGCACTTCAGATAGTGGATATTTTCTATTAATGGGAATAAGCTCATTCCTCTTTTCTTCAAATGGCGAATGAAGAGATAACGCAAGGTTCACTCCGGGAATTTCCTGACTCCACCTTTTAAGTCCAGGAATATAACCAGACGTTGAAATAGTAATTTTTTGAACCCCAATTGAAGTTCCGTGTTTTGATAAAAATATTTCGCACGCATTTTTGACACCATCAAAATTATGTAACGGTTCGCCTTGTCCCATAAAAACAATATTTAAAATTCTCTCTTCTCCAGGCCTATTTTTCGCCAACCAACGCCAAGCCTGGAGAAACTGTCCAACTATTTCACTTGTAGCCAAATTTCTTTTAAGTCCTTGTTTTCCGGTAGAACAAAAAGAACAATTCATTGCACAGCCAACCTGCGATGAAAGGCAAATAGAATATTTATTATGAAACGGAATAAGGACGGTTTCAATTTTGTGATTGTCTTTAAGCTTAAAAAGAAATTTTACTGTTCGATCTTTTGACTCATGGACCGTATCGATTTCTGGCAGAGAAAAGTCGAAATTATCCTGAAAAAAAGCCAAGGAACCTTTGGCAATTTTCTCCTGGCATTGCGTATTTTCTTTCTTCTTATAATGCCAATTAAAAAGAATTGACGCTGCTGAGCGGTTTAAATCATTCTGACTTAGAACCATCTCCAAATCAGAATAACTCAGATCATAAAATGATTGTTTCAAGAAATGTCTCTTTGTCGTATCAATGCAACTTTTCAAGACTCAGAAACATTCTGATACTGTGCCTGAACGTTCTTCAGCTTGCTATAAAACTCTTCCTCTGAAACAACCCCCTTCTCAATAAGCAACTGTGCGATAGCATCGAGCCGAATCATTTGTGCCATTATGAGTTCATCGGTTGTGACTACTTCTTTGTTATCATCTTTTGACATAGGTTTTGTTCCCGATTCTGTTTCTCTTGTTTAGTTTTGTAAACATAACGTTTTGGGTAACCTGCCGGCCACGCAAGATTGCCGCCGTCTAGCGCCGCCGAGCTTCTTCCGGTCAGGTTAACCCTATGGTTAGGGAAATATTAATTTAATCCGGCTCAGAACAATAATCAGAAACTATCAAAAAAGAATGCCCCAGTTCATTTAACTTTAGCTCTAAACGGTAGTACTCTACCTCTCCACTTGACTCTGAATACGGATATATTGCGTCCGATTGTGGCTCCCAATTTATGCCGTTGTCTTCGTCTATTGCACGTGACAAACTATCAGACCAGTCCTCATCATTGTCGGCATTAATTTCGTAGAATTCTGTGTCAACTGAGGCTGATGACCATGGAAATAGTGCTTCAGCAAGCTCCTTAATTCCATAACCCGTGTAAGTAACGGCCCAATCCTGGGAAAGTGTTTCGTTCCCGTCCTCATCATGAATGAAGACTCTCACAGGTGATCGTCCAAGAGATTTGTTGATCCAGTCCTCAAGTTCTAGTGACACTTTTCCACCATTTGCGATGTGGCGCATTAGTGGCTCATCAATGGAAAGCTTTCGAAGCCTTTGAAGGCCGGGTGGGCCTTCAAAAAGGTTGGAAAGTAAATCATGTGCTTTCTTGCCAAATAAATTCTTCTTAGGAACCTCAACCTTCCAGCCTTTTTTCGTTCGAGTTACTCCAACTTCGTTAATATGTACCCAGAATGTTTGGCCTGATTCAGGCAAATGAGCAATTAGGAGTACTGGCAGTGAATGCCCTGTCCAGTAGTCCAAATGAGTTGTGGAACCGTAATATATGAATGAATCTTTGGTTTCTTTGAAATTGCCTGCGCCTGTTTTGATTTGTAGTGCTATAAGTTTTCCCGTTGGCTTCCCATTGTCCACACGTTCTATATGAGCATCGATTCCCATATCTGCTATAGGTTGCTCACGGAAGATCCAACCGAGTTCACCAAGCACTAATCTTTCTACTGCATTGACTCCAATACGTTCTGTTTTACTATATCGAGCCATTTTTATTAGTTCTCGCTAACGGTTCGCGATAAGCGGTGGCGACGAGAAGGTTCGGCCTACAACCGCAATTTGATTTTGTTTTTCTGGCAGCCCTCAGCCCCATTCCATCCGCTTGATCAGCTTGTTATATTGCGGGTTCAATATTACTTGGATAAATGAACCCCTCGGTCGTCATGATTGGGGCAGAGTCTGGCCGACACTGGACATCATATTTACCAATATTATTTGAAATCGTATAAGTATCATCTAATTCTTCAATAACTTTTTTGCTGGCAAGCATATTTATAGACCTGCATTTATCTGCAATTAGGTTTGAAACGTTATACGCAAATTTATACATATCGAAACCCAGCTCATAAACTTTACCATCGAGTTTAAGGCTTGGCTTATCGCAGCATGCAACCATGTTATTTAATAGATCGGCGCAATAATCAAAGCATTCACTGATGCTTGCCATTTCTTTGCTTACAAAATCCATCTTTCTTTTATAGTTTTTGTGACCTTCTGGAACTGTATTATTATCAATAAAAAATTTAACGCTTTTAGCGAAAGTTTCTAAGGGAATTATTATATGTTGGCTATGGCTGACGATAATTTCTTTATCTACCGTGACAGCCATTCTAATTTCATCCACATCATTTCCGTGATGGAAATAGTTCCTAAGCATTCTCAAAACTTTAAACTCAGGAAAGTCTTTAATATTGCAATCAAATAATTCCTTAAGCTTATCAGCTGTTGAATGCAGATTATTCAAATAAGTAAACAGAGTGTTAATATCTCTATTCTCAGAAAATCTAATGTCGAGAAGTTCGTTTTGGCTATGAAAATATCTGTCAATAAATGTGTACATTTGCATAGAACTCCGATAGCAATATAACAATAATATTATCGATCTAGCTCGAGTTGTTTTTTTCTGCTCGTTTTTTGTCCCTTTAATTGATTTCCCTGTGCAACTTTTGAGCATATTTTCTCTTGAATAGCCACATATCCACCCAATATTGGGGTGTTATATAGCTAGCTACATAATTCCGGCTAAAATTATCCGGGAGTGTTATATGTCTACCTGACACCATGGAGCAATTCAAGATTATTATCTCTGAATGGGCCTGAACAGAACTCTGGCCTCAACCTTCTTCCTCGTCTGACCCAACACCCATGATCCCGAACTCCCAATTTACCAGCACCTTCCTGAACCTAAATCACCTTGCCGAAGCATGCACATGCTGGCACTTCCTCCCCGGCATGCTTTTTCAAGACACCGAAGCATGGTGGAAACAAGGGCCCCGCCAAAGCCCGCACGAGGGGATTGACCTGCTCTTCCCTACGGACCGCAATGGACAGCGACGAGAGCTCCCGGAGCTGGCGCTGGTCCCGCCGCTCTGGGATGGGGAGGTGATTGCGGTGTTCGAGGATTTTTTGGGCAGCACCGTGGCGGTGCGGCATCCGGTGATGGATGAGCGGGGCTGGAGGCTTATCTCCCTGTATGGCCATGTTCGGCCCCTAGTGGAGTACGGAGCGCAGGTCTCTGCGAAAGAACCCCTGGCCGAGGTGGCATGCGGCACGGCGCGGGGCGCATCGGCCCCGCCGGATCATCTCCACCTCTCCCTTGGCTGGCTAGCGCCTGGATGGTCGGTGGCGGAGGCGGAGCTAAACTGGCACGGGCTGTGGAGCAACCCCGGCATCCGAATTATCGATCCGCTGCCTTGGATTCAGCCCAACCCCTGATCGGTTGAGGGCTGCAACTGCTCGGCAGTGTAGCGAAAAACCACGGTCCGGAAAAAATCGATCATTGCCTGCCTGCGCCCTGCCACCCGCTGCTGTTCCGGGATGAGGCCGCAAGACATCATCCGGTTGATGGACATCTTGTATTCCACATGGCAGACATGGCGGTTGTCCAGATACCAGGCATAGGTGAGGCCGAACAACAGGCCGGGCGGGGTAAAGCCTTCCTCGCCGTTCACCAGCCGGGTGTAGAGACGGGGATCGCTTGCTGCCTGCCGCATCCGGACCAGCCCCAAAAAGATGGCAAGCTCCGCCGGACTGAAAAAAGAGCACAGCTCCGCCTCCGACCGCAGAACCAGCCGAAACTCATAGCCCAGGGACAAGCCGTCGCGTTCCACCGGCAGCCTAAGCTTTTCCTCGGTGTAATTCCCCAGCAGGGACTGGCCCAGGGCGATCAACAAACCCACCTCAAATTTATCAGGTTCAGGGAAGATATCCTTGCGGATCTTGATCAGCCGGTCAACGGGATCATAGAAGGAGAGGATGGTGTCCCATTCCTGGGTCCGGCTCCATTCCTCCCGGTCCAGCAGGACAACCCCGGCAACCCCGTCCAGATGGGCAAGGGGAATATCCCCGTGGCGCCAGAAGATCTCGGCCAGGGGCGGGTGCAGCTCCTCGGCAATGTTCAGGGTGCGCAACCGCTCACGGATCGCAGCAAAACGCTGGTTGGCTGGCTGCCCCAGGGGATCGAGGAGAACCTCTGCCCCGGCGCCCGGCCCGGAGAGCTGGTAGCCTCCGGCCTTGCCGAGGGAATCACGAATCGCCCACATAACCCGCACCGCCGCGGCCAGGGAAGCGGGATCATGCTGGATCACCTTACGCTGCTCGATATCGGCCTGGGCATAGAGCCGGGCCTCGATGGGGGAAAAGCCCATGGCCCGGACCTTGTCCCGGTCGAGATAGATGGGCACCTTGTTTTCCAGGGCATAGCTTTGGAGGATGGAGCCGGGGATATCGCGCAACCCGAGAACCAGAATCTGGGCAAAAAGATCCTGCACCCCGCCGGGGATATTGCGGTGATAGGCGGCCAACAGGTCGGAGACATGGAACCGCTGCGGGTGGTCGCCATTGCCGTTGCCGTGGGCCATGTCGGTTTCCCCGGCCTGGGCCCAGAGATTGGCAACGAGCATCTTGAGTGCCCCGCGGTTGTCGCGGATCGCCTGGGCTATACCCGGCACCTGCAGGATCGGCACGATGCTGGTGAACAGGCTACCTGGGGCGAAGAGGATGATATCCGCCTCGGCAATGGCAGCCAGCACCTGGGGCGGGGCCTGGGGTTGGGTGGCAAACTCCACGAAAACCCGATCCACCGGATAGCCGCGCCGGGCCGAGCCAGACTTGAATTCCCCACTCACCAGCACCCCGTTGCCGTACAGAATTTTAAGCCGGGCCGGCGTAGTGGTGCAGGGGCAGACCGCCTCGGGATTGGCGCCGATGAGTTCGGCCAGCAGGGAGATTCCGGCCATCTCCTCCTTCTCGCTTAAGATAGCGGCGGCGAGCAGGAGATTGCCGAGGCAATGGGGGTGGGCGAGCTGCATCCGCAGCCGGGGCTCGGTGAAAAGCGCCTCCACCAGACTGGCCAGCCCTTGCCCCATCGCTTCGGGCAACGCAGCCAGATTGACATCGGCATCGGCCAGCAGGGCATGGGGCGAGCAAGGCGGGGCCTCGAAGCGATGGTTGAAGAGTTGGTGGAGCACTGCGGTTGCCCGCAACGCCTCCCGGCCGACAAGGGTGTACTGCTCTTGCAGCTTCTCCTGCCGGATGGAGGAAAGCAGGACATGGCGGATATCGCCCAGGGCGATGAGAGGCAGTTCCTTGAGCAACTCGCCGGTGGAGCCGCCATCGTCGGTGATGCAGACCACGGCCCGGGTTTGCGGAAAAACCTCCTTGAGGCCCTGAAAGGGATCGGCAGGCCAGAGGGGGTTGCAGCTGTCGCCGCCGATGAGATTGGAAAGCCCGGTGCCGCCCCCGAACACAACCACCCGGACATTCCTGGTTTCCGTGGCATTCAGAGCCAGGTTCAGGTACGCCAACTCCGTGGCCATGCCGGGAGGCGCAGGCGGCACCCCGGTGAGCGCCAGGCCGATGAGCTTCTCGGCCAGATCGCCCTCGGGCAGCAGATCGAGCAGGCCGAAACGCGCATCGCCCATGCGGGCGATCAAATCTTTGGCGGATAGGGTTTCAGTCAAACAGGTTCTCCGTTAGAGATGACGATATAACTATTTTATATAATTACACATATCAAGACAAACCCCCCTCCCCTCGCGGGAGGGGGCAAGGGGGTGGGGGAACTACCATATCCACCGCTGACCCAATCGGCAAATTCACCCTCCCCTCAATCCCCTCCCGTCAAGGGAGGGGAAGCAAAAGCCAGGCCCGGCCTTTTACCTTGCGCCTTATAACCCGGTAGCAGCCATCTGCTTGCGCACCGCCACCTCGGAGTCGGCCATGGCGGCCTGTTCCTCGGCAGTGAGCTTGAATTGGATGATCCGCTCCACCCCCTTATCGCCCAGCACCACCGGCACCCCGAGGAAGCAGCCGGAGAAGCCGAACTCGCCCTCCACATAGGCGGCGCAGGGCATTACCCGCTTGCTGTCGGTGAGTACCGCCTCGGCCATCTCCACCGCGGCCAGACCAGGGGTGTAAAAGGCGCTGCCGGTCTTGAGATGGTTGACGATCTCGGCCCCGCCGTGCTGGGTGCGGTGGACGATAGCGGCCAACTCCTCACCGGACAACAGGTCGGTGACCGGAACCCCTGCCACATTGGCCAGCCGGATCAGCGGCAGCATGTTGTCGCCGTGAATACCCATGACCAGGGCGTTGACGTCACGGGCCGCCACGCCAAGGGCCTCGGCCAGGAAAGTGCGGTAGCGGGCCGAATCAAGCACCCCGGCCATGCCGATCACCCGCTCCCTGGGGAAGCCGGTAACCTTGAAGGCCGTGTAGACCATGGCGTCGATGGGGTTGGTGACCACGATCAAGACGCAGTCCGGGGCATGCTTGGCCACCTGCTCGGCGCAGGACTTGACGATGGCCACGTTCTTGGCCAGGAGGTCGTCGCGGCTCATGCCGGGTTTACGGGCCAGGCCGGCAGTAATGATCACCACGTCGGAACCGGCCAGATCGGCAAAGTCGTTGGAGCCGGTGATCCGGTTGTTGAAGCCGTCCACCGGGCCGGATTGCAGCAGATCAAGGGCCTTGCCCTGGGGCACCCCTTCCACCACGTCCAGCAGGAGGATATCGCCCAAGTTTCGGCTGGCGGCCCAGTGGGCGGCGGTGGCGCCGACATTGCCCGCGCCGATGATGGTGATCTTGTTTCGTTTCATCTCTTTTCCCTCAAATTATATGGTTAACAGTAGGTCAAACTCAATAATGTCCGAAGCGTCTCGCATCGACTCCCCCTCCCTTGACGGGGGGGTGGGGGGTGGGTGAAGTTGCCAACCACCTCAAAATCTGCACGTTCCCCCTCACCCTGACCCTCTCCCGCAAGGGGAGAGGGGATTTTTTTGTTCTCTGCCATTTTCTAACCGAGTCTATGCCGGATCAATCCCGTTAGTTACCGTCTTTGCGGATCAACTCTTCCACCCGCTCCAGATCCTGGGGCGTATCCACCTCGATGGAATCATGGGCCGTGAGCACCACCCGGATACGGTAGCCGAACTCCAGGGCCCGCAGCTGCTCCAGCTTCTCGAACCGTTCCCACTCCCCCTCGGGCAACCCAACAAAGGTGAGCAAAAAACCCTTGCGGTAGGCGTAAAAGCCCAGGTGTTTGTAATAAGTGGGCACCTCCGGCTCCTCGGGGTTGCGCTGAAAGGGGATGGAGGCGCGGGAAAAATAGAGGGCATTGTTGTGCCGGTCGAACACGGTCTTGACATGGTTGGGATCGGTGATCTCCTCCTCACGCACGATCTTGTAGATCAGGGTGGACATGGGCAGAGCCGGATCTTCCAGCAATGGAGTGGCCACCTGGGAAACCACCTCCGCCTCGAAGAGCGGCTGATCGCCCTGGATGTTCACCACCACGTCTTGCTCGGCGATCCCCATGATCGAGGCCGCCTCTGCCAGCCGGTCGGTGCCGGAGACATGGTCGGAGCGGGTCATCACCACCTCGCCGCCAAAGGAGCGCACGCACTGGGCGATCCGCTCGTCGTCGGTGGCCACCGCCACCCGGGAGAGCAGAGCCACAGCCTTGGCCCGTTCGTAGACGTGCTGGATCATGGGTTTGCCCGCAATCTTGGCCAGGGGCTTGCCTTCAAAGCGGTTGGAATGGTAACGGGCCGGGATGATGGCCACAACTTTGGCTTGTGCTTTATGCTGGGTATCCATTATCTTCTCTGCTGTATGTGGGCTGTCTGGCCAAGAGGCCTGCGAAAAAACCTCCTGAATATACCATGAACAGGAAATGATGCACCGGGAAAAAGCCGCGCCCGGCTTCCGACCAGCCCACAACCAGGAAATGATCGGCCATCCACCATGACCACCCGCAACCCGGAAAGCATCCTCGCCGTCAGCCAGACTGATCCCGTCCTGAAGGAGAAAGCCCACGGACTTGCCACCCAGCTGGGGTTGCCACTCTACAATCCGGCAGAAAATGCCCCTGCCCTGCTGCTGACCCTGACTCCGGAGCGACTGGAACTGCGCCAGACCACCAAGGGCGCGGAAGGACCATTGTTTGTTGATTTCCTCGGCGGGGCCATCGAGTACCGCCGCAGACAAACCACCAGTCGCAAGGAGGCCATTGCCCGGGCGGTGGGGCTCAAGGGCGGGGCAAGGCCTATGGTGCTGGATCTTACCGCGGGCTTAGGCCTGGACAGCTTCATCCTGGCCAGCCTGGGCTGCACGGTACGGATGGTGGAGCGCTCGCCGGTGGTGGCGGCCCTCCTGGCGGACGGCATTGAGCGGGCAAGGCTGGAACCGGCGCTGGCCGAAATCATGGCCCGCCTTAGCCTTATGGCGGGGGAGAGCCTGGAGATCCTCCGCACCTGGCAAGGCGAGCGGCCCGAGGTGATCTGCATCGACCCCATGTACCCGCACCGCAGCAAGAGCGCCCTGGTCAAGAAGGAGATGCGGCTTATCCGGTTGCTGGTCGGCGATGACTCGGACAGCGACCAATTACTGGCCGCCGCCCTTGCCATCGCCATCCGTCGGGTTGTGGTAAAACGGCCGCGCCTGGCTCCTGCCCTGCGCGGGCCGGAACCGAATTTCACCATCAGCGGCAAGAACAGCCGCTTTGATGTGTATCTGGTCTGACCCGCACAGTAGCGCACAACGCAGCGGTGTGCGGGCCTGCCAAAAAATAACCGGCAAGTCAGCGAGTTGGCCTGCTCGTGCCAAGCGATCCCACCGGGCACCTTCTTAAAAGCCGAACACCCCTTTGAGTTTATCCAGCCCCTGACCGACACCGTCCAGAGCGCCACTGCCATCGGGCTGATTGGCCTTTTCCCCACGAGGCTGATTTCCCATGGCCTCCATCCCCAGCATGGCGTTGGCCACCGACTTCAGCCTTACCTTGACCGCCCATTGCGGCTCCCAGACCAGCTTCGGGTTGGTCGGTTTAGGCGGGTAGGCCAGGTTCAACTCCGAGCCGTAACCGATCATGCGCACCATGGCGCCATTGCCGAAGATCCCCTTGGGCACCGTGCAGGTCCGGGCATCCGGGGAGAGCAAGGCCCTTTCCTTCAGCCAGCGATCCACCGCAGCGTTGGTCTGGTAATCCACCAAACCGGTCCCGTTCTCCGGCACCTCGCTGGAGGACCAGAACACCATTTCGTTGTCGCTGCGGGCTCCCATGGCCGAGATGAAATAGGCTCGGGCCGTGGGAAGCCCCTTCCACTCCAGCTGGGTCGCCCCATCCTTATTGCGCTGAGTGAGTTCCAGGGGCGGCATTATATCCTGGGCCTGGCCAAGGGAGAACTTGAACCCCTCCGGCACCCCTTGGCCCTTAAAGGCATGCTCCCCCACCAAGCTGGCGCCTTCGGGAACCAGGCGCGTATCCTGCTCGTTGGGCCAGGAGGGGCGCCCGTCGGCCAGATGGGCGCCGCGCTGGGTCGCCCGGCGGCCGACGAAAAATTTCTGGTAATCCGCCGGACTGGCCTTACTCATATCCAGCACCTGGGGCTGACCCGGACGCACCGTATCGCCGCAGCCCCAGTAGAGGTAAATCTTGCCCTTGGGCGGCTCGAACTCTTCCCGGATCACCTCGTCCTCCGTTGAGGGCACCGCCTTCTGGGTCTTGGGCGAAACCAGCTTGAGCTCCGGGGCCAGTTTGCTGCCTGCGGGCACGGACTGGGTCGCCTCGACCAGGCTCGGATTATTGCGGGTGGAGAGGGTGACATCGAGCCAGGAACCGGTACTGCCCGTCATGGTGTCACCGAAATTGTTCCGGCCACCGCCCCCCATGGCCGCGCCCAGCATGGCCATGGGATTCATGGTGCCGCCCATTCCCCCCATCCCGAGGCCGGAATAGGTTGCCACATCAAGCCAGGCCTGCGCCACCGGCGGCTTGCTTTTGCCCGCCTGGGCATAGGCCAACCCTCCGCCGGCCAGGATAACCAATCCGACCACAACCAATCTTGTTTGCGTTTTCATTTTCCCTCCTCATGGTAGTAAAAACAGCATTACCTAGCCAATCATTCCCCCAAATCAGTCTGGCACATTGTCATCTCTGAGCCAACCCAAAAGAAGAAGGCAAAATCGCGTGTTCCTGCGGCTGGCGCCTATCTCTCCCCTCAGCGCAGCATCTCCGGGGCCAAAAGCATAACCAACCCAAGCCCTATCAGGACAATGCCGCCCACCAACTTGCCGTACCGGGCATAGCCACTGGCCATGGTTGCCCGCAGGGTAAAGGCGGCGAGGCTGAAAATCAAAAGGTCGTCCAGCATGAAGAAAAAATCATAGAGCAGGATATAGCCGTAATACTGGGGCACAGAGAGCTGTCGCAGGGAGAGGGTATGGGTGAAAATGGCGGGCAGACCGGCGGAGCAGGCGAACTCGATGGCGTTCACCGTGAAGGCCAGGGCGACAATCCCCAGGAAAGAAGCAAGGGAAAGCGGCGCCGCCACCAACCGCTCCATCCTGCCCATGGTCCGTTTCTTGAGGCCGGGACTGCCGACCGCGCAGACCGGGGCCCCACGGGTCAGGACAAAGGCGCGCAGGTCCATCACGCCGATGACCAGGGCGCCCGCACCGATGGCCAAGGTAAGCGGCCGCAGGTAACCGAGCAGGAGAAAGGCATTGAGCCAGGCGGTCATGAACAGGAAATAGAGTACGCCCGAGGCCAGGACAAAGGAGCCCACCAGCAGCCAAATCTTGCGCCGGTCCCGGAGGGAAACCAGCAGGGAAAGGAGATAGACCAGGGCCCACATGGCGCAGGGGTTGAAGCCGTCCGCCAGACCGAGGAGGACGGCCAGGGCAGGCAGGGAGAAATCGGCAGGCCGGATTTCCCCGAAGAGCGGCAGCGAGACGCTCTCCGGTCGCCAGACCTCCGGCCCCCCCGGCGGTGCGCCATTGCTCCCCGATGCCGACACTGCCGCAACCGGCGTTTGACCGGCCTGCGCCAAGCCTTGAGCTTGAACCGCCAAGACGATCTGGCAGCAAAAGAAAAAAAACAGTAAAAACCGTGACGCACCCCCCATGACAATTCCTCCGGTTGCATAATTCGATTCCCCAGTATATCGCATCGGGAATCTTTGCTGGGGAAGAAAGTGGCAAGATTGCTCTTGACGATGGAGCCAGAAAGGGATAAATTGTACCAAACGGTCAGTTTATTTTAATCGAGAGAGCGCCGCAATGTCCACAACCAGCAAGGGCGAGAAAACCCGCGACCATATCCTGAAGGCGACCCGAAAGATACTGGTGGCACAGGGCTTCCACAACACCAGCATCAGCGCGGTTATCGAGGCCACCGGGGTCAAGAAAGGCAACCTGTACTACCACTTCGCCAGCAAGGAGGAACTCGGGCTCGCGGTGCTTGAGGATGCCAAAGACGAATTCTTTTCTTTTCTGGCCAAGGCCCTTGCCGGCCGAAACCCCGTTGAAAAAGTCATCAACTCCTGCAAGGCGATCTGTGCGGAACAGGAAAAAAACAACTTTGTCGGGGGCTGCCTGTTCGGCAACACTGCTTTGGAGATGGCCGACAGCAACGAAAAATTCTCCGTGGTTATCCAGGAGGTTTTCAGTCGCTGGACCGGGCTGCTGGCAGCACATCTCGCCAAGGCCAAGGCAGCTGGGCTGCTGCCTGCTGCCACCGAGCCCCAGCTCCTGGCCAAAACTGTGGTGGCGACCCTGGAAGGCGGGATCATGATGTCCAGGGTCAGCAAAGACAAAGACGACCTGAACGATTTTCTTGCCGCCATCACCGGCTTGCTGGGGCGGTAATTTTCTTCCGAAAAAACAATAACGGAGAGGGCGCACGGGTTTCCCTCCCCACACAAGACCACAGGAGGTCTGGCATGAAATACACACATCTCGTCTTGGTTCTTCTGGCAGTACTTCTCCTCTCCCTCCAGGGTTGCGCCGGGAAGTCTTCCCAGCAGGCACGCTTCCAAAACCTGGGCAACGGCATCTGCCAGGACACGGTCTCGGGCCGGATGTGGCAGATCGAAAAAAGCAAGATGACCACCAGCCTGAAGGATGCGGAACAGTACGTCCACGCTCTGAACCTGGGCGGTTACAGCGACTGGCGGCTGCCCAGCGTCGATGAACTCTACGACCTCAACTACCTCTTTGATCTGTTCCAGAATGGCGATTGCGCCCTGGATCGCAAGGGGAACTACTGGTCCGGCGAGAAAGACGGCCAGGGCAAGGCCGGAGCCTGGGAGATTTCCGACCAGTGCGATCCGGTGCGCCAGTACGCGCCGGGTAGCAGAGGGTATGTCCGGGCGGTGCGGCCATAAAAAGGTAAAAAACGTAAATTCTTTGGCTCCCTGAACGACGAAGATTGACAACTCACTTAATATTATTGTAGAAATCTGAACGTGTAGCAACCTCTCACACAATCAGGTTCAGCCATGAGTTTCTACAAGACCAGTTCGAAAAACAGACGCGACAGGATTCTCCACACCGCCCTGAAGCTTTTCCACAGCAAGGGCTATTTCAAGACCTCTGTCCATGATATACGGGAGCAGGCTGATGTCAGTATCGGGTTGGTCTATCGCTACTTCAAGAACAAAGAAGAAATAGCGCAAACGCTCTTTCAGGAAATCTCGGAAGATATTCTGGGAAATGTAGAGCAAATCATTAGCCAGCACGCCAACACGCATGACCGTTGTCGCGCAATCATGGCTTATTATTTCCAGCTCACCGAAGATTTCCCAGAACTTGTTGATTTCATCCTCTTTGCAAGACACAAAGAAATCATGCCCTCGGCTGTATCCTTTTGTGCCGGAAAAACACTGACACTGATCCGTGAGACCATTCAGGAAGGCATCAAAATCGGAGAGATCAGACCCCTCGCTCTGGTGGTTGCCGGACCGAGTCTATTTGGCGGCATGACACGACTCATTCAACTCCGACTGATAGGCATGGTGCAAGAACCGCTCCCCAGCCTGCTTGATGAAATGTGGGAATCAGCTTGGCGCGCAGTAAAGCCGTAAACATTTTTTTCACCCCCATCAGGAATGAATATTCATTTTGCCCTTGAAATCTTTCACGCCGCGTGTAATAACAAACTGCGATGATTCATAAGAAGCCGTACATCCCCCTTTTTTTTGCGTGTTATTATGTGCCCGTTCACAGTTAGTTGGCCAGAGGAGCATGAGGTGTTTTGAGCAGTAAGCATCACCTGTCGTCTGGCTTGTCTCGAACGCAACACAGGAGATAAAAAGATGAAAGAAAAGATCGCAGTCATTGTTCTGATGGTGGCATCTCTGGCATTATTGTCTCATGCTCATGTTTTTGCCAAAGACGAGGGCGGAGAGACGGTCTACCGGTTTGATCCGGCGACCCAGACCAGTCGTGCCATGGAGTTTAAAAACACCTTTGCTGGGCATAAACTGTTTAAGAGCAATTGCAAGAGTTGCCATTACAGAGGGAACGACAAAGGCGCCCGGTACATGAATGAGGATTCACGGACCATGCGTGGCTGGAACACCGTATTTTTCAGGAAAAACGTGCGCTGCGCCAAGGACGGCGCCTGGGCCAAGCTTTCCGCCGAAGAATTGACAAATTTAAATGATTACCTGTACAGCGTGGCCTATGACACCTGGGATCCCAGATCCAACAGAAGCTGCGGCTGATAAGCCTTGGCTGCTCCCGGTCCGGGGGCGATAACAATCAGATTCTGGTGAAGTTCCAGCTCAACGGATGGCCGTCTTTGTAAGGAAGATGGCCATGGAAGATGCGGGGGGCGGAGTCAAAAACCAGAGGCAAAAAATAGCGGTCTCCTTCCCACATCCATCGGCAGGAGATTCAGTTGGTCAACGGGGTGCCAGGCGAGCACCCCCTTCTTCATTTTCAGAAAAGGATGTGCCGCGAAAATCGGTCGATCCGGAAGACATTACCAGTTTGACGGGGTTTCTCTGGGCTATGCCTATAACAATCTGGGAGGACTGACTGATGCCCCCGGTCGAATCCGCCAACTCCGGCTGATAAGCATGGTCCAGGAGCCGCTCCCCCTCCTGCTTAACAAAATCAGGGAATCAGCTTGGCGCGCACGAAAGGCATAAACATTTTTTTCACCCCAAAAAAGAATGAATGTTCATTTTGCTCTTGAAATCTTTCACCGCCCGTGTAATAACAAATTGCAATAATTCGCAAGAAGCCAGGGGCCAGCAGAAAACCCCTAAAAAGGGATGTCAGAATAAAACAAAGAAATGAACATTCATTTCTTTGTCGAATGGTTTCATTGTCTATTGGCGCGGGATCACCACCACAATCAACACAAAAGGAGAAGGAAGATGGTTAAAAAAATTTCAACCCTTGCCATGGCGGCAATTTTCGCCATCCCAGTTACCGCAAGCGCTGGGGCTGGCGGCCTAAGCAACGCCGAGCTTGACGCCAAAATCGAGCAACTAACCCGTGAATTTCAAAAACAGATATCAGACCTTCGCGCTCAGGTGGGAGAACAAAAAGCGACTATAACCACATTCGAAGAAAAATCCGACAAATGGGACCTGGCTTCACGCTTTCAGTGGTCCGGCGATATGCGGAACCGGGTGGATTTTCACAAGGCAGATACTGTAGATTTTTATAGCGCCAACAATGTGGCAACAGGGATTTATGATTTTGTTGATATAGCTGGGACTCATGGTTTTCTTAGTACTAACGGGCCTGGCGGTACAGTGCCTCTGGCCAACTTTCTTTTAAGCCAAGCTTCGCTTGTTGGTAATCCTGCAACTGTAACGCCCGGGGACGGCACCTTGTTGGGCAATCTTACTCCTGTTTTGGCTCTTGGCCCAGTGGGCTTCGTCACAGCTGCCACGGGTGCAGGTCTCACCACCAGGCAGGCGACCGATCTTTTTGCCCTGTTCTCCAACCCCAATGCTGGTGCCCTGGTTGGGCAATATGGTGCAGGCGGGATGACGGTTGGTCAACTGCTACAGGCAATGAGCTCCCCGCAAAGTCTTGCCGGCATCATGAAGGGTTTAAGCGCTGCCGACCGCAAAAGCATCTTCGCCGCCATGTATGGGGCGAACGGCGCTGGTTATCTCCCGACCCCTGCCACCACCTATGAAAACGACACCCTGTACACCACCCGGATGCGTTTGAACCTGCGGGCCAAGGCCACCGAGGATGTCGAGGTCAAGGCTCGGATCGTGGGCTACAAAGCCTGGGGCAGCCAGGACTCCCCCACCCCGGAAACGGATTCCAACGGTATCCATGATACCGACAGCCCCTACTTCCTGAACTCCCGTTCCTTTGACGGCACGGCAGGCCGTCAGCCCGGCGACAACAAGCTGATCCTTGACCGGGCCTTCATGAACTGGAACAACATCGGCGGCTCGCCGATATGGTTCTCTGCCGGTCGTCGGCCCACCACCGACGGTCCTCCTGCCCATCTGCGCATGGGTCAGGACGAGCGGATGGCCACCCCGGTTGCCTACATGGATTACCCGTTTGACGGGGTTTCCCTGGGCTATGCCTACAACAATTTGGGCAGTCTGACCGATGCCCCTGGCCGGATCCGCTTCTGCTATGGCCGTGGTTTCGAGGCTGGCCCACAGGAAAAGAATACCGGGCTCAGCGATGTGGACTTTGCCGGGGTGAGCTGGGATGTCTACAGCAAGGGCAGCCGCTTCTTCAACATCCAGTCCTTCGGTGCCTTCAACATCTTCAACGTGCCTGGCGACACCTACTTCCCCAACCCGCTTGAGAAGGCTCAGGCAGTCAGGGGTATCGCGGACGGTTCCCTCACGTACGACCCGACCACCGGTCATTATCTGGACTCCGTTTCTCGCTCTACTGTCTTGACCAACACCATGCTCGACCGGATGAACATGGGTAATATCTTCCAGACCGCCGCAGTGTACATGGATAAATTCCAGAACCTGAACTACTTTGGTACCGTTGGCTGGAGTCATACGGTTGCCAAGGCCACGGACGAGATGGGTATCACCCTGCTGGGCGATTTCTGGGCTGAACCAGAAAATAAAGACGGGTACAGCGTCCTTGTTGGCGGCAGGTATGATATTCCTGACACCGGCCTCAAGATCGGCCTTGAGTACAACTACGGCTCCAAGAACTGGTTGGCCTTTGCTCCAGGACACGATGATATGTATTCCAGCAAGGTGGCGACCCGTGGTAATGTCTATGAAGTTTACGGCATCTACGACCTCCCTGCCGGCGAGGCCATCTCCAAGTACGGCAAGGCCTTTATCCGCTTGGGCTACCAGCATTATGACTACAACTACACCTACAGCGCCATGTGGCTCGGAACCCCGAACAGGGTCGAAGATATCAAGAACGACCCGCTCATGGCCCAGTTCTATCCCACCATCGATTCAATGGATCAGGTATACCTGACCTTTGAGGCGAGCTTCTAAAAAGAAACCGCTTGGGATTATCCTCTATCCCAAGCGGTTTCTTTGACTTTCAATCTCTTTTAGCGAGAGCTCCCCGATCAGAAAAATCTCGAGCCATCCCACACAAAGTGCTCCGGCTGATCGGTTACTCTACCCGCCCTCTCAGGCTCCAACCCTGAGAGGGCGGTTTTTTTTCTATCACACGAAAAACCTTTCCCCTGCTCAGGAAAGGGCGGCAATCGCCTTTTCCACCGCAGCACCGATCTGCCCTAGCCGCTCTGCAGAAAGCGCTTTGACCGGCACCGGATACACCAGCAGTCGATCCATAATCGCTGCCGATTTCGGCAGGGCTTGGGCATCGTACACCACCCGTTTTTTGCCGCCCGGCTCCACAAAAGGCCAGCCTGACTTGGCAAGGGTGGCGCCAGCCAGCAGATGCTCCCACTTGGGGTAGTAATGCCAGGTGTTTTCGGCAAAACAGATGGCCCCGGCCCCGTTTTCCGCCAGGGCCTTTTTCACCTTCTGGGCCTTGTCCTTGTCCGGCAGGAAAAAGGCGAGGAAGGAGGCGTTATCGCCCTTCTCGTCGAGTATGGTGCGGAAGGTCACCCCGGGCAGCTTGGCAACCAGGGCTTTCATCCCCTTTTTGTTCTCCTGCTGGGCCGCGACGATACCGTCGAGCTTGGCCAGCTGGGCCAGGCCGATGGCGCCCTGCAGCTCCATCATCCGGTAATTAGAGCCGATGAAGCTGCGGCCCTCGCCGCCCCTGCCGCCGGGGTTGACCGCATGGTCATGGCCGTGGTCGTGGTACTCGCTCATGTCCCGCCAGAGTTTTTCATCGTTGGTGACGATCATCCCGCCCTCGCCGGTGGTCATGGTCTTGACCGGGTCAAAGGAGAAGGTGCCGCAGGCGCCAAAGGAGCCAAGGCGTTTGCCGTTCAGGCTGGCCCCGGCAGCCTGGGCCGTGTCTTCGAGGACCGGAATTCCATGCCGGTCAGCAATACCCTTGATCTCCTCAATCCGGGCCGCAGCACCCATCATGTGCACCGGGATAATCAGCTTGGTTTTGGCGGTGATCTTCTTTTCCAGATCAGCCGGGTCCAGGTTCAGGGTTTCGTCCACCTCGGCAAAAACCGGGATGGCCCCGATCTCAAGGATCGCCTCCCAGGTGGCGACAAAGGTAAAGCACTGGGTGATGACCTCGTCTCCGGGGCCTATACCCAGAGCGGCCATGCCCACCTTAAGCGCTGCGGTGCCGGAGGTAACGGCCTGGCCGTGTTTCACCCCGCAATAGGCGGCAAACTTCTCCTCAAAGGTACGGACCTTGTATATCCCCTTGCGCTGCTCGGGAAACTCGTAGCGGAACAGCACTCCGGTCTCCAGCACCTCCAGAATCTCTTTTTTCTCTTCTTCGCCAAATATCTCAAAACCGGGCATGATTCACTCCTTGTCTGCGGCTCTTCTCGCGGCTGAAGCCGCTCCTACCGTTTTTTTATCTTGCACCGTGAACCTTCCCTTCTCAGCCCCACCCTTCCATGGCCGTTTCATAGACCCGGATCACATCCTCCAGGCTGGGCTTGCGCGGGTTGTTCTCCACCGGCCGGGTCACGGTGAGGGCGATCTTGGCCATCTCGGGGATCTTCTTGGCCGGAATCTTCAACTCGGCCAGACTTGCGGGGATACCGAGATCCTGATTCATCCGGTAGACAAATTCCACCCCGGCCTCAGCCGCCTCACGCTCGGGCAGACCATCTACCTTGGCGCCCATGACCTCTGCCAGCATGGCAAATCTGGCTGGGTTGCCGATGAGGTTGTAGGCCATCACATAGGGGAGCAGCACTGCGTTGGCCAAGCCGTGCGGGATGCCGAACATGCCGCCCAGGGGATAGGCCATGGCATGCACCAGGCCGACCCCTGCCGTGGCCAGGGCCTTGCCGGCCAGGAGACTGCCGAGGAGCATGTTGGATCGGGCCTCCAGATTGCCGCCGTGGGCATAGGCCTTGACCAAGTTGGAACTGATCAGGTCAATGGCCTCCAAGGCATACATGTCGGAGATGGCGTGGGCCTGGGTGGAGACAAAGGCCTCCAGGGCATGGGTCAGGGCATCCACCCCGGTGGTCGCCGTAATATGCGGGGGCAAGGAAACGGTGAGGGCCGGATCGAGAATGGCGGCCTCCGGGTACAGGGGATCGCCGTTCATCCCGCCCTTGGACTTGGTCTTTTCATTGATGAACACCGCGGTAAAAGTAACCTCAGCTCCGGTCCCGGCGCTGGTGGGGATCATGATCTTCGGGACCCCGGGCTTCTTGATCTTGCCCAAGCCCAGGTAATCCTCGGCCTTGCCGCCGTTGGTGAGGAGGATGCTCACCGCCTTGGCCACATCCATGGCGGAACCGCCGCCCGCGCCGACCACACAGTCGCATTTTGCTTTTTTGGCCAGTTTGGCGCCGTTGTCGGCCAATTTCAGCCCCGGCTCGGGATCAACCTTATCGTAGAGCTCAAAGGCGATCTTGGCCTTGGCAAGAGGGGCGGTGATCCGCTCCACCAGCCCGGCTTTGATAAGGCCCGGATCGACCACCAGAAAAACCTTGCTGCCGCCAAGCTCTTTTACCAGGGCGGGAAGGTCGTTGATCGCGTCCACCCCGAAACGGATGCGGGTGGGCTGGGTGACGGTAAAGGATTGGGAATGCATGATGGTCCCCTTTTTTGTTTAAAAAACTTGCGGGCAATGATACTGTCCCAGAATAAATGTTAAATGAAAATAAGTGCAAATACTACTGTAGCGGGAAGTTGAATGGCAACTAAAAAATCGAGTAGCAGAGATACCGACCAGCAAGAAATCTATGTGAGCCGCTCGGAAAAGAAACGGCAGGCCAAGAATATCGAGGAGATCGCCAAGGAACTGGTTGCTCTCTCCCCGGCCCTCATCAAAAAACTGCCCGCCGATGATGTGCTAAAAACAGAGCTGCACAGCTCCCGCGACCTGAAAGGCGGCGCACTCAAACGGCAGGTCAAATTCATCGCCAGCATGCTGCGGGAAAACGGGGCCGATGCGGTCTTGGCCTTCCTGACGGAACGCAAGGGTTCCCACCTGAAACAGGCCGGGGAATTCCACGAACTGGAGCGGTTGCGGGAAGACATTATCACCGAAGTGATCGAAGCGCGGGAGGAAGCCCAGCGCAATCAGGAACACCTCACGGAAAGCTGGCAGTCCGAGACCATTGCCGTGGCCTGCCGCAGGTTCCCAGCCCTGGATCCCAATAGCCTGAAAAAATCGGCCCTGCGCTATGCCGCCACCCGCAAGCCGGTGCATCGCCGAGAGATGTTCCGGCAATTGCACGCCGCCATGGAGCGTCAGCAATTCAGCGAAACCGTCCCTCCCTCCAGCGAGGCGTAGGACATCATGGAATACCGCACCGGCTCGATCAAACGGGTCTTCACCGTACGTTTTGATGAAGGGGACGATTTTCTCGATGGCCTGCGTCAGCTCATCATCACAGAGAATATCCGCTGCGGCTGGTTCCATGTTCTGGGCGGTCTGCGGGAGGCAGGGGTAGTCACCGGCCCCAAGGAACCTGTCATGCCGCCGGAGCCGGTCTGGGCGCAGATAGACGGCGCCCGGGAAACCCTGGGCAGCGGCTCCATCTTCTGGGATGCAACAGAGCCGCGCATCCATCTCCATGCCGCCCTGGGCCACCACGGCGAAACCCTCACCGCCTGCGTGCGCAAGGGCACCAAGGTCTATCTCGTCCTTGAGGTGCTCATCCTTGAGCTGGACGGCATTGATGCCACCCGCCCCTGGTTTGCCCAGGGAGGATTCAATCGCCTCACCTTTGACGCCTGACCTATCCCTGATTTTCCATTTGACTTTTCCCCCGGCTTTCCCGCATCATGAAAACAGTTCCCTGCAAAAATCACGATGATGTCTGGCACAGCGCCCATCCGCAATACACAGCAAGGGAGGAAAGACCATGGCAACCAAAGAGAAGGCAAAAAAGGCACCCGCTGCCAAAAAATCACGGCCAAGCGCAGCAGCCATCGAATTCACGGTGATGGCGCCCGAAGCCCGGGAGGTTTTCCTGGTGGGGGATTTCAATGGCTGGCAGGCGGAAGGGTTCCAGATGCGCAAGTTCAAGGACGGTATCTGCCGGAAAAAAGTGCAGCTCAGGCCCGGGCGCTACGAATACCTTTTTCTCGTTGACGGCGATTGGCGGACAGACCCCCAGAATGACGCCCGCTGCACCAATCCCTTTGGCAGGGAAAACTCAATCATCCAGATCAACAGCTAAAACACCGTTTACAAAAAAAGGCCCGTGAACACAAGGTGCTCACGGGCCTTTACTCTTCTTGCACAATCACTCCGGCTCAGGCAGCGGGCGTCACCTTTACCAGTTCATCCCCAGGCTGCACGGCGTCACTCACCTTGGCGACAATCTTGGCGACCACCCCATCCACCTCGCTGTTCACCGGGGTTTGCATCTTCATGGCCTCAAGGACCACCAGCTTCTCCCCGGCCTTCACCTGTTGTCCTTCCTTGACGGAAATCTCGCAGATATTGGCGGTGAAAGGCGCCCGGACATCCCCGGCCTTGGCCAGATCTTCGATCTCCTTCTTGCTCAGCTTGATCGCCTTTGCCTCGCCGGCCTCGGCCACCGCGTTTTCAAAAATAAAATGGCGCTGGTGGTGATCAATATTGAGGTAGACATTGGTTTCGGCCCCGTCCGCACTCTCCTGCATGGGACCCATCTCGATGATGTGCTCCTTGCCGCTATGATCTTTAAAGGCAATAATTTCTCCCAGCTTGAAGCCGCCCCGCCGGAAAAGAATGCTCGGCGGCAACACATAGACCCTGCCGAACTTCTCCTCAAAGCGGAAGAAATTGACCGCGTCATTGGGATGCTGGAGATAGGTGACCAACTGCTGCTCGGTGGGCGCGTAGCCGAGCTTGTCGGCCAGAGCCTTGCGCTCCTTGTCGAGGTCGATATCCTCGATGGTCTCCATTCCCCCTTCCTCCTCCAGCACCTTCTTCCACTCCGGGCCAAAGGCCTTCTCGTAAATCCAGTCGGGCGGCTGATAGAATGGGAACGGGCCATACTTGCCGAGCAGCAGATTCTTCAGGTCACCGGAGCAGTTGCCGTAGCGATCGCCGCCCTGCACATTGCTCACCGCCGTGGTCCAAAGAATCTGGGAACCCGGGGTGACGCTCCAGTAATTGCCCAATTCGATCTGGACCTTGGGCAGCTCCTTGTGGAGGATCTCGGGCATCTTGTCGAGGAAGCCTCCCTTGGCCGCCTGCTCCAGGCTGCTGCCCATGGCGCCGCCGGGCAGCTTGTGGATCTGCACCGTGGGATCAAAGCCCTTGATCTGGGACTCGAAATACTCGTAGTACTTGCGCTCGGGCTGCAGCACCTCGGAGGTTTCCATGATGGCCTCCTCGTTGATGCCCACAGCGGTGCGGCCATATTCCTTCAGGGTGTGAATGACGCTCAGGATCGGCGGCGGCCCGTAATAGCCGGTGAAGGCGTGATCGGAAGCATCGACGATCTTGGCCCCGGCCATGGCGGCGGCGACAACCCGACCGATGTCGTTGCCATCGGTGTTATGACCATGATAATGAACGATCATCTCGGGGTATTTCTGGAGGACCGCGTCCACCAGATCACCGATCCGCTTGGGCGAACCCAGGCCGCCGTGGTTCTTGATGCAGAGGACGATCTCCTCCCCGGTAACATCAAGGATCTCCTGGACCTTCTTCACATAAAATTCGTTGGTATGCTCGGGGCCGGTGGAAAAACAGACACAGGGCTCAAGGATCTTGCCGGCCGCCTGCACCTCTTCAAAAACCGCCTGCATGTTGGGCACATGGTTCAAAAAGTCGAACACCCGCCAGACATCGACATACTTGGCAAATTCCTTCACCACAAAACGGATGACATTGGGGGGATAGGGGCGATAGCCGAAGAGGTTGATGCCGCGGCACAGGGTCTGAAACATGGTGGTGGGCATCTTTTCCCGCAGCAGTTCGAGCTTGAGGAAAGGGTCCACCTGCTTGCGGAGAATATCGACATGCACCGAGGCGCCGCCGGTGATCTCCAGGGAGAAATAGCCGGCCTCCTCGCGGGAGGGGGCAGCCAGCAGGTCCGTGTGCAGCAGGATCCTGTTCTTGTAATCCGACTGGGACATATCGCGGGCGGTATTCGTGATATAATACCCATCCGCTTGCCGCATAATCTTGAGTACCTGACTGATACCCATACCTTGAACAATGCGTTCCATGGCGACTCCTATCGTGCGCAGCAGTTGACCGAAAAGTGCTTTGCGCCCTTCCGGAACAACCGATGATTTTTAAAAAAGTTAGACAGCGTAGGGGTTTTCCCCTTTGTAATGGATCTCGGCGATCAGATGGGCGAGCTTGTTGCCTTCGCTGGCCTGCTCTTCGTAGTTGATCAGGTGCGAATGGGTCTCGATGAAAGAGGTATCGAAATCGCCCCTCTTGAAATCCGGGTCCTGCACCAGGTTCACATAGTAGGGAATCGTGGTCTTGGGGCCGGTGATCACAAAGTTGTTCAGGCAGCGGAGCAGCCGGTCCACGGTTTCATTCCAGGAAAAACCGAACACCGTCATCTTGACCAGCAGCGAGTCATAAACCTTGGGAATGGTGAACCCCTGGTAGACAAAGCCGTCCAGCCGCACGCCATAGCCGCCCGGCGAACGGTAGACGGAAACGGTCTTGCCGCCCTCGGGCATGAAGTTGTTCTGCGGGTCCTCGGCATTGATCCGCATCTCCACGGCATAGCCCCGGATATGGACGTCGTCTTGGGTAAAGGAGAGGTTTTTGCCCAGGGCGAGCTTGATCTGGGTCCGGACGATGTCGATGCCGGTGACCATTTCGGTAACCGTATGCTCCACCTGCACCCGGGTGTTGATCTCCATGAAATAAAAATTCCAGTCCCGGTCAACGAGGAACTCCACGGTGCCCGCGTTCACATAATGGGAGGCCTTGGCCGCCGTCACCGCGGTGGCGCAGATCTTGTCGACCAGCGCCTTGTCCTGGATCAGGGAAGGAGCGATCTCCACCAGCTTCTGATTGCGGCGCTGGATCGAGCAGTCCCTGGAGCCCAGATGCACGGTATTGCCATCCTTGTCGGCAAGGATCTGCACCTCGACATGCTTGGGATTGATCACCGCTTTTTCAAGAAAAACCGCGTCGTTGTTAAAAGCAGACTTTGCCTCCGCCCTGGCCGTGGGCAGCTCCGCCCGCAGCTGCTTTTCATTTTCCACCCGCCGAATACCGCGCCCGCCGCCGCCGGCAGTGGCTTTCAGCATAACCGGATAACCGTATTTGTCGGCAAAATCAATGGCTTCCCTGAGACCGGCATCACCGGCAGACAGATTGTCCGTGCCGGGCACCATGGGGATTCCGGCCTCCTTCATGATCAACCGGGCCGTGACCTTATCACCCAAGGCCTGGATAACATCGGAGGGCGGGCCGATGAAGATGATGTCATTGCTCTCGCAGGCCTTGGCAAAATCAGGGTTTTCCGCCAGAAAGCCGTAGCCGGGATGAATGGCGTCGGCCCCCACTTTTTTGGCGACCGCGATGACCTTGTCGATGTTCAGGTAGTCGCAGCGCGGGCCATCCCCAAGCCAGATGGCCTCATCTGCGGTGCGGATGTGCAGGGCGTCCTTGTCCGGGGTTTCATAAATAGCCACGGCAATATGCCCAAGCTCTTGCACCGCCCGAATGATCCGCAGGGCAATTTCACCTCGGTTGGCTATCAAGATCTTTTTCTTCAACGGATCACCTCATTTATGACAATTTTCAGGCCGCACCCGATACGTAGGCCCGTGTATAGACAATATTTTTTTCCGGCAGAATCAGCGCAACACCGCAAAAAAACGCGGAAAAGAACAACAGGGGAACACCCCTCCCAAGACACTCAACTTTGCAAATTACCATACCGGATTTTCAAGGGCAACATTTTATGTCCACAAAAAATAAAGGGAAAGCGTCCATCTTGCAGCAGAGAATCCCTTAAAAAACGGAAAGTCCCGAGAATCAACCCGCACTGCCCCGCTCTCTTTCAAGGCCGGCCAACACCATGGGCAGGTGCAGCCGACAGGCGGCGGCAAAATCCTCCGGAAAATGGCCATTCACCCAGCGAAGCTGGGCCTCGCTGAAGGCGCCCATGGAATACGGGAGCTTGGGCAGAAGCGCATAGAGCAGCCGCTGTCCGGTGGGCTTGGCCGTTATCCGGCTGGAATATTCGATGCTGTTCACCAGCCGGGCGCCCATCCGGGCAAGAAGCTTCTGGGCGATGAGCAGGGCACGGTCCAAGGCGGTGCGGGTGTCTCCGTCCGCCTCCAAGATGTTGCCCACCTCCCCCAGGGCCATGATCTGCAACTCCCACTGGGAGGTCTGCGCCTTGGGCACGAAGAGCAGAACCTCTTCATCTTCATAAACAACCAGACTCTTGTTTTCGTTCCCCTCCCCGTCCATCCGCCTGTTGTTGCGAATCGCCGCAAGATAGGTGCGAAAAAAATCGCATCCTGTCTCCTCCTGGTACCGCTCGCAGAACTCAGCCACCAGATCCCCGCAGGCGTAACTTGACATCGGCGCAGGCGCGGCCTGCCCGCCATGATGCCAGGCGGAAACCGTTTGCGGCAGCAGGGCGAACTGCTGATGGATCTGCTGATGCGAGGCATGGAGCCGATAGCCGCTGGGTGCGAAATCAAAGCCGTAGTTCCAGCCCCAGAGGGTGGCGGTGAAGGCCAAGGGAGGTCCGTCTTTTTGCCGCAGGGCTTGGACCACCGCCATACGCAACTCTTCGAGAGCAGCTTGGGTCAGGGTCTTTCGCTTAGGCGGCAGGGCCAGGCCCAGTTGGCCGGCAAGGCGGAGAAAGGTGCGCTGATAGTAGAGATGCCGCAACCCCTGCATGTCGGCGGCGGAAAGATCCGCGATGCTGTAGCGGACAGCATCGTCCGCCATGTTTGCCGCGTAATGGCCCCAAGGAATGTAGCTGTTGCGGCGCAGATACTCTAAAACATGGCAGTCCTGGGCCGTATTCCGATACTCGCCCACGATTTCGCTGCCCCCCTGCACTCCGGGCCGCAGGACCATGACCTTGCGGTAGACCTCGGGCAAATGGCTATTGTTGACCACCACCTCGAACAGCTCATGCCGGAGAATCATGGCCCGCGCCAGGCCATTTGCGTCCTCTGCGTAGCGAAGGCCGATCGGCACCCCTGCTTCGTCCCGAAGAAATTCGCAGCTCATACCAGCCAACGCCACCAAATCCTCCGGGTCGGTGGAGGTAGCGGCCAGGGTCAGCAGGACCGCCTCAGGAAGCGCGGCCAAGCTTTTTTGCAGCTCCTGCGGAGCTCCGGCGGGCAGGAGAGCCGCCAACGCCTGGCGCATGGACACCGCCTGCGGTGCCGGCAATTTAATAGAGGCTGGACTTACCGCCCTGGGCGCAGCCCAACCGCTGCTGATGTACGTTACCCCCCGAAAAGGAAAAGGATTGGCGATTTCATAGATCACCTCGGCCTGAGCAACCTGCAGATCGCCCTCGGGGAAGTTCTCCCGGTTCAGATACGGATTGCCGTCCAAAAATGCGCCGAGCGGCTCGACACCATCGTTTTCCCGCAGATTGGCAACCTGGTATGAAGGCGCATGCACGCCATAGACAAACTGCCCGGAAGGGTGGACGCAGGAACGCACGGTCATATCAAAATCTCCAATGAATCACACAAGGAAAAGCGGCAAGGTTACGCAGGCGAACTATAACCGGGAATCACACCCACGCTCCACAAGAAAAATCGAAAAAATCTCTGCCTTACTTGCCTTTGCCTCGAAATCTGCTACCATGGTTGGAAATCTATGGCCTGTTTCCTTCTGCCCCACGGTGTGTTTCTCTTGATACAAGCCCTTTTCCACCGAATACTGAAAAACAGAAACCGCAAGCCCTCTCTGCCGGAGGACTCCTTCTGCAACGCCCCCTGCATTTTTACCGATGTTCTGCGGGATATCGACACCGGCCTCATTATTCTCGACACCGTGGAGAAAAAAGTTTTCTTCAAAAATGCCCATGCCGTGAAAATCCTTGAGCCGCTCAGGGCTGCCCAGGATTACGAAGGCCTCTCCGCCCTGCTCTGCAATGACCTTGACCCCCTGCAGCAACCGGGCCGGACCAGGAGCCGACAAACCATCATCCATTACGAACACCGGGTGCTGGGCTATACCGTATACAAAATTCCCGGAGATCAGCGCCACATCTCGATTTTCATTCAGGACATCACCGACCGGCACCGCCTGGCCGCCATCGACGAGGCCACGGAGATGATGAACAACATCGGCTGCCTCTTCTCCGGCATCCGCCACGAAATCGGCAATCCCTTGAATTCCATCAAGATGGCCCTGACCGTCCTGCAAAACAACATCAATAAATATTCCCCTGAAGAAATAGATGTCTATTTCAACAGAATTTCCGGGGAAATCATCAAAATGGAAACGCTGCTCAAGTCGCTCAAAAATTTCAGCATGTTTGAAACGCCCCGAACCAGCGACATTGACCTGGCCATGTTTTTCGACAATCTCATGCAATTGTTGGGCGCGGACATCCGCGCCAAAAAAGTGGAAATCCGGATCGAGATCGCCCCGGAGGCGAAACGGATCATGGTGGACCCCAGAGCCTTGCAGCATGTCACCATGAACCTCTTTGCCAACGCCCTTGACGCCATGGCGGAAACGCAAAACCCGGTGCTCCTGGTGCGCAGCCAAAGCCGCGGCAATGTCATTCTCCTCTCCATCACCGATAACGGCTGCGGCATGTCGGATGAGTTGAGCCGCGATGCCTTCAAGCCTTTTTTCACCACCAAACCACATGGCACCGGGCTGGGGTTGGTGATTTCCAAAAAAATGCTGACCCAGATGCACTGCGGCATTGAACTGGTCAGCGAAAAAGGCCTTGGCACCACCTTCCACCTGACCTTGCCCAAGAGCGCAACAAAAACACAGCGGGGAGACGCCTGACCCGGAAGAGCGGGCAAAACCCTTCCGTCTTCTGTTTTCGCCTGTTGAATAGCACGACGGTTACGGTATAATCCATCAGTTGCCGGGCATTGTTCCCTTTCCTGGGCCTGCCCTTGCAAAACGCTTACAATTTCAAGGAGAATTAGATGGGGATTCGCTCACGTTTCATAATCATCATGGCAATTATTTTCGGCGTCGCCACCGTAGGCATCGGGACGGCCAGCTACCTGTTCAGCAAGCGCAACGCCATGCTGGAGGCGAAAAGCAAAGGGGAACTGATCTTCAATTACATTCTGGCCAACCGGGATTTCTACAAGGAAAAACAGCGCCCCCTCATCATGGAGGTTTTCGAAAAGGACCGTTTTTACCCCGAGTTGATGTCCGGCTTTGTGCTCACCCGCGGCACCTTTGACATCTTCAAAAAGAATCTGACCGGCTATGATTTCAAGCAAGCAACCCTTGACCCCCTCTATCCGCCAAACAAGGCGGACGCATGGGAGACCGGGCTGATTGCCATGTTCGCCAAACAGCCCGAGCTCAAGGCGCATGAGGGCACCATGCAGCGGGAGGGGAAGACCTTCTTTTACCTGGCAAGGCCCATCAAGGTCGAGGGCAAGGATTGCCTGCATTGCCATGGCGACGTGAACGACGCACCCAAGGATCAGGTTGAAATCTACGGCTCGGCCAATGGCTACAACTGGAAGGATGGCGATACAGTAGCCGCCTACGTGGTCTACGTTTCCGTGGAAGAAGCCCTGGCCAACGCCCGGAAGGGGGCCATCACCCTGTATCTCATCGGGGCCGGCTGTTTGCTGGTGGCCCTTATCGGCATCTGGCTGTTCATGGATCGATTCGTGGTAAATCCCATTGTCCGGCTGAGCATCAAGGCCGAAGAAATCAGCCTTGGCAAGAATCTGGAAGAGAGCGTCGGCCTCAAGCAGAATGATGAAATCGGCGCCCTGGCCAACGCCATCGAACGGTTGCGCATGAGCATGGTCCGCATCCTCAAACGGTGAGCATATGTCAATATTAAACACAGACAAACAGCCACATCCTCCGCGGTATACGACAGCCCTCTGCCTTGTCCTGCTCTGCGGCCTGGTGCTGCCCGCACTGTTGCCTCTCCCTGCCTCGGCGGCGGACTGCAAAAAGATGGCCGAAGAGATCAGCCGGGAACGCGATCTCATTGCCCGGCGCGACCTGCTGGCCACCGCCATCAAGCAATGCCCGAAAGACCCGGAGATCAACTTCATGCAGGGCTACAGCCTTGAACGGTTGCGCGACTACAACGACGCCCTGCGTTACTATGTCACTGCTTCGACCCTTGACCCGAAACATGCCAAGGCATTCTTCGGCTTGGGCGACATTTATATGGTGACGGACAAGGCTCAGAATGCCGTAACCGCTTACGAAAAAGGGCTTAGCCTCGATCCCGGCAATAAACGGGCGGCAAAATCCCTGGAATCGGCGCGGATCAAACTTAAGGCCCAACACGGAGAATCGGTGAGTTCCGAGGAGGCAGCCACCGTTCTTTTTGCGGAAAAATCCAAGGATCGGGAGATCAGCCCCATCGAAGCCACGATTCTCAGGCTGCTGATCCTTTTCCCCGACAAGTCAAAGGAGCTTCCCGAAGAGGGCGGTGACCAACTCAGCATTGTGGGAGCGCGCGCCTTTACCAGTCGGGAATTAAAAGGGGCCGTGTTCGAAGTGATCGGCAATACGGACGATTCCGGCGATGCCAAGGCCAATCTGGCCGTTTCCCGGAAAAGGGCCGAGGCGGTGCGCAATTATCTGATCAAAAATTGCAATATTGAGGCGAAAAAGCTGCAGATAGTGGCACACGGCCAAACCCAGCCCATTGTGCCCAACTCCACGGAACAAAACAGAAAAATAAACAATCGGGTTGAGTTCAAGCGGTTGAAATAGAGATAGGATTTAAAGACGGAAAGGAAGGCCTTGTTCCCTCGGGGAGAGAACAAGGCCTTCTTGCTTGTACAATTCAGCGGGGAAGAAGCCTTGCGGTATCTGCTCGGAATTCTTTTTCGAGAGCTGCGTCTCCGATCTCCTGACAGAAAAGATCAACCAACTCCGGAAAGCGCTCCTGGGCGCATGCCCCTCCCGACAGCCATTTTCCGACAATCTCCTTAACCAGCATCGCCGCAATGGGGCCAATGGCCCTGGCCAGCGCATCCTGAAAAACAGGGAGCGCGCTTTGTAACGGTTTTTCGTTCTGCGCCTGGGCGAAATCCATGCTCCCGGCTTTTTTGGCCGAATTTGCCTGCCTGGCGGCGTCGGGGTTAGCACGGACCCTTTCCACGCCCAAGGCAAGTTCGCCAAGGAGCATGTTGCTGGTCATGTTGATGAGTGAAAAATTTGCCTCGGTCTCACAGAGAATCACCAGCAAGGAACCGTCACAGATATGCTTCACCAGAACCATGGCATCGGGAAACCGCATCTCCACGGAATTGACACTGAGCCGGCAGGAGGCATTCATCTTGAAAATACGCTGTAGGGAGACCCCCATCAGCGTGAGCGTCTCGTGGTCATAACCGGCCGGAACAAAAGAAAAGATAATATCCGGCTTATCAACAGAGACAAAAACCCCCAAAACACCGGGGAGCATTTTCAGTTCTTGTAAAAGTTCATCCATGCTACACGCTCCTCATTATGCCCGCGACGCAAGCTGCTGGGCTTCGGCCAGGGCCGGGCCAATGGCCGCGACAATCTTGGTGGGTGAGACTCCCGGCTGAACCTCTACCCCCACCGTCAATTCTGCTCCTGGGATGATCAACAGCTGCTCCCCTTTTTCCTGGGCGAGGATAATATGGGAGGGAAGCTCGGCATATCCGAGAATCCCCCGGATTTTATCCGCCGCTACGGCCACATAGGTGACAAATGGCTTGAACTCTTTATTGTCAATATTTCGCTGCAGCTTGACGGTTCCATCCTTGGCGACAAGCACCATCCGGTTGACGCCCTGGGCTGCAGTGAGCGTCTCCTCGAGACTGGCCTTGCCGCCCTGCTCCAGAGCCTGCGCCATCGCTGCGGTGGAGGGGGGCAAGGGCGTCGTGGCAAAATCAAGATCATCCAGTTGGGCAAAATCATCATCTCCCTCTCCCGCGGACAGGGTTCCGGCCTGAGCCGCTCCCTCGCCCCGTTCGTCGCTTAAACGGGAGCCTTCAATAAGAATGAAGCCCAGCGGGGCGTCAATGGTGCGTTTCCGGTTCTGGCAGAAATTATAAATCTCTATTTCGGCCTGCTCCCAGCTGATAATCTCAAAAGCGGCGTCAAGGCCGGCAAGGGGCTCGGCATAGGCGTTGATCAGGCTGCCGTTTTCGAAAAAAAGCAGACCGGTGCGGCTGCCCGCCCTTGCCATGATAGTGCAGGTTTTTCGGTCAAGCTCCAGAAGCTGCAGAAATGAGGACAACGAGACCCCGGAGACATGCCCCTTGGCGCCTGCGGCCAAGCCATCCTTGATTTTTTGCAGCAGCAGCTCGAAATCCACGGGCTTTTCGATGTATTGAAAGGCCCCCAGGTTCATGAGCCGGTCTTCCATTTCCGGGGTGCCGAAGGCGGTCATGGCAATGACCGGCACGGAGTTTCTGAGCTTGCTCATCCGGCTGACCAGCTCAAACCCGTCCATTTCCGGCATTTTCAAGTCGGTGACCACCAGATGTATCGGCTGGCTGGCAAGAACGGCCAGGGCCTCCTTGCCGTTCCCCGCGGTTACGATCTCAAAGGCATCGACCCGCTCCCGGCACATGTCCTGCAAGCTCAGCAAAAAACCATGGTCGTCATCAACAACCAGCACTTTTTTCATAGAAACTGCCCCTGTTGCAATACGGTTAAAGTTTCAGCCTTCATTTGATGCAGGCCGCCCGGACCTGCAGGAGGTCGGTCTGCCCCGCCAGCACCTTGCGGATGCCGTCCTGTTTGAGGGTCAGCATGCCCACCCGCATCGCCTCGTCCCGGATCTCGACGATGGGACTGTTTTTGACAATGAGAAGCTTCAACGGATCGTTGACCGTGAGCAGCTCATGGATGGCAAGCCGCCCCAAGTATCCGGTCTTTTTGCATTTTTCGCAACCTTTCGGCCGGTACAGGGCGGCCCGATCAATCTCGGCCATGGTCAACGGGCTCAAGGGATGGACCCCATATTCCGCGAGGATCAACTCTTTTTCCGTTGCCTCGGGTGCGTATGCCTCCCGGCAATGGGGGCACAGCCGCCGCACCAGGCGCTGGGCCAGGATGCCAAGCAGCGAATCGGAAAAATTAAAGGGATCGATTCCCATGCCCAAGAGCCGGGTGACTGTTTCCGGGGCGGAGTTGGTATGGAGGGTCGAAAAAACAAGATGCCCGGTGAGCGCCGCCTCGATAACGGTTTCGGCGGTTTCCTGATCCCGGGTTTCGCCCACCATGATGATATCCGGGTCGGCCCGCAAAAAGGCCTTCAGGATTCTGGCAAAATCAAGACCGATCTTGCTTTCCACCTGCACCTGCCGCAGGCCGTCCTGAACAATCTCCACCGGATCCTCGACGGTCCAGATCTTTTTTTCCGGCCGGTTGACGTAATTGAGCGCGCTGTGCAGGGTGGTGGTCTTGCCGGAGCCGGTGGGGCCAACCACCAGGATCAGACCGTAGGGCAGATCAAGGAGACGGCGCAGCTCAATGAGATTTCTTTCGGACAACCCCATTTTCTCCAGGGGCAGGGCCGAGCCGGCGGCAAGAATACGCAGGACCATATCCTCGTTGCCCCCGTGGGTGGGCAGCGAAGCAACCCGAAGCTCAATCTTGCCGCGGCGGGTTTTAAACTTGATCTTGCCGTCCTGGGGCAGCCTTTTTTCAGAGATATCAAGCTTGGCCAAAATCTTCAGCCGGGAGATCAAGGGCCGTTTGTAGGCAAAGGGGATATTTTTATAATGGGAACAGATGCCGTCAATGCGAAAACGGACCGAGGTTCCTTTTTTGCCGGGCAGCGATTCGATGTGGATGTCGGAAGCGTTGCGGGCCACCGCATCCTCGATGATCTTGTTGGCCATCTGCACCACAACCCCATCGGCGGCGCTGCCGGCTTCCTCATCCTCATCCCGCTGCCCGTCGGATTCCTCGATAATCTCCAGGTCTTCGAAAACATCCTGCATCCCCTGACCCAGGGAGTATTTCCCGTAAAAAAAATCGATGTACCGGTTGATATCCTCCTTGAGTCCCACGGCAAAACGGAAAGCAGCGCCGTGGAGTACGGAGCGGATATTGTCCTGCTTGCCGAGATCGTTGGGGTTGTCGGCCAACACAACCACGCGGCCGTTCTCCTGCCCAATGGGAATAAAGACATTGGCCCGAAAATAGCTCTCCTTGGCCCCCTGAATACAAGCAGGCGCCTCCGGCGCTTCCGTATCAATAAATTCGACAAACGGGCAGCCGTAATATTCGCTGAAGGAGGCTCCAAGCTGCTTCCGGTCAAGGCCGAAATCCCCGAGCAGAACACTGTCCAGCGTTTTGTTATGCTGCTTGGCCTTTACCCGGGCCGCATCAAACTGCTCCGGAATCAGCAGTTTATTGCGGATCAGACCGTAAAACTGGCCATACTTGGTCGTACTCTGGGAGAGGGTGGCGAGGCGCTGCCTGGCGTTGTGATAGGTAGGATCGAGGCCGACCATTTCCTCCAAGGTTTTGATGGTGGAAGGAATGGAGCCGGTACTTTCATAGGTAAGGGCCAACTGGTCGAGAAGCTGGAGACGCTCTATCTTCCGGGCGAATCCGTCTTTTTTGCTCGCTGCCGTGGCTGCCGCGGCTTCAAAATGTTCAATGGCTTCAAAGGGGTTGTCAAGCTGGAGACAGCATTCGCCGATTTTGGCATGCACCACGGCGGGCCGGTATCCGGTAGTGAGCAAGGCACGAAGCTCTTCCCCGGCCTCGCTGTAAAAACCTGCCACCAGCAACCCCTGACAGTTCTCGAAACGGTCGGCATCGGAAAGCTGGCCGGCGCTGACGGACGAGGCGGCGCCGGAGGCGGCCATGCCCCGTTCGGTTTGCAGGACAACCAGTCTTTCTTCAACCAGATCCCGGAGAATCGGCTCGCTGTCGTCGATCTGGACCAGCAGCGACTCGCACAGGGCCAGAGCCTCATCCACGAGCCCTTGCCTGGCGTACAGATCGGCTTCGGCAAGTTTTGCCTCAATGGCTTCCCTGGCGGCCACGGTGATTGTCATGCCCATGCCGACCGGTTACACACTCCGCATGGTGATGACCGGAACGGTATTCCCCTTGACCGTAAGATTGCCGGCAACAAGGGTGGAGGGATCAGCCAGAGGTTCCCAGCGGTAGCCGGAAACGATATCAAGCTGTTCTGTCGGCGCGTCAAGCCAGAAGGCCATGCCGCTGTTCTCCTTAAACAGGATGAGCAGGGAGTTGTCAGCCTTGGGGTCACATTTTTCCGCGCCCGACGGCTTGGCCACCGGAATGGTCAGCGTTTTCAGGGTGGCTTCATCGTGAAAACTCAGCTCACCTTGCACCACAAAGCCGATCTTGCCGAAAAGCCCGCGTTTCAGCTTTTTCATGGACAGAAAGGGGCCGCATTTCCTGACCCTGCCCGCCGGTTTGCCTTGGTAAACAATCTGTTCCGGCAGAAAACCAACTGTTTTCCCGCCCCAGGTGGCAAGCGCCACCGTCTGCCAAGGGCAGACCGCCGCCGGCCCTGCCGATTTTGCCGATTGCCCGCCGGTCGGCTCGACCGGAGCAACGGCGTCCGCCTGATAGTCCGCGCCCAGCGCCTTGATCAAATTTTGTTTTTGCCTTTCCAACCGTTCCCGCAGCTCGGTATGAATGGCATGCAGTTTTTCATAGCCGGGCGTTTTGGCAAAAAGGTTTTCAACCGGGATAATCCGTTTGGCAATGCACTTGCCCAACACGGTGAGATGGCCATTCACCGCCTCAATCAGCACCGCAGCCGCCCTGCCGCCGGAGGCAAGGGGAAGTTCCGGCAAAAGATCCTCTTCCGCCGGCTCTGACTGAACCACAGTGAAGGCGGAAGCGGTGGCTGCTTGAGCGGTAGGAACTTGCGCGGCAGCAGCGCTAGCGGCGACCACTGTTTTCTGCTCGGTCCCGGAAACGCTTTGCGCCCGAGGAGAAGAAGCGCTCTGCACGAGTTTGCTGTAATCCTTGGGGATATTGGGAATAGCGGAACGCAACTCGGAAAGAGTGGGGTCCAGCAGCGTTTTTTCGATCAGGGAGAGATTCTCTGTGCCTGCGGCGGCCCGCAAGGTTTGCAGACCTTCCTGCAAGGTCTTCGGGGCGGAGGTGGAAACACTTTGCGGGGCAATGGCCATGGCTTCAAGCAGCCTGTCCATGAGGGAGAAAATTTCCGTCAGAGCGACAGCTTTATCCACCTCGAAAATGCCCTGAATTTCCTTAAGAGCGCTCCGGGTTTTTTCTATGTTGCTCGAAGAGATTTCCCAGTCCAGGGAAAGCAGGGCTTCCTCAAGGGGGCTGAAGGCATCCGTCCCATCGGCGGCAAGCAGGCTGACCGGCAAGGGGGCGGTTTTTTCCAGGGGGGGGACGGCGGCAGCCTGGCTTGTCGGCACGTCTTCGGCCGCTGCCGCTGGCGTGCCTTGTCCTGCCCCGGCATGGGGGGAGAAAAGGTTGTCAATGGCGTCATCTATCTCGCCGTGGAAGTCACGATTGGGGGCTTTGTCAGTCATAAACTCCATTCTCCTTGAGAAATTGCCGGCCTTACAACATCACGGAAGGCTTATTTCGTCTCATGCAGCAGATGCTTATTGGTGACATAACGCACAGTCTGTTTGCTGATTTCCCGCAAGGTTTCAAAAACACCCAGCCCCGTAACCGCCGAGGCTTCAAAGGTCTTCACCTTGTAGACGCTGTTGAGGTCGGCCTCAAGCTCTGCCACGGTCAAGGTGGGGATCGGGGTGTCAACAAGATCCCGCTTGTTATACTGGATAACCAGGGGCATTTCTTCCAGCTTGAGCCCGTATTCCAGGAGGCTCGTCCGCAGATCTTCCAGGCTTTCGATGTTTCTCTCCCTCCGCACCTGAAGAGGGTCGGCCACAAAAACCAAGCCATCCGCCCCCTTGAGGACAAGCTTACGGGTGGAGGCATACATGACTTGGCCCGGCACGGTATAGAGCTGAATCCGGATATTAAACCCCCGAATCGTTCCCAAATTCAGGGGGAGAAGATCGAAAAACAGGGTCCGGTCGCCCTTGGTTTCGATGGTCAGCATCTTACCCCGGGCATTCTCCGCCATGGAGCTGTGCACGGTGAGCAAATTGGTCGTCTTCCCGCAGCGGCCCGGTCCGTAATAGACGATCTTGCAGTGAATTTCTTTTTTGCTAAGATCAATGAGCGCCATGGGTCATCCTTCAAAAATTTTCAGGAGAGTCTCGGACAGGCCGGCCACCCGGCAACGCACCAGACCGAGCGAGACATCTTCCCCAAAAATGGTAATGAGAATAAGCTCCTCGCCAATCCGGCCAAAATGGATATTTCCATTTTTTCCCTTATGAAAGAGCAGGGAAAAATCCTCCTCACCGATCAATTTGGCGATCTGGGAAGTTGCGCCCAGGCTGGCCGCAGCCAGCGCGGCCAGGGAAATGGCGTCGAGATCATCGGTGTCATGCCCGCAGTTGGACAGGATATTGCCTGCCCCATCAATGAGCAGGGCGTTGCGAACGCCCGCCTGAATGAGCGAGCCTTCTATGGTATTCCTGGCTTTCTCCAGAATTTCCGCAGTCAGGATGAAATCTTGCATCTCCCGTTTTCTCCCGTGGTGAGGGTTTGGGTACTCCATCACAGCAAACAGGGTAAGGTTGCCGCACACAGAGGGGCGAAGCACAACTGCCATGAAATGGCTTCGAATCCGGCTGAAACGCTGTATATCTGCTGAATTTCCGGCAAAACACGTCCCTATCGTGTACATGGAAAAAAAAACCGTGTCAAGCTGAAAGCGTGAAGAAATAATGTACTGATTCCAATCAAATATAATGGTCCCGCAAGAACTGACCACGTTTCACGCAATGACCGGGCAGCATGCCTTCTCCAAAAACAGCCGCGCCGGAAAAGAATGGGACGAGACCGAAACAGGGCAAAGAAAGAAAGCCTCGGAACCGCACCCGGTTTTTTAGGTCTCCACTCTCTTCTCTCCTTGTCTAACCTGCTGAAAATGGAGTAATGTATCGGTCTTGGAAAACTCAAAAAAAGACTTCGCCGGTTAGGCGACAAGGATTTTCACCATGAACAAACCTGGCTATTTTGGACAATGGGGCGGCGCCTATATCCCGGAAGTGCTGTACGAAACATTTCGGGAGCTGCGAGAGGTGTACGCCAAGGCCAAGGCAGACCCGGCCTTCTGGCAGGAATACCTCGCCCTCATGAGCTCGTACTCCTGCCGCCCCACCCCCCTTACCCATGCGGAAAACCTGAGCCGGCACTTCGGCGGGGCGCAGATCTTCATCAAGCGCGAGGATCTCAACCACACCGGGGCGCACAAGGCCAACAACGTCATGGGCCAGGGGCTGCTGGTCAAGCGCATGGGCAAGACCCGGGTGATCGCGGAAACCGGTGCGGGCCAGCACGGGGTGGCCTGCGCCACCATGGCCGCCAAATTCGGCTTTGCCTGCACCATCTACATGGGCGAGGAAGACGTGCACCGCCAGCGGCCCAATGTCTTCTGGATGGAGAAACTCGGCGCCACCGTGGTGCCGGTGACCACCGGCAGCCGCACCCTCAAGGACGCCATCAACGAGGCTTTCCGCGACTGGGTTTCCAACATGGACACCACCCATTATGTGATGGGCACGGTCTGCGGGCCGCATCCCTTCCCGGAGATGGTGGCCTGGTTCCAGTCCATCATCGGCCAGGAGGCACGCAAACAGATCCTCGCCACCCACGGCAAACTTCCGGCCCGGGTCTATGCCTGCGTGGGCGGCGGCTCCAACGCCATGGGCATCTTCCAGGGTTTTCTTGATGACGGTGAAGTCGAGCTGATCGGGGTGGAAGCGGGCGGCAAGGGGCTGGACACCGGCCAGCACGCCGCACGGCTCGCCAGCTCCGACGCCTCGCCCGGCGTGGCCCAAGGCTACAAAACCATGTTTCTCCAGGACTCCGACGGCCAGATGCGCGACACCCATTCGGTGGCCGCGGGTCTCGATTACATCGGGGTTTCCCCCCTGCTCACCGACCTCTGGGAAAAGGGGCGGGTCCGCTTTGCCGCGGCCACCGACCAGGAGGTCATGACGGCGCTGGATCTGACCATCAAAAAAGAGGGGATCATCCCGGCGCTCGAATCCACCCATGCCTTTGTTCAAGCCTTCAAGGAGGCGGGCGAGTTGAGCCGCGACCAGGCCATCGTCATCAACCAGTCCGGCCGGGGCGACAAGGACATCTTCACCATTGCCCATGCCTTTGATGACCCATCGTGGAAGGATTTTATCCGGAAAAAGGGAGAAGAATATGCAGCTCGCTGAGCAGCTCCGGGCAGCCCGGAACAAAAAAGAGATCCTGCTCATGACCCATCTGGTCCTGGGCTACCCCTCCTTTGCCGTTAACCGCGAGGTGATCCACCAGATGGTGGCAAACGGGGTGGACGTGATCGAACTCCAGATCCCCTTTTCCGAGCCCATGGCCGATGGACCCATGATCATCAAGGCCAACCAGGAGGCTATTGCCAGCGGGACCAAGGTCGCCGACTGCCTTGCCTTTGCCGCGGAGATGGCGGCGCAATACGATATCCCTTTCCTGTTCATGACCTACTACAATATCCTCTTCAAATACGGCCTGAAGGATTTTTTAAAGAAGGCCAAGGAGATCGGCATCAGGGGCTTTATCATCCCCGATCTGCCGCCGGAAGAGGGCGAGGAGTATCTCCGGCTGGTCCGTGAGTTTGATCTTGCCCCCATCCAGATCTTCGCCCCCACCAGCACGGAGGAGCGGATGCGGACCCTGGCCGGGCATGGGGATGGATTCATCTACTGTGTGGCCCGGAGGGGCGTCACCGGCAGCAAGACCGAGTTCGATGCCTCCTTTGATGAATACCTGGCCCGCTGTCGCAGGGCCACGAACCTGCCGCTCGCCGTGGGTTTTGGCATCAGCAACCGGGAAGACGTACAAATCCTGACCGGCAAGGCCGACCTGGCGGTAATCGGCACCGCCACCATCCGACTGGTGGAAGAGAAAGGTCCGGAGGCCGTGGGTCCTTTTATTGCCGGGCTCAGGGGCTCAAGGGAATGAAAGCCAAGGCCCCCGCCAGCAAGCCGCTGGTAAGCGAGACCACCCGCTTCCATGAGCTTGCGGCCCAAAGCCTTGAATGGGTGTGGGAAACGAATGCCCAGGGGGATTTCACCTATTGCTCGCCCAGCTGCAAGGCCCTCTATGGCTATGCCCCCCGGGAACTCCTGGGCCTCAACATCATTGAAACCTTCATCCCCCCGGAAGACCGTGCGACCCAGCGAAAAATCATGGAGGAGATTCGCCTGAGCAGAAAACCCCGCAATGGCCTGCGGCGACGGGCGATGCGGAAGGACGGGACCGTCATCCCCATCGAAACCCACTGCCGGCCAGTGCTGTCTGGAAAAACCGTGGTCGGTTTTCGCGGCCTCTCCAGGGATCTCCGGGTCATTCAGGAACTGGAACTCCACCTCGAACACAAGAGTCGTGAACTCACCGAGGTCAACAGCGCCATCAGCCTTCTCCTGCACCAAGGCGCCGAGGCCAGGGCCGAGCATGAACGGAGGATCCACGACAATCTGCAACGCCTGGTTTCACCCTATCTGGAAAAAATACAGGAGCGCTGCAAGGACCAGGAGCTGCAGCTCTACCTGCGGGTGGCCTTGGCCAATCTTGAAAAAATCACCTCGACCTTCAGCCTGACGCTCTCCGCCAGACTGGTCGGGCTCACCCCCCGCGAGCTGGAGGTGGCGGAACTGATCAAACAGGGCCGATCCACCAAGCAAATTGCCGCCATTCTTGATCTTTCCAGCCGGACCGTGGAGTTTTACCGCGACAAACTCCGCGTCAAGCTCGGCATTAAAAGCAAAAAAACCAACCTGCGCTCCTACCTTTCCTCCCTTGCCTGATAGGCATCCGGCCAAACCCCGTATTTTTCCCGTATTGCCATAACCTGCCAACTCCATTATTAGGAAAACCTCTGCCATAATTTATTAGTATTATGATTTTCGATATACACTGTGATTAGTCTGCCACCAAACCGGGGGGAACGGTGTCAGAAAAGAAAAAAGCACCGCCTGCCTGACACTATCGGCCCAAGGTCGCCCTTCTCGACCTTCCCGCTGCGAATACCACGGTAAGCAGAAAAAATAACAGGAGCGTATGTTGGACACCCCCAGAACCCTTCCCCTGGACCTTCTCCACCAGCTTTTCACCCCTCTCTCCGAGGCGATACCCTGCGGTCTCTTGGTTGTCGAAATCCTCCGGGACGGCTCCGGCAATCCCACAGAGTTTGTGGGCAGGGTTACCAACCGGCTTTTTTGCGAACTGCTTTCGGTGAGCGAGGACGATATCCTGAAAAAGGAGCTGCCACCCCCCCTCAGCCGGACCTTGGCCCTGCCTGCATTGCTGCACGAATTCGCGCTTTCCGGGGCGATACAGATAGACAAAGATCTTCCTCTGGGTCCAGCAGGTCAAACCTACACCCTCCAGGCGCACCTCCCCTGCCCGGAATTGCTGACCATAACCATCCAGAATGGTCAGCCGGATCGGACTCGAATCAACTCCCAGGCCGAAATGATTCTTGACAGCCTGGGGGATCCCTGCACCATCGTCGACAGAAACTTTTCCGTTTGCTACGAAAACGGAGCCGCCCAGGAGCTCTGGGGCTCCAACTACGGAAAAAAATGCTATGCCATATACCATCATCGACAGAGCCCCTGCGAGCCCTGTCATTCTGCGGATGTATTTGCCGATGCCAAGATACACAAAGAGGAAAAACTGGCATACATCAATGGAAGCGAGCACCACCTGGAGATCACCTCCGCACCGCTGAAGGATGATACGGGCAAGGTTTTTGCCGTGGTGAATATCACCCACGATGTAACCATCCGCAAGATGACGGAAAAAAGCAAGGAACACCTCATCAGGGAACTGCAAGCCTCCCTGGCCAAGACAAAACGGCTGAACGGCCTGTTGCCCATCTGCTCCTACTGCAAGAAAATCAAGGACGACAATGGGGCCTGGCAACAGCTGGAGAGCTATCTCCGCAGTCACGCCGAGGTGGAGTTCAGCCACGGCATCTGTCAGGAATGCGGGGAAAAACATCATCCCCAAGTCTTTCCCAAGAAAAAATAATCATGCCCGGCTCTTGGTCAGCGCCTCTCTTTTTTACATTTTGTTTTACAGTCCCCTGGCATACAGAGTAGTGTGACAGAATAAGAAAAAGGGCGCCGGGCTTCCCCCGACGTCCCCAGACCGCTACGCCGCCAGAAATATGACAGGTGCCATGAGCCAGAACAAAACCCTGAGTGAAATATTCAGCCAGGTCAACATGAGCGAGTTGCCTGCCATGTCGGACCATGTCCAGGAATTGCTGCGCCTTCTCAACCGGGATGAGTCCAGCGCCGAGGAAATATCCGAGGTTATTCTCAAAGATGCCTCCCTGACCACCAAACTCCTGCAGGTGGTCAACTCGGCATTTTACAGCCGGGGAATCCCCATCTCCAACATCAGCCGGGCCATCACCGCCCTTGGCCTCACCACCCTGAAAGAACTGGCCGTCAGCCTGGCTCTGTTCGAGGATTTTCTTAAGGCCGGAGTCGAGAAGGAAGAAATCAGTAAACTCCTGGCCCTCTGTTTTCTCAGCGCTTCCCAGGCAAAAATCCTCTGCACGGTCAAGAAAATCAATGTGCCGGAAGAGGAGGTCTTCATCTGCACCTTGCTCCACCAACTGGGCAAGCTCATCATCCTGGTCTATATGCCGGAGCTGTACCGCAAGGCCCAGGAGCTCATCGATCGGGGCTACTCCGATGAATTTGCCGCCAAAACCGTATTGAACGACCTTACCTTTTCTTCGGTGGGCATGGAAATTGCCCGCTTCTGGAATTTTTCCGAAAAGATCGTCCTGAGCATGGGGGATAATCCGCCCCAACCGACCAGCAAATTAGACTCCCAGCTCTACCTCCTCAATGTGGCGGCCTTCTGCAACCGCCTGACCTGGATTCTCTGCTACGGCTCCAACCTGGAGCTTGGCGAACTGATCCTGCACTATGGGCCGATAATGGATCTCAACAGACGGGAGGCTTTGGGCCTTGCCAACAGAAGCCTGGATATCGCCGAAGCGATGCCGGACAGCATCATCCGCTTCGGCCTTGCCAAGCTCAAGCTCCGCGGCAAGATCTCCCAGAAAGAAAAAACGAGCCACTGACCTCCCCGACTTTTAAGCAGGGAGGGGAACAGGGGCCAGCAAGAGACAAGACGGGAAAGACACGGCCTGCCCCCTAAACTCCACACATCAAATGGTTTCCCCGGTGGCGATGGTCAGCGAGGGGAAATCCCCACCCTTGCGGAAGGGCGTCACCACGCAATTGCGTCCGATCACGGTCTGGGGCGGAACCTCAGCCTCCTTGCCGATCATGGTGATCCCGGTGTAGAGATGCTTGGGGCAGGCCTTGTTGGGCGTCCCCTTGTCCTCGCCCTGCCCCACCACCGCGCCAAAGCCGACCCGGACCCTTTTATCGAGAATGGCCAGATCCACCACCGCCCCTTCCTCCAGAATGCAGTCGTGCAGAATGATGGAGTCCCTGACCCGGACATTCTTCCCCACCCGCACCCCGGGCGAAAGCACTGAGTTGATCACCTCACCCTCGATGACGCAGCCGGCGGAGATCATGGAGCCCTCCACCACGCAGCCGCCGGCAAAACGGGCAGGACACCGATCCACCAGCAATCGGTCCGCATAGGGATTTGGCCGGATGCCCCAAGCCTGCGGGGAAATCTCGGCATCACCCTTGAGCAGATCCATATTCGCCTGCCAATACGCCTGAACCGTGCCCACATCCCGCCAGTAGCCGTGGAAGGGGTAGGCAAAGACATTGTCCCGCTCGATGGCCTTGGGGATGAGGTGCATGCCGAAATCCACCTCCTCGCGGTCTTCCTCCAGAAGCCGGAGCAGATATTCGGTGTCAAAGACGTAGATTCCCATGGAGGCCAGATCGGTGCGGGGCACCTTGGGTTTTTCCTCCCATTCGACGATGCGGCCCTCGGTATTGGTGATGCCCGCGCCGAACTGGTGGATCTCGGAGAGCGGCACCACCATCATGGCGATGGTCACCTGGGCCTGCTTCCTCCGATGAAACCGGAGCATGTCGTCGAGATCCATGCGGTAGATATGGTCCCCGGAAAGAATGACCGTTTCCTTGGCCGGGTGGGCCCGGATAAAATCGATGTTCTGGCGCACTGCGTCGGCGGTGCCCTTGTACCAGTCGGAATCCTGGAACCCGGTGCGGGGGGGAAGGATCTTGATCCCCCTGGTGCGGCCCGTGAAATCCCACGCCTCGCCGGTACCGAGATGGCGCATCAGAGAAAGGGGCTTGTACTGGGTAAGCACCCCGACCTGGCTGAGCCCTGAGTTCATCACGTTGCTCAGGGAAAAATCGATGATCCGGTAGACTCCGGCAAAGGGCACGGCCGGCTTGGCCCTGGTCTGCACCAAGACGTTGAGGCGACTGCCGACCCCGCCGGCCAACAGGAGAACCAGGGTATTGTCGCCTTGGATCATCGGACCACCTCATTGTTGCCGATTTCCCCGACCATCTGCTCCGGGCGCAGATTCGGGTGCAGGGTGCAGCCGGAGCCGATCACCATCCCGTCCAGCACATGGTTGTTCCAGCCGACCACCGTCACCTTGTCGGCCTGCGGTACCCCTGTTTCGCCGATCCGCACCCTGGCGCCAAAAGTCACATTGACGTCGCTCACCACCGTGTCGAGGCTGGCGCCGTGCCCCACCACATTATCGTAAAAGAGCACGGAGTTTTTCACCTCCGCCCCGGACTTGACATGGACCCCAGGGAAGAGGATGGAGTTTTCCACCCGCCCCTCCACGATGCAACCGTTATAGACCAGGCTGTTCTCGATGTGGGCTCCGGGGCCCACCTTGAGAGGCTGACAGTCCCTAACCGCCCGGTGTTCCAGGTTGGTACGGATGCCCCAGTCCGCAAGGGGAATCTTTGGCTCCACCCCCAGCAGATCCATGTTGGTTTGCCAGTATTCGGCAACGGTCCGGGTGTATCCCCAATAGCCATGGAACTTGAAACCGTAAACCCTGCGCTGGGTCGCCATGATGCGGGGCAGGATATCCCGGCCGAACTCAAAGGACTCATCTTCCCGGGCGTTGGTCTCCAGCACCTCATAGAGCACCGAGGGCTTGAAGCAGTAGACGGTGAGCGAGGCCCAGTTGAATTTGGGGTCGGCCGGCTTCTCCTGGTATTGATGGATGCGGCCGCCGCGCTCGCCGTCCTCGTCGTCGATCTCCGCCACCCCGAAACGACTGGCCTCGGCCATGGGCACCTGAATACAGGCGATGGTCAGGTCGGCATCCTTTTCCCGATGGTACTGGAGAATCTCCCGGTAATCCATGTGGTAGACATGGTCGCCGGAGAGCACCAGGATGGTCTCCGGGTCATGGTACTGGACAAAATCGAGATTCTGATGGATGGCATCGGCCGAGCCCCGGTACCAGCTGCTCTGGCCCGAACCTTGGGAGGGAGGAAGGATGAAAGCCCCGCGGTGGCGACCGGTCATATCCCAGGCCGCACCGACCCCGATATGGCTGATCAGGGAAAAGCTCCGGTACTGGCTGAGGATGGCGACCCGTTCCAGGCCGGAGTGCATGAGATTGCTCAGGGCGAAATCGATTATCCTGGCAAAACCGCCGAAAGGGACAGCTGACTTGGGCCGGTAGGCGGTGAGCACGTTCAGCTCGTCAACGCGCCCCCCGGCAAGGATCATGGCCAGAACCTTCGGTTTCAGTTTCATGGAATTCCTGAAGAAAGAGGGGAAGCCGGTGAGCGGCTCCTAAATTCTGCTGCTATTCCTGGTTGCAAAACCATTATGGAAAGGGTTGCGCCAAAAAGCAAGCACAGGAACGTGGGAGGAAAAAGATTTCCCGAAGGGTTGATAGTACGACAAACGATTACAGGGTGGTGCAGATGCGCGGAAGAGGCCGGCGAAGTGTGCAAATGCACATGAGCCAGCCAATGACAGCTAAGCGAGCTTGCGAGACTGCGAAGCAGATGCGCCGCCCTGTGATCGTTTACCGGCTACTGGAGGTGTTTGGTGGTGAGCCGCATCAGAGTCTTGGTGGAAAAATCCTGCATCTCCACAGGCAGATTCCGCAGCGGCACCTCGGCCCTGGCCGCTTCCCGGTGCCCGCCCGCCGAGCCGATCTCATTGAACATCTTCTCCGCCAGCCGTCCGGCATTTTTCTTGTAGCCGTCACAGCGGAAGATGACCACCAGCTTGTCGTTATGCAGGCCGGAGACAAAAACCCAGGTGACATCGTGAACCTGATTTAAAAAATCGGCGATGAGCACCAGCATATCCGGGCTGGAGACCCTTCCTAGATGGGCATAGAGCCGCTGCTTGCTCACCTTCATCTCGTTGAGGGCGGTCTTGAAATAATTCAGCTCGGAGCGGCGGAAGGAGGAAAGCTCTATCTTGCGGACCAGATTCTGGTTGGCGATATTGAAGAGATAGCGGAAGGAAATGGCATCGGCCAGGGTGGCCTTTTTTTCAAAATTCCGGGTATCCACCTTGATCGCGTAAAAAAGGGCGGTGGCCAGCGCCACCGAGGGCTTGAGGCTGGCGGCCCGCAGATACTCGACCAGCATGGAAGCGGTGGCGCCGAAATCCTTGCGGATATCGACAAAGGGAGCCACCCAACCCTTGGTGGCGGGATGGTGGTCAATGACCACATCAAAGGTAATATTCTCGAAACAGGGCAGATGGCTGGGCTGGGAATCCAGCATCACCTTCTTGGTGAAATCCCCGATCTTGAGGGTGTGCAGACGTTCCATGGGGATCTTCAGCAGATCCACCATGACCACGTTGTTGAGCCGTCTGATTTCGTTGGGATAGGCAATAGTGACGCTTTTCACCCGGTAGCGGAGCAACCGCTTCAAGGCCATGGCGCTGGCAATGGCGTCCGGGTCGGCATTGATGACCACGAGAACCTGGTCCTCCTTGCCGAAAAGACCGCAGAACTCGAGCAGACGTTCCTTGGCTGTCTTCTTTTTGTTGGAAATCGGTTTTTTGGGAACCTCACAACTTCCGTTCACGCCCACGCCATCATCCCCGCCATCCATGAAAACCAGGCCGAAAACCGGCCTGCTTGCTCTCTGCTTTACCAAACAACCGATGCCCTATACCACATGCCGAAATAAATTTCAAAGGTTTGCCCTTGGGAGGTTATTCCCCGTCAAAAAACGGCACCGAGGGAAACAGCGCTGGATCGGTATGGGGGATGAAGCGGGAGCCGGAAAAACGCAACATGAATTCCTGGTTGACGTTCAATTCGATGTAGGTGATTTTTCTGACCAGCTCCAGGCTCCGCTCCCGTGCCTGACTTTCGAGGAGTATCCGCTGGGCGCCGACCAGGGAGCTGTTGCCCACGGGCTCATAGATGGTAAGGGGCAGGTCGGGCAGCATCCCCAAAACAATGGCCTGCCTGGGCGAGATATGCCGGCCGAAGGCCCCGGCCACATAGATGCGATGCAGATCAGCAAAGGCGACCCCCACCTGGTTGGTCAGGGTGGTGAGGATGGCGTACATGGCGGCCTTGGAGCGCATGAGCGCGTCAAGATCCACCTGGCCTAGAACCACGGGCCGGCCATCCGCCGAATCTTCGCCCGCAACCACCACGAACTGGTAGCCCTCGTTTCCCTGGATCAGCCGCTCTCCGGCAGCCTGGGGCCGGAACTTGCCCCGGATATCGATCTGCCGGGTCAGATACAACTCCGCCACCAGATCGATGAGCCCGGAGCCGCAGAGCCCCTTGGGCTTGGTGTTGCCGATGGTTTCATAACGGATCTCCCCGCTGGCCGGATCGATCTGCACATGCTCGATGGCGCCGGGCCCTGCCCGCATGCCCATCCGGGCCACGCCGCCCTCCAGGGCCGGACCTGCCGCCCCGGCGCAGGCGATGAGCCATTCCCGGTTGCCGACAATCACCTCGGCATTGGTGCCCACGTCAATGAGCATGCAGGTCTCCGGTTGTTGGTCAAGGCCGCTGGCCAGAACGCCGGAGATGAGATCCCCGCCGAAATAGCTGCCCACGCTGGGCAGAAGCCAGACCACCGCGGCCGGGTGGATGGCCAGTTTCAGTTCTCCGGCCAGACAGGGGTCCGGGGCGTTGACCATGGGAATGTAAGGCTCGCGGCAGAGATGGTAGGGATTGATATTGAGGAAAAAATGAACCATACTGGTGTTGCCGGACACCGAAAGCGCCCGGATCTCAGCCACAGCCAAACCGGCAACCCTGGCCAACTCCGCGGCCAGCTCATTGACCGAGGCTATTATCGTCCGGTGCAGCTCTGTCAGCCCCTCGCTTTTGGCGGCATGATGGATTCGGGTGAGGATATCGGCGCCGAAGCGAATCTGGCCGTTTTCCAGGTCGGCTCGGGCCAGGACTGCACCGGTGGCCAGGTCAAGCAGGGTGGCTTCGAGATGGGTGGTTCCCAGGTCAAGGGCCATTCCGGCTACAACCGGGGGCGGTTGGGGGAGAAAATCGACCAGAACCGGGAGGCCCGACATCTCATTGACAATGGCAACGCCCGCAAAGCCTGCGGCGCGGAACCGCTCGGCCACCTTGCTCAGACGATGATACGGCACCACCACCATAGCCCCGGCCAGTTGCGGGGCAAGAGCCTTTTTCAACCGGTCGATGTCGCCGGTGTTGTCGCCAAGACTGGGAGGGGGCACGGCAACCGCAATGGCGCGCACCAAGGGGGTCAGCATAATCGGACAACTCCGAGAAGATTCTTCATAACCAACAACTGCATCCTGCCCGATATACTATGCCGCCGGTCGGGAAAAGTCCCTAAAAAAATGTGCCTCCCCCGCTCTGACAGCGACGAACTTGACGTTCAGGATGGGCAATGGTAAAGAGCCATAAAGGCGTTACGCCGTAACAAGGAATACTCAAAGAAACATGCCCGTATTGCTCTACACCTATATCGCCACCGAGATTCTGGCCCCGTTCTTTGCCAGCTTTCTCATCATCAACGCCATCCTCTTTCTGGGCAGGCTTGTCCCTCTGCTCAACGTGATCTTCGATTTCGGCGTCGGCACCGGTGATTTTCTCCGCCTCTGCGCCTACATGCTGCCCAAGCTGATGATGTTTTCCATCCCCATGGCCAGTATGACCGCAGTCATCGTCGCCGTTACCCGAATGGTGAACGACAACGAGATCATGGCCCTGAAGGCCACCGGCATCGGCCTGGTCCGCCTGCTGCCGCCGGTGATCGTCATCGCCCTGTCCACTTCCCTGCTCACCTATTTTTCCGCAGTCACCATGATTCCCCAGGGCACCCTGGCCATGAAATCGCTTTTTTTGCAGATGGCCCAGGAAAAAATCGACAAGGGTATCCAGGCCGGGCAGTTCAGCGAAGGGCTTGCCAATGTTGTGCTGTATATCGACGCGGTGGATGAACACACCCGGCAATGGCAGGGGGTGTATGTCTCCGACATGCGGCACGGCGACACGCCCCTTACCATCGTCGCCAAAACGGGCAGCCTTACCGCCCAGCCGGAAAACATGCTGATCAGCCTCACCCTGACGGACGGCACCCTGCACCGCGCCAGCGAAAATATCACCCAGACCATCCGCTTTGACCGCTACCAGGTCAACCTGCCCATCAAGACCCCCGCGGAAATCGCCGGCACCTCCGTTACCGAGGCCGGGAAAAACGGCCTGAGCCAGAAGCAGTTGCTGGAACAGGTGGCAATCCATGGCCCCAAAAGCCCCACCGGACTCACTATGCTCATCGAGTACCATACCCGCATGGCCCTGCCGGTGGGCGGCTTCATCCTGACCATCCTGGGGTTGCCCCTGGCCATGCTGGCCCGGCCTGGCCGCAGGCCGCTGGGCGTGCCGCTCGGCCTGCTTCTTTTTGTTCTTTACTACATCCTGTTCACCGCAGGTCGAACCAGTGCTGAAAACGGCCATCTGCCGGTGGCAATCGGTATCTGGCTCTCCAATATCCTGATCGCTCTTTTCACCATCATGCTCACCCGGCAGGTGGCAAAGGAAACCACCCCGCGCTTCCTTGCCCGCTTGAGCGGACCGGCCCTGGCCCTGATGGCCAGACTGCCAAAAATAAAAACCGGAGAAAAACGGCTATGAAGCTGCTGGACCGCTACCTCATGGCCCAGTTCGCCAAAAACCTGGCCCTGGTCATCTGCTCCCTGATCGCCATCTATCTGTTGGTTGATTTTTTTGAACGGGTGGACAACTTCCTGGAAGCAAAAAAAACCATCGGCTTGGCGATCAAATACCTGCTGCTCAAGCTGCCCTTCATGTATGTCCAGCTGATCCCGGTCTGTATCCTGCTGGCCGGGGTCATCACCCTGGGTATCCTCAACCAGCATTTTGAATTCATGGCCCTTATGGCCAGCGGGATCAGCGTGCTCCGCATCATCCGTCCCCTGCTGATCGCGGCAGCCCTTTTCACCCTGCTCACCGTGGTCATCGGCCAATGGGTGCTGCCCGCCACCACGGCGGCGACCAACCGGATCTGGTACGAGGAGGTCAACCGTCAGATTCCCAAGGGCATCATCCGGGACGGCCGCACCTATTTTCGGGGCACGCAGGGAATCTTCTCCTTTGTCCGCCCCAATCCCGGGAAAAACGAGTTCCTTAATTTCTCCTTTGCCGCCTTTGACGCCGAGCACGGCTTAACAACCTTGCTCACCGCCGAAAGCGCCACCTGGACAAAGGGAATCTGGCTGCTCAAAAACGGCCAACAGAAACAACGCACCGACAATGGCACCTTTTCCGTAACGCTTTTCCCGACCCTCGCCCCTGCTTTTACCGAAGCACCGGAAGAATTCTTTGTCCCCCCCTACAAAATCGAAGAAATCTCCTACAGCAAACTCCTGCGGCAGGCCATGGCCGGCAAGGTTTCCCACCAGGAATCGCTGGTGGAATTCCACCGCCGTTTATCCTACGCCTTTCTGGGCATTCCCCTGCTCCTCCTGGGCATTCCGGTGCTGCTCGCCGTGCATAAAAACAAGGGCCGCGATCTTGCCCTCGCCATCCCGGTAAGCTGCGGCCTGGCCTTTGCCGCCTGGGGCGGATGGAGCGCCACCCAGTCCCTGGCCAAAACCGCCATCCTGCCGCCCGGCATCGCCTCCTGGTCCATCCATCTTCTGACCATAGGTCTTGGCTGTTTCCTCCTGAAAAAATACAACCAGTAACACCCTGAACATGGCCCTCGATCCCGCACCCCCAGCCGCCACAATCAGTCGCTTCCGCAAGATCGGCATCATCGGCGTTCCGCCCCTGGATGTGATCCGGGCTGCCAACGAACACGGCTTGATCATCCATGACCTGGACGAGCCCCTGGTCCGGGAGGATCTCGAGACAGCCAGCCCCTACCTGCCCCGGGTCTACTGCGCCATCCTCCGCACCGCCGTGGTCAATGCCCTCCACCTGGAGTTGGACGCCATCTATGCTGATACCGGCCCGGGCAAATGCGACTGCGCCCTGCATACGGCCACGATCCTGGCCGAGGCCCTGCCCATTCCGGTGATTTGCACCAAGAACACCGATACCGCAGCCTTTGGCACCCCACTCTGTCAGGCCCGGTTGCCCCTCATCGACCGGATGCTGGCCATCACCGCCGGGGTCAAATCCGCGGCAAGCTACAACAATCCACCGGTGCCCTGTACGCCGAGCGCAGGTTTCTGGGGGGTGCCGCCCAGAGATTTCTCCATCCTCGGGCTGTTCCCGGACACCACCCATATTTACGGCTGGGCCCGCTGCATGGAAAACAAAACCCCGGCCGATCACGGTCTGGAGGCCCAGTTCAACCCCGAGGTACCCACGGTTTTCTTTGCCCAGTCCTTTTGCGCGAAAACCGCGCTGGCCCGTTATCTGGCGAAAAAACATCCCCACGCCCTGTATCTGGACGTGGATGTGCACACCACCAGCAGCGCCCGCGCCAAAGTCCAAGCCTTTCTCGAACTTTCCGGGGTCCGGCCATGATCCTGGGCGACTTCGGCACCTCCTACTGCAAATTTCTCGATCTCGACGCGCCTGGGGGGGGGCCGACCATCATCGCCACCAAGGAGCTGCCCCGGGACATCCGGGTGGATCTCGCCACCGGCCACAACGGCAAACGCTTCGCCAACCGCTACGTCAACGAGCTCATTGCCCTGGCCCGAGGCGGCGAGGCCCTGATCCAAGAAGACGAGTATGTGCTGCTCGACTGCGGCAGCCGGGACATCAAGTTCATCAAATACCAAAACGGCAAGCTGGCGGACATGGGCTGGAATGCGGAATGCGGGGCGTCGATGGGCTTCACCATCGAGCTGCTGGAGCGGTATTACGAGTTGGACTATGCCCATCTGCGGGTGCCGGAGCAGACCTTTTCCGTGACCTGCGGGGTCTTGGGGATGAGCGACATCTTCGACGCGGTGATCTCCGGGGTGGAGGTGGCCGAGGCGGTGGCCCGCTTTGTCAAGGGGATTGCCATCAACGCCTACCGCTTTGCCGGTTCACCTGCCAGGCTCTACCTCTCCGGCGGGCTGTGCGACAACCCCCTGTTCGTGGGCAGCTTCCCCTGCCAGGTAACGCCGCTGGGCCGCTTCGTTCTGCTGCGCGGCCTTGAGAGCGAAGCACGCCACCCACACCTCCCGACCGTTTTGTAGGGTGCGACCAATGCCTTCCCCAACCACAGAGCGGCCAAACTGCCTGGCCTGCCTCCATTTCTACATCACCCACCAACCACAGCATCCCTACGGCTGCCGAGCCCTGGGCTTCAAATCCCTCCAGTACCCGGCCGTGGTGGTCTTTGCCAGCTCCGGCATCCATTGCCAGCTTTTTAGCGCCAAGAAACCCTCGGCCTGATACCAGTTCTAAATCAAGCGGTAAACAATACAGATCGTCCGGTGGAAAAAACTCCCCTCCCTTGACGGGAGGGGCTAGGGGTGGGTGAAGCTGCAATCTGCTGATGTCCTGGCTAGTTCCCCCTCTCCCTGACCCTCCCACGCCAGGGGGGAGGGAATGAAACCGCTCAAACAGTCGGAGTCTTCGCTTACCTCCCGCGTCTTTTTCCGCCCCCGCCTGCGAGGCGCAGCAGGACAAATGGGGGGGGGAAAGAGAATTCCCATTGGCACGCAGCCGAGCACCGGAGAGGCTGCCGAAAAGGGGATTTGCACTGTTTGAGCGCAGCGAGTTTGCAAAGCCCCGGCAGCATCGAGGAGCACAGGGTATCCCGCCTTCGGCGGGACAAGGGACACGGGGGCCTTTTCTTTTGGTTCGTTTTCTTTGGGCAAGCAAAGAAAATGAACAGAAGGATAAAGTTATTCCTCTGGCTGCTGGGAGTGGTTGGTAATCAGATATTTTTTACGAATCAACCGAAGTCAAAACCACCGTCTGCCGGGGCTGACTGGCGCTGAACACCGTTTCCACCCCTTCAAGAAGCCCCAAAGCCGTAAGCCGCTTGACGTTCCCGTTGCCCTTCCCCCGATAGATGGATTCGTCCGCCTTGGCGAGACACAAACGGTGGAGCTGTTGGGCCGGACGGGCGGCAAGCAAGGCACGGACCCGGTTGAAAAAAAGCCGGGAAAGCACCAACTCACCAAAGGCCGGATGGTACGGCCCGGCCAGCATGGTTTCTTCCAGCGAGGGAGAAGGTTGCAACCCCATGCGCACCACGGGAATCTCCTGCGCCTTGAAAAGGCGCCAGAGCCGCCCAGCCAACGCCACAGCCCGAGGCAGGCTCAGAGGCTGATACTCCCCCTGCCGGTACAGCTCCGCCAGGGGACTGCCGGAAATAACCAGACAGGGGTAGAGCCGAACCAGATCCGGGCCAAGCGCTGCCGCCCGGCGACCGCTGGCCAAGGCCGTAATCGTGCTGTCTCCAGGCAGGCCGAGCATGAGCTGGAGCCCCACCTGCATCCCCGCCTCTTTCAGGCAGGCAACCGCCGTCCCCACCTGGGCTGCGGTATGCCCCCGGCCGCTGGCCGCAAGCACCCCATCATCCAGCGACTGGGCACCCAACTCCACGATCCCCACCCCATGCTCCCGCAAAAATCCGGCGATCTCCGGGGTCACGTAATCCGGGCGGGTGGAAAGCCTCAGCTCCTGCACCTGGCCTGAATCCAGAAAAGGCTGCGCCGCACCCAGCAATTCCTCCTGCCGCTCCAAGGGAAGGCCGGTGAAGCTGCCTCCGTAAAAAGCCACCTGCACCGGCGCGTCCGAATGCCTGCGCGGCCAGGCCAACTGGGCACGGATGGTTTCCGCCACCTCGCGGGCACCGACCATGCCCTCGGCAGCGCCGGTGATACTGCGCTGGTTGCAAAACAGGCATTGATGGGGACAGCCCTGATGGGCGATGAAGATGGGGATGATAAAGGGGGAAAGCATGGGGTTAGAAGAGAGGCGCTCTGACACAACGGCTCACTGGCCGCCCTGCGCAGGCCCGGCGAGATTCTTGAGTGCCATGGCGGCGGCCTCCTGCTCCGCTTCTTTTTTGCTGCGGGCGCTGCCCTGGCCGAGGGTTTCCTCGCGGAAGCGGACCGAGATATGGAAGATCTTGTTATGATCCGGCCCTTCGTCCCCCTCCAGCACATAGCGGGGGCCTTCGTTAAACCGCTCCTGCAACAGCTCCTGGAGCGAACTCTTGGCGTCGGCCAGAAACATGGTCTGCTGGCGGTCTTCAAACCAGGGGATAAAATGGCGTTCGACAAATTCGGTGGCCGCCGGATACCCGCCATCGAGGAAAATGGCTCCAGCCACCGCCTCGAAGGCACAGGAGAGGATGGATGCCTTTTCCCGGCCGAGATTGGTATCCTCGCCCTTGCCCAACAACAGATAGTTGCCCAGCTCAAGATCACGCGCCATCCGGGCCAGATGCCGCTCATTGACCAGGGCCGCCCGCAGCCGGGTGAGATCGCCCTCCCGCATCTCCGGGAAATGGCGAAAAAGCGCATAGCCCACGGTGAGATCGAGCACTGCGTCGCCCAAAAACTCCAGGGTTTCGTTGTTCTTCTGCGTCTGCCTGCCCTGTTCAAAGGCATGGGAGCTGTGGATCATGGCCTTTTGCAGATGGGCGCGGTCCCGGAAATGGTAGCCGAGCTTTTCCTCAAGAAGGGACAGGTCTGGTTGCGGTGTTTGGGCAAGGGTATCGGTAGTCACGGTCAGGGTATGGGTAAGGGGTAATCTGCGAGGGCGTCACCCCTCTTGCCGAGGACACACCATACCCCAGCCGGTAAAAAAGGGCAACGGATCACCCGGCCCGGCGCAGGGCTTTACGCCCTTTTCCCTTGCCTGCCGCAGACCCGCGCGCCGTGCACATTTTCCCTTGTCAAAAAAACGATCTGCGTTTAAGATTGCCCCCACCAAAAAGGCGGCGTAGCCAAGTGGTAAGGCAGTGGTCTGCAAAACCATTATTCAGCGGTTCAAATCCGCTCGCCGCCTCCAGTGAAAATCAGAAAGGGTCAGCCGAATGCGGCTGACCCTTTTTTTTGTGCGGAAATCGACACAGTGTTTGCCCGCCGACTTTCTCCTTGCCTTTCCACATCCTGCCACATAGAATCACCATATATTGAAACCACCGAAAAAATTGGGCTCCGTCCCCATTTTGCGCGCAAAGAGATGATAAATGATTAAATTCATCAAGCAATGGTATCATGGCAAAGAATACAATATATCGACACCTGATTTGCCTATTTTCCCTGGCATTAGATATAAACGCCATTGGTCATCACAATTACTGCATGCGGGAGTTGCATTTTATTTAAAAGAATGGAAGTGGCTATGGGGCATCATTATTTCCATTGCCGGACTCATTATCGCCTTTGCCAAACTTTCTTAATACAAGGTCCCCAAAAAACAGATGAATTCGGGGACGTCCATTGCAGGAAATGGGGACGGAGCCCGGTTTCTTGAAAGTGGGTTGATGGGGAAAATCAAAATATCGGGCTCCGTCCCCATTTTGCGCATCGGGTTTAAAGAAATTAGGGACATCCCCCATTTCATGCTCCCGATACAAACAGAACCTTACAGTCTGTGTACTTCGCTCACCCTCCCACCTCCTTGTTGTTTTTCCCCCGTGGCCATAGGGTCCGCCCGCGTCCCTTCGCGGACTTAAAGCTGCCGTAAGACAAAGCATACTGCCGGGTGAACTCCGCGCCCAGAAAAAAAATCTGTGCTGAGTAATACACCCAAAGCAGCAAGGCGATCAACGATCCGGCCGCGCCAAAGCTGGAAGCCACGCCGCTCTTTCCCAGATACAGGCCGATCGCATATTTGCCGAGATCGAACAATCCGGCCGTAACCACGGCGCCGAACCAGACATCGCGCCAGGAAAGCGGCGCCTCGGGCAACATCTTGTAAATCACCGCGAACAGACAGGCGGTGATACTCAAGGAAAGAAGCGAGGAGAAAACAACAAGGGCAGAGCTGCTCCATATCCCGCCCACGGAGCGGGCAAACATGGCAAACGCCGCGCCGCAGACCAGGGAAACCAGCAACAGAAAGGCAAGAACCAGCACCAGCGCAAAGGCGAGGAATCTTGCCCGCAGCAGGCTGAGGATAGGGGAATGCCGATGCGGCGAGACCCCCCATATTTCATCCAAACTCTCTTTCAACTCGACAAAGACGCTGGTGGCGCCGATCAGCAGCAAAATACCGGCAACAATGGTTGCGACCCGTCCGGAAACGGGATTTTGGGCGGCGGCCAGCAAGGCCTTGATCGCCTGGGCGCCATTGGGTCCGACCGTTGTCCGGAGATGAAAGATAATTTCGTCCTGGGCCGCTTCAGCGCCAAAAAAATATCCGGCCCCCGCAATGGCCAGCAACAGGATGGGGGTCGTGGCGAACAGGGTGTAAAAGGCCAGAGCCGCGCCCTTGCTGGCGCCGCGATGATTGAACCATGCCTTTAATGATGCGAGTAGAATCCTCTTCATGCTCCTCCTGGTACCCGGAGGGATGGTGAGCGTCTCCCGGTGGCGTCCATTCTAAAATAACCGTTGGAAAATTCATAGATTTTCCAACGGTTCGGCTGATTTTAAGCAATTTTATTTATGGTTACCAAGCAATCTCCGTGGCCAGAGGAATATGCTTTATCCTTCTGTTCATTTCTTTGCTTGCCCAAAGAAACGAACCAAAGAAAGGGCCCCCTGTGTCCCTTGTCCCGCCGAAGGCGGGATGCCCTGTGCTCCTCAAGGCTGCCGGGGCTTTGCAAACTCGGCTGCGCCTCAAACAGTGCAAATCCCTTTTTCGGCAACCTCTCCGGTGCTCGGCGGCGGGCCAATGGGATTTTAACCGCTATAAGAGCAAAAGAATAAACTGAGATTACTTGATAACCAAAAATAAAAATGCTCGAATGGCCGTACTTGCGGTATGATACCCATCCTCAAATCCAGCCTTGCGATGCATGCTTCCCCTACGGCAAGGCCTTACGCTTACCCCTCAACGGACACGAAAATGAGCGACAGCAATATCATCGAACTGACCCCTTTCCGCGCCGATCTGGCCCGCGCCCTGACCCGCCGGGGCGAACGGCTTCTGGCCGCCACCGACCTGGCCGAAGAGGTCGCGGCCCTGGAACCTCTCGAAGCGTATTACATTGTCCGGGAGATCGGGCTGGATCAAGCCCTGCCCATCCTCCGGGAGCTGAGCCACGAACAGCTGCAGGCCTGTCTCGATCTGGATTGCTGGAACCGCTACGATTTCGCCGTGGACAGTCTTGATGAATGGCTGGCTCCCTTTGCCTCCATCGATGCGGAAACCCTGGCCCAGACCTTTTTCTCCCTGGATTATGTGCTCCAGCTCCTCTTCCTGACCCAGACCGTCACGGTGTACGATCCGGATACGGATCAGGTGCCGCCGGAGGACGAGACGCGCGAGACCACGGCCCGAGCCATGACCCCGGACGGCTTCTACCTCCTGGAGCTGAAGATGCCCGACCTGGCCCTCAAGGTCCATCCCTTTGCCCTGCTGGACGCCATGTACCAATACGACCCTACTGCGACGCACCGGTTGCTGAGCGAGGTCCGGGTGGATCTGCCCACCCAGATCGAGGAGGAAGCCCTGCGCTTCCGCAGCGGCCGCATGGAGGATCTGGGCTTTGCCACCCCGGCCGAGGCAATCGCGCTTTTTTCCAAACCGCCCAGCCGCCAGCCTTTGCCCAGGCCCCAGGAGCCGCTGGACAGCGCCGTCACCCGGTTGCCCTCGGTCTATGCCGCGCCCCTGCTCGAAACCACCCTGTTGCAGCAGGCCCTCTCCCTGGTTTCTGACCAAAACAGCCTCTCCCGCCTGGAGCAGGAGCTGGTTTGGGCCATCAACAGTGCGATCATGGCCTACGGGGAAAAACCGCAGGATATCGAACACATCACCGCCCTGGTCACCCGGGTGCGGGATACCATCTCGCTGGGCCTGGAATCCCTGTTGGCCAAGCAGGAACCACCCTGCTTGCCGGACCAGGCCGGAGCCGCAGCCAAGGCGGCCGAACTGCTGGAGATCTGGTGCATGACCGATCTGTTCCGACACGGCTATGGTGCGACCACGATTTTGCAGGAGGAGGTGCGACAGGCCATGGCCGAGCCCAGCTTCGCTGACTGGTACAACCTCTCGGATACGGAGCAATCGGATGAACCGGCAGATAGGCTGGAGCGCGCCTTTGTCGCCACCCTGCTGCAACGTCAGCCCCTGCGCGGCGGCTTTGATCCGGGCAACGCCGAGACGGTCCGAGCCTTTGCCAGCCTTGCCGAGGTCGCGGCGGCCCAGGTCCGGCTGAAACGGTTGGTTTCCCATTTCAGCGGGCAGTAATAATCCGCCCAGTTGAAAGTTTCATAATATACCGGTGCTTCGACGGGCTCAGCACGGACGGAATATTCATATGTTACGATAAGATCCGTTCGCCCTGAGCCTATCGAAGGGTGTTGTTACGGACCATCCAAAATGCCCCCCAGATAACCCCTCCTACAATCCTGAACGGGAGGGTTTCGCCAGCAACTCCGTCAATGCCTGGGCAATCTCCCGGCAAAAACTCCCCAGCGCCTCATTCAGGGCGCCAACCTGCCCTTCCTGATCCCGGCTGGTCGCAGGAGCAGAATGGCTGCTCCGTCTTTCCGGCAGCACGATTACGCCGTCCTTTCCCTTGAGCGACCAGAGGGCCACCAGCCGGGCTGCCCCGTCGCTCTCGTTTTCAAAATGGAGCACCTCAACCAGGAGCTGGTAATCCACGGTTCTGGAAGCAGGCCAGGGGTGGAGCAGAATGCGGTCGGTACCCAGCCGCGCCGAGAGGTTTTCTCCCACCACTCGGGAGATGTTTTCGCCGAGCGGCTCGGCCCACCGATGGCTGTCGGCCAGTTGCAGCCGATTTGGCGTCATCCTGGTGACCAACTGGGGCCGGTCGAGATATTCCGGCAGCCGCACCGGGCCGATGCCGAGCACCATTTTGCCCGCTTCACCATTGACCGGCGCTGTGCGGGCCACTTCCAAGGAGGAAAGCTGATAATAACTGACCGGCGTTGTGCGGGCGCAACCTGCCAGCAGCAGGGCGCATCCCAACACAACCCACCAACCCCCCTTCCACTTACCAGGCATGTTTTTCATTTTCCTTCCCCTTCGATCCGTTTTCCCTGCACAACAGCCTCCGGTTGTTGCTCCAAAGTCTCTGCCAAAAGCCTCAGGGCACGGGCGGCACGGCTGATTTCCTGAAACGCCGTGTTGATCTGTTGCACGGTCGGCGACTCTTCCCCGGCGAGCCTCTGCAACACTTGCGCTGTCTTGGCCAGTTCCTCGCTGGCTTTGCCCAGACTGACAACCACCGGGGCTCCGGCCTCGGCCACCCCGCCGATCTTGACCATCGCCGTCTGTACCGCCTCAAGCGCCATGCGCATCTCGGTAAGCACGGCAGCGCCATCCCGGTCGAGTTTGGCGCTTAAGGATTGCAGGTGGACAAGCGTCGCCTCCAGCCGCACCGGAATCCTCTTGGTTTCCTCCGAGGAGAGGATGGCGTTGAGCGATTGGCTAATCCCGGCAAGATCGGTGAGGAAGGTATCCATGGGAAACCCCTCCAACTTGGAGGCAAGCTCTTCCGTCGTCGTCGGGATGGTGGGGATTTCGCTCACCTCTGGATCGCGGGCGATGAAACGAGCCGGTTTGTCGGGATGAAAATCCAGATCGATGTACAGCTGGCCGGTGAGCAGGCTCTGCATCTTGAGTCGGCCGCGCAACCCCCGCTCCACCAGCTGCCGGATGGTTTTCCGGTCCCGCAGATCGACCTGTTCCCCACGGGGAGACTGGACCATGTTGGGTTCGACCTCGATGGTGACCGGCACCATGAAACGGTGGTTTTCGGCATCAAGCCCGAGCTGGATGCGCTTGACCGTGCCCACCTTGACTCCGAGAAAAACCACCGGCGCCCCTACTTGCAACCCCTGGGCTGCTCCTTCAAAATAGAGGACATGCTGGCGTCGTTCCTGAAACCACTGCCCCCCGGCAAGGAGCAGGACGGTCACCGCCCCGAGGATAATGGCGCCAAGAACAAAGGCCCCGATAAGCGTGGGATTAGCCTGTCTGCTCATGCCGCCCCCCTGATAACTGCCCGGCCGCACCGCATCTGCTTCGGAGTCTCGCAGGCTCGCTTACCTGTCATCGGCCTGCTCATGTGCAATAGCACACTTCGCAGACCTCTTCCTCGCATCTGCGGCACGTCTGAACAGTTATATCCCATATTTCCCCGCAAATCGCTCATGCCGCCCCCCTGGTGAGAAAATGGCGCACCTTTGCGTCGCCGGAGGCAACCGCCTCCTTGGGATTGCCGGTGTTGATCATGGTGTGGGTCTCGGTGTCCAGAAAAACCGAATTGGTGCCGATGCCGAGGATGCTGGCCAGCTCATGGGTTATCACCACGATGGTCGTCTCCAGGCTGTCGCGCAGCTCGAGAATCAGATCGTCAAGACGCCTAGCCGTAAGGGGATCGAGGCCGGAAGAGGGTTCGTCGATCACCAGGATATCCGGGTCAAGGGCCATGGCCCTGGCCAGACCCGCCCGTTTTTTCATGCCGCCGCTCAGCTCGGCCGGATAAAACTCCTCAAAACCGGCCAACCCCACCAGGGCCAGCTTGAAAGAAACGATCTCGGCCAGATGGCGCGGCGAAAGAGCAGTGTACTCCTTGAGCGGCAAGGCGACGTTTTCCGCCAGGGTCAGCGAACTCCACAGAGCACCGCCCTGAAACATGATGCCGAGCCGCCGCTTGAGCCGCTCCTGTTGCTGAGGCTCCACGTGCCAGAAGTCCTCGCCGCCGTAAAACACCGTGCCCTTGGCCGGGCGTTGCAGGCCGATCAGGGCCCGCATCAGGGTCGTCTTGCCGCAGCCGTTGCCGCCCATGATGACAAAGATATCCCCCTTGTTGACCACGAAATTGAGGTCGCGCTGGATGACGAACTCGCCATAGGCCATGGTCAGGTCGCGGATCTCGATCTGGGGCGCGGTATCCATGGCTTAACGCCTTGCAATTCTTATTGTTGCGAAAAGACGCCCCTCCCCTTGCGGGAGGGGTTGGGGGTGGGGGAAGCTGCAACATACTGAGATAATGGCAACCTCCCCCCCTCCCTGGCCCTCCCCCGCAAGGGGGGAGGGGATTATTATCCGTTGAATCAATTGCTGCATGGCACTAAATCCCCAAACGATAGTAGATGATGGTCATCAGCGAAGCCGAAATGGTGATCAGCAGGATGCCGGTCACCACCGCCGAGGTTGCCGCCTCGCCGACCGACTCGGCACTTCTACCGCACTGCATCCCGCGCAGACAACCGGCATAGGCGACCATGGCCCCGTAGACGCTACCCTTGGAAAGTCCCACCAGAAAATGCTTCAGCTCCAAGGCGCGCAGGGTTTCGGTGTAGTACTCGAACATGCCGATGTCAAAGATGGTGGCCGAGACCAGCATTCCGGCCAGCATCCCGACAAAACCGGCGTACAGGGTAAGAAGCGGCACCATCAGCATCAGGGCCAGCATCCGGGGCAGAACCAGAAAATCCACCGGCGAGATGCCCAGGGTCTTGAAGGCGTCGAGTTCCTCGTTGACCTGCATGGTGCCGAGCTGGGCCGCAAACGCCGCGCCGGTGCGGCCGGCGATGATTATCCCGGTCATAAGCGCCCCCACCTCGCGCACCATGCCGATGGCCACCAGATCGGCGATGAAGATCTGCGCGCCGACCAACCGGAGCTGATCTGCCCCCAGATAGGCAAGAATGAGCCCGACGAGAAAACTGATCACCGAAACGATGCCCAGAGCCCGGGGCCCGACCTCCTCGATCTCCCACCAGAGGTCGCTCAACCGAAAGCGGGCTCGCCCGCGGAACAACCGGCCAAAGGAGACCGTGATCTCCCCAAGGAAATGGAGCATCTCGGGGGCACCGCGAAAAAAGGCGACCGTTGCCGCGCCCACCTGAAAAAGCAGGCTCTGCTGAGTGCTGCTCCGCCGGGCCGCCTTCTGCTCGGGAACGGCGGCGGCCATGGCCAGGAGATGGCGGACACCCTTGGGCAATCCTTCTTGATCGACGCTGACCCCACGTTCAGCGCAGAGGGCGAACAAAGCCCGGAGAAAGGCGAGAAAACCGGTGTCCCAAGCGGAGAGTTGCGCGGTGTTGAAGGAGAGGCGAAGGGTCTCTCCCAAATCGGCCAGGATCACCCCGGCTGAGGGCAGATCCTGGTCCTGACGCCAGCGCCCACCACACGACACTTCCAGCAGATCGTCACCGATGCGGCGCGTATCGAGCTGCCATTTCTTTTCGTTGCTGTTATGGACCATGGCGCATGACCAGCTTATTCTTTCCCGATTTGGAGCTGAAGGGGAACACCTCTTCACGGGCTGTTGCTCGCTCCCTTCCCAGGCGCAACCACCGGGAATCTCACCGTGCAAACGATACCCTCATGAACATGATGGGGGTATCGTCCCGACACTGTCAATCGGAAAACATGGGAATTATTCCTCTGGGTGATGGCAGACAATGCGCTGTTCCGCCGACTTCCTGAGGCCATCCGTTGCCTTATCCTCCCCATTTTCAATAACGACGATTATTTCTTGTTCAGCATCTTCTTGGCCATGGCCAGGTTGTGATAGGCAATTACCCGGATATTCCCGACCTGCGGGTCGTTCGACCGCTTGTCCAACTCAGCCAGAAAACGCTCCAGCTCCGTTCGGGCCTTGGAGGTCTTTTTGTCGTTAAAGGGAATGGAGAGATCGATCCCCTTGACATCCCAGGCCGTTTTGGGGAGCACCGCAAAGGGTGCGATATCCTCCACCTTGCGATTGGGGGCCAGGGAGGGCTCCTCCCAGACAAGATCGCTGAAACGGAGGCCGTTTCGATCGGCGGTGATGGTGTAGCTCCCCGTAAACGGCTTGGTCACATCCTTTTCTTCGAAGTAGCTCCACTCCGATTTGCCCACCTGGGCATGGGAATCGTGGCAGCTGCCGCAGTTGCGCGGCTTACCCATGGCGTGGCTCAGCTTGTCCATCTGCACCCAGAGGATTGCCTTGTTCCCCGAAGGAAAATCGCTGCGGGTGCCGACCACGATGAAGGCGTCGTTCACGTCGGTGGCCTTACGCGCCACCTCGAAGGTGACCGGTTCGCCGATCTGCGGGTTGCCGGGGATATTCCGTTTGGGAATGGCGCGAAAGAGCAGCTTGGTTGGCCCCAGTTCTCTGGTCTGGTTCATGACCGCCATGGGGTATGGCTTGACCGGAATCCAGCGGCCCGAGGCGTTTTTGATGATGGCGGGCAGGTCGCGGGTGCCGTAGTATTCCTTGTGCTTGCCGTAGGGGGTCTCCACCCCGAAAACGTTCCCCTGACCCCAGAAGGTATACTGGTAGGCGCCGGAGACGGTGATATGGCAGGAAGTGCAGTCAACCTTGCCGTGGGGCGAGCTGTTCACCGCCTTGACGATTTCGCCGTGGCACTCAGCGCAGGAGTTGCGCGCATCATCGGCGGCGAGGTGGCCAAACTGGTGGTTGGCCGGCTTGTGGCAGTCGAGGCACTGGATTCCCGCCTTGACGTGGGCGCCCTGCGGGAGATTGGCGGGGAAGGAATACTCTCCCCGCACGTAACCGGCACCGCGCCGGCGGTCCATGGGCCCGGCATGGCAGATGCTCGCCCGGCCGCCGCCGTAACAGCTGGGGGTATCGGGCTTGCCAAAAGCATGACTCCCCTTGTTGGCCACCGGCTTGAAATGGCAGTCGTTGCATGAGGCATGGCACATGTTGCAGGAACGGTCGGAGGCCGCATTCTGTGCCTTGCCGTAGGGCACGGAGGTTCTAGCCTTGATAATTTCTTCGTTTTGGCCGAACCACATGCCGCAATTCTGCGGACCAGGCAGCTTTTCGCTCCAGTCGCGGTAAGCCCGCTGGTGTTTCAGCAGCCCCTTGGCCGAGCTGTTGTAATCCTTGACCTCTTTGGCATGGCAGCGGCCGCAGGTTTTCTCTGCCACCTGCGGGGCATAGGCCATGGTTTCCCGGTCACGGTCGTGCCACTCTATGCCGACGATCTTTTTGACTCCGGCCTGTTCCAGCTTGCCGGAGTCGCCGGCGGGGATCATGCTATTCATGCCGGTTCCCTTTGGCGTCAAAGGTTGCAGGGCGCCTGCCGCCTCACGGGAGAGCGCCTCGCCCTTCAGCTTCTTGCCCGCCCCCACCAGGAAAGGACGCAGCAGTCCTTGATGGGCCGCCTCCTTGTCTTGGGCCTTGGGGTCGCCCAGGTGGCAATCCACGCAGGTAGGCTTGCCCTGCATGTTGACCTCCTGGTCCACCCGGGCCGGGTCCAGGTACATCGACTCCGCCCCCAGCTCCTTCATCTTCCCCTGGTTGCCATGGCAGGCAACACAGCCAGACTCGGCGTCAAATCCCCGGGCAGTCCCGGCAGTCACCAGCAGCAATGCCACCACAATCACAGTTTTCATGGCTTTCTCCTTTGGCATATCGCGGATTCACCCGACCCGATCTCTGTCATTATATCACAACACAAACCGTGACGGGCCGGGCCGAAACGGCAAGGCTAAAAACAGATTAGCCAGCAGCACCCCGCAACGCATGGATGGCTACGCCACCCAGACAAAATGAGGCAGAAGCACCATGAAACGGGATATACGCCGCAAGAAAATGACCACCCCTGCTGGGGAATGACGGCCCATCACTGCTCGCCTTGGCAAACAAACCTGCTGTCGATCGCCGCATGCATCTGATATACTGTCTGCACGAATATTTTTTTTACCATCAGACAATGGACCCTTGCCATGTTTGTAAAATACACCTTCCCGGCCACCCTTGGCCTTACGGCTTTACTGTGCCTCGCGGCCTGTTCCCCCTTCGCCCACCTTACCGAGGTCAACAACACCCTCTGGGAAGCGCACGGCCCCAAGGCCGCGGACTGCGGCCAGTGCCATATCGAACAGTTCGGCGAATGGCGGGGATCGGCCCATGCCCAGGCCTTTATGAACCCCAGGTTCCAGGCGGTTGTGACCGACGGGGGTGACGAATCCTGTCTCGGCTGCCATGTGCCGGATACGGTCCGCACCAACGGCGAACCCCCTGCCCCTCGCCGCTACAATCGCGAAGACGGTGTTTCCTGCGCCGCCTGCCATCTGAACGAGGGAGCAATGACCGGCCCGGAACCGGCATCAGGGTTATTCACCCCGCACCCGATCGCGGTCCAGCCGGAATTCTTCCGCAACAGCGGACTCTGCGGTACCTGCCATACGGAGACCTTTAGCGACTGGCAGGCAAGCCGCCACGCCCAACCAGCCACGCCAACCTGCCAGGAATGCCACATGCCCCAAGTTGTCCGCACGGCCACCAAGGGCAGCAACCTCTTTTCCAAAGGGCTGGTCGCCTTTGAAAAGAGCCGCCCCACCCGGCGGCACACCTTCGGCCTGGCGCACCTTGCCGAGATGGACGGCGCGATGCGCATGGAATTGCTGGATTGGCAGCCCGCACCGCTCAACCTCCTGCAACTGTCCCTCACCAACACCCTGCCCCACACGCTGCCCACCGGCTCCTTCCGCTCCCGCCAGGTCCATCTGAGCGTACGCCTCTACAGCCCGGAGCACACCCTGCTGGCCGAGAACCTCGTCCCCTTGATCGGAGAAAATCTGGAGCCGCTCAAACCCGGAGAACAACGCCAGATTCTCATCCGTCTTGCCCCGGCAGATGACGCCCCGACCGGCAGCCTGCTCATCGTGGAGCTCCGGCTTGCCCCCCTCGGAAATCAGGGTGGGATGATCCTTGCCAGCCGAGAACTCCCGCTGCCTTAAGCACCGTAAATCCGGCTTGACATTGCCCCGCCAACTCCCTACTATGCGCCTTCCGCCGTTGCTGCTGCGCAGACACAAAAGTTCCCTGACAACCTCGCCAAGGCCTGCCCGATCATGCTGAATCTCACCGTTCCCACCACCTTCACTGCCTCCTGCGCCGAAAACCTGGCCCAACTCAACCGGGAATATGCGGTACGCGACCGCAGGGTGCATGAGGTCTACGGCTCCCTGCAAAACGCCCCCTTCAACTCGGCCCGACCGGCGAAATATCTGCCCTCCCCGACCCAGACCCAGTTCCGCCACCATATCCGGGCACTGGCAGACAGCGACATCGGCTTCAACTATCTGCTCAACGCGCCGAGCTATGCCAACTACGAATACACCAGCCAAGGCCGTGCCGAGTTGGAGGAACTCCTTGCCCTGCTGGTCGATTGCGGGGTGCGCTCGGTGACCGTGGCCGTGCCCTATCTGGCCCGGATAATTGCCAGCCGATATCCCTCCCTGGAGGTGGTGACCTCGACCATCGGCTATGTCGGAGCCATGCGCGGCATCGACCAGTGGCTCGAGGCCGGGGCCAAGCGTATCGTCCTCGATGTGGAGGCCAACCGCGACTTCCGCTTCCTGAAACGCGCCTCGCTGGAAAGCCCGGTGCCGCTGGAGGTGATCGCCAATCCAGTCTGCATCTCCCAGTGCCACTACAAGTACAACCATTACTGCGTGGCGGCCCACGGCTCGCAAAAACCATCCGGCAGCGGGGTTCCGGGCTTCCCCTACAACGGTTTCTATCTGAACTGGTGCTTTTTAAAAAAGCTCGCCAGCCCCGGCGAATTTCTGAAAAGCCCGTGGATCCGGCCCGAGGATCTCCCGCTCTGGGAAAAGGCGGGCATCCGCTTCTTCAAGCTCGCCGGCCGGGGCATGCCGGAGGCACAGATTCTTTCCCTGACCCGCGCCTATCTTTCCGGCTGTTTCACCGGCGATCTCCTGGACCTGCTGGGCTGGCCGCACTGGCAAAACTTCCGCAAGAATGCAGACGGCAGCCTGCTGCCGCCCCTGGAGATCCACCTGCCCAACGAGGCACTCACCGGTTTTCTTGATTTCTTCTACGAAAAACTGCCGGAATGCCGGCTGGGCTGCAAGGGGTGTGAGCATTGTTCCGCCTGGGGCAAGCGGGTCCTGACGGTGAACTCCCAGGAACTGCTCGACCGCTATATCGACAATATGCGCCGCAATTTGCACGAGCTGACAAACCATCTCTCCACCCCCGAGGAAGACGCGGCCCTGCAAAAGCAATGGCAGGAACAGGCAGACAAACAGATGCTGGACCAATGAAAGAGCACCTTGTCATCACCGGAGCCAGCGGCCTGGTCGGCCGGGCGCTGCTGCGCAAATATCTGGGCCAGGGACGCCCGGTCATCGCCCTGTCCCGCAAACCTCCGGTGCTGCCCGGCCTTACCCCTGCCCCCCACCCGCTTCTCTCCTGGCATTGGGGTGATGTCAGCCTGCCCCGCCTTGGCCTGGACCCTGCGGCATACGCCGAAGTCTGTGACAAGGCGCAGCTCATCTTCCATCTGGCCGCCCGCACCGATTTTAAGGATGCCACCGCTGCCAGCTATCTGCCGGTGAACCTGGGAGGGGTGAAACATGTCCTGGCCCTGGCCCAGGAGGCCAAGGCGCCCCTGCATCAGGTGAGCACCGCCTTTGTCTGCGGCGATTGGTCCGGCGAATTCCGGGAAAACGATCTTAATCTTGGCCAGCATTTCCGCAACGGCTACGAGGAGAGCAAATTCCTGGGCGAATCGTTTCTGCATGAGGTGATGGCCGCCGCTTCCGTGCCCATCACCATCCATCGGCCGGGAATCGTGGTGGAGCGCAACCCCTCGGCCGCTTCGGGCAAGACCTTTGGCCCCTTTCTCTTTCTCGACGCCGTGGCCCGGCTGCGGGATTCCGCCGAGGCAAAAGGCGTTGCCGAGCTGCCGGTTTTGCGGGTGCAGGGCAATCGCCAGGCGCATCTGCCCCTGGTCTTTGACGATGCGGTGGCCGAGGCCTTGGTTCGTCTGGCCGCACAGCCGGAGAGCGGAGGACAGATAATCCAGCTCGTAGCCCCGCAACCGGTGGGCAACGATCTTCTCGAAGATGCCTTTAACGAGGCCTTTGGTCAGCCCGCTGCCCACCTCGCCGGAAGGGAGGCGTTCGCCCACCAGCCCGCTAACAGTCTGGAAGCCCTGCTGGCCAGAAAAACCACGCCCTATGCCGCTTACCTGGATCTGAGCGTCCGCTTCACCCGGCGGAACCTCGACACCCTCGCAGGGTCCGAGATGTTACCCACCCCGAAGCTGGCGGAGCTGACCCAGGCCTTCCGGGCCTTTCTTGCCGCCCGGAGCCAACGGAGCAGGGCATGAAGAGCGAAGCGGCGATCCAACACTATTTCAACCAGTACCTGCCGGGTTTCATGGGCCAGCCCCTGATCAAAGGCCTTTTGAGCCTGTCGGCCGGATTCTGGATCGAGATCGCCGGCCAGGGTTGCTGGTCGCTGACCATTGACAAAGGCATCCTCACCGAGGTGCGGGAAGGACTGCCAAACGGCGCCTTCGGCTTTCGCACCGACACCGAAACCTTTCTCGCCGTGGCCGGAAACACCCTCTCGCCCCAGAAGAGTTTTTTCACCGGCAAGACCAAGATCTCGGGCAACTTTTATGAAGCGTTGCGCACCGCCACGGCCCTGGAGGAATTTTTCCAGCGCTACCCCTATCCCGAAACAACAATGGAGGGTTGACCATGCACCCGGATTGGATTCCCTTAAGCGAGGTAGGCAAACGCCCGTACGCCGAAGCAGTCGCCCTCTTCCGCAAGCATGTGAACCCCGGCCTCGTCACCCTGCTGGAAATGGGGGAATACACGGCCATCGACCCGCAAGAGGCCGAGGGCGCAGTGATCATCGACGCACAGGGCAAAAAGATTCTCGATTTTGTCTCCTCCTACGGCGCCTTGAACCTGGGGCACAACCATCCACGCGTCAGACAGGCCATGATCGAGGTGCTGACCGACCGGAAGGTGGATCTTTCCAAGGAACTCCTCTCCCGCCACGTCGCGGTGCTCGCCCATAACCTAAGCCTGCTTTGCCCCGGCGATCTCGACCAGGTCTATCTCTGCAACTCCGGCACCGAAGCGGTGGAAGCGGCGCTCAAGCTGGCCAGCCGTTATTTTCAGGGCAAACGGCAACGCTTTATCTACGCCAAGGAATCCCTGCACGGCAAGACCCTGGGGGCGCTGTCGGTCACCGGCAACGAACGGTTGCGCCGTTATTTCCCCCTGCTTCCGAACTACGCCGTGCCCTACGGCGATGCCGGAGCCATTGAAACGCTGCTGAAAACCGCGCCCCAGGAGGGCGAGGGCGCCATCGCCGGAGTGATCCTCGAACCGATTCAGGGCGAGGCCGGGGTCATCGTGCCGCCTGCAGGCTACCTGCGCCGGGTCCGCGAGATCACCGAGCGCTACGGGGTGCTGCTCATCCTCGATGAAATCCAGACCGGCCTCTGCCGCACCGGCACCTTTCTCGCCTGCGAAGCGGAAGGGGTGGTGCCGGACATCCTGGCCCTGGCCAAATCCCTGGGCGGGGGGCTCGCCTCCATCGGCGCCACCATCTCCCGCACCCCGGTGCATCACAAGGCCTACGACAATCCCCACGACTGCCTGGTGCAGACCACCACCTTCGGCGGCCGCACCCTGGCCTGCGCCGCCGCCCTGGCCGCCCTGGAGGTCTATCAGGAAGAGGAATTGGCCCAGCGGGCCGCCAGGTTGGGCGAACGCTTCAAGGCCCAGCTGGTGGCCCTGAAAGAAAAATATCCGGAGTGGATCGCCGAGGTGCGGGGCCGCGGACTGATGCTGGGCATCGAGTTCCAGGAGTCCATCATCGACGAGGTGAACTACCTGCCCCTGGCCATCCCCGGCCTCAAAAACGTGCTGCGCGAACACCTGCCCGGCATGGTGGCCTCAGCCCTGCTGCACAAGCACGGGATCCTCGGCACCCTGATGCTCAACAACCGGGCCGTGCTGCGGGTCTACCCGCCGCTGGTCATCGACGAGGCGGACCTTGATTACTTTGTCGCCTCCCTGGAAGAGGTGCTCAAGGATGGGCCTAAAGAGCTGGTGAAAAAACGGGTCAACCACGCCATGAGCTTCGCCGGCCTCAAATTCGTGGCCCCCTGGGTGGCGAAGCTCACCGGCGGACGTTAGGGAGGTAAGGGATGGAGCGATTCTTTCTTGCCCTGGGCCAACGGTTGCACCGCAACCGCACCATTGTTTTGTTGCTGGTGGCCGGTGTCACCCTGTTGCTGGCTCTGGCTGCGGGCCGTTCAACGGTGGACAACTCCATCGGGGTCTGGCAGACGGAAAACGACCCGCACTGGCTGCACTTTCAGGAGTTTTCCCAAAGGCATCATCTGGTTGACCCGCTGGTCGTCTATCTGCCCGAAGCCTCCCCGGAGGGTGCCCGGGAGATAAATAGTGCCGCCAGAAAGATCAAGGAAGTCGAGCGAACCACCCTGTTCCACCTCGGCCTTCCGGGCCAAGGGTACCTCCTTCTTCTTTTCCCAAAACCCCAGAGCAGCCCGCCCCAGCTGGCCGAACTCATCCGCGAGATCAAACAGCTCATTGCCAAGCAATTGCCAGGCCAAGCCACACATCTGGGCGGGGTCTGGTATCTGACCGATACCCTGGACTCCCTTTCCGCCAGTTCCACCCAGCGCCTGTTTCCTCTGGTCATCGTCATTCTCACCCTGGGGGTGCTGCTCTTTCTCCGCAATCTGCGCCATACCGCGCTGGCTCTGGTCTGCGGTCTGCTGCCGGCCCTGCACCTCACCGGCCTTCTCGCCCTGGCCCACGAACCGCTCAACGTCATTCTTCTCTCCCTGCCGCCCCTGACCATGATCCTCGGTATTACCCACGCCATCCACCTGCTGAAAAAAAACGCCCACCCCAAACCGTTTGCCATCTACGCCCAGGTCGCGCCCCCCTGTCTGCTCTGCGCCCTCACCACCATGCTGGGTTTTCTCTCCCTGCTGGTCAGCGCCTACACCCCGGTGCAGAAGCTCGGCCTCTGGGGGGCAGTCGGCTCCGTGCTCTCCCTGATCACCACCCTGCTGCTCCTCCCCCTCTTTCCCTCTGCTCCTGCTGCAATCCCCGCTACCCAGCCGGAAAAGAGCAAGACCCTTCTGGGCCAGGTCGTCATCGGCCACAAAAACCGAATCCTCCTTGTTGTGGCCGGGCTGGTTGTCCTCTCAATCTGGGGAATCCTGCACCTGGAAAAGGGCTCATTCATCCTCGCCTTTTTTAAGCCGGAAGCCGCCATCAGCAGGGATTACCGGACCATCGAACAGGCAGGCATCGGCCTCACCCCGCTGGAAATCGACCTGGACGACTGCCCCGCGCAAAGCCGCGCCATCCAGCAGGCCATGCTGACCCTGGCCCAACGCCATCCGGAGATCACCCATTTCTTTTCCTTTTATGACGAGCGCGGCAAAATCGCCCTGCCCATGGCCACCGCAAACGGGGCGAGCCTCGACACCCCACTCCTGCCCAGCTTGGGACTGCAAGCGCCCATTCGCCTCACCATCCTCACCCGCACCCTGGCCTCGGAAAAAACCATGCGGATGGTGGATGCCATGGAGGGTGAGCTGCAAGACCTTCTCGGAGCCAAGCCGACTCCCTATGTCACCGGCACGGTGCCGCTTTACACCAGGGGCCAGAGGGAGATGTTCACCACCCTGGTCCAAACCTTCGGCCTCGCTTTTCTCTCCGTCTCCCTGGTCATGGGGTTGGCCTTGCGTTCATTGAGGCTGGCGGTGCTGGCCATCATTCCCAACTTTGTCCCGGTCCTCTATCTCCTCGGCACCATGGGGTTATTCGGCATTCCGCTCAGCGTGGCCTCGGTCACCGTGGCCAGCATCGTTTTCGGGGTGGTGGTGGACGACACCATCCACTTTCTGCATACCTGGCAGGAGATGGCCGCAGTCGGTGATCCCCTTGCCAGATTGCATGGCACCATCTCCCATACGGCTTATGCCATGTTCACCAGTTCCATCGTAACCGCGACCGGATTCCTGGGCTTTCTCATCTCACCCTTCATGCCGCTTCGGGATTTCGGCCTCTTGATAAGCCTGTCCCTGCTCTATGGCATCATCTGCGACCTCCTGCTCCTCCCGGCCCTCCTCCTCACCTTCGGGACAGCCAAAGGAAAAAAACCATGACCATCGCCGCCTCCCTTATCGAGGAGATCATCGCCACCCATTTCGATCCGCGCGCAGGCTCTGCCTACTGGCTGGAACGGGAAAAACTCCTGGGCCTTGAGGCCAGAAAGGAGATCACCTGTTGCGAATCCTTTCATCTCTTCGGCCCCATGGACACCGAGGCTTTGCGCACCCGGCCTCTGCTGGATTTTATCCCCAAGCAATTCCATGGCGAATTAGCGACCATGATCCTGGCCGAGAGCGGCGGCACCACCGGCCCGCCGATCCGCAGGGTCTACCTCCCCGAAGAATTTGGTGCCGCCTTTGTTGATTCCTGGGTGCGGGCCACGGCTCTCCGTGGTTTCCCGCGTGGGGGCAGCTGGCTCTTTGTCGGGCCATCCGGCCCCCATGTCATCGGCCAGAGCGCCAGGGCCATGGCCCGGAGCCTGGGCAGCCTGGAGCCCTTTTCCGTGGATTGCGACGTGCGCTGGATCAAGCGGCAGGGTGCAGGCTCGCTGGGGTTTACCCTCTACCTCGACCATATGCTCGATCAGGCCCTGAACGTGATCCGCACCCAGAACATCGAGGTGCTGCTCATCACCCCGCCCCTGCTCCTGGCCCTGGCCGCAAGGATGAGCGATGAGGAACGGAACCGCATCCGCGGCATCCACCTGGCCGGCATGGCCCTGACTGTTGCCGATTCCGAAACCATCCGTCATCGGCTTTTCCCACAGGCCGTGGTGCTGCCGGGTTACGGAAATTCCCTGGTGGGGGTGCTGTTCGAGCATACCCCGCCAGGGCCCGGTGAGCCACCCACCTATGTGGTCGATGATCCGGCCCTCTGGCTGCAGCTGCTCCCCTGGCAGCCCCAGGCCCCGGAGCAGAATCCCGATCTTGCCGCCACCACTCTAAAACCGGGCCAGCGCGGCAGGGTGGTGGTCCATCGCTTGGACCCCTCCTTTCTTCTGCTCAATCTGGTGGAACGGGATACGGCCTGCTACGCCGCACCGACAGACGCAGGAGACTGCCGCGCCGTCACGGCGGTGGAGCCGATCCGCCCGCTGATCTCCAGCAAAAGCGAGGGGGTCTACTGATGGTTCCGGGATATCATAGTCTTGCTGTTTCCATCCCTGGCCCGGAAGGCGTGCTTGAGGGAAATCTCTGGTACACCGAGGAAGAGCCGGGCCAGGAAGGCGTGCTGCTCTGCCCGCCCCACCCCCTGTTGGCCGGCAACATGGAGAACAACGTGGTCCAGGCCGTGGCCACTCACTGCGCCGGGCTGGGTCTGCCGGTCCTGCTCTTCAACTACCGGGGGGTGGGCAAGAGTTTCAAGCCGGAGCCGGACCTGCCGCTCTTTGAATACTGGCACCGCCTCGACCAGGAAGGCACCTTTTCCTCGGTAACCAGCGACACTCGGGCGGTCCTGGCCTTTTGCCGCCGGTATTTCCAGCGGGTCCATCTGGTGGGCTACTCCTTCGGCGCCTTCATCGCCCTCAATCTCCTGACCGAAAAGGCCGAGGGGCCCATCAGCTACACCGCCATCGCCCCGCCCCTAGAGGAACGCGACTTTACCCACCTCTCCACCCTTTCCCTTCCCGGCCTGCTGATCACCGCGGCGGAGGATCTTCTCCTCAAGGAACAGGCCGATCTGGCCCTGCCCCCCACCTTTCAACGGATCATTCTTGAGGAAACGGATCATTTCTTTCTGGGGAGGGAAGAGGAGGTGGCCCGGGCTGTCGGCGGATTCATTGCCGGTTCCGGCCGTTCCCTGAACTAAAAAAATCGTCCGGAAATTCCGGGGACTGCGACAGACAATCAGTCTGTTCATTTCTTTGCTTGCCCAAAGAAACGAACCAAAGAAAGGGCCCCCTGTGTCCCTTGTCCCGCCGCGGGCGGGATGCCCTGTGCTCCTCGATGCTGCCGGGGCTTTGCAAACTCGCTGCGCTCAAACAGTGCAAAGCCCCTTTTCGGCAGCCTCTCCGGTGCTCGGCTGCGTGCCAATGGGAATTTCCCCCCATTTGTCCTGCCGCGCCTCGCATACGGGGCGGATAAAGACGCGGGAGGTAAGCGAAGACTCCGACTGTCTGAGGGCGAAGCCCGAGTTTTTCCGCGTCCCGCCCTCGGCGAGAAGCAAGGGAAGACCGCAGGGCCAGGACTGGCTGGGGTGCCTTTTTCTTGTTTCTTCTTTTGGGCACGCAAAAGAAGAAAGAGCAAACCGCAGAAAAATTCTTTCCACCTCTTGTCCCGGAATTACCGATGAACCATAAAAAAAGGCCGACCCGATAGGGCCAGCCTTTTCTCCACCTCATTTTTCTGTGATCGTCGTTAAACGATTCCTAAAAACCCAACCCCTGCAAGAGATCGTTCACCGCATTCTGATCAAGGGATCCCTCGCCGCCAACCTCCCCAGTGGTCATGGAGTTAAGATATTTGTCCACATCCGCCTGGGCGATCCGCTTGCTCTCTTCCACGGTAATCCCGGCATTCTTCTCCTTGATCTTCAACTGGGAGCCAAAGGAAACCACGATGGCCAGGAGCTGGACCTGGAAATCGGTAAGCAGTTTGATGATTTTGAGAATCTGCTGGCCGGAGAGATCCTGAAAACTTAAGGCTTCCGTAATCCGCGAGATATCGTCGGTGATGGCGGAGGCCACATCGAAGGCGTCTTCAATCTTCTTGAAGATATCGTTCTGGTCTTCGATGGTCATCTTGCTCATGCCGGGAACCTGCCCGGAACGCATCTGCTCCAGGCTCTCGGTCAACTCCCCTGCCAGGGTGAGACTTTCCGCCAGCATGGACCCGAGTTCGGCAACTCGCGGGTCACTCCCTGGCGCAGGAGCAGAGACAACCGCCTCCGCCGGGACTGTTGCCGCGGCAGCAGGAGCAGCTTCCTCAATTTCCTCGATGGGCGGCACTTCCAAGGGCAGGCTCTGATCCAGGAAGATCTCGGCCTGGTTGAGATCCATTTTTTTCAAAAGATTCTGGGTTTTCGGATCGGAACAGGAACTCAGCAGGGCGGCCAGGACATCGCTGAGGGGCACGGTGAAAAAATTATCGTCCGGTGCGAGATCCTTGATCTTCTCCCCCATGGCATCGACAAAGCCATTGTGGTCAAAGATCTCCTCGGCTTTTTTGCGGGCCGCGGTGATATGCGTTTTCACCGTTTCGTTGGTGCACAGCTCGTACATGGTCTGGAAAATCGTATCCAAGGCAAAAAGATACCGGGTTCGCTTGACCATTTCCGGCGCAGCCTCAGCCAGATCGAGCACCTCTCCGGCACCAATCTCTTCGCCCCCCGCGCCCGCATCTTCCTGTAAGGCGACAATCAGGGCATTGGCCTGGCCTATCTTCTCCTGCAGGTTTTGCAGGGTTGCGGCGGCAGACTGGGCGCCCGCCTCTCCGTTGGCAATGGCTTCGGTCTGAAAGGCGTTATGGGTTTTGAGGGAGAGGAGTAGATCTTTTACGCCATCGGTCTGGTTCTGGACCTTTTCCACCTGATCCATGATCTCCATGGTGGCTCTTTCGGTCATGGAGACGATGTCATGCAGCTGGTTTTTGGCGTCCTCGATCTTTTCCCCCGCCTCATCCAGCTCCACCCGTTTCATGCGCCGGTCTTCCATGGGGATTTCCCCCATGGTCGAGCTGAGGCTCTTGGCCAGCTTGCCGATATCATTAAATATATCGTTGGAAACCTGTTTGTAGTAATCATCCTCTTCCGCCCCAACGGCCAGTCGGGACGGAGCCACTTCCTCCGTTGCCGGTTCGGGCGCGGCGAGGACGGGAAGGGGCGATTTCTCCTCGGCCAGGATCTGCCGCACCACCTGGGTGGCCCCGGTCTCCCCACCGCCAAGGACGGTGATGTTATACACCACCGTATCCGTTGATATCCTGAAAAATCCGGCACTTATCTCGAGATTGACTTCCGACTTCCCTGCTGTGGACATGCTCAGCCTCCCGCTGCTGTTCTTCTATCTGCATCCCGCCTGCCCACAAGGGGCGTACAATTCCCCATCGGCAACCCACCAATTTTCTTGAATATTTTAAGAATTATAAAAAAACCTGCTCAGGCCGTGATCATGCCGGAAAAACAAACCCCTGTTTCATAGCGATCCGGCTTGGTCCGGCTGACCGCCACCCAGGAGACCATGCCGATCACCTGCAACACCCCGACATCCTCTTCCACCTTGGTGGCGATCCATTTCCCGTTTGCTGCCGCATGCCAGCCGGGGAACTCCAGAACCATCACCAGCTGACTGCCGAGGGGCAACGATTCCTCCGTCAAAAAACAGAGGCCGCCGCCGCTGATATCCAGCAATTGTCCTTCCCGGCAAGGGACATCGGCCCGGAAATCTTCAAGCCTGGTAAAACGGACAAGCAGGTTTTTGGCAACCCGTTCCTCCTGACGCCGCTCCTCGCCCGAGTGTTTTTGTTCGATCATAGTGTGCTCTTTCCCTGCTCTGTAACTCCGGACCGGCCAAGACCTTTTTTATTGTTCTACCTGTTTTTCCAAGAAAGAAGCAACACCCCTTGTTGAAAAGAGTATTTTTCAAAAAACAGGGCAGGAAAAAAGCTGGAGTGCGACCCTCATTTTACAAAAGGCAGGATGGCCTTGAAAGCCGGAGTCCCTGCCTTGTGCAGCCATTCGTAGATGATCATCTCCGTATTGGCGACGATGCCGCCGACTTCGCTGATCCGGGCAAGTCCGGTCTGGTAGTTCTTCTCCACCCTTGAGGCCACGCCATCGGCGGGCACCCACATCCGGTAGCCTTGCAGGAGGCCGCCCAGCACCGTCTGGTAGATGCAGATATGGGTTTCCACCCCGCAAACCACGATGGTGTTGATCTCCCTTGGCAGTTTTTTCGCCGCCTCGGCTATGGCGCCATTGTCAAAACAGCCGAATTCCAGCTTGTCGAGCGGGATAACCCCGCCCAACTCGGCCGGGATCTCCGGGAGCAGGGCGCCGATTCGCGCCGCATACTGGGTGGTGGCAAGCACGGGTATGTGGAGGATGCCGGCCGCCTTCATCAACAATACCGCGTTTTTCACCACCTCGTCCCTGGCGGGAATGGCCTGCATCATTCGGTCCTGGATATCCACCACCAACAGGGCGCATTGTTCCGGCGCCAGGCGGTACAGTTTTTGGCTCATAGACTCCTCCTTTCACCCTGAAAAATCATTCCGTATATTTCCTTGTACCTGGAAAAATGTATTGCAAAGAACCATTATTTATCCATAACTGAGGAAAATTCTCAAGAACTCTTGTAACTATCAAGATCAAGATAAAGAAACCTGGGATAACCCAGAACCGTAACTGTTCAGCAGTGGTGCAGATGCGCGGAAGAGGCCGGCGAAGTGTGCTAGTGCACATGAGCAGACCGATGACAAAGCAGATGCAGTGCTGCCGGACAGTTACAAACCGCCGGATACCACTGCCCATGAACCCATACTTTCGCATCGCCCAACTCCTCAAAACGCAACCCATCGGCCAGGCCGTGGAAATCAAAGGCTGGATCCGCACCCGCCGCGACAGCAAGGGTTTTTCCTTTCTCGAGGTCAACGACGGCTCCTGTGTGGCCAACCTCCAGGTCATTGCCGAGGAGAGCCTGCCCCGGTATGCGGAGGAGATCCTCCGCCTCACCACCGGTTGCTCGGTGCGGATCAGCGGCCTGCTTGCCGCCTCGCCGGCCAAGGGCCAAGTGGTGGAGCTCAAGGCGGCCGAGGTCGAGGTGTACGGCTGGGCCGACCCGGAAACCTATCCCCTGCAAAAGAAGCGGCACTCCTTCGAGTTCCTGCGGGAGATCGCTCACCTGCGCCCGCGCACCAACAGCCTCGGCGCCGTGGCCCGAGTGCGGAGCGCCCTTTCCTTTGGTGTGCACCGGTTTTTTCAGGAGCAGGGCTTTCAATACATCCACACCCCGATCATCACCACCAGCGACTGCGAAGGCGCGGGCGAGATGTTCACCGTCACCACCCTGGACCTGAACAATGTCCCCCGCAAGGATGGGCGGACTGATTTTGGCGAGGATTTCTTTGGCCGCCAGGCGAGCCTCACGGTGAGCGGGCAGCTGGAGGCGGAGATCTACTGCCTGGCCCTGGGCAACGTCTACACCTTCGGCCCCACCTTCCGGGCGGAAAACTCCAACACCAGCAGGCATCTGGCCGAATTCTGGATGATCGAACCGGAGATGGCCTTCTGCGATCTTATCCAGGACATGGAGGTGGCAGAGGCGTTCATCAAATACCTGGTGCAGTATGTGCTGGATCATTGCCCGGACGAAATCGAACTCTTCAACAATTTCGTGGACAAGGGGCTCAAAGCCAGACTGGCTGCGGTGCTGGAGCAGGACTTTGCCCGGATCACCTACACCGAGGCCATCGACCGGCTCACGTCCTGCGGGAAAGAGTTCAATTTCCCGGTGGCCTGGGGCGCGGATCTCCAGTCGGAACACGAACGCTACCTCTGCGAGGAGGTCTTCAAGCGGCCGCTGATCGTCAGCGACTATCCCAAGTCCATCAAGCCCTTCTACATGCGGGTCAATGACGACAACACCACCGTGGCCGCCATGGACATCCTGGTCCCTGGCATCGGCGAGATCATCGGCGGCAGCCAACGGGAAGAACGCTACGACAATCTGGTCAGCCGCCTTGCGGAGATGGGGTTCAACCAGGAAGATTACGACTGGTACCTGGACCTGCGGCGATACGGCACGGTACCCCACGCCGGTTTCGGCCTGGGCTTTGAACGGTTGATCCAGTTTGTCAGCGGCATGGCCAACATCCGCGAGGTGATCCCCTTTCCGCGCACTCCGGGCTCGGCCTCCCTCTAGGCCGAGAAAACATGCCCCAGGATATCCAGCCCGACCGCATCTATGGTCATGCGCGGTACACCGCCCTCTACGACCTGGAACTGGGGGATTTTTGCCAAGATCTCCCTTTTTATCGCCGACACCTACCCACCCACCCCTGCGCCATTCTGGAACTGGGCTGCGGCACCGGTCGGGTCAGCCGAGCCCTGGCTACGGACGGCCACCGGCTTACCGGCATCGACCTCTCCCTGCCCATGCTGGCCGCGGCGAATCTCGCACCAACCGTACCCGCTCCGCACTATGCCTGCATGGACATGACCGCCCTGGCCTTTCGCACCACCTTTGCGGCAATCGTCGCCCCTTACAACACCTTGAATCTCCTGAGCGAACCGGAGGGTCTGCGCGCCTGCCTGAGCCAGATCCATCACCTGCTTGCCGATGACGGCATCTTCCTGTTGCAGCTCTATATCCCGGACCCGGACCTCCAGGCCCTCAAAGGCAAAAAACGCTTCCAGTTTCAGATCTTCGATTGCCCGGACGGCTCCAAGGTCATCAAGGAAATCCTGAAAAGCACGGAACCGCAGTCATCCTTGGTGGACATCATCGAACGATACCATCTGCGCTTCCGAAAAGACTTGCCCAACGAAGACTGGGAGTACACCTACCGGATTCTCGGTTACGGATTTGCGCAATGGCTGGAGATTTTTGCCGCCCAGGACTTTCGCCTGGAAGTTGCCTATGGCGACTACGATCTTGCCCCCTTTGTTCCCAAAGAGCATACCACCCTGCTCTTGGTGCTCAAAAAGGGTGCCGGCAGCCCACAATAATTTATTTGCTATTCCAAATCCTTTTTGGTATCAAAAAATTAGTGAGCAATGTGCAGTAGTTTTTAGCTTTGTTAAAAAGTTTACCGCACAAACCAGAAGATAGGTGTGCGGTATTTTTATTTAACGAGCCGGAGATACTGCGGGTTTCAAGTTAGGGTTCCAAGCAAGGAACGGAGGGATATCATGTTTGAAGGCACAGTGAAGTGGTTTAACGAAGCAAAGGGTTTTGGCTTTATCGCCCAGGATAATGGCAAGGATGTTTTTGTGCATTACTCCGCAATCAACAAGAATGGTTTCAAGACGTTACAGGAAGGTGAACGCGTCCGCTTCGAGATTGTAGACGGACAAAAAGGCCCTGCCGCGGCCAACGTGGAACCGCTGTAAAGTCCACCCCGACGTTTGACCATCCAAGGGCCCTCGCAATCGCGAGGGCCCTTTTTTTTGGTTCATCCGGGACTTCCCCTTGGCACGCAACCGGGAACCGGGAAAGTTGCCAGAATGGATATCCAGCACCCCTCTTCGCGCCTGGCTGAATACATCAACAAATTGGATATGATGGCGCCTGTTTGTTCGGAATATTCGATTTGACTTTAGGCCTGCTCTTCGCTAGTTTCGTGAGTTCGCACATCCATCCCTTTTCAAGGAGAGCTGTTTTGAAGCGTAGATTGCAACACATTTGAGCAAAACTCCGGCGTAAGCCGGCCGGCCCGGTTCGGGCTGGACGATATTGCGGCTCCTCCTGCCTTTCGCACGGTTCAAGGCGTCAACACGGGTAATTTCCCCCTTGTTCGCTGACGTTGTCCGTGGCTGGTTGCAGAGAGCCGCGGCATTTCCGGAATGAGATTTTCCGGCAACGTACAGTGAAGGAGGAATTATGCACGCTCCCGTACCCAATCCGTCTGCCCTGCATACGGTCGGTTCGGTTCTGGTAGTGGGCGGCGGGGTGGCCGGTGTCCAGACCGCCCTTGATCTCACCGAACTCGGCCTCAAGGTCTATCTTGTCGAGAAAAGCGGCGCCATCGGCGGCGTCATGGCCCGGCTGGACAAGACCTTTCCCACCAACGACTGCTCGCTCTGCATCCTGGCCCCCAAGCTGGTGGAGGCGGGCCGCGACCCCAACATCGCAATCCTGACCAAGTCGGAACTTATCGCCCTTACCGGCGAGCCGGGCAGCTTCACTGCGAAAATTCGAAAACAGCCCCGCTACATCGACGAAGAGATTTGCACCGGTTGCGGTCAGTGCACCATGTATTGCCTCAAGCAGATCGGCGACGACTACAACGAGAATCTGGCAATCACCAACGCGGCCCATATCGATTATGCCCAGGCCGTGCCAACCAGCTACCATATCAACGCCAAGGCCTGCCTCAAACTGAATTACGATACCTGCGGCCTTTGCGCCGTGGCCTGCCAGGCCGGGGCCATCCGCTTCGACCAGCAGGAAGAGATCGTGGAGATCCCGGTGGGCGCGGTGGTCCTGGCGCCGGGCTTCGGCCGGGTGAGCGAGGAGGTGCTTGGCCGTTACGGCTGGGGTCGGTTTGCGGATGTGCTTTCCGCCTTTGAGCATGAGCGGCTGATGTGCGCCTCCGGCCCAACCGGGGGCGAGATCGTCCGGCCCTCGGATGAAAAACACCCCCGGAAGATCGCCTTTCTACAGTGCATCGGCTCCCGCGATGAAAACTGCGGCAACAACTACTGTTCCTCGGTTTGCTGCATGTATGCGATCAAGCAGGCGTCTCTCGCCCGCGAGCATGATCCGAACTGCGAGATCACCCTCTTCTACATGGATGTCCGCACCCACGGCAAGGGCTTTGACGCAGCCCGGGAGCGGGCCGTGGCCGAAGGCAACTTCCGGGTGATCTACGCCCGACCGCCCAAGGTGGAGGATGTGTTCGACGGCGGGCTGCTGCTCAACTGGTCCACCGAGGACGGCAAACACCAGTACGAGAAGTTCGATCTGGTCGTTCTTTCCCAGGGATTGGAAGCGCCCGACGACGCGGAGCAGCTTGCCCAGGCGGCTGGCATCGAGCTGAACCGCTACCTCTTTGCCCAAACCGGCAACAATGCGCCCCTGGCCACCAGTCGGCCCGGTGTCTATGTGATCGGCGCCTTCCAGGGACCCAAGGACATCCCCGATTCGGTGACCCAGGCAGGCGGGGCCGCCGCTCTTTGCTCGGGGCAACTGACCTTGGCGCGCGGCACGGAGATGACCAGGGCCGAGTTTCCGGCGGAGCGCGACATCTCCGGCGAGGAGCCACGGATCGGCGTCTTTGTCTGCCATTGCGGGATCAACATCGCCGGGGTCGTGGATGTCCGGGCGGTGCGCGATTACGCCAGGGAGCTGCCGGGGGTGGTCTATGCCACCGACAACCTCTACTCCTGCTCCCAAGATACCCAGCACCACCTGACGGAGATCATCAAAAAGCACAACCTGAACCGTATCGTGGTCTCCGCCTGCACCCCCCGGACCCATGAGCCGCTCTTCCAGGCCACCCTACGGGAAGCGGGTCTCAACCGGGCCCTGTTCGAGATGGCCAATATCCGGGATCAATGTTCCTGGGTACACATGCACGAACCGCAAAAGGCCACGGACAAAGCCAAGGATCTGGTCCGCATGGCCGTGGCCAAGGCGGCCCATCTCGTGGCCCTGCCGGAGCAGCGGCTGCCAGTCACCCCGGCTGCCTTGGTCATCGGCGGCGGCTTGGCCGGATTGACCGCGGCCCTGGCCATTGCCGAGCAGGGATTTCCAATCACTCTGATTGAGCAGGGGGGCACTCTGGGCGGTCGGGCGCTGTTGCTCACCGCGGATCGCTTTGGCGATGATCCCCGGAAATCCATGCAAACCTTGATCGACAGGGTGACACACCATCCGCGGATAATCGTGCGCACCAAGGCCACGGTGGCCAGCATCTCCGGTTATGTGGGCAACTTCACTACCGCCATCGCCGGGGAGACGGGCAGCGAGGTGGTGCATCACGGCGTGGCCGTCATCGCCACCGGCGGCCTGGCCTACGAGCCGCAACAGTACCTGTACCCCGATTCCGACCGGGTCATGACCCAGCTGGAACTGGAGAAACGTCTGGCTGCGGGCCACCCGCTTGGTGCCAAGATGAAACAGGTGGTCATGATCCAGTGCGTGGGCTCGCGGGGCGAGGATCTGGCCTACTGTAGCCGGGTCTGCTGCGGCCAGGCCCTGAAGAACGGGCTGCGTCTCAAGGCCCTCGCTCCCGAATTGGCCATCACCATCTTGTACCGGGACATGCGGGCCTACGGCTTTATGGAAGACGATTACCGCAAGGCCCGGGAACTGGGGGTGATCTTCACCCGATACCAGACGGACAATCCGCCCCGGGTGCGAGCGGGTCGCGGCAAGGCAAGTCCGGTCAAGATCGGAATTTTTGATCCGATTCTCGGGCAAGAGGTGGAGCGGGAAGCCGATCTGCTGATCCTGTCGGTGGGCATCGTGCCGGAAGACCCGTCGCTTTTGGCAAGGATGCTCAAGGTTCCGGTCACCGCCGAGAAGTTTTATCTGGAGGCCCACGTCAAGCTGCGGCCGGTTGATCTGGCTGTGGACGGGGTCTATGTCTGCGGCCTGGCCCATGGACCCAAGACCATGGACGAGACCATTGCCCAGGCCCAGGCGGCAGCGGGTCGGGCCTGTCAGCCCCTGGCCAAGGGTTCCATCTCGCCGGAACCCATTGTTTCCCATGTCGATCCGGATCTCTGCATCGGCTGCGGAGCCTGCGAATCCTTCTGTCCGTACAAGGCCATCAAGATCGATAAGGAGGCGAAGCCCCGCAAGGCGCAAACCCTGACCGCCTCCTGCAAGGGGTGCGGGGTGTGCGCTGCCCGCTGCCCGACCATGGCCATCGATATGGGCCGTTTCACCCTGGATGGCATCCGGGCGCAAATCGAGGCCTTTGGCCAGCAACAAGGAGCGAGCAATGACTGAACACTATCAACCGAAAATTTTGGGCTTTTTGTGTAACTGGTGCTGCTACACCGCCGCCGACTCGGCCGGGGTGGGCCGCTACCAGTATCCGCCAAATCTGCGGGTCATTCGCATCATGTGCACCGGCAGGCTCGACCCGTCTTTCCCCTTAGAAGGGCTGGCCGCCGGGGCGGATGCGGTTTTTGTCGGCGGCTGCCATCCCGGCGAGTGCCACTATCAGGATGGCAATTACCACGCCCTGGTTTCCGCAGCCCTGGTGCACGAGGCTCTTGCCCGGCTGGGAGTGAGCAAGGAGCGCTTTCTCATCGACTGGGCCTCGGCGGCCGAGGGGCCGAACTTCGTGAAGATCATCACCCGCTTCACCGAGCAGGCAGCGAAACTTGGGCCTTTGGGCAGCAGCGAGGGGCTTGAGCCGACCGCCCTGCGGGTCAGGCTCAACCTGGCGGCCGAAGCGGCCAGAGGCCGCAAGATCAGGACCGGTCTGCTCAACGCATCCAAAGAGATGATGAAGGGCGGGGACTTTTCCCGCACAACCATTGCCGGGCTGGTGCATGACAAATGCGACAAGGCTCTGAATGAGCTGTTTATCTAAAAACTCTATTCTCAGTTCAACCCACACAAGGAGGAGCACCATGCTTGAAGTAACCGAATCAGCGATCAGCAATCTCAAGGAACATCTGACAAAAAACAATCTCGATTCTGCCATCCGGGTGGTCATGCAGAACAGTTGCGCCGGGGTAAGCCTGAGTCTTGGCCTGGATGCGAAACGGGACTCCGACACGGTGTTTGAGGAGAGCGGCATCACCTTTCTCGTGGGTGGCGGGATGTTCGCCACCACCGGGGCCATCAAGGTCGATTTCGTCAAATCCACCTCGGGCTGTGGTTGCAGCGGTGGCGGCGGCTTCAGCGTCACCTCGGAAAAAAAATTGGGCGGTGGCGGCTGCGGCGGCGGTTCCTGCTCCACCGGCTCCTGCGGCTGTTGAACAGGGAGGTTTGTCATGAAAAAAAATCCGAACGAACCGCCAAGCTGTTCCTGTTCCTGCGGATGTCCTTCCGGCAAATGGTTGCTGTATATCGTCGCGGCTGCGGTGGCCGGCTTTCTGATTGTCAGGGTTCTGCTGTAGCCACAGTGACCATACTCTGAAGCGCCATCCGCCAGGGGAAGACTCCGGTGGATGGCGCTTCCATAAACACATTGAAACATTGAGGATCTATTCTATGGCAACCGAGTTTGAAATCAAGCCCTACCCCGAGCTGTGGGCCAGCCTCGACATGGACGTGCCCCGCTTCGACAAGGCCCGCCTGATGCTGGGCGAGGCATACGCGAAAACCTATCTCTCCCAGAAGAACCGGCCCGTCGCCCCATGAGAGGTCCAAGATGACGCATCGACTCCATGATTTTGCCGGTGAAGCCATCGGCACCTGTATTCTGGTTTTCTTCGGCTGTGGCTCGGTGGCGGCAACGGTGTTGTTTTCCGCCCATGCCGGGCTTTTTCAGGTGGCGGCCATCTGGGGCATCGGGGTGACCCTGGCGATTTACGCCACCCGGCATCTTTCTTGTGCGCACCTCAACCCAGCGGTCAGTCTGGCCATGGTCATTGGCCGCCGCATGGATTTGGCCAAGCTTCCGGCCTATCTTGGCGGTCAGTTCGCCGGGGCCTTTCTGGCGGCATGCCTTCTCTATCTTCTCTTCGGACCATCCATTGCCGCCTATGAAACCGCGCACGGCATTGTGCGCGGCGCGCCCGAATCGGTGCGAACTGCCATGCTCTTTGGCGAGTTCTACCCCAACCCCGGCGCTGGCGCGGTCGCCACGGTGAGCAGCCTGAATGGTTTCAGCGCCGAGGCGATTGGCACCTTCATTCTGGTATTTCTCATCTTTTCCCTGACCGAGGGCTGCAATGTCGGGCGGCCGGATGAAGCCCTGGCCCCCCTGTTCATCGGCCTCACCGTAACCGTTATTATCTGTATCCTGGCCCCGCTCACCCAGGCAGGGCTCAACCCGGCCCGCGACCTTTCACCCCGGTTGTTCGCCTGGCTGGCGGGTTGGCGACAGGCTGCCATGCCCGATGCCGGGTATGGCTTTTTGACTGTTTATGTGCTGGGTCCGTTGGCGGGTGGAACCTTGGCCTCGTTGTTTTTCACCGCTTGCATTCAGCCCCTGATGAACAAGAAAAACCAGACTGGCTGCGGCTGCCTGAAATAGCAGGCCCGCCAGAAAAAACAAAAATGGAAACAACCATGCAATCGCCTCCTGCAACGCAAGCACAATTACAGGAATACTACGGCAGAATTCTGAACAGTTCTAAAGACCTCAAGACCAAGACTTGCTGCTGCGATGGAGAACCCATTTCCGCAGGCATGAAGGATATATTGAGCACCATTGCCCCGGAAATCCTTGCCCGCTCCTATGGCTGCGGCTCGCCCATCCCGGACTGTCTTGAGGGCTGCACCGTGCTCGATTTGGGGTGCGGAGCCGGGCGAGACGCTTTTATTGTCTCCCGGCTGGTCGGCCCCAACGGCAAGGTCATCGGTGTGGACATGACCGAGGAACAACTGGCCGTGGCCCGCAACCATGTGGATGCCCAGATGCGGATCTTCGGCTATGAAAAAGCCAATGTGGAGTTTCGGCAGGGCTACATGGAAAACCTTGGCGAACTGGGTCTGGCGGATAATTCCGTGGATGTGGTCATTTCCAACTGTGTGATCAATCTCTCGCCAAACAAACGGTCGGTTTTTTCCGAGATATTCCGGGTGCTCAAGCCGGGCGGCGAGCTGTATTTTTCCGATATCTTTGTCGGACGCAGGGTGCCGGAACATTTCAAGGATGATCCGATCCTGCATGGGGAGTGCCTGGCCGGGGCCATGTATCTTGAGGACTTCCGTCGCCTCCTCCGGGAGATCGGCTTCCCGGACTACCGGGTCATGCAAAAGCGCAAGGTGCAACTCGACAACCCGGCCATCGAGGAAAAAATCGGCATGATCGATTTTTACGCCATGACCGTACGCGCCTTCAAGCTCGACTGCCTGGAGGATATCTGCGAGGATTTCGGCCAGAGCGCCACCTATCTTGGCACCATCCCCGGCCACCCCCATGCCTGGCAGTTGGACGACCACCATCGTCTGCTTACCGGCAAGCCCATGCTGGTTTGCGGCAACACCGCCGCCATGCTGGAGGAAACCCGGTTTGGCAGACATTTTCGTGTTTCCGGCAACCGGAGCACCCATTTCGGGCCCTTTGCCTGCTCGGCCCCGGCCTCTGACAGTCCCGGCGGCCCCTGCGGCTGCTGACCTGAGATTTCCACAAATATAAAATAAGGAGACCGCAATGACCGCAACCCCCTTTGAAATTAAAGCCTACCCGGAGATGTGGGCCAGCCTGGACATGGACGTGCCCCGCTTCGACAAGGCCCGCCTGATGCTGGGCGAGGCGTACGCGAAAACCTATCTCTCCCAGAAGAACCGGCCCGTCGGCATGGCCTACTTCGACAACATGATCGCCGAGATCCACGGCGGCCGCATCAAGGAGTTGCTGGCAGCCAAGGCCGAAGGCCGCCCGGTGATCGGCACCTTCTGCGTCTATATCCCCGAGGAGATCGTGCTGGCGGCGGGCGGGATCTGCGTGGGCCTGTGCGGCGGCTCCCAGGGCTCGGTGCCGGATGCGGAAAAAATCCTGCCCCGCAATATCTGCCCCATGGTCAAATCCGCCTTCGGCTTCAAGGTGGGGAGGATTTGCCCCTATTTCCAGGCCGTGGATTTCGTCTACGGCGAGACCACCTGCGACGCCAAGAAAAAAACCTGGGAGATCCTCGACACCATGGTGCCCACCTATGTCATGGAGATTCCCCAGCTGAAAAGGCAGCGGGATCTCGACCTCTGGCTGGCCGAGGTCAAGGATTTCAAGAGCAAGGTGGAGGAGGTTGCGGGGAAGACCATTACGGAAACGGCTCTGGCCGCCGCCGTCAAGATCATGAACAACAAGCGCAAGGCTCTCCAGCGCCTCAACTCCCTGCGTCACCACAACCCCGCGCCGATCTCCGGCAAGGACGGTCTGCTCATCGAACAGATTGCCTTTTACGACGAGCCAGTGCGCTTTACAGAAAAGGTCAACGCGCTCTGCGACGAGCTGGAGGAACGGATCAAGGCCGGGGTGGCGGTGCCGGCGAAAAACGCCATCCGGGTGATGGTGGCCGGTACTCCCATGGCCCTGCCCAACTGGAAGATCCATAATCTGGTGGAGGGGGCGGGCGCGGTGATCGTCAACGAGGAGTCGTGCATCGGCACCCGCTATTTCAAGGATCTCATCGACGAGAGCGCCACCACCATGGACCGCATGCTCGTGGCGCTCACCGACCGTTACAAGGAGATCGACTGCTCCTGCTTCACCCCCAACGACGAGCGGATCACCCAGGTGATCAAGGAGTTCCGTGATTCCAAGGCCCAGGGCATCATCAACTACTCCCTCCAGTTTTGCCATACCTACAATATCGAGGAGATCAGAATCCGGCAGGCCTGCGAAAGGGAGGGCATCCCCTACTTATTCATCGAATCGGATTATTCCGCCGAGGATATCGGCCAGCTCCAGACCCGAATCGAGGCCTTTCTTGAGCAGATTGAGGAGTAACCATGTACATCGGGGTTGATTTGGGCTCCCGGACCGTCAAGATGGCGGTTTGGGACGGGGAGCGGCTGGTGGAGCACCGGATCGAGCCGTCGGGTTTCGAGCCGCACCGGCAGGCGGAGAAGATGATCGGCGGCTACAAGGCCCGCGCGGTGGTGGCCACCGGGTATGGCCGTCACCTGGCTGCCGAACATTTCGCCGATGCGGTGATCACCGAGATCAAGGCGCACGCCCGCGGTATCTTTCATGAATTTCCCGGCTGCACCACCATCGTTGATGTGGGCGGCCAGGATTCCAAGGTGATCAGTCTGGATGCGGCAGGCCGGGTGAGCAATTTCCAGATGAACGACAAATGCGCCGCAGGCACCGGGCGGTTTCTGGAGATCATGGCCGCTTCCCTCGCCTACACCCTGGAGGATTTCGGCCGGGCCGCGCTTACCGCCGACATGGAGGTGCAGATCAACTCCATGTGCACGGTCTTTGCCGAGTCCGAGGTGATCTCCATGAAAAACCGGGGCATTGCCCGCGACTGGATTGCCAGAGCCGTGCACTCCTCGGTGGCCGATCGCCTGGCCGGGATGCTGGCCCGGCTCGGGCATGGCGAGGCGGTCGCCTTTTCCGGCGGGGTGGCGAGAAACCCCTGCATGGTGGAGCTGCTCGAAAAAAGAATGCCGGGGGTGCGGGTGCTGGTGCCGGAGCTGCCCGACATCACCGGCGCCCTGGGCGCGGCCCTACACGGGACAGGGGTGTGCTCATGAAAAAGATGCTCCTGGAAATTCACCAAACCCGCCGGTTTGGCAAACGGCTGGTGGCCATGGCCAAGGCCGGCAAGAATGAACGTATCGTGGCCGAGCGGGCACAGAGGATTATCGCCGATCTGCAAACCAACCCCCTGCACGAGGAGGCGGAGTGCAAACGCACCCGCCACGGGGAACTGCGCCTCAATGATTGCCGTAAGTATGATCTTTCCTGCGGCTTCCGGCTCATTGCCCTGAAGAGGGAGAGGAGGCTGATCTTCTCCTATATCGGCAGCCATGACGAGTGCCAGCGCTGGATAGAAAACAACCGTGACTATCAGGACGAGATCGAATCCGTACCCGTGCCTCTGGCAGGAGCGGAAAACCATCTCCAATCAGAATCGTCCGCCGAGGCGGAACCGGAGCATGATGCACCGGAAAAAGATGAATATGAAGAACAGCTGCTGGCAAGAATCGATGAACAATTGTTGCGCGAAATCTTTGCGGGGCTCTACAAAAATTACGGCGCCCGACAAGGTTGAAGATTCAATCGTTCATGCCAACGGAATGAACATGTTGACGTAACACCACCTTTTCCTCTTTTTTCCCTAAAACCATCTCCCTGTTTGCACTGAACCTCTTTCCCCTATACAATAAAGAAAAGCCTCCCGGCTTTCTCCATTGCCTTAGAAAACTGCAAAACACGATCCACACAGGGTTCAGCGCCATGTTCGATTTCTCGGATCACATAAAATTCATCATCTCCCTCTTGGCCATCGTCAACCCCATCGGCGCCATCCCCATCTATATCAGCCTCACCGACGACTACCGCCCGGAAGACCGGGCCAGGGTCGTCCGGATCACTCCCATTGCCGTGGTGGCCATTTTGCTGGTAACCCTGGTCAGCGGCGAGTTCATCCTCCGTTTTTTCGGGATCTCCGTTGATTCCTTCCGGGTGGGCGGCGGTATCCTCCTGCTGCTCATGGCCATCTCCATGCTCCAGGCCAGGACCAGCCGCACCGCGCATACCAGCGATGAGGCCGAAGAAACCTCGGACCGCGAAACCATCGCCGTGGTGCCGCTGGCCATCCCCCTGCTCTCCGGGCCGGGCGCCATCAGCACGGTTATCGTTTATGCCTACAAGGCCAAAGGCCCCCTGGCCTATCTGATTACCAGCGCAGGCATTCTCCTCATCGGCCTGGCCATTTATCTTTCCCTGCTGGCCGCACCCTACATTGCCAAAAAGCTCGGCAGAACCGGGATCAACATCATCACCCGGCTCATGGGCCTTATTTTGGCGGCCATTTCCGTGGAGTTCATCACCACCGGGTTGAAGAACATCTTCCAGACCCTGACCTGATCCTTAAGCCTCCCCCGGGCCTGACGCCAGTCGAGCCCGGCACTTTTCCCCCATGACCGTCCCGGCTCTTTCCGCGACAAGGAGAGACCCCCGGCCACAAGCAGGAGAAACACGTCCATGAAAGTCATTGCCGCGATGAACGGCCTTGTTTCCTCGGATATCGCGGCGCTCTACGCCCTGCGCTACGCCGCGCTCTTTGACTACACCCTCTGCCTGCTCCATGTGCTCAACCCCACTGACCGGAGGGAGGAGGTGGAACTGAGCATGACAGAGGCCGAAGAGGCGGCCACCCATTACCGGGTCAAGACCGAACGGGTTTTCCTGACCGGAGAACCGACGGAAGCCATCCGAAAATATCTTGCCGCAAACAGAACCGACACCCTCTTCTGCAGCACCAGGATCAGAAAGAAAAATCGGTTTTTCCAGAACTCGCTCAGCGAAAAGCTGAGCCGGTTGTCCCTGCCCGCCAATCTGGCCGTGGTCCGGGTCGCCCATGTGAACGCGGTTTTCGTCACCGAGAACATCCTGCTTCCCATCCGGGAAGACCGGCTCTCCGCACAAAAATTCACTTTTTTCAGCTCCCTGGCCAAGGCCTTTGGTGCGGCGACGGAGATATACAGTATTCATCCCACGAACAGGCGGAAGCTGGCAGCCATGGATACCCACACCGCCAGGATGCTGTTCCAGAAGATCAACACCCGCCTGAGCCACTATGCCAACACCATGAAGCTCCTGGATATTCCCCTGACCATCAAACACGCCCTGACCGGCAAGGAGGTTGACCAGATCCTCCACCACCTGGCCCGCCATGATTTCCAGCTCATGATCATCGGAGGCCGAAGGCTTTCCCAGTTTCCAGAATTTTTCCGGGAAAACCCCATGGAAAGGCTCTTTTGGCACACGCCGGTCAACACCATCGCCTTCTACGCCAGGGACAAAAATTGATGCAGCTCTTCGACCTCGACCGTAAGGATCTCTTCCTCCGCCTGAAAACCTCGGAAAACGGCCTGACCGCCGACCAGGTGGCGCGGCGGCTCGTGGAGTTCGGTGCCAACGAACTGGCAACCGCGGCGAAGAAAAACTATTCTCTCGCCTATCTGGGCCAATACAGCAATTTTTTCGCCATTCTGCTGGAGGTGGCCGCCCTCCTCTCCTTTGTCGCCGATCATTATGACCCGGGGCAGGGCAGCGATCTCCTGGGCTACGCCATCCTCGGCGCGGTGATCATCAACGCCACCTTCACCTTCTGGCAGGAATACCGGGCGGACAAGGCCATGGAGGAGCTGCTCAAGCTGATGCCCACCAAGGTTTCCCTGCGCCGGGAAGGCAAGATTGTTGCAACCACGGCGCACGAGATTGTCCCCGGCGACATCATGCTTCTGGAAGAAGGGGACAAGGTCGCGGCGGACGGGATTCTCCTTGAGGCAAACTCTCTCTATCTCAATCTCTCCTCCCTCAACGGCGAATCAGCCCCGGTGGCCCGCGCCCTCCTGCCGGGCGAGGCAAAACGGGCTCTGGACGCCAAAAACATGATCTTTGCCGGAACCACCGTGCTTTCCGGCAGCGGGGTCGGGGTGGCCAGCGCCACGGGCAATGCCACGGAGTTCGGCAAAATCGCCAGCCTGACTAAAAACGTGCGCAAGGCCATCACTCCCATGCAGCGGGAGATCATCCACATCACCCGGATCCTCACGCTCATTGCCCTGGGCATGGGCGGCTTTTTTTTCGCCCTTGGCCTGTTCTCCGGCAAGGGAGTCGTGCTCGCCTCGACCTTTGCCATCGCCCTTATTGTCGCCAATGTACCGGAAGGATTGCTGCCGACCATTGCCCTGTCGTTGTCCCTGGCCAGCCAGCGCATGGCCCGACGCAATGCCCTGATCAAAAACCTCGACTCGGTGGAAACCCTGGGCAGCGTCACGGTCATCTGCACGGACAAAACCGGCACCCTGACCAGAAACGAGATGACCGTAACGCACCTCTGGCTGGCGGGCGGAGAACAGGTTGCCATCTCCGGGGAAGGGTATCACGAACCGGGAGATTTCTCCTTTGACCGGACCAACGATACCTCGGAAGATCGCCTTGCCGCTGTGCTCACCGCCGGCCTCCTCAACTGCCGCGCCAAAATCGACGAAGAAGGGTTGCACGGCGACCCCACCGAACTGGCCCTCGTTGCCGCAGCCCGCAAAAAGGGGATCAGCCCGCCGGCCATGAAAAAGGTCCAGGAATTCATCTTCACCAGCGAGCGCAAGATGATGTCCTCCGTGTATCAGGAGGGAGAGAAAACCTGGCTCTTTGCCAAGGGCGCGGTGGAGGCGCTGCTGCCCAAATGCACCTCCTTCCTGGCCGATGATAATTCGGTGCAGCCCTTCACCGAGGCGGCAAAGGAGACAGTCCTTGCCCAAGCCAAGGAGTTCGAAAGCCAGGCTCTGCGGGTACTGGTGATCGCCCGTAACGACAAGGCGGACGAGGAAGGGTTGACCCTGCTGGGCCTTGCCGCCATCATGGATCTGCCGCGCCACGGGGTGGCCGAGGCTGTGGCAACCTGCAAGGGTGCCGGCATCCGGACCATGATGATCACCGGCGACAATCCGCGCACCGCCGCAGCCATTGCCAACCAGATCGGCATGGCCCACGACCGGGTTATCACCGGCCCGGAGCTGGAAGGTACGGGGGACGAGCAACTGGAGGAAATCCTGGCCAAAGAAACCGTACTCTTTGCCCGCATGGCCAGCAGCCAGAAGCTGCGCATCGCCACGGCTCTTCAGAGCCTCGGCGAGGTGGTGGCCATGACCGGCGACGGAGTCAACGATGCGCCCGCCCTGAAAAAAGCGGACATCGGCATCGCCATGGGCCTCTCCGGCTCCGAGGTCGCCAAGGAAGCAGCGGACATGGTGCTGCTCGATGACAACTTCTCCTCCATCGTCATCGCCATTGAGGAAGGGAGGACCGTCTATTTCAACGTCAAAAAATTCGTTACCTACATCCTCTCCCACAATGCCCCGGAGATCGTGCCCTATATCCTGCAATTCTTCCTGAAAATCCCGCTGCCGATCTCGGTGATCCAGATCATCTCCATCGATCTCGGCTCGGACATATTCCCAGGTCTGGCCCTGGGCAGCGAAGGTCCGGAAAAAAACATCATGAACCGGCCGCCGGTGGGCAGAAAAGAAAAAATCCTCGACTGGGAGGTATTCCAGCGGGGCTATTTTTTCTTAGGGATTATCGAGGCAACGGCGGCCATGGTCGCCTTTATCTCCTTCCTGCTGCTGCACGGCTGGCAATACGGGACCGTGACTCTTGCCGATCCGTTGCTGCACCGGCAGGCCATGACCATGACCCTGCTGGGCGTGGTTTCCTGCCAGATGTTCAATGCCTGGAGCATGCGGAGCTGGGAATTTTCCGCCTTCAGCCTCGGGTTCTTCACGAACCGCCTGATGCTCTGGGCCATGGCGGCCAATCTGGTGTGGATCTGGACCCTTCTCAACGTGGCCCCGGTGCAGAAGGTATTCAACACCGCCCCTGTCCCGCTGGCCGACCTCTGGATATTGCTGCCCTTTCCCGTGCTGCTTCTCCTGGGCCATGAAGGGTACAAATGGCTGCGCCGCCGCAGGAGCAGCCACAGCACCCCCCAGCCGGATCGCATCCCCGCATAGCTTAAACGATTATATCCTCACCTCTCGCCCATTTTTTCCTTGGAACCTTTTTGAAACATGATACCATTGCCGAGACGTCATAATCGGCCTACGGCCCGCTGATGCCTTTCCCATCAATCGCAACGGAGCGCACACCTTGACCACCATTGATTTCAACGCCCAACGCCTTGACCACGCCAAGCAGATCGTCAGCAAGATCAAGCTGCCTGCCCAGCCCACCATCGTCATTGAGATCAACAAGGAAATGCGCGCCGAACATCCCAACTTCGCACACATCGGCCATCTGGTGACCCAGGACGCCTCGATAAGCGCCAAGGTCATCAACGTTATCAACTCCCCTTTCTTTGGCTTGGCCCGCAAGTGCGAATCCATCGTCCAAGCCCTTACCTACATGGGACTTGAGAATTTCCGCAAGGTGGTGCTCACCGCCTGTCTGCAGGATGCCTTGGGCGGGGGTACTGCAGCCGACAAGATTTTTTGGGATCATTCCCTGCACACCGCGGTGGCGGCGGAGTCCCTGGCCAAAAACATGCGCGGCATCCTGACCACCGAGGACATCACCCCGGACATGGCGTATATGACCGGGTTGTTCCACGACTGCGCCATCCCGATGCTGCTGAAACGCAATCCGGCATACCAAGCCTTCACCCATGCCGCCCTCAGCCACAAGCGCGACATCATCCAGGAAGAAGATGCCCTGGTCGGTTCGGACCACTGCGTGGTGGGAGGGCTGCTGGCCAAGACCTGGTCGCTGCCCGAGGCGGTCTGCAAGACCATCATCCACCACCACACCTCCAACCTCGCCGGGCAGGGCACTGTGCCGAACAAACTCATTGCCCTGATCAAGGTCGCCGATTACCTTGCCTATACCTTTGGCTATTCCATTGGCTTGATGGATCGGATCATCGACAAAGAATGGGATCCTGAGGAGTGGAGCGAACTCAACGACGGGGTGCTGAGTGAGTTGCATCTGGGGCCGGACGACCTCATCGACATGAAAGATAATATCTTCGAGCTGCTCTCCACTCAGTGATCCTCGACCACGCTCTCGTTTTTGGCGAAAAAGGCGCAGGCCCTCTCCTTGGCTTCCGCTAGAGAACCGCTGGATTGCACAGCCGAGGCCAGGTGATGCCCGAAGGAATAATTCTTGGCAAAATAATGGCTGAACTCCTTGAGGCGGCCCAACCGGCGCTCCGGCAGGAAGCTTTCCTCAAGAAGCTCAATGTAGTGCAGATAGAGCGCCGGTTTATTCACCGCCCCAACCTCCGCACCAATGCCGTACACCGCATGGGCAAGCTCGGCGAAAATCCAAGGCCGGATGGCTGCAGCCCGCCCAATCATGAGACCGTCCGCCCCTGATTGAGCCAGGCAATTCCTGGCATCAGCCACCGAGAAGATCCCGCCGTTGGCAATAACCGGGATGCTCACCCAGCCTTTGACCTTGCCGACCCACGGCCAGCGCGGCTTGCGGACAAAGGGCTCGCCCCGCAGCCGGGCATGCACGTTCAGCAGATCGATCCCCTCGCCCTCCAGCATCCGGCAAAAATCGCGCAGCTTTTCCTCATCCAGGGTCTCGCCCAACCGGATCTTGGCGGTAAGGGGCAGGTCGGTCTGCTTTCTGGCCGCCGCCACCAGAGCCCGCACCAGAGCGGGTTCATCCATGAGGCGGCTGCCGGCTCCCATGCGGCGGACGGTGGGCGCCGGGCAGCCCAGGTTGAGATCGATGGCTTGAGCCCTCAGGGCATGGAGCTTGGCGATGGCCGGGGCGACCTCCTCCTCCCGGCTGACCAGCAGCTGATAAGAGAGGGGGGTTTCCTGGGGGCTGCGCACCAGATAGGGGGAGAGCTGCGGACTTTCCGAGGGCAGACGGGCGGCGGAGAGCATCTCGGTGGACAGGAGGCCGATGCCTCCCTGCTCCAAAATGGTTCGGCGCAAGGCCGAGTGGGTCAAGCCGGCCATGGGCGCGAGCAGGAGCGGGGGGGAAATCTCCAACCCCTTCAGTCTGAGGGGTTGCACCTTACCCATGGAGGGCTCTCCTGCAAATCTCTGCACAAATACACGACATGTCTTATTCCCTGCCCAATAATTTCCGGCCAAGCACACCCAACTTTGATTCTCGGATGGCAAGAAAATCCAGATCGACCTTGGTTGCCAGCTCCGGCCGCTGGGCAAGAATCAATTCCGCCGCGATCTCGGCCCCGCCCACGGTCAGCTCCTTGCAGGTGGCGCCGTTCTTCTCCTTGCGCCGCCTGAGCAGCACTCGGCAGCAGGTGGCAGCGAAGCGGGCGCGGAACCGGTCGTGCATCTCCTTGGCCACCGGCTCAAACTCCTTGCTCTTCATGCCCCCCGGTTGCCGCGGCCCGAGAAAAAGGCTGATGGCAACCTCGGCCCCGGCCAGTGAGCCGCAGGTGCACCCGGCGCCGCCCATGCCGTGACAGAAACCGGAACCCAGACGAACGGCCATTTCGGAGCTAAGATCGCCGCGAAAACCCTGATTGAGAACGACAAGCACCGTTTCGGAACAGCAATACCCCCGGGCCGAAAAGATGTTGGCTGCCCGCTGGCCGACCAGCTCGATTATATGTGCCATATTTTCATGATTTTTCATATTTCATCTCAGTTTTGTCCGGTTAAGATTTTGTATTACGCCCCCCTCCCTCGGAGTCTGCGCTTACCTGACGGGAGCAACCGTGTTTGCAATCAAGTAGTTTTTAGCGTCCAAGACGCATTATTCTTCAACATGGCGTTCATGATGGTCAATAGCTTCCGCATACAAGCAACGATAACGACCTTGGCAGGTTTCCCGGTGTTCTTGAGGCGGTCGGCGAATGCTTTGATGGCCGGATTACAACGAATTGCCGAAACGGTGGCCATGTACAAAACAACGCGCACATCGGCACGACCACCCCAAATAAAGCGTTTGCCGCGATGCTTTCCGCTGTCGTTCGCCAATGGGGCGACACCGGTCAATTTGGCGATTTCGCGTCGATTGAGTTGCCCCAGTTCAGGGCACTTGGCCAACATCGTCAAACTGGTCACCGTGCCGACACCGGGGATACTGCACAGCAGATCATCCTTGATGCGCCAGACATCTGATGTTCGCAAACGCTTGGCGAGATCATCATCGAGACCGGTGATCCGTTTATCCAGCCAGGCAATATGGGTCTTAAGGCTCTTTTGTAGAGCCTTGGACCCCGCACTGCCCAAGCGGAGGGTCTCTTGAATACGCATTGCAATCAACTGACGGCGCCTGGTCACCAGATCGTCCAGGTCGCGCATGTCGGCGTCCTTGATCGGCCGTACCGCAGGGCGGATAGCGCGGGCAAAGGCGCACAGTACTGTGGCATCCACCCGGTCGGTCTTTGCCAGTTGTCCTGTGGCTTTGGCAAAGTCTCGCGCCTGGCGCGGATTGATTACGGCCACCGGCAAACCGTATGCCGCCAACTCACTCGCCAGTCGCGTTTCCAGACCGCCTGTCGCCTCCATCACGATCAGCGTCGGCAACGCGGCTGTCAACCGCTGGCAAATTTCAGCAATGCCTTCGTCATTGTAGGCGCTGTGCAAATTTTCCCCGGCAGGTTCAAGCCGGAGATCCAAAGTGTTCTTGGAAACGTCGATGCCAACAAATGATTCTAACTGTTTCTCGCTCATACCCATCCTTGCAAAAATGCGGGCTTATTGGCCCAAGCAACCGTTCGGGTTGTCAGTGAGATACGGCACGACGCTCATTGCTCTCGTACGGGATTGGTGTCCCCAGGGGGTGACGAGCTACCGCACCGAAACTTAAATTGCATTGTCATTTTCATATAACCTAAAAACAGAACATACAAGGGGGCCTGGGGGGCGGGTTAAGTTGCCAACGGTATCAAATCCAGCACATTCCCCCTCACCCTGACCCTCTCCCGCAAGGGGAGAGGGGATTTTTTTGCATTCTGCAATTTCCTAACCGTACAACGCTGATTTTATCCCGCTAACAAAGATATCATCCCAAAGGCAATTCTGCCCTTGCCGCAACCAGTGCATATAACACAAAAGGCCGGCCGGATCACCCACAATCCCGGCCGGCCTTTTGCCTTGCACCTGCTATTTCTTAGCCTTTTTTATCCCTTGGCAAAGGTAAGCCCTGCCTCGCCTCGGTCCACCACGATGGTGTCGCCCTCGGCAAAGGTGCCATCGAGGATCTTCATGGCCAGGCCGTCCTGGACATAGCGCTGAATGGCACGCTTGAGCGGCCGTGCCCCGAAGCTGGGGTCGTAGCCCACCTCGATCAGGTACTCCTTGGCGGCCTCGGTCAGGCTGATGCTGTATTTCTGCTCGGCCAGCCGCTCGGTGAGCAACCCCACCTGGATGTCGATGATCCGGGCAAGATGTTCCCTGCCCAGGGAGTGGAAGATGATGATCTCATCGATCCGGTTCAGAAACTCGGGCCGGAACTGGGCATGGAGGATGGCGTCGATCTGCTTCTGCATCTCGGCCCGCCTCCCCTCGCCCAGCTCCATGATCAGCTGGCTGCCAAGGTTCGAGGTCATGATCAGGATGGTGTTCTTGAAATCCACGGTCCGCCCCTTGCCGTCGGTCATCCGACCGTCGTCCAAGATCTGCAGCAAGACGTTGAACACATCCGGGTGCGCCTTTTCAATCTCGTCAAAGAGGATGACCGAATAGGGCCTCCGCCGCACCGCCTCGGTGAGATAGCCGCCTTCCTCGTAGCCCACATAGCCCGGAGGCGCACCGATCAGGCGGGAGACCGAATGTTTTTCCATGAACTCGGACATATCCAGCCGGATCATGGCCTTTTCCGTATCAAAAAGGAAGTGGGCCAGGCTTCTCGCCAGCTCGGTTTTGCCCACCCCGGTGGGGCCGAGGAAGATAAAGGAACCCAGGGGCCGATTCGGGTCCTGGAGCCCGGCCCGCGCCCGGCGCACCGCGTTGGCCACCGCAGTAATCGCCTCTTTCTGGCCCACCACCCGTTTGGCCAGCTCGGCATCGGCATGGACCAGCTTTTCCTTTTCCCCGGAGAGCAACCGGTCCACCGGGATGCCGGTCCACTTGGCCACCACTTGGGCCACATCCTCCTCATCCACCTCTTCCTTGAGCATCTTCCGGTCCTTCTGGATATCGGCAAGATGCGTATTTTCGCTGGCCAACTGTTTCTCAAGTTCCACGATCTTGCCGTAACGGATTTCGGCCACCTTGCTCAGATCGCCCTGCCGTTCCGCCTGCTGCTCGGCAACCCTGGCCTCGTCGATATCGCTCTTGATCTTGCGAATCTTCTGGATGATATCCCGCTCCAAGGTCCAGTGGCCCTTCATGGCGGTCAGGCTCTCGTTGATCTCGGCCAACTCCGCCTCGATCTTGCCAAGTCGCTCTTTCGAGGCGGCGTCACTTTCCTTTTTCAGCGCCTCCCGCTCGATTTCCAACATAATCCGCTTACGATCCACCTCGTCGATCTCGGTGGGCATGGAATCGATTTCGATCCGCAAGCGGGACGCAGCCTCGTCAATGAGGTCAATGGCCTTATCCGGGAGAAAGCGGTCGGTGATGTAGCGGTTAGACAGGGTCGCCGCCGCAACGGTGGCCGAATCCTTGATCCGCACTCCGTGGTGGACCTCGTATTTTTCCTTGATCCCGCGCAGGATGGCGATGGTGTCGTCGAGCGACGGCTCCTGCACCAGAACCTGCTGGAAGCGGCGCTCAAAGGCCGCATCCTTTTCGATGTATTTGCGGTACTCGTTTAAGGTGGTGGCGCCGACGCAGTGCAGTTCACCCCGGGCCAGGGCGGGCTTGAGCATGTTGGAGGCGTCCATGGCCCCTTCCGCAGCTCCGGCCCCGACCAGAGTGTGGATCTCGTCGATGAAAAGGATGACCTCGCCGGCCCGTTTCTCCACCTCCTTGAGCACCGCCTTGAGCCGGTCCTCGAACTCGCCGCGGTACTTGGCCCCGGCCACCAGCGCGCCCAGATCGAGGGACAACACCTGCTTGTTGCGCAGGGTTTCCGGCACATCGCCGTTGACGATGCGCTGGGCCAGCCCCTCGACAATGGCAGTCTTACCCACCCCGGGCTCGCCGATGAGCACCGGGTTGTTCTTGGTCCGGCGCGACAACACCTGAATCACCCGGCGCACCTCGTCATCCCGGCCAATTACCGGGTCGAGCTTGCCTTGCCTGGCAACATCGGTGAGGTTGCGGGCATATTTCTCCAGGGCCTGATACTTCTCCTCGGGGTTGGGGTCGGTGACCCGCTGGCTGCCACGGATGGTAACCAGGGCCTGCAAAAAGGCCTCCCGGGTCACGCCTTTGCGTTTAAAGGCCTGGGCCGCCGGGGAGTCCTTGTCGTCGAGCACGGCGAGAACCAGATGCTCCAGGCTGACGTACTCATCCTGCATTTCGCCGGCAACCTTGAAGGCCCGGTCCAGCAGGGTCTGAAACCGTTTTCCGGCATAGGCCTGGGTGTACCCGCCGCCGCTCACCTGGGGCAGCTTGGTCAGCAGTGCATCCATCTCCTGCCGGAGCAGACCCGGGTCCACCCCCATCTTCTGCAAGATTGGGATCACCACCCCTTCGGGCTGCTCAAGGAGAACCTTCATCAGATGCTCGGGCTGTATTTCCTGATGCCCCTTGCCCTGGGCCAGATTCTGGGCAGCCTGCACCGCTTCCTGTGATTTCACCGTAAATTTATCAAATTGCATAACCATTGCTCCTTAAGCAGAAGGAAATGGACACCCAAGCGCCCCGCTCTGTACTGCACCTAACCGTAAGCTCGCCCCCAACCGCTGTCAAGGGCGGCCTCGTCAATATTTTGACAGAGACGATTGCACCGGATTTGTTGGCTCCTCCGGTAATTTCGAGGGAGGCGAAGAAAGAAGCCTTTCTGCTGTTTTCCCTTTCTTCTTTTGCGTGCCCAAAAGAAGAAACAAGAAAAAGGCACCCCAGCCAGTCCTGGCCCTGCGGGCTTCCCTTGCTTCTCGCCGAGGGCGGGACGCGGAAAAACTCGGGCTTCGCCCTCAAACAGTTCCCGCGTCTTTTTCCGCCCCCGCCTGCGAGGCGCGGCAGGACAAATGGGGGGAAAAAGAGACTTCCCATTGGCACGCCGCCGAGCACCGGAAAAGCTGCCGAAAAGGGAGGTTGCACTGTTTGAGCGCAGCGAGTTTGCAACATCCCGGCAGCTTTGAGGAGCGCAGGGCATCCCGCCCACGGCGGGACAAGGGACACAGGGGGCCCTTTCTTTGGTTCGTTTCTTTGGGCAAGCAAAGAAATGAACACCCTAATTCCATGGCACACTCCCCCAAATAAACCTTTTTAGCAAGCCACCCCACATACCCTTTGCCTTAGCGAAGCCCTCGGGGATATATAAGCAGTAGAATCCATTGCACCCCCATCATAAGGATATCACATGCCCGATCTTGCCCTGGTCATTTTCATTATAACCTATCTCGGTGTGGCCATTGGCCGAATTCCCGGCCTGATGCTGGACCGGACCGGTATCGCCCTGCTGGGGGCCATCGCCATGATCGCCAGCGGAATCGTGCCACTGGGGGAGGCCATGGGCGCCATCGACCTGCCCACCATCATCCTGCTCTACGCCCTGATGGTGCTCTCCGCCCGGCTCCGGCTGGGCGGCTTCTACACCTGGGTCGCCAGCCGCACCACCAGCCTGCTGGACCGGCCCCGGCTTTTTCTCCTTACCAGCATGCTGGTGGCGGCCCTGCTTTCCGCCCTGCTGGCCAATGACATTGTCTGCCTGGCCTTTACCCCGGTTCTCTGCCTAGCCCTGCTTAAAAAAGGACTCAACCCCCTGCCCTTTCTCTTGGGCCTTGCCGCCGCGAGCAATATCGGCTCGGCCGCCACCATCATCGGCAACCCCCAGAACATGCTGATCGGCCAGGTCGGCCATCTGGACTTCGGCAGCTTCCTGCTCTGGTGCACCCCGCCCACCCTCCTCGCCCTGGGTGGCGCCTACGGTATTCTCTGCCGCACCTACAAAGGCCGCTTTGCCATAGCCTCAGCTCCCCAGACCATGGCGCAAACACCCCAATGGCCCGAGTTTGATCCCTGGCAAAGCGCCAAGGGAATCATCGCCATGCTGGCCCTCATCGGCCTTTTCTTTACTCCCATCCCCAGAGAGCTTTCCGCCATCACCGTGGCCGGAATCCTGCTGTGCAGCCGAAAAATGCACTCCCGCCAGATCATGGAGCTGGTGGACTGGCACCTGATCACCCTGTTCTGCGCCCTGTTCATCGTGGTCCACGGCATAACCAGCCGCAATATCCCCAGCCTGCTCATGGAGGCCATGGCCAGCCACGGCGTGACGATCACCAACCTTTTCGCCCTCACCGGCATCTCCACCATCATGAGCAATCTGGTCAGCAATGTGCCCGCGGCCATGCTTCTGGTAAAGTTCCTCGACCCCGGGGTGCCGGAACAGTGGTACGTCCTCGCCCTGTCGAGCACCTTTGCCGGGAACCTGATCATCATCGGCAGCATCGCCAATCTCATCGTCATCGAGCAGGCAAAGAAATTTCACATCGAGATCAGCTTTAAGGAACACGCCAGGGTCGGCATCCCGATTACGCTTTTTTCTCTGCTCATTCTGGTTTTACTGTTATACTTGCGGCACTCTTTCGTGCTCCTGTAGGGATAAAATCCACCTCGAATCCTCTCTGTCATGGAAACATCTCTTATGAAAAGCCTCTGGCTTTCCGCTCTCAGCGAAGAAAAATTTGAAGTCGTCAACGACTGGCTGCTCCGATATGTCCTGACCTACGACAACCTTGTCCAAGCGGCGGTTATAACCTGCGCCCTGCTGATAGCCTTTCTGATCGGCAACAGAATCAAACGAAAATTTTCCAGCCCCGAACTGCCCCAGAGGCGTTTCGGCCAGCTCCTCGTTGCCGTGCTGCCCCTTGCTGCGCCCTTGCTCTGGCTTTTCCTGCAACTGATCTCGCTGCTGGTGGCCATGGAGGCGGAATGGCCGCACAATCTGCTCACCATTGTCGTCAATCTCCTGGCAGTCTGGGTTGTGATCAAGGCCGCCTCCCTGTTCTTCAACAACACCGCCTGGGTCAGACTGATTGCCGTCCTCGCCTGGACCCTGGCCTCCCTCAACATCTTGGACCTGCTGGGACCTACCATCAGCCTGCTCGATCGCTTCGCCCTCAAGTTCGGCGGGCTGCGCATTTCGCTGCTCACCGTGTTCACAGGTTTCCTGACCCTGGCCCTGCTGCTGTGGGGAGCCCGAATCCTCTCCCATCTGCTGGAAAAGCGCATCCGGGAGAACTCGGCGCTCTCGCCTTCCATCCAGGTGCTTTTCATCAAGCTCTCCAAGATTACGCTCATCACCTCCGCCATCCTGGTGGGGTTACGCATCGTGGGCCTCGACCTCACCGGCTTTACCATCTTCACCGGCGCGGTCGGCGTGGGCATCGGCTTCGGGTTGCAGAAGATCTTCTCCAACCTGATCAGCGGCATCATCCTCCTGCTGGACAAATCCATCAAACCGGGCGACGTCATCACCGTGGGCGAGACCTATGGCTGGGTAAACTCCCTGGGCGCGCGCTACACCTCGCTCATTGCCCCGGACGGCAAGGAATTCCTGATCCCCAATGAGGACCTGATCACCCAGCAGGTGGAAAACTGGTCGTTCAGCAACAGCACCGTCTGCCTGAAGATTTCCGTGGGCATTGCCTACAGCTCGGATGTGCGCAAGGCCATGGCCCTCTGCGAAGAGGCGGCCAGACAGACGGAGAGGATCATCCTGGACCCGCCGCCCCGGTGCCTGCTCGTCGGTTTTGGCGAGAGTTCCGTTGATCTGGAGCTGGGCGCCTGGATCAACGATCCGGCCAACGGAGTCAAGAATGTAAAAAGTGACGTTCTCTTAAAGATCTGGGAGACATTTCAGGAACAGGGCATGGAAATCCCCTTTCCGCAGCGGGATATCCACATCAGAACCATGCCCCCCGGAACGGAGGGCATGACGGCGGGAGAAAAAAAATGAGAAAAATCCCCTCGCCCCCGGAGTCCCCTCTCCCCTTGCGGGAGAGGGTTAGGGTGAGGGGGAAGGTCCCGGTTCCGAGGCCATTGCCGAACCGGATACGACTCCGTTACACCTCAAAGGCTTGGTGGGGCTCCGGAATCTCCACCATCGGGAAGCCAAGCTCCTGCCGCAACCCCTCGGCCATGGCGGTGGCAGCCTCCTCCTCGCCGTGCACCACAAAGGTGCGGGCCGGCTTCTTGTGCATGGCCCCGGCCCAGGCCAGCAGCCCATCCCGGTCGGCATGACCGCTGAAACCGGTGAGGGTTTCCACCCTGGCCCTCAGCGGAAATTCCTCGCCAAAGATCTTTACCGTTTCCTCCCCCTCGACAATCCTGCGGCCCAGGGTATTGGGCGCCTGCCAGCCGGTGACCAGAATGGTATTTTTCTTGTCGCCGATGCGCTTGCGCAGGTGATGCAGAATACGCCCCGCCTCCATCATGCCGCTGGCGCTGATAATAATGGCAGGCTCCCGTAAAAAATTCAGCTCCTTGGAATCCTCCACGCTCTGGGTGTAACGCAGGGTGTCAAAGCCGAAGGGGTTGCTGTGGTCATCCTTCAATAAAAATTCCCGGATCTCGCTGTCATAGGTTTCCGGGTGCAACCGGAAGATATCCGTAACCCGGGTGGCCAGCGGGCTGTCCACATAGATGGGCAGCCTGGGAATGTCACGCTTCAAAAACAGCCGGTGCAAGGCATAGACCAGCTGCTGGGTCCGGCCCACGGCAAAGGCGGGAATCAAGAGCGTCCCGCCCCGCTGGTAGGTCTCGTTGACAATCCGCTCCAATTCCTTTTCCGACTCTGGGTACGGCGGATGCTGACGGTTGCCGTAGGTGCTCTCCATGATGAGGATATCCGCGCCCTCGCTCAACACGGCCGGATCATTGATGATCGGAATCCCGCGCCGCCCGATATCCCCGCTGAAAACCAGGCGGAGATCGCGATTCTTCTCCTGATCATGGATGTCGAGAATCACGTTGGCACTGCCCATCATATGACCGGCATCCACCAGGGTGAGATGCACGCCGGGCAGGATCTCCCGCTTGCGGTTATAACTGATGCCGACGAACTGGTCCATGGCGACCACGGCATCCTCCTTGGTGTAGAGGGGCTCAAACTCCTTCTGCTTATTCTTTTTGCGCAGCTTGTTGGCAAACTCCACATCCTGTTCCTGGATATGCGCGGCATCCATGAGCATCACCGCGCAGAGGTCGCGGGTGGCCGAGGTGCAGATGATATCACCGGTAAACCCTTTCTTAACCAGACAGGGGATGTTGCCGGAATGGTCGATGTGGGCATGGGAAAGAATCAGGCAGTCAAGATCCTTGCCCGCGCAAAACCCGGTGCGGTTGAGTTCAAAGGCCTCCTTGCGCTTGCCCTGGAACAACCCGCAGTCAAGGAGGATGCGCTTGCCGTTGACCTCAAGCAGGTGCTGCGAACCGGTGACGGTTTTCGCCGCGCCGTGGAAGGTAATTTTCATGGTTGTGCTCCCTTGTTGGTTGATGTGCTTTGATTTCAGCATACAAAACCGGCGGGGGAAACAGAAGAAAAGATTTGGCACGCATGGCCCTGGCGAGGCCCAGGCGACAAACCATTCCGCTCGTCACCCGATCCTGATTTTTCCCCGCCCGCCTGAAGCGAATATAATTCTTGAATTGCTCCATCGTGTCAGGTAGACAGATAATACCCCCATATGGGGTGCATACATGAACGGGCCCAAAATCGAGCAGAAACAAACAACTTGCAATAGCTCGATAATAATATTGTTAGCGCTTACGAGGCCACATTAAGCCATGAAAATAGCATTCAAAGAACTTGCAGGACGAATTACTGGCATTTCTATTCCTATCTTTGGGCTCTCGTGGAACCCTCCAGAATCAGAACGAGAGATTGTCAGAGAAACCTTTATCTTTCTTGAGGACCGTCGCGCTCTTTACAACGACTTTGCTCATGAAATAGATCATGAGGTTGCCGAGTCTGTACTTCAGATTAGAACCGAAATTACTGGAGCACTTAAGCGAATACCTGAAAATTCTGAAGCTGTAGCGCCTTTAAAGGCGATCCGGGCTGCTTGTCGTGAATACCTTGACAGCACACGTGAACGCCATAGAGGCTTGGGTGGGCCTTTTGCATTTATGTCACAACTAGGTCGTCTTCGAGCAATGGTTGGTGTACAGGTGGCATATTTGTCGGTGAAATATGGTATAGACATTGACGGTGAATTGGTTCGTGTAATTCCACCGGAAATGAGAAATGCAAAGTATCTTGATGCTTAGTTGGCTAACAAAGGCATTAAGGGCGACGGCAAAAATCCGCCGCGTCTTATGCCTGGCGTTAGGTCTAAAAGAAATAATTGTAGGGGAATTCAATGTTTTATTTTAAATCAAGAGAGCAAGTTGCAGGAGAAGCAATTGGAGGGATTATTGGCTTATTTATACGACTTACAATCTGGAGCATGATCTATAGCCCATTTGTTTTCGCTTTTGGCTACACATATCTCATCGCACAACGAAAATTCAATTTTCACTGGTTGGTGTGTTCTATTCTAGGGTTATTAGCGGCAGCGCTACTTTTCTTTGTTATTGGCTTTATCTATGCCGCACAGCAAGATTTAAAAAATAATCAAAACAAAATCTGGGTTCCTCTTTCTTTTTTAAATCTTACCTTAATTGCAGGTTTTCCTTTTTTCATCGGTATGAGTTTTGGTCTCGACATTCTTGACAAAAACACAGCGTCATTATTTGAAAAAATTTTGGCCGGAGGTTTTGGTGGTTGTGTATTAGCAATACCAGCTTATTTGGGTGTCACGAAACATTTCCCCACAGAAACAATAAATGAAAAGCCCTAACAAATCATGACAATAGGGAACAGACCCCGTTTTAGAAGAGTAGGTCGGGTAGAGGAACGAAACCCGACGTTTAAACGACAACATCATCCACAGCTCGACTGAAAATTGTCGGGTTTCGCTTTGCTCTACCCTACCTACGAAATACGAACTGCGAATCGTCACCCCATCCCCAGATTAGAACACCCTCAACCCGCAAAGGAGATCGTCCTGGTCCGGATCACCCCCGGATGCGCTTCGATCTCCGCCACCAGCGCCTGCGGGATCTCCGATTCCAGGTCGATGATGTTATAGCCGATGGTGCCGTTGGACTCGTTGAGGTAGCTGGCGATATTGATGCCGCTGGCGCCGATGGCTTGGGAGGCAAAGCCGATCATACCCGGGATGTCGCGATTGATCATGATGAAGCGGGTGTGCACGTTGGCGGCGGGCACCAGTTCGGCGGAGGGAAAATTGACGCTGTGAGTGATGGCGCCGTACTCCAGATAGCCGCGCAGCTCCAGGGCGGCCATGCAGGCGCATTGCTCCTCCGACTCCTCGGTGCTGGCCCCCAGATGCGGGGTGACGATGATCCGCGGATGCCCGAGGGTGGCGGCGGAGGGGAAATCGGTGATATAGGCGGCCAACCGGCCTCCGGCCAGGGCAGCAAGCACCGCCTGTTCGTCGACAATGGGGCCCCGCGCATAGTTGATCAAGATCGCTCCCGCAGGCAGCCGCTTGAGCAGCTCTTCGTTCACCATCCCCCTGGTTTTCTCGTTGAGCGGGGTGTGCACCGTGAGGATCTCGCTCTTACCCACCATTTCATGGAGGGAGCGGGAGAGGGCGACCTCCGGGGAAAGATGGTGGATGTTCTCCAGGGCTGGGATGGGATCAAAACCGACCACCCGCATCTGCCGCGTGATGCCGCCATTAGCCACCCGGATGCCGATCTTCCCCAGCCCCAGGACGCCCAGGGTTTTCCCGGCCAGCTCAAACCCCTTGAAAGCGGATTTCTCCTGCTCGATGCGGCTGGCAATCTCCTGGTCGGTCAGGCCGGCCAGCCCCTGGGCAAAGGCGAAGCTGCGATGGATGTTGCGCGCCTGGATTCCCAGCATGACGAAGACCAGCTCGGCCACCGCGTTGGCATTGGCGCCGGGGGTGTTGAAGATGCAGATCCCCTGCTCGCTGGCCTTGGCCACCGTGATATTGTTGACCCCGGCCCCGGCCCGGGCCACGGCGAGCAGCGAGGGATAGTCCGCCGTATCCACCTTGGCGCTGCGCACCACAATGCCCTGCGGGTCCGGCTCGTCCGCGCTTACCTGAAACCGCTCCGCAAGAAGGGCCAGCCCTTCCGGGGCGAGTTTATTGAGCACCTTGATCCGATAGCCTGCCATACGCCCTCCTTGTCTGCCCGGTGAAACGCCAATAAAAAAGGCCATGCCTGATTGTAGCAGATTTTTCTGCGCCAATCAGGCATGGCCTTTTTTTACCATTATTATTCAGGGGTCTTGCAGAGCGTTACGCTTCCTCCACACACACCCGGCAACGCCCGGTCTTTTTTGCCTGGTAGAGCACTTCATCGGCCCGCTGCAGCCACTCGTCCTTGCTCATTTCCGGATTCCACTGGACAAGGCCGATGCTCACCCCCAGCCTGCTGCCGTCGTCCCCGGCATTGAGGGCAAGGCCATCAACGGCGCCACACAACCGTTCGGCCAAAAGGCGGGCCGCTTCAAGGCCGGTATCCGGCAAGACCAGAACAAACTCATCGCCGCCCATGCGTACCAGGAGATCGCTGTTGCGCACCATCCCGGTCAAGGTCTTGGCCACCATCTGCAAGGCGGTATCTCCGGCGGCATGCCCCAGGGTATCATTGATCTGCTTGAAATGGTCCAAATCCATGCTGGCCACGGTTATGGGCCGTGCATGACGACGGGCGGTTTCCAGCATCGGTCCAATACGCTCCTCAAAAACCCGCCGGTTATCAAGGCCGGTGAGCATGTCTCGCCGGGCCTGGGCAAACAGATCCTCATACATAATGGCACGCTGCATGGGCTCCCCCAGAATCTCCAGCGCATCGCGCAGGATCTGGGTTTCCTCGGCTTCAATACAGGTTCCGCGACGCAGCAGCATCAGGCAGCCCTGGTTGTCGGTAGTCGCGTCAACGGCAAAGGACATCGGCCATTGTTGCACGAAAAATGGCCCCCATTCACAACAGGTGTCATTCAGCTGACAATCTACCTTCTCGAAAACCTCTTCGGCGGTCTGCATGGCAAGACGCCGGTCCGGGCCGTGGCAGGAGCAGATAATATGCATCCGGCTCCGGTCGAGGCTGCGGTAGGCAATAAGATCATGCTCAACCAGGGGGGTCAGCCACACGGAAAAAGCCTCGATCATCCCCTGGAGATCGGTGGCGCCGGCCAGTCGGGCGTGCAGCTCGTTGACCTGCTTCAACCACTCCGATTGGCGGCGATAATGATCAAGCTCCACCATCAGATGATCCAGGTTGAGCGGCCCTGTGGTTTCCCTGTCAGTGAGAGAGATTGCGGTATTCATTGCAACGGCTCCTTTCGGTGAAAAGATTGTTTACCATGAATCTATGCCATTTTCATGCCAGACCGCCGGAACATCCTTTCCAAAAGCCTTGCGCCGCAAGGGGAGACCGCAACATGTACACATTATCTCATTGTAATAACAGGATAAAAATAAATACGAGAAAAACAGGCCTGCGGTGTTCTTCAACAACTTCCATTGCCCGCCCGCGGAAAATTTTTCCTGGCCGCCCCGTCATCCTGCTGACACCTGGCCAACCTTGCCACTCTCTCCGCACCTCCTGCAATCGTTTCCTTGCATCCGCGCGAGAAGCGGATATCATGAAAAAAAGCCCCCTAAGTTTACGCAAGAGAGCGCCCCGCAACCATGCCGACCCAAACCAACCGCCGCATCATCCATCTCGACATGGATGCCTTTTATGCCTCGGTCGAGATTCTCGACAATCCAGCTCTCCGGGGTCTGCCCGTGGTGGTGGGCGGCAACTCCAACCGCGGCGTGGTGTGTGCCGCCTCCTACGAAGCCCGGAAATTCGGGGTCCATTCAGCCCTGCCCATCCTCACCGCTAGAAAGCTCTGCCCGCACGGGGTGTTTCTCCCGGTCCGCATGGCCCGGTATCAAGAGATTTCCGGGCAGATCATGGAGATCTTTCTGCGCTTCACCCCGCTGGTGGAGCCACTCTCCCTGGACGAGGCTTTTTTGGATGTCACGGCCAGCCAGAGCCTGATGGGCACGGCTGAGGCTATTGCCGCACAGATCAGAAAACTGGTCCGGGAAACCATCGGCCTCACCGTCTCGGCCGGGGTTGCAGCCTCCAAGCTGGTGGCCAAGATCGCCTCCGATCTCAACAAACCCGACGGCCTGACCATTGTGCCCCCCGGCCAGGAAGAGGCCTTCCTGGCCCCCTTGCCCATCGGTCGGTTGTGGGGGGTGGGCCGGACCACCAAGGAGGCGCTGGCCCTGATCGGAGTAAAAACCATCGGCGACCTAAGCCGCATGCCCCCAGCCATCCTCATTGCCAAGTTCGGCAAGGCCGGACTCTTGATGCATGAATCAGCCCGGGGCATCGACCACCGCCCGGTGGAATCGAGGCAAGAGACCAAGTCCATCGGCCACGAAGAAACCTTTGCGGAAGACCTGCGCGATAAAAAAAGGCTCGAACAGGAACTGCTGGCCCTGTGCTGCAAAGTGGGCAAACGGGTGCGAGACAAAAGCCTGGTGGGCAGAACCATCACCATCAAGGTCAAATACCGGGATTTCGTGCAGGTGACCCGCTCGCTCACCCTGCCCGAACCGGTGGCGGACGACAAATCCCTCTACCAGACGGGGTGCCTGCTGCTTGCCAAAACCGAGATCACCCTGCGCCCCATCCGCTTACTGGGGATATCCCTTTCGAACCTGATCCCGGCCGAGGCTTCAGGCCAGCTGACCCTGTTCGATGACAACCGGGCCCGGCGCAGGAATGCCTCTCTCTACCGGGCCTTGGACGCCATCAATGACCGCTACGGAAAAGACGCCATCCTCCCGGCCACTCTGGTGGACGGTTGAGACAGAACCACAATGCCGCGGAATTACTGAGATACCCATTTCCCGGAGATTAAGATTGTCCCGGCTTCCCCACCTGTGCGATAATATCCTTGCCTCCTGAGTTCTCGCCATTGCCCCATTGAGGAAAAGGACCGATTTAAATGAAGCTCTTGCCAGGATGCCAACCTCTACACCGTGTTGCCGTTTCTCTCCTCATCGCCTGCGCCACGCTCGGTTGCCTGCTGACCGCCCCGAAAACCTTATCGGCACAAGACAGCCCAAAACGACCGCATATCCTCATCCTCAACTCCTACCACCCCGGCTATCTCTGGTCCGACGGCGAACAGGCCGGAATTTTGGAAACGCTGCACGCCCAGCTCCCTGGCGCGCAATTGCACATCGAATACCTCGACACCAAGAACTTTCCCAAACCCGAGCATTACAGCCATTTATTTGAAACCCTTGCCTACAAATACAAGGACGTCCAGTTCTCCGTCATCCTTGCCGCGGACAATCCGGCCCTTGAATTCCTCGCCCAATTCGGCAAGCCGCTTTTCGGCAACACCCCCATGGTTTTTTGCGGGGTCAGCAATTTCTCCCCGGACCTTCTCGGCAACCTTGACAACATCACCGGCGTTGTCGAGCGACATGATGTGCGCTCCACCATCGCCGCCATGCTGCACCTGCATCCTGCGGCACAGGAGATTTACGTCGTGGTGGACACCACCCTGACCGGCAAGGAGATGCGCAAGATTACCGAGACCGCGCTCCCTGATTTAAAAAAGAAGATCAAGATGACCTTCACGGAAAATCTCTCCATCGAAGAGGTGCTGCAGCAGACAAGGAATCTGCCCCCTTCCACCCTGGTGCTCATCCTGAGCTTTGCCAGGGACAAAAACGGCAGACTCTTTGACGTGCCGGAGTTGGCCCGACTGGTCAGCAACAATTCCCCTTCGCCGGTTTATGTCATCCAGGAGGAGCGCATGGGCTCTGGCGTGGTGGGCGGATATCTCTTGGGGGGCAAGGCACACGGAGCCCAGGCCGCACAACTGGCGCTGCGTATCCTGGCCGGCGAACCGGCGACCTCTATTCCCATTGTGACCGAGCCACCGGTACAGCCCATGTTCGACTTCCTCCAGCTCAAGAGATTTGGCCTCAAGACCTCCGCCCTGCCCCAAGGAAGTATCGTCATCAACCAACCGCTCAGCCTGTATGAAAATTACCGGGAGGAAGTGTGGTCCCTTTTGGGCTTTGTCTTTTTGCTGCTCTGTGCCATAGGGGCCTTGCTCACCAATATCCGAACAAAAAAACAGGCCGAAAAAACATTGGACCAGCATCGCCTCATGCTCAGGCAGGTTCTGGATATGACCCCCCAGTCCATTTTCTGGAAAGACCGGGAGGGCGTCTATCTGGGGTGCAATGCGGTGTTTGCCAAGGCCATCGGGCTGGATGATCCGGAGCGGATCAAGGGGAAAACCGATTTCGATCTGCCCTGGCCCAAGGAGGAAGCCGAGGCATACCGGGCCGATGACCGGGAGGTCATCAAGTCCAACCGAACCAAGCGATCCATCATCGAACCGTTGCAACAGGCCGACGGCTCCCGGCTCTGGATCGACACCACCAAGGTGCCGCTGCAGGACAAACAGGGCCAGGTGTACGGCGTGCTCGGGGTCTATGAAGACGTAACCGAAAAAAAGAAGAGGGAGGAGCAGCTCTATCTCGCGCAGTTTACCATCGACAGTGCCAAGGACAGCATCTTCCTGATCGATGAAAAGGCAGGTTTCCATTTGGTCAACACAGGTGCCTGCCGGCGGCTCGGCTATTCCAAGGAGGAACTTCTTGCCCTGCGGGTTTTTGATATCGACCCCGCCTTCCCACCGGAAAAATGGCCGGAGCACTGGCGGGATCTCATGGAGAACGGCTCCTTGACCCTTGAAACAGTGCAACGCACCAAGGAAGGCAAGGACTTTCCGGTGGAGGTGAGCGCCACCCGCGTCATCTATAACGACAAGATATACAATTGCGCCTTTGCCCGCGATATCAGCGATCGTAAATACGCGGAGGAGGAACGGCAGAGACTGGAAACCCAACTCCGTCAGTCCCAGAAGATGGAGGCCATCGGCACCCTGGCCGGCGGCATCGCCCACGACTTCAACAATATCCTCTCCATCATCCTCGGGTATACCGAATTGGCCATGATGGAGGGTAAGGACCCGGAAAAACAGAGACAGGAACTCGATCAGGTCCTGAAAGGGGCAGGCCGGGCAAAGGAGCTTGTGCAGCAAATCCTGGCCTTCAGCCGCAGAACCGAGCACCAGAAGCAGCCCCTACAGGTCTCGCTGATAGCCAAGGAGGCACTCAAGATGCTGCGCGCCTCCGTGCCCACCACCATCGAGATCAAGCACAATATCAACTCCGAGGGGACGGTGCTGGCGGATCCCACCCAAATCCATCAGGTTATCATGAATCTCTGCACCAATGCCTACCATGCCATGCAGGAAACCGGAGGGACTCTGACGATTTCCTTGGATGAGGTGGAGCTGGGGATGGAAGAATACAGGTATGCCGAGGTAAAGCCAGGCAGATATCTCCGGCTTGAGGTAAGCGACACCGGGTGCGGCATTCCTCCGGAGATACGGAACAAGATCTTCGAGCCCTATTTCACCACCAAGAAACAGGGCGAAGGGACCGGAATGGGACTTGCCGTGGTGCACGGCATCATCAAAAGCCATAACGGCCATCTTACCGTGCACAGCGAGGTGGGCAAAGGCACGAGCATCCATGTCTACCTGCCGATGGCCGAACAAAAGGCGGTGCCTCTAGCGGAAAAGAAAGTTGCGGAAAACCTGGCTGGGCATGGAGAGCGGATCCTGGTTGTTGATGATGAGGAACAGATTTGCGACTATCTCGGCCTGGCCTTGCAAAACCACGGCTACCAAGTCTCGGTTTTCCCCACTGGCGTGGAGGCGTGGCGCGAATTTGCAAAACAACCCAGCCGATTTGACCTGGTGGTCACGGACATGACCATGCCGTACATGACGGGCGCCGAGTTTTCCCAGAAGGTCCTTTCCCTCCGGCCTGACATCCCGGTTATTCTCTGCACCGGACACAGCACCCTGATTGACAGGCAAAAAGCACGGGCCATGGGAATATGCGACTATCTGAACAAACCGGTGACACAGCAAGAGCTTCTTGAGGCGATCCAAAAAAACCTGCCCAAAAAATAGCCGGGCCCTTCCCGCCGTCAACGCCCGCCGCCTCTCGGGATTTTCTCCCTCTGCGCAAACCGATCAGTAGGTAAGCCCCACCCGATCGCGGACCAAGTCCAGGGTGACGGTCGCTTTTTCCCTGGCCTTGCTGGCGCCCCGGTGGAGGATATCCCGCACCTGGTCAGGGTCGGCCAGCAGCTGGTCCCGCTTCTCCCGGGCCTCGCGGAAGTACTCCCAGAGCAGGTCGAGCAACTCCAGCTTGATCTTGCCGTACATGGCCCCGCCGTTCACATAGAGGCCATGTACCTCGGCCAACCGATCCGCGGGGGCGAACAATTTATAGAGGCTGAAGAGATTGCATTTCTCCGGATCCTTGGGCTCTTCCACCGGGGTGGCGTCGGTGACAATGGCCATGACCTTTTTCTTCAACTCCTTCTCGGTGGCGAAGATGGGGATGGTGTTGCCGTAGGATTTGGACATTTTCTGCCCGTCCAGGCCGGGGATGGTGGCAAGGTTGTCGTCGATGACCGGCTCGGGCACGACAAAGGTCTCGCCGAAGGTATTGTTGAACTTGATCGCGATATCGCGGGCCACCTCCAGATGCTGCTTCTGGTCCTTGCCCACCGGCACCCGTTCGGCCTGGTAGAGCAGGATGTCCGCGGCCATGAGCACCGGATAGGAAAACAACCCGTGGCTGGAAGCAACGCCCTTGGCAACCTTGTCTTTATAAGAGTGGCAGCGCTCCAGCAACCCCATGGGGGTGAGAACGGAAAGAATCCAGGTCAGCTCGGTGACCTCGGGCACATCGGACTGCACCCAGAAGGTGCAGCGTTCCGGATCAAGCCCCAGGGCGAGAAAATCGGTGGCAGCCTCAAGGGTGCCCCGCGACAACCGCTCCCGGTCCTGCACCGAGGTGAGGGCATGAAGATCCACGATAAAGGCGTACAAATCGCTGGAATCCATGCTGGCGATCATGGAGCGCATCATGCCGAAGTAGTTGCCGATATGAAGCTGGCCAGAGGGCTGAATCCCGGATAAAATTCTCATTACGTTCTCTCTTGGTAACGGACAGGCGGAAGAGGAGGCCCAACCGGGCGTAAGCCGCCGGATTATCACTGCGCATCATACATCTACTCTAAGGCAGTGGATGTTAAAAAAAAAAGGCAAGACCGGCAATGTTTTTCTGCCCGCACGGTCACGCTGCTTTTTTATGACTATCCCGTTTGGGGCCTAAATTAAACAAAAATCACAGGATATAACTGTTCAGCAGTGCCGCAGATGCGCGAAAGAGGCCTACGAAGTGTGCTGGTGCACACGAGCAGGCCGATGACAAAGCAGATGCGGTGCTGCTGGCCAGTTATAGATTGACAGCCGCAGCGGCCAACGGTACACCTTTGCATGCATTCCCAGCAGATCGAGGCAATGGAGAGACCATGAAAAAACATACCTGTATCCCGGCCCTACTCACCCTGGTTTTCCTGGCAGCCAGTTGCACCTTGCCCGCCGTGCATGACCCCACTCCCCGCAGGGACCAGGAGACGAAGGCGGGCGCAAGCGCCCCGCCGCCGGAAAAACCCGCCCCGGTGATTCGTCCTGAAACAAAAGGGAAGCGCATTTCTCTGATCCCCAAGGACAATACGACGCAACCAGCCACAGAAACACCGCCGCCGGACAAAACCCTCAGCCAAGGCCAGGAGCCGCCGCAATCGGTTCCAGCGCCGGCTTCGCCACCACAGCCGCCGGCGCCGCAGCCTCTGGTTTTCACGGATTACAACACCGGTCTGGTCTTCAGCTACCAGCGGCCCTGGCGGGTGGTATCAACCCAGGGAGAAGGATCTGTCCTTGGGAGAGACGGGAAATCCCAACTGACTACCCGTTTTGTCACCCTGACCACGGACAAAGACAAGAGTACACAAAGAGGATATTTTTATGTGGCAGGGGACAGCATCGCCGGAGCAATCGGCAAAACCGTACAATCCATGTTTGGCGTCGGAGACAAGCACACAACGCAGGGAAAAACACCCTTGGATGTGCTGCTGACCCAAAAACATTTCCCCAACCTCATCATCGAAAAACGTTACCGGGGAAACGACGGCGGGGTGATCGTCCAGAAATGCCGCCACAAGCAGCTACCCGGCTCATTCCAAGTATATCATGTATTCATCGAGGACAAGGTTGCCTCATTCAGCCTGTCCGAGGTAACAAACCGCCAGCTCAAGTTTGAGATGCAGCAAATCGTGCTCTCCACCAAGAAACCATGAAGACCGCAGGCCATGGAAACTGACCCGGAGCGAACATGACCAAGCCAAGATTCCCCAAGCCGTTCAAACACGACCATCCGCCGGTACAAAACGTCAACCAAATCATTGCAACCCAGCTGACCTTCGGACAAAAAGCCTCCGACTGGGTCGCCATGAATCTGGGGAGCTGGTGGTTCATTATCATCCAGACCATAGTCCTGGCGATCTGGGTTATTTTGAATGTTACCGCCTGGATTCGCCACTGGGACCCCTACCCTTTCATCTTCATGAATCTGGTGCTTTCCCTGCAAGCCGCCTATGCCGCACCCATCATCATGATGAGCCAGAACCGGCAGGCCAATCGAGACCGGCTGGAGGCTCGCAACGACTATCTGATGAATGAAAAAGCCGAACAGGAAGTCCGGGCCATTCTCGAACATCTGGCGGCGCAGGATGCAGCCCTGCTCGAAATACACCAGTTGCTTGCCGAGTTGCGGGCGCAATCGGGTCTTCCCGCACCTACCCCCCCGCACCAAGAAATCAGCTGAGCACCGGGCACGCTCTCACAAAAAAATCCTCTTCCCGACCAGGAAAGAGGATTTTTTATGACACAACCTCAGTACTATGAATTCAGGTACTGCCTGATCCCATCGGCGATGATCTTGAAGATCTCGGTGAACCGCTCCTCGTTGCGCTCAAGCAGGGTAATCCGGAATCCATTCAACTCGGTGGCGAAAGAAGAAAGCGGCACCACGCAGACGCCGGTGGCTCCCAACAGATAATAGACAAACCGTTTGTCACAGGCCACATTCGGTCCGCACACCAGACTTTCCACCTGAGCGCGAACCTCCTTGTTGCCGATGGACAGGGTCTGCCGGCTGTTCAGTCTCCCTTCCTTGAAAACCACGCTCATGTAGAACGCGCCGTTGGTCCGATTCACCAGCACGCCGTCGATGTCCTTCAGGGCATCGTAGGCGATGTTGGAAAACTTCTCGTAGCGGCTGATCCGCTCCTGCAGATAAGGAACATACTGCGGATGGCTGAGGATGGCCGGGATCGCCCGTTGCGGCAGGGTGGTGGAACAAACCTCCACCATCTTGGCGTTCAAAATCGAGGTCACATACTTGGCGAACATGGGATCGCGGTCACCGTTGTAGACCTCGATCCAGCCGCAGCGGGAACCGGGCCAAGGCATTTCCTTGGAGATGCCCCGCATGCAGATGGCCGGCACATCCCCGATCACCTCGGCCAGGGGCAGGGTTTTCTGGCCGTTGTAGATGATGGCCTGGTACACCTCGTCGCAGATCACGAACAGGTCGTATTTTCTGGCCAGCGCCACCATGCCCCGCAGAGTCTCCTCGGGGTAGACCGCGCCGGTTGGGTTGTCCGGGTTGATGATCAGGATGCCGGCCACGGCCGGGTTGTACTTGATCCGTTTTTCCAGATCATCGAGATCCGGATACCAGTAGTTGTTGGGGTTCAGCCAGTAGGTTACCGGCCGGTCTCCGGCGTGCGCTGCTTCCGCCGAGGAATGGGTGGTGTAGCTGGGCGAGGGCACCACCACCCGGGCGGTTGGCCGCAAAAAGCCGAAAACCTTACTGATCGCGTCGCCCAGGCCGTTGAAAAAGATGATGTCATCGGGGCCGATCTGCGCCCCGCCGCGCTTGTTGGTCCTGGCGGCAAGGAATTCCCTGGTGGCCAGCATCCCCCTGGTCGGACAATAGCCGTAGGTGGCGTCCTCCATGACCAGATCGGAAACAACCTGCTTCATCCACTGGGGAATCTTTTCGCCCTTGGCAATGGGATCGCCGATGTTCTCCCAGTAGACCTTGGTCCCCAGCTTCTGCAACCTCTCGCCGACATTGACGATGTTGCGGATCTCATAGGTCAATTCTCCGGCGCCGCTATGCAGGATATCAGTACGCATGCACGTAATCTCCCTTCAAAAAAATCGTAACTGTGACGTTGCGGCCGGCGAGATCTGCAATCAAATCAGGGGAGTACAATCGACGGTGTGGCAACACACCTCGCCCAGGCGCAAGGATAAAGGGTATTTATTAACACCAGCCCTTGCCAGAAGTCAATAAGTCCTTTATCCGGGGGGCAACATTGCCGATAGAGAGGGTAAGAGGTGGGCGGAAAGGCCCATGATCAGCCCACGCAGGCAGGAGGTATCGGAATGGCAATCATTCGGTTTTCGATTCTCGGCAAGGTGGTTCATTTCGGGGCCAGGGAGCGGCAGAAGATCACAAGCAGCGGCTGCAACGAACCCTACAAGGACCGATACTGGTGCCCAAGAAAGAAATGGTTCAACAAGGAGCCCTGCCCCTTTCTCTGCCTGCGGGAATGCGAAAATTATCAGGCCATGTGCGGCAGCGTCTGAACGCTGCCCACACCATGAGCCAGATAACAATTCCTACGTCCGGTCGGCAAGCGAGACAAAGGGCCGCCGTTTCGGGCCGACATAGACCTGTCTGGGACGGCTGATCCGCCAGTCGGGATCATCCCACATCTCCTTCCAGTGGGCGATCCAGCCGGGCAGACGACCGAGGGCGAACATCACCGTGAACATATTGGTGGGGATGCCGATGGCCCGGTAGATGATGCCGCTGTAAAAATCCACGTTGGGATAGAGGTTTCGTTCCACGAAATACTCGTCCCGCAGGGCCACCTCTTCAAGCTCCTTGGCGATATCCAACAGAGGGTCGGAGATATTCAGAGCCGTCAACACATCATCGCAGGCCTTCTTGATGATCCGCGAGCGCGGGTCGTGGGTTTTGTAAACCCGATGCCCGAAGCCGACCAGGCGGAACGGGTCAGCCGGATCCTTGGCCTTGGCGATATACTTTTTGTAGTCCCCGCCCTCCGCATGGATCTGGGTGAGCATCTCCATCACCGCCTGGTTGGCCCCGCCGTGGAGCGGCCCCCACAGGGCGTTGATTCCGGCGGAGATCGAGGCGTAGAGGTTGACCCGTGCGCTGCCTGCCACCCGCACCGTGGCGGTGGAGCAATTCTGCTCATGGTCGCCGTGCAAAATCAACAGCTTGTTCAGAGCCCGGACCACCGTGTCGTTGATCTCGTACGGCTTGACCGGAGAATCAAACATCATGTTCAAAAAGTTGGCGCAGTAGCTCAGATCATGCCGCGGATAAACCAGGGGCTGGCCCATGGATTTCTTGTAGGAAAAAGCGGCGATGGTCCGCACCTTGGAAAGCAACCGGGCCGCCATCTTGTCGATGTTTTCCAGGGGATTGTCCAGCATGTCCGGATAGAAGCTGCACAGGGAGTTGACCATGGAGGAAAGAATGGCCATGGGCGGGCTGTTGGGCGGGTAGCCGTCGAAGAAGCGGATCATGTCCTCGTGGACCATGGCGTACTTGCCGAGCAGCTGGCTGAATTTGCTCAGCTCCGTCTGGGTGGGCAGACTGCCGTGATCCAGGAGATAGGCGACCTCGACAAAGGTGCAATGCTCGGCAAGATCCTCAATGGCATAGCCGCGATAGCTCAAAATGCCCTGCTCCCCGTCCAGGAAGGTGATGCTGCTGCAACAGGAGCCGGTATTCATGAAGCCGCTGTCCAGGGTGATGTAGCCGGACTGGGCGCGCAAGGCCCGGATGTCGATGGCTTTTTCCCCCTCGCTGCCGACGATGATCGGCAACTGGTAGACCTTACCGTCGAGCTTCAACTCCGCTGTTTCTTTACCGACAATCACATTTCCCATAAGTGCCCTTCGCTGCGACCCCGCTCTTCTCGGGGGCTGCTCGCCTGTATTTTCAAAAACCGTAATGAAAGATCGTCTCAAATCGATTAATATACTTAAATAGTTTTTTTTCAACAAGTAAGAACCTGACGCCGCCCGCAAGGAGAGCTGTGGCAATGCACGAAAAAACAGAATTGTACCGGCAGCGGCTCAAAAAATTTATCGAGGAGGTCACCCTCTATCCGGTCTCCTGCGAGCGGCTGGCCAAGGGCCGCAGCGATCTGGCCTGGTTGGAGGCAGTGCTGGCCGGAGGGGCAAAAATCGTCCAGCTGCGGGACAAGGAATCCGACAGCCTGCGCCTCTGCGAAAAGGCCCGAATCTTCCGCCAGAAAACCCTGGAGGCCGGCGCCCTGTTCATCGTCAATGACCGGGTGGATATCGCCCTTGTCAGCGGCGCCGACGGGGTCCATCTCGGCAACAGCGACCTCCCGGCAGCAGAGGTCCGCGCCCTGGCCCCGGAGCTCATCATCGGCGTCTCCTGCAACACGGAAGAGCAGGCCGCCACCGCGGAAAACCGCGGGGCCTCCTACTTCAACATCGGCCCGCTCTACGCCACCCAGACCAAGGACGGTCTCTCCACCTTCCTCGGCCCCGGAGCCATTCAAAAATTCAGCGCCCGCAGCGCCCTGCCCTTCACGGTCATGGGCGGCATCAAGAAAGAACATATCCCGGAACTGACCGCCATGGGGGCCAGACGCTTGGCCGTGGTCACGGCCCTGACCTGTGCCGATGACATCGCTGCGGAAACCAGGGCTTGGCTGGCCGCGATCCAGCACCAAACAACGCTTGCCTGAGGCAAGAAGACAACAAAGGAAAAACCGTGCCCACCCTCACCCAACGACTCGCCGACATCAAGCTGCTCATGCAATACGCCGTGCCTCCCGCTGATCTGACCACGGCCGCTGCCCTGGTGGAAAAACACGACACGGACAGCGTGGCGCTGAACATCTTTCACGCCTTTTACAGCTACCTGCCCGAGGGGTTGGAAGACGCCATCACCGTTCTCCGGTTGCTGGACCGCAGACAGGGAACCTTTCTGATCTGCGCCAGCACCGGGCAAACCGACTACCTCTACCTGGCCACCACCGAACAGGCCGAATTCTTGGGACCCCTTGCCGAGGGCATCTGGGAGGAGGAGGTGCTGGCCTTTTTCAACCTTGAAGGCCGCGAGGCCTTTCTCAAAAAGTATGCGGACCTGACCAACTTCCCGGTCTATGTCCCGGCCCATCTGCACCACGATCTCTGTCCCTTCTGCCATGTGGCGGACGGCGAGGTCCACATCCTGGGCTGCCCGGTGGAGATCTGCCCCTGGTGCGGAGGGCAGCTGACCTCCTGCGGTTGCCGCTTCACCCTGCTCGGCAAATCGGACCTGAAAAGCGAAACCCAGCTGGAAGAGCTGCTGACCCTGCTCAACAAAAAGGGGAGGCTCCCCTTCTCTGCCGAGGAACACCGGCCCGCTTATCCCCTCACCCCGCTCGACCTGGAATAGCCGGGCACTTGTCACTATCCCGTTTGATAGACGAAAACCACGGCACGTAAGTGCCCAGCAGCGCCGCTTCGCTGCTGCCGCAGATGCGCGTGTCAATTGTCGGCAGAAGTGTCCGACAAAGAGGCCGGCGAAGTGTGCTGTCGCACACGAGCCGGCCGATGACAGCTAAGCGAGCGCAGAGCGAGACTGCGAAGCAGATGCGGTGCTGCTGGGCAGTTACAGTTATTTGAGGGTTTTCAGGTAGCGATAAAACGGCGAGTCCGGGGAGATCACCAGTCGGGTGTTTTCCCCCATGGTGTGCCGGTAGGCATCCATGGTCTTGGTAAAGGCGTAGAACTCGGGGTCCTGATTGTAGGCGTCCGCATAAATCCTGGCGGCTTCGCCATCGGCCTTGCCCTTGATCTCCTGAGTCTCCCGAGCGGCCAGGGAGCTGACCTCCTTCAACTCCCGATCAAGCTTGCCGAGGATCTCCGACTTCTGTCCCTCGCCGGTGGAGCGCTTTTCCGCCGCGATCCGCTTGCGCTCTGAAATCATCCGCTCATACACCCGCTGCTGGACCGTGTCGATATAGTTGACCCGCTTGAACATCACGTCCACCAGTTCGATACCATACTGGGGCGTGACCTTGGAGGCGGCGGCATGGATCATGGCCGAAATCTTGTCCCGGCCGTAGCGGATCTGCTCATCCTTGCCCACGGGGCCAAAGCCCATGGCTTCCGGATCCCAATCCGAACTGCGGATGATCTCCACCAGGTCATTCTTGTTGACCAAATCCCGGACCGTGCCGTCGATAATATCATCAAGGATGGTCTGGGCCCGTGTCTCGTTGTTGACCGCCTGCAGGAAAACCAGGGCGTTGGAGATGCGCCAGCGCGCCGTGACATCCAGATAGACAAAGGTCTTGTCATTGGTCGGGATCTGATTCGGGTCCCCGTCCCAGATGAGAATCATCTTGTCGAAAAAAGTCACCTCCTGGATAAAGGGGGTCTTGAATTTCAAGCCGGCCTCGGTGATGGGCTTGCCCACCGGACGGCCAAACTGGGTAATCACCGCCTGCTTGCCCTCGGGCAGAACAAAAAACGCATTGGCCAGCACCACTCCCGCCGCTATCACCACCGCTATCAACACACCACGCAGTATTCTATTCACTGGCTTCCCCTGTCTTTTTCCTTGGCCTATCCTGCAACCTGGACGAAACGCGATTTTTGACTAGGGTGCCTTCGAAGTACCCTTGGACCCACCCCGCACGTCGAGAAAGGGCAAAAGCCCCCCCTTGTCCCCGTCAACCACATAGATCTCGGCGACCTTGGGCAGAACCTCCTGCATGGTCTCCAGATACATGCGCCTCCGGGTGACATCCTGCCCCCCCTTGTATTCCTTGAGGATGGCCAGAAAACGGGAGGCATCGCCCTTGGCCAGATTCACCCGCTCCACCGCGTAGCCATGCGCCTCTTCCAGCACCTTTTTCGCGTCGCCGCGGGCCTTGGGCACCTCCCGGTTGTAGGCCTCCTCCGCCTCGTTCACCAGCCGCTTCATGTCCTGATCTGCCTCGTTGACCTCGTTGAAGGCAGGTTTCACCTGTTCCGGGGGATTCACGTCCTGCAACTGGACGGTGACGATCTTCACCCCGGCCTGGTACCGGTCCAGCGAGGCCTGAACCTCACGCTGGGTCGCCGCCGCCAGGATTTCCCGGTTGCTGAGCACGTAATCAAAGGTCATGTTGCCGACGATGCGGCGCAGGGAAACCTCGGAAATATCGCGGACCGCCTGCTTGACATCCTTGACCTTGAAGGCAAAAAAGACGGGGTCCTGCACCTTGTACTGGATGATCCACTCCAGGTCGATGACATTGCGGTCGCTGGTGAGCATGAGCGACTCGGCGCCATAGCCTGTCTTCTCAAACTCGCTGCGCTGCCCCGGGCTCTTGGTTCGAAAGCCGAACTCCTCCTTGCGGACGTTTTCCACATCGACCTTGATGACTTCGTCCATGAAGGGCAGCTTGAAACTTAAGCCCGGCGAGGTGGTTTTGACATATCTGCCAAAACGCAGCACCACGCCCTGTTCGCCTGGAGCGATGGTATAAAAGGCGGAAAACAGGAGAGCGCCCAGAAAAAGACTGCCGATGATCAGGCCGAGCCTGCCGAGGCGGCCAAAGAGCCCCATACCGAGATCCGGTCCTGAGCGGCCGCCCCCGCCGATTCCGCTCTTCTCCCCGCCGCCGCTTCCTCCGTCAAAGAACTCCTTGAGCTTGGTAAGCACGAGGGCAATAACCTCTTCCGGGGTTTGCGGGGTTTTTTTCTTGCCCCAAGGTGGCTGCTGATCCTGATCATCCCAGGCCATGGGCTCAACTCCTTTTTTGAAAAAATTCGTACCAGATTTCCATGCAGCATGGGGAAACATCCGCTCCCTGCCCGACCTTGAGACATCACCCTACCAGTCTTACCAGGGCGGTTCAAGGCCCAAGCGCAGCGCAACCAGTTATTCCGTTGAGTTCGACACACCATCTTTCTTCTGGTGATGCACCAGCAGACGGTTCCAGGGACGGCTTCAACCGCCCGCAGCAGACTCAGGGGATTGGAACCAATCACCGGTCCAGATGGTTGCGCAAAAAATCGGCCAGAACCTCCACCCAGGCCGGGCGCATGAAGATAAAGCCGTCGTTGTGGCCGCCCGCCAGGGGGAGAAAGATCTTGGGTTCCGCCGCAGTAGCGAACAGCGCTTGACCATGCCGAAACGGCACGATCTCGTCCTCCGGGCTGTGGGCGATCAGCACCGGGCAGTTTATTTTCGCCAACGCGGCGCGGCTGTCATAGCGCAGGCGCACCAGCCATTTCACGGGCAACCAGGGATAGAGGTCGGCAGCCAGTTCCGGCACCGAGGTAAAGGCCGAAGAGAGTACCAATGCGCCCGGTCGTTCCCGGGCGGCCAGCCAGGTCGCCACTCCGCCGCCCAGGGATTCGCCGAAGAGAATGATACGCTGGGGCGGTATACCGCGTTGCCGGACCAGGTAATCCCAGGCAGTTTGCGCGTCGCGGTACAGACCTTCCTCGGAGGGTTGGCCGGTGCTGCGGCCATAGCCGCGATAATCGAAAATCAGAACACTGTACCCCAGGCGATGGAACATGGCGATGGTGTCCAGGCGGTGGGAAATATTCCCGGCATTGCCGTGCAGGATCAGCACGCTCGCCCGCGCCTGCGCCTTTGGCACGAACCAGGCGTCCAGCCGTTCGCCGTCCGGCGTGACCAGGGTCAGCGGCTGGTAGTCAAGGCCATGGTCGCGTGGGGTGGACTGCATCTCCCGCCCGACCTGCGGGTAATAGAGTAATTTCTCCTGGGAGAAAAACAGCAGCGCGGAGACACCCCCGTACGCCAGCGCCAGGGCGGCCAAAAGACTCCAGATCATTTTGCCCCTCCTGCCAATACGATGCACAAAATCCTCCCTGCATTCGACTGCGGCACCAAATTTACAAAGACGCCAGCCCGGTCGTGTCAGGCAGTTGCCGCGGATTCCCCCGGGTGCGCTGGCAGAATCCGGCGGCGTTTCAAGCGCCATACAACCCCATACACCGCCAGCGCGGCGACCAGATGCTTGACCGTGTGCCCGCTGACGAGGCCGTGGGTCAGGGTGAAGATCGGCCGGTCGCTCAAGTCGCACAACAAAGCCAGGCCATACAAGCCGATGACGATCAGAATGTCGCGGTCGCCGCTGTAACGGGGCGGATAGAGCCAAAGCAGCAGCGGCAGCAGCATCGGGGTGAGCTGCATCAAGCCGTAGAGACGCAGGTCGCCCATGCCATGCGCTTCGCTCCAAGCCCAATAGGCGACGCTGCCGAACCCGGCGGCGATGAGCAGCGGCAGCAGACGCAGCCCGGCGGTGGGACTCACCCGCTCGCAGAGGATGGCGGCGAACCAGGCCATGAGGGCCAATGCAATGGCGGCCCGATCCCACACCAGTCTCCCGTTGTCGGGGGCCAAATGATAAAAGCCCGAACCGAAGCCGATCAGGATGGTGGCGAAAAAAAAGAGCGCGTAGGGCAGCGCTTCGTGCGGCTCAATAAAGGCGCGCCGGACTGAGGAACCAGAGAGGAAGCGTAAGCCCACCACACCCATCAGCACGAAGAGGGCATTGGAAGCAGTATCAAGGCAATGGGGCAGGCCAAAACAACCGCGCTGATCGGCGAACCGGTGGTATTCGAGGGGCTGCGGAATGCGCGGCAGCGCCCAGGTGAAGCCAATAAGCGCCGCCATCAGCAGGGCCAGGACGAGTCCCTTGGCACCACGGGGGCTGACCTTGCGCCAGGTGCGGCTCATACCCCTTCACCGCGCTGCGCCACCGGATATTGCCGCAGGTTGGCCAGCATGCCGGCCAACCGCTCGCCTATCTGCAATCCGACCCCCTGCTGCAGATAGGCCCCGAAATTACGGGGGCAAAGGTCGACTTCCGCCGGAACACCTTGCAGGGAATGCTTCCGCCATATGGGTTCCATGGGGTCTCCTTTGCCGGGTGAAGGTCAGGGAGAAATATCAGGCCCCGTTAACTGTCCCGCAGCGCCTTCGGGGGGATTCAGCCAGAAAGCTCGAACCTTCCCAAGGGAGACAGGGCGTACAGCCAGCACCCGAAAACCAGCGCCAGGCTGCCGCAAAAAAGCAGCCATTGCCCACCGGGAGCAAGAACCCGTTTCCCGGCAAACCCCAGGGCGACAAGGAGCATCCCGACCAGCAGGCCAACGGTTACCCCCCAGAAATGCGCGCCCAGATCGGTCCTCTCTCCGGAAGAACCCATGAGCGCCAGCAGGCTTGCCGCACTGCCCAGGGCAAGCACCATTTCCTGCCAACCGCCGATCCGACGCAGACGCATACCGCTCAACATGCCGACCATGCCGAAAACCGCGGTGGAGAAGCCAATGGAATGGTAGAGATCATCGTGAAAAAACACATTGATGGCATTGGCAAGAACACCGGTGAGCAGCACCGAGAACCAGGCAATACCGCTGCCAAGATGCCGGCAGAGGGAATAGACCAGCAGGCCGCCGAAGAAGATGTTGCCAAGAAGGTGCACGCTGTCCGCATGCAGGGTAAGGGCGGTGATCAGCCGCCACCACTGCCCGTCGTTCATCACCCGGGCCCGGTCAAGGGAACCGCTGGCAAACCAGTGACTGTGGCTCTCCCAGCCGCCGGTAATGAGATGGAAAATAACCAGCCCGCCCATAACCGGCAGCACGGGCGGCGAGTTCTCGACTATACCCTCCCGATCGGATCGTGTTGCCCGTTCCGGCGGCCAGTTACGGTTTTCTTCGGTAAAAAGGAGCAACTCTTCGCTGGCGCGGGAAGTATTTTCCGCTGAAACCAGCAGCTGCCAGCCCGCCTCGCCATGGTGCAGGCGATGATCGATATCCGCGGCGTCCAGCACCAAGGACCAAAGATGGGCCAGATCCGCCTCCGGAGTCATCCCGACAGACACCTCCCCGGACTTAGTTGCCATCGGCTATTCCCCGCCGAATTTCAGCGCCTCACCCTGGGCCCCCTTCCGGGAAAGCATGACAATATCAACCCGCCGATTGAGCTTCCTGCCTTCTTCGGTGGCGTTATCCGCGATGGGCCGGTATTCGGCATACCCGGTCACGGACAACTTGGCACCCTTGAACCCGTGTTTCTCAACGAGATAGTGGACAATGCTGTTGGCCCGAGCCGTGGAGAGTTCCCAGTTCGAGGGAAAAGCCACGGATTTGATTGCCACATTATCGGTATGGCCTTCGATGCGGAGGGTATTGTCATAGCGGGAGATGGAGGTGGCGATCTTGTCCAGGATGGGCAGGGCTGCCGGCTGCATCTGGGCGGAACCGGAGGGGAAGAATCCCGCCTCCTTCAGACTGATCACCAGGCCCCGTTCGTTGACGGTCAACTGCACCTCATTCTTTGCGCCGTATCCTTGGAGATTGTCCTCGACCTCCTTCTTGATCTGGCTGAACTCCTGGGCCTCGGCGGCGGCAGCGGCCTCATCCTGGGCCTGAGACGGCACCGGCTGCTCTACCGCTTCGGGGATCAGGCCAAAATCCTTGTTGCCGATGACCTTGAGAGCCGGGGTTAACGTCTGCGGCCCGGAGAAGGAGGATTGGATGGAGGCCTGCACCTCCTCCATTTTTTTCTGATCCACGATGGACATGGCATAGAGCATTACAAAGACGGCAAAGAGCAGGGTGATGAAGTCCGCATAGGAGACAAGCCACCGCTCCAGATTCGGTTCCTTCTCATGGGCTTTTTTTCGTTTCGGTCTGCTCATGATAATCGTTCCCCACGGGCGCTATTTTTTTTCGGTAGCCACTGGATAGCAACCGTTCAGCGGTGCGGCTGAAAGGTTACTGCTCATGAGCCGCCCGCACCTCGGCTGTAGATCAAGACCCCGCTGGTCAGGGTGAAACCCCGCAACCGTTTTTCGATCATTCTGGGGTTCTCGCCTTTCTGAATGGCAAGAAGGCCCTCGATCACTATTTCCCGCTGGAGAATTTGCTCCTTCAATCTTTTCTTGAGCTTGGTGCTGATGGGGATGCAGACAATGTTGGCGGTCATCAGGCCGTAAATCGTGGCCACGAAGGCCACGGCGATTCCCGCGCCAAGCTTGGAGGTGTCGGAAAGATTGTTCATTACATGGATCAGTCCCAGAACCGCGCCGATGATGCCGATGGTGGGGGCAAAGCCGCCGGCGGCCTCAAACACCTCGGCGCTGACCTTGTGACGCTCCTCGAAATTGGTGAGTTCGATCTGCAGGACCGCCATGACCTCGTCGGGGTCCATGCCGTCCACCACCATTTCCAGCCCCTGCCCCAGAAAGCGGTCCTTGACCCGCTGCGCATCCTGCTCCAGGGTTATCAGGCCGTTCTTCCTGGCGGTGCTGGCAAAACCGACCAGCTTGCCGATCAGATCCTCCGGATCTTCCTCCTGGGGAAAAAAGGCCGTGGCCGCACTGCTGAAGGCCCGCAGCAAATCAGGAAGAGGAAAGGAGACAAAGGTTGCGCCAAACGTTCCCCCCAAGACAATAAGGGCCGCCGTGGGCTGGAGAAGGGCGTCGATGTGGCCACCCTCAAGAAGCTGGCCGCCGATCACGGCCCCAAAGCCCATAAACAGGCCGATAAGGGTAGCTATATCCATATGCTGTGCGACTCCGTTGAGTTATCCAAGGGGAAATGCCCGTATTATAGCACGGTTCCCCCTTCCCAGGTCAACAAAAAGAGAGGCGGACGCCGCAGAAACCGAAAGACTCCGCATATTGGCATCCAGACTTACCAAACCGCTGCGCATCGCAAAAAAAAAGGCCATGCCGAAGCATGACCAGATTTTTCACCGCAAAACATTTTTCAAGATGGTGCCGAAGAGAAGACTCGAACTTCCACGAGGAAACCCCCACTAGGCCCTGAACCTAGCGCGTCTACCAATTCCGCCACTTCGGCACATCAGTGAGAGGCGATAATAATTTTTTCGGGGGGTGTTTGTCAAGACAATTAACCGGGGCCTCTGTAAAAAATCTCTCCTGGCCGCGGCTTGACCTTTTCGGGGTTGTCGCCTATTGTGTGGGCACACACAATCAGGACGCCCATTACCATGGATATATACACGGACATCAACGACATACCAGGGCCTTTCCCCAGGGCTGCAGTCACCATCGGCAACTTTGACGGCGTTCATCTGGGCCATCAGATTCTGTTCTCCGAGGTGGTGAGCCGCGCCTATCGGAACAGAGGGACCAGCGTGGCCGTCACCTTTGAGCCGCATCCGCTCAAGGTGGTCCGACCCGACATCGGCCTCAAGCTCATCTCCACCCTCGAACAGAAAAAAGAACTCATCGCCCTGGCCAATATCGACGCGCTGATCATTCTCCCCTTTACCCGGGAATTTGCCAACACCCCGGCCGAGACCTTTGTCGATCAGGTTTTGCGCAAGGCCATCGGCGTTCAGGATCTGGTGGTGGGTTACGACTACGCCTTTGGCAAAAGCCGCCAGGGCGACATCCCCTTTCTTAAGGAGCAAGGCAAAGCCAAAGGTTTCACCGTCTCGGTGGTGGAGCCGTACTATGTAGAGGGGATGCTGGCCAGCAGCACCAAAATCCGGGAACTGGTGGGGCTGGGCAAGATGAAAGACGTCAAAAAACTGCTGGGGCGCTACTACCAGATCCGGGGCGAGGTCAAAATGGGCCAACAGCGCGGCGGCCCACTCTTGGGTTTTCCCACCGCCAACCTCGCCATTGCCGAAGAGGATCTCTGCCCGCGCCTGGGGGTTTACGTCACCCAGGTAATCTACGACGGCAAATGCTACGGCGGGGTGCTCAACATCGGCTACAACCCGACCTTTGCCGGAAGCCAGCTTTCCGCCGAAACCCACATCTTCGATTTCAACCAGGACATCTACGGCAAGCCGATCAAGATAAACCTGCTCCGCTTCCTGCGTGGAGAAAAAAAGTTTTCCGGGCCCGAAGAATTGGCCGCCCAGATTGCCATGGACGTAGCCGAAGCCAAGAAGGTTCTCGAGGATGCCCAAAAAGAAATCCGCCTGTCCTGCGAAGAAAAATACAACCGCTAAAATAACGAAAGGCCGAGAGCATGTGCTCCCGGCCTTTTTTTTGTACTCAATTCTTTTATTTCTTCTCAGCCGCAGCTAAACACTTGGTCATTTCCTATGGCCAAAACGGCATCTTGTAACAATTCCTAGAAATCTTCGAACGCATCCTCGTCAAAGGGAATGACGTCCTTGCCCGTTTTCTTCGCCGCTGCCGGAGCAGCAATGGCCTGAGGCTTTTTTCCTCCCGCCTTTGCAGCGGAAGGTGCGCTCAAGGCCGGTGCGGACTTCCTCCTCGCCTGCCGTCCCATTTTCGGCGCCGCCCCGGATTTTCCCGTGCCAGAACCGGAGCCCACCCCGCCGCTGACCAGATGGTCCAGGTCATCCACATACTTCTTCATGTACTCGGCTTGGGCGCTCAACTCTTCCGAGGCGCTGGCCGCCTCTTCCGAGCTGGCCGCGGTTTGCTGGGTCACTCGGTCGATCTCGGTCATGGCCGAATTGACCTGGTCAAGCCCCTGGGTCTGCTCATGGGACGCACTGGCGATTTCATCCACCAGACTGCCAACCTTGGCCGCCACCTCGGCAACCTCGCAGAAATCCTCGTTGGTCTGGACCAGCAGATCCTCGCCCTCTTTCACCTTTTTCACAGTGCCTTCGATGAGATCTGCGGTGTTACGGGCCGCTTCCGCCGCCCGCATGGCCAGGTTGCGCACCTCGTCGGCGACCACGGCAAAGCCGGCCCCGGCCTCCCCGGCCCGGGCAGCCTCGACTGCGGCGTTTAAGGCCAACAGATTGGTCTGGAAGGCAATCTCATCGATGGTTTTAATAATCTTCGAGGTCTGTTCGCTGGCCTTGGAGATTTCCCCCATGGCCACGGTTTGCGCGGCCATGGACTGATTGGCCTTGCCCATCACCGTATTCACCTCGCGCATGAGCGAATTGCACTCGGCAGCGTTGTCGGCATTGCGCCGGGCCATGGTCGAAACCTCTTCCAGGGAGGCGGAGGTCTCCTCCAAGGAGGCCGCCTCTTCGGAGGCACCTTCGGCCAGCTGATGCGCTGCGCCGGAAAGCTGGCCGGAAGCAGAGGTAACCTGGGCGGCGCAGTCTTCCAAACCGCTAATGATCAGGCCAACCGGGGTGATGACAAAACGGGACAAACTCCAATACACGGCAAGACAAAGAGCCAGCACCACACAACCGATGGCCAGGACAATGACCATCCCCAGCCGCCAGGAAGCCGCCGTCAGCTCCTCCTGGGTGACCCGTACCTGTTCCTCGATGCGGCGGGAGACCTCTTCCGAGTTTTTCTCAACCCCGGCAAAGCTCAAACCCACCTCGACAAAACCGATGGTCTTGCCATCGAACAGGATTTCCTTGCGCAGGGTCTCCTTGGCTTCCTCCTGATCCTTGGCTTCGGCAACCACATTCTTGTCCTTGCCGTAAAAGACCACGGAGACAACGTCTTCGTCATTCTTGGCGTTGTTGGCAAGCCTGGTCATGGAATCAAAATCATACCCCACGATCAGGGCCGACCCTGTCTGGGCCAGGAGCGCGGCGATGGACTCCCCCTTCTGCCGCATCTCCCCGGCCAGCAGCTTTTCCTGCGCCGCCTGCTCGGATTTGAGCCGGGCGATAAACTCCTCCGCCTGCTTGCCCTGGGAATGGCTGGCGGTGTAAATAGCCACCACCGCCAATACGGCCATCAAACCCTGCGCCAGGACTGAGACGATGAGAATAAACCTGGCAGCAATTCCTCTTTTTTTCGAAGCCATCTGATCTCCCGAATTCGTGTAAGCGTTTCCCTAAAACAAAGAAACGTGGCTCATTTCCTGACAAGGTAAACGTTCAGGACCGCCGCAGATGCACGTGTCAATTGTCTGCCTGCGGCCGACAATTGACACGTGAGCTATAGCCGCCTGGCAACAAGCCGACAACAAAGCTCCTGCGGTGCGGCTGAACATTTACTGATTTGTTAGTTGGCAAAGGCCCCATATTTAAGAGCCTTCAGGCATTCCCGCACGTTTTTGAAATCAGCAGGCGGTGCCCAGCCGAGGATTCCGGCTTTTTTGGCCGCATCGGAATCAGGCTTCACCGCCATGAGGGCATCGCCGAGTTTTTTGACCTTATCGGCATCAACATGCTTTGCCGCAGCCATGGGCCACTCGGGATACAACTCGGTGCTGTGGACAAAGGGAAAGCTGTCTTTGACCTGGTTGATGATCTTAAAATCGGCCATGGAGATTTTGCCTTCCGCTGCCATGGCCTCCAGGGTATCGGTTCTGACACTGCCGGCATCCATGGCCCCGTTTTTCACGGCCAGAACGACATTGTCATGCTTGCCGCCTTCCTTGAACTCGGCAAAATCCTTCCGGTAATCGATCCCGTTCTGGAGCAGCAACCGCATGGCCATCTGGCCGCCGCCAAAAGAGGAGGCCTTCACCACCATGAATTTCTTGCCCTTGAGGTCGGCAAGATTATTGATGGGGCTATCCTTGCGCGCAAAGATAACGCCGCCGAACTCCTTGACCGGTTTGCCGCCCGCCGAGTTGATCTGCATGGCCACGGGCTTGGCACCGTAAAGTTTTTCTATCTCCACGAAAAAGGCGGAGTTCGCCAGCACAAAATCGATCTTGCCATCTTTCACCATGGGCTCAATGGCGGCAAACTCCAGGGGCATAATGGTAACCGGCTCGCCCATCTTGCCGGTGAGATACTCGCCGGTTGCGGCCCATTCCTCCATGACCTTGGGCGCCCCCCGCAGGGCGAGGATACCGATCTTGATTTCCGCCTGAGCCGCCGCGACAAACATGGCGCTGGCCAGCAGGGCCATGCCCATCATCCCGATTTTCTTGCTGCTTCCCATAACACTTCTCCTTGCTGTATTGTTTCATGCTTTTCCCGGATAATCCGGAACCCTATACAGGCACGACAAGGAACCTTCCGGCGCAGGCCTAGGGGCGCGTCGGAAGCACAATGAATAGGTAGTAACACCCACACAGTATTTATTGTATAATTTTCAGGAAGATAGTGTCAAAGAGAATTATCCTTTTTAAAAAAATTTTCAGCGGAATCACTGGGCCAGACAGAGACCGTCCCGAACCAGGATGGTTCGATCGCCATGACGGCAGGCGTCCGGGTTATGGGTTACCATGATGATGGTCAGACCTTCCTCGTTCAACTGACGGAGCAGGGCCATGACCCCTTCGGCCGTCTCGCTGTCCAGGCTGCCTGTGGGTTCGTCGGCCAGCAGGATGGGCGGGCGGTTGACAATGGCCCTGGCAATGGCGACCCGTTCCTGCTCGCCGCCGGATAGCTGATCCGGCAAGCGCTCCGCCTTGGCGCCGAGTCCCACCTTTTCGAGAACCGAGCGGGCCATCTCGTCCTGCTCTCTGGCGGAGATGCCGGTGATGGCCATGGGCAGCTTGATGTTTTCCAGCACCGTCAGGTAGGGGATGAGTTGGAAGGACTGGAAGATGATGCCGATGTACTCGCTGCGGAAATCGGCCCGCTGTTCGCTGCTCAGGCCATAGATATCCAGGGAATCGACCAGAACCTGCCCCCGGCTCGGGTGGTTGAGCCCGCCCAACACGGCCAGCAGGGTGCTTTTCCCGGAGCCGGATTGCCCCATGATGCTGATAAACTCCCCATCGTCCACCTGAAAGTTCATATGCTTGATGGCGTTCACCGTACTGGCCCCGGTCTGATAATCCTTGCCGATGTCTCGGATCTCAATGAGATGGCGCACTGCGTTTTCTCTTGTATGCATGGGTTCTCCTTACAGGGCCCGCAGCGCTTCGCTGGGGTCAAGACTGCTGCCCTTCCTGGCCGGATAGAGGCTGGCCAGCAGGCTGAGGGAAATGGAAAGCAGAATGGCAAGGGCGCCGAGGGAGAGATTCACCCCGGCAAAGGTTCCGTTGGGGATGACCAGGGGCAGCACCGCCCAGGCGATGAGATTGCCGCTGACAAAACCAAGAAAGCCGCCAAGAAACCCGACCACTATGGCCTCCAGGAGAATGATCTGCATGACATGGCCCCGCCGAAAACCGATGGCCCGAAAGATGCCGATCTCGCGGGTCCGTTCGTTCACCGCCCCCATCATGGTGACAAAAACCAGAAGCGAGCCGATGAAGATCACCAGCCCGGCAATGCCGTAGCTGAAGGCCTTGAACAACTCGACGGACTGCATCTTGGCCATCACCGCCTGCTTGAGCGCCGTGACCTTGGCGCCGGGAAATTTTTCAGCAATCTGCAAGACCATCTCGGTGATCGGACAATCCCGGCAGAAGGCCGCGATCTCCACCAGGGAAATAACGCCCTTTTTCCCCAGCACCTCCTGCACGGCATGGAGATCACCGATGATCATGCCGTCTTCCGCAGCCCCGGTGGATTCAAGAATTGCGGCCACCCTAAAAGTCCGGCGGCCAAGGGGCACGGTGTTGCCGACGGCAAGATCCAGGGTCGTGGCAGCCTCGGCCCCGACGATCAGCTCATCCGAGGCCGCAGGCGCGGGTCCCTCCAGATGCCACCAGGTTTTCAGCGGCAGCTCCACCGCAAAATCAACCCCCATCAAGAGCACCTGCTGACCCATGACCTGGGCCGCGCCAAGCACCTTGGGGGCCACCGCCCCAAGATTCTCACGGTTTTCAATCTCCCGAATCCCGGCGATATCTTTTTCGGCAAACTCCTTCACCGCATAGTTCACGCCGCCCACGGTGATGCCGCCATAGCTCAGGGCAAGATTCTCGCTTTTGGGCACCATGACGATGTTGGCGCCAAACCGGTCCAGCCTGTCTTCAATATCGCGGGTCATACTTTCCGTGATGGACAACAGGGTAACAATGGTGGCGATCCCGAGCATCAGACCGAGCACGAGAAAGATCACCTTGCCCTTGCGGCGCATGAGGTTGTTACAAGAGATATGATAGAGCTTCATCTGTTTTTTTCCCGCGCAGGCCGGTCGGGCTACTGGCCTCCGGTCGCCGCAGCCTCCTTTTTCATGGTATGCATCCGCTGGCTGTGGCCCACTTCATTGAGAAGCACCGCCTGCGCGCCCTGTTTCAGGAGAAAGGCGGAAATCCTTGCCGTATCAAGCACCCCCTTGTTGTAAGTAACGACAACCCGCGAGCCATGACCGTCCACCACCACATCGCGCACTCCCTCCTGCTTTTTAAGTTCCGCCAGCGCCTGCTCCGACCCGGACCGCTCCCCGGACAATTTGTAAATGGCGTCCTCAAGCTGGCGGTTTTGCAGAAAGGCGATGGACCTGGGGATAACGACCAACCCCAGGCCAAGGAGAATGGCGATGGCAACAAGAGTCACCACGCGGCCGAATCCCAACCCCCTTTTCCTCACCCCCAGAACCCGCTCCCGTTTTTTCCGGTATTTTTCAAGATCGTAAACCATCCGTGGTGTTGCTCCTTACTTTTTGAATTTGCAATACCAACTGTTCTGGTCGATATCGGCCATGGCGATCACCAGCTTGTCGCCTTCAATTACCCTGGTCAGAGGAGCCGGATTACAGCCGCCTTTCACCTCGTTGATCTTGGCCGAAGGAAACCGCATGCCGCAATTTTGACAGACCATCTCATCGCCGCTCTGCTCATAGCCCTTGCCTGCCCGATAGCAAACGTCGCAGGCGTCCATGGCCGAGCGGATGACACCATCGCTGCTTTTAATTACAAAGAACGTCACCATCACTCCATCGGTGGCCTGCACCTTAAAATGGTGGGCCTTGCCGTCACTGACGGAAGCCAGCGGAATTTCCAGTCGGCCCTTTGCCGGAGTAAGGGCCACCACCTTGTCCCCCCAGAAACCGGCCATGGCCGTGCCGACGAGCATCATAGACATCGCCACCGCTGCAACTACTACAGATGTTTTTTTCACCACGATTCTCCTTGTTTATTTTTCAGGGGCATTACTGCCAAACATTTTCATGAAAAGTTCCCGCCAGGATGCCGTTGTTGCCGGGCAGGCATTCTGATCGCACCTCAGACAGGCCCATGCCGTTGGATCCTCGACAAAAGAAGGACCCTTGTTGACCCCCCACACAATCAATGTCAGAATACCAATCAGCACCAATGATCCCCAAATGTATCGCATCATGTTTCCGTTTTTTGCATCCATCCTTGTATTCCGCCCGCCTTATGCTCCATCAAGCAAGCGCCATGCCACCCGAACACAAATGGCTGCAACCCCTTTCATGACAGCATGTTGCAAGATGGAGAAAAAAAAGAAGGCTGAGAAAACAACTGGACTATAGAGAATATTCGCTAAGACGCATGGAGAATATTCTCCACCGGATGAAGAAACTAAGTAACTGTTCGGCAGCGCCGCTTCGCTGCTGCCGCAGAAGCACGGAAGAGGCCAGCGAAGTGTGCTATTGCACATGAGCTGGGTGATGACAGCTAAGCGAGTGCAGCGAGACTGCGAAGCAGATGTGGTGCTGCCGAACAGTTACTCAGATTTTGAATTTTTCCAGGCGATAGATCAGGACATGACGCGGAATCTTGAGCAGGCGGGCAGCCTCGGAGCGATTACCGTTGGCTTTGAGCATGGCCTTTTTAATCAGCCCCTGCTCGACTGCCTCCAGGGAGATCCCTTCATCTGGGATTTCCGGAAGCCCGTTTGTGGTTGTCGGCTGGGGTGCGGCAGTAAGCTGGAGTTCCTCCGCCTCGATGAGCAATCCCTTGCGCAGGATAACCGCCCGCTCGACAATATTTTGCAGCTCGCGGATATTGCCGGGCCAGGGGTGCGCCTTGAGCCTGGCCAAGGCCCCGGCGGAAAAACGCACCCCGGCGGGAGCGCCCAGCTTCAGAAGAAAATGGGCAACCAGACCCGGGATATCCTCCCGCCTTTCCCGCAGGGGCGGGAGATGCAGAAGAATTACCCCCAGCCGGTAGTAGAGATCCTCGCGAAAGGTCCCCTGGCCGATGGCTGCGTAGAGATCCCGGTTGGAAGCGGCAATCAGACGGACATCCACCGCTTCCGGCTGGTCCGCGCCGACCGGCGCCACCACCCGCTCCTGAATGGCGCGGAGCAGCTTGGCCTGCAGATCCAGCCGCAGCTCGCCGATCTCGTCGAGAAACAAGGTGCCGCCGGCCGCGGACTGAAACCTCCCCTTGCGGCTGCTCACCGCCCCGGTGAAGGCGCCTTTGACATGGCCGAAGAGTTCGCTTTCCAGAAGGTTTTCCGGGATGGCAGCACAGTTCACCGCCACCATGGGCCCTTGCGCCCTGGGGCTGTGCTGGTGGATGAGCCTGGCCAACACTTCCTTACCGGTGCCGGATTCTCCGGCAATCAGCACGGTGGCCTCGCTGTTGGCCGCCCGCCTTGCCGTGTCGAGCAACTCGGCCATGGCCGAGTTGGCGGTTTCCATGCCCTCGGTGCCCGTAAGCCGGTTGACCTCGCCGCTCAACTGCTGTTTCTGCTCGTGCAGCTCCCGCATCTCCAGGGCTTTCCGGCAGGAAAGCCGCAGAGCCTCCCGGTCAAAGGGCTTGGCCAGAAAGGTGAACGCCCCTTCCTGCATGGCCTTGACCGCCAGCTCGATGGAGCCGAAGGCCGTAATGACCAGCACCGGGGTAAAGGGCGACTCCTTTTTCACCGCCGCCAGGATTTGCAAGCCGTCCAGATCGCCAAGCTGCACATCGGTGATCACCAGATCCGGGCTGTGCTTATGAAAAAGCGCCAGCCCCTCCCGGCCCGAGGCTGCGCCAAGCACAGTAAAGCCGGCGCTACTCAGGTTGTACTCCGTAACCCGCCGCAGGCTTGCATCATCATCAATCAGAAGTATTCGGGGTTTCATCAAATCGCCTTTGCCCTTATCCTGCTTGACCAAGGCTGACACCGTTTTTGGCGGGAAGGAGAATCTCGAAACAGGCCCCGCCTCCCGGACGATCCGTGGCCCGAAGGCTGCCGCCGTAGCTCTCCACGATTTTCCTGCTGATCAGCAGACCAAGACCGGTGCCATCGCTCTTGCCGGAATAAAACGGCTCAAAGATTCGCTCCTTCTCCGCCTCCGGCACCCCCACCCCATCGTCGCAAACAGATATCCGCCAGCCGCCATCCCCAGCGTTTTCGGCCGAAAGCCAGATCCGGCCGCCAGGCCGAACCGCATCCAAGGCGTTGAGACAGAGATTCAAGAGAACCTGGGAGAACTTGGCGCCCTCCACCAGCAGATGCTGGGCCTCATCATTTGCCGGCAGGACAAGACGCACCTGTTTTTCCCGCAGCTGCCTTTCCAGCAGCGCGCCAACATGGTGAGCCACCGCTGCCAGCGGCTCCGTGGCCTCGTCCCGTTCCTGGGGCCGCCCCTTGGAGTAATGGAGGATTTCCTCCACCGTGTCGTGCAACCTACCGGTTTCCTTGAAAAGGATATCCACGAACTCCCGCTTGGGATGATCCCTGGGAAATTCATCGCGGAGGATTTCCGCCGTGCCCTTGATGGAAGCGAGGGGGTTTTTTATTTCATGGGCCAGGGAAGCGGACAGCTTGCCCAAGGCGGAGAATTTCTGCGCCGCGGCCAGCCGGGTCTCTGCCTCGATGAGCTGGGCGGTTTCCTCATGGAGCCGGACATAGGAGGCTTGCAGTTTCTCGGACAACTGCTGGTAGCGTTCGCGCAGACGGGTCTGCCGCCCGGAAATCACCCCGACCAACAGACCCGCAGCCAGATACAGGACGATCTCCATCAACTCGCTTACAGCCTGCGTCCCGTGACCAACATAGAGGAGGACATGGGGAATAAAAGCAATGGAGGAAAGCACGGCAATGCCCAGGCCACCGGCCACGCCGAACCAGAGGCCGCCCAAGACGATGGGGAAATAACTGAGCCGCCGGTAGGTGTTGTGATAGAAATGCAGATCGCCGGGGGTAAAGAGATGGAGCAGACCGATGGCTACGACAGCGAGGAGCAAGGCCGAGAAAAGGATTTTACGCATGCCGCCTCCGCCGGAGAATTCGTGACTGAGCCAGGGGCAACAAGGGGCAGAAAAAGGCTGTCGCCCTAAGACCGGTAATCCGCGTTGATCTTCACGTAATCCAAAGAAAAATCACAGGTATATATGTCCTTGCGCCCCTCGCCGACATGCAGGTCGATGGTGACCACAAACTCCGGTTTTTTCAGCACCGCAGTGGCACGGCCCTCCACCTCGGCGCCTTGGCCCAGGCCGTGCTGCACCATGAGCACGTCATCAAAGGCGATATCCACCTGGTGCTGATCAAACTGAGCGCCGGAGCGCCCCAGGGCGGCGATGATCCTGCCCCAGTTGGCATCCTCGCCAAAGAAGGCGGTCTTGACCAGATTGGAATTGGCCACGGTCCGGGCTGCCTGATCGGCTTGCGCCTCCGAGGCCGCGCCCTGAACCCGTATGGTCACCAGCTTGGTCGCGCCTTCCCCGTCCCTAATAATCATCAGGGCCAGTTCCTTGCACAGGTCTTCCAGGGCGGCGGAAAAAGCCGCGAGCGCCTCGGGCCGATCCTCGGCAATGGGCGGGTGTACCGCCAGGCCGTTGGCCATAACCAGCACCGTATCGTTGGTGCTGGTATCGCCGTCCACGGTTATAGCGTTGAAGGTTTTTGCCGCGACCTTTCGCAAGATACTCTGGAGCAGATCGTGCTCGATTTTCGCATCGGTGAGGATAAAGCCAAGCATGGTGGCCATGTTGGGCATGATCATGCCGGCGCCCTTGGCCATGCCAAGGAGCTTGACCGGCTTGCCGTCGATGAGGGCGGTGCGCACAGCGATCTTCCGCACGGTGTCGGTGGTCATGATGGCCTGGGCTACATCAGCAAGACCTTCGGCGGCAAGAATCTGAGCCACCTTGGGGATCCCCCGCTGAAAACAGGCCAGCTCCAGCTGCTGGCCGATGACACCGGTGGAGCAAACCTGCACCAACTCCGGGGCGATATTCAAGGCATCGGCCGCCATGGCCGTGGTCATCCGGGCCAGACGCATACCTTCCTCGCCGGTGCAGGCATTGGCGATGCCGGAATTGACCAAAATGGCCTGGGCCTTGCCGGTTTTGCACCGTTCCATATCCAGAAGTACCGGCGCCGCCTTGACCAGGCTGGTGGTGAACACCCCGGCCACCACGGCGGGCTTGTCGCTGACGATCAGGGCAAGATCGAGCCGATCCTTGCCCCGGATTCCGGAGTTTACCGCCGCAGCCCTAAAGCCCTGGACCAAAAAGTTTTCTGTAGCCATCTCACTTCTTCCCGTTGCTCTTGCCGCAGCACCGTTTGTATTTCTGCCCGCTGCCGCAAGGGCAGTCGGCGTTACGCCCTACCTTGTCTCCCTCGCGGGAAAAAGGCTTATGCTCGTCCTCCCCCTCGGCGCCACGACTCAACTCCATGGGCTGCCGCTTCTCCCGCTGTTCGCGCTCCAACTCGGCCACCTCCTCGTCCCGCACCAATTGGAGGCGGAACAGGGTACTGACGGTCTGGGTCTTCATGGTGCCGATCATCTCGCCGAACATGTTGAACCCTTCCTTCTTGTACTCATCCAGGGGATTCTTCTGCCCATAACCCCGGAGGCTGATACCTTCCTTGAGGTGATCCATGTTGAGCAAGTGCTCTTTCCAGTGATGGTCCACGATCTGCAGCAGGACAATCCGTTCCAGATGACGCATATTGGCAGCGCCAACCTCCTGCTCCCGCTGGGCATAGCGCTCATTCAGCGCGGTGAGGATCAGGTCGGTAAAGGCCCCAAGATCGAGATCCTTTTTCTCCGCCTCGCTCCACTCCCCGGAAAACCCGAACAGGGCAAACATCCTTTCGGAAACCCCTGCCCAATCCCACTCTTCCGAGGCGATCCTCGTCTCAGCAAATTCTTGCGCCACCATCCCGGCCATTTCCGGAAACATATCGGTCACGACCTCATGAACATCATCCGAGCCCAACACCTCGCGGCGCTGCCGGTAGATCACTTCGCGCTGCTTGTTCATCACATCGTCGTACTCAAGCAGGTGTTTGCGGATATCGAAGTTATGCCCCTCCACCTTGCGCTGGGCGTTTTCGATGGCCCGGCTGATCATGGTGTGCTCGATGGGCTCGTCCTCTTCCATGCCCAGCTTGTCCATGATGCCGGAGATGCGGTCGGAGCCGAAGATCCGCAGCAGATCGTCTTCCAGGGAGAGATAAAAACGGGAGGAGCCGGGATCGCCCTGGCGACCGGACCGACCACGGAGCTGGTTGTCGATCCGCCGGCTCTCATGGCGGCTGGTGCCCAGAATGTGCAGACCGCCCAGCTCAACCACCCCTTCGCCCAGCTTGATGTCGGTGCCACGGCCCGCCATGTTGGTGGCGATGGTCACCTTGCCCTTCTGTCCGGCATCGGCGACAATCTCGGCCTCTTTCTCATGCTGCTTGGCATTGAGCACCGCGTGGGGCACTCCTTCTTTTTTCAGCATGGCCGAAATCTTCTCGGAAACATCGATGCTGATGGTGCCCACCAGCACGGGCTGGCCTTTTTTGTGCAGCTCCTGGATCTCCCGGATAATGGCGCGATCCTTGGCCTTGGCGTTTTTATAGATCACATCGGCATAATCCTTACGGATCATGTTGTTGTGGGTGGGAATGACCACCACGTCGAGGTTGTAGATCTTCTTGAACTCCGCCGCCTCGGTATCCGCAGTGCCGGTCATGCCGCCGAGCTTTTCATACATCCGAAAGTAATTCTGGAAGGTGATGGAGGCCAGGGTTTGATTCTCCCGCTCCACCTTAACCCGCTCCTTGGCCTCCAGGGCCTGGTGCAGGCCATCGCTGAAACGGCGCCCCTCCATGGCCCGGCCCGTGAACTCGTCCACGATCACCACCTGACCGTTGCGCACCAGATAATCCACATCCCGCTTGAAGAGCACATTGGCCTTCAAGGCCTGGTTCAGGTGATGCAGCCACTCGATATTCCGGGGGTCGTAGAGGTTGTCCACCCCGACGAGCTTTTCGCCCAGGGCCACCCCCTCCTCGGTGAGCGAAACCGACCGCGCCTTTTCATCCAGAGTGTAATGCTCATCGACCTTGAAGTTGGGGATGATCCGATCCGCCCGCTCATAGAGTTCGGTGGACATCTCGGCAGGCCCGGAGATGATCAGGGGGGTTCGGGCCTCATCGATCAGGATGGAGTCCACCTCGTCGACAATGGCATAGTGGAAATCGCGCTGACAGAACTCGGCAACGTCGAATTTCATGTTGTCGCGCAGATAATCAAAACCGAACTCGTTGTTGGTTCCGTAGGTAATATCGCTGGCGTAGGCCTCCCGGCGGGCCGCGTCGTCCATGTCATGCAGGATGGAGCCGACGGAAAGACCGAGAAACCGGTAGAGCTTGCCCATCCATTCCGCATCGCGCCGGGCCAGGTAATCGTTGACCGTAACCACGTGCACACCGCGACCGGTGAGGGCGTTGAGATAGACGGCCAGCGTGGCGGCCAGGGTCTTTCCCTCGCCGGTTTTCATCTCGGCGATCTTGCCCTGATGGAGAATGATGCCGCCGATGAGCTGCACGTCGAAATGGCGCATTTCCAGAACCCGCTTGCCTGCCTCCCGACAGACGGCAAAGGCCTCGGGCAACAGACTGTCCAGGGTTGCTCCGGCAGCGAGCCGCTCCTTAAAGATCCCGGTCTTGGCCACCAACGAAGCGTCATCGAGCTTCTGAATCTCGGGCTCCAACTGGTTGATCGCCTCCACCAGCGGTTGGATGGACTTGAGAACCCGTTCGTTCTTGCTGCCAAAAATCTTTTTCAAAACAGAACCGACCATATTTCCACTCCAGGAGGTCAACGCCGCCGGCATGCCGCAAGGCACACCCCGGCGCGATCATCATTGTTTTAGGAGCCGTTACGAAACAATCTTTGCCTTCTTGGCCCCGGTTCGTTACGGCTCATTATGCCGTTTTGGCGTATCCCGTTGCCGGTACTATTGTGTCGCCACGGCGTTTTTTTCCCAGACCAAGGCTTCTTCGTTGCAATCCGGGAATTTAGGACATTGAATACAATCACTCCACACCTTGTGGGGGAGCTCGTTCTTATCGATGGGCCTGAACCCGAGCCGCTGAAAAAAAACGGGCTGATAGGTCAGGGTAAAGACCCTGGTAATACCGAAACGATCGGCCTCGGCCAAACAAGCCTCGACCAACTGTCGGCCAAGCCCCTGGCCCTGAGCTTCTTCCACCACCGCCAGGGAACGGATCTCCGCCAGGTTTTCCCAGCAGACATGCAGGGCGCAGATTCCAAGAATCGGTCCGGCTGCGGAATCATCCGCCCCGTCCTTGACAAAAACCTTAAAATCCCGCAGCTGATCATAGAGGGAACTCAAGGAACGGCCAAGGAGCTGACCCTTGTTGGCAAAATGCTGCAACAGGGCATACATCACCTTCACATCGTCCATTCTGGCATCACGAATCATGAACAGTCTCACCAAAAAAGGAAAGCGGCCAAAGGTCCGCAAAAACAATCAACAGGTACAGCACAATAACCGTTGTAATCGCGTTTTTTTTTGCGATTTCAACAATCATGGCGGTCTCTCACATTTTTCGGCCCGCTCGACCGGACGGAACCTGTTCGTTCTACCATAACTGCCTGCAAAGAAAAAGATTTAGGGCCGGTTACGAAAAAAACCCTGCTACTGGGCCTGGAGCCGGGAAGCAGGCAAAAGAGCGATATAGGCTTTGACCTTTTCCTCTTTTTCCAGCTTGGCGATGAGCTGATTGGCCTCGGCCAGCTTATCAAACTTGCCCACATAGACCCGGATAAACGGGTCGTCCTTGTCCTCTGGCTGCACGGAAAAAGCATCATAACCCCGGCCACGCCACTGGGCCACCTCCTGCTGCGCCCGCTCCTGATCCTTAACCGCGGAAACCTGCAGGGCAAAAACAGAAGGCTCGGCCTCGGCCCATTCCGTTTCGGCCTCGGCAGCCGGGGCGGATGCCGGCTGCTCTCCCACATCCGCCGTCATATTTTTCTTTTGCTCCGGCGAGGAGGCGCTGGGCTCAACAGCGGCAGGCTTTCCCGGCTGCAACACCCCGGCAAGTTTTGCCAGCGAAGATTTTTCCTCGCCCGGGTTCGGCTGGAGGATAGTCTGCCCCGCCCAGATGCCGATAATGAACATCCAGAAAAAGAGGCAGCCGGTGACCACGGTCAGGGTGAACATCCCCAACAACCCCAGCTCAAAACGGACAACAAATCCAAATCTGGCTTTCTGCTTCGGTGCGCTCATAAGCGGATCATCCGTTGCCAGGCAACACCGGGCAACGCCTCCTCATGCTGATCTTTAGGTAAACGGTCACATCGTTAACAGGACATGCCCCAGGCCCTACATGGATTCCGGAGCGCTCACCCCAATCAGGGCAAGACCATTGCGCAAAACAACCCTTATGCCCATGGCCAGCCAGAGCCGGGCCCGGCTCAATTCCTCATCCTCGGAAACGATCCGGTGCTTATTGTAGTAGCTATGGAACTGTGCGGCAACATCCTGGAGATAAAAAACCAACCGATGCGGGGCGAGATCAAGGGCCGCGCCCTCCACCAGGGCGGGAAATCCGGCCATGGCCTTGAGCAGCTGGGTCTCGTCATCCTCGGTGAGTCTACCGAGCGGCGCCTCCGCCAAGCTCCCCAGGGTGATGCCCTTGACCTCGGCCTGCCTGCGGATGCTGTGCAACCGGGCATGGGCGTACTGGACATAGTAGACCGGGTTTTCCTGGCTGGTCTTGGTGGCCAGATCCAGATCAAACTCCAGCTGGCTGTCCGCCTTGCGCATGAGGAAAAAGAAGCGAGCCACGTCCGGGCCAACCTCATCGAGCAACTCGTCCACCGTCACGAAATTGGCCTTGCGGGTGGACATCTTCACCTGCTGCCCATCGCGCAACAGGGTGACGAACTGGTGCAAGACCACAGTCACCTTGGTCGGGTCATAGCCCAACGCCTTGACCCCGGCCAGCACATCCGGCACCGTGGCGATATGGTCGGAGCCGAAAATGTCGACCATCCAGTCGAAGCCGCGCCGGAATTTCTCCCGGTGGTAGGCCATGTCCGGCAGCCGGTAGGTGGGCTCGCCGGTGGACTTGATGATCACCCGGTCCTGGGGCAGGCCACACTCGGTGCCCTTGAACCACACCGCTCCGTCCTGGTCGTAGGCCAGCCCCTTTTCCCGCAGGGAGGCAACCACATCATCGACCAGGCCGTTTTCATAGAGGGAATGTTCGTTGTAGTAGTTGTCAAAAACAATGCCCAGCCGGTGCAGGGTCCCGTTGATGTCGGCAAAGATGACCTGCTCGGCCTTGTTCTTAAACACCGTGACTTCGGGCTCGTCCTTGAGGGAGTCGCCGTGCTCCTCGATGAGCGCTTGGGCGATATCCCGGATGTACTGGCCCTGATAGCCGTCTTCCGGAAAGGTGAAGGGCAACCCCAGCGCTTCCAGATACCGGGCCCGGGTGGATTCGCCCAGCACCCGCATCTGCCGGCCGGCATCGTTGTAATAGTACTCCCGGGTGACCTGATGGCCGGTGGCGGAAAGCAGGCTGGCGATGGCGTCGCCTAAAACCGCCTGCCGTCCGTGCCCGACGCTCAAAGGGCCGGTGGGGTTGGCGCTGACAAACTCGACCAGCACCTTCTTGTCCTGCCCGATCTTGCTGAGGCCAAAGGCTGCGTCCTGGCCGCAGACCTCGGGCAGCACGGATTGCCAGACGGACCTATTGATGTAGCAATTGACAAAGCCCGGCCCGGCGATCTCCACCCTCTCCAGCAGATCGGTATGGGGGACAAGCATCTCCAGCAGCTGCGCGGCAACGGCCCGGGGATTTTTCTGGTCCTTGCCTGCCACCACCATGGCCAGATTGGTGGCCAGATCGCCCTGGCCCGCATGCTTGGGTTCGTCCAGGGAATAAGCCCCCGCCGCGGCAACGGACCAAAATCCGGCCTCGACTCCCTGGGTGAAGCAGTGGTCTATCAATGTCTTCAGGCGTGTTTTGATCATCGCGTTTCTAATCCAGAAAATATTTTTTTAGCAAACCGGCTGTATTACGGACTCTTCACTGTCACAATACACCTGCCGGTTGCAGGAGCCGAAAAGACAAAGAATCTCATAGTTGATGGTGTCGGACCAGCGGGCGATCTCCTCGGCCCTGATCTCCCCCGCCCCTTGACACCCAAGCAGCACCGCTTCATCTCCGGCCTTGACCCCGGGGATCTCGGTCACATCGGCCATGCAGGCATTCATGCAGATCATACCACGGACCGAAGCCCGCTGCCCGGCAAGGAGCACCTCGGCCTTGCCAGCCATACGCCGCAGATAGCCGTCATCGTAGCCCACCGGCAGAACCGCCAGCCTGGTGGGGTGCTTGGTCACATATCGGTGGCCATAGCTGATCCCCTGCCCTGCGGGAACCTCCTTGACCTGCAGCACCGTGGTGCTAAAACGCATGACCGGCCGCAAGTCCAGAGCGGAAGCCCGGTGCAGCCAATCCGCCGGATAACAGCCATACAGCGAAATCCCCGGGCGCACCAGATCGCAGCGCATCTGGGGATAACGCAACAGGGTGGCTGAATTGGCGATATGGCTGATCCGCCCCTCGCCTGTGTCCTGCACCCGGGTCAACAGCTCCTGGAACCGGGCAAACTGCTCTTCCGTAGCAGCGTCGCCTTCCACATCGGCCTTGGGGAAATGGCTGGCGATCCCGGCGAGATAGAGACTGGGAAACCGGTGCAAGGCGGCAAGAAACGGCTCAAGTTCGTGGGGCAAAAGGCCGAGGCGCCCCATGCCGACATCGACCTTGAGCTGCACCCCTTTCCGGCAACCACTCTTTGCCGCCTGCGCGGCAAGAGCCTCCAGGGTTTCCAGGGTATAGACCACCGGGGTGAGATCATGGGCCACCGCCTCCGCCGCCCCCTGTTGGTCTACGCCGAGCATGACCACGATCTGTCCGGTTATGCCGGCCTGACGCAGCAGCACGCCCTCTTCGACCTCGGCCACGCCGAAGGATTTGGCTCCTGCCTCGGCAAAGGCCTGGGCCGCCGGGACAAGGCCATGCCCATAGGCATCGGCCTTGACCACTGCCAAAATATCCACTGCCGGGCCGATCAGTTGTCGCACCTGCCGAAAATTATGGCGCAGGGCGGCACGATCAATCTCCACTCTATTCCAGGAAGGTGTTCCCATACCAGACAACCCGTTCTTTCAGGGGAAACGTTTACATTTTGAGGTGGAAGACGCTGTTTTGTTCGTTTTGGATGAACGGCTATCTGCCAGCCTTCCGCGCGCTCCACTCCTGCCAGATGAGCCTGCTCGACAACAGCAGCGCCCAGCCGACAGCAACATATATAACACCGACCACCAAGGGAGGCACGGAGGAATTGCGCAGCAGACGACCACCGAGCATCATGCAGACGACCATCGCCCACATCCCCCAGGAGTAGACGCCGCCAAGACACATGCCATCCGGGCGCGCGACAATCCGGGCGATATTCTTCCGGGCCGCTCGCTCGATAACTAAAAACGCTTTCAGGGTGCCAAGCCCGAGTCCCAGCACCAGAAACAACCAGGACGGAGCCGGGGGCAGGAGATAGCCCCGCACCATCAGGTACAGGCCGACGAAGCTCCACATCAGGGCGGCAACCAAGAGATTGGTGCTGACACTCGCCCCCGGCTTCAACCGCGTCAACCAGCTCATCCTTTCCCCCTTAGAGTCTGCCACACCATACAGAACCCCGCCGTCCGTCGCCCGCAAATAAATAGGCCTATCCCCAATCGTGGGAATAGGCCTACACACTTCAGCAAATGCGCTACAAATTTTACATTACACCTCGGTGACGGTGATTGCACCCTCGGGGCAAACCTCTACACAGGTCTCACAGCCAAGGCATTCGTCGGCATTCACTGCTTCGGCCTTGCCGTCAACCATTTCATACACCTGCGCGGGGCAAGCGTTTACGCACTCTGCATCACCGGCACATTTGTCCTTATCAATGTCAATCTGCCACATAGTACTTCCTCCATATAAGGTTTAAAAAATTGATAAACAAGATCGCACTGCCACAATACGGGGCAGAATATCGAGCCCATTGCTTCCGGAAAAAGAGATAAATTTCCCTTTCCCTCTAATGCACAGGCATTTTTTTGTCAATAAAAAAGAAGCCCCGTCACAATCAGGGACCGCACGAGGGAAAAAGACAATTGAGGTTGACCAGCTTGCTCCGATCTTTTAGGATACCAGCCGTTGTTTTTTGCAGGCGTTTTACCTGTATGATTCTCAAACTGTCCCCAAAAGGCCCATTGTTATGAGCAGCAAACCAAAAAGCAAAAAAAAGACCACGCCAAGCCCGGAACTCAAAGCGCAAAAAAATGAAGAGGCCATGATTGCCGGCATCCTGGAAGGAAGTCCCGACGGGATCGGCGTGGCGGTTATCCGGCTGGAATGCGGCTGCCGGAAGATGGCGGCGGTTGACTGCAAGGGAGAACCAGCCAGCAAGGTAATCATCTACCGGGATGATGCCGAGAGCATCTGCGAGGCGTGCAAAAAAGACAACGGCGCCTTTGCCAGGGTGGTGACCCAGTTCATCCACTGGCAGGAACCCATGCCTGACGGCGCCACCCGTATGAAGATCGAAGCCAAGGTTCTCGGCAGTTACACCAGTCACTGAGTCGGGGCTCTTGCCGCTGACCGGCTGAAGATCGCCACGCCCCCCCAGCCCCACGGTGGCTGGCACAGGTTATTTGCTGCAGACTCCGAGATATTTCCCCTTGGTCTTCACCACCTGTTTCATGGCTTGCCCCTGGCCCTGGGCTGTCATGGTCATTGCGCTGTCCATGACCTCGCCGGTGTAGGTGGCGACCCCGTCCCCGGTCATTTTCATCTCTTTGTCCGTGCAGACGGTGCTCCAGTTGATCGTGTTGCCCTTGCGCTCCATTTTGGTTGTTTTGCACTTGTTGTCTGTTTTCTGGTCAGAGGCAGGGACCAGATCATCCTTGGTGATACATTTCACCATTGTCGAGCGCATGGTATTCCCCCGGGTGGAAAGCGATATTCCCGGCGGCAGCGTCACTCCCGGAGGCAGGGCGGGCATCTGCGGCATTCCTTCCATCTGCATCTCGGAAGTGAACTCCCATTTGCCTTCGCGGATACTCTCCGCAGCGCCTGCCGCCCCCGCCAGGACCAAAACCGCCGCCACTCCCAAAACAACCGCCCGCATTCCCTGTTGCATCTGCACCCCTCCTTTTTTTACAAAAATTTCACCGGCGACTGGACATCTCCAGCATGACCGTGATCAACGTGCGGTCAACACAGGGCACCGGCCTCAGCCCTGCCCTGCCCGATATCCCCGCGCCCTGGCCACCAGGGCCGGAGCCCAGGAGGTTGTGCCCAGGGCATGAATATGGGTGTACAGCGCCAGCACGTTCTTGAACACCAGACCATCGCGGCCCCCAACAAACCCCACCCCGCGCTCCATCCGCAGGGCAAGCTGACCAGTCTCGCCGCCCCACTCCTCCACCCGGCTGTAGCGAAATTCGTGCCCCTTGATCTCGGTCCCTTCGGGATAATAGGGATTTCGCCCCTCGACCTTGAGTACGGTATAGCCGTGGGCCTGGGGCTTTTTCTGCAGGCCGAACCGCACCGGAAAAAGGCCCACCAGGGGGAAGACCTCGTCACCCAGCACCATGCTTTCGCCAAGATAGATCAAGCCGCCACACTCCGCGTAAATGGGCAACCCTGCTTCGGCTGCTTTTTTCAGGGAAGCCCGAAAGGAGGTATTGGCGGAAAGCGCACCGGCGCTGGTTTCCGGAAACCCCCCCCCGATATAGAGGCCATCGAGCTCCGGCAACTCCGTGGCGGTCAGGGCATTGATCTCCACCAGTTGGGCACCGCACCAGACCAGGGCTTCCAGGTTTTCCGCATAGTAAAACTGAAAGGCCGCATCCTTGAGGATGCCGATCCGCACCGGCTCGTCTGTCTCTTGCCGCTCCGGGCGCGGCACTTCCGCTTCGCCGGCGCAGGGGGCCATCATCTTTTCTATCCCGGCAAGATCCAGATAGCGCGCCGCCTTTCCGGCCAAGCCCTGCACCGCTGCCTCGGCTCCCGCATGCTCCGGGCAGGGGGTAATCCCGAGATGCCGCTGGGGAAAGGCATCCTCCTTGGAGCGGGGCATGGCCCCCAGGACCGGAATACCGGTATACTGCTCCACCGCCTGCCGGACTAGGGCCTCATGCCGGGCTGTGCCCACCCGGTTTAAAATCACCCCGCCGATTTTCACCTCCGGATCAAAGCGCTGGCAGCCCAACACCAGGGCCGCCACGGTACGGGTGGTCTTGGTGCAGTCAACCACCAGCAGCACCGGCAGACCCAAGGTCTTGGCAAGCTCGGCCGTGCTGAAGGTTCCCTGGGCATCAACCCCGTCATAGAGGCCGCGATTGCCCTCAATGATGACCAGCTCCCGCCCATGCACATGGGTGCGGAAAGAATGGCCGAGCGCTTCCGGGGTCATGAGGTAGGGATCGAGATTGTAGCAGGGATAGCCGGCAGCCAGGGCCAGCCAGCCGGCGTCAATGTAGTCCGGCCCCTTTTTGAAAGGCACGACCCGCCGCCCCTGTCCGGCAAAGGCGGCGGCCAGGCCGACGGCGATCACGCTTTTCCCAGAGCCGCCCCCCAATCCGGCCACCACCAACCCTTTTGCTGAATATCCTTGTTCTGCGACCAAGCCCTTCCCTCCCGTAGTCATCATCTCCAGTAAATCCACAATATGATCATCCCGCGCACAGGAAACCATCTGGTCTCTCCGCTGTCAAGCGGTTGCGGCCACCAGCCTGCGGCAAGAGGTGAGCCCGGCAAAGATTTTGACGAAGTTTTCGCCATATGGTACCTTGGCCACCTTGCACACCGCAACGGCCGTGCTTATATATATCCCACTTTGGCTGTTTGCCGGTGCTTGCCGCGCCAGGCCTTATTTCTGAAACGCCATCTGCTTTTCTCGCGAGATTACAAAGCGGATTTATGATTTTCAACCATTTTGAAGATGAGGACTCCCCATGTCTGCCCAACCGGAAGACCTGAACAAGATCATTCAAGAGCTGGAACAAAAATGCATTGAACTCCCGGACAATATCGTGGCCCACCACCATCTGGCCCTGGTCTACCGCAAGGCCGGCAGAACCGCCGATGCCATGCGCTCCCTGGAAAGATGCCTGGAGATCGACCCCCAGGCCGTGGAGGCCCTGATCAACATCGGGGCCATGCATTTTGAGCAGGGCGAGCTGGACAAGGCACTGGCCGCAAACCAGGCAGCGGTGCAGGTCAATCCGGCCCTGGCCCAGCCCCACAACAACATCGGTCTCATCTGGCAACAGAAAGGCGAGACCGACAAGGCCATCGCGGCCTACACCATGGCCACGATGAACGATCCGAAGATGCACATGGCCTGGATCAATCTGGCCTCGGCCCAGGTCATGGCCGGCAATTTCGATCTTGCGGTCAAGGCCGCCAAGGAAGCGGTAAAGCTTGAACCGGACATCCCCATGGCCCACAACAATCTCGCGGTAGCCCTCTATTACAACAATGATTTCCAGGCGGCCAAAAAGTCGCTGGCCAAGGCGAAGGAGCTCGGCTATGCGGTTGACCAGCGCCTTGTTGAGGCCATCGAGAACGAGCTGTAATCATGGCAAAAGACGCACAGATAAAACTCCGGCCCTGGTGCCCGTTCTGCGGCCAGGATGTGGGCCGCCCCAAAGAACCGGTGCAGCGGAAGCTCGACGAATTCACCGTGGGCGAATGCCAGTGCGGCGCGACATACACCTGCGACCCCACCGGCTTCAATGTGGGGGCAGCCATGGTCGAGGCCATCGTCCATGCCTGCGACGACAACTGGGATCTGGCCTGGGAATTGCTTCCCGACGAGGATTACCTCACCGGCCGGATCGACAATTACGACGAACAGACCCATCAGGTCTTCGAAACCAAGAATGTCGATGGCCGCAAAGTCTCGGGTGTTCTCTATTTTGTCCGGCTCAACCGGGAACTGGCCACCCTTGCCAACCGGCTGCACACGGACAAGAATGCCAAGGACAGCGCCCTGTGCCAGGAAGATCCGGCAAGCGACCTCCCCCCCATGGAACCGGCCCGCGACCCGAAACGCAAAAAGAAGCGGGCCGACAAGGGAGTAGTCACCCAACTGGTGGCGGATCAGGACATCGACGGCCTAGTTGACCTGGCCTTTGACGATCTCAAGACCCTGCGTTTCATCCAGCGGCTGCTCTACGACCCGGACGAGGGCAAACGCTGGCAATGCGCCCATGTCCTAGGTCAGGTCTGTCGGCGGCTCTCCACCCGGAAACCCGGGGCGGTGAGTGATCTGCTGCACCGGCTGTACGAGGCCTGTTCCGATTCCGCTGCCGCCCACTGGGGGCTGCTGGAATCCATCGGTTCCATCATCGCGGCGCGTCCCGACATCTTCGGCGCCTTTGCCAGACACCTGCTCATGCACCGGGGGGTTCCCTCCACCAGGGTGCAGGTGCTGTGGGCCTTGGGGACGCTGGCAGAAAAACGGCCGGACCTGGTCCGCGCCACCCCCTTTTACAGCCTCTTTCCCTTTGTCAGCCACCCCGAGGCAATCACCAGAGGGCACGCAGTCCGGCTTATGGGACGGATTACCGCCACCGAGGTGGAAAGCGAGATTGAAAAACTGACCGGCGACCAAGCCGAATTAACCATTTATGAGCAGGGACAACCCGTGCATACCACCGTGGCGGAACTTGCCAAGGAAGCACTGGCCCGGCTGCACAGAGCAAAAGAGCCCAAAAATGACTGAACAGCACAAGCAGGAACAGGAAGTGAAGGAAGAAAAAAGCCAAGCCCAACTCGACTACGAGGCAGGCCAGGAATTTCTCAAAAACCTCGAACCGGCCCAGGCAGCCAATGCCTTTCACAATGCCCTCATTGCCTTTGAGCTCGAAGGCAATGAAAACGGTATTGCCAATGCAGCGGACAAACTGGGCGATATCTGCGCGGCCCGTGGCGATGTGGCAACGGCCATGAGCCATTACGACCGGGTCTACGCCATCTGCCAGAAGCACACGGATCGCTTCAGCCTTTTTTCCATCGAAAAGAAAAAGGCCAAGCTCATGTACGATGCCAAGGATTATGACCAGGCCATCCGGTTGTATAACGAGGTCCTTGATGAATACGGCGCCCTGCGCAATCCCCAGGGCTCGGTGGATACCCTGGAAATTTTGGCGGAACTCTATCTGGCCAAGGGGGAAAAAGGCAAGGCGGCGGATGCCTACCGGACAATAGCGGCGATCCACACGAGCTTCAAACACAGCCGCCATGCGGAGCAATTCCTGCAAAAAGCTGCGGAGACCGAGAAGGGCTGAAACACGCGGAGAGATTTCTCCACGGCTGAAATCCTATTTTTTTCCCGTAGCGATGAGGCTGTCGGCAAACGGGCGGAAAAGTGCCGGCTCAAGAATCACCGCGGCGATGGGCCAGCGGTTTGCCCCCTTTTCTTCCCCTGCCATTTGGACGGAAAGGTTATGGAGTACCCGCTGCAGGGAGGCAAGATTGACCGTAGGGTAGGATTTTCCCGGCTCGAATCCGGAAAAGCCGCAGACATGTCCCTTGCCGTCAATTACCGTGGGAATCCCGTAAGTCCGGCAGTTTACCGGGCGTGCCTCATAGCAGAGACAGAGCCCTTGCCCATCAAGAAGCGGACACCTGATTCGGGCCACGGAGGGATCAAGCCCCGAAGTCATGATCTGCTCCCAGGCCTGCCGGGCCTCTTGCGCCGCAACAGCTATCGCTTCCCGCACCGTGGGGTCCAACCGCTGCAAATGGGCCTGAAGATTGACCGCCTCAACAAGGGACACATCAAAAACAGCCTGACAGCAGTCCGCACACCCCTTGCCGCAGGTGATCGCCTCGGGATGCGCCTGACGCACGGCCTCGAATGCCTGATCAATGGCGACAAAGAGCGTGTCCAAATCATTGAGCATGACCAGCCTCCTCTCTCAAAAAAGCCAGCAGGAACATCACAAAAAAAAATGCAGAGGAAATCCTCTGCATTTTTCATATATCAGCTGAAAAACAAAGACTAACGATGTTCTTCGTCTTTGGCCCGGCCTTTTGCTGCGTACATGGTGGTGCTGCCGCTGGACCAGAAGTCCATCTTGCCTTCCTTTACCAGATCGTTGGCCGCGTTCTTCACATCACGGGGACCGGCTTCCGGATCACAGGCATAAAAATCCTTTACATAGAGCTGGGCCTTGGGGCCATTCAGCGCTTTTTCAAGAATAGCTGCTTTCAACTCCTCTTTGCTTAATGCCATGGTACTTACTCCTTTCAATAAGGTTTTACGCAAGCACATCAACAATCAAAAGAACAAGGTCAGTAGTTCGCAGAACAAAGGAACTACTGACCCTGATTCTAGTGAAGACCGTTCACCTTACTTGATGTGGCTGGTGAACTTGAACTGGGTGGTAGTTCTCCAGGTATCATAGGCCAGACGATAATCGTCAACGGACTTGATGGTGAAGGGGATACCGGTCTTTTCGAAGAATTTCTCCCAGCCGATCCGTGCTGCCCACTCGCCAACACGCTCGTATTTGCGGGCGTCCTTGGCGTAGGTCTCAAGGATGTTCTTCACTGCGGCAACGGTCTCCGGCCAACGGGGCGGAGTGTTGGGCAGGAAGGGAATAACCAGCTTGGAGAACATCGGCATGGACCTGGAGTTGGAAACCTTGCCGCCAACCAGGATCGCGATACCGTCACCATCCGGATCAGCCAAAGGCATGGCCGGACACATGGTGTAGCAGTTACCGCAGAACATGCAGCGCTCGGCGTTTACCTTAACGGACTTGACGTCCTCACCCTTGCTGTTCTTCGCCGTCGCAGGCTTAACCGCGCCCAGAGGACAGGCGGAGATAGCCAGGGGCAGCTCGCAGAGGCCGCTGATCGCATCGTGGTCGATCATCGGCGGTTTACGATGTACGCCGAGGATGGCGATATCGGAAGCATGAACCGCGCCGCACATGTTCAGGCAGCAAGCCAAAGCAACACGAACCTGAGCCGGCAGCTTGTGGCTGACGAAGTAGTCGAACAGCTCATCCATAACCGCCTTAACCACGCCGGAAGCGTCGGTAGCCGGAGTATGGCAGTGAACCCAACCCTGGGTGTGCACGCAGTTGCTGACAGATGCGCCAGTACCACCAACCGGGAAACGGTTGCCGCGGCTCTTCAGATCGTCCAGCAGGGGCTGAACCTTAGCCTTGGAATCCACCATGAACTCAACGTTGTTCCGGGTGGTCCAACGGATATAACCATCACAATGCTTATCCGCAACGTCACACATTTCACGGATCAATTCGATACTGATGAGACGGGCTGCACCAACGCGGACGGTGTAGCACTCGTCGCCGCTCTCGCCCTTGTGCATCAAAACGCCGGGCTGAATGATCTCGTGGTACAGCCATTTGCCGTAGTTCTTTTTAACCACCGGCGGAAAAAACTGCTCGTAATGTGGCGGACCGATGTCTGTGATTCTGTCGGCCATCGGATTCGCTGGATCGTAACCCATGATAATTCCTCCTTATATCGTGAAATCAGATAAGTTCAATGTAGTATCAAACAACAGCCACGCACCTTACTGGGCGTTACGCTTACGGAATTCAACAACATCACGCTCAAAGCCGCCTTCAACCTCGTCTTCCTGCCAGAACACATAGGGGTTGGAACGGGGCTCTTTCACATGCTGCGGCACGGGCGTAACTTCCATAACCTTGAGGAAGGTGGGCAGACCGATACGCATGATGGTCTCACCAACACGCTCACGGTTTTTGCCGACTTCCATCCACCAATCCCAAATCTTCTCGATCACTTCGATGATCTCGGCGAATTCGGTTTCCGGATTAACCTCGATGAAGGGAATGGTCATGGTGGCGAACTGGGCACCATCAAGGATCGGGGCCTTGGCGCCGACACAGATGGTTGCACCCTGCTTTGCTCCGGGACGCAGTGCGCGGGGCATTACGTTGAGGCAATGCATACAACGGGTGCATTCGGAGTTGTCGATCTTGAGGGTATCGCCTTCCATCCACATGCAACCGGTGGGGCAAAGGTCAAGAACCTCGGCCTTGATGTCGAACTTGCCCCAGTCTTTGCCGGAATGTGCGCCGGCGTTGGGGATGAATTCGCCCTTGATGTAGCCCTTGACCGCAGCCTGATCAATGCGAATATCATCACGCCAGGTGCCGATAACAGCAAAGTCGGAACGGGCAATGGCGGCAACACAGTCGTTGGGACAACCGGAGAATTTAAATTTGAACTTGTAGGGGAACGCGGGACGATGGATTTCGTCCTGATAATGCATGGTCAGGCTGTGGCAGAGATTCTGGGTGTCGTAGCAACCCCACTCGCAACGGGCCCGGCCGAGACAGCACTCAGGGGTACGCAGGTTGGAGCCGGAACCGCCGAGATCCTGATTCAGATCGTGGGTCAGTTCGTAGAACAGGGGCTCCAGGTTCGGGGTGGTGGTGCCGAGCAGAACCAGGTCGCCGGTGGAACCGTGCATGTTGGTCATACCGGAACCGTACTTCTCCCAGAGGTTACAGATGTCGCGAAGTTTCGCGCTGTTGTAAAACTTACTGGAAGGCTGGTTCAGACGTACGGTGTGGAAGTGAGCCACGCCGGGGAACCTCTCCGGCACATCCGAATAACGGCCAACAATACCGCCGCCGTAACCGAAAACACCGACGATGCCGCCGTGTTTCCAATGGGTAATCTTGTCCCTGAAAGACAGCTCAAGCTGACCCAGAATGTCAAAACATTCGGGTTTTTTCTCTGCCTGACGCTTCAGGTCAGTGACGAAACTCGGCCACGGGCCTTTTTCGAGCTCGTCCAACAAAGGCGTATCATGCTTCGGCATTGTCGATTCCTCCCTTACTAAGGTAAATTAATAGGTTTCCAATAAATAAACAGTTCGCCCCGCACCGTTATTTCCCACTCGCAGCACAAGGAGGGGCTTTCGAGGCAGGGCGATTGTAACTACTTGCAAAATGTGAACAGTGATTCAGTCAGAGGACCATAGCCAGTGACGCACTCTTTGTCAATAAAAAATGACATGTTTTCAGCACCTGTTTTCCTCCGCATGGCTCTTTACGCTCTTCCCTTACCACACGGGCATTAACGGTCTGATTACCGAAGACAATCCAGCGCTGGAGGAATCCCCATTTGCTGTGATTTTTTTCTCCTGAACCAGCAAGCACACGAAGGGGTTTATCTCCTCTTTTTTTTCCTGTACAGTGAAGCCACTCCTTAAAGCCAAGCCGCTCTTGTCATACAGACGACACCCAAGTTATTTTGTTACGATGGCTTACCCGTGAGGAAGTTCCCGTGCCGAGACCAAAAAAAATACGCCATTGCGAAGGCGCCATATGCGGTAAAGCCTTTAAGCCCACCCGCATCCCCCTGGCAGAATTGAAGCACATCCCTCTTCTCCAGGATGAGCTAGAAGCCTTGCGGCTCTGTGACTTGCAGGGCTTGACCCAGGAGCAGGCCGGACGCAGCATGGGAATATCCCGGGGAACGGTGCAGAGAATTCTGACCATGGCCCGGCGCAAGGTCGCCCAGGCGTTGGTGGAGGGTGCGGCCCTCATCATCGAGGACAGCCCAGCGCTCCAGAAAGAAATCAAGGAGTGAGTTCAGTGCCCCTCACCATGGCAGTTGCCGCCACCCTTGCAGGCCTGGGTGGGTTCCATCAGAATCAGCTTGTTTTCGAGCATGCCGGACACAACCTCGGCAACCGTTGCAAAGGCATGCCGGGCGGCAAAGTAGACCTCAATGCCAACCTGAGCGAAGCCCTGTAGCGGTCTCGCCCCCATCCCCGCCACGAGAATGGCTTGCACCCCATGTTCTTTCAGCATGCCCACCGGCTCCATGCAGCCGCCTGCGCCATGCGCGACAGTGGCAACCGTATTCACCCCAACCACCTTGCCGTTTTCCACATCGATCAGGGTGAACAGGTCACAATGCCCGAAGTGCTCGGAACGTCCACCCTCTAATCCGCCAGGGTTGTTTGAGGGAACAGCTATCCGTTTCTTGCCCATGATATTTCTCCTTTCCGTCTTGCAACGTGTTTGATTTTTTTAGCCCTTTTATTCCGCACCGGGCGCTGGCCCGAAAATCCTGTCGCTGAATTTCACATACCAGGCTGCGGACTGAACCTGGATAATATAAGATACCGCGATAACCAGGGCGGCATCTGCGCCCTTGGTCCCGAAGGCATTGATGGCAATAGCCAGAGCAATGGACAGGTTGCGCATCACCGTGCCGTACACCAGGGCGATGGCGTCGCCGCGATTAAAAAACATTCTGCCGACCACGGTGCTCAGGCCGAAATTCAATCCATACATAATGAGCAGCGGCACCAAGATCCCCCCGAGAATGGCCGGATTTTCCGAGATCCCCCTGGCTTTCAGGGCAATAGCCACAAAAACAATGCCCAACACCCCCACCGTGGACAGGGAGGGAAAACGGACCGCCCAGGTCTTTTTAAATTCCTGCTCCCCATATTTTTTTAAAAACACCTGCCGGGTGAGATAACCAAGCAGCATGGGGAGAAAGACAATGATCATGATCTGCTTCACCACCAGCACCAGGTCAACATCCACCCTGGCGCCCATGAGCGCCTGCACATAGAAAGGGGTGGCCAGTGAGCCTAAGGTGAGACCGATAACGGTCATGTTGACGGCGGCGGCCAAATTCCCCTTAGCAAAACCGGTCCAGGAGATGGTCATGCCGCTGGTGGGCAGCAGGGAGGCAAGGAGCAGCCCCAGAGCCATGTACGGCTGGTCCCGGAAGAAAACAAGCCCCAGACCATAGGCAACAAAGGGAACCACGAGAAAGTTGATACACTGGGCGGAAAGCTGCAACCTGACATTCTTGATCCCGTCCTGCAAGGCCTTGATGTTCAGGGTCACCATCATGGGGTAGACCATGAGAAAGGTGAACGGCAGGATCAGACCCTTGAGAATGCTTAAGGATGCCGGGGCAGCGCTGAGTCCGAACAGGTAGCCCGCCGCCATCATGGCCGGAATGACCACCACCAGCCGCTTGTTGATCTTGATCAAAAAATTCCACATGGGGATGTTCCTCGCGATCTCGAATTTACATAAAAAAAACGTCGCCCCTTCCGCTTATCGCGCCTCGTCGATCATCTCGCGAATCTTCTGGAAGGATTCGGCCAACGAACCGGGAAAAACCTCATCGTCGATCACCGCGCTGATGTCCCCGCCGTTGTAACCCAAGAATCGCAGCTGGGTCGTGCCATCCTTGGAAAAAGCCATGACGAACTTGGGCATCAGGACAGCGCGTTCCGGATTTGCGGCCAGACTTTTTGCCGCCTTTTCCGGTTTGCAGATCTGGATCATGTGCAGATCGAAATCCGCTCCGGCTTCTGCCCCGTGCGCCCGAAAGGTTTTACCCATATCCATGGTCTCGGCGTTGTTAATGATAAAGCCGTATTTCCCGGCGACCCGATCGAAATCCCGGGCGAAATCCGCCGGGGATTTGCTGGTTTCCGCAACGTACAGATCTTCCTGCTGCATGACTCGCTCCTTTCATTCTTCCTGATTTGCCTGAAATTACGGGCAACCACCCGCAATCTTATTCTGTGCATATGCCCACAATAAACAAGGGGAAACCGGGTGTCAAGCTAGAAATTAAGTAAAAAAGAAAACATTTAAACAGCCATCCGAAAGGTTTGACAGAAACCGTCAAGCGCGATAGGCTATCGCGCATTCGGACGTCATAATACTGGTACTCACTTTTCATAATAAGGACTGTTGCCATGGGGAAAAAAATCGTAATCATCGGCGGGGTTGCCGCCGGACCTAAATCCGCCTGCCGGGTAAAACGCCTGCTGCCCGATGCCGAGGTGACCATCATCGATCAGGACAGCCTGATCTCCTACGGAGGCTGCGGCATCCCCTACTATGTTTCCGGCGATGTCTCCGATGAAAAGGAGCTGCGCAACACCAGCTTCCACATGACCCGGGATGAGACCTTCTTTCTCAAGGCCAAGGGGGTCACGGCCAGGACCAACACCCTGGTCCTGGCTATCGACCGGCAGCAAAAACTCGTGCTCGTTGAGGATCTCACCTCCGGCGCGCAGGAGTCCATCCCCTACGACAATCTGGTCCTTGCCACCGGCGCCCGGCCCAATGTCCTGCCCATTCCCGGCGCGGACCTGGACGGGGTGTTCACCATCAGCGACCTGCACAAGGCCATTGCCATCAAGGAGCGGATCGCCAAGGGCGAGGTGAGCCGGGCGGTGGTCATCGGCGGCGGCGCCATCGGCATCGAGATGGCCGAGGCCTTCACCGAACTGTGGGGCCTCGAAACCACCATCCTCGAATTCATGCCCCAGATCATGCCCCGGCTGGTGGACTGGGATTTCGCCCGCATGCTGGAAACGCATCTCAAGGAAAGCGGGGTGGCGGTATTCACCGGCGAGGGGGCCTCGGCCATTGAGGGCAAAGACGGCAAGGTCTGCCGGGTGGTCACCCCCAACCGAACCCTGGAGGCGGATCTGGTCGTGATGGCCGTGGGGGTTAAGGCAAGAAGCGAACTGGCCCAGGCAGCCGGGCTGCTCGTCTCAGGCATGGGCAACATCGTGGTCAACGAACGGCTGCAAACCTCGGACCCGAACATCTATGCGGCCGGGGACTGCATCGAGGTGAAAAATATCATCACCGGCAAGGGCTCCATCGCCCCCATGGGCTCGCTGGCCAACCGCGAAGGCAGGATCGTGGGGGACAATCTGGCCGGCATCCCCACCAAATACAAAGGCTGGATCGGCAGCTTCATCATGAAGGCCTTCGAACGCTGCATCGCCGCCACCGGCCTTTCCTTGGATGCGGCCCTGGCCGAAGGCTTTGCCGCTGCCGCCGTGACCACGGCCCAGTCGGACCGGGCCCATTTCTTCCCCAGCCAAGCCGTGATCCCGCTCCGGATCATCTTTGACACCAAGACCCGCAAGGTTCTCGGCTGCCAGGGCTTCGGCCCCATGAGCGACGCGGTGCTGGCCCGGATCGATGCGGCCGCCGGGATCATCGGCCAGGGGGGCACCATCGATGACCTCAGCCAGCTGGAAATGGCCTATGCCCCGCCCTTTGCCACGGCCCTCGACGCCTTGAACGCCACGGCCAACGTGGCCGACAACCTGGCCGCCGGACGGTTGCGCTATGTGAGCACCAGGGAGTTTCTCAATTGGATGGACGATTTTAGCGGTCAGCCGGACTGGGTGGCCCTCGATCTCCGCCACCCCAACGAGGCCGGACCCTTTGTCGAGAAATACGGCAAGGACAGATGGCTCTCCCTCCCCTACATTGAGATCCGGGAGCGCCATACGGAGTTGCCCAAGAACAAGACCATGCTCATCATCTGCGACGCAGGCACCCGCTCTTCCGAGATCCAGATCTTTCTGGACCATGTGGGGCTGACCAACAACCTGGTCCTGGGCGGCGGCTTCAACCTCATCCGCCGGATGGGCGTAGCCTGGTGGCCCAGCTGATTTCTCCAGCCACCCCGCAAAGGAGGATGAGCGCCAGCCCGATATCCATGACGGCCATCCTCCTGTTTTGCCTGCTTGCCGCAGGCCCGGCTCTGGCGGCCAGCCCCGTCCCTGCGGCAAAAAAACTCGCCCAACCCGGCGCAGTCCAAGCCCTGACCGATGCGGCCTATGGCGACACCCTGACCGCCCTGATCAAAAGCGCGACCCAGCGTATCGATCTCGCCATGTTTCTTTTTAAAACAAGCCCGGCCAGAGACAACCGACCGGCAGGGCTTGTCAAGGAACTGGTGGCGGCGAGACAACGGGGGGTGGAGGTGCGGGTTATCCTGGAATATTCCAGCCATGACCCGGCCCTCAACCGGGCAAACCAGGAGACGGCCCAAGCCTTAAGAAAAGGCGGGGTCTCGGTTTTTTTCGACTCGCCTGAGCGGACAACGCATGCCAAGCTGGCGGTCATCGATCGCCGCTACTGTCTGGTGGGAAGCCACAATCTCACCCAGTCGGCCCTCAAGTACAACCATGAGTTTTCCCTGCTGCTTGACAACCCTCCCCTCGCCGGGGAGATTCTGGCCTACCTGGACACAATCCTCAAGTAAAAGCCAGCTGATAGCTTTTTAAGCTGGCAGCTGTTGCTTTTCACGTCTTCCTCCTGACAATCCGGACCTTTTTCGTCGCCCCGCCAGTACCCCCGCTGCCCGGAGCAACGCGGCGCACCAGCACCTTCTTTCTCAGCGGCGCAGCAACAGCAGGCTCCTGCTCCGCGCCGCCACTGCCGGCCAGAGGCCGCGTGAAGGTACAGCCGGCCCTGGGGCATCGCAGGGAGAGCCTGCCATCAAGATTCTTTTTTTCCACCAAAAACGGTGAATCGCATACCTGACAGGCAATGGCGTGGGGCTTGGACCAGGCCATGAATTCACAATCCTGCTCGGGACAGACATAAAAAATCTTCCCAGTCGGCGTGTGCTTGGTCACCACAGTGCCAATTTGGCAGACCGGGCAGAGCAGCCCCTCCCCGCCGTCTTTTTCGTAGGATTCAGAATGTCGGCACTCGGGATGCCCCGAACAGTACCAGTACTTGCCAAAACGATCTTCCTTTAGCAACAATACCCTGCCGCAGTCGGGACATGCCTTAACCGGCTCCGCCGCAGCTGGTCCTGATTTGACGGCAGGAGAAACTTCCTCCTTTGCCGGTGGAGGTTCAGGCTCTTCGATGGTGGTCGCAGCCTCGGCAAACATCTTTTCCGTGGCTGCGGCAAGCTCAGGAGAGGCAACCTGTTCCGTCGCCGCAGCTTCATCCAGGGCAATAGGTTCCTGATCCTCCTCCTTGCCGGAATCAACCTCTTCACTCTTGATCTCGCCCGGTTCCGCTACGCCGCGCGCAAAATCATCCCCCTGCGCCGACAAGGCTTGCGCGGCCTCCTCCGCTGGGGGCTCGGCTGCTGGTGTCGGGGCAACTACCTCCTCCATCCCAGTTTCCGGCGGCGGCGCAGCCGCCCCTGCCGCCACAGGCGGCTCCGAAACGGGAACATCCCGCTCCCCTTTCTCTGCCTGGACCGTTGCGGGCGCCCCTTCTTCCGGGAGCCTGATAACACTGCGCGAACTGATGCCCCGTTTCTGGGTGGCAACCGGCACCGCCATTTTCACCAGCACCTCACCTCGCATCATCATGGTCTGATCAAACTGTTGCAAGGCGAAGGTCAGGAGTTTTCTACCGCTCACCGCCTCCTCGATGGTCTGGGCCAGATAGGCGGAAAGCTGAATCCCCTTCATGGTCGGAAAGGCCCGGTTCATAACGCTGACAAGCTTGATGGTGTTCTCGGCGCAGCGGAAAGACCCGTCCGGCATCATTCGGAGATAATTGTTGTCAAGCATCTGCTGGAGCATGGCCACGGTCATCGGGTCGATTTCCAAGGCGAAATCGGCAAGATCGGCGGCCAGACCCTCAAAGCTGTAATATTCGGGAGGAAGGCCGGTATTTTTTTCCGGGATGATCTGCACACAGCGCAGCGGCTGCCCGGGTTGCACACCTGCCAGCGGAGAGGGAGGCGCCAGAAGTTCATGCTCCTGACAGCCGGGATAGATGGCAAGAAACCCCTTATCAGACAAAACCTTGGTGCTGCCCTGAAAGAGGCAGTCTTCCCCAGCCTCCACCGTCACCGCGAGAAGCTCCCCTTGCGCCTCTTTCATTTGGCTCGCCAGGGCTCTGGCCCAGACCAGCCGGTAGATTTTATCTTCGGCCGCCCCCAGTTTCCCGGAAAGCTCCTCCGGGCCAAGGGCAGGCTCGGTGGGCAGAATCAGGCCCCTGGTATTTTCCGGGCTGGTTTCCGGCCCCAGACAAGCCGCGCCCAGCCTTTTGCCAACCTGTTCCCTGATCTTGGCAAACAAGGCGACAGAGGCATCCTGCTCCATGGCCGGGGGGAGAAAGGCGGTGACCAGCCCCAGCCAGCGGCCATCCACCTGCACGCCGTAATAGAGATTGCGGATCGCGGTCATTGCCGCGAGCGGCGAAAGGCCCCCCTGCGCAACCGCGTCCCGCAGCAGTTCCATGAAACGATACGGCTCCGGCGGAGCAACGGCAAGGGGAGAACCCGCCACTTCGCGGACCTGAAACGAGGCATTGTTAAACAGGTTGATGGCGGTATGCACCTCTTTTTCGTTGCGCAAAAAACCGTCGTCCGTGACCCCGTATGCCTCATGCAGACTGAGAATATAGTCCCCAGCCTCACTGCTGGTCTTGACCTTTACTTTCCATCTGGCGATCGGAGTGTACATCCGAATCTCGGTTTCCCTCTCTGCCAGCAGAAAAATGGTGGTGAGACTCGGATAAGTAAGCGGGAGGCCATTGGGACCGGTGCGGCTGCCCAAAAGGCGTTGCAGGTGCCTCCCAAGATAGGATTCGAACAACATCTTGACATAGGTCGCCGCGCCCTTCTCATCGCTGACCGGCTCCACCCGCCGAAAGGAGCCATGGAGCGCCTCTCCGGCAAGGCCCGTCAACCCGAGCCTTTGGGGCTGTTTACTGCCGGGGGCGACCATGGCCCAATAGCCGTTGATCAACCAGGTCCAAAACTCCCCCCGCCAATCGCCATCAAGGGCAAGATATATTTCCCGGCCCTGACAGGCCCGAAGCCTGTCCAAAAACATTTTTTCCTTGGCCTCCGGGGCAAAATCGAAATGCGGCTTTTCCCGATGCATATGGTCTTGGGGAAGGACATAGGTCGCCTTGGCCGGAGCCGCCTGCACCAGGATGGTTTCCACTTCTCCACCAAGCTGATCTTCCAAGGTTTTAGCCTTGGCCGCCACCTCGACAATGACTACGGGCTTTGCCATGCAGCTCTCTCCCCACGAATTTTCCAACAATAAAAAGGCCTTGTCTCACAAAAAAACAGTGAAGGAATTCCGTTTCCTTCACGAAAAATAGCATATAATCTGCAACGATTTTACACAATGAATTATGATGGCCTTGAGAAGAAGTCGCCACCCCGGGAAAAACCGGCGTTCAGCCTTTCCGCAGCTATCCAACCCTTTGAACCGGAGCCCCCATGCCTTCCCTGTTCACTCTCCAAGGCATCGATGAAACCTTTGACAACCTGGCGCTGAAACCGGGAACCCTCAAGGCGGAGCTGGCAAAGGTTATCCGCTCGTATTTCGTTGACGAGCTTTCTTTGCAGTCCATCACCAGCATCCCCACCGACGAGCTCGTCCACAAAATTTGGGGGCCTTGCAAGGGCGACGAATTCAAAGCCAAAAAGAAAAACTTCAGCTCCCTCAAGTCCGCACTCAATAAATCCCTCAAGGAGCTCGACAAGGCAGGGAAAAATCAGGCCGGCATCATTCTCGGCCGGGACAATGTCTTCATTGTTTCCGAAGAACGCAAGGATGATCTCCTCAAACAGATGGGGATTTCGCCAAACTCCCCGCATCTGCTGCACGACATGTTCGCGGCCTTCAAAAAGTTCTTTTCCGAAAATATCAAGGATCAGAACACCGAGGAGGTCAAGGATCTGCTGGCGGAATTTGAAGAAACGGAGAAAAAATTACGCAAGATAGCCGGTCTTGAACCAAAGGCAGGCCCAGGAGAAGACATTCCCGAAACTGCAGGGCCGGGGGGAGGCAGCCTCCCTGGCACAGGGGAAGAAACCGGGGCGACCGAGGAATCGCTCACGGAAGAGGTGGAGATTCTCGACGAAGAAGTGGAAATCCTCGATGCCGACGAGTTGGAGGAGGTGTTTGAGGAAGAGGCTCCCCCGATCGAAGGCCTGGGCGCGGAAGAAGGCGAGCTGGCAGAGGAAGGACTCACCGAAGAGGTGGAGGTTCTCGACGAGGACGCCATCGAAGAGGTCGTGGGCGAAGATCTGGATAATACCGAACTTCTTGACGAGGAGGTGGAAATCCTCGATGCCGATGAACTGGAGGAGGTGTTTGCAGAAGAGGCTCCCCCGACAGAAGGCCTGGGCGCGGAGATAGGCGGGCTGGCAGAGGAAGGACTCACCGAAGAGGTGGAGGTTCTCGACGAGGACGCCATCGAAGAGGTCGCGGGCGAAGATCTGGATAATACCGAACTTCTTGACGAGGAGGTGGAAATCCTCGATGCCGACGAGTTGGAGGAGGTTCTTGCAGAAGAGGCTCCCCCGACCGAGGGTCTGGGCGCGGAGATAGGCGGGCTGGCGGAGGAAGGACTCACCGAAGAGGTGGAGGTTCTCGACGAGGACGCCATCGAAGAGGTCGCGGGCGAAAACCTGGATAACACCGAACTTCTTGACGAGGAGGTGGAAATCCTCGATGCCGACGAGTTGGAGGAGGTTCTTGCAGAAGAGGCTCCCCCGATCGAAGGTCTGGGCGCGGAGATAGGCGGGCTGGCGGAGGAAGGACTCACCGAAGAGGTGGAGGTTCTCGACGAGGAGGTGGAAATTCTCGAAGAAGAGGACCTGGAAGAAATTGAAGAATCAGCAGAACCACTAGGAGAAAAAGCCCATCAACCAACCCCACTGGAGGTTCTCTCAAAATACATCGAAGCGGAAGAAGCGGTGAATCAAGGGGACTTGCTCCGGGAAACCCAGGAGGAGTTTATCAATCAGATCCTGGAGCGTTTCATGCCGAAATTCATCAAGATTCCGGCCGGCGCCTATCTGGTGGGCAGCGCCAGTCCCAAAGGGCTGGAACAACCCCTGCGCAAAGTCATGCTCCATGATTTCTACCTTGGCCAAGCGCCCGTGACCAACGACCTGTTCGACATGTTTGTCCGGGAAACAGGATATACAACCGATGCGGAGGAAGCGGGCTACGGCATTGTTTTCGAAGGCCGCTGCACCAACCGAACAGACCCGGAAACCGGCAGGGAGATCTTCAGCCTGACCCAGGGAACCATTGCCCGGCATGTGAGCGGGGCAAACTGGCGCCATCCTGCCGGGCCGGACAGCAGCTTGGAGGGCAGGCACAACCACCCGGTGGTGCAGGTCAGCCACAACGATGCCATGGCCTTTGCCGCCTGGGCGGGTAAACGGTTGCCCACGGAAGAGGAATGGGAAGCCGCGGCCCGTGGCGCAAACGGCCAGCTCTTTCCCTGGGGCGACAGATGGCTGGCCGATTTCGGCAATTTCGAAGCCGCCTGCTTCGGCGCCACAACCTCGGTTGAGCATTACGGCCGCAAGGCCATGAGCCCATTCGGCATCCACGACCTGCTGGGCAATGTTGCCGAATGGACCTCCACCCCCCACGCCGAACAGGCAGACATACAGCCGGGCCGATCAGGGGAAAGGGTCTACATCCTCAAGGGCGGTTCCTGGATAACCGGCGGAACCGTGACTGCGGCCTGGCGGCAAATCGAACGGGGAAAATACTGGACAAATACCATCGGCTTTCGCTGTGCGGTATGACAGCTGTCAGCTGGCGCCCAAAACGCTATCAATCAACTCCCCACTCACCGCATCGGTGATCACAACCTTGCCGATCTCCGTGGGCAGCACAAAAAATGGCCTCCCCCCCACGGTTTTCTTGTCTGTTTTCAGGAAACTCTTGATCTGGCTGGCCGAAAATTCCGGCGGAATCTCCGTTGACAGGCCGTAATCGGCAATAAGTCGACATACCGCCTCGGCCTGGGCCTGCGGGAAAATACCTTTGCCCGTTGCTAGCCGGCAGGCAGCGACCATCCCCAACCCAACCGCCAGACCATGGGCCATGGCATAATTGGAAGCCGCCTCCACCGCGTGCCCTATGGTATGGCCGAAATTCAGGATCCGCCGCAGATCGGCCTCGCGCTCATCCGCCGCTACCACTGCACCCTTGATCTCGCAACAGCGGGCTATCACCTCTTCGAGCACGGCAAGATCCCGAGCCAAGATGGCCTGCCGCTGCTCAGCAAGATACCGGAAAAACTCCGCGTCATAGATCACGCCGTACTTGATTACCTCGGCCAGCCCGTTCAACAGCTCGGCAGACGGCAGCGACATGAGAACATTGCTGTCGATGTAAACGCAGCGGGGCTGATAAAAAGCGCCGACCAGGTTCTTGCCCTCCGGAATATCGACCCCGGTCTTCCCCCCCACCGAGCTGTCCACCTGGGCCAGAAGGGTGGTGGGAATCTGGATAAAGGGGATGCCCCGCATGTAGATGGCGGCAAGAAAACCGGTGATATCTCCGGTCACCCCGCCCCCCAGGGCAATGAGCGCGTCTTTGCGGTCCAGCCCCATCTGGGCGAGCTTACTTGCCAGTTCGGCAACCGTGGCCAGGTGCTTGCTTGCCTCGCCCCGGGGAAAGGTAATGAGCTCCGCGGCAACACCCGCCGCAGCCAGGGAGGCCATGAGCCTGCCGCCCAAAAGCTCCGCGACATGGGAATCCGCCACGACCACATACCGCTTGGCTATGGCACGCTGCTTGAGATCCGCGCCGATTGAGGCCAGGATCCCGTTCTCGATCAAAATGTCATAGGCCCTGTCGCCAAGACCAACTCGAATTGTCCGCATATCCTTCCGCCTTTCGGAGTCTCGACTCCGTCTCGCTTACCTGGAGTCTCGACTCCGTCTCGTTTACCTGGTGTCTCAGCTCCGCCTTGCTTACCTGCTGTTCTCGTTTGCCTTGAGCCTTGTACCGTTCGCCTTTTCCTTTATAAAGAATCGCGCAATATTGCAACCTTCTTGACAATGCCCCCAGGATCGCTAGACTGGATAGCAGAGACGCCTAACAATGAACCATCCATCATGCAGGAGGGAACCATGGCAGCCAAGAAAAATAAATCCGCATTGAACGAAGCCGGGAAGAAGGTGGGTAAAGCCCTGGCCAGGTCGAGCCACACCGTGGAAGAAACCGGGCAGAAAATGAAGAAGGCTGGGGAAAAACTCGTGAAGGACGCGGCGAAAAGGGCGGAGAAAACCGTAAAATCTGCCATCGGCAAGGTTAAAAAAGAAGTGAACGAACTCACCCATAAAAAAACACCCTGCGCGGCGCCAGGAAAAGAACCGCTGTTTATGCCGGGCAAAGGCATGACCGTGGAAGGCCAGATCGGTTTCCTGGCCGGCGACATCTTTGAATACCTCACCCAAAACGGCCCAACCCCGGTGGCAAAAATCGCCAGCGTCATGAAAAACAGGGGCAACCTGCCACTCCTTGGCGCGGCGCTTGGCTGGCTGGCCCGGGAGGCAAAAATCGCCTTTTCCAAGGACGGCGCCAAGGTTTCCATCCTCTAAGCATCTTACAAAAATCGACAAAAAAAAGGAGATGCCGAAAGGCATCTCCTTTTTTTATATACAGCAATTCAGGTACAGCAATCTTACATTGCGGAACCGGAAGCAGCGCCCTGCATCTTGACCTCAACCTTCTCGGTCAAAGTAGCATAGTATGCGCGCAGGATAACCAGAACCTCTTCGCGGCCAAAGTGGTCAACAACCTCTTTGCCCTCGGAAAGAGCCTTACGCAGCTTGGTGCCGGAAAGGATAACGCGATCCTCCTTGGTGTGCGGGCAGGTACGCAGGGAAGCCATACCATCGCACTTGTGGCAGTAGAAGGTCCAGTCGATCTTCAGCGGCATGCACTTAAGCGCCTTGCCCTCGGCCAGGTTGGTCGGGATGCGGTCAAAGATTTCCTGAGCCTCAAACAGGCCGTAGAAGTCGCCAACACCGGCATGGTCACGACCGATGATCATCTTGGTGATGCCGTAGTTCTGACGGAAGGTTGCATGGAGCAACGCCTCACGGGGACCAGCATAACGCATATCCAGGGGGTAACCGGCCTGGATGACGTTGTCTTTCACAAAGTAGTTCTCAACCAGGCAATCGATGGCCTTAACGCGAACCTCGGCAGGAATATCGCCGGCCTTCAGGTTGCCGATCAAAGAGTGGATCAGGACGCCGTCACAAACCTCGATGGCGATCTTGGCCAGGAACTCATGGGAGCGATGCATGGGGTTACGCAGCTGCAAGGCAGCAATGTCGGACCACTTACGCTCTTCGAACATGGCGCGGGTCTCGGCCGGGGTCAGGTACACGCCTTTGTACTTAGCGGGATACTCGCCCTCGGAGAGAACCTTAACCGGGCCGGCCAGGTTCACTTCTTTCTGCTTCATAACCATCTGAACGCCGGGATGATCCTTGAGTGCGATATCCCAGAACTTGTCATCGGCAGACTCTTCGCCTTGGCCCTTGAAAACCTTCTCACACTCCCACTTCTTGTCGGCGTCGGTCATCTCGAACTTCTCGGTGACCTTCATGGTGGCGTAAACCTCGCCATCCGCCTCAAGGGCAACCTCGTCGCCGATCTTGATTGCATCGGCATCGGCCTTGGAGACATCCAGGGTGATGGGCAGGGGCCAGAAGGTGCCGTCAGCCATGGTGAAATTCTCAACAACGCCCTTCCAGTCGGCCTTGTTCATGAAGCCATTCAGCGGAGAAAAACCGCCGATGCCCATCATGATCAGGTCGCCTTTGGCGCGGGCGCTGATTTTGATCTTCTTGAGGCCCTTGGCCTTTTCCTGCTCAGCGGTACGCTCACTGCCGTGCAGCAAACAGCATACCAGACCTTTTCCACCATGGGGAGCGACTAACTTAGACATGATCGAGTCTCCTTGTGTCAATTAATGAGGATTGAAAATATTATGGTAAAGTTGAACACACATTCAGTTTGCCGATCAGGTATACGAGAGGGCCCAATAATTGTCAAGAAAAAAGTCTTACCCAAAAAAGTGAGCCGCTTTCCCTTGCAGTCGGGGAACAAAAAAATCCCCCCAAGGGGGGCTTTCACGTTTTAAAAGATTTTTTCTTGGAGGGAGAAAAAGGGGGAATCAGCGAGGGGGCGCCGTGGGCGCAAGTATAGCGGCTTGCCGCCAACATCCTGTTTTTTTAGAACACAGGCAGCATATTCAGGGCATGTAACTAACCGAAAAACGGTTATGCCATACCTTCAAACAACGTTCCCACCAGATCATTCAACTGATTTCGCAGTTGCAATATCGCCTCCGAGGGAAACTGCCGGATCAGCTCACCGCTATCCTTGGCGGTAATCTTCACCACAACGTCTTCCGAGCTGTTATCGATGGAAAACTGGAGGTTCGTTCCCATTTTGTCGAAACGCGCCTGGATCTCCCGAACATACTGTATTGTCTGCTCCCGGGAAGGTTTTCCTTCCTGTTGCGACAATGCCTTGCCGCTTTCGGTGTCCGCGCTGGAGGCAACCGGCATTACCGGCATTTTTTGCTTATCCTGGCGCACCATGGCCGGGGCAACCGGCGGCACACTGCCAAAACTCTTGCTCTCACCGCTGATACTATTGACGTCCATGACAACCTCCCTTTGTTACTCCACTATCCTTCCATGCCAACCACAACAGCATCCCTTTATTCAAACAGAAAGCCAGGTCTTTTCTTGACACTTTTTCGACCAGGCCCCTATTTTCCTTGTCTCTCACCCTCAAAAACGGGGGAGGCAATACTTTAGACCAAAAAGCACATGTTGGCGGCGACAGCGACTTTCTTTTCCTGAAAATGCGGGTAGGCGATTGCCGCTTCTTCATGGGCAACTTCTGTTGCACACTCGATTTTCCGCTCAACCGCAAAACCATTTTCCCGCATGGCGGTTTCTTCCCAGATTTCTTTCAGACGCGATACATACTTATGGGCCTGCCGGACAACAGCCACATCCTTGGTCACCGCGACCTTACCCAGCTCTATCAACATCGCCTCATACATGCCGCGCAGGAACTGGGCCGGCTCGGACTCATCCCCCGGCGTCACACAGCAGTTCAACTCCGTAATAATGGCAATGGCCTTGGAAAGGTTCTCTCCCCGTTTTTTAATGTCATTTTCCTCAAGTCCCTCACAGGCACAGGTAAGGTTGAGCAAAAGCCGTTCATACAGCATATGAATAAGTTTGGCAGGATGAATCTTCGCACTTGCCTGCGCCTGAAAATACGCATTGCTTGCTTGCTTTGAGACCATGTCCACGCTCCTTTTCACAAAATAATTTTTCCCCGGATACCCCCAAGGTCTTTTGCAAGACCACCCCTGTGCCAACAATCTTCATTCCCTGGCCAGGCACAACACACCACGCTCTCGCCAATGCTTTATTTATCGGCAAGTTCCGGGAAAACCATGAAGAAATTCCTCCCGGCCTTTCCTCGCAAAACCATACCAAATTCAAGCAGTTTTCCGACAAAACCGGGGCTCGCCTTTCAGCCCAACCCGATAGCCGACAAGCCCTTTCTTGCCCTGGCCAAGAGACTTGAGCTCCTCGCCGACCTGGGCCTGCAAGACGGCAAGCCGAGAGGAAATCTGGGCGTCAAGGGCGGCAACCAACTCCATTTCCTCTAACTGATGAGCAAGGGCCTGCCGGTGCTCCGCCTGCTTGCGCCCGGCGCTGTGGCCAAGCCAATGCTCTTCCTGAGCAAGAAGCGGTTGCAATCTCCCGACCAAATCTGTCCGCGCCGCCCAAAAGAGCGTCTGCGCCGCCTCATCCGGCACCCCATCCTGAACCGCTTCTAAAAATGCGGCAGTCACCAGGGCCAGATCCTCATACAGGGCCACGACCATCTCCACCAACTCCACTGCCGGTTGCCCTGCCGCATTCATTGCCATCTTTCCTATTCTCCCCTCAAGACGCAGCGCTCAATTTAGCTCTTTTCCAGCCGCGGGCTCATCAATTCTTGCTTGCGCTTAGGCTCGCAATTTGGGCGGTCAGAAAATCCCCCTGCTTCTGAAAACTACTCAGCAAGGTGTCGAGCTGGACAAACTGTTTCGTCAACAGGTCGTATTTATTGTTCAGCCTGGTGGTCATGGTTTCGATCTGGTCATCCAGCCGCTGAATGGTTTGATCAACCCGATCCTTCTCGTTGGCGATCACCCCACGGCTCGCCTTAGTGATGTCCCGCAACTGAGCGTTCAACAAGGTAGCGACCCCGTCAATCCCCTTGGTGGTATCGCCCACCAGAAGACGCTGAACATCTTCCGGGTTGTTTTCCAGGGCGGTTGCCAAGACCGTCTCATCAAGGGAAGCGGTGCCATCCCGGTTAAAGCTCAGGCCAATATCCGTCATGTTATCATAGGCTCCGCCCAGCCCAACAATGGAGGTCACCAAAGTCTGATTCAATTGGCTGGTCAAGCGCTTGAAGGTGGAAATCCCGGAAAGGGACCCCGCCACCTTGGTCTCCGGGTCGTATTTGGAATTATCGGCAATCTCTTTCGCCGCCGCATTGTAGGCATCAACCATGGCTACAATCTTATTCTTGACGCTGGCCATGTCACTGGTGACCGTGAGTGATGAGGCGCCAGGGGCTACCAAATTCAGGGCGACTCCCGGGATAATATCGCTGATAGTGTTGGTGGCCCGATTGTAGGTGAGACCGTTAATGGTCACCTGGGCGTCAAGGACACCCTTGGCTTGGATTTCGGTAAAGATCAAATTGGTGTTGTTGGTGCCGATGGTTACGGCGTTGGTGTCGCCGGTATTTTTGGAAACCAGCACCAAATGAAAGGCGGTGGCCGTGCCGGTGCCATCATCCATAACGCTGGCGGTGACTCCGGGATTACTGACATCGTTGTTGATGGCGTCGCTGAGTTGTTGCAGTGTGGTGGTGGCGGAAACCGCCACGCTGGCCTGCGTACCATTGACGGTGTAGGCAAAACTGCCTGTGGTGCTACCAACCACGGCATTGGCCGTGGCCACCCCGGAAGACTGCCAGGAGTTCTGCTTTGCCAACCGGCCCACTGTCACCGCAGAGATGCCGACACTGGCGCCGCTGCTGACCGTGGCGGTCAAAAAGCCCGGCTGCGACGAAGAACCCTGCCGCGCCAAAAAGGTGGTGTCCAAAGACAAATCCAGAGCCTTGTTTTTGACCGCCAACAACTTGGTATTCACGGTTTCGAACTCGGCCAGCTGATCCTTGTACTGGAGCTGCTGTGCCTTGATATTGGTGATCGGCACCTGATCCGCAGCCTTGAGCTTGTCAATAATCCCCTGCAGATCCATCTGGGATCCTGCGCCAAGCGTGGAAACTGAACCAGCCATACGATTCTCGCCTCTGTTAGGTGTTACGCCGCTTACCCACGTTCGACTTTACTCTTCGACACGCTAGGGGCGAACGGGTTACTGTATCTTCCGTTCGTGCCGAGCCTGGCGAAGCGCCAAAATATTGGGCCAGAGCCTGTTCATCTGCTTAAAGAAAAGGGGGGCTGGCGGCCAAAAACCGCCGCCCCCTCACTTGTTACCTTGTACAAAAAACCACAGCTACATCCTCAGGCGATGGGGCTGAAGAGTGGCTAATTACCAACCATCTTCAGCCCATCCGCCCGATGGATTAACGAAGCAGAGTCATGATGTTCTGCTGCACTGTGTTTGACTGAGACAGAGCATAACTACCAGCCTGCACCAGGATGTTCATCTTGGCGAAGGTGGAACTCTCCTCGGCGAAGTCAACGTCACGAACGGCTGATTCAGCCGACTGGATGTTAACCCGGGTTACGGAGATGTTACGCAGGGTTGCTTCCACCTGGTTCTGTGCAGAACCAAGACCGGAACGGACCTTGTCCAAAGCCTCCAGAGCCGAATCAGCGCGCTGGATGGTGGTCTGTGCGGCAGTAGCGGTGGTAACGTTGGCATCAGCAATACCGCCGGAGGCAGCAACAGTGGTAGCGGTAAAGCCAAAGGATGCCAAAGTGGAGGCGTCCCCAGCAGCGGTAATGGTATTAGAAGAAGTAAGGCTTACCTGCCCATGATAAGAAGAGTTCTTCACCAAACCATTTACACCACCACCAGTAATGGTAACACTGGCATCATCAGCGGTGCTGCGAAGAATATTTACATCCTTTCCATCGGCCCGGGTAATAGTGACTGTACCAGCAAGATCATCGGTGATGGTATAGTTACTACTAATGCTTCCAGCCGTTTTTAAGGCGTTCAGGGCAGTAGCCAAGTTGGAGCTAGACGTAGCCGCGGTGGTGGTGGAAGCCCAAACAACGTTCATGCCATCCAGGGTGAATTCCTGACCAGCAGCAGCAGCCGTACCGGCAACGATAGCAACGCTTGTCGTATTGGCGGCAAGACCTGTTCCCAATACAGCAGCAGTAGCGGAGGCTCCGCTAATTTGGATGTCACGGCCATCCGCAGCGGTGAAGGTCAAGAGACCGCTGGCGTTCACCGAAGCACTGACGCCGGTGGTGGCCTGTTGCGCGTTGATGGCCGTTACCAAGGTTCCGGACGCATCATTGGTTAACACGGAAACCGCACCAATACTTGTTCCGTTGATCAGCAGGCCGCCGTCAGCGATAGTCGCGGCAGCAACATTGGTCGTACCGCTCCAGTTGGTGACAGCAGTAGCCTTGACCCCGGTGGTATCCGTAATAGCATTTATCGCAGCGGCAGTACCTTTCGCGGACAACATACTCCCGCCCTGCGCGCCCAGATAGCCACCAATACTGATACCATTCAGGGTGAAGTTAGCGCCGGTCGGGATCGCCCATTGGCCGTCGGCAGTGTCAGCACTCGCCACAATATCCGCCGAGGCGAGGGTGGTGAGGTTGGTCTGGGTGGCGGTGGAACTGGTGGTTGCCAACCGACCGACATGGCTTGCATCAGCGTTGCCGATGGAAACGGAAACCGTCTGGTTGGCATAGGCGCCAACCTGGAAGGATTTGTTGGTGAAGTTGCCTTTCAACAGGGTCTGGCCGTTGAAAGCGGTGGTGTCGGCGATGATGTTCATCTCTTCCAGCAGCTTGTTGACGTCGGCCTGAATAGCTGCCCGAGAAACGGTGTTCTGACCGTCGGAAGCAGCCTGGATAGCCTTGGTCCGGATGGTGTTAACGATATTGATAGACTCGTCCAACGCACCGTCCGCAACCTGTACCAGAGAGATGGCGTCGCCGGCATTTTTCATGGCCTGACCGAGACCGGAACCCTGCGCCCGCAGAGAGTCGGCAATGGTCATACCTGAAGCATCATCAGCGGCGCGGTTGATCCGCAGACCGGAAGAAAGACGCTCCAAAGACTTGCTCAGCGCACCGCTGGTGCCAAGCATATTGCGGTGAGAAGTCATTGCATCGATGTTGGTATTGATTCTGAAACCCATGGTGAAACCTCCGTGTTGTGTGTGTTGTTGAATACCGGCTTCCTTGCCGGCGTTTTAAAGCGTATCTCGTTTTTATTGCAGTTCTTGGTAGGTGTGTCTGGCAACTCTAACCGTCACCTCCTTTTTGACCAAACCCTACACGCATTATACTCATTGCTTAATTTTCTTATCGACCCCCACAGGTGAAACTTTAAAAGAAATATTCGAGCTGGACTCCCCGTTGCCCGACTGTTTTTCCACATAAGCTCCCCCTCTCTTTACGGGAGTAGGCTGGGGGGCGGGTGAAGCTCGAACTGGCGACTTTTTATGGCAAAGTCCAGGATGTGGGTGAGGGGCTAGGTCAAGGATAATTGCACCAAGGCGGGAAGATGCTTACGGTATATTTGCATTATGGATATAAAAAATATATATTAAGGTACTTGCAAAAGTCGTCTCCCCGACGGAGGCCTGGGGCTCATAGTCACCACAATTTTCCCGTCTTCTCCGTGCTAAAAGGAGTGATACCATGGGACCGGAAATAAGCTCATCAACCCAAGCACCACCCTCTCGCCTGACCGCCAAGGACTTTTCCAAAACAACCACGGACAGCCAAGGAACAATGCAGAAAGTGCGGCAGGCTCAGGCAGAGCAGCAAAGAGCCGCGCAAAACACAGCGGCGGCCCAAGCCTCGGTCCAAGAATCCCAAAACAACCTGCGCGCCGCGCAGGCGGAAGAACGACTAGCAGCGGAGAGAGTAAGTTCGGCCCAGGCTGAAAGCCGAAAGAACAACCAGCCCCAGCAAACCAAGACAACCGGAAAAATCATCAACGTTCTGGCCTGACCCTGTTGCCCCCCACCTGAACGGATTATATCGAACCGACAATCCGCCCCCCTCGACCAAACAGATACCCCTGCTTTTTTAATGATTGTTGAAAATTCGAACAGACTCCACTAGATTGAGTAGACATCCGTGGCAGCCTGACATTGATGCCCTGCTTTGCAGGCAACCCTCAAAAAACAGGCATCACCTTTCTCAAGGTATCATCGCCCCATGCGTCCCCCCAAAAAACAAAAACATTTTGCCGCGGGAAGGCCGCTCCCAAATGCTCCCTCCAACCAAAGGCCCTCCTTCGATATTGAGCAAGCCTTGGCAACGGCCATCAAAAATCACCAATCTGGAAACCTGCAACAGGCGGAAAAGATATACGAAGAGATCCTGGCCATAAACCCAAATCATGCGGAAACATTGCATGCGCAAGCGATCATGGCCTGCCAGCGCGGACAGCATGCCGTAGCAGTCACACTCTTCCAGAGAGCCATCCACGAAGACCCTGCAAAAGCAAAGTATTATTATAATTTAGGCAATGCCTTAAAAGATCTGGGGCAATTTGATCAAGCCGTGCCATGTTACGGACAGGCCCTGCTCTTAAAGCCGGATTATATTGAAGCGCTCAACAACCTGGGAACAGCTCTCCATAACCAAGGTAAATTCGACGAGGCGATTGCCTCCTACCAAGAGGCCCTGCGAATAAACCCCGACCACGCCGAATCCCTCTATAACCTGGCCGTCACCCTGCAATCCATGAATCGGCTAAAAGATGCCGTCTTATGTTACCAGAAGGCCCTGGCGGCAAAAGAAGATTTTCCAGAGGTGTATAACCGGCTGGGAATTATTTTTCACGAACAGGGCAAACTGGATGCCGCCATAAGCTGTTTTCAGCAGGCGTTGCGCATAAATCCGACTGTTGCCGATTTCCACTTTGGCTTGGCCACCACCCTCAAGGATCAGGGACACCTGAATGAGGCAATCGCCGGCTACCAGAAGGCCATTGAGTTGGCACCGGAATTTGCCCTTGCTTACGGGAACCTGGGCTCTGCCTTCAAACAGATCGGGAACCTTGATGGGGCCATAGTTTCCTGCCGCAAAGCCTTGCGGATTGATCCCGACATCCCCGAGGTGTATATGTTGCTTGCGACACTTCTTTTCATAACCCGAGACTGGGAGCAGTTTGACAAGCTGGTTGACGCCAGCTTGTCAAACCAACATCTCTACGAACAAAACAGGAACTGGCTCTATCTCCAAACGGCGTTGCAGGCGTGGATGATCGGCAATCTTGCCAGATGCACCGAATATCTTGATGCCGCGGCCTCAATCCAATACCTGAAACCTGAAGACATCTATGAAAAAAGCAGGCTGGCTTTTTACTGCCTGCTGAAAAAACTAACGGATTACAGAACAAACTCCCCACACCTGTATTCTGCTGAAAATTCCCTTCCGGCATATATGCTCGGTGACAGCCACTGTCTCAGCTTTGCCAATCTCCCTGTACGTATAGATGAAAATCCATTTACAATAGTGGCTAGGCTGGTCATGGGATGTAAGGCATACCACCTTTCACAAAAAAGACACAACCAATACAAGGAAGAATTGCTCAGGAATATCGCCGATATTCCTGATGGCAGCACGGCCATCCTCTCTTTTGGCGAAATTGATTGCCGAACCGACGAGGGAATATATTCTGCCTGGATAAAAAAGTTTCAACATCTATCGGTAGAGAAGATGGTTCGGGATGTTGTGGAAGGCTATCTTGAATTTGTTTCTGAGGTAACGAAGGGACGAAAATTCAGGTTGATGCTGCTCGGTGTTCCTGCGCCAACAAGGAGCACCGTTAGCGGTTTAACGGCTGAAGAAATCCCTACCTATGTTTCCATTCCCCGGCTATGGAATGAATATCTACAACGTGCCACGCTACAAAAGGGCTGGACCTTCCTCGATAATTATTCTCTGACCTGCGACGACCAAGGATTTTCCCATGGTCGCTACCATATTGACGACCATCATCTTTATCCTGCCGCTCTTGCCTTGCTTGTCGCAGAGCATGCCATAACCCCTCATTTTTCACCCTGAAACCCGGCCAATCTTTTTCTCCCCAGCAGCCAAACCGCGACAATACTCACCTCATAGAGCACAATCAGGGGGAACGCCATGAGGCACTGATTGATCACGTCCGGGGTGGGGGTAAGGATGGCGGCGATAACAAAGGCAAACAGGATGGCATACTTGCGGTGCCTGTTCAGAAAGGCCGCATTGACCATGCCCATTTTGGCCAGCAGCACCATAAAGATGGGAAGTTCAAAAATAACGCCAAAGGCAATGAGCAGACGCAGGCAGAGGGAAAAGTATTCCTTTACCGTGGGCATGGGGCTTAAAAAATCATTGGAGTAGCCGAGCAGAAACTTGAAGGCCGGAGGGAATACGACGAAATAGCCAAAGGCAGCGCCGCCAAAAAAGAAAAGCGAGGAGAGCAGACTGAAAGGCAGAATCACCCGTTTTTCATGCTGATACAGGCCTGGAGCCACAAACCGCCAGATCTGGTAAAAGATCACCGGACTGGCCAGGAGAAGCCCGGAAACCAGGGAAAGCTTTAGATAAAAAAAAACCCTTCCTGGTACGAGGTAAAAATCAGGCTGGAGCCTGCAGGCATGGCCTCGTACAGGGGCTTGAACAGCAACTGGCCAAGCTCTTTGCTGTAGGAATAGCTCAGGGCAAACCCTGCCACCGTGGCGAGCAAGGAATAGATCAGGCACTTGCGCAACTCAGTCAGGTGTTCTGTAAGAGCCTGTTTTTGAAAATCATCCATACCCGACCACCTAAAAAAAATCGTTCAAGAGAAGTTTTTGCAAAACTCTTCCAAATTAAATCCCCCTCCCTCGACGGGAGGGGGGCTGGGGGTGGGTGAAACTGGAATCTGCAGATTCCATTGGGCACTCCCCCTCACCCCGCCCCTCTCCCGCAGGTAAGCGCAGACTCCGAGGGGAGAGGAAGCTTTTGGACTTTTGCAAGAGGCTCAAAATACAAGCCAAGCCATACTACCCCTAATTCCCAACGCCGGTCAAGGACGAGCGTCGACAAAAAAAAGACACCCTCGACCTTCACTGAACAGTTTTATCTGCCGCGCTCAGGGCATCCTTGATTTGCATGTTCAATTTCCACAGCGGGGTGATTTTGCGAATTCTTTTCGGCGGCAACATATCCCACAAAACCCGACAATCAGCATGGCCACCTGGATTATGAAGGGCCATGCCATCAGGAGTTATGAAACCATTGAGGCGGATATCCCAAGCACCGCGCTCAATTTCCTGCTCAAGAATTTGCTCCTGCTCTCCCAGTGCGTATGCCTCGGCTTCGGGGGCAAGCCCACGCAACTCCGCGAGGATGGCCACCGCAAGGTCAAAAAAACCCTTGCCCTCGCCGACAAAATATCCAGCCGGATCCACGGCCAAACAATCGGTGATCAGCAGGCCCACTGGCCCCTGACAAAGCTCCTCCACCGCAACCCGGCGACCGTATTGGACAAGCCCTTTGTACCCCACGGCATAACTCAGGTGCTTGAAGGGTATTTCATATGGCGCCAGGAGATAGAAACCCTCTTTTAAGCCAGGCGCGGGAACCAAAAGCTCCTTGCCGTCCGTCAGGGCGTTGATTCTGATCTGTTGCAATCTTGCGGTAGGCCCGACAAATATCCTTTTGGCCTCCCGATACTTCTCAAGCCGCCGCACCAGCTCGGCGGACTTCCCGGAACCACTCCCCTCCGGCGCATCCGGGAAAGCTGCCCGCACCTCTTCTTTAGTAATCATGGCCGCGCCCGCTGCTGGTTTTAACAAAAAAAGCCGCCAGGCGAGTTCCTGTCGGCTTTGTTCTTGTTATGACTGTCCTTCTTGCAACTCAGGTTTTCTTCCTTTTTCCGGTCAACATTGCGTACTGAAAATGTTTTTTATCGTATCATGCTCTTCTGGTTGACCTGCGAAACCCGTACGCTACCGGAGATCTCCTCCGGTAGCCGGGAAGCCATTTCCTGTTTAGCAAATCCGTGCTCGACCAGGGTGGCGACATCATCCCACATGGAGGCGCTGCCCAGCAATGAAACAATAATGGCCTGACCGTTCCGCTGGAATTTCCCGACATAGGTTTTGCCGGCAGCCACCGTATAGCCGGTTTTTCCGCCAACCGCGCCATCCAAGGTCCACAAGGCCTTATTGTGGCTCCGCAACACCTTGCCGTCACTGGTGTGTACCTGGGTGGTTGACATGCGCTCGGCAAACTCGGGGTTATGCATGGCCCGGTTAAAAACCGTAGCCAGATCGCGGGCCGTGGTTTGCTGGCCTTCCTTGGTCAAGCCATTGGCGCTTTTACAGATGGTATTTTGTGCACCAAGGGATTCGGCCTTTTTGGTCATCAAGCGGGCAAAGGCCTGCTCCGAACCGGCAACCTTTTCCGCCAAAGCCACGCTGGCATCATTTGCCGAAGCAAGCAACACGGCGTTAATCAAATCGTTGGCCTGATAGGAAGCGCCTTTTTTCAGGTAAACCTTCGAAGCCGGCATGTTCGCGGCATACGCGCTGGCACGCACCATCTCATTGCCATTAAAACTTTCAACGGCAATGAGGCCGGTGATGATTTTAATGGTGCTGGCAGGCTGACCAGGCCGATCGGCACTGCGGTTGTACAAAACCCTGCCGGTCTTGGCATCCATGATACAAGCGCTGCGACAGGTGAGTTTTCCCTGCAGTGCGGCGTTTGCGGCGTTGCTCTCTTCTCCCGCCCATTCACTTTTCGGCTCTTCGTGGGCAACAAGCGTGACTACTTTTGCCCGCCTTTCCTGCTTTGGTGTTATATTTCCCTGGTCAGGCGCAAATTTGTGCAGCGAAGTCAAGGACACCACTTTTGCATTTTTCACATGATTTTGCGCAGTTGCCGGAGGAGCGAGCAGAAAAACAAGCAAGGCAACAGAGAGAATATGTCGGAAAGAAAAAGAACTCATAGGGTATCCACATTCAGGTTGAAAAGTTTATCCAGAAAAAGGCTTATAATTTCAAATTACTAGAACTCTATTTAGCTATAATTTATACTTGCCTACAAAATCAAGTTTTTTTTTGAGGTTTTTGTCCTATCTTGTTGATTTATTGTTTTTCCAACCACGAAAAAAATTACAGACCCAGTAGCGGAGAATTCTTTCTATCTTTCCTTATCGACCATAGCCTCCTTTCCCTTTACAGACGGTCTCATAAAAAGGAAACAATGCACCAAGTCCGTAACCTAAATGAAAGCATACCAAGCCATCGCTGTTGCAATCGCGGCCTGCCGAAGAAAGACGCTTATCTGCGATGCGAAGAAAGAAAAAATTATAACCGAATATCCCTGGGAGAACAACCATGCCATCCCCATCGGGGCACTACCTCACCTTCATTTTCACCTTCAAAAAAATACACGGCCAAGTCATTTGTCTCGGCAATCTCCCCATCCATCTCACCTTCTCCCCGGAAAAACATGAGATGGCAAAACAGTGGCTTGAAAAACACCACGATCTCTCGGGCATAACAGACAGCACCGGCCGCCATTATTTTGCTGATCTGCTTGGGGAATTTTTCGAGGGCCGCCGCCAGAAATTTCCACCGCAGGCCAGATCGCCATTTGTGGAAAAGGGTACCACCTTCCAGAAACGCGTGTGGGATTGTATCGCCGAAATTTCTTATGGAGAAACGAAGACCTACGGGGAATTGGCGCAAGCCCTGGGCAACCCTGGCGCTGCCCGGGCGGTGGGACAGGCCTGCAACGCCAATCCCCTGGCTCTTATTATCCCCTGCCATCGGGTGACAGGTTCTTGCGGATTGGGAGGATTTGCCGGAGGGTCCGATGTAAAAAAACACCTCCTGCAGTTGGAACAACGGACCATGAGGCGAGAAAGCAAAAACCGGCTCTAGCCACAAAGGCTAAAGCATCTTCATAATCTCCGCGGGGATATCGTACAGCGGAACAACCTTGTCCACTCCGCCGGCTGCGATGGCCTCCTTGGGCATCCCAAAAACGACGCAGGTTTTTTCATCCTGGGCGATTGTTTGCGCGCCAGCCTCTTTCATCTTCAACATGCCTTGCGCGCCATCCTTGCCCATCCCGGTGAGGATAACGCCAACCGCGTTGGCCCCGCCGTAGGCAGCTACCGAATTAAACAAAACATCCACTGCGGGCCGTTGATAACAGACCAGCGGCCCGCTTTTGATATTGACATAGTACCGGGCACCACTGCGGCGCAGAACCATATGAAAATTCCCCGGCGCAAGCAAAGCCGTGCCGGGCACAACGGAATCCCCATCCTGCGCCTCCTTTACCCGAATCTGACAAAGGCTATTGAGCCTCTCGGCAAAACTGGTGGTAAAGTTGGCAGGCATGTGCTGGACAATCATGATCCCTGGCGCATTGGCAGGAAACTGGGTAAGAACATCCTTCAGGGCTTCGGTGCCGCCGGTGGAGGCGCCGATGGCGATCAATTTATTCGTCGTCTTTGTCAGGGAAAGCCGGGGGGCATCGGCGGGACGAACCGTGGCAAGATGCAGGGCCCGTTGCGCCATGTTCACATGGGAGGCAGCGCGGATTTTTTCGGCAAGCTGGGCGCTCATGTCGCCGACTGAATAGGCCTCGCCTGGTTTGCAGATAACATCAACCGCCCCGCTGTCCATGGCCTCCATGGCCAGAGCTCCGCCCGCCTTGGTCAGGGAACTGACGATGATGACCGGAAGCGGGAAATAACGCATCAGCTTTTTCAGAAAGGTAATGCCGTCCATCCGGGGCATTTCCACATCAAGCGTCACCACATCGGGCTTGAGGGCGACGATCTTATCCCTGGCCACATAAGGGTCTGGCGCCGTGGCCACGACCTCGATGTCTTTTTCGTGTGACAATTCCTCGCTGAAAACCTTGCGGACCACCGCGGAATCATCCACCACAAGTACGCGTATTTTTCTCATGAGCTCTTCTTGTCTTTCTGGTATCTCAAAAAAAACAACCCCATTTTTCCCCGGGGTTTGCCCCTTCTACGCGTGGGTTCCGACAACCCAAAGAATCCCGAATTCGGTGCTAAACATACAAAGCCCGGTCGCGCCGAGCAGGGTCTCCGGAGAGAACTCATCAAGCACCCGGGCTTGCGGAATAGCCAGCGAGGCCTTACCCCCTGGGTCCAATTTGCCCAGCAAACTGCCGATGGCCATGTTTGCCGTTTCCGCAGCCGTGTCTTTGATCTGCCCGTCCGGCACCCCATCCTCATCAACCCCGAGAAAATTCACGGTGATATTCTTGCCAAGCTCCCAGGGAAAATAAAAATGGAAAGTGCCATTACAGCCCCCGGTATAACTGATCGTGGCCTCGACGAACTTGCCGCGACCGAGCTCTTCTTTTCCTGGCGCCTCTTCAAGCGGCTCCAGAAAAGTGAAAAACATGGTCTCAAAAACCTCTGAGAAAGTTGCAAATATGACCCGCCGCAAATCCTCATCCATTCAACAATCCTCCCGGCTCTTTTCCCAATCCCCAATCATCTGCAACCTGCCTCGTCGCCCGACCATTCCCCTTCTTCGTGCGATTACACATGGCAGACAGGTATAACTCTCCGTAACAACTATTAGAAATCACCATCCCCACCAGCTTCTTCGCCCGGCTTCTCTTCCAGCCTGTGTGCATAGGCCTTTTCCAGCACCTCATAGAGGATTGCCTTGATGGTCTCCGGTTGGAACGGCTTTTTCACGTAGCCCGCGACGCCAAATTTTCGCGCCTCTTCTTGACGGGCATCGCTGGCCTCGGTGGTAATGAAGATCAGGGGAATCTTTCGCAGGTCCGCATCTTCGCTGATCTTTTGCAAGAGCTCCATCCCGCCCATTTCCGGCATGTTGATGTCTGAGAGAATCACATCGATCCAGGTTCGCGCTAAAATAGCCAGAGCCTCTTTGCCATTGGCCGCCTCATGAAACTCTCCGACAGGCACCCCGGACATGCTCACGGTTTTCTTGATCACGGCCCGCATGGTTTCAGAATCGTCTGCCACCAAAATATTGAAAGCCATCGCCCTCTCTCCCGCTTCCTTAAATTATTCCACCTTGGACATGCGCCACTTTCCGCGCTGCCCGGTTCCCCAACTGTTCCACTCAGCTCAGCAGGCTGCGGAAGAATTCGGGGATGAATGTAATCCTTCTACAGTCTTCGCAACCAAATACCCGCGCCGTTTCAAATGGCACGAACGCAGAAGGATTCGTAACAGCGCCTGCCGAACCCTCCTAAATATGAAAAAGCTCCTGAGCCCGATCGAGCTCCATGAAAAGATTGGCCATACACAGCTCAAGATGCATGGAGGTGATGCCAAACCTTTTCAAGCCTCCACCCTGCATTTTCACGGACAAGCCATCAGCCCCGACCCCAATCCCCATGCTGATCACCAGGGCATTGGCCAAGGCCACGATCGCGGTAAGGGGATCCTTTTCCAGGGCATCCGGGTCATGGTGCTGCAAAACAGCCAGCTCTATCTCCTTGGGAAAATCCCACTGGCTCATGATCATCCCGCCCAACTCGGCATGGGATGCCCCCACCAGCTCCTTCTCCGCCTCGACAAAGGAACAGCCGTCCTGGACCACCTTCATCATGATTTTTTTAAAATCATCGGCAACAAAACTGCTCAGAAACCGTTTGCCGATGTCGTGCAAAAGCCCTGCCGTATAGGCACTCCCCGGCTCCACACCCTTGACATACTTGACCAGCTCCTTGGCCATGATGCCCACGGCAATGGAATGTTTCCACAGCTCCCCCTGATCCAGCTTGTAGCCTTCGCCGGCGGCGCCTTTATAAAAACGGGCACTGCTGCTGGTGATAATAATATCCTTGAGGGTATCATTGCCGACAATAACCAGGGCCTCATCCAAGGAAGAAACCTTGCGAGACAATCCAAAATAAGCGGCATTGCAAATCTTTAATACATTGGCGGTAATCACCTGATCGTATTGAATAACCTCGGCCAGCGCGGTGGCACTCACCTCCGGGTCATTCAACATCTCCGAAACCCGCTGGGCCACCTTGGGAAAGGGCGGAACATGCTTTACCAGAGAAAGTATCTCATCCAGACGGCTCATAACTCAAACTCCCCTCTTCCAGAAACCTTCAAATGGGTAATCCCTGTCCCGATCTCCAAACTCACCGTACGGTTTCCCGTACCACCGACATCTTCCTTGGCCAGCATGATCTGGTTCTTCCAGAACATCTTCCGCAAAACCGCTTGGTTTCGCTTGCCGATATTAAAGATCCCGGCGTTGTCCATGATTTGTGATCCGCCGACCGCCTTGACGATCAAACGATTTTTAATGGCTCCGAACTTATACGTTTCCTTGAACAACCTGGGGATGCCGGTATCGGCAAACATGAAGGGCTTGGCCTCCGCCTTATCCTTATCAAGAGAGGAATCCGGCAGCATGTAATGCAACATTCCCCCGACCTTGGCCACCGGATCCCAGACCACCACCCCGATGCAGGAGCCGAGGGAATAGGTAATCAGGACATCGTCCGGCTTATTGCTGACCTTCATATCTGAAATGCCAACGATTATCTTCATGCGTTCTCTGTCCTATAACCGTCATTGCCCAAGCCCTTCACTCAAGGCAACGGACTTCAGCGTGTAACTATTCAAGCACCACCTCTGCGGCAACAGCGAAACAGCGCTGCTGAACAGTTACAAATGGGATGTTTCAGCCTATTTTTTCGCTTTTAGCTGAATAGTCACTTTATCGTTTTTGATATGCGGTCGCATCGATCTGGGTAAAATTATGATTCAAACCGCTGATGCTTTCGGAATGGCCGATAAAAAGATAGCCACCCGGGGTAAGGGCCTGATGAAATTTGCGCACCAGCTCCTGTTGGGTTTCCCGGTTAAAATAGATCATGACGTTTCGGCAGAAAATAACATCTATGGCCTCGCGCCAAGGGAAATCACCCATAAGATTGAAGTGGTCAAAATGCACCATCCGGCGCAGATCTTCCTTAACCTTCACAAAGCCATCGGAACTGCCCACCCCTTTCTGGAAATATTTTTTCAGAAAGGCCTTTGGCACCTTCGCAATCCTTTCATCGGTGTAGACGCCCCTCTTCGCTTGCGCCAAAACCCGGGTAGAAATATCAGTGGCCATGATGCGATAGCGCGTCCCTGGATGCTGACTGACGAAATCCTCCACCACCATGGCCATGGTGTATGGTTCCTCGCCGGAAGAACTGGCGGAGGACCAGAGAAGAATCTCCTTGTTTTTCCCCCGCCCTTCCTTGACAAAGGCGGGCAGAACAGTGGATTTCAATATTTCGAAATGGGAGTTTTCCCTGAAAAATGAAGTGAAATTGGTGGAAACACTGTCGATGAGATGAACAAGCTCATCCCCAGACCTGTCGTGGATGACATACGCATAGTATTCTTTAAACGAGTCTATCCCGGTGGCCCGCAGTCTTTTGCCCAGGCGGGCGTTCAGCAGTTCTTTTTTTTCCGGCTTCAGAAAAATTCCGGTTTTTTCATACACCAGATCGCTGAATTTCTGAAACAACCCATCGCTGAGTTGTTGATAGCGAATACCGCTTGACCCGTCATTATTCAATGCCACAAAACCGCCCCCTTGGTATCCAGGCAGAAAATCTCCCTGCTAGGAGGCCAACTGCTGCAAAAGCCCTTCGCCGACAACCCTGTCCACATCAAGCAGAATCTTGACCTCGCCTTTGGTTTTCGCCATGCCCAGAATGTTTTCGGTTTCAGACGAAGAACCGAGGGAAGGCGGAGGTTCGATTTCACCGGCGGCAATATTCAGTACTTCCGAAACCGAATCAACGACCATGCCGACCTGCACCGGAGCCGTTTGCCCCTGCACCTCGACCACGATGATACAGGTTCTCTCGTCATATTCCTTGTGATTCATGTTGAATTTAAGCCGCAGATCCAACACTGGAATAACCTTGCCCCGCAGGTTGATTACCCCCCGAATATAAGACGGGGTGTGCGGCACAGCCGTAATCTCCATGACCCCGATGATCTCTCTGACGCTGAGAATTCCGACGCCGTACCCCTCATTTCCCAAGGAAAATGTGAGATATTTCCCTGCCAGTTCCGCCCCTTGGCCTAAATTCTGCGCTACGCTTGCTGCTTCCATCAACATCCTCCTTTTTCATGAAAGGCCCACAGGGCGACTCCTCTGCCCCTGGGATGAAAACATGCCACAACTCCGCCTGTTTGCGAAAAAACTCAATCCGCCTTATTGGCAATAACACCGGCCAGATCAAGAATAAGACCAACCCTGCCATCGCCGAGAATAGTACCTCCGGCAACGCCGGGCACATCAAGGCCGCCGAGGTTTTTGATGACGACCTCCTCCTTGCCCAGGAGTTCATCAACCATCAAGGCGCGACGCCTCCCCTCATTTTCCACCACCACGACAATGGCGTCACAAGGGTCCGTATAGGTAGAGGGTACACCAAATTTTTCATACAGCCTAATAATCGGCACCAGCTCGCCGCGGACCAACAGGTTCTCCCCCCGACCGTGCACCGTGCTGTAGTTTGTGCGATCCGGACGCATGGATTCCTGAATAGCAATGGTCGGAATAATGTACCGTTCGCTGCCGACCCGGACAATGATGCCGTCGATGATCGCCAGGGTCAAGGGCAGGCGAATCATGAACAAAGAGCCTTTGCCCGACTGGCTTTGCACCTCCACCTTGCCCCGCAGCTTTTCCACCGCCTTTTTCACAACGTCCATGCCCACCCCACGGCCGGAAACATCGGTAATCTTGTCCGCTGTGGAAAAACCCGGAAGAAAAATAAGGTTGTTCAGTTCAAAATCGGACAGATTATCGGATTCGCTGACCAACCCGCGCTCAATGGCTTTTTTTCTAATTTTCTGGGTGTTAAGCCCCTCGCCATCGTCCTCGATCTCGATCATCATGCTCCCGCCTTTCTGGTAGGCGCGGAGAAAAACGGTGCCGGTTTCCGGCTTGCCGCACTTCTCCCGGTCGGCCGGGGGAGAGATGCCATGGTCCACCGAGTTTCGCATCATGTGGACAAGCGGGTCGTAGATGGATTCCACCATGTTGCGGTCAATCTCGGTATCAGCGCCTTCCATGATCAGGTCCACTTTTTTCCCTGATTTTTTGGAAAGATCACGGACCAACCGAATCATTTTATCAAAGGTTTGCTTGATGGGAACCATGCGCATGGACATGGCAGTGCGCTGCAACTCCGAGGTGATTCGGGTCAGCTGGGAAAAATCCTTGGTCAGCTTGGGGTCGGCGATCCGGGACACAAGCTTATTCTGACGAACCAGCGATTGCATGATCACCAGTTCACCCACCGCGTTCACCAGAGCATCGAGTTTTTCCACATCAACTTTGATGGAGGCGCCGATTTTTTTCTGGCCCGAATCGGCAGAAGAACGAGCCGCAGAGCTTGCCGGGGGCTCGGCTCTCGGGGAGGCAACGACCTGCGCAGCCCTGGCAGGGGCCGCCCTGGACGGGGCAACTGGCTCAGCCTCCTCCTCGCTTGCCAATGGTTCCGCCTCTTCACTTTCTTCGGGAAGTTCCGGCAGCAAATCCGGCGCCGGCGGAGAGACAGGTTCGACCGATGGGGCCTCACTTCCTCCTTCTTGCAGCTGGGTGATGCTCGCCAGGAAGCTGCTGATATCGGTATCCTTGTAATTAGCGGGTCCATTCTGCAAGACATTCTTGATGTCTTCAACCATGGATTTCAGCGCATCGCCGACGGTCAGGACTATGTCAATGACTGCGGAGTCCATGGCGCGTTTGCCATTACGCACATCGTCCAACAAATTTTCCGTGGCATGGGCCAGCCTGTTAATGGTTTTCAGGTTGAGAAAGCCGGAAACACCCTTGATCGTATGGAATGGCCGGAAGATATTATTAATGATATCTTGGTCATCCGGGCTCTGCTCCAACTCAAGCACGTTGACCTCGATGGACTCAAGATGTTCAAATGCTTCCTCAATGAATCCGGCCAGCAGGTCCGTATCTTGGAGAAAATCAGGCAGCGCCTCCTGGCTCGGCCCGCCCGCCGCCGCGGGATGCGCCTGCGGCGCGGCGACGGCGCAGGCTTCCTCCGCCATGGTCGCATCTTCGTTCTCGGCCATCCCCGCAGCCGCCGCTTCGGTCTTCCCCATAAGCGCCGATGGTTGTAAGGAAAAACCGATTTTTTTCATGTTATCGCAGAACTGCTCAAGGATTTTCTCCCCGGGCCGGCCCTCTTTCCGGGCCGACTCCTGCATCTCGCTAATGCACTGACCGAGAAGATCATAGTTTTCCGCGGAATCTGCCAGATCTCCCATGATGAATTTTTCAAGAGCCCCCTTGAAGGCTGCGGCCATTCGCTGAATAACCATCGGAATATCCGCAGCGGCCTGCCCAGGCAACAACTTCTCAATCAGGTCGAGCAACTCTCCAACAATGGAAAGGTCGCCAGGCTCAATCATCAGAATCTTCAAGGCCATTTCATCCAGAAGATCGGGCAATGGTTTATGACCAACTGACATACATGCACTCCTTAGCAAAACGAAAAAAGCAAAGACCGACAGGAAATGGTGCTCACCGCCTAGAGCAAACAGGATACCGTGTCATATTATGCTTCCATCCTGCGCAAACATCAATAAATATTGCAAGTTTTTTCTTGTCGCCCCACTGTGAGTGTCCGTACCCGGGCGAATATGCCGTGCCTATTCTCGCACAATGCGATGGTGTCGCAAAAGGTCATCACCCCGGCAAGGCCGGGGTCCAAAGCGACTACATCCTCGCAGCCAAAGATAGAACAACATGCTGAAATCACAAGAAAAATAACAACTATTCTCAAGTGATGCCGTGTTTTTTCATTGCAGGAAGGGGGGTTGTCCTGTAAAAGTGGCTGAGCATTAATTTGGGGTATCATGTCAGTTTGCCGCTGGCAAAAATCCGGCAAGTTGCCCAGTTTGTAAAAACCATTCGCTGGTTTCCTCCAGATATCCCGATCAGATTGGTATCAGAAAATCGAGGAGACGGAAATAACCATTGCAGTGCCCATCGCCGCTAACAGCAGGGTAAACGGCGCTTCTTCGGCTCCTTATTATCGGTCACAGGATTCCAACGCCGTTAACGCTGCTGTTATGATCTTTTTTGAACGACGGCTTACCGCAGCAGGGAAACACGATTTGCATACTCATCCCGAGATCTCCAGGTTTCTATTCCCTCCTCTGCCCAGGCTTTTCCTGATCCTGGCGGCTGCTGCTCTGATTATGAGTGGCTTCACCGCCTGTGCCCCGGTGGGAAATCAGAGCACCGCCTTGATTGTCCCGGAACCCGTGCCCAGGGTGTACACACAGAAAACCGCCCCTGCCGTACAACCCAAAAAACCTGCCCAGCCAGAGGAAAAAACAACCCCGGAAGAGGCAGACCCCCAAGCGCTCAAGCTGGCGGTAAGTCCGGAAATAGCAGAGCTGGCGCAACTCAACGCCTGGGATGTGCTTCCCTTGCTCAGCCCGGGGGAAGAAATCGAGTCCTGCGATTTCCCGCTCAAAATGAATGACCAGGTGGAATACTACCTGGATTTTTTCACAAACCGCCATCGCAAGACCTTTGCCCGCTGGCTTGCCCGTTCCTCCCGTTATCTGCCCATGATAAAAAAAGAGCTTGCCCAGGCCGGACTTCCCCTGGATCTCGCCTACCTGCCCATGATTGAAAGCGGCTTCAACACCACGATTTCTTCCCCGGCCAGCGCGGTGGGCACCTGGCAATTCATGCGGGCCACCGGCAAGAGCTACGGGCTGGAAGTCAACAAGTATGTTGACGAACGATGCGATCCGGTAAAATCGACCAAGGCGGCGGTCGCCTATCTCTCAAACCTGTACAAACAGTTTGATTCCTGGCATCTGGCGGTGGCCGCCTATAATGCCGGGGAAGGAACAATCAAGCGGGCCATGAAGCACTCCGACACCGAGGATTTCTGGGAGATTGCCCAGAGCCAGTATATCCACTCGGAGACAAAACTCTATGTCCCGCAGCTCATCGCCGCCATCATGATTGCCAAGGATCCTACAAAGTACGGGTTTGACGATATTGATTATGACGAGCCGCTGGACTACGAGACTGTCCATGTGCCCCGCGGAACCCCGATCAAGGCTGTGGCCTTGGCCTGCAATCTTCCCGAGGAGGAGATTCTCGCCCTCAACCGGCACCTGTCCAAGGCCATCACCCCGCCCACCGAAGCGGATTACCCGCTCCGGGTACCGCCGGGCAAAAAAGATCTGGTGCTCAAAAATCTCCCCAAGGTCCGTCCGGTCACGGTCACCGAATTTAATACCCACGAGGTGAAACGCGGCGAGACCCTGACCACCATCAGTCGGAAATACAAACTGAGCAAAATCACCTTGCTGAAGGCCAACAATCTCGAGCAGGAGCGCCTTTCCCTGGGGCAACACCTGAGAATCCCTTACCAGACCACCGCCTACAGGCTCAGTGACGAGCCGCTGCATCTCGCTCGGGCCGGGGCCAGCATCCCCTTGTTTTCCATCCGCACGGAGCCGTCCGATCCCCGGCCCGGCAAAAAAAACAAATCCCGCAACCTCAAACAGAAAAAACAGACAGAAACATCCGAAAAACGGGTTCTTTCCCCGGTGACCAAAGAAAAGAAATCCACACCTCCAGCCAAACAAGAAAAGGCCAAGAAATCTCCGGCGCCATCATCCCAAAAATCCGGCTCCGGCAAAAAAAGATAACGCCCTGTAAACAACCCGAGGCTTGGACAGCGGATGAAAATTCAAGGCAAAATAGCCCTTGTTCTCGGAGGGGCGAAGGGTATCGGCAAGGCAGTGGGGTTCGCCCTGGCCAAGGCCGGGGCAACGGTGGTGCTCACCCACTATGACTGGCCCGAAGAAGCCGCCGTCATGCAGGAAGAACTTGCCGCCCTTGGCGATCATCATCTGGCAATAAAAATCGACCTGCGCGACCCGGCCGCCATCCAGGAACTTCTCTCCACCATCCAGACCCGCTACGGCGGCCTCCACATCCTCATCAACAATATTGAGCGCGGCGGCATGCCCATTGTCCACGGACCCTATACCCCGGAGCAATGGGAACTGGAGATGGCCACCACCCTGCGGGCCAAGTGGTGGGTCATGCGTTTTGCCCTGCCCCTTTTGCAGGAGAGCGCGGAGGCTGCGGTTATCACCCTCTCGTCCATTGCCGGAATTGTCGGCCGTTCAGGACCGGCGGGCCTCATCTTCAACGATGGCTACAGCGCAGCCAATCGCGCCATCTCCTCCTTTACGGAAACCTGGGCCAGAGAAGGCGCTCCTACAGTGCGGGTCAATGAGTTGATGCTGGGGTTTTTTGAAACCAGGCATGGTGAACAGACCCGAGGCTGGAGTCTGCTCAGCGCGGAGCAACAGACCGCCATCCGCGAGCATATCCTGCTGCAGCGGACCGGCAAGATCGAGGAAATCATGGCCGCGGTTTTCTTTCTGCTGCGGGATGCCACCTACATGACCGGGGCGGTGCTGCGGATGGACGGCGGTTATGTGCTGGGCGGCGAGAAAATCCCGCCCATGCCGGTGGGGGTGGAATGACGGCAGGAAATATTTTCTACTTTTATTGTGAGGACATCATCATTTTGCCGCTTACTTCTTTTCCAGCCCCATCCTCTTAAGCAGATCCTCAACCGCCCATTTGGGGATCTGATGCAGGACCAGCTCCACGGCCTTGGCCTTCATGTCGTCTTCGTTTTTAGGAATCCCGCCCTCGCTGGCTGCCATCTCGGCAAAGATGTCTTCGGCATCGAACCAGCAGATCTCCTGATCATTCGTGCCATAGACAGTCAACACCCGCCGGTTGGACTCGTAGAGGTGCTCCTCTTCCATCACCGCGCCGACCAGCTTCTTGGCCACTTCATAGGGAATGCATTGCATATCTTCCGCGTTCATCGATTTCTCCTCGGTCTTTTTTTTATATTCTGCCGAACTCACTACCCTATTTTTCCGCGTTTTTCAAGCACTCCCTGGTACTCGCCATCGTGGATTTCCGCCCGCTTTCCGGCTTGACGGCTTCCGGGTAGACTGGTAAGACAAAATCACCTCCAACTGAAAGGTTTTCCATGCCTCACGAAACATTCATGCACCTTGCCCTGCAGCAGGCGCAACAAGCCCTGGCCAACAACGAATTTCCGGTGGGCGCCGTCATTGTCGCCGGAGGCGAACCGGTGGCCATGGGCCGGCGCAAAAACAGCCGGAGCGAAACCGCCAACGAGCTGGATCATGCCGAGATTGTCGCCCTCAGGGATCTGCTCGGTCGCCGGCCGGATATTGATCGCCAGACCCTCACGGTCTATTCCACCATGGAGCCCTGCCTCATGTGCTACAGTGCCATGCTGCTCAACGGCATCCGCACCTTTGTTTATGCCTACGAAGATGCCATGGGCGGCGGCACAGGGTTGCAGCTTACGAGCCTCACCCCCCTGTACCGGACCATGGCGCCGGAGGTGCGCATCCTGCCCCATATCCTGCGCCAGGAAAGTCTCGCCCTTTTCAAGGCCTTTTTCACCAGCCCGGAAAACAACTACTGGCAGGGCAGCCTGCTGGCAGAATACACCCTGGCCCAACCCTGAACGGCCCCCACATGAACCAGCCTGTCGCCAAGACCCTGCATTTTAAGCCGCACGAACGCAATATCTTCTTCCATATCCTGACCGCCTGCAATCTCGCCTGCAAACATTGCTACATCAACCCGGCCCAGCACGGCACCGGGACTGTTTCCCGCGAAACCATGGAGCAATGGCTCACCCTTTTCTATGATCCCAAAAAGGAAAGCAACGTCATCTTCCTGGGCGGCGAGCCGACCCTGCACCCGGACCTGATCCACGGCATCCGTTATGCCCGGGCCCTGGGCTACAAAACCATCACCGTGGACTCAAACGGCTTTCTGCACCACGATCTGCTCAACCGGCTCAAGCCAGAGGAGGCGGTGCTCAGCTTCAGCCTGGACGGGCCGAACCCGGCGGTCAACGATGCCCTGCGCGGGGAGGGGGTTTTCGCCATCTGCACCGACAACCTGCAAAAGGCCATTAGTCTGGGCTTTGAGGTGAGCGTGATCTACACGGTGAGTCAACTGAATATCGAGCATCTTCCGGCAATGCCCGAACTGCTGGAGCGGTTGGGCTGCAAGCGGTTTTTCATCCAGGTCATCGGCTTGCGCGGCAAATCGGCAAGCGAACAGGAGGCAAGGCTGCAGGTCTCACCGGAAGAGTGGCTGGCCGTGATCCCAGGGGTGGCCAGGGATGCGGCCCAACGGGGAATCCATGTCATCTATCCCAAGGTTTTCCTGGAGCCGGGGGAGGAATTTCTCTGTGCAGGCAATGTGGCGGAGAACTACTTCATCTTCCCCAATGGCCGGGTCTACCTCTGCCCGCTGTGCGAGGATTTCCCCCTGCACACCTTCCGCATTGAAGACAACTGCCTGCTTGAAAACAGCGGGATCACCGAAAAAAGGCTCTTCTCGCTCAACATCCCCGAGGGGTGCGTGATGAACAAACTCCTGCAACCCGGCAACCTCGAATACCTGCCGGACGGCAGCCCGCGCCACCGAATCTCCTGCTGCCTGCTCAAACAGGAAATGCGGCCAAAATAGGCACAATACCGCACACAAAAAAGGCGGCCGGGCTTTTCGCCACAACCGCCTCTACAAACTCCCGCCGCCTTGGTAACTGGCAGGGGCTGAATCATCTCCGAGCTAATCCCGCTTAAAAAGATACCATACTCAACGGCATTGCCAGAGCTTGCCGCCTCCTGCCTATCATTGCGGGGTGAACTTGGTCTTTTCGCCTTTTTTGGCCTGTTTGGCTGCCTTCTTTTCCTTCATGGTCTTGGCCGGTTCCTTCTTTACTGCTTTCTGGGTGTCCTTGGCTTTACTCATGATTGATGCTCCTGATGGTTGAGGTTAGGTCCGCGCCGCAGCTGGCGAACGGCAATGCCTTGGAAGCGGCGCAACACATGCTTTCATCATGCCTTTTTCCGCTCATTATCGCAAGCATTACGCGCAGGCAACAACAAGGAAAATTCGCCATTGTTGCCTGGCCGCTAATCGTCTAATATAGCGTCTTTCCGTTTCGCTTTGGGGACGCATCCCCGCTTTTTCTTGGGAACAACTATGAATATAACACTTCTGGATTACGGGGCCGGCAATGTCCGCAGCGTCCGCAACGCCATCAAAAAACTCGGCTTCACCGTTACCGACGCCAAAACTCCGGCGGATATCCTGGCTGCGGAAAAGCTGATCTTCCCTGGGGTCGGCAGCTTTGGCAGCGCCATGCAGCGCTTGCACCAATGCGGCTTTGTCGAGCCCCTGCTCACATACCTCCGGGCCGACCGGCCATTTTTGGGCATCTGCCTGGGGCTGCAAACCCTGTTCGAGGGAAGCGAGGAGGCCTTGGGCGTGGCCGGGCTGGGGATCATCAAGGGCCAGGTCCGGAGGTTCGCCGAGACAACCCTTTCGGTGCCGCAGATCGGCTGGAACGGCATCAATATCAGAAAACCCTCCCGGCTGCTGGCCGGTTTCTCGGAGGAGAAGCTCTACTTTGTCCACTCCTACCGCGCCGCCATGGAACCCGGCAACGAGGAGTGGGTGCTGACCACCACCAACTACGGCGAGGAGTTCATCAGCTCGGTGCAGAAGGGCAATGTGGCTGCCTGCCAGTTCCATCCGGAAAAAAGCGGCGCCGCCGGACTGGCGATCCTGAAAAACTTTTTGGAAGCCACGGATCTTTCCGCTGCTGGCCACATGGAGATCGCCACAAACCCGGCGGAAACACGGCTCGCCAAACGAATCATCGCCTGTCTCGATGTGCGCAGCAACGACAACGGTGACCTGGTGGTGACCAAGGGCGACCAGTACGATGTCCGCGAAGCCCAAGGCGAGGTGCGAAACCTCGGCAAACCGGTGGAGCTGGCCCGCCGCTACTACGAAGAGGGCGCCGACGAGATCACCTTCTTGAACATCACCGGCTTCCGAGACTTCCCCATGAAGGACCAGCCCATGCTGGAGGTCTTGCAGCGCACCTCGGAGCAGGTCTTTGTGCCGCTCACCATCGGCGGCGGCATCCGCGAATTCACCGACTCCACCGGCAAACATTATTCGGCCCTGGATGTGGCCGCGGAATACTTCCGCTCCGGAGCCGACAAAATCTCCATCGGCAGCGACGCGGTGCTCATTGCCGAGGAATACCTGAAAACCGGCACAAAAACCGGGGCCAGTTCCATCGAGCAGATCTCCCGTGTGTACGGCAACCAGGCGGTGGTGATCTCCGTTGATCCGCGCCGGGTCTATGTAAAATCTCCTGCCGACACCCCGCGCCACACCATCAAGACCAAATTCCCCGGACCAAACGGCGAGGAGTACTGTTGGTATCAGTGCACCATCAAGGGTGGCCGCGAAGGCCGCGAGGTGGACGCCCTGGAGCTTGCCACCTCCTGCGAGGCGTTGGGGGCGGGAGAGATCCTCTTGAACTGCATCGACAAGGACGGCACCAATTCGGGCTTTGACCTGGAACTGATCAACCAGGTGCGTTCAGCGGTTTCCATCCCGGTCATCGCCTCAAGCGGCGCAGGCAAGGTGGAGCATTTCTCCGAGGTGTTCGAGAAAACCGGAGCCGAGGCGGCCCTGGCGGCGGGAATCTTCCACCGGCAGGAAGTGCCCATCAGCGCGGTGAAGGCGCATCTGCGCGAAAAGGGGATTGAGACGCGATAGCTCTCCTTTTGAATGGGGGACCGAGGACAATGAGCAGGAGCTAAAACGGAACTTCGCTTTACTTTTTCTTTGGCGTTCCATATCCTGTTAAGTAATGTCGTACAGGTGGAAATCAGTCGCTCAAAAACCTGATGGTGTTCATCCGAATTCGGCACTCCCTCTCCTTACTTCTCGAGGCGACCAACGCATGACCTATCAGCCACCCTACACCATCACGCCGACCATCCTGCAAAGGGTCGCCGAGATCGTCGAGCTGATCACACGCTGGTCGGTCTCCGCTGATTATGCCTTATCGCCGCAGCTACGGCGCAACAACCGCATCCGCACCATTCAAGCCTCGCTGTCCATCGAAAACAACACCCTGAGCATAGAGCAGGTGACCGCCGTACTGGACGGCAAACAGGTGCTGGGGTTGCCCCGTGAAATTCAGGAGGTGAAGAACGCCTTTGCCGCCTATGAACAGTTACCCCGTTGGCAACCGCATTCCCTGGCCGACCTTTTGACAGCGCATGGCTTGCTGATGGCCGGGTTGGTGGATGAGGCAGGCTCTTTCCGCAGGGGTGCGGTGGGCATCTACAATGAGCAGGGCGATCTTGTCCATATGGCCCCTCCTGCCGAGCGGGTATCGGGGCAGGTGGCGGATTTGCTGGCCTGGCTGGCCTCGGCCCCGGTCCATCCCCTGATTGCCAGTTGCGTGTTCCATTATGAGTTTGAGTTTATCCATCCCTTTGCCGATGGCAACGGCCGCATGGGGCGTCTCTGGCAAACGTTGCTCTTGAGCCAATGGCAACCGATGCTGGCCTATCTGCCGGTGGAGTCGGTGATCCGGGTACGCCAAACCGCCTATTATCAAGCCCTGGCCGAGGCAGACAGGCTGGCGGATTCAACCCCGTTCATCGAGTTCATGCTGCACGCCTTGCAGGACACCATGACCGAGGCACTCACGAAACCGTCGGAGAAAACGTCGGCAAAAACGTCGGAGAAAATTGTCGTGGCGTTGGGTCAGAATAATTTGCTGACCATTGCCGAACTCGCCAAGCATATTGGCGTCACCAGCCGTTCCATTGAGCGGAACATAGAAAAGCTCCAAGAGAAAGGCCGGTTGCGTCGTGTCGGTCCTGCCAAGGGTGGCCACTGGGAAGTGCTGAAATGAATGAATCATAAACAGGGGAAACGGTTGCGGTTTTTTTTGTGCCTTTTCCACGTATTTTTTCTGTATTGTGATCGGAGATCAGGTTTGCTAGGGTTTTCTAAACCTTTTTCTGGCAGGTGCTCCAGGAAGGAGAGGATGTGCAGTCATTACTGGAATTCAAGAATCAGGTATAGGTTGGCTGGCAAATCAACAACGTGCCCCCCTCTGCAATTTACGGGAGGCATCTGAATTGCGTATCCTGTCCCCGGAACTCCTCCAAGCTCATTGGCGCGGTCCGGTGAGCTTGGCGTTATGGAGAATCATGTGGGAAACAAAAGTAAAAAGGAAACCGCACAAGCCGCCTATGAAGCTATTTTACGGAAGGTGCTTGAAGTTGATGTCAATAAGATCGACAAGCGACATTATAAAGATATACTGAAGGTTGCTCTTAGGCTGTACTCTCATTTCAGTGATCCTAAATACGATGAAGGCATTGACCAAGAAATGGTGAGAGCGAATAATGAAAATTTTGAAATTCACCATCCAAACGAAATTTCATCACTTGCTGAAGATCTAATTGGTGGCAGCACAACTTTGGTTGAAGCAATGGAGAAAGCAAAACAAAAAATAATTACAAGTAAAGAAAACCACCGTGAAAAAATTCATGCGGTAAAGCCGTCGATTGATATTGCAAAAGCTGAGTGAGAAAGGAGAGATGGGTGGACAAGTTACACAACTTACCAGCGTCCCCTTTGGGCTCTTAATGTTGGGCACTTAGAACGTAGACCAATGACCCGAGAAGAACTCGTAGCAATTATCGCTGACTCAAAGATTTTTCAGCACTGGCATTGGTTTGCCTGGCATTTTCAGCACTCCTTGAGAGGGCAGCCAAACGTCCTTGCTGATTCGGTCATTGATACCTGCCTAATATGCGAAGGGCGCATTCCGGGGTATGCGGAACGTACAATCAGCTTACTGGCAAGTATCGGAGGAAGGGAAAAAAACTTGCCTGATTGGGAGCAACTTCTTCAAGTCCTAGCCGAGCTTCTGGTAGTAGGCTACTTGGCGGGCATAGATTGGGGGCAAGAGGTTACGTTTGAATCAGAACCAGTTGCCCAAAAGGGCGGGAAAAACCCAGAAGTCTTAGTGCGCAGCCCAGAAATGACCCTGGCAGTAGAAGTAAAGGCGCCAGCGCTTTTTTCCCACCAGGAAGTACGCTCCTCTAATGCTGAACAAGTCGCTTCTAGGTTTGCGTCACAAAAAGAACTCTCAAATCTACTTCAAGACCCCAAAAAAGTTACTTACCCTCGTGACAACCCAGTAAAGGATTTTTTGGCAAGCGCCCAATCCAAGTTTGAGCAGTTTGAACAGGAACCTAACTTTGTCAGCGTATTGGCTATTGTGTGGGACGATTTCGTATACGAACCAATATCAGCCCTTCTCCATCCGGGCAGTGGCCTCCTCACTGAAAACAGTTTTTACAAGGACAAAGACAGCCGACCAATTACATTTAGCGCGGTAGGTGCTGTCATCATCATCAGGCAGTTGCACCAATTCGTCCGTGCATGTCGAGAAGAACAACTTGCCGACGAGCTGCGTCACCCTTTACAGTACGACATTGGAGGTGGGTTCCCACCAAAAATCTTGGTGGTCAATCCTTTCTCAGAGCAGGCGACATCAGACCTTTATAAAATTCTCAAGGCTGAGGCTCCGGCACCTGAACTGGGAGCCGAATACACGCCGAAGGAATTGATTTGGTGGATCTAGCTACAACAACGCCCAACAATGCTTGAGCATAGCGAGAAAATAAATGGAAGTTGCAAAAGCCATTAAAATCCCGAGCCTTGTCATCAAGGCATTAAAGCTACTCGGATTCGAAAGAAAACACAATAGAATCAAGGCAATGGAGTTTACAGTCCGTTGTCTTCAGGAAAGTGAAAAAATTATTAGAGCAGATGTTCTTCCAACAGAAGAAACTAGTTTCAGTCATGAAGTTATAAAAAAATATTACCAAAGTGCATCTTCGATTGTTGGCGGCATAATTTCAAAAAATGATATTGAAAAAATAATGCAAGCTCTTTCAGCGGCCCGTATTTACTATTGGATTCGAGTCTTTGACGGTAAGAGTTTTAATGAAATAGATAATTTGATCAAAGAACGAGAAAAAAGAATCTTGGCAGGGGCAGCTAGGAATAATTCATGTGAATATGTAATTCAAAACTTTGGCAGTGGCAAATATAGCACTCAAAAAGACAAAGAAATGATTTCTTTGCTAAGGGACAATTGTTTAGCCGATATAGCAGAGTTAAAGCGCTTAGAAATTACCTATATAAATTGAAGAAATAAGCCCAACAAGGCAAGTTAGCGGAAAACTTGGCCTGCGGCCAATTTTCCACTGATCTTTATCGTTGACCGAAACACAGGAAACAGGAATAAAGCGATGCAAGACGAGCTTGAGAACGATACGGCAGGAAGAGGCGATGACTCGGGGTTGACGCACGCTGTTCCTCCGATCCAGGGATTTGAGAGGGCATTGGTTGACCAGGACACCGAGCAGCAGTGGGCCCCGGTTTCCGATCGCAAGATCCGGGTGGGCATCATTGGCTATGGCGTGTGTGGATTCGGTGCGGATTTCTCTTTTCAGGATCACCCGAATGTAACGGTCACGGCGGTTGCCGATCTCGTGCCCGAGCAGTGCGCCGCGTTGGCAAAAGCCTGTCGCTGTCAGAAGATGTACGGGACGGGCGAGGAACTTATCCGAGACGAGGCGGTCGAAGCTGTTTTCATTGCCACGGATGCGCCCAGCCACGCGCGCCTCGCCATTGCGGCTCTCCAAGCTGGGAAGCACGTTGCCTCGGCCGTGCCGGCGGTTTTCGGCTCCCTGGAAGACGCCGAGGCGCTTTTCGCTGCGGCCAGGAGTTCTGCTGGGAAGTACATGATGTTTGAGACCTCCTATTTCCATGGTGATCTCTACTGCATGCGCGAGATGTACAGGAAGGGAGCGCTTGGCAGGCTGATTTACTCCGAGGCCGAGTACCTGCATTACCTGGGAACACCTCTGCCCGCGTACGGGGCATGGCGTACGGGCCTGCCGCCGCAATGGTACCCAACCCACACGAATGCCTATTACGTGGGGGTTACAGGCGGTTCATTCACGGAAGTGTCGTGCATGGGCATGCCCAGCTCCATTCCACACCTGCAGGCCGAGAACAACCGCTTCGGCAATCCGTTCGGCACCGAGATCGCGCTGTTCCGCACCAGTACAGGAGGCATGGCCAGAATGGCGGTCAGTTGGGAGATACCGGGCACCGGTGACGAAACGGGGCGGATCTGGACCGAGAAGGGAATTTTCGACCGTGTTTTCAAAGGGATGGATGGCAAGGAGGCGCCATTGATCAAACGGCCGCCTCTGCCGCCGGGAGTTCAGCCCGCTGGCCACGGCGGGTCGCACGGCTATCTGATGAGTGAGTTCATAGAGTCCATACTGCAGGACCGCAAGCCGCTTGTGGACATTGCCCAGGCATTGAACCTGACGGTGCCCGGCATTGTCGCACACCAGTCGGCGATGCGGAACGGGGAATTGCTGAAGATTCCGCAGTATGTTCTTTGATTCGCAGTCCTGAAGGCTGATGTGGGTGTGAAAAAAATTGTGTGATACGAGGCTGTTGCAAAAAGGTTTATTGTGCTTCGACAGGCTTGTATGGTTTTTACAGCTCATTTCTGAGAAGCTCTAAGAAGAAGAGCCGGGGTGGAGGGACTTCGACTGGCATCTGCCGCGCTGCGGACAGACTTACTGAGAAATCTCCCACCACACCCCAAACGTCGATGAAGAATCTAGCGGCATGTGCATTGACCGCCGATTTGAACGCAAGCTAACGTCGGTGTGTGCCACCCCAGCATGATTACTTTACTTCTGGAGGCTACCATCATGCAAACCTTTCTAAACGTAGGGGTGGATGTTGCCAAAGACGCCGTTGTCGTTGCTTGTGCTGCGCAAAGCTTTCCTGTCCACAGTGTTGTCAATCAGCATGAAGTTTTGCTGGCTTGGCTGAAATCCCTGCCCGCAGGCAGCCGTATCGGCCTGGAGTCTACAGGCGGATATCACGAGTTGCTGGCTGATCTGGCGCATAGGCAAGGCTATACCGTATTTCTGCTTAACCCAATGGAGACCCGGCACTACGCCAAGGCCATGGGCAACCGCGCCAAAACCGACCGTGTCGATGCCGAACTAATCGCTCGTCTCATCGCGCAAGAGCATACTCGCCTGCGTCCCTACACGTCCCCCACGGCCAACCAGCGCAAGCTGGACCATCTGATCCGGCGGCGGGCCAAGATCGTCCGCATCAAGAGCACGCTCAAGCTGACGATGGCCAACCTGGGCGGGTTTGCCCCTGAGCTCAAGGCGGTCTTGTGCAAGCTCGACGCTTTGATTGCCAAAATCGATGTCGCCATGGCAACGATTGCTGCCCGTTCTCCGCAACACAAGGAAACGCAACAGCGGTTGCAAACCATTGTGGGGGTTGGCCCCCTGGTGGGCATGGCCTTAACCAATACGTTGGAACGAGTTCCTTTCCGCAATGCGGATGCGTTCGTCGCATTCACCGGTTTCGACCCCAGAGCAAATGACTCCGGTCACAAGGCTGGCCGTAGACGCTTGTCCAAACGCGGCCCCGGCGAATTACGCCGTCTGCTGTTTAATGCCGCGATGTCCGCCGTCAAAACCAAAGTCTGGAAACCTATTTATGAGCATTATCGCAGCAAAGGCTGGAGTACGACCGCAACGTTGGTGATCATCGCCCGGAAAATCGCCCGAGCCGCCTGGTCTATTCATCACTACCGCTCGACATTTAACCCAGAACGGCTTACAAAATGCTTGACGTAAACCATAGAATCTCAGCATGAACGGAAGAAACTATAATGATTTCAAGATGATTACCGTTCGCCCTGAGCCTGTTGAAGGGTCTTTCCCTCTTTTTGCAAGAGGCTCATACTGCACTTCGGCAAGGGAGCCGTATGAAACAAATAGCCGTGTTTCTGCTTCTCGTCATCATTGCCCTTTTTTGTTCAGGCTGCTGTATCCCGGATCTTCCCGGCCCCATTGGCATCCCAGGCATTTAGACAACACCCTCATTCCGCTTACGTCCCCGGCGGAATGAGGGCCTGAGTAATATGCGACAATTCTTCGTTGACGTCGAAAATCTTCGCATTGACTTCGGATATTCCAAAACTTTTCAACCGCTTTGTGTGCATCTCCAAATATGCCGTTGCATCATCTTCGTTCTCAAACAAGTAGATTCCGCCCGCCTGTTTTTCCGCTTCGTTTTCGGTCCATATCTTCCAGATGAACCCCGGTTCCTTCGTAATTGATTGCGCCAAAGCAGAAAACGCTTGGGCCATCTGCGGACCGAATGGCCCTTCAAACGGAAAATCAATCTGTAATAATTTCGCCATTGCCTTCTCCTTTCTTCGCCATTTCTTGCTCGAAAAAATTGCCTCCGAAATCTCTATCAGATTAGCTGACGCTCTGACACGTTCTCCTTTTTATTACCAACCAGCAAATGCGTTAAACGACGGTGCACTGAGTGGTTGTTGGGATTCCCTCTTTTCTTGGGTTGGCAAAACCGCGGAGAGATTCCTTGCTTCCGCGAAAAACATCATCCCTGGCCACCCTTCCCCTTGAAGAGGCGGCTGATGAGAATCCCTGCCTCGTACAGCCCGAAAAGCGGCACGGCAAGCAGAGCGGCAGACAGCATATCGCCTGCGGTGAGCAGAAAGGCAAGGACCAGGATGGCGAGATAAAAGTATTTCCGCTGCCGGGCAAAATAGCCCTTGGTGACGATCCCGGCCTTGGCCACCATGACCATGAGAAAGGGGACCTCAAAGGCCAGCCCGAAGGCCATCGAGGTCCGGGCCACAAAGGTGAGGTAGGCATCAAGGCGGAGCAAGGGCTCCAACTGCTCGTCGGCAAAGCTCAGCAAAAAAGCAAGCGTCCTCGGTAGCACCACCCAATAGGCAAACACCACCCCGCCGGCAAAAAGGGCTGTGGCCCAGAAGACCACCGTTCTCGCCATCCTGCGCTCGTGACGGTGCAGCCCCGGAGCAATGAACATCCACAACTCATAGCAACAGACCGGGAAACCGATCATCAGCCCAGCCAGCAGGGAAATCTTCAGGTAGCTGACAAAGGCCTCGGTCAGGTTGGTGTAGACTAGTTTGGCCAGATTGGGATGGCCCGTGATCAAGGGGATCATCAAAAAGCGGACGAGTTGCTCGGAAAAGGCATAGGCGATGAGGGTGGCCACCAGGATGGCCAGGAAGGAGACCAGTACCCGATTCCGCAGCTCCCGGAGATGCCCGGCAAAATGTCCGGCCAGTACCGTCATCCTACGGGCTTCTCTTCTTTTGCCTCGGGTTGGGTGGCTATCACGGCGGGATTGGAATCAGGCGGAGAGACCGCATCAACCTCCACCGCGTCCGGCGGTTCGGGAACCGTCGTGGAAGGCAGGTTGGGGTAGTCCTCTCCCAGCCGCTGCTGCCAGGGGTCCTGCCCCAAGTCCTCTTTCATCTCCTCGTGCAGACTCTCTTTGAGGGACGAAGCGGTTTTTTTCAGATCCAGCACTACCTTGGCAATGGATTTCGCCATTTCCGGGAGCTTTTCCGGGCCTACCACAATAAGCGCGATGCCCATAATCAGGATCAACTCGGGAAGCCCTATGCCAAACATGCCGTTGCCTCGATAGGTCCGCAAAAATCCATTCTGCCGAAAAAATTGTCGGCGCCTCAAATCCAGTGGGCAATCTACGGCATTTGCCCGAGGGTGTCAAGACAGGCGCGCCCGGAGAAAAAGCGGCCCCTCACCGCGATTGACTTTTTATTTTCCTTTGGCTATGGTGCCTGGTGCTGCACCCAACAAAATAAAAACATGAGCCCCATACGCGGCTCACTAATAACCTTTTTTCGGATGATTGCGGAGGAAAAGCAAGATGGCCAATGTGGTAATTGTCGGGACACAATGGGGCGATGAGGGCAAGGGCAAGATCGTTGACCTGTTGACGGAGCACGCCGACTTCGTCGTCCGTTTTCAGGGCGGCAACAACGCCGGCCACACCCTGGTGGTGAAGGGCAAGAAGTACGTCTTTCACCTGATTCCCTCCGGCATCCTCTACGACAACAAGATGTGTTTCATCGGCAACGGCGTGGTCCTCGACCCCGGCGTTCTGCTGGAAGAGATGGACAAACTGGCGGCCAGCGGGTTGCCGGTGAATCCGCAACGCTTGATGATCAGCGAGCGCGCCCACCTGATCATGCCCTACCATCGGCTCCTCGATTCCTGCAGCGAATCGGCCCTGGCCAGCGGCAAGAAGATCGGCACCACCGGCCGGGGCATCGGCCCCTGCTATGGCGACAAGATCCTCCGCAAGGGCATCAAGGCCGGGGATCTCCTGGACGCCGGGTCGCTGATGGAAAAACTCCGCGAGAACCTGGAAGAAAAGAATTTCCTCTTCAGCAAGAAATTCAACTGCGAGCCGCTGAAAGCCGAGGCGATATACGACGAATATATGCAATATGCCGAGCGGCTTGCCCCTTATATTGATAATGTTTCCGTGGCGCTGGACGATGGCCGCAAGGCCGGCAAGCACATCCTCTTTGAGGGCGCCCAGGGCACCCAGCTGGACATCGACCACGGCACCTACCCCTTTGTCACCTCCTCGAACACCATCGCGGGCAACGCCTGCACCGGCAGCGGCTTCGGCCCCTCCCACATCGACTGCGTCATCGGCATCCTCAAGGCTTACACCACCAGGGTTGGCGAGGGGCCTTTCCCCACCGAGCTGTTTGACGCCACGGGAGATGAATTGCAGCAAAAAGGCGGGGAATTCGGGGCCACCACCGGCCGCAAGCGCCGCTGCGGCTGGCTGGACGGCGTCATTGCCCGCGAGGCGGTGCGCTTAAACGGAATCAACGGCCTGGCCATCACCAAGCTCGATGTTTTGAGCGGCCAGCCGACCCTGAAGCTGGCCACCAGCTATGAGGCGGACGGCAAGAAATTGACCGCCATGCCCGGCAATATCAAGACCTTTGCCAAGATGCAGCCGATCTACGAAAACCTCGCAGGCTGGAGCGAAGAGATCAGCCAGGCCCGCAGCGTGGACGATCTGCCGGCCAAGGCCCGCGATTATGTAAAACGCATCGAGGAGTTCACCGAGACCCCGGCCTACATCCTTTCCGTGGGCCCGGGCCGCGAGCAGACCATGCTCCTCAACAACCCCTTCCAGAAATAACCAGAAGGAACAGGCATGAGCACAGAGCTGCGGCCCGACAGTTACGCCCGGCACACCCTGGAGCGCTACACCGGCTCCAGCGTCAAGGACTTCGGCTCCCACATCCTGCTCTGCAATTTTCACCGCTACATCGACGACTTCGCCCGCATCACCGGCAATCCCATCCAGCGCGGACACTGGAGCGTAGTCCACGACCGCAAACACGACCTGAGCATCATCAACCACGGGGTCGGTTCGCCCTCGGCAGGCATTGTCATGCACTGCCTCTCCTTTCTCGATGAAATCAAGTGCGTCCTCATGCTCGGCATGTGCGGCGGCATTGATGACGCGCTGGAGATCGGCGACATCATCATCCCCACCGCCAGCATCCGGGACGAAGGCACCAGCCCGCACTATCTGCCCAAGGATGTCCCGGCCCTGCCCTCGATCCACGTCAATCGCATCTGCGAACAGGTCATCACCAGCGAGCTGAAGATGGTGCCCAAGTCGGGCATCCTGATGACCACCGACTACCGGATGTGGGAATTTGACGCCGATTTCATCCAGTACATCCGCAAACACCGGATCATGGCCATCGACATGGAGATCGCCACCCTGTTCGCAGTGGGCTATGCCCTCAACGTGCCCACCGGCGCCATGATGCTGGTCTCGGACCTGCCCCTAAAAAAGGGCGGCATCAAGAGCAAGGACAGCGCCGAGGAAATCTTTCTCACCTATACCCAGGAACACCTGCAGATGGGCCTCAAGGTCATGGAGACCGCCTGCCTGAACACCCGGGGCCCGCTGGGTTAACGCCCTGATCTCATGCGTATTTGCCCTACAAGCGCACACCCCTCCTGAGCGGTTTGCCGCCTGTACCGCAATTGCTTGGTGAGAGATACCTCCTTCGGAGAAATGCATGTCCCGCCATATCGTCCACATCTCGCTCACAGCCAGAGACACCCCAGCCCGCCTGAGCGAACAGCCCCCCGTGGTTTTTGAAGCAACCCGACCGGAACTACCCGCCATCACCATCGATCCGCGCAAGCGCTTCCAGAAGATGGAAGGCTTTGGCGGAGCATTCACCGAAGCGGCTGCCGTTACTTGGCAAAAACTCCCCGCGGAAAAGCAAGCCGAGGTTATGAGGGCATACTTCGACCCGGACAATGGCCTGGGGTATACCATGGGGCGAACGCATATCAACAGTTGCGATTTTGCCCTGGGGAATTACGCCCATGCTGAAGTGGCTGGCGATTTTAGCCTGGAACACTTTTCCCTTACCCGTGACCGCGCCGCTATTCTGCCCATGCTTAAGGAAGCCCTGCGTCTCAGCGGCGGCCTGAAGTTGTTCGCTTCCCCCTGGAGCCCGCCGGCGTGGATGAAGACCAATAAGCAGATGAATGGCGGCGGCCGACTGCTCCCTGAATGCCGTGATGTTTGGGCGCGTTACTATTGCCGCTACATTCGGGAATATGAAAAAGAAGGCATCCCCTTCTGGGGCCTCACCGTCCAGAATGAGCCGGAAGCCAGCCAATCTTGGGATTCCTGCCTGTACTCCGCCGAAGAAGAGCGCGATTTTATCCGTGATTATTTAGGACCAACCTTACAGAAAGAGGGGCTGGGCCATCTCAATCTGATGATTTGGGACCACAACCGTGATGCCATCTACGATCGCGCCAGAGTCGTGTACGATGACCCCCTGGCGGCACAATACGTATGGGGCGCGGCCTTTCACTGGTACATGGGGGATCATTTCGACAATCTGACCGCCGTGCACGAAGCCTTTCCGGACAAACACCTGCTCTTCAGCGAAGGGTGTCAGGAAGGCGGCCCGCACACAGGCGAATGGGGCGTAGGTGAGCGCTACGGGCGTTCGCTCATCAATGACCTGAACCGCTGGACCGTGGCCTGGGTGGATTGGAATCTCATGCTGGATGCGAGCGGCGGCCCCAATCATGTGGGCAATTATTGCAGCGCGCCGATTCTGGTGGATACCCAGGCAGGCCTGCCCCTGTATCAGAGTTCCTTCTACTATCTTGGCCATTTCTCCCGTTACATTCGCCCTGGCGCCGAACGCATCCTGCATGCCAGCACCACCGATGACCTCGAGACAACGGCCTTCCTCAATCCCGATGGAAAAATCGCTGTCGTGGTCATGAACCGCACGGAGCAGGCGATCCCCTTTGCCCAGCAATACCACGATCTGGCTGCCCGCACGATCAGCCCGCCGCATTCCATCATGACCTTGCGGTTTGACAATTTTTGCGGATAAGCGGGAAAGCGGGGCAATGATTTTCACCTCACCCGCAAGAAGATGTTGACGGAGTCACAGGCTTTCTGTAGGAATTGACAGGGGGACCTGGACGGATGGGTCTGGCCGATACCAGCCGGAAAAACATTTTTTTATAGCCCTATGACCTTCAAACACGGTTTCTGCCTGCCGGGACAAGGCGCGAGGACAATCACATGCACGACGTCTTCCGCCTGCCCCCATCGCCTTTCGCTGACCGTGCCAAAGGTTCCAGCGCCGCTGATCGGCGTCACTTTCACCAGTATCCCCTGAGCCAAGATGCCTAACTCCCTCGATTTTCTCGTTGAATTTCTTCGCCTGTCGAAGCTGTTTTGGCGCTCGAAGCAAAAACTGAAGATTCGGGGCACCACCTTCCTCCTGGCGCTCCTGACCATACTGCAAATGATCCTGGCGGTGGTGGTTACGCAATGGAGCGCGGCGTTGTTCAACGCCCTGGAGCAGCACTCCATGCGCGGCCTTGTCACCCAGATCGGCGTGCTGGCGATCATCTTCGTCGCCGACATGGCCGTGACCGGATCGCATCTGGTCATCAAGCGCAATCTGCAGATCTACTGGCGCGACTGGCTGACGGAGCATGTTTTCTCCCGCTGGATGCGGGATGGCCGCCACTATCTGATCTCCCATCTCCCGGGCGAACACGACAACCCGGATGGGCGTATTGCCGAGGATTGCCGGGTCGCCAGCGAGTCAGCGGTCGCCCTGGGCCACTCGTTGTTTTACTGCATTTTACTGCTGATCGGCTTCTCGCAGGTGCTCTGGTCCCACTCCGGGGTGGTGACGCTCGACCTGGGAGCGTGGCAAATCCCCATCTACGGGCATCTGATCTGGATCGCGATCATCTATACGGCCTTGGCCTCCTGGCTTGGCTGGCAGGTGAGCCTGCCCCTGACCGGAGCCACCAACGCCCGGCAATCGGCAGAGGCGGACTTCCGCGCCGGTCTGCTGGAGGCGCAGGAAAACAGCCAGGCCATCGCGCTGATCCATGCCGATAGCTATGAGCGGCATCTTTTCCATGAGCTGTTCTACAAGCTTCGCAAGACCTGGGACACGCAAACCGCAGCCTGGCGAAATATTCAGATATTCAGCACCGGCTATGCCTCGCTGAACATGGCCTTTCCGCTCCTGATCGCCGCACCCCGTTACATCCTTGGGAGCATCACCTTGGGCGCGATGATGCAAGCTGCCCAGGCTTTCCAGCAGATGGTTGGCGCCCTCTCCTGGCCGGTCGGCAACGTGGGCGGGATCGCCGAATGGCGCGCCTCGGTGGAACGCACGCTGAGTTTACTCAAGGTGTTGGATAATGTGGAGGAGGAGTTGGCAAAAGCGGATCACTGGATCCAGGTGAAAACTTCCAACCAGCCGGTATTGGCCTTCCGCGACCTCAGTATCGCCAAATACGACGGCCCGGTATTGGCCCAAAACATCAATATGGAGATAGGCCAGGGCGAACATGTGCTGATCACCGGCAACACCTACACAGGGGCCAAGCTGTTTCGCGCCATTGCCGGGATACGGCCCTGGGGCAGCGGCGTCATCGAACTCCCCAGCCAAGGCCGCCTCTTTTTCATGCCGCCTCGGCCGTATCTGCCCACCAGCACCCTGCGCAACGCCATCTGCTACCCAACCTCCCGCCGGGTTTTCAGCCAGGAACAACTCGAGCAGGCGCTGCGTTTGGTGGGCCTTGAAAACCTCATCGACCAGCTCGATCAGAAGGACAATTGGATCAACACCCTGGCCCTGGGGGAGCAGCAACTCTTGGGCATGGTGCGCCTGCTGCTCAACCGTCCCCAGTGGATTTTCCTGCAGGCGGCCTTCGATTCCCTGGACTCCCGGGAAGAGGAACGGATGCTGCGCCTGATCAGTGAACAGCTCCCCGATGCCACGCTGCTTGTAATTTCCCATCTGCCAAACGGCGAGGCTTTCTACTCACGCCGTCTGAACCTGTAAAACTATGCAAAAGGATCATCCATGACTGTCCAAACGGTTCACGAAGGCGGCAGCAAACTACGCGGTGTCAATCTCGGCGGCTGGCTGGTGTTGGAAAAATGGATTACGCCGAGTCTATTCGAGGGGCTGCAAGCCACCGACGAGACCTCCTACTGCGTCGAGCTGGGCGAGGCCGAGGCTACCCGGCGCCTGCACCAGCACTGGAACACCTTCATCACCCGCGACGATTTCGCCTGGCTGAAAAGTGCCGGCATCAATGCGGTGCGGTTGCCGGTCGGCCACTGGCTCTTCGGCAAGGACTATCCCTACCACCGCAGCTATCAGGAGGCGCGCTATCCCTTCGTGGAAGGGGGGCTTGCCATCGTCGACAAGGTCTTTGAGTGGGCCGGGGAGTTCGATCTGCGGGTGGTTCTCGACCTCCATGCTGCGCCGGGGTGTCAGAACGGCTTCGACAACGGCGGCATCCTCGACGTTTGCGAGTGGCATACCAGCGAGGAGTACATCGAACATTCCCTGGCTCTACTGGAACGGTTGGCCGAGCGGTACGGAGATCAGCCAACGCTGCACGGCATCGAAACGCTCAATGAACCGCGCTGGGATATCCCCACCGATCTCTTGAAACGCTTCAACCTCGAGGCCTACCAACGCATCCGCCGCCACTGCCCGCCCGAGCGGGTGACGGTGGTGTTCCACGACGGCTTCCGCAGCTTCCGGGAGTATGCAGGGTTTCTCCTGGAGCCGGAGTTCCGCAACGTGGCCCTCGATATCCACCGCTATCAATGCTTTATGGATTACGACACCAGTCTGGACATCTTCGGGCACATCCGGAAGTCCGCCGTGGACTGGCGCGACGAAGCGGACGAGATCATCCGCGAGTCGGGCTATCAGGTGTATTGCGGGGAATGGAGCCTGGGGCTGGATTTGAAGATGGTCTCCCTCTGGGCGGAGGGGCCGTTCAATCATGCCCTGGAGGAAATGGATCTCTTTCAAATGTCGGCGGCCTATCGCGGCTACGCCTCGGCCCAAGTGCTGACCTTTGAGAAATACGCGGGCTGGTTCTTCTGGACTTACCGGACCGAGACCACTCCGGAATGGTGCTATCGGAACTGCGTGGATCAGGGGTTCTTCCCCAATATGGGCCGGCCGGAGCAGTTTTCGGGCATACGAGGAACCCTGGAACGGGCCAAAAATGCATAAGCCTGACCGTAACCGTTCACCAAGGGCACCAAAATTTAAGATAAACCCAGAAATGTAAGCGTTCAGCAGTGCCGCAGATGCGCGAAAGAGGTCTGCGAAGTGTGCTATTGCACATGAGCAGGCCGATGACAAAGCAGATGTGGTGCGGCTGAACGCTTACAGCCCGACCGCAGGAGGGCCCGGCCATGATCAAGGTGATGAGCTTCAACATCCGTGTTGGCCTGGCCGACGACGGCGAGAATCACTGGAACCGCCGCAAGTCCTTTGCCCTCGAAAAAATTGCCGCCTTCGGCCCCGACCTGATGGGCCTCCAGGAGTGTCTGGACACCGAGCAGGCCGAGTTTGTCCGCACCAACCTGCCGGACTATCATTTCTTTGGCGTCCATCGGGGAGGTCCCGGAAGTACGGCGCTGGAGATGGCGCCCCTGCTCTTTCGCCGCTCACCCTTCCGGCTTCTCGATACGGGATGCTTCTGGCTGAGTGAGACCCCGGAGATTCCCGGCAGCATGAGTTGGGGAAGCAACTATCCACGAACGGTGAGCTGGGCCAGACTCTCCTGCCGGTTGACCGGGTCGGTGCTTACCTTCGTCAACACCCATTTCGACTACGAACCGACGGCCATCGAGGGGGATGCCCGGGTCCTGCGCCAATGGCTCGATCAAATCCGCCAGGATACCGCGCTCATCGTGACCGGCGATTTCAATGCCGACAAGGATTCAAACGCATACCGCCTCCTGACCGGCGACGGAACGCTGATCGACGCCTTACGGCAAATCCAGCCAAACGGGGAGGATGAGGCCACCTTTCATGGTTATGGGCAGCAGGAGGAAATGGCAGCCATTGACTGGATTCTGGTCTCCGACCATTTCCAGGTTCTTGCTGCGCAGATCGACCGTTCCCACCAAGGCAACCTCTTCCCCTCGGATCATTACCCCATAACGGCAGTGCTCGACTGGAAGGCGTAAACCGGCGGCAAATGGGGGCGCCCTTTGCCCCCAACACAACATGCATCTGTCAGCGGCTCACCGATCTGGCTCCGGCCATGACCTCGGCCATGTCAACGGCCACCTGCACCAACATGTTGGGCACCACCGGCCCAGCCTGCGAGGGCTTGATCTCCGGAGGATTGAAGGCGGCGACAAAACGGGAGAAGGTGCTACTTTGCGGATAGGCCATGGCCTGATCCATGGACTGCTCGATGTACCAGACGGTATTGCCGGTATGCACATTGAGCAGCCGGGTGGACACCTCCACCCTCCCCCCGCCGAACTGGCTGCCTTCCAGAGCGTAGTTGACCTTGCCCGCCAAGACCAGATCGACCTTTGCCTTCCGGCCAAGGGCCAGGGCTTCCGGAATATCCCGATACGACTCCTCAAGGCGGAGCACTTTGGGAAATGCCTGCTTGCCCAAGAGAACATCCTTGAAGAGCATGGCGACCCCCTCCCCCTGTTCCCGCGTCATATTGGTGGGCATCTGAAAGGGCAAAACCCCCACAGTTGCTTCCTGATAGGTATTCACGTCCGGATGGATAAAGACCACCGGCGAATTCTTCTTGACCTCCACCGGCTGGTTGGCCCAGTTTTTTTGGGCCGGGGCGCACCCAGAGAAGAGGAGACCGAGAAGAAGCACAACTGCTATTCCCTTGCGCATACCTTCCTCCCTAGCGCTCTTTGGCGGAAAGCAGCGCATCGCCAAGGGCGCCGCCGTCTCCTGCCGCAAGGAGATAATTGATATTGCGGCTGCGCTGCAACTCCAGCCCTGCCACGGAAAGCACCTGCTGGGAACCGGCGTCGAGCAGCCGGAGATTGAGGATTACCGTGCTCGGGGTCAGCGAATAGGTGCCGGTGAGGATGGCTGCGGCCTGTTGCTGCTTGGCCAGAAGCTTCGCGTCGCGGGTGAGCATCAACTCACCCCGGTTGTCCCGGATGAGAAGCTCGGCTGACTTCCTGATCTCCACCACGCCGAACCCGTGGCGAAATAGGCTGGTGGACAGGGCCTCGGTAAGGGTCCGGCCAAAACGGGTGGTGGTGTAGAGGTTGTCGAGATCAACCACCGTGGTCAGAATCAACCGCTGTCCGCCTCCCGCGCCACGCATGCCGGAAGTCAACTGCAGGGCCAACTCCTCCCCCACCCCGAAAAAGTCCGGGGTGACCACCGAGGCGGTGCCGCCGGTATTCGCCGGAGGCACGCACCCTGCCAGGAGCAGGACCCAGCCCAGCAACAGCGACACCCCGAAACCAGTAACCATCTTCCTTGTCTTTTTCATGGGCAATCCTTCTTGACGGGACGTTTTACGGTGCGTTTTACGACACGTTTCTTCGCCGGTTTTTTTGCCGGAGGCGGGGACACGACCTGATCCTTTTCCGGAAACTGCCGGATCCCGACCTGCGCAGTGCGGGTGGAAGCGGGCATGCTTTCGTTGGCCAGGAGATTGGCGGTCATTGCATCAATGGGCAAAACCAGACTGGCTGAGGAAAGAACCCTATTGTCGTCGTTGCGCAGCAGCCGGGCGTTGACAAAGATCTCCTGCCCGGCCACGGTATAGGTTCCCACCACCACGGCCTGGGCCGCCTGGACAAGACCGATCTCATCCATGCTCCGGGACAAGGCGTACTCCCCGTGATATGGGCTCACCATCATGCCCGGGGTTTTCCGCACCTCAATCACCTCCAGCCCGGCCTGCTGCAAAGTGGAAAGCATTTGCTCGCCCAGAAACCGGCCCAGGGAAGAGGTTGCATACAGGTTATCAAGACTGACAAAGGTGCTCACCGCCACCACATATTCATCGGCCACCACCTCGCTGGCATTGGCAATGAGCGCCTTACCCAACTGAGTGATTTTGGCCTGCAGGGCGGCGCCCTGTCCGGCACTGTCTGCCTGGCCTCCTGGCTGTCCGGAGCCAAAAGCGGCGGACATATTCTGCGGCGAGAAAACCCGTGCGGTGCGGAATACATAGTCAGGGGGAATGGCATGGGGATAATTGTAGAAATACGGGCGATAGGCCGGCGTGGGACGCTGCCGCGCCTGAAACAGCCCGCCCTTGTCCGCGGCGTCAGGAAGTTGACCATCATCGGCCAGCACAGGGGTTACAGCGCATCCCAAGGTCAGCAAAATCGCAACTAATTGTCTCATCATCATTTCCACCCCTGTCAGGGATTAAAATTGTAGGCAGGATAGTCATTTTCCATGCTCCGCCAGGAAGGACCAAAGGCCTGGACCATGGGGTCGTTCGAAACACCGCTTCTGCCGGGGTAAACTACAGGCACCCGCTCACCTTCCCCAAACATGGGCGAGGCAAGCCGCATTTCCACCTCAACCAGCTTGCTGTACATGCCTCCGGAACAGCCGCAGCAACTGAGGAGCAACAACCCTGCCATGATTTTCTGCATACCCTTCTCCCTCTGTGGTCTTGCCCCACCCAAACAAAGCCATCTAGTCAATAAAATGACAGCTTTGCCTGCAACCCGATATGGGAATTTTTTTCCGGTTTATCTCTAGGGAGAAGCCGGAACCCATGTCCAACAAGGAATTTTTTTCTGAGCCAACCCCTCCAGCCCACCTTTTCCCTTCAATCTCGCCTTGTTTATAAGCATTTTCCATGCCACCAAGCCAAGCATCTCCCCGCACCTTTCTGATCATCTCCAAAATCGGGCATATCCACCGGGAAAATGACCGCCGCAACCCTGCCGATTTCTTGGCGAAATGGCGGCCATCAGAAAAAATGATTGCCAAAAAACCGAGATGGATTATACTTTTGCAGTTTATACTACCGCGATACCCACCGGGAGATTTCCCACAGGAGGAGTTGTATTATGGCACGTATCACCGTCGAAGACTGCTTGAGCCAGATAGGCAATGAAAATCGTTTTTCCCTTATCCATCTTGCCGTTGAGCGGGTCAAACAGCACCGCAAGAACGCTCCTTTTCTGGTGAAATGCAAAAACAAGGAAATTGTCGCCACCTTGCGCGAGATTGCCTCCGGCCAGGTGAGCTTTGCCACCATCAAAAATTTTACCACCACCAAAGAGGATGCTCCCGTCGCGACCGCGCAGAAGGACGATGAGCAAACAGAACAGGCCTCTCTATAAGTAATGGAAAATGATTTCTACAAAACCCTCGGTGTCTCCCCCGACGCTCCTGCCGAGGAAATAAAAAAAGCATACCGCAAGCTGGCCATGAAATACCATCCGGACAAAAATCCGGGAAATAAGGCGGCTGAAGATAAATTCAAATCAGCTGCCGAGGCTTACGAAATCCTTGGCGATCTGGAAAAGCGGAAGATCTACGACCGCTACGGGGTCGCCGGCCTGAAAGACAGCGGCTACAGCGGGCCTGGAAATTTTGAGGATATCTTCTCAAGCTTTGGCGATATCTTCGGCGATATGTTCGGAGGCCGTTCCGGGCAAAGACGGCAAGGTCCCGTCCCGGGGAACGACCTGCGCTATGATCTGGGCATCCGCTTCATGGATGCCATGCACGGCGCGGAAAAAGAGATCGAGATCACCAAGCGGGAAACCTGCTGGACCTGCGATGGCAGCGGCTTGCGCCCCGGCCATAAAGCCTCCACCTGCCCCACCTGCAAGGGGCATGGCCAGGTAGTTCACGCCCAGGGCTTTTTCCGGGTGCAGACCACCTGCCCGAAATGCCACGGCGAGGGCACGATCATTACCGAGCCCTGCAATGATTGCCAGGGCGAGGGGCTGCTCAAGAAAACAAAAAAGGTGTCGCTGAAGATTCCGGCCGGAATCGACACCGGCGCCCGCATGCGGTTGCGGGGCGAAGGCGAGGGCGGTCGCAAGGGAGGCCCGCCGGGCGACCTGTATGTGATCATGCATGTGGAGCCCCATGAATTCTTCCAGCGGGAGGGCGACACGATCCATTGCCTCTTCCCCCTGACCATGGTGCAGGCCGCGCTGGGCGCCACCGTGGAGGTGCCGACCATCAACGGCAGCAAAAAACTGGTAATCCCGGCGGGAACCCAGCCCGAACAGATCTTCACCCTCAAAGGCGAAGGCGTTCCCTCCCTCAGGGGCGGAAGTCCGGGCAACATGATCGTTGAGATCAAGGTCGTCGTTCCGAAAAAACTGTCCGCCCGCGAAAAGGAACTGCTCGCGGAGTTCGACACGCTGCAAAAAGAAAGGGGTGCCAACCAGGAAGAAGAAGGATTTTTCAAAAAAATCCTGCACAAATTCGCCGACGAAAGTTCTTGATTCTTCCTCCCGAGACAGCGACAATGAGCGACCAGACCGTTACGGCAAAACACTTTACCCATTTTGATGAAGCTGGGCATGCCCGCATGGTGGACGTGGGCGGCAAGAATGAAACTGTGCGCGAAGCAACGGCTTCCGGCGCCATTTCCCTCTCGGCGCAAGCGTTTCAGCTGGTGCGGGAAGGCAATATCGCCAAGGGAGATGTCCTCGGAGTCGCCCGGCTCGCCGGGATCATGGCCGCAAAAAAGGTCGATACCCTGATCCCCCTGGCCCACCCCTTGGCCATCAACAAAGTGACTGTTGACTTTGACCTGGATGAGGCAACACACACCATACAAATCACCGCAACCGTGGGTATAACCGGCAGAACCGGAGTCGAGATGGAAGCACTCACCGCCGTCTCGGTTACCGCGCTGACCATTTATGATATGTGTAAGGCTGTGGACAAAGGCATGATCATTAATAACATCAGACTGGAAAGGAAAATCGGGGGCAAAAGCGGAAGCTTTCAACGGAACGAATAACGCTCGCCCAAGATATACCAAGGGAGTAAGACTGTGGACAGAGAACAACTTGAGTATTTTCGCCAAAAGCTGGAGACCATGAGTCAGGATCTTTTGCAGGAGGCTGAAAAGACCATCCATGAGATGACCGACAGCACGGAAAATTATCCCGATCCCACCGACCGGGCAAGCGCTGAATCCGATCGGAGTTTTGAGCTTCGCATCCGTGACCGCGAACGTAAACTGCTTGCCAAGATCAGGGAGGCCATCGAGCGCATCGATGAAGGCACCTATGGTATTTGCGATGAATGCGGCGACGAGATCTCGGCCAAACGTCTTGAGGCACGGCCGGTGACCACGCAATGCATCGAATGCAAAACCCTTCAGGAAAACCAGGAAAGAGCGCAAAAAGGTTTATAAGAGACCGCGATGCCTGAACTCCGCAAAGACCCGATCATTGGCCGCTGGATCATCATTTCCACCGAGCGGGGAAAGCGCCCCACTGATTTCATTGTCGAAAAAAGTGAGAGCAGGGGTGGATTCTGCCCCCTGTGCCCAGGCAACGAAAATACAACGCCTCCGGAAGTTCTGAGCTACAGCAGCGTCGATGGCCACCAGGCCAACAGGCCGGGCTGGGATCTACGGGTTGTACCCAATAAATACCCCGCTCTCGTCATCGAAGGAAATCTCAACAAAGAGGGCGACGGTCTCTATGACCGGATGAACGGAATCGGGGCCCATGAAGTCATCATCGAAACCCCGGACCACAACGAAACCTTTACCAATCTGCCGCCGGAACGAATGATCAAGGTTTTCTTGGCCTACCGGGATCGCCTGCTCGATCTGGCCCAAGATCCGCGCTTCCGTTACGTCATGGTTTTTAAAAATTTCGGCGCCGCGGCCGGAGCCTCGCTGGAACATTCCCACTCCCAGCTCATTGCCCTGCCCATTCTCCCGCGCATGATCAGCTCCGAGATTGAAGGAAGCCTTTCCTACTACAAATACAAAGAACGCTGCATCTTCTGCGACATTATTCGGCAAGAAACCAACCATGACCAACGGGTGGTGGCCCAAAACGACCTGTTCGTCGCCATTGTCCCCTATGCGCCCCGGTCGCCTTTCGAGATGTGGGTTCTTCCCAAACGCCATGCTTCTTCCTATCTTGCCATGGATGACGACCATTTCAAGGCGCTCACCGCCATCTTTTCCGAGTGCATGCGCCGCCTGAACAGCTGCATCCCCAATGTTCCCTATAATTTTGTCCTGCACGGCGCGCCCCTACGGTCACAACCCCTCGACCATTATCATTGGCATTTTGAGATCATGCCCAAACTGACGATGATGGCCGGTTTTGAATGGGGCTCGGGTTTTTACATCAATCCCATCCCGCCGGAAGAAGCAGCCCAATTTCTAAAAGAAGCGAAGATTTGACAGAACGCCGAGGGAGCAGCATATTTCGCAACCTTTGACCAGACACCAGGGTGGAGCAATGAAAAAAATACTGCTTGTTGATGACGAAGACAGCATCCATCTCCTGTACCGCGAAGAGCTGGAAGACGAGGGATACGAGGTGCACTCGGCCCTCTCCGGCGAAGAAGCCTTGGCCCAGCTGAAGATTATTGTCCCGGACCTCGTCATCCTCGACATCAATATGCCCGGCATCAACGGCATTGACGTCCTGCGCCAGATTAAGGAAATGAACTCCTCGCTGCCGGTAATCCTCAGCTCCGCCTACCAGGAGTTCAAACAGGATTTAGCCACCTGGGCTTCCGACGAGTACATTGTCAAATCCTCCAATCTGGACGAACTCAAGGCCGCGGTAAAAAAACACCTTGCCTGAGCGCTCGAGCCGCGCAGAAAAAAGACCGTTGCCCGGCCCGAAAAACAGCTGCTGCGCCGCCCACGCGCAACAGCTTTTCAGGGCGCGGCCCATTTTTTCTCAATCAACACCGCAACACCCCGTCGGACCCCCTGCCCAATGACTGACATGAAAGATATCCAAGGCCAACGCGATTACCGCCGGATCAACATCAAGAAGGTCGGGGTAAAGAACATCTCCTACCCGGTCACCGTCCTGGACAAGGCCCGAAAGACCCAGAAAACCGTGGCCACGGTCAACATGTATGTCAACCTGCCCCACCAGTTCAAGGGCACCCACATGAGCCGGTTCGTGGAAATCCTCAACCACTTCCACGGCGAGATCAACCTGAAAAGTTTCCATCGCATCCTTGAGGAGATGAAGGTCCGGCTCCAAGCGGAAGCGGCCCACATGGAAATCACCTTCCCCTATTTTTTAAAGAACACCTCCGGGCAGGCGCAATCGGTGGGCATGAATGAATACCGTTGCACCATGCATGGCTCCCTGGACAAAACCGACGACCTTACCCTGGAAATCCAGGTGCCCATCTCCCCGCCGTTGCCGGCGCAGATTGGTCAGGGCTTGCCCCGCTCCCTCGGCCACTGGGGCAGGGCCACCATCCGGCTACGGTTCAAGAACTTCATCTGGATCGAGGATATCATCCAGCTGGTGGAAGAGGTGACCTCCCACGACCTCTGCTGGCCGGCGACTGAAACCTGCCCGGAATACACCCTTTCCGTGGAAAGCATTACCACGGCCCTTGGCCGCAAGCTGGAAAACCATCCGGCCATCGCCTGGTTTTCCGTCTTGGTGGAAAATCTTTCGCAGGGCTACAACACCTTTGCCTCTCTGGAATGGCAGGACACCAACCCCATAACCGCGTCCTGAGCCGTTGCCGCAAAAAAAGTTTATCATTTGGGTTGCCAAAACGGCATAAAGAGTCGTAATAAAACAACTCTGAACGCAGTCGTTGTTTTGTAACGGCTCCTAAACACCTTGGCCAAACCCACTGTTAAAAAAATATCGCGAGAAAACACCCCATGCACCACGAACTCCTCTTTGAAATCGGCACCGAAGAAATCCCGGCCGGCTATATCATGCCGGCCCTGGCCCAGCTGGAAAAAATCCTCGGCGACCGGCTCACCGCTCTGGCCCTGCCCTATTCCAGCCTGCACACCGCGGCTACCCCCAGGCGTCTTGCCGTATCGATCCGCGGCCTGGCCGCACGCCAGCCGGATCGGGAAGAGGAGATTCTCGGCCCCCCGAAAAAGGCGGCCTTTGACAAGAATGGCCAGCCCACCCAGGCAGCCATCGGCTTTGCCAAAAAAGGCGGGGTCGAGGTCGAGGCCTTGCAGACCGTGGCAACGCCAAAGGGCGAGTACCTCATGGTGCGCGTCGAACAGATCGGCCGCCCAACCGAGGAAATCCTTGCCGAGCTGCTGCCCGAGGTGGTCACCAGCCTCAACTTCCCCAAATCCATGCGCTGGGGCGCGGGCCGCACCAGCTTTGCCCGCCCGATCCAGTGGCTGCTCGCCGTCTATGACGGCAAGACGGTGCCCTTCACCCTGGATACCATCCCCAGCTCCAACACCACCAGCGGCCACCGGTTCATGGCCAGGGGGCCTTTCCCTGCCACCTGTTTTAGCGACTACGTCGAAACCCTGCGCACGGCCCAAGTCATGGTCGAGCCCACGGAGCGCCGCGCCGCGGTGCTTGCCGAGATTACCAAGGCGGCCCAGCAGGTGGGCGGGACGATCCTCTTGGATGACGAGCTGGTGGACACGGTCTGCAACCTGGTGGAAAAGCCCTTTGCCCTCTGCGGCACCTTTGAGGAACGCTTTCTCGCCCTGCCCCGCGAGGTGTTGATCACCTCCATGCGGGAGCACCAGAAATACTTTGCCGTGGTGGACGCGACGGGCAAACTCATGCCCCATTTCATCGCGGTGAACAACACGGGCACCAAGGATGCAAAGCTTGCCGCCGATGGCCATCAGCGGGTGATCCGGGCGCGGCTGGAGGATGCTTTTTTCTTCTTCAAGGAGGACCAGCGCCGCTCTCTGGAGGATCGGATAGAAGACCTCTCCGGCGTTATCTTCCAACACAAACTGGGAACCATGCTCGACAAGACCCGCCGCGTTACCGCCCTGGCCGGGCTGCTAGCCAAAAAGCTCGCCCCGGAACACCTGGCCCATGCCGAGCGCGGTGCCCGTCTTGCCAAGACCGATCTGTTGACCGACATGGTGGGAGAATTCCCCTCCCTGCAAGGGGCAATCGGCCACGATTACGCCCTGCTCGGCGGGGAAACACCGGAGGTTGCCACGGCCATCCGGGAGCATTATCTGCCGGTCAGGGCCGGGAGCGCACTGCCCGCTTCAATCCCCGGGGCATTGGTCGGCATGGCCGACCGGCTTGACTCCATCACCGGCTGCTTCGGCATCGGCCAGATCCCCACCGGCACCGCCGACCCCTTCGGTCTGCGCCGCCTCTCGCTGGGGCTGCTCCACATCATCAACGCCATGGGATTCAGCCTCTCCCTGGCCGAGTTCGTGGACGAGGCGCTCGCCCTCTATGGCGACAAACTGACCGTTCCCCGGGCCGAAGCCCGCCGCAACGTGCTCGAGTTCATCAAAGGCCGTTTCAGCAATGATCTTACCGGCCAGGGCATCCCGGCCGAGGCGGTGGAAGCGGTGACCTCGGTTGCCTTTGACGATCCGCTTGACTGCAAGCGGAGAATCAACGCCCTGATGGCCATCTGCGGCCAGGAAGCCTTTACCGTTCTGGCCGGGGCCTTCAAACGGGTGATCAATATAATCAAGGACAACAGCGAAACCGCGGTGCAACCGGAGTTGCTCAGCGAAAGTGCCGAACAAAATCTCCATGCGGCCTACCTGGCTGTTCGCCAAGAAGCCGTCCCCCTGCTGGAGGCCAGCGATTACGAAGGGGCTCTGGCCGTGATCCTCAAAATGAAGGAGCCGGTTGATACCTTTTTTGAAGAGGTCATGGTCATGGTGGAGGATGAGAGGGTGCGCGCCAACCGGTTGAACCTGCTGACCGCCATCGCCCGACTCTTTTTGCAGATCGGCGATTTCTCAAAGATGAACGCCATCAATCCGTAAGCTGGACCTGGGCGATTTCAATCGCCTGTTCGTAGAGCAGGGGCAGGGAGTCGTGGTTGAGCTTGAGTTTCTCCGCCAGACGGGTGGTCTTTTCCCAGTTTCCACGTTCGTAGGCCATGACCAGGGCAAGGGTATGGGAAAGGGGGGTTGCCGCCACGGAGAGCAGGGTCTCCTGGATCTCCATGGGCAGGGCCAGCTCCGGCAGGATATCCGCCATGGCTTTATCAAGCATGGCGGGCAGCAGAGAGAACATCCCCACCGTGTGAAACATCCCCGCCTCCTTGCGCCGACCCAGAAGCTGGTCGGCAATCAACTCACAGAAAATACCCCGGAAAGCCGCGAGATTGAGCAGTTCGGAGGGCTTGTCTGCGGCGAGGTAGGAAAGCATCATCAGCGACAGCCATTTTCGCAAGGTAAGCTGCCCCAGCATGGCCACGACCATTTCGATGCTGTCCAGCTTCTGCCGCCTGGCAAAATAGGCTGAATTCGCATACTTGAGTAACTTGTACGCCAGGGAAACATCCCGGCTGACAAACTTGGCCAGCTCGGCAAAATCGTAATCCTCATCCTGAATGACTTTCAAAACTTGTAAGTAATGGAGTTTGGAACCGGGGATATCCCGCCCCTCCATGATATGGGGGCGGCTGAAAAAATAGCCCTGGAACAGATCAAAGCCCAGCTTCTTTACCGCCTCAAACTCTTCATTGGTTTCGATTTTTTCCGCCAGCAGTTTCACGTTGTACCGACTGACAACCTTGGCCTGACGCTCGAGCTCGGCAAAACTCATCTGGCGGATATCGAATTTGATGATTCTGGCCAGTTTGATGAGCGGCAAAAAACGGTCTGCATAGAGAAAATCATCCAGGGCCAGAATATACCCTGCCCCGACCAGCCTCTCGCAGGCCTCTATGACCTCGGGCGTGACCCCCACCGTCTCCAGCACCTCGACCACGGCGATTTCTTTGGGAAAAAGCGAGGGATACCCCTTGAGCAGCATCTCTTCGCTGAAATTGATGAAGGCTTTTTTCCCTTCGGTGATGGAGGCAATGCCGATCAGGAGAAAACTGTTGGTGATGACCTTGGAGGTGGCCTCTTCCCCGTCCTGCAAGGGATCGAAGTAATTGGTCAGGCCGGAACGAAAGAGCAACTCGTAGGCAAAAACCTCCTTGTTCCTCTTGAAGATAGGCTGACGGGCGACGAAGATATTCGGCTGCGTGGTGTCCATGGCTGTGATGATCTTCTCACAAACCATCCATCAGCGCAATTACCTTATGGTGCAGTAACGCCTCCAGGACCTCGGTCATGGGCAAGCCAACCACATTGGTATAGGAGCCGCTGATTTCCCGAACCAGAAAACACCCCTTGCCCTGAATTCCGTACGCTCCCGCCTTGTCCAGGGGTTCTCCGGTGCGCACATAGGCCCGACACAACTCCGGGGTAAGCTCCAGGAACCGGACCCTGGTGCAGACGGTTTTCGTGCACAATTCCCCTGTTGCCTGCCGGCAGAGGGAAAATCCAGTCCACACCTCATGCCAGCGACCGGAGAGCCGCATGAGCATGGCGCAGGCCTCGGCCTCATCGCCTGGCTTGCCGAGGATCTCCCCGTCCACCACCACCGCGGTATCGGCTGCCAGTACCCAGGCATCGGCTAGATCAATCCCTTGGGCCTTTTCCCGGGCCAAGCGCGCGACAAAGTCGACGGGCTGCTCGCCGGACAGCGGGGTCTCGTCGATATCGGTGACCCGCACCTCAAAGGCGATTCCCAACTCGGCGAGAAAATCACGCCGCCTGGGCGAACCCGAGGCCAAGATGAGCCGCTCCTGTGTTCGGAAGGCTTCCATGGAATCGGAATCAGGCCCGGATGGAATAACCACCGTCCACGACGATGGTCTGCCCCTGGATCATGGCGGCCAGATCACTGCAGAGAAACAGGGCGACATCGGCCACATCCTCAGGGGTGGTGAGCCGTCCCATGGGGGTGCGTTGCAGGGCGCCATCAAGAATCTGTTCCCGGTTGGGAAATTTTTTCAAGGCCTCGGTATCCACGGCCCCGGCGCTGATGGTATTGACATTAATTCCCATCGGTCCCAGTTCCACGGCCAGATGACGAACCAGCGACTCAAGCGCCGCCTTGGAAGCGCCCACGGCCGTGTAATTCTCCACGGCCCGCACCGCTCCCATGCTGGAAACCGCCATGATCCTCGCGCCCTTGGCCATGAGCGGCACCGCCTGTTGGGTGAGGGAAAGCAGAGCCCGGGCATTGATCTCCATGGCCCAGTTCCAGTGGCGGCTGCTCAGCTCCAGCGCCGGTTTCAGAACACCGGAGGCGGCATTGCTGATGAGAAAATCAAGATGACCGAATTCGCTTTTGATCAGGGCGAACATGGTCTGCAGATCCTCGTCGTTGGCCACGTTGGCCTTGACCACCAGACAGCGCGCCCCTTTTTCCTCGATGAGCCGGGCAGTAGCTTCCGCGTCCTGCCGGTGGCGCACATAGTTCACCACCAGATCAACCCCGCTCTCCGCAAGCCGCAGGGCGATTGCCTTGCCGATCCCGCGCGAACTCCCGGTTACCAAGCCCACTTTTCCTTGTAGATTGTACATGACCGATACCCCTCTCTCTTATGGCTGCCCCGGTAAAGGGTTTAGGAGCCGTTACGAAACAAACTCTGTTTTCTTGACCATTTCCGTTACGGCTCCTTATGCCGTTTTAGCCATCCAAATAACGACATTCTTTTGTACAACGGCTTATGAGTAACAATGTGCTGGCCACGATAAAATTTTCAGGCGGGAAAGTAAAGAAGACTTTCCCGCCCTCTCGCTGTCCGGCACTCGGCGCCTTACCTGGCCAGGACCCTTTTGATGGCCCCCCGCAAGAGCCGCCAGGGATGAAAAGTCACCGGCCTCAAGCAGGAAGGAGCCTGAAATCCCTGGACCGCGACCTCTTCCACCCTGGCAAGCGGGAAAGAGAGCTCGTTAAGGGTGCTCCCAACAAGCGTGCGCCGCCGGCATTCCCGCCAGACAGGGCTTGCTTCAGGCGGAAGGCCCAGCACCGCGATCAGGGCGGTGTCCAGGGCCACGGGATTGAGCCCTGCCGCCAGCAGATGCAGAGGAAAGGGCTTGCCAGCCACCGGACCGTCGCAATGCATGGCCACCACTCCGTCGGCCAGGGTAATCCCCCCGGGCAACACACCGAGGAGACCGACCAGCATGGCCTCGAACCGGTTGTCGATATCGCCATACCGGGCATGGAGCCAGGGCTTGCGAAACCCCACCACTGCCCCGAAATAGTTCTTCACCGCCAAGCTCAGATAGAGTTGGCCATGGGCCTTGATCTTGGGCAGATTGGCCAGCAGATCACACTCGCCAACCGCCCGGGCCACCCCGACGGACAGCCCGGAGGCGAGGCGAACCGGTTGCGCTGCGTCGAAGTTGACCATGGTCACCGGCAATCCCTTAAGAGCCGCGCTGATCCCGCAGGCGGCCATGACGCCGAGGGCCGTGCCAAAGGCCGGAGAATCACCAACCCGCACCGTGGCCCCCTGGTCAAGAAACCACTCCGCCACCGCGGCGACAACCTCCGGGTGGGTACAAGCCAACCCTTTGTTCCGCACCGCCGTGACCAGATTGGGCTTGAGCAGCACCCTGCTTCCCGGGGAAACCCTGAAGCCCAGGGCATTGCACAACACCTCCACCCGCCCTTTCAACAACCGGCGGTCATACTGGCAACAGGGGACCAGGCCGACCTCACCTCCGCTGAGTTCCATATCCCCTCCTGCCAGGCGCCCGTGTTATCGCAAGCCTTTGGCATAACAGTCGTATCTTTTGCCGGTCATGCAGCATTACCCCGTATCCATCATGCATCTTGCCAATCCCTGATATTTTTTTGACGCCTAGCCTGGTTGAAGTCAAAATTGTGACGAAAGATTCCCGGACATCACTGCCCAAAAAAAGTCCGCCCCTCCTGGCTATTTTCCAGAAATACATTGAATTACCGATAATTTACATATACTGTTATACACAGTAAAAGCCTCGCGGCACAATGCTTGCTTTACAATCAAATTCAAGAGAGGGCTCCGGACTTTTCCGGCCTTCCTTTTTCCTCGAGGAGACTCAACCATGGCTGCGGAAAAAGACCCACCGGCAACAGAGCAGGCCCCCAACAAGAAATCCAAGATGGGTTTTTTCATCATCCTGGGTGTAGGCATCCTCGTCCTCGGCGGCGGAGGTTTTTTCGCCTATACCAAATTGCTGGCCCACAAACCAGCGGTTGAAGAGGTTGCCAGCCAGGAAGCAAAAAAAGGAGCCCCGCCGGTGATCGGAGAAATGCTGGTCATGGAACCCTTTATCGTCAACCTGGCCGATCCGAAAGGCAAACGCTACCTCAAGGTCAAGATCGAACTCGAACTGGAAAGCAAGGAGGCTGTGGACAAAGCCACCAAGGTGTCGCCCAAGCTGCGCGATATGGTGATCATGATGCTCACCAGCCTTGGCTTTGAAGAAATCATGACCCCGGAAGGCAAGATTCGGGTCCGCGATGAGTTGCTGGAGCGTTTCAACGAGATCATGCGCCCCGATCACATCAAGAATATTTATTTTACGGAATTTGTCGTGCAGTAGCCCCCCCGGCTTCTGCACGCTAACGCAAAAAACAGCCCACGACACCCAGCAAACGCCATGGAACAAATTCTCAGCCAGGACGAGGTTGACGCGCTACTCAAGGGTATTTCCGGCGGCGAGATCGAAGAGCCCGAAGAACCCATAGACGCTGACGCCCTTGGCTATCAGGCCTATGATTTTACCCGGCAGGAAAGGATTGTCCAGGTCAAGATGCCGGCCATGGAGGCGATCTCCGATGCCTTCATGCGTGCGGTCCGCACCTCGCTTTCCACCACCCTGCGCCGGATCATCGACCTGACCTCCGCCCCCCTCGAACTGGAGCGTTTCGGCGCCTTTGTCCGCACCCTGCCCGTGCCGAGCAGCCTGCAAATCTTCCGGATGGCGCCCTTTCGCGGTAGCGCCCTCATCGTCCTCGAGCCCAAGCTGGTGTTTACCCTGGTGGAGAATTTCCTGGGCGGCACCGGCACCAGAAACATCCGCATCGAGGGTCGCGATTTCACGGCCATCGAACAACGGCTCATCCGGCGGGTGGTGAATCTCCTGCTCAGCGATCTGGAAAAGGCCTGGTATTCCCTCCAGCCCCTTAAGGTTCAGTACATCAGAAGCGAGATCAATCCCCAGTTCGCCAAGATCTGTCAGCCCGAGGACGTGGTGATCATCAGCCGTTATGACGTGGACATGGACCGGGCCGTGGGCAGCATCACGGTCTGCATTCCCCTGAGCAATCTGGAATCGGTCAAGGGCAAGCTGCTGACCACCTTCCAGCGGGAGCAGAGCGACGAGGATATCAGCATCAAGCGCGTCCTCTCCGAAAACATCAAGAACATCCCGGTGGACTTTGTGGTGCAACTTGGCCACGCCACCATTTCCGCAGGCGATGTCATGGAGCTGGTGGTCGGCGACATCATTCAGCTGGAACGCCGCACCGACGACCTCCTGCCGGCCTTTGTCGCCGGACAAAGAAAATACATGGGAACCCCTGGCGTGCATCGCGGCAACAATGCACTGCTCATCAAGAAAAAGGTTCTTGACCCGAACAGGGAGTAAGCAACAGGCGCTTTTCCCGGCGAATGCCACACGGCGCCTGTGCCTGTACTAGAAAAGATCACCTGAAAAAGGAGAAACACCATGGCTGACGACCCGTTGGACGCCGCCGACACAAAGACCGAGACAGAGAACGCCGGTGATGATTGGGCTGCCGCCTTGAGCGAACATGCCGGTTCCGGAGGGGCTCAGGCCCCGGCCTTCGCCGAATTGGGCGGCACCGCGACCACCGCCCCGGCTGGCAGCCAGAACCTGGACTTTCTGCTGGATATCCCCTTGGATGTCACCGTGGAACTGGGGCGGACCAGCATGATCATCAACAAGATGCTGCAACTGACCCAAGGGTCGGTGGTCGAGCTCGACAAAGCAGCGGGCGAACCGGTGGAAATCTTTGTCAACGACAAGCTGCTGGGCAAAGGCGAAGTGATCGTGGTCAACGAGCGGTTCGGCGTACGGATCACCGAGATCATCAGCCAGGCGGACCGGATCAAGAACATCGGCTGAGCAAGCGCACCCTCTGGTTGCCGCCTATCGGCAAGGCTGAGAGAGAACCATTATGAAGATTTGGCAACCATCATCCAGACAAAAATCTCCTTGGCGAAAGGGAGTCGTCTTCTTGGGGATAAGCCTGCTGTATCAGCTCTCCTGTCCGTTGCTGCTCCTTGCCGCCGAACAGTTCGGCGGCGGAACCGGCGGGGGTGCCCCCTCGGCGATCCTCACCGGCAATCAGGAAACACTTTCCCTGACCACGACCATCTTCAAAACCCTTGGCTCACTGATCCTTGTGGTGGGCCTCATGCTCCTGCTCCTGGCCTGGATCAGAAAGATGGGTCTGGTCCGGGTCGGCGCCAGACAAGAAGGCCTGATCACCGTTCTCGACAGCCAGATGCTGGCCCCGAAAAAACAGGTGAGCGTTCTGGAGGTGGCAGGGACGTATCTGGTGGTCGGCCTCACCGAGCAGCAGATCACCCTGCTTGCCACCCTTGCCCCCAACGACCGCCTCACAAACGCCGCACATTCACGAAAAACGCCCTCCCCTTTGCCAGCTTCTTTTGCCTCCATGCTCAACAAGGCGGCCCAGGGGATCTCCGACTTGAAGCAAAAGAAGAAAAGGTCTGCCCATGCGGAATAAAGTGCCATCCTGGCCCATCCTCCTCGGCCTGCTCGCAGGATTCATCCTCCTCTGCCCCAACGAAGGCAGGGCCGTGACCCTGCCTACCCTGCAGATCGGCGTGGGCGAGGCCCAAAACCCCAAACAGGTTTCCAATCTCATCGAGATCCTGCTGCTGTTCACGGTGCTCTCCATGGCTCCGGCCATTCTGCTGATGATGACCTCCTTCACCCGGCTGGTGATTGCCTTTTCTTTTCTGCGCCAAGCCCTCGGCACCCAGCAGGTACCGCCGACCCAGGTCCTGGTTGGTCTGGCTCTCTTCCTGACCATGTTCATCATGACCCCGGTTTTCAACGAGATCAACACCACCGCCATCAAACCTTACATGGCCGAGCAGATCAACACGGAACAGGCCCTTGAGGCTGCGACAAAACCAGTGCGCGCCTTCATGTTCAAACAGACCCGGGAAAAAGACCTCGAACTCTTCCTTTCCCTGGCCAAAACCCCAAAACCGAAAAACAAGGAAGAAGTATCCACCGCCGTACTCATCCCGTCCTTCATGATCAGCGAGCTCAAAACCGCCTTCACCATCGGCTTTGTCCTCTTCCTGCCCTTCCTGATCATCGATATGGTGGTGGCCAGCATCCTGCTCTCCATGGGAATGATGATGCTGCCTCCGGTCATGGTCTCCCTGCCCTTCAAGCTCCTGCTTTTTGTGCTGGTGGATGGCTGGTACCTGATTGTGGGCTCGTTGGTTAAAAGCTTTGTGGTGTAATCTATGACTCCCGCCGAAGCCATCACCCTGACCCAGAATGCCGTTGTCCTGACCCTGTTGCTTTCCGCGCCGGTGCTGCTGGTGGCCATGGTGGTCGGCCTGCTGATCTCTCTTTTTCAGGCGGTCACCCAGATCCAGGAGATGACCCTGACCTTTGTCCCCAAGATCGTGGCCGTCATGGCGACCCTGCTGTTTCTTTCCTCCTGGATGATCACCAAGCTGACGGATTACACCCATGAACTGATCGTGAACCTGCCGAATATCATCCGTTGACGGAGAACCTGCACCCCATGCCCGAAGCCGCGCTGCTGAACTGGACCCTGACCCAACTCCTGTCCATGGTCATTATCCTGACCAGGGTGGCGCCGCTCCTGTTTTTCATGCCCGTCCTCGGCTCAACAAGCGTGCCGGCCCAGATCAAAATCCTCCTGGCCCTGATGACTGCCCTGGTCCTGCTGCCGGTGGTTCGGGTTGACCCACGTCTGATAAGCGGGGCGCCCCTTGGTTTTGTCGTGCTTGTCCTCACCGAGCTCCTGCTGGGCGCAACCCTGGCCGTTTTTGCCCGGTGCGTCTTTGCCGCCACGGAGATTGCCGGCCAGATGGTTGGCGTCCAAATGGGCATGGGTATGGCTGGCGTCATGGACCCCCAGTTCGGCACCCAGGTCTCGCTGATTGGCATGCTCTGGAACCTCACCGCCATCCTGATTTTCTTAAGCATCAACGGCCACCACATGTTTTTTTCCACTCTGGTGGAAAGCTTTGAGTGGCTTAAGCCCGGCACCGCCACCCTGACCAAGGCCACCTTCGAGGGACTCATGCAGGGGGCTTCCCACATGTTCGTCCTTTCCGTCAAGATCATGGCCCCGGCGGGAGCCGCCCTGTTTTTTACCCATGTGGCCATGGGTATCGTCGCCAAAACCGTTCCCCAGATCCCGATCATGATTGTCGGTCTGCCGCTCACCATTGGGGTTGGGCTGATTTTTGCCGGGTTGTCCCTGGCGTATCTGATGCCGTTGATGATCACGAATTTTGAGATGCTGGCCCGGCTCCTGCCCAGGCTGGCCATGGGCATGGGGGGCTGAAGCATGGCAGACGAATCCTCCGGCCAGGAAAAAAGCGAGGCTCCCACCTCCCGCCGCATTCAGGAGGCGAGAAAAAAAGGGGATGTTGCCAAGAGCATGGAAGTGCCTTCCGCCGCAGTCCTGCTCGTCGGTCTGCTTACCCTGTATTATTCAAGCGATTTCATGCTGAGGCAATTCTTCCTCCTGCTGAGGTATTACCTCGGCAACCTGCACACCATTACCATTACCCCGAACAACATGACCATGCTTACCCGGGAAACCATGTTCCAGACCGGACTCCTCGTCGCTCCGGTCATGGGCGCCATCTTCCTCACGGCCCTGGTCGCCAACTATGCCCAGGTCGGCATCCTGTTTACCACGGAAAAACTGGCGCCGAAATTCGACAAAATCGACCCGTTCCAGGGTCTTGCCCGTCTCTTTTCCAAGCAGGCCCTGGCCAATGTGTTCAAGTCCGTGGGCAAACTGCTCATCATCGGTTACGTTTCCTACACGGAGGTGATGAAGGCGCTGCCCGGCATCCTGCCCCTTATGGATCAGGAGCCCATGCCCATTCTTGCCTTCATGAGCAGGGTCGCCTTCTGGATTTTCCTGAAATCAGCTCTGATCATTGCGGTGCTCGCGGCAATGGACTATGCTTTCCAGCGTTGGCAGTTCATGGAAAAAATGAAGATGACCAAGCAGGAGATCAAGGACGAAGCCAAACAGACCGAAGGCGACCCGCATGTCAAGGGACGCATCCGGGCCATCCAGATGCAGATGGCCCGACAACGAATGATGTCCGAGGTGCCCAAGGCCGATGTGGTGATCACCAACCCCACCCGGTTGGCCATTGCCCTGCGCTACGATGCGCTGGCCATGGCCGCGCCCATGGTGCTGGCAAAGGGCGCCGGGGTTATCGCCCAGAAAATCCGGGAAATCGCCGAGGAACACTCCATTCCCCTGGTCGAAGACAAACCCCTGGCCCAGGCCCTGTATAAAAACACGGGTCTCAACGAGACCATCCCGGAAAACCTGTTCCAGACCGTGGCCGAGGTTTTGGCTTATGTTTACAGCGTCAAACGGAAAAGAGCCTGATGGCAATGAATACGGCAAAACAAGTGCACAGTGCATCTACCCTGGGCATCATTACCACAGCGGGACCGCTCAACCATGGCAGATAACACCGGCGCCGTAACAGGGCTGAAAGCAGTCAATTTCGAGATGTCGGGCCTCTTCGTGGCGCTCGGGGTCGTGGCCATCCTCATGGTCATGATCGTCCCGCTGCCGCCCTTCCTGCTCGACATGCTGCTTTCCTTCAACATCACCATCGGCTTGCTCATCCTGCTGATGAGTATGTACAACACCAACGCGCTGGACTTTTCCTCCTTTCCCTCACTGCTGCTGATCACCACCCTCTTCAGGCTGGCGCTCAATATCGCCTCGACCCGGCTCATCCTGCTCCATGGCCACGAAGGCCCGGGCGCGGTGGGCCACGTCATCCAGTCCTTCGGCAATTTTGTGGTGGGTGGCAACTTCGCCGTGGGCATCATTATCTTCCTGATCATGGTGCTCATCAATTTCATCGTTATCACCAAGGGCTCCGGCCGTATTGCCGAGGTGGCGGCCCGCTTCACCCTGGACGCCATGCCCGGCAAACAGATGGCCATTGACGCGGACCTCAACGCCGGCCTGATCAACGAGGCGGAGGCCAAACGCCGCCGCTCGGAGGTCAGCCGTCAATCGGAATTCTACGGGGCCATGGACGGTGCCAGCAAGTTCGTGCGCGGCGAGGCCGTGGCCAGTTTGGTGATCATGGTCATCAATATCATCGGCGGGTTCTTCATCGGCGCCCTCATGCAGAACATGCGGGCGGCCCAAGCGGCGGAAACCTACACCCTGCTTACCATCGGCGACGGGCTGGTCTCCCAGATCCCGGCCCTGATCATCTCCACCTCCGCAGGTATCATTGTCAGCCGGGCCGCCTCCGATGTGAGCATGGGCAAGGAGTTCATGCAACAATTCGGGCACCAGCCCCAGGCCCTGGCGGTTTCTTCCGGAATCATCATCATGTTCGGCCTGGTGCCGGGTCTGCCGCATCTCCCCTTTATCATCCTGGGCATAGCCCTGGGCGCCATCTCCCTGATGGCCTTCAATAAAACCGCCACCGACAAGGAAGAGCTGAAGGTCGAGGCAGAAAAAGAGAAAAAAGCGGCCGCCCCGCTGCCCGGCGCACCGGAAACAGTGGAAAGCTTGCTTCCCCTCGATGTGTTGCAGCTTGAAGTCGGCTACGGCCTCATTCCCCTGGTGGACGAGACCCAGGAGGGCGATCTGCTGGAAAGGATCCGGGCCATCCGTCGACAATTTGCCATGGATATGGGCATGATTATCCCGCCCTTGCATGTGCGCGACAATCTCCAGCTCAAGCCAGACCAGTATGTCCTGCTCCTCAAAGGGGTGGAGGTGGCCAGGGGCGAGATCATGATGGGCCATCTGCTGGCCATGGACTCCGGCATGGCCAAACGGAAGATCGAAGGGATTCCCACCATGGAACCCGCCTTCCAGCTGCCCGCCCTCTGGATAGACCAGGAGAAGAAAGACGAGGCCCAGGTGGCGGGCTACACCGTGGTTGATCCCTCCACGGTCATCGCCACCCATCTCACCGAGGTGCTGCGCACCCACGCCGACGAGCTGCTGGGCCGCCAGGACACCCAGAAACTTCTGGACAATCTGGCCAAAACCCAGCCCAAGGTGGTGGAAGAGCTGGTGCCCGGCCTGCTGCCCCTGGGGCTGGTCCAGAAGGTGCTCCAAAATCTCCTGCGGGAACGGGTATCCCTGCGCGACCTGCTGACCATCTGCGAGACCCTGGCCGACTTCGCTCCCCTGGGCAAGGATCCGGACATCCTCACCGAATATGTGCGCCAAAAGCTGGCGCGCTCCATTATCAGCTCCTTCACCGACGACCAGGGAACGCTGACCGTCCTTACCCTCTCCACCCAGGTGGAAGATCTGATCCGCGAATCGCTCCAGAAAAGCGACCACGGCGTGTTCCTCAATCTGGAACCGAACCTGGCCCAACGGTTGCTGGCCTCGGCCAAGACCCTGGTGGAAAAGGTTTCCCTGGACGGCTACCAGCCCATCATCATCTGTTCCCCGATTATCCGCCGCCATTTCCGGCGGCTCCTGGAAAGGTTCATGCCCCACGTCATGGTCCTTTCCCATAACGAGTTGACCGCGCAGACCCAACTGCAATCCCTGGGGACCATCGAACTCAACCCCAAAAAATAGGTAACGATCCCGCTTGATGCCGAAATTTAACGAACACCACGGAATGTAACTGTTCATCAGTGCCGCAGATGCGCGAAAGAGGCCTGCGAAGTGTGCTGTTGCCCATGAGCAGGCCGATGACAAAGCAGATGCGGTGCTGCTGGGCAGTTACAGAAATAGAGGAGTGAGGAGCAGCGATGCGAATCAAACGTTTTGAAGCCTCGGATACCCACAGCGCCATGGCCATGGTCAAGGAAGAACTTGGGGAGGATGCGGTTATTCTTTCGACCCGCAACCTTCCCGGAAAAAGCAGCTCCGCCAGAGGCGGACCGAGGATTGAGGTCGTGGCGGCCATGGAATATGACCCGGAGCCGGAAATTACCGTGCCCCCCCCGGAAGCACCCGGCACGGAAGGAAGACGACCAAAGACGGTGGGATACGGCTATCAGTCCGTGCGGCAGGTGCAGCCAAAGGAGGCACCACGGCGGGAAGCACCAAAACCTGCCTTTGGCAGCAGACTTTCCGCCGAGCTTTCCGCCCGCGCCCTGCCGGTCGAAAAGGCAGCCAAGGCAGCCACAGCCGCCCAGGTCCATTTTGAATCCAATGACCTGCGCCTGCGCTTTGCCAATTTCCTGCGGCGTCAATACTGCGCCAAGGAAGAGCTTGAGGGCCGCGCCGTCTCGGGTCCGGCCACCGGCGAAGCCGCCCGGAAAAACGCCCGGCCCGACCCGAAACAGGTTGCCCAGTGGCGGGACAAGATCATCGATCAGTTACAGATAACCCCACTGAGCATCGGGATCAGCAAGGCGCCCACCGTGGTGGCCCTGATCGGCCCCACCGGAGTGGGCAAGACCACGACCGCCGCAAAAATCGCCGCTTGGTACAGCATCCATGAAGGGATGAAGGTGGCGCTCCTCTCCATGGATTGCTACCGGATCGGGGCCACGGACCAGCTGCGGACCTATGCCAAGATCATGCGCTTGCCCTGCGAAATCGCCTTGCGCAAAAGGGATCTGCAGGCGGCTCTGCTTCGCCATCAAGACAAGGATCTGATCATCATCGACACTGCGGGCAAGAGCCCTTATGATCCGAACCACATCAGGGAGCTGGGCGAATGGTTTTCCCTGAAAAACGGGATAGAGCCGTATCTCGTCCTCAGCGCCACCTGCAAAAAAGAAGACCTACAACAGATCCTCACCACCTATGAGCCCCTGCGGGTCAAGGGGCTGATTCTCTCCAAGCTCGATGAAACCAGGGCATACGCTACCCTCTGCCAGCTGCTGGCCGGGACGGCGCTGCCCATTTCCTGCCTATGCACCGGCCAGAGGGTTCCGGAGGATTTCCTCCTTGCCTCCCGGGAGTTCTTGCAGACCCTGTTCGGGCAGGGATGGCAGGCAGCCGCCGGCGAACTTGCCACCGAGGCCCAAGACAGGTGGACCCAATGACCAACTCCGTGGTGATCCCATGAATCAGGCAGAAACACTGGAACGGATTATGACCCACTCACAACCCCAGAAGAAAAGAATGGCCGCGCCCCGCAACAGCGCCGAGCCCCAGCCCCGGGTGATCTGCGTGACCAGCGGCAAGGGCGGGGTCGGCAAAACCAATATCGTCACCAATCTTGGTTATAACCTGGCAAAGGCTGGCAAAAAGGTGCTGATCCTTGATGCGGATCTGAATCTGGCCAACGTCGATATCCTGTTGGGGCTGACTCCGCGCTACAACCTCCACCACGTTTTCATGGGCGAAAAATCGCTGGCCGAGGTTCTGGTGCAGGGTCCGGAGGGGTTGCTCATCCTGCCGGCCAGCTCCGGGATCATGGAACTGGCGGACCTCACGGAACAGCAACGGTTGTACTTTCTTTCCGAGATGTCCGCCCTGGCCCAGAAGATCGATATCATGCTGATCGATACGGCCGCGGGCATTAACAACAATGTGATCTACTTCAATCTGGCCGCTCGGGAACGCATCGTCATCCTGACCCCGGAACCAACCTCCCTAACCGATGCCTACGCGCTGGTCAAGGTGCTCTCCAGCAGGCACGACGTAAAAAAGTTCCGCATCCTGGTCAATCTTGCCCGCTCCGAAAAGGAGGCCCTGGCCGTTTTTCGAAAGTTGAGCATTGTAGCCGACCGTTTTCTGGACTCGCTTTCCCTGGATTATCTCGGGTACATCCCCTATGATAGCAAACTGCCCACTGCGGTTCGCGAACAGCGACTGGTGTCGGACATCTTCCCGGATGCCCCATCCAGTAAGATGTTCAGCAAACTGGCCGGAAACATCTTCCAGGAAGAGCCCGAGATGAAAGCCGACGGCAACATAAAATTTTTCTGGCAGGGACTCGTTGATCTGTAATATACTTTTCCATATTGCAGGCCACCAATCCCCTTTGCCCCAACGGGCCTACCCGGTATGAGCAAACAGCCGTCACCCAAGTTCAAGGACTATACGAATACTTTTTTCAGCCAGGTGGAACCGCTCAGCGCCGAAAAACGCAACGAGCTGATTCTGACCTACACCCCGCTGATCAAGTATATCGCGGCACGCTTGGCGGCGCGTCTCCCCGCGCAGGTGTCGCTCGATGATCTGATCAGTTGCGGGATCATCGGCCTTATTGACGCCATCAACAAATTTGATATCTCCAAAAATGTTCAGTTCAAAACCTATGCCGAATTCCGGGTTAAAGGAGCGATGCTGGACGAGCTTCGTGCTTTGGACTGGGTTCCACGCTCGGTTCGACGAAAAACCACGGATCTGGAGAAAGCCTATGCCGACATCGAAAAACAGGTGGGCAGACCAGCCACGGATGAAGAAGTAGCCGAGACCATGGGCCTTGGTCTGGATGATTTCTACAAACTGCTCGATGAAACCAAATCCGTTTCCTTCATGGATATCGAATTTCTCCGGCAGAAAGCAACGGAGGCGAACGATCCCACCCTGGCCGAGACCTTTGCCATGGACGACCGCGACCCCTTCACGGCCATCAACCTGGCCCAGATCAGGGAACTCATCGCCAATGCCATCTCCGATCTGCCGGAGAAGGAAAAACTGACCGTCTCCCTCTATTATCAGGACGAACTCACGATGAAGGAAATCGGCGAAGTGATGGGCTATACGGAATCCCGCATTTCGCAGATGCACAGCAAGGCCATGTTCCGCCTCCGCGCCAAACTGAAAAAGACCCTGGCAAGTTGAGCGGCGACTGAGGCGCACAACTTTTTTTTATGCAAAACTCTTGAGAAAAATCCAGAAGAAGGGGCCGACTCTTCATAACCCTCTTTTTTTATTTCCAAAATCAACTGTTACAGTTACAATAAATAAAATGTGGTTGCTTTTCCATACTGCGAACATGCCCCAAGCCACTCGTACCATAAAGCTGTTAGGGAGGAAATATGGCTGCTGATCCTAATATGAAAATTCTCGTGGTTGACGATTTTGCCACCATGCGGCGCATAATCAAAAACATTCTCACCCAGCTTGGCTTCAAAAACATCATTGAAGCGGACGACGGCACCACCGCCCTGGATGTGCTCAAATCAGAAAAAATCGGCCTCATCGTCTCAGACTGGAATATGCCGAAAATGACCGGCCTGGACCTGCTGAAAGCCGTGCGGGCCGACGCCAGCCTAGCCAATACGCCTTTCATCATGGTGACTGCGGAAGCACAGCAGGACAATATTATCCTGGCGGTCAAGGCCAAGGTCAGCCAGTACATCGTTAAACCATTCACCGCCGAAACACTTTCCGAAAAACTCAACAAAATATTCTAATCTAAAATATGGCTGACGACCGCCCTCCCCAGTCCGTTGACCAGTTCGCCAGCACAGAGACCCCTGCTGACCAAGACGAAACAAACTGGGGAGAAGACTGGGAATCCGCCTTCCAGGCCGAGGATGATGCGTTTTTCTCCAGCGAGAAAGACGAGGATTTCTTCCTCGAGGAAAACGAGCCGACCGTAACGGCCGGAGTTGCAGCGCAAGAACTTGACTCCTCCCTGGAAAAGACCCTGGCCGGCATCCCGGATCAAGGTGTCGCTGCCGGCACTTCCCCAGCAAAATACCTTGTCGGCGCAGGAGCACTCACCGCCCTTTTTCTCTCCGCCAAGACAGCCGCGCAAAAACAGTTCGCCCGCCTCCAGTCTTTTCCCCTTTTTGTCCGCATCCCCCTCTATGCCCTCCCTTTTCTCCTTGTCGGCCTTTTGTTTGCCTTGAGTGGCACCTCAACGCCTCCCCCAACAGCCATCTCCGTTTCCCCCGACACGAGGACAAGCGCAGCAACCCCCCCAGAATTTGGCCAGGCCAGCCAGCTTCATCCGGGGAAAGTCAGAAAAAAATGGGCCTTCCCCGCTTTCATTATTCCGGTGAACAATCCGGCCAGTGATCAGCCGGTAACCTTTGTCCTCGTTGACATCACCCTCATCGCCTCCCTTGGAGAGCAGGAAGATCCCCCTGCCGACAAAAAAATCTTTGTCCGCGACATCATCTATCAATTCTTTCAAAACAAGCCCCTTGAGGAATTGCGCCGATTTTCCCTGGCCCGGGGCGAGATGAACAAAGAACTTCGCGCCTGGCTCCTCAAACAATGGCCCGAGGCGCCCATCGAATCAATTATCTTTAACCAGTACCATCTCTCCTGACCCCCCCTGTCCATACCTTCCATAATAGAAAAAGTACAAATTTGTAGTTAATTTAAATTTTTTCCACTTTTTTGTTATTTTACCCCCATCCCCCCGCACCGATCACAAGCACGATATCACCAGAGAATCAATACGTTAGCAATAAATAACCCGCTGGCACGACATTTGCTTTTGTTTTCAGTCAGCATGCATAGCTACCCAATGACAGACGAACAACTCTAAATTATGAGCACAGAGAGAGGAGACGTTTATGGACACAGGTGATACCGCATTCATGCTGATTGCCACCGCCCTGGTCATGCTGATGACCCCGGGGCTGGCGCTTTTTTATGGCGGCATGGTTCGCTCAAAAAATGTTTTAAGTACGGTTTTGCAAAGTTTTGTCTGCCTTGGCGTTGTCACGATCATCTGGGTGATCTACGGCTATTCCTTGGCCTTTGGCCCTGACGTGGGCGGCCTGATCGGCAATCTGGACTGGGCCGGTCTCGCCGGAGTCGGCCTTGAGCCCGGCAAGTACTCGGCAACCATTCCCCACCTGCTCTTCTGCGCCTTCCAGCTGATGTTCGCCGTCATCACCCCGGCTCTGATCACCGGCACCTTTGCGGAACGGGTCAAGTTCCCCGCCTTTCTTCTCTTTACCGTCCTTTGGTCCACCCTGGTCTATCTGCCCGTGTGCCACTGGGTCTGGGGCGGAGGCTGGATCAGCGGCCACGGCGGCCTTGATTTCGCAGGCGGCACCGTCATCCACATCAACTCCGGCGCGGCAGCCCTGGTCGCCGCCCTGATGTTCGGCAAACGCAAGGGTTGGGGCAAGGAGTCCTTTCATCCCCACAACCTGACCATGACCATGCTGGGCGCCGGCATTCTCTGGTTCGGCTGGTTCGGCTTCAACGCAGGCAGCGCCTTATCGGCAAACGGCGTCGCGGTCAACGCCTTCTTCACCACCCAGGTCGCCACCGGCGCGGCCCTGCTTTCCTGGTTGATCGCGGAATGGCTGGTGCAGGGCAAGCCCACCACCCTGGGTGCTGCTTCCGGCGCCATCGCCGGCCTGGTCGCCATCACCCCAGGCGCCGGGTTTGTCGGCCCCACCTCGGCCGTATTCATTGGCTTGGTTGCCGGCGCCCTCTGCTACTTCGCGGTGCTGGCCAAGAGCCGGATCGGTTATGACGATGCCCTTGACGTGGTTGGGGTCCATGGCGTGGGCGGTCTCTGGGGTGCTCTGGCCACCGGCCTGTTCGCTACCACCGCGGTCAATGCTGCGGGCAAGGACGGCCTCTTTTTCGGCAATCCGCAGCTCCTGGGAATCCAGGCCATGGACGCCCTTACAACCATTGGGTACTCGGTTGTGGTAACATTCATAATCCTCAAGGTTGTTGACCTGGTGATCGGTCTCCGGGTGAGCGCAGAAGAAGAGGAACAGGGGCTGGATCTGACCCAGCACAGCGAAATCGGGTACTCGCTCTAACAGCGTCAGCGCTCCGGGGGCAAGCGTCACTCCCTGCCCCCGCCGCTGCCCACTGCCACCGCAAAGAAAAGGTAACTATCCAGCGTGAAGCCGGAAAGCGAGAAAAACCAACGAAGCGTAACTGTTCGGCAGCACCGCAGAGCTGCGAGAAAGAGGTCGGCGACGTGTGCTGGTGCACATAAGCCGGCCGATGACAACGCAGATGCGATGCTGCCGGGCAGTTACAAGAAAAGGAGAATTGCATGAAGAAGATCGAGGCAATCATCAAACCGTTCAAACTGGACGAGGTCAAGGACGCCTTGAACGACATGGGCATCAAGGGCATGACCATCTCCGAGGTCAAGGGATACGGTCGCCAAAAAGGACACAAGGAAATCTACCGCGGCGCGGAGTACATCGTCGATTTTATCCCCAAGGTCAAGATCGAGATCATTGTGGAGGCCGGCATGGTGGAGGCCGTGGTTAACCGGATTCGGGAAACCGCCAACACCGGCAAGATCGGCGACGGCAAGATTTTCGTCCTGCCGGTGGAAGAGGTTATCCGCGTCCGCACGGGGGAAACCGGGAAAGAGGCGATCTAGGGTGGTGGATGTTGAGCTACGGGCAAAGCGGGACGCCCTGGAGTATCTCTGGCGCCAGGGGTTGAGTGGCCAACCCCTGCTCCACAGACACTCGCAGCTCATCGACGACTATCTGGTTTCCTGCTTCGCCAACTGCCCGGAGGCAGGCGAGGGCATGAGCCTTGTCGCCCTTGGCGGCTACGGCCGAAGAGAGCTCTTTCCCTATTCGGACATCGACCTTCTCCTGCTCCATGCGCCCGAGGACGAGGATCGCCTCGGGCCGGTAACCGAGGCCCTGTTTTATCCCCTGTGGGATGCGGGCCTTGAGGTAGGGCACGGGGTAAGAACCATGGAAGCCTGCCTCGCTGACGCCAGGCAGGACTTCTTTTTTCAGGTGGCGCTGCTGGACGCTCGCCATCTGGCGGGCTCGACGCAACTTTTCACCACAATGCACCAGGCCTTTCACCGGGAATTAATAGCGGGGCACCGACGAGAATTCTTGCAAAACATGATGCAGCACCGCAACGAACGCCATCAACGGTATGGCATGCACAGCTATCAGCTGGAGCCGCACATCAAGGAAAGCCGGGGCGGCTTCCGCGATATCCAGGCCATGCTCTGGGTGAGCCATGCCCTTTTCGACCTGAAAGAACTGCAGGCCATCGAGGAAGCAGGCCTGATCTCGCCTCCGGAAAAAGAAGCCTTTGCCCAGGCCTGGGATTTCCTGATCAAGATCCGCAACCGGCTCCACTACCTCAGCGGCCGAAAAAACGACCAGCTATTCTTCGAATATCAGGTGGAGATGGCCAAGGCCTTCAAATATCCGGACACCCCCGGCACCCTGGGGGTTGAGCGCTTCATGCAGGATATCTACCGGCATCTGCAAACCATTGCCACCACCACCGACCTGTTTTTTGAACATGTCGATGAAACCCTGGGCTCCCCGCGCCCCAACCCGGTGGAACAGGCCATCGAGACAGGAATCACGGTGCGTCAAGACCGCCTCCATCTCACCGACCAGGCGCTGATCGAGAAGCGCCCCCACCTGCTGATGCGCCTCTTTGCCCAGGCCGGAAAAACGGGCCTTGAGATCCATCATCGCAGCAGGAAGATCGTTACCGCCAACCTGCATCTGGTGGACGACCGGCTGCGCCACTCAAAACGGATGGCCAAGGCCTTTTTCGATGTCCTGGAAAACGCGCGGGACGTGCAGGGTGTCCTTTCGGTCATGCTGGACACCGGCCTGCTCACCGCCTATCTCCCGGAATTTGAGCAAATCCGCGCCCTGGCCCAGCACGATGTCTACCATGTTTTCACGGTTGACCGGCACCTCCTGCAAACCGTGGCGGAGCTGAAAAAACTTTCCCTGAGCACAACCCCTTTCGCAGGCGTCGAATCTCCCCATGTCCTCTCTCTGGCCGCCCTTCTGCACGACATCGGCAAGGGCCACCACGAAGATCACGCCCAGCGGGGCAGCAAACTTGCCGTCGGGGTGGGCAAGCGGTTGGGATTGACCGAGGCGGAGACAGCCTGCCTCAGCTTTCTCGTGGAAAACCATCTCTTCCTCACCGTGACCGCCCTGCGCCGCGACCTTGAGGATGACGCCTTTATCCGGCAATGCGCCGAGCAGATCCAGACCCCGGAACGTCTGACCATGCTCTACCTGCTCTCCATCGCCGATGCCAAGGCCACCGGCCCCACGGCCTGGACCGAATGGAAGGGCGCCCTGCTCCTGGAAATCTCCCTCAAGATCGCCCACCTGCTGGGGCGAAAGGATACGATTCTTCCCGACAAAAGCCAGGGTGCCGAATGGATGTGCCAACAGGTGCGCGCCTTGATGGGGAAGAGTGCCCCGTCCGATTGCAAGATCCTGCCGGAGGAATACCTGCTGAGCTTTCCCCCGGAAGAGGTGGCCCACCACCTCAAGCTGCGCGCCGGGCTAAAAGAGGAAAAAAAGGCCATCATCGAACCGGCCGATCACACCCTGTTCTGGTCGGTCCTGGTTATGGCCCACGATTCCACCGGCCTGCTGGCCAAAATCTGCGGCACCCTGGCCCTGCATGGCCTCAATGTGGTGAGCGCCCAGATCTTCACCTGGGAAGACGGCACGGCGGTGGATGTGCTCAATGTCCGCCCCGCGGCGGAGCAGACCTACGCGGAGCAGGAGTGGCGGGCGCTCAGCGAGGACCTCAATCTGGCCCTGAAAAACCGGCTTGGCCTCAGCCACCGTCTGGTCGACAAGTTCCGCACCGCCTTGCGCACCCCCGGCCAAAAAAACGTGCAGGCCGCCCCGCGGGTTGTTATAGACAATAAGGCTTCGGAACAGTATACGATCATCGAGGTTTTCGCCAATGACCGGCCCGGGTTGCTCTACGACATCACCCGAACCCTGGCCGATTTTGAACTCAACATCCACCGGGCCAGAATCGGCTCGGACGGCGATCAGGTGGTGGATGTTTTCTACACCCTGGACTCCTTTGCCACCAAGATCAACAACCCCTCCTTCCAGGAAGAAATTTCACAGGCCCTTCTCCATATCGCCGAAAATGAGACCGGGACGGGAGCAAAACTCCAATGGTAAACACCTGGCACGGAAACAACGCCAACCCCCAGCGGCTGGCTTTAACTAATGCCCACCCCCCTCCGCATCGGGCGTGGGAGATTTTCAACCTTACCCTTCAGCACCAAAAAAATAAGGAGAAACACAATGAGTGACAATTGCAACTGCGGCAACGACTACGACCAGAGCATGATGACCGTGCCCGAGCTGTTCGGCTCCAACGTCTTCAACAACAAAACCATGAAGGAACGGCTACCCAAGGAGACCTACAAGGCTCTGCAGAAAACCATCATCACCGGTTCAACCCTGCCGCCGGATGTCGCCTCGGTGGTGGCCAACGCCATGAAAGACTGGGCCATCGAAAAGGGCGCCAGCCATTACACCCACTGGTTCCAGCCCCTCACCGGCATCACCGCCGAGAAGCACGACTCTTTCATCTCCCCCACCGACGATGGCGGGGTGATTATGGAGTTCTCCGGCAAGCAGTTGATCCAGGGCGAGCCGGACGCTTCTTCCTTCCCCAGTGGCGGTCTGCGCGTCACCTTCGAGGCCCGCGGCTACACCGCCTGGGACTGCACCTCCCCCGCCTTCCTCAAGGAAGACGAATCCGGTGATGTGACCCTCTGCATCCCCACCGCCTTCTGCTCCTACAAGGGCGAGGCCCTGGACAAGAAAACCCCCCTGCTCCGCTCGATGAACGTGGTCGCCAAGCAGGCGCTGCGGGTACTCCGGGCCATGGGCAACACCACCTCCAAGATCGTCGGTTCCACGGTGGGCGCGGAGCAGGAATACTTCCTGGTGGAAAAAGAGTACTACCTGCAACGCCTCGACCTGATGACCTGCGGCCGCAGCCTGTTCGGCGCACCCGCCCCCAAGGGCCAGGAGCTGGAAGACCAGTACTTCGGCGCCATCAAGGACCGGGTCTCCGCTTACATGAAGGATCTGGACATCGAGCTGTGGAAGATGGGCATCTCCTCCAAGACCAAACACAACGAGGTTGCCCCGGCTCAGTTCGAGATGGCTCCGGTTTTCACCACCACCAACATGGCCACCGACCACAACCAGCTGGTCATGGAAACCATGCAAAAAGTGGCCCTGCGCCACGGTATGGTCTGCCTGCTGCACGAGAAGCCCTACGCCGGCGTAAACGGTTCCGGCAAGCACAACAACTGGTCGCTCTCCACCGACGACGGCATCAACCTGCTGGAGCCCGGCCAAACCCCCGAGGACAACGCCCAGTTCCTGGTCTTTATCTCGGCCTTGATCAAGGCCGTGGACACCCATGCCGACATCCTGCGCGCCACCTGCGGCAGCTCCGGCAATGATCACCGCCTGGGCGCCAACGAGGCTCCTCCAGCGATCATCTCCATCTTCCTGGGTCAGGAGCTCTCCGACGTGCTGGAGAAACTGGCCAAAGGCGAGAAGATCATCAAGAAGGGCGCAGCCCAGACCCTGAAGATCGGGGTTGACTCCCTGCCCGAGCTGCCCAAGGACAACACCGACCGTAACCGGACCTCTCCCTTTGCCTTCACCGGCAACAAGTTCGAGTTCCGCATGGTCGGCTCATCCCAGTCCATCTCCGGCCCCAACGTTGCCCTGAACACCATCGCCGCCGAGGCTTTGGACGAGATCGCAACCCGTCTGGAAAAAGCCAAGGACGTGAACAAGGAGATACTCGCCATCCTCAAAGACGTCATGACCAAGCATGGCCGGATCATCTTCAACGGCAACAACTACTCCGCCGAGTGGGCCAAGGAAGCTGCGAAGCGCGGTCTGCCCAACACCCGCAACACCGTGGACGCGCTCAAGGCCTTTGTCACCCCCAAGGCGATCAAGCTGTTCGGCAAATACAACGTGCTTTCGAAAGATGAGCTGCATTCCCGCTACGAGATCTATGTCGAGCAGTATGCCAAGCACATCAACATCGAAGCCCTCACCTCCATCCAGATGACCAAACGCATGTTCATCCCGGCGGCCATCCGTTTTGTCGGCGAGCTTGGCGCATCCCTGGCCGCTGCTGGCAAGTACGGTTCGGTGCAGAAGGGTCTGCTGGAACAGGTTGGCAAACACCTTGAGTCCGCAGGCAAGAAGCTGGCCAAGCTGGAGGATGAGACCAAGAAGGCCCAGGCCGTCAGCGACGTGGCCAAGCAAGGCGCTGCATACCGCGACAAGGTATTCCCCGCCATGACCGCTCTGCGCGCCGACATCGACGCGCTTGAGGCCATTATGCCGGATGATCTCTGGCCGGTACCGACATACTGTGATTTGTTGTTTAATCTGTAATAGTACGGCGGTAGAGGGACGGGGATTGTCTCCGTTTCAGGCCGTTGCAAGACTGATCTAAAAAAAGGAGGGAGTCAAATGACTCCCTCCTTTTTTTTGTTCATCCTGAATTTCGGAAGAATACTACATGAGATCAGTATGTTCATTTCTTTGTTTGCCCAAAGAAACGAACCAAAGAAAAGGCACCCTGTGTCCCTTGTCCCGCCGTTGGCGGGATGCCCTGCGCTCCTCGATGCTGCCGGGGCTTTGCAAACTCGCTGCGCTCAAACAGTGCAAATCCCCTTTTCGGCAGCCTCTCCGGTGCTCGGCTGCGTGCCAATGGGAATTCTTTCCCCCCCATTTGTCCTGCCGCGCCTCGCAGACGGGGGCGGAAAAAGACGCGGGAACTGTCTGAGGGCGAAGCCCGAGTTTTTCCGCGTCCCGCCCTCGTCGAGAAGTAAGGGAAGCCCGCAGGGCCAGGACTGGCTGGGGTGCCTTTTTCTTGTTTCTTCTTTTGGGCACGCAAAAGAAGAAATTGACAACCGACCAGAGGAATGAGATGGTTTGGAAATCTTGGTATAGTCGAACATTGCTGCCGACTTTGGCGCAACAACTTTCTGAAAAATAATCAAGGGTTCGCACATCGTGAATGCGCTCTACCTTCAAACCCTTAACAACATGGAATCAACATTAACCATTTTGGCGAAACGCGTCCCACCACCAAAATGCATACCTATATTGGACAGTTTTGCCTTTCGGTGCATTGAAAAATCAATCCATCAAGCAATAGTTCAAAAGCTAGCGCGTACAGTTAGTGGCCTGCACGCTGCGCGTATCTTGCTGGAGAACGGCTTTATACAGGAGCAAGCTGCACTACAAAGGATGCTGGACGAATTCCAGGAAGATATAACTTTTCTTGCTTACGCTGTTATCTCGAATGACGTGACAGAGTTGCATCGCAGATATCTGGATGCTTTCTACGAGGAAGAATTTGACAGGCCAGAAGACCCCATTGCCTCAACGCAAAAACGCCCCATGGTGCGACGCGAAAAAATCCGTGCCTACATCGCACGCATCGGAGGTTTCGGACTTGATCCGAGTAGCGGCGTTGCACTTACCCGAACAATCAGTAAAGTATACTCTGGGTACATTCATGGCGCTTCTCCACAGATTATGGAGATGTACGGCGGAGATCCTCCCAGGTTTCATGTTTCTGGAATGCGAGACACACTGCTCTTCTTGGATCATCAACATGACCTGTGGAACTATTTTTATCGAGGAATATGGGCTTTCGAGCTTGCAGCAAAGGCCTTTGGCGACGAACCACTATTCGCTAGCATTCAACAATACCGAAATGAATTTGCGAGACAATCGGGAAGAGAGTCTAACGTTTAGACGAAGGCGAGACCTATCAACCGTTCAAGAGCCGACTTTATAGATAATCACATTCCAAACAGGAATGATGTCAGGTTGCTTTTCGTAATATCTGCATTCGTAGACTCAAACGACAAACACCACAACCGCAGCCAACCAGCCGCAGACCTCTCCCAGCTCGCAGGAAGCCCCCAGCACATCGCCGGTAACCCCGCCAAGGGCACTGTTCGCCTTGAACCGGAGCCAGATGGCAGGCAGCAGTGCGGTGCCGAGAATAATCAACCCAGCCGACCAGTTCCACCAGATCAGCGGCGTCAGCAGAAGACTACCCAGCGCCAGTTCCCCCAGGCCGACCTTGCCGACAAAGGCGTGGCCGGTGCCGCTGGCCCGCGGGTATTGCACGCCGCAGGCCAAGGTGGCCATGGCCCAGCGGGCCGCCACGGGCACGGCGATGAGGGCAAAGAAAAGAAACCCCTCTCCGTTGGCCAGAAGTGAGGCAAGACAGGCAACCTTGAGGACAAGCAGCACAACCAGCCCGATCACCCCAAAAGCGCCGATGGCAGAATCCTTCATGATCGCTAAGCGTCGCTCCGGGGTCTGTCCGCCACCCAGACCATCCAGCAGATCAGCCAAGCCATCGAGGTGCAACCCCCTGGTCAGCCAAGCGCCAAGTCCCACCAGCAGCACCGCACTCACCAGCGGGGGAAGACCAACCCAGACCACAAGCCAGGCGCCCCCGGCCAAAAAGCCGCCAATCAGCCACCCGGCCAGAGGAAAAAATGCGGCACTCCGCCTGAACCCGTCTGGAGGCAACTCCGCAGGCAGCCGCACAGGCAGGATGGTGAGAAAGGCTATGGCGATCTTGGCGGCCAGCAGCATAATGGTCAACCGGCTTCGCTCACCCCGGCCTCGCCGAAGGTGGCCATCTCGTTCATAATCTTAAGCCCCGCCTCCACCAGATTCATGGTCAGGGCCGCGCCGGTGCCCTCGCCCAACCGCAGGTCAAGATGCAACAGCGGGCTCAGGTCCATCTTCTCAAAGAAGATTCGGTGGCCCTGCTCCGCTGACATGTGGCTGAAGAAACAGTAATCCAAAACATGGGGGGCAAGGCGCTGGGCGACCAGGGCTCCGGCGCTGGAGATGAAGCCGTCCACCACCACCGGGATTCGGCTCCGAGCCGCTTCCAGAATACAGCCGCAGATGGCGGCGATCTCCAACCCGCCCACTGCGGCCAAAGCCCCAAGGGGAGAATCCAGCCGTTCCCGGTTCACGACCAGGGACTGCTCGATCACCGCGATCTTGTGTAGCAGCATGGCATCATCAATGCCGGTGCCCCGGCCCGTGACCTCGGCCGCCTTGGCGGGCAGTAGCGCAGCAAAGAGCGCGGCGGACGGGGTGGTGTTGCCGATGCCCATGTCGCCGGTGCCCAGGATCTCGGCCCCATCCTCGATGGCCTCGCGGGCCATGGCCATGCCGACCCCGATGGCAGCTACGGTCTCGTCGATGCTCATGGCCGGGCCCTTGGCCATGTTGGCGGTTCCGGGCCGGACCTTGCATTGCCGCAACCCTTCGGCTTCGATTGGCACGGCCACACCCACATCAACCACCCGCACCTCGGCTCCCACATGGCGGGCCAGCACGTTGACCCCGGCGCCGCCGCCCAGGAAATTGAGGACCATCTGCGGGGTGACCTCCTGGGGGAAAGCGCTGATCCCCTCGGCCACCACGCCGTGGTCCCCGGCAAAGGTGAGAATGATCTTCTTCTCCACCTTGGCCGCAATGGTTCTCCGCATGGCGCAGGTTCTGGCCGCCAGCATCTCCAGCTTGCCAAGGCTGCCCAAGGGCTTGGTCAGGTTATTGAGCTTGGCCTGGGCCTGGGCCATGACCTCTTTGCTGGCCGGTTCAATGGCTGCGCAGGCTGCCTGCAATTCTTCCGCTGTCCGTATCATCTTTTTCTTCTCCTGTATTTCTGCGCAGCCAACATGCGGCGCGATATTGTTGAGGCTTTTGTAAGATGATCAAAAAAGTTCCCTCCCCCCTGGCGGGGGAGGGTTAGGGTGAGGGGGAAGCAGCCAGGGCCTCGGCAGGTTGCAGCCTCACCCGCCCCCCGCCCCTCCCGTCAAGGGAGGGGAGTAAAGGTGCAAGACTTTTGCATGAGGCTCTGTGTTATCCTTATTTACCACGGAAGCCAGCCCAAGCCTCAGCAAGAAGCGCCAGTGAACCCTTCAACTTTTCCAGGCTGTACATCTCCAGAGTAACCACCCCGTCATACCCGGCTTCGGCCAGCTTACTGCCCAGCATCCGGGCCTGCTCCGCATCGGTCAAGGCTTGATGATCCCTGCCGTCTTGCACCCCATGATAGTGCAGATGGCGAACCCGGGGCAGCAGTCCCAACCCTTCCTCCAGATCATGGCAATAATGGACAAGATGCCCGAGATCCAGGCAGACGCTGAAGCCGTATTCCGCAACCAGAGGGGCCACGAGACCGTATGGATACTCGATATTTTCCACGGCAGCCAGCCTTTTCTCTTCACCCAAAGCACCGGATAATTCCCGGAGGCTGGCAGCCAGATTATCGAGCCAGGCCGCTTCGGGCAGATCCGGCTCCCGGACCAGATGCAGGTCAAAACTCTGCGGTCCAAGGGGAGCCAGCTGGTCCATGAGCCGGAGAATCTCAGCGATGCCCTCTTGCCGCTCGACCCTTGAGGCTGCACCCAAGGCGAGGTCGGTGGGCAGATGCACCGTATAGCTGAGACCATGTTCCTCGGCAAGCTCCCGCAACACCTGCACATCCAGGGGCTGGGGCAAAAGGCTTTTGGCCGCGCTTTCAAAAAAGAGCAGCTGGACATCGTCAACCAGGGGCGCCAAGACCCGAACATTGGCCATGATATCCGCAGGCACCACGCAGGAGGTTGCACCCAGCCGCCACAGGCGGTTTTTTCTTGGCATCATCGCCTTGCCCTGGACCCGAGGGTGACCACCTCCCCCACCTTATCCTGGTGAGCGAGAGAGATCAGGGGCGCCGGACAATCATCGCCCCGCTGGCTGCGAAGGGTTTGCAGAACAACGGCCATCGCTTCCTCGGCAAGATGGGGCCGGTTGTTGGTCTCACTGAGGTGCGACAGGACCACATGTTCAAGGCCGTCATGGAGGATATCGCTCAAGAAACCGGCGGCCTCACTGTTGGCCAGATGCCCGGTCTTGCCCCGCACCCGCTGTTGCAGGGAAGGAGGATAGGGCCCGTTGCGGAGCAGCTCCGGGTCGTGGTTGCATTCGAGCACCAACCCGTGGCAGGAACTCAAGCGGTGCTGCATGAGGCGGGAGACCACCCCGGTGTCGGTGCAATACCCCATGAGCAATCGGCCATTGTTCAGGAGAAACCCGACCGGGTCTGCCGCGTCATGGGAGATGGCAAAGGGATGGATCTGGAAATCCTGAAAGACGAAGGTCGCGCCCGTAACAAAGGGTTGGCAGTGCGGAAGGTTATCCAAAACCGACCCAGCGGCAGCCAGAGTCGGTTCATTGATAAAGACCGGCAGACGAAAGCGGCGGGAGAGGATCGCCGCCCCCTTGACATGGTCGCCGTGCTCGTGGGTGATGAGGAGGCCGGAGAGGCTTTCCGGCTCAACGCCAATGGAAAGCAGCCGCCGCTCAATCTCCTTGCCGGAAAAACCGGCATCGATCAGAAGCCGCGTTTGCCCGGACTCGACAAAGGTCGCGTTGCCCTTGCTGCCGCTGCCCAGAACACAAAATCGCATAACTCACCCACAAGACAACAGGCAAAAAATTTCGCCCTTTTGCCTTTTAGATTCCGGTATGGCCGAAGCCGCCACCCTGCCGTTTGGTCTCATCCAGCCTGTCCACCGCAATGACCGTGGCCCGGCAGACCGGGGCCAACACCAACTGGGCGATCCGATCGCCCCGCCGGATGGTGAAAGGCTCGCGGCCCAGGTTGATCAGCCCGATCTTCACCTCGCCCCGGTAATCGGCATCAATGGTGCCGGGGCTGTTGACCACCGTGATCCCATGCTTGATGGCCAACCCGCTTCGGGGCCGCACCTGCAACTCATAGCCCGGAGCCAGAGCCACGGCAAAACCGGAGGGCAGCAGACGGATCTCCCCAGGCCCGATCACCACCGGCTCGCCCACGGCCGCAGCCACATCCATGCCCGCAGCCAGTTCGGAGTGGTAGGCAGGCAAAGGCAGATCGGCATGGCCTTGCGGGTCGAGCCAAGACAACTGGATAATGTGCGTCTGTTCTTTCTGTGTTTCCATCATGTTCTACTCCAAGTCATAACCAGTAACCAGGAAAAGGAAAAACATGTAAACGTTCAGCAGTGCTGCAGATGCGCGAAAGAGGCCTGCGAAGTGTGCTGGTGCACATGAGCAGGCCGATGACAAAGCAGATGCGGTGCTGCTGAACGTTTACTCCAGATCAAGGGGGTGCCAATCGATATCCTTTGCCTTGAGGGGGCCAAGAACCGTGGCGGAGAGCGGCCTGCTGAAAAGCAGCGCAGCCAACTCGGCAATATCCTCCGGCCGCACCCGGTCAAAACCTGCGGCGACCTCGTCGAAGGAGACATAGCGGCCAAAGGTCAGTTCGTTTCTGGCGATTCGGGTCATCCGGGACTCCATGTTCTCGGCGGAAAGGAAGATCCCGGCCTTGGCGTAATCCTTGGCCCGGGAGAGCTTTGCGGCGGAAACAGTGGTCTGGCGCAACCCCTTTATTTCCCTGGCGACCAGCGCCATGGCCTTGTTCACCACCGCCGGATCAACCCCGAGATACACGCCGAGATAGCCGCTGTCTGTAAACGAGGAGAGGTAGGAATAGATGGAGTAGGCCAGCCCCGCCTTCTCGCGCACCTCCTGGAAAAGCCGGGAGCTCATGTTGCCGCCGAGGAGAACGTGCAGCAGATAGAGGACATAGCGCTCGGGGGCAACGATGGGAAGGCCGTAGGTGCCGAGCACCAGATGGGCCTGCTCCAGGTTTTTCTTGTGGAGCTTGCGCACCGGGGCAAGAACCGGCGGCGGCTGGCGACGGGTACCTTTGTTCGGCCCCGTCAGGCTGCCCATTTGCTCTTGCCAGAGGTGACAGAACTGCTCGTGCTCCACATTGCCGGAGGCGGCGATGACGATCTTCTCCGGGGTGTACTGCTGGCGCATATACTCCCGCAGACCGGCGGAATCCATGGCTGCCACCACCTCCCGCTGTCCGAGAACCGTATAGCCCAAAGGGTGCTCCCCCCAGAGGCCGCCGGTGAACAATTCATGGATCCGATCGTCCGGGGTGTCTTCCACCATGGAGATTTCCTGGAGTATAACCTCCCGCTCCCGGACCACCTCTTCTTCCTCAAAAAGCGAATTCTGGAAGATATCCCCCATCAGCCCGATGAGGTGTTCCACCTGGTCATCAAGGACCGTGGCGTAATAGGAGGTAGTCTCGCCGGAGGTGAAGGCATTGGACATGCCGCCCAGGGTGTCGAACTCCTGGGCAATCTCCTGGGCCGTCCGTTTGGCTGTACCCTTGAAGAGCATGTGCTCGACAAAATGGGCGCTCCCGTTGTTGTGGGGCTGTTCGTCGCGGGCGCCCACGTCCACCCATATTCCTGCCGAAACCGTGCGGGAGGGAATCTTTTCGGTGACGATACGGATGCCGTTGTCGAGAACGGTTTTCTGGTAGCTATTAGACACGGGCTTCCTTACTGATTAGAAGACGATACGGAAAAGGGGAAAGAGGGCTACGCCCCCCTTCCCCTTGGAAGAATCTAAAACATTACCCGAAGGCGATGGCTCAGGAACCAGACTCCTCCTGAAGGACAGCCTTGCGGCTCAGACGGATCTTGCCCCGTTGGTCGATCTCCAGAACCTTGACCCGGACCTCGTCGCCTTCCTTGAGAACATCGGTGACCTTCTCGACCCGCTTGGTGTCAAGCTCGGAGATGTGCACCAGACCGTCAACCCCCGGCATGATCTGAACAAAGGCCCCGAAATCGAGGATCTTCTGGACAACGCCGTCGTAGATCCGGCCGATTTCAGGATCGGCGGCGATCTCGTTGACCTTGGCGATAACCGCCTGGGCAACCAGACCGTTGGGTGCGAAAATCGTCACCTTGCCGGAATCTTCCACATCCATCTTCACCCCGAAATCAGCGGTGATCGACTTGATCATCTTGCCGCCCGGGCCGATGAGGTCGCGGATCTTGTCGGGGTTGATCTGCAGGCTGAAGATCTTGGGCGCATGCTCAGGCACATCCGCCCTGGGCTGCTCGATGGCCATCTTCATCTTTTCGAGAATATGGAGGCGGCCGCCCCTGGCCTGGGCCAGAGCGCTGGTCATGATCTCCTTGGAAACGCCTTCGATCTTGATATCCATCTGCAGGGCGGTGATGCCCTCGTCGGTGCCGGTGACCTTGAAATCCATGTCGCCGAGATGATCTTCATCACCCAGGATGTCCGAGAGGATGACGATGGTCTCGCCGTCCTTGATCAGACCCATGGCCACGCCGGAAACCGGCTTCTTGATCGGCACGCCCGCGTCCATCAGGGCAAGACTGCCGCCGCAGACCGTGGCCATGGAGGAGGAGCCGTTGGACTCCAAGACCTCGGAGACGATACGGATGGTGTAGGCAAACTCATCGCCCTTGGGCAATACTGCCGACAAAGCACGCTCGGCCAGGGCGCCATGCCCGATGTCCCGACGGCTGGGACCACGCATGAAACGGACCTCGCCCACGCAATAGGGCGGGAAATTATAATGGAGCATGAAGCGCTTGAAGGACATGCCGGTGAGGGATTCAACCCGCTGTTCATCATCGCCGCTGCCCAAGGTGGCGGAAACCATGACCTGGGTCTCGCCCCGGGTAAACAGCGCGGAGCCATGGACTTTCGGCAGGGCCGCAACTTCACAGCTGATCGGGCGAATCTCGTCAAAACGGCGGCCGTCTATCCGGCACTGATCCTTAACGATCCGGTCGCGCATCATGGTTTTATTCAGAGAATGGAGATGCTCCTTGGCCTCCTTGAGGCTATCGGCATACTCGTCGCCAAGGGCGGCAATGACATCTTTCTGGAGCTGATGATACAAATTGCTGCGCTCCTGCTTGTCGGCCATGGTAATGACCGCCTGCATCCCTTCACGGGCCAGCTCTGCGACCTTGGCCTTCAAGGCCTCGTTGACCACCGGCGGCGCAACCGCCATCTTGGCCCTGCCCACTGCGGCCCGCATCTCCTCCTGCATATCCAGGATGGGTTGCAGCGCCTTGTGGCCGAAAAAGATACCCTCCAGAACCTCGGCTTCAGAGAGGCTGTCCGCCCCGCCTTCGACCATGACCACGGCATTTCTGGTGCCGGCCACGATGAGGTTCAACCGGGATTTTTCCCACTCTTCCGGGCTGGGATTGAGCACATACTGACCATCAATATAGCCCACCTTTACCCCGGCCACCGGCGCGTTGAAAGGGATGTCGGAAACGATCAGCGCGCAGGAGGCGCCGATCATGGCCAGTACATCGGGGTCGTTCTGCTGATCGGCCGAAAGAACCGTGGCGATTACCTGGGTCTCATGCTGATAGCCTTTAACAAACAGGGGCCGCAGGGGACGGTCGATGAAACGGGCGGAAAGGGTTTCCTTGTCGCTGGGCCGGCCGATTTCCCGCCGGAAAAAGCTGCCAGGAATACGACCCACCGCATAAAACCGCTCCTGATACTCCACAGTGAGGGGGAGAAAATCGATTTCCGCTTTGGGATCCTTGGCTGCGGTGGCCGTAACCAGCACCACGGTTTCGCCATAGGTTACCAGGGCCGTGCCGTTTGCCTGTTTTGCCAAGCGTCCAGTCTCAATGGTGAGGGGCCGTCCGCCCAGATCAATCGTTACTTTTTTAAACATAAACTCTCCTCTAACAGCCGCCCTTTCCAATGCCGGGGAGCAATCGCGCCACCCGGGTCTAGCTCGGGCGAAATATATTACCGCAATGGGAAGGTGGTGTCTTCGCTGCCCCAGCCGCGCTCAGAAGCGGCGATGCCGGATTGCACACAGGGGCAAAATGGAGCCACCGCCAGAAACCCGGCGGTGGCTGTTATCGCATCCTACTTTCTGATGCCAAGCTTTTGAATCAGGTCGCGGTACATATCAACGTTTTTACTCTTGAGATAATTCAGGAGACGCCGTCTCTGGCCGACCAGCTTCAGCAGCCCGCGCCGGGAATGATGGTCTTTTTTGTGTTCCTTGAAATGCTCGGTCAGATAGGTGATCCGAGAGCTCAGCAGGGCAATCTGCACCTCAGGTGAACCGGTGTCCTTTTCGTGGTGGGCGAATTGGGTGATAATCTCTTTTTTCTGTTCCGCTTGCAGTGTCATGTCTTCCTCGTGCACTAAAATTAATAATTCGGGAGATCGACAGAATTTGAGGAGCCGTTACGAAATAATCGGCTGCCAACCATCGATTCCTAATTTGGGTACGCTTCTTAATAAATGATCCTTGCGCCAATGTCAATTGAATGTCATTGCGTGCTTTTTCCCCGCTGGCCAATGGCAACAGTTCACCGAAACAGGCCCATTGGGGTGCATAATCTCACTCTTGCCGGGGCAGCAGCGCCAAGACCTCTTCCACGGTCAGGGTCTTTGCCAAAAGCGCTTGCTGCGCCAGGGTGGAATCCTGGAGGACGGCACCATCCACCGCATTATCCACGGTGAACGGCCCGCTTTGCAGCCGCCGCAAGGCAACAAGATGAGCGCCGCAACCAAGGGTGCGGCCTATATCCGCGGCCAGGGTCCGGATATAGGTGCCCTTGCTGCATTCCACTGCGATGCGCAGGGTGTCTGGCCCCGCCTCCAGAAGCTGGAGCTGGAAGATCGTGATCGGTCGCGGTGCCTTCTCAATGGTAATCCCCTTCCGTGCATAGTGGTACAGGGGTTTTCCCAGGTGCTTGAGCGCCGAATACTGCGGCGGCGTCTGCAGTTGCTCACCCACAAAACCGGCCAGACAATGGGCCAATTCTTCCGGCGCAAAGCGTCCGACCTTTTTTTGGGCGGTAACCTCTCCCTCCAGATCCTGGGTGGTGGTTTCGATGCCGAGCTTGAGCACCGCCTCGTAGCGCTTGGTTCCGTCCATGAACTGGGAGATAAGGCGAGTGGCCGGGCGGCCGACACAGATGATCAGCAGGCCGGAGGCAAAAGGGTCAAGGGTGCCGGCATGGCCCACCTTCTTGATGGACAGAGCCCGACGGACCAGTTGCACCATCCGGAAAGAACTCGGCCCCACCGGCTTGTCCACCAAAAAAATACCGGCCTCAAGGGCCGGTTCCACGGGGGGGTGTTTCCCAACCGAGGCAGCATGGCCATCGGCGGGCATCTGCGGCAGAAGCTCCATCTTCTTAGCTTGTTACCATGGGCAACAATTTGGCCAACAATTTTTCCTGAACCTCGCCAATGCTGGTATCCCGCAGCTTAAACCCTGCGGCATTGCGATGACCGCCCCCACCAAAGGCGGCGGCAACCTGGGCCACATCATAATCAGTGCCCTTGGAGCGCATACTTACTGAAATCAGACCCCTCTCCGTTTCTTTTAAAAAAGCGGCAACCTTCACGGTATTCAGGGATCGCGGATAATTGATAAAGGTTTCCGCGTCCGCCTGGGTGGTCCCGGTTTTGACAAAAACCTCCCGCGGAGCCGCGATGATTGCCAGCCGATCATCGGCATACAATTGCAGCGAATCGAGCACCATCCGCATGAGGTTGAGACGCTTGACGGTGAAATTATCAAACAGCTTGCCGGAGACCTCAGCCGGTTTTACCCCTTTACGCAGAAGCTCGCCTGCGATGCGAAAGGTCTCGGAAGTGGTCGAGGAATACTTGAAGGAGCCGGTGTCCGAAACAATGGCGGCATACAGGCAATAGGCAGATTCAAAGCTGAGCTCGGCACCCAAGGCCTCGGCCAGATCATAAACCATCTCACCGGTTGAGGCCCGATCCGGGGCAATCCACCTCAGATCGCCGAATTCCTGGTGGCCCGCGTGATGATCAATCACCACAAAGGGATGCACGGTCAACAGGGAGTCCATGGCCTCGCCCAGCCTGTGGCAATCACCACAGTCAAGGGCAACCCCACAGTCAAAGCCGTGCAGGGCCGGGAGCAGGGAGTCGATTTCTCCGCTTCCCGGCAGAAACCGGTAGAGATGGGAGACCTGCTCCTCGCCGTAGAGAAAAACATTCTTGCCCAGGGAACGCAAGATGTTGGCCATGGCTAGCTGGGAACCGAGGGCGTCACCGTCCGGATGGATATGGGTGGCCACCAGAACATTTTTGGCCGCTTTCAGGGTCTGAACAATCTCGTCACGGGGATGAGTCGTCATCTTTTATTATCTCCCTGAGTAGCTGTTCCATTTCCGCCTGCTTCTGGCCCGCGAGATCCAGCCGAAAATCGAGCACCGGCACATGCCGCAACTCCAGAGCCCGCGCCAAGTTGCTTCTCATGAAGCCCTTACTGCTCTCCAAGCCCTTGGCAACATTCTTAGGGTCTTCATCTCCCAATATACTGTACAAAACCCTGGCATGTCCAAGATCATCGCTCACCTCCACCGAGGTGATGATGATATTATACAACCGGGGATCATTGATTTTCCGCACCAGTAGCGAAGCAATCTCAGCCTTGATGGCATCCGCAACCCGAATTGGCCGCCTTTTCGGTTCACTGCGAACAAGACCGGCAGGCAGGCCAAACCGTGATTTTGCTTTTCCGGCCGCCATTAGAGCTCTCTTGCAAGCTCTTTCAGCACAAAGGCCTCAAGCACGTCGCCCACCTTGAGGTCATTATAGTTGGCAACCCCAATCCCGCACTCATACCCGCTCTGCACATCCTTGACATCGTCCTTGAAACGCCGCAGGGAGGCAAGCTGGCCGGTAAACATCACCACGCCTTCCCGCACGACGCGCACCTTGGCGTTGCGCTCGATCTTGCCATCGGTCACGTAGCAGCCGGCAATGGTGCCAATCTTGGGAACCTGATACGTTTCCCGGACCTCGGCAGTGCCGATGACATTTTCCTCGAAGCGGGCATCCAGCAAGCCGACCATGGCCTTTTTGATGTCATCCAAGGCATGATAGATGACGTCATAGGTGCGAATATCCACCTTCTCATTCTTGGCCAGTTCCTGCACCTTGGCTGAGGGCCGGACATTAAACCCGATGATAAAGGCGTCAGAGGCTGCGGAGAGCAAGACATCCGAGTCGGTTATGGTGCCGGTGCCGGCATGGAGAATCTTGACCTTGACCTCATCGGTTGCCAGATCCTCTATGGCCTTGCTGAAGGCCTCCAGGGTTCCCTGCACGTCGGCCCGCAAGGCAACCCGTAACTCCTTGATCTTTCCTGCCTGCAAGTTATCAAACAGATTATCCAAGGAAATCTTGGTGTAGGTACCCAATTCGGCTTCCCGGCTTTTGAGCTGCCGGTCGGCGCTCACGCTCCTTGCCCTCTTTTCGTCGGGCAGAACGACAAATTCATCCCCAGCCCGCGGCACGCCGCTTAAGCCCTGAACCTCGACCGGGATGGCCGGTCCGGCCTCCTTGACACTTTCGCCACGATCGTTGGTCAGGGAGCGTATCTTGCCGTAAAATATCCCGGCAACACAGGCATCGCCGACCCGCAGGGTTCCCTGCTCGATCAGAACCGTTGCCACTGGGCCACGGCCTTTATGGAGCTGCGCCTCAATTACATGTCCCTTGGCGCGCCGATTCGGATCGGCCTTGAGCTCAAGGATTTCGGCCTGGAGGTGAATGCTTTCCAACAGTTCCGGTATGCCTTTCCCGGTTTTGGCCGAGGTTTCACAGAAGATGGTATCCCCACCCCATTCCTCACTGAGCAGATTCAGGTCGGCCAATTCCCTTTTCACCCGCATGGGGTCTGCATCGGGCTTGTCCATTTTGTTGACGCATACCAAGATGGGAACCTTGGCTGCCCTGGCATGATTCACCGCCTCCCTGGTCTGGTCCATCACCCCGTCATCCGCGGCGACAACCAGAACGACAAGATCGGTAACCTGGGCGCCGCGGGAACGCATTTCCGTGAAAGCCGCATGGCCCGGGGTATCAAGAAAAACCACGTCTCCCTGCGGAGAGCGCACATAATGCGCGCCGATATGCTGGGTGATGCCACCGGCCTCACCGGCCGCCACGTCTGTTTTTCTGATGGCGTCCAGCACCGAGGTCTTGCCATGATCGACATGCCCCATGACCGTGACCACCGGCGGCCTGGGAAGCATCTCCCCGCCGCCTTCCTGTTCTTCCAAATTGAGAATGGTCTGTTCCTCGGTAACCCCCTGCTCGACTTCATAGCCGAAATCAGAGGCCACCAGGGTCGCGGTCTCAACATCAAGGGCCTGGTTGATGGTGGCCATAACCCCCATCCCCAGCAATTTGGCAATAAGCTCCCCGACCTTGAGGCCCATCCGGTGGGCAAGATCACCAACCGTAATGGTTTCCAGGACCTTGATCCGCTTCTTGATCGCCTTGGGTTCCGCTGCCGGCTGGGAAACGGCCTGGCGCTTGCCTTTCTTGCCACCGCTCCGCAAGTTGCGTGCTATACGCAGGCCAGCGGGGATTTTTCCACCCAACGCATCGTCAACATCCTCGATCTCGATATCGGCCTGCCGCTGAGTACGCAAGGGAGCTTTTTTGCTCCGGTCATGCTCGGCGGTCTCCGTGGTGAATTTAACAAACCGCTTGCCTTTTTTCCCCTTGTCACCCTCATCGACTCCCTTGGCGGGGGAAACATCGGCAACAACGGGCTTTCCTTTAACCGCTTCGACCCTTTTCGGTGGCCTAGGCGTGAACGGACGGGAAGGAGCAGCCGGCGCAATGACAATGGCCGCCCTTTTAATCACCCTGGCAAACCCCTGACGATGCTTATCCTGCACAAAGGGGGCCTGCTCTTCCGCTTCGTCGATCTCAACCGTCTCCGCCACAGAGACTTCTTCGTCCCCGGCTGTCTCCACCGCACCGCCGACAGAGGCTGCCTCTGTTTCTTCTTCCTCCGACCGTGCAGACAACTCCGGCTCTTCCTCGCCTTCCGGTCCTGCCGCAAGCATCGGCTCGACAACCTCGCCCCTCTCGGCTTCCCCGACGCCCTGAGCTGCTTCCTCGACGCTTTCCTCGGAGATATCCGTCTTGGTCAGCCCGGCCTCGTCGCTCTCTACCACAGAAACGGCAGGCCGTTTCGGCTTGGCAGGCATTTCTGCCGCCGGCGGAACCTCAACCGGCACATTCTTGGTTCTTCTCCGGATAATGGTGGTCCGCCCGGCGCCCTGGATCCTTTTTTCTTCCGTCCGGGTCTGCCCTATTCCGAGCCTTTGGCGGATATCCTGTGCGGTTTCGTCATCAAGGGAGGAACTGTGGGATTTAATGGCATAGCCCATCTCAATAAGGGCCGCCACCAAGTCCTTGTTCTCCATTTCCGCTTCTTTAGCTAACTCGTAAACCCTGATTTTTGTCATTGCTCACTCCCGAAGAGGTCTTGCAACCCTTCGTTAAATCCCAGCACCTGTTGGCGAAACGCTCTGGATAATCCTTTTTTGTTTTTAAAAAACTTCTGCAGACAACTGTCGTCCTGACAACAGTAAACATGACGTCCATCATGCTTCCCGCGGAAATCTTTCATTACACAACCGCTGTTGTCCACGGCAAACCGCCACAGCTCCTGCTGCGCTTTTCTCTGGCGGCACCCCAGACATGTCCGGATCGGTGCCTTACCTTTTTCCCCGAAGACAGCGGTCATGCCAAATAACCTATTACTCTTCATCCTCGGTTGACGCCGGTTCGGAATCGTCTTGTTCTTGGGCCGTGCTGACTTTTTGAGCGGCGGCGATCAAACGGGCAATCCTGCTTTCGTCAAGGTCCAGTTCGGCAACCACAGTTGCAACCTCCGCCTGAGCCAGATCCTGGGCTGAATTGAAGCCCGCATCATAGAGGGCTTCTGCGGTTTTCTCATCCATCCCCTGCACATCGAGGAGCGACTGAAAGCCTTCTTCGCTAAATTTAGCATATTTCTGCTCACTCTTCACATCAATCCGCCACCCCAGCAAGGCTGCGGCCAAGCGCACATTCTGCCCCTGGCGGCCGATGGCCAGGGAAAGCTGATCATCGGGCACAACCACCACCAAGGTTTTCTTCTCCTCATCCACCACTACCAGCGAAACCTGGGCTGGGGATAAGGCATTGGAAACATAGCGGGCCGGGTCCGGACTCCAGGGCACGATATCGATTTTTTCTCCCTGCAGCTCCTGAACCACGTTCTGCACCCTGGATCCCTTCATCCCGACACAGGCACCCACCGGATCGACATCCGAGGCAGACGAACTCACGGCAATCTTGGCGCGGGCGCCGGGCTCGCGGCTGACCCCAAGGATTTTCACGATCCCTTCGGCAATCTCCGGCACCTCCATGGCAAACAACTTGGTCACGAACTCATCATTGGTCCGGCTCAGAACCAGCTGCGGGTCTCTGCTGCTCTGGCGCACGTCCAGCAGAAGGGCGCGGATTCGGTCTCCCTGGCGGTATGACTTGCGGGGCATCTGCTCCTTGGTCGGCAAAATGGCATCGGTCCGCCCAAGATTGACAATAATATTGCCCCGTTCGAAGCGCTGGACAATGCCGTTGACCACTTCGCCCTTGCGGTCCTTGTACATTTCATAGATGACGTTGCATTCAGCGTCCTTCATTTTCTGGATGATCACCTGCTTGGCGGACTGGGCGGCAATGCGGCCAAGGTCGGAAACGCTGTCCATCTTGCTGCCAAGCTCGTCGCCGAGCTGCACCTCCGGGTCGAGAACCAAGGCCTCGGTCAGGGAAATTTCCGTCTGCTCATCCTCAACCGCCTCAACAACATTGCGGAATTGAAAAAGTTCAACCTCGCCGATCTCGTCATTATATCGAGCCTCAAGCTCCCGCCGCTGGCCGAACTTCTTCTTGGCCGCGGACATCACCGCTTCCTCAATGGCATCAACCAACAACTGGCGATCAATCCCCTTGTCTCTACTTATCTGATCAAGAATTCGTTTCAAATCTGACAGCATTGTTCTCTCCTGTCTCTCTTTCGGCGATTACGCCCGGACATCCGCCACCGAGGGGTTCGCCCCCGTTATGGTCAACACCGGCCAGACGGTCTTAAAACTCAATAACCAGACGGGCCTTTTTCATCCGGGTAAACGGGATTTCTATTATACCATGGTCGGTGCGCAACGTTACCGACTCCTGAGTCACATCTTCAATCAGGCCAATCCACTGGTTCTGCCCGTCAATGGGCTCCCTGACAACCACCTTGGCCTTTTTTCCCTTGCAGCGCACAAAATCCCTTTCCTTCTTCAGGGGCCGGTCCAGGCCGGGGGAAGAAACCTCCAGGCTGTATGACTGCTCAATGGGATCCTCCACCTCCAGAAGATGGGCGACCTCCCGGCTGATCCGGGAGCAATCATCAATGCCGATGCCATTTTCATTGTCGATGACCAGGCGAAGAACCCAGCCGGGAGCCTCGCGCCTGAACTGCAACTCGACCAGCTCACAGCCAGAACCCACGACCACTGGCACAACCAGCTCCGTCAACCGCCGAACCAGGGGTGACTCTATCGCCTCTTCTTCCATAGCACAGTATACCAATAAAAAAAGCGGGCCTGAGCCCACTTTCTAAAATTCACCAACCGGATCGGAATGACCGGTTCTTTCAATACGAAACAATGCTGCCTAGCCGGAACAGCACCCTTACGCTCAAAGAAAACATTGCGTTTTCTTGCCAGCAAGCGCCGGAATGCCCGGAACTAAGCTGGAGCGGGAAACGGGATTCGAACCCGCGACCTTCAGCTTGGGAAGCTGACACTCTACCACTGAGTTATTCCCGCAGGCCCGAATAATTCTGTAGATTATACAATTATTTTACCACTTGTCAAGAGTCTCCCCACGTCTTGGCGGAAACTCTCCGGATGACAGGCCCAGGATCTGGGTTTGGGAGCCGTTCAGAAATAGCCTTTACCTACTTGACCATTTCCTTGCGGCTCTTTATGCCGTTCTTGCCAGTCAGAAGATGACGAGATTGTTTTGAGGCAACGGCTTAGAGGATGGCGCGAACAGCGTCCGTGGCCAATTGCAGAATCGGATCGGGGAAAAGCCCCATGGCGATGATGATCAGGACCAAAGCAACGCTTACTACCCTGCCGATACCACCGACAACCACAGCGGGACGATCTTCCGGGCTGGCTGAGTAGGTTACCCGAACCACGGACAGATAGTAATAGATGGAGATGGCGGTATTGATGGCCGCCAGAATGACCAAGGGAAGATGCCCTGCCTTGTAAGCCCCGGTCAGCAACATGAATTTACCCATGAACCCGACAAACGGGGGGATACCGGCCATGGCAAACATACTGACCGCCAGAGTCAGGGCAAGCAAGGGGGCGCGTTTGTGCAAGCCGCTCAGATCATCCACCGCCAGATTCTCGCCGTGTTCCGACACCTTGCAGATGACCAGGAAAGCGGCAAGATTCATCACCAAATAGCCGACAATATAATAGAGCGAGGTGGCGTAGCCGACCTCCTGCATGGTGACAAGACCAAGCAGGACATAACCGGCATGGGCTATGCCGGAGAAACCAAGCATCCGTTTCATGTCGGTCTGAACCAGGGCGACAAGATTGCCATAAAACATCGAACAGACCGAAAGGACGATGAGCAGCGTGACAATGGCCTGCCCCTCAGGGGTGGCCAGCGCGGTGAGGCGGATAAGCATGGCCACGGCCGCAACCTTAGGAACCGAAGCGATAAAGGCGGTAGTTTCGTTGGAAGCCCCCTGGTAGACATCCGGAACCCAGGAATGGAAGGGGAAGACGGCCAACTTAAAAAAGAACCCGCCCAGAACCATGGCAATGGCAATGAGGGCGGCGGGGCTGCCCATCATCTGGTGGAGTCTCGGCAAAAGCTCGACAAGATAGGTGGTGCCGGTGAGGCCAAAGAGGTAACTCATGCCAAAGAGCATGACCCCGGTGGCGACCACCCCGAAAAGGATGTACTTAATCGCCGACTCCATCTGCATCCGCAACCCCGTCCGGTCATCCCGCATGGGCACAAGGATATAGAGGGAGTAGGAGGAGAGCTCCAGGGCAATGAACATGGTAAGCAACTCAACGCTGCTCACCAGCATGAGAAGACCCAGGGTGCTCAAGGTCAGAAACAGGTAATATTCGGGGCGAATCTCGTCATCAATCCCTTTCAATTCCGTACTGAACAGCAGCACGATGGCAAAGCCCATGGAAATGACAAGCTTGATGAGCTGCGAGAAGAAATCAATCCGGTAGGCTTCGTAAAACAGGCTGCCTTCCTGGCGCACACAGGCCAAACAGACCAGAACATTGAGCAGCGCCAAACCCAGGGTCACGGCGCGGGCCTTCTTGCCGCCGACCTTGCCGGTGCTAACCAGGAAAAGGACCAGACTCCCCAAGAGAAGCAATAATTCAGGAGCAAACAGCATGAGCTTCATTTTGTATCCTTTGCGTAAGTAACTTAAAAACCTTCAGAAAGTTCCGTTACGGAATCATCAGCTTGACAACAGAAACAGCGGCTCCGCCGGAGGCAACCCCCACCTGCTCGATGAGGTGGGTAACGCTTACATGCATCACCCTCAGAAACGGCTCCGGAGAAAGGCCAATCCAGAAAACAAAGAGGAGCAAGGGAGCAAGGGTCGCAATTTCCCGGAGATTCAGGTCAGAGATGCCGGTATGATCCGGATTCACCGGCCTGCCCCATACCACCCGCTGAAGCATGCGGAACATATAAGCGGCAGCCAGCACCGCGCCCGGAATGGCGAAGGCCGAGACGATCTTATTGTTCGTAAAGCTACCGACCAGGATCATGAATTCGCCGACAAAACTGTTGGTTCCGGGGAAGGCCAAGGAAGAAAGCGAGAAAAAGGCGAGAAAGCTGACATACACCGGCATGTATTTGCCAAGTCCTGCCGCTGCATCCAGTTCCCGGCTGTGGGTGCGCTCATAGATCATGCCCACACAGAAGAAGAGTGCCCCGGTGGTGATGCCGTGGTTGATCATCTGTAGGAGCGCCCCTTCTAACCCCTGCTGGTTCAGAACAAAAATACCCAGAGTGACAAAACCCATATGCCCGACGCTGGAGTAGGCAATCAATTTTTTCATGTCCTGCTGGGCCAGGGCGGTGAAACCGCCGTAGAGAATACCAACCACCGAGAGCCAGAGAATATAGGGCACAAAGATCAGGGTGGCTTCCGGGGTAATGGGCAGGCAAAAGCGCAAAAACCCATAGGTCCCCATCTTCAGCAGAATCGAGGCGAGAATGACGCTACCGGCAGTGGGCGCCTCGACATGGGCGGCTGGCAGCCAGGTATGGAAGGGAAACATCGGCACCTTGATGGCAAAGGCCAGAAAAAAGGCCAAGAAAACCACGACCTGGAAGGTGGTGGAATAATCCTGCCCCATCAAGGCGGGAATGCTGAAGGTTCCCTGGTCCAGATAGAGGCCGATGATGGCCACCAGCAACAGGACCGAGCCCGCCAAGGTGTAGAGGAAAAACTTGGTCGAGGCATACACCTTCCGGGGGCCGCCCCAGACCGCGATCATCAGATACATGGGAATAAGCATCGCTTCCCACAACAGGTAAAAGAGGATGAAATCAAGGGCCATGAACACACCGAGCATGGAGGTTTCCATGAGCAGCAGGCAGATCATGAATTCCTTGACCCGTTTGTCGATGTACCGCCAGGAACCGAGAACGCACAGGGGCATGATCAAGGTGGTCAGCAAAACCAACAGCAGAGAGATGCCGTCGATGCCCAAGGTATAATTGATGTTCAAGGCGGAGATCCAGGAGGCGTGTTCGCCGAACTGATATTTCGCGGTGGTCGCATCAAAATTCCAGTAAAGAGGCAAGGAGACCAGCGCCGTGACCACGGTTACCAGCATCGTCCAGTTCTTGGCCGCTGTATCCCCGGGAATACACAATAAAATCAGGGCCCCGACCAAAGGCAAAAAGATCAGGGCGCTCAGAATGGGAAACCCCATCGAATTCATTATCAAAAAGTCCATTCCCACTATCCTCGGTAATAAAAGTTAGGAGCCGTTACGAAAAAACCTGTGCTTTGTGGCCCTTTCTTTACGGCTCCTTATGCCGTTTTGACCACCCAGAGCATCTTGTTCCAGCAGCAACAGCGGCGACGGCTTAGGCAAAGACGTATAAAACGAGCGCAACCGCAACCAGGGATACCGCATAAAAAATGTTGTACTGCAATTGGCCGCTCTGCGTCCGCCTGGCCAGACCGCCGATGCCGCGCACCGTTTTCGCTACCCCGTCAACCACCCCATCAATGGCATTCCAGTCAAACCAAGACCAAAACCTGGCCGTGGTCATCAGCGGGATCAGGCCGACATAGCGATAGCCTTCGCTAACACAACTGTCCGCCCACTGGATGGGCCTTCTGGCGAGCCAGTAAAACCCGCGGCCGCCCATGCGGTAGAACCAGTCCAGATCGAGGCTGATCTTGGGCTCCGGCGCCAGCTTCTTGATGAGCAAGAAGAACCCCAGCGCGGTGAAGAGAAGGATCTGCATGGTTTCCGAGATATGATAGGCAGTGTATGGGTGATACGCTGCCGCAGCCTGCTGATAGGGCAGCATGTTGTACAGATATGGGGTGTAGCTGCCGATCAGGATGCAGAGAAACGCGGCGATTCCCATGCCAAGCTGCATGTTCCATGGCGGATCAGCGGCCTTGTCCCAGGTCTCCTGGCTGCAGTTGTTTTTGCCGAACCAGATAAAATAGGGCACCTTGAGACCGGTGTGGAGAAAGGTTCCGGCCGAGGCCATGGTCAGGAGAAATCCAGCCCAATAGTTGTGAACCTCAAAGCCTGCAGAGACGATCATCGCCTTGCTGACAAAACCGGAAAAAAGCGGGAAGGCGGAGATCGAAAGCCCCCCGATCATGGTAAAGACAAAGGTCCTTGGCATCTTCTTGTAGAGGCCGCCCAAATCGCTGAACTTGCTTTTGCCGGTCATATGCAGCACCGAACCGCAGCCCATGAACAACAGCCCCTTATAGAGGATATGGGCAAAGGCATGGGCGCAGGTGCCGTTGATGGCAAGCTCGGTGCCGATGCCGACACCGGCCACCATGTAGCCGACCTGGCTGATGATATGGTAGGCAAGGAGCCTTCGGGAATCGTTTTCAAGCACCGCGTAGACCACCCCGTAGAGAGCCATGCAGACCCCCAGGGGGACCAGAATCTCCATCCCGGCAAAGGCGCGGGCCAGGGCGTAGATCGCGGTTTTGGTGGTGAAGGCACACATGAAGACGGCCCCGGTCACGGTCGCTTCCCCATAGGCGTCTGGCAGCCAGGCATGGAACGGCGGCACCGCAGCGTTCAAAAGAAAGCCGATCATGATCAGATAAGTCGAGATGCTCGGACTGCCCACCCCGATGGGACCGAAGGAAAGATCCCCGCCAGTGGCCTGGTAGCGAAGGACAAGCCCGGCCAGCAGGGCAAGGCCGCCTGCGGTATGCACCAGCAAATACCGGTAGCCGACCGCTTGGGATTCGGGCCGCCTGCGGAACCAGACGAGAAAGACCGAGGCAAAGGCCATCAGCTCCCAAAAAAGAAAGAGCACCAGATAATCGCCGCAGAAAATAACCCCCAACGAACCGGCCACGTAGAGCCAGGCCGCGACATGCTGGAAATCATCCTCCACATGGAGCCCGTAGATGGTACCGATGATGCACATCAGGGTCATGATGTAGGCAAAGACCATGGTCAGCCCATCTACCCGGCCAAAGGTGAGATACCAGTCGAGGAAACGGACCACCCCGAAGGTGCCGTGCTGCCCCTGCATGGACAATACATCCAAAAAGGCCAGGGTCGGGACAATGATCAGATAGGGCCGTTTCAACCATTTCGGCAGAAAGGGCAGAATAAAGGCGCCAACAATGAGTATCAGGGCTGGATGCAACCAAAAATTAGTTATCATAGTAATCCTCACGGGTCATAATTCCCCGATGACCAAACCACTTGGAAACAATGATGATCACCACGCAGGCGATAAAACCGAAAACCGCCCAAAAGCCGGGAATATGCTCAACCGCAGTATGGGCATGCTCCTTGGAGACAAAGAGAACGTCCCAGGCCACCACAAGCGCCAGTCCGACATAGGACAGACGGATGACCAGCGACAACCGGTCACGCAGAAAATCAATCAGCTTCACTATCATCCCGTCACCGCCTTGACAAAGTTCATCATAAAATCAGGGTAGATGCCGATGACCACCGAGATGATCGCGGCAATCATGATGGGCACAACCATGGTCAGGGGCGCCTCCTTGATCCCTGCATAGACCTCACCCTCCGGACGTTTACCGAAGAAGGCCCGATAGGTCACCGGCGCGAAATAGGCCACGTTCAGCAGGGTGCTGGCCAGCAGCACCAACAAGATCCCGATATAATGGGACTCCATTTCCATGGTCCCGACCAGAAGCTTCCATTTGGTGACAAAGCCCGCAACCGGCGGCGCGCCGATCATGCTGAGAGAGGCGATAGCAAAGGCACCAAAGGTGAAGGGCATGGACCGGCCCAGGCCACTCATCTCGGAGATGGTTTTCTTGTGGGTCGCCACATAGATGGCGCCGGCGCAGAAGAAGAGGGTGATCTTGGCAAAGGCATGATTGGCGATATGCACCAGGCCGCCCTGAATGCCGCTGGGGGTAAGAAGGGCCACGCCAAGGATGATGTAGGAGAGCTGGCTCACCGTGGAATAGGCAAGCCGCGCCTTGAGATTATCCTTGGTCAGGGCGATGATCGAGGCCACCAAAATGGTGAAGGAAACAAAATAGGCGGTGGGGATGCCGAGATTCAAACCCTGCATCAAGTCGGTGCCGAAGACATAGAGCATGACCCTGGTGGTACAGAAGACACCGACCTTGACCACGGCCACCGCATGCAACAGGGCGGAGACCGGGGTCGGGGCAACCATGGCGCCGGGAAGCCAGTTGTGGAAAGGCATGAGCCCGTTTTTGGCAAAACCCAGGAGGCAGAAGATATAGAGCATGACCACCAGGGCGCCGTGGGCGTCAACGGTTCCGCCGGAAAAAATACCGGTGCGGATGTTGTCGGCAAAATCAAGGGTGCCGGTGAGCACATAGATGAGAATCATGGCCGGCAGCACCAGCCCCTTGGCTGTGGTGGTCAGATAAATGATATACTTTTTGGCGCCCTCGTACCCTTCCTCATCCTGGTGATGGGCAACCAGCGGGTAGGTGCAGACGCTGACGATCTCGTAGAAGAGATAGAGGGTGAACAGATTGTCGGAAAAGGCCACGCCGATGGCGCCGAACAGGGCCAGGGCGAAACAGGCGTTGAACCGGGTCTGGGCATGCTCATGCAGCCCCCGCATGTAGCCCAGGGAATAGAACACCGCCAGCATCCAAAGAAAGGAGGCGACCACGGCGAAGATCATGGAAAAGGCATCGACCCGCAGGGTGATGGAAACCCCGGGCAGGAGCCGAAACAGCTGATAGACAATGGTCTTGCCCTCGCCCAGAGGCGCCGGGGCAACAGTGGTGATCATCGAGGCGATGATCCCAAACATGGTCACCGCGGCGATAAAGGACCACGACTCCCGGATATTGGGCTTGCGGCCGGACATCATCACGAGAACGGACCCGGCCAGGGCCGTCAGTATGGCGAGCAGCGGTTTTACGGAAACAATTGTATCCATGACCCTTATTCCTTTCTCTCTAACCTTGCAGATCCACGACATCTTCGGTGTCGATGGATTTGTAGTTCCGATAGACGGCGATGATTATGCTCAGGGCAATGGCACACTCGGCAGCGGCAATGGCCATGATGAACAGGGTAAAGACCTGGCCCACCGTGGGGTCGGGCGCCAGAAAACGGTTAAAGGCCATGAAGTTAAGGGAGGCCCCGCTCAAGATCAGCTCCGCGGAGATCAACATCCCGATAAAGGTCTGGCGCTGCACCAGACCGTAAAAGCCGATGCCGAAAAGCAGGGCGCCGATTACCAGATAGGTGTGCAGACTGTTACTGAGCACCAGAATCTCCATTATTTATCCCTCCCAGCCCGGGCCAGAACCAGCGAGCCGACCACCGCCACCAGCAAGACCACGGAAATCAATTCAAAGCTCATGCTGTATGTGGTGAGCAAAGACTGGCCAAGATCCTCAACCGTGCCGCGATTGACCAGGCAGGGGGCCGCAAGCCATTCTGTTTTCAAGGCCAACCCAGCCAGGGCAAAAACCAGAAGCCCGCTGACCAGAAAGGCCAGGGGGCCGACCAGCACGTTGCGCCGGGTCACCTGCTTGAGCTCGGAAGACTCGGCCAGCATCACGGCAAAGATGATGGTGACGCAGACGGCGCCGACATAGATGAGGATCTGCATCAGGGCGACAAAGGGGCTGTTGAGATAGTAGTAGAGCCCGGCCACCCCGAGAAAGGAGAGGGCCAGCCCAGCCACGCTGCGGATCAGGCTGCGGGCGGAGGTGGCAATCAGGGCCCCGGCCAGGGTGATGCCGATAAAAGCGAAAAATAAGAGGCCGGACAGGCCTTCCATCGAGAACAGGGACACCATCAGTTCTTTGCCTCCAAACGTTTTTTGAGATCAAAGATGTACGCTTCCTTTCTGACGCCCGCGAGGCTGTAATCCTTGGAAAAGGTGATTGCCGCGGTCGGACAGCTTTCGACACAGAGCCCGCACAGACTGCATTTGGTGAAATCCAGGGTGTACTCGGTCAACACCTTGCCCTTGACCCCTTCCCGCTTTTCGCCATTCACCGTAATGCAGTTCGAGGGACAGGCCTTCTGGCACATGCCGCAGACAATGCACTTGGTCTCGCCGGTTTCCTCGTCCTTGACCAGCTCGATATGGCCCCGAAAGCGCGGGGTCATGGGCAAGGTCTGGTGCGGATACTGCACCGTCACCACCGGCTGAAAAAAATACCGGATGGTAATCCCCAGGCCGACAAACAGGCTCCAGGTCCCGCTGATAATCTCTCTGAGATAGTCGATCATGGTTAAAACACCTTCAACATGGCACTGGTAAGAATCAGGTTAAAAAAGGAGATCGGGATCAAAATCTTCCAGGAAAGATTGAGCAGCCCATAAAAGGTTGTTCGAGGAAAGGTCCAACGGATCCAGATGACGGTGAAGATCAGGAAATACATCTTGATCAGGAACCAGTGCACCCCCGGAAAAAGCCCGAAGGGGCAATCCCAGCCGCCCAGGAAAAGGATGGTCGCCACACTGGCGCCGATGACGATATTGGCATACTCGCCCATGAAAAAGACGCCAAAGCCCATGCCCGAGTACTCGGTAAAGGCGCCGGCCACCAGCTCGCTCTCCGCCTCGGCCATGTCGAAGGGGGCGCGGTTGGTCTCGGCCAGCATGCAGACAAAGAAGATCAGGAAGGCTACCGGCATCAGGGGGCTGGCGGAAAGGTTGAGGATGTTCCAGTGCCAGAAGCCGCCCATCTGCAGGGTGACAATCTTACTGAGATTCATGGTGCCGCTGATCATCACCAGGGTCACCACCGTGACCAGCATGGGAATCTCGTAGGCCACGTTCTGGGAAACCACACGGGCCGCGGAGATAACCGCGTACTTGTTGCGCGAACCCCAGGCGCCAAGAAGGAGGCCGAGGACGTTCACCGAGGCAAAGGCAAAGATGGCAAGCAGGCCGATGTCGAGATTCCTGGCCACCAGGGTGTCGCTGAAGGGGATGGTGACAAAGCTCATGATCGCCGGGACCATGACCAGGATCGGGGCAATCTTGAACAGGACGGGATCAACCCCGGCCGGAACAATGAGCTGCTTGGTCATCAGCTTGATGCCGTCGACCAGAGGCTGGAACAGGCCAAAGGGACCAACCTCCTTGGGACCGATCCTCCGCTGGATGTGCGCGGCCTCTTTCCGTTCCAGCCAGACCAGGTAGGCGGCGTTCAGGGCGGCAAAGGCGATGACTCCAATAAGGAATGCCAGCAGCCGTATTATTTCAGGATCCACATACATAACGAAGCTCCTTACCTGTCTATCTCGGGGATGACCAAATCCAGGCTTCCCATCAGGGCAAGGGCGTCAGGCAACAGCATACCCCGACAGGCCTCGCCGAAAAGGCTCAAATTGGAAAAGGTTGGGGAACGGAGTTTCAGGCGATAGGGGGTGTTGCTCCCGTCGCTGACCACCCGCACGCCGAATGAGCCGCGCGCCGTTTCCACGGCATGGTAATAATCGCCCTTGGCAGGCTTGAGGATCTTGGGAACCTTCTCCGCCATGACCGGGCCTTCGGGCAGTTTATCCAGCGCCTGTTCCACAATGCGCAGACTCTGCTCGATCTCGTCCATCCGCACCATGTAGCGGGCCATGGAATCGCCCTGCTCGTACACCGGCACCTCAAAGTCCATTTCCGGGTAGATGGAATAGGGCTCGTGCTTGCGCACATCAAAGTTGATGCCCGAGCCCCGGCACACCGGGCCGGTTGCCCCGTATTTGCGGCACATCTCCACAGAAATCGGGCCGACCTCCTGGAGTCGTTTCATCAGGATGATGTTCTTGGTCACCAGATTATGGTACATGGGCATCCGCTCACGCAACCGCTTGATAAAGGCGCGGGCTCCGGCGACAAAATTTTCATCGATGTCGTTGTACACCCCGCCGAAGCGGAAATAACAATAGGTGAGGCGGGAACCGGTCACCGATTCCAACAGGTCCAGGATATGTTCCCTGTCGTCAAAGGCGTAGAGCAGCGGGGAAAACCCGCCCAAATCCAGGATGAAGGCGCCAAACCAGAGGAGATGGCTGGAAACCCTGTTCAGTTCGGAGGTGATCACCCGCAGGTATTCAGCCCGCTCCGGCACCTCAATGCCTGCAGCCCGTTCCACCACCGCGACATAGCCATGATTGAAGGCCAGGGCGTGGAGATAGTCCATCCGGCCGGTGTTGGGCAGGAACTGAGCCCAGGTCCGGTTCTCCCCCATCTTCTCGTGCATGCGGTGGATGTAACCCAGAACCGGCTCCGCCTCGACGATGTACTCGCCGTCCATGGTCAGCTTGACCCGCAAAACCCCATGGGTGGCAGGATGCTGCGGACCGAGGTTTAAGACAAATGTTTCACGGGCTTGACTTTCGGCAAAGGGACTCATGGGCGGAAATCCTTCAGCAGGGGATGATAATCAGCATCTTCCGGCAACAGCAATGGCACTAGATAGGGGTGGCCGACAAAGGTGATTCCGAAAAAATCATGGGTTTCCCGCTCATGCCAGTTGGCCCCGGGATAGACCTGCGAAATGGTGGGGACCTCCGGCTTGCTGCGGGGCACCCGGGTTCTGATCGTCACCCGGCAAAGCGATTCGTAATGATTGAAATCGTACACCGCCTCCAGCGCGTCTTCAGGAAGCTCGCTCTGTTCGGCTGGCACTGCGGCTGGGGCCGGTTCTTCTCCCGCAGCTGCGGCGGCCTCAGCTTTGGCCTTGGCCTCGGCTGCGGCTTTTGCCTCCGCATCTTTGCGCAGGGCAGCCTGCTCACCCAACCAGTCCACGCCGGTAACAGCCTCGATGAAAAATCCTTCCGCGTCCAGCACCGAGACTGCGGCGACAAGCTGATGGGGGGCAACCTGCACGTCCAGAGCAAAGCCTTTGCGGGCATACTCCGTTTCGGTTATTGCTTCAGCCCCAATGACGGCCAGTTTCTGTTTGATCGCACCACAGTTCATGATCAACCCACCTCCACTCTTGGCCATCTGCGGGAACCCGTCACCTTTTCTTCAAGCTCTAAAATCCCCTCGATCAAGGCCTCGGGCCGGGGTGGGCAGCCGGGGATGAAGACATCCACCGGAAACAATTTATCCGCGCCCTCGACAATGCCGTACTGGCCTTCAAAAACAAAAGGGCCGCCGGAGATGGCGCAGTTGCCCATGGCGATGACCCATTTGGGTTCGGGCATCTGGTCGTAGAGGGTTTCCACGGCAGGGGCCATCTTCTTGCTGATGGTGCCGGCGACAATCATCACGTCGCACTGACGGGGGGAGGGCCGAAACACCTCAGCGCCGAACCGGGCCAGATCAAAGCGGGAGGCGCCGGTGGCCATCATCTCGATGGCGCAGCAGGCAAGACCGAAGGTCATGGGCCAGAGAGAATTGGCTCTTCCCAGGGCAAGCAGTTTGTCAAGCTGGGCAAACTGAACTATCGCGGGTTGTATATTTTGCGTTCCCACTTGAACACTCCCTTTTTCCAAGCATAGATGATTATCAATGACAGGATTCCGACAAAGATCAGGATCTCGAGAAAAGCCCGGAGGTCGCCGATATTGAACCCGGCCTGCCCTGCCCTGTTATAGACGAGCGCCACCGGAAACAAAAAGAGGATGTCCACGGCAAAGGCCACAAACATCAGGGCATAGAGATAATAGACAATGCCGAAACGAATCCAGGCGTCGCCGATGGGCTCCATGCCGCATTCAATAAGCTGTTTTGTTTTCCCCTGGGTGTTTCTGGTGGACCGGGGGGCAAGGAGGAGGGCGATAATAAACGGCCCCACCGCAAAGCCCAGGCCGCCCAAGAAAAAGGCTGCCACATAGAGAAGATCAAGAGTTGCCTGCTGTTCCACGACTGTATGCTCCTTAGGTTGAAGCGCATTATGCGAATAGCTTCCGGTCTAAATAGCCCTATCAAAAATCGATGTCAAGCAAATACTGAATGGGTATTCAGAAAAAGCAAGGCGCCAAAAAACAAGGCGGAAAAGCCCTATTTTTTCCATTTTTTCAAGAAGTTAAAAGCAGAGATTCAGGCCTGGATTTCTTCTGGGCCTGCGGGAGGAAAGGACTGGAAATAGACACAAATTCAAATCGTTAGCCAAGGTATAAATACTGTGGCGACAACTACCTAGCCCGCGCTTTTTTTATCGTTTTTTTTACATCCGTGCGGGAACAGTCCGACCCAGCAACTCGAGAAGCCGCTGATGGATGTTGTCAAACCCGCCATTGGACATGATGACCACCACGTCGCCCTCGCGGGCGCTGCCATCAAGATAGGAAAGGACCTCTTCGGTAGTGGAAAAATACCTGGCGCCCAGGCCGCGGCTTGCCAGATCCTCCACCAAATGGCGGGAGGAAAACCGGTCGGCCTCCGGGATATTGGCAAGGGGGGCTGGCTCGCGCACCAAAACCTCTGTCGCGGCATCAAAGGCAGAGGCGTAGGCCTCCTGAAAGACCTTGCGTCGGCTGGAGTTGGTTCGGGGCTCGAAAACAGCCAGCAGACGACGGCCGGCATAGGCAGCAGCCAGAGCAGCCAGGGTTTCCCGGACTGCCGTCGGATGATGGGCAAAATCGTCGATCACCGTCACCCCCCGCGCCACGCCACGCACCTCCTGCCGCCGCCGTACCCCTTGAAACTTTCGCAAGCCCTGGGCCACGTCCTGTTGGGCAAAACCCAGGATATCAAGAACTGCAATCACGGCCAGGGCGTTGAGCGCATTGTGGCGCCCGGGCAGGACATTCTCAAAACCGCCAAAGGGGACGCCATGCTTGCTGACCTGAAACGAGGTAGATTCCGGGCGAACCAGCAGATCAGTCACCCGCCAGTCGCATTCTTCGGAACAGCCGTAGCCGACCACCGTACACCCGGCCCCCTGGCAAACCTCCCGAACAACCGGGTCATCCCAGCAGGCCACCAGAAAACCATCCGGGGGCATACTGGCGACGAGCTTGGCAAAGGAGGTCTTGATGGCGGCAAGATCCGCGTAGATATCGGCGTGGTCAAACTCGATGCTGGTGAGGATGGCGATCTGCGGCCGATAATGGAGAAACTTGGGCCCCTTGTCGAAAAAGGCCGTGTCATACTCATCGCCTTCGGCAACAAAATATCTCCCCTCAGCCACATTGAAATTCCGGCCAAAGGCCTGGACCAGACCACCGATCATAAAACTCGGCTCCGCCCCGATCTCGCGAAGCAGGCTGGCTAAGAGTGAAGAAGTTGTGGTCTTGCCATGGGTTCCGGCAACAACCAAAGAGGTCTTGTCGCGGATAAAGAAATGGCTCAGGGCCTGGGGAAAGGAAACATAGGGGATACACCGCTCGGCCAAGGCCTGGGCTTCCGGATTTTCCCGCCGGATGACATTGCCGACCACCACCAGATCCGGACGCGGCTCAAGGTTGTCCGGGGAGTAGCCGGACTGCACACCAATACCCTGGCCGGCCAGGAAATCACTCATAGGGGGATAGACCTGCTGATCCGAGCCGGTCACGGTAAAGCCCGCGCTTTTCAGCATGCCGGCCAGAGCGCCCACCCCGGTGCCGCAAATGCCCATGAGGTGGATGTGCTTGATTGTTTCAGGGAAGCGGTTGAGGGCAGGATCGAGACCCACCGGGGAAACGGACATCATCAGGACCGGACCGTATTCCGCACCGATTGGTAAATGGCGCGGAACATCTCGTCAAAATTGCCCGGCGCAAGCCGACCCACCTCGATAAACTTCACCACGATCTCCTTGGAAACCTTGAGAATGGCGTCCTCGGAAACAGGCTTCAGCGCAGGCTCGGGCGTTTTAGCGGATTGAGTCATAAGAATTCTCGGAGGAGAGGGACACCAAGGGGGGAAATCAAGAAAAAACCTCTGCCATACACGAAGAAGGCCAATTCTTAAGGCTGGCAGAGGCTGACCCGTTGAGAAAAACCGGATAAGCCCTTCCCAAGGGTGCATTTGCGGAAAAAAATGGTGGAGCTACGCGGGATCGAACCGCGGACCTCTTGCATGCCATGCAAGCGCTCTCCCAGCTGAGCTACAGCCCCACATTGTCTTAAAGAAGTGCCGGGCAACGAAAACCCGCCGGACACGCTGGTTCAAATACCACCCGCCGTATTGGATGTCAAGCGTTTTCTCCCTAAAAATCCCCGCCATTTTTCTTGCCAAGGCCAGATGAGTCTGTTACAGTCTGGAAGATTTTTTTCGATGGCCATAACTCTCTGGAAATTAAAGGCATTCTAATAAAACGTAGAGGTAACTGAATTATGTTCTCACCCTTTGACTCGCTGTTCGGATGGCTCTCCAACGATCTGGCCATTGACCTGGGAACTGCCAACACTCTGGTTTTCGTAAAAGGCAAAGGCATTGTCTTACGGGAGCCCTCGGTGGTTGCCATCCGCAAGGATGCCCGCACCAACAAGGTTCTGGCCGTGGGTAAAGAGGCGAAGATGATGCTGGGCCGCACCCCCGGCAATATTGTTGCGGTCAGGCCGATCAAGGACGGCGTCATCGCCGACTTTGAAGTCACCGAGGCCATGTTGCGCTACTTCATTAATAAGGTCCACAATCGCCGCACCCTGGTGCATCCCCGCATCATCATCAGCGTTCCCTCCGGTATCACCCAGGTTGAAAAGAGGGCGGTCAAGGAATCCGCTGAATCGGCGGGCGCCCGCGAAGTGTACCTCATCGAAGAGCCAATGGCTGCGGCCATCGGCGCAGGTCTGCCCATTACCGAGCCAACCGCCAATATGGTGGTCGACATCGGCGGCGGCACCACCGAGGTGGCGGTGATTTCCCTGGCCGGCATTGTCTATTCCAGCTCCCTGCGGGTGGCCGGCGACAAGATGGACGAAGCCATCCTCCATTACATCAAACGCAAACATAACCTGGCCATCGGCGAACACACCGCCGAAGTCATTAAAACCACCATCGGCGATGTCATGCCCGAGCCGCCCTACGACACCATGCAGGTCAAGGGCCGCGATCTTGTTTCCGGTGTACCGAAAACCCTGACCATTACCTCGGAAGAAATCCGCATCGCCATCACCGAACAGGTTGATGCCATCATCGAGGCGGTCAAAATGGCCCTTGAACTCACCCCGCCGGAACTTTCCGCCGATATCGTCGATCAGGGCATTGTCCTCACCGGCGGCGGCGCCTTGCTGCGCAATCTGGACAAAAGGCTCTCCGAGGAAACCGGCCTGCCGATCATTATTGCGGAAGACCCTCTTTCCTCCGTGGTGCTTGGCTCAGGCAAGGCCCTGGAACACATCGAGCTGCTCAGAGAGGTAATGACTCTCTAAGATGAGAGCCCTTCCAGGCCCGTGACCCTGGTTTTTTTATTGCTCAAAAGCAATAGGCGCAGCTTTCCTCCCTTTCATTTTGAGAAAAATATGGCGACATACAATTATTTCCAGAGTCCGAGATGAGGAAAAAAAACAAACGCGCCAGGCAGATCAGACTCTTTCTTTTTTTCGGCCTTCTCCTCACCCTGTTCATTATTTTGATTGTCTCTACGGTGGGCCGTCAGGAGTTTAACGCCCCCCATAAATTAGCCCTTGAAGTCATCGGCACGGCCCAGTATGGCATAACCCGGATAACCGGGAGTTTCAAAAACGGCTGGCATAACTATTCCGCGCTGATCAATGTCCGGGAGGAAAACGCCCGCTTGCGGGAAGAGCTGCAGAAACACAAGGCGGTGAACAACGAATACCGGGAAGCCGTGGCAACCAATGTCCGGCTGGCAAAACTTCTCGAGATGAAAGAAACCCTCCCGACCCCCACCCTTACCGCCGAAATTATCGGGGTGGACCCTTCCCAGTGGTTCAAGACCATCATTATTGACCGCGGCAGCAGCGATGGAGTCCAGGCAGGCATGCCCGCAGTAACGGTGGAAGGCGTTGTAGGTCAGGTCACAAACACCTCTCCCCATTTTGCCAAGATCCTGCTGGCAACCGACCCCAATAGCGCCCTCGACGGCCTAGTTCAGGGGACCAGGGTTCAGGGAATCATCAAGGGAGGCGGTGCGGGCTTCCACATGGAGTATGTGCTCAAAAACAACGAGGTGGCGAAAGGCGACAGAATCGTCACTTCCGGGATCGGCGGCGTTTTCCCGAAAGGTGTGCCCATCGGCACGGTATCAAAGGTCGAAAAGGCAGGCCGGGGAATGTTTCAGGAAATTGAGATAGAGCCCTCCGCGGACTTCTCCCAGCTTGAATATCTGATTATTGTCATGAAAAAGGATCCGCTGGCCAAATAATGCTGCACACCCACCCAAATCACCCAAAAATGACCCTTTCCATGCAGGACACGGCGCGATCCTTCGCAACCCCGGCCCTGCTCCAGGCGAAATCAGGTCCTTTGTTTCCTCCAACCAAAACCCAGACCTTTGCCCAATGGTTCTAAGTTTTCTTTTTCTCTCAGGGACCATCCTCCTCATCCTGCAGACCACTCTGCTCCATTCCTTGCCGGAATGGTTTGGCCGGCCCAACCTGTTGTTTTTGTTTATCGTTTTTCTCGGCACCTACCTCGATGTCTACAAGGGTGCGGTGCTGGCCCTGCTGTTTGGCCTGATCATGGATATCTTCTCCGGGGTTTTTCTCGGTCTCCACCCGGTGATCTACCTCGTGCTCTTCTTTGTTCTCCAGGTTATCTCCAGACACCTGGCCATCAATGAGTCGATTCATCAAATCCCGCTGGTTGCCTTAAGCTATCTTTTTACCGCCAGCAGCATTTTTATCTTCACCTCGATCCTGTCGCCGGAGAACAGACTGTACTGGGCTTGGGGCAATGAAATCCTGCAGGTCCTCATTCTTTCGGTTATCTGCATCCCTTTTTTCAATTTTTTCCATTGGCTCACCACGGTTTTTGACAGCAAGAATGCGAACAATCCATTTCGCCGTGCAAAAACAGGAAATCGCTACCGGATGTAGCCAGGAGCCCTCTCAAAAACCATGCCGCCACGTCCCCTTGCCAAAATAAACAAGATCGATCCCGCCGAGCTGAAGATGCTCAAAAAACGGATCGATATCGCCATGGCTGTGATTATCTTTTCCGCCGCCCTGCTCTTGACCAGGCTCTGGTATCTCCAGATCTACCGTGGCGATGATTTCGCGAAACTTTCAGAGATCAACCGCATCCGTATCCAAACTATCGCCGCCCCCCGCGGCAATATCCTAGACCGGACCGGCCAGCCGATTATCACCAACCGCCCCCGTTTCAATGTAGTCTGGAGCCGGGAAGACGCGCCCAACCCCGATGCGGTTATCAAGGATCTCGCCAAAATCCTCAAGGAAGATGTTTCCGTGCTGCTGGACAGAATCCGGGCCGCCACCGAAAATCCCCGCTACATGCCCACCAGACTCAAGGAAGATATCGACTGGGAAACCCTGGTCACCATAGAGAACAAACATCTCTTGCTTCCCGGGGTCCACATCGAGGTCATGCCTTCCCGGGACTATCTCTACGGCGACTTTGCCTCCCATTTCGTCGGCTACCTTGGCGAAATAAGTCCGGCGGAGCTGGAGGAAAAACGCTACGCCAAGTACCAAAGCGGCGATCAGGTCGGCAAACAGGGGATTGAAAAGGTCTTTGAAGAGTTTCTCAAGGGCGAAAAAGGCCGCAACTACCTGGAGGTTGACGTCCACGGCTTTGAACAGCGCCAAATGCAGTTGCAGGAGCCTTTCCCAGGCAATGACCTGCACCTGACCCTCGATATCGAGCTGCAACGCGCGGCGGAAGAAGCCATGGGAGACAAGGCCGGAGCCGTGGTGGTCATGGAGGTGAACACCGGCAATCTGCTGGTCATGTGCAGCACCCCACCGCTGCACCTCCAGGAATTTGTCGGTGGTATTTCGACCTCTGCTTGGAACAAGCTGCTCAACGACCCGCTCAACCCCTTGCTCAACAAAACCATCCAGGGGCAATATCCGCCCGGCTCGACCTTCAAGATCATCACCGCCCTGGCGGCTATCTCCGAAGGAGTTATCACCCCTGACGCCACCTTCTTCTGCGGCGGCTCCCTGAACTTCGGCAACCGGAGGTACGGCTGCTGGAAGAAAGGCGGCCACGGGACGGTGGATTTCCACCGAGCCCTGGTCGAATCATGCGATGTCTATTTTTATTCGGTTGGAATGCGGCTGGGGGTCGACAATATCGCCAAGTACGCACACAGCTTGGGCTTGGGCAAGAAAACCGGGATCGAGCTCGAACATGAAAAAGGCGGAATGATTCCTTCAACCGCATGGAAACAGGAACGCTACAAGGAAAAATGGCAGGAAGGGGAAACCCTTTCGGTCGCCATCGGTCAGGGCTATGTGCTGACCACCCCCCTGCAGCTCTGTCGGATGACCGCCGCCGTGGTCAATGGCGGCACCCTCTATCGGCCCCAGATGGTGCATAACATCACGGCTCCGGACGGCAGAGTCCTCAAAACCTTTGCCCCGATCAGCGATGGCAAGATTCTCGGTTCCGCCCACTCCCTGGCGCTCATCAAGGACGCCCTGGTCGGGGTGGTAAATTCTCCGGGCGGCACCGCCAAGGTTGTGGCACTCCCGGATGTGCTCATCGGCGGCAAGACCGGCACAGCCCAGGTAGTGCGTCTCGCCCAGAACGAAGGCTTGAGCGGGAATAACATCCCCTACAAATACCGGGACCATGCCTGGTTTACCTCGTTTGCCCCCGCGGAAAAACCGGAGATCGCCGTAACCGTCCTGGTGGAGCACGGCCAGCACGGCGGTTCCGCAGCCGGCCCTGTCGCCAAGGCCGTGTTCAAAAAATATTTCGATCTAAAAAACGGGAAGAAGACTGCGACGGAGGAAGCCCCGCCCCCGGTTGCCAAGGATGAAAAGGAAGAATAACATGGTACGCTTTGACCGCCGCCTGCTGCTTAATGTCGACTGGGTTCTGATCGGGGCCGTGCTTGTTGTCGCCCTCATCGGCTTGGCCAACATTTACAGCTCCACCCATCTCTACACCAATGTGGGCGCCCCGCTCTACCTGAAGGAACTCACCTATTACCTGTTCGGCGCAGCCATCCTCCTGCTCATCGTCAGCATCGACTACCGGGTGCTGCTCACCCTGAATTACCCGTTGTATGTCGGAATGATCCTTCTGCTCCTTTTCGCTCTGGTCTTCGGCAGAACCATTGCTGGCGCCCAGCGCTGGATCAATCTCGGTTTTTTCCGCCTCCAGCCCTCAGAACCGGCCAAGCTCATCCTGGTTATCACCCTGGCCAGCTATTATTATCGCAAAGAAACCGGGAAAGGCTTCGGCCTGCTTGACCTGGCCGTCCCGGCCCTGCTGACCGGCCTGCCCTTCATCCTCATCGCCAAACAGCCCGATCTCGGCACCGGTCTTTTGCTGGGGTTCATCTTTATTTCCATGACCCTGTTTGTCAAACTCCGCTGGACCACCCTGGCGACCCTCTTGTGCGGCGGGCTTTCCATCATCCCCATCGCCTGGAAATTCTTCCTAAAACCCTACCAGCGCCAACGGGTTGAAACCTTTCTCAATCCGGAAAACGACCCCCTGGGCACAGGCTACCATATCATCCAGTCAAAAATCGCCGTGGGCAGCGGTTTGATCTTCGGAAAGGGATATCTGAAAGGAACCCAGGGCCAGCTCGATTTTCTGCCGGAACGGCACACCGACTTCGCCTTTTCGGTCTGGGCCGAGGAGTGGGGTTTTTTCGGCTCTGCCCTTCTGGTGGTCTGCTATTTTTTCATGATCCTCTGGGGGCTGAACATCGCCATCTCCGCCAGGGATAAATTCGGGGTGCTGCTTGCCTTTGGCGTGGTCTCGCTCATCTTCTGGCAGGCATTCATCAACCTGGCCATGGTCATGGGGTTGATGCCCGTGGTGGGCGTGCCCCTGCCCCTTATCAGCTATGGCGGCTCTTCGCTGCTCACCAACCTGGCAGGCCTTGGCCTCCTGATGAATATCCGGATGCGCCGCTACATGGGCTCCAGCTGATCACTGCAAGTTACAGCCAGCCTCTTTGCCGACAGGAATCAGAGACAAGGGTGTGCAACCCCCGGATGAACGCCGGACTGGTGTTGAGGGAGCTCGTGCGCTCAAGACGCAGCCCTAAGGACTCGGCCAGTTCCCGATACTGGATGTCGATCTCGTAGAGAGTCTCCACGTGATCGGAGACAAAACTGATCGGCACCATCAGAACATTTTTCACTCCTTCTCCGGCCAATTGCGCCAGCATCTCCGGGGTGGAAGGGGAAAGCCACTCCACCGGCCCGCTGCGGCTCTGGAAACAGAGCCGCCCGTTCATGCCGGTAATTTTTTCCACCGCCGCGATGGTCCGCTTGATCTGATCCAGATAGGGATCGCCTTCCCTGATAAAGGAAACCGGCAGGCTGTGCGCACTGTAAACCAGCTGCACCGATTCGTTGCCAAATCCCGTCAGCCCCTCTCGAATGCCCTGCGCCAGACACGCAACATACTCCGGCTGCTCCGGCCATTCCCTCACCTCGGCAAGCTCGAAGGCATGCCCCGAGGCAGCCACAGCCCGGCGCAGCGCATCCAGGGATGAACCGGTGGTGGCGCGGGAATAATGGGGATAGAGGGTCAGGGCCACAATGCGACGGACCCCGGCCTGGGCGAATTCCGCCAGGGCCGCCTCCGCCCCTGGGTGCCAGTAACGCATGGCCATGCGCACCACGAAACGGCCGTCCGCAGCCAGGGCCGCTTCGAGCGCCCTGCCCTGCTCCCCGGTGATTCGCGTAAGGGGCGAGCCGCCGCCGATCAGGCGATAGGCCTCCCGGCTCTTCGGCGCCCGTTTGGCGGCGATCCGTCCGGCAATGAATTTCTGGAGAAAGGGAAAGGGAGAAAGCCGGATGATCTCGCGGTCGGAGAAGAGATTGACCAGAAACGGCTCCACATCGGCCAGGGTTTCAGGGCCGCCGAGATTGAGCAGAATGACGCCGACTGGTTCGCTCATCGCGGAAACGCCTCCAACAGAAAGAGATCCCTGCCCAGCCGTTCCCCCAGCTCCTCCGGGGAAAAATCAAGCTCGGCAAAAAGACGCTCTTCAATGGCGTGGGCCTGGGAGAAGTTTTGCCGGATTCTGACGTGGAGATCCTCGTCCCCGTTGCCGTAGCGGTGGATAATGTAGTCGAGCCGCGCCTCAAGGGTGACCACTTCATCGTGGAGCACCCGCTTGTCCGCGTAATAGACGATTTCCTTTTCCGTGCAGCGCTCCGGGGCACCGCCTTTTAAGACAACATGCTCGGCCACGATCTCGGCCAGCTCGTCCAGGCCGTGTCGCAGGCAGATTTCCCGACCCAGCTCATCGTGCCGCAACTCCGTCTCCAGGGTGGCGGTCTTGGCAATATCGTGCAACAGGGCGGAGCTGACGATGAGTTCCAGGGATAGCCTCCTCCCGGCCCGCGCCAACTCGCTGCCGATGAGCCCGGCCACCCGGCTGACCATCACGGAATGCTCCCGAATATTGGGCAGCATCGCATACTGCTCCATAAGCTCGAAACATTGGGCAATGGAGGGAATCATTCCTATCCTTTTTTGCTCAGCCGATGCACCGCCTCAACAAAAAACTTTGCCTGTTCCGGCGGAATTTCCGGCACTATGCCGTGGCCAAGGTTGAAGATATGACCCCGCGCGCCCCGGGCCTGATCAAGGATATCCTGGATCAGCCGCTCCATCTTCGCCGGCGGCAGCAGCAGAGCGATGGGGTCCATGTTGCCCTGGAGCGACACCTTCTGCCCCACCACCTTCACCGCCTCGTCGATCGTGATCCGCCAGTCAAGCCCCAGCACGTCGGCCCCGCTTTCAAGCGACTGGGGCAGCAGGGTGGCGCCGTTATTGGCGAAATAGATGATGGGCACCGTCACGCCGCTCGCCTTGAGGGCGGCGATGATCTTCTTCACGTAAGGAAGGGCGAACTCGGCGAAATCGCAGGGCGCCAGCACCCCGGCCCAGGAATCGAAGATCTGCAACGCTTGGGCCCCGGCCGCAGCCTGGGCCTTGAGATACTCGATGGTACAGTCGGTGATTTTGTTCAACAGATCGCGGTACAGTTCCGGATCCGTGTACATCATCTTCTTGGTCAGGAAGTAGCCCTTGGACGAGCCGCCCTCAATGAGATAGGTGGCCAGGGTGAAGGGCGCTCCGGAAAAACCGATGAGCGGCACCCTCCCTGCCAGCTCGCGGCGCAGGATGCGGATGGTCTCCATAACATAGCCAAGCTCCGCTTCCGGGTCGGGCACATGCAGCTTCTCCATCCCGGCCCGGTCCCGGATCGGCTCCAGAAAAACCGGGCCCCGCTTCTCATGGAACTCCAGGGGCGCGCCCATTTTCTCTAGCGGCACCAGGATATCGGAGAAGAGGATGGCTGCGTCAACCCCCAGAATATCCACGGGCAGGATGGTCACCTGCGCCGCAGCCTCCGGGGTCTTGCACATCTCCAGGAAGGTGTATTTGCTGCGGATCGCCTGGTACTCGGGCAGAAAACGCCCCGCCTGCCGCATAATCCAGACCGGGGTGTAGTCAACCGCTTCTCCGCGGCAGGCCTTCAAAAAGGTATCGTTCATTGCTTCCTCTCTCCTGATTCCTGATTTCTCATCTTCATGGGCACATAGGTGCAGTAAGGCTCTTCCGCCATGTAATCGCCGGTCACGGCATAGGCCCTGGCCCGGCACCCCCCGCAGACATTGACATATTCGCAGGAGCCGCAGCGCCCCTTATAGGCCTTGAAATTGCGCAGATCGTGAAAAAGCTCCGATTTCTCCCAGATCTCCTTGAAGGATTTCTCGCGGATATTGCCAGCGGCCAGGGGGAAATAACTGCACGGCAGCACATTGCCATCCACATCGATCAAGGAGATAAGCTGGCCGGCCAGACACCCCTTGGAGCCGCCGGTGGAAAACTGCAGGGTCCGCCGCTCATAGTCATCGCCCTTTTCCTTGGCCTGCTGGAGCACGACCCGATAGTAGTTCGGAGCGCAGGTGGGCCGGACCAGGATATCCTTTTCCCCTTTTTCCATTTCGTAATGCCAGACCAGCAGCTTCTCGTAATCCTCCGGGGCAATCAATTCGTCCATGATATCCTCCCCCCGACCGGTGGGCACGATCATGAACATGTACCAGGCCGTGGCCCCAATTTCCTTGGCCAGATGGTAGATCTTCGGGATCTCGTCCTGGTTGCGTTTGGTGAAGGAGGAATTGATCAAAAAGGAAATGGAATTTTCGCGAAAGAGCTTGGCCGCGTTGAGGGTGCCGGCAAAGGCGCCGGGCTGGCAGCGAAAATCATCGTGCACCTGGGCGCTGGCGCCGTCCAGACTCAGGGAAACCATTTTGATCCCGGCGTCCTTGATTTTGCCGCAGATTTCCTGGGTCACCAGGGTGCCATTGGTGGCCAGACACATCCGCAAGCCAAGACCGGTGCCATAGGTGGCGATCTCGAACACATCGGGCCGCAACAGGGGTTCGCCCCCGGAAAGAACCACCACCGGTTTGCCGTAGGAGGCGATATCATCGAGAACCCGTTTGGCCTCGTCCAGAGTGAAATCAGGGTGCCCTTTCGCCTCAAGCCCGGAGGAGGAGCGACAATGCACACACTTGAGATTGCAGCGCCTGGTGATCTCCCAGGCTATCCATTTTGGTTCAAATTCCATGGTTCTTCCTCACAACGTTGAATACAGCCACTCACCAGCACGTTGGGACAATATACCCAAAGCCAAAAAAAGAACAAGCAAGGATTAGCAAGGCTGTTAGAGAAAATCATTATCGTTCGCCAAGATATCAAAAATTTCCGGCAGCCTTGGTCTTGCAGCCGTTCCTCAGCGCCGCTTCGCTGCTGCCGCAGATGCGCGGAAGAGGCCCGCGAAGTGTGCTGGTGCACATGAGCCCGCCGATGACAAAGCAGATGCGGTGCTGAGGAACGGTTACAGAAAATCGGCGGCCACGGCAGCCAGCTCGCTCCGCTCGCTTTTGAGCAGGGTGATGTGGCCGTGAATCTTCTGCTCTTTCAGACGCTCCACCGCGTAGGTCAGGCCGTTGCTGCTGCTGTCGAGATAGGGGTTGTCGATCTGGTCGGGGTCGCCGGTGAGCACCATCTTGGTGCCTTCGCCGGAGCGGCTGATAATGGTTTTCACCTCGTGGGGGGTCAGGTTCTGGGCCTCGTCCACGATGACGAACTGCTTGGGGATGGAGCGGCCGCGGATATAGGTCAAGGCCTCCAGCTCCACCACATGGGCCTGGAGGAGCTTGTCCACCTTCTGCTTGGCCGATTCGTCTGTTTCGTGCTCCTTGCGCCTGCTGCCGTCGGCCATCAGATAGGTGAGATTGTCGAAGATGGGCTGCATCCAGTGGGCCAGCTTCTCGTCCTTGTCGCCGGGCATGTAGCCCAGATCCTTGCCCATGGGAATGATGGGCCGGGAAACGAGAATCCGGTCGTAACGCTTGAGGGTGAGCACGCATTCCAGGGCGGCGGCCAGGGCCAGCAGGGTTTTGCCGGTGCCGGCCTGCCCTACCAGGGTCACCAACTGGATGGTCGGGTCCATCAGCAGCTCAAAGGCCATGCGCTGTTCCTTGCTGCGCGAGCGGATGTTCCAGACTGTTTCGTACTCCTCGTGCAGGGGCCCCAGCATTTCGCTGCCCTGGGCGCGGGTCAGGGCGGTGTGCTTTTCATCCGCCTCGTCCCGCAGGAGGACAAACTCATTGGGCATCAGTTTGAGGCCTTCGCTGGCCACCTGTTTCTTCTGGTAAAATTCGTTGATCACGCTGCCCGGCACCAGCAGCTCCCGCTGACCGCTGTAAAGCTCATCGATGTTGACCTTCTGTTTCTCGAAATCCATCACCTCGATGCCCAGGGCATCGGCCTTGAGCCGGGCATTGATATCCTTGGAAACGAAGATGACCTTTTCCCCTTTTTGCAGCAGGGTGAAGGCCACGGCCAGAATCCGGTTGTCCGCCACATGCATGTCCAGGCCCGTGTCGACGCATTTGCCCTTTTCCATATAGATCATCAGGGTGCCGCCGTGGTCCATGGGCACCCCTTCGCCCAATTTGCCCTTCTGACGCAGCACATCGAGCTGACGGATCACATGCCGGGCATTGCGGCCCAGTTCGTCGTTATGGCTCTTGAACTTGTCCAATTCCTCGATGACCGACATGGGCAGAACCACGATATTGTCGGCAAAGGAGGTGATGGAATCAGCGTTGTGCAGGAGGACGTTGGTGTCGACAACAAAGTATTTTTTCAAGGGCAGCTCCTGAAATGGATGATCTGGCCTGCGGACAACCGGTTGTTTCGAGCAGGGTAGCCGGTTCGAGGGCCTATTGGCAAGGGAAATGATACCTTCGTCTTGATACATTCTTGATGGTTTTCGACCGCCTTTTAACCCCGTCTTGATGCCGATTACGCTATAATAGCGGAAAAAGAGGCACACCGCCCCGTGCGGACCATTGCGGAACATTATCAGAAGGAAAGAACCTGCCATGACTCTTCCAAACGACCTACTCCAATTTTTCGGCCTGCTTGGAGTCTTACTGCTGCTGGCCCGCCCCCTGGGCACCTTCATAGCCCGGGTTTACAACGGCGAACGCACCTTCCTCTCCTCTGCCCTGGCCCCCTGCGAAAGCCTGTTCTACCGCATCTGCGGGGTGGACCGAAACGACGAGATGAGCTGGCAGCGTTACGCCCTGGCCATGCTACTCTTCAACCTGGTGCTTTTCCTGACCCTGATGGGCATGCTGCTGGCCCAGCCAGCCCTACCCTTCAATCCCCAAGGGCTACCGGGCCTCTCCTGGCCCCTGGCATTCAACACTGCGGTCAGCTTTGTCACCAACACCAACTGGCAAAACTATTCGGGCGAGTCCACCCTCAGCTACTTTACCCAGGTGGTGGGACTCACGGTGCACAACTTTGTCTCCGCCGCCAGCGGCATGGCCATCGTCATCGCGCTGATCCGAGGCTTTGTCCGGCGCACCACCGCCACCATCGGCAACTTCTGGGTGGACCTGACCCGCTCCGTGCTTTACATCCTGCTGCCGCTATCGCTGGTCGGCGCTGTTTTCCTGGTCTCCCAAGGAGCGCTCCAGAACTTCAGCGCCTACAAGACGGTACCGCTCACCCAGTCACTCAGCTACGACAAGCCGAAGCTGGACGAACAGGGCAGCCCCATGCTGGACCGGACAGGTAAGCCGCTCACCGAACGAGCGACCGCCAAAGAAGTCTCCATCCCCATGGGGCCTGTGGCTTCCCAGGAGGCGATCAAGGAGCTGGGCACCAACGGCGGCGGTTTTTTCAACGCCAACTCGGCCCATCCCTTTGAGAACCCCACCCCGCTCTCCAACTTCATCGAGGTTCTGTTTATCCTGCTGATCCCCGCCGCCTTGACCCGCACCTTCGGGGTAATGGTGGGCAATCCCAGACAGGGACGGGCGCTCCTCGGGGTGATGCTCTTCCTGTTTATTGTCGCCTTTGGCGTGCTCCACTGGAGTGAATTGGCCTCCACCCCCATGCTGCACCAACTCGGGGTCATAGGTGGCAACTTGGAGGGCAAGGAACTCCGTTTCGGTCTGGCTGGCACCAACATGTTCGAGGTGGCCACCACCGCCACCTCCTGCGGCGCGGTGACTGCCATGCACGACTCCCTCACCCCGCTGGGCGGCCTAGTGCCGCTCTCCCTGATTCTGCTGGGTGAAATCGTCTTCGGCGGGGTGGGCTCCGGCCTCTACACCATGCTGGCCTTTGCCATCATCGCCGTTTTCGTCTCCGGCCTGATGATCGGGCGCACCCCCGAATACCTGGGCAAGAAGATCGAGGTCCGGGAGATGTGGATGTCCATCGTTATCATCCTTGTGGCCGGCATCGTGGTGCTGATTTCCTCCGTCCTGGCCATGATCACCCCGTCGGCCACCGCCTCCATGGCCAACCCCGGCGCACACGGCCTCACCGAGGTGTTCTATGCCTTTGCCTCCATGGCCAATAACAATGGCAGCGCCTTTGCGGGTCTTGCCGGCAACACCAACTTTTACAACCTGCTGGGTGCGCTGGCTATGCTGATCGGCCGCTATGTTCCGGCCGTGGCGGTACTGGCCATGGCGGGCGGCCTGGCCGGGAAGAAGTATGTTCCTCCCAGCCTGGGGACGCTGCCCACCGACAAGTTCCCCTTTGCCTTCTGGCTGACCCTGGTCATCCTGATCGTGGGAGCGCTCACCTTCTTCCCGGCCCTGGCCCTCGGACCGATTGTTGAACATCTTTCCATGATGGGAGTAAACTAAAACCATGTCCAAACATCTTCCTGAACAGAAGTCGGTTTTTGATCCGACCTTGCTCCGCGCCGCGTTTATCGAATCCGTCAAGAAACTCGATCCGCGTCTGCTGTGGCGCAACCCGGTGATGCTCTGTGTGGAAATCGCCAGCTGCATCACGGTGATCACCTTCATTATGTCCCTCACCGGTACTGGCCGCGAACCCGCCTGGTTCACCGGCCAGGTCTCGGTCTGGCTCTGGCTGACCGTTCTCTTCGCCACCTTTGCCGAGGCGCTGGCCGAAGGAAGGGGCAAGGCGAGGGCCGCAAGCCTGCGCAAATCCCGCACCGACGTAATGGCAAAACAATTGGCCAACGCCAACCCTGCCGCTAAAACCACCGCCGTGAACGCGACTCAGCTCCGCAAAGGGGACCATATCCTGGTGGAAACAGGCGAGATCATCGCCGGCGACGGGGAGATCGTCTGCGGCGCCGCCCTGGTCAACGAATCGGCGGTGACCGGCGAATCCGCCCCGGTGGTGCGCGAGTCCGGCGGCGACCGCAGCGCGGTGACCGGCGGCACCACCGTGGTCTCCGGCAGCGTGGTGATCCGGATCACCGCCGACCCCGGCGAAACCTTCCTCGACCGGATGATTTCCCTGATCGAGGGGGCCAAGCGGCGCAAAACCCCCAATGAGGTGGCCCTGGAGGTGCTGCTCATTGCACTCACCTTGATCTTCCTGCTGGTCTGCGCCAACATCAGCCCGCTTTCGGCCTACAGCGTCATGGCCACCGGCCAGGGAACCCCGGTTTCCCTCACTATCCTGGTGGCCCTGTTCGTCTGTCTGGCGCCCACCACCATCGCCGCGCTGCTGCCGGCCATCGGCATCGCCGGCATGGACAGGCTCTTCCAGAAAAACGTCATCGCCCTCTCCGGCCGGGCCATCGAGGCGGCGGGCGACGTCAATGTCCTGCTCCTGGACAAGACCGGCACCATCACCCACGGCAATCGGGAGGCAGTGGAGTTCATTCCGGTGGGCCGCCACAGCGAGCGCGAGGTGGCCGAGGCAGCCCTGATGGCGTCGCTGGCCGACGAGACCCCGGAGGGCCGCAGCATCGTGGCCCTGGCCCTGCAGCGGTTTCAACTTGACCGGCAAACCATGCCCGGTGATGGTGAGCCGGTGGAATTCAACGCGCAAACCCGCCTCTCCGGCCTCAACACGGCGGGAAGGCAGTACCGCAAGGGCGCAGCCGATTCCCTGGTCGCCTTTGTCCGTGGGCTGGCAGGGGAATCCATCCCCGTTGAGCTGGCCCAGGTGGTTGATCGGGTCGCCCGGGCCGGCGCCACGCCGCTGGTGGTCTGTTGCGACACCGAGGTCTTCGGGGTGGTCAATTTGAAGGACATCGTCAAGAGCGGCATCCAGGAGCGGTTCCGGCAGCTGCGGGCCATGGGGATCAAGACGGTGATGATCACCGGCGACAACCCGCTCACCGCTGCGGCCATCGCCGCCGAGGCCCAGGTGGACGACTTCCTGGCCCAGGCCACGCCGGAGGACAAGCTCCGCTTGATCAAGGAAAGCCAAGAAGCGGGCTTCATGGTGGCCATGACCGGCGACGGCACCAACGACGCCCCGGCCCTGGCCCAAGCCGACGTGGCGGTGGCCATGAACACGGGTACCCAGGCGGCCCGGGAGGCGGCCAACATCATCGATCTGGACTCCAACCCCACCAAGCTGCTGGACATCGTCGAGGTGGGCAAACAAATCCTGATGACCCGTGGCAACCTCACCACCTTCAGCATCTCCAACGACATCGCCAAGTACTTTGCTATCATCCCGGCGGCCTTGCTCTCCATCTACCCCCAACTGGATGCCTTGAACGTCATGCGGTTGGCCAGCCCGCAGAGCGCCATCCTCTCGGCGGTGATCTTCAACGCCCTGGTCATCCCCTTTCTCGTGCCGCTGGCGCTGAAAGGCACCAAGTTCCGGCCCATGCCGGCGGAAAAGCTGCTGATCTCGAACCTGCTCGTTTACGGGGTGGGCGGCATTATCGTACCCTTTGTCGGCATCAAGATTATCGACCTGGTGGTCGGTTTATTTGTATAATGATTTATCCCGACGCCATTCGGAGAAAAAAAACCATGAAAGAACTGAAACCAGCCATTCTGATGTGCCTGTTGTTCACCGTGCTCTGCGGCGGGTTCTACCCGGCGGTGGTTACCGCCCTCGCCCAGGCCCTCTTCCCACACCAAGCCAACGGCAGCCTGATCACCGATGCCAACGGCCAGGCAATCGGCTCGGCCCTCATCGGCCAGCCCTTTTCCGGCCCGCACTACTTCTGGCCCCGGCCCTCGGCCACCGCCGAGTTTGCCTACAACCCCATGGCCTCGGGCGGCTCCAACAGCGGCCCCACCAATCCGGCCTTTCTCGCCACCGTGGCGGAACGGGTCGAAGCCCTGCGGGCCACCGGCATCACCACCCCCATCCCCGCCGACCTGGTGCTGGCCTCGGCCAGCGGCCTTGATCCCCACATTTCCCTCGCAGCCGCCCGACTGCAGATCCCACGCATCGCTTTAGCCCGCAATCTTTCCGAGGATGCGGTGGCCGGCTTCGTGGCCATCCACACCGAGGGCCGCCAGCTCGGCCTGCTGGGAGAGCCCCGGGTCAATGTACTGCTGCTCAACCGGGCGCTGGATTCCCAACCGTGACCAACAACGACGACATCCGGCCCTCGCCGGAGGCCATGCTCAAGCTGGCCCAGGCCGAGGAAGCCCAGACCGACCAGGGCAAGCTCAAGATCTTCCTCGGCTACGCGGCCGGGGTGGGCAAAACCTTCTCCATGCTGAGCGCGGCCCGCCAACGCAAACGGGAGGGGCGGGACGTGGTGGCGGCCTACGTGGAATCCCACGGACGGGCCGAGACCGATGCCCTGCTTGAGGGGCTTGCCACCATCCCCAAGTTGCAGCTTGAATACCAGGGAGTGGTGCTTTTCGAGCTGGATCTCGACGCAGTGCTAGCCAGAAAGCCCCAGATCGCCATGGTGGACGAACTGGCCCACACCAATGCGCCGGGCTGTCGGCATGAAAAACGTTGGCAGGATGTACAGGAACTGCTGACCGCCGGCATCGACGTTTACACCACGGTCAATGTCCAACACTTCGAGAGCTTAAACGACGTGGTGGAGAAGATCACCGGGGTGGTGGTGCGGGAGACCGTGCCGGACCTCCTGCTCGACCAGGCCGCAGAGATCCAGCTGGTGGACATCCCGCCGGACGAGCTGCTGGAACGGCTGAGCCAGGGCAAGATCTACATCCCCGAGCAGGCGGCCAGGGCCATGGAAAAGTTCTTCCAGCCCGGCAACCTCATCGCCTTGCGAGAACTCTCCCTGCGCCGCGCTGCGGCCCGAGTGGACGACCAGATGCGCTCCTACATGGAGAGCCGCGCCATCCCGGGCCCCCGCACCGTGGCGGAGCGGCTGCTGGTCTGCATCAGCGGCAGCCCGTTCGGCGAGAAGCTGATGCGCACCACCCGGCGGTTGGCCGACGAGATGAAGGCCCCCTGGCACGCACTCTACATCGAAACCCCGGACACCGGCCGCTTCAGCCGCGAAAACCGGGAACAGATCTGGCGCGATCTCAGACTGGCCGAGAGCATGGGCGCCACCGTGGCCACGGTCACCGCAACCACAGTGGCCGAAGCGGTGGCCGATTACGCCGGCCGCCACAACATCACCAAGATCGTGGTGGGCAAGCCCACCCGGCCGCGCTGGCGCGAGTTGCTACGGCCACCCATCGTGGATCAGGTAATCCGGGAAAGCGGCGAGATCGATGTGTATGTGGTCAGCATGAGTGCCGGCGAACGGCGCACGGCAACGCGGCAACACCGCCCGGTCCGGACCATCCCCTGGTCGGGGTATGCGGCGGCCGTGGCCCTGGTAGTCGGAACGACCCTGCTCTGCGGTCTGGTCCAGCCCTTCTTCTCCCCCACCAACATGGTGATGTTCTACCTGCTCGCCGTGGTGGCGGCCGCGGTCCGGCTCGGGCTGCAACCGGCCTTGGTCACTGCTTTTCTCGGGGTACTCGCCTTTGACTTCTTCTTCGTCTCCCCCCGGTTCAGCCTTGCCGTGGCCGACGCCGAATACCTGATGACCTTTGCCGGCTTCCTCACCGTGGGGCTGGTGATCAGCTCCCAGGTGGCCAGAAGCCGCGAACGGGCGAAATCGCTGCAACTACGGGAGGTACAGACCGCCAGCCTCTACTACCTGAGCCGCGATCTGGCCGGTGCCGCCGACCTGGTTGCCGTCACCGGCGCGGTACTCCGCAACCTCCGGGAAAGCCTGCAGGCCGAAATCGTGGTCTTCCTGGCCGATGGGGAGCAACTCAAAATCATCTCCGCCAGCGAGAAACTGACCCTCGACCTCAAGGAACGGGCGGTGGCGGACTGGACCTTCCGCAATCACCAGGAAGCGGGTCGCGGCACCACCACCCTGGGCTCGGCCGGACTCCTTTACCTGCCGCTCAAGACCGCGACCACCATCCACGGGGTGCTCGGGGTCAGACTCGAACAGACAGCCGACTACAACTCCCAGCAGCACCGGCTCCTGCTCGATGCCTTTGCCAGCCAAACCGCCATGGCCCTGGAGCGCGTGCGTTTCTCCCAGCAGGCGGAGCAGGCCCAGATCCTCCAGGCCAGGGAGAACCTGGAACGGGCGCTCCTGAACTCCATCTCCCACGATCTGCGCACCCCGCTGGCCTCCATCACCGGGGCGTTGAGCAGCATGCGGGACCAGGAGGGGTTGGACGAGGCGGCCCGGGCCGAGTTGCTGGCCACCGCCTACGAGGAGGCAACCCGGTTGAACCGCTTTGTCGGCAATCTGCTGGACATGACCCGGTTGGAGGCCGGGGCAGTGCGGCTGAAGTACACGCCCTGCGACATGGAGGAGCTGATCGGCTGCGCCCTGTCGGTGCTCGATCCGCGCTTGGGGAAGCGGGAGATTGTGGTGCGCCTCCCCCCGGACCTGCCGCTGGTGATGCTGGACATGGGCTGCATGATCCAGGTGCTGGTCAACCTGCTGGACAACAGCCTCAAATATTCGCCCCAGGATCGGCCCATTACCATGAATGCCCGGACCGACAGAGAGTGGCTGGTCTTGGAGGTGGTCGACCATGGCCCCGGCGTTGCCGAGGCAGACCTGGAACGGATCTTCGACAAGTTCCACCGGGTGTCGGCGCCGGAAGGGGCGCGCGGCACCGGGCTCGGCCTTTCCATCTGCAAGGGGTTTGTCCAGGCCCACGGCGGCAAGATCAGCGCCGCCATCACACCCGGCGGCGGCCTGACCGTGACGATCAGGCTGCCCCTTACCCCGCCACCCCAGGCAGAGGGTCCAACCCATGAATGAGACAAGACCCAGCGACCATCCCCCCCGCATCCTGGTGGTGGACGACGAGGCCGCCATCCGGCGGCTGCTTGTCACCGTGCTGGGAAGCAGTGGCTTTGCCGTGCATCTGGCGGAAAATGGTCGCCTCGGCCTGGCCGCCGCAGCAGCAGTGCGACCGGACCTGATCCTGCTCGACCTGGGGCTGCCCGACCTGGACGGGGTGGAGGTGATAAGGCGGCTGCGCGAGTGGTCGCCAGCACCGATCATCGTCCTGTCGGTGCGGGAACAGGAGGACGACAAAGTGGCCGCCCTGGACGCCGGCGCAGACGACTACCTGACCAAGCCCTTTGGCGTGCCGGAGCTGCTGGCCCGCATCCGGGGGGCGCTCAGGAGGGTCGTCGGCCAGGCCCCGGAGCCGATCTTCCGCAGCGGCGGACTTGAAGTGGATCTTGCCCGGCGGCTGGTGCTGGTGGCCGGACAGGAGGTGCAGCTCACCCCCACCGAGTACGAAATCCTCCGGCTGCTGGTGACCCACGCCGGCAAGGTGCTGACCCACCGCCAGCTGCTCAGCCGGATCTGGGGCGCCTCCCACCTGGAGCAGCCGCACGTGCTGCGGGTGAACATCAGCAACCTGCGGCGCAAGATCGAACGCGACCCGGCCCGACCCAGCCTGCTGTGCACCGAATCCGGGGTGGGGTACCGGTTGCGGGCGGAATCGTAAGCCAACACCAGCCGCCGGCAATCCCCTCTTTTCCCATGCCAACCGGCAGGGTCTGTGCTATGATATGCCCCTATGAAAATCGCCCTCATCCAATACAACCCGGTTATCGGCGACTTTGCCGCAAATATCGCCGCGATCTCCGGCTGGCTGGACAAGGCCAAGGCAGCGGACTGCCAACTGGCGGTGCTGCCGGAGCTGGCCATCAGCGGCTATCCGCCCCAAGATCTGTTGGAGCGGTCAGCCTTTCTCGACGACCAGGAGCGGGCCTTTGCCCGGCTGGTGGCAAAGGCCCACGACATCGGCATCGGAGTGATCTGCGGCCTGGTCTCCCGCAACCCCACCTCCGTGGGCAAGCCCCTGCACAACAGCGGTGTCCTCTTCAGCGATGGCGAGGTGCTGTTCACCACCCACAAACAGCTCCTTCCCACCTACGATGTCTTTGACGAGGCCCGCTATTTCGAGCCGGGCCATGGGAACGGGACCTTCCGCTACAAGGGTTTGCACCTGGGCCTCACCATCTGCGAGGATATCTGGAACGACAAAAGCCTTTTTCCCTGCCCCCTCTACGCCACCGATCCGGTGGACGGTATGCTGGCCCAGGCCGACAGCCCCTTGGAGCTGTTGATCAACCTGGCAGCCTCCCCCTTCAATCTGGGCAAGGGTACTGTCCGGCAGAAAATCTTCACCAACCTCTGCCAGCGCCACCACCTGCCGCTCATCTACGTCAATCAGGTGGGCGGCCAGGATTCCCTGATCTTTGACGGCAACAGCGTAGCCCTCGACAAAGAGGGCGCGGTTGTGGCCCAGGCCGCCCGGTTCAGCGAAGATATGGTGGTGGTGGACACCGATACCTGGCAGGGGGAGATCCACGGTGCGCCCGGTGATGCGGAACAGGAGACCGGCGAGGTCTGCGAGGCTCTGGTGCTGGGCACCCGCGACTATGTAACCAAATGCGGCTTTTGCAAGGTGGTTATCGGGTTGTCCGGCGGGGTGGATTCTGCCCTGACCGCAGCCATCGCCGCCCGCGCCTTGGGGCCGGAAAATGTGCTGGGGGTCGCCCTGCCCTCGCCCTATTCCTCCCCGGAAAGCTTGGAAGACGCCGAACAGCTGGCCAAAAACCTGGGGATCGATTTTACCATCCTGCCCATCACTGGTCTGTTCGAAGCCTATCTCGCCACCCTGGCCCCCATCTTTGCCGGGGCAAAGCCTGATGTCACCGAACAGAACATCCAGGCCCGCATCCGGGGCAATCTGCTCATGGCCATTGCCAACAAGCAGGGACGGCTGCTGCTCTCCACCGGCAACAAGAGCGAAAACGCCGTGGGCTACTGCACCCTGTACGGCGACATGAGCGGCGGCCTGGCGGTGATCGCCGATGTGCCCAAGCAGCTGGTCTATGCCCTGTGCCGCCATCTCAACCAAAGCCGGGAGATTATCCCCTACCGCACCATCGACAAACCCCCCAGCGCCGAGCTGGCCCCTAACCAGCGCGACGAAGATGATCTGCCGTCCTACCCGGTGCTGGACGCGATCCTTGCCGCCTACCTGGAGGAGCATCGCTCCATCGGTGAGATCGTGGCCATGGGCTTTGATCGACCGGTGGTGGAGGACGTGGTCCGCCGCATCCGGACCAACGAATACAAACGCAAACAGGCCCCCCTCGGCCTCAAGGTCACCACCAAGGCCTTTGGGCAGGGCCGCCGCTACCCCACCGCCGAGGGCTACCGGGAAACCGTCCTGCCATGAAAATCCCCCCTATTTCCCCACGCTGGACCATTCTCTGCCTACTCCTGGTGGTGCTTGCCTTGGTGGTCCGCGAGAACCTGACCAAGAGGCCGGACAAACTCTACCAGCTGGTCAACGGCCAGGTGGAGATGTGCCTCTCCTGCCACAAGGAGGAAAAACTCGACCCGGCCCATGGCCGCGAGGTGCTGGGCTGCTCGTCCTGCCATCTCGGCGACCCGCTGGCCATCGAGAAAAAGGCGGCGCACAAGGGCATCGTCAAGAACCCCGGCGACCTGCGGGTGGTGGAAAAAACCTGCGGGGTCGAGGGGTGCCACGCCCAGGATGTCAAGAAGGTGAAGAACTCGCTCATGGCCACCAACCGCGGCATCCTCGCCACCCTGCTCCACTACTGGGGCGAGGCCCCGAACCAGCACGGCGATTTTTCGGTGGAGGAGCTGAACAGAACCGGCAAGACCTCGCTGGCCATCGACTACTACCGCAAGCTCTGCGCCACCTGCCATCTCTGGAAGCAAAAGGGCGACATGGAAGGCTTCTTCGGCGAGAAGGGCGGCGGCTGCACCGCCTGCCATTACACCCGGCCCCAAGCCCCCACCGCAGTCCGGCCCTGGGAAACCTTTTTCCAATTCGGCCAGCTCAAAAAAAAGCCGCACCCGCTCATCAACAAAAAAATACCCATGGAGAACTGCATCCGCTGCCATAACCGGAGCGGCCGGGTGGGCACCTCGTTTATCGGCGTCTACGAGGGGGAGAGCTATGGCACCCCCTACGAGAAAGGCACCCCCTCCAAAAAAGAGCTGCCCGGCGACCGCTACTATCTTGATCTGGCCCCGGACATCCACCACCAGAAAGGCATGGCCTGCATCGACTGCCACACCCGCGACGAGATCATGGGCGACGGCACCAATTACGCCCATTACGAACAGGCGCTGGAGATCTCCTGTACCATCTGCCATGTGAACCCCAAAGACGGCAAACCCGGACTCACCCGCAAGAACAAACAGCTCAACAACCTGGAACAGGGTCCGGACGGGAAATATCTCCTCATCGGCAAACTCACCGGCAAAAAGCATCCCCTCAACCCGCCCAAGGCAGGGGTCTGCGACTACCCTGGCCACAAGCGCATGGGCTGCGAAGCCTGCCACTCCAGTTGGATTCCGCAATGCTACGGCTGCCACGCCAAGCGGGATATGCGGGAAACCCATCTGGACAAGCTAACCGGCAAGGAAACCGCAGGCTGGTGGGAAGAGGGCCGCTCCTATCTCCGGTTTGAAAAACCCATGCTGGCCATCTGGAAGGACAAGATCGTCACCGTCACCCCCGGCTGCCAGGATGTCGTGACCCTGATCGACAAAGAGGGCAAACCGGCAGGCTCCTTCAACTCGCTGACCATGGCGGCCTTAAGCCCCCACACCACCCAGAAGGCGGGCCGCACCTGCGCCGACTGCCACACCTCCACCAAGACCGTGGGGTTGGGCGAGGGCACGGCCTGGAAGGAAAAGGGGGAGTGGCGGTTCAACGGAGTTGACCAGGGGTTGCAAACCCAGGCCGGACCCACCCCGCCGCTGGACGGTTATGTGAACATCGAGGGCAAGCCGCTGCAAAAAAGCGCCCGGCCCGACCTGCGCCCCTTCAACAAAGGGGAGCTGGCCCGCATCCTGCGGGTGGGGCAATGTTTGCCCTGCCACAAGGATTACAGCGACAAGATCTACACCAATTACACGCCCGAGCGGAAATGCCCGGTGTTTGACGAGGAGTCTGGGACGACGAGGAGATAGCCGCCCTCGCTCTCCTTGCTTGACACGCAACCGTGGAATATGTGATGCTCCATGCAGCCTGTTTGGTGGACAGATAAACCCCGATTAGGAGTTAAAATGGCAACAGGACTTGAAGCGGCATTTGTCAAACCTATCGTCGATGCTCTCTTAGCAATATTTAAAAAATCAAAGACATCGAAATTGAAGAAAGATGCAGAAAATGCCTTGTCCGAAGCCATTCGTGAATTACTCAAGGCTTCTCCAAATATACGATCGGCTGAAGCAAAGATTGCTGTAGCCAAGGCAGAAAAAATTATCAATGCAGATCTCTTATTAGCTGAAGAATTGGCTTCAAAGCACCGTACTGCAGGTAAAGTGGCTTACACAAAAAAGGCTATCACGCCAAGTGCGAAGGCCGCAGCAAAACCGGCAACCGCTAAGAAGTCCGCAGTAAAGCCAGCCGCATCCAAGAAAGCACCGGCAAAACCAGTAACATTAAAGAAGGTACCGGCAAAGCCGCAAACAACAAAAAAAGGATGAAACCCAGATCTAACACTGCGCCCCTGAATTTCGATCTTCGGCCTTTTTTGACTTTGTTTAGGCCATAAACAGAACAAATTACGATCACCCCATATGAAATACAACTATATCGGCAAAAGCGGCCTGCGCGTCTCCAACATCTGCATGGGGACCATGACCTTCGGGAAAAAATGCGATAAAAAAATATCGTTTGAAATCCTTGATAAAGCCTATGCAAATGGCGTCAACTTTTATGATACGGCGGAAGTTTATCCCGTTCCGCCAACGGCAGAAACATATGGGCTCACGGAAGAGATCTTCGGCGAGTGGCTGGCAGGTAAGCCAAGGGATTCAATTATCCTTGCCACGAAAGTCGCGGGTGCGGCCAATGGCTGGTTCGTTCCCCCGGTGCGGCATGGGCTTACGGCCATCGATGCGTTTCATATCACCACCGCCATCGAAGGGAGCTTACGGCGGCTCAAGACCGATTACCTCGATCTCTATCAGGTCCACTGGCCCGACACCGTCGTTCCCATTGAAGAGAGCCTGGAAGCGCTCGATCAACTCGTGCGCAGTGGGAAGGTGCGCTATATCGGGACTTCGAACGAGAATGCCTACGGCCTGACCAAGGCCTTGGAGACCAGCCGTTATCGGGGCTTCAAGCGATTCGAGAGCATCCAGAACAACTTTTCCCTGCTCAACAGGCGCTTCCTGGATGAAATTGCCATCGTCTGCAAAAAAGAGCAGGTCGGGTTGCTCCCCTTTTCGCCCTTGGCCGGCGGAGTGTTGAGCGGCAAGTATAAGCCTGACCACCAGTGGGACGGCTTTCGCTTCGGGGATTACCTGAACAATCCTGATCCGAGGATGAAAGCGCAGGCTGGACGATTTGCCGGAAAGAGATCGATAGCAGCGGCACAAAAATATGCTGCCATCGCCAGAAAACATGGGCTTGCACCGGCAACCATGGCGGCAGCCTGGACGCTCAGTTTTGATTTTGTCCCCAGCACCATCGTCGGGGCAACGCATCCTTCGCAACTGGACGATACCCTCAAAGCCTCGGAAACCGTCCTTTCACCAGAACTCCTGAAAGAGTGCGACAGCGTCAATCAAGAGATTCTGTACCCGATGGGATGAGCGGGATGACGCAAAGACCCTTTTATACTTGGGAAGGCAACGTTCTGGTCCTCAATATCCTCGGCACCCCCAATGCCAAGAAAGATGCCATCGGCAAGGTAAAGGGACATCAACTCTGCGTCAGCGTCAAGGCTGTGCCGCGGGGAGGAAAGGCGACCGACTACATGGTGCGTTTCCTGGCGGATGAGTTTGGTGTTGCGGTGAAAGATATTGAGGTCGTGACCGGCAGGATGAATGTCAACAAGGTGCTCAGGATCAAATCCCCCCAGCGGCTGCCAGGGGTTATCGGGCAGCAGAAATTATTTTAGTATTTTCACATGGATGTCCCAACTTTTTTCCGCCTTTTTCCCCGCCGTTAACCAGCCGCAACAAGCACTCAACAAAAATTCTGGGTGATCAGCACCTTGCCGTTCTTCCCGATGGCGACGCCGATCCCCTCCCGCTGGTAGTGACGGGTCAGGATATTGCGCCGATGGCTGGGGCTCGTCATCCATTGCCTGACTACGGCGGCGGCAAACTGCTCCTCCGCGTCCTCGGAAGTCATTGTCTGTCCATTCCGACGCACGATGGCGCTGGAGAGATGATTATAGGCAATGTTCTCGCCCCCCAGAATGGTGCTCCGGCTGAAGAAGAAGCCCTTTCTGATGGCGCACTTGAATCCGGCCCGCCGGTAACGCTGAACGAAATTGCGGCCTTCCGGATCGGTGTGGGAAAAAAAATTACGCGTCGCCATATCCTGGCTGTAATCGCGGGCGATCTGCTGCAGGGTTTGATTCCATTCCAGATCCGGCAGTCCTGCATTCTTTCGCTCCTGGTTGATGAGGTCATGGATTCTCATTTCCAGCCTGGCAACATCAACGGCGGGTTGTCCAGTGGAGCGCGACTCATTACGGTTGTTCGCCGCGCTCGCGACTGGTCCGGTCAGCCAGCAGCAGCTGAACAGCACAAGAAGCATTGGGATAAGGATTGTTTTTTTTCGCATGGCGACCAGGGGGATGCTGTTTCCTAAACCGGGGTGACAACGTCTATCTGTATTTTCACAGTAGCAGAAACGCGCCTGTTGGGCGAGTTGCGTTCCAGTTTTTCTTCCACAAGGCAGATGCAGCTGGATTGCGGTGGCAATCGCCGTGATCAGCTGCGTCTTGCCCCTTGAACCGGGGAGACTGGGGGCGTGTTTGGCCTCTCTCGGTTCACCGGCCATCCCCGCCTGTTCCCCCTCCCTTCTTTTCCCCAAACCCCAAGGTAATCCAAAAAACCCTGGCCAGGGAACGCAACGGCTGGCTCGGCTGGATCAGATGCCGCAGCTCGTGCAGGGGCGGCTTGCCCTCCTCCGGCGACAGTCCGAACATGAAACCGGCTGCGGCCAGGCCGATACAGCCGGCGATGAGAAAACAGAGGCGGAAGCCAGCCATCCCCCAATAATCAATGAGCAGCCCCGCCAAGATCGGCGGCAACCCGTTGGCAGTGGAGACCCCGAGAATCCAGAGGCTGGTATAGGCCACCCTCCCCTCGTCGCGCACCCGGCAGAGCATGCCGCTGGCGCTGACCATGGTGAAGGCGGCATTGAAGATCGTGGTGAAAACGATGACCGGCACCGCCAGCAGCGCGGTCATCCTGCCACCCGGCAGCAGCCCCCACCAGCAAAAAGCCAGCAGCGCATGCGCAGCCAGGAGCTGGATCATCGCCGGGACGCTGCCGAAGCGGTCGGCGGCCCTGCCCCAGAAATGAACAGTACAGGCCACCCCGATCCCGCCTGCGGCAAGGAGCAGCATGATCTTGGCCTCGGAATAGCAGAGCATGTCGCGCAGATACATCACCGAAGCGGCATTGAGCCACATGACCGAACCGGTGCCCAGCATGGCGAGGAGGAAAAAGCGGCGGTACTCTTGATCCGCCAGCGCCTGTCGCAAGGAAGGGCTCCGGCCGGAGAATCCGAAATCCGTGGCGACGACCCGCTCGCCGCCCGGGATCTTGCCGATAAGCTGCACGCTCCAGAAGCCTGCGCCGATGCCCGCCGCGTAAAGGAGAAAAAAACAGCTCAGCCCCTGCCCCAGGCCGAAGATCAGGGCCATGGCCAGGGCAAGGGCGATGATGATCACCTGACTCATGGCGGCCTCGATGGAGAGGTAGGAGCCGAGAAGCGGCCGGGGGACGATCTCGTGCAGCCAGGGATACCAAGCGCCCACGCCCACGGCCCGGATGAGGGAAAAAGCCAGGGTGGCGAAGAGCAGCACCTGCCAGCCGCCTGCCTCACCCCAGCGGCTTATTGCCCAGGGGACAAGAAAAACCGACAAGGAGAGGACATTTCTGGCAAGCCAGGTCCACAGCAGCAGCTTCCGGGGGCCAAGCCACTCAACGAGCGGCACGGTGAACACCACCAGCAGCATGGAAATAGGGAGAAAGGAAAGCAGCAGCCCCACCCAAGCCGGGGGCATATTGAGGGCGCGGGCAAAGAGGACCATGGCCGGCCCGGCGATACATTGCCAGGAAAAGACATTGACCGCCGTGAAGATCAGAAAAAGACGGGGCGGTCGGGGAAGCTCCCGCACCGCCGTGAGATAGGAACGCAGCATGATGCCCTCGTAAAAATCATTTTCAACTTTCAAAGTATACGCTGCCCAGACTCTTTGCAATGCCAACCACCGCTGCAAATCTTGATCAATTCCGCGAAGAGGGCTTTTCTTCCCCTGTAATCGCTGGTATAGAGAGAAATACGACTAGGCCGTTAACCAACATTATGAAATAATACGGAAAGGCGCAGGTAGCGGCCCCAACGGCACGCTTTCCCGCTGAACAATAGAGGCAAACCATGATCATCACCCCTGTCACCACCACCTCTGCCAAGGGCAAAGAGATCCTGGCCGGATTGCGCGACCGTTTTCAACTGGCCGACCCTGCCTGCCAGCAGACCGTGACCACCATCATCGCCGACATCCGCCAGCGCGGTGACGAGGCGTTGATCGAATACATCCGCAAATTCGACGCGCCGTCCATGAGCGCAGCCCAGCTCCAGGTAAGCGACGAGGAGTTGCACGAGGCCATGCTCTCGGTGGATGACGACTTCCTCGACACCCTGGAACTGGCCATCGAGCGCATCTACACCTTTCACGAGCGGGAAAAGGAACAGTCCTGGATGGTGACGCGGGAAGACGGCGCCATCACCGGACGGCTCGTGCATCCGGTGGATTCCGCCGGCCTTTATGTGCCGGGCGGCCAAGGCGGCAAAACCCCCCTGGTCTCCTCGGTGCTGATGAACGGCATCCCCGCGGCCATCGCCGGGGTGGAGCGGCGGGTAATGATGACCCCGCCCGATGAAAACGGCAAGGTTAATCCGGCCCTGCTGGTGGCGGCCCAGGAAATCGGGATCACCGAAATTTACAAGGCAGGCAGCGCCTGGGCCATCGCCGCCCTGGCTTACGGCACCAAGACCATTGCCCCGGTGGATGTGATCGTCGGCCCGGGCAACCAGTATGTGACCGAGGCCAAGCGCCAGGTTGCAGGGAGAGTGCGCATTGACATGATCGCCGGCCCCAGCGAGGTGCTGATCATCGCCGATGAAACCGGGGAGCCCTCCTATATCGCCGCCGACATGCTGGCCCAGGCCGAACACGACCCGCAGGCTCAAGCCATGTGCATCACCACCAGCGAAAAGTTGGCCGGACAGATCGTGGTGGAACTCAAAGCACAGCTGGCCAAGCTCTCCCGCTCCGAAATCGCCAAAAAATCCTTGAGCGAACGCGGGGTGATTTTGGTGGCAAAAGACCTGGAGGAAGCGATCCTTTTGGCCAACCAGATTGCCGCCGAGCATCTGGAGCTGATGGTCCACGAGCCCTTTCTCTGGCTGACCCGCGTCCGCCATGCCGGGGCGATCTTCCTTGGCCGCCACACCCCGGAATCCGCCGGGGATTACCTGGCCGGTCCCAACCATGTGCTGCCGACCATGGGCACGGCCCGCTTCTCCTCGGCCCTGGGGGTGGAAACCTTCATCAAGAAATCCAGCCTGATCGCCTATTCCGAAGAAGCTCTTCGGGCGGACAGCAAGCATATCCAGCTGCTCGCCAAGCTGGAAGGCCTCACCGCCCATGCCAATTCCGTGGCCATCCGGACCAAGAAAAAATAGGGTGGCAACCCACGAAATTTGCCGGCAGTCCCTTACACATGGCAAGCTGGGAAGGATGGCCGATATTTTTTTTGCCTCCCCCCGGCTTTCGGAGTATATTGCCTACCTAGTATCCCCCGTACCACATTGTTCCCTTACTAGGTTGCGAACAAGGCGCCATGCTAAAAACAATCCTCATAGTCGATGATTCCGCCATGATCCGGCGTATCGTCAGCCAGCTTGTCCAGCAACTGGGGCACCAATCCATCACCGCGGAAAACGGTCTCCTGGGATACGAACTGGCCACCGAGATCCGGCCGGATATGATTATCATGGACATCGAAATGCCGGTAATGGATGGCTTCGAGTCAACCAGCCGGATCAAGGCGGACCAGCGCACCGCCCATATCCCGGTGGCGTTTTTTACCGCCCTGGGAAGCGAGGAGAATATCCAGCAGGCCAGGGAGGCGGGCGGCATCGGCTTTTTAAACAAGCCGATCTGCAAGGAAGAACTTGGCAAGGCCATCCGCGACATTCTCGGGACGGACTGACTGCCATGGCCTCTATTCGGGACTACCTGTTCGATACCGCATTTTTGGACCAATCCATCGCCTATCTGGCCGAGGCGCTTGATCTCGCCATTACCGTGATCGACAGCGAGGGAACGCCCGTGGCAAGCCGCCACACCGAGGGGCGCGACACCCCGGTCAGCCGCGCCTACCCTTTTAGTTTTCCCTCCGACATCGGCTCCCTTGTCTGCGCCGCGCCAAGCCAGGATCTCCTTTCCCAGGCCGAACCGCACATCCTCTATTGCCTGGCCTCCCTGAACAGCCAGCTCCTGCGGGAAACGGAACTCCGGGAAACCACCGAGGAGATGCTGCAACTCTCCAGCCAGCTCAACTTCCTGTTCAAGGTGGCCAAGAAAATCATCGGGATCGATGACCTGAAAAAATGCTACCAGATCATCCTGGATGAAATTTCCCAAACGACCAAGGCGGACAAGGGATTCATCCACACCAAGGGTCGGTGGGACGAGGAAATCCGTGTCACCAACCGGATGACCGACGAGGAAGTGGACTCCACCCGGAACAGCATCTGTCTGAAACATGCGGCGGCAGGCAGCACCATTATCTGCGCCCGTGAAGACGGCGCCTCGCTGCTCTGCTCGCCGATCAAGGAAAAAGACAGCCAGAGCGGCCAGATGGTCTTTATCCGCGTCCCCGGCCACCGGGCTTTTTCCGCCTCGGAAAAACAGCTGGTCGCCATTATCGAAAACATCATCTCCCCGACCTTTGAAACCCTGCGCCTGTACGACAGCCTCCAGGATCTCTACCTGAACACGGTCAAGGCCCTGGCCGCGGCCATTGACGCCAAGGACGAGTACACCCACGGCCATTCCTTCCGGGTGGCCAAATACGCCATGGCCATCGGCGGAGAGCTGGGGATCAACAACCAGCAGCTCAACGACCTGGAAATCGCCGGTTACATGCATGACCTGGGCAAAATCGGCATCTCGGAACTGATCTTAAGCAAGCCCGGCAAGCTCACCCACGAAGAGTTCTGCCTCATCCAGAAGCATCCGGTCTTCACCGACAAGATTCTCCAGCCCATCAAGCTGCCGGCCCACATCCTCGAGGGGGCAACCCAGCACCATGAACGAATGGACGGCACCGGCTATCCCGCTGGCCTGCTGGGCGTGAACATCTCCCTGTTCGGTCGGATCATCGCGGTGGCGGATGTCTTCGACGCGCTCACCTCCAAACGCACCTACCGGGAAGCCTTGCCGGTGGAAGAAGCGCTCCGGACCCTATGCGAGGGCATCGACAGCCTGTTCGATCGCGAGATGATCATCGCCTTCATCTCGGCCCTGCGTTCGGAGCGGAGCAAGGAGGTGCTGGCCGACATCAACATGGGGCTGAGATACGACGACATCCATAATCTAAACCAGTTTCTCGTCGAACTGAAGGATTTCGCCCTGGCCGTCAACCGGAATTGACCCCGTCCGGCCGACGACAACTAAGGAAACCATGCAGATTCTCAAGCATCTTTTCGACAATAACAAAGATTGGGCAGCCAAGATTAAAAATGCTGACCCCGATTTCTTCAGCAAGCTCTCCAACCAGCAGCGGCCCGAATATCTTTGGATCGGCTGCGCCGACAGCCGGGTGCCAGCCAACGAAATCGTCAACATGCTGCCCGGCGAGATCTTCGTGCATCGCAACATCGCCAACGTGGTGGTCCATACCGACCTCAACTGCCTTTCGGTGATCCAGTACGCGGTGGATGTGCTCAAGGTCAAACACATCATTGTCTGCGGCCACTACGATTGCGGCGGCATTACCGCCGCCCTGGAAAACAGCGAGCATGGCCTCATCGACAACTGGCTCAGGCATATCAAGGATGTATACCGGTTTCACCAGAAAGAGATCGATGCCCAGCCCAGCGAAAAGGAACGGCTCGACCTGCTCTGCGAATTGAACGTGGTGGAACAGGTGGCCAACGTCTGCCACACGACCATGGTACAAAACGCCTGGAAATCAGGACAGGAGCTGGCGGTGCACGGCTGGATCTACCGGGTGAGCGACGGCATCCTCAGGGATCTCAACGTCTGCACCACCGGCATTGAGGGTATTCCCCTGATTCAGCGCATCGCCTGATTAGCCTGCTGGGGGCTTCTGCCTTTTCATGCTTCATTTTTCTCTTTTCGCTGCCAAACCATCCCCATGCCTGTTTTCCAACTGAGCGACAGCCTGCTTTTTCCGCCTCCGGCCCTGGCCAGGGAAGACGGCCTGCTGGCGGTGGGCGGCGACCTCTCGGTGCCGCGGTTGCTGCTGGCCTACCAGCACGGCATCTTCCCCTGGTACTCACCCGGCGAGCCAATCCTCTGGTGGTCGCCGGACCCGCGCCTGGTTCTGTTTCCCGAAGAATTCCATCTGGCAAAACGGTTGGCCCGCACCATCCGGCAACAGGTCTTTAGCATCACCTTTGATACGGCTTTTGCCCAGGTGATCCGAGCCTGCGGCCAAACCCGCCGCAAGGAAGGCCAAGGCACCTGGCTGGACGAGGATATGATCGGGGCCTACTGTGCGCTGCACGACCAGGGCTATGCCCATTCGGTGGAATGCTGGCAGGGCGAGGAACTGGTCGGCGGTCTGTACGGGGTGGCGCTGGGCGCGGTGTTTTTCGGGGAGTCCATGTTCAGCCTGGTGTCCGACAGCTCCAAGGTCGCCCTGGCCGGACTGGTTGAGCGCCTGAAAGGTTGGGATTTTGAGTTGATCGATTGCCAGGTCGGCACCGGGCATCTGCAACGGCTGGGGGCCAGGGAGATTCCCGGGGCGGAGTTTTCCTCCCGGTTGGCGGAGGCGGTGGCCAAGCCGAACCGGCTGGGCCCATGGAGTAATCCTTGAAAAAGATGGGGAGAATCTTGCCGTAGTTCCCTTTTTCTTCTTTTGCGTGCCCAAAAGAAGAAACAAGAAAAAGACGCGGCAGGACAAATGGGGGAAAATCCCATTGGCACGCAGCCGAGCACCGGAGAGGCTGCCGAAAAATGGCTTTGCACTGTTTGAGGCGAAAGCCGAGTTTGCAAAGCCACGGCAGCATCGAGGAGCACAGGGCATCCCGCCTTCGGCGGGACAAGAGACACCGGGGGCCCTTTCTTTGGTTCGTTTCTTTGGGCAAGCAAAGAAATGAACATACTAATTTTATCAGGGGATTCCACAAAATCTGAAAAGCAGATCCTCCAGGGTGGCAATCCCGTCCGGCTCAATCCCCACCTGCCTTGCCACGGTCTGATACACCTCCCTCCGCGAACACCCCCTCTCACGCAAGGCGGCCAGGGACAAGGCACCGTCCGACTTGGAGAGCTTCCGCCCATCTTCACCCAGCACCAGGGGATGGTGCCGAAAAACCCCTGCCGCAAAAAAATTGTCCCCGTGCAACCCGGCGAGAAAAAGTTGGGCCGCAGTGGAAGCCAAAAGATCCTGGCCGCGGACAATGAGCGTGATCCGGTCATCCAGATCATCGACCAGGCTGACCAACTGATAGGCCGGCAAATCCTCCTTCCGCCAAAGAACAAAATCTCCCATCGCTTTACAGAGTGGGACCTCCTGCCCATCCACCCGAAAGACGCTGCCCTCCGGAACCCGCACCCGAATCGCCTCCCTGGCCCCTGGCTCGGCGAAACGCTTCCGGCAGAATCCAGGATAAACCCCATCCGGCGCAAGGCTTCTGACCATCCTGCGCGAGCAACTACAGGGATAGAGATGCCCGAGGCGACGAAGCTCGGCCAGGAATTCACGATACCGCTCCAGCCTCAGCTGCTGGGAGAATCGCCGCTGGAAATCATCCACCCCCGACGGCCCTTCATCCCAGGTGATCCCGAGCCAATCGAGCTGCAGGAAGATGTCCTCAAGATATTCTGGCTTGGTACGGAGGCAATCGGCATCATCGATGCGCAGCCGCAGCGTGCCGCCTGCCTTGCGCACCATCAGCCAGGTAAGGATAAAATTGACCGCATTCCCGAGATGAAGGCGGCCACTGGGAGAGGGGGCCAGGCGGGAACGGATTATCATCTTCACTCTCCGGGCCGAAAGAGGGTTAAAATGAACTGATCACAGCCCCCCCCGCAGTAAGCGGCCACAGGGTGCCGCAGATGCAAGGAAGAGGCCTGCGAAGTGTGCTAGTGCACATGAGCAGGCCGATGACACGGCAGATGCGTTGCCCGGTGGCCGCTTACCTAAAAAAGCTTGCCGTCCCGGCTGTGCCTTAGGATGAGCTGGCGAAACATCTCGATGATGCCGCGAGCAAGCAGGTTGATGGATTGGGCGTTGATATTCTCCCCGGCCGAGCGGTCGAGGAGGATGTTCAATTGCGAGGCAAAGCCCTCTTCCGGCTCCCAGTAGTTGATCAGGAAAGGCACCTTGGGCAGGGGCAGGATCAGGAGGGAATGGTCCGCGCCGCCGGACAGGGAGACAGACTTTGCCCCAAAGAGATGGAGCATTTCAAAAATCAGGTCGCGGTGGGCGTCGGCCAGCTGGCGCAAGGGTTCTTCGCAGCGGTGGCTGAAATACTGGCTCCATTCGGCAGCGCCGGGCAAGGTGGCATAGGGCACCCACTCGCCTTGGGGCTCTTTGCCCTGACAAAGCAGGCAATAGTGCAGCAGGGGAACATATATCCAGTGGTTGAGATGGCAGTCGGAAAGCATTTCTCCCGACGGAGTGATGAGAAAATCCTTGCCCAGGCAGTTGATGGCCAGATTCCCTTCCACCAGCCGCGCCCCAAGCCGTGGCGCAAGAGAAGAAAAATCAAGCTCCGCAACCTCCCTCTGTAACTGCTGGATGGCCTGCTGATGGTCATCTTCCAGGGAGCGCCGCCGGACAATCCTGTGGCTCAACTGCTTGGCTGCCGCAGGCTCCAGATAGGGGCAAGCGGTCAGTTTTTTCTGCCCCTGCAGCACTGCGGCGGCAAAGGCCATGCACGAGGGAACCCCGCACTGGCCGCAGTTCGTTTTCGCCAGGGCCGCGTAAATTTCCAGGGGATTTTTTATTTCGGACATGGCTCACATTCTCCCACAAAAAAAAGAGGCCCGCAGGCCTCTTTTTCACCTGCAATCTGCCGTCTCAAACAATCAGACGAACTGGTTCCAGCCTGCGGATTTCTTGAAACTGCCATCCTGGGCAACGACAAAACATGCGCAGCCGGGCTGGCTGTCGGCAAAACGGACCCCTTCCGCCGGCGGCATGACCATGATCCCGGTGGCCAGACCATCGGCATCCATGACCGAATGCGCCTTAACCGTGACACTGGTTGCCAGCCTGGGCGAATGGCCGGTCTGGGGGGTGACAATGTGGTGGAACATCTTCTCCCGGTCGTAAAATATCTCGTAGCTGCCGGAGGTGGAGATGGCGCCGGTGGCCATGGCCAGCACCTCGGGGTAGGCTTTCTGCTTGGCCGGATCCTGAATGGCCACGGTCCATGGTTTGCCCTTGGCTGCGGTACCGCTGGTGCGGATGTCGCCGCTGCAATTGATGAGATGGTTGGTAATCCCTTTGGCCGCAAGCAACGCGGAGACCCTATCCACAATATAACCGGGGGCGATGCCATCCAGGGTGATGCCCATGCCCTGCCGAGCAAAGGAGATATCGCCGGCGGTAAACCGGATCTGCTCGGAACCCACCCGGGGCAGAAGCGCGGTGATCTCGGCCTCTGAGGGGGTCACCCCGACAGCAAAACGATCCTTGAAAAGATCCACCAGGGGCTTGACCGTGATGTCGAAGGCACCGTTGGTCTGCTTATAGAGGTAGAGGGAGCGGGCCACAACCTCAAGCACCTCGGGCGGCGCCTTGCGCAGGGTGCCGGTGCTGTTGAGCTGGGAAACCGGGGTGGAGGAATCGTGGCGGCTCAGGAGCTTGCCCAACCGGTCGATCTCTTCCCAGGCAAGACCAATAGCGTTTTCTGCCTCATCCTTGGAGGGATGGATGGCGGTGATGGCCAGAAAAGAACCCATGGTCAGCCGGGTCGAGGAGACCTTGTATTCCTTGGGGCCGAAAAAAACCGCCTCCGCCTGGGAGGTGGGCAACAGGGCCGCACCTGCCGCCCCGAGGCCGAGCAGGCCGGAAAGCTTCAGAAAGGATCTTCTCTGCGGATTACAAATCGTCTGCACCATGGTCGATTTCGCCTTCATTTCTTCCCTCTCTTTACGCGATAAAAAAGGATTCGAGGACACATACTCCCCCTGTGCCTTTCATTTTTCACTATTTAAGATGCCATCTTCAGGCCTTCCGCCTGACGGGCAATGGCTACTCTTCCCTCATATTTCCGCATGATGTTGCGGGGGCATTTTTCCACGCAGATCTCCTGACATTCAGGACCGTAGGCAATGCATTTCGGATGGTCGATCTTGATCAGGCCGTCCACGTAGGCAATGGCTTCCGCCGGGCATTTCTTCACGCACATCTGGCAGGAGATGCAGCCCACTTCGCAGACCTTGCGGACATTCTTGCCCAGATCCTTGGTGCTGCAGGGCACATGCACCCTGGCCTTGAGGCTCATCAGTTCGATGACCTTTTTAGGACAGGCCCGGACGCAGGTGCCGCAGGCCACGCACTTGTCTGGGTTCACCACCGGGAAGCCGTCCACCATGGCAATGGCGTCAAAGGGGCAGCTCGCGGCACATTCGCCAAGACCGATGCAGGCATAGTTGCAGGCCGATGGCCCGCCAAAGCCGAGGTTGGCTGCGGTGCAGGAGGCAAAACCGATGTACTCGTGCTTGTGGCTGACCCTGCCTTCCTTGCGGGAGCAGCGGACCAGGGCGATCATATCCTCCACCTCAGTCATCTTCTTCCCGGTGAGCTGGGCCACCCGCTCGGCCACCTTTTCCTTGCCGGGAAAGCAAAGATTGGGCGGCACTTCGGGGTTGGTGACCACCGCGATGGCATAGCCCTCGCAGCCCGGATAGCCGCAGCCGCCGCACTGGGCGCCAGCCAGGGACTCCAACACCTCTTCGATCAAGGGGTTGGCCTCCACGGCAAAGCGATGCGCCGCCAGGGCCAGGCCGATGCCAAAGAAAAGGCCGATGCAGCCCAGGAGGGCGATGCCGCCCAGGGCGAGTTTTACTAATGCTGGATCCATTTCCACACCTATCCCACGTAAACCGCAGAAAATTATTCTAAATCACTAAGCCGTTACAGCAAAACCAAGTTCTTTCCTTACGGCTTCTAAAAAAGAGTCAGCCCGGAGAATCCCAGAAACGCCAAGGCAAACTGTCCGGCGACGATAAAGGCGATGGGCACGCCCTTGAAGGTCCGCGGAATATTGGCAAGCTCCATCCTCTCCCGTACCGAACTCATCAGATACAGGGCCAGGAGAAAGCCGCCGCCTGCCCCCAGGGCAAGCATGAAGGACTCCCAAAAATTGTATTCGTTGTCGGCGAGAATCAGCGGCACCGCGATGATCACGCAGTTGGCGATGACCAGCACCAGATACACGCCAAAGGCGTTGAACAGCGCCGGGTTCACCTTGCGCAACACCGTGTCCACCGCCTGCACGGTAAGAGAAACCAGGCCGATAAAAACCACAATCTGCAAAAAGTTCAGGCCATAGGGCTTGAGGATGAACTGGTAAAAAAACCAGCTCATGATGGCGCTGACCACCATGACCATGGTGAAGGTGAGCCCCATCCCCTTGGCCGTGTCCTTGCGCTTGGAGGTGCCGAAAAAGACGCAGAGCCCCAGATACTTGGTGAAGACAAAGTTGTTGATCAACAGGGCGCTGATGAGAATGGAAAACAGATAGCCGAGGTAGGGCTTCATCACCTTAAAGGTAGCCGCGGCCCCGCTTTCGGCAAGGCGGCTGACGGAGACCACGTGGGGCAGCTTGGAATTGAGCGGCTCCCTGAAGGTCAGGGTGACTGTTTTCTGGTCATCGGCCAGGACCACGCTTTCCAGCTCCAGCTTGATGTCCGGATCCTGCTCCTCGTAGACCCGGTAGTTGGCCGGATCCTCGGCCTTTGCCCGGTCCACGGCAGCACCGAAGGTGACGACGATCTCGTTTGCTGCCTTGCCGAAGGACTTACCGGCAATCAGCTCCTGGGCCTGGGCCAGAACAGGCAGGGCCAGGACGAGAACGAGGAAAAGCAGTATCCTTTTAATAGTGTAAGTATGCATGGTTCAGGCCCGTTTGGCTCGCTTGTAGACGATCTCGATATAGTTGAAAAAGGCCATCATCAGGCCGACGCAGAAGAACCCGGCCAGAGGCAGCACGAAAAAGAGCATCGGCTTAAAGCCCAGCACGTCATAGCCCAGAAGGGTGCCCATGCCCAGCAGCTCCCGGACAAAACCCAAGGCCATCATCCCCAACATGAAGCCAAGCCCCATGCCGATGCCGTCCCAGAACGAGGCGTTGACGCTCTCCTTGGAGGCGAACATCTCCAAACGCATGGTGATGATGGCAAAGGCCACGATGAGCTTGATGAAGATGCCCATCTTGGCGTAGGCCTCGGGCAGATACGCAGCCAGGACCATGTCGATCACCGTTACCCAGGTGGCAATGGTCAGGGTGTAGGTCGGGATCCGGATCCGGGGATGGATGACGTTCTTGAACAGGGCAATGGTACAGCTTGAACAGACCTGAACAAAGAGCACGGCGATCCCCAGCATGAAGCCGTTCATCACCGTGGTGCTGATCCCCACCGCCGGGCACATGGAAAGCACCAGCCGGAAGATGGGGTTCTCGTTCAGTATCCCGTTGACCACCAGTTGCAGGTTTGTTTTGTCAGTCGCCACTGTCACATTCTCCTAAAAAGGCGTCGCGATATGCTGTTCGACCAGAACCCGGTCCAAAATCGCCAAGCGGTAAGCGAATTTCTTCACCATCGCCTTGACCCCGTTGGTCACCGAGCGGCTGGAGATGGTGGCGCCGGTGAGAGCGTAGATATCGTTATCCTGGTATTGCTCCTGGATGCGCGCCACCTCTTCCGGACCGAGACCGAACTTGTCCGCCTCCAAGGCCTGGAGATACTCCTCCGGCAGAGGCGTTTTCACGACCTCCAGCTTTTTGACCGTTTCCAGGGGCTTGCCCTTGAACTGCTTCTTGAAATAGTTCTGGACGATTTCGCCCCCCAGACCAGGGTCTTCCTCATGCTCCATGATCTCAAGACCAAGGATGGTGAAATTCTGATCCAGAGCCAACATCGCACCGATAAAGGTCTTGAAGCCGGGAAACCTGCCGGGCAGCAGATAGGCCGTTCTTTTTCCGCCAGTGGTGACCACGATGGTCTGGTCGGCATAACGAAGGGTCTTGCCTGCGCCGATGGCAGCCTCAATCGCCGGGGTGCGCTCGCCCGCCTCTCCTGCCTTTTCCGCGGCAAGCGCCACCGGGGTCTGGGCCACAAACCCGCCCGCCAGGTCGATGGTCACAAAGGAGAAGGAGCCGTCCCGCAGGGGCAGGAGATAGCCCATGGCCAAATCCTCGCCTTCGCCGACGAGGTAGCGATACACCTCATGCATGGCCACGGTTTCCGGGGCCGGGTTCTTTGCCGAATAGCCCAGGAGGCTGAGCATAACCTTCTGCTCATGCACATGGGCGTTATGCTTTTTCGCCTTGTTGGTGGCGATGAAGGCAGCGCCCATGACCAGCCCGGCCAGCAGGCAGGCAACGGTCAACCGAAAAATGATGGTGAGAATATCCTTCATTTCGCACCTCCCTGGAGAGGCGCAAAGCGCTTGGGCTTAAAAAATCCGTCCAGCACCGGGCTCACCGGATTCATGAGCAGGATGGCGTAGCAGATTCCCTCGGGGTAGCCGCCTTTGAGCCGGATGAGCACGGTGAGCGCGCCCACGCCCACGCCGTAAATAAGCTGGGAGGTCTTGTTGGTGGGACAGGTAACGTAGTCATTGGCCATAAAAAAGGCGCCGAGCAAAGCGCCGCCGGAAAGCACAGCCAGCAGCGGATCGCCGCTAAACAGGCTCTCGCCGCCAAAACCCCAGGAAAGCAGAGCGATGGTGCCAAGCACCGTAACCGGGATATGCCAGGTAATGTAGCCGCGATAGAGCAGATAAAGCCCGCCCAGCACGATGAGCAACCCCGAGGTCTCACCGATGGAACCGGGCCGCCAGCCGAGGAAAAAATTGGTGTAGAGATTGGCTCCCACGCCGAACTGCTCACTGAATGCGCCAAGCCCCTGAGTCTTGAGCACTGCCAGCGGGGTGGCAGTGGCAATGGCGTCGATGGGGGTGCCCAGATAGGAAAAGATCGCCAGGTCGGAAAGCGGCGGCAGCCAGGCCGAGGTCATGGCCACCGGAAAGGTGGCCAAAAGAAAGGCCCGGGCCAGCAGGGCTGGATTGAAGATGTTGTAGCCGATCCCACCCAGCAGATGCTTGCCGATGGCAATGGCCATGACCGCGCCCAGCACCGGGAGCAACGACGACACCCCCGGGGGGATGACAAAGGCGATGAGCATGCCGGTGATCACCGCGCTGCCGTCGGAAATGGTGATCCGGCGGCCCAAGGCCTTCTGGGTTGCGGCCTCCACCGCCACGCAGCTCAGGACGCTGACTGCGGTGATGAGCAACGTTTGGATGCCGAAGATAAAAACGGAAAGAACCAGGGGCGGCACCAGGCAGGCCACCACGGTCCACATGATTTTCTCGACCGACTCGCCGCTCTTCACATGGGGGGAGACGGAAACCTTCCACAGATGTGAAGTAACGGAGGACTGGTTCTCGGAAGCGTGCTCGTTAATGACTTTTCTCCTTGATGACGTTCTAAAAAATCAACGCTTGGCCTTCATCTTGGCCAGCCGGACAAACTGGACCAAGGGCCGTTTGGCCGGACAGACATAGGCGCAGCAACCGCATTCAAAGCACTCGAACACCCCGAACTGCCCGGTATCCTGCGGACGACCCGCCTCCACATAGAGACCGATCTCCTTGGGCTCTAACCCCATGGGACATGCCTCCAGGCACCAACCGCAACGGATGCACTGGGAGTGGGGGGTGGTGTCGATCTCTTCCTCGGCAAGAAACAGCACCGAGGAGGTGGTTTTGGTCACCGGGATGTCCAGGCTGGAAACGGCAAAACCCATCATCGGCCCGCCCATGACGACCTTGGCCAGCTCAGGCGTTACCCCGCCCAGGTACTCGACAATGTCGCTGACCTTGGTGCCCACCTTGACCAGCAGATTGGCCGGCCGCGTGATCCCCTTGCCGGAGATGGTCATGACCTTTTCGTACAGGGGTTTGGACAGCACCACCGCATCGTAAATCGCCCGGGCGGTGCTCACATTGTGAACCACCACGCCCACAGCCGAAGGCAGGGCAAAGCCGGGAACCTTCCGCCCGGTAATGGCTTGGATGAGCTGTTTTTCCGACCCTTGCGGATACTTGACCTCCAAGGGCTGAACAACAACGGTGTATTCCGGGGTGGAGGCAGCGGCCGCCGCCTCGGTCATGATCGTGATGGCGTCGGGCTTGTTGCTCTCGATGCCGATGAAGCATTTCTTGATCCCGAGAATCTTGAGGATCACCAAGGCGCCCTCGACAATCTCCTTGGCATTTTCCAGCATCTGGCGATGGTCCGCCGTGATGTAGGGCTCGCATTCGGCGCCGTTTAAAATCAGGGTATCCACCGGGTTGTCCGGGGGCGGGTTGAGCTTGACGTGGGAGGGAAAGCCTGCGCCGCCGATGCCGATGATTCCGGCGCCATGCACCTTGGCCAGCAATTCTTCCTTGGCGAGCGCCCGCCAGTCGCAGCGGGCATACTCTACGGCCGCAGCCTCGTGGTCGGTCTGGATGGTAATGGAGGGCGCGCTGACCCGCATGGGGTGGCCGGACATGCCGAAACCCTTAATGGTCCCGGAAACAGGGGCGTGCAACGGCACTCCCAGCCCCTTGGTCACCTCACCGATGACCTGGCCCTCCCGGACCACATCCTTGACGGAAATCGTGGGAGTGCAGGGAGCGCCGATATGCTGGCCCAGGATGATCTCCAGTTCGTCAGGAACCGGCATCACCTCGATGGCCAGGCCGGAGGTCAGATTTTTTGCTGCCGGCGGATGCACCCCGCCTTTTGGGAAGGTCAATAACGATGTCATGTTCCCTGCTTGAAAATGAATTCGCGCCCCAAACAATGGTCCCGCGCAACTTAATGAAATAAAAGAACTTTTATCAAAAAAACACCAACGGAAACGGTCAACAATGCTCCCCTTTGGGAGGATTCCTGATATTCGGTTTATCTTCTTTTGTCAAGGGGAAATGGACCTTTTTCCCTTGTCGCGCGCAGGCCGGATATCCTGCGCGCAAATCATCCCGGCAAAACACAGCCAGCGCAAAAAACAACCTCCCGGCACAGAAAAGTTTCCTGGCCCCAGGCCTGCGCAAGGCCCGGTTTCCCCCCTTGACAATCCATTTATTGTGGTGTAATGCAGTGAGTCGCTAAATTCGCCTTGTACGGTTGAAATTTCTCGCTATAATCATTAGTTTTAACCCTGATCCACAGGCGCATATTATTTTCAATAAGCACAAGGACGCTGGCTGTGCCTTGGCTTATGACGAAGCCAATTTATAGCACCAAAAGGAGTGACACATGTGTCGGTTAGCCATGAAAACCGCAAGTGAGCCTTTCTCTCCCTTCTCGGTTCTGCAGGCCATGGAAGCCATGCAGGAAGGGTATGACGGCAGCGGCCTCGGCCTGTTGCTGAGGGGGCTCAAGTTCGCGGATTACAAATACAATGCCCAGGACCCGATCCTCTCGGGCATCGCCCACACCGAAGGCGCGCTCACCCGTCTCGACCATATTATGGATAAGGCAGGATTCACCCTCAAGTACGATCACGAATTTGAGGTGAAAAAAACCATGATCGAGGCCCAGGACCGGCACAAGTATGTCCTCCGGGTATACAAGAATCCCGCGGCCTGGAGCAAGCTCACCGCCCAGCAGGTCGAACATGAGCTGATGCTGACCCGCTTGGCCCTGCGCGCCGACGGCGAGGCCCACAACAACGACCTCACCGCCTTTTCCCTGTGGCCCGACGTGGCCATGATCAAGGAAGTGGGCTGGCCCCTGGATATCGGCCTCGCGCTGGGCCTCGATTCCGGCCGGATCACCAGCCGGATCTGCATGGCCCAGGGCCGGCAGAACACCAACTACGGCATCAACCTCTATGCCTGCCACCCCTTCTTCATCCAGGGCGTGGCCACCATGACCAACGGCGAGAACACCGCCTTTATCCCCATCAAAGACTGGCTCACCGGCCGGGCCTTTCCCGGCTACATCGGCTACCAGTCCGATTCCGAGGTCTTCGCCCATATCCTCCACTATGTAACCAAGCAGCTCATGCTGCCGCTGGAAGCATACAAGCATGTGATCACCCCGCTCAAAAACGAAGAGCTGGCCGTGCATCCCCAGGGCGATTTTCTTCGCGGGTTGCGGGATGCCTGCCGCCGTCTGATCATCGACGGCCCCAACGCGGTGATCGGCACCCTGCCCGATGAAACCTCCATGCTGGTCATGGATGCCAAGAAGATGCGCCCCGCCACCGTGGGCGGCAAGCCCGGCGAGTGGGCCATTGCCTCTGAGATGTGCGGGGTTGACGCCATGATCCCCGACCGGGATCGCTCCAAGGATTTCCAGCCCATGCGGGAACACACCGTTATTATTCCTCCAGACAGACAGGAGTTGCAGATATGGTCTCAGTTCGATCAATTGCCAATACCCCAAGCAGCCTAACCCCCAACGATCTGCCTTGGATCATTGAGCACCGCGAAGACCGCTGCACCCTGTGCGGCCAGTGCGCCGCGGTCTGTCCGGTGAACACCCTGAAGCTGGCCTACATGCGCAAGCGCATGCCCCATCTGGTGCTTTCCGCCACGGAACGGGGCAGCTCGTACAAGACCTTTGTCGGCATCCGCCAGTCCACCGAGATCGGCAAACGCTGCATCGGCTGCGGCACCTGCGCCATGGTCTGCCCCAACGAGGCGATCCATCCGGTGCAAAACGGCGAGCGCGACCGCTTCCGTTTCCTTAACACCCAACAGGGCGAACCGGCCAAACGCGGCGGCCGCCGCAATGCGCCGGGCGCGAGCCTGCTTGACCGGATCATCTTCGACCGAATCTCCATGCTCACCGATCCGGCTCTCGATGCAGGCCGCCATGAGTTTTCCTGCAACACCTTGCTCGGCCGGGTACTGCCGCCGGAAGAATATGTCCGGCGCAAGCTGGCCGGGGAATGGATTCCGCCGGTGCGGGAGATCTTCCCCTTTGTCATCGGCTCCATGTCCTTTGGCGCCCTCTCGCCCAACATGTGGCTGGGTCTTTTGCAGGGCGTGGCCTATTGCAACGAGGTTCTGGGTATTCCCGTGGTCATGGCCACCGGCGAGGGCGGCTGCCCGCCCTGGGTTCTGCGCAGCCCGTTTCTCAAATACATCATCCTCCAGATCGCGTCCGGCTATTTCGGCTGGGATGAGATCATCCGGGCCATCCCCGAGATGCAGTGCGATCCGGCGGCCATCGAGATCAAGTACGGCCAGGGCGCCAAGCCCGGCGACGGCGGCCTGCTGATGTGGTTCAAGGTCAGTAAGCTCATCGCCCGGCTGCGCGGCGTACCCGAGGGCGTGGATCTGCCCTCGCCGCCCGTGCACCAGACCCTCTACTCCATTGAGGAGTCGGTGATGAAGATGATCCAGACCATGTCCATGGCCTGGAACTTCCGGGTGCCGGTCTATCCGAAGATTTCCGGCTCCACCTCGGCCAAATCGGTCTTGAACAACCTGGTGCGCAACCCCTATGCCGGGGCCTTAATGATCGACGGCATCGACGGCGGCACGGGTGCGGCCTACAACATCAGCATGGACGCCACCGGCCATCCCATTGCCGCCAATGTCCGCGAGTGCTACCTCGACCTCTGCGCCCAGGGCAAGCAGAATGAAATCCCCATCTTCGCCGCAGGCGGGGTGGGCAAGAACGGCAATGTCACCCAAAACGGCATGGCCCTGATCATGTTGGGCGCAAGCGGTGTCCACATGGGCAAGTTCATCATGCAATCGGCGGCAGGGTGTCTCGGCACCGAAAGCAATCGCTGCAACGTCTGCAACATCGGCCTGTGCCCCAAGGGCATCACCAGCCAGAACCCTAAGCTCTACCGCCGTCTCGACCCGGATCAGGTCGCCCAACGCGTGGTGGAGACCTTCATGTCCATCCGCACCGAGATGAAGAAGATCATGGCGCCCCTGGGCCGCTCCCAGAGCCTGCCCATCGGCATGTCCGACGCCCTGGGCATCGATGACAAGGATGTAGCCGAACGTTTAAATATCAGATACGTCTGTTAAGAAGGAGCACGCTGTGAGCAAAGCAATTGTCGTAAAAGGGCTTGATACCAATGGCCAGCGGATCAGCTCCAAGAATTTTGAAGAACTGGTCCAGAAGGCCTTTGCCAAATCCAACCGCTTGAAGCTGGAAACCTACGGCCAGCACAATGTGGGCGGTCGGTTGAAAAACGGCGGCAAGAAGGTGGAGATCGAGGTCAGCGGCCCCTGTGGCCAGCGCTTGGGCTGCATGGGCATGCCCGGCACCACCATTGTCTGCGACGGGCCTGCCTCCGATGACGTGGGCTACCTCAACATCGGCGCGGAGATCACCGTCAAGGGCGACGCCACCAACGGGGTCTGCAACGCCATGGCCGAAGGCAAGGTCTATATCGGCGGCTCCATCGGGGCGCGCGGCCTGACCATGACCAAATGGAACCCCGAACACCAGCGCCCGGAGCTGTGGGTGTTGGGCTCGGTGGGCGACACCTTTGCCGAGTTCAACTGCGGCGGCATCGGCATCATCTGCGGCATCGAGGCCAAGAACCCCAAGAACATCCTGGGCTACCGCCCCTGCGTCGGCATGGTCGGCGGCTGGCTCTTCTATCGGGGCAAAAACGATGGCTCCTACGACAAGAAGAGCGTCATGGCGGTGCTGCCGGACGACGCTCAGTGGGCCTGGCTCATGGAGCGGATGCCCGTCTATCTCAAAAAGATCGGCCGCACCCGGCTGCTCAAAAAGCTCTCCGTCCGCAAGGAATGGATGATGCTGGTTTCCATCCCGCCCCAGGACCGGGCCCTGATGTTTTCCGGCCCCATGCCCATGGCCGAGTTCAAGCAAAAGATCTGGAATCCGGGCTTTGGCGGCGGCGATCCCATCCGCGATCTGGCCCCAGGCCTGGACCGCAGCCCCATCGGCATGATCGAGACCGGAGACTTGCGGCGGCGGCAGCCCTTCTGGGCCAACCGCGACAAGGCCGCGCCCTGCGCCTACTACTGCCCGGTGCACATTCCCACCATCGACCGCTTGCGGCTGATCCGCGAAGGCAAAGGGGATGAGGCTTACAAGATGCTGCTCGATTACACCCCCCTGCCAGCCTCGGTTTGCGGTTATGTCTGCCCGAACCTCTGCATGCAGAACTGTTCCCGGCAACTGGTGGACGAAAAAATCGACGTGCAGATGCTGGGCCGCGCAGCCCGCGACGCCAAGCCGCCCAAACCCGCCAAGTCGCTGGGCAAGAAGGTCGCCATCATCGGCGGCGGCCCGGCCGGCATGAACGCGGCCTGGCAACTGGCCAAGGCTGGGGTTGAGGCGCACATCTTCGAGCGCGACCAGCAGTTGGGCGGCAAACTAGGCCAGGTCATCCCCTGGGAGCGACTGCCCAAGGCCATCTGGGACGCGGAGATTGCGCGTTTCCTCTCCATGCCCAATATCAAGGCCAACTTCGGTGTGGCCATGACCAAGGACAAGTTTGCCGAGCTGAAGAAAAAATACGACCATGTCATCGTGGCCGTGGGCACCCATCAGCCGCGCACCATTCCCTTCCCCGGCCATGAACGGGTCGTTCCCGCCCTGGACTTCCTGAAGAGCGCAAAAAGCGCCAAGCCGATGAAGGTCGGCAAACAGGTGGTGATCATCGGCGCGGGCAACGTGGGCTGCGATGTGGCCTGCGAGGCGTACCGGTTGGGAGCCCAGCAGGTTACTTTGGTGGATATCCAGAAGCCCCTGGCATTCGGCAAGGAAAAAGCGGCAGCCGAGGCATTGGGCGCCACCTTCCAATGGCCGGTGCAGACTAAAGAGGTCACCGCCGAAGGGCTCATCGATGCGGCAGGCCAGCTCATCCCGGCCCAGACCGTGATCATCTCCATCGGCGATGTCCCGGCCCTGAAGTTCCTCCCGGACACCGTTGAGGTTATCACCGTGGGCGGCGCAGGCTGGATCAAATGCAATGCCGCAGGCCTTACCAGCGACCCGAAGATCTCGGCCATCGGCGATGTGGAGCGGCCGGGTCTGGCCACCAACGCCCTGGGCGCGGGCAAGAAAACAGCGGAAGCCATTGTGGCCGGATTCAAAGGCGAGGAGTGGAAGGACTTCGGCCAGCAGCTCATCCCCCACGCCAGCCTGACCGCAGCCCATTACAACCCGGAGCCCTGCCCCGGTTCCTCCGAGGCGGCAGAGGCGGAACGCTGCATGAGCTGCGGCACCTGCCGCGACTGCCACCTCTGCGAGACCATCTGCCCCACCCAGGCCATCTCCAGGCAAAAGCTGGATGGCAAAAACTACCAGTATGTCTCGGACCCGGACAAGTGCATAGCCTGCGGTTTCTGCAGCGACACCTGTCCCTGCGGCATCTGGGTGATGCGGCCCTTTTAAGTTCCTTCCCACTGCACTGCAATACAAAAGCCCTGGCTGAAAAGCCGGGGCTTTTTTTTGTTTTAAGGATAGGGCCACCCATTCATCCGGCCAGCGCTATTTGTCACCTTCAGCATTGAACACCGCCCTTCGACAGGTTCAGGACGAACGACAAAACTATTTTACTATCCGTTCGTCCTGAACCTGTCGAGGGGCAGTCACTTTTGCCGCATCCTCAACTGAAACAAAAAAAGGGGAGGCCCCGATAACCGGGAACCTCCCCTACTTACTTTTCAGATACGGTACTGCTACTGCTGCTTACGGCCTAGTATATATGGCAGACCGTGCAGGCTTTCCCCTGCTGCAGATGTCTCTTGTGCACCGACTGAGAGCTACCAGTCTGCAGACTGTGACACTGTTTACACAGAGTCGAAGTCGGCGCGACCAGGCCAACCGGAGCCTTGCTATGACATGCGTAACATTTCAGAGCACTCCGATGCTTGGAGTGCGCCGACTCCCAGCTCAGGGTCTTCTTGCTGTGACACATGGTGCAGCCTTTCGCCGAGGCCGGCATCTCATGGTAGCCAAGGGCAGTGAAAGGAATCATCAGGTTGTTGTGGCCCGTCTTTGTGCCATGACAGGTGGCACATGTAGGCGCCATGGTCTTCGGCTCAACCCCATGGGTGACCAGCATCTCTGCGTTGGCGGTCACATAGGTGTAGCTGCCAGTCATGCCTGCGGCTTCCATGCCTTTCTGCACGGCCTGGTTATAATCGCCGGTCATGAACATCCAGAGAATCGCAGGCGGAACAAGCCGACCGTCTGCCATGATGGGCATGATGGTCTTGTGGTTCTTGATGGGCACAAGCTTGGATTTGCCATCGAAGATCTTACCGTTGGCCCTGGCCATGGTGTAGGTGCCATCGGCATTGGCGGCAATGGTTTCGCCAACGTTGTAGACATAGGAGGTACCGTCAAAGAAACGGTACTCCGGCGTCACGTTGGAGGCCGCGATCTCCTCGCCGACAAAGCCACCCTGTCCGCCGAGCTGGCTCGCACGCCATACCGGAATCCGGAAATCGCGGGACATCTCGGTGGCACCACCCTTGCCAAAGGTCTTGATATGGCAAGTCTGACAGGCAACCTGGCCTGCGGCGTGGCGATTCATATTGATACCGGTGGTGGAACTGCTGTGCGGTGCGGTACCGTGACAATCCGTACACTTGGGATCAGTGGCCTCGGTCTGACGCAGGTCAATGCCACGACCAGCAATCTTGTGGCCGCTGACGGCATGGCAGGCAGAACAGGTGAGGTTGCCGCGGGTTGGGGACATATGGACATCCTGGGCATCAGTTGCGGCGGCAGCCGTGTTCAAGCCGATATCGCCGCGCTTGGTCCAATCCGCACCACCAGCTGTGGCATGACAACGCAGACAGGATTGCCGAGTGGGCTTGTGAACGTTCTTGGCGATATCAACCATGGTGGTGCCTACCGGCATGGCCGCATAGTTGGGCTCGGTGAAGAAGTTGCCATCGACATCGGTCAGACCGAAGATATAGGTTTTGATCTGGCCAAGGATATTGGTCACCGTGATGGTCTTGGTCGGATCCATGGTGAATTTCCGCTGATAGGTGTCGTTATGACACATGAGGCAATCCACGTCATTTGCCGAAGCAGCATGCGGAGCATTGCCATCGGCCCGAACGTGGCAGGTAAAACAGGTATTCCCAGAAGACATGGCATAGGTGCAGAAGGAGTTGATCCCCTTCACCGCCTTGCCCAGATTCTGGGTGGGGGCGTTGGTCAGCTCCGGAGTGGGGCCGGACCACTTCATGTGCAGGCTGTTGAGCATGTTCGTGGCCTGCGTCGGATGGCAGGCAATACAGGTGGCCGGGCCGTTGTAGGCCGTGATGCCCGCGTGGGCAGCTAAAACCACTGCCTGGGCCTGCGTGGCGCCGCACAGGATTGCCAGTGCGGAGGTCGCAAATAAAAATTTCTTCATAGTGTCTCCCCTTGCATTTTTTTTCACAAAAAAACTTTTTCCCTCGTTTCCACTGCTAGATTTCCACTGCTACCCCTGCACCGCACCTCCTGGTCTCTTGGCGGCTTTGTCGGCGGGGCAGAATCGGCTTCAATCCTTACAACGGGAAAGCACGCATTACGCCCCAATAGTACTAGGAAATATACCCAATCAGACGGATTATTACCACCTGCGACATTTTGCCGCAACAAAAAAAGGGGAGGCCCCGGAAACCGGGAACCTCCCCTACTTACTTCTCAGATACGGTACTGCTTATGCTGTTACGGCATGATATGACAGGTCGTGCAGGCATAGCCCTTCGGGATATGCTTGCCATGTACATATTGAGAAGTTCCGGTCTTCAGACTATGACAGGTCTTGCACAGAGTCGAAGTCGGGCTCTTCAGAGCCGTCGGAGTTGCGCTATGGCAACCGGTACAGGCGAACTTAGAGCGATGCTTGTCGTGCGTCCCTTCCCAGCTCAGGGTTTTCTTGCTGTGACACATGGTGCAACCCTTGGCTGAGGTCGGCAGCTGATGGTAGCCCAACTGGGTGAACGGCACCATCAGGTTGTTGTGACCGGTCGAGGTACCATGACAGGTGGCGCAGGTCGGGGCCATGGTCTTGGGCTCAACCCCATGGGTGATCAGCATCTCGGCATTGGCATTCACATAGGTGTAGGTGCCGGTCATGCCCTGATCGAGCATGCCCTTTGCCACAGCCTGGTTGATGTCGCCGGTCATGAACATCCACATGATCGCAGGCGGAACAATCCGGCCATCGGCCATCAGCGCGATCTTGGTTGTGGTGTGGTTCTTGATGGGCACGATCTTGGACTTGCCGTCGAAGATCTTACCGTTTGCCTTGGCCATGGTGACGGTACCATCGGCATTCTTGGTGATGGTTTCGCCCACGTTGTACACGTAAGAGGTGCCGTCAAACCAGCGGTACTGCGGGGTTACGTTGGCGAGCTTGACTTCCTCGCCCACATAACCGCCCTGACCGTTGCAGAAGGCAGGATTCCAAACCGGTGTACCCCAATCGCGGGACATCTCGGTGGCGCCGCCCTTGCCAAAAGTCTTGATATGACAGGTCTGACAGGCTACCCGGTTCGCGGCATGGCGGTTCATCTTAACACCGGTGGTGGTAGTGTTGTGCGGTGCGGAGCCGTGGCAATCCTGACATTTCGGATCAACCGCCTCGGTTGCACGCAGGTCAATACCACGACCGCCGATCTTGTGCTTGCTGGTGGTATGACACGCAGCACAGCTCAGGTTGCCGCGGGTCGGGGACATATGCACGTCCTGGGCATCGGTGGGAGCCGCAGTATTGACGCCCATATCACCGCGCTTGGCCCAATCGGAACCAGCAGCCTTGGCATGGCAGCGCAGACAGGATTTCCGGGTGGGCTTGTGCACATTCTTGGCAAGATCAACCATGGTGGTGCCTGCCGGCATCAATGCGTAATCAGGCTCGGTGAAATAGTTACCCTGCGCATCGCGCAGACCAAAGATATAGGTCTTCAGCTGACCCAGGTAGTCGGTCACGGTCATGGCCGTAGACGGATCAGGCGTTGTTTTCCGCATATAGGTGTCGTTATGGCACATCAAGCAATCCACATCATTCACAGAAGGCGAATGTGGGGCATTGCCGTCGGCCCGGACATGACAGTTGAAGCAGGCGCCACCAGAAGACATGGCGTAGGTACAGAAGGTGTTGATACCCTTCACGCCCTTGCCCAGCGACTGGCCGGGGGCGTTGGTCAGCTCCGAAACGGTGCCTTTCCATTGCATGTGGATACTGTTGAGCATGTCCGTACCCTGCGTCGGATGACAGGCGATACAGGTGGCCGGCCCGTTGTAAGACGTGATGCCCGCGTGGGCCGCTAGGACCACTGCCTGGGCCTGCGTGGCTCCGCACAGGATGGCCAGTGCGGAGGTCGCAAACAAAAATTTCTTCATAAAATGTCTCCCCTTGCTTTTTTTTCACAAAAAAACATTATTCCCTCTTTTCCACTGCGTCCCTCTGCGCCTCACCTCCTTATCTATTGGCGACTTTGCTGGTGGGGCAACGGCCTCAATCCATCCCAACGGAAAGACGCACACACCCCAATCATTATGGGAAATATACCCAATAAAGAATTGATTACCACTTGCATCATTTTGCCGCAACAAAAAAATACCACCCCCAACCCAATAATTTTCCAGGAATTTTACCGCGAGAAAACCATGGCAGGACAAGGGATTACAGCCATAGCACCCAAAAACCCTTACAGTCTGAGCCTATAAAAACAACAGGCGTACCATTCCCCACCTCCTGCGTTTTTCCACCCAGACAATCCAGGGACCAGAATGGGCTACTCTCCCCATCGAGATGTTCCAGCATCCCCAACCCAATCCAAACCTAGCGCCTGAAACATGTCCAGCTGGCGGCAGCGACGCTTGGGCATAAAAAAAGAGGGACGGCTTGCGCCGTCCCTCTTTTTCTTACACATCTATTATATAAGCGGCGCAATGCACCCCTAACCCTCTTCGTACACCTCGGTAACAGTCATTTTCTGGCTCAACTGCGCGTGCTTCCGGTGAAACTCATACATGGCCATGGCCACATTCTGGGCATCAACAGTTGTTTTTTCGATTGCGGCATTACGCCAGAGTTCAGGCCCCCCGACCTTGAATTTCACCACGAACCGACGCATTCCCCCCCCTCCTTCTGCCTGTGAAATCATCGGGCAGTTCCCCCCGAACTCCCCCAGTCGACACCTGCTACCCAATGCATGGGTATCGCATTATTTGCCTCCCCAGGTCAACCCCTAAAAAATACTAGTATCGAGGCCACGATTTCCACCGGGGCCACCCTCCCGCATCCGGCCCGGACACCTACAAAAAAACACTACAAATATGTGCGATATAAACATGCATTTTACATATTTGTCTATGAACACCAGCCGAGCCAACCAGCAATGGATAGCAGAAAACAACACATATTCAAAGAGAAAACAAATACCACAACCGTGGCACAATTCTCGCAAACCGTCCAGAGGTCCACCACACCACATCAATCCGGAACACCAAGGAGATACCATGCGCCACCGTTTTCTCGCCATACCCTGTAGCACCCTTGGCCTTGTGCTCCTTCCCGCCCTTGCCCTGGCCGGGGACAGCCAATGCGTGGACAGCGGCACCACGGCCTGGATGCTGGTCTCCACGGCCCTGGTTTTACTGATGGTACCCGGGCTGGCCATGTTTTACGGCGGCCTGGTCCGCACCAAGAACGTCCTGGGCACCATGATGCACAGCTTTGTTTCCATGGCGGTCATCGGCGTGCTCTGGGTGGTCTGCGGCTACAGCCTCACCTTCGGCAAAAGCATCCTTGGCGGCGTCATCGGCTGGAACCCGGATTACTTTCTGCTCGGCGGAATCGACGAGACGATCACCAACGGCGTGCCAGAGTATGTCCTGGCCATGTTCCAGGGCAAATTCGCCATCATCACCCCAGCCCTGATCAGCGGCGCCATCGCCGAACGGGTTTATTTTCGGGGCTACATCCTCTTTATCGTCCTCTGGTTCCTGTTTGTCTACAGCCCGCTGTGCCACTGGGTCTGGGCTCCGGACGGCTGGCTATTCAACGCCGGAGCCAACGGGGTCATCGACCTGGCTGGCGGCCTGGTGATCCACGTTTCCGCCGGAGTCAGCGCCCTGGTCGCTGCCCTGTTCCTCGGCCCACGCCTGGGGTACCCAAAAACCGCCATGCACCCAAACAATCTGGTCATGACCATGATGGGCGCGGGCCTTCTCTGGGTCGGCTGGTACGGCTTCAATGCCGGCTCCACCATGCAGAGCGGCTTGGAAACCGCCCGCGCCCTGACGATGACCCAGATCTCGGCGGCAAGCGGGGCACTGACCTGGCTGATCATTGAGGCCATCGCCTTCAAAAAGGCCACCTCCCTGGGCTTTGTTTCCGGGATTCTCGCCGGCCTGGTGGTAATCACCCCGGCCGCCGGCGTAGTCCAGCCCTTGGGAGCACTCACCCTCGGCGCAGCCTCTTCGCTGCTCTGCTACTTCGCCCTGCTCATGAAAATACGCCTTGGCTACGACGACAGCCTGGACTGTTTCGGCATCCACGGTGTAGGCAGCGGCCTCGGCGTGCTCCTGCTCTCCTTTTTCATCCGCGACTCCTGGATGGCAAAGGCCTCCACCGCAGCCGGTCGGAGCTGGACCGCCCTTGATCAATTGCAGGTGCAACTTCTGGGCATGGGCGTGACCATTGCCCTGGCTGCTTCCGCCACCCTTCTGATCTGTGTGGTTGTGGAAAAAACCGTGGGCTTCAGAATCGACCAGCAGGGTGAGATCGAGGGTCTTGATATGTCCCTCCATGGCGAATCGGGCTACGGGATGACGGACCGCTGAGCAGCACCTTTCACTCTGAAATGTAAAAAGGCCGGACGCCCACCAGGGGTCCGGCCTTTTTTATGTTTTATCCGGGAATGCGGCGTGTAATCAGTATGTTCATTTCTTTGTTTGCCCAAAGAAACGAACCAAAGAAAAGGCACCCTGTGTCTCTTGTCCCGCCGCGGGCGGGATGCCCTGTGCTCCTCGATGCTGCCGGGGCTTTGCAAACTCGCTGCGCTCAAACAGTGCAAATCCCCTTTTCGGCAGCCTCTCCGGTGCTCGGCTGCGTGCCAATGGGATTTTCCTTTCCCCCATTTGTCCTGCCGCGCCTCGCAGACGAGGGCGGGAAAAGACGCGGGAACTGTTTGAGGGCGAAGCCCGAGTTTTTCCGCGTCCCGCCCTCGTCGAGAAGTAAGGGAAGCCCGAAGGGCCAGGACTGGTTGGGGTGCCTTTTTCTTGTTTCTTCTTTTGGGCACGCAAAAGAAGAAAGAGAGAACATAAGAAAGGTTTTCCCTATCTCATTCCCAGATAAACCTTTTTTATCCAGGACAGCCGCAGCCCACTGATGATACAATGCCCCAGCATCACTCCATATCCATCTCTATCCAAGGGGGCATCTTCTCCATGCTGTTGACGCAGACACCTTTTCCCCGCGCACCAAAAAAGTTTCACGCCTTTTTCATGGCAGCCGCATTACTCATCTTTTGCCTTCCGCCGTGCACGGCTACAGCTGGCCTGACCATCCGCCAAGGCTATTTCTGGGACACAGACCGCCAGGAGACCTTTATCCCCCACGGCTTCGCCTATCAGGTCTGGAACCCGCCGGTTTTCGCCACCCAGACTCTGGCGGAGGTGGACTACGACCTGGAGGCCATGCAACAGGCCCACGCCAACTCCCTGCGGGTGGAATTGGTTTGGGAAAGCGTGGAACCACAGGAAGGTGTCTATCGCTGGGACCAGGCCGACCATCTGGTCAAAAAGGCCGAAGCCCTGGGGCTCAAGCTCTTCGTCCTCATCGGCTACCAGTACCCGCCTTCCTGGTTCGTTGCCCATCATCCGGAGGCCATGGCCCGCACCGTAAACGGTCCCAGCCCCCTGCTGAACTACAGCCATCCCCAGGCCAAGGAAGCCTTTGCCCGTTTCATCGGTGCGGTTTGCGACCGCTACAAGGAAAGCCCGGCCATCGGTGGCTGGATTCTCGGCAACGAATTCGCCTTCTACGATCTTTGGGAGAATACCCCAATCAAGAGCCAGGTCGGCTACGACGAACAGGTCAGCCTCCCCTCCTACCGGGCCTTTCTGGCCCAAACCTACGGAGGGAGCATCGAGAAACTCAACAATGCCTGGGGCACCACCTTCCACAGCTTTAGCGAAGTACCCATGGCGCGGACCTACCCGGAAGACCGGGCCGACCATCAGGCCATCCGCAACTCCGGCTACCACGACCTCATCCAGTGGCGCAAACAGACCATCGCTGATTTTCTCGCCGCCGGCGCCAAGGCGGCGAAGAGCGGTGCCCCGAACCAGTTAATCTCCTATTCCATAGTGGCCGGCATCTTCAACGGCCTGGACCCCAATTTCACCGCCGAGGACCCGGTGACCATCACCGAACGCTGCCGGGCCGCAGGCGCACCGCTGGATTTCATGTCCCTCAACCTCTATGCCTGGGCTCTGGCAGGCCATGAGCTGCGCTCCCTGGACTTCGGCATCGCCAAGTTCCGCGACCTTCTCGACATCCCGGTGCTGATCACGGAAACCGGCCACAGCTCCACGGAAACCTTATTCCCCGGCGCGGCTGGACGCCAGACCGAGGCCATCGTCAGCTCCACCTGGGAGGGTATGCTCTCCGGGGCCATGGGCGTGCATCTCTTCCATTGGAGCGACCGCGACAACTTTCTCGCCACGCCGTACCCACGGGAGGCAGGCTTCGGGGTGGTGGATCAGGAACGGCGACCCAAGCCCAAGGTGTATGAGGCGGTGCGATCCATGTTCCAGCGCATGGACCAACTGCCCCTGACGCGGTTCCTTGCCGGTTCGCAACCGCTGGAGCCGGATATCCTCGTCTACTGGCCGAACGACATTGACCTGGGCTGGAATCGGGCCAACGAGGAGACCGCCTCCCTCTGGGGTGGGCTCCGCCGCCTGGGGTTTAGGCCGAAACTCGTCAATGGGCCCCTTGCCGACCTGGGCAAGGGGAAGATGGAGACCAAGACCAAAAGCCTGCTCCTGCCGAGAAATTTCCAGATGCGCCCGGATGATCTTGGCGCCCTCACCAAACTGCTCGACCGGTCCATCCATATCCACGCCAACCTCGACCTGCCCGGCCAGTTCGACGCCAACCACCGGGACAACCCCGGCTGGGGTGCAGCCATGGCCAAGGTCTTCGGAATTGACGTGAGCCAGGCCCGGCCCGCCTGGGATACCGGGATACGACCGGGGGCGGATTGGAGCTCCGGCTACACCCCCCTGCTCCTCACCCCTGAGCCAACAGGCATCCTCGGCCAGACCCAGCCCAAGACGGTCCGGGTCTGGAAATACTGGCAAGGGGTGCGCCCGGCCTCGGGAGGCACTGCCCAGGTGTGGAGCGAAACCGAATCCGGCCTGCGTCTGAGCGCGGCACTAGTTACCAAGGAGCATCCCTTGGCACGCACCGCCATCAACACCTTTGGCCTGGGCGACTTTATTGCTCCGGCCATCCTGATGAACAGCCCGGGTAGCGCGCCCACCTTTGCCTGGGACACCCGAACAACCTGGCTTGGAGCGATCTACAAGAATTTTTTCGGGATGCAACCCCGCATCGAGCTCAGTGGACCAGGGGCGGCCTATGTCCTCGCCGACCTGCGCCGAACTTCAGACGGCTGGCTTCTGGGGCTGATGAACGAACACACGGAACCGGCCCTGGTGAGCGTGCGGACACCCTGGCTTCTCAGCGAAGGGGCGGTGGTGGCGGATCTACTTTCCGGCGACGGTGGGGGTGGGCAGGGACTGAATAGGCTGATTCTGGGAGGGGACGACTACCGACTGTTCCATATCATCCCCGCACCTCAGGGCCAGGAGGAAAAACAACCGCAGAAGGAAAAGACAAACTAGGAAAGCCGGGACCTATAATCCTCGTAGCCAAAGGAACGCACCACCTCGCTCTCGCCGGTGCGCGAATCGCAGACCACGATGCTGGGCAGCCGCACCCCGTTGAAGGTGGTGGTCTTGACCATGGTGTAATGGGCCATGTCGCCGAACACCAGCCGCTGACCGATGGCAAGGGGCTCGGGAAAGGAATAATCGCCGATCACGTCGCCGGCCAGACAGGAGAGCCCGCCCAACCGGTAGGTGTGGGCAAACTCGCCGGGCTCGCCCGCGCCGAAGAGCACCGGCCGGTAGGGCATCTCCAGGACATCGGGCATGTGGGCCGTGGCCGATGTGTCGAGGATGGCGGTGCTCATCTCGTTTTCCACGATATCCATCACCCGGGTCACCAGCACCCCGATATTGAGGCCGATGGCTTCGCCCGGCTCCAGATAGACCTGCACCCCATATTTTTCCTGAATCCGGCTGATGGTGGCGCAGAGGCGGTCGAGGTCGTAGCCCTCCCGGGTGATGTGGTGGCCGCCGCCGAAATTGACCCATTGCATCGTGCCAAGAAACTCGCCGAATTTCTCCTCAAAGGCCGCAACCGTGTGTTCCAGGGCATCGGCACCCTGCTCGCAGAGGGCATGAAAATGCAACCCCTCGATACCGTCCAGCAGCTCGGGACGGAACTGGTCGCGCACCACGCCAAGGCGGGAAAAGCGGCCGCAGGGGTTGTAGAGATCCACATCCACCTCGGAGTACTGCGGGTTGACCCGGATGCCGCAGGAGATCTTCTTGCCTGCCCCAGCGACCTGATCCTTGAAATGCTGCCACTGGCGAAAGGAATTGAAGACCAGATGGTCGGCGCAAGCGAGGATTTTAGCGAACTCCTCGTCTCCGTAGGCCGGGGCATAGACATGCACCTCCTTGCCGAACTCCTCACGGGCCAAGCGCGCCTCGGAGAGGGAGCTGGCCGAGGCGCCGTGCAGCACTTCGCGGATCTGGCCGAAGAGACTGAACATGGCAAAACCCTTAAGAGCCAGGAGGATTCGGCAGCCGGTGCGCTGCTGGACCTGATCGAGAATCCCTAGATTGCGGGCCAGACTGGCCCGGTCGCAGACATAGCTGGGGGTGGGCACATGGCTCAGGTCACAGCCGATATTGATTACTTTATGGCTCATTTTTCTCTTCCGGAATTACAGCTAGTAACCGCCTTGCCGACAGCCAGGCCATGCAGGGCCGCCTCGAATCCTGCCGCAGCTGCCTCGCCCTCCGCCGGAGCCCAAGGGGCAAAATCCTCCTCGGGCAGCACCGCATATGGGCCGGGCTTGATCTCCACCAGCAGGGTACCCGGCTCTTCGATAATCAGGGTGTGCCAGATCCCAGCCGGAATCTCCACCCCATAGCGCGGCCCGCCTGCACCAATGGCGACCTTTTCCGTCAGCAGGCCCGCATCGTCAAAAAGCAGCACCGAACCGCTGCCGGCCAGACAGAGGAAAAGCTCCCACTTCTCTTGCTTTTTATGGCGGTGGGGCCGGATATAGGTCCCTGGCTCCATGTCCACCACCAATCGCTGCACCGGATCATCCGGGCTCGCATGCAGACAGTGGTGCACCCGGCGCCTGGCCGTCCTTTGGGCCTCCGTCCGCATTCCCTCATAGAGGGTGGTGTCGATGCTCTTCATCAGAGATTCCCGCAGGCCGTATCGTCACGAAACCCCAGGGCCACCTAAACCATAACCTTTTCCAACCACGGCAAGCCGTGGATATTAAGCTTCTCCATGAATGGATCTGGGTCCAGATCCTCCATATTGAAAACCCCGGCGCCCCGCCACTTGCCGGTGAGCATCATCATCGCCCCGATCATGGCCGGCACCCCGGTGGTGTAGGAGATGGCCTGGGAACCCACCTCGCGGTAGCACTCCTCGTGGTCGCAGACATTATAGATGAACATCTTCCGGTGCTTGCCGTTCTTGATCCCCTCCACCTCGCAGCCGATGCAGGTTTTCCCCTTGGTCCGCGAGCCCAGGGAGGCAGGGTCGGGCAGCAGCGCCTTCAGAAACTGAAGGGGGATGATCTCGCGCCCCTCGAACAGCACCGGTTCGATCCCGGTCATGCCCACATTCTGCAACACCTCAAGATGCTTGAGGTAGTTGTCGGAAAAGGTCATCCAGAACCGGATGCGCTTGAGCCCCTTGAGGTTTTTCGCCAGGGATTCCAGCTCCTCGTGGTACATGAGATAGGCGTTCTTAGGGCCGAGCACCGGAAAATCGTAGCTCTGCTTCACCGAAAGGGGCGCGGTCTCGACCCACCCCCCGTTCTCCCAGTACTTGCCCTTAGCCGTAACCTCGCGAATATTGATCTCGGGGTTAAAGTTGGTGGCAAAGGGATGGCCGTGGTCGCCGGCGTTGGCGTCGAGGATGTCCACATAATGGATCTCGTCGAAATGGTGCTTGGCGGCGTGGGCGCAGTAGACATTGGTGACCCCCGGATCAAAGCCGCTGCCCAACAGGGCCATGAGCCCTTTTTCCTTGAAGCGCCCCTGATAGTCCCACTGCCACTTGTAGCAAAATTTCGCCTCGTCCGGCGGCTCGTAGTTGGCGGTATCGAGATAGTCAACCCCGGTTTCCAAGCAGGCATCCATAATATGCAGATCCTGATAGGGCAGGGCCACGTTGATCACCAGCTTCGGCTTGAACCGCCGAATCAGGGCCACGGTCTCGGCGACATTGTCGGCATCGACCTGGGCAATCTCGATGTCGCGTCCGGTCCTTTCCTTGACGGATTTCCGGATATTCTCGCAACGGGCAAGGGTCCGACTGGCAAGACAGATCCCGGAAAAGACCTCCTCCACCTGTGCGCACTTGTGGACCACCACACTGCCGACCCCTCCGGCCCCGATTATCAATACCTTACTCATGGAATTTTCTCCTTTCCCATGGCTTCGCCATACTCCGGCGCAAGCCGAAAAAAAATCTTTTACCTGAATCCAGCCACTATACCTGAAACCCTCCTCTTTTGCACCTGCCGGGCTGGTTTATCGGCAAAAAAAACCGTCTGCCGGGGCCTGAAAAGATTGCAGAGAAGTTGACGCAACATAGTTGACAAGGCAAAACGGAAGGTGTATATCTTGCCACGACATAAAGAGACGGGCCGTTAGCTCAACTGGTAGAGCAAGTGACTCTTAATCACTAGGTTTGGGGTTCGAGCCCCCGACGGCCCACCATCTTTTCTCATGAAACCCACGGCGAACCACTCAGCCAACGTGTTCGCCTGCCCGCCTTTTTCCATGACCGTTCATCCTGCTCCTGCCCGAAAAGCTTCTCAAACGGTCTGGACCGACATATTTTCTCGAAGGTTCCCTGCGGAAAAATCTTTTGCCTTCTCCCCCAAACCCGCCATGGCTCCAAGGCAACCATCCGCAACTCCGTCATAAATTCATCATCTCCGCTGAGAGGGTATTTTGGTAAGAAAAATCATCAATCGCTTCCGTGACAAACTGAAAAAAATCATCACCGGTCGGAAAAAGCACAGCGACCTTGTTGTTGCCCCGCAAGAGGCGCAGCACCCCTCCCCGCGCCGGGGCAAGAAAAAGGAGCCGAAATCCCCCCATATCCCGGAGAATCTCCGGTCGCAGGCAGCGCTCCCCGAAACCGACCCCACCCCGCCCTGGGATGCCTCACAGTTTCTGGTTCCCAAGGTTGAGGGCAAAACCCGTTTCCACGACCTTGACCTGCCCAGCGAGATCATGCATGCCGTCTCCGATCTGGGCTTTTCCTATTGCACCCCCATCCAGGCCCAGATTCTGCCCCACACCCTGACCGGCAAGGATGCCACCGGCAAGGCCCAAACCGGCACCGGCAAGACGGCCGCCTTCCTGGCCACCATCTTCACCCGGCTGCTGCGCACCACGCCCCCTGGCAAACGGAAGCACGGCTCGCCCCGCGCCCTGATCCTGGCCCCGACCCGCGAGCTGGTCCTCCAGATTGTCGAGGACGCCCGCGAGCTTACCAAGCACTGCAACGTCACCACCGTCGCGATCCTGGGCGGCATGGACTATCAGAAACAGCAGCGCCAGGTCACCGGCCAGCAGGTTGACATCGTCGTCGCCACCCCGGGCCGGCTGCTGGATTTCAAACGCCAGCAATACGTTCACCTCGATCAGGTGGAGATCCTGGTCATCGACGAGGCGGACCGCATGCTGGACATGGGCTTTATCCCCGATGTCCGCCAGATCGTCCACTCCACCCCCAACAAGGACAAACGCCAGACCCTGCTTTTTTCCGCCACCCTGACCCCGCAGGTCATCAGTCTCGCCTCGCAGTGGACCAAGGACCCGGTAACGGTGGAGATCGAGCCGGATCAGGTGGTGACGGATACCGTGGATCAGTTGGTCTACCTGGTCAGCAGCCGAGAAAAATTCGCCCTGCTCTACAACATCATCATCCGGCAGAACCTGGAGCGGGTGATGATCTTCTGCAACCGCAAGGACGAAACCCGCCATCTCGCCGAAAAACTGGCCCGCTACGACATCCAGTGCGCCATCCTCTCCGGCGACATTCCCCAGCATACCCGCACCAAAACCCTGGAAAACTTCCGGGGCGGCAAGCTTCGGGTGCTGGTGGCCACCGATGTGGCCGGCCGGGGCATCCATGTGGACGGGGTGAGCCATGTCATCAACTACACCCTGCCCCACGACCCCGAGGATTATGTGCATCGCATCGGCCGAACCGGCCGGGCCGGCGCCCTGGGCACCTCGGTGAGCTTTGCCGACGAGTCCGATTCCTTCCAGCTCCCCGACATCGAAGAGTTCATCGGGGCCAAGCTGCCCTGCATCCAACCCGATCCGGAGTGGCTGTCAACCCCGCCCCCTTCCAGGCCCGCGGTTAAAAGAGACCCCTCCTCAGCAGCGCCCCGCAGCGGTCGGCCGCCCAGCGGCAGCAGGCCCCGCCCCGGCGGAAGAAGGCCACCTTCGCGTTCGCCGAGATCCAGTAGCTCGTCCTGATCCTATGGCCACTATTACTTTAAAGGATGTCGGCTTAAGCTTCGGCGGCCTGCCCCTGCTCAACGGCATCGATCTGCAGATCGAACCCGGCGAACGCCTCTGTCTGGTGGGCCGCAACGGCGAAGGCAAATCCTCGCTCATGAAGATCCTGTCCGGGGAACTCGAACCGGACCGGGGCGAGATCACCCGCCAAAAAGGGCTGCGCGTGGCCCGGCTCACCCAGGAAGTTCCCGCCACCTTAAACGGCACCGTCTACGAGGTGGTGGCCGGAGGGTTGGGCGAGATGTTCGCCCAGATTTCCCGCTACCACGCGGTGAGTCATCTGCTCCAAACCGATCATTCCGAGGCGGTCCTGGCCGAACTGGAAGAGGCCCAGCATGCCCTGGATGCCGCAGACGGTTGGCAGGCCCAGCAGCGGGTGGACACCGTCCTTTCCCGGCTGCAGCTCCCGGCGGACCAGGAGTTCACGACCCTTTCCGGCGGGCTCAAACGCAGGGTGCTTCTGGCCCGGGCCCTGGTCAGCGAGCCCGACCTGCTACTGCTGGACGAGCCCACCAACCATCTGGACATCGAGGCCATCAACTGGCTGGAGGAATTCCTCCTCAGCTTTTCCTCCACCCTGCTCTTTGTCACCCATGACCGGATGCTGCTCCAGAAAATCGCCACCCGGATCGTGGAGCTTGACCGGGGGCGGCTCACCAGCTGGCCCGGCAACTTTGCCACCTATCTCCAGCGCAAGCAGGAAGCCCTAGATGCCGAAGCAAACCAGAGCCACAAGTTCGACAAGAAGCTGGCCCAGGAAGAGACCTGGATCCGGCAGGGGATCAAGGCCCGCCGCACCCGCAACGAAGGGAGGGTCCGGGCGCTGATCGACCTGCGCAAGGAACGCTCCGAACGCCGGACCCAGACCGGCAAGGCCCGCATCCAGATGCAGGACGCCGACCGCTCCGGCAAACTGGTGGCCTCGCTCAAGAATGTCTCGTTTTATTACGACAACGTCCCCATCATCAAGAATCTCTCCGCCACCATCATGCGCGGCGACAAGGTGGGGATCATCGGCCCCAACGGGGTGGGCAAGTCCACCCTGCTCAAGCTCCTGCTCGGCCAGCTTGAACCCACGGAAGGCACCATCTCCCTGGGCACCCGCATCGAGTCCTGCTATTTCGACCAGAACCGCGAACAGCTCGACCCGGAAAAAACCGTGGCCGACAACGTGACCGACGGCGGCGACACCGTGATGGTCAACGGGCAGCCCCGCCATATCATCAGCTACCTGCAGGATTTTCTCTTTGCCCCGGACCGGACCCGTTCGCCGGTGCGCGTGCTCTCCGGCGGGGAAAAAAACCGGCTCCTCCTGGCCAAGCTGTTCACCCAGCCCTTCAATGTGCTGGTGATGGACGAACCCACCAACGATCTCGATGTGGAAACCCTGGAATTGCTGGAAGAGCTGCTGCTGGATTTCGAAGGAACCCTGCTGCTGGTCAGCCATGACCGGGCCTTTCTGAACAATGTGGTCACCTCCACCCTGGTTTTCGAAGGCGAAGGGAGGGTGGAGGAGTACGCAGGCGGCTACGACGATTGGCTCCTGCAACGCCCCCAGCCCCAGGCCCCATCACCGACAGCCAAGCCCGAGAAAGGCAGCAAAAAAGAGCCGGTCAAAAAGGCTGCGCACCGGAAGCTCTCCTACAAGGAAGAGCGGGAGCTTGAGGCGTTGCCCAAGCGGCTTGAGGACATGGAAAAGGAAAAAGAGGAGCTGCACTGGCAGCTCGGTGATCCGACCCTGTACCAAAAGGACAGCTCCGCCATTCCCCGGACCCAGAAACGGCTGGAAGAACTTGAGCAGGAGCTAAAAAAAGCCTATAGCCGCTGGGAAGCGCTTGAGGCGGTCAAGGCCGGCGAGGCTTAAATCCGTGGCCGGGGCAGACCGATGAAGATCATTCTCATCGCCGCCATGGCCAAAAACCGGGTGATCGGCAGGGGCAACACCATCCCCTGGCACATCCCCGGCGAGCAGCAACGCTTCAAGGCCCTCACCATGGGCCACACCCTGATCATGGGGAGAAAGACCTTCGAATCCATCGGTCGCCCCCTGCCCGGCCGCAATACCGTAATCATCAGCCGCAACCGGGAGTATCAAGCCGCAGGCTGCCTGGTGGCCCAAAACCTGGCCGAGGCCATCGCCCTCTGCCCTGAGGCGGAAACGATCTTCATTGCCGGGGGCGGCGAGATCTACCGGGAGGGGCTGAACCTGGCCGAGGCCATCTATCTGACCGTGCTCGACCGGGAGGTGGAGGGCGACATCCTGTTCCCTGAGTTTGCCCCCGATCAATTCCGCAGTATCTCGGAAGAACGGGTGGAAGGGTCTGATCCATATACCTTCGCTGTCTTTGTCCGCCCCTCATTCACTTCTTCAGCGCCTCGTTCACATCAATAAAATCGCCATAGAGCTTCTGCGCGCAATCCGGGCAAATCCCGTGGCTGAAGGTCACATCCGCATGGGCGCTGAGATACGACTCGATCTGTTTCCAGTATCCTGAATCATCCCGGATATTCTTGCAGGAAGCGCAGATCGGCAGAAAGCCGCTCAGGGTTTTCACCTGGGCCAGGGCCTCCTGCAGCTGGGCAATCAGCTTCTCCCGCTCCTGCTCCAACTCCTTGCGCTCGACGATTTCATACTCCAGTTGCGCGTTCTTTCCGGCCAGTAGCTGGTTGGCGCGCGCCACTCCTTCCAGCATGGTGTTGATGGAAGCCGCCAACCGCCGGATTTCCGTCGGGCCTTCACTCCCGACCCTGCCATCGGCATCAGCCTCTTCGCCTATCCGGGAAACAGAATCGCTCAACACCACCACCGGCCGGATCACCAACCTATCAAGCAGGAGCATCATCACCAGACTGATCAGACCGCTGACCCCAAAAAAGAGCCAGCCCAGCACAGAAATTGCCCGCTGCCCCCGGGCATAGATACTCCGCTGCAGGCTCATTTCCATCAGCAGGGCCGGTTTGCCGAAAAGGTCATCCACCAACAGAGCGCCGGTCATGCTTTTTGCCCCATTGGCGAGAATAGCCATCTTTTCCCCCGAGGCCTGGATTTGCTTGATGATCTTCACTTGCTGCGGGGTTTCCTTGGCTTCGCCCAGCGTGGCAACCGTGAGAAAAACCTCTTCGTCCTGGGCGATCCGTTTTATTTCCCTGGCGTCAAGAGCGCGGCCAAAAACCAGGGCTCCCTGCACCGGCCCCTGCTTGGTGCTGGTCAGGATAGGCCGCGAAACAAAGAGCATCGGCCCCTGGGGAAAAATCACGACCCCCTTGCGCACACTTTCCACATCCCCGTGCCGGATCAGCTCCGGATGGGTTTTGAAAAAATCCAGCAATTCCTCTGGAATCTGGACTTTTCCCCCTCGGTGACCATCATAAGCAATCAGGCAGACCGGGGTGCCATCCGGGGCAAAGAACCCCATCAGGTCCAACTTCAAATTGACAAAGGTTTCATCGGTGAGGTTTGTGGCAATGAATTCAGGCGTTGGCTTGGCGACAAAGGCGCAGGCATCGTCCCACCAGGCCCAGTCGCGGTTGAGGGTGTCCAGCACCTCCAGGCCCGCGCCAAGCTCCTTGCCAATCTCGGTGAGGCAGTGTCTGGCCGTGTGGATTTCCAGCTCTTTGAAGCTTTGCAGAAGAACATATTGGGAAACGGCATGGAGAAGCAGGAAAGAAGAGAGAAAGGTGGCCACGAGAATGGCCAGGGTCTTTTTTCTGATGGTGCCAAGCACCAGGAGACGGCGCAGCAAGGTCTTTGGTAAACCGTTTGGATACATCCGTTCTCCCCCCAGAGAATGGCGCTGCTCATACTACCCAGCCCTACTATACGAAAAAAGCGGGGCGAAGTCTCTTTATTTTATATTTTTCCCTAAATAATTCAGCCAGATAACCCTATCACACCGTAGCCGCATACCCTCCAAGACTTCTCCACAAAAACCCTGGCTGCCGGGGAGTTAGCAGCCAGGGGCTTTTCCATTTCAAACAAAACCAGAATCAGACGCGAGTCAGGTGGCGGTACTTGATCCGGTGGGGCTGGTCGGCGGCGTCACCCAACCGGGCCTTGCGGTCGGCCTCGTATTCGGAGTAGTTGCCGTCGAACCAGAGCACCTGGGAATCCCCCTCAAAGGCGAGGATGTGGGTGGCGATCCGGTCGAGAAACCAGCGGTCATGGCTGATAACCACGGCGCAACCGCCGAAGTTTTCCAACGCCTCTTCCAGGGCGCGCAGGGCGCTGATGTCCAGGTCGTTGGTGGGCTCGTCCAGCAGGATGACGTTGGCCCCTTCTTTGAGCATCCTGGCCAGATGCACCCGGTTGCGCTGGCCGCCGGAAAGGAGCCCCACCTTCTTCTGCTGATCGGTGCCGGAAAAGTTGAACCTGCCCACATAGGCACGGGAGTTCACCTCGCGATTGCCCATGGTGATGGTTTCCTGGCCCTCGCTGATGGCCTGCCAGATCGTCTGTTCCGGGTCCAGCACGTCGCGGGACTGGTCCACATAGGCGAGCTTCACCGCCTCGCCCAGACGGATGGAGCCGGAATCGGGCTTGTCCTGGCCGGTGATCATCTTGAACAGCGTGGTTTTGCCCGCGCCGTTGGGGCCGATCACCCCGACGATACCGCCAGGGGGCAGGGAGAAGGTCAGGTTCTCAAAGAGCAGCCGGTCGCCGAAGGATTTGCTGATCCCCTCGGCCTCGATGACTATCTTGCCCAACCGCGGTCCGGGCGGGATGTAGATCTCCAGATCCTGGGTCCGCTTCTCCGCCTCCTTGCCCAGCAACTCTTCATAGGCCTGGATTCTGGCCTTGGACTTGGTGTGCCTGCCCTTGGGGCTCATGCGGATCCACTCCAGCTCGTGCTGCAGGGTCTTGCGCCGCTTGGACTCTTCCTTTTCCTCCTTGGCCAGCCGTTTTTCCTTCTGCTCCAACCAAGAGGAGTAGTTGCCCTTCCAGGGGATGCCCTGGCCCCGGTCCAGTTCCAGAATCCAGCCTGCCACGTTGTCGAGGAAGTAACGGTCATGGGTCACGGCGATGACCGTGCCTTCGTAGCGCTGCAGATGCTGCTCCAGCCAGGAGACGGTTTCGGCGTCCAGATGGTTGGTGGGCTCGTCCAGCAAAAGGATATCGGGTTTTTGCAAAAGCAACCGGCACAGGGCCACCCGCCGTTTCTCGCCGCCGGAGAGCACCGAAACCTCGGTCTCTCCCGGCGGACAGCGCAGGGCATCCATGGCCATGTCCAACCGGGCGTCGAGATCCCAGGCATCCAGGGTATCGAGTTTTTCCTGCACCACAGCCTGCCTGGCGATGAGCTTATCCATGGCGTCATCATCCATGGGCTCACCGAACTTGTTGTTGATTTCCTCGAACTCGGCCAGCAGATCCACCGCTTCCTGCGCCCCCTCCCGCACGATGTCCAGCACGGTTCGGCCCGCCTCCAGTACAGGCTCCTGTTCCAGATAGCCCACGGTCAGCCCTGGGGAGATATGGGTCTCGCCGTTGAACTCCTTGTCCACCCCGGCTAAGATCCGCAGCAGCGACGATTTGCCCGAGCCGTTCATGCCCAAGACGCCGATCTTGGCTCCGTAGAAATAAGAGAGGCTGATATCTTTCAGGATCGGCTTTTTGTCGTAAAACTTGGCGACCCGGACCATGGAATAGATGATTTTATTGGGCTCAACACTCATTGGGGCAACTCCTTAATATGGGCAAAAAAAATTTCAGGACACAATTTCAGGCGCAAGGATAGCACAGAGCAGGAAAATCTTCACTTTGAAAAAAGGCAGGAGGGAAACTGCGGAAATTTCTACCGCTGATCCAGGATTTCCCGAATGGCGGCGGCCAGCTGGGCGATGTTCACCGGCTTCATGATGAAACGGCGAATCCCGGCCTGGACGGCATCCTCTTCCGAGGCTTGGGAGCTGTACCCGGTGGAGAGGATGATGGGCAGATCCGGACGGATCGCCAAAAATGCCTTGGCCAGCTCCAGGCCGGAAAGATGGGGCATGGTCTGGTCGGTGATCACCAGATCACATGCCTGGGGATCGGCCCGAAAAGCGGCCAGCGCCTCCTCGCTGTCGGCAAAGAGCCGCACCTGGTAACCAAGCCGTTCCAGGGCAATTTTCTCCATGGCCACAATGGCCTGTTCATCATCTATAACAAAAATACGCTCACTACCCTGCCCTGAGGCGACGGGGATTTTAGAGGAGAACTCCTCTCCCGCCTGGCCCAGAGCCGGCGGAAAGAAAATCCTGAAGGTCGTGCCCTGGCCGACGGTGCTCGCCACGGAAATCTTGCCGCCGGATGCTTTTACCAGGCCATGCACGATGGCAAGCCCCATGCCCGCCCCCTTGCCCTGCTCCTTGGTGGTAAAATATGGCTCAAAGATGTGATCCATCACCTCTTTTCCCATGCCATGACCGGTATCGCTCACCACCAGCAGAACATAGTCCCCTGCCGCAAGCCCATGGGCCAGGGCCTCTTCTTCCCCCAAGGCAATATTTTCGAGGAACACGCTCAAGGTGCCCCCTTTTGCTTCCATGGCATGCGAGGCATTGGTGCAGAGGTTCAAGATAATCTGGTGAATCCGGGTTGGATCGGCCAGCACGGGCCGACAATCCGCGGCTATCCGCTGCTGAATATCGATGTCAGAAGGAATAATAGCCCGCAACAGCTTGAGCGCCTCCTTGACCACACACTGGATGCGCATGGCCTTCATTTCCTGCTCGCCTTTGCGGCTAAAAGCCAGAATCTGCTGCACCAATTCCTTGGCCCGGTAGGTAGCTTTCAGCACCTCGGCAAGACAGTGATCCGGCTCGCTTTCCGGGATCATTTTTTGTTTGGCCAGCTCGGTATAGCCCAGAATTGCGGCCAGGATATTGTTGAAATCGTGGGCGATCCCCCCGGCCAGGGTGCCGATGGCTTCCATTTTCTGGGCCTGCCGCAACTGCTCCTCAAGTCCGCTTCTTTCTTTCTCTTCCCGAAGGCGCTCTATCTCGGCCGCCGCCTTGACCGCCACAATTTCCATGATCTCCGGAAGCCTTGCCGTCGGCAGCATCTCCCGGCTCGAGAAGATATTGAGCACACCCATTACCTTCTGCTGCGCATCCCGCAAGGATATGCCCACGCAGCTTTCAACGCCCAGCTTCACAAGATCCTTGTCCTCGGGAAAAAGACGGCGGAGATCCCTGGGATAGCTTTTGTAGACCTCACGGACCACCACCTCGCAGGGCGTCCCGGCCAGAGGGTAGCTGAAGTTTTCCCGTTTTTCTCCCTGTTGATAGAAAGAAAGGGTCCGCACCTCCCCATCGACCAGGGCGCCAATGAGGCCATGGTCTGCGCCAAGCCACTCACAGAGGCCCTCGATGATCCGATCAAAACACTCCGCCCCCGTGGTGCCGACCATCCCCCGCACCAGGGCGTCGATGGCCCTGTCCGCCTGCTCTCGCGCCTTTCTGTTTGCTGCCTCCCGCAATCCCCGAATAACGGCGGGCGCCAGTCGGGCCAGCTTGTCCTTCATCACATAGTCACAGGCCCCGGCCTGCATGATTTCCACGGCGGTTTCCTCACCGACCGCCCCGGAAACCAGAATAAAGGGCAGATCAAGCCCCTGCGCCCGCACCAGCCTCAGGGCATCCATGCCGTTGAACCGGGGCATGGCGTAATCGGAAAGAACCAGATCCCACTCCTGATGCCCCAGGTTTTCCAGCATGGCCTCCGCCGTGTCCACCCGAGCCCAGGACGGCTCATAGCCGCCCTTTCGCAAGGCACGGACAATAAGGGCGGCATCGTCCTCGGAGTCTTCCACCAGCAAAACACGAATCTGATCGCTCATCAGACGCTCTTTCCTTTCGGCGGACCCTGATTGAGCAGCAGCCAATAGACACCAAGTTGACGGATCGCCTCGTTGAACTGGAGAAAATCAACGGGTTTGCGGATGTAACTGTTGCAGCCCAACCGGTAGCTCTCGATCTTGTCACGGTCCTCGTTGGAGGTGGTGAGGATGACCACGGGCAACAGCTTGGTCGTTTCGTTTTCCCTGATCTTTTTCAGCACCTCCAGGCCACTGAGCTTGGGCAGATTGAGATCGAGCAGGACCAATTCGGGCAGATCCGAGATATCCCGCCCGGCATGGTTGCCGGTACCATGGAGGAAATCAAGGGCCTCCGCCCCATCCCGAACCACGATCACCGTGTTGAGAATATTGTTCTTCTGCAAGGCACGGATGGTCAGCGCCTCGTCATCCGGATTGTCTTCAACCAGCAAAATCATTTTTTCCCTTATCATTCCTCTTGCCTCTTCCTTATTACAGGCTGAAATAAAAAGTTGCCCCACACCCCACCTCACCCTCGGCCCAGATCTCCCCGCCATGCCGATGGATGATCCGCTGCACCGTGGCGAGGCCTATGCCCGTCCCCTCAAACTCCTGGGGAGAATGCAGGCGTTGGAAGGCGGCAAACAGTTTGCCGGCGTAAGCCATGTCGAACCCAGCCCCGTTATCCCGGACAAAGATCACCTTTTTGCCCTCGCTCTCCTGCGTCCCAAAGGCAATCTTCGCCCCCTCGGTTCTGCCCGTAAATTTCCAGGCATTGCCCAGAAGATTGTCCATCACCGCCCGCAGGAGCACGGGATCTGCGTTTACCACAACCCCGGGAGCAAGATCGAAAGCAACAGCCCGATCCGGCGCGGATTTTTGCAACTCCCCGGCAATCTCTTCGGCCATTGCGCTCAAATCCACATCCTGACAATGGATCGCTCCGCGGGAAAGCCGGGAAAGCTGCAACATGTCGTCGATCAGATTGCCCATCCGGAGACAGCCTGCCCGCACCCGACTGATGTAGTCTTTTGCCGTATCGTCAAATCTGTCTCCATAATCCTCCAACAGGGCTTGGCTAAAGCCGTCGATACCGCGCAGGGGTGCGCGGAGATCGTGGGAAACCGAATAGGCGAAGGAGTCGAGTTCCTTGTTGGCTGCGGCGATCTGGGCGGTGCGTTCCTCCACCCTCTCTTCGAGCGCTTCATTGGCCTTGCGCACTTCCTCCTCTGCCCTGCGGCGCTCGACAACCTCCTGTTCGAGGGCATGGGTCCGCACTCGCACCATCTCCCTGAGCCGGGTGTTGAAAAGCAGCAGCCCAGCCAGCACCAGCAACCCGGCAAAAGAAGAGGCAACAAGGATGTAGAGAAAATAATACTGGTGTTCCATGGGGGCGCGGATCGACTCGATCGCCCGGATGTCGCCGACCTTCTCATTAAACCCGCCCAGCCCCGGATAGAGCGCCTGAAGTCCCAGGGGCGCATCCGCCCGATTTCCATGGCATTTCAGACACCTCTCGTTATTCACCAGAAAGGGCAGGGCAACATAGAGATAGTCCTTGCCATCGATTCGGACAACCTCCCGGTATTTCTTGACCTCCTTGTTTTCGTTGAACATCCGGATGAGTTTTTCTTCCAGGGCGTCCGCCTTGTTCACCGGATTGCGGGGATTGATGGCGGCCATCTTGTAGTAAACCTCGCCGAGGCCGGCAGCCTTGCGCTCCTCATTGTATGCCTTGTGCTGGTTTCTGACCATGAACGACGAGGAGAGGATCTCGGGAGCGTAAAACTTTTCGGCGACCAGGCCTTCCGCCTTCAGCTTGTAGAAAGCAGGATGCATCACTTCCTGGATATAGCGGTGAATTCCTTTGTGGGCAAGGAGCACGGCCTGGATGTTTCTTTCCGCCTCGTTGAGGACATAGAGGTAGGCAAGTTGGTACAACCCCGCACCGACAGCACAGGTGACCCCCAACGCCACCACAACTAACTTCCAATACCGACGGCCTGGCTGCGAAGCACCACCTGGTGATTCTGACTCCATAGCTCCTCCATAGAAAAGATACCCAATTATAGGAATGGATTGCTTGCGAAGTCAAACAAAGAAATGATGCAACAAAAAGGGGTTAGAGCACAGAGTTCCTCAGAGAGAGACCCGGTTGCGGCCGCCTTCCTTGGCGCGGTACAGGGCCTGATCCGCCGCCTTGATCACGGCTTGGGGGGTTTTCCTGGTTGCGTCGCGCTGGGCCAGGCCGATGCTGATGGTGAGCGAGACCTTTTTCCCGGAGTCCCCGACCTTCTGCCTGTTGTCGGAATTCTTCCCGGCCCGGCCACTCCCCCTGACCTTGAAACCTGCCTCAGCCACGGCCGCACGCAAGGTCTCCAGATGGGGCTGGGCCGCTTTCAAATCCTTGCCCGGAAAGAGGATGGTGAACTCCTCGCCGCCATAGCGAAAGGGTCGGCCACCCCCGCCAACCCTGGTGAGCAGGGTAGCCACCATGGCCAGCACCTGATCGCCCACGTCATGGCCGTAGCGGTCATTGAATTTCTTAAAAAAATCGATATCCACCATGGCCACGGTGTAGGTGTTGCCCAGTTTGAGCAGAGCCTCGTTCAAGGCCCTCCGGGCGGGCAGAGTGGTCAGCTCATCGCGGAAAGCCATCCGGTGGGCACCCTCGATGGCGGAGACAATGAGGATCAGCGCGGCCACACTGAAAAGAAAGCTCTGGTGCGCCGGATTACCAGCCGACAGAGCAAAAAGCGAGCAGACCATGGCCCAAAAGAAGCCATGCTCCAACAGATCACGGGTGCGCCGGAAACGAAAAAGCAGGACCAGGCCGACCAGGAGGCAGACGGCGAGAGCCGGGGAGGACAGACCACCGAGCAGGGGAACGCTCATCCCCTCCAGCTGCCGCACGATGAGCGGGCCGCGCACCCCGTAGAGAGCAAGCAGCAGAAGGGGTTGAAAAAGAATGAAGACAAAACGGCGCAACCCCTGGCCGGTGACAATACCCCGTTCGCGCCAGAAGGAAAAAAGAAGCAGGTTCAGGGGTAACGCCAGCAAGGCCATATGGAACACATACCTGGCCAGAAGCTGGTCGAGCTGGGCAATGCCACCGTAACGGTGCAGCAGCTGGTCGGCCAAAAGCACCACCAACGTCCCGAAAAGCAACCGGCTGCGATTGAACCGCCAGCCGAAAAAAACCGCGACCAGCCCCAGGGCCGGGGGCAAAAGCCAGGTGATCCCGAACAGCCACTGGGCCAGACTATCATGCTGCAAGGAGGCCAGCGCCGCGGCCAACAGAAGACCGCCCGGAGCCAGATACAGAAAAAGACCTTGCCAAAAATGCATGTTTCCTCCGGTTATTTTTTGCAACGGTGTTGACGCTGCCAAACTCCCTGCCCTCTCGGCAGTCTACGCTTACCCACGGGAGATGCGTACTTTAGCTGAAACTATGCGTCCCCGCTCTTTTCGTCAAGCCGTTATTCAGGAATAATCGTATCTTTAAAGATCGTGACCGGTACAAGGAACCGTAACGAACTAACCGAGATATAACGGTTATTTTCTTGAGCGGCCCCTAAGTTTTACGTGAACACTTTCCTTTTTTTACAAAGCAGGGCATGATGGACAATCATGACCGACCAGCACCCACACTCCAGGCCCCAAGGCCCAACCATCGACCAGGGAAAATGCACCGGCTGCGGCCTCTGCCTTACGGTATGTCCGGATCAAACCCTGTCGCTGCTGCGCGGCAAAGCCGTGGTCAGCGGGGATCGTTGCATAGCCTGCGCCCATTGCCACGCCATCTGCCCGAGCCAGGCCATCACCGTGCCGGGTCTTGAGCATGACCTCCGTTTTCATTCCTTTACGGCGGACACCCGTTATCTGCCCCCCGGCCAGGGAGACACCCCCCAGCTGGTCCGGATCATGCTCTCCCGCCGCTCCTGCCGCTGCTACCAAAACCGAGCCCTGGAGCAAAAGCTCCTGGAAGACCTGGTCCGCATCGGCACCTCTGCCCCCTCCGGCACCAACAGCCAAGGCTGGACCTTTACCATCCTGCCGCAGCGACCGGCGGTGGAGACCCTGGGCAATCTGGTCGGCGCCTACTTTGCCAAACTCAACCACCAGGCAGCCAATCCCTTGCTGCGCAGCCTTCTCCGCCTGGTGGGCAGGCCGGCTCTGGCCAATTATTATCACCGCTACCACCGGACCATTGCCCAGGGGCTGCGGGAATGGAAGGAGCATGGTCGCGACCGCCTCTTCCACGGAGCGCCCGCCGCCATCATCGTCGGCTCGCACCCCGGCGCAAGCTGCCCCAAGGAAGACGCCCTGCTGGCCACGCAAAACATCCTGCTCGCGGCCCACACCCTGGGACTCGGTTCCTGCCTAATCGGCTTTGCCGTGGCGGCCATGGCCAAGGCCCCAAAGATCCAGCGCGCCCTGGGTATTCCCGCAGACGAGACGATCCATGCCGTGATCGCCCTGGGCTATCCGGCCGAGCCATACCAGCGGCTCACCGGCAGGAAACCGATAACCCCAAGATATTTTTCAGGATAACCCCATGGAACACCGGATCATCGAACTGGAAACCCGGTTGGCCTTCCAGGAAATCGCCTTGGAAGAGCTGAACAGTGCTCTGATCGACCAGCAGACCCAGCTTGACGCGGTGGAAAAAGAATGCGGACGCCTGGCCACGCTGCTGGCCAAGCTCCTTTCTCCCCAAGGCGCAGATCGCCCATGAGCCTGTTCACCCTCACCGTGGGGGCGCAAGCTTCCCTGCGCGGCGCCTCAGCCTCCCTGGCCGAGGCGCTCAAGCAGCAGCTGACCATCGACAACCCCGAGTATCTTGAGGCCAAGAAATACAGCCGCTGGATGGGCAAAAAGCTGAAACCCCACCTCTATTTCTACACCGAGCACAACGACACCCTCACCTTTCCCCGAGGCTACGCCAACCACGCCATCCTTTTGGCCCGGAAATTCATGCGCCAGGACCCGCGGATCATCGACCAGCGGCAGACCGCCGCCCCGGTGGAGTTACGCTTTCTCGGCGAGCTGCGCCCTTACCAGGAGGAGGCCATTGCTGCCATCATGCGGCACGATTTCGGGGTGCTTGAAGCTGGCACCGGCTCGGGCAAGACGGTGATCGCCCTGGCAGTGATCGCTCAACGGCGCCAGCCGACCCTGGTGCTGGTCCATACCAAGGAGCTGCTCTACCAGTGGGCGGAACGAGCCAAGACCTTTCTCGGCGTGGAAGCGGGGATGATCGGCGACGGCCATTTTTCCCTGGCCCCCATCACCATCGCCATTGTCAACTCGGCCCGAAACAGGCTGGCCGAACTGCCCTCCCATTTCGGCCAGCTCTGCGTGGACGAATGCCACCGGGTTCCGGCCTCGCTGTTCACCGAGGTGGTGACCGCCTTTGACTGCCGCTACCTGCTGGGCCTCTCCGCCACCGCTTTCCGCCGGGACGGTCTGACCAAACTGATCTACATGTACCTCGGCGACCGAGCCTTTAAGGTGGAGAGCCACGATCTGCACGAAAGCGGCGCCGTGCTCAAGCCGGAATTTATCCAGCGCGCCACCGAGTTCCGCTATGTGTACCGGGGCAACTACCAGGCCCTGATGAAGGCCCTCACCTCCAACCAGGCCCGCAACCAGCTCATTGTTGCCGATATCCTCAAGGAACGCGCCACCTCGCCGGGCACCATTCTAGTGGTCAGCGATCGGGTTAAGCATTGCGAGGAATTGGCCGCACTCCTTAAAAAACACGACTGCCCGAGCGCGGTGCTCACCGGCAAGCTCCCGGCGGAGCAGCGCACCGTCCTGGTGGATTCCATCCGCCAGGGAGAGGTCAAGGTGCTGATCTCCACGGTGCAGCTCATCGGCGAAGGCTTCGACTGTCCGGACCTTGCCACCCTGTTTCTCACCACGCCGATCAAGTTCACCGGCCGCCTCCTCCAGGTGGTGGGGAGGGTGTTGCGCCCGGCCCACGACAAGCAGGCAAAAGTCTACGATTATGTCGATCCGGTGGGCGTCCTTTCCTCCTCGGCCCAGAGCCGCTGGCTCACCTTCCCGAAAGAGTAGCTCTATTTTTTTTTACCCTTAGCCTTTGCAAATTCTTTTTTTCCGTGTTAGAAAAACTCACTTTGCAAGATGAATGTCCATTCAGTTTTTTTGTCAACTGTTCACTTTTCGGGAAGAAAATGGAGGAGAAAATGATCAAGAAGATTTCAACCGTGGCCCTGGCAACCCTGATCTGCCTGCCCACCCTGGCCTCTGCCGGAGCGGGTAGCAGCTCTGACCGCGTGGCTGATCTGGAAAAACAGATGGCCGACATGAACAAGGCGTTCAGCTCCCAGATGCAGGCGATGAAAGACGAAATCGCCGCGCTCAAGAACAAAAACGCCGAGATGGGCAAGGAAGTCGCCAGCACCAGCGACGCCGTGAAAAAGGGCGTTGACGCCGCCGAGTGGACCAAAAAGGTTTCCCTGGGCGGCCAGATCACCTTCCGCGGCTACAACCTGCAGAACGTCTGGGATTTTAACGACAACGTCGATACCGACAATGCCGACCTCTTCCGGACCAAGGGCAGCCTCTGGGCCGACTTCAAGGCCACGGACGATGTCACCGCCCGCATCAAAGTAACTGACCAGACCTGGGGCGAAGGGGTTTCGGATTCCGTCGACAACAAAAGCAACAAGATGTTTCTGGACAACGCCTATATCAATGTCAAAAACATGTTTGGCCTCCCGGTGGAGGGCACCTTTGGCCGCCAAGACGTTATCTATGGCTCCGGCTTTGTCATCCTGGACGGCCAGTCCCAGTTCGCCTCCACCTCCATCTACTTTGACGGGGTCAAGCTGCGCTGGAACCTCACCGATCAGCTCATGTTGGACGGCATGTATCTGAAAAGCAAAGAAAAAACCATGTACAACAACGCCAATGGAAACTCCGGCGACGACCAAACCTTGTCCGGCTTCTATCTGACCAACAAGAAATGCGCCATCACCGGCATGCAACAGGAATTCTATGCTCTGAACCGGACCGACGAAGCGATCAAGAAGGATATCTGGATGTACGGGATCCGTCTCTCCGACAAGCTGGCCAACGGAATCGATTACTCCCTGGAAGGTGCAATCCAGCGGGGCGACGCCAACGCCACCCAGGATCAGGACGCCTGGGGCACCAAAATGGAAGCTGGATACACCTTCACGGCTCTGGACTGGAAGCCCCGGGTATATCTGGGCTATGCCTTCATGAGCGGCGACGACTCCAGTTCCACCGGAGACAACGAGCAGTGGGATGTATTCTACGGCGGCTGGCCCCAGTTCGGCGACCTGCTGGCCTGGAAGTACCTGAATCTCGTTGGCACACCGACCGCCAACTCACTGCAAAATGTCTATAGCAACTATAACGCCCATAGCACGGATATAGGCGAGGCCGCTTACTCCAACTTCCAGATTGCCACCCTCGGCGGCAGCATCAAGCCGACGGACAAACTGACCCTCGGCCTCTCCTATTCCAAGCTGAGCTTTGACCAAACCAATGCCGGAGTAGACGATGATTTCGGCGACTACTACCAAGCCACGGCCAAATACCAGTACAACAAATACCTAAGCTTCTCCCTCTACGGTGCTCTCCTTTCTCCGGGTGATGCCTTCAACGCCACCCCGAAAGATGATGCCACCGAAGCCTACTGGGAGGCTGAGTTCAAGTTCTAGTCAACGAGGCTGGACAGATCACCCCGGGGGCAGCGCTTTTTCGCTGCCCCTTTTTTTTAAACCAAACAGCCGCCAATCCTCTGCCCCGGCGCGGTTTTTCAACATCGTTGAAGGATGAGGGAATCCGTGGTAAAAAGCCCCTGTTGCCCCGAATGCTGACATCTGACAGCGGACCGCTGCTATATGAACCGCCCATTTAAGGATTGAGGAGTACCTGTGACCCAGAAAAAACCTGCTGCAGAAAAACTCTGGTTTTCCGGCAACGAGGCCCTGGCCCTTGGCGCTTTCGAGGCCTCGGTGAAGGTAGCCTCCGGCTACCCCGGCACCCCGTCCACCGAGATCCTGGAAAACCTCTCTACCTACAAGTCCGTCTACAGCGAGTGGGCACCCAACGAGAAGGTGGCCCTTGAGGTCGCCATCGGTGCCTCCTTTGCCGGGGTTCGCGCCCTGTCCACCATGAAGCATGTGGGCCTCAACGTGGCCGCCGATCCTCTGTTCACCGCCTCCTACACTGGGGTGCGCGGCGGGTTGGTAATCGTGGTGGCGGACGATCCTTCCATGTACAGCTCCCAGAACGAGCAGGACAGCCGCAACTACGCCTATGCGGCCAAGCTGCCCATGCTGGAGCCGGCCGATCCGTCTGAGGCCAAAGACTTTTTGAAGCTCGCCTACCGGATCAGCGAACAGTTCGACACCCCGGTCTTGCTCCGCAGCTGCACCAGGGTCGCCCACGTCAAGGGCGTGGTCACCAGGGGCGAGATCGAAAAGCCGACCCTTGCCCCCGGCCTGGAAAAGAATCCGGCCAAGCTGGTCATGCTACCGGCCCATGCCAGAGGCCGCCGAATCGCCATTGGCGAAAGGCAGCAAAAGCTGGCCGAGTTCGGCGAGACCTTGGCCGAAAACCGCCTGGAAATGGGCGACCGAAAAAAAGGCTTCATCGCCGCGGGCACCAGTTACCTCTATGCCAAGGAGGCATTTCCCGAGGCGTCCTTCCTCAAGCTCGGCATGGTCAATCCGCTGCCGGAAAAGCTGATCCGCGACTTTGCCTCCCAGGTGGAGACTCTTTACATCATCGAAGACCTCGACCCCTTCCTGGAACTGCGCATCAAGGCCATGGGCATCGCTTGCCACGGCAAGGATCTGATCCCGGTCATCGGCGAACTCTCTCCTTCGGTAGTCAAAAAAGCGGTCACCGGCGAGGCCGGGGATGCCATCTTCGCCCCGGTGAATCTGCCGCCCAGGCCGCCCAACATGTGCGCCGGTTGCCCGCACCGGGGACTATTCTATAATCTGAACCGGCTCAAGGTTTTTGTTTCCGGCGATATCGGCTGCTACACCCTGGGCGCCCTGCCGCCGCTTTCCGCCATGGACACCTGTGTCTGCATGGGCGCCAGCATCGGCATTGCCCACGGCATGGCCAAGGCGCTGGGCGACGAGGGTCTTGGCAAGGCGGTGGCCGTGATCGGCGACTCCACCTTCATCCACTCCGGGATCAACAGCCTGATCAACACGGTCTACAACAAGAGCTATTCCACGGTGATCATCCTCGACAACCGGATCACCGCCATGACCGGCCAACAGCCCAACCCGGCCTCCGGCTCCACCATCATGGGCGAGGCTGCCAATTCCATTGATTTCCCGGAGCTGTGCCGGGCCATCGGGGTCAAGCATGTGCGCACGGTCAACCCCCACGACATCGAGGGAACCTACGCTGTCTTAAAAGAAGAGATCGAGCGGGACGAACCCTCGGTGGTCATTACCCGCTTCCCCTGCGTGCTGACCCCAGGGGAAAAGAAACGACCCAAGAACTCCTTTACCAGCAAGATCGAAAACTGCACCGGCTGCACCATGTGCCTGCGGTTGGGCTGCCCGGCCATCAACTGGGTTCCCCTCTCGCCGGAAGAGGCCAAGGCCATGGGCAAGAAAGAAAAACAAAAAGGCTATGCCCTGATCAACGAGACCACCTGCATCGCTTGCGGCCAGTGCCTGACCCTCTGCAAATTCGAGGCGATCGGCACCGGGGAGGGCAAATAATGAAAGAGCAAGGAAACATCCATTTTTGCGGGGTTGGCGGCCAGGGCATTTTGCTGGCCAGCGAGCTCACCGCCCATGCCCTGCTGACTGCGGGCTTTGACGTCAAAAAAAGCGAGGTCCACGGCATGGCCCAGCGCGGCGGCTCCGTGGAAGCGCATCTGCGTTTCAGCACCAGCAAGGTCTATTCGCCGCTCATCGAACCGGGCACGGTGGACATCATGCTGGCCTTCGAGATGATGGAGGCGGTGCGCTACCTGCCTTTGCTCAACCAGCAGAGCACGGTGATCGTCAACACCCAGAAGATCGCCCCGCCTGCGGTGGCCACCGGCAAGATGACCTATCCGGACCAGTGCCTTACGGAACTGACCAGCCGGTCCATCACCGTGATCCCGGTGGATGCCTTTGCCATCGCCCGGCAGGTGGGAAACCTCAAGGCGGTGAACGTGGCCCTGGTGGGGGTGCTTTCCCGCTATCTCCCCATGGACGAGGCAACCTGGGTGGAGGTGATCAAGAAACGGCTGCCACCCAAGATTCTTGAGGTCAATCTGCAGGCTTTTCAGGAAGGACGCAAGGCGGGTCAGTAAGGTTAAAGATACGAGAAAAAAGGGAAACACCATGATCTGGAACGAGGAATACGAAACCCTGCCGCGCGAGGCCCTGGAGGCCCTGCAATTGAAACGGCTCAAGGCCCAGGTGGCGCGGGTCCACGCCACGGTTCCCTATTACCGCAAAAAGATGGAAGACGCGGGCGTCACGCCGGACGACATCCAGACCCTGGCCGATATCCGCCTCCTGCCCTTCACCACCAAGGAAGACCTGCGCAAGAACTACCCCTTCGGCCTGTTCACCGTGCCCATGGAAAAGGTGGTCCGCATCCACGCCTCCTCGGGCACCACCGGCAAGCCCACGGTGGTGGGCTACACCAAGCGCGACATCGAGATGTGGGCCGAGCTGATGACCCGGACCCTGTCCGCCGCCGGGGTGCACAGCGGCGATATCGTCCATAACGCTTACGGCTACGGGTTGTTCACCGGGGGCTTGGGCGCCCACTACGGCGCCGAGAACCTGGGCGCCGCGGTCATTCCCATCTCCGGGGGCAACACCAAGCGCCAGATCCAGATCATGCAGGACTTCGGTTCCACCGTTTTGCTCTCCACCCCCTCCTACGCCCTGAACATCGCCGACGCCATGGCAGACCAGGGCATCGACCCGGCCACCCTCAAGCTGCGGGTCGGGGTCTTCGGGGCCGAGCCTTGGAGCGAGGCGATGCGCGAGGAGATCGAGCAGCGGCTCAAGATCAAGGCCATCGACATCTACGGCCTCTCCGAGGTCATGGGGCCGGGGGTGGCGGCCGAATGCATCGAGGAGCAGAAGGGGCTCCACATCATGGAGGATCATTTCCTGGCCGAGATCGTCGACCCGGACACCTTTGCCCCTCTGCCGGTGGGCGAGGCGGGCGAGCTGGTCTTCACCACCCTGACCAAGGAGGCCTTCCCGGTCATCCGCTACCGGACCAAGGACATCTCCCGTCTGATCCCCGATGTCTGCTCCTGCGGCCGCACCTTTCACCGGATCCCCAAGATCACCGGACGCACCGACGACATGCTGATCATCCGCGGGGTCAATGTTTTCCCCTCCCAGATCGAAGAGGTGATCATGGGCGTGGAAGGAGTGGAGCCGCATTATCAGATCGTGGTCGAGCGGGAGGGCTCCCTGGACAAGATCGAGGTCCAGGTGGAGGTGAGCGAGGAAATCTTCTCCGACGAGGTCAAATCCCTGGAAAAACTCAGCAAGAAGCTGCAGACCGAGATCAAGGATCTGCTGGGCATCTCCTGCACCATCAAGCTGGTGGAGCCAAAAACCATCCAGCGCAGCGAAGGCAAGGCCAAACGCGTCATCGACAACCGTAAGCTTTTTTGACAGAATAATCTTGCCGGCTGAAGAGCAGGCACAGCATAAGGAGCTGTAACGGAAGAGATCGGCAAGCGTTTTTGTTCCGTAACAGCTCCTAAAATCTGAGAGAGGACCATGCCATGAAGGTAAAACAGATTGCGATCTTCCTGGAAAACAAGTCGGGCCGGCTGGCCGACATCAGCCATACCCTGGCGGAAAACGCCATCAACATCCGGGCGCTGTCCCTGGCGGACACCGCTGATTTCGGCATCCTCCGCCTGGTGGTGAACGACACCACCAAGGCCCAGCAGGTTCTGAAAGAAAACGGCTTCACCGTGGGCGTCACCGAGGTACTGGTCGTGGAGGTGCCGGACAAGCCTGGCGCCCTGGATTGCATCCTCCAGGTGGTGCGCAAGGCCGGGCTCAACGTGGAATACATGTACGCCTTCACCAAGAAAAGCGGCGAATCCGGCATGCTCCTCTTCCGCTTCGACGATCAGGACGCGGCAGTGGAGGTCTTTCAAAAAGCGGGCTGCCGGTTGTTGAGCGACGACGAGGTCCACGCCCTGTAAGGAAAAGGTCAGACGCAGAGAAAAAACGTCTGTTGGGAAATCCACAACACATTTGATGAGGAGAAAAAGGTGAAACGATCATTTGCAGCTGTCATCATGCTCGCAGCCTCGCTGGCCCTGTCGGTCTCCCTGGCGGCAGCCGAAACGATCAAGGTGGGCGCCATTCTGGCGGTAACCGGCCCGGCCTCGTTCCTGGGCGGACCCGAGGCGCGGACCCTGGAAATGCTGGCCGAGGAAATCAATGCCAAGGGCGGGATCAACGGCAACAAGATCGAACTGGTGATCAAGGATTCCGGCGGTAACCCGGAAAAGGCCATCTCCTTTGCCAAGCAGCTCATCGAAGAGGAGAAGGTCTTCGCCATCATCGGCCCCTCCACCAGCGGCGAAACCCTCAAGATCAAGCAGATCTGTGAGGACGGCAAGACCATCCTCCTCTCCTGCGCCGCAGCCGAGCAGATCGTCGAGCCGGTTGCCAAGTATGTCTTCAAGACCCCGCAGAAAGACAGCCATGTGGTCCACGCGATCTTCGAGAACATGAAATCCAAAAAGATCAGCAAGGTGGCGGTGCTGGCCAGTAATACCGGCTTCGGCCAGGCAGGCAAGGGTCAGCTCGAGAAGCAGGCCCCGGAGTACGGCATCCAGATTCTGGCCACCGAGGTCTATGACAGCAAGGCCACCGACCTTTCCGCCATCGTGGCCAAGCTGGCCGCCAACAAGGAGATTCAGGCCGTGATCAACTGGTCCGTGGAACCGGCCCAGGCCATCGTGCTCAAGAACATCCGCCAAGCCGGCTGGAACGTGCCCATCTACCAGAGCCACGGCTTCGGCAACATCAAATACGTCCAGGCAGCGGGCGCGGCGGCAGAAGGGGTCATCTTCCCGGCCGGCCGGCTGCTCATCGCCGACAAGCTGGCGGACAAGCATCCCCAGAAAGCAGTGCTAACCAGCTACACCAAGAACTACGAAACGAAATTCAAGGAAGAGGTCAGCACCTTCGGCGGCCATGGCTATGACGCCTTCAAAATCCTTTGCCGGGGCATCGAACTGGGTGGGACCAATCGGGAGAAGGTGCGCGACGCCATCGAGAACCTGAAAGGCTTTGTCGGCACCGCCGGGGTCTTCAATTTCTCAGCCACCGACCACAATGGTCTCGGCCTCGACTCGGTGACCATGCTCACTGTCAAGGGCGGCGACTTCGTCGAGTACAAGAAGTAATGGCGTCGCAAAAAGCCCGACCTACTGCGTTGCAGCGCACTTTTGCTCATTCGGCATACCATGTGTATGGCCTCATTCGCAAAAGCACTCTGCGCCTTGTATCTCGGGCCTTTTGCTTAGCCATCTTCACCGAGAGGACGGACTTTTTACGGGTCCACCAAAAGTAATCGGCGTTTTCCAACATTCAAGATCAACGCCGTCGGCCGACAAGGCTCGACGGCGTTGACATGTAGAGCGAAATGACCCTGGAACTCTTCAGCCAATACCTGCTGGCCGGCATCACCTACGGCATCATCTACGCCATCGTGGGCATCGGCTTCAATATCATCTACAACACCACCGGCATCATCAATTTCGCCCAGGGCGAGTTCGTGATGCTGGGGGGGATGACCGCCATTTCGCTCAGCCAATGGCTGCCGTTGCCTCTGGCCATCGTCGGGGCCGTGCTCGTGGTCATGCTGATCGGCGCCCTGGTGGAGATCCTCTTCATCCGCTGGCTGGACCGACCCTCGGTGCTGCGGATGATCATCATCACCATCGGCATCTCCATCCTGATCCGCGAGGCAGCCCTGCACATCTGGGGGGAAGGGGTGCGTTCCCTCCCCTATTTCGTGGGCAACGAGATCACCACCGTCCAGGTGCTCGGCGCCCGGGTTTCGCCCCAGGTTCTCTGGGTAATCGGGGTCTGCACGGTGATGGTTCTCGCCTTGAGCCTCTTTTTCAAATACACCCTCCAGGGCAAAAAGATGCAGGCCTGCGCCGCCAACCGGATGGCCGCCACCCTGTGCGGCATCAGCACCCGAAATATGGTCACCCTTTCCTTCATGCTCTCCGCCGGGATCGGCGCCCTGGCCGGCTGCGTGATGAGCCCCATCACCTACACCCAGTACGACATCGGCACGGGTCTGGCGATCAAGGGCTTCACCGTGGCCATCCTCGGGGGCTTGGGCAGCAGCATGGCTGCGGTGGCTGCCGGCTTGCTCCTCGGCCTGATCGAATCCTTCAGCGTCAGTGTGGTGCCGCTGGCCTTCCAAGACGCCATCTCCATCAGCCTTCTCCTGGCCATCCTTTTTCTGAGGCCCCACGGCCTGTTCGGCTCCAAGGATGCCGCGGACCTGAAGGAATTCTAGCCATGAAACGTCATCTGCCCCTGAGCCTGCTTGTTTTGGCGGTCATTGCTGTCCAGCAGCTTACCCGCGCCACCGATACCGGCTTCTACCTGACCCCGCTCACCATGGCCGCCTATTACTCGCTGGTGATCGTCGGCCTCTGCCTGCTCATGGGCTATGCCGGCCAGATCTCCTTGGGCCATGCCGGATTTTTCGCCATCGGCGGCTACCTCTCCGCCATGCTCACCACGAAAAACCTCATGCCTCTCAAGGAACACAGCCTGGTCGCCCTGGGCGACAAGCTGGGAATGCTGGTCCACGGCCAGGACCTATTCGGGGAGCCCTTTCTCCTGATGCAACCCTGGGCCGCCTGCGGTTGCGCCATCCTGGCCGCCATTGTCGTGGCCTACGGCATCGGCATCCCGGTCCTCAAGCTCAAGGGCCATTACCTGGCCATGGCCACCCTGGGATTTGGCATCATCATCTACCGGCTGGCCCTGGCCTCGCCCCTGTTCGGCGAGGCGGACGGCATCTCCGGGGTGCCAGGCTTCCCGCTCCTGCCGGGGCTTGCGGTGAGCGGTGACTTCGGCTCCCGGATCAGCAACTACTACCTTGCCTGGGGCATGGTGGCCCTGGCCATGTGGCTGCTCGTCAACCTGATCCACTCCCGGGTGGGCAGGGCCTTGCGCGCCATCCACGGCGCCGAGGGGGCTGCCAATGCCATGGGCATCGATACCGCCCGCTACAAACTGAACACCTTTGTCCTCAGCGCGGTGCTGGCCGCCGTGGCCGGAATCTTTCTCACCCATTACAACGGCGGCATCGGCCCCTCCGAGGCCGGAATCACGAAATCGGTGCGCTATGTGGCCATTGTCGCCATCGGCGGCATGGCCAACCTCTGGGGCGCCCTGGTCATGGGGGCACTCCTTAACATCCTCTCCCTGCGCGGCATGTTCGGCTCCTACGACGACGCGGTGTTCGGGGGTATCCTCATCGTGATCATGCTCTTTGCCCCGCAAGGGTTGCTGGGAATCTCCCTGCTTGCCCCCCTCAAACGCCTGTGGAAGCGGGGTGAATGATGCTCCTGGAAATCCAAAATCTATACCGCCGCTTCGGCGGCCTGCAGGCGGTGAGCGACGTCAGCTTTTCCGTGCCCCAGGGCATGATCAAGGCGGTGATCGGCCCCAACGGCGCGGGCAAGACCACCCTGTTCAACCTGATCTCCGGCGCTCTGCCGCCCAGCGCGGGGGAGATTCAGTTCAAGGGCAAACCCATCCACGGCCTTGAGCCCCACCGCATCGCCCGCCAGGGCATGGCCCGCACCTACCAGAACATCAAGCTCTATCCAGGGATGACCGCCCTGGAAAACGTCATGGTGGGCCGCCACTGCCAAAGCCGGGCCGGATTCCTCTCCGGGATGCTCTCCCTGCCCTGGACCAGAAAGGAAGAAAAGGCCAGCCGCGCCGCAGCCATGGATTTGCTGGCCCTGCTCGACATCGCCGACCTGGCCGGGGTCGAGGCAACCAGCCTCGCCTTTGGCCAGCAACGGGCCGTGGAATTTGCCCGGGCCCTGGCCATGGAACCGGAACTGCTGCTCCTGGACGAACCGGCAGCCGGACTCAACATCTACGAAACCGCCGAGGTGGCCCGGCTGATCAGCAAGATCAACGCACAGGGCATCACCGTTTTGCTGGTGGAACACGACATGTCCCTGGTCATGGATATCTCCCAGGAAATCGTGGTCCTCTCCTTTGGCGAAAAGATCGCCGAGGGTACCCCTGCCGAGATCCAGCAGAACAAAGAGGTGATTCGCATATACCTGGGGGAAGACGATGCTTGATGGCGTTGCCAAAAGGCCCATCTCCTTTGTCACGTGGCAGGTCTCCTCGCTGCGGCGTACCCGGTGTACGCCTCACTCCTCGACCTTTGCGCTTCGCGGATCTGGACCTTTTTGCTTAGCCATCGACTTGTTGCGAGGCCATCATGCTTAGAATAAAAAATCTGGAGGCTGGCTACGGCAAGCTCCGGGTCCTGAAACGCATCTCCCTGCACGTCAACCCCGGCGAGATCGTCACCCTCATCGGCGCCAACGGTGCGGGCAAGACCACCCTCCTGGCCGCGATCACCGGCCTGATCCGGGCCACCGCCGGGGAGATTACCCTCAAGGGAGACAATCTCGAACGGCTCAAGGCCGAAGAGATCGTTTTCCGCGGCTGCTCCCTGGTGCCGGAGGGCCGCCAGGTCTTCGCCACCATGAGCGTGCGCGAAAACCTGGTCCTGGGCGGCTATGTCCAGCACCGACAGGGCAAGGTCCAGTTACTGGAAGGGATTGAATACATCTATGATCTTTTTCCGGTTTTGCGCGAAAGGCGCGACCAGCTGGCCGGCACCCTGTCCGGCGGCGAGCAGCAGATGCTGGCCATGGGCAGGGCGCTCATGGCCAAGCCGGCCCTGCTCATGCTGGACGAGCCTTCCACCGGGCTGGCCCCGCTCATCGTCAAAAATATCTTCCAGATCATCACCCGGCTGCGCGAAGCAGGCAACACCGTGCTGCTCATCGAACAAAACGCCAAGGCCGCCCTCAAGGTGGCGGACCGCGGCTATGTGCTGGAAACCGGCAAGATCATCCTCGAAGGCCAGGCAGGGGACCTGCTGGCCAACCGGGATGTGCAACGGGCCTATCTGGGCCGGGATGTGAAGGAAAATTAGCCACGAAACCCACTAAAGACACGAAAATGAAAAAAACGGTCAATGGAGATTGTGCGGCAATTCGTTTTTTAAAAAACTCTTTCGCGTTCTTTCGTGGGTTTCGTGGCAAAAAAATACAGGGAGGCGACTATGTACTGGGATGAGGAAAAGGAATGCATGTCCCGCGAGGATCTCGAACAGCTCCAGCTTGAGCGGCTCCAGTCCACCCTCTACCGGGTGGCCACCCATGTCCCCTTCTACCGCCAGAAGTTCAAGGAGCTGAAGGTTGACCCGGACGGTTTCCGGGCGCTTTCCGAGCTCAGCCGCCTGCCCTTCACCACCAAGCAGGACCTGCGGGACAATTACCCCTACGGCCTGTTCGCCGTGCCGCTTCGGGAGGTGGTCCGGGTCCACGCCTCCTCCGGCACCACCGGCCAGGCCACGGTGGTGGGCTATACCAAAAACGACATCAAGACCTGGGCGGATCTGGCAGCCCGGGTCCTCACCGGAGCCGGGGTCACCAACGACGACGTGGTGCAGATCGCCTTTGGCTACGGCCTGTTCACCGGCGGCTTCGGCCTGCACTACGGGGCGGAGCGGGTGGGCGCCTCGGTGATCCCCATATCGAGCGGCAACACCAAACGGCAGCTCCAGATCATGCAGGATTTTCGCACCACCGCCCTGGTCTGCACCCCGAGCTACGCCCTGGTCCTGGCCGATGCCATGGAAGAGTTGGGGATCAACGCCAGCTCGCTCTCCCTCAAATACGGGCTCTTCGGCGGCGAACCGTGGTCCGAGGCGATGCGCCAGGAGATCCAGAACAAACTCGGCATCATCGCCACCGACAACTACGGCCTCTCCGAGATCATGGGGCCGGGGGTGGCAGGGGAATGCCAGGAATGCAACGGCCTGCATCTCAACGAGGACCATTTCCTCTGCGAGATCATCAACCCCGAGACCCTGGACCCGGTCCGGCCCGGCGAGATCGGCGAGCTGGTGATCACCACCCTGACCAAGGAGGCCTTCCCGGTCATCCGCTACCGCACCCGCGACCTGACCCGGATCATCGAGGAGCCCTGCCCCTGCGGCCGCACCCTGCGGCGGATGCAGCGGGTGCTGGGCCGCACCGACGACATGCTGATCGTCAAGGGAGTCAATGTCTATCCCTCCCAGATCGAGCACATCCTCTTTGAGATCGAAGGAACCCGGCCCCATTACCAGATCGTGGTGGAGCGGGAGGGGAGGCTGGACAAGATCACCGTCCTGGTCGAGGTGGTGGAGTCGATCTTCTTCGACGAGATGAAAAAACAGCGGGAGATCATCGAAACGATCAAGCGCCAGCTCGCCTCGGAGCTGGGCATCGGGGTAGAGGTCAAGCTGGTCGAGGAAAAAACCCTGGAGCGCAGCGACGGCAAGGCGAAACGGGTGATCGACAAACGAAAATTGTAGACGCCGGCAGCCGACAATTTTGCCTTTTGGCTGCGGAATTATTCTCTGCTCAACCACAACATTACCCAATAAGGATACCCCATGGCTATCTCCCAAAAAATGCTCGCCTTTGCGGAACGCTCCTCCTGGATCCGCAAGATGTTCGAAGAAGGCGCCCGGCTCAAGGCCCAGTACGGCGCGGACCAAGTCTGCGACTTCAGCCTCGGCAACCCGGACCTGCCGCCGCCCGCCCAATATCAGGAGGCGGTGCGCAAGGTCACTGCCGCGGAAGGCCCGGGCAGCCACGGCTACATGGCCAACAACGGCTATCCCTTTGTCCGGGAGGCGGTGGCAAAACAGATCGGCACCGAGCAGGGCATGGCCGTCGGCCAGGACGATATTGTGATGACCGTGGGCGCGGCCGGGGCCATCAACGTGACCATGAAGGCGTTGCTCGATCCGGGCGACGAGGTGATCATCCTCGCCCCCTTCTTTGTCGAATACAACTTCTATGTGGACAACCACGGCGGGGTCACGAAGATCGTCAACACTGCGCCGGATTTCAGCTTGGACCTGGCGGCCATCGCGGCGGCCATCACCCCTAAGACCAAGGCGATCATCATCAACAGCCCCAACAACCCCACCGGCCAGATCTATTCGGCTGCGGAGCTGGCCGGGCTGGCCGGGGTGCTGACCAAGGCCCCCCAGACCGTCTACCTGATCAGCGACGAGCCCTACCGCAAGATTGTTTACGACGGCCACACCGTACCCAGCATTTTCAAGGCGTACCAGAACAGCCTCATCGTCTCTTCCTACTCCAAGGATCTTTCGCTGCCCGGCGAGCGCATCGGCTACATCGCCGTGCACCCTCAGATCGAGGGCAAAGCCCAGTTGCTCGGGGCCATGACCCTGGCCAACCGGATTCTGGGCTTTGTCAATGCCCCGGCCCTGATGCAGCGGGTGGTGGCTGAGCTGCAGGGAATCACGGTGGACACCAGTATCTATGCCCGCCGCCGCGAGCTTTTCTGCAAGGTGCTGAGCGAAGCGGGCTACGAGTTTGTCCCGCCCAAGGGCGCCTTCTACATGTTCCCCAAATCGCCCATCGCTGATGACGCCCAGTTTGTCGGGCTGCTGGCCGAGGAGAAGATCTTGGGCGTGCCGGGCCGGGGCTTTGGCATGCCGGGCTATTTCCGCCTTGCCTTCTGCGTGGAGGATGCGGTGATCAGCCGCTCCGCCGAGGGTTTTAAAAAAGCCATGGCTGCCGCCAAGGCTCTCAAATAATCACATCGAGGTTTTCACATGGGAGACGCATTGGCGCTACTCGCCCTGCTGGTTGGGCTGGAATTGGTTCTCGGGGTGGACAACATCCTGGTCATTGCGATCTTTGTAGGCCGCTTGCCCGCAGAAAAGCGCCACTCCGCTCGGCTGGCCGGACTCGCCTTCGCTCTGGTCGCCAGGATCGGCATGCTGGTCGCCCTGCTCAGCCTGGCCAACCTCACCAACACCGTGCTGCTGGATTTTTCCGTCCGGGATCTGATCCTGATCTCCGGCGGGCTCTTTCTGCTCTTTAAGGCGGTGAAGGAGATCCACCACACGGTGGAAGCCAAGGATGAAGCGGGCGGGCCGGGCATGGTCATGGGGGGCTTTGCCGCGATCATCAGCCAGATCGTTCTGCTGGACATCGTCTTTTCCATCGACTCGGTGATCACCGCCATCGGCCTGACCAATCAGGTCTGGATCATCATCAGCTCGGTGGTGGTCTCCTTCGTGGCCATCCTCTTTTTTTCCCGCTCCATCGGCGAGTTCATCCTCCAGCATCCGGCCATCAAGATTCTCGCTCTCTCCTTTTTGATCACCATCGGGGTGACCATCTTCATGGAAGGGCTGCACAAGCATGTGCCCAAGGGCTATATCTACCTGCCCATGGGATTTGCCCTCCTGGTCGAGATCCTGCAGATGCGCTACGATCACAACCGCAAAAAAATCCTTGCCGCCGAGCAGGCATCCTAAAGGCATGGCGGCGAAGCGGGAAGCCATCCACTACGGCTGGCACATCGTCTGGACCGGCACCTGCTGCATCTTCGCCTGCCTCGGCCTGGGCCGTTTCGCCCTGGGCATGATCCTGCCGGCCATGGGCCAGTCGCTCCATCTCTCGTATAGCCAGATGGGGCTGATCGGCACCGCGAACTTCGCCGGCTATCTGGTGGCGGTCCTGTTCTGCGGGGCTCTGGCCGACCGCCTCGGCTACCGACGCCTCATCGTCATGGGACTCACCGCCATCGGCCTGACCATGATCCTCATCGGTCGCAGCAACTCCTTTGAAATAATCCTCATGTGCTACACCATCACCGGCATGGGCAGCGGCGCGGCCAATGTGCCGATGCTGGGCCTCATCTCCCAATGGTTCGCCAAAAGCCACCGGGGGAGGGCCACGGGCTTTGTCGTGATCGGCAGCGGCTTCGCCATCCTGCTTTCCGGCAGGCTGGTGCCATTCTTGAATCGTTTGGGCGGGACGGAGGGCTGGCGTCTGAGCTGGCAGGTGCTGGGCTGTATCATCCTGCTGGTGGCGGGGCTGTGCCTGGTAATGCTAAAAAACAACCCGCAGGAGAAAAATCTGCGCCCCGTCGGTGAGGAAAAACACGAGGCAGAAGGCTGGCTGACGGGGAAGGAGACCACCATCCGGTTGCGGGACATCGCCCAACTCGGCGGGCTGTACTTTTTGTTCGGCTACACCTACGTGATCTACGCGACCTTCATCGTCACCTCCCTGATCCAGGAGCACGGATTCTCTGAAGCGGAGGCGGGCAGTTTCTGGTCTCTGGTGGGCGGTTTGAGCCTGCTTTCCGGCCCGGTCTTCGGCACCCTTTCCGACCGGATCGGCCGCAAATATACCCTGGCCCTGATCTTTGCCATCCAGACCACGGCCTACCTGTTGGTTTCAACCCCGCTGGCCGCCCCGTTTCTTTACCTCTCCATCGGCTGTTTCGGGGTGGTGGCCTGGTCCATCCCCTCGATCATGGCGGCCCTGGCCGGGGATTACGCCGGTCCGCGCAAGGCGGCCCGCATCTTCGGTCTCATCACCTTCATCTTCGCCCTGGGCCAGATTGCAGGCCCCGCAGTGGCCGGGCTGCTGGCCGAAAAAAGCCACAGCTTCGGCAGCAGCTTTTTCATGGCCGCCTGCTTCACCGGTGCGGGCGTCATCCTCGCCCTGAGCCTGCGGGCGCCGGCTAAATAGCTATTCCCCCGCAGCCAGCAGCCGGGCCGCATTCCCCCCCAGGATTTTTGCTTCCCGCTCCGCGCCAAGCCCCAGGGCGGCAAGCTGCGCCAGCACCTCCTGCTGCCCGGCCCAGGGTGAATCGCTGCCGAAAAGCAAATAGTCCTCCGGATGCGCCAGGGCCATGGCCCGAGCCCGGGCTTGCGGCAGCAGGTGCAGGGCGTAGGAAAGATCGAGATACACCTCTCTGCCGATCAGCAGATCCTCCACCTCGTCCCAGAGATCCCAGGCCCCGAAATGGGTGGCGACAAATTTGAGCTTCGGCACCCGCTCCACCACGGCCACGATCTTTATGGGATCGGCGATTCGCTCCCTGGGAAAACCGATATCAAAGCCGGTGTGCATCACCAGGATCAACCCTTCGGCCGCGATCCTTTCATAGAGCGGCCACATCCGCTCCTCATCCAAGGCAAAATTCTGGTAGTAGGGGTGCATCTTGATCCCCGAAAACCCTGCCGCTCTGATGGCGCTGATCTGGGCCAAGGCGTCGGCTGCCTCGGGATGGAAGGAGGGAAAGGGGATGATCCGCGCGGAGCGGATGGCTTCAGACCAGGAGAGGATCGAGGCAAACTGTTCGGGCCGAGTGGCGATGGAACAGATGACGCTTTTCTCGATGCCGGCTTCGTCCATGCTGACAAGGAGGGAGGCAAGGCGGCCGTCGAGGCAGGCCTTTACCTGGCCTGCTTCTTCCAAGGCCGGAATGGCCCGAGCCGCCACCTGATCCGGGAAAATGTGGGTGTGGAAATCGATGATCTGGGTCATGGAGAGGCCCCTGTTTAGCTGTGGTATGTTGGCGAAATTGGCGATTGTACCACGCCGGCATTTTCTTGCCACCCCCCTGCCCTGCCCTGGCATATTTTTCAATATTGACAGATTGCCGGGGAAAATGCGATGCTCCGGGGAGAGTTCTCCCCCGCAATCCCGGCATAAATGGCCACCGGCAACCTCAAACCCCTCTTTTTCAAAAATATCAGGATTCCCCCATGAAAAGCTTTCGCAAGGAACTTCTCTTCAATGTCCCGGGCCGCCGCGCCTTTATCAATATTACCCCCCAGGTGGCGGAATGCCTGCAGGAATCGGGAATCAAGGAAGGGCTGGCCCTGGTCAACGCCATGCACATCACCGCCTCGGTCTTCATCAACGACGATGAACCGGGGTTGCACCACGACTACGAGGTCTGGCTGGAAAAGCTTGCTCCGCACGAGCCTGTTTCCCAGTACCGGCATAACGGCTACGAAGACAATGGTGACGCCCATCTGAAGCGGCAGATCATGGGCCGCGAGGTTGTGGTGGCCGTAACCGACGGCGCCCTCGACTTCGGCCCCTGGGAACAGATTTTTTACGGCGAGTTCGACGGCAGCCGCCCCAAAAGGGTGCTGGTAAAAATCATCGGAGCATAGGCGGCTCACTTGCCCAAAAGAGCGCTTACCATCCCCAATCTGCTGAGCATCCTGCGGATCCTCATGGCGCCCCTGCTTCTGGTGGCGGCGGCAACGGACCTCCCCGGCCTTTTTCTTTTCCTCTTCATCCTCTCCCTTCTCAGCGACGCCCTGGATGGCTTTCTGGCCCGGCGCCTGAACCAGGTCTCCGAATGGGGCGCCCAACTCGACAGCTGGGGCGACCTTGCCACCTATCTTGCCGCACCGGTCGGGGTGTGGCTGCTTTGGCCGGCGCTTATCCGTCGGGAGCAGGCCTTTATCCTCCTCGGCATGGGCAGCTTTCTCCTCCCGATCCTGCTGGGATTTTGCAAATTCAGTCGCCTCACCAGCTACCATACCCGGGCGGCAAAAATCGCCGCAATCCTTCTGGGGTTGACCACCCCGCTGCTCCTCCTCGGCGGCCCGGCCTACCCCTTCCGCGGAGCCATAATCATCTTCCTGCTGGCCGAAGTGGAAGAGGTGGCGATCACCCTACGCCTGAAGCGCTGGCGGGCAAACATCCCGAGTTTTTGGTACTACCGCAGGCTGCCGCCAGAATAAGGACCCCGGAGAAGATTGCATGGCGCCCCCCCAAATCACTTCCCCGGAAAAACTGTGATCTTTACCTGGTGCCTCTATGCTGGGCAAACTCCTCCTTCACCACCTTGGTGGCCACCTTTATTTATGCCACCTACTTTACCCAAAAGATGACACACCTCTTCCGGGATCGATCTAAAATTAATGCAACCACAGGGGATATTCATGATAAAATAGGTTTTAAGGAGAAGAGAAAGGCCACGGGTAACTACTTCCCAAAATGGAACAAAAACCATGGGCCGCATCTATTTCTTGACGTGGAACAAATGGCAGGGCGCACCTGCCCTTGAAACCACACATACCCCCGAGAAACGAACAGGAGGGCTGCTGCGCCGCCTTGTCCTTACCCTGGTGCTGGCTTTCCCTGCCTGCGCTCTCGCCCTGCCCGACGGAGGGCAGATCAGCGCCGGCAGCGGTAATATCGGCCAGAACGGCAGCACCCTCACGGTTACCCAAACCAGCCCCAAACTCGCCATCAACTGGCAAGGCTTCAACATCGGCCAAAGCGAGACTGTCCATTTCAATCAGCCCGGCACCGGCGCCATCGCCCTCAACCGGGTGCTTGGCCAAGCCCCCAGCCAAATCCTCGGCACCCTCCGCGCCAACGGCCAAGTCTTTGTCTTGAATCCCAATGGCGTCTTGTTCGGCAACACCGCCCAAGTGAATGTCGGCGGCCTGGTCGCCTCCAGCCTGAGTCTGAACGATGCCGATTTCCTGGCAGGCAACTATACCTTCCGCACTAGCGGTGCGGCGGGATCAGTGGTCAACCAAGGCGCGCTCACCGCCGCGAATGGCGGCTACCTCGCCCTGCTCGCTCCCGAAGTGCGCAACGAAGGGATCATCAGCGCCACCCTCGGCACCGCTTTGCTCGCCGCAGGCGACACCGTGACGCTCCATCTCAACAACGGCTCACTGCTCTCCTACACCATTGATCACGGCACATTGAACGCCTTGGCCGAGAACAAACACCTCATTCGAGCCGATGGCGGCCAAGTCATCCTCTCTGCCCAGGCAGCCGACGTCCTCACCCGCTCGGTGGTCAACAACACCGGCATCATCGAAGCGCACACCATCCAGAACCAGGGCGGGGTTATCACGCTGTTGGGCGACAGGCACGGTGGCCAGGTAAACGTCAGCGGCACACTCGATGCCTCCGGTCGCAACACTGGCGAAACAGGCGGCACCGTCAAGGTGCTGGGCGACCACGTCGCGCTGTTCGACTCCGCGCGCCTCGACGTCTCCGGCGATTCCGGCGGCGGCACCGCGCTGGTCGGTGGCAACTTTCAGGGCAAGGGGCCGGAGCCAAACGCCATCGCCACCTTCGTCGCCCAGGGTGCGCAACTCAACGCCGACGCCCTCACCAACGGTAGCGGCGGCAAGGTGATCCTGTGGGCGGATGAGACCATGCGTGCCTCCGGCTCGATTTCCGCCCGTGGCGGCGCCCAAGGCGGCGACGGCGGCAAGGTTGAGGTGTCCGGCAAACAGCTCGCGCTCGGCGGCACGATTGATATCGGCGCGACGGCCGGCATGGGTGGTCAAGTCCTGTTCGATCCGGTCGATTTTGCCATTGACGCCGGTGCGGCCACAACGATCGTCTCTTCGCTGAGTGGCGGCGGCACCGTGGATGTCGCGGCATCGAACAGCCTCACCGTAAACGCGGCCATCGACTCGCATACTCAAATGAATGCCGCGACCTTGAATTTCAAGGATGAGAACGCCGACAGCAATCTGACCGTCAATCTGAATGCCGCCATCACCCTCGGCACCAACCAGGTCCTCACGGGCGACGGCACCACGGTCAACGTCAACAGCCCCACCGCCCGCATCCAAAACGGGTTGGATGTGGCCGCAAGCGGCGGCACCGTCAACGTGCTGGCTGGGACTTACAGTGAGTCCCCGACCATCTCCAAATCGGTCACCCTTCAAGGCGACACGTCCGGCAGCCGGCCCTTGCTTGACTTGCCCAGCGGCACGGCGGGCACGTTGACCATCAGGGCCAGTAACGTGACCGTTCAAGGTCTGCAAATCAACAAAGATGACCAGGCCTCGGATACCGCTTTGATAACGATTCCGCGGGGCGGGAGCGCGCCAAACTACACCATTGCCTATTCGGACATCGGGCTGAACAATCTCCTCTTCACCAAGGGCCGCCGTGCCGCCTACATCACCGGCCAAAACATCACCGTTGAAAACAGCACGTTTAGCGACCAACTCAGGGACGCACTCTACTTTGATGCCGTGGCCGGGACCACCACCATCACGGACAACCAATTCAGTGGCGCAGCCGACTCCAAGAAAGCCATTGTCATCGAGGGACTTACGGGAATCCCGAGCAGCAGCGGCACCGTGAACATTTCCGGAAATACCCTCAACGGCAAGGCCAATTTTTTCGTCTATAACTCCTGGGGCGACCCCGCCAACCAGATCAGCCTCAACCTGACCAACAACACAATCATCAGCTCCAGCAGCAACGGCATCGCGATCTACGATCCCCGCGAGTACGATCCGTTGTTCGACCCGGCCAACTTCGCCAAGATCGCTTCGGTGGTGGTGACCGGCAATGACCTGTCCGGGGTAACGGCCGGACAATATGGCGTTGTCGGCATCAGCGACACGGACTACCCCGTGGCCGTGAATGCCTCCGCCAACTGGTGGGGAACCACCGACCCCACTACTGCCGCCGCTCAAATGACAGGACCGGTTGATTTCACCCCGATGCTGGCGTCCGGCGCCGATACAAATGTGGGTGCGCCCGGCTTTCAGGGTGACTTCTCGACGTTGATCGTCCACACCGCCGGGCAGCAGTCGGGCGCGACCGGCCGTATCCAGGAGGGTATAAATCTGGTCAATGCCACCGGAACCGTGGAGGTTCTCGCCGGCACCTACCCGGAGGCAGTCGATATCTCCACCAACAATGTGACGATAAAACTCGACGGCAACACAACGATCAATTCGCTGGCGGACACAGCGGCTTCCACGTTCGTCAATCTGCAGAGCTTCGCGTTGACGACCGGAGATACCACAAGCACACAGTATGATGGCACAATCAGCGGCACAGGCAGCCTGACGAAACAGGGTAGCGGGACGTTCACCCTATCCGGCGTCAACAGCTATGAAGGTGGCACGACGATCAACGGCGGCACCCTCTCGATCAGCGCGGACGAAAATCTGGGTACGGCACCGGTATCGCCGACCCCGGGTTCCCTGACCTTGAACAACGGAACGCTGCAAACCACGGCCAGCTTTGAGCTGGTAGCGAATCGGGGCATTGCCTTGACCGGGGCCGGAGTCTTCGACACTGCGGCAGACACTACGCTGAACATTTCCGGGATTATGGCCGGGGCGGGCACGCTGACCAAAGCCGGTGACGGGATGCTCAGCCTATTTGCAAATAATACCTACACGGGCGCCACGACGATCAATGCCGGCACGCTGATCATTGATCGGGACATTAGCCTGGGGACAGCACCAGGAACAGCAACGCCGGGGCACCTGACCTTTAACGGCGGCACATTGGAGGTTCAGAGCGGCTCCCCGCTGGCCGCCAACCGGGGCATCGCCTTGACGGGGAATGGAACGATCAATATCAATGCGGGCAGAACCCTGAATTATGCCGGGATCGTCGCGGGCAGCGGCGCCCTGACCAAGGATCAGGATGGCACGCTGACGCTGTCCGGGGCCAACACCTACACAGGGGCGACGGCAGTCAACAAAGGCATCCTGAAAGCGGGTGTGGCCTCGGTGGCGAATACCAGTGGCGCCTTCGGCAATAACTCGGCCATGACCCTGGCAAATATTGCGGGGGCCAAGCTGGATATCACCGGCTTTGCCACTCAGCTTGGTTCTCTTACTGGCGGCGGCGCAACGGGTGGCAACGTGACCCTCGGCGCTGCGACTCTGACAGTTGGCGGCGACAATACCAGCCCTGCTGCCTATGCGGGCGTGATCTCCGGCACCGGTGCCATAACCAAGATTGGCACCGGCACGCTAACGCTCAGTGGCTCCAACACTTACACGGGACTGACGACGATCAACGCAGGCATCTTGAAGCTGGGTGCGGCGGGTGGTGCGGTCAACACGCCGCTGGGCACGACAGGTGCGGGAACGAGCGTTACCTCCGGCGCCGCACTCGACCTGAACGGATTCACCCTGGGCACGGCAGAGGCGCTGACGCTGAACGGGACGGGCGTTTCCAGCGGTGGGGCATTGACCAACAGCTCCGCGACGGCGGCCACCTATAGCGGCTTGATCACGCTGGGCAGCGCCAGCAGCATCGCGGCCAATAACGGCAACATCGCTCTTTCCAATGCCGGCACGATCACCGGTGCTGGATTTGGGCTGACGCTGGACGGCACCAACACTGCCAGCAGTCTGGCCAGTATCATCGGCACCGGTACGGGCACTGTGACCAAGGCGGGCACCGGCACCTGGACCCTGTCGGGAGCCAGCACATACACGGGTTCGACGACGATCAGTGCCGGCATCTTGAAGCTGGGTGCGGCGGGTGGTGCGGTCAACACCCCGCTGGGCACGACAGGTGCGGGAACGAGCGTTACCTCTGGCGCCGCACTCGACCTGAACGGATTCACCCTGGGCACGGCAGAGGCGCTGACGCTGAACGGGACGGGCGTCTCCAGCGGTGGGGCGTTGACCAACAGCTCCGCGACGGCGGCCACCTATAGCGGCTTGATCACGCTGGGCAGCGCCAGCAGCATCGCAGCCAATAACGGCAACATCGCTCTTTCCAATGCCGGCATGATCACCGGTGCTGGTTTTGGGCTGACGCTGGACGGCACCAACACTGCCAGCAGTCTGGCCAGTATCATCGGCACCGGTACGGGCACGGTGACCAAGGCCGGCACCGGCACCTGGACCCTGTCGGGAGCCAACACCTACACAGGGGCGACGGCAGTCAACGCCGGCACGCTGAAAGCGGGTGTGGCTTCGGTGGCGAATACCAGTGGCGCCTTCGGCAATAACTCGGCCATGACCCTGGCAAATATTGCGGGGGCCAAGCTGGATATCACCGGCTTTGCCACTCAGCTTGGTTCTCTTACTGGCGGCGGCGCAACGGGTGGCAACGTGACCCTCGGCGCTGCGACTCTGACAGTTGGCGGCGACAATACCAGCCCTGCTGCCTATGCGGGCGTGATCTCCGGCACTGGTGCCATAACCAAGATTGGCACCGGCACGCTAACGCTCAGTGGCTCCAACACTTACACGGGACTGACGACGATCAACGCAGGCATCTTGAAGCTGGGTGCGGCGGGTGGTGCGGTCAACACGCCGCTGGGCACGACAGGTGCGGGAACGAGCGTTACCTCCGGCGCCGCACTCGACCTGAACGGATTCACCCTGGGCACGGCAGAGGCGCTGACGCTGAACGGGACGGGCGTTTCCAGCGGTGGGGCGTTGACCAACAGCTCCGCGACGGCGGCCACCTATAGCGGCTTGATCACGCTGGGCAGCGCCAGCAGCATCGCTGTCGGAAGCGGGAACGTTCTTTCCACTAGCGGCACGATCAATGGAGCTCATGCGCTCGATGTCCTGGGTGGCGGAACAGTCACGCTGGGTGGCACGATAGGAAACGACACGACGCTTGCTTCATTCAGCGGGGCGGCAGGAACTGCACTGACCATTACCGGCGGCTTGGTCAGCACTACCGGCGCGCAGACCTATAGCGGCGCCACCACCTTCGGCACAGCGACGATGCTAAGCACCACAGGGGGTAGTGTCAGCGCGCCCGGCATCGTAACGGCCACCGCCGGGACGCTCACCCTCGACACAGGCGCGGGCGACGTGACCTTCACCAATGGCGGCAACGATTTCAGCACGGTTGCGGCAACCAGCGGCAAGAATATCTCCTTCGTTGACGCGAACGCTCTTGCCATCGCAGGCATTACCGCCACCGGCCTGGTGGATGTGCGCACCCAAACCGCCGACCTGACCTTAAACAGCGCCATCGCGACGACCAGCACCAGCGCCAATGCGGTCACCCTGGTCGCGGATGCCGCTGCCACGCCGAACGCCACGGGCAGCGGCGGCAATTTCAAAAATCCCGACTCGGCCGCCATCACCACCGGCCCTGGCGGCGCCTGGCGCATCTATACCGGCAACCCAACCAACACCAGTCGCGGCGGACTGGCCGAGGCGGGCAAACGCTACAACGTTGATGACGGCAGCGATCCGCTTGCCGCGGGGAATCGGCTCTACTTCCGCATTCAGCCCACCTTAACGCTGACCGCCGAGAACAAGACGAAGATATACGGCGACGCGAATCCCGCCTTTACCTATAGTTACGCCGGCCTGATCGACAGCGACTTGCTCGTTGCCGCCATCAGCAGCGGACCCAGCTACACCGTCGACGGCACCACCTCCACCTCCGGCCAGTTAACCGCGGGCACTCTTCACAATATCACCCCGAGCGCAGCAATTGCCACCAGCCTCGGCTACTCCTTGAGCTACGCCAACGGCGCACTGACGGTGAACAAGAAAGCCCTGACCATCTCCGCAACCGGCGTGAACAAGGTGTATGACGGTGGCTTAGGGGCGACCGTCAACTACGCAGACAACCGTGTAGCCGGGGACCTTCTCGCCATCAGCGGCACAGCCGCCTATCTCGACAAGAACGTCGGCACAGGCAAGAGTGTGAACGTGAGCGGCATCACCCTGGGCAACATGGATACAGGCAACTACACCTTCAACACCACCGCCGCGACCACCGCCGACATTATCGCCCGCGCCCTGACCATCTCCGCAACGGGGGTGAACAAGGTGTATGACGGTGGCACCGGGGCATCCGTAACCTACGCAGACAACCGCGTAGCCGGCGATCTTCTCACCATCAGCGGCACAGCCGTCTATCTCAACAAGAACGTCGGCACGGGAAAAACCGTGAACGTGAGCGGCATCGCCCTGGGCAACATGGATGCAGGCAACTATACCTTCAACACCACCGCCGCGACCACCGCCGACATTATCGCCCGCGCCCTCACCCTCTCCGCAACGGGGGAGAACAAAGTGTATGACGGTGGCACAGGGGCAACCGTCAACTACACAGACAACCGCGTAGCCGGTGACCTTCTCACCATCAACGGCACAGCCGCCTATCTCGACAAGAACGTCGGTCCGGGCAAAACCGTGAACGTGAGCGGCATCGCCCTGGGCAACATAGATGCAGGCAACTACACCTTCAACACCACCGCCGCGACCACCGCCGACATTCTCGCCCGCGCCCTGACCATCTCCGCAACGGGGGTGAACAAGGTGTATGACACTAGCACAGGGGCAACCGTCACCTACACAGACAACCGCGTGACAGGCGACCTACTCACCATCAACGGCACAGCCGCCTATCTCGACAAGAACGTCGGCACGGGCAAAACTGTAAACGTGAGCAACATCACCCTGACCAACCTGGATGCAGGCAACTACACCTTCAACACCACCGCCGCGACCATTGCCGACATTACTCGCGCGAACCTTACAATCACGGGGGTTACCGCAGCGAACAAAGTGTATGACGGCACCACCACCGCCACCTTGGGCGGCGCGGCCACGGTCACCGCCTTAGGCGGCGACGCCGTTAACTTGGGCGGCAGTGGCAGCGGTATTTTCGCCGACAAAAACGTTGCTCTCGGCAAAGCCGTCACTGTCAGCGGCTACAGCATCAGCGGCGCGGATGCCGACAACTACTCCCTGCTGCAATCGACCGGCTTGACCGCCGACATCACCGCCCGCCCTCTGACCGTCACCGCAGCGGGAGTAGCCAAGGTCTATGACGGCACCACCGAGGCGATTGTCACCTACGCAGACGACCGCATAGCCGGCGATGTTCTCTCCATCAGCGGCACAGCCTCCTATCTCGACAAAAACGTCGGCACGGGCAAGACTGTGAACGTAAGTAACATCGCCCTGGGCAACATGGATGCAGGCAATTACAGTATCGTCAACACCACCGCCGCGACCACCGCCGATATCATCGCCCGCGCCCTGGCCATTGCCGCGAATAATGCAACTAAATATTATAGCGGCGTTGCCTATTTTGGAGGGAATGGGGTGACTTACGCCGGCTTTGCCAACGGCGAAACCGCCGCCGTGCTGGACGGCACCCTGACTTATGGTGGCACCTCCCAGGGCGCGATCAACACAGGCAGCTACCTGATCACCCCAAGTGGTTTGACCGCCGGCAACTACAGCATCACATACACAGATGGGGTGCTGACGGTGAAGCCGGCGCCGGCAGCGGGAGGAATGCTGGCCGCTGTTGCTGAGGCAGTGGTTGCCTTGCCTGGTGACGGGGCTAACCTGCTTACCGCTTTCAATGCGGCAAGGACGGCAGCGATAACACCGGTTACTCCGGTACTCGTTCCCTCAAGTATCCTCGACGTTTCCGAACCCCAAAGTACAGGCGTCGGCATAGAAAACAATCACTCAGTCAAGCAGGTTGGCGGTCTTACCCTGGTGAATGGCGGGGTCAAATTGCCTGTCGACACGAAGAGTTCCCCTGGGGAAGGGGAAAAGGGGAAATCCGATGCCAATACAAGCGGCGAGTAATTAAAAAAGGACGGCTCTGTGAACATCCGACCCACCCAACACTTCACCCTGTCCGCCCTGGCCTTGACCTTCCTGGCGACCCTGTCCGCCCACGCAGCCCCGGTTGCCCCGGACGCCGGGCAGACGATCCGCGAGTTGCAAAAGCAACCCGAGTTGAACGCGCCGAAGACAACAGCTCCTTTGCGGCTTGAAGAAAATGTAACGCGCAGAGGCTCAGCCCATGGCGATGTGCGCATCGCCGTAAGCGGTATCCGTGTTTCCGGCAGCAACGTCTTTACCGCGGCTGAACTGGAAGCCCTGGTCGCCGACCTGATCGGCGGCGAGCACACCCTTGCCGAGCTCTATCAAGGAGCGGCACGGATCACCACCTACTACCGGGAACGTGGCTATATCATAGCGCGGGCCTATCTGCCGGCCCAGGAGATTCAAGACGGCGTGGTGGTGATCGACGTGGTCGAAGGCCGTATTGGCGAGCAGCAAATCACCAATAAATCGCGCCTGTCCGATGAGCGGGCAAACGGCTATTTGCGTGAAATCAAGAGCGGGGAGGCGCTGCAGGCCGCACCGGTGGAGCGCGCCCTGTTATTGTTGAACGATACGCCCGGGGTGGGCGGCACCCGCGCCACGCTGCAACCCGGCGCCAGCGTCGGGACATCCGACCTTGTCGTGGAGATCGACCCTTCCGCGCCCTATTTCGCCAGGGTCGCAGCGGACAACTTCGGCAATCGTTATACCGGAGAAAACCGCGTGGATGGTGCGCTGGCCCTGAACAGCCCGCTGAAAATGGGTGATCAGTTCACCGTCCGCGCCCTGGCCAGCGACCAGGATCAGACCTATGCCCGCGTCGCCTATCAGATTCCGGCAGGCAGCAGCGGTTTACGCCTGGGCGCGGCTTATTTCGATACCCGCTATCGCCTGGGCAAGGAATTCGCCCCATTGCAAGCACATGGCACGGCTACCGGGACCAGTCTGTTCGCGGTGTATCCATTCATCCGCAGCCAGGGAAGCAATCTCTCCGGCACCTTGACTTGGGAAGACAAAAAACTCGACGACTTCACCGATGCGCCGGTTACCGCAGTCGCCCAACACATTCGCCTCGCCAGCCTTGGCCTGGCCGGCAATTATCAAGACCTGCTGGCAGGGGGTGGGGTTACTTCCTTTGATCTTTCCCTGGTCGCGGGTCACTTGGGCATGGATACCGAATCGCAGGCAGCCGACGAACTCTCTGCCCGCCGCAATGGAGGATTCACGCGATTGGCCTATAATGTCACTCGCCTGCAACGATTGACCGATCGTGATGCGTTGTCCGTTTCGCTCTCAGGTCAGTGGGCCGGCAAGAACCTCAACTCCTCCGAAAAATTCTTTTTGGGCGGGGCCTACGGCGTGCGGGCTTATCCGCAAGGGGAAGCCGAAGGCGACCAAGGCTGGTTGACGAACCTGGAACTGCGCCATCGCTTTCTGTCCGATCTCCAAGGCGTGCTATTCTACGATGCGGGATCGGTGAGGATCAACCACGATCCGTTCCTTGCCGGGGAAAACACCCGCACCATCTCCGGCGCCGGGGTGGGGGCGAATGCCAATTTCCTTGGTTTGCAAATCAATGCCTATGTGGCCTGGCGCATACATGGCGGCCAGCCCACCTCGGAGCCCATCAGCTTGGATCGCAATCCGAGGTGGTGGGTGCAGGCGAGTTGGGCACTCTGAGCAAGCGGTGAAGCAGCGGGCAAAACTGGCCAGGGGACAGAGCTTTTAGAAATCCGCTCTTGACACCCTTACCGCTGGCTTGCTACCTTTCAACGGTAAGCTGTTTCCTTTTTTCACCAATCAATAGAGGAGGAAAAGCGTATGAAGAGCATTACAAGCATGTTCACCGTGGCGTTCCTTGCCGGCCTGTTGCTGACAGCAGGAGTCGCCCTGGCCGACCACCATGCGGTCAAGGTCTCGCAGAAGGAAGGAATCGGCAGTTTTCTGGCCGATACCAAGGGCATGACCCTATACTCTTTCAAAAAGGACACCCCGGGCACGAGCGCCTGCGAGGGCGATTGCGTGGCCAAATGGCCCCTCTATTTCCGTGAGGCCGTGGCTGCCAAGGATGGCTTGAAGGCCGAGGATTTCGGGACCATCACCCGCGCCGATGGCCAGAAGCAGACGACCTACAAGGGCATGCCGCTGTACTATTTCGTGGGGGACAAGAACCCCGGGGATACCACCGGACAAGGGGTGAAGGATGTCTGGTATGTCGTAAATCCCTAGCCGATGCCTGAAGATCCCGCTTGACCAGACCCCGTCTCCGGACGGGGCTTTTTTTTGAAATACACCACAAGAATAGGACCGCCATCATAAATCTCCCCATCCATGATATCCTGCCTCAGCTGCGGGCGCAGCTGGCCAGCCGCGAGGCCGTGGTGCTTAGCGCTCCCCCGGGTTCAGGCAAGACCACAGTGGCACCCCTGGCCCTGCTCGCCGAGCCCTGGCTGGGAGGGCGGACTATCCTGATGCTCGAACCGCGCCGGCTGGCGGCCCGGATGGCCGCCGGTTTCATGGCCCGGCAGCTGGGCGAGGAGGTCGGGCAGACTGTGGGCTACCGGGTCCGTTTTGAGGCAAAGGTCTCGTCGGCAACCAAGGTAGAGGTGGTTACCGAAGGAGTACTCACCCGGAGGATGCAGGACGATCCCGAGCTGACCGGGGTGGGGCTGATAATCTTCGACGAATTCCACGAACGCAGCCTGCAGGGTGATCTGGCCCTGGCCCTCTGCCTTGACGTGATGACCGGCCTCCGAAATGACCTCAAGCTCCTGATCATGTCCGCCACCCTGGATACCGGCGCGGTCAGCCGGCTGCTCGACAACGCGCCGGTGGTCATGGGCAAGGGCCAGAGCTATCCCGTGGGGGTGGAATACTGCCGGAGTGGGCAACCATTCCAGTCCCAACCCCGCGAGATCGCCAAACAGGTGGCTGCGGCCATCCTCAAGGGCCTGACCGAGCAGCCGGGGGATATTCTGGCTTTTCTCCCCGGTGCGGCGGAAATCCGGCATACCCAGGCGCTGCTGACCGCCGCCCTGCCTCCAGGGGAAATCGCCATCCATCCCCTGTACGGCGACCTGAGCCTAACGGCCCAGACCGCTGCGGTGCAGCCGGACCCGAAGGGACGACGACGCATCATCCTGGCCACCCCCATTGCCGAAACCAGCGTCACCATTGAAGGTATCCATACCGTGGTGGATAGCGGTTGGAAACGGAGCCCGCAGTTCGACCCCAACAGCGGCCTCAGCCGGTTGACCACCCAACGCATCTCGCATGCCTCGGCCACCCAGCGCACCGGTCGGGCCGGACGCCTTGGCCCGGGGTACTGCTATCGGCTATGGAGCACGGGCGAAGACCACGGCCTCAAGCCCTTTGACCCGCCGGAGATTCTAACCGCCGACCTGAGCCAGCTGGTCCTGGATCTGGCCCGCTGGGGGGTGCATAAACCTGACGGACTGCGCTGGCTCGATCCCCCGCCGGCCGGACATTTCGCCCAGGCCCAATCGGTACTGCTGGTCCTCGGGGCCCTGGATCAGCAGGGGCGGATCACTCCGCTTGGCAAAAAAATGGCCGAGCTGCCGGCCCATCCGCGGCTGGGGCACATGCTGATTACGGCTGGCAAACATGGCGCAACCAACCTGGGCCTGGCCTGTGACCTTGCCGCCCTGCTCTCGGAACGGGACATCAGCAAAGGGCGGGACCGTTCGGCGGATATCGAAGACCGTCTCCACGCCCTGGCCATCTTCCGAGAGGATGGTCCGGCGGCGGCCAGAGCCCTGGAGGCGGACACCGATGGTTGCCGCAGGGTGATCCAGACCAGCAGACAGCTGCGGCAGCATCTGCCCAAACCGGCCCGGCGCAAGGATGGGGAGCCCGCAGTGCCGACGGCGACCGCGGGCGAACTTCTGGCCCTGGCCTTCCCGGACCGGATCGGTCAGCGGAGGGGCGAAGGCAGGGGCCAGTACAAGCTCGCTTCCGGCCGGGGCGCGGTTCTCCCTGCCCACGACCGGCTTGCCGGCCACGAGTATCTGGCGGTGGCCGAACTGGACGCGGGCAAAACCGAGGGCCGCATCTTTCTCGCCGCCCCCCTTGCCAAGGAAGCCCTGATAACCCTGTTCGCCCCTCGGTTGCAACGGGAAGACAAGGTGTACTGGGAAGAGCAGAGCGGCACGGTCAAGGGTCAGCGTCTCCTGCGACTGGATGAGCTGATCCTGGAGGCTGCCCCTCTGGCAAAGCCCTCTGCCGAAGCGGTGCTGGCCGCCCTGCTCTCCGGCATCCGTAGCCTCGGCCTTGTCGCCCTGCCTTGGAGCGACAAGGCCCGGGAGCTGCAGGCACGCATCATAAGCATGCGCCTCTGGCAGCCGGAGGCGGGCTGGCCCGAGGTCTCCGATGAGTCCCTGTCCGAAAGCCTTGACCAGTGGCTGGCCCCCTATCTCACCGGGATGCGGAGCGCCGAACAGCTCAAGAAACTCGACCTCTTCGCCATCCTCGCCGCCAGGCTCGACTGGCAACAGCAGAGCCGGCTGGATCGGGAAGCCCCCACCCACCTTACGGTGCCCAGCGGCTCCAAGGTCCGGCTGCGCTACACCCCCGGCGAGCCACCGATCTTGGCGGTGCGCCTCCAGGAGATGTTCGGGCTGGCCGACACCCCGAGAATCTGCAACAACACGGTACCGGTGCTCCTCCATCTGCTTTCCCCGGCCCAGCGCCCCATGCAGATCACCCAGGATCTGCGGGGCTTCTGGGAAGGAGCCTACCATGAGGTGAAAAAAGAGCTCCGGGGCCGCTATCCCAAGCACCACTGGCCGGACGATCCCTGGCAGGCCCAACCCACCAGCCGGATCAAGCCCCGGAAATAGACGGAGTTTGAGGGATGCAAACTTCGTGCGCTTCGAGCCCTGCATGGTACAATAATCCCGCGAAAAAAATCTGCTGACCAAGCAATCTCGTCAAATCCTTTGCTTCTCTTCGCAGTTAGAATCCCATTGGCACGCAGCCGAGCACCGGAGAGGCTGCCGAAAAAGGGCTTTGCACTGTTTGAGGCGAAGCCGAGTTTGCAAAGCCCCGGCAGCATCGAGGAGCGCAGGGCATCCCGCCTGCGGCGGGACAAGGGACACAGGGGGCCCTTTCTTTGGTTCGTTTCTTTGGGCAAGCAAAGAAATGAACAGAAAAACACAAGGAGCGAACCATGGAGCTTGAGGTTCCGGTAATCGGCATACTGCGAGGGGTGGAGGATGATTTCTTCGGCGAGGTGATGCAGATCTCCTTTGCCGCCGGGCTTACAGCCATGGAGGTCACCATGAACACGCCCGGCGCCGAGGAGATGGTTCGGGAATACCGCCCCGCCGTGCCCGACGGTAAACTACTGGGCATGGGCACCATCCGGAATCTTGAAGAAGCGAAGCGGGGTGTGGGAGCCGGGGCCATGTTTCTCGTTACCCCCAATCTGGACACCGGGGTGATCGAATATGCCAAGGCGGAAGGCATCCCCATTGTCGCCGGGGCGCTGACCCCCACCGAGGTCTACACCGCCTGGTCCGCCGGCGCCGATCTGATCAAGGTCTTCCCCTGCGGCGCCATGGGTGGCCCCCAGTACCTCAAGGCCCTTCTGGGGCCTTTCGATCATCTCCGGCTCGTTGCGGTGGGCGGGGTGAGCCTTACCAATCTTCAGGAATATTTTGCCGCCGGCGCCGCAGCGGTGGGGGTATCCACCAGCCTCTTCGGCACCAAAGCGTTGCGGGAGAAGAACCTTGAGCAGATCGGACAAAACGTAAAAAATTTCATTGAGCATTGCCGCAGGGAAAAAGATAGGGTATGATCCCCTCCTTTACTTGCTAATTCTACGTCTTTTTCAAGGAGACTTCCCCATGTTCAGACCGGAAATCAAGGTGATCGACTGTACTGTCCGCGACGGCGGCTTGATGAACAAATGGCAGTTTGACGATACTTTTGTCAAGCAGGTGTACCATGCCCTGGCCGACGCCGGGGTCGATTACATGGAAATCGGCTACCTCAGCTCCGAATCCGCCTTTGACCGCAAAGAAGTCGGACCCTGGCGCTTTTGCGGGGAAAAAGACCTGAAACGCATCATCGGGGATTCGGAAAAGAAGATCAAGCTCTCGGCCATGGCGGATATCGGCAGGATCGACTACGACGACATCCCGGTGCGCTCGGAAGGCTCCCTGGACATGATCCGGGTGGCCTGCTATGTCCACCAGATCGACAAGGCCGCCGCCCTGGCCCATCACTGCATGGACAAGGGCTACGAGACCACGATCAACCTGATGGCGGTCTCCACCGTGGGCCCGCGCGACCTGGAAGAGGGGCTCAACGACCTGGCCAAGTGCCGGGTTCCGGTGATCTATCTGGTGGACAGCTTCGGCGCCTTCTACCAGGAGGATATCGAGGTGCTGGCCAAGATGTACATGGAGCGGATGCCGGAAAAGACCATCGGCATCCATGCCCACAACAACCAGCAGCTGGCCTTTGCCAACACCATCTCCTCCGTCATCTGCGGAATCAACTATCTGGATGCCACCCTGTACGGCATCGGCCGCGGTGCAGGCAATTGCCCGCTGGAGCTGCTGCTTTCCTTCCTGAAAAATCCCAAGTTCCAGGTTCGCCCCCTGATCAAGGTGATCGAGGAGCAGATCCTGCCCTGGCGGGAGAAGATCGACTGGGGCTACTTCATCCCCTACATGGTTTCCGGGGTTCTCAACCAGCATCCCAGGGCGGCCATGGCCTGCATGGAATCCGAGAAGAAAAACGAAGTTACTGAGTTCTATGATCAGATGACCAGCGCCGCCGCCGGTATCTGAGTTTTCCCCCCTCGCTTTTTAAAAAAGGCAGACCCCTTCCCGGGTCTGCCTTTTTTATTGCCACCCATCCCCCTCTTTCGGCATATAATTGAGACAAGAGGAGGACACCATGCATCCTTGGAGACAACAGCATCTGCCCCAGCAGCTCCTCGCCCTTGTGGCGCTGCTCCTGGTCGTTGCCGCCTGCGGCCGGCCCACCTACACTTTCCATGAGGATCTCCGCATCAACGAGGCCTTGGAATCGTATCACCCCTTGCCGGGCTACACCTACTACTACAGCGGCCCGGAGGCTTTCCCCTTGGCCATCCTGGGGATCAGGCCGGAATACCGCCTGAAGAAAGAGTTTTGGATACCGGTGGAGCTGACGGAAAAGAAGCTGCAAGGCTGGATGGAGATCATCGACAACCCCCATCGCAACCTGCAGACCAGATATCACGGCAAGGTGATCCGCACCCCGGAAGGGGAGGAGATCGGCATCTGGTATTCGCCCCAGGAATGGAGCACGGTACGGCTGGGGGCAGATCGGGAGGTCACCATCTACACCCCGTTCAACACCCTGTACAATAAAGTCACCGGCAACGAGGGCGGTTTTCCTTGAGCAACTGGCGGGAATAGGCAACCATGACCAACAGCGGAATTCAATTAACGGAAGAGGATATCACCGGGATCAAGGCGGATGCCATCGTGAACGCGGCCAACAATTCCCTGCTGGGAGGAGGCGGAGTGGACGGCGCCATCCACCGGGCTGCCGGGCCGGAACTGCTGGCGGAATGCAAGGGCCTTGGCGGCTGTCCGACGGGGGAGGCTCGGATCACCAAGGGCTACACCCTGCCAGCCGACTGGGTCATCCACACGGTGGGGCCGGTCTGGCACGGCGGCAGCCAAGGAGAACCCGAGCTGCTGGCCCGCTGTTACAGAAGCTGTTTTGCCCTTGCCCGCGAATATGGCCTGCGGACCATCGCCTTTCCCGCGATCAGCACCGGGGTCTACGGCTATCCCAAGGAAGAGGCGGCCCGCATTGCCGTGCGGGAGGCACGGCGAGCCCTGGCAGAAAACGCAGATCTCGCCAGCATCCTCTTTATTTGCTTTAACAGCGCCACACGACTGGCGTACGAGAAGGCCCTGGCAGAATCCTAATCTCCCGCCTTCACAACAATCTCCAAGACCTCCCCGCCAAACTCCACCAGATCTCCGGGCACCAGCTGACGGCCTCGCCGGGTTTCCACCTCGCCGTTGACCTTTGCCTCGCCCTCCTGGATCCGGAGCTTGGCCTCGCCGCCGGTCTCAACCACGCCGGCCAGTTTGAGAAACTGCCCCAGCCGGATAACCTCGTCGCGCACTGCCACCTGCTGTCTGCCCATGCTGTGTGTTCCTTATTTTAAAACGGCGGCGCGATGGTCACCAGAATCCGCAGATCGGTATGCGCTCGGACGCCGTGGGGTTCGCTGATATCGCAGAGCAGCAAATCGCCTGCCTGCGCCGGGATGGCCTGCTCATCCTTGCCGAGAAATTCCCCTGTTCCCTCCAGCACCTGAATGGAGAGCTGGCCTTCCGTATCATGGGAATGCACCGGAAAAACCTGCCCGGCGCTGAGATTAAAATTCAGAATCCGAAACCAGGGAGAATCGTGAATCAAGACCTTTTTCATGCTCCGGCTGTCAAAAATCCTGGTCTCGGCAAGGCTCTTTTTCTCCATCATCGCAGCACCTCCTGTGGGCAGATTGAATGTACTCTTTGCTCCCCAGCATACAAGACCCGCGCTTTTTTTCCTTGACCTGAATCAAAAACCTCACGATGCATCACAAAAAAAAACCGCCATGCGAATCTCGGATGGCGGCGAGCAAACACAGAAATCTTGGCGGCTGATTACTTGCCAGCAACACCCTTCTTTTTGGCCGGAACTGGAGAGGCTGCCTCTTTCATCCGCAACTCCCAATCCTCTTCCGTAGCAGACGAGCCGGGCACCAGCCGCAATTCCTGACTCCGGGATTTGATTTCCCCGTTGAGCACAGCGCCGGACTCCACCGCCAGATCCATGGTCTCGACCTTGCCCTCGATAAAGCCGCTTTTCACCACATACAGCTTCTGGACATTGACCGTGCCCTCAACCCGTCCCGAACAAACAAAGGTGCTGACCACGATGTCCCCGGAGATGGTCCCGGTTTCCCCAAGGATAAGATACTCCCCGCGGATGGTTCCTTCGGCCTTGCCGTCGAGCCGCAGCTTACCCTTGAACGAGATATCACCGGTCAGCTGCATATCCGCGCCGATTACGCTGGTGATCATCTCCGACTTTGTCTCTCCGATGCCCTGCCTGTTAAAAAAACCCATGCCTATCACCTGCTGCGGATTTTTCAGGAGCCTTTAACAGCAACGGAAAGCGTAAACGGCGCTGCTGCTGTTTTGCCATCAAGTGGAAGCCATATTTCCAACGGCTTAAAAAATTTCACTCCGGACGAGAGTTCCGGGCTGCATCCCTATTGTTGGGCCGACACTGCAGCGGCGCGGGGATTTACCTGGATAAATTTGACCGGGTCGATCAACTTGTCCCGGTATTTGATTTCATAATGCAGATGAGCCCCCGTGCTCCTCCCCGAGTTGCCCACCAACCCGATGACCTGTCCCCTGGCCACGGTTTCCCCCGGCTTGACAAAATCCTTCTGCAGGTGGAGATAGCTGGTCTGGAATCTGTTGCCGTGATCTATGGCGACAAAATTGCCATGGCCGTTGTCATAGCCCTTGGCAACGACAACGCCATCCGCCGGGGCAATGATTTTGGTGCCGGGATTGTTTTTGATATCGACCCCACTGTGGAAGGCGGGTTCCCCATTGATTGGATCAAGCCGCCCACCAAACCGGGAGGTAATGGTTCCCCGGACAGGCGCGCCCAGGGGCACGGACTGGATAGTCTCCAGGTAGTGGTCCACCTTCAGGGTGAGGCCTTCGTAAGAATCCTGCGGCAACCGGGTAAAAGGTCCGCCCGCGCCTTTCTTGCTCTCACGGACCTCAAGATTCACCCCCACCGAGGCGAGGATCGATTCGATAACCTGACTCTTGTGTTGCAGGTCGGTCAGGGCGTTGTTCAGCAGGGCTTGCTGCTCCTGCTCCTGCTTGGCGGTTCGCGCCTGTAGGTTTGTGTTCGAGGCGACGGTGACCGCCAGATCCTTTTGCATTGTCGCAATCCGCTCGCGCAGGACGAGGTTCTCTCCGGAAGAAAACCAGCCAACCCCGCTGCCAAGGACGAGAAAACAACAGACCCCGGACACAAGCTTCAGGGTCTGTCTGGATACAGCAAACGAACGGATTTGCCCCCGTTCGCTGGTCACAATAAAATGTATCTGTTTATCCATGCGGCAGAAGCCCCTTTCGTTTGCGGTCCGGCGGTAAAACTTTACCCGCGCCCGCCTAAAACCCACCCAGGCGCGGAAAACTATCTCCTCGGAAAAGGAGGGAAATTCGTTGAGACTTCCAAAAAGAGTAACAGGAATGCCACAGGCAAACCAGATTTTTTTTGCCCTTTTCAAGGGGGATACCCACAACCCTTTATGCCCCAGGCTTTTACCGGGCTATTTTTTTGCCTCTTGTCTCTTCCCAAGAAAAACGCTATGCATATTTGGGTGCAGGCATTGCTTTCATCCTTACCCCCTATTCCCCTTGCAAAAACCCATGCCCAAACAAAAACGCCCCCTACGGCAATCAGACCCCGCCCCCAACCCCCCAAGGGGCAAAACGGGAAAAAAGTCCATCCGCAAATTGACGGCCAGCGATGATCTGGGCGTCCTCTTTTCCCGTGACCAGGAAGACGCCCTCCCGGACAGCTTTGCCGACGCGCTGGCACACACCATTCCCGCCACAACCCTGGCCGAGATTCTTACGGAAAAAGAAGAGCTGCCAACCCCTGCCCAGTCGCTGCAGGCCGCGATCAGAAACTCTCCCCCTCCCCAGGACCGCATCGATCTCCATGGCTGCACCGCAGCCGAGGCGGAGACAAAAACGGAGAATTTTCTCTCCCGGGCCTTCCGCAATCACCTGAAAACCGTCACGATCATAACCGGCAAGGGCCTCCATTCTCCGGAAGGCTCGGTACTCAAAGATGTCATTGAAGCCCGGCTCAAGATCATGAAAAGCGAGGGCACGATCCTCGCCTATCTCTGGGAAAAAAAGGACCGGGAAAAAAGCGGGGCTCTGCTCGTCTACCTGCCCTAATACCCCCAACCAAAAGGACCCTTGCCATGCCCCTCCATCAGGTCTCTGTTTTCACCCCCTTTTCCTTTGTCATCGGCCAGAGAATTCACATTGCCGGGGGTCCGCGCAGCGGAGACTGGCAGGTGATCGGCCTGAGCGAACGCAAGGTCCAGCTCCGATGCCCGGTTTCCGGCCGGGAAGTGGAGTGGGACCGGTTCTGTTATCTTGCCGAGGCCCGCGAACAGGAATGGCCCCTGCCGCGCTGAGATTTTCTAAGCCAGAGACCCTTGACTTGGATGCAGCTCGAATTATATTCCCTGACAACCTCCGGGCCTTGGGCCCGGCTGAACATACCCACAATGCGCAACGAAGATCGCCACATGGGAAATACCGTAAAAACAGGGATGCTGATGGCTGCCTTGACCGCCCTCTTCATGGTGGCCGGCCAGGCCATGGGCGGCCAGAGCGGGATGACCGTGGCCCTGCTCCTGGCACTGGCCATGAATTTTTTCGCCTACTGGTTCAGCGACAAGCTGGCCCTGAAAATGGGCGGGGCCCGGGAGGTGGAGCAGAGCGAGGCGCCGGTCCTGCATGCCCTGGTCGCCGGGCTTGCCGCGCGGGCCGGACTCCCCAAGCCCCGCGTCTATATCATTGACAGCGACACCCCCAACGCCTTTGCCACGGGGAGAAACCCCGCCCATGCGGCGGTGGCCGTTACGCGAGGGCTGATGGCTATTCTCAGTCGCGATGAGTTGGAAGGCGTTCTGGCCCATGAACTGGCCCATATCAAGAACCGGGACATCCTGATCAGCTCCATGGCCGCGGTCATGGCCGGGGCCATCAGCTCCCTGGCCACCATGACCCAATGGGCCATGCTCTTCGGCATGGGCCGCAGCTCGGATGACGAGGAGAGCGGCGGCGGAATGATCGGTGCCATCCTGATGATGATCATCGCCCCCATTGCTGCGGCCCTGATCCAGATGGCCATCTCCCGCAGCCGCGAATACCTGGCCGACGCCACCGGCGCCCAAATCTGCGGCCACCCGGCCTCCCTGGCCAGCGCCCTTAAGCGCCTGGAAGACGCGAACCATCACCACCCCCTGGAGGTCAACCCGGCCACGGCCCAGATGTACATCGTCAACCCGCTCTCCGCCGGAGCCATGGCCAACCTGTTCAGCACCCACCCGCCCATGCAGGAAAGGATCCGGCGGCTTCTCGCCGCCGGTTGAGCCATGCCCCGCACCTCCGCCATCACCACCATCCTCTTCGACTATGGCGGAGTCCTGGCCGAAGAGGGTTTCACCCTGGGGCTTGGGGTCATCGCCAGGGAAAACGGTCTTGACCCGGCTTCTTTTTTCCATACCGCCGCCGAAGCCATCTACGGTTGCGGCTATGTAACGGGCAAATCCACGGAGCACGCGTACTGGCAGCTGCTCCGCAGCCAAACCGGCATCAAGGGCGAAGACCGGGCGCTGACCGAGACCATCCTCAGCCGCTTTACCCTGCGCCCCAGAATGCTTGGCGCGGTCCGTGCTCTCAGGGAGCAGGGGGTGAACCCGGTCATTCTCAGCGACCAGACCGACTGGCTCGACCGCCTCAATAAGCGGCAGCCCTTTTTTCAGGAATTCAGCCGGGTCTTCAACAGCTATTATCTCGGGAAAAGCAAACGCGAACCAAGCCTGTTCACCGACATCCTCGCAACCCTCAAGATCGAAGCCCGAGACACCCTCTTTGTGGATGACAACCCGGGCCATATTGAACGGGCGGCAGCCCTTGGCCTTAAAACCCATCTGTTCCAGAGTGAGGAACTGTTTTTTACAGACCTTGCCCGGCGCGGCCTTGCCTGAAGCCAACCGGAGCAACATCTGACCTGAGGAGAAGGGCGCCGTGCTGGATCATAAAAAACTCGCCGTCATCCATATTGTCAAAAAGGAACTGGGGGTCAGCGACCAGAAATACCGCGACACCCTGGAAAAGGTGGCAGGGGTCCGCTCGGCCAAGGATCTGGACGACGTAGGCTTTCAAAGGCTCATGCGCTATTTCGCCCGAAGCGGGCATTATCGCGCCAGCCGGGAAGGCATCACCTTCCGGCAAAGGATGTACATCAAACATCTTGTGGAGGATCTTGCCTGGGATGCGACGCATTACGCCAATTTTCTAAAGAAATACTACAAAGCCGCAGAGACAGGGACTCTTTCCAAAAAAGAGGCCAGCAAGGTGATCGAATCCCTAAAGCATATCCTGGCGGGACGATGAAAATGGGAAGAAAAGGAGAACAATGACGGCATTCAAGGATGAATGGGACCTGGGTATGGCGCTTGAGGTTCTGCACAGCGAAAATGTGGACGGCAAGGTCTGGGCCGAGGCGGTGAAATGGCTGTTTCTTTTTGGCCCGCCGGCGATCCGGGAGATGATCAGCCAGGCCTCCAGCATGGCGACCGGCGAGTTTTTCCCGGAACTTACCCCCATCGGGTACACCGATCAGGGAGAGCCCCTGTACGACATCAAGAAACTTGCGAAAACCTTAGGGATGAGCGAGGAGGAAGCCTTGGCCAAGATGGCGGAACTGGAAACGGAGCATGAGGTCCAGAGCCTGTATGACGCGCCGAAGGCGCATAAGATCCAGTAAACGCAATCAGAGCGTAATCCCGCCCCGCCGTCTATCCCTGGCGAGCACCCGATCCAGGGAGAACATGCCACCGCCCCGCAAAACAAGGGCCAGGGCAATCCCCAGCACCAGAATATGGTACTCATACCCCTCCCCCTGCTGCTGCCCGAACCAGTTCATGAAAAAACCATGCTGCAGATGATTCATCTTCAGACAGATGGCGATGGCCGTGCCGATGGCCAGGGCCCAGACCCTGGTAAAAAGGCCGAGCACCAGCAACAGCGAACCGCATACCTCGGAGACCATCAAGAGAATAATGGCCCAGAAGGGAAAGCCCAGGGCGGAAAACGCCGTGACCGTTGCGCCATAGCCAGGCCCGCCGAACCAGCCGAAAACCTTTTGCGCGCCGTGGGGAAAGATCACCACCCCCAAGGCCAGGCGGATCATGAATTGAGCAGGGCTGTTGTCTGTCGTTGCCAGGGTTTTCACCATCGGGAAACCTCTTCTAAAAACCAGTTGCAAGGGTAATACTCCATCTGCCTTCGGGAGAACATTTCCCGCTCACGATTCCAGACAATGGCGCAATTTTCCCTTATATCAATTCAAGAACGGAATTTCCAGTTGAAAAACAATTACTCGTCTCGACAAACAAGGTTTTTCACACAATGGGCATGGCGTTTTGTTTTTTTTTCAGGTACTAATTAACGATGTGTCCAAGAGGACCGCAAACGCAACAGATGGCAGGATCGCCAGCGCCATGCCACCCACTTTCCGGGGCGTGGATATGGCCGCGTTTCCGCAAAAGGAAAAATTTTGCCGGCCAGCCCGTTGCCGTATTCCAAATGATGATGCTGTTAAACACGAGGAGAGACCATTGAACGCCCAATTCCGTTATTCTTTCTTGCTCTTGACCATGCTTCTTTTTCTCGTAGCCGGTTGCGGCACGAAAGAAACGAAAGATGCCCTGGAAAAAGCCCCCTCAGGGGCGGGAACCAGAATCACCGGGGCGGAACTGATTGAAATCCTCTCCGACAACACCATTTCCATTTATGAATATGGCGAGACCGCGGTCATCGAGATGTACGGCAATGGCAAAATGTACGCCGTAAAAAGCAAGACGGAGAAAAACGAGGGGGTATGGTCAACGGAAAATGACAGACTCTGCCTGCAATTCAGACGCTGGGGCTTTGGCGAACAGATATGTTACACGGTGTTTCGCAAGGGCGAAGAGTATAACCTCTACACATCCACCGGCATAAAATCGAGTTATTTCACCGTTACCAAGGGTGTCAAACGCGGGCAAGCAGGCAAAAACACGACAAGCGCCCAAAAACAACCGGCCAAACAGGCTAGCGCCACAGCCTCTCCCGATGTGGTGATCGAAGAACCGGCGGCCGCGCCGCCGGTATCAACCCCCACAATCCAAGAGACCAACCAAGCCGCCAACCCGCAGGCAGCCAGCCGGGATCTGGGCATGATCTACCGCGGTATGAGCCAGAACTGCCCGGGCTGCAACCTGCCGGGCGCCAATCTGGCCGAAGCCAGCCTGATGCGGGCCAACCTGGCCGGAGCCAACCTGAGCAATGCCAACATGGTCAAGGCCAACCTCAAATGGGCAAACCTCAAAGGCGCCAATCTGACGGCTGCGGACCTCTCCGGGGCCAACCTGGCCGGAGCCGACTTGGCCGGGGCCAATCTTGAGCGGGCCGACCTGACCGGAGCCAACCTCGAACAGGCCAATCTCCGGGGGGCCATAATCACCGGCGCCATCGGTCTCGATCTGAAAAAGGCCATCCGGTAAGCCGTCGCCGCTTACAAGGAGCCGTAACGAAGCAAGGTAAATGCCGATCACCAGGAAAGCAGAAATATTCCGTAACAGCTCCTAAAAACCCGCCCAGCGTTTGTCGGAGCCGAGCCTGACACAGGTTCGGCTCCGACCCTTCACTTTACCCGACGCACCGCCCTGGTCATGGCTGGCCACTGCCGTGGCGCCAGACAGAGAAAGGGGTAGAGTAACCAGCGCATCTTGCCCAGGCGGGCAACGGTCACATCTTTGCACCGGCAGCAATCACAGGAGGCGGCAAGATCTTTTTCCTCGCCGAGCCATTGATGCTGGTACAGCAAAAACACATGGGAATTGGCCTTGGCGCAGTCCTCGCACAGCCATTGAACGGTTCCGTTTATCTGCCACTTCTGCATCGACGATTCCCTTTTTTGATTCTTGGTCGCTTACGCTCATTTTCGCTCAACACCGACACCACAACTATCGGTATTCTCTCTTTTTTTCTTTAACCGTTATTCAAAGATAGCAGTATTAACCACGACGCAAAATCATTTAAAGATCGTGCCCGGCACAACGGGAGCCGGGTCAACCATCCTTGTCCAGATAGGTCCGTGCCCCCACGTAGCACCCGCCAAAATAGCCGTTGCGCAGCGAACTCTGCCGAATGGCATCGCCTTTTTTGGGCGCATGGATGAATTTCCCATTTCCGGTATAGATCCCCACATGGGACACCGCCGAATCCCCGTTGGTGGCAAAAAACACCAGATCCCCCGGCGCCAGATCTTCCCGGCGCACCGGGCTTCCCGTCTGGAACTGCGCCAGGGAATTACGCGGCAGATTGAGACCGTTGAGCTTGTAGATGGTCATGGCCAATCCGCTGCAATCAAACCCCGTTTCCGCCGACTCCCCGCCCCATTCATAGGGGATACCGAGAAAACCCTCCGCGGTGCTCACCAGCATCTTCCGCAAGGCCCCGTCTTGATGGTGCCGGAACCGGGATGCGGCAAATTCTCCCGGCGCAACCAGATAAAATGCCTCAATCACCCCGGCTTTCCGCAGCTGCACGGCCCGGGCCTCCGCTTCTTTCCGCGACGGATAATTCCCGAAGCGCACCTTATACAACCCGCTGGCATGGCGATAATAATAGGCGTCAAGCCCCAGGGCATCAAGTTTCTGCATGAGGCGAACCGCATTGTCCAGTTTGGCAAAGGCCCCGACCTGGATGGTATGTCCCAGCAGGGCCAATTCTTTGCCCGAGGCTGTCTTCGGCAGGCCCGCATCTTCCTGCCGGAGCCCGCCACAGCCGGAAATCCCCCCCAGAACAAACACGAGCAGAATCCACCCCGCCAGGGGAAGAGCATGGGCCACAACCCCTTGCCCTGCCATACTCACGATTTGCCCCCGATCTTATCCCTGCCGTAATCAGCCAGCGCGGCGGCAAGCTCCTTGTGCACCGAAACGACCAATTCCTTGGGGGCAAGGGCCTTTGCCCCGCTTCCCCAGGAGAGGATCCAACGCCTGACCTCATAGAGATGGAGGGCCGGGAAACCGAGCACCACGCTGCCGTCTTTTTTCCGAACCACGGTCTGCTGGGGATGCCATTCCCGCTCCAAAACATAGGGGCCATGCTCCCTGGAAAACCAAATCTTCACCAAGACTTCGCGCTCCCCGCTGAAAATACCGAACTGGCTCCCGCCATAGCGCGCATGGTCAAAATCCTCGGGCACGGAAAATCTTTTCTCAAGCAGCAGGACCGTTTCGATTCTGGACATGGCGAAGGTCACAATCGCATCCCGCCGATGGCAATGGCCGATGAGGTACCACTCCCCCTGGTAACGCACGAGATGGTAGGGATCAACCCGCCGCTCCGTGCTCTCCTGCCCCCCGGGTTTGCGGTAGGAAATGGCCAGCGTCTGGTTTTTGCTCAGGCCCGCCGACACGGCTTCCCACACCTCCGGCTCCAGCTTGGTTTGCCGCTCCGGGATCACCGAGAGCTTGTCTTCCACCCAGGCCGGGTGGATGGAAACCTTCTCCGGCAGGGACTCCTCTATTTTCCGAAACACCTTCTGGAGCTTGCGGTAGATGGGCGTATCTTCATGCATCCGTAGGGCTTTTTCCGCAATGCAGATGGCGAACAGATCGCTCTCGTTGAGGGAAATGGCGGGCAGGGCGTAATTTTCCTCGGTGTAATAATAGCCTCGGACCGTGGCGTCGTAGGCAATGGGGGCATCGCGCTGACTCCGCAAATAGTCGATATCCCGCAGGATACTCTTGGGGCTCACCTCGTATTCGGCGGCCATGGAGCTGCAGTTCGCCATGATTCCGGTGCGCATCCCCTCGCGGATCTTGCGGTCTATGAACAGCAATCGTAAAAGCTGGGTCTTGTCTTTTGCCATATCTTTATTTTAAAAAAAGTTTCACGGGTGGGACATCATTTGTCCTACCCGCCATGATAGGCTCACTTCAGAAGAAAACACAACCCAACATTTCATCTGGAGGAAAACAATGTCTTACAAAAATCATGGCTTCACCCACGGATTTCTCATCGCCCTCAACCGGTGTGTCGCAACCTCTTTCTTCACTGTGCCGCAGGGGAGAGGGCAAGGCGAAAAAAAATCCCCGCTCTGCGAAATAGCCCCCAGAATGCCGAGGAACCTTGCCCAGGAAAAATATCTCGCCATCCCCACCTTTATCCGGCAAGGCAAAATCCTGGGCCTGTAAAAAGGGGGCCGAGACCATCCGGCCTCCTCATTTTGCCTTGGGCGTGGACGCAACCTTCTTGCTCCCCGCTGGGCCTTGGCGTATATTGATGGGAGTGGAGCCATTCATCTGCCCTGAAATCATAACGCCAATGCCGTCAGGTCGAGCGCCATCATGATCAAGAAGGTCCCCCTCGAAGAAGTCCAGCCCGGTATGCATATCGAGCGTTTTGATTGCAGCTGGCTGCACCACCCCTTTATCTTCAACAGCAAAATGGTCAAGAGCCACGGCGAGATAGAACGCCTCAAAACCTGGGGCGTCACCCACGTCTACATCGAAATCGGCCACAACCCTGATCCCGCCCCAGTCAGACTGGAAAGGCCCCCGCCGCCCGTGGAATTCGAGCGCATTGTCACCCCGCAAACAGCGCGGGTTGACCGCGAGCTCAAGCATATCCCGATCCGCCATGAGCTTGTCCGGGCCGAAAAAGTACGGCAGCGGGCCAGCCAGGCCGCGCAAAACATCCTTGCCGCCGTGCAGACCGGGAAAAAGGTCCAGACCAGGGAGGCCAAAGCGGCGGTGGGTGAGCTGGACAACTCCATCTGCCACAACAAGGACGCGCTCTTTCTGCTCATGCGGTTGCGCAAGAAGGATGAATACACCTTCGACCATTCGGTCAGCGTGGGCGTGTTGCTCCTGGCTTTCTGCCGAGCCATGGGCTTTGACCAGGAGACCACTCGGGCCATCGGTCTTGGCGGACTATTGCACGACGTGGGTAAGATGGCCGTGCCCCTCGCCATCCTCAATAAACCCAGCGCCCTCAACGATGAGGAATTTAAGAAAATCCAGCAGCACGTCATCCATTGCCAAGAAATTCTGGCCACCAGCCACAACATTCCCGTGCCTGCGGCCCAGATAGCCATGGAGCACCATGAACGGTTCGACGGCACCGGCTATCCCCACGGCCTTGCCGCTGACGCTATCAGCCTGGGCGGACAGATGGCCTCCATTGCCGATGTCTTCGACGCCCTGACCTCGGACCGCTGTTACCGCAACGGCATCGACCAGGTCGAGGTGCTGCGCAAACTCTATGGCTGGAGCCGCAGCCATTTCAACGAAGGGTTGGTGCACCGCTTTATCCGCTGCATCGGCGTCTATCCGGCCGGCACCCTGGTTCAGCTGGAAAGCGGCATGCTCGGAGTGGTGGTGGAATCGACCGACAACCTGCTGCGCCCCGTGGTTCGCCTCATTTATGACACCAAGCACGACTGGGCGGTCAGCCAGAAAGACATCGATCTCTCCAAACCCAATGGCAAGGGCGGCGGCGACCGCATCATCAGCTATGAATCCGCCAAACGCTGGCGGATCAACCCTCTCAAGGTTCTCGGCATCACCTGATCCCCCGGTCCAATACCGACCTTCCCCCACTGCGGTTTACCGACTTCCCCCCATATATTTCCCTTTCCCGCTCGGGTACAGTGCCAGTATTAAGCCCCACGCGCCCTGGCGGGCGTTCCTGGCATTGGCAAAGAAAGGGGAACCCATATGGTCTGTAATTTTATAAAACAGTGCGGTTTTTTCGCTGTGCACGACGAGGGGAAAGAGATACGCGAATATTTGGCAGGACTTTATTGCGCTGGAGACTTTCGCGCTTGCGCGCGTTACCGGGCCGCGCTGGAGATGGGACAAGAACTGGTTCCCGACGATCTGTTCCCAAACGAAGATGATTTCCTCAGCCTGTTTGCCAGGTCCGTGAACCAGCGGGAAAGCGCGATCAGCAAGGCCTGTCGCATTCGCTGCCCTGGCCGGCAACCCGGTTCCCCGCCAAAAAAGACTGCAGCATCAGCCGATCCCCTTCCGTCAACCCGTCAAACTCGCAGCCAACACTGACATTGCTCACCATCGGGAGATCCAGCACCCAGCGCACCGTGAGCGGCATGGCCCTGTCGCAGAAAACCTCCTCCCCGTTGCTGAGCCGGGCAAGAACGAGCTGGCGCCCAAGCTCCAAGGAATTCCACTCCTCCCGTTTCACGGTAAAGTGCACTCCCCCCAGACTCAAATCAAGAACCAAGGCGGAAAAGGAAAACTGCCCGAAATCAGGAAAAACGAAGACCCCACAAATATTTTCTCCCGGAGAAAAATACACCCGCGATTCTCTTCTTTTCTCATGAAACCCGCCAGTCATCATCTTCCCCCTTGTGGCCCAGGCAGGCCTGCCAATCTGCGACCGTGATTGCCGAATCATCCCCTTGCTTCCATTTTTATATCTGGGGATATTTCTTTTAGCAAGCCCTACCTCAACCCCCTGGTCTTAGGAATTGACAAAGAGAGAGCCCACGGCTATCTGTTAACAACAGCCATTCCATGAACATTGACCAAGGAAATCCCCATGCCCATCACCATTGAAAAGCTCTCCCCCAAAAAACGCGCGGCCCTGCGCCTGGACCAATGGCCGATCTGGCAGTGCGAGCCCTCGGCCTTTCCCTGGCATTACGACCAGGAAGAATCCTGCTATATCCTGGAAGGCGAGATCACCGTAACCACTGCGGACCAGACCGCGCACATCGTTCCCGGCGATTACGTGACCTTTCCCAAGGGCTTGGATTGCCAGTGGCAGGTGCATACCGCGGTGCGCAAGCACTACCTGTTCCGCTGAAACGGACTTCCCCCGTGACCGATCCTGCCGCCATCGCCCGCCAGTTCGCCTTTCCCGGCGAGGTACTCTCCGTGGACGAGTACGGCTCCGGCAATGTGAACGACACCTATCTGGTCCGGGTTGCAGGCGGTCAGAGCACCTTGGACTTTATCCTGCAACGCCTCAATCCCGCAGTGTTCCCGCAACCAGAACAGATCATGCACAACCTGCGGGCTCTTGACAACCATGTCCGCCCCAAACTGCTGGCGCACCCCGAGCATCGCTGGGAACTGCCGAGCATCATCCCCAGCCTAAGCGGCGCTGATTATTGCCGAGATGAGGACGGGGCCTTATGGCGGACCCAAACCTTTATCGCCGACACCCAGACCTTCGACACTATCAAAAGTGAGTCCCAGGCCGAAGAAGCGGGCCGGGCACTGGGCTTTTTCCATGCCCTGATCCACGACCTGCCCGCGCATCTGCTGCACGACACCCTGCCGGGCTTCCATGTCACCCCCGGATATCTGGCGGCATACGAGGCTCTGGCCGCCTCCCCTCCCCGGCCGGACCAATCGGAGCAAGCGCTTTTCTGCCACCGCTTTATTGCCGAAAGAAAAGAAGCGTCCGAGGTGCTCGAAGCCGCACGCCTGCGGGGAGAGCTGCACCCCTGCCCGATCCACGGCGATCCCAAGCTGGCCAACATCCTCTTTAGCCGCGATACCGGTGAGGCCATCAGCCTCATCGATCTGGACACCGTCAAACCCGGCCTGCTCCACTACGACATCGGCGATTGCCTCCGCTCCTGCTGCAATGGGGCTGGCGAAGAGGCTCCCCTGGCCGAGGTCTCGTTCAACCTCGCCTACTGCGGTGCCATCCTGCGGGGATACCTGCCCCAGGTCGCCCCGTTTTTTTCCGTTGCCGATTATCGCTACATCTACGACGCCGTCCGGCTCATCGCCTTCGAGTTGGGGTTGCGCTTCTTTTCCGACCATCTGGCCGGGGATGTGTATTTCCGGATCAGAAGGCCGGGCCAGAACCTGCACCGGGCCATGGTTCAGTTCGCCCTCTGCCAGAGCATCGAGGCGCAGGAGGCGGAGATCAAAAATATCGTCCGGGATTGCCAAAAACCATGACCGCCTTCCGCCTGCAACCCTTTCCCGGCCAGGATTCCGGCGGCGTAAGCATCGAGGGCAGTATCGAGCGTACGCCCAAGACCATTGTGCTATCCTTTCTCCTGCAAGGGAATCTGGACGATCTTGTCCTCCCGGCCGCTACTGAGTGGGCACGGGGCGACAACCTGTGGCAATCAACCTGCCTGGAGATGTTCTGGGCTGAAGAAGGAGAAAAAAACTACTGGGAATTGAACCTTGCCCCGACCGGGGCCTGGAATGTTTACGCCTTTACTGATTACCGGACTGGAATGCGCCAGGAAGAGCGGATTGCCGAACCACATATCGAAACAACCCGCACACCGGTCAGTTTCTCTCTAACCGCCGAGCTTACGGTTGGCAACCTCCATGAAGACAAGGCCCCCCTCCGGGTTGGGGTCAGCGGAGTTCTCCAGCACCGGGATTCCCGGCTGAGCTACTGGGCCATCGCCCACCCGAAAGAGAGGCCCGACTTCCACGCGCCCCAGAGCTTTCTTCTCCGGGTGTGATCCCAGCTTGGTGCAGGATGGCGGTGAGTCGGCCCACCGCTAGTCAACGAATCAACAACGTCCCCTTTGATCTCAATCGAATGCAGCGACAAGCTATCGGTCTACACACTTGTTCGCCTCGACTTTCTCACAAGTATCAATAGGCATTAGTGAACTTTTAATCTCCGAAATTTTCTCTGGCGACAAAGAGAAAGTTTCAGGATCGTAGACGGATGTTTTGAAAAAGCGTGAGAGCAGATACATATCGCGCTTTCCTGCCACGGCAATGTACAATTCATAGTAAGCTTCACCGATTTTCATGCCAACGGAAGGAGATTGGACATAGCCACAACCACGAAGCATCGTAGAGGCTGAAAACTCGCCAATTCGCTCATCTCCCATATTTTTGTAGAAAGACTTCTCACAAAATTTTGATTTCCCTTTGGCTATGTAGTCAAGGAAGGTTTTGGGGGTGGAGTTTGGATAAGTAGCAAACCCTTTATAGGCTTCGATAGAAACCATTTCTTGCCATGTTGACGGCGTGTCCGCAACCCTTGCAAACAATGCCGAAAAAGAAGAACCGTCTGGCGCCGTGCTCGATTTAATTGGCGACGACAAATATCCGACAGGGAGCTTGTTTATGAGGTAATACCCAAAAATTTTGGTAGTAATAGTTGGTTGCCAACTACCCACATCATCAGCTTCTTCGGCCTTGGCGGGCGTACACCCTTGACAGAAAATGATTAGTAAAATAGTCAGATATTTAAGAAGCCTCATTACATATGACCCCATTAGAGTGTTAAGAAAAAGGAGGCAGATTTATTTTTGGGTGGCCCGTTCCTGGCTGGAAAGAAGAATCATCAAACATTCGGTCAATTCTTCTCGAATTAAAAAACCACGATAGGGAAATGCCTGTGTCAGGTCAAGCAGAAAAGGTGCTAAGCGTAGTGGTGTTTTGCGGATGATGTTCTATTGAGGTGCAAGCTGAATTCCAGGGACACCGTACTTAATTGTCGAGAATTCCGGTGACATCCATGCCCCCCCTGCCATTCTTATTTCTGGAAATAATTGACGCCAGGAATATTCTCGAAATGTATATCTTGGGTCCAAATTGTTGCATTGCTGTCCATGGCGGTGGCAAAGATGATACTATCAGCCATTGGCAGCTTGTATTGCAGGCTTATTCTGGATGCGGCAATTGCCAATCTTGTTGTAAGCGCAACAACAGAACCTTTTTGCATTACCGCGACAGCTTGCAATGCTTCATTCTCTCCGGATTCTCGCAGAACCACCTTCGATACTTCGTAAATAGTGATGGATGGGACAACAAGTGACTCAATATCCTGCAGGGGAATTTGAAAATGTTTTGCTGAAGGCTCGTCGGCGAAATATGCCAGCCAACCTGAAGAATCAACAATGTTCATATCCTGTCATTCTCTCGCTCAAAATCAGTGTTGATGCCTTTAAGGAATCCTCGAAGATCTGCGATGTCCCGCTCAGGAATAAGTTCAATTCTCCCTGCATATTCGACAACCTGCATTTTTTGCCCAGGGCGAAGATGCAATGCTTCCCGTACCTCGCGGGGAATAACTACTTGGAACTTTGGTGAGACTGTCACTGTTTGCATGATACACCCCTATCGATAGATTTATGGTATTACAATACAAGTATCGATACAAATCTGCAACTCTTTGGGGCAACAGCCAGGCGCCAGCCCTGTACCAGCTTACGCCTTAATACATCTCATATTTGGCCAAAACCCCGTCCAGCCCGCCGTTGCTCAGCGGCTTCTTCCAGGCGGGCTTGAGGCCGATCTTCTTCACCAGTTCCCGGTCGCCGAAATAGAGATAGGCCGTGGAGCCGGTGCATTTATGCTTGAGAAAACTGCCCAGCTCCCCCACCAGGGCCGCGGCCTCTTCCTGGGCGCCCAAGCGAACCCCGTAGGGCGGGTTGGAGACGATGACCGCGTTGCTGATCGGCTCAAGTTCCTGGAAGCGGCTGGCGTACACCTCCACGTTCTTGCCAGAGGGCAACTGGCCCAGGTTGATCCGCGCCGCCTTCACCGCCAGTTTTGCGGCGTCGCTGCCCATAATCAGCCCCTCGGGCAGGTCGCGGATCTGCGCATCCGCCTCGCTCCTCACCCGTTGCCAGGTCTCGGGCTCAAAGTCGGGAAAGCGCATGAAGCCGAAGCTCTCCCGCAGATACGAGGCGGGAATCCGGCAATACCGCATCAACGCCTCGCAGAGCAAAGTGCCCGAACCGCACATCGGGTCGATCAGGGTGCGCTCGCCGTCCCACTCCGTCAGGTCGATGATCGACGCAGCCAGGGATTCCTGGATGGGCGCTTCCACCGACTCCTGGCGGTAGCCCCGCCGGTGCAGGGAGGCGCCCGAGGCGTCGAGGCTGATCACCGCCGTGTTTTTGTGGATATGGAGGTTGAAAACCAGATCGGGGTTGCGCTTGTCCACGTTGGGCCGGGCGCCGAATTTCTCCTGGAACTGATCGACGATGGCGTCCTTGAGACAGAGCGAGGCGTACTGGGAATGGGTGATCTTGCTGTCGCTCACCGTGGCGGTGATGACAAAGGTCTGCTCGCGGTCGAACAGCTCGACCCAGGGGATGGTCAGCGCGGTTTTGTAGAGATACTTGGTGCTGTGGCAGTCAAAATGGAGGAGCGGGGCCAGCACCCGGGTGCAGAGCCGGGTCTGGTAGACGATCCGGTACAGGGCCTCGGGGGTGGCGGTGAAATAGACGCCCCGGTACACCGGGTTGATCTGGGTTGCGCCTAAGGCCGCCAGCTCGCGCTCGGCAAGGGGCTCGACATTCTCCGCGACCTGGGCGAAGTAACTGTTGTTTTTCTGATAAACAAAGGGTTCCAACACCATAACCTCGCGCAGCAGGAATTTATTTGCAGCAGGCGAAAATCCCGCCTCCCCATGGACATGCGATGATACACCGAAAAACGCGGAAATGCCAGGGGCAAGGCAAAACCCTGCCCCATTTCCAGCCCTCGCTCAACCGCCTGTTTTCTTCTCTTGCAATCCAGGAAAAGACCGGGTAACTCTGGCTGCGGAAAGTCAATTGCTTACAATGCGTTTTTGGGAGAAAAGACCATGGAATTCGAATCATTTGAACAGGCCTTGCACATCTGCATGACCGCCACCCCGGGCAGCGACGAGCAGGAGGCCGCCCTGATCTACTGCCTGGATAACGCCCCGCCCGAGCTCAAGGACAAGATCGCCGAGGGGTTGGCGAGTTTCCACAAGCCGCAGGGCTGCGGATGCGGCTGCAATCACGACCACAATCACGACTGAGTTTGCGCTGAATCAATTCCCTCCCCCCTGCGGGGAGGGTCAGGGAGGGGGGAACTCCCGATAATCCGGCACGTTCGGCTTCTCACCCACCCCCAGACCCCCTCCCGTCAAGGGAGGGGGACAAGCAGTGCCCTGTGGTCGCTTACTGTTTTTTCTGGAAAAGCGGGAGAAATTCCCCGTAGCCTTCCTTTGCCAGCTCGGCCACGGGAACAAACCGCAGGGCTGCCGAATTGAGGCAGTAGCGCAATCCCGTGGGCGGCGGGCCATCGGCAAAGACATGCCCCAGATGCGAGTTGGCTTCCCGGCTGCGCACCTCGGTCCGGGTGGTGAAGAGCTTCCGGTCTTCATGCTCGACGATTCTTCCCGGAGAGAGCGGCTTGGTGAAGCTCGGCCAGCCCGTGCCCGAGTCAAACTTGTCCAGGGAGCTGAACAGGGGCTCGCCGGAAACAATATCCACGTAGATGCCGGGCCGCTTGTTATCCCAGAATTCGTTGTGAAAGGCCGGTTCAGTGCCCTCCTCCTGGGTCACCTTGTACTGCAAGGGGGTGAGCCGCTTGCGCAATTCCGCCTCGCTCCATTTCTTGGCAGCTCTCCCCTCATCCCCCCAGATCTTCTCCAGAAATTGATCCCTGCCGGAACCGCCACGGTAGATACGGTAGCGGATGGGGTTCTTCTTATAATAATCCTGGTGGTACTCTTCCGCCGGATAAAAAGTGGTGGCCGCCAGGATCGGGGTCACGATGGGCTTGGCAAAGACCTTGCGTGCGGCCAGCTCGCTTTTGGATTTCTCGGCCAGCTGCCTCTGCTCTTCGTCCAAATAAAAGATGCCCGAGGTGTAGGCGTGGCCCCGGTCGACAAACTGGCCGGCGCTGTCGGTGGGATCGATCTGACGCCAGAAAACATCCAGCAGCTTCGTATAGCTGACCTTGGCCGGATCATAGACGATCTCAATCGCTTCCAGATGCCCACCGGCCCCATAGTTCTCATAGGTGGGGTTTGCCGTCCGCCCTCCGATGTAGCCGGAGGTGACCGAAAATACCCCGTCCAGCTGCTCAAAGGGTTTTTCCATGCACCAGAAGCAACCCCCGGCAAAGATCGCCTTTTTGGTTTTTTCCGCCGCTCCTGCCCCCGGTGCGCTCAACAGGCTCACCAGAGCAAGGCCCAACAGAAGAAGGGACGCGTTCTCCACTATCTGCCAGATCATCTTCATGCGATCACCTTTCTGATATTTTTTTACGCTTTATCAGACAATAAGCACGCACAGAAAAAAAAACGATCAGAAAAAAGCCGGCTGCAAGACCTCCTCGACCAGGAAGCCATCCAGCTCCTCCTGGTCGTAAAAGGCGCGTTCAAAAAACAGCCCCTGGCTCGGGGCGGTGTATTCTTTCAGCACCACCGGCTTCTCCAAAAACTGCCCCACCTCGGCCACGGTAAGCTGCCCCTTGCCCACCTCGACCAGCACCCCGACAATGCGACGCACCATCTTCCAGAGAAAATGCGAGCCCACGATGCGAAAGAGGATGAGATCCTCGGTTTCCGCGATCTGGGCCTTGCTGACCATGACCAGCGGGGATTTCTTCTTGATCACCTGCAGGTCGGTGAAGGAGGTGAAGTCGTGCATCCCCACCATAAGGGTCGCTGCCTCCTGCATGAAGCCGGCGTGTAGGGGCTCAGCAATCTGCCAGACATAATCCCGGCCCAGGGCGGTCTTGCGCTTGGCAATCTGGTAGAGATAGCTGCGGCCGATACAGTTGTGCCGGGCATGGAAGCGCGCCCCTGCCCTTTTGCATTCCAAAATGGCGATATCCTTGGGCAGGAGTTCGTTCAAGCGTTCCCCGATCTCCTTGGGGCTGTGCTCGGTATGCGCCTCCAGATGGGCGACAAACCGCAGTCCGTGCACCCCGGTATCGGTGCGGCCGCTGCCCTGCACATCCATCTCTCCTTCAAAAAGTTCGGCCGCCGCCTTGAGCAGGCTGCCCTGAATGCTTTTGGCGTCATTCTGCTTCTGCCAGCCGCTGTATCGGCCGCCGTCAAACTCCAGGGCCAGCTTGAATCGTTTTGGGTGTTCGTTCATGGTGATGGTCCTTTAAAAAGTAGCCCGGAGATTTCGGGAAAAATAACGCTCATTTTGCTGTTATTCGCTCTTTCTTCTTTTGCGTGCCCAAAAGAAGAAACAAGAAAAAGGCACCCCAGCCAGTCCTGGCCCTGCGGGCTTCCCTTACTTCTCGCCGGGAGCGGGACGCGGAAAAACTCGGGCTTCGCCCTCAGACAGTTCCCGCGTCTTTTTCCGCCCCCGTCTGCGAGGCGCGGCAGGACAAATGGGGGAAAGGAAAATCCCATTGGCACGCAGCCGAGCACCGGAGAGGCTGCCGAAAAGGGGATTTGCACTGTTTGAGCGCAGCGAGTTTGCAAAGCCCCGGCAGCATCGAGGAGCACAGGGCATCCCGCCTTCGGCGGGACAAGGGACACAGGGGGCCTTTTTTTTGGTTCGTTTCTTTGGGCAAGCAAAGAAATGAACATACGAACTCGCCGCCTTCTCACTTCTCATTTTTCAGATTCCTGCCAACCCACCGCCTGCCGCCGCGTTGCGCTGAACCCGATAAAGGCAAAGCTGCCCGCCACAAAACAGAGGACAAACAGGCCGCTTCCCATGAAGGATGCGCCATAGCCCCACTCCCGGTTCAGGCTCCCGGACACCACTGCGGCAAGAAAGGTGGCCAGGGTGCGCACCCCGTAGAGCAGGCCGGAGTTGCCGCCCAGCCGCCCGGAAGGAAAAAGCAGCGCCACCAACACCCCCAACTCCAGCAAGGCCACCGTATCGCCCAGGTTGTGGAGCAAGCGGATGACCACCAGGCTCCGGATGCCGACAGCCAGCGGGGTCAGCACCTGAAACAGCGCAGAAAAGGCCATGCCCCCGAGAAAGAAGAGGAACACCGATCTCCGTTTGTCGTGAAACCTGCCGACCAAGGGGACGGCCAGGGCCATCCACAACCCCATGCAGGCAAAGACCAGGCCTATCTGCCGGGGAAGCAGCCCGAACTTTTCTTTCAGCAGCAGGGAAAAAGAGGTCTGCTCCACCCCGAAATGGGTGCCCAGCACAAAAAGGCAGGCGAGCAGCAGCAGGGGCTTGAACCGGAGAATATCCCCGCTGTATTCCTTAAAAGAAAAGACAATGGGCTCATAATCGACCAAAAACAGCGAGAGACAAAAAATGGCCCCGGCCCCAGCCATGGCCAGGGAGAATAACAGGGTGGGCGAGGACATTTGCACCACCAAGCCGCCCACCAGGGGACCAAGGCCGAAGCCCAGATAGGTGCTCAACTGGTAGGTCGCCACCCTCCGGCTCCGCTGGATCTGGCCGAAATGCTTGAGGTAGAGGGATTCGCTCACCACCACCAGGGCCGCGCTCCCCAACCCCCCGACACACACCGCCGCCAGAACCCAACCAAAGGAGCGGGCAATCAGGAGGGCAGCAAAATATCCCCCATAGAGCAGCGCGCCGCAGAGCATGGTCCGTTTGGGCGAAAAGATATCGGAAAACAGTCCCAGCGGCAGCATCAGCGCCATGGAGGAGAGGGAAAAAAGGCCGATGGCCATGCCGATCTGCAAGTCGCTCAAGCCATAGCCCTTGAGAAGCAGGGGCAGATAGGCCAGCACCAGCCAGTGCGTGAAGTAGATGAAAAACCGGATGGTGATGGAGAGCAGTATCTGGCGACGCATAGGGAGTCCCTGGTTAAACGGAGTCGATCCTCCCTTCTAGCACGCTTACGCCAAAGAGGCAATGCGGAGTTGGGCCGGGAACTACCCAGGCGAGAGACCCTGCGGGGATCGCTCCGGTTCAGCGGCATCCCGCTGCCGCTGAACCGGAGGTCAGCTTGCTGTTTTTTTCTCCCGGTCAGGAGCCATAACCGTTATGCCACGATCAGATACGGTCGAAGCGGTCCAGGTTCATGACCTTGTTCCAGGCTGCGACGAAGTCGCGCACGAACTTTTCCTTCGCATCGTCCTGGGCATAGACCTCGGCCAGGGCGCGCAACTGCGCGTTGGAGCCGAAAACCAGGTCCACGCGGGTACCGGTCCACTTGAGTTGGCCGCTGACGCGATCACGCCCCTCGAACACCTCTTCGTCTGCAGGGGTTGGCTTCCAGGTCGTGCCCATGTCGAGCAGATTCACGAAAAAGTCATTGGTGAGCGTCTCCGGCCGCTTGGTGAAGACGCCGTGTTGGGACTGTCCGAAGTTGGCATTTAAGACCCGCATGCCGCCAACGAGGACCGTCATCTCAGGAGCGGTGAGCGTCAGCAGTTGCGCCCGATCAACCAGCATCTCCTCTGCCCTTACGGCGTATTTGGTTTTCTGGTAGTTGCGGAACCCGTCTGCTTTCGGCTCGAGTACACCGAATGACTGCACATCGGTTTGCCCCTGCAACGCATCCGTGCGTCCCGGCGTGAAGGGAACGGTGACCTCGTAACCGCCATTTTTTGCAGCCTGCTCGACACCTGCGCACCCGCCCAGGACGATCAAGTCGGCAAGCGACACCCTCTTCTTGCCCGACTGCGCGCTGTTGAACCTCTTTTGGATGCCCACAAGGGTCTGCAGCACAGTGGCAAGTTGGGCCGGCTGGTTGACCTCCCAATCCTTCTGCGGGGCAAGACGAATACGCGCCCCGTTTGCACCGCCGCGCTTATCAGAATCTCGGAACGTGGAGGCCGACGCCCAGGCGGTAAAGACCAGTTGGGAGATCGACAGGCCCGAGGCAAGGATTTTGGCCTTGAGGTCCGCGATGTCCTTGGCGTCGATCAACCCATGATCGACTGCGGGCACCGGGTCTTGCCAGATCAGGTCCTCCGCCGGGACCTCCGGGCCGAGATAGCGCGAACGCGGGCCCATGTCGCGGTGGGTCAGTTTGAACCACGCCCGGGCAAAGGCATCCGCAAACTCCTTGGGGTCGTCCAGATAGCGCCGTGCGATGGGCGCGTAGATCGGATCGAACTTCAACGAAAGATCCGCCGTGGTCATCATCGGCCGGTGCTTCTTCGAGGGGTCGTGCGCGTCAGCCACCATGTCCTCTTCGTCCACGTCCTTGGCCAGCCACTGATGCGCGCCGGCCGGGCTCTTGACCAGTTCATACTCGTATTTGAGCAGCACCTTGAGATAGCCCATGTCCCAGGTGGTCGGGTTCGGCTTCCAGGCACCCTCGATGCCGCTGCTGATGGTATCGCCGCCCTTGCCGCTACCGAAGCTGCTCTTCCAGCCGAGACCCTGCTCTTCGATGGGAGCGCCTTCAGGTTCCGGGCCCACATGCGACGCAGGGCCGGCGCCGTGACACTTGCCGAAGGTGTGGCCGCCGGCGACCAGCGCCACGGTCTCTTCGTCGTTCATGGCCATGCGCGCGAAGGTTGTGCGGACGTCACGGCCGGAGGCAACCGGATCCGGTTTGCCGTCCGGACCTTCCGGGTTCACATAGATGAGGCCCATCTGCACGGCCGCCAAGGGATTTTCCAGATCCCGGTCACCGCTGTAACGGCTCTTGGGCTTGTCGCTCGTAGCCAGCCATTCCTCTTCACCACCCCAGTAGACATCCTCTTCCGGCTCCCAGATGTCCTTGCGGCCGCCGCCGAAGCCGAAGGTCTTAAAGCCCATCGACTCTAGGGCGCAGTTGCCGGCGAGGATCATCAGGTCGGCCCAGGAGATCTTGTTGCCGTATTTCTGCTTGATCGGCCAGAGCAGACGGCGCGCCTTGTCGAGGTTCACATTGTCCGGCCAGCTGTTGAGGGGGGCAAGGCGCTGATTACCGGACCCCCCGCCCCCGCGGCCGTCGCCCATGCGGTAGGTGCCTGCGCTGTGCCACGCCATCCGGATGAAGAGCCCCCCGTAGTGACCCCAGTCGGCCGGCCACCACTCCTGCGAGTCGGTCATCAGGGCGTACAGGTCTTTCTTCAGGGCGGCCAGATCGAGTTTCTTGAATTCTTCCGCGTAGTTGAAATCCTCGCCCAGGGGATTGGACTTGGCGGAATGCTGGTGCAGAATATGAAGGTTCAACTGGTTCGGCCACCAGTCCCGGGTGGACATACCGCCGCCGGCTACTTGTTTGCTGGTTCTGCCTGTTACCGGACACTTGCTGTTTTCGCTCATCTTCGTTCTCCTTTGAGGTTGAAGGTTGCAAAGCTAACAAAGTGAGTGTTAGGGCTATTTTACGGCATGACCCGCACGTCAAGGTTCCTGCGCGGATAATCCCCTTTTTCGATGCTGTCATAAAGGTCGTGTGGCGGCAGGTGGCAGGGAGACCGAACGGTGCGCGGCTTTGCGCCATCTTTTTATTAATATAGCAAAATAACAGCAGGACCACAAATACGCCGTCCCATACATATTCATAGCGGTTTTTCTCCGAACCGGACCCGACATCGGGTCGACATTGCCCTGGCTACGCCCCATGTCGGCTGGAAAAAGCGATGATTCTCCCGTACGGTGAAATTGAAAATTGGGTCGTACTTTATTTTGCAACACAGCCAAAAAGTCTATTCTCACAAGGAGGGAATATGCTGAAACGAACCCTGCTCGCAACATGTGTCGGAATATTGCTGGTCAGCCAGAACGCCATGGCAGACAGTGCCGCCCAAACCGGAGCCTTCGGCGGCGCGGCCGGAGGTGCCATTCTCGGCCAGGCCATCGGCCGCAACACCAAGGGAACCCTGCTGGGCACCGCCATCGGCGGGGTGCTCGGCTACATGGTCGGTAACGAAATGGACAAGGGACCGGGACAGCCGAGCCAGCGATATTACCCGCCGCCCAGAGTTGTCCAGCAGTATGAGGAGCAAGCCCCCGCCGATTGCCGGGAGGTGGAGGTGCTGGCCACGGTGGACGGCCGACCGGAACGGGTCTATAGCACCGCCTGTTACGAAAACGGGGCCTGGGTTCTCCAGGACGACAGCCGCCGGGTGGTGAGCCAGACGGTGATCATTGACCGCGACCGCTATTATCCGCCAGCCAGGGGCTACTACCGGGACAGGGGAAGGTCCCATTGGGAGGAAACCAGATACCGTCCCCCGTATCATGGCTATGCTGAACGGGGCCGGAACTGCAACAACACCCGGATCATCTTCCGCTGAGCACGAGGAGAAAAAATCCCCGGACCAATGCCGTCCCAAAAGGATTATTGACGGTCAAGCCTACAACCACAACAGCAGCAGGCAGAGGGTCAGAGCGGTATAGAGGAGATAAATGCCGATCCAACCCTGGTGAAGAAAGGCGCGGACCGCAAAGGCGGTTCGGGATAAGGCCCGGCAGGTCGGATGGATCAGACGGTCCAGAATCAGATCCGGGGTGTGGGCGACAAGACTGGCCACGGCAGGGAAAAACCCAATGGCCCGGCCGCCGGCGATGTCGCTCCACAACCCCCAACGGAAAAGGCTGACCAGCATCTCCGCAAAGGAAACAGCCGTATATTGCATGCGGGGGGTCCCCTCCCGGTAGCCGCAGCCCCAGGTAGCTGGTCGCTTTTCGCGGCAGGGCTCAGGGAAAGACCTCTGCCGGAAGAAGAATCCGGCAGAGATAGCCAACAGCAGGAAGGCGCAGAGACTGAGCCAATACACCGGCGCCAGAGAGCCGATCAACATGCTCTCCGGACTCCCGGCCGGAGAGAGGGTTGCAACCGTTGTGCCCAGCCAGGCACCAACAGCCCGCTGCAACAGAGGGACAATCGTCCAGGGCGCCAGGCCGATGATCAGGCAGCAGAACAACAGGATGCCCATGGGCAGGAGCATGCTGCCCGGCGCCTCGCCAGGCACCACCGGCAATTGACGTCGCGCAGTGCCCAAAAAGGTGACGCCAAAGACCTTGATAAAGCAGGCCACGGCCAGCGCGCCGGTCATGGCCAGGGCCGGAGCGGCCAGAATCGTCAGGGAAAGCGGAAAGGGGACGCCTTGGGCCTGGCTGTGCAGCAGGCCCAAGTAGATGAGCCATTCGCTGACAAAGCCGTTGAGCGGCGGCAGCCCGCAAATAGCCACGGCCCCGCCGAGGAAGAAAAAGGCGGTGCGCGGCATCGAGCGCAGCAACCCACCGTAACGGTCTAGTTCTCTGGTGCCGGTGGCCTGGATCACTGCCCCGGCCCCGAGAAAGAGCAGGGATTTGAAAAGGCCGTGGTTGACCACATGGAGCAGAGCCCCGGCCAGGCCGAGGACGACCAGGGCTGGGTTGTGGAAGGTTTTTCCCAGCAGGGCGCAGCCCAGGCCGATCAGGATGATGCCGATATTCTCCACACTGTGATAGGCGAGCAGCCGCTTGATGTCATGCTGGGCCAGGGCAAAGACCACGCCCATGATGGCCGAAACCACCCCGAGGACGAGAATACTCCCGCCCCACCAGGCCGGCTGGCCGGTATAGAAACTTGCCACCCGGACCAATCCGTAAATCCCCATCTTGATCACCACCCCGCTCATGAGGGCGGAAACATGGCTGGGCGCGGCGGCATGCGCCCCAGGCAGCCAGATATGCAGGGGCATGATCCCGGCCTTGAGACCGAAACCGAACAGGGCCAGAAGGAAAATCGCCCCGGCCTGAAAAGTGGCGCCGTCAAGGGTGGCGGCCAGGGGAAAATCGAAATTGCCGGTGGGACCGGCCAGAAGAATGAACATGGCAAAAAGTGCCAGGGTGCCGGTGTGGGTGGCGGCAAGATAGACATAGGCAGCCCGACGGGCCTCTTCTTCTTTCTGCTCGGTAAGGATCAGCAAAAAGCTGCCGATGGCCATGACCTCCCAGGCTATGAGGAAGAGAATACCGTTGCGGCTGACCGGCAAAAGAACAATGGCCGCGCCCAACATGCCGTAAAAGAGCCGGAGCCTGCCCGCCGCCACGCCGTGCCGGACCTGGGGAAAGTAGCCGAGCCCGTAAACACCGCCCAGGCCGAGGATGAGCAGGGCAGGCAGCAGGAAGAGCGCGGCCAGGCCGTCCAGTTCAATGAGAAAATTGCCGCCGGGGATGGCCCATGGTACCGCCAGCACGGGCGCGGGAGTTTGCCAGGCCCCGGCCAGCGAGGCACCAAGGCCGAGAGCCGCGCCGGTCAGCAGAAGGACAACGGAGAGGATTTCCCCGCTCTTTGCCCACCGACCCCAAGCCAGGGCGGGTAGCCCGGAGCAGAAGATCAGGCTTACGGCGGCAAGGTAGAGCTCAGCCAATGTCCCATCCTCCCTCTCTTTGATTCATGCGTTATAGAGCCACGACAGACAAAGAACCTGCGAAATCTTCCCCCTATCTCCTGCCAAGCAAGCGCAACAACCCATCCAGAATGGTGTAGGGATGCGGCGGACAACCCGGGATATAGAGATCCACCGGCAACAGGGGATCAAGCCCCGGGCTCACCTCGCTGCTATGCAGAAATGGCCCGCCATTGATGCCACAGGCCCCGACCGCGATGACGATCTTCGGCGCCGGCATCGCCTCATAGGTGGCCAGCACCGCGCTGCGCATGTTTTCCGTGACCGGCCCGGTCAGCAGAAGGCCATCCGCGTGGCGGGGGGAGGCGACAAACTGGATACCAAAACGGCCCAGGTCGAAAACCAGGGTGCCGAGCACGTTGCAATCCGCCTCGCAACCGTTGCAACCGCCGGCGGAAACCTGGCGCAATTTGAGGGAGCGGCCAAAGAGCTTCAGCCGCGCAGGCTCAAGCGGTTGCGCCAGGGAATATTCCCCGCCGCTGTACAGCAGATCCTGCCGCTGCCGAACGGCAAGGCGGTAGTCGTTGCCAAAGGTGATCCGGCCCTGGGGACAGGCCGGACAATCGGCGCAGAACAGGCAGCGTCCCAGATCAAGAACCAGCCTGCCGTCCACCTGCTTGCAGGCTCCGTAGGGACACAGCGCCTCGCAGGCTTTGCCGCAGTCGGCCGGACAATCCCCGCCGAACTTGGGCAGCCCCCGAAAGCGCGGGGGCAGGATAGGCTCCTCCCTCGGGAATTTTCCCGTTCTGAATCCCTGACGCCACCGTTCTCGTATCATCTGCAGCATATTCTTTTGCCCTCAAATTCTCTCACACGCATGATCCATTCGCGCTCTGGATTCGAACCGCTATAGGTCAAACCCGCAGTAGGAGAGGTTAAAACTCTTGTTGCACAGGGGGAAATCCGAAATCTGCTCATCGCGCATCGCCATACCCAACCCGCTCCAGTTATGGAAGGAGGGGTCAACAATCTTGTAGCGCCGCAAACGGCCATCGTTGTCGGTGAGACCGACGTGGAGCACCTCACCCCGCCAGCCTTCCACCAGGGCAATTGCCAGGGCATTGCCCTTGAGCGGCCCGACCACCGCCCTGATGGGACCTTCCGGCAGATCGCCCATGATCCGCCGGAGCAGCTCGATGGAGACGCTGATCTCCCGGCTGCGCACCTTGGCCCTGGCCATGGCATCGCCGGTTTCCTCGGTGATCAGATCATCAAACAAATGGCGATAGACCCCGGTCGGATGGAAAAAGCGGCTATCGCGGGGCACTGCGCAGGCTTTGGCCGCCACCCCGACCAGACCAAGATCCTCGGCCACCGAGCGGGACAGGCGACCTCTCCCTTCAAACCGGCTCAAAACCGAGGGCGCATCAAAAAAGAGCTCCAGGGCGCCCAGGGTGTTGCCCTCGATACCCTTGAGCCGGGCCAGCATTTCTTCGGCCAGGGGCGGAGCAAGATCAAAGAGCACCCCACCCGGCCGCACCAGCCCTCGGCCGAAACGGCTGCCGCACAGGGCGGCGGTGAGGTTGAGGTAGTCGCCGCGCAACCGGCCGCAATAGGAGAAGGTGGGCAGAAAGCCGACATCGCCGGCCAGGGCGCCGATATCCCCCACATGGTTGGCCAGCCGCTCCAGTTCCAGGGCCACGGCGCGGATGGCCTGGGCCTGGGCCGGAACCTCGCAGCCGCTTAAGGCCTCAAGCACCTGGCAGTGGGCCAACCCATGGCCGATGGAGGTATCGCCGGCAATGGTTTCCATCTGCGCCATGGTGGACGGATGGGGGCCGTTCAACACCATCCGTTCAATATCCCGATGCTGGTAGCCAAGGGAGATTTCAAGATGCATTACCTTCTCGCCGTAGCACTGGAAACGGAAATGACCCGGCTCGATGATGCCGGCATGGACCGGACCAACCGCCACCTCATGCACCCCTTCCCCGTCCACCCGGTAAAACTCCATTTCACCGCTGCGGGGGTGCTGATCCGCCGGACGATTCCAGGCATCGCGCCCGGCCCGCCAAGCGCTGTGAAAACGGAGCGGTTTGAGCCAGGGATGCCCTTCCGGCACCACCCCGTACTGCTCGGCAATCTCCCTTTCAAAGAGATGCATCTGCGGGCAATTCGGGGTCAGGGAGGGAAACCGCTCGGTGATGCGGGTCCGGTACACGGCGACACAGGCGTTGCGATCCCGGGCGATAAGGGCGAAAAGCTCCAGTTCCCTGCCCTCTTCCGCAACGGGCACGCCAAAACAGGCCACCACCCTGCCCTGTTTCCGTACCTCGGCCAACAGGCAGTCGCTGAAATCGGCAAAATCGAGGGTCTCCACCAACTCAAGGCCAATGGCCTCGCCGTTTTTCAAAAGTTGCGGATTCAGATTCTTCATGGCTTCACCTCCAGCAGTGCCGCCGCTTCGGCAAAGAGCTTCCTGGCTGGCTCGGGCAGGTAGAGCCCCAGGAGAAGAATGATGAGGAGCAGGACCAGCGGGGTACCGGTGGTCATGATGGTCTCACGGTAATTGGTATCTCCTTTCCGTTCCAAAGGCGTGCCGAAAACGATCGAGAGCACCGTGCTGCCCATGCCGATAAAAATGACGGCCAGAAAGAAGAGGAACAACCCGCCGGTCAGATAATAACCGCCGGTGAAGATGCCCCGGAGGATGGTGAACTCACTGATAAACGGGGCAAAAGGCGGCGAGCCGGTAATCGCCAAAAAGCCGAGAAGAAAAAGGCTGGCGGAAACCGGCACCAGGGTGATGGCGCCCTGGACCTCGCCCACCCGCTTGCTGGCGAATCGGCGATGGATGTTGCCTGCGGCCAAAAAGAGCACGCCCTTGGTCAGGGCATTGTTCATCAGATGCAGCATGGCGCCGAAGGTGGCCACCCCGCCGACGGCAACGCCGATAGCGAGAATACCCATGTGCTCGACACTGGAATAGGCGAGAAGCCGCTTGAAATCAGGCTGCCTGATAACAAATACCGCGGCAAAGCCGAGGGAGATAAGGCCCATGGCCAGGAAGGCCTCGCGGGCCATGGCCCCGTCGCCTGCGGCATCCATGATCTGCAGGGTGCGCAGCAAGGCCAAAAAGGCCACGCTGGTGAGTCCGCCGGCCAAAAGCGCGCCGACCAGGCCGGGCGCTTCGCCATAGGCGTCCGGTTTCCAGGTGTGCAGGGGGGCAAAGCCGGCCTTGGTGCCGAAACCGACGAGCAGAAAGACAAAACCGGCCCTGAGCCACGGCCTGGAGTAGTTTGCGGCGCCATGCAGGATGTCGTCAAACTGCAGACTGACATGTACGCCTCCGGCCAGGGCTGCGTAGGCGACAAAAAGGATACCGAGCATAGCCAGGGCAATGCCCACGGAGCAAAGAATCAGGTATTTCCAGGTCGCCTCAATGGAGAGGCGGTTGCGATTGTAATAGATCAGCGGGGCGCTGGCCACGGTGGTCGCCTCCACCGCCACCCAGAGAAGACCGAGATGCCGGGCAACCGCCGCCAGGCTCATGGCGGAAAGAAAAAGGAGCAGACAGCTGACAAAGATCCTGTTGCCCCAGGCGATACGGTAGCGCAGGTAACCCAAGGCATAAATCGAACACCCGCAGAAAAGCAGGCTGACGATGAGCAGAATGAGGCGGCTGAACGGATCGACAGCGATCCAGTTCCCGGCCATGGACAAGGAGGCGCCCTGCCCGCCCTGAATGACGAAGAAGGTCAACACCAGATGCGCCAGGCCGCAGACCGGCAGCAACAGCGGGCGGAAGCGGTCCGAAGGGAGCAAGAAGGCGGCAAGGCCGCAACAGAGGGGCAGAAGGAGAAGCGCGACTATCATGTTATTCCCTCAAGGAAGAAAGCTGACCGGTGTTCATGGTGGAAAATTCCCGGTTGATCTGGTGCATGACAATCCCCATGACAAAAACCGCGACCAGCAGATCGAGGAGCACTCCGGCCTCCACCATGAGGGGCATGGCCTCGGCCAGGAGCATGCCGAAGATGAAAACCCCGTTTTCAAAAATCAGGTAGCCGAGGGCCTGGGTGATGGCCTTGCGCCGGGTGATGAGCATGAGAAACCCGGTGGCCAGGGTGGCCAGGCCAACAGGGATAAAAAGCGAGCCGCGATGCGCCTCGATGAGCGGCAGCCGGTCGCTGAAGATAAACGCGCCGGCCGTGGCCAGGGTGCCGAGGAGCAGGGTCGGAACATAGCCGATCAACGGCTCCATTTCCCTTTTGATATGCACCTGGCGGATGGCTCTTAAAAGCAGAAAAGGAATGGCAAGCCCCTTGAGCAGAAAAGCCCCGCCGGCCAAAATCAGGGAATGGCCGGAAAACCCATGGAGAAAAAGAGGCAGCAGCGAGAGGATACCGCCTTGGATGGCCACGGTCCGGATGCAGGCATTCAAGCGACTGCTCCCCAGAAGAAAGAAGTTAAACAGAATGACCAACAACAGCAGAAGATTGGCCGGATTGTAGTTATCCATTATTCCCTTACCTCAAGAGCAGAATCAGCGAGAAAAAAGAAAGCAGCATGGTGCCGACCAGCAGTTGGGGCACCCGCAACAGCCGCAGCCGCGCCATGGTGGATTCGACCACCCCGATGACCACGGCCAGAAGCAGCATCCCGCCGACGAACAGCAGGGTATCGAACAACACATTCCCGGTTGAGCCGGGAAACACGAGGCGGACAACCAGCGCGCCCAGGACAAAGAGCTTCATGGCGGCGCCATAAAGAATCATCCCGAAATCCGGGCCGCTGTGATCGAGCACCATCACCTCATGGATCATGGTCAGTTCCAGATGGGTATTGGGGTCGTCGAAGGGGATGCGGCAATTTTCCACCAGGACCACGACAAACAGGCAGGCCAGGACCAGAATCAGGGAGGGTCCGGCGCTCTGCCAACCCGCATTCAGGGCTTGGCCGAACATGGCGTCCAGGGAAAGGGAGCCGGAAAGCCGGGCCAAAACGATGAAGCAGAAGAAAACCGTCGGCTCGGCCAGACAGGAAAAAGTGACCTCGCGAGCCGCGCCCATGCCCTCAAAGGAGGAGCCGGTGTCCAGGGCGGCGCTGGCCGTGAAAAAACGGGACAGCCCAAAAAGATAGACAAAGAAGATCAGGTCGCCGGCAAAGGAAAGGGGCGCGCCGATGGCGCCAAAGGGAACCAGGAGCGCGGCAAGTACCGGCACGGCAAGGCCGAGCACCGGCCCCGCCCGAAAAACCCAGGTGGTGGTTCGGCTGATGACCAGGCCCTTGCCGAACAGTTTCCAGATATCGTAATAGGACTGCAAAAACGGGGGGCCAGTCCGCCCGGCAAAAAGGGCCTTGGTCTTGCCGATCACCCCGGGCAACAGGGGGGAAAGGCCGAAGAGCAGGAGAAGGTGCAGGAACAGTTCGAGCATCACGGTTCTCTCTTTAGAAGTGCGGAATGCAAAATTAACAATGACGCGATGATACCATGAGTTGGAGCGGCGCAAGCCGCTCCTCTGTTTTTCCCATTGTCACGCCGCCGAGCACCGGAGAGGCTGCCGAAAAAGGAGTTTGCACTGTTTGAGGCGCAGCCGAGTTTGCAAACTCCCGGCAGCATCGAGGAGCACAGGGCATCCCGCCTGCGGCGGGACAAGTGGCGGGGTGCCCTTTCTTTGGTTCGTTTCTTTGGGCAAGCAAAGAAATGAACAGGCCCGGCGTTGCCGGAATACATGGCTGATGTTCGATGGCAATCAGATTCTCTTTTCATTGTTGCCCCACCCAAAAGAGAAGCAGGATCGTGGCGCTGAAGATATAGAGCAGATACACATGCAGCTGACCTGCCTGCAGGCCGCGAAAGCCGCTGCAAACATCAGCGGCCCGCCGGAAGAAAGGCTTGAACAATCGGGCCAGCACCGGGTCCGCCGCGGCAAAGGAAAAGCGCGTCACCTCCGGAAAAAATCCGATGGTCCGGCCATCTTCGGTGGATGGCTTAAGACAGCTGCAGAACAGGGCGCTTTGGGGAAGCTCGGTATAGCTCTCCGCGCTGTAGGACATCCGGCTCGTGGGAAAGGCAAAGCCGCAGCCCCAGGTGGCGGAGGTTGGCACAAGGTCGCGCCCCTGCCGCCAGCGGAGGAAGACGTACGCCGCCAGAATACAGCCGAGCAGCAAAACCGCCATGATCCCCAGCCACCAGGGATCAAAAGCCGTGTCGACCAGCAGAGTAGCCGCAGCCGGATCAAGCAGGGTTGCGGCCCGGCTCGCCACCTGGAGCAGCAGAACCGGCATGATGCCGCCAGCCAGACAGAGCAGGGCCAAACCGGCCATGCTGCTCCACATGGGCCAACCTGCCTCATGCGCCCGGGCGGCCGCCTGGCTGCGCGGCTCCCCGGCCAGGGCGATGCCGATGATCCTGGTCATGACGATAAGCACCATCCCGCCCACCAGGGCAAGAAGACCGATGAGCACCAGGGGGAAAAAGCCGGCCAGACCGGAGAGCATGGTGCCGCTCTCAAGCAGGGCGCGGTAGATGAACCATTCGCCGATCAGGCCGTTGAAGGGCGGCAGTGCGCTGATGGCCAGGCCGCCGCAGACAATGAGCAGGCCGGTTACGGGCATGCGGCGCATGAGGCCGCCCATCCGGTTGAGATCCCGACTGCCGCTGCCGTGCATGAGCGAGCCGGCGCCCAGAAAGAGCAGGCTTTTGAACAGGGCGTGGTTCAGCAAATGGATCAGCCCCCCGGCCAGGGCAAAGGCCGCGGCCACATGATGCCCATTGGCCCGGCTCTGCATCCAAAAACCCAGGGCCAGCAGGATGAGGCCGATGTTTTCCACGGTGGAATAGGCCAGGCTCCTTTTCACATCCCGTTGCAGGGCAGCCATGGCGATGCCGAACAGGGCGCCGACAATGCCGATGGCCATCAACAGGGAGCCCCACCAGGCAGGGCCGGCAGGCAAAAAACCGGACAGCCGCAGCAGCCCGTAGATAGCGGTCTTCACCATGACCCCGCTCATGAGGGCGGAAACATGGCTGGGCGCGGCCGGATGCGCATCGGGCAGCCAGACGTGAAAGGGGAAGATGCCGGCCTTGCTGCCGAAACCGATGAGCAGCAGAAGAAAGAGCGCCGAGGCAACCGGCGTCGAAAGCTGGCCGAGCACCTGAAAGGAGCTAAACTCCAGGCTGCCGGAAAGCGCCCCGGCGGAGAGAAAAAAGGCAAAAAGAAAGGCGGCGCCGAGATGGGTGGCGAGCAGATAGGTCCACCCTGCCTCCACCGCTTCTGCCAGATCGTACTCACTGATCACCAGAAAAAAAGAGGTCAGCGACATGCACTCCCAGGCAAAGAGGAACAACAGCCCGTTGGCCGCGGTCACCACCAGGGTCATGGAGAGGATGAGCAGGTTGTACCAGGTCCAGTGCAGCCCCGGCCGAAGCCGTTCTTTGCCGCCCTTCATATATTCGGCCCCATAGAGGGCGCCGGCCAGGCCAACGACAAAAAGGATGAGCAGAAAGAAGGCGGAGAGCCCGTCCAGTCGCAGGGAAAACGCCCCGCCCGGCATGGACCAGGGGAGAAAAAATACCTCCGTCCCTCCTCCAAGCAGACTCTGCCCTGCCGCTACCAAGCCGAAAAGGCACCCGAGGATGGCGCTGCCGCTGCCGAGAAGAGTGGCCGTTCTGGCGGCACCGCGCCCCGGCAGGACTGCCAGCAACGCACCAAGGGTAAAGAGAAAAAAAGCGACAAAAAGGAGATTCATGCGGCAGGTCCCTGGTGAAAAATCATGGCTTCCTGCGCACCGATGAATTCGAGCAGTTTTTTGCGGGTCAGCTGCTCCCGAATACCGTGCAGAAAGGGAGTGGACATGGAAAGCCGCCACAGTTTACGTTCGAGGATGGCCATTTCGGTATTGTTGGCGGGCAGCACCAGAAAAAGCAGCTCGGTCTTGCGGCTGTCCAGCGCTTTGAAATCCACCGGGTATTCGAGAAAGGCGAGGATCACCATGCTCTTTTCCAGGTAAACCGGCAGGGCCGGATCGGGCCACATCCAGGCGATGCCGTCCATGGAGGAGGAGGCCACCGATTCCCGGGAGAGCAGGGAGATCTTGATCGCCTTGGCATCAAAATTCGCGGAATAGGGCTGGGCTGCGAGCAGCTCGTCAATGATCTCATCACGGTTGCTGCCGTGGATGCGATAGAGGACCGCCCCGTTTTCCAGGGCATCGACCAGGGAGAGACGGTAATCCGTCTTCCGGCGGGGCGCAGCAACGCCAGGCCTCTGGCTATCGATCCAGTCCACCACCTCGTCGGCCTTGAAGCGCCATTGCCCGCCGATCTTGACGGCAAAGGGAATCTGGTTGTCGCCCACCATGCGGTAGATGGTCTTCTCAGAAACCCCCAGCTTTTCCGCCACGCCCTTTATGGAGATAAATGTTTTATCCATTTCTGTCCAATATTGTCCAAAGATGACTAAGCCTTGGTATCCTTTAAGCTGTTGCCAGGGGGTTGTCAATATTTTTCAGAAAAACGGGAGGGGGATGGGGAAAAATTGAGGAAGAGTACGGGAACCGGCATTGTCAGGTGAGAAAATTGCAGACTCCCAAAAAGAGTCCCCTCTCCCCTTACGGGAGAGGGATAGGGTGAGGGGGAAGGTGCTGATTGAGATGCCGTTGCCAACTTCACCCACCCCCCAACCCCCTCCCGTCAAGGGAGGGGAGCCTAATGGGAAAAGCCAACCGGATATTCCCGTGCGGGGACGAGAGGATTCAGGCCAGTCCGCGCTGGTAGTTGAAGGGGGTGGTCTCCGGCAGGGGCTGATCGGTCCCAAGGGCGGCCAGCACCTGTTGTCCCTTGACGGACATGGCCCCGCAATGGCTCAGGTCAACAATGATCCGGGCGCAGCCCAGGCGTTTCAGTTCGGCAAGATGGCCCAACAGGGAGAAATCCTGCTCCGCCAGAACCTCGGTGAGGTCGTGGTGCTGGAAAACGCGGTACCCCTCGCCCCCTTCCGCCCGCAGCACCGCGCCGGGCCGCACCCCCCGGACCGGGATGCGGGAAAGCATCACCACCAGCGGGCTGTAGACCGTAATCGCCAGGGGAGGCAGCTGTTCACCCCGGCGGAAGAGTTCCTGCAGGTTTTTACGGTCGTCTTCCAGATCGGCGGTGAGTTCGGCCAGACCCAGCTCCTGCCAGGCAAGGGCGGCCTGGCTGTTCAGGGTGTAGCAGCGGAAGCCGCCCAACAGGGTTAAATCGGAGAGGCCGGCAAACAGGGGGAGATGCCCCAGGTTGTTGATCCGGAAGCGGCGAAAGCCCTGCCCGGCCAGCATCCCCACTGCCCGGCGGTATTCGTCCCACTCCGGGCCGAAGAGCATGGGGGGAATCTCCCAGATGACCCGCCCCTGCCAATCACCACGCCGGTGGTCCACCTTTTTCAAACCCGCCAGGGTCTCCGGGGTCAGCGGCAGCTCAAGCTCGGCAACCCCCGGCTCATCGAGGATACGCAGATCCTGGGGTTCCCGGCCGCGCACGGTCAGGGTTTGCGCAGAGGGTGCACTGGAAGCGGCTCCAGGCAGGAGACTGGCCAGGCCCTGCTGCCGGGCCTGGGCCAGGCTCTCTTTTTGGGCCGAACTCTTTTCCGGTACAGCCACCTGATCAAGTGTGGCCCTGCATCCCTCCGGGCTCATGGTAAAGGCAGCCTTGCCCCCCACCTTGAAAACCTTATCGCCCACCTGAAAAAAACCGCCCTTGTCGGGAATCCGCACCCGGACAAAATCCCCTGCCTTGACGACTTTCAGTTTTTTCTGCTCGATCCACAACTCCCGCACCGTAAAGCCGGTGCCGGCCTGGTCGTTCTGGGGCTGGACGCGGATTCGGTCGCCCACATGCAGCCGGTCGCTGGTTGTAAAACCGATCATGCCGCCACGCAGCGAAGTCACCTGGCCGAGATGCTTACCGAGAGTCCCTTGCTTGGCGGAATCGGCAATCGCCGCCGGGATAGAACCGGTAAGAAACCCCTTGGTCGCCTGGCGGCCAAAGGAGAGGGCCAGCTGCTCCTCGGCCTCCTGCATCGCCTGCTTGCGCCCGCTTTCCGGGGCATCCAGCACCAGCCGGTAGGCCGCCACCACCCGGGCCACATACTCGGCGCTCTTCATCCTCCCTTCGATCTTGAGGCTGATGACCCCGGCCTTGAGTAGCTGGGGCAACGAAGAAAGGGCGCAAAAATCGCTGGTGGAAAAATGGTAGCCCGGCTGTTCCCGGTTGAGATAACGGCGGCGGCAGGGCTGGGCGCAGCGGCCCCGGTTGCCGCTCATTGAGCTGACCGCAGAAGAAAACAGGCACTGGCCGGAAACGGAAAAACAGAGCGCGCCGTGGACAAAATGCTCCAGTTCGATGGTGCTCTGCTGGCGGATGGCAGCGATCTCGGCCAAGGAGAGTTCCCGGGCCAGGACCGCCCGGGTGAACCCCATCTGCTCCAGCATCTTGACCCCGGCTGCGTTGTGCACGGCCAGCTGGGTTGAGGCGTGCAGCGGCAACTGGGGGAAATGATTCTTGGCCAGCCGCCAGACCCCGAGATCCTGGATGATCAGGCCATCGATCCCGATCCCGGTCAGGTCGGCCAAAATCCCCACCAGCTGGGGCAGTTCTTTTTCCTTAATCAGGGTATTGAGGGCGATGTAGAGGCGACGGTGCTGGTGGTGGGCATGGGTGGTCATCTTCTCCACCTCGGCCAAGGTGAAATTCTTGGCCTTGGCCCGGGCAGAAAAATCCTTGAGGCCGCAGTACACGGCATCGGCCCCATTCTCCAGGGCGGCGAAAAATGACTCCAGGCTTCCCACCGGGGCCAGAAGCTCCGTTTTTCTGCTTGTTTTCTGCGGCGTCATCTTTCCTTTCCGATTAGCAAAAGCGCAACCGCGCTGTCTGCCTTATTTTTCATAGGGCGCCAGACTACCACGCCCGTCAAAGCAGGGGCAATGGAAATCGCTGGCTGCCCGACACGGCCACCCGACATCCCCACCCCAGCAACCGATGTCGCCAGACATGACCCCATGTCCTCTAGGAAAACCAACGGATTGCGAATAGGATACCATCAACAGGAGAAGGACTCTACGGGAGCCCCCCTGGAAACCAAAAAACAATCTTTAGGAGGAATGACCATGAAAAAAACAATGATTGCCCTTGCCATGATGTGCGCGGCCGGACTGAGCGTGACCATGACCGACCTGCATGCCGCAGCCACCACCCCTGCCGCCGGAAAGATCACGGCCCCGGCCCAGGATTTGGTGATCAAGGGCAAGAAACCCGCCCTGTTCAGCCATGCCAAACACACCGCCCTTGGCCTTGACTGCACCACCTGCCATCACGATGCCAAGCACCAGCCCTTAAACGAGGCGGCCATCGCCGGCCTGGGAAAAACAGAGGGACTGCAATGTGCAAGCTGCCACAACGAGAAGTTTGCCAATGCCAAACTCCAGAAACCCATGGATGTGTTCCATGCCCGGTGCAAGACCTGCCACACCACCGGGGTAAACGGCAAGAAGGGCCCCACCACCTGCACCGCCTGCCATAAAGCAGCGGCTGCTCCTGAGCAGAAGGCAGCTCCGGCCGAGGCTGCCGCTCCGGCCAAGAAAAAAGGCAAGGCCGTGGAAGGCTGCTAACAAAGGGAAAATGATGAGGAGCCGCTACCTTCTGCGCTGACGGACCTTATCAAGACATTGCGGACAGATGCCGTGGGAAAACCTGGCATCTGTCCGTTGGGAGATATACGATTCGATCTCCTTCCAGGATTCCTGCACCCCGGAATCAGCGCCCGTCGCCCTGATTTTTTTACATTCCATACAGATAGGCAGCAGCCCCTGAATGGTCTGCTGAATCTCGCTGATCATTCTGGCGTGCAGCGAAAGGCCAAAAAACACGAAGACAGCGCCCAGGAGAAAGATAATACTGACCGAAAGCATACCGAGGCTCGCCTTGCCGAGAATCACGCTCAAGGCGACCACGATGTAGCCCGCCAGAAAAACAAACATCAGCAGCCGGTTTACCTTGAGAAACCGGAGCACATACCGCTGGCTCCGCTCGGCAATGAGCGGGGTTGCCTTGAACAGCTTCCGCAACTGGAAGATGCTGACCCCGATGATCGCAGCACCGCCGACGATAAAGAGCACCGCGATGCGGGTATGCCAGTCCAGGGTCTGCCACTCCATGTTTTTCCTCCGAATCCAGTTCTCTTTGTCCCACGATCCGCCCTCATTCCGGCCCGCTTCGGCCCCGGATCAATGCGCCCCACGATACAAGCATTTTTTCCCGGTTCCATCAACAGGTTATTTCGTGACATCGTACACACAATTTCACGACATCTCGGGAAGATGCCGGCTCGGAGGCCGCCCAGCCTGGGAAACAACAACAAAGCCGGGGCAGAAAACGCCGCCCGCAAAAAAATCAGCCGATCAGCGTGCCCCGTTGCCGGAGAAACGCCAGCAGCAGTTGCTCCAGTCCATACTGTTGCTGGAGCAGGCGGCCAGCGGCCTGGTCGAGCTTCTGCATCCGAGCTGGCCCAGCACCCTGCCTGATCTGTTGGCAGTTATAGTTCAGGCAAAACATGGGCTTGAACAGGAGCAGACAGCCCCTCTCCCCGAGAAAACAGCATTCCGCATCCTCCCGCAGGATAGCAACGGGAACCCCGGCCAGGAGATTGATCAGCAACTGGGGGACATCGTTTTCCCCGGCCATGAAGCTGCTGCAACATCCGCCTCCGGCCTTGGCACCGCAGACAACGCAGAGGGCGCCCAGGTCAAGATCGGCCATGACCCGGGCCAACTCTTGCTGACCGAGCACCGCCTGGGCCAGCAACCGGGCAAACGGTTCGTCTCCGGCCAGGATCGGGGCAAGCTCGGGAGAGAGCCCTTGGGCCACACCGAGCCTGGCCTGGATGCTGCCGCCGTAAAAATCCTGCAGGGAAAAACGAGACTGCGCGCCCATCATGGTCTCCTCGAATGACTCGGCCATGCAGTCACGCTTTTTCTGGTTTTTTCAGGACAGGTATGGTTAGGTGGGGCAACGAAAAATGACCTTAACAATCGACCAAGCCGCCATATGACACCCTCTCACAAGACCTCCCAGCTCTGCCCCAACTGCCGCCGCCTCATCAGCCGGGATGAACCGAGCTGCCCCTATTGCGGCCTCAGGTCCCCGGGCTCCTGGTGGAAAAACAATGCGGCTCTCCGCCTGTTCCATGATCAGGATTTCTTTCTCACGGGCCTAAGCGGGGTCAACATCGCCCTCTTTGTCCTCTCGCTGGTGCTGAACCCCGGCGGCACGTCCCTGGGCATGAATCCCTTTGGCTTTCTTTCCCCGGACAACCGGAGCCTCCTGCTGCTGGGAGCGACCGGCACCATGCCCATCGAGGCGCTGCACCGCTGGTGGTCGCTGGTTTCCGCCAGCTACCTGCACGGCAGCCTGCTCCATCTCGTCTTCAACCTCATCGCCCTGCGGCAGATCGGCCCCCTGGTTATCCAAGAATACGGCCTGGCCCGGATGTTTTCCATCTACACCCTGGGCGGCATCGGCGGTTTTCTGCTTTCCTACCTGGCCGGGGTGCCTTTTACCATCGGCGCTTCGGCTGCGGTCTGCGCCCTGATCGGCGCGGCTCTGTATTACGGGAAAAGCCGGGGCGGCAGTTATGGCCAGCAGGTATACCAGCAGATCGGCGGCTGGGCCATGAGTATCTTCGTCTTTGGCCTGCTGGTGCCGGGGATCAACAACTGGGCCCACGGCGGCGGCATGGCGGCGGGTGCTCTCTGCGGGCTGCTCCTCGGGTATCAGGAAAACCGCCGCGAAATGCTCAGCCACCGGCTGCTTGGCGCGGCCTGCGCGATCGGCACTCTCCTGATTCTGCTCTGGGCTGTGGCAACCTCGGTGAGCTACCGCTTTTTCTGATTCGTCCAGTAGGGGTTTATCAGGTCTTCAAAGATGGCGAGCGCCGCCTCGGAGCCATGCCCGGCCGCAGTGACGATCTGCTTGAAACCGCCCTCCACATCGCCTGCCGAGTAAACCCCCGGCACCGTGGTCCGGTGGCGCTCATCCTTTTTGATATAGCCGTCCGGGGTCAACTCGGCCCCGAGGCTTCGAGCCAGTTCCACGGCCGGGGTATAACCGATGGCGATGAAAACGCCATCCACCGGCAGGGTGGACTCCTCCCCGGTTCGGTTGTTTTTAAGGCGCACCGCTTCCACCCGTGTACCGCCTAAAATCTCAACAACCTCACTGTTGAAGAGCACCGGAATGCCGGACTGCCGCAGGCTGACCACCAGCCGTTCCTGGGCGCGCAAGCTCTCCCGCCGATGTACCATGGTCACCCCAACCCCAATATTGTGCAGATGCAGGGCCTCGGTCACGGCGCTGTCGCCGCCGCCCACCAGGAGCACCTTTTTTCCCGTGAAAAGCGGGCCGTCGCAGTTCGCGCAATAGCTGATCCCGCGCCCGGCCAGCCGCTCTTCCCCCGGTGCGCCAAGCCGCTTGTTGCCGGCACCGGTGGCCAACAGCACTGCCCGCGCCTTGTAGCGGCGCCTGGTGGTGGTGACGGTGAACACCTCGCCCGGGGTAATCTCCTGCACCTCCTCGCCGGGAAAAATCTTCACATATTCCAGGGCATGGGTCACCATGATATCCACCAGGGTTTTGCCGCCCACCTGGGTGAAGCCCGGATAATTCTCCACCATGGGGGTGGTGGCGACCTGCCCGCCCAACACGCCTTTTTCCACCACCACCGCCTGCAAGCCGCTCCTGGCCGCGTAGATACCCGCGGTCAGGCCGGCAGGCCCGCCGCCGACAATGACCAGATCACAGACGATCTCCTCGGCATCGCTGTCCGGGATAAAAACCCGTTGCGGCTCCAAGGCAGCCAGGGAGGCGACAAAAAGCTCCTCCGGCTGGGCGCCCAAGCCGATCTGCTTTTCGTTGGCAAAGGTTTGGGGCACGCTCTGGGCTGCGTACTGGTCGGCCAGGTCCGGATTGGCCTGGATATCGATGATTTCCAGGGAGATAAGATCGGGCCGCGCCGCGGCAGCCCGGATGCCGTTGACCGCCGCTTGCGGGCAATAGGGGCAAGATGGGCTGACAAACACCTTGATTGCCCGAGGTGAGTCCAGCTTGGCAAGAACCTTCATGGCCTCCTTGCCCAAGCCCGGCTCCTGGTAGCCGATAATCCTGAGCGCTTCCATGAAGGTTTGCACCTCATGGCCCAAAGGCGCGCCAAGCCAACGAATCTTCAAGGCTTCCGGGGCAAAAACCAGGGTAGGCGACCGGGTGATCCCCCACTCCTTGGCCAGATCATGCCCCAGGGTATACTCCCGCAGAGACACCTTGTCGGTTATCTCGCGAATGGCGCGGATGACCTGCCTGGCCCCCTCGGCAAAGGAGTCATTTTTCCCCGGCTCGCAAAAAAGAACCAGGGGAACGGACCGGGGCATCTCCGCAAAAAATCGTTGCAACTGGGCCTGCGCATCTTCTTCCTTCAGCCGACTCTTCTGCTCCGCCATCCTTTCCTCCCCACCGCCAAATCTTTTTCCCACCACGCTATTCCGGACCTTTATTATACCCTCCGGCTTGCCCGTATCGCATCCAGAAGTTGCCCCACGGAAGGTCGATCCGCCGGCCCTTCTCCCACATGATGCAGGCGGATGATGCCGCTCGGGTCGATGAGCACGTCACCGCCACGCTGGGAGATATCGCCATGGGATTGCTGCAACTTTTGCCCGGCAATCATTGCCTTCCCATAGGCCAGCCAGGTTCTCACCCCCCAGATATCCCAGAAGGAAGCGGCAAGCATCCCGTAGCCGCGGTAGAGCTCCCGTTTTTCATCGACCAACAACGGCCAGACCAGACCGGACTCCTCCACATACTGCCGGGCAAGAAAGCCCGCTTCAAAGGTAACCACCGCGATGGCAACACCGAGTCCCGCCAGCTCTGCTTCGTGCTCCCGCAACTGCGAGAGATGGGCACGGCAGGGCAGTCAGCCGAGGTGGCGGTGAAAAACCAGCAACAGCCAAGAGCCTTTATAGTCAGCCAGATGGTGCATCTTCCCTTGACTGTCGGGAAGCGCAAACGGCACTGCGGGTTTTCCAGTCAAATCCATGGGATATCCCCCCTCAAGAATCACTCACGCCGCCAATAAAAAAAGGCAAGTCTCCCTGCCTTCTTTACAAATATTTTAGAACGCAACCTGCGTTCTATATCAGCCGCTTCAGCCGCTTTTCCCGGGTTTTTTCTTTTCTTCTTCTTTCTTCTTCTTGGCTTTTGCCGCTTCTTCTTCCGGAGTGCCTTTCTTTTCCGTCACTCCTTTTTCTTCTCCAGCCTTCGCCTTTTCCTCAGTGCTCACGGCACTGCCCTTGCTGCCGCTTCAGCCGCTGGCTGCGGTAGCCTTGGTCGCCGAAGCGGCAAGACCGACCCCGGCCAGCAGGCTGGCAATGCCAAAGCCTGCCAGAAATTTCTTCAAATCCTTTGTTTCCATAACTCCCTCCTTGCAATTGCTTGCGTATTGGGAAAACGAGGCAACCGGCGTCTTCCGGCCCTCCCTTGATCGAAAAAGCATAGGCAAACCCGATCCAGCCATGGGAATATCATCAGAAAACCCCAAGCAAAAGTCAACGAAAAAACCGGCCCGTAATAGCGGCAAACTAGAGCTGCAGATCGACAATCACGGGCAAATGATCGCTGGCAACCTTTGACACCCGAAGCCGGCAGCGTTTGCCGCCCAGCACGGTGATCGGCCCCCGGCAAAACACCTTGTCCAAGCCGGTGGTGGGGGAAAAAGAGGGATAGGTCAGGATGGCATTTTGATAGCCGACCAGATGATTGGTGGCGCAGACAAAGCCCAATGCCTCGGTGAACAGCGGGGCGAGCCGCGTCCACCAGTCATTGAAATCTCCGGCCACCACACAGGGCTGCCCCGGTTCGATTCGGGTAAACTCGGGGGTCCGCACCAATCGGCCCACCTGCTGGGGCCGCTCTTTGAAGGAAAGCCCCAGGTGCAGGTTAAAGACCGGTAGCAGCCTGGACGTATTGCCGTCGGGCAGTTCCAGCTCGGTGAACAGGCAGCCCCTGGCCTTACGCCTATCATGGGTCAAGTCAATATTGCGTTGACCGGCGATGGGATAGCGGCTCAGGGTGGCGTTGCCGTACATCCCCTTGCGCAGCTGAACATTCAACCCCACGGCATAGTAGGGATAATTGCAGAGCTCGGCCAATTCCTGGGCCAGATTCAGTTCCCGCGAACGGGGCACCCCCACGTCCACCTCCTGCAACAAAACGATATCGGCATCGTAATGGTCCAGGATCGCGGCGATACGTTCCGGGCGAAACCGCCGGTCAACCCCGATGGCCCGGTGGATATTATAAGAGAGAATCCGAAAATCCATGGCTAGTGCTCCAAAAAACAGTAAGGGTCGCGTTGGGTAAAGACATCGAGCCCGAAGCCGTGACTCACGGCAAGGCAGCCTCCGCAGGCAGGTCGCAGGCGGCACTCCCGGCAGGCTTGGCAGCCGGCCCTGTACTGCCGAGCCCCCGGGGAATCATAAATCTCCGCCAGGGATTGGTCGAAGATATTGCCAATCAGCGAAGGAAATTTCCTACAGGCATGGACCTCGCCATCGGGCAGCAAGGAAACAAAGTTAAAGGCCGCGCCGCACCCGAATCCGGCGCACCCTCCCAGCAGGGGTTCGCCTTTTTCCGCGCGGAGCACATTGAAAAAGTTATCCTTGAGGCCCATGGTTGGATTCTTCCGTGCCGCAGCGAGATAACTTTCCAAAAATCCCCGATACTCCGCAATTGGCACCGATTCCAGCAGGGAGCCCTCACCAACCATGGCCAGCCGGTTAAAAACAAAGAGATCAACCTTGTTGCGGAGCAGCTCCGCCAGGGGCAGCACCTGCGCCATATTGCCCCTGGTCAGGGTGAGCATCACCATGGAGTAGATATCCAGTTCATGCAAGAGATCAAGAAACTCCATGACCCTGGCAAAATAGCCCTTGCCCCGAATAAAGTCGTTATGCTCGGCCAGCCCCTCAAGGCTTACCTGATAGAAGACAGGCTTGGCGATGGCCAGCAGGGGCAGGAGGTGCTCTTTGGCGGTGGCATTGCCGAGAATGGCCACGGTGAACCCCCGAGCCACCGCCGCCTGGTACAGCGCAAGAAAATGTGGATAGAGCAAGGGGTTGCCGCCGGAAAAACTCACCTGCCCCCGCACGTGACTGCTTTGGCAGAAAGCCAGCAGGTCATCGAGTACAGCAAGGCCACGGGCCAGGGGCAAGGGGGCACGATCGCTCCGGTCGTAGCAATGCTTGCAATGCAGATCGCAGACTTGGGTGAGGTGCCATTGCAGGGTGAAAACCTCGGCCGCCAAAAACCGGGGCTCCACCGCCTCGGTGAGGGGAAAACTCGCTTCGTCCCTGCGGATGCGCGAGGCTGGGGCGAGAAGAATCCCCTTGTCCGCGGCCCGGTCGAGGGCGGCAAGAATGACCCCGATCGGCAATTCCCCGAGGGCGGCGGCCTGGCAGGGGTCAATCCCTTCCGCGACCAGTTTCAGGGCCAGCAGCTCCTCTTGCTCTGCCGCCTGCGCTTGGGCCTGTCCCGTTTTCTGGTCCATCCAGACCAGAATCACCTCCGGCTGCGGCACAGGCGCCAGCGCGGCATTGACCCCGTTTTCCCCCAACAGCTGCGGCAAACCACCCCAGGAAGACTCAAACAATTGCAGCGAGGGGTTTACCATGAGATGCTCCACCGCGGTGGGCAGGGCTGGACCCTCCTGACGCCTCCGGTACAGGGCCAGCTCCAACCGGGCCAGGTCAGAGAGATACTCCGGCGCTCCTTCTGGCGCGACAGCAGAAGCGGTAAGCAGATGCGCCAAAGCGGCAAGATTAGCGGCCGGGATCAGGAGGGCAAGAAACTCCTGCCACTGCGCACCACCCAACAACCTTCGGCAGACAGGAAAAATTTCTGTATGGTTGCAGACAATGGAGTCGGACATGAAAATTTCCCGCGGTTGTTGGAAACCAGACTTTTCGCCATCAGTGTACCACAGCCAGGATAAAAACCAATCCTTGATGGTCTCGCAAAAAGGGAAAGGACCCCGCTCCGCAAGCCAACACCACCGGCTACCGGGAAAAAGCGATTGACAGAAGCAGGCGGGCTGTGCCACTATGGCTTTACAGCTGAACGCTGTCTTGGAAAAAGGCAAACCCGGAGTAATCCGGGGACGCAAAGCCAACGGGTCCGCCAGCGCGGATGGCCGGGTTGCCGATAGGGGAACAATGGATTTCTTACAACCCATCTCCGGCAACAGAGATGGGTTTTTTTATGCCCCCCGGAGCAAAAAAGACAGCACCGTCGTAAAACATCCAGGTTGGGGGGGGGACCTTAACCCTGGGTGGTTTCGCTCCGTAGCGGGCGGATCACCTTACACCCACGCGCCGCACTGCCCATTGACCGTATCTTGATTCTCTGCCTTGTTACAAAGCGCGTGATGCCCCATGGAGGGAGCCCGGCAACAGCCGGGTTCCCTCCGCTTTTTTCCTCAATACCCCCGCAATCGCCCCCGTAATCGATCGATGAGTTCCAGATCCGGCAGAAATGATTTCTCCGGCAGGAGCGGCATGGGCAACCGGTGGCTTTCGGCAAACGGGGTACCCGCCAGTTTCAGGTTATAGGCCTGCACCAGCAATGACTCAAGGTTCACCGTATCTTCCACGTTGTAGGCGAGCAGGGTTTCCAGCACCCGGGGCTCCTTGGTCCGGCAGTATTCCCGCCAGAGCAGCACGGCAAAATACCCGTCCACCCCGGCCAGGTTCCCGCGATCAAGGCCCATCTGCTTCTCGCAGCCCTTGAGGCCGCCGACAAAGCCGAGTCCCTGCAGCAGGGGGCGCAGATCGAGGTGGGCCTGGGTCAACTTAAAGCCGAAATGTCGCTCGAGCATGGGGACATCAAAGGCCTTGCCGTTGTAAGTAACCAGCATTTGATAGCGCCCGATGTCCTCGGCAAAATCGGCGAGATTTTCCCCCTGCACATAGGTAAAGACCTCTTTCCCATCGTAGAGGCTGATGGTGGTGATGCAGTGGTCGGTGAAGCTCAAACCCGTGGTCTCGATGTCGAGATAGGCCACGGAATCCCGGTACAGCGGGAAGACCCGCCAACGTTGGGCCGCGGGCAGCTGCCGGAGAAATTCGTGGGGCGCCTGTTGCCCGGCCTGGGCACGGCTGCGGGCCAGATGGGTCTGAATGAGCTGTACCTTCTGAGCGGAAAGGAACTCCGGATACGGAGCTTTGAAGTCATCCCAGGTTTCCACTCCGGCCTGCCAAAGCCGCCGCTCCGTGGTCTTGCCGATTCCGGGAATATGGACAAAGGTATTGAAGAGCATCGGCTTCCCTATCCCTTCCGGCCCAGGGAGGCGAGATAGAGCACCGACTCCTCCTGGCCGTCCACCCCGAGCAGACCGTTCACCTCCTCATCGAAAAAAGCGGCGACCGGACAGCCGCCCAGGCCGAGAAAGCCCGCGGCCAGCAGCAGGTTCTGGCAGATATGCCCGGCGTCGAGCAGGATGTAACGCAACCCCCGATGCCCGTATTTGGCCATATTCCGGCGGAAGATGGCGGTCCAGATGAAATTGACCGGGGCCTGGGCCAGAAAGCCCTGTCCCAGGCAGGCTTCAGCCAGCGGTTGCCCGGGCGGCGATGAGGTCAGCCGTTCCAGCCGGAAGCCCTGCACATCAAAATGGTAGATACCGGGCGCAAGCCCCTCCACCTGTTGGATGGCCAGATAGGTCTCCATGGGGTACAGGGCTCCGGCGGAAGGCGCGGTGCGAAAAAGATAGGAACCGGCCTGGCCGGTTATGCCTTGGCTGGCCCAGAGCAGCAGGGCCAGCTCCTCCAGGGAGATGGATTCGGCGGCAAAGCTGCGCAGCGAGCGGCGTTGTTGGAGAAGCGAGAGAAAATCAGCGCCCTGCTCCGGCCAGGTCCTGGGCAGCTCCACCACCTCCGCCTCCGGGTAGGTCTTCCAGCGTTCTGTTCTCTGGATTGTGGGAGGCGTTTGCCCGTCCTTCGCTTCCCTGGCGCATTTTGTCGCCTGCAAATATCTGTGACCCAAGGATTCTTTCAATTCTGGCATACGCGCTTTCCCCATACGGCACAGCGGGCCGCAGGGCAAAAAATCTTGCCGGGCCCAACAATCGCCGGTAAACTTTAAAATCTGTGATTGTTCAATCGGTCGCCATTCCGGAAAAAGCCGGAGACAAACAAGCGCGCGGGATTTTGAGCCAGAAGAGACCCCCGCCGACACAGGGAGATCCCCATGGAAAGCTGGCTGCTCCCCGCCTCTGCCGCCCTGATCATCTACGGCCTCTGGGGATTTTTCCCCAAACTGGCCGTGACCTATATCAGTCCGACCAGCGCCCTGATCTACGAGGTAGCGGGCGCCATGCTGGTCGGCCTGGCCAGCCTCTTCTGGGTGGGATTCCAGCCGGAAACTCACCCAAAGGGCATCCTCTTTGCCGTGCTCACCGGGGTGGCGGGAATGCTCGGCACCCTGTGCTTCTTTGCCGCCGCCAGCCGGGGCAAGCTCTCGGTGGTGGTGAGCATGACCGCCCTGTACCCGCTGATCACCATCCTGCTTGCCGCGATCTTCCTGCGCGAACCCGTCACCGCCAAACAGATTCTGGGCATGCTCTGCGCCGTGGCCGCTATCCTGCTGCTCACCGGCTGAGGCTGAAAAAAGAGCACGGAGGAGAGCAGAGAAACGAGCCGGTCACTCCGCTTCCCAGAAAACCACCCGGTTGCGACCCTGTTTTTTCGCCCGGTACAACGCCTGGTCGGCCCGTCTGATCAACTGTTCCTTGTCCGTGCCGTGGTCGGGATAAACGGCAAGCCCCAAGGACAAGGTGACCCGCACCGGGCCGTTTTCGTTATGAAGCACCATTTTTTCGATCTCCTGCCTGATCCGTTCGGCCATCTGGAGACCTCCCTGCTCGCCGGAGCCTTCCAGCACAAGGGCAAACTCCTCGCCGCCGTACCGGGCCGCCAGATCCACGCTGCGCGCCGCCCTCCGCAGGATAGCGGCCACCTCCTTGAGAACCTTGTCACCAAAGGGATGGCCATGGCTGTCATTGATCTTCTTGAAATGATCGATATCGCAGATGAGCAGGCTCAAGGCCCCTGCCCGCCGCTCCTCTCGGGTCAGCATCACATCGAAGCCATGCTGGAAGGTGCGGTGGTTGATCAAACCGGTGAGCCCGTCGATGGTGGCCAGCCGGTTGATCTCCTCATGGGCCTGCCCCAAGTCGATCTTGACCGCGACCTGGGCGGCGATGAGTTCGAGAATCTCCTGCCGGGCCTTGGTGAAGACCTCCTCTTTTTTCACCGCCACGGTGAGCGCCCCGGTTGCCTCCCCTTTTTCCTTTTGCAGGGGGAGGATGAGCAGCGAATTGTAGCCGGTGAGCAGATGGTCGTGGCCAAAGACCTGGGTCGGCCCGTGGCACTGGGCCTTGGCCGGCAGAGGCCGGTTGATCTTGAGCACCTGGCCCACCAGCCCCTCTTCCCTGGAAAATTCACGGCCGATGAGTTGCTCCGCCCCTTCGCCCTCGGCCAGGGCCACGCAATGCCCGTTGCCACAGATCAGGCTGATGGAGATAAAATCGGCGCCCACCAGGGTCCGCACCGCCTTGATGGTGGCCTGCAAAACCTGTTCAAGCCCCAAGGCCCCGTTCAGCTCCCGCATGGCGAGACAGACCCGCTGGATGGCGCTGCGCTCATGGGCCATGGCCTGAAACTGCCTGCCCATGGCCACGTCAAGAGCGAGCTTCCGGGCGGCCAGGGTCATGGTCGCTTTTTCCTGCTCTGTCCAGGGTTGCTGACCGGGGCGATCCACGCAGAGAAGCGGGGCGATCTTCTTGTCGTCAAACCCGAGCCACTCTTCCGCGTCATCGGGAAGGCGGACCGCGAGGATTCCCCCCACCTCAATCTGCTTGAGATAATAGGGCACCCCCAAGGATGGGGTGGCCGGAGCGAGGCTCACCAGCTCCTCCACCCCCAGCAACGCCCCGGTGATGCCGACTCCGACCTGAAATGGCCCGGGGTGTATATCTTTTCTGGTGGTGGCAATGCTGCGCAGCCGGTATTCATGCCCCTCCGGGTCCGGCCACAGCAGGGCCACCGTTGACAGGGCCAAGGTCTGACGGATGAATTCGAGTTGCAGGTCAAAGCCCGCGGTGATGTTTGCCACCGCAGGCTGGCTGCCCGCCTCCGGATCGTCAATGAGGTCGTAATCCGGCAAGACACTGAGAATATCGGGGATGTCGGCAAACAGGCCAAGATCCCGGGCATATTGTCGGCTGGCGGTGTCCCTTTTTGCCCGGATCAGGGCCTTTCGCATCCGTTGGCGGTAGGCTTTGCTGCTCATGAACATACTGAGCCCCAACCCGGCGGCGACATAAGCAGCCAGATTGCCTGCCAGCCCGGCCGTTTCCTGAAAGCCCAACCCCCACAGCCCGGCTTCCATGGCGAGCACGGCCAGGATGGGGAGGAGCAGGGCCTGCATGGGGAAACTGATGGCCAGCCAGCCGATGAGCCCGACCGGGAGCAGGATCAGCTGGGGAGCTTCTTGCCCGAAATAGCGGAAAAGAATCCAAACAACCACGACCCAGAGCAGAGGCCCGGCCGTGCCGAAAAGAGAAGAATCCGCCGGAGAATCGTCCCCTCCCTGCCACATCTCCAGCAGGGCAAAGATCAGGACCAACCCGGCAAGGATCATGGCAGCAACGGCAAAGTCACCGCCGGGCTCATACAACCCCACGGCCACCGCCACCCCCCCCAGCAGTCCGACCACGAAACCAGCCCGCCGGAACGTGCTCCTGCTGCTCCGGTGCGCTTGGCGTCGGTCTCTTGCCATATCCCCCCCCTTAAAGGACCGGTTAAAAAATTATCTGAACATCTTACATCTCAGCTTCGGGCCATCTTTGATTGCAGCTCAATTACAAAATCCTCGTCGTAGCGCTGCTACGCCTGCGGCTTTGTTCAATCGCTGCAACCAAATCCGACCCAAATCTGAGCGTAATTTTGTCCATATAATTTTTTAACAGGCCCCAGAATTTCTCAGCCGCGAATCCCGGATCGTCTCGGTCCGTGGGATTTGCCGACTCTTTTTAGAAATTGCTTGATCGCCTGGAAATAAAGCTTGCCGGTCAGCGCCAGAATATTGTTGTGATCGGCGCCGGGAATCATCTGAAATTCCTTGCTCCGCGCCCCACAGACACTCTGCAGCTCTTCGGCCAAAACGATGGGAATGATCTGGTCATGTTGGGCATGAAGAATATAGGTGGGCTTTTGCACCCGACCGATCTTTTCCAGATTGCCGAAGCCGTCCGCCTCAGCAATACCCAACGCCTGGGCATCAAGACCGAGGAGACATAAAAGCGGCAGGGTCTGGGCAATGCCGCTCTCGACAATGAGCCCGGCAACCGCCTCTTCCGAGGCCGCCAGCTCGATGGCCGACACACTGCCCAGCGAACGGCCCATCACCACCAGATGGCCGGTGCGGTCCTGTCCGGCCAGCCAGTCCTGAACCCAGTGCAAAACTCGATGCGCGTCCTGGATCATCGCGCTCACTGTGGGGGTGCCGGTACTTTGCCCGTAGCCGCGATAGTCAACGGCCAGGAAATTGATGCCCTGCGCATTGTATTGCGGGCCGGCATCGTCATAATCAGCGACCACCTCGCCATTGCCGTGGAAAAAAAGGAGATTGACCGCCGCCGGGTCAGCGGTCAGGAAAAATCTCCCCCCGAGCACCACCCCTGGTTCCACCTCTATCCCGTGATCCTGGGCCCCGACCGGCGGCGCAGTGGTATCTTGTCTGGGATAAAACAGCGCGGCCACTACCTCGGGGTGATCAAGTTTTTCGTATGTTCGTGTCTGCTCCATCTTCTCCCCTTTGCCTGCGCCGGAAATCGTTGCCAACCTCCGTTGATCCCCAGCCAGGACACTTTTTCAACTATACCCATTCAGAATGGCAATATCTACCCAATTTTCTTCGCTTTTTCTTTGCACAGTTTCGATGTTTCAGGTATGACTGTCCTGAAGGCTTCAAAGGGTGTTCGTTTGCCAAAAAAATACTTTCAACCCTCTTCTTTCCAGCCAGCCTATGTATTTTAGTTTTCTGCAACTCAACTATCTGCTGATGTACTTCATCTATGGCCTTGCCTTTTTCAGCATGGGGTTGGCCATGGCCCTTGAAGGCAGCCGTTCGCCCGATATTGCCGAAGCCACACTCCTCAAACCCCTTGCCATGTTCGGCATCCTCAACGCCATCAGCCAATGGCTGGAGATCGTTATTCTGCCGGGCATCTGGATGGAGATCGCCACACCAAGGCCGCTCCTGCTGGTCAAACTCTTTTTCCTGGCCCTTTCCTTTGCCGCCCTGACCGCTTTCGGGGTCCAAGCCTATCGCCCGGCCCGACGCCAGATTGCGGCGAGCCTGTACGTCAGCCTGGGTTTCCTCCTGGTCTACATCGCCGCCATAGGCCTCGACCACATCATCCCCTGGGAAACGAAACCGAACTGTCTGCGCTGCGCCGATGCCCAGGCCCGTTATCTTCTCGCCCTGCCCGGCGCCATGCTCGCCGCCCTGGCCTTGAAAAATCATGCCCTCAAGAACAAAGAGACCAATGCCCCCCTGGCTAAATCATTCCGTTTTGCCGCCTGGGGCTTTGCCCTCTACGGCCTGACCCAGATCTTTCCCCCCCGGGCCGAAATCTATCCGGCGCCGTTCATTAACGCCGAACTGTTCCAGCAAGTAACCGGCATACCGATCCAGCTTGTCAGCACGCTCCTGGCCCTGTTCACCATGGGCAGCCTTATCCACGCCTCACACATCGCCGAAAAAGGCCGCCGACAGGAACTGCACCAGGCCCAGCAGGAAAAACTCGCCGCCCTGGAACAGGTCCAAGCCGAACTGCTGAAACGGAGGGAACTCCGCAAAGATCTTTTCCGCCATATCGTCCTGGCCCAGGAAGAAGAACGCGGCCGCATCTCCAGGGAACTCCATGACGATACCGCCCAGATTCTCACCGCCGCCAGCCTGAACATGGCGGCCTTGAAAACAGTGGTCGGCACGAACCCCAAGGCCGTCACCCTGCTTGAACGTTCCCAGGGTCTCTGCCAAGAGATGTCACAGGCCCTGTACCGAATGGTCCACGACCTGCGCCCCGCCCAGCTGGATGATTTCGGCCTAGTCCCGGCGCTGCGCCACCTGACCGAGGAAAAATGGTTCAGCCGCAAAATCGCCATTACCTTTGAGGCGACCGGCGACCCGAGAAGGGTTGACCCGGTGATCGAAACCGTCCTTTTCCGGGTGGCCCAGGAGGCACTCACCAATATTCTCCGTCATGCCCATACCGATACGGCGAGCCTGCGGATTCTCTTTGAAAAAGAGCAGATCACCCTCACCATCGAGGACCAGGGGGCGGGGTTTACCCCTACCCAGAAAGGACAGGGCTTCGGCCTGGCTGGGATTACCGAACGGGTCGAACTGATCAACGGCAGGGTGGAGATCGATTCCGCTCCCGGCAAGGGAACCACCATCACCGTGATTGCCCCGGCCAAACTCGGCCAGGTTATCCCGCCGCTCGCCAAGTCGGAGACAGGGGGCAGACTGACCCCGCCGCTGCCTCCTCCGGTCTGAATCTTCCCTTCCCTCCCGGCAGTAAAACCGCTCGATCGCCTGGTGGGGCAGCTGCCCCCTCCGATTCTTTATTGTGAAAATGTTGCAGGAGTGAACCAATGGCCTTGATCACCATAGACCGGACAAGATGCAAAAAAGACGGGATCTGCGCGGCGGAATGCCCCTTCAGCCTCATTGGGCTTACAGGCGAGGACGGCTTTCCGGAGATCCGCCCGGCGGCCGCCCGCCTCTGCATCCAGTGCGGACACTGCGTGGCGGTCTGCCCCCATGGCGCCTTAAGCCTTGCGGCCATGAACCCCGACGGCTTCCGACCCATCGGTAACGGCTCCCCGCCGACCCTCAAGAAAACCGGGCAGCTTCTCACCAGCCGCCGCTCCATCCGCACCTACGAGCAGCAGACGGTTCCCCATGCCCATATCGAACAACTGCTCGACCTCTGCCGCTGGGCCCCGTCCGCCAAAAACGCCCAGCCGGTGCATTGGCTGGTTCTGGAAACCCCCGAAGCGGTCCACCAGCTGGCCGGGCTGGTCGTGGACTGGCTGCGGACCGGCACCACCTATCCCGGCATCGTCGCGGCCTGGGACCAGGGCAGGGACATGGTCCTACGCGGCGCGCCCCATCTGTTGGTGGCCCATGCCCGTAAGGACAGCCTCAAACCGGAGATCGACTGCACCATCGCCCTGACCTATTTTGATCTGGCCGCAGCCAGCTGCGAGATCGGCACCTGCTGGGCCGGTATTCTAATGAGCGCCGTAACCGCAGGCTACCAGCCCCTGCTCGAGGCCCTGGCCCTGCCCGAGGGCCACAACCTTTACGGGGCCATGATCTTCGGCTACCCGAGGTTTCCTTATTTCAAGATTCCGGCCCGAAAAGAGCCCCGGATCACCTGGCGTTTCTAATTCACCCGCACACCAAAAGGATGCACAATGGACAACAACGAGAAAAAAAAGCCCAACCCGGAGCGGGTAGCCATCCTCCGCTCCCTGCCGCTGGAAATCAAGAGCCAGATCACCGGGGAAGAGGCCCAGGCCTTCATGTACGATGAGGAGCTACCGGAAAGCCTTTTGGAAAAACTCAAGGACTATCTGGACTAAAACCACAGCCCAAATAACTGGACGCCCGGCTGTTTAATGGCCGTCCGGCTTGGGCCTGTCGAAGGCCAGCCGTGGGAGGAAAACGGCGGTTCGACAGGCTCACCGCGAACGGTAACGGGACGATATAATCGCCAGCTCCCAGATTATTTGGGCTGGCAACACTTCTTATATTTCTTGCCGCTCCCGCAGGGGCAAGGCTCGTTGCGCCCGATCTTTTCGCTGGTTACCGGAACCCGGCCCGGATTCACTTTACCGTCCAGGTACAGCCACTGCCCCTCTTCACAAACAAACTTGGCCCGCTCATGCAGCCGATGGTCCTGGCCATGGCCGGAAAAGTTGGCGGCAAACTCCACCACCCCGGTCGTTTCCCCTGCTGCGCCGCCCTCGGTCTCCAGCACCTCGATCCCGTGCCAGACAAAACCAGCCTCATCGTCCAGATTCAGATCAGCCGGACGGGTACTCCGGTGCCAGGAGCGCAATATATAGGGGATATCCTGCCTGGCAAAAGCGGTATAGCGGGAACGCATCAGCGCCTCCGCGGTCGGGGCAAGCTGGCTGCCCTCCAGAAACGGACCACAACATTCGGCAAACTCCAACCCCGTGCCGCACGGGCACAGGCTCTTCTTCTCTTTCTTGGCCATCCCTACACCTTCCTTGTTTATATATTTGCGGGAATACTTGTACATCCCCAACGGAGTGTGCCACAATATCTCTATTCTTCCCTCCCTTCAACCCCCTTCTGAGGCGCCCGCCATGAAAAAGAAAACCTATCTCCTCATCGGCAACGGCGTAGCCGGAACAACCGCGGCGGAAGCCATCCGCAAGCAGGACCCCACAGGCAGCATCACCATCCTCAGCGAAGAGGACATCCCCTTTTACTATCGGATCAGGCTCAACGAGTTCATTGCCGGGGATGTGGGCGAAGACAAGCTCAGCGCCAAGAAAGACTCCTGGTACCAGGAGCAGCGGCTCGACCTGCGGATCAATACCAGAGTCATTGGCCTCGATGCCGCAGCGAAACAGCTGACCACCGAGACCGGCGAGAAACTCTCCTTTGACCGATTGCTCCTCGCCACGGGCAGCCATTCCTTTCTGCCGCCCATGGAGGGCATCGACCAGCAGGGGGTGTTTTCTCTCCGCCACATCAAGGACGCCAGAGCCATCCTGGCCCAGGCCGAAAAAAGCGAGGAGGTGATCCTCATCGGCGGCGGACTGCTCGGCCTGGAGGCAGGCAATGCCCTGCGCAAGCTGGGCAAAAAAATCACGGTGGTGGAGTTTTTCCCCCGCCTCCTGCCCCGGCAATTGGACAGCAAGGGGGCAGCACGGCTCCAAGAACTCATGGAAAAGATGGGCTTTGCCTTCCGCCTCTCGGCCATGACCAAGACGATCACCGGCAGCAATGGGAGAGCGAACGGCATTGTCCTTGAAGGCGGCGAGACCCTGCCCGGCCAGATGATCATCATCTCCGCCGGGGTCCGGCCCAACCTGGAGTTGGCCAAGAGTGGAGGTCTTGCCTGTGACAAGGGACTCAAGGTGAACGACCGTCTGGAAACCAGCGCCGACGGCATCTATGCGGCGGGCGACGTGGCCGAGCACCGGGGAGTGGTCTCCGGCATCTGGCCCGCGGCCATGGAGCAGGGCAAGGTGGCGGGCACCAACATGGCAGGCGGCGAGGCCGCATACCAGGGCACCACCATGAGCAACATCCTTAAAGTTGCGGGCATCGACGTCGCCGCCGCCGGCAACATCGACGCGGAAGGCCGCTATGAATCGCAGGTAGTAACCTCCGACACCGTCTATAAAAAGCTGGTCATCGAGAACAACCGGCTCATCGGCTGCATCATGGTGGGCGATACCAAAAACTTCACCACCATCACCCGCTACATCACAGAAAAACGGGATATCGGCACGCTCAAAAATACCCTGTTATGACCTGAGGTTATTTTGAATCCATCCGCATTCTTCTTCTCAAGGATGCGCACTTAGATCGGCTGGCGGCTCGGGAACAAAGACTGCAGGCGAGCAGTATTCGCAGACAGAATCGTCATTTTTCCTGTCAATAAGCCGCCAAGATTTCAGCAAGATGAGTTCGGCATGGGTCTTTTTGCAATCCTCGCATACCCAGAGTTCTTGATTGTTTTTCATCTGATATTTAAAACGTTTCATTGATGCTCCGTGATATTGTTAGGTTTTTCCCTCGGCCGGCATGGTCACAGGAATTGCGCAGATATCCAATGGGCTTTTATGTCGCAGCAGCGGATAATTGCGGGGTGAGCAGAGTTGTCCATAAAACGGTTTTCCAGAGGCTCTGGAGATGGTAATCATTTATCCACCTTATTATTTTAAAAGGAGGTATCCCATGCCAAAACTCTTCCGGTACATATTGGCCCTCGTGGCCGCCACCTTCATGGGACTCGCGCCTCTTGCCCAAGCCGGGGCGCCTCAAATGCAAACCCAGGTGCCAGGCTATTACCGAATCCAGCTGGGTCAGTTTGAAATCACCGCCCTGTACGATGGGGCCATCGAGCTGGACACCAAGCTGTTAAAAAACATCAAGCCCGCTGATCTCCAACTTTTGCTGTCCCGCATGTTTGTCGGCAGCCCCAAGATGCAAACGGCGGTGAACGCCTATCTGATCAACACCGGCAGCAACCTGGTGCTGGTTGATGCCGGCGCCGCCAAGCTGTTCGGCCCCTCCCTGGGGTATGTCTTGCAGAACATGCAGGCGGCCGGCTATGACCCGGCCCAGGTGGATACCGTCATCATCACCCACCTGCACCCCGACCACATGGGCGGCCTGAATGACGCCAACGGCCAGCCGCTCTTCCCGAAGGCCAAGATCTTGGTCCCCCAAGAGGATAACGACTTCTGGCTCTCGCAAAAAATCGCGGCTGGCGCGCCGACTGAACGCCAGCCTTTTTTCAAAATGGCTCGCGACAGCGCCGCTCCTTATCTGGCCAGCGGACAGTGGCAAACTTTCACGGCAGGGAGCATTTTGGCGCCTGGGATTCAGGCCGTATCGGCCAACGGCCATACGCCTGGCCATACCGCGTATGCTGTTGAGTCTGAAGGGAAAAAGCTGCTGATCTGGGGTGATCTGGTGCATGCCCATGCCGTGCAGTTTGCCAGGCCGGGCGTTTCCATTGAGTTCGACATCGACCAAAAACAGGCAATCGCCACCCGGCGGAGCATCATGAAGGCCATGGCTGCCAGTAAATCCCTGGTGGCCGGCATGCACCTGCCCTTTCCCGGCATTGGCCATGTCCGGGCAGATGGCAAGGGACGTTACACTTGGGTGCCGATAGAGTTCGGGCCGCTGCCCAAGGCGGCAAACCAATAAAACAAAGAACACCCCCCTGTTTTTCGAGAAGATACATGGAGTGGCCTTAGTTATTTGGCGAAAACAGTCCCTTGCCGAAAAGTTTTATGCAGGGAAGCGGGCTGCATCGACTCAGGCGGCTATCCCCTTGATGATGGCCCGCAGGAAGGCGGGCAGGTCGTCGGGCGTGCGGCTGGTGATAAGGTTGCCGTCCACCACCACCTCCTGATCCAGGTATTTGGCGCCGGCATGCACCAGATCATCCTTGATGGCAAAGAAGCCGGTGACGCTCCTGCCGTTAAGCACCTCAGCCGAGGCCAGCATCCAGCTGGCATGGCAGATGGCGGCGACAATCTTACCGGCTTCCGCCATATCCTTGACCAGTTTGACCATGGCCGGGTGGCGACGCATATGGTCCGGGGCGTAGCCGCCGGGGATGACCAGGCCGTCGAAATCATCGGCCCGCACCTCCTTGATGCCCGCATCGGCGGTGGCCTTGATGCCGGCGGCCCCGCTATAGCTCATCCCGCCCTCGGGGCCGACCACCGTCACCTGGGCGCCGGCCTCCTTGAGGCGGTAGTAGGGGTACCAGAATTCCCGATCGTTATAGGTCTCCTCCACCAGCAGTATTACCTTCTTGCCCTCTAGCTCCATGCGGCACCTCCTTATGTTATGGGTCGTGCGGAATGCTTAGTTATATCATGAAACCATGGTCATGCCCCTGACCCAGCGCTGAAAATAGTCAACAACCTCCGATACGCCCCATTGGCCACGGCCAGTTCCGCATGACTCCCCTGCTCGATGATCTTGCCCCCGGCCATAACCAGAATATGATCCGCCCGGCGGATCGTGGAAAGCCTATGGGCGATGACTATGTTGGTCCGCCCGGCAAAGGTCGCACCAATGGCCTGTTCGGTGAGCATCTCGCTTTCCGGGTCAACGCTGGCGGTGGCCTCGTCCAGCACCAGGATGCGGGGCTCGCGGGCCAGCACCCTGGCAAAGGCCAGCAATTGCCGCTGTCCGGCGGACAGATCCATGCCGCCCTCTCCCACCCTGGTTGCCAGCCCCTCGGGCAGCTGGCGGACAAAACGGGCCAGCTGTGCTTTTTCCAGAATACCCCACAAGAGCTCGTCGGTTTTTTCTCCATCGAGCAGGATATTCTCCCTTATGGTGGATGGCAGAAGAAACACGTCCTGCATCACCAGCCCCACCTGGCTCCGCAGCCAGTTCGGGTCCAAATCGCGCAGATCGATGCCGTCGAGAAAAATCGCTCCTGCATCCGGGTCGTAGAACCGCTCCAGCAGGTTGATGATCGTGGTTTTGCCGCTGCCGGTTGCGCCGACGATGGCCAGGGTCTGACCGGAGGGAATCTTCAAGGAGAAATTTTCCAGCACCGGATGCTCCAACGCATAGCCAAAGCGCACCTCCCGAAACTCGATCTCGCCTTTGCCGGATACGGGCCTTAAGGGTGTTGCGGACAGGGGCAGGGTCTCCTTGGAGTCGAGCAGCTGAAAAATACGCTCCGCCGAGGCCAGGGCCGACTGGACAATGGAATATTTCTGCGACAGCTCGCGCATGGGCTGAAAGAAGAGGCGCATGTAAGAAAGAAAGGCCACCAGCATCCCGATGGTCATCTTCCCGGCCATGACCTGGCTGCCGCCGTACCAGAGGATGGTGCCGATGCTCAGCGCGCTCATCAGCTCGATGAGCGGCATGAACACGGCAAACACCTTGATCTGATAGAGGGCCTTTTCAAAAAAAGTCTGGTTCAGTTGGGAAAATTGCTGCTGGCTGGAACGCTCCCGCAGAAAAAGCTGGATGAGCGAAACCCCGGAGAGCGACTCCTGCAAAAAGGAGTTGATCTGGGCAAGATGGGTACGGATCTGCCGGAATGCGTCCCGGGCCAACTGGCTGAACCAGAGGGTGTTGCCCACCATCAGCGGGAGGAGCAGGCAGATGCCCAGGGCCAGCCGCCAGTTCATCCAAAAGAGAATCCCCAGGATGCCGAGGAGCTTGACCCCGTCGTTGAACAGGGTGACGATCACCGAGGTGAACATCTCGTGCATGTTCTGGATATCGTTGGTCAGCCGGGTTACCAGCCTCCCGGCCGGGTTGCGGTGAAAAAACTTCAAATCGAGATGCAGGAGATGGACAAACATCATCTGCCGCATCCGGTGCATGATTCGTTGCCCGGTCCATTCGAGGATCAGCACCTGGACAAAATTGCCGAAAAACTCGAAGGCCATAAGGCCTAAGAAGAGAAGGGCCAGGTGCTTGAGCCCCGCAAGGCGAACCTCGGCGGCAGGCCCGGTGTTGAGGATGAAATCATCCACAGCCAGACGGATCAGATAGGGCAGGGCCAGGCCGCAGCCCACCACAACAAAGGAAAGGAGCACGGCCAGCAGGGCTCCGAGCCAGTAAGGCCTGCCCAAAAAGACGATCCGCCGCCACAGGCTGAGATCACCGAACTTGCCCAGCTGGTCTTCTTCAAAATAGCCGTAATTATCGTGCACAATTGACCCTTTTGCAAAAATCCAACAAGTTCCCTCTCCCCTTGCGGGAGAGGGTTAGGGAGAGGGGGAAACAGATATTAAATCGGCAGGTTGCGACCTCACCCTCCCCCTTCCCCCTCCCGTCGAGGGAGGGGGAATTCAAGTTGACAGAGGTTTGCAAGAGACTCAAAGCGACAGCTCCTCTTCCCGGCGGCGGTGCATTTGTTGTTGATGAAACATGGTGCGGTAAAAATCGCTGGTGGCCAGCAGCTCGGCATGGTTGCCCTGGGCCAGCAGCCGCCCTTCCTCCAAGACCATAATCCGGGCCGCGTCCCGCAGAGGGGCGATCCGGTGCGAGACGATGAGGCAGGTCCGCCCCGGCAGAAAGATGGTCAGGCCGGAGATGATCTCCTGCTCGGTTTCCAGATCCACGGCAGAGAGGCTGTCGTCGATGATCAGCAGGGGCCGGTCGAGCAGAAGGGCCCGGGCCAGGGCGATGCGCTGGCGCTGGCCGCCGGAAAGCTTGACCCCCCGCTCCCCGATCCGAGTCTGATATCCCTCGCTGAAGCCGAGGATCTCCTCGTGGATGCGGCAGATTTTGGCCGCCGCCTCGATCTGCGTTTGATCAGCCGCCGGATTGCCAAAGGCGATGTTCGCCCCCACGGTATCGGAAAAAAGCAGCACATCCTGAGGCACATAGGCCACCCGCTCGCGCACCGAGGCCAGGGACAACCGGTTGATGTCAATCCCATTGAGAAAAATAGCCCCGTCCGCCACGGGATACTGCCGGGCCAGAAGATGACATAAGGTGGATTTCCCGGAGCCGCTCCGGCCGACCAGGCCGACGATCTCCCCTGCCCGGATAACGCAGCTGACCTCGGTCAGGGCGGGCCGCTCCTGCCCCTCGTACCGGAAATGGAGATGGCGCAGGCTGATCTCCGTTTGCCCGGCTGGAAAGGCAACCGGCTGGGGAGGGTCCGCCAGGGTCGGGTCAGCGTTCATCACCTCATTCAGCCGCCCCAGGGAGGTGAGCCCGCGCTGGAAAAGATTGGTCACCCAGCCCACCGCCATCATCGGCCAGGTCAGCATGTAGAGATAGGAAATAAAGGCGACAAAATCCCCCACCGTGATCGTGCCAACGATCACCAGACGCCCGCCGAAAAAAATCGCCAGCAGCAGACTGGTATTGCCCACCAACCCGGAGATGGGAAACAGGGTGCCGTGCACCCGGGCCAAGCGGATGTTGTCCCGCTGGTACTGGCGCCCAAGGCGGTTGAACCCCTCGGCCTGCGAGGCTTCCTGGGTGTAGGCCTTGAGCAGACGGATGCTGGTGATGGTGCTGCGGGCAAATTCGGTGAGATGGGAAAACTGCTCCTGCACCTTCAAAAAACGGCGGTGCAACCGGGCAGAGAGCACCCTGGTCAGCAAGGCCAGAAAAGGCATGGGGATCACGGCGATCAAGGTGAGGCGCGGGCTGATATAGGCCATGCAGGCCAGGGCGGCGATGCCCATGATCGCGGCGTCGGCGCAGGCCACCACGCCCATGCCCCCGGCCAGCTGCACTGCGGCCAGATCGTTGGTGGCCAGGGCCATGATTGCGCCCACCGGTTTTTTTTGAAAGAAGGGGCGGTCCAGGGTGAGGAGATGGCGGAAAAAACCATCGCGCAGGTCGCGCTCCACCATCCGGGAGAATCCGAGGATCAGATAGCGCCAGACAAAACGGCAGCCGGCAATGCCCATGGCTAGCAGGAAGATGGCCACGGCACTTTGGCCCAGGGCAATTTGGCTGGCCGTGCCATGGGCCAGGAGATCAACGGCCCGTTTCACCAGCCGGGGAATGCCCAGCTGCAGGAGATCAACGGTCAACAGGGCAACAAGACCGCCGAGCAGGCGGGGGGAATATCGCCGGACCAGGGGACGAATAAGCCCTAGGGGGGACGCAATCCTGGCCCCGGGCGCATCACTCTGCGGCACGCTCGGCCTCATTTGGACTCCATCCGCCACACCCCATCCCAGGCCAGGGGCGGCTTGGCCAGCATCTCCCGGCAACGGGCGGCATAGCGTCCGGCCACCACATCGTCCGCGGCCAGATCCTGGAACCCTTCCCTGGCTTGGGCAACCTCGCCCCGGTAGTACAGGGCCAGCGCCGCCGCAAACCGCTCACGCAGCGCCTCTTTCTCGTCGCCCGGAGCAAGGGGCTCAAACACGGTGATAGGCTCCTTGCGGCCCACCACCCCCACCCGGGCGATCTCCCGGACCGTTATCCCCACGAGCAGCTGACGGCGACACGCCTCGGAGATGAGAATCGGGGTACCGAACTCCTTGTTGACCCCCTCCAGCCGGGCCGCGACATTGGCGTTGTCGCCCAAAATGCTGTAATCGAAGCGCTGGCTGGAACCGAGGTTACCCACCACCACCGGGCCGGTGTTGATCCCGATCCGCAGGAACAGGTCGCAGTCGAACCGCGCTTTGAAATCGGGGCGCAACTCGGCCAGCCGCTCCTGGCAGCGCAAGGCCGCCTGCACTGCGCGAGCGGCATGATCCGGCTGGGTAAGCGGCGCGTTCCAGAAGGCGATGATGGCATCCCCTTCATACTTGTCGATGGTCCCCCCGGATTCCAGGATGATATCGGTCATGGCGGAGAGATACTCGTTCAAGAGCAGGGTGAGCCGCTCCGGGTCCAGCCGCTCGGACATCCCGGTGAACCCGGCCAGGTCGGAGAAGAAGATGGAAAGCTCCCGCTTCTCGCCCCCCAACCGCAGCCGCTCGGGATTGCTCACCAACTGGTCGATCACGGTGGGATGGAGATACTGGCTGAAGGCGCGCTTGATGTAGCGTTTCTTGCGCCCTTCGGTGGCGAAGTTGAACACCACCCCGCTGATCAGGGCACAAAGCACCGCCGTGGCCTGGACCGCAACGGGCAGCCAGATCCCTTGCCCATAGGCAAGAAAACCGGCGGCAAAAGGCAGGGGAAGCAGGAGGACAAAGGCCAGGGAGGATTGCCAGGCATTGCGGCAAAAAAGGATGATTATTGCGGCCAGCACCCCGAAAGACAGAGTCAGGAGTGCAGCCAGCCAGACCGGGCTGTCGCGGAGAAAATCCTGGGACAGAAGGTTGTCCAGCATGGTGGCGTGGATCTCCACCCCCGGATAGATCCCGTCGATGGGGATGGCCCTGAGGTCGTAAAGCCCAGGGGCGGTCATGCCCAGAAAGACGTAGGTGTCCTTGAACTCGGCTGGATCGATGACCGGCCTTTCCCCGGCCGCGAGCTGCAACTCGGATTGCACCACTGCGGCCAGGGAGACGGTGGGGACGGTGCGGGATACCCCCCGAAAATTGAGGATGGCCTGCCCTGCCGCGTCGAGCACCACCCCAAGGTTCCCAACCTGCAAATGGTTTTGATTGAGCGACAGGGGCACCGGGCCGAGGGCTCCGGCAAGATAGGCAGCCAGGGCCAGGGAGGGCACGGGTCGGCCGGCGAGGTTGACAAAAAGAGGGGCCCGGCGGAACACCCCGTCCGGATCAGGGCGGTTGCTGATGTTGGCAAGCATGGCCGCGTTTTCGGCCAGCTCCACCACCGGCATGGTCACCGCCTGGGGCAACACCAGCGCCCGGCTTCCCATGAGCCACTGGGAAAAGCCGGAAATGGTCAACCCCGACGGGCCCGCTCCCTCCGCCTGCCCTTCCCCCGTTGGGGCAAGGGTGTAGCTGAGCACCACCGGCCCGTTCTCCCGCATGGCCTGGCCCAAGGCCTGGTCGTCAGCCACGCCGTGGAGCGACGGTTCGCTGAACAGCATATCAAAGGCGACCACCTTGACCCCCCCCCGTTTGCAAAAGGCAAGGACGGTGGCATACGCCTCTCTCGGCCAGGGCCAGGAGAGGTTGTTTTCCCTGCGCCCCCAGTCCAGGCTTTTCTGGTCCAGGGCGATGATCCGCAGCCGGCTGGTGGCCGGAGTCGGCTTGGCAAAATGGGCAACCCGCCACTGCCAGGCCGCATGCTCGAAGCCGGTGAGTGCGCCCTGGTGCCAGAGGAGAAAGGCAAGGCCACAGGCGATCAGGCCGAGAGCAAGCCCGGTAAGACCTTTTTTAACCACGGTCAGATGCTGCCCAGAATGCTCTGGAACCGTTGCTGACGCTGCGCCATGCCGGCCGGGGTCTTGGCTGCGGCAAGCAGGGGTGCAAGGTCGGCAATCCGGTCCGCCGGATCGGGATGGGTCTTGGCGAAATCCAACCCCTGCGGGTTGAGCCGTTGCTTCATCTCGCCAAGCATCCCAACCAGGGCCCGCTGGTCATAACCGGCCCGCTCGAGAATCACCAGGGCCGCCATATCCGCCTCCCGCTCAAAAGCCCGGGAATAGCCGCTGTTGACCAGGGTTGCGGTAACATCGTGGATGGAATCCTCAAACAGTCCGGTGAGCTGGGCCAGTTGCGGCCCCCCGGCCTGCTTGGCCCCTTCCGTGGCCATGATGGAAAAGGCGCTGGTCAGCCGGCTGGTCTTGATGGCCTGCAACCCGTGCTTCAGCTGGACATGGGCGATTTCATGGGCCAGCACCGCAGCCAGGGTGTCCTCGTCCCGGCAGCAACGCAGCATACCCCGGCTGACAAAGATCAGGCCGCCCGGCGCGGCAAAGGCATTGATCCCCTCATCCTCCAGGAGGACAAAATGGTAGCCGCCGTAGGTTTCCGGCATGTCGGAGACCCTGGCCAGAGACTGGCCGACCAGATTGAGGTACTGCAAGGCCTGGGGTTCGGTGCGGGGGTGGTATTTCCCCAGCAGGGTGGCGCCCACCGCCCTGCCCACATAGTATTCCTGCTCCGGGGTGATATCGGTGAAGGCTTTTTCCATGGCCACGGCGGTTTTCTTGAGCGCGCCCACCTGGGACTCGCTGAGCCTAAACCCGCCCACCTGGACCGCCCCGAGGCCATCGATCACATCGGTGGTTTTACAGCCGGCAACGAGCCCAGCGCAGCAAAGAGAGAGAAGAACAGCGAGGAGAACGGGTCGTTTATTTTCCATGGCCGGCACCTCCCCCAAGGATCTGCAAGCCGCCCTTGACCAGGAATTCCCGCATGGCCTCCGGGCTCACCTGGATCCGCTCCAGCCAATCCACCGAGGCATAGTCGAGATTCTTGCCTCTGGCCTTGTACTCGGCTTCCACCTGGGCATTGAAGCCCTTGCCGCCCAGGGCCAGCTCGTCCTCCGAGGCTCCACCCCCCAACCGCTCTCCGGGTTTAAGGACAATGGGTTTGGCAATGAGGCTGGCACTATGCATCCAGCCTTCCCGCCCCTGCCGCTGGTCGCGGACTTTAAGCCAGAGCCCCTGCTCGCCGAGCACATCCACCCGCTCACCGTAACCCAGGGTGGCGACGATCTTCCCAAAGGGCATGGGGGAAACCCTTACCGCGCCCTTCTGCACGGCAACGCTCCTCCAACCTTGCCCGGCCAGGGCAGAGGCCGCCAGAAGAGAGACAACAAGGAACAAGATTATCTTTTTCCGCATTCCCATGATGGTTTCCCTGAAGAATTTTCCTGCCTTGAACAACAGCCACTTTTTATACTAGCACAGGAGATTTCCCGAGACAATGGGACCAAAATGCATTTTTTCCGACAGCGCCACTGAACAAAAGTTGCCTCCCGATTCCGAGCCACTTACAATCCGCGCCCATTTCCCCTAGAATATTCTCACCCTCTTGCCTCCCCTTTGCGACATACGCAGACTCCCCCGCCGTGGCAGCCAGCACACACGGCCTTTGCCTGCCGGACATAAAAATCTTGCAAATAAGTACAATTACTATATAATCAAAAACTGAAATTCCCCCAGCCCTCGCAGACACCTGCAGTGCTTTACCCACACTCCCATTGTGTCCTAATCCGGAGCAGATCGATGAATTTTGCAAATTTTTCCCTGGCTAAAAAACTGGCAGCTGGCTTTGGCTTCCTGGTTATTCTTTCCACCATCGGCGCAGGCTTTGCCGTTTTCAAATCCTCACAGATGGTAACCTCCGTCAAGGACCTGGAAAAAACCCATCTTCCCCTGGCCTATCTGGGCGGCGAACTGGCCCTCTTGGTCAGCCGCCAGCAGCTGGCGGCGGCAAATTTCGTCATCCACAAGGACGCCGTCTACCGGGATCGGTTTGCCAGCCTGGACAAAGAGGCGGATGAAACCTTTGCCCGCGCCCGCACAACCATTCAGGCAGATAAGGAGCTGGTGCAGGCCGGCTGGCTTGAAAAAATCGAGACCATCGTCCAGCTGCACGACCAGCTGGCTCCGGCGGACCAGGAGATGATGGCCGCAGCCCAGGCGGACAACCTTGCCTTGGTATCGGAAAAGGCGGAAGCCGAAGAGGCTGCGGCGGACAAGATCCGTAAGGCCATCAACGAATTCGACAAAATCAACACCGCCGAAGGGGAACATGTCGCCAACAAGGCCCTTACCGAAGGCCGTACGCTCCAGACCCTTATGATCTTCCTTGCCATCGGCATCTTTATCGGCGGCTGCGCCCTTGCCTTTGCCATCACCCGCGGCATCACCGTATCGCCTTAAAAAGGCGATCAGCGGCCTGACCGCGGGCGCCAACCATATCTCCGCTGCGTCCGGCCAGGTAGCGAGTGCCGGCCAACAGCTGGCGGAAGGTGCCACCGAGCAGGCGGCCTCCCTGGAGGAAACCTCCGCCTCCATGACCCGAAACAGCTCGGACAATGCCTATGAGGCCAACGCGGTCATGGGCGAAGTAAACAGTGTGGCCAGCCAAGCGGCAGCCTCCATGCAGCAGCTCACCTCCGCCATGGGTGAGATCTCCGCCGCCAGCGAGAAGACCTCGAAAATCATCAAGACCATCGATGCAATCGCCTTCCAGACCAACCTGCTCGCCCTGAATGCCGCGGTGGAAGCGGCCCGCGCCGGCGAAGCGGGGGCAGGCTTTGCCGTGGTGGCCAACGAAGTTCGCAACCTGGCCATGCGCGCCGCGGACGCGGCCAAGGAAACCGCCGCCCTGATCGAACAGACGGTGAACAAGGTGCAGGAAGGCACGGTGCTCGTTGACAAGACCAACAATGAGTTCAACAAAGTTTCCGCGGGTACCGGCAAGGTTTCGGTGCTGATCAACGAAATTTCCACCGCAGCGAAAGAGCAGACCGAGGGTGTAGGCCAAATCAACAAAGCCCTTCAGGAAATGGACACCGTGGTGCAGAGCAATGCAGCCACCGCAGAGGAATCCGCCGCCGCCTCGGAGGAACTCTTTGCCGAAAGCAACACCCTGCTCGGCCATGTCCGTGAGCTGCAGACCATGATCACCGGAGAGGCTGGCGACAATTCGGGTGCTACGGGCGCCCAAATGCGAAGCAATCCGACGCGCGGCAAAAATACGGGGATCCGACCGTTACTGCGGCAAAAACAGACGCAGACCCGAGCCATCTCTCACAACACAAAGAGTACGGCCAAAGAGGTCATCCCCTTTGACGACGAAGAATTTGAGGATTTCTAAGAAGGGATGATTTTTGAAGGGCGGACACGCCCACGACAACAAAAAAAGCCACCGGCGCAACCGCACCGATGGCTTTTTTTGTTGGTAATCCTACTTTAAAAACGAACAGCAATAATCGGTAAGGCTCCTGATCTTCAGGGAAAACTTGGAGTGGGCAGGCACCTCGAAGGATTCACCGCCATGGATTGTCTTCCAGTCCGACGCCCCGGGCAGCAGAACCTCCAGCTCGCCGGCCATGATCTCCATGATCTCCTTGTCCGCCGTGTTGAATTCGTACTCTCCGGGCAGCATGACACCCAGGGTCTTCTGGGATCCGTCGGCAAACACCACCGTCCGGCTGGTGACCTTGCCGTCGAAGTAGACATTGGCCTTTTTCACGATGGTGACATTGTTGAACTCAGACATGGGTGTTTCCTCTCGGTCGGTTTTTCAATAAAAATTCCCGCCGGCACACAAGCGGGAAGAGTTGATGCACAGTGCAACCTCGTAGATTCTTTATAACCGGACCGGACAAATTGCAAGAATTTGTTGGTCCGGCTTGCACCGCGCCCGCCAAAGAAAAGGGCCGCCCTTAGGCAGCCCTTTTCTTTGCTCATTTCATTTTTCGCGATCAGACGGTGCGACACACCCGGCCGAACCCACCAGGAATGGAGCCAGAGGCCCAAAACGCCGTACCCTGTTTGAAATCCATAAACCAGTAACCGCCGGGTTTGCGCTGGTCGGCAAGAAAGATAAAGGGCTGCTCCCTGGAAAAACAGGGATGGAGATGGACGCCCTTTTCATTCACCCGCGGTTCCAGAAGGGAGAAGGCCTCTTCCATGGTGGGCAGCCGCCAGTCGGCAAATCCGGCAAAGCGCTGGCGGTTAAGTTCTGCCACATATTTCTGCACGTTGCGGATGGCGCTGAGATCACAGCCGCCCCGTTGCCACATGAGCCCGGTGACCTGATCGGTAACGGTCAGGCCATCGCCGTTGTCCACCAAGACATTGCTGAAATTACCCCGGGGGTTGTGGCGGCTGTCATAAAAATTATGCTGCGCGGCCAGGCCTGCCACTTCCTGCTCGGTGAGGACGATACCGGCGGCGCGCAGGCTGACTTTTTCCAGGGCTGGCAGAGAGGCGCCCTTTTTCGGCAGCCCGGTCTCCATGGCCTCCTTCGCCACGGAGTTGTCCACCAACTCGATCTTAGAAGAATCTTCGCTCTCGATGATTTTTTCCAGCAGCCACTGCTTGATCCCCTCGTCAATGGCGTAACTCTTGTCGCGCATGTCCGAGCCCTGCCTGGCCACACATTTTTCCAGCATCTCCTGCGGGCAGTCGATGTGGGCTAGAATCTTGGCGTGCTTCACGCCCCGTTCCATCAGGCAGAGCTTGGCCGGCGAATTCCAGTTATCGATATAAAAATAATAGTGGAGCTCCGCGTTGTTACGGATCCGTTCCTGGTTCTTGCCGCCCCAGCTTTCGAACATGGCAAAGGTATCCGCAGGGGTGAGATCCCAGTCGATTGTCAGATGGTGCCCAGCCATGCCCAACCTGTCCGCTAATCCCATAGCACACCTCCTCTCTTTTATTTCGGGGCCGTTACAGATTTGACCATTCGTTACGGCCCCTTACGCCGCTTACACTGCTGCCGATCACGTCATTTCAATGTTACAGTCGCCGTTGACACTGCTATTTTTGAACAACGGCTTACTTCCTTGGTCGGAAAACGATATAATGAAACAGCTGATTTTTTAAATTAATAATTATTATCAATAATAGTTACGGTTTTCTTTCCACGCAAGGGGAATTTACAATGCGCAAAGAAAAGTTCACCCACAGCGCCGGGTACCCGCTGCCCATGGGCTCATTCCTGAAGCCGGAGGGGGTCAATTTCGCCGTGTTCTCCAGAAATGCCGAAACCGTCACCCTGGTGCTTTTCAAATCCGGCACCGAAGATCCCTGCGCCGAGATTCCCCTTGACCCGAAGATCAACCGGACCGGCCATATCTGGCATATTCTGCTCCACAATCTTGACACCAATCTCCGCTATGGCTACCGCATGTCCGGCCCTTACGACCCCAAGGGCGCAGGCCATTTTTTTTCCGAGAAAAAGCTGCTGCTCGACCCCTACGCCAAGGCCCTTACCGGAGGCTCCGAGTGGGGGATCCCTTACTGCCGCAACGGCCTCTGCGGTCCGTTAAGCTCCTTCCAGCGGCGCTGCTGCATCATCGGCAACGACTTTGACTGGGAAGGCGACCGGCCCCTCAATATCCCCCTGGAAAAGAGCATCATCTACGAGCTCCATGTCCGGGGCTTCACCCGTGATGCGAGTTCCGGCGTACCCCATCCCGGCACCTACCAGGGCGTAGTGGAAAAAATCCCCTATCTCAAAAAACTCGGCATTACCGCGGTGGAACTCCTGCCGGTCACCGAATTCAACGAACTCGAACTCACCAACAACAACCCCTTCACCGGGGAGAGGCTGAAAAATTTCTGGGGCTACAGCCCCATCTCCTTTTTCGCCCCCAAGGCGGCCTATGCGGTCAATGGCCGCAACGGCAATCAAATCCGGGAGTTCAAGGAGATGGTCAAGGCGTTGCATAAAGCCGGGATCGAGGTGATTCTCGACGTGGTCTTCAACCATACGGCGGAAGGGGGCGGCGACGGTCCGGTCATCAGCTTCCGGGGGCTGGACAATGTCATCTACTATCTGCTGGACCCGCAGAGCAGGGAGTATCTCAACTTCTCCGGCTGCGGCAACACGGTGAACTGCAACCATCCCCTGGTCCGGCACCTGATCATGGACTGCCTGCGCTACTGGGTGATCGAGATGCACGTGGACGGCTTCCGCTTCGATCTGGCCAGCGTCCTGGGCCGCGACCAGCAGGGCAACGTGCTGAGTAACCCGCCCATGGTGGAAAAGATCGCCGAGGATCCCATCCTCGCCCACACCAAAATCATTGCCGAGGCCTGGGATGCCGCGGGCCTCTATCAGGTAGGGAGTTTTTCCACTAACCGGCGCTGGGCCGAATGGAACGGCAAATTCCGCGATGATGTCCGCCGCTTCCTCTGCGGGCACGACGACACGGTGGCTCCGCTTGCCACCCGCATCGCGGGCAGCGCCGACCTCTACCAGGACGACGGCCGCACCCCGCGCAACAGCATCAATTTCATCACCAGCCACGACGGCTTTACCCTCTACGACCAGGTGAGCTACAACGAAAAGCACAACCTGGCCAACGGCGAAGACAACCGGGACGGCGGCAACGACAATATGAGCTGGAACAGCGGCAGCGAAGGGGTAACGAACAACGCGACCATCGAAGGGCTGCGCCGACGACGGATCAAAACCTTTGCCACCATCCTCATGCTGTCCCAAGGCGTGCCCATGCTGGTGGCGGGCGATGAATTCGGGCGGACCCAGCAGGGCAACAACAACGCCTACTGCCAGGATAACGAAATCAGCTGGCTCAACTGGGAGCTGGCGGAGCAGAACCACGGCCTGCTGCGCTTCTTCACCCAGCTCATCGCCTTACGGAAAAGACACCCGGTATTCCACCGCACCGATTTTTTCCCCGACGGCGAAGAGAACCCGGAGATCGAATGGCAATCCACCACGCCGGGCAGGCCGGACTGGTCCCCATCCTGCAAGACCCTGGCCTTTATGCTGCATGGCACTACAGCCGGGGTGCGACACGACGATGACTTTTTCGTGATGCTCAACGGCGGGCACACTCCCGAAGAGTTCATCATTCCGGCGCCGCCATCAGGCCGCCTCTGGCATAAACTGCTGGACACCGCAGAACCCTCACCCAACGATCTTGTCGCCGAAAAAAAAGCGCCGCCAATCGGCGAGGCAACAATCACGGTGGGAAGCCTGACGGCCATGGTCTTCATCTCGAAAGCCCGCTGATCTCCCACCATGAAGATTCTCTTCCTTGGCGATTCTCTCGTTGCCTTCTACCACTGGCAGGCCCGCTTTCCCGCCCATGCCGTGATCAACGGTGGAAGGAGCGGAGAAACCGTGGCCTGCCTGCTTGCCAACCTTCCTCTCCATCTGCGCCGCTGTCCCGACCCGGAGCGCGTGTTTATCATGATCGGGACCAACAATCTGCTCAGGGAAGACTATGGTTTTCTGCCGGACTACGCAAAAATTCTCGACGACTTAAGCAGCATCCTTCCCCCGGAACAGATTACCGTTACCAGCCTGCCGCCCTTCCGGGCCGCCCATCTCGCCCCCTCCGTTGTCCCCCAAGTGAACGAAGGTCTGCTCCAGCTCAGCCGGAAGAAAAAGGCCGGGTTTCTGGATCTGTTCTCCGCCTTCAACCGTGACGCGCCAAGCGTTACCGCCTGCTTCACCGGCGACGGCGTCCACCTCAGCGACCTGGGCTACGCCATCTGGTCTGCCAGCCTGTCCCGTTGTTTGTAGCCGGACCCTGCAGCCCTTCCCAGCCCTGCACATTTTCAGATGCAATATCAGACAAATTTGTTACAATGGCCTGCGCTTTACAAAACGATGCATACCAAACCGTAAGAAAGACCTGGGAGAAGCCATGCCTGAAAATAACCGCGAGCCAATCGATCTGGCCACCCTGTACGAGATAACCAGGGCTCTGGCCTCATCGGACGACCTGCGCAAATGCCTGGAAGAAAGCCTCACCGTGCTGGCCGCACGCACCAACCTGGGCAACGGGGCGGTGACCATCGCCAACCCGCTCACCGGCCAGATCGAAACCGAGGTGGCCCCCGGCATGACCGCGGAAGCCCGGAAGCGCGGGATCTATAAATTCGGCGAAGGCATCACCGGGAGGGTGGTGGCCAGCGGCTCCCCCATTGTGGTGCCCCAGATCAGCCAGGAACCGCTTTTTTTGAACAAAACCCGAGCCCGGGCAGAGAAAAACCAGGAGGCCCTCTCCTTTCTCTGCGTGCCCATCAAGCACGGAGCCAACACCATCGGCGCCCTGAGCGTGGACCGCGACTACCAGGAGGGCATTGATTTTGAAAAGGATCTCCAGTTTCTCACCGTGCTCTCCGGCCTCATCGCCCAGACCGTGGTCCGCATCCAGGCGGTGAATCAGGAACGGGAACGATTGGTGCAGGAAAACACCCAGCTGCGGCGGGAACTTTCGGAGAAATACCGGGTGGCCAGCATAGTCAGCAACTCGAACCGGATGCAGGAGGTGTTCGAGATGATCCACCGGGTGGCGGACTCCAACGCCACCATCCTGCTCCGCGGCGAATCCGGCACCGGCAAGACCATGGTGGCCAAGGCCATCCACCACAACAGCAAACGGGCCAAGGCGCCGTTCGTGGCGGTCAACTGCTCGGCCCTGCCGGAAACCCTGCTGGAAAGTGAGCTGTTCGGCCACGAAAAAGGGGCCTTTACCGGGGCGCAGATCGCCAAGAAGGGCCGCTTTGAGCTGGCCGAAGGCGGCACCCTGTTCCTTGACGAAATCGGCGAACTGAGCCAGGCCGTGCAGATCAAGCTGCTCAACGTGGTTCAAGACCGCGAATTCCAGCGGTTGGGCGGCATCGCCCCCATCAAATGCAACGTCCGGTTGATCACCGCCACCAATAAGGATTTAGAAAAGGCCGTGGAAGAAGGCTCCTTCCGGGAAGACCTCTACTACCGGCTCAACGTCTTCCCCATCTACCTGCCGCCCCTGCGGGAACGACGCACCGACATCTTGCTCCTGGCCGAGTTCTTCCTCCAGAAGTACAACGAGGAAAACTCCAAACAGATCCGCCGCATCTCCACCCCGGCCATCGACCTGCTGGTCCAATACCACTGGCCAGGCAATGTGCGGGAGCTGCAAAACTGCATTGAGCGGGCGGTACTGATCTGCGACGAGGATTCGATCAAGAGCTACCACCTGCCGCCGTCGCTGCAAACCTCGGAATCGGTGAGCGAGCGCAATCCGGTTTCCTTTGCTGCGGCAGTGGAGAATTTTGAGCGGGAGCTGATCATCGACAGCCTGAAAAAGAGCCAGGGCAACCAGACCAAGGCCGCCCAGCTGCTGGACACCAGCCTCAGAATCATCAACTACAAGATCGCCAAGCTCAATATCAGCCCCCGCCAGTTCAAACTCAGCAAGGCTTAGGCCGGAAGATGACCGTTCTCCTGCACCTCTGCTGCGGTCCCTGCACCATCTATCCCCTTGCTACCTTGCGAGAGCAGGGGATGACCGTGCGGGGCTATTTCCACAACCCCAACATCCATCCCTACCGGGAATTCCGCCAACGGATCACCACCGTAGAAGATCTGGCGCAGCGGATGGCCTTGCCCGTAGAATACGAACGGGAATACGGCCTTAAGGAATACCTGCGCCAGGTGGTGTTTCACGAAGAGGACCGCTGCCCGCTCTGCTACCGGATGCGCCTTGAAGCAACGGCGAGAAAGGCTTTGGCGATCGGGGCGGACGCCTTCAGCACCACCCTGCTGTACAGCCGCTACCAGCGCCACGAAACCATCCGCGCCCTGGGCGAAGAGCTGGCGGCAGAATTCGGGGTACCATTTTACTACGAGGATTTTCGGGTCGGCTGGCAGGAAGGAATCGACGCCAGCCTTGAGATGGGGCTTTACCGGCAGCCGTACTGCGGCTGCATCTATAGCGAACAGGAACGCTACGACAAGAAATTCAAGAAGAGCAAGGAAGCAGCAATGTAACGGCGAGGGACTAAACAACAATGGGCCTTACCCGCAAACACCGGGAAGGCCCATCAGAATAAACAGCATGTAAGCCGGACACCTATTCCTTGGCTGCCCCGCCGCTACCGCCGGGCATGATCCCGAAGGCAGAGGTAAAGGACTGCCAGTCTGGCAGAGAAAGCGTGGGCACAAACCGACGCCAGGTTTTCTCGATGCCCTTGCCGGACTTCAGCTGGGCCAACAACTCTGTGGCCTGGGGCTTGACGCTGGACTCAGGATAGTTGGCAAGCAGATACTCAAGCCGCCCCTGGGCCTGCTTGTCTTCATCGGTCCGCACATAAAAGGTGGCGACGGAAAACTCGTGCTGGGCCAGAAAATCCTTGGCAGCCTTGGTCCTGGCCGAGGCCTCGACAAAATAGGGCGATTTGGGAAAAGAACGATTCAAGCGATCAAAGGCCTGCACCGCATTCTGGGCGTTGCCAGGATCCCGGTCAGTGGTGCCGATCTGCGAATAATAACACATGCCGACCTGGAACAGAACATAGGGGACAGCCTCGTTGGTCGGATGATTGGCCTCAAACTCTTCGTACATGGTCTTGGCCTCGCTGAACTTGTCCATGTAATAATTGGAATCAGCGGCCTTCAACTCGGCCAGCAGGGCCACCTCGCTGAAGGGAAACCTGTCTTTTATCTCCACGAAACGCTTCAAAGCCGCGCTGTATTTTCCGCGGTTAAAATCGTTCATCCCCTCCATGGCCAGTGCTTCCGGAGTTTCCGGCGCTCCACTAGAGCCAAAGCCCACCCAGCCCAGCATGGTGTCAAGGGTCGCGCACCCGCTGAGTCCGGTGGCTAAGGTCATCATGACAAGAGCCAGGACACAGGCCCGAAAAAATCGACGATTCTGTTTTGAAAAAATCATGTCCCGCTCATCCATTTCAGCAAAAAGAGAAAAGGCCCGGCGCACAAGAACCGGACCTCGAAGCCATCCCAGTAACACCAGAGCCTATAAAGCCTTTTCGATCATGGCCTTGAGCTGCTGTTTGCCCACCGCGCCGGTCACCTGATCGATAACCTCCCCGCCCTTGAAAAGGATCAGGGTGGGAATGGCCCGAATCCCGTATTTGCCGGGGGTGACGGGGTTATCATCGACATTCATCTTCCCGACCTTGAGCTTGCCTTCAAACTCGGCGGCCAGCTCGTCGATCACCGGACCAATCGCTTTACAGGGACCACACCAAGGCGCCCAAAAATCCAAGAGAAAGGGAACCTCTGACTGCAGGGCCTTTGCGCCGAAATCACCGTCGGAAACCTGGATAACCTTGTCGCTCGCCATAATTTTCTCCTTGTATTTCATGGGGATAATTGTATTCAGAGTATATTTGGCTTATCTTACAAAGGGAACCCTGCGCTGACAAGGAAAATCTTGTGCTCTCCCGCCTTCATCCGGGGCAGAGGAACAAAAGCTAAAAAGAGCCGCACCTCATTCTTGACAACCACCAAGCAGTCGCTATAAGGTAATCGGCATGCGTACACGAATCTGCCCATTCTGCAAGGAAGACATCCACGGCCTGGCCCTGGTCTGCCGGTATTGCCGGCGAGACTTGCCCCCAGTAACACAGCGCCGGAGAAAAAATTCCCACGCCTGGCTGGCGGCGATCACCGTTGCGGGAATCATCGTCAGCGGTGCGGCCTTTCTCGCCGCCGAGTTCCTGCGGGAACGGAAAAACTGGCTCACGGAACCTGCTCCGCGACCAGAACCGCAAAACCCGCCTGACTGACCAACCCGGCCTGGGAGTGTTCCATCTCCCGCAAGGCCTCCGGCGGCTGGATCAGGCTGGAGCGTCTTTCCTCCACGACAAACCCGCACTCGATTAAGCATTGTTCCACCTCGTCCGGCTCATAAAATCGGGCCTGTTGGTAGAACGGATGCCCAGCCTCTTTTTTTTGCTGGAGCATTCTCCCCCAAGGGCTGGCGGCCACAATGAGCCCCAGCACCAGATGCCCGCCGGGCTTGAGCACCCTCCGGCACTCCCATAGCACCGGGCGGGGATCGACGAGAAAACAGAAGGTGAAGAGCAGCAGCACCGTCTGCATGCTCTGCCCGGCATAGGGCAGAGCCTCCCCCACCGCCTGGCTCACCCGCACCCCCCGTTTTCCGGCAAAAGCCAGCGGGGCCAGGGCCGGGTCGATCCCAAACGCCACGCCCAAAGCCTCGGCAAAGCGGCCCGGACCAACACCGATCTCCAGCTTCGGATCCAGCAGCGGCGTGACCAGCTCTTGCAGGGCTGCCCGCTCAATGGCAAAGAGCAGACTGTTCTCAAACCAGCCATCATATTCCGCGGCCCGCTCGTCAAAAACCCCGGCTGCCTGGCGCCAGAACGTCTCCTGCCCCATACCTTAGCCCTCGGTCATCAGCTCTCAGCTCCCAGCCCGGCTGTTTCCTTTTTAATAAATAATGGGTATGGTTACTTGCATTCCCCTGATGAGCAAGAAAAAAATCATACCCCCGGATACCTATTCCCATGCAGGCTGAGACAAAATCCCCTTTCCGGCAATCGCTTTCTAATCCCGAACAATTCACCATCACCCTCGAATTGGTGCCCAGCCGGGGCGGGCACAGCCGGGAACACGACCGCACCCTGGAACTGGCCGACAAGCTGGCCCGCGACCCGCGCATCCAGGCGGTGAGCATCACCGAAAATGCCGGCGGCCAGGCCGCCTTGTCCCCGGAAGTCCTGGGCTGCGAGATCCAAAAAATGGGGCTTGACGTGATTGTCCATTTTTCCAGCAAGGACAAGAACCGCAACCAGATGGAAAGCCTGCTCTTTGCCTGGGACCGCCTGGGCATCCGCGACTTGCTGGTGATCACCGGCGATTATCCCCAGGAAGGCTACCAGGGCTGCCCAAAACCGGTCTTTGACCTCGGCTCGGTGCATGTTCTGGATCTCATCTCCCGGATGAACCAAGGAAACTACGGTCCGGACCGGGGCCGCGGCGCCATCCAGCCCACCTCGTTTCTCATGGGCGTGGCCCTCTCCCCCTTCAAACGGCTGGAGGCCGAGCTGCTGATGCAGTACGCCAAGCTCCACCGCAAGACCGAGCGGGGCGCGGACTATATCATCACCCAAGTCGGCTACGATGCCCGCAAGTTCCACGAATTGCTCCAGTATGTCCGGCAGAGTCACCTGAACCTGCCGGTATTGGGCAATGTCTTTGTCCCCAACCTCACGGTCGCCACCCTCATGCACACCGGAAAAATCCCCGGCTGCGTCATCACCGATGCGCTGTACGGTGAAATCCGCCGCGAGGCAACAAGCCCGGACAAGGGAAAACAGGCCCGGCTGCTGCGGGGGGCGAAGCTGCTGGCCATCCTCAAGGGGTTGGGTTACGCAGGCGCCCATCTCGGCGGACCTGGGCTCACCTATGACAACATCAACTATCTCCTCACCACCGCCGATTCCCTTGCCGGAAACTGGCAAGCGCTGATACCGGAGATGGGCTACTGGCATGAGGACGGCTTTTATCTTTACAAAAAAGACGAGAAAAGCGGCCTCAACACCGGCGAGCTCGCCCCCCGCGCAGAAGGACCAGCAGGCTTGCAGGTCAACTACCGGATGGCCAGGATGGTCCATAACCTGGCCTTTACCCAGGAAGCGCCGCTCTATCCGGTGTGCAAAAAAATCTGTCTCGCCTTGGAAGGCGGCAGGCTGGACAACGGGCTTTCCCACCTGGAATATGTAACCAAGTTTCTCCTCTTCGGCTGTCAGAACTGTGGGGACTGCACCCTGGGCGACCTCGCCTTTGTCTGCCCGCAATCGGGCTGCGCCAAATACCTGCTGAACGGCCCCTGCGGCGGCAGCCGCGACGGCTGGTGCGAGGTGTATCCCGGCAAAAAACGCTGCCTCTATGTCCGAATCTACGAACGCCTCGCCGCCCGGGGATTGCCGGAATCCATGCAGCATGGCTTTGTCCCCCCGCGCAACTGGGCGCTCAACAACACCTCCTCCTGGCTCAATTTTTTCCGGGGCTTAGACCACGCCGGGGCAGGCCGGGCCTCCGAAAGCGGAACCGGGCAGAAAAAGGAAAACCCCTCTACCTGAGAAACGTAACCGTTCAGCAGCGCCGCTTTGCTGCTGCCGCAGATGCGCGAAAGAGGCCCGCGAAGTGTGCTCTCGCAGACGAGCAGGCCGATGACAGGTAAGCGAGCCTGCGAGACTCCGAAGCAGATGTGGCGCTGCTGAACGGTTACGAAATAAAAAACATTTCCCATCCATATAAAAGGATGTATATTTTCTCCTTTTTTCCGGATGGACGACAAGTACATCACAAGGGACAAAACGCCATGACATACTCAGACGCATCACGCCCCAAGGACGAATGCGGCGTTTGCGGAATTTTCGGCCATGAAGACGCAGCCAAGCTCACCTACTTCGGCCTCTATGCCCTCCAGCATCGCGGCCAGGAAAGCGCCGGGATCGTGGCCAGCGACGGCAGCCATATCTCCCAGCACAAGGGAATGGGGTTGGTGCACGATGTTTTCAGCGAGGATGACCTGCAAGGACTGAAAGGCCACCTCACCGTGGGCCATGTCCGCTACTCAACCACCGGCGCCTCCAATATCGTCAACGCTCAGCCGTTCACCGCCACCCACCAGGGCTGCACCGTGGCCGTGGCCCACAACGGCAACCTGGTCAATATCCGCTCCCTGCGCAACGAGCTGGAGAAAAAGGGCTCCATCTTCCAGTCCACCATGGACAGCGAGGTGGTGGTCCATTTGCTCGCCCGCTGCTCCCATCTTGGCCTGGACAAGGCGCTCATCGACACCTTCGAGAGCATCAAGGGCGCCTACTCCATCCTGCTCATGACCGAAGACAAGCTCATCGCCGTGCGCGATGCCGGAGGCTTCCGGCCGCTCTGCCTGGGCAAACTCAACAACGGCGGCTTCATCGTCGCCTCGGAAACCTGCGCCCTCGACCTGGTCGAGGCCCAGTATGTCCGCGACATCGAGCCCGGCGAAATCCTGATCATCGACCGCGACGGCCAACGCTCCCTCCAGCTCGACACCAGCCAGCGCCGCAGTTTCTGCATCTTCGAACAGGTCTATTTTGCCCGGCCCGACAGCGACATCTTCGGCATAAACGTTTACCAGAGTCGCAAGCGCATGGGCGCGATCCTGGCCCGCGAATGCAAAATTGATGCGGATTTCGTCATGCCCTTTCCCGACTCCGGCAATTACGCCGCCATCGGCTTTTCCCAGGCCTCGGGCATCCCGCTGGAAATGGCGGTGATCCGCAACCATTACGTGGGCCGCACCTTTATCCAACCCACCCAGTCCATGCGCGATTTTTCGGTGCGGGTCAAGCTGAACCCCATCCGTTCCTTTCTGCAGGGCAAACGGGTCATCATCCTGGACGACTCCATCATCCGGGGCACCACCGGCCGCTCCAGGGTCAAATCCCTGCGCGAAGCCGGGGTAAAAGAAATCCACATGCTGATCAGCTGCCCGCCCACCCGGAATCCTTGCTATTACGGGATCGACTTTCCCTCCGGCGGCGAGCTCATCGCCAACAAGAAAACCGTTGACGAGATCCGCGATTATCTGGGCCTTGATTCCCTTTACTACCTCAGCCTTGAGGGGTTGCTGGAAGCCTGCGGCGGCCCGCCGGACGGCTATTGCAAGGCTTGCTTTGACGGGAATTATCCCGTGGAACCGGACAAGGATTTCTGCAAGCTTCTCCTTGGCACCAGGAACGCTTGCCAGTCCACGGGCAAAAAATAGGAATCCTCAGACCAATGAGCATTGAACAGGCCAAGGAAGTTCTCAGAATTGAAGCGGAAGGCATCATTGCCCTGCTCGACCAGATCGACAGCGATTTTGAAAAAGCTGTGGCCATGATCATGGCCTGCCCTGCCCGGGTGGTGATCACCGGCATCGGCAAGTCGGGGATCATCGGCCAGAAAATCGCCGCCACCATGAACAGCACCGGAACCCCCGCCCTCTTCCTCCACCCGGTGGAGGCCATGCACGGCGACCTGGGCATGGTGGATCCCCAGGACGTCATCCTGGCCATCTCCTACAGCGGCGAAACCGCGGAACTCAGCCTTCTGCTCCCCAACCTCAAGAAACGCGGGGCCAAAATCATCGCCATGACCGGCAACCCCTCCTCCAGCCTGGCCCAGAGTGCCGACGCGGTGCTCAAGGTCGCGGTGCCGCGGGAGGCCTGCCCAATGGGGTTGGCGCCCACAGCCAGCACCACCGCATCCTTGGCCATGGGCGACGCCCTGGCCGTGGTCCTCTTGAACCTCAAGCAATTCAAGGAGAGCGATTTCCGGCGCAACCACCCGGCCGGCAGCCTTGGGGAGCGGCTGAAGGTCAATGTGGCCGAGGTCATGCTCACCGGCACGGCGATCCCCAAGGTGGACCAAACCGCCACCCTGCCCGAGGCCATTGCCGAGCTGAACGCCAAAAACCTGGGCGCGGTCCTGGTCATGCAGGACGAAACCATCACCGGCATCCTGACCGACGGTGATCTTCGCCGATTTATCAGCCAAAAAGGCGGCGACCTGAGCGGCCTCACCCTGGCGGAGACCATAACCAAGGCGCCCAAAGCCATCACCACCGAGCTCCTGGCCGCCGACGCCCTCAGCATCATGCAGCGCCACGAAATCACCTTTCTGGCCGTAACCGATCGCAACGGCAAACTGGCGGGCGTGCTCCATCTTCAAGATTTGCTGGGCAAGGGAGAATTCCGCTTTCTGGTGTAGGGAACAGAGAGCATTTGCGCCGAACCGACCCCCGAAAAACCGCTTATTCTGGTAGATATACCTATTGGGCGGGGCTATTTTTTATGCTACAGTTCCCGACGCTGTTTTGGTTCAACGGGTTATAACCCGGACCAACCGGAGAGAAAAAATTACCCGGCACCCATTGCCGGGTTTCATATCTTCATATGAGGCTTTGTTATGGCAATCTCCAGCAAGGATATCAATTCGGCCTTCAGCGCCGAGGTAACGGCGATTCCGGGAGGCGAGTTCCTGAACCGCTGTTTTTCCTGCGGCGCCTGTAGCGGTATCTGCCCGGTAAGTCAGGCAATTCCCGACTTCGACCCCCGCAAGATCATCCACATGATCCGGATGGGGCTAAAAGACGCGTTGCTCAAATCCGAGCTGCTCTGGTTCTGCTCCCGGTGCCGCAGCTGCATCTTTGTCTGCCCCCAGGACGTCCGCTTTGCCGAGATTATGGTCGCCCTGCGCCAGCTGGCCATGAAAGCCGGCTATATCACGGCCCAGGATCTGCTGGACAAGGGCAAAGCCGCTTGGGTGGAACGCGATCTCTGCGTCTCCTGCCTCACCTGTGTCCGGGTCTGCCCCTGGCGGATTCCTAAGATCGACGACCAGGGCAAGGCTGCCATTGATCCCCAGGAGTGTCGGGGCTGCGGCATCTGCCCCTCCGAGTGTCCGGCCCAGGCCATCCGCTTAAACGAGTCCGAGGACGAGCGACTGATCGCCGCCTGCGGCACAAATAAGTAGCACGGTGAACCCAATGTCCTTTACCCCCAATATCCAAGCATTCTGTTGCCATTACACCTCCCAGCAGACCCTGGCCGAAGGGCCGGAAGGATTGCTGACCGACGGCTTCCCCAAAAACGTGACCATCCACCGCTTGGTCTGCACCGGCAAGCTCGAGGTCAGCACCCTGCTCAAGGCCTTTGAAGATGGCGCGGACGGCGTCTACGTGGCCGGATGCCCGTTGGACAAATGCCACAACCTCATGGGCAGCCAGCGGGCCGCGAAGCGGGTTGCGGCGATCAAGAAGGCCCTGGCCGAGCTCGGGGTTGAACCGGAACGCATTGAGATGTATCACCTGGAGCGCGGCTTCCACCCCGACTTTGTCAAGGCCGCCCAGGAGATGGATGCACGGATTACCACCTTGGGCCCGAGCCCGTTTCAGGGAGGCGCGAAATGATTATTGCCGAGAGAAAACCCATCAATGAAATCATGGACATGGTGAAGGATGCCAAGCGCATCCTAGTTCTGGGTTGCCGTGGCTGCGTAACGATCTGTTCCGCCGGGGGCGAACGCGAGGTGGAGATTCTGGCCTCCCTGATCCGGTTGGGCAAGCAGAAGGCTGGCCAGGAGGTTTCAACCATCGAGGCCACCCTGGTCCGCCAGTGCGACAAGGAGTACATCGACTCCATCGACCAGTGGGACGGCCAGTACGACGCCATCGTTTCCATGGCCTGCGGGGTCGGGGTCAACTTCATCGCCAATCTGCGGCCCATGGCCAAGGTATATCCGGGGGTAAACACCTCCTCCTTCGGCGGTTCTGCCGAACAGGGGGTGTGGAGCGAGCAATGCGCCGGTTGCGGCAACTGCATCCTCCACCTCACCGGCGGCCTCTGCCCGGTGGCCCGCTGCGCCAAGAGCCTGATGAACGGCCCCTGCGGCGGTTCGGTGGGCGGACGCTGCGAGATCCACAAGGACGTGCCCTGCATCTGGCAGTCCATCCACGACAAACTGGTCCGCATCGACAATAAGGAAGGCCTAACGGCCATCGCCCCGATCCGGGACTGGAGCACGTCAGGACACGGAGGCCCGCGCAAGACGGTGCGCAACGACCTGACTGTCTGATCTGTTTTGATTCACTGACAAAAAAGGCGGAACGCTACCAGCGCTCCGCCTTTTTTTATGGACTGCCGTTGATTTTCAGAAAAAGCCCCGACCAAAACCTGAACATCAGGATTGGGGGTAGTATAAAAAGCAGCAAGGGATGATGCTCACGCTCGGCCGGGGCTCTTGGCCATGGTGCGGTATTTCCCTGCCGAACACAATACTGAAAAAATACGGGGTCGCTGCCTAAAAATCTTCAAAGCCATCGCCCATGGGGATGATATCCTCGGGCGTTGCTCCCTTTGCCGGTGGCTTATTCGCTGCGGGAGGACGGAAGCCAGAAAAAAAGAAAGGCCCCGCAACCGTTTTCGGTTACAGGGCCTTTTATAAATATGGTACCGAAGGCCGGACTCGAACCGGCATGGGTCGCCCCACAGACACCTCAAGCCTGCGTGTCTACCAATTCCACCACTCCGGCAATCCTTATTTTCAAATAAAATAACATAAAACGGCTACTTACCCTGCGCCGGGGCTTGAGGAGCGGCTCCGTCCGCCGAAGGCAACGGGATCGGCGTGCTTTGCGGCTCGGCAATGGGGGCGACTTCTTTCATGACCGAGCCATCGCCAACCCTGGTTGACATGTAAGCCAGGGAGATGGAGGTCAGCATGAAAACTATGGCAGCCCAGGTCGTGATCTTGTTCAACAGGGGCAAGGGGCCTTCCGTGCCGAACACGGTCTGGCTGGAGCCGCCGAAGGCCGCGCCCATACTGGCGCCCTTGCCGTGCTGCAACAGCACGATCACGATAAGGAACAGACAGACAACTACATGAACAATGGTCAGTAAAGTGGTCATGCTTTCTTGGTTACCGTTATTGCCGAAAGTGGATGATGCGTTCAAAGGAATCGGCCTTGAGCGATGCCCCGCCAACCAAGGCCCCGTCTATATCAGGCTGCCGCAACAGGGCATCCACATTCCCCGAATTGACGCTGCCACCATACAGTATTCTCATTTGCTGGGCAATACTTTTCTCGTACATCGTAAGCAGCAAATTCCGCACGAATTCATGGGCTTCCTGGGCCTGTTCCTCGCTGGCGGTTTTGCCGGTGCCGATGGCCCAGACCGGCTCATAAGCAAGGACCAGGCCGCTAGGCTCGACCACAACAATGCCGCTCAGCCCGGCCCGGACCTGACGCTCAAGCACGGCCATGGTCTGCCCGGCCTCACGTTCGGCCAGGGTTTCACCAAAACAGAGGACCGGGATTATGCCAAAACGCAGGGCCCCAGCCACCCGCTGGTTGATGAGCGCATCGGTCTCCCCGAAGATTTGCCTTCGCTCCGAATGGCCGATAATGGCCATGGTGCATCCCAGCTCCCGCAGCATGCCAGGGGCGATCTCCCCGGTAAAGGCGCCTTGCTCTGCCCAGCAGACATTCTGGGCCGCCAGCCGAACCTCTGAGCCGCGCACCACCTCGGCCACCGTGGCCAGGGCGGTAAAGGGCGGGGCGATCATGACCTCTCGGTCGCTCAACCCCTTGCAGGCGGAGACCACAGCACCGGCAAGAGTTCTGGCCTCGGCAAGCGAGGTATACATCTTCCAGTTCCCGGCAATCAAAGGGATGCGCTGCATGGACTGCTCCTTATTCATTCCTTTGCTTCCAGGGCCTCGACGCCAGGTAGCTTCTTGCCTTCCATCAGCATGAGGAAGGCACCGCCACCCGTGGAGATGTAGGAGATGTTGCTCGATTCCCCTGCCTTGTGCACCGCCACATCGGTGTCGCCCCCGCCGACAATGGTCAGGGCGTGGGAGCGGGCCACATGCTGCACCATGGCCATGGTCCCTCGGGAAAAGGCGTCCATCTCGAAAGCGCCCATGGGGCCATTCCAGATGATGGTCTTGGCGGTCTCCATGGCCTCGGAAAAAAGAACCGTGGTGGCCGGGCCGATGTCGAGCACCATCCAGTCGGCCGGCACCTCCTGCACCGTTACCCGCTTGGATTCGGCCCGGGCCTCAAACCTGTCCGCGACGATGCAATCCACCGGGAGATAGAGCTTGACCCCAAGGCGCTTGGCCTTGTTGAGCAACTCCCGCGCCGTATCGAGCAGTTCATCCTCGACCTTGGACTTGCCCATGTCATGGCCGATGCTTTTCAGGAAGGTATTGGCCATGGCCCCGCCGATGATCATCTTGTCCACCCGGTCCATGAGGTTGTCCAGGGCGCCGAGCTTGCTTGAGACCTTGGCCCCGCCCACGATGGCCACCAAGGGCCGCATGGGCTCGCTCACCGAGCGGTGGAAATAATCCATCTCCTTTTGCAGCAGGAAACCGGCCGCACACTGCTCGACGAATTGGGTCACCCCCACCACGGAGGCATGGGCTCGATGCGCCACGGCAAAAGCATCGTTGATATAGATATCGCAAAGGCTGGCCAGCTGACTGGCAAACCCATCGTCATTCTGCTGTTCCTCCGCATGGAAGCGGAGATTTTCCAAGAGGACCACACTGCCGGGCTGCATGGCCTCGACAATGGCCTTGGTTTCCGGACCGATACAATCTGGAGCCAGAACGACCTCCTTGTTCAGCAGCCGGGAAAGACGCTTGGCCGCAGGGGCCAGGCTGAACTGAGGTTTACGCTCTCCCTTGGGCCGTCCCAGATGCGAGCAGATAATGACCTTGGCATTTTCATCCAGGGCGTAGTTGAGGGTGGGCAAAACCCCGCGGATCCGGATATCGTCGGTGATGTTCAGTTGTTCATCCAGGGGCACGTTGAAATCAACCCGGATGAGCAGCTTCTTTCCCTTGATGTCAAGATCCCGGATATTCTTCATGGGGGGTGTTCCTTTCGCAAAGTTTGTTAATGCACTGCGGAAATTATCTTTTCCATGAGTATCGCATCTTCCAGCGGCGAGGCGTAGTAATTTTTCCTCAACCCCACCCGGCAAAAGCCGAACCGTTCATACAAGGCCAGAGCCGGAAGATTGGCGGCGCGCAGTTCCAAGAAACAGCGCTCCACCCCTTGCTCCGCCAGATAGCGCAGGGTGTGCGCCACAAGCTGCACCGCTATCCCCTGCCGCCGGTATTCCCGACCCACCGCGATTTTCAGCAACTCACCTTCCCCAACGAAGCTCCGGCCACAGACAAAGCCGCACACCTGCCCGGAAGCGCCGGATTCGGCAACGAACTGCCAGCCGCCTTCCTGGTCACGCTCACTGGCCAGCTGTCCGGCTGTCCACGGTGCAGGATTTTCGGATTCGATGGCAACCACCGCGTCGAGATCAGCACCGGTCATGGCCCGAACGGAAAAGGCGCAAGGCACAGGGGACGAGGCTGAAGGCTCACGTTTCTCCTTGGGCCTTTCACCTTTCACCTGTGTCTTACCTTAACTAGATCATCTGTTCGGCAATGGAAACGGTCCGGTCACCCAGCACATTGGTATAGCTGCCCAGCTCGTTGTCGTACCAAGCATACACCACCGCCTGGGTCACCGGCACTTCCAGGGTGGTGGGGCCAATGTTACAACCGAGCTTGGCCAGATTCACTTTGAGGCTGCCCGTGCGGGTGTGGGTCTCCGAGCCCTCGATAACCGCGGCGGCAAAAGGCAGGCCGATGATATCCGTGGAAACGTGCTGTTCCTCGCTGTATTCCAGATACGCGCTGTTCTTGGCATAATCCCGATAGATGGAATTCACCAGCTTCCGTTTGATGGGGTTTTCCATACTCTCATCCTGGAGGTTGAGCACCAGGACAATCAGAGAGCCGGTATTGGTGGGAATCCGCACCGACTCGGCGATGAAGCCGATGCTCTTCATCTCCGGGATGACCAGGGGCAGGGCCTTTGCCGCGCCGGTGGTGGTCAGGATGATATTGTTAAAGATGCTGCGACTTTTGCGAAGATCGGTGGCCCCGGCATTGGGCAACCGGTCAAGCACCTGCTGACTGCCGGTGGCGGCATGGACCGTGACCATGGAAGCGCTCAAAAATCGGTCCGCACCAAAATGATCGAGCAGGGGCTTGATCATGAAGGAGAGACAGGTGGTGGTACAGGAGGCCGCGGAAATCAGGGTGTGCTGAGACGGATTGAAATCGCCGTCGTTGATGCCCATCACCGTGGTTACGGCATCGGCGGGCATCTCCACGCCTTTGTTCTTGATTTTAAAGGGGGCGGAGAGGAGCACTTTTTCGGCTCCGGCCTGAACATGGCCCCGCAAAGCGCCCTTGGGACTGTCGGCGTCCGCGGTGGGATCGGTAAAAGCGCCGGTGGTGTCAACGACCAGCCGCACCCCGTTTTCCTTCCACTGAATCCCGGCCGGATTCCTGGCCTCACGCAGGATCTTGACCGGCACCCCGTTGATGGTCATGGTGCCGTCCGCGTCATTGAGGTTTTCAATAACCCGGCATCCTCCCTTGCAGCCATGGAGGTACATGCCGAGCCGCCCGTAGGAGCTGTCCCGGTCAATGGAGCTGGCGATATCCTGAAGCCCGGTGCCCACCTGCCGACCCACGTTGACCACAATCTCGGAAAAATGCTTGCGGGAAACATGATGCCAGAGTGAAAGCTTACCGATCCGACCCAGGCCGTTAATGCCTAATTTCATGGGGATACATCTCCTTCTACGCTTTGAGTGAACAGGCACCATCTTGCCTGCGATACAATCGGCTGATTATACGAAAGGGGTATGCTTCCGGCAAGGAAAACTTTGCGACCACACCCCGGCAACCATTGGCCGCATAGGTAAAACAACCTATTCGCTTTCCGGCGCCAGAGGAGGCCGCGGGATCTTGTGCAGGGGCTCCATGGGCGCAATATCCTTGGCCAGAGCCGGATCGATGTCCTGCAACTTCCGGGCGGTGACCAACACCCGCCCCTCAAAGGAGCCCACTGCCCGGTTGTACGATTCCACCGCCCGGTCCAGCCCCTTGCGCATGTCGTGAAAATGGTCGCCCAACACCCCAAGCCGCTCATAAAGGGTGCGCCCAAGTTCGCCGATAACCTGGGCGTGCTCGGCGATCTTTTCCTGCCGCCAGCCGTAGGAAACTGCCCGCAACAGGGCGATCAGGGTGGTGGGCGTGGCAAGGATGACCTTTTGCGCCACCCCGTATTCGATCAATTGCGGGTCCTGCTCCAGGGCGGCGCTGAAAAAATTCTCTCCGGGCAGGAAAAGAACCACAAATTCCGGCGAAGGCCCGAACTGCTCCCAGTAAGACTTGCTGGCCAGCTGACCCAAATGGGTGCGCACCTGCCGGGCGTGCTCCTTGAGCCGCTCCTGGCGGGTCTGGTCATCCTCCGCCTCCATGGCCTCAAGATAGGCGGACAAGGCGGTCTTGGAATCAACCACGATATTCCTCCCGTTGGGCAACCGGACAATCAGGTCCGGCCTCAACTTGCCGGATTCGGTGTCCACCGACCCCTGCTCGACAAAATCGCAATACTCCACCATCCCGGCCATCTCGACCACCCGCCGCAGCTGCATCTCTCCCCACCGGCCACGCACCGAGGGTTTCCGCAGGGCGTTGACCAGATTGGCCGTTTCCCCGTGGAGCCTGACCTGACTGGTGGCCAGGGATTTGACCTGCTCGGTCAGCCCGGCGTACGCCTCGACCCGTTCTTTTTCCACCTGCCGGATCTGATCATCGACCTTTTTCAGGGATTCATGCATGGGCAGGAGCAACTCCTGAATGGAGTGCTTTCTGGTCTCCATGTCGGCCATGCCCCTTTCCTGAAACTTCGCCAGGGTCTGCTGGGCAAGCTCCAGAAAGCGCTGGCTGTTGCTTTGAAAGATGTCGGCGGAAATAGCCTTGAAGGCGTTGGCCAACTCCAGCCTGGCTTCCTGCAACAGCTCCTGTTTTTCCTGGAGTTGCCGCTGCTCCGCCTCAAGCCTTGCCGCAAGCTCCGCAGCCTTGGCCTGCAACATTCCGTTTTCCCGCCGCAGCCCGGCCCGTTCCTCCTCTCCGGCCGCCAACCGCCGCTCGAGATCAACAAGCTGGTCCTCCCGCAGTTGCACCCGCTCATCGGCCAGTCCGCGTTGCCCTGCCAAACGGCCCTGCATCAGCAGCCAGGCCAATATCCCGCCGCAGCACAACCCGACCAGTCCCGCCCCTGCCAGAAAAAAAACAAAAGATACCTCCATTGCACTCCCCCCAAAAAACTTCACGAATGCCCTGTGAAAAAGTTACGAAAATGACCGCCCACATCTCTCACTGGATGGCTGTTGACTTTTCCAAGGAAACCATTATTTTTAAAAAAATTAACGTGCCGGCGTAATCCGGCCTCTTTGCCCTTAGCCAAGCTCAGGCATTGACCACACATGTTCTTGATCTGCGCCAGGGGATATATCTCGCCACAATTAGGCAAATCGTCCTGTCCCCAATGTAACACAGACACCAAAAGGGCTCACCTGCTGAGCCCTTTCTTTTTTTATTGCCAAACATTTTCCAAGGAGCAACCCATGTTGAACGACGGCGAAAAAGGGGCAGTACTGCAACGCGACAAAAAAACATATGCCATTGTCCCCCATCTCCCACTCGGCCTCATCACCCCGGCGCAACTGCGAAAAATTGCCGATGTGGCGGAAAAATACCAAACCGCCGCCCTCAAGATCACCAGCGCGGCCCGCATCGCCATGGTCGGCCTCAGAGAGGAGGATATCGACCAAGCCTGGCAGGATCTGGGCATGAATCCCGGGGCAGCCATCGGCCTCTGTGTCCGCAGCATCAAGGCCTGCCCCGGCAACACCCTTTGCCGCCTTGGCCAGCAGGACGCCTTGACCATGGGCACGGAACTGGACACCCGCTACCACGGTCTCGAACTGCCCGGCAAGATGAAGATGGGGGTATCCGGCTGCCCCAACCAATGCGCCGAAACCTCGGTAAAGGATCTGGGGTTGGTGGGCAAGGCCAAGGGCTGGACCATTCTGGTCGGGGGCAACGCCGCCTCTAAGGCCAGAATCGGGGTTACCCTCTGCGAAGACCTTTCCAGCGAAGAAGCCCTGGCCACCTGCGCCCGAATCATCACCTATTTCAAGGAAAACGGCAAGAAGGGCGAGCGCATGGGCAGATTCCTGGACAGGGTCGGCTTCGAGACCTTCAAGGCGACCGTACTGGCCGGATAATTCCTGCTTCCCGATACGCCATGGCGGGTAAATCCATGGCGTATCGGGGCCGCGCCTCTTTTCTTCCCCACGGAGCATCCTCGCGCCAGCCACAAATAGTATTGACAATCCTGACGTATCGGCTATTTTATGTGATTCATTCTTCGTTAGAGATATGGGCCTATAGCTCAACTGGCTAGAGCCACCGGCTCATAACCGGTCGGTCCCTGGTTCGAATCCAGGTAGGCCCACCACCCCAAGCCGGAACCGACAGAGCAGGAATGTATTGTACACGCAACATAAATCAATCTATCCAGGGACATGTTTTGGCAAGGCCAAGGCAGGGTTCCGGACACAAGGTGCGACCACACACGGTTAGCGCCTTTTTTTTATCTTAGGTTACCCACGGACACCAACAAGGGATGCAGGAAGAAACATTTTCCACCACCACACTTCTCTCGATCCTCGATACCATTGCCCCGTTTGCCATGGCTGAACCATGGGACAACGTCGGGCTCATGGTGGGGGATCCGGACCAGCAGGTCAACGGGATTCTGATCGGACTCGATCCGACCGAGGCGCTCATCCACGAAGCCCTCGCCCAGAAACTGAACACCATCCTCACCCACCACCCCCTGATCTTCCATCCCCTGAAAACAATCCCCAGCAACACCTCCATGGGCCGCCTCCTCAAAACAGCCCTGAGTAACGATCTTTCCCTCATTGCCTGCCACACCAACCTCGATCTTGTCGCCGCCGGGGTCAGCAACGCCCTGGCGGAGAAACTTGGCCTGCGCGACACCCGGCCGCTCGCCGGCCAAGATCCTGCCACACCAAGCCAGAGCCCCGGCTTTGGCAAAATCGGCACCCTGCCCGCCCCCCTCTCCTCCGACCAATTCCTGCACCTCCTGCTGACCGCCCTTGCTGCCCCGGGCATACAGCTTGCCGGCGTGCTGCCGGAAACCATCCACCGCGTGGCCCTCTGCGGCGGCAGCGGCTCCGATCTGGCCGAAACCGCCTGGCGCATGGGGGCGCAGGTCTATATCACCGGCGAGGTAAAACACAGTGTGGCCCGTTGGGCCGAGGGTGCAGGATTCTGCGTGATTGACGCGGGCCATTACCCGACCGAAAACCTCATCGTGCCGGTCTTGGCGGAGATGCTAAAAAAATCCTGCGCGAACAAAGGCTTTACCCCGACCATTACCACCACCGCCCAGCAAGACAATCCCATGCAATGGGTTGTCTTAGACGATAACAAACCCAGATTCTGTCAACCAATAGAACCATTGAGGAAGCACAATTGAAAGCAAACATCTCGCATCTCAGGGAACTCCAGGCCATTGATCAAAAAATCAGCACCTTGGACAAGGAAATTGCGGCCGGTTCCGCCGAAATTGAAAACCGCCGCGCCAGTCTTGACGGCCACAAGGACACCCTTGTCCAGTTGACCGCAAAAATCGCCGCCAACGAACAACGCCGCCGGGAGCTGGAAGCGGAACTCGAAGATGAGCAGGTCCGGATCAAAGACCGGCAGGCAAAACTGATGAATGTCCAGACCAACCGCGAATATCAGAGCATTCTCAAGGAAACGGAAGACGGCAAGAAAGCAAACACGCAACGGGAAGAGGCGGTGGTCCAGCTCATGGAACAGATCGAAGCCTTGACCGCCCAAATCGAGGAAGAAAATAAGATCTGCGCCGAGGATGAGAAGATGCTGGCCGATGACATCGCCGCGGTGGAGAAAAAAACCAGCCAATTCACCGCGGAAAAAAGCAAGATCCTGAAAACCCGCGAAAGCAAGGCGAGCGGCGTATCCGCCAGTCTTCTCAAAAAATACACCGCCATCCGCGACAAGCGCAACGGCCTGGCCATTGTCCCGGTGACCGGCGGCGTCTGCCGGGGCTGCTTCATGAACATCCCGCCGCAACTGTATAATGATCTGATGAAGGAAGACAAACTCATTTCCTGCCCCACCTGTCACCGCATCATGTTCCACGAGGTCGAGACCGAGGAAGAATAGGGGCAACCGGTTACCAATGAGAGAAGAACCGCAGGATTGAAAAGGGGCAAGCCGTTGAAAACCCTTGACCTTTTCCGGTCCTGCTTATAGTTGTGTCAGTGTGGGGAGTGGGTGCATGGTCGCTGGCGGTTCTTGCCGCCAGAGGAAAGTCCGGACTCCGCAGGGCAAGGAGGTTCGTAACACGAACTGGGGGCGACCCCGAGGAAAGTGCCACAGAAAACAGACCGCCGGGCAACCGGTAAGGGTGAAAAGGTGGGGTAAGAGCCCACCGCTTGCGTGGCGACACGGAAGGCACGGCAAACCCCTCCTGGAGCAAAACCAAATAGGGAAGCATTTGAGGGCGGCCCGCCCGAAGCTTCCGGGTAGGTTGCAAGAGATGCCGGGCAACCGGCATCCATAGAGAAATGATCATGGCCCTTGCAAAAGGGTACAGAATCCGGCTTATAGCCCACTCCCCTTTTTTATCTCTCATATGCAGACAGCAACAGCGATCATTGCCGCAGGCGGCGCAGGGTTACGCATGGGAACCTCCACCCCCAAGCAGTTCAGCGAACTGCTCGGCGTTCCCATCCTGATCCACACCATCCGCGCCTTCCGTCAGGTTCCCGCCATCGGGGCCATTATCGTGGTGGCCCCGGCGGAGTCCCGGGAGCTGACCTGCGCCCTTCTGGTCCGTTACCAGCTTGACGACCGCTGCACGGTGGTCAGCGGCGGCAAACTCCGCCAGGACTCGGTGCGCATCGGCCTGGCCCAAGTGGCGGCGGATTCCCCCTTGGTGGCGGTGCACGACGGTGCCCGGCCCCTCATCGCCCCCGCAGACATCCAGCGTTGCCTTGAGGCCGCGGCAACCCATGGCGCAGCCATCCTGGCTGTGCCGGTGAAAGACACCCTCAAGGCGGTGGCCACGGACACCTCCATCCGCCACACCGTGGAACGCGAATCCCTCTGGCAGGCGCAAACCCCCCAGGTGGTCCGCGCCGACCTTCTGAAAGAGGCCTTTGCCAGGGCTGACCAGGACGGTTTTGTCGGCACCGACGAGGCCTCCCTTCTTGAGCACGGCGGCTGGCCGGTCATGGTGGTCGAAGGCTCGGAAACCAACCTCAAGATCACCCGCCCGGATGATCTGCTCATGGCAGAGGCGCTCCTCATGAAAACACAACCATCCCAGCAAATACGGATAGGCCATGGCTTTGACGCCCACTGCCTGGTCGCAGAAAGACCATTGATCCTGGGCGGCCTGGAAATTCCCCACACCCTCGGCTTGCTGGGTCATTCGGACGCCGATGTCCTCACCCACGCCCTGTGCGATGCCATTCTGGGCGCTATCGGCGCAGGTGATATCGGCCGCCATTTCCCGGACAGCGACCCGCAGTACAAGGGAATCTCCAGCATCAAGTTGCTTGCGCATGTAATCGACTTGGCTGCGACACAACATTTCCGCCTCAACAACGCCGACATCACCGTGGTGGCGGAACGGCCCAAACTTACCCCTCATTTTCCGGCCATGCAGAAGATTCTCGCCGAGGCCTGCCGGGTTGAACCTGCGGCCATCAACCTCAAGGCCAGCACCACGGAAAAGATGGGCTACACCGGCCGCGAGGAAGGGATCAGCGCCCATGCCGTAGTTCTGATGGCGAGCTGCCTCTAGCTTAATCGCCCAACTTGTAGGACGCCTCGATGGTGTGAAAAGCGCCCTTGGCTGTCAGTTCACTGGAATAGAGGTGAAACTCGGAAACCGGGAACGCTTCCGTGGCAAAGAGGCTGTTGCCTGCCAGGAAGCGGCTCAGCCTGGCAGGCGGGGTGTCGTGCAGCCTGGCCAGGGTGATGTGCGGGGAAAATTTGCGGCCCTCCGGGGCAAGCCCCAGGCCAAGCAAGACGTTGTCGATCCTCTGGCGCAGGGCGCTGACCTGCTCCACCGGCGCAATCCCGGCCCACAGCACCCTGGGAGTCTTTCTGGGCGGAAAAAACCCCAACCCCTTGACCTGCAGAACAAAGCCCCCCGTCTCAATGTCGGCCAGCCCCTCCTTGATATCCCGAAAGAGCCCGCCGTCCACCTCGCCGATGAAGCGCAGGGTCAGATGCATCTGTTCCGGTTGCACCCATCTGGCGCCGGGCACCCCGTAGCACAGGCCCTGCACCTGGGCTGCGATATCCGGCGGCAAATCAATGGCGACAAACAATCGGTACATGCTTCTTCCCCAGGGCCCAAGACCGGCGCGCCCTGCTCATGCCTGTTGACAAGCGATCCGCGATGGAATAGTTTTGCTTTTCATTATTATGCGTTTATTATTCGTTATTTTATAGTTTTTTTCAGCCTTTTCCCTCGGAGCAACCCATGTTGAATGTCACCACCAGTGCCGTGCGCCGCCTCTGCGTTTCCATCGCCGCAGCCACCCAGGCCGAAGCGCTTGCCCTGGCCCAAAAGTCCGAAGCAGTTGCCGATGTCATCGAGATCCGCCTGGACAGCATGACACACCCGGACCTCTCCCTTTTCCTCAATGGCCTTGCCAAACCCCTCGTGTTCACCAACCGGCCCACCTGGGAAGGCGGCAACTGCGCGGACGAGGAAAAAGAGCGCATCGGCCTGCTCAAAAAAGCTGCCGAAGCCGGGGCTGCCTATGTGGACATCGAACTCAACGCCGACCCCACCCTGGCCACCGAACTCATTGGTGCCGCCCGGGCGAACAACTGCCAAACCATTGCCTCCTGGCACGACTTCAAATGCACCGCCTCCCGGCAGGCCCTGACCGAAATCTTCCAGCGCCAATGCCGCAGCGGCGCCGACATCGGCAAGATCGTCACCACGGCCCGCTGCTTTCAGGACGTGTTCCGGGTTCTCGCCCTGCAGGAACAGGCAGCCGAGCTGGGCTTTCCCCTCATCGCCTTCTGCATGGGTCCGCTCGGCATGATCAGCCGGGTGGCCACCACCGATCTGGGCGGCTATATGACTTACGCCGCCCCGGACAACGGCCCGGCCACCGCGCCCGGCCAGTTGCCCGCCTCGGCTCTCCGCCGCATCTTTACGGAACTCGGTCATGGAGATTAACGGCGCCACCGAACTCTACGGCATCATGGGCAACCCGGTTGCCCACAGCCTGAGTCCGGCCATGCACAATGGAGCCTTTGCTGCCCTGGGGTTGAACAAGGCCTATCTCCCCTTTGTTGTGCAGGATGTGGCCCAGGCCATGACCGGGCTGCGAGCCCTTGGCATCAAGGGGGCAAGTGTCACCATCCCCCACAAGGAAGCGGTGATCCCATACCTTGACACCATCGACCCAATTGCCGAAAAAATCGGGGCGGTAAACACCCTGCTCATCAACGACAACGCAATCCACGGCGCCAACACCGACTGGCTCGGCGCCAATCGCGCCTTAAGCGAGAAGATCAGCCTGAAGGGCTCTTCGGTTCTCCTCCTCGGCGCCGGAGGCTCGGCAAGGGCCATCGGCTTTGGTCTGCTTGAGGCAGGGGCCTCGCTCACCATTGCCAGCCGGACCCCGGAAAAAGGCCAAGCCCTGGCCAGGCTTCTCGGCTGTCCCTGGCTGCCCCTGGCCGAGGCCGCCGGCGCAAGAGGTGACGCCCTGGTAAACGCCACCTCAATGGGCATGGGCTCCCAACAAGACCTGCTGCCCATTGCCAAGGAGTCCCTGGCCAACTTCAAGGTGGTTATGGACATCGTCTATGCCCCCCTGGCAACCCGCTTGCTGCAGGAAGCCGGACAGGCGGGCTGCCAGACCATCGACGGCCTTGCCATGTTGCTCTATCAGGGCGCAGCCCAGTTTGAACTCTGGACCGGCCAGCCGGCCCCGGTGGAAGTGATGCGCCAGAGCCTGCTTGCCAGCTTGGGCGCCGTTACGAAATAACCCGTGCTCTTGACCCTCTTTCATCGCCGTTAACACTGCGTGCTGTTCATCGCCGGGGATAAGATCATTTACTACAACGGCTTAGGCTACAACCCCTAACGATCGCAGACCATGAAAGAAATCCAACCTCTTGCCTTCACCGACACCACCCTCACCGTGCCCGGCTCAAAGAGCCTGACCCAGCGGGCTCTCATTGCCGCAGCCCTGGCAAACGGGGAAAGCATCTTGCAATACCCCCTGGCCAGCGAGGACACCGAATACACCTCCCAAGCCTTGGCTGCCATGGGCATCACCGTTGAGTCCGGCCAGGAGCAGTGGCGGGTAGTGGGCAAGGGCGGGACCATCGCCACCCCCAGCCAGGAGATCTTCCTGGGCAACAACGGCACTGCCACCCGCTTTCTCACCTCGGTGGCGGCACTGGGCCACGGGGACTTTACCATCAACGGCGACCAGCGCATGCACGAGAGGCCGATCAAGCCCCTGATGGAGGCCCTGGCCGGCTGGGGGGTCGAAATCCGCAGCCTTCACAACACGGGCTGCCCGCCGGTGGCCATCGCAGCCGACGGCATCAAGGGCGGCAAGACCCTGCTGCCGGAGGGCAAAAGCAGCCAGTATCTCTCCTCCCTGCTGCTGGTCGCACCCTATGCCGCACAGCCTGCCGAACTCTTGGTGGCCGGGGAGGTCTTGTCCAAACCCTACGTCACCATGACCCTGGCCGTAATGCGGGATTTCGGCATTGCGGTAACCGCCAGCCCCGAGCTCAACCACTTTCTCATCCCTCAGGGTTGCTACCAGGCCAGGAAATACGCAGTGGAAGGCGATGCCTCCAGCGCCTCCTACTTTTGGGCTGCCGCCGCGGTGACCGGCGGCAGGGTGACGGTAGCCAACGTGCCCTCGCCTTCTTTGCAGGGGGATGCGGTGCTGGTGGATATCCTGGCCCGGATGGGCTGCGCGGTGAAGCGTTCCGGAGCGGGCATTACCGTAACCGGCAGCAAGGAGCTGCGCGGGGTTGAGGTGGACATGGGCGACTGCCCGGATGTGGTCCCCACCCTGGCGGTGGTTGCCGCTTTCGCCAAGGGGAGGACGGTGATCAAGAACATCGCCCATCTGCGGATCAAGGAATGCGACCGCCTCCATGTCATGGTCACGGAACTGGCCAAGCTGGGGATCAAGGCAGAGGAACGGCCGGACGCCATGATCATCGCAGGCAGAGAGGGCAACAGCCCCCTCTCTGGCGCAGAGATTGACACCTACAATGACCACCGCATCGCCATGAGCTTTGCCGTGGCAGGGCTGGTGGTGCCGGGGGTCCGGGTTAAGGGGGAAGGATGCGTGGTCAAATCCTTCCCGGATTTTTGGGAGCGGTTCGAACTTCTGTACCCATAGCCGCCGGCTAGGCGACACCCTCGCCATCCGCCTTAACGCCAAAGGGCAAAGGCTGCTGCGCACTGCTGTCATAGGCCGCGACATCAAGCTGGGCGCCACGGCCGAGCATCGAAAGCAGCTCCTCCTTGGTCACCGCCTTGCTGAAGAGAAAGCCCTGCATCTGATCACAGCCATGCCGCCGGAGAAAATGCAGCTGCTCCCCGGTCTCCACCCCCTCGGCCACCACCCGCATGCCCAGGCTCTTGGCCATGGCGATGATGGCCGCGACAATGGCCACATCATCGCCATGGCCATTGATATCGTTGACAAATCTCCGATCTATCTTCAGCTCGCCGATGGGCAGTTGCCTTAAGTAATAGAGGGAGGAATACCCGGTCCCAAAATCATCGATGGAAATCTCCGCCCCCATTCCCCGCAGGGCGCCGAGCAGGACAATGGCCTTCTCTTCGTTTTCCATGACCGACCCTTCCGTAATCTCAAAGATCAGCCCCTCCGGCCCTATTCCGCTCTGGGCCAAGGTCGTCCGAATCTTGCCCAGCAAGTCCTCTTGCCGAAACTGGCGGGGAGAAAGATTCACCGCCATCTTGATCCCGTAGCCTTTGCCGAGGATTTCCCCGAGATCGTCGCAGGCCTGCGCCAGCACCCAGTCACCGATCTCCACGATAAGCCCGGTGTCTTCGGCCATGGGGATAAAATCAACCGGACTGACTATCTCTCCATCCCCACGGCGCCAGCGGATAAGGGCCTCCACCCCCACAATCGTCCCCGTGGCCAGATCCACCTTGGGCTGGTAGTGGAGAAAAAATTCCTTAAGATCCAAGGCTTTACGCAGACTGTTTTCCACCGCCAGCCATTCGGTTACCCGCTTGTTCATGGCCGGAGTGAAAACCCGGTAGGTGTTCTTCCCGCTTTCCTTGGCGCGGTACATGGCGGTATCCGCGTTCTTGATCAGGGCATCCTGATCCTGCCCGTCCTCCGGGTAGAAAGCGATGCCCAGGCTGACAGTCAGGTAGAAGTCATGATCCTGGATGCTGATCACCGGGGCAAGGCACTCTATGATCCTCTGCGCGGCAAGGAGCACATCCTCCTCCTTATCCACCCCCTCAAAGAGGACGATGAATTCATCGCCGCCGTAGCGGGCCACACTGTCAATCTCCCGCAGGCACCCCTCAAGCCGGGCCGCCACCTCCTTGAGCAACAGATCGCCAATCGTATGTCCGAGGCTGTCGTTGATCCGCTTGAAGTTGTCCAAGTCAAGAAACAGAACCGCCACCTTGTTTTCATCCCGCCGGGCATGGGCCAGCGCCACGCCGAGCCGGTCATGGAACAACACCCGGTTAGGCAGGCCGGTCAGGGCATCGTGGTGCGCCTGATACCGCAACTGCTCTTCGTGCAGCTTAATTTCGGTCATATCATGGAACACGCCGACATAGTTCCCGATATTTCCCTGCGCATCCCGGATGGAGGTAATGGTCAACCACTGGGGATAGATCTCCCCGTCCTTGCGCCGGTTCCAGATCTCTCCCTGCCACTGCCCCTTGTCCACCAGAGCGCGCCACATCTCGGCAAAAAAATCGTTCTCATGCCGCTCTGACTTGAGAATCCTGGGATTTTGCCCCAGCACCTCCTGTTCCCCGTAGCCGGTGATGTCGGAGAAAGCCGGGTTTATCCGCTGGATAACGCCCTCGGCATCGGTGATCACAATGCCTTCGATGCTGTTTTCAAAGACATTGTCCGACAACACCAGTTGCCGGGTGGCCTGCTTTACCTCGGTGATGTCCTGGACAATACCCATGAGGTGCACGGCCCGGCCATGTTCGTCCCGCTTGACCTCGGCTTCCGTGTGAATATCCCGCTCCGCACCATCCGGCCGGACGATGCGAAATTCCATGTTCCCACCGGAATCGCCTGCCAGCAGCGCCTGCAACCAGGCTTGCACCAGAGGCTGATCTTCGGGATGGACATACTGAAAAAAGCCTTCATAGTTGTAGGTTCTGCTCTCCTTGCCCACCCCGAAGAGGTGATAGGTCTGCTCGGAACAGACGAGATTGTTTTGGGTGACATCCCACTCCCAGTATCCGAGCCTGGCTATATTCTGGGCCTTGGCCAGACTTTTCTCGCTGCGCCGCAGGTTTTCTTCGATGCGCCCCCGTTCGAGGATCTCCTGGTTGAGATCCTCATTGGTCTTGGCCAGGTCCACTGTCCGTTCAACAATGATCTCCTCCAGGTTATGCCGGTATTTTTCCAGTTCCGTATAGTTCTTGCCAAGTTCGGCCTTGGAAGAAGCCAGGGACTGGTTTGCCGCCCGCAGTTCCCGGTGCATGATCGAAAAGGTAAAATACAGCACCAGAAAGGCAACGAATCCCCCCACAAGAGTCAGGACGATGCTTACGCCGACAAAAGCGTTGAATTCCTCGACAAACTTGGTCACTTCAATGGCCAAGGCAACCCGGCCCGCGGCTTCGCCCTTGAAATCCGGCAAGACCAGGCTGGTATCAAAGACATACCAGCGCCCTTGGATTTGCCGCGGAACAAGCTTTTTCCCGGCAAAGCGAAAATTTTCAGGCAGGTGCCTGAAAACATTGTCACAACACTGGAACAGGATCTGGTCTCCCAATTCCTGCACCGGATGGTGCGCCAAATGCTCTACCCCTTGCCAGCCCGCCTTGTCAAACAGCAGGGCCATCTGCGCCCCCTGCCCTGTCTCCATAAGCTCCACAAGCCGGTCTGCCTTGAAGCCGAACTCAATGGCGCCAATATAGGCCTCCCCAACAAAAATAGGCTGGATGATCCGGTAGAAAAAACCAGCGCGCCCTGTCTCATAGCCGGCCAGAGGCTGATGCCGTCTGTTTATCTCCACAATCATGGGGCGGGAGGAAAGATCATCGCCATACAGCTCGGGCTGTTGCACCCGCAGAAAGGAGCGGTTGTCCGGGGTATAAAAATGAAATCCGGCAAGAGAGGGGGTTTCTCTCTGCAAGACCTCGTACAAGGGAAGACACTGAGCCAGCAGGGCGGCCCGGTCGCCTTTGGCAAAAGCCGCGACCAGCTGGGGACGGGTGGCGATGAGGTTTTGAATCCTGAAACGATAATTGGCGAAGGTCTGCTTGGTTGTCAGGTCAAAAAGCACATGAATCTGCTGCTGCTCGGCGGCAAGTCGTGTTTCAAAATCATGATGGCGGGTTCTGATCCCCCAGAACAAAAATACCCCGGCCAGGCAGAGAATCGTTCCCAGCACGGTCAAGGTGGCTTTCCATTGTCTCAGAGAAGGCATATTATTGTACTCTCAATCCGCTGATAGGTAGAAGGCTCAACCGCTTGTCCGCCTGTGGCCTTGTCTGCGCCTTTGTTCTCCGGCCCGCAAGCCCTGTCACTTGGCAAGCATCCCTGCGGCAGCAAGCAGCGCCCAGCCGGGGTCATCCGATGCTTCTCCGCTGTACCTAGGATCCTGCCGCAGGCCGGCATAATGGGCCAGCAGGCGGGTTGCCAGTTTTTTCCCCAATTGCACGCCTTCCTGATCAAAAGAGTTGATGTTCCAGATAAATCCCTGGAACACCACCTTGGCCTCATACAGAGCCAGGAGAGCGCCCATGGTATAGGGGGTCAGCCGGTCGGCCAGGAGCACGACGCTGGGACGGTTTCCGGCAAAGCTCCGGTTGGGATTTTCCTGCGGCTGGCCGGTGGCCAGGGCGAGGGCCTGGGCCAAGAGGTTTGCCACCAATTTTTCCTGGGAGGTGGTCTGCTCGATAATGAGATCCCGGCCATACTGACTGGTGCGAAAACCGATGAATTCGGCGGGGACGATGGCGGTTCCTTGGTGGATCAACTGGTAAAAGGCGTGCTGGCCGTTGGTGCCCGGCTCGCCCCAGATAATGGGGCCGCTCTTCCAGGCCAGGGGCTTGCCCTGTCTGGTCACGGATTTGCCGTTGCTCTCCATGTCGCATTGCTGGAGATGGGCGGTGAAACGGACGAGCGCTTGGCTGTACGGCAGGATGGCGAGGGTTTCGCAGCCGAGAAAATTATGGTTCCAGATACCGAGCAGGGCCAGGAGCAAAGCAGGGTTGCGGCGGATGTCCGGTTCTTCCGCCGCCCGATCCATGGCCTGAGCCCCCTGAAGAATCTCCAGCAGTTGCGGGTATCCCAGGCCAAAGCCGAGCATCACCGCGCCGACCATGGAGGTGGCGCTGTAACGCCCGCCGATGGAGTCGAACATGTAAAAAGAACGGAGATACCGGGCGGGATTGTCCATGGGCGAGCCCTTGCCGGTAACCGCGAGAAAATGGCGGTTTGGTTCAAGCCCCGCTTCGCTGAAAGCCTTGCGCACCAACTCTTCGTTGGTCATGGTTTCGAGGGTGGAGCCGCTTTTCGACACCACGTTCACCAGGGTTCTGGCAAGATCAAGCCCGCTTAAGGTAGCGGCGGCGTCATCGGGGTCCACATTGCTGATAAAGTGCACCCTGCGGCCGGGGATCTTATAGGCACCCAGGGCCAGATACAAGGCCCGGGGGCCCAGGTCCGACCCGCCGATCCCAATCTGGATCAGGTCGGTGAATGGCTCCCCTGCCGCATTGACAATGGCTCCTGCTTCCAAGGCGGCGAGAAAATCGGCCAGCTTTTCCAGCTCTGCCTTGGCCTGGGCCGACGCCTCGGGCGCCAGGCTGACCGGGGCAAAGATATCGCGGCAGGCGGTGTGCAGCACCTGCCGCTCCTCGCTGGCATACCCCTCGATCCGGTTCAATACCGCGCCCTTTTTCATCAGCAGGAACTGGGCCACCGCCCCGCTTTGCTCGGCAAGCCTTTGCAGGCCCGCAAGCACCGGTTCATCCACCCTTTGGGTGGAGTACAACAGATCAAAGCCCGCGGCATGGGCCCGGTAGCTGCGGATTCTTGCCGGAGAAAGGGCGTTGGGAGCGGTCAGGTCATAGGGTGCCTGGGCAAGTTTTTCGAGCTCCTCCCATGCAGGCATCTTATTGAAATAACGAGAAAAATATGGCGATACATCATATTGACCCCCGGTTCCGGTTGGCTGTTCCATAAAAAAATCCCCGTTCCCATCAGAATTTCATGGAGATACGTTTAAAATATGTTAAAAAATAAGCTGTTATCTGCTATATAATAATGTTAATTACTTATCAGCTGATACGCACTGCCCTTTTGAGAGTGTATCTTATCACAACCGGGCCATATCATTGCATAAGACTTACACGGCAGCGTATTTTTTTTCCGCGGACCAGCCAGCGAAAGGCCCCGCCTTTCGCCAACCCCAAAACGTTGCATGTATAATTTTCCTTTTTCACTAACCTCCAGGGAGCACGATACAGGCCATGGAACCAGTTGCCGCTGAAAAGGAACTCTTTCGCTCCTGCGAGATCATTTTCGGGCCGGAGCTCAGCATCTCCCGCGAATTTCTCGACTATCTCCAGCACTCCGGCATCAAGAGCGCCTATCGCAAGCGGGCCATGGAAACCCACCCGGACCGGGCCGGACTGGAAAATGAGCGGGAACAACGACAACGCCACGACCTGTTCCACTCCGTGCAGGAGGCCTACGAAAACCTGATCACCTTTCTTGACGCCAAGGAAAAAGGCTACTGCCTGCCTCCCCCTGTGCGCCAGGCGCCACCTCGAACCCAGCCCCCCCGCCCGGCACCGGCCAAGCCCCAGAGACCCCAGCAGACAAAAACGAACCAGAACACCGCCGGGCCCCGCCCGCAGACCAGGCCCGGAGCCCAGACAAAGGCCGATTTCCGCAACAACGCCAGCCAGCCTTCAACGTTCTGGAATACGGAAAGCCTTTACCAGGGCCCCCTGCCGAACCGCCGCCTGCTTCTTGGTCATTTCCTCTACTATTCCGGCCTGATCAACTGGCGGACCATCATCCAGGCCCTCATCTGGCAACGCACCGAACGGCCGCGCCTGGGAGAAATCGGCCAGCGCTTTGGCCTGCTCAACGAGGCGGATGTGGTGCAGATCCTCCGCAACCGCCCGACCCTGCAGCCCTTCGGTCAGACCGCCATGGATATGGGTCTGCTTTCCCAGCCACAGCTCCAGATGCTCGTTGCCCACCAGAAACGGCTCCAGAAAAAGTTCGGTGAATTTTTTCTGGAAAAACGGATCCTCGAAGCCAACGAGTTGCGCACCCTGCTCCAGCAATACCAGGAGCACAACGCGAGCATCTCCAGCCAGGTGTATGGATCAGCTTTCCGGCGCTGATGCTCTTGCCCTTGTCGTTTTCGGCGCAACGACGCCACGCCCACGGTCCGGCGCTCCCGAATCCGTTCCTTCCCCCCAGGCCCAGAACCGACCCCCATGTACAATAATCTCCTCTATCTTCTGGTCGTCATCCTGATTCTGACCACCGGCTCCATTCCGGAACAGCCCCAAATCCCATGGCCCATTGCCCTGTTGCTCTTTTGCAGCAAGGGTGTTCTTTTCAACCAGCTGGCCCGTTATTTTTTCCGGCGCAATCACGACAACACCGCGGCCCGCTATTTTGCCGTGGAACAGCACCTCTCCATCCTGGCCATCGTTTTTCTGGCCGTGGATATCTCCCTGCTGGAGGGCCGCTACTACCTCAGCAGGCTGCCGCTTGCCCAAGAGCTGCCGATTCTTGCCCATTTGGCCGGGCTCATGGTCTTCTTCGGCTATCTCTGCCTCCTTTGGCTGGCGGCCCGCCCCAGCTATCAGCGCATTTTCGCCAGAACCCTTACGGCCCGTTCCTTTCTTGCGGCAAACCTCAAGATCAATCTCGCCATTCTTCTTCCCTGGCTGATCATCTCCGTCTTGTTCGACCTCTTGCAGCTTGCCCCCCTTCCCCGATTGCAGGATTTTCTTGCCTCGCCCTGGGGCGAACCCATCCTGGTCCTGCTCTCTCTGTTTGGCCTGATCTTCTTTCTGCCCCTGGCCATTGTCCGCCTCTGGGGCTGCACGCCGCTCCCGCCAGGCCCGGCACGGCAACGGATTGAAGAGTTCTGCCGTGGACAGAGGTTGCGGTTTGCCGACATCCTGCTCTGGCCGCTCTTTGAGGGCCGCATGCTGACCGCAGGGGTCATGGGCCTCACCGGCCGCTTCCGCTACCTCCTCGTCACCCCCGCCCTGCTCGAAGCCACGACCCCGGAGGAAATCGAAGCGGTCATGGCCCATGAACTGGGGCATGTCAAACGGTTCCATCTCCAGCTCTACCTCTTTCTCTTTCTCGGCTTTGGCCTGCTGACCCAGGTGAGCGGGGCTCCGCTTCTCCTGCTCCTGCTCAGTTCGGACTTTTTTTACCAATTGGTCACCCTGACCGGCAAGGGTCCGGACACGATTCTTTCCCTGGCCAGTGCCTGCATTGTTTTCGCCCTGCTGCTGGGCTATTTCCGTTTCATCTTTGGTTTTTTCATGCGCAACTTTGAACGGCAGGCGGACCTCTATGCCCTAAGCGCCATGGGGCATGCCTCCCCCCTGATCCGGGTCTTTGAAAAGATCGCCCTGCTCAGCGGAAATATCAGGGATCTGCCCAGCTGGCACCATTTCGGCCTGGGACAGCGCATCGACTTTCTGCGCCGCTGCGAAAAAGATCCGGACCGGATCCCCCGTCATCACCGCAAGGTCCACCTGGCCTTGCTCCTCTACGCTATTGTCATGCTCACCACCACTCTTGCCGCCTGGCGCCTGCCCCAAGACCTTCTCGGCGAAGCCCCAAAAGCCAGATTCGCCGAGGCGCTTATCCGGCAAAAAATACGGGAACAGCCGGACAACGGTCTCTGGCTGCAAATTCTGGGCGATCTGCAATACAGCCTCAACCAGGAGCAGACCGCCAGAGATTCCTATGAGCAGGCGCTCCGCCTTGCCCCCGACAACACGGAAGCCCTGAACAATCTTGCCTGGCTCCTGCTCACCGCCCAGGAACCAACACTGCGCAACCCGGAAAAAGCCCTGCTTCTGGCCGAGAAAGCGGCGGCGAAAACAAGAACGCCGCACATCCTCGACACCCTGGCCACGGCATACTGGGCAAACGGCAACCAGGAGAAGGCTTTGGCTCTGGAAGAGGAAGCCCTTGCCAGGGCAGGGACACACAAGGAGTTTTACCGCAGCCAGATGGAAAAATTCCGCACCACCCGGTATTCCGCCTCCACCCGCTTCCCGGATGCAGGGCAAACCACAGATACTCCTTGAGGAAAAGATGGCGACGCAGGGTTTGATTATCATTAATACGGGGCACGGCAAGGGAAAAACCACGGCGGCTTTCGGACAGGCGCTCCGGGCAGCGGGGCAGGGGCTGAAGGTCTGCATCATTCAATTCATCAAGGGGCAGAGCAAAACCGGCGAGGCTCTCGCTTGTGCCACCGCCTTTCCGGGCCAGGTTGAATTGCATCTCGCCGGAACCGGCTTTACCTGGCAACAGGACATGGAGACCGTGAAAGCTGCGGCCCTGGCAGGCTGGCGACTCGCCGGGGAAAAGATCTTAAGCGATGCCTACGACCTCATCGTCCTCGACGAACTCACCTACCTGATCGGCTTCGGCCTTGTTTCGGAGGAGGAGGTCCTCGACCTGTTTCGCAAGCGGCCCAAACGGTTGCATCTGGTGATCACCGGTCGCGACGCCAGCCCGGGGCTCATCGAATACGCGGATCTGGTTACCGAGATGCACGCCATAAAACATCCCTTTCAGAAGGGGATCAAGGCCCGGAAGGGTATTGAATTCTGAGACCCGGGCCGGCTATGCTCCGCCCGGCTCAGTTTCGGAGACACAGGAAAGCTCGGCCAGGGGACGCCCAAGCTTCAGGGCCTGGCCGATGGCTGCGCCACAGGCGAAGGCCTGATCCTGCTGTGCCCGACTATGCCCGTACCGCGGATAATACCGGCCCAGCCATCTGGACCGCTCCGGCACCCGGCCGGCAAGTTTTAAAAATACCCCGATGGTCCGCCAGGGCTCCTTGCTGGGGTGGGCAAAGATCATCCTGCCCACCACCTTGGCCCGGCAACGGACAAGCTGCCAGCGCAGACTCAGCCAGTGCATCCGCCAGTAGCCCCGACAGGAAATCAGCGGCAGAACCTGGCGTCCGGCAAAAAGCCTTGGCCCGTCCCGATCAAGCAGGGAGAGAATCGGACCGCTGGGATTATACGACCAGGTGGGCCCGGCGAGAACAATGAGATCATAGTGTTCCCCGCAACTGGGAGAGAGCGGCTGGATGGGCATCCTGGTCCGCAAAAAGGTGGCCAGCATCATGAACAAGGTGGCGGGCACAGTGCCGATGGGGAAATGTGGGGGGATGAGGGGCTGGAGCCGCTCACAGACCAGTTCCACCCCTTGCTCCTCAAGACCGGCGCCAAGCCGGTGCACCAGACCGCTGGTCTGGGCGCTGAGGGAGTAATAGAGGATGAGGACCTTCATTGGTTGGGAATCCGCAGGCTGCATTCTTTTTCACGGCACCATTGAGGAAAAAACAGGGTTTTCTTTCGCCGACCCGGTCAATATCGGGTAAAATCCCTTATACCATAGATACCGACAACCCTGAAGAGAGAAACCAGCCCCGGCACGAGGCGATTCAAGAAAATCCCCTTGGCCGATTCCCTTAACCCCGGATGCATGAGCCATGCCTGAAACACACGAAATAATCATTGTCGGCGCGGGCCTTTCCGGCTTAAGCGTTGCCCATTTCCTGCACACAAGCGCCCCGGAGCTGGACATCCTCATTCTTGAGCAGGATGGTCGCCCCGGCGGCGCGGTGCGCTCCTTTAAAGAACAAGGCTACCTGGCCGAATGGGGACCGCACGGCTTCCTGGACAACAACCCGGCCAGCCGCGCTCTGCTCAGCGAAACCGGCCTGGACCGCATCGCCCAGAAAGCGCCCCTGGGCAGCTTTGTCCGCTATGTCTGCCATGAAGGGCGGTTGGTGCAACTGCCGCAGAGCCCGCCCGCCCTGCTCACGACCCCGCTCTTGTCCCCCCTGGGAAAGTTACGGCTGCTGGGCGATCTTTTCAAAAAACCGCAGGCCGAAGAGCAAAGCGTCGGCCAATGGGCGGCATACCGCTTCGGAACTGAAATCTTGCCCCTGGTGGATGCGGCGCTCACCGGCACCTTTGCCGGGGATTATGAACGTCTCAGTATCGATGGCGTGATGCCGGGGGTGCGGGCTCTGGAAAAGGAAGCGGGCTCGGTGCTCAAAGGACTGCTCCGAAAAAAAAGGGAGAAGGGCGCGGTGATGCTGCCGGCCATGACCAGCTTTCCCTTAGGGATGGAACAGCTCATCACCACCCTGGCCACCGGAGCGAACATTCTCTACCATAGCCCGGTGCGGGCAATCAGCCGCGAAAACGAGGCCTGGGAGATCCACACCGAGACCACAACCTACCGGGCTGCCACCGTCATTGTCGCCCTGCCGGTCAACCGCAGCCTGGAACTGCTGGCCGCCCATGCCCCGCCCCTGGCCGCCATCCCCACGGCGCGCATCGCCACCGTGGCCCTGGGCTTCACGGACAAGGCGCAGGTACCCTTTGGCTTCGGCTATCTGGCCCCGGAACGGGAAAAACGCTTTGCCATGGGCGCCCTGTTCTCCACCCATATGTTTCCCGGCCGCGCCCCCCAGGGGAGAGTGCTGATGGAGGCCCTGGTCGGCGGCCGCCGCCATCCGGAACGACTGGAGCTGTCCGACGAGGAGTTGATCAGCCGCATCTACGATGATCTCCGGCAGCTGATCCCCTTGCCCGAGCCCCCCTGTTTCAACCGGGTGCTGCGCGGCGACGGCGCCATCCCCCAACTGGAATTGGGCTACCCTGCGCTGCTCAGGTGGAAAGATTCCCTGGAACAGCGACTGGACGGCTTGCATGTCTGCGGTTTTGGCTGGGAAGGAATCGGCATGAACGACATGATGAAGACGGCCAAGATGGTGGCAGAGAGGATACTGCGCCGGGTGGAGGGCAAACGAGAAAAACCCGAGGTCAAGCCGGTCTATTTTTAGGAGCCGTTATGAAATAGCCCCGGCTGTTTCGTTACGGCTCTTTATGCCGTTTTTGCCAAGCAGGATAACGAATTTATTCAACACCACGGCTTAGAAGGCATTATCGGGTTACGCCGGTTTCCGCGCGTACTGTGCCGTCTGTTCGTTTGGACCAGGCAAGGGAAAACTGGGTCATGGTTTTGTCGAAGCATTCCGGGCAAAAACCATGGGACACCCGAACCTCGGCCTCGACCATCTGCTCGAGCCAGTCCCCTTTGCACTTTACCTTACGACACACGCAACAGACCGTACGCATATTCCCCCCTGTGTGCACCCCGAAAACCGCCCCCGCGGCATCTGATCCGCCTTTTTTTCTCTCCTCAACCCTGATTTTTCAAACGTTCCACCAGATGCTCCACCTGCCCACGAATACTGCCGCTGCGGACAATGGCTTCGGTAATGACCCGAATGGAATGGACCACTGTTGAATGATCCCGGTTAAAGGCCTTGCCGATCTCGGACAGGGCTTCCTCGGTGAGTTTCCTGGCCAGGTACATGGAAACCTGCCTGGGAAAGGCGATGGTTTTCTTCCTGCCCTTTGACTGCAGCTCTTCGATGGAGACATTGAACTGCCCGGCCACGAAATTACGGATCAGCACTGCGGACAACTCCTGCCGCTGCCCGATGATAGCAGCGACAATCTCCTTGACCATATCCATATCCGGCGCGGTCTTGTGCAGGGAGGCCTTGGCCTTCAGGCCGATGATGGCGCTTTCCACCCGCCGGATATCGCCCTGGATTCGGTCGGCGAGAAACTCGATGATCTCCCCGGAAAGGGCGAGCTTGTTGTTGCGGGCCTTGCGCTCGATGATCAGACAACGGGTCCGCCGGTCCGGGGGATTGATGGTGGTGATCAGCCCGGAAGAGAGCCGGGAGCGCACGCCGTCATCCATATCGGGGATATTGCGCGGGGAAACAGCCCCGGTGAAAATAACCCTTTTCCCGCAATCCATCAGGACATCCAGGGCCTCGGCCAACTCAGCCTGGGTCTTGGTCCGTCCGGCCAGGGACTGCACATCCTCCATCAGCAGCACATCACACTGGTTATGATATTTTTCCTTGAACTGCTCCATGGCGTTGTTCTTGATGCTGCGCACCATTTCGGAGGTAAGCTGTTGGGAGGTCACATAATGCAGCCGGGTTCCAGGGGAATGGCTGGTGATATGATGGGCCACCGCATGGGTCAGATGGCTTTTGCCCAACCCCGTCCCCGCTTCAATGAACAGACAGGGGCTGAGGGTGGAATCGCCGTTGGCTATGGCCTCACAGGCTGAATAGGCCAGGGCGTTGGACTCGCCAACCATGAACTCATCAAAGATATAGCGCGGGTGCAGGGTCCGCACCGTGGACCGGGCCACCGGCATGCTGGGCAGCCGGAGCTGGCTCTGTTTCTTTTCTTCCGGTTGCACCTTCTTGGTCTCGCTCACCGAAAGCCGCACCGCCTCCCCGGTAAAACCAACATCCTGCAAGGCGGCCTGAATATCGGCCAGGTAGTTGTTCCTGACCCAGGAGCAGAAATAGGGGTCAGGCCCAGCCAGTTCGATACTCTGCGCATCATCATGCACACATTGCAAGGGTTCGATCCACAGCTTGAAGTCGCTGTCGGAAATTTTTTGTGCCAAAACACTCTTAACTCGCTGCCAAAGCATCTTTTTCCCCTGGTCCAGTCACGAAAAAACAACCAATTAAAGCGAATTGAGACCGCTGAGATAATTTCTGCCCGTTTTTTTAAAGGAAAAGCATAACCCT